>NZ_JXQD01000005.1 GCF_002100145.1 Vibrio sp. qd031
CTCCCCGCTCCCCGCTCCCCGCTCCCCGCTCCCCGCAGCGTAGCGTCCTCGCTTCTCGCTTCTCGCTTCTCGCCCCCCGCCCCTAATCTCCCTAGTGTTACGAGATCTCCATCACCAAAAAATGAAATCTGACACATATGGAGTTGCACAAAACACCACATCATTCACAAATTCTTTTCCCTATACCGATCCTTGTCCGCGAGCCTGCTAGCGTTATTAACACCCATTTAACAACAGCTCATTGACAAGGAGAGTTCATGATCAGTCGCTTCTTTTGCATCGACAAGCAGTCCGCCAATTTCCACAACAAAGTCGTGCTCTTTAGCCAAGGCATTAATATTCCGGGTGTTGCCAAAAAATACATATCGATGTCGAGGGCGCTTAAAGAGACGGTGACCAAAGCGCGAGTGCTCGATATGGGGACG
This sequence comes from Vibrio sp. qd031, assembly GCF_002100145.1. Lineage (GTDB taxonomy): Bacteria > Pseudomonadota > Gammaproteobacteria > Enterobacterales > Vibrionaceae > Vibrio. Next base: position 426 of record NZ_JXQD01000005.1, read on the forward strand.
GCGTCTGATCAAGATAGGATTATTTCTCGGCATGAGATTAAACAGCAGGTTGCCCAAATGATGACGGCAGTATTAAACGCGCACAAAGAAGGGCAGTTTGATGAGGGGGAAACCCGTGAGCTTTGTACTCTGCTCATGCAAATTGATGGGATCGCAAATGAAGAAATTGACATGGTGCTCGACCCCGAAAAGTACGATATTTCAGAAGAAGCAAAAGTAGTGGCTAATCGTACATTTCGCTATAAAGAGAAAAACGCACGTTGAAGTTGTCTCACCAACTAACCTCAGAAATCAATGTGATACACCATGGTGCAAAGCATGGAGTGACAGGCTCTTGCCATCAGCTCAACTTGCCCGGTGGCTCGCTATTAGTCGATTGTGGACGATTTCAGGGCCATGAAACACGTGCACTGGATATTGATTTCGATGTAACCAAAATTAATGCACTTATCGTCACACACGCGCACATTGATCATGTTGGGCGCATCCCTTGGTTACTTGCCGCAGGTTATCGGGGGCCTATTTACTTAACTCATGCCAGTCAGCACTTGCTGCCACTCATGCTTGATGATGCGTTGCATATTGAAGGGTTGCCAGCCAACGTTCGGCGTAAGTTACTTGCGAAATTAACCACACAAATGCGACCTTGTGATTATCAGCGGTGGGTACCTATCGAATGCGGAACAGGTGTTAAGGTTCGCTTTCAACCAGCAGGTCATATACTGGGCTCGGCATTCGTTGAAATAGACAGCAATGACAAGTCCCGCATTGTATTTTCTGGTGACTTGGGGCCCAATCAAACACCGTTGCTGCCTGATCCTCAATCACCAAATAAAGTGGACTTTCTATTTTTAGAATCGACCTACGGCAATCGTAAACATCAGAGCATCATTGACCGAAAGGCCCGGTTAGCCAGCATACTGCATGACGCGATCGAGAACCAAGGCACTGTGATTATTCCCGCGTTCAGTGTTGGGCGCACACAAGAGCTGCTGTACGATATTGAACAGTTGATCCATAGTCATGATTTATCGAGCTCGCTGCCAATCATCGTGGATTCGCCAATGGCGATGAAAGTGACGGATTCTTATCGATTGTTTAAACGTCTGTGGGGCGACGAAGCCAAACATAGAGTGGCGTCTGGTCGACATCCACTGGCCTTTGATCAGTGCATTACCATAGACAGTCATGATCAGCATTTGGCGATCGTAAATCGGCTTGCCAGCACCGAGCAATCGGCCATCGTGGTTGCTGCATCAGGAATGTGTACCGGTGGGCGTGTGGTCAATTATTTAAAAGCGCTCCTTCCACTGGCAAGTACAGAAGTACTGTTTTGTGGCTATCAAGCGAAAGGGACATTGGGTAGCGAACTCGTCGAAGTTCCTAGCACGGTACAAATTGATGATCAGACAGTTCCAGTCGAAGCGTCAATTTACACAATGTCTGGGTATTCCGCGCATGCCGATCAGGCTGATTTGGTTAACTTTGTTAGAAACATTAAGTCGTCGATTCAGCAAGTTCATCTAATCCATGGTGAGACAAAGGCAAAAAAGGACTTAAAAGCACAGTTAGTGACGCTGGCGAACGTCCAGCAAGTGATTGAGTAGCGCTGACCCCACAACGATTCAGTGAGAACAGTCTCAATTTACACATCAAATTACGCTAAGCTAGATAAAGCAGTTGCCAAGCGTTCAATTCTGGCAATGATAGCCACTATGTAATGCATATGTGCATAGGTTTATCCTCAGGACTCACTATGAAAAAAGCCATCTACCCAGGCACTTTTGATCCGATCACGCTTGGCCACTTAGACCTGATCAAGCGCGCAGCAGAGATGTTTGACCATATTGTCATTGGCGTAGCCGCCAGCCCCAGTAAAAATACCTTGTTTAGCCTCGAGGAGCGAGTTGCGCTGATCAGCCAAGTCTGCGCCGAACTAGATAATGTCAGCGTACATGGTTTTAGCGGGCTGCTGGTCGATTTTGCCAAACAGCAACAAGCCAACTTGCTCATTCGTGGGCTAAGAACCACTATGGATTTTGAATATGAGTTTGGGTTAACAACCATGTACAGAAGACTGATGCCAGAGCTAGAAAGCATCTTTTTAACCCCAGCCGAAGAGTACGCGTTTTTGTCATCGACATTGGTACGCGAGGTCGCGATCCATGGTGGAGAAGTGGCGCAGTTTGTGCCAACAGTGGTAAATCAAGCGCTAGCCACCAAACTCAGTTAACTCTTTCGCAAGCTTGGCCGCTACATTTCAGAGCGCGAGCTTGCTATACTTCAGCTAAATTTCATTTTGGATAAGCAGTTATGATCATTGTCACAGGCGGCGCGGGTATGATTGGCAGCAATATTGTCAAAGCGCTAAACGAGCAAGGCATTCGCGATATTTTGGTCGTGGATAACTTAAAAAACGGTAAAAAGTTTAAAAACTTAGTCGACCTAGAGATCGCCGACTATATGGATCGTGACGATTTTCTTACTCAAATCATGGCTGGTGACGACTTCGGGCCAATCGATGCAGTATTCCACGAAGGTGCGTGTTCAGCCACGACAGAGTGGGATGGCAAGTACATGATGCTCAACAACTACGAGTACTCAAAAGAGCTGCTGCATTACTGTTTAGAGCGTGAAATTCCATTTTTGTACGCATCATCTGCAGCGACTTACGGCGACACTGACGTATTCAAAGAAGAAAAACAATACGAAGGTGCACTGAACGTCTACGGTTATTCCAAACAACAGTTCGACAACTACGTGCGTCGCATTTGGCAAGACGCTGAAGAGCACGGAGAGACGTTAAGTCAGATCACCGGATTCCGCTACTTCAATGTATACGGCCCACGAGAAGATCATAAAGGCTCTATGGCGTCAGTGGCATTTCATCTAAATAACCAAATGTTAGCCGGCGAAAATCCAAAACTGTTTGAAGGCAGTGGACACTTCAGACGTGACTTTGTGTACGTTGGCGATGTCGCAGCTGTAAACCTATGGTTTTTGCAAGCGGGCAAGTCAGGTATCTTCAACCTAGGTACCGGTAACGCAGAGTCCTTCGAAGAAGTCGCCAAAGCTGTGGTAGCTCATCATGGTAAAGGAACAGTAGAAACCATTCCGTTTCCGGACCACTTGAAAGGTGCCTATCAAGAATATACCCAAGCTGACTTAACTAATTTACGAGCAGCAGGTTGCGATCACCAGTTTAAAACGGTTGCCGCAGGTGTTGCAGAGTACCTATCTATTCAAAATGGGTAGTGCTTAGCCCCCTCAATACATAAAACACATGTGCTGCTGGGTAAGCCTAGTAGCACAGAGTGCTCAGTAGTCTCAAAAAAGAGCAAGTGAAAAAGGCGACAATGACACAGCGAAATGATTTCGATCCTAAAGCGTACAACCCCACTTTTCAGTGGCGTTTCTTAGCACCTAAGTACTGGGGAGTATGGCTTGCGCTGGTTATTGGGCTTCCCATAGCTTTGCTACCGCACAAATGGCATTTAAAAATCGCCACATTCATTGCAAATCGCTTTTATCAAAAGAAGACAGGCCCAGCCCATCGCGCCCGTGTTAACTTGCACCTCTGTTTTCCCGAGAAGCCCTTTGCACAACGTGAAGAGATCATCAGACAAACCTTCATAACTGCCATTACCTTTTTATTGTCTTTTCCTGCTGTTAGCCTTCGCAAAAGAGAATGGCTAGAAAAACGCTCGACAATTTCAGGACTCGAAAACATCACCCGCCACACCGATAACGGTGAAAATGTGATATTGCTGGTTCCGCATACATTCGCAATTGATATTCCAGCGATTTTGTTCGCTTCAAAAGGAATGCCAGTATCAGCAATGGCAAAGAAGCAAAAAAATGAAGTTGCTGACTGGCTAATGCATAAACAGCGCGTGCAATATGGTGGTCGTGTTTATGAAAGAAGCGGCGGGATTAAGCCCTTTATTAAGTCGGTAAAGGATGGGTACTTGGGGTATTACTTGCCGGACCAAGACCACGGGCCTGAGCACAGTATCTTTGTTCCTTTTTGCGCTGCGACCAAGGCAACTTTGCCGGGTTTAGGCAAGCTATCTAAGGTTAGTCGAGCTAAGATTGTGCCGATTTTTTCAAACTATAATGCGCAGACGAATCAGTTTGAGATCGATATACACCCAGCCTTTGAGCCGTACCCATTAGAGACAATAGAAAAAGACGCAATCTTAATGAATACCTTTATTGAGCAGCGCTTGCTGGAGCGTCCCGAGCAATATATGTGGATCCTTACTCTGTTAAGAACCCAGCCTGACGGCGAAAACTATTATCGAATTCTTAACCCACTCTACGACACTGAATGGAAGCTCAATGACCGCTAGTCCTAAAATTCTTGTTATTGGCCCCTCTTGGGTCGGTGATATGGTGATGTCTCAGGCGCTTTACATTAGCCTAAAACAACAACACCCCAGCGCCACTATTGATGTCCTCGCACCTGCGTGGTGTAAACCAATTTTGGACAGAATGCCTCAGGTAAATCATGCGATAGAAATGCCCATTGGTCATGGGGAGTTCAATTTCTCAGGGCGTGTTGAATTAGCACGGTCATTGCGTAACAAGGCATACACTCAAGCCATTGTTTGCCCTAACTCAGCTAAATCGGCTCTTATACCGTGGATGGCAAAAATCCCCAAACGAACTGGTTGGAAGGGGGAGTTTCGCTACGGGTTACTTAACGACATTCGAACTAATAAGAAGTCATTTCCGTTGATGGTTGAGCGTTACGTGGCGCTTGCTCACACTAAATCCTCCATGAGCAATGCGACGGTGTTAGGGGGCCTAGAAAACCTGCCTAAACCGTCTTTGTTTGTTGACCCTTCTATACAAGGCGAGACGCTAGACAAGTTTGGCTTAGATAAGCATACGCCTGCCGTGGGCTTGTGTCCGGGTGCTGAATTTGGTCCGGCAAAGCAATGGCCTGTAGAGCATTATGCAACAGTTGCGAAAGAGCTACTGAAGAGCGGCTATCAGGTTTGGTTATTTGGCTCTGCCAAAGACAGGCAAACTACTCAGGCAATTGCTGCGCAAGCAGACCAGCATAGTAAAGCTAAGATCGCGAATTTGGCCGGTGAAACCAGTTTGATTGAAGCGGTTGATTTGCTCGCGGCATGTCAAACTGTTGTGAGTAATGACTCTGGTCTTATGCACGTCGCTGGGGCTGTTGGTTGCCACGTAATAGGCGTTTACGGATCTACGTCATTTCAATACACACCTCCTCTAGCGAATCGAGTAGATACCGTGAGCACCAATATTGAATGTCGTCCGTGCTTTAAAAGAGAGTGTCCATTAGGCCATTTAAAATGCCTGAAAGAGTTATCACCATCTAGAGTTCTAGATTGTATTGATAGCCCTAAATTTTAGAGTATAAATTGAGTAAGTTGTATGTCATCAAAAGCCAGTAAGTTCTTTCTTTCTCATAATTATGGGTTGTTTATGTATTGTTGTTGCATAGCATATTGTGCAACAGCAATGCCTATGCTGGGGATTGCTAGTGATTTCAAAACGCTTATTTTACTCGGCGGTTTACCCGTAATTTTTATTAAATTCAGAAGAAATGAAATCGACAAAAAAATTGTCTATTTATTAGTGTTTTCAATAGTTATTCAAGTCATTAGTTGGATTAACTCTCTTTTTGTTATTCCAGATGAAGCAAAAAGTTATCCCGACATTAAATTGCTAACGACATTATTTCTATTTGCTGTAATGGCATTATGGATAAGTGGTGATAAAAAAAGGCAGCATTTATTGTATCTAACACTAATCGTTAGCTTTATAGCGACTGCTTTCTATGACAATGCGGTAAATGGTAGCTTTGCTACGGCGTTAAATGGTCGACGTATAGACTATGGAATGCATAATGCTCAATACACAACAATGGTTTCTGCAGTAGTAATCATGTTGTCGACGTATCTTTTTTATAGTATCAGCAAAGTAAATCGGAAGTTATGGCATAACGCTTTATTCTTATTTGTGATCGGATTTTCTGTATTTTCAATGATCGCAAGTCAAAGTCGACAAATTTGGTTAGCTATGGTCGTCCTCGGGGTGATATGCCCAATAGTTTATTCAATCAAATATAAAGTAAGAAAAAGAAAAGTCGTCTCAGTTTATGCTTTAATGGTGGTGGTAGTTTTGTCTCTTATTTCTAGTCAAAATATTAGGGATAGAGTAATGAAAGAATCTGACATCATACTAAAAATTGCAACGTTGCAGTGGGATGACATTCCTATGACTAGCGTTGGAATAAGGTTTAACTCATGGATAGAATCTATAGAATATATAGAAAGAAGCCCTTTAGTTGGAGCATCAAAAGAGTCGATTAAACTTGTTACACAACAATCAGAAAAGTTCCAGGCTTCTTCAAAAGCAAGAAATATAGGCCATCTTCATAATTATTACTTGGAGACTTTAGTGGCATTTGGCGTTGTTGGGTTGATTTTTATTGTAATATATTATAGGCATATTTATATTAGGGTTAAAAATAAAAACTCAGATGCAGAATTTTTATTGTTTTTAGTGTTCCTTATTTTCTGGTTGATCATTAATAATTTTGAATCATTTAACTCTAAGTTCTATGGTCTATATATTCAGAACATAGTTTTTGCAGGTCTATTTCGTATTTATCAGGAAGATAATACATCACAGCTGGGTGAGGAATATGTCGATTAAATCATTGATTAAAAAAAGGAAGATAGAACGTAGAAACCTTAGAAATATACAAGTTGATATGGATGGGCTCATCCGAAAGAATTTCTTCCTCCAAAATTCCATGCAGTCTACAAGTGCGCTGATATCAGAAAAAAATGATCGAGAAAACGAACTTATTGTTAGTTTAACTACCTATTCAAAACGTATTCACGAAGTGCATTTAGTTATCGAGTCAATTGGATTTCAAACCGTTTTAGCCGATAGAATTATTCTTTGGTTGGATGAGGAAGAGTTCACTGATGAGACAATTCCTCAAGTTCTAAAAAATCAAATAAAGCGTGGTTTGGAAGTGCGTTTTTGCAAAAACTACCGCTCGTATAAAAAGCTATTCCCTACATTAACAATCGCCCCAGCAGCAAATGTAGTTACCATTGACGATGATTTCTTGTATCCGCATGATTTTCTAGAGTCTTTATCCCGCGCGGCTAATCACCATCCAAATGCAATTATCGGAACTCGCGCGCATACTATGAAGGTCGATGGCGATCAATTGCTGCCTTATAAACAATGGGATTATGAAAGTAGCTTTAAAGCAAATGGCCACTTAACCTTCTTAACCACTGGAGCTGGTACTTATTTTCCTTCCGGTATCCTTAAAGGCGAAATTTGCGATCCCAGTTTGTTTATGGATCTCAGCCCATCGGCTGACGATGTATGGATCAATTTGATGTGCATGAAAGCTGGCATACCACGTTTAAAAATTAACGATGATCGAAACTTTAAACAGCGTTTTTTTGAGCTACAGCAAAATCAAGATATCGCGCTAAACGCGAGTAACGTGCATCAAGCGAATAATGATCGCCAAATCAAAAAAATAGTTGAGCATTTTAATCTAAATGTGACTGAGAAAAGTAACTAAAGGTAATACTAAAATTGATATTGTTCCTAATTTACAATGTAGTTTTATGGATAGTGATGCCTTTCTATTTGTTCAGACTATTAAAGAACAATAAAGATGCACCAGCTATTGGTGAGCGTTGGAAAGAGTATTTTGGATATACACCAGCACTCACTAGAGATGAGTCACCGCTTTGGGTGCATGCGGTCTCCGTAGGCGAGGTGATTGCCGTAGCACCATTAATTAAAGCGTTGCATCAATCTACAACTAAACCAATATTGGTTACAACCACAACAACAACGGGTGCGGAGCAAGTGAACAAGTTACTTGCAAACGAAGTCGAGCACCGCTTTATGCCACTAGATTCGCCCTGGGCGATTAAACGGTTTCTAAATACAGTAAAACCAGAAAAACTGCTCATAATGGAAACGGAGTTATGGCCTAACACTCTCCGGTTGGTTCATAAAGCAAATGTCCCCATATCCGTTGTTAATGCAAGGCTTTCCCAACGTTCTTACTCTAGATATCTGAAGGTTAGTTCGCTGTTCACGCTTATTTCAAAATACCTTACTCACGTAATTTGCCAAAATGAGTCTGACGCCAAGCGCTTTTCTCAACTTGGTGTGGACGACAAAAAAATCCACATCTCGGGCTCGATTAAGTTCGATATCCCCATTGATAGCTCGCGAAAAAAGAGTGGGGATGAGCTTAGAAACACGTTGGGTAGAGACAGGCAAGTGTGGGTAGCTGCCAGTACACATGCAGGGGAAGAACAACAAATCCTCGACGCTCATTCTAAAATCCTAGTCAATCACCCTAACTCTTTATTGCTGCTCGTGCCTCGTCACCCTCAACGATTTTCGGACGTTGAACGATTGTGCCGGGCATCTGGATTTGAAACCAGCAGACGCTCGCTCAACGAACAAGTGTCAGAAAAAACGACAGTTTACTTGTGCGATACGATGGGGGAGCTGCTCACATTAATCAGTGCGGCTGATCTCTGCTTTATGGGAGGGAGTTTAGTGGGTGACAAGGTCGGAGGACACAACGTCCTTGAACCAGTTTCGTTAGATGTAGCAACTATTATTGGTCCCAGTTACTTTAATTTTAAAGATATAGTAGAGTCCCTAGACGCTAGGCAAGGCATCCTTCTATGCCAAGAGAGCGAAAGCTTGTCGAATACAGTGAGTCTTTTGTTTGAGCAAGACAAACAGCGGCTCGAGCTAGCGCGAAATGCTTCTTTGGTGTTGTCAGAAGGGAGAGGCGCGATAAATAGAACTTTAGATATTGTCACTGCAGAATCAGCGACAAGTAACAACGGAATATGATTAATGAAAATTGCTTTGGTCCATCTTCGACATGCCTACAGTGGCGGTGTAGAGCTATATTTGAACAAGCTTGCGGCGTACATGGCTGAAAAAGGTGAAGATGTTACCATCATCTGTCGTTCTCACGATAAAAGGCCCCCTCATCCTAAGGTAAAGTTTGTAAAGCTAAAGGGCTTAAGCATTGGTAAGACACATAGACTTTGGCGTTTCGCTAAAGATGTAGAACAGCACGTCAAACACTCAGACTACGACTTAGTCTACGGCCTCGCTCATGCATGGACACATGATGTACTTCGTATTGGGGCAGGAACCAGCTTTCATCAATCCAAGGCGCTGGGACGTAAAATGCGTTTTAAGGATAAAGTGAATAATGCTATTGAGCGAAAAGCGATGACCCCAGGCGCTTATCAGCATGTGATCTGCAACTCCGAGAAAAGTGCAGGTGAGATTAAAGAGCTACATCATGTCCCTGATGACAAAATCACGGTTATCCACAATTTTGTTGATACTACTCACTTCGATAGTCAAAGAGTCAAAACTGAAGCTGAAGCATTAAAAAATGAGCTAATGCTAAACGATGACTTACCCATTTTTTTGTTTCTCGGCACGGGCTACGATCGCAAAGGACTCAAGCCTACTCTAGAAGCGTTCTCTAAGTTGGATTATGAGGCGCGTTTAATCGTTGTTGGTAGAGAATCCAGAGAGCAAGACTACATTAATTATGCAAAACAGCTTGGAATTGCAGACTCGTGCATGTTTTTGGGTGAGAGAAGACAACCTGAGCTATTTTTTAGTATCGCAGATTGTTACGTGCTCCCAACTAAGTATGAACCTTTTGGTTTCACAGTGATTGAGGCGCTGTCTTGCGGTATTCCCGTTATTACAACGCAACAATGTGGTGCCAAAGAGGTTTTAACAGCTGACGTTTCAACGATAGTCTCTAGTCATGAGGATATTAGTGGGTTAGTAGAGGCCATGACTTATTGGGCATCGAAGTTCAAGGACAGCACACTGAAATCGACGTGTCGCGAGGTGGCCCTAAGAAATGAAATATCGACGGTTCTCGAGAAAAACTACCAGAAGCTGTTGGACGTTTATGACGCTAAATTCAAGCATGTTTAAACCCTTCCCAAATAAGCGCCTACGACCTAACGGCCAATCTGTACAGAAAAATTAGGACATACCGTTGAATCCAAAAGTCTCAGTAATTCTTCCCGCATTCAACGCCGCAGCAACTCTCCATGCTGCGGTAGAGAGCATTCTACGACAAACCTACACTAATATAGAGTTAATATGCATAGACGATGGCTCTAAAGATTCAACTCTAGAGGTGCTAAACACGTTTAAGGATGACTCACGAGTTAACATCATCTCTAGGGAAAACCGTGGCCTTATTGCCAGCTTAAATGAAGGCATAGACGCCTCTACAGGTAAGTACATCGCAAGAATGGATGCGGATGATATCTCTTTAGAAGATAGAATCGAAAAGCAAGTGAACTTCCTTGAAGCTCACTCTTCGGTGGTTGCGTTAGGAGGGGCGATTCATGAGTTTGACGAAACAGGGTATATCAAAGTAAAAACGAACCCTACTCACAATGAAGAGCTGCAGTTCCACTCACTGCATAAAATCCCTATCTGGCATCCGACCGCTATGTTTAGAGCCGATATTGTTAAGACATTTGGCGTCCGATACGATGCTCAATACCCACATGCAGAGGACGCAAAGTTTTGGTTTGAACTCTCCAAACTTGGTGAGTTAGCAAACTTAGAAGATGTACTGCTTAACTATCGTCGATCTGACGAGCAAGCATCAAAAAAGCATAACAAAGCGCAAAGGGCATCGGCTAACAAAGCGAGATTGGAACTGTATTATGAGCTTTCTCGGCAGTATGGCTTAAGCTTTGATAGCACCTCTCAATCAACAAGAGTGCATTGGCCTGAGGATAATAAACTTAGTCACCTATTTGTCCGGTTTGTGGTAAGTAAGCACTGCGATAGACCGCTAAAGGTAAAAGTAAAAACTGTAATCAATTCACCATTTTCTTTGCGAGACCGAATGCAACTGTTGTGGAAAATAGCCAGATTATAACTTGATTACCCAAAATGAGTTTTTAACGAGTCACCTTGTGCCATTAAAGGAGCGTTAAATTGGAGATAGCACAGTGCTGCTGCATAGTTGGCGCTACAGGTTAGTACACTTAAGTTAGTCGGTTGTGTCGAAAGTATTTTTCTGCGACTAATAACTCGATCGTTTTTTCAGTATCCTTATCGCCAAACTGCTCTAACCACTGATGTGCATTGCGTATGATCTTGAGTACGTCGTCTTCGTGATCTAAGTAGTAGTTGACTTGCTCAATGAGGTTTGAGTAGTCGTCCTTTACTTCAATGTAATGTATGCCAGCCTCTAGTCGCCCTTCCATAAACCATGTTTCAAATTTGGGTTTGGCCATAATGACCACCGAGTTTGATGACATTGCCCATTTTAGGTTGGTTGCTACATCGTTACCTTCAATAGCCAAGATAAACTTGTACTGCAGTTGCTCCAAAATGGTCATTTTGTCTTTCACCCAGGGAGCATCAATAATAGGTTTAGTCTGTCCAATGTTGCATTGAGGGTGGTTGTAAAACTGCTTAATGACGACGGCTCGGTGCGCCTTTGAGCCTGCACCTCGCCAAACCACCATATCTTTCTTTGCTGAGTAGGGGATAGGGTCACTAATGAAATTAAAGTGGCGCACCTTATTAAGTTTAAGTAGCACAGAGTTTTGGTTTTCGGTATCGACACTTATCGGCCTACTTTTGACAAAACTAGGGACTGATGGAACATGAGTAACGTCCCCGTTTATAAACTCAACTTGATTGTGTTTAGGAAAGTACTTTAGCGTGCTGTATAGGTCAAAAAAGTACGTCCAGCCACCGGTTTTTTTATAGTCTGAGATTGCAGTAGGGTTTGAAAGTGAGTAATCAGCATTTAGCTTGTTGTAATAGTTTACCCGTTCTAGCACGTGTTGAGAGCTGGCCAATGGGCTCTCAAGTCGACGCTTAGTCGTCAATCTAAAGAGAAAGGATGGTACAAGGTAAGCCAGCGCATTGCCTAAGTAATATTTTATCTTGTTGTTTCGCACAGTTTCGTTCCCTATGTCTTAGCTGCTATGTGAGACTTGAGGTGACGGTGTCAAACATATCAATAACTTGGCTCGACTGGATTCGTTCCATCGCGGATTTGTCCTTAACACGAGTGCGCCATTGGACGGTAGACTGGCCTCTTTCGGCATCAAGCGCTTCTTTATAAACAGATACCACGTGTTTTCGGAAATGATAAGGACCCGTTCGCTCTGGATTATGATGTGCATACAGTCCGATTACGGGAGTTTTTACCGCATTAGCCATGTGAACAGGCCCTGTATCGGGAGCGATAACGAGATCGGCTTGTTTAATTAATGACAACATTTCCATCAGCGAACTTTCACCCACTAGATTTCTTATAGGGGTGTCAATTTGTTCCATAATGTTATTCGCTAGGTCTACTTCTACTTGAGAAGGGCTACCGGCCAAAATAATTTCCCAACCATTATTGTAGGCATGCTTAATAACGTCAGCATATCCATTACTGGTCCAGTTTTTGTAAGATTTACTTGCCCCAGGCACAATCACTAGGTTTTTATTGCCTTCTGCTATGTGCTGGGTTGCCCAATTATTGTCAGCGGTAGTGATCGGAATTGTCCATGTTGGTTCTTGAACCGTAACGCCTAATGTTTGCGCGAACGCAAGTAAGCCATCGAGAACATGAGGCAAATCTTGGGGTGAAGGCACTTTGACATTGGTAAATAGTGTCTGAAAATCTTGGCTTCTGTCTTTATCGAACCCAAGAGTATATCTGGCTTTAATGCCTAAGGTTGCCACGCTAGCTCGCAAGGCATATTGACAATGTAGCAAGGCATCAAAACGTTGTTTAGAGAGTGTTTTCCATAGCTTAAAGTAGGCTCTGAAACCCTCTTTTTTGTCAAATTCAATAACATCAATACCGGGAAGAGGTCTGATTAACTCAGCTTCGAGCTTACCGGTAATCCAAGTGATCCTAGTCGTAGGCCATTGTTTCTGAATCATTTGAACGACGGCGATAGTATTACAAACATCGCCTATGGCAGAGAGTCGCAAAATACAAAGCGATGATGGTGCTGAAGAGAATAAAGCCATGGGAGAATCCAACCAAATCGAACTTTCGATTATGCAATTAAAGCGTATAAATGTAAAATCAAAGCGTTAACAGCATCACATTGTAATGGCGCTGCTTAAACACCATTACCTTCCCCCAAACTTATAGGCTTACGAGTGGCTTGTAGAGGATTTTGCTTTGCTTAAATCAACACCCAATGAGAGTACACGCATTTGGCACGACGAAGAGCAACTTGCAGGGTGCAATGTGCGCTGTTTCGATGCAACCTACTGGAAGCAATTGGGACGGATTACCGGATCTGCCAATGGAAGAGGTACGACATGGTTTGTCGATCTTGGAAATGGGCAAGGACAAGCCGCTTTACGCCAGTATCGCCGGGGGGGGCTACTGGGGAAAGTCATTAAGCAGTCTTATCTGTTCACTGGGTGGGAGAAGACGCGCAGCTATTGCGAGCTACAGCTGCTGTTTACCTTAAAAGAAGCTGGGGTAAACGTCCCCACACCAATTGCCGCGATTGCAACGCGCCATGGGTTTACCTACCAGGCCGCGCTGTTGAGTGAGCGGGTTGAGCAAGGTCGCGATCTATCTCATTTACTCTGTGAGCGAGAACTTAGCTCGGATGTTTATTTTTCGATTGGGCAGCAAATTCGTAAGATGCACAATGCCCAGGTCAATCATACTGACTTAAACATTCACAATATCTTGATCGATCACCAAATGAAGGTTTGGATAATAGATTTTGATAAATGCTATGTTGAGCAAGGAGATGGCTGGAAAAACGCGAATCTGCAGCGATTACAACGCTCTTTTCATAAGGAACAAGAGAAGATAGGGATCCGCTGGAGCAGCTCTGATTGGGAGTCACTTTTACAAGGTTGGTCACAATAGCGACCAACCATTTAGCCATTAACTAGACTAAGTCACTGCTCTCCAATCACTCGCGTAAGTGCCCGACTGGCATCGAGACTGTCGAGATGTTCATTAATCGAATAGTCACTTAATACCCCAAAAACTTCAGGATTGGTTTTATTGTACAATCCTATGCATCTGGCCCCCGCAGCATCCGCTAAATGCAGTGGGCCGGTATCACAACAGATAAATCCATCCATGTGTTTAAGCACGCTCGCAAGTAAGCGCATATCTTTTTGAAATACGGTGTGAATACCCGGTTGAAGAGGTGAGGTAATATCAGGGCTCAACACTTCCACCCAGTTTATAGATTGGTTAGAAGCCATTTCAAATTGCTTGATAATATCACGCCACTTTTCGTCTGAAAGCTGCTTAGATCCTCGAGCACCGCGAAAATACGCCAGAGTTATCTGCTCATCACGCTCAAACTCACGCTTTTTGTCATTGCCAAACTCAAGTTCCTCTGCCGTAAAAGCTAAGTGGTGAGAAATAGGCTCCACTAACGTGTTGCCCAGCCGCGCCAGCAGATACAAATGAGTTAGAGCGGCATGCTTTCTATCGTCACTTTTATCAAAAGTGTGTGTGTAGCATATATTGCGATTGTCATTAGGGGATGACACCTTATTCTTGCCGTTAAGCATGGCGCATATCATGGAGTCTTCGACAGAGTTAGTGGGTACGATCACTAAGTCATAGGTCGTTCTCTTCAATATACGGATCTCTTTAATATATGATAAGAGGTGTTTGAATGAGAAATTGGTATAGCGAATATGGTCTACATTTAACCCTTCGAAGACATGACCTTGCCACGATTGTTTAAGCACTAACGTTATATTGGCGTTTGGGTAAAGTGCTCGAGTCTGCGAGATAAATGGGATCAAAAAATACATATTCCCTATTCGACCGTTATTTCTCACAATCGCGATGTTTTTTACTTGGTCGTGGGGCAGTACGGTCTGTTGATTATGCTTTTTATTGTTCAAAAGCCAATACAGTAGCACTTCAAGGCGCTTCATTTTCGCACGACGATATTTGTCAAAGCTGCGCAGGGAGGTTTTTAGATTTTTTGTAAAACTCACGGAGATAACCTTTGTAGATGCAAAATAGTCAAAAGGAATACCAAGCAACCATGTGCCCATAGGTATTCGTTCTGTTAACAAAATAAATTTATTCAGACACTATGCCATTTGAGCAGCGAATCAGCCCTTTGTCTTTGGTTTGGTTTAGAAGCGTGGCGTTGTAGGCTGACATTGCTCGAGAGCTCTCTTCATGAAATAAATGAAAGGCCACCCCGCCATGTCTTAGTCGTTTACGCAAAATGCCGGCATTTTTCATACGTTGGGCAAATTCGTTGTCTTCTTTCCCCCAACCTTCGAAGTCTTGGTTAAATCCGTTTACATCGAGAACATCTTGCCGCCAAAATGCCATATTGCACCCTTTGGTCCCCCCAATAGAGGTTTTTCTCCCTACCGCTAATAGTTGCAACCAATATAGGCTTATAGAATAAGTTCGGTTCTTCAAATCTTTGATGGCGGGTGAAAATAGTGTTGGCGTCTTTCTGCTGGCCAACAAATCTTGGCTTCCTGTTGCGGTCAACATTGTTCGCCAGCCTTGAACAAAGTACCCTTTTTCAGCAAACCTTAAGTGGTCACGAATAAAGTGTTTGTGCAGCACCATGTCACCGTCAATCATGATGATGTAATCACCGGTTGCTTGAGCAATAGCGTTATTGCGGCTTTTTGATAATCGAAAGCCAAGATCGTCTTGCCAGCAATGGATCACAGACCCAGGGTGCTTTTCTTGCCAAGCTTGTACAACGTCTATTGTCTCTTGACCAGAACCGTCATCAGCAATAATTATCTGATCCGGCATAATACTTTGCTTAGTGGTACTTTCCATTACCAAGTCAAGCGCTTCGGGCCAATTATAGGTTGTAATGATTAAGGTCGTGTTCATGCGTATATCATTGTAGAGCCATTAATGCGCACTATATTACTTGAATCAAGCGGTAACACTAGAGTCTATCGAAGATTGTCGTTATCGCATTCTAAGATCAGGCTACAATGTGTTCAGCTACGCATCAAATTGATGGTGGGTAGACGTTTTAATTGTCATTGAGCTTAGCTTTGGCACTTATCACACCAAAATGTATTTCTTTGTGCAACCATCTTTGAGCTGATGGTGTTGGTGCAATTTGAGCAAGGCTTCCCTTCCTGTCCATAAACATGCAGAGTTTGCGCAAAATACCCAGGCTTGCCATCTGGTTGTTCAAAGTCGTTTAACGTGGTCCCACCTTGGCTGATAGCTTTCTCAAGTACCGACTTGATCTCATTGATCAATAATTGCCATTCCTTTTTTTTAACGGCATTTGCCTTACGAAATGGAGAGATCTTAGCATTGAACAACGCTTCATTGGCGTAGATGTTTCCCACACCAACGACCACCTTATTGTCCATAATAAACTGCTTGATGGTGACTTTTCTTTTTTGCGCCACAGGCCATACATACTCTAAGCAGAAATTGGCTGTCAGGGGCTCTGGACCTAAGTGCGAGAGCAGCTCAATGTTTTCTCCTTTAGCAAACCATAACCAGCATCCAAATCGGCGCGGATCGTTGTAGCGAAGTGTGACACCATTGCTCAGTACCATATCGACATGGTCATGTTTGGCCGGGGAGGTTGGAGTCTTCAATACACGCAATGACCCCGACATGCCTAAGTGCACAACAATAGTGCCAACATCCAATTGGATTAATAAGTATTTTGCCCGGCGTTCTACGCTATTAATCTGGTGACCAATGGCATCAGCTATCTGCTCTGGCACTGGCCATCGCAAGCGCGGCTGCCTGATCGTAAGGCTTGTAATAGTTTGCCCAACTAAATGTGGTGCTGTCCCCAAGCGGGAAACTTCAACTTCTGGTAACTCTGGCATGCTATGCGTCCGGTATGTTACAGGTAAAAATGGGCTATAGGCCTAAATAGTGACCGTCCACAGAGACTGCCAACCATTTGTTTTCCCAACTTTGTAGCAACCAAAACTGCTCAAACTCATAGGTTGTTATTCGCTGCGGCTCGTCAATATCGACGTACCACACCTCCACCGTTGATGGAGAGTGTAAGTTAGGTGAGAGCTGTTGGTATTGCTCGGCGGTGATCTCTGTGCCCACTAATGAGCGCCAACGTTGAGCAAGCTCGGTCGAGTCTAATGCAGAAAACGATTCGGTACTCCAATTGCCATTATCGTAGCGGATAGACATAGCGGGCAGTTCGATTTTATAAGGTGCGGCCGCAGGGTTAAGGACATACGGAAAGTCACTATAAGGGTCGGAAATGAACAGTGTTTTAATGATCGTTGGCAAATTGAGCGCAGTAATAAACAGAATGCACGCAATAATGATGACGTTGTTCCACTGACGACGTGTGAGCCTAGGCAGCATAAATTCCCTTTATTCAAGCAAACTGCTTTTAAGTAGTCATACTAATTACTATAAACTGCAGGCAATAAAAAACCCAGCCTAAGCTGGGTCTTCATGTCATCGAAGTTGGAATCAATTACTTGATCTTAGCTTCTTTGTACATAACGTGCTTACGAACAACTGGATCAAATTTCTTGATCTCAAATTTGCCCGGCATGTTACGCTTGTTTTTATCTGTAGTATAGAAGTGACCTGTACCAGCAGAAGAAACAAGTTTAATCTTTTCGCGAATGCCTTTAGCCATTGCTCAATTCCTCTTAAACGTTTTCGCCACGTGCACGGATATCAACAAGAACAGCATCGATGCCTTTCTTATCAATAATACGCATGCCTTTAGCAGTTAGACGTAGTTTAACAAAACGTTTTTCGCTCTCTACCCAGAAACGATGAGTTTGTAGGTTCGGCAGAAAACGACGCTTAGTAGCGTTACGCGCGTGTGAACGGTTGTTACCCGTTACCGGACGTTTACCAGTTACTTGGCATACTCGGGACATGAATGTCTTCTCCAAATCGTTTCAGCTCGATATCAACCTTGGAGGTTAAGCTTAATCATCACAAGTGATGGCTAGTCAAAACTACTGTGGATAATCCACACAAGGCTATCAAAGGTCGCGCATTATACTAACTTGCACGCAGTAGCTCAAGACCTAATCAGATCCTTTTTTCAGAATCGCAGATCTTTTTGTGCGTCGAACTGAGTTGTGCATAAAATTGTGGCGGAATAATACGGGAAATATGTAAGCGGTGCAATCATAGTCTGAGTAAGATTTCAGGCTTTTTTAGATAAAGGTTTTGTAAGGAGCTGTTAAGCCTTTACATTGACTCTGAAAACTCTCACTAGTACTGCTATAATTCGGCGGCATTTCCACTACTAGTTAACCCGATGAAACGTCACCTCGCATATCTACTGATCATTCTGTCCCTTATTTCACAGCAAGCTTTTGGCTCTTTATGGATCAATCCCGATGACGCGCAATTGCGTTCCGATATCCAAATGCTTGCAGCCGCCAAAGTAATTCGAGTTCCGGTTACGACTTACCCGTTAATGTGGCAAGGCGTGAAAGGCGATCTCGACAAATATGGTCACTTAGCAAACACACCATTATTAGAAGGCGCATTAGCTCGAGTTAACGCTGCTCATATAACGTCTCAAAGCGCACAAGGGACCGTGGAGATAGGTGGTGCTACTGACGCAAAGCGATTCAACCATTTTGGCTCTCCCGTTCGAGAGCAAGGTGAGCTCACTGTTGGGTATCAAGACTCATCGACTCGATGGGCGTACAATTTGGAAGCCACCTATTCAGTGAATGCTCATCACGATGAGACATTTCGTCTAGACAACTCTTATCTTGCCGGTGTCCTAGGAAATTGGGTGTTTAGTGCTGGCTATCAAGCACAGTGGTTTGGCCCTGGATTCGATTCAGCGTTAATAATGAGTACCAATGCACGTCCCTTACCAGGTCTCCACATTACTCGTCACAACCCAGAGGCATTTTCGGTCCCCATTCTAGAGTGGCTAGGCCCATGGACGTTAACGACAGGGCTCTCATGGATGGACGACGAGCGATACATGGAAGATGCACTGTTGTGGACGTTTAGGGGAACCTTTCGTCCCCATCCAAACTTGGAGTTAGGGGTAAGCCGAGGGGCTCAAATGTGCGGGACTCATCCAGACGGAAACGAGAAAAGCTGTGATTTGGAGACATTCTGGCGAGTCCTTGTAGGTGACACCAATGTTTGGTCTGGTGAAAACCCAGCGAACCAAATCGCATCGATGGATGCCAAATGGACCAGTACTGTCAACTCGCTTCCCTATTCCCTCTATATCGAAGTGGCTGGTGAAGATAACTTTAACTTAAATTTCCCTCCGTTCGACAAGCGCAGCTACTTGTATGGTGCTGATATTACCACGCCGTTAAAACACGGTAGCTTAACCACTATTTTTGAAATTACAGATACACAGTCGCATTGTAATTACACCAACTCTTACAACTGTACCTACGAACATGAACCATACCGTAGTGGGTATCGATATAATCGACGATCATTGGGTAGTACCTACGACAATGATACTCAAACCGTTACTCTAGGTTTTCTTGGGATCAACCAAGCGTCTGGTCATCAATGGAAGGCAAACGCGCGTTATTTAATGCTTAATCAAGACGATAGCAATAAAGCTCCCCCAGGTGGCAGTACTGTGGCAGACAAAGGGGAAAATGCGATAAACCTAGATGCAAGTTATCTTTTCCCGATTCAAATAGGTCAACTTGAGTTAGGCGCGGAAGTGATTTTTTCTGAGTATCTAGACGGGAGTGAAAGTGACTACAATCTTACTGCTTGGGGACAGTGGACATACAACTTCTAAAGCGAAAGTAGACCAACGGACTCGCCTAGAAGGCGTAAAATGTCAAAGTACTGATTTCCTCGAAAGCATACCGCCATTCCGTTACAATACCGCAATCTTAAGGTTCTGTTTGCGGTTTGGGAGCCTGACCCAAGGGTGGTAGCGTCCAAGATCGCCATTATTGACAATTGCTTTAGTAAATATATCAACACAAATATGAAGGACTAAAAAAATGATTTTATATAATGGTGCTCTCGCTTACTTGTGCTCGGTTACTATCAAACGAAAGACATCACGATGAATGTTAGCCTTCAATGTAAATTAGCCAAAATGCAACTAACTAAAAGTACGAAAATTGAATATTTCTAAATATTTCTCTAATACGCTATGGCTGCTACTAAGCAAAGTTTATCGAGTGGGGCTTGGGGTTGGCATTACGGTTTGGATGGCTCGATATCTGGGCCCAGAGCAATTTGGCGTGTTCAATTACGCACTATCATTTGTCATCCTATTCACGGTTTTAATTAATCTTGGATTGGAAAATATTGTCGTAAAGACGATTATAAACAGTCCTAGCAATGAAGGCGAAACTTTAGCATCCAGTTTATTGCTAAGAGCTATGGGTGGTTGCGTTTTTTTTATCAGTACAATAACACTGATAAACTATATAAGACCTAACGACTCAATAGTACATCACCTAGTTATAATTCTATCCATCGGCTATCTATTTAAAATATTCGAAGCCATTAGATACTGGTTTGAAGCTCATGTTAAAGCAAAATTCAGCTCTATAATTGAAGTGCTCGCCTTAACAACAAGTGTCGTTATAAAAGCTATATTGATATTAAATGACGCACCACTGATCTACTTTGCTTGGGCAGTCGTTGGAGAAATGGTTGTAATGGCCCTTGGGCTATCTGTTCTGTTTATGATTAAGTACGGAAAACCACTAAAAACGCTAAAGCCTAAACGAAAGAGAGTCCAATCGTTATTTTACGAAGCTTGGCCACTGACCCTTGCTAGCGCCCTGTATATGATCGCGGCAAAGATAGACCAAATCATGTTGGGGAACATGATAGATAGCGAAGCTGTAGGTGTCTATGCTGCGGCTGTAAAACTAAGCGAAGGCTGGTTTTTCATACCAGCTGTAATTGCGACGTCTTTGTACCCAACAATGCTGAGTGCCAAAAAAAATAGCCGAGTATTATATATTGAAAGAACCCAGCACTTGCTTAATTTGATGGCAATAATAGGAATTTCTGCTGCTATTTTTGTGATTTTAATCGCTAACCCACTTGTGAATTTTGTGTTTGGAACAGAATACCAGCAATCTGCCTCTGTTCTTATAGTGCATATATTAGGTGGTATTTTTGTTGCAATCAGTGGCATAAGTTATCGTTATTTGATTTCGGAAGGATTGCAAAAATACTCTTTGTACAGAGGATTAACTGGTGTTGTCGTTAACATAATAATGAATTTTTTCATGATTCCTCAATATGGCGTGATGGGGGCGGCAATTTCTACTGTAGTTTCGCAGTTTATGGCCTTGTACTTGTTTAACATTTCGAGGACTGAGACCAAAGAGCTCTTTTATATGCAATCAAAAGCTCTCTCGTTAACGGGGAGTGTTGCTACACTACGTCACTATAAGACAAAGATTCAAGGCTAGGTTTATTGAAACTGGCTTCAAGTTACAGTGAATTAGCTAACTAAAAAAACAACGATTACCAATATTTAGTTAAGGTTAGAGACAATGCAATCGGATCGGTGCAAAACGAAATTGACAGAAATGGTTATTGATAACGGTTACTGCGTTGGGTGCGGGGCATGTGCTGCTGTAAAATCTAGTCCATATAAAATGAAAATCAATGAAATTGGACAGTATGAAGCCATTATAGAGCCGACTAAAAGCATTGATAACCAAGTTGTAAATGCATGTGAGTTAGTTTGCCCGTTCGGTCCTAAATCTGAAAATGAAGATGCCATTGCTGAGAGGCTGTATGGAGAGCATTGTGAGCATGATTCAAATGTTGGATATTACAAAGCAAGCTATGCTGGATATGTCAATGAAGGTCAATTTCGGCAACAAGGCAGTTCTGGAGGGTTTGGTACATGGTTGCTATACGAACTGTTTAGAACCAATAGTATTGATGCTGTCATTCATGTTAAATCGATTAGTACCGATAAAGTAGCAAAGTTTGCCTATGCAATATCAACATCTAGCGCGGATATCCAAGGTGGGTCTAAATCGAGGTATTACCCAGTAGAGCTGTCTGAGGTAATGAGAATTGTTCGAGATAATCCTTCTCGTTATGCCATAATTGGGCTGCCTTGCTTTATAAAAAGTGTCAGATTGCTCATGGCATCAGACGAATCAATAGCGGCTAGTATAAAGTATTGTATTGGACTTGTATGTGGAGGCCTCAAAAGCTCTCATTACGCAGATAGTTTAGCTTGGCAAGCTGGAGTTGAGCCTAAAAATCTAGATAAAATTGATTTTAGAATAAAAAGTGAACTCGCTGCAAACAAGTATTCAACGTCTATTTCAGGACCCAACGGCGAGATTTTAATTCCAACAAGTGACTTATTTGGAACCGACTGGGGAATGGGGGCTTTCAAATATAAATCATGTGACTACTGTGATGATGTGTTTGCAGAAACTGCAGATGTTGTTCTAGGTGACGCTTGGTTACCGCAATATATACAAGACGGTAATGGTACAAATGTGTTGGTTGTACGTAACGAAACAATTTACAACATGATAGAACAGGCAATTAAAGAAAACAGAATCAAACTTGATGGGTTATCATTACAAAATGTTATCGCCTCGCAGGATGCAGGTATTCGCCACAGAAAAAAAGCGCTCGGATATCGCTTAGAGCTAGAGAAAGCAAAAAATAATTGGGTTCCTCCTAAGCGAGATGGTGTCAAAAATACAGCGCTATCAAGCCATGAGAAGCTGCGGCAGAAACTAAGACTACAGTTGAGAGAAACTTCTCACTCCTCTTTTCAAGAGGCTCTAGTTAAAAATGACTTGAATATTTATATTCAGGCGATGACTCCAATATATGAACGTTATAAAGGCATTAAAGGCAGTTACATAGAAAGAGCTTTAAAGTTTAATAAGAGAGTACGAAATTTTATTAAAAGAAAACTTGTCACTATAACCAATATAAAATAGAACACAATTAAGGTAAGAAGGTACGCTTCGTGAGAAATATAGTTGTATTGCAAATCCCAAACGCGAAAAATAATGGCTCCGCAATGATGGCCATTAATAGCATTAACTATTTTAATAATAAAATAGATGGGGATGTTAATTTCCTATGTGATTTTTCGACAAGCGATGACAGGGATAGAATTGTCGAAGAACTGAATGAAAGTATCAATGTTAGTAATTTGGATATACCCCAGTTCGATCGTGGAAATAGTTTGGTCTCTTCGTTGTTTAATAGATTGAAGTGGATAAAAGAAGTAATATCAGTGATGCGTAAACATGATCCACTAGCCATTTTGGTTTTAGGTGGTGATGATTTCAGTGAGTACTATTCTGGTTCGAAGATAATTATCAGACTGTTTTTTATGTACAGGCTGTCTCTACATTTTCCTGTATATCTGATAGGCCATACCATTGGGCCATTTACATCGTGGAGAAAGAAAGCATTTGGAATCTTAATGGCTAAGTGTCGAATTGTTACACGAGACAAACCATCACTCGAGCATCTAAAAAATGACATAAAGCATAACCATGCTTCTCTAGGCCATGATCTCGCTTGGTTCAATTTACCGATGCAAAATGATGAATTGAAAAAAAACATGCAAAACAAGTATCTGTTGGTTGAAGATGACTATGTCGTATTCACTCCTACAGCTCTTATTAAACATTACGCTGACTCTGAGAACGATTACCTCGTAGCGGTCAAAGAACTGATTGAGATACTAGTGCGTCAGGGAAAAAATGTTGTACTGATGCCGCATGTTTTCAATACAGAAAAGCGAGATGAACGCTGGGTAATTAGTGAGCTTGAGAAAATGCTTTCTGACACTCCATGTGTCACTTACATCAAAGATATGCTGCTTCCATCAGAGTGCCGTGCAATTGTTTCGGGGTGTACGTTTTCAATTGCATGTCGAATGCATGCCGCGGTATCTACGCTTCAAACAGGCAAGCCAACTATAGCGCTCTCGTACAGTATTAAATATGCCGGTGTCATCGGTGGTGATATGAAGTTACCAGAGTTGGTGATTGAATCTCGCAACAGTGAACTTTGGAAGTCTGGTATTGTAAATCAAATAGTAGAGAAAGTTGATTTTGTTGAAAATAATTATGACCAACTTTGTGCAAGGATCGAAGAGCGAGTAGAGGACATAAAGCGCGATCAAAAAAGAATTATGGACTCTATTTACAAGCAAATCGAGCTAAATAAAGGGGCTCCATTTGATAAATAGAAGGGTCGGTTTTTATCTAGTGTCATTCTCTGGGGGTGGCGCTGAAAGAGAAATGATTTACTTAGCTAATGAATTCTCTCGTCTTGGGTATACCGTCGACCTGATTGTCCACCGAAATGCTGGTCCCTTAAAGTCTTTGGTATCCAGAACCGTTAATATGATAGTGATAGATAAGACTTATCTACACGACGCGCTCTTCCTGGCAAAATATATGAGAAGAGAAAAGCCTTTGTTCATGTTGAGTACATTACATGTGCCAAACTGGACACTGTCTATAGCTAAGTTTTTGTCGTTCACAAAAACTCGTATTTCTTGGCGTATAGTCATAAGTCTTTCTGAATCGAAAAAAGATGGAAAGGGTATAATTTACAAGCTCCTCGACTGGTGTTACCCACTGCTGTCTACAAATGTCAATAATGTTACTTGCGTTTCTCAAGGAGTCGCTGAAGATGTGATCTCCAATTTTGGGGTAAACCAAAAGAAAGTAAATGTTATGTATAACCCAGCTTATACCACTGAAATACATGAGTTAGCAGAAGAAACCTTTACCCACCCTTGGTTTAGTCACAACTACAAAACGATCACTTCTTTAGGGCGTCTCTCTACACAAAAGGATTTCAAAACGTTAATAGACGCTTTCCAAAAAGTGAACCAACAGGTTGCTGATACAAGGCTGCTGATCCTCGGAGAAGGCGCATTAAGGAACGAGTTACAGTCACAAATTGATGAGCTGAATCTTTCGGATGTTGTAGAACTCCACGGATTTGAACTTAATCCATACAAATATCTGGCAAAATCTGACTTATTTGTACTGTCTTCCATTTACGAGGGGTTTGGCAACGTTATTGTCGAAGCCTTAGCGTTAAATGTTCCGGTCGTTAGTACTGACTGTCCGTCGGGCCCATCAGAAATTTTGGATAATGGCACTTGGGGAGAGCTTGTACCAATCAATGACCCGGTTGCATTATCTGAGGCTATTTTGCGGTCCTTGGCCCAGAAACAACATAATGATACGTTAACTCGCGCGCAGGAGTTTAGCGTCCAGAAAGTTGCCAGTCACTATATTGCGTTAATGCAGCCGCAATAGAAGGGATATTTCATGTTTAAATATTACAACCACTTGGGTTCAAGAGCGTACTATCGAAATGAGTCTGATTCGAGTACTGTCCATTCATCGTTCTGTGATTGTGTGAGTGCGGATAAAAGCCAGTTACGAGAAATTGATGAAACGTCCATTCTTAGCATTCTAATGAAAAACTATATTATTGGCGACGGGACTCTAGTTAAAGGAATTCAAAGAACTCCTTGGATGTCGCGGCCAACCGAGAATGGTAGCTGGATAGATGCCAATTTACCTACACATGGTAGGGCTGTTGTCGGTGCCACAGAAGCGTCTGAGGCTCTGCACTACCACTTACGTGCAGAAGTGTTAGAGTTTATATCAAATAAAAGGAACGTTGGGATCCTTTTAAGTGGCGGCATGGACAGTAGAATCGTGGCCGGTATTTTGCGAGAGTTACAATTATCTGGTGAGTATTCTGGCCAAGTGGTTGCGTTAACATGGGGGATCCCAGAAAGCCGAGATGTTGTCTATGCCCAAAGAATAGCAAATGAGTTTGGTTGGGATTTTAGATATTTTGAACTAAACGCAAGTGTACTTTTACGCAATATTGAACTCACAGCAGAAAGAGGTGCAGAATATTCCCCGGTACATTTACACGCAATGGAGTCAGTTTCAAAAGTAAAAGGTGTGGATGGAATCCTTGGTGGAAGTTATGGCGACAGTATTGGTCGCGGTGAGTACTCTGGACGAAGAACCGATAAGTTACCGCATATACTCGAAAAGCACTTAAACCATTTTGCCTTTATGTCTCTACCGATACAAAAAGCTGCCATGGCTAATATTAGGCTGCAACTTTCACAGTCACGAAATAGATTCCCTGGTCGAAACGAAATGGCATATCGTGAGATTGAAATGCAAATGCATTATATGCGTCGGCAACTCAATGCGTGCATGGAAGTTATCGATAATAATATCCCGCTCTATCAAATGTTTAGCTCACCTCAAGCTTTTGGTTACATGTGGTCACTTACATCACAAAGTCGTAGTGATGATGTGTATGAAGCACTGCTAAAGTCCTTGCCAGCTTCATTGCAGCAGATACCTTGGGCGCGAACAGGTAGAAAGTACAACACTAATTCAGATCAAGTTGAAGACACACATACAGCTCTCAACAATAGGTACGGCATGTGGCTACGAACCGAGTTAAGACCATACATTATTGAACTCATTTCTGATGGCTACCTTCAAGGCCTTGGTGTGTTCAACCAAGCATCATTAGAAGCTTGGAAGCAGCATTGGCCCAACAGTGACAGTCCAAAAGCAGACAGGCTAGACGAAAAAATGGCTTGGCTGGCCTCTTTGGCTCTGTTCGTCAAAAAATACAACATTCAACCCATTCAAAGTAAATCAAAATCGAACCCTTTAGGGGATGCCGCTCATCTTACAAAAGCGCTATTACACACAAAGATTTATCATGCTGCACTTAAATGGAAAGGTAAGTGATGTTGTGCTTTAAAGCTGTACTACCATTTCTTCGTACGCTCAGTAGGAAGGTGGGTGATGGTTAATCAGCGCGTCATCGCGTCGATAATGGGGGGCTGGTTAATTGTTTTATTACTCACCTATCGCTCGTTCGAAACCGAGTTTGTTTTTTACTGCAGTTGGATTGCTGGTGCGTTCATCACCGTTATGTACTTAGGAATAACGGCTTTAAAGATGACAATAGATAAGGTAACCGTTCAAGTAGGGACCTTTGTCATCTTGTGGTTCGCAATCGGACTCATGATCTCCCCTTCCGCTTATGACTTACATGAACATTTAAAAGTACTGGTTATCTCAACGTTCTATATGTGTACGTCTGTAGCTATCGCAGAGTATCTAATCAAAAGTAGAATCAATCTAAAAAAGTATACCTTTGTTGTGCTAGTTACATGGACTGTCATCAACTTAGTACTATTTGGATCATTCTTCTTCGAAATGTATATACCCGAAAAACATGATTTCTCTGGTGTTTTTCATGATAGGAACGTTTTTTCTATTACGACATTAATTGTGGTGGCCTTTGCGGTTAGCCACGCAGATAGATCATCGAGCAGCGTATGCCAATACGTTTTATATGTTTGTGTAGCTGTTTGCTTTGTAATGATTGTTATATCTAAGTCTATTACTGGCAATCTTGGGATGTTTGTGTTGGCGTTTTTTTATTGTCAGCGTTACTCAGCATGGACCCGAGCCTTTGCATTAGGAGCTCTATTTTCAATTTTAGTTATAACGCTTCTCACTGAAAATCCTATTAGTGCAAGAGCTTCTAGGTTCGCTATGGCCGCAATGGGTGATATAGAGTCACTCAATACAAATGAAAGCGCTTTTCTAAGGCTTTACTTGATTAAAAGCGGTTTAGATTTGATCATGCAAAACCCTTGGTTTGGTGTAGGTCTAAACAACGCAAAAGAATTTGTTGTTTGGCCAGATAGAGACTATGGCAGCTTTTTACACAATACTTATTTGGACATTTTTACGAGCGGTGGTTTACCCTTATTACTCGTTTATTATTGCCCCATTGTTTACAGCTTTGCAAGTTTAGTCCGCAACCGAAAACAGGTGAAAAGGCACTTAGGTAAAAACGATTATCACTTATGGAAGTTAGCGTTTAGTTGTATAAGCCTAAAACTGTTCTGTGACCTGACATGGACCACATACTTCGAATATTTCATGGTATTCAGTATTATATTCAGTATATATATCACCTTTAATCTTAAAAGGTCTTTAAGATTAAAAGCTTACGAAAAATCAACACCGAGCTTTTAGTGCTTACTCTCAAATTGGACTATTAATATGATAAAAATCAAAATCTTATATGTTGTAAGCACATTAGCTCGTAGCGGCCCAACCAATCAGTTACTGAACATTATCCGAAACCTCGATAAGGAGAGGTTTGACGCGACAGTCATTACTTTGTCACCGGAACCCCAAGACAGCCTCAAGGCTAAGTACGATGAGTTGGGCGTTGATGTAAAGACATTGGGATTATCGAGAATACAGGGGCTACTTCAATCTAAAAAAAGACTAAAGCAGTTTATCAATAGTCTAGAGCCTTCAATCATTCACACGCAGGGCCTGAGAGCGGACACGTTGTTATCGAAGTTGGGCTCACCTGTGCCATGGGTCATGACCTCTAGAAATTACCCATTCGATGACTATCCAATGAAATTTGGTGCACTAAAAGGTCAATTAATGGCTTTGACACACATTTCAGCAATGAAAAAATGCCACCATGTTGTCGCATGCTCTAAAACAATTGCTAATCAACTTGGACAACATAACGTTGAAGCAACACCCATTCAAAATGGTGTGCATATCGAGAATCACTCGCACACTAACAGTGAGGCTATTTTGCAGACCTATGAATCGCCCATATTCATTAGCGTCGGTAGCCTTATTGCACGTAAGAATATGAGCTTGCTCGTTGATGCTTTTAACCAATATTTTCAACATCATAAAGGCAGCTTAGTCATCCTCGGAGATGGCCCAGAAAGAGCGACTCTAGAGTCTTTGGCTGATTCGGAGAGGATCCATATTCTTGGTTCTGTTGCCAATGTTAGAGATTACTTGCACGCTGCAGATTATTTTGTGTCGGCCTCTTTGTCTGAAGGCTTACCAAATACCGTCTTAGAGGGTCTTTCTGCTGGGCTTCCTGCGCTGCTTTCTGACATACCCTCTCATTTAGAAATCGAAAATGAATCCGCTCAATGTTCGACCATTTTTGCTTTAGACAGCAATACGGATGAACTTTTGGGGAAATTAACCGCTATTAATGAGATATTTGCCGCTGATGCTTCCAGTGAGGCTGAACAACTAGCACATTCGGTGTTTTCTGCGCAGTCAATGTCAAAAAAATATCAGTGTTTATATCAAAGCTTAGTAAATAGTTGAGAAATTCTATGAGTGATTCATACAACCCTTTAGAAAGAGCAATTGCCCGTATACTCGCGAGAACGCCAGCAATTAAACGTGTCATAAAGAATGGCTACTCAAGGCTTGTTTACCTTCGTTCGAAAAAGAACTATAAATCCAAATCTGACTATACAATCACGTGTATGAATGAAGAGGATCGCTGCGAAAGCTTTTTTGGCTATTTTGACAAATCTCCTGTCAATAAAGATGGGTATTCACTGGTCCATAAAACTCGAGCCAGAACCGATCGTCTTCCTAACGCCAATGAAAGTATAGTTTTAGCGGTCATTGCTGCTAATGGACAGACTCATTTTGAAGTCAAAACAAACACCTATAATTGGCAACAGGGCTCACGAGCACACTGGCTCGATAATGAGCACTTTATCTTTAATGATTATGATGAAAGTAACACTCGTTACATTAGCCGCGTCTATTCTATAGCGTCAAAGCAAGAGATCCGCCGATTTGATCATCCCGTGCAAGACTCTTTTCAAGAGAGTTACTTCTTATCTCTTAACTATCGTCGATTAATGGCCATGCGACCAGATTATGGCTATCGAAACTTACCCGCTCTCACACCAGAAGAAATGCAAGAAACGAGCAACGATGGGATCTGGAAAGTACAAATTGAGAGTGGGCAAAGCAAATTGTTACTTTCGATCGATGATGTAAAAGCAATTGATAGTGATCCAAGCTTTGACAGTGCAACACATAAAATCAATCACATCAGTATCTCGCCTACGGGCAAACAGTTTATATTCCTCCATCGATACTTCACTGGTCAGCGAAGAGTCGATCGATTGATGTTATCCACAGCAGACGGTCAAAGCGTGAAGACTTTAGCTTCTTTTGGCATGGTAAGTCATTGTTTTTGGGCTGATGAATCCACCATCTTAGGGTATCTCCGTGGACCTGGCGGCAAAGATGCGTATTGGCTAATAGACGTCGAAACAGGGTCGATAACTCATTATGCAAACGGCGCTCTCGATGGGTATGGGGATGGCCATCCTCATGTCGTCGGGGATTGGTTTATTACCGATACTTACCCCGATAAAGCGCGCATGCAAAAATTACTACTTTGTAACTGGAAGACAAGTGAAATCAAGCCGATTGGTGAGTTTTTTCATGGCTTCAATTACAATGGCGAGACGCGATGCGATCTCCATCCAAGAATGTCTCCAGATGGGAAGTGTGTATATTTCGACTCGGTTTACACAGGTAAACGACAGCTGTTTAAGGTTAGTTTGTAGTCGTAGCGTAGGGAGCGTTTTGGGTTTACTTTGTTTGCGTGCCCCGCACATGCACTTGTGTGTTCACAAAATCCGTTGCGGAAAATAGACATTCAACCCGCTGTATTAATGCAGGTCATCGCATATCGCGTATTTAGATCCGCATTGCACAAAAAAATATAATTAGATTAAATTGGATTCAATAATGAAATATTTGGTTACCGGTGCGGCCGGGTTCATCGGTAGTGCTGTCGCTGAGAAGCTGGTGTCTTTGGGACACGACGTCGTAGGCATAGACAACCTCAACGATTATTACGACGTGAGCTTAAAACAGGCAAGATTGCAGCGTATTGCGTCAGATAATTTCAACTTTGTTCAAATCGATATTGCGGATAATGCAGCTTTAGATGCTATTTTTAGTGCTCAAAGCATTGACCGCGTTATCCATCTTGCGGCTCAAGCGGGGGTTCGCTATTCGATCGAAAATCCACACGCCTACTCTAGTACTAACTTAGTAGGGCACTTAAACATTCTAGAAGCATGCAGAAACCACAAGATTGCACACTTGGTTTATGCGTCCTCGAGTTCTGTTTACGGTCTAAATGAAAAGGTGCCATTTTCGACCTCCGATTCAGTTGA
The DNA here is from genome assembly GCF_002100145.1 of Vibrio sp. qd031. Lineage (GTDB taxonomy): Bacteria > Pseudomonadota > Gammaproteobacteria > Enterobacterales > Vibrionaceae > Vibrio. Next base: position 31,568 of record NZ_JXQD01000005.1, read on the forward strand.
TCACCCAGTTTCACTGTATGCTGCAACCAAAAAAGCGAATGAGTTAATGTCCCACAGCTATTCACATTTGTATGATCTGCCCACTACAGGGTTAAGGTTTTTCACTGTGTACGGATCTTGGGGACGCCCCGATATGGCACCTTTTATTTTCGCCAAAAATATATTCGCCGGAAAAACTATCGACATTAATAATAACGGCGACATGTGGCGTGATTTCACCCATGTAGACGATATTGTAGAAGGCGTGGTAAGGATTGCTGATGTCATCCCTCACAGAAACAATGCATGGAAGGTAGAAACAGGCACACCAGCGTCAAGCTCTGCGCCCTATGCCGTTTACAACATCGGTAATGGCTCACCTGTTAACCTAATGGATTTTATTGAAGCCCTTGAGGGTGAGATTGGAATAAAAGCGAAAAAGAAGTTTAGGGAGATGCAGCCCGGCGATGTGTATCGAACCTATGCAGATACTTCTGACTTATTTAAGGCGACCGGTTACCGCCCAAAAGTTACGTTAGCTGAAGGCGTCGCTGAATTCATTCGTTGGTATCGAAAACACTACGCTGTTTAGAATCCTCAGCGCACTGTAACTCGAGTTAACCTTGATGAGCTTACCCTTTCCCCATAAGATAATGTGGCTAAAGGGTAAGCTCACTACTATTATGTGCAGGTATTACAGATAGACTTACGGGGGGAGCATTAGTACTTAACTTTGCGGATTATGTTGTTTTTCATCCATTTTTCGGTACTATTCGACAAGTTTTTCTGGCCCGCATGTTCGTTAGGTAAAGGTTGTCTTTCAACGTGTAACGCAGCAAGTCAACACTTTTGTAATCTACTGAGCTAAACATAAATGAAGAAAAAAATCGCAGTAATCATGTCGGTTTATCATCAAGACTCACCGATTGATTTTGACCAAGCGTTACAAAGTATTTTTGAGCAAACTTATCGTCACTTCGACATTTTTTTGCAAGTAGATGGCAAGATCCCAGAGGCGCTTAAATCCGTTATTTCGAAGTATGAATCACTCCAAAATGTTCACGTGTGTTATTCCGAGCAAAACTTCGGACTGGCCTTTCAGCTTAATCAAGCTATTGAGCGTGTCTTCAAACAAGATAAGTTTGGTTACATTGCAAGAATGGACGCCGATGATATTTGTGTTGCCGAGAGATTCGAACAACAAGTTGCATTTTTGTCCCAGCACCCAGATATAGCAGTGCTTGGAACTAGCGTTATTGAGTTCGATGAAGATGGTCATGAGTTTTACAAAAAGATGTCAGCGTCTCATAACGAGCTAAAAAGCAATATCATTAAGAGGTGTCCGCTTAATCACCCAACGGTTATGTTCAATCTCAATAAAATTGAGCCACAAGACCTTCAATACAATAACCGATTGCTCAACACGCAAGATTACTATCTGTGGGTCGATCTGCTCTGCAAAGGCTACTTGTTCTCAAATTTAGAAAAACCATTGCTACGATTTCGAGTGAATTCACTATTCCATAAACGCAGAGGACTAAAAAAACTCAAAAATGATTTCCGCTCTAGGATCTATGCGCTTAATAAACTTCACATCCACTCATTGACAAACTACTTCTACATAGCTGCATTAGTTGTGCTTAGGGTCAGTCCAACTTTCATTAAAAAATTGGCTTACTCACGACTTAGGTGACCTGTTGTGTTTCCCTATCCCGATAAATTTTGATTACTAATCACCCTGCGATAGCTATCGGCTTCGCCATTCTCGTAGCTTTGCCGTTAGTACCCACACTCGCATTAGCAAATACAAATATAGAGCAAAGCATAATATAAACGCATAAAACATGATGTACTCTGGGACATCATAAATTTCTCCCACAATCCCAACGCCGGAAAAAGCAGCCGCGATCAAACAAATAATGGCAAGCGTTTGTCCAGAGCTTAAACCAATGCGCTGGAAAATATGATGTAGGTGCTCTCGATCGGGTTTAAACGGAGAGTTCCCACGTTTAACGCGACGGATCATAATGGCCGTCATATCCATAAGTGGTACGGCAATAAGCCAAAGTGCGGTCACTGGGCGCATTAAAGCTTGCTGCTCTTGACTGGACAGTAGCAGCAACCAGATCACTGTAAATCCGATCATCATACTCCCAGCATCACCCATAAATACCTTTTTCCGCTGACCGAATACCCCCATATTCAACATGATGTAGGGTGCGATAACCACCACTAATACTAGGCAGAAGTAGGCCAAATTATTTTGTCCATAATAGACCATTAACAGCCCCAACCCGCTAAATGTAACGGTAGACAAACCACCAAGAAGACCGTCGATACCATCAACCATATTAAAGGCATTAATGGCACCAACTACCGCAAAAATAGTGATCACATAGCCAAACCACCCTAATAGCCAGACACCGGTACCAAAAATGTTGCCAGCGGTATGAAGCTCTATTTGGCCTAGTACCATCATGGCAACCGACAATGCGGCTTGAACCAAAAAGCGGATTTTGAAGCTAATGTCGTATTTGTCGTCCAGTGCACCGACAGCGACCAATATCACAATAGAAACAGCGTAGAGCTCGGTGTGCAGTAAAATGTCTTGATTGTTCATCAGAAAATAAATGACCGACAAGCATATTGAGATGCCTCCAACCAACGGGATTGCGCCTTGGTGGTGTTTACGATCATTTGGCTTATCAACCAAATTAATTTTTTTTGCGACCTTTCTAAGAAAAAAAAGCGAAGTAAGAGAAAAGAAGAAGATAAAAACAAGCTCAATGGGGTTGTATAAAGAAGGCAATACTGAATCTCTACAGAAAGTTTCGATGATTATAGAATGAGTCAGAACATCTTTAAAGATTAGCCTATGGCAAAGATCAAACTTTTGCTACAGCACGGTGCAGCCTTAAGTACATTTTAAATCCTACCAACAATGACTAAAGAGTGCCTGTAGTCTTTAAGTTATAGAAAGTGCGAGCAGAGATGAATGACTCAACGAATTTTCGACATTTAGCCGGCAGCCTATTTGACTTTATCCGCACATAATCAGCCCGCTAGTTTTTCGTCATTGGTGAGCGGCTAGCAGCGATGGCAATTTGATTACAAAGAGTAATATTTAATTGCTGTCACGGGTGCTAATGGCTAAACATTGTTCAATCCTGAGGGGTTACAACGGTTTAATTATATTTACCAAATAATATAGGCGATTGTTATTATTTAATAAATGTTGTAGTTAACCCTCTTTGTTACGTCCTATTTTAGACATTGACTATATGCGTGCGGATGCGCCATTTTGTGGTGGAGTATATAGAAAACGTACGGCGTTTCGTCTATAATTGCGCCCCATACAATTTACATCTGCAGCATTTAGGGGCTTTACCTAATGGCGGTAGCGTGCCCAATTGTGAGGTATCATCACTTGCAAAGGGGCCTTCAGTAAAGACGCACTAAGACTCAATTATTATGATTATTATTAAGCACTTCAAACCAATGAGTTTGGGGGCAATCGCTGTGCTACTTCTATCTGCCTGTAGTAGTCAGCCACGTCAGGTACAGGCAACCATTCCACTCGTTCCACCTAAGGCCATTGTTGGCAGCCCTATTGCCCAGCAGTATTGGGGTGCACTAGCTTTGCCCTCTACCAAGGTGATAGAACGTCAAGAGCAGGACATTCAAGTCAGTGAGATGTTTACCTCAGCCCTTGGATTGACCTGTCGCAAGCTTACGGTATTTTCCGACACTCAGCCTCCATCAGAGCGCGTTGCCTGCTCTCAACCCATTGTTGACGAGCAAGGCCAAGAGTATGAACAATGGATTTTGACCAAACCGATTGTTCATAGCGCGACCGCAGTAGAGATTAATTGATGTTAAAACGACTTCCTGGTTGGCTAACCACTGCAGTGCTTATGGCATCTGCAACCTTTCAAAGTGCGCAGGCCAATGACCTTGCCTCTCTTGTCGCAGCTCAGCAAGCTGGCGCGACAAGCTCTTCCGCAGGTGTGAGTTCTACGATAGGTGCTCCACCTCCAACCGTTGCCGGTTTAGACGGCACCCAAGCCGGTGTCGCACCTACAGAAGCCCTATCAGCAGGCACATACAACGCAGAAAACCGTGCCGGAGTATTGTTACCAGGCGAAACCGATGTAAGGCAATTGCTCCCTAGCTCTGGTGAAGCCTACCCACCGCCTTACGGCGCGAACTTATTTGCTGGTGGTTACGAAACAGAGCGTACCGATGGACTCAACGACAACTACCTAATCGCCCCTGGCGATAAAATCAATATTTGGATTTGGGGCGCAGTTAACTTCTCCAACGTTGCTACAGTAGACAACCAAGGCAATATATTCATTCCTGAAGTTGGCCCAATTAAAGTGGGCGACGTGATGGCAAGCGATGTTAACCGCTTGGTGACCTCAAAAATCAAAACCATCTACACCAATAACGTCAATGTGTACGTTAACCTCCTTACGGCAACGCCAGTAAGCGTTTACTTGTCGGGTCCTGTAATTAGACCTGGCCAGTATGCAGGCATGGCGTCCGACAGCGTGCTTTACTACCTAAAACGTGCCGGCGGCATTGATCCGGAGCGCGGCAGCTATCGCGAGATCCACATTCAGCGTGACGGCAAAGTGATCCAAAGCGTCGACCTGTACGAGTTTGTGCAAACAGGCAAAATGCCGAAAGTCAGCTTTAAAGATGGCGATGTGATTTTGGTCAAACCACAAAAGTCGGCAGTGGTAGTTGCAGGTGGTGTAAGAAACCCATTCCGATTCGAATTGCTCGAGCCAATATCTACAGGTGAGCAGTTGGCCCAGTATTCACGTCCTTTAGCCAAAATTAGCCATGTGGGTGTGATCGGCAATCGCCCAGAAGGGCCGTTTTCGCTTTACATGGATTATAAAGATTTTTTAACCTTTGAGCTGTACGACGGCGATAAAGTCTTCTTTAACGACGATATTCACGCACAAATCATCGACATTAAGTTAGCAGGAAGTTATCTCGGTCCGTCTTATTTTGCCGTTAAAAAAGGCACACGTTTGCACGACCTTTTAAGTTACATTCCTGTGCAGCCCGAGCTAAGTGAAGCAGGCTCAATTCATATTTACCGTGAAAGTGTCGCGATAAAACAAAAAGAGATGCTAGAAGAGTCATTAAACCGTCTTGAGCGCAGCGTCTTTACCTCACCAACCAGCTCAACCGGTGAATCGCAGATCCGTGCACAAGAAGCGCAAATGGTGCTCCAATTTACTGAGCGCGCCAGACAAATTGAGCCACTAGGTAAAGTGATCGTCTCCGACAATGGCGCAGTGGCCAATATATTGCTAGAGCAAGGCGATGTAATCGTCATCCCCGCCAAAACTGACTTAGTTCAAGTGTCTGGGGAAGTGTTGATGCCGCAAGCCGTAGTCTACAACCCCAACGCTACCGTGGACGATTACGTAGCCTGGGCCGGTGGGTTTACCGATCGCGCAGAAGATGCACGTATTGCGGTAGTGAGAGCAAATGGCTTGGTAGAATTTGAGCCACGAGAGCCAATTCGCAAAGGGGACCAAGTGTTGGTGCTGCCTAAGATTGACGCGAAGACGATGCAATCGGTGAAAGATATTACTCAGATTGTGTATCAGATTGCTGTGGCTGCTGATGTGATTTTGCGCTAGCTGCCCAAGTATGTTGGTATCTAACGAAGTAATCGAACAATTGCCTGTTTCATTCATCACATCGCTTAGGTTGCAGCAACGATGACAGCAGTAAATAAGCGCTCAACGCTTCAGGTATGGAAAGATGTCATATTCGCTATTTTTCTGAGAGAGATAAAAAGCAAATCCAACGACAAGTTTGGCGTAGCATGGCAAGTCGTTAACCCTGTAGCCTTTATCATGATGTTGTCATTTCTACGCGGACGTTTGGATGGCGGTGAGACGCACACGATCCCTACATTTTTCTTTATGTTATATGGCATTTTGCTCGTGCAATCATTCTTAGGGATCCTAAGCGCCAGTGCTGGTGCTATCAAAAAGAACAAACCTTTGTATGCGTTTAGGCAAGTTCAACCGATAAGCTCTATTATTGCTATCTCTGGCTTAGAGCTTTTGGTCAAGTTTGTGGTTGTATTAGTATTGTTGCTTATCTGCTACCTATTGCGGTTAGAAATAGTAATTGCGGATCCTCTAACTATATTGGGGATTTTTACAAAAGTATGGTTAATCAGTACCAGTATTGGCGTTTTGTTTGGCCTTGCTACTTGTTACGTACCAGAAATACAAAAAATACAGTCACTTGCGACTCGGCCAATATTTTTTATCTCTGGCATCTTTTTTAGTTTGCAAGACATACCCAGAGAATATTGGTCATACTTAAATTGGAACCCATTACTGCATGCTGTAGAGCTTTGCCGCTATGCTGCATACCCTAGTTATGGCAACGAAGGAGTAAGTCTTTTTTACTTAGATGCATGCACGCTAGTACTCACATTTTTTGCACTTGCGTGTTATCACATTAGCTGGAAACAAGCGATAAGCCGTTAATATGATAGTACTTAAAGACTTAACAAAGTTTTACCCATCAGATCTTGGCAACCAATATGTGTTTAACAAGGTCAACTTTCGTTTTCCTGAAGGGCACAACATAGCATTGATGGGCTCCAATGGTGCAGGTAAATCAACGCTGTTTCGTATTTTGGCGGGCAGCGAATACCCAAATAAAGGGCGAGTAGTCACCGATAAAGCCCTCTCGTGGCCTGTTGCCTTGGCGACGGGCATTCATCCTCAAATGACAGGTCGAGAAAATACTCGTTTTATTGGGCGTGTAAATGGCGTGGCGGACTTAAATGGATTTGAAGAAAAAGTAAAACAGTTTGCCGAGTTGGGTATTAAGTATGATTTACCAGTAAGAACCTACTCTAGCGGAATGCGTTCGAGACTCGCGTTTGGGTGCTGTATAGCCATTGACTTTGATGTCTATCTAATAGACGAAGCAACCTCAGTAGGCGACCAAAAGTTTCGAAAAAAAGCAAAACAAGCTTTGCTAGAAAAAAGCCAGTCCGCAAATGTGATCATGGTGAGTCACGAAACTGACGAGCTGAAACAGTTCTGCGACAGCGCAGTGATTATTCACAAAGGTGATCTTACTTTTTATCCCGATTTAGATCACGCACTAGACATATATAAGAATTTATAACTAGATGACAGTAGAACAACAATTTCAAGAGCTTAAAAACTCATTGAGCACCGATGATTTCAATAGCATTAGCGCTCTAGAAGACCAAGCAAAAAAATATGAGGATAAGAACCCAGAATTAGCTAAGCGCATATTAAGGCGAGTTGTAAACCTCAAAGCAGCTGAAAAAACCAAACAAAACAACGAAGTGAAAGCGCGAGCAAGCTCAGTTAAACCACAGGCGGTGAAAGTAGAGAAGTTCAAAAGATTAAAACAATGGCTGTCACCCTCTGCAGTTTTTGTGCTAATTCCGACGCTAATCTTCGCTTGCTATCAGCTATTCATTGCAACTGAGCGCTACGAAAGCCAAGCGCAACTAATAGTGCAGCAACCCGATGCCATGGCGACTATGGACGCTTCGATGGCACTTCTCAGCGGTTTGGGTGTGCAAACTAGTGGTAGCGATACTGAGCTAGTGAAGGCGTACATATATTCAAACGATATGCTTAGCTATCTGGATAGCGAGTTGTCACTGCGCGAGCATTATAGTTGGCTTGAAGCTGACAAGTTTAGCCGGTTAGATCAAGCTGCCAGCCGTGAAGAGTTACTGGAGTTTTACAAAAAGGCTGTAAAAGTAGAGATAAGCGATAAGTCTGGGGTCATCACCGTTTACAGCCAAGCTTTTGACTCTAATTTTGCACAAAACCTCACTCAAAAAATCGTAGAGCGAGCAGAGTGGTACATCAACTCTATAGGGCATCAACTAGCGGAAGCACAGCTAGTGTTTATTAATGGCGAGCACCAACTTATAGAAGACAAGCTCAGCAAAGCACAAGCCAATTTATTGCTATTTCAACAGCAATACAACCTACTTGATCCTACAGCTGAAGGTTTAGCCATGCAGCAGATTACCTATGGGTTGGAAGGTCAAATAGCAGCTAAAGAAGCAGAGCTAAAAACAGTATCATCGGTAATGAGTAAAGTGTCACCTCAGGTATTGCGCATACAAACCGAGCTACTAGGACTTAAAGAGCAGTTGGCAGTTGAGCGAGGTAAGCTAGCAAAAGACGGTGAAGAGGTCTTCTCTGTTAGTGAAATTATGGCGCAGTTTACCGATTTGAAAATTAAAATGGAGCTGGCGCTCCAAGCTTATACCGCTTCACAAGTGTCGTTAGATAAATCGCGAATAGAAGCATACCGACAAATGAAATTTCTTGTTGTCGTAGAGAGCGCCACATTACCCGAAGACAATAAATACCCCGACGTCATTTACAATATTACATTATTTTTTATTTTGGCAAGTATGCTGTTTGCCATAGGAAGAATCATTGTACTTACAATCAGAGAACTGAAATAAAAAGGCTAGCTATGGTACTGGATACAACAAAACTTAACCCCTCTAATCGCAAAGGCATTGTATTGGCAGGTGGCTCTGGCACTCGTCTATATCCACTAACTAAAGTGGTTAGTAAGCAGTTGATGCCAGTTTACGACAAACCTATGATTTTTTATCCCATATCAAACCTTATGATGGCAGGAATCAAAGAGATATTGATCATTTCAACGCCACAAGAGTTACCTAGATTTCAAGAGTTATTGGGAGACGGTCGTCGATGGGGGATTAAGTTTGAATATGTTGTACAACCAAGTCCAGATGGATTAGCGCAAGCCTTTATTCTTGCTGAAGAGTTCTTGAATGGCTCTCCAGCAGCACTGGTGCTAGGAGATAACATGTTTTACGGCCATGACCTTGCGGTATCTTTGCGTAATGCCAATAAGCAGCCTACAGGCGCAACGGTGTTTGGTTACCATGTATCTAACCCTACCTCTTATGGCGTTGTAGAGTTTGATGAAAAAGGCAAAGCTATTTCGATTGAAGAGAAGCCAACTACGCCCAAGTCTAACTATGCGGTACCAGGCATTTACTTTTTTGACAGCAATGTTGTCGAGTACGCTAAAAATGTGAAACCTAGCGCCCGTGGCGAACTGGAAATTACCGATGTGATAGACCAATACCTCAAGCAAAAGAAATTAAGAGTAGAGGTGCTAGGGCGTGGGACTGCATGGCTGGATACAGGGACTGTTGATGACTTACTAGACGCTGCATTGTTTATACGTGCCATTGAAAAACGCCAAGGCCTTAAAGTGAGCAGTCCATCAGAGGTTGCGTACCGAATGGGTTACATCGATGCAGACCAGGTTAGAGAAATTGCACAGCCTTTGGTTAAGTCTGGCTACGGCAAGTACTTGCTTGAGATTTTAGATACTCGAGTATTTAGCACCCACTAGAAATTATCAAATAATCGGCTTGTGCTTTATTCCGTTACACGAGCCGACTTTATGTTATGTAGAAGATTAAATTGTCTTAGGAACTTCAATGAAATTTACACCTACAGCTATTCCAGACGTTGTTGTTATTGAACCTACCGTATTTGGTGATGAGCGTGGCTTCTTCATGGAAACTTTTCGCACATCCTTATTTAACCAACATTGCGGACAACGCGAGTTTGTACAAGAAAACCACAGCAAATCTAGCCACGGCATTTTAAGAGGCTTACATTACCAAACAGAGAATACTCAAGGAAAATTAGTTCGCGTAGTCTCGGGTGAAGTATTTGATGTTGCAGTCGACATGCGCAAAGACTCACCGACATTTGGGCAGTGGGTCGGAGAGATCCTTTCAGAAGAAAATAAAAAACAGCTTTGGGTACCAGAAGGCTTTGCACACGGCTTTTACGTTATGAGTGAAGAAGCGGAGTTTGTATACAAATGTACGGACTACTACAACCCTCAAGCAGATGTAAGCGTTAAGTGGGATGATCCAACCATTGGCATTGAGTGGCCTTTAGTTAATGAGCAAGCCCCTAATTTGTCTGAAAAGGATCTTAACGGTCAAAGCTTTGAAGACGCACCAAAATTTTAGTCTCATGGAAGAAAACGACCAATGCCTGAGTTATAGCTAATTGTGAAAATTTACGTCTCCATAGTAGCCCACCGCCACCAAAGTCTTCTAATTAACTTAGGGACAATGCGGATATTAGCTCAGCACCCTAATTTTGAAGTCGTGTGCCGCGACAACGTACCCACAGAGCCGCTTCGCCGAGCCAGTGAAAAATATGGTGTCCACTACTGTGCTAATGAAAAAGAGCGTGGTTTTGCAACTAACAACAACCTAAATTTTAAGTATTGCCGAGATAAACTGGGAATGAAGGAGGATGACTATTTTATTCTGCTAAATCCAGATATTTATATGCTCAATGCTCAAGTTGAAGAGTTGGTTAGGGTGCTTGCGAGTAAAGAGCACAAAGTCTATGTCCCTAATTTACAATTAGATAAAGAGGGGTTCATGCAAGATGATAACATTCGGATGTACCCCAAGTTTACCAACTTTCTACAGACCTTTTTACTCAATAAGCGAGTGACCATGGTGGACAGAAACGAAGGGCTTGAAGACACCTCGAACTTATGGGCCAGTGGCGCGTTTATGGTGATAAAGGCAGGGCTATACCAAAAAATCAAAGGGCTAGATGAGCAATTTTATCTTTACTGTGAAGACATTGACTTCTGTGCCAGGCTAAAACAGCACGGTGTCAACTTTCACTACTTGCCTAATATTAAGCCTGTTCATTTGCGACGCCGACAAAGTAAAAAAATACTGAGTAAACATTTCTATTGGCATGTTGGTAGCGTTATAAGGCATAGCTTTATCCCTAAAAAAATACAAGCTAGACGTTCTTTACTTAATGACAGTGCGAAAGTAAAGAGAGTGACCGGCCGGACTCAGCACAAAGCCCGTGCAACACATTGATATTGTAATGGCTACCTATAATGGTGAGTTATTTTTAGAACAGCAGATTCAAACTATACAGTGCAACCACGGTTACAAAGACTGTGTACAGCGTTTAATTGTAGTGGATGATGGCTCAACCGATCAAACGCTAAGCATTTTGCGTAGGTTGGCTACAGTAGACGACAAAATAGAAGTTCATCACAATGGCTCAGGTATAAACGGCCCGATGCATAATTTTGCTTATGGACTGTCTTTGAGCAGCGCTGAATGGGTGGCGCTATGCGATCAAGACGATGTTTGGTTTTCGCACAAGCTTGAGACGCTACTCAAAGTAGCAGAGCTAGAAAGTGATTCATCATTAGCGGTACCCATTGCGATTTTCTCAGATAAACAAATTGTAGATGACGAACTAAATGTAATTTGTGAAAGTTATTACAAACTAAAACAAATACCAAAACAGTGGCATATCAATGTTACAAATTTGGCGATGCAAAATGTGGCGTCAGGATGCACTATGTTGGTCAATAGAAGCTTGCTGAATATCGCGCTGCCAATCCCAATTAATGCCTATATGCACGATTGGTGGTTGGCCTTGCTTGCCAAGCAGTTTGGCAAGCTAGTGCTCGTAGATGAAGCGCTGATTCAATATCGGCAGCATTCAGCGAATACAATAGGTGCAACACGAGTCAGACTCTTAAGTCATTTTCTAAGTTTTAAGCACTATTACCAGCAGTTTGAAAAAAGCTTTTTAGCCACAAGCGCACAAGCTAAAGAGCTAGTGAAGCTAGCAAAGAATACCAAGACAAGCTGCCACCAAAATATAAAATGGTTAGCAAAGTACCCCACGTTGTCACTTAAAGTTAGAGTTGCACTAGTACATAAAGGAATAATTACCCGTAGCTCAGTTAAAGCAAAGTTAGCGCTTTATATTATGGCGCTCAAAGGGTTTAAAAGGACGAAATAACCACATATTAAGCGAGTTAGAAGGCTCTAGCTTACGTAGCATCCACTAAATACTTAAAGATCAGAGAAACAAGTTAATGAAAGTACTAATTACAGGGAAAGGCGGGCAACTAGCGTGGGAGCTGGAGCAAACCCTCCCAAGCCATATTAAAGCAACAAGCCTTGGGGTAGACGAGTTAGACATTACAAACGCCGATCAAGTCAATCAGGTTTTGGTGGCAAAATCCCCCGACATAGTGATTAATGCCGCTGCTTATACCGCAGTTGATAAAGCCGAAACGGACAAAGAAACTGCTTATGCAGTGAATGAGAAAGGCAGTGAGTACCTAGCAAAAGCATGCGAAAGCATAGGTGCTAAGATGATCCATGTCTCGACAGATTTTGTGTTCGACGGCACTAAGACTACACCATACCAAACCGATGATACGCCTAATCCCATTAATGCGTATGGCGATTCAAAATTGCAAGGTGACATCAAGGTTAGCGAGATTCTAGGCGAGCACGTCACTATTATCCGAACCGCTTGGGTGTACTCGGTTCATGGTAATAACTTCGTCAAAACCATGCTGCGCCTAATGGCAGAAAAAGAGCAGCTTGGTATTGTGTACGACCAAGTAGGCACCCCTACCTGGGCCAAAGGCCTAGCCCAAATGATCTGGAAGCTTATTGAACAACAGTCAGTACCAGTTAGCGTGAAAGGTGAAGCACCGATCGCACCCCGAAGCGAAGCGTCCCCGCCCTCAGCTTCCCAAATCCTACATTGGACCGACGCGGGTATCGCTTCTTGGTATGACTTCGCAGTGGCTATTCAAGAACTAGGATTGGAAAAAGGCTTGCTGGATACACGCATTTCTATTCGTCCAATACCGGCAAGCAATTACCCAACTCCAGCGCAAAGGCCTTCATTCAGCGTAATTGATAAATTCTCCGCTGAGCAATCCAGCAATTGTGAGACGGTGCATTGGAGAACTCAGCTTTCAAACATGCTCGATGAACTAAAATCGGCAAACTCTTAACTACTGCAACTTAATACTCAACAGATTTGCAAAGTTCTGCTGCTTGATTGTGGTATTTCCATAAGATTTTTAAGTAGTCAATTATTCAAACTCATTAAAGAAAACGTCATGACGATTCAAACAAACTCGAAGTCACCCCGCCGATTACTGGTAACTGGTGGCGCTGGCTTTATTGGTGCTAATTATGTCCACTATTGGTTAAAAACTTACCCTAACGATACAGTTGTGGTTTTAGATGCCCTAACTTATGCAGGAAACAAGGCTAATTTGGACGCAGTTCAAAATAACCCCAATTTTGTGTTTGCACACGGCGATATTTGTGACACTTCATTAGTCGAAGGGCTGCTTAAGTCTCATAATCTAGATACCATAGTCCACTTTGCTGCGGAGTCTCATGTTGATCGATCTATTACTGGTCCTGATGCATTTATTGAAACTAATATTTTGGGCACATACAGCCTTTTGAAAGCAGCGAAAAAAGTATGGTTAGACGAACCAAAGCAGTGCGGTAATGCTCCTTTACCTCATCGCTTTCACCATGTTTCTACAGATGAAGTCTACGGAACACTTGAGCCAAATGATCCGGCCTTCACTGAAGAGACAGCGTATGCACCGAACTCTCCATACTCTGCTTCTAAAGCGGCGTCAGATCATTTGGTACGTGCTTACCATCATACTTACGGACTGGAAGTCACGACCTCTAACTGTTCAAACAATTATGGGCCTTATCATTTTCCAGAAAAGTTGATCCCGTTGATTATCACCAACATTTTGCATAATAAGTCGCTGCCAATATACGGCGATGGGCAGCAGATTCGTGATTGGCTTTTTGTTACCGACCACGCGCGTGGAATTGACTTAGTGTTAAATAAAGGCCGTTTGGGTGAAAATTACAACATTGGTGGTCACAATGAGTGGGCCAACATCGATATTGTAAAAGTGGTCTGTAAGTTGATGAATGAAGCATTTGCCAATGACTCAACGCTCATATCTCGATTTTCGCAAGCGAAATCAGCGATCGAAGGGAGATCAGAAGAACTGATTACTTTTGTAACTGACCGAGCAGGTCATGATCGTCGTTACGCAATTGACGCTACGAAGACCAATAAGGAATTGGGGTATTGCCCCGCGGAAAGCTTTGAAACAGGGATTGCTAAAACAGTGGAATGGTACTTAGATAACGAATCGTGGTGGAAACCGCTACTACCGTAAAACCAAAACTAAAAATGAGATAAGGGACTACAATGATTCTCCCAGTAATAATGTCAGGAGGCAGCGGCTCTCGTTTGTGGCCGCTCTCAAGAAAAAAACACCCAAAGCAATTTTTGTCTTTGGTGAGTGACAATACTATGTTGCAAGACACCGTATTGAGATTAGAAGGTATTGAGGCGCTAGATCCAACGATAATTTGTAATGAAGGTCATCGATTTGTTGTAGCGGAGCAATTGGATGAACTAGGGAAGCTTGGTGGTGAGATTATTCTCGAACCACAAGGCCGCAACACAGCCCCAGCCATAGCTTTAGCGGCCTTTACTGCACTGGAGTCTGGACAAGATCCGTACCTATTAGTTCTCGCGGCGGATCATGTTATTCAAGATGTTCAAGCTTTTCAAAATAGTATTGCCAATGCATTAGAGTGTGCGCAACAAGGCAATATAGTGACCTTTGGAATTGTGCCAACCAAACCTGAAACAGGATATGGGTACATAAAAACGGGTGAGGCATTAAGTTATGGGAAGAGTTATCACGTAGAGCAATTTGTTGAAAAGCCAGACCTAATTACCGCACAGGCCTATTTTGAGTCTAATCAATATTATTGGAATAGCGGGATGTTTATGGTCAAAGCGAGTCTTTACCTAAGTGAGCTTGAACGCTTTAACCCAGCTATTTACCAGGCATGCCAAAAAGCGGTTTCTGGTGCAACAAAGGAAACGGATTTTACTCGCCTTGACAATGAAGCGTTTATGCAAAGTCCGGATAATTCAATAGATTATGCCATTATGGAGCAAACAGACCTTGCTGCTATGGTTCCACTTGATGCTGGGTGGAGCGATGTGGGATCATGGTCATCTATTTGGGATGTTGCCGAGAAAGATGAAGCTGGATGTAGCATTCGAGGTGATGTAAAAACCATTGATGTTCATAATAGTCTTATTGATGCTAGGGGAAAATTGGTGGCCGCTATCGGTGTTGACAACCTAGTCATTGTTGAAACCAGTGATGCCGTCGTCGTTGCAGATCAATCTCGTGTTCAAGACATTAAGAAAATTGTTGATGAACTAAGAGAAGAAAATCGTAGAGAGGCCATCGAACACAATAGAGTCTACCGCCCTTGGGGTCACATTGACTTGCTGCAGCGAGGCGGCCGTTACAAGTCCAAACAGGTGACTATTAAACCTCACCACAGTTTGTCATTGCAAAAACACTACCACAGATCAGAACATTGGGTGGTAGTTTCAGGAACAGCAGAGGTTATTTGCGATGGCGAAAAACGATTAGTAACAGAAAACCAGTCAACTTATATTCCAATTGGAGCGGCTCACCGAATTGGCAACCCAGGAAGCATTCCGGTAGTGATGATAGAAGTGCAAACGGGTGCGTACATTGGCCAGGATGATATAGAGCGACTTGAGGATCGCTATGGATTTGAACAGGATAAATTTAAATGAGTACTGAGTTAACATGTTTTAAAGCATATGACATACGTGGAAAACTTGGCGAGCAACTAAACGAAGATATTGCCTATCGGATTGGCCGCGCATTTGCACAGTACCTAGACGCAAAAAAAATTGTAGTAGGTGGTGATGCAAGAGAAACCAGCGAACCACTCAAACTCGCTTTAGCTAAGGGAATTCAAGATGCCGGTTGTGATGTTGTTGATATTGGCCTAGTGGGAACCGAAGAAATTTACTTTGCAACGTCAAATCTAAAAATGGATGGTGGAATTGTAGTTACTGCATCTCACAACCCTATTAATTACAATGGGATGAAGCTGGTACGCGAAAATTCAAAACCGATAAGCGGAGATACTGGACTGAATGAAATAAAAGAAATTGCTCAATCCAGTACCTTTGAAGACGTAGATACTGTTGGAAATTACAAGAAACTCTCCAATCTTGAGCACTATATTGATCACCTACTGGGTTACATCGAACTATTAAACATCAAGCCACTTAAATTGGTTGTTAACTCCGGCAATGGTGCTGCTGGGCATGTTATAGACGCGATCGAAGATAAATTCAGTCAAAGTGGTGTCCCAATAGAGTTTGTAAAGGTGCACCATGAGCCAGACTCAAGTTTTCCAAATGGTATACCAAACCCTCTACTGCCAGAAAATAGAACAGATACAGCAAACGCTGTAATTGAGCATCAAGCCGACATGGGGATCGCTTGGGATGGGGATTTTGACCGCTGCTTTCTGTTTGATGAGAATGGAGAGTTTATTGAGGGTTATTACATAGTAGGTTTGCTCGCTGAAGCATTCCTAAAACAAGATAACCAGCAAACCATCATTTATGACCCTCGAGTTTATTGGAATACGGAAGACATCATCACACAATGTGGTGGCGACCCGGTAATGAGCAAAACCGGACACGCATTTATCAAAGAGCGAATGCGACTAGAAGATGCCGTTTATGGCGGCGAAATGAGTGCACATCACTATTTCCGAGATTTCTTTTACTGCGACAGTGGCATGATCCCGTGGTTATTGGTTGCTGAGCTTCTTTGCACCAAACAACAGCAGTTATCGCAGCTTGTGGAAGAGCGCATTGCGCTATATCCGAGCTCGGGTGAAATCAACATGACGGTGAGTGACCCAGATAAAGTTATCACCACCATTGAAGCACTGTATGGCAGCTTACCAGGCAGTACCATTGACAAAACAGATGGTCTTGGCGTGAGCTTTAGCGACTGGCGCTTCAACTTACGCAAGTCGAACACCGAGCCATTAATCCGCCTTAACGTTGAATCTAGATTGAGTCAATCACTAATGAACGAGAAAACAGAACAACTTATAGAAAATATACAAAGTAGTGAACCTATCCAAGCTAACCTAAATGGTGCCATTGATGCCTTTGAGAACGGGATAGTGAGCGGGTGGGCGCTCGACCACAGCGATTTATCGCGCACTTTGGATATTCAAGTGGTGTGTGATGAGAAAGTGCTCGGTTTTGGGCGAGCGTCAATCCCGCGCCCGGATCTTAGTAACGAAGAGCTCGGAGAGGCCTGTTATGGATTCGAAATTGACGTAGACGATCAATGGCCAGTAGGTACAAAGCAACTTACGCTCAACATTGTAGACGACAAAACAGGGCAACAGATTAATGCAGAATCCAAACAAGTCCCCCTGTTATCACAACGTTTTTACGCAACAATAATAGGTGAAATGCACGGACATGTAGTGACTAAAATAGAGTCGCGTCAACCACTGGGTAAGAAGCAAATTAACCTATTTCATGAAGATGAGCTTGTTCACAGCTTGATGATTGACAGCAATGAAACTAAGGTAGAGATCCAGCAGCCTCTGCCTCATAAGTTTCAAGATGGAAAAGCGCGCCTGTACAAAATTGGCATGTCTGGCATTGCAAATATCATTGGCATGCAGACCATCACTTGTCATGCAATACAAACGCCGTGGCAATATGTGAAAGAAAGCTACAATAAACCAGGTTTCTTATCTAAGTCAGCTCAAGCTGACAGTCGCTACGAATCACTGCACTATCAACTGGAAGCAATTGCTAAAGACGCTTCGCAGATTGAAACGAAAAACTTACTTACGGCACATAGTGTTGTAGTGGAAGGCTTTGAGGGAAGAGGCAAGTTCCCTAAATTTGCATTACCAAAACATGACAAGCCAGAAGTATCTATTATCGTTCCTGCCTACAACAAGTTTGAGCTTACCTACCACTGTATAGCCTCAATAGCACTGGCCTTCAATAAAACCAGCTATGAAGTGATCTTGGCAGATGATTGCTCAACAGACGAGACCTCTGAAGCGGAATCGATCATTGATAACTTAGTGGTATCGCGTAACCCTGAGAACCTACGCTTTTTGCGCAGTTGCAATCGAGCAACTGAGATTGCCAAAGGCGATTACATTGTATTTTTGAACAATGACACCGAAGTTACGTCATTTTGGTTAGACGAGTTAATTACCAAAATGAAGCAAGACACGTCCATTGGCATGACGGGATCAAAGCTACTTAATCTAGACGGCACAATGCAAGAAGCGGGAGGCATTGTGTGGGAAAATGGTCAACCATGGAACGTTGGGCGAAACCTAAACCCACTTACCCCAGAATATAACTACGCTCGTGAAGTGGACTACTTAACAGGCGCGGCCATGTGTATTCGAAGCGACATTTGGAAAGAGGTAGGTCAGTTTAGTGAGGAGCTGGTCCCTTGCTACTACGAAGATACAGATTTAGCATTTAAAGTGCGAGATGCGGGTTACAAAACGGTTTACATTCCACACTCGGTTGTTGTGCACTTTGAAGGCCAAAGCCATGGTACAGATGTCACCAAAGGATTGAAGCGCTATCAAGTGGTGAACGAAAGCACCTTCCGTCAAAAGTGGTTTAAGCAATACCGTAACAACGGTACGGCAAGCTTTGAAAACCTGCGCTTTGAAAAAGACCGTAACATCGACCAACGGGTTTTAGTGATCGATTATGCGTCCCCTATGCCAAACAAAGATGCAGGAAGCTACGCAGCAATACAAGAGATGAAACTCATTCAATCTCTAGGCTTTAAAGTAACCTTTGTACCAGCAAACCTTGCTCACTTTGGTAAATACACCACAGAGCTGCAACGCATGGGAATCGAAGTGCTCTACGCCCCCTTCTATTACAGCGTAAACCACGTACTTGAAACTCGCCTAGACGAGTTTGACGCAGTCTATATTACTCGCTACAGCATCGCTAAAGATTACATTGACTACATTCAGTCTAACTCCAAAGCAAAAGTGGTGTTTAACAATGCGGACCTACACTTCCTAAGAGAAATGCGTGCAGCCCTGCAGGACGAAACCGACCAAGAAGCATTGAATAACGCCCTTAATACGCGAACTCAAGAGCTTGAAGTCTGCAGAAAAGCGGACGCAGTTTTGTGCTATAACAGTACCGAACACGCGGTAATCACTAGCCATATTCTAGAAGCAGAAAAGCTGCACATAACCCCTTGGGTACTTGAGCCAAAACCAAAAGGACCAAGCTTTAGCGAAAGACAGGGCATTGCTTTTTTAGGTGGGTTTAACCACACTCCAAATGGAGAGGCGGTTGAGTATTTGGTTAATGACATTATGCCACTTCTAGCAAAACATAGACCCGAAATCACTTTATACGTATATGGCAGCAACATGCCAAAACACATTAAGGCGATGGAGACAGATAATATTAAAATGGTCGGCTTTGCTGAATCCTTAGATGGCGTATATCATGATCACCGCGTATTTGTCGCTCCGCTGCTTTCTGGTGCGGGTATCAAAGGCAAAGTACTAGAATCTATGGCCTATAATTTACCTACTGTACTTACTGAGGTAGCAGCAGAGGGTACGGGTCTTTCACATGGCATAAGTACTTTGATCGCGCAAAAACCGCAAGCATGGATAGACGCTATAATTAAGCTCTACGATGATGAAATACTATGGAGCAAGTTTGCGGAAAACAGCCAAGTATTAGTTGATTCGAAGTATTCTACAGAGCATGGTAAAAAGGTAATGAAAGACATATTTTCAAGTATTTTTATTTATTCAACTAAATAGTGTTAAATTATGAAAAAATTATTTTTACATATAGGGCCTCACAAGACGGGATCTACATCGATACAGCGCTCTCTCATCGACAATAGATATGAACTAAATAATCATGGAATTGTATACCCAGAGATTGGTTTTCACTATATGGGACATCACAAGCTTGCTGAGGCCTTATTAAATGATAATTTTACTAAAGCAAAACTAATAATTGAAGATATAAACTCAATAGATAGCTCAGTAGTGATTTCTTCGGAGAATTTTGATTTGCTTAATACAAAACAAGTAGAGTTCCTGAAAGAAAACCTCAACTATGATCAAGTGAAGGTTATTTATGTATATAGGAACACCGCTGAGAAACTCGTCTCATCTTGGCAAGAGAGTATCAAGCACGGTGGTATGGATTTGTTTAGTGAGTTTATGTGCGAACACCTTTCTAGACCATTTATGAGTGAGGTTTTAAATGATAAATCAATACTCGATAGGTATTCAAGTTGTTTTGGTGAAAGTAATTTGAATGTACTTATTTTACAAAAAAACAGGAACCTAATTGATGACTTCTATAAGTGCTTAGGCATAGATATTAGTATTGAAAATTTGAAGGTGAATGTCTCTGCCAACTATCTGATAATAGAGTTACTAAGGCAATTAAATGTAGAAAAATTTAAAAGAGACGGGACTGTAGATGTTGAGTTAAGAGAGTCATTATTCAACTATATCTCAAATACGCCAGGTTTTATTGATCTAGTTGTTGATAATATTGAGTTTTCTTCCTATACGAAGTTCAGGTTGGATAATATTTTTATAGTTAATCATTTTCAAGAAGAATTGAAGAATAAATACATTAAATTCCATGATTATAGTGAGGAAGTTAAGTATGAATATGATCTTCCTTCAAGTAAGTTTAAGTTTAATTCTGTATTTATTGAAGAAATTTACGGTATTATTACTGAGAGTATGGAATGATGAATAAAGAACCTATTATTGACTTGGTCTGCTGTGGGGTAGATATGGATGAAGACTTTCAAATTGAACTCTATAAATATATTTTAAAAGAAACACGAACTGAAATATACCGAAAACATGACTAAGTAGATTTCATTGTCCTTGTGGTTAGTGCCATTGCTTCGTTAGTGATTAATTATTATTTGGATACCATGACTTTTGACTTGTTTTATTGAAAAGTAATGGAAAATGCCTCACTAATGAAGCGATTTATGACAAGGAAACTTACAGTTTCGTGGCACAAAAATATGCCAAGGACATTCAACTTATAGATAAGATTGGTCATTCAATATTGATGGCTGAAGAGACCCAAAGTAATACAGATGATCAGACCCGTACTCAGTAAATCAATCGACAACAAAAACATTCAAAGACTACGCCAATCTGGCTTGGTCGATTCTCAATGGTACTTAGACCGCTATTCGGACCTAACTGGAAGCAGTGTGGATGCTGTAGAACACTACTACTTTTACGGCTGGAAAGAAGGGCGCGATCCCAATGCTTTTTTTGATTCGGAGTGGTTCATTCAGCAATATGGCATTACAAAACAGTGTCAGCTTTTGTACTACATGAAATATTGGAATAGAAAGTCTTTAGTTCCGTCATTAAGATTTGATCCCAAACAGTACCAATTTGGTAATGCTGACGTACTCAAGGCCGGTTTTGAGCCGCTGTCGCACTACATGCTTTATGGTAGACGTGAAGGCCGGCAAGTAGTGGGGCAAAAGGTGCACCTTCCTGATGAGCTTAATGAAGTTCGTAGAACAGGATTATTTTTAGCTGATTGGTATGAGATAACTCATGAAGATCTGCGCGATTCTGGCGTTAACTCACTAGAGCATTTTGTATATTTTGGTGAGGGTGAGTCAAGAAACCCTAATCCATATTTCGACATTAAGTGGTATCGAAAACAATATGCTGAAGAGTTAGGTGACGAGTCACCGCTGCTTTTCTATGCCACTAAAGGCTGGAAGTTAGGGCATTCTCCTTCCCCGCGTTTTGATGGCCCATATTACGCAGAGCAACACCTAGCGGACTTAGACAAAGAGCAAGAGCCATTAGCTCATTACCTAACTAAGGGTAAGAAAGCAGGGCTAGCCATTAAAGGGTTAAATGACGCTGTTGTCTCTAGCGGAGGCAAGTTAAAGTTCGATGCCGATGCAAAGCTTACCCAAGACCCTAACTTAAGAGCGCTAATTGATAATATACAGGTCGATTTAGCACCCAGCAGCGATAGCTATTCTGGCAAACTCGACATTCATTGGGTGATGCCAGACTTTGCCCCAGGTGCTGGCGGGCACATGACCATTTTTAGAACCATACGTTTTCTAGAGATTTTTGGTCACAGCAATACCATTTGGGTGTATGCGCCAAGTCTACACCACTCCAGTGAAGAGGCCTATCAAGACATTATTCAACACTTCCAGCTGCTAAAGGCTCAGGTGAAGTTTGTCACTGATCCATCTTTTAGCAAAACGCACGGAGATGTGATTTTTGCAACAGACTGGGGCAGTGTGAGTTTTGTTAATGCAGTAAGCAATTTCAAGCGTCGTTTTTACTTTGTGCAAGATCACGAGCCTCAATTTTATGGTCAAGGTAGCTATGCCATTGCCGCGCAAAATACCTACGCTCACGATCTAGACTGCATCTGTGCAAGCCCTTGGTTAAAGCAGTTAATGGAAACCAAATATGGCCGTTGGGCTAGAGAGTTTTGGTTGTCAGTAGATTTCGATACCTACTCTTTGCCCAAACAGAGACCCGACAATGGTGATGTGGTAAAAATCGCGTTTTATGCTCGCCACTTCACTCCTCGCCGCGCGGTAGAGCTAGGGTTTTTGGCGTTAGAGGCGTTGGCGCAGCAGGGCCTCAATATTGAAGTTCATTGCTTTGGTGCCCCACTGCCTTTTAACCGTGCTCCATTTGACTGCATTGATCATGGAATATGCAGTACCGATGAACTGGCAAAAATTTATCAGCAATGTGATATTGGCGTAGTGTTCTCTGCAACAAACTATTCGTTGATCCCTCAAGAAATGATGGCGTGTGGACTGCCTGTCGCAGAGTTAGACGTAGAAAGCACCCGAGCTATTTTCCCTGAGGGTGTGGTTACCCTGCTCAACAGTGAGCCAAGGCTTATGGCCCAAGATTTAGCTAAGTTGGTACAAGATAAGTCGAAACGAGAAACACAAGCGAAGCTAGCCTATGAGTGGGTAAGTCAGTTTACCTGGCAAGACGCAGCAAAAGCGGTAGAGAGTGCGTTATTTGAGCGTTTATTAGAGCTTGGCTTTAAAAAGTTAGATTCCATGCCTGAGAAAGCCGTTAAGGCATCGGTCATCATTCCTACATGGAATGCAGGTGAGGTCTTCAAGCGTGTCATCAAGAGGTTGCAACAGCAGCAGGCGCCTTGGCCTTTTGAAGTTTTGGTTGTAGACAGTGGCTCAACCGATGGCACTGTCGAGTTTGTGCAATCTCAATCAGATATCAAACTTCACACCATACCCAACAGTGAGTTTCAACATGGTCGTACGCGTAATCTCGCGATAAGCCTCTCTAAAGGTGAGTATGTTGCGGTGCTAACGCAAGATGCGTTGCCTGTAGATGAATATTGGCTGTACAACATGGTGACAGCGCTAGAGCACTATCCAAATGCTGCGGGTGCCTTCGGTAAGCATTTTGCTTGGCCTGATGCGGATCCGTACACCAAGCGAGATCTCAAAGGGCATTTTGAAGGCTTTGAAGCCTACCCTTATTGTGTTTCCAAAGAAACAGACAAAGCGCGTTGGAAAAGCGGTGAGTTGGGCTGGAGACAGTTTTTACACTTCTACAGTGATAACAACTCTATTATGCGACGCAGTGTTTGGGAGAAAATTCCCTATCCTGAAATAAAGTTTGGTGAAGACCAGGCTTGGGCTAACGACATCATTCATGCAGGCTATCAAAAAGTGTATTGTAAGCAGGGGGCTGTGTTTCATTCTCATGACTTTGATGAAGGGAACGTAGAAAAGCGCGCATTTGAAGAGGCTGAGTTTTTTAGGGATGTATTTGGCTACACCATGGTTGAGTCATCACAAACGTCTCAGACTATATCCAATTTAAACGAAGGAGATCGTTTTTGGGGAACTGAAAATGACCTTACTGACGAAATGATAGAGCGCCGCATGGCCTCAAACAGCGCTAAAATCTCAGGCTTTGCAAAGGCAAATATTAAATGAAACAAATAATAATTTTATGTGCAACTCAGCGTTGCGGTTCAACAATGATTGTTGATGACTTTAGAAGTAGTAAAGTTCTTGGTCTACCAGAAGAGTATTTTATTCCCTGGACTAAACATCAGTTGGATGATCCCATTAGGAATTTCAAAGGAATTCTTAATCGTGCCTCTACTGATAACGGAGTTGCCACTATAAAGGTAATGGCCGACCAGCTTGAGCATATAGAAAGTAACCTAGCGGCAATCGGATTTTGTTCAGAAGAAGAGCAAGTTGAGGGCTATTTACCACACTGTAAAAAACTGTTTCAAGGGGCTAAATTCGTTCGAGTGGATCGCCTAGATAGTGTGTCTCAAGCGGTATCACGTTACATGGCTGTTCAAACAGGGAAGAACCATCTGGTTGATGCGAGTGCTGACTATGTGCCAGGTAACTCCACTGATTCGAATAGAAATTATAATGATGCGGTGCGACTAGACTCATCGAAACTTGATGAATTTGTCATTTCTATAGCAAAAGAAAAGAGCATTTGGGATCGCGCCTTACGAGCGTGGGACGAAACTCCTCTAGAGTACTTAGTGTATGAAGAGTGCATGCTTAATCGCGACTACGTTAGTGCAATATGCAATAAGCTAGGCATAGAACTAAATCAGTTAGGAGAGAGACAGCTTAAAAAAATAGGCAATGCAAATAATGATGTAATGGTTAATGACTACGCTAAAGAGTCATACACAAGCAAAATGAAAAGCATAGAAGCCTATACCAATCAAATCCGAGATGTTGGCTTTTCCCTAATAGGAACTCATAATCTAGCCGCGTTAACTCTGCTTAAGGTAGTTAAGAAAATCAGACCAAATTCACCGGCGGTTGCTCAAAAAATACGAGAACTTTCTACGAATGAGCAGAAGTAAAATGTCTATCGTTGAAGACTATTGTCAATTTCTAGATAAAGGCTTTCCCGAAAAAATAGTCATTGCCTTTTCCTCCTCAACGCCTAGGGGCAAATTTCAGTACTACAAAGTACTAAACGATTTAAAATGCAATGTTATTTTAGTCAATTGTCCAGACACCTCCTACTATCACTTTGGATTGCCATCTTTAACATTGGAGTCAACCATTGAGCATATAGATGGTTTGCTTCATCAGCATCGAGCCGAATCAACGAAGGTTATTTGCTTCGGTTGTTCAATGGGAGGGTACGCAGCATTACTGTATGGCTCCTTATTGAAAGGTGTGGACGAAATTTTTGCATTTTCGCCTACATGCCCTCCATTCGGAGAGAGAAAAAACCTTCTCGAAGAGATAGACAAGCATACTGTACGCTATGGCGAGATACGTGATAAGCTTTTTCGATCTGAGGCTTCTAAACTGCTTATCTATGGTGGGCTGGAGCGCTCTGACTATTTGTCAGCAAATGAATTTTCAAGTTTACCAAATAGCGAGGTTATGCATCGAAAAAACACGTGCCACTCCGTTGTGGAACCGCTATTGAAAACACACTCTATTGGAGCTTTATTTACACGATCTACGTTTCAATCTGACTCTTTTTCAAGTGTGAATCTTGGCGATCATCGGGATGAGATCGAAGCACTAATTTCCGGAAACGGTGTAGGAAATCGTGTGCGCGTTATGCTTGGGCACTACTCGCAGTTGACATGGCAACAGAAGTCAATACTAAAGTTGCTGATATGTAAAACAGATATTGATATTAGTGTACCTAAGTCATTCATTGAAGACTTAATATCTGATCAAGAAAACTTCAATTACTATACCTTGGTCATTATTCTTCACTATCTAAAATCTAACACGTTGAGCAAACATCAGTTGGAAGAGATTACTCGGTTAGGGTTGGATTTGTCTGATGATGAATCTCATACTAATGTTCCTCTTCGAAACAAGATGCTTAAAGCTATTGTGGGAATCGTGAAATATGGAGACGATGTCTTTATAAAGAGTTTTATGAAGCAAGAATCAAATCGAAATGAGCAATTAGATACATTACTTGTTCACGATATTGTTCTGGCTCAAAACTCTAGCTTCGCTGCAGCACGTAGTGTAGGTGTAAAAAATATAAACGATGTGCCTATACTAAGGCGACTTGCAGCTAAATATGAGCAGCTGGGTGATATTGAATCTGCCTATTGCATGATATATTTGGCAAAGAGAATTAATCCAAAAGGAAAATACTTGATTGGTAAGTCTGAGCATCTAAGAAGCGCTATTCTTGAGAGCTGCTTATAAGCCTGGTTTTCGTCTAAGAAAAAATAGTACTATGAAAAAAATATTACTCTTGGGAGGCTCTAATTCGATAATAAAGGCCGGACTCAATTTAGGGTTATGTGACATTGATGATATTCAACTCGCATTAGGCGCATCTTCGTGTTTACAAAATATACACGCAATAGTCAGCAACAATACGTTGATCCAACAGGTAGATGTCGTTGTGACAGAATCGAATGTCAATGATAGCTATAATGTAAGCAACGTAGGGTATTGTATCGTTCGAATGAAAGAGTCCATCAGGCTCTACTATGAAGAACTGTATAGGCTGGGGAAGGCTGTTTTCGTTTTATTATTGCCGGTTAAACAATATTCTAGTCGCTCTCCAGAAAAAATAGTCGTAGATCAGATCAACAATGTTCATAGAGAGTTGGCAAATGAGTACGGCTACTATTTAGTTGATGTTGACAAAGCTCTTTCTAGTTCAGTGTTTTCAACATTTGAAGAAAGGGTATTGCAGCCTGACAGCTTGCATATGAATGATGCTTTCATGTACTGTTTGGGTGCTAACCTACGTAACTATATCCTACGGAGTGAGTTTGAAGTTAGAGAGCAGTTCCCGTCAAATTATTACGCCATCAATCTTGAACCAACGGGAGAAAAATCAAACTCAAAGTTTAGTAGATCTACAAGCCGTATTGCGAAGAAGACTTTTGTTCACAATGAACAGGGGCTTTGTGTTGGTGTTGAAACATGGTCAGATGGTCCAAGCCAGTTGATTATAGAAGACGCGAATAGAAAAATAGTAAAAGGATTTAATAAAAACCTTTCTTTTAATGAGTTGGATGCTTTTCAATCAAAAAGCTTTTCTCTAGAATCAGTTATAGGTCCTGCGATGATATCTACTGAAAACAGTGTGAATGTGAAGACCCCTACTATGATTGAGCACCTTACTAATATCACTTCTTTACTATTTATAAAAAATACTGTTAGTTATGTGAATAAAAATATTTCTAATAACGTTATTGATATCAGTTCGTTAATACCCGATTTTAATCCGTTCTTAAGTGCTGCTGAAAAACTACCATTTTATATTGCTAATGACAGTGACGCGAACATTTTAAGAAGTGCCGCTTTGCAGTTAGAAAAGAAAAATGTCTCATTAAGCCTAAAACTAATGACACTTGCAGCTAAAATAAGACCAAGTGGGGTTTATATTAAGAGCAAGGTTAAAGAGTATAAAGCATTGATATCACAAAGAAGAGAAGAACAAGGTTAATAGCGCGTGATCAAAACCCTCAAGGCGATTTTTTGGTCATTGCCTTTCTCTAATGCGTTGTATAGTAAAGTGGTAGCTAGGATGCCTGAACAAGTCACGCTTGGTCTTATTAAGCGAAAGCAACTTCAAGAGCTAGCTTCATTCGCGGCAACTTCAGATAAAAAGGTGCTTCTTATACTTGACTTGAGTAGGGGCGGCTATGACATTGATGTATTAATTTCCACAGTTCGTTCAGTTCGTAGTCAGAGTTTCTCTGACTGGCAGTTGCTTGTTACAGGTGAAGTTGAAGAGGCAAAATGCCGTATTAAATCGGTGTTTCAAGATGATAGAGTGCTATTCGAGCAATTAGAAGTGGGTTCTTACACATTCGTAGCCGAACTTTATCCTGGACAACAGTTGAACTCTATGGCGCTGAGTGCGTTATTACATTTTTCTTCTGACGACACAAATGTTCTATATTCAGATAGTATGGAAACCATAAGTGGAAAGGGAAAAGCGATACTTCGATCAGGTTGGAACTTGGAGTTGGCTTATTCACAGTATTACTTAGGTGCTTTTGTTCTTTATCGTGCTTCTGTGTTTGGTGATTTGCATACTTGGTTGGTAAAACCTTCTCATTTTCAACGAGTATTACACATTATTGCCAATACTTACTCAGAAGTTAACGCTATCCATGTACCTTACATGCTCTATAGTGACAGTTCCGAAACACCTAACTACAGTGCTGATTCTGATGCAATCGCATTGGAGCGATACCTAAATAGTACATATAACATCGACAGAAAAGCCAATGTCAAAGTAGTTAATGGCATGGTGCCTAGATCAAATAGGGTTGTTTGGCCTACACCAGCTATTCCTCCTCTTGTTTCCGTAATTATCCCAACTAAGAATGGTAAAAATCTGGTGGAGCAGTGTATCGATAGTATACTCCGCTGCAAAAAGTCAATACCTCTGGAAATCATTCTGGTCGACAATCAATCAGATGAATATGAGTCTTTACATTACTTTGATTGTCTTGAGCGTGATGAGACTGTGCGGCTGCTTCGATATAATCGACAATTTAACTATTCAGCTATAAACAATTTTGCTGTAGAACATGCTCGTGGTGATCTGATCGTGTTTATGAATAACGATATTGAGCTTATTGATAACCTTTGGTTAGATGAGTTTGTTCGCCAACTTAGCCGAGATACAGTTGGGTGTGTTGGTGCGAAGCTTTACTATCCAAATGATACAATTCAGCATGCCGGAGTAATTCTAGGTTTAGGTCGTTGTGCAGGGCACAGCCATAAACACTTTGCACGAGATGATGATGGATATTTAAATAGATTAAAGCTGGTCCAAAACTATCAAGCTGTCACGGCTGCTTTGTTGGGAGTGCGAAAGGACGTTTTTGAACAAGTTGGTGGCTTTAACGAGGTAGATCTTAAAGTTGCATTTAATGATGTCGACTTTTGTCTTAAAGTACAGCAGGCTGGTTACAGTAACGTTTGGTCACCATATATTGAAGCGTACCATCATGAATCTATTAGTCGAGGAGATGACTTCTCACCACATCACCGACAAAGGTTTTTCAGTGAAGTCGCATATATGCAAACTACATGGAAGCTAGATTCTATAACGGATCATCACTATAACCCATGGCTTACATTGGGCAAAGAAGACTTCTCGGTAGACCACACAAGCTTGTACGATAAGTAAGCAGTATCATGAATATTGCAAGATAAACTAAAGATAAATTGGTCACAACAGTTGGAATTAAAAAAAATAATTATTCACGCAGGACCTGGTAAAACAGGGACTTCCGCTTTGCAGAAATGGTTGAACAGTAACCGTGAGCTCCTATCTAGTCATGGCGTTTACTATCCTAAGCATTCTGTGGCAGGGCACGACATCAGTTCTGGTCATATGGGACTGTTATTAAGAGAGAAAGACAAACAGTGGGTGCTGGATGACAGTAAGTTCAATAATCTGATTTCAAAATTTGAGTCGATGGACGAACATACTCTTTTATTGTCATCAGAGTTTTTCTTTCGATTAATACCAGACCTTGTAAAACGCTTGCCAGATGCAGAGTTTCTTTTATACGTTAGAAACCCTACTGAAATGCTGGAGTCCAGCTATAACCAGGGGGTAAAGCGTCATGGGTATTTTCATAAGCTAAAAACCCCTGAAAAGGCCCCTAATCAATTCTGGAATACGTTAGACAAAATACTGTGTGCTAATGAACCTATAAAAATGGTCCTTAGGCCCTATCATAAAGAGTGTTTCCACAATGGAAGCATTGTCGCCGATTTTCTGTTTAGTTTAGGAATTGAGTACAGAATCGAAGATAGCCGTATCAATCCATCTTATACTCTTCCCGCGTTGGAATTTAAGCGTCTCGCGAACTATTTTCCATTGGAAAAGCTTTCTCATCGACTCGACAGTGCACTTCAAGGTTATACAAAGGGTAGCCAGCGTTATTCATTGATAGAGCCAGAAATGTTTGCTAAGTTGAATCGCGAAAGCATGAGTAGCTTGCAGGGGTTCCTTGAGAAGTATGATTTTGGTAGTTTGCAACCACTTCTAGGCAAGTTTTCTCAAGCCAAACAAAAGTCTTTTGTGGAGCAGCACGCCACTCAAAGCGAGCTTGGAGAGGTTTGGCAATATCTAAATGAAATCGATCGTACTTTGTCGATAGAACTAAGAGATTTAGTGGCGAAGCATGCAAACATCCCATTAGATAATGAAACGTTCTATGCGGTTCTTGGTGTTACTTCAAAAGTGCGGGATATTTCTGACATCATGGATAGGGAACTCATAGAGAGCGTAGGGCGGTTTACAATCTCGCCCGACAAGCGTGGTAAGGTATTGTTTGAGTTGGCTCGCTACCATGAAACTAAGGGTGAGCTTAATTTGTCAGTGTCGTATTCTAGCGCCGCTCACTATTACTCGCCTCACAATCAGCGTTTCTTCAGTTTCTACATTAAGCAACTTGTAAAAGTAAATGAGCTTACAGCATCATCAACGGCTAACTCAGACAGTAAGAGAAAACTCAGTCAGCGCGTTCAAGGGCTATTGCAATTGAGACGCAAGAAGTGAGTTAGTATGATTATTTATATGAAATTTAAGAATTCAGTTGAGAGTCAATACATTGGCTAGTATTTCTCTAACATTGTTTGCGCTGACAATCTTTGGCCTTGTCTACTTTCAGTCTAAGCCCGAAAGGGTATTTGGCATTCTGTTAATTATGTTAAGTACATTGGGCCTGGTCACAACTCAGCAAATAGTGGACAGCTTTGCCAATGTAGGCGTTCTCACACTAGTAATGCTGATGGTCTGCTCCCTTGCTTTAGAGAAAACTAAGTTCTTGCGAGTGGTTGCAAAGTTTGTCATGAAACCAAGTTACAAGCGCTCGTGGATAAACCTGTTTGCATTTAGCGCACTGTTCTCGGCTTTTTTGAACAACACTGCGGTTGTTTCGAGTATGCTCGCTCCTATTCGTAACAACCGCCATCATGCTGCAAGTAAATTGCTTATACCGTTGTCCTATGCTGCTATTTTAGGGGGAACGCTGACCCTCGTGGGTACTTCAACAAACCTGATTGTAAATTCGATGGTTGTTGAGGCTAATTATTCGCCGTTAGGTTTTTTTGAGTTTACTAAAGTCGGTAGTTTGCTTTTAATTAGTTGTGGTGCAGTCTTGATGGTGACTTCTAGGTGGTTGCCTCATCGTGTACAAGATACTGCTCGCGCTGCAGACTATTTTATCGACGTTCAAGTAGATGAAGACTCCCCACTGCTTGGTCAATCAATAGAAGCGAACGGATTGAGAAACTTAGAATCGCTCTTTTTGGTGGAGTTGGTTCGCGGTAAACAGCTTATATCTCCGGTAGCGCCAACAGAAGTTCTGCAAGAGGGGGATCGTTTGCTTTTTAGTGGTGACATTAAAAAGGTCACACTATTAAAGCAGTTTAGCGGACTTTCGATGTTTGCGACTGAAAATGGTTTGCCTCTCAACAATTTGTCAGAAGTAATCGTGAGACCAGAAAGCACTTTGGTGGGTAAAACACTCAAGCGAGCAGGCTTTCGAGCTCTGTTTGACGCGGCAGTGGTTGCTATTAAGCGCGATGGCCAGCGCATTTCTGGTAAATTGGGTGATGTTACTCTACAGCAGGGCGACTTTTTGATTCTGGCCGTAGGTGAGGATTACAAGTCTCGACACAATATCAACAAGAACTTTTATGAACTTAGCGGTGTAGAGACTGAAAAAACCTTATCTAGCAGCCGAGAATGGTTAGCGGTGGTTGGTTTTGGGTTGGCGATAGGCTTGTCAGCGCTAGGTATTGTGCCTTTGTTTACAGGTATGTTGGTGTTACTAGGGTGTTTGTTGTTAACAAACACGCTGAACACCAGTGAGATTTTACAAAGACTACCTGTTCAAATTTGGCTAATCATTTCCTCTGCTCTAGCGCTTTCTTTTGCCTTTACAAATACTGGCGTCGACCAACTTTTGGGGTCTTGGATAATTGGTTATCAGGACACTCTCAGCCCATTTATGCTTTTGGTATTGGTCTACATCAGTACATGGGTGTTAACCGAGTTGGTTACAAACAATGCAGCTGCTGCACTGATGCTGCCCATTGCTATAGGATTGGCAAATGGTCTCGGAATTGACCCTATGGCGTACATTATGATTGTCGCTTTTGGAGCGAGCGCTAGTTTTGTGAGTCCTTATGGGTACCAAACTAACTTGATGGTGTTTACTGCGGGTCAGTATAGATTGGCAGACTTTGTAAAAGTTGGATTACCTGTAGCGATCACTTATGGCTTTGTTGCTGTTGGGGCAACGGCTTGGCTTTATCTTTGAGATAATTGTGAGTTACTTCCTCGCATCGGTGCAATAGCGACGTCGTTTCTCGAAGCGCAGCGCTCTCGCTCCTGCCCAGCTTGAAAACATATCTTATAACCAAAGGCTCAGTGCTGAGACTTCTCACTGAGTCCCAAATTGATTATTCTGTGCACATACAGAATGGAAATTCGTCCTAAGGTTCTTAGGGCACAACTATCTAAAATGGAAATCGGAATGAAAATTTCTCCAGAAAGAATGACTCACCTAAAACAGCTGGAAGCTGAGTCGATTCACATTATGCGTGAAGTCGCGGCCGAGTTTGATAACCCGGTTATGCTGTATTCGGTGGGTAAAGACTCGTCGGTAATGTTGCACCTTGCGCAAAAAGCGTTTGCGCCTGCCATTCCGCCGTTCCCACTTATGCACGTAGACACTACGTGGAAATTCAAAGAAATGATTGAATTTCGTGACTACATGGCTAAAAAGCTAGGCATGAAGTTGATTGTGCATCAAAACCCTGAAGGGTTGGCGATGGACATCAGCCCATTTACTCACGGCAGTTCTATGCACACCGACGTTATGAAAACTCAAGGTCTTAAACAAGCCCTCGACAAACATGGGTTTGACGCAGCCTTTGGTGGCGCACGTCGTGATGAAGAAAAATCTCGCGCAAAAGAGCGTGTGTACTCGTTCCGTGATGAACACCACCGTTGGGATCCTAAAAACCAACGTCCAGAGCTGTGGAACATTTATAACGGTAAAGTAAACAAGGGCGAATCGATTCGTGTCTTCCCTTTGTCTAACTGGACCGAGCTCGATATTTGGCAGTACATCTACCTAGAAGACATCGAAATCCCAGGCTTGTACCTGTCTGCTAAGCGCCCAGTGATTGAGCGTGATGGAATGCTTATCATGAAAGATGATGACCGCATGGAGCTGAAAGAAGGCGAAGTGATTGAAGAGAAAATGGTTCGCTTCCGTACATTGGGTTGTTACCCACTGACTGGTGCAGTGGAATCTGATGCTGCAACTCTGCCAGAAATCATTCAGGAAATGCTGCTAACGACAACGTCTGAGCGCCAAGGTCGAGCGATTGACCACGACTCTTCTGGTTCGATGGAGAAGAAAAAGCGCGAAGGGTATTTTTAGGGGCGAGGAGCGAGAGGCGAGGGCGGCTTCGCCTTCGAGTGGGGGATACCCACACTTCGTTTGGAATAACCTTTGTGTAGTATATTATGAATTCTCCTTATCAAAGAAAAGATAATGACTCGGTGAGTGATGATGTGGTTTGGCATAATTCCACGGTGACTCATGAAGACCGAGTTGAATTGAAAAAACAGACGCCGGCTATTTTGTGGTTTACGGGGCTAAGTGGCTCGGGTAAGTCAACAGTGGCCAACGCCGTTGAAAGCAAGTTGCTCAGTCTAGGCAAGCACAGCTACCTACTCGACGGCGATAATGTACGCCACGGCCTAAATAAAGACTTGGGTTTTGGGGATACCGATCGTGTTGAGAACATTCGCCGCATTGGTGAGGTCGCTAAACTGTTTGTCGATTCTGGCACGCTAGTGCTTACTGCGTTTATCTCGCCATTTGTGTCAGACAGAGAGCAAGCTCGCGCATTAGTCGAAGATGGCCAGTTTTTGGAAGTCTTTGTGGATACGCCGCTTTCTGTATGTGAGCAGCGCGATCCTAAAGGCCTTTATAAAAAAGCGCGAGCCGGTGAAATCAAAAATTTCACTGGTATCGACTCTGCTTATGAAGCACCAACCTCTCCAGAAATTCACCTTCTAACAGAAGGTAAATCGGTAGAAGAGTGTGCGGAGTTTGTCGTTGCTGAGCTAAAACGGTTGGGATACCTCTCGTCAGAGGAAGGTACGTCGTCTCAAGGGAGAGCCGTATGATGCATTACGATGTGTTTAATGGTGATGCCGACGGGATTTGCGCGTTGTTGCAAATTCGTCTGGCCAATCCTCTCAAGACTAAGCTTATTACTGGCGTTAAACGTGACATTAAGTTGCTGTCCCAAGTTGCCAATCAAAACGATGTGAGTGGTGTGACTGCATTGGATATCTCTATGGAGAAGAACCTAGAGCCACTGCATGCGATTTTAGAGCAAGAGATCCCTGTCTTTTATTGCGACCATCACCGTCATGGCGACGTACCCGCGTCGAACTGCCTTACTGCGCTAATCGACCTCGATGCCGAAACCTGTACCAGTTTGCTGATCAACAAACACCTAAACGGAGCCTTTGCAAAATGGGCTGTCGTCGGCGCGTTTGGCGATAACATGTTTGTACGTGCAAATGCGCTAGCGCAAGAGCTAGGGCTTAGCGATATCGACGTCGAGTTTCTAAAAGAACTAGGCACGCTCATTAACTATAACGGTTATGGCGCGACGCTAGACGATTTGCATATTGCTCCTGCAGAGCTCTATCAGGCATTGCGTCAATTTGATTGTCCTTTGGCACTGCGTGACGACAAAGATTCCCCTTATTACGTGCTTAAAAAAGGGTATGAGTCCGATTATGCCAATGTTGAAGCGTTAACACCGATTCAAGACAGTGCAGTCGCAAAAGTCTTTGAACTGCCGTGTGAAGCATGGGCAAGACGAATCAGCGGCGTATTTGGTAATGAGTTGGCAAATTTGGCTCCGAGTACGGCTCATGGTGTGTTAACACTGAATGCGAATGGGGAAGACTACACTGTGAGTGTTCGTGCCCCACTGAGCAACAGAACCGGTGCCGATGAGATATGTTCGTCTTTCCCAACAGGGGGAGGGCGCAAGGCCGCTGCGGGGATTAATCAATTACCGGTGGGCGAGAAGGGTGAGTTTGTGCGTCGGTTGATGGAGTTTTACGCAAGTTAAAGGGGCGGGGACGCTTTGCTTCGGGGGCGCTGTTGCTTCGGGGAGCGAGGGGTTTCGTAAGTCTCATGATAAACAGTTAAAGGAGTTGGGGTGAATTACGAATCGTTGGAAGTTTGGCAAAGGAGTGTTGAAGTTTCGGTTCGTGTTTATCAACTGCTTGAAGGTACACGGGATTTTGGGTTTAAAGACCAAATTTGCCGTAGTGCGGTGTCTGTGCCTAGCAATATTGCTGAAGGCTGTGAACGGATACATTCAAAAGAAAAAATCAACTTTTTGTCAATCGCAAAAGGTTCTGTGGGTGAGTTAAAAACGCAGTTGATCATTGGCCAGCGAATTGGGCATATAGCCCAGAAGGACGCTAACCAATTAACAACTGAGTGTGAAACCATATCAAGAATGATTGGTGCCCTAATTACCCACAACAAGAAACGAATGAACTAAAAACAATTAAATTTTTAGGCCAGGGGCCTAACGCAACTGTAGTGAGAAAGGACAATCGTCCACCCGCTCCCCGCAGCGAAGCGTCCCCGCTCCTCGCCTCCCAAAAAACAAGGATATGAAATGTCACATTCTTCAGACTTAATCGCTACAGATATAGAAGCGTACTTAAAAGTCCATGAAAATAAAGACTTACTGCGTTTCTTAACATGCGGTAACGTAGATGACGGTAAATCTACGCTTATCGGTCGTTTGCTATTTGATAGTAAGCTTATTTACGAAGATCAAATGGCTGCGATTGAGAAAGACTCGCAAAAGTTCAACACCACAGACGAAGCGTTCGATTTAGCGTTGTTGGTGGATGGTCTTCAGTCTGAGCGCGAGCAAGGCATTACCATTGATGTTGCGTACCGTTACTTCTCGACAGACAAGCGTAAGTTCATTATCGCCGATACTCCAGGACACGAGCAGTACACTCGCAACATGGTCACTGGTGCGTCTACCTGTGATTTGGCCATTGTGATGGTTGATGCCCGCCACGGCATTCAAACACAAACTCGTCGCCACAGTTACATTTGTAGCTTGCTAGGCATTAAGCACATTATTGTTGCCATCAACAAAATGGACTTGATGGATTACAGCCAAGACGTTTACCAAAAGATCAAAGCGGATTACCGCGAAATGGCGCAAAACTTCAATATTGACGACATTCGTTTTGTGCCAATTTCTGCGCTTAAAGGCGACAACGTTGTGACGCCAAGTGAAGAGATGGACTGGTACCCAGGTGCTACTCTGATGAAGCTTTTGGAAACGGTTAAAATTGATCAAGATAAAAATCTTGAGAGCATGCGTTTCCCAGTACAGTACGTTAACCGTCCAAACCTTAACTTCCGTGGTTTCTGTGGCACTCTTGCTTCAGGTATCGTTCAGATTGGTGACGAAGTTACCGCGCTTCCATCGGGCAAGACGTCTCGCATCAAATCAATCTTTACCTTCGACGGTGAACTAGACAGTGCTCAGCCAGGTCAAGCGATCACTATTACCCTTGAAGATGAAATTGACGTCTCTCGTGGTGACATGTTGGTACATACAGGTCATGAGCCTGCGGTTACTAACAAACTGTCTGGTCACGTTGTGTGGATGGATGAGAATCCAATGCGCACCCACAAAGAGTACATCTTTAAGTTCGCGACTAAGTCTTGCACAGGTAAGGTGTCGAAAATCGATCACAAGATCGATGTCAACACGCTGAAGCAACACGCCGAGAACGCTGAAATTTTAGAGCTAAACGAAATCGCATTGTCTGATATTTCACTTACGGACAAAGTAGCTGTCGACCACTACGACAGCTTGCCGCAAACTGGCGCATTTGTTGTCATTGACCGTCACACTAACGTAACCGTTGGTGCTGGTATGGTGGCTAGCATTGCTGGCGAAGCCGATCAGAACGCTCGTGAATACAGCGCTGCTGAGAAAGAGCTTAATGCCTACGTACGCAAGCACTTCCCAGAATGGGGCTGTTCTGAAGTATAAGTAAGCTTAAAGCTTGGGGTCAGAGTCGATTGACTCTGCCCCCTTTTTTTTGTCTAAAATTGAGGTTTGCCTCGAAGGTAATTCGTTTACTTGCTTCATGATTTGTCCATTCAAGTTCCATGCTTGGGGTCAGAGTCGATTGACTCTGACCCCTTTTCTTTCATCCAAAAATGAGGTTTGCCTCGAAGATCATTCGTTTGTTTGCTCTACGATTTAACCAAATATGTTCTAGTGTTTTGCATTGTTAAAATGCTAGCGAGACAGGACATGGCTAGACAATTGCGAAATATGCCACAAGGAATGGCTCAACATGTGATTCAGCGAGGCAACAATCGTCAAGCTTGCTTTGTAGATGACATGGATAGGCATGCTTACCTCTCTTGGTTGAACAAGTACGCCCTTAAATATCAGGTCCATATTCATGCATGGGTGTTAATGTCTAACCATGTACATATGTTATGTACCCCTCATAGCCAAGATGGGATTTCGAAAATGATGCAGTCTCTTGGTCGCGCGTATGTGCTTTACTTCAACCGTAAACACGAACGTACTGGAACCTTGTGGGAAGGGCGATTTAAAGCATCCACTGTGGATACTCAGCACTATTTATGGGTGGTTTCACATTATATTGAGATGAACCCAGTACGGGCTGAAATGGTGTCTAAGCCAATCGACTATAAGTGGAGTAGTTACCACACGAATGCACTGGGAAAACCCTCAGACTTAATCACGCCTCACCCTCTCTATGAGGCAATAGGCGAAGATAAGCAAACGCGTTTAGAAGCCTACCAAGCCATATTTGAAGAATTGGGGTCAGAGTCAATTGACTCTGACCCCAATTAATTCACCAAAAATGTAATCAAAAGTTCCTTCAACCGTTAATAGGTCGTGCTTGTGTTAGAATTAACGGATTAACATCGTGAAGCGGCTTTTCTCATACAATGGCGAATCAACCTAAACAATCAAGTGAACACTCTCTCAACGTTACCTACTCACAACATGAAGAAGAGATCGATCTTCGTGAATGTCTCATCATTATTTCGCGAGGCAAATGGTTAATAGCAATATTGACTGCAATAGTTGTTTTTATTGCCGCAACGTATGTAAAGCTACAACCAGCTATCTACCAATCCAAAGTATCATTCATTGTTTCAACGGGGCCACACTGGAATACTGATTTTCAGCCGGGAATAGAAAAGTATATCCTTCCTATTATCTCTAGCGAATCGTTTCAAAACCAAATGAAAATCGACTTTGAGGATGATTTCGAGTTTCCAACCGTGTCGGTCGATAGAGCTGGTGTTTATACTGCGACCGTTGAGCGGTCGACCGCAAAGGATGCGTATACTGCAGTTAGTCATTTTGTTGGCGAGCTAAACACCGTGTACAAAGCGCGGTTACATTCTGAAGTTAAAGTGCAGAGTAAAGTCGTTGAGTCGCTCGCAACATCTCAAGAAACTGAGCATCTAAACATCATTGCGGATAATTTGAAGATTGCTGAAGCACTGTTGTTGAATGAGGATTTTTCAGTTGTTCAAGTGTTGAACGCACCTAATATGCCACGAACACAAGCTAACTCAAATGGGGCAATTATTATTGTATTAGCAGCGATATTTGGTTTGATTTTGAGTTTGACGATCATATTTGTACGTCACGCTTGCCAACAATCGCCCAATTGCAATTCTCGTAACTAATGGGGTCAGAGTCAATTGACTCTGACCCCAATAGTTAGGCGTTAGTGTAGTTTTCTCTTCTTGGCATCCAACGCTCGATGATTTTGTCGCATTGTGGGCGGTGGTGCGTGTGGAGTTGTTGGGCGAGCCTTTGGACTAAAGGGATCAGTGCTTGGTCTCTCATGAGATCGGCGATTTTTAGGTCGGCAATGCCGGTTTGTTTGGTGCCTAGTAGTTCGCCAGGGCCGCGGATCTCTAAATCTTTTTGTGCGATCACAAACCCGTCGTTGCTTTCACGAAGTACCCCTAAGCGCTTTTGAGCGGTTTTGGACAGTGGCGGATGATAGAGCAGTACGCAGTGGCTCGCGACTTTTCCTCGCCCTACGCGGCCACGTAATTGGTGAAGCTGAGCAAGGCCTAAACGTTCAGGGTTTTCAATCACCATTAGACTGGCGTTAGGCACATCCACGCCGACTTCTATCACGGTGGTTGCGACCAAAAGATGCAGCTGGTTATCTTTAAACTGCTGCATGATCGCTTGCTTCTCTTTGGGCTTCATCCGGCCATGAACCAGTCCAATGTTAAGCTCGGGAAGAAGTAGCTTCAACTCTTCGGCGGTTATTTCGGCCGCTTGTGCTTCCAATACTTCCGATTCATCAATCAATGTGCACACCCAATAAGCTTGCTTGCCTTCACTTAGGCATGCATTGCGGATGCGCTCGATAATGTCGCGTCTTTTGGAGTCGGGGATCACCACGGTTTGGATGGGTGTTCTACCCGGTGGCAGTTCATCAATGACGGACGTTTCTAAGTCAGCGTAAGCGGTCATGGCGAGCGTTCTTGGAATCGGTGTCGCGGTCATGATCAGCTGGTGCGGGTAGACGCCTTGCTGGTGGCCTTTATTTCTTAGCTCTAAACGTTGATGAACGCCAAATCGGTGCTGTTCATCAATGATCACCAGCGCCAGTTTTTCAAAGCTAACCGCCTCTTGGAAGATCGCATGGGTGCCCACCACCATTTTGGCTTCGCCACTGGCAACACGCTCTATTTGCAGCTGTTTGGCTTTACCCGTCACTTTACCCGCTAGCCATGCAACTTGGACACCAAGTGGTGATAACCATTGTTCAAAGTTGAGCGCGTGCTGCTCTGCAAGCAGTTCTGTTGGGGCCATTAATGCTACTTGATAGCCTTGCTCGATAGCATTGAGCGCACTTAATGCAGCGACTAAGGTTTTTCCCGAGCCAACGTCACCTTGTACCAACCTCATCATTGGGTGTGATTGTCTTAGGTCGCTTTCTATCTCACTGACGACTCGGCTTTGTGCGTTGGTGGGTGAAAAAGGCAAATTGGCGAGCAGTTGCGGCTTTAATGACGTTGATGTGGCAATAGGCCATGCAGCATGCTGATGTCCTTGTGCTTTAACAAGTAACATAGACAGGTTCTGCGCCAGTAACTCTTCGATGATCAATCGCAATTGAGCAGGGTGTTGTCCTTTTTCAAACAGCGCCAGATTGGTGTCGGGTGGCGGTCTGTGAAGGGTATGCAGGGCCTGCTTAATGCTTATCTGCTGTGGATATAGGTTGTCTGGCAATAGGTCCTGAACCGCCATTGAATCGAGCAGTGACAGCGCTTGTTCGGTAATAGCACGTAAAGTGAGTTGCTTAAGTCCATCTGTAGTGGGATAGACTGGAGTCAATGAACTCTCGATTTTAGTGGTTGGCGCTTGGCTGTCTGCCTGAAAGCTAAACTCGGGGTGAACAATCTCAAACCCATATTGTCCACGTTTGATTTCGCCATAGGCGTGCACCCAACGCCCTTCACTAAATTGGTTTTTCATTCCTGCAGTGAAGTTGAAAAAGCGCAAGGTTACACTACCAAAGCCATCGCTGATCTTAACGGTTAACATCTTTCGGCGTGCAAAAACGGTGTCTACGGCTTTTACCTCACCCAGCACCGCACACCACAATCCCGCATGAAGCGCACGAACAGGGTAAACAGTGGTGCGATCTTCATAACGATGGGGTAAGTGAAACAGTGCGTCTTGGCAGGTCACAATATCTATTTTTGCCAGTTTCTCGGCAACTTTGGCCCCAACGCCTTTTAGCTCAGTAATGGGAATGCTCGACAGTAATTGTGACACTCAGTCTCCTTGCAGTGCATGCATAAACACTTTTAAAAACGCGTTGTTAGTATAAACCTGTGAAAGGTGTGTTGAAAATGGTGCTCTCGGCATAGAGGGCGTATTTAGTCGCAAGTCTTAACTCTGTCGACTAACTTCATTGACCCTGGCAGTAGCATTGAGTGGTATTTTGCATCAACCAATTGGTAATCCATGCTAGGTGCAAACCACATCGTAACCTCGTCGGCCCCTTTTTGCTTAATGGGAATAACTTGTAGCTCGCCCCATTGCGAATAGCGTTTGGTCTGTTGCGGTTCGACACTATAACGGTAGTGCTCAAGCGTATCTGACGCTTGTCGAGTCAATTGAAATTGTTCAACACCTTGCAATAACATGTAGCGAAGTTGCGCCGAAATGGTGTCAACGTCCAGGATAGGTCTGTCAGGATTGGTAAACTGCATATGCTGTTGATTCACTAGCATCACCGATTGATGACCGCCTTCAGCAATGTCGACGGTCATTTCACGGTTTTTGAATCCAGAGACATCCTGAGTAAACTCCGTGGTGACAAAGCCTTTTTGGTCATTCCAGACAAACTTAGCGTGCTGCTCAAAACGTGTGCCTATACCGAGTATTCCAGCGTAGCTGCTAGAGGATATTGCCCCTCCGCTCTCGCTCCACACCTCTTTACGAATTAACCAGCCGGTTTTTATGCCCGCAAAATAGACATGATACTTTAGCGTGTTCTCGCAGCTGAATGTTGAATTAGGAAATGCTATGGATTGCTGAGCAAGCACCAAACGAGACACTAAGATCAAACATGCAGCAGCAATGTATAGGGTCTTCATCGGTTATCACTCAAGGCCAAAATATCAATAGAGTCGTTATTTTGCCCGTATCGACGCGGCTTTACAATTTGCGAGGCGCTCTAAGTGCATAAATAGGCAACGATACTGTCCGTCTTCAGGTTAAGAATGCGCCTTATCGATACTCAATAAAGTGATACGCAACAGTATTGACCCATTGTTCAATACTTTGAATTTGATGATCGGGCAGTAAACTGCATCGATACTGCTCAATGATTTGCGGGACGTGGCTAAATAGATCATCGAGGTAGTGGGTTGCTGTCACTTCGCTTAGTCCTATAGCACAGCCAAAATCGATGAAGTCTCGGCCTGTATAAACGCCGTGCTGTGCAAACCCAGGGCAAGCATTCTGATTACCTTCTTCAAATTGACGCAGTGGCAATGCCATGGACGGCTCCATAATAAATGGATAGGCAGACACGGCGACATAGTCGTACACCGGTGCCAGTCTCATATGTCCACAATCATCATAAATGATGGCAAAATTTCGCAGGTGTAGATCACAATTCCCCAGTAGATAGGCAGCGATCACTCGTTTATAAAACTCATCTTCCAATACTGGGTTAGCAACTAAATGCTGTTTCAAAAAGTGGTATACCCGCTCGTAGCTAATGTATGAATGCTCGGTGTTGGGGTCGGTCTCACCGTATTTACAGGTGGCATTCATTGCGGCATCGAGTTGCTCTTGGTGGATAGGATTGCCATCATTGTCGCGATCAAAGCGCTTTATAACAAAGGCTCGTTCAATGGGACTATCTCTTTCTGGGATAAAATTTGCGAGCCAACAGTTAGGAACATCAAACCCCAGTTCCTGCATAATAGTCATGGTCGTGAATTCATTTTCAGCTAGGTAAGGGAGCTCGCGGGTAGAGGGTTTTACAATGCAGTCGCAACTCTCTGCCGAGTGATGATCCAGAGCCAGCTCCATCGTCAACTTGGGCTGAGCCCCAGAAATGCACTGCCCTCGATAGTGTAAGGTTAATTCGTGTTCAAACTGTCTCGCACTAAAAGGTAAAAACTGCCCAATGCTATGCTCATAACGTTGATAAGAAAAATGTTGTTTCATCTCTGTCCCCTTGTGATCTTTACTGCGCCAATCAAGTCATCTCCGTTGTTTATGAGCAGCGTGAAAAGGTCGTCATGGGCAATTCGCTGTGAACGACACATTTTATTTTTGAGCCAGCCTTCGGCGACGAGACTGGCAAAATATGGGTGTAAATGGGGGAGAGTGTAGGGCGACTCGCTAACAGGTAAGCTCAATGACAGCGGTTGCCCATGATAGTTCTGCTGATATTGAAACGAGTATGCGTGGGCCTCTTTATGCAGAGAGCCCACGAATTCCCCGTAAAGGAATACTTGTGCTGTTGTAGTCATTTGTATCCTCACGCTCTAGCCAACGCGTTGTTAGCGTTGAATCTTTTGACGAAATTTGTCTTGGAATTATTTTTTGTGGAGCCTGTTTTCCCAAGTACGAGAATAAGCTTAGAGAAGTTATTTAAAAAAACAGCTCAAATGTTATCAGTTTGTTGGTTATTTGCGCTATTTGCTCGGTTTTTGCGAGATATGCCGCAAAATATCGCGATTTAATTAGAGTGAAGTTTCAATAAATACGCCGAATTTTGTGATCTACATTCAAATTAGAGCTTGCTAATGGAGGGTTGGAGGGGGTACAAAAGGTGATTTTCATCAAGTTTTGCTTTTCCGCGAAGCGCTCGGTTTCATCGAGTAGCAATAGGGTATTTTTAATTGTGGCGGAAAATGGTTTTATTTTGAGAAAATCAAACAAGGTGACGAAGATTCGTTAGAGGTTTCAATCTGGGTTGTTCAACGAAACGGTTTTCACGGAAGGAAAACCGTAGCATTGAATCAATCGAATTTACTTGTCGGTAAATAACGTTTCGTATTTCACGAATTCCGTCGTGGTATCACCAAAGTACAGCGTGCCATCCAGCTCTGTGGCTACGCGCAATAGGTAATCTTTAGAGGACGGAGGAGGAAGCGTCGCAACCCAGCTTCTATTTTCGGTGTCGTTTGCCACCATGTCGATGGGTTGGCCTTGTTCACTTTCGTTCGCCACGACTGACACAATCACACCTTCCAGTGCGTGTTTAGAGGTCATGCTGATTT
The DNA here is from genome assembly GCF_002100145.1 of Vibrio sp. qd031. Classification (GTDB taxonomy): domain Bacteria; phylum Pseudomonadota; class Gammaproteobacteria; order Enterobacterales; family Vibrionaceae; genus Vibrio. The sequence continues at coordinate 75,406 of NZ_JXQD01000005.1, forward strand.
CCCAGCCTTGTTGGCTAAGAGACTCAGAACGAAATTTGATTTTAAATTCACCGTTTTCCATATCACACAGACCACTGGTGTAACGGCAGTTGGACTTACTAATAAGCTTGTAGCTTTCCCCTTTTTTGGCTGCGTGCGGTTTTTCGGATACCGCGAGATCGACACCAAAATAGGCGATAACAGCAAGAACGGGCGTAATAACTACAGCAAGAATAAAGTGTTTATTTTTAAACATACAACTGACTTTTTATTATGGATAATAACAACTTAGAACAGTTTTTAACCGCAGCAAAATGCAAAGTCTAAAACTGTGGCGTAGGTAGAAAGGTTGGTAAAAAGAAAGCCCTATCTTGCGATAGGGCTTAGACAAGTGATTAGTGGTCGATTGCGTCGCCAGCACCTGCAGGAACACGTACGTGCTCTACAAGGTCTTTCACTTCTTGTGGTGTTTCATCGGTTACTTTCGATACTAGGAAAGCAACAATGAAGTTAAACACGGCACCAATTGCACCAAATGCATTTGGCTCAATGCCTAGGAACCAGTTTGTACCCCAGCTTTCTAGGTATTTCCAATCAGCAATAAATAGAATGCCTTTGTGTTGGAATACGTAGAACAGAGTAATACTGATACCCGCGATCATACCTGCGATCGCACCTTCTTTGTTTATGTTCTTACTGAAGATACCCATCATCAATACAGGGAAGATGGAGGAAGCGGCTAGACCAAAGGCCAGTGCTACCGTACCTGCTGCAAATCCTGGCGGGTTAAGCCCTAGATAACCTGCAACCGCAATGGCGACGGCCATTGAAATCCGTGAGGCGAGCAGCTCTTTCTTCTCCGATATGTTGGGATTGATGACCCCTTTTATCAAGTCATGGGATATTGCGGAGGATATGGCCAACAATAAACCTGCCGCTGTGGACAGTGCCGCAGCAAGACCACCGGCAGCAACCAATGCAATTACCCAGTTTGGTAACTTAGCGATTTCTGGGTTAGCCAATACCATGATGTCATTATCCACTTTAAGCTCGTTTGTCGCCGCGCTAGAAGTGTAGTTAATGTTGCCATCACCGTTTTTATCATCAAAGCCAAGTAGGCCAGTTTTTTCCCAATTTTTAAACCAGTCAGGACGCTCGTCATAAACAAGGTGCTGGCCAGGTGCTGGGTTTACCGTATCCATTAGGTTCAAACGAGCCATCGCAGCTACTGCAGGAGCGGTAGTGTATAGGATCGCGATGAACACAAGTGCCCAACCTGCCGAGGTACGTGCATCACGCACTTTTGGCACAGTAAAGAAACGAATGATTACGTGAGGAAGACCCGCAGTACCAATCATGAGTGACATGGTGTACACAAACATATTGAGTGTGTCACCGCGCACATGAGTGGTGTATTCGGTAAACCCGAGTTCGGTCACCACTTGGTCGAGCCTGTCGAGTAAGTAGACATCGGTGCCAACCATGGTACTACCCAGACCAATCTGAGGAAGCGCGTGGCCAGTTAATTGCAAAGAAATGAATATTGCTGGAATAGTGTAAGCTAAAATGAGTACGCAATATTGTGCAATCTGTGTATAGGTAATGCCTTTCATGCCGCCCATAACCGCGTACATAAATACAATACACATACCGATTAGTAGGCCTGTGTCGTAGTCCACTTCCAAGAAGCGACCAAAGGCAACACCTACCCCTTTCATCTGACCGATAACGTAAGTGACCGACGCAATGATCAAACAGATAACCGCTACGATACGGGCTGTTTTAGAGTAGAAACGCTCGCCGACGAACTCTGGTACGGTGAATTTACCAAATTTACGCAAGTAAGGTGCGAGGAGAAGTGCAAGCAGTACATAACCACCTGTCCAACCCATTAAGAACACCGAGCCACCGTAGCCCATAAAGGCAATGAGGCCGGCCATCGAAATGAACGATGCAGCAGACATCCAGTCAGCCGCGGTTGCCATGCCGTTTGCGATAGGGTGAATACCACCGCCCGCAACATAGAACTCTTTAGTTGATCCAGCACGAGCCCAGATCGCAATGCCGATATACAGTGCAAAGGTTGCACCGACGACTAAGTAAGTAATGGTTTTAAGATCCATCTTCAGCAGCCCCTATTCTTCAACGCCAAATTCGCGGTCGATTTGTCGCATCTTCCACGCATAGTAAAAAATAATGGCCAAGAAGGTATAAATTGAACCTTGTTGAGCGAACCAGAAGCCAAGCTTGTAGCCTCCGATCTGTATATTGTTTAGTGCATCAACAAATAAGATGCCACAGCCAAACGAGACCACAAACCAGACAATCATTAAGCTAATCATCAGTTTCACGTTTTTGTCCCAGTAGGCTTTGGCTTTAGCTTCGTCTTTAAACGCCATTGCCGTCTCCTTACGGTATTGTTATCGGTCACTCGCGCAGCTTAGTGCAACGCTTGTTGAGTGTTAATGAAATGTTGCATCATTTACATTAGCAATCCTTTAACAAGAGTTCTTTTCAACTTTAGTCGCGCGATAAAAGTCGAAGAATGTCTAATAATTAGCAAGTTTTGTGAGCTAGGGACGGGTATGAGCGTGTTGTGATAATGTTAACTTAGACGTAAGTAGTAGAGTTTGTGCTTACAACACAAAAATAATGTACAGCGATGGGAGACTTTAGTCGGGCAACAAAGGGACATTTGAAGCTGTCATCATCAAATATCCCGATTGTGTTTGCAAAAAAAACGCAGTAAGAAGGAGATGTCTAACTTTCAGGTTGCATCTGTTGCAGCATAATCACCGCTTGGGTGCGGTTCTTAACCCCTAGCTTGCGGAAAATTGCTGTCATGTGCGCCTTAATGGTTGCTTCCGATACATTGAGCTCATAGGCGATCTGCTTGTTGAGCAATCCGTCATTGAGCATACCCAGAACCTTATACTGCTGCGGTGTTAAGGTGGCAATTTTGGTCGCTAGATCATCAGAAGCGGCTTTGTTAGTGATCAACTCTGCTGGGAAGTAGGGATCGCCATTGAGCACTTGCTTAAGTGCATCGGTGAGCGTTCGCATATCGCTCGACTTAGGAATAAAGCCAAATGCGCCATGCGTTTTAACCTGAGTGACAATGCTGGCATCTTCGCTGGCCGACACCACCACAATAGGAATGTCTGGGTAGTCGGCTCGCATCTGGATCAGTCCAGACATGCCGTTTGCACCAGGCATCTTAAGATCCAGCAACACCAAATCTGGCTCGTCTTGGGTCTCAAGCAGCTGCACTAATGACTCCAGAGAGTCCGCTTCAAGTAGGTTTGCGCCGCTAATGGCCATGTGCACAGCTTGAAATAACGCGTTGCGAAATAGCGGGTGATCATCGGCGATAACTATCGAGTAACTTGCATCCATGACTATGTACTCTTATCCGTTAGAACTTATTGAAATGATTATGGTTCTGAATGGCGGATTGGACAATATTTGTACCCGAAAAGTCTGAGGGGGGTCACTATGGTTGTCGCTTTAATGCAGCTGGTTCTGTCACACGTCAATTACCAAGGGAAATTTGTTACTTGTTACCGCTGCTCTTCTTATCCTCAATGACGTATCCAAATGATAGGAAGTTCAACGTGGGCGTTAGGATCGCAGGTAAAATGGCATAAGCGAACACTCCTAAATTGAAGAGATCCGTGAGCATTAGACCACCGGCAACTGAGAGTGCAACATTCACGCAATTAGTTAATGTAGGGACTTCTAAGTTCGCGCCACACGCGGAATGAGTGATGTTGGTGCTGTAGAAGTGCGAAAAACGGTCTTTTCTTGAGATAGGTTTTTGGCATTTTGGACAAGATTTGATTAGGTGTTTGTTGTAGTTCATATCAATAACAACGCTAAATTTGGTTAGGTCAATTTAAAAGTGGATGAACAGATTTAATGCGATTGATTGTCTTCGTTGAGCTACTGCTTTTGATTGATTTACCTGAAAATATAGAAGGCCAATTAAACAGTTTGATTCTAAAACTTTCATGCATCGTGAGCCCTTTAGGTACAACTGTTTTTAGTGATTTTTAAGCCGCTACTAAATTACAATATTAGGCTTGGCTACTTTTCTATTTACATTTCAATAGATCTAGCAATCTCCTTACAGATTTTTTTAGTTAGGAATGATGTTTCTTCAGGTTCATTTTTTGCAAGAAAGTCTTCTAATTCAGTTTCAAATTCCCTTTCTAGATTTCCTTCGAAGCGTTGAAGAATATTAAAAAACTGCGCATCAAAATGACATTTATGTCTATTTAAACATTCCAATGATTCGGTTAGTACACGGTCTATCTCATTGTTGTTTAATAGTAGGCTTATTAATAGAGAATATGCAGAGTGACTATATATATCCGGAGTTAAGGCCGAACTAGCCAACCGTTTTGATAGTTGTATACGCTCTGACACAGGCGTGCAATTATTGTCGTATAGGAGGTAATAGTATAACCAACGAGCGTTACTAGGCTCTTCTCTATGTTGCATTGTAAGTAATTTAAGATTTCTTTCAGATTTATATTGGAAGTGAGTTGTGGATTTGTCGTAACCACTATGAGTAAAGGTAATAGGCAGTTTTTTAACGGTAGCGCTACGTGCTTCTATATACTCATGTACTCTACCATGAAATCTATGTTTTCCATTGTTGGGTAAAATCCTGATTAGAGAGTGTGTTATTCTAGACTCTGAAATAATTCTTGGGCATCCAAGTGAGTAATCCTCTCCATTTACTAAATACCTATGAATGGAATTTCTAATACTATTATTAGGGTCATCTATCAATCTTTCATCCGCATCTATGAAGATTATCCACTCATTGCTACAGTAATCTATTGCAGCATTTCTTGCTTCAGAAAAGGAGTTATTCCAAGAGCCTTGATATATTAGAACCTTATCACTAGGATAATTGCGAGCTAAACTAATTGTACTATCAGTGCTACCTGTATCATAAATAATTAGCTCATCTATGGATTCTATAATGGAACTTATGCAGTCATAGATATTTTTCTCTTCATCTTTAGTGATTATTACTGCACTAAATTTAATATCACTAACCATTATTATGATACCTTAAGTAGTAGAATATCGCCGACGATATCATGCCCAACACTTGTGTGGTTGTATTTTCTAAAGAACCACTGTGGTAGAATGAATAAATCGCTGAAACAAGAAAGAAGATGAATATTAAAATAAGTGTTAATTTCATATCACGTCCCATTTTGCCCGCTTTAAAAAAGCGGGCCGATTATTTTACCTAGCTCCACCCACACATCCGTATGGTGATGGCGTAGGAATTGGTCTATTAGATATATATCGGCCGAGGGCACGACCAATATCATAGGATAGATCACCAGGATTGCCACCACTGACTTTTAACAATTCACTTTCATCTAGTGTTTTATTTACCTTTTCCATTTGAAATATCTCCTATTTTTTCTCGTTGTATCCATCTCTAAATCCACGGGAAAATTTGTAAATCTCATTGGCAGCGGCAACTAATCCAGCCGCTGCACCTATTGCGACAATAACAGGAGGAATGCCACCAGAAACTTTCTGTAAATTGTCTTTGTTTAATTCTCTCATAATTATATCCTTTTAATTTATTACTTCATTATTGAAGCTATATAATTATGGGTGAAAGTTTCATTAAATAAACTACTCGTATGGGTAGTTATATATTTGTTGTTTTCTATAAAATAGTACTCAAATTTAATATGGTCACATTTTATGAACAATGTAATGGATGATTTGGGAGCAGCTTCAAATTAGTGATGCAACGAAATGAAAACTTAAAGTATCCAAGAGAGGCGGATCGATATTTGGTTATAGATAAGGTGGGGAACACTCATAACTCCAACACCCGATCAGCACTTCGAATAGTCTCCGGCCGATGCGCCACAATCACGCGGGTTATGTTTAACCGCTTAATATTCTCATTCACGATCGCCTCGTTGGTTACATCCAAGTGCGAGGTGGCTTCATCCAAAAACAGGATTTTTGGGCGTCTATAGAGGGCTCTAGCCAACAGTACCCTCTGTTTTTGCCCTCCTGAAAGCGCAGCACCCATATCACCGATTAGAGTGTTGTAGTTCATTGGCATCGTCATAATATCGTCGTGAACGTTTGCCATGCAGGCGCACTCGACTAGCCAATCTCGGTCTAAGTTTGCGTCAAAAAAAGCGATGTTGTCTGCGATGGAGCCAGAGACTAAATGGTCGTCTTGCATAACGGCAGCAATTTGTTGTCGGTAATTGTCGATGCTGTGAATGTCGCTGCCATCGATTGTGATTGTGCCGGAGCTGGGAGTGAGTAATCCCATCAGGCATTTCACTAGGGTGGTTTTTCCGCAGCCGGACGGTCCGGTGATTGCGATGGAGTCACCGGCGTTAATCGTAAAAGATAACTCGGTAAAAGCGGGAGGCTCAGAGTCACTGTAGCGGTAGCTGATGTTGTGGATGCGTAGTTGCCCATTAATGTTTTGTACAAGCGGGATACCGCTGCGGGCGGTCTCTGTTGGGGTTAGAGCAATATCGGCTAGGCGCTCCAAATGCACGCTGAGCATTTTGATTTCGATGCCTTTTGAAATGAGCGAGTCGATGCTGTTGGTGAAATGGTTTTTGTAACTCATGAACGCATACAACATGCCGATGGACAAGACGTTTCCCATCACTGCGGTTGCAGCAAAATAGACCACCAAAATGTTCTCTATGCCAAACAGCAGTGCGTTTGCTAGCGAGAAACTGAGCGTCCATTTGCCTATGGCGATGTCTTGATTCATCGCATCGGCGTATCTGTTGTGCCAAAGGTTTTGTCGCTCGCTTTCTTTGCCAAATACTTTGACGCTTTGTATGGCGCGAACGGTTTCCATAAAGTTTGAGTTTTCTTTGGCGTGACTAATAATGCTGTTTTCGGTAAGTCGCTTTATAGGCCTATACAGTGCCGCGCGCAACATCGCGTAAAGGGCGACACTCGCCAAAACAATCAAGGTGAGTTTAACGCTATACAGCAGCATCATTACCAGCGTTACTATCGCGAGTACACCGTCAACGATAACCGACACAATTCCAGTGCTAAGGAGCTCTTTAATTTCGTGTAGCGACCCAAACCTCGACACAATGTCGCCCATGTGGCGCTTTTCAAAGTAGTCCATCGGCAGGTGCACTATGTGCCGAAATAGATTGGCTGCCATTTGAATGCTGAGTTTGCTCGATAAGTGAAGCACCAACAGGCCTCGTAACCACTCGGTTAACGACTGAACCAGCATCAATAAGGCAAAGCCTATGGCAAGCACTGCCAGTAACTGGGTATCTCGTGTGAGCAGTACATCGTCTATGACAGTTTGCATATAAAAGGGGCTGGCTATGGCAAATATCTGCAATAGCAGTGACAGCAGTAATATTTGTAAGATGTGCCGTTTTAGCCCCGTAACACGCGTCCATAGCTGGTGGAAGTGCAGCGTTTGTTTGTATTCTGCTGCCGAAAACTGTTGTGAAGGGGTGAGCTCTAAGGCAATTCCGGTGAAGTGATTAGAAAACTCAGACAACGTCATACTTTTTTGGCCGCTTGCGGGGTCGTGGATCACCGCATGTTTGCTATTAACGTGTTTGAGTACCACAAAATGGTTCATGTCCCAGTGAAGCACGCAGGGAGTTTGCAACTGGGGGAGGTGCTCCATATCGAGTTGAAGAGCGCGGCCGATGAGGTCTAATTGACTCGCCATACTCATTAACTGTTTTAAGTTCACTCCATGGTTAGACACCGAAAAACGCTGCCGAAAGTGCGCCAGATCGCCGCGATACCCATGGAAATGCGCAACCATCGCCAAGCACGCCAAGCCACACTCTGCCGCTTCGGTTTGACGTACCACAGGCAGATGCTGTGACGTCCCTAGTTTCAATAATGTATGTGTCGACACTACACAAATCTCCCTTTTAAACTGAGTAATGGCTCGAGCAACCACTCCAGCAATGAGCGCTCATCCAGCCGAATGTGAGCGTCAAACTGAATGCCTGGCTGCAGTGAAAAGCTCTTGCCGTAGGCCTGCACCTGTTGTGAGTCGATTTTCACCGTGACCCTATAGCTTGGCTGGCTAATATGCAGAGGGAGATGCTGCCATTCATTGGGAATGAGCACATTTTTACTGATCTCGACGACCTCTCCTTGGTAGACCCCAAACTTTTGAAACGGAAAAGCGGTGTATTTGAGCGCGACGCTTTGCCCAGGTTGAATAAAACCAATCGCGTGAGAAGGCACCAGCAATTCACCTTGCAACGTACTGTGTTGTGGTAAGACGCTGAGCAGTGGCGTTTGGCTGGAGACATGTTGTCCCTGGTGCAGCTGCATACTGCTAATCACGCCAGCTTGCTCTGCACGTAGTACAAATTGATGGTTGGATTGCGCGTCAAGCAGCTGGCGTTGCAGTTGGTAATGCTGTGCTTTAAGCTGATCGAGTTGGTTTTTCTGCTCGGTAGGCAGCAGGCTAAGCTGTTGGTCAATGTTGATGAGTTGCTGATGATTTTGGCTTTGTTGCTGCAGCAGGTTTTCTCGCTGCGCAACTAAATTTAGGTACTGGCGGTGTACTTCATTATGTTGCACCTGCGTGATGTGCTTTTGCTTTAGTAGCCCATCGAGGGCAGAGAGCTGCTGCGCAGAAAGTCGCTGCTGCAGCTCCAGTGTCTCCAGTTGCGCCTCAATGTGAGTGAGTCGCTGCTCGATGCCTTTTCGGTCTAAAGACAGTTGTTGGGTGCGATGTTCAATGGTGTGCAGAACGCGATCTTGTTGTTCTTGAAGCAGGGCTTGCTGGCCTTGCAGTACGCTGATGTGAGCCGCGAGGGTCTCTTTACCTGCGGTGCTGACTTTTGACGAGCCAATAATGGCCAGCGGTTGCCCTAACTCAACATTAACCCCTTCTTCTACTAAGACTTTTTTTACAATACCGGACTGCGGGGAATACACTTTAAGAATGCCTTTATCTGGCATCAGCACGCCGGTAACACGCTCTTGCCGCGCAAAGCTGGCGTGGGCTAGGAAGGTGCCAAAAATGACAACAAGCGTAAGTAGAACACCCACTACCATAGGCTGAGACAACGGTTGTAGCAGCAGTACATCGCCTTCCAGACGAGTCTGTTGCTGCTTAAGGGCTTTGCGCCGAAACAGTGTGCTTCTCATTTTGACGCCTCAACACCGAGTAGGAAGGCTTGGTCATTGAGCAGTCGCGCGGTTAACTCGGTGCGACATTGCACCTCGTGAATCCGAAACAGTTGCTTGCAGTGATACTTTACGGTGTTTTCAGAAATGTAGAGCTGGCGCGCAATCTGCTTATTGGACAGTCCTTGGCAAAGAAGTTGCGCGACTCGTTGCTGTTTCATGGCTCATCTCCCCACGTAATGACGTTATGAGTGTTGGCTGAGCGTGGTTTATCTTCCAAGTGAATTTGGCTTGATTGAGAGAGGTTTATCGTTCTTGTATGTAACGACATAAAGGCATGCAAAGAAACGGGATCTGGCTAGTAAATTGATGCCCTCAAGTGCAGGGAAGTGCTAGCCTCAGAGAATTGGCTCCAAGATAACTGTACGGAGACAACTGTGCAGGTTTTGGTATTAAAAAGGCCAAGCGATGTGTGAGTCGCTTGGCTGTAATGTTGGCTTCTAGCGTCGCTTTGCGCTGACTAGAAAACTGTACATAGAAAACTATATATAGAAAACTATGTATAGAAACTACGGCTGAAGAGTTAAGTGCGCATTGAGATGCTGACTGAACCGGTCTGCATTCATAAACCCAGTCACGCGGGCTTGGGTGATTTTTTGTCCCCGTTCATTCCAAAACTCAATGGTCGGCAAACCAAGAACGCCTAGCTCTTTTAATAACTCAATGTCTTGGACGCGGTTTTTGGTGACATCCGCTTGCAGTAGCACCATGTTTTCCAATAGCGGCTCAACTTGAGCGTCGTGGAAGGTGTATTTTTCAAACTCCTTACATGCGCTGCACCAGTCGGCATAAAAATCGAGCATGACTGGCTTGCCTTCAAGCTTGGCACGAGCCAACTGTTTATTAAGATCAAACACGGTGTCAATTTTGACAAACTCAATGCTCGATGCCGGAGCTTGTTGCGCAGCGTGAATGTCGAGCAACGGCTTGGTTGACGCAACGATGCCCAGTACTGCTACGATTCCAATCAGGCTCTGTTTCCATCCGCCAAACTCAAAGCTGTTCTTCGCTTTAAATAACCAGCCGAAGGTGGCAAAACCGAGCAACGCCCACAATATTGCACTCCACAGATCTGGCAATATGCGCTCTAAGAAAAACAGAGGCGCGGCAAGCAGGATAAAGCCAAAGAACACTTTTACGCGCTCCATCCAAAGTCCGGATTTTGGCAGGAGCTTATTACCATAAACCGCCACCAAAATAAGAGGGATACCCATACCCAGTGCCAACGCATACAGTGCGAGTGCGCCAGTTAGCAGATCACCGCTTTGTGCAACGTATAGTAGTGCACCAGAAAGCGGTGCGGTTGTGCAGGGCGAGCATACCAAACCAGAGATTGCTCCCATGGTAAATACGCCAGCGGTGTTACCGCCACTTTGAGCATTGCTCCACTGGTTGAGTTTGGTCTGCACACTGCTTGGCAGTTGCAGGGTGTATACCCCAAACATAGACAGTGCCAGCAATACAAACAACACGCTGATGGTGATCAAGATTGCAGGGTGTTGTAGGGCCGCTTGAAACTGTACGCCCATTGACGCGACGACCAACCCTAATAGGGTGTAGGTGAGCGCCATACCTTGAACGTAGATAAAGGACAATTTAAAGGCATGTCGAGGCGTTGTATTTCCTTGGCCGACCACGATGGAGGTGATAATTGGGTACATCGGAAATACGCAGGGCGTAAACGCAAGTCCCACACCTAGCAGTAGAAACAGCACTGGCGTCCACCCGTTGTCACCGAGTTTGGAGGCAAACGAGGCGTCTTGGCTTAAAGGTGCTGCTGAGCTTCCTATATCGGTTGCGGCGGCATTTGCAACCAAACTGATTGGAAAGGTGCGGCGTTCCGGTGGGTAGCAAAAACCCGCTTTTGCGCAGCCTTGGTACTCTACCGTGAGTTCTGCGTCGCTTGAGGTAACGGCGTCGAGGGTAAGCGTCGCCACAACGGGCTCGGTGTAAATATTGACGTCACCAAAAAACTCATCTTTGTATGGCGCTCCATCGACAAGATCGACGTTCACAATGGTGGCATCGGTTGCCTTAAAGGACATTCTGGATTGATAGAGGTAATAGTCTGGGGCAACGTCCCACTCAACCTTAATTTGATGTTGGCTTTGTGACACTTGAATAGGAAAAGCTTCATCAACAGGCACAAAACTGTTGCCACCATTAAAACTGCTGCTCGATGAAAAATCGGCAAAAGCAGAAAAAGACACTAGGGTGCAGAGCAGTAAACAAAAATGCTTGAGAGTTCGCATGAAAAAGGCGGTTTCCTTAGTTCTGTGGTTGTGCTGTTACATTAGACCGTCATTGCCGATGAATTGTTTCATCTCATTAGGCTATAGAGTACTGGAAAATTCACTGCAATGCATCGCTGGTCATTGGTTGCCTTTTTAGACTGTTAGTAAAACGAAAAAATCCCAACCAAATGGTTGGGATTTACTGCGAGTAAGTGGACTGTGCTGATTCCTTCAGTCCACTGTGCATAGATAAATTCAGCTATGCAAAACTTAAATTTGCTTCGCAATTACAAAATTACGCTACCCCAAACAAACCCAAGAGTTACGGCGGTACTGATTGTTACCACGCCAGGAATAAAGAATGGGTGGTTAAACACGTATTTGCCGATGCGCGTCGAGCCAGTGTCGTCCATCTCGACCGCGGCCAAAAGCGTTGGGTACGTTGGTAGAACAAACAGCGCACTTACTGCAGCAAAAGAGGCGACTGCGGTGAGCGGTGCAACGCCAATTGCCAGCGCGGCAGGCATAAGTGCCACTGTTGTCGCGCCTTGAGAGTAAAGAAGCATAGAGGCAAAAAACAGTACCAAAGAGAGCATCCATGGGTAGTCAGCCAATAGGGTGCCGGCAACTTCTTTGATCTCGTTGACATGTGACTGAACAAACGTCGAGCCTAGCCAAGCAACACCAAGAACACACACACAAGCGGTCATGCCTGAGCGGAATGTTGCCGCGGCAGGAATGTTGTTGGTGTCTATTTTACAGGTTAAGACGATAAGTGCTGCTGCGCCAAGCATGAATGTCATGATCGCTTCATTACGTCCAAGTGCAGGATCTTCAATAAGCCCTACAGAGCCTGAAATCGCCACAGCGTAGGTCACAACGGCAAGGATTGCGGCAATGAAAATATAGGTGGCTTTTTTTGCGGTAGGAAGAAGCGTACGTTGCTCAGGACCTTTTACTTTGATAAGCCCTGCTTCTAATCGGCGAATGTATTCCGAATCATCTTTCAGCTCACAACCCATATAGTTTGCCACAAACGCACCGACCATACAGGCGATGAATGTGGTTGGGATACAAACTGCAAGAAGACTGAGGTAATCAATACCATGCGGGTCCAGCATCGCGGCAAACGCCACGACAGCTGCAGAAATTGGCGACGCTGTAATCGCGATCTGAGAGGCAACAACCGCAATAGACAGTGGACGTGATGGACGTACACCTTGACCTTTGGCCACTTCGGCAATCACCGGAAGCGTCGAGAACGCGGTATGACCCGTCCCTGCCATCAGTGTCATAACAAAGGTGACGATCGGTGCGTAAAAAGTGATGTGTTGAGGGTTTTTCCGCAGAAAGTCCTCAGAGATTTGCACCAACCAGTCCATACCGCCGGCTACTTGCATAGCGGCAATGGCCGTGATCACCGACATAATGATCAGTATTACGTCAATTGGAATATAGGCTTGCGATGTCGGGACACCTAACAGCAGTGACAAAACGACAACGCCAGCGCCACCGGCTAGACCAATGCCGATGCCACCCATGCGGGCACCCAAATAGATAAACAGCAGAACAACAAATAGCTCTATAACAACCATGTGTTTTTCCTTTAATAAAATTAATATTTGAACGGTTAAAAAGTCCCCTGCAGAACTCAGCTTGCAGGGGATGGAGTTAGTATCGTTTGGCTCTGTATTGTGGATTCATCAGATTCTCAACCGAGAATATCTCGTCGAGATCCGACTCAGTTAGCAGGCCGCGCTCAAGTACGACTTCACGGACGCTCTTGCCTGTCTGGGCACAGATTTTACCGACGATGTCGCCTTCATGATGGCCAATGTATGGGTTTAAGTAGGTCACAATACCGATAGAGTTAAGAACGTAGGCTTCACACACTTCACGATTGACGGTGATCCCGCTGATGCATTTGTCGCGTAAGTTTACGCACGCATTGCTGAGAATGTCTAAAGACTCAAACATGGCTTGCGCGATAACCGGTTCCATAACATTGAGTTGCAGTTGCCCACCCTCAGCAGCAAAAGAGATGGTGTTGTCGTTGCCCAGCACTTTAAAGCAGACCTGGTTCACCACCTCTGGCACGACTGGGTTTACTTTAGCTGGCATGATTGATGAGCCGGCTTGCAGCTCTGGTAAGTTCAACTCGTTTAGACCAGCGCGTGGACCCGACGAGAGCAGCCTTAGGTCATTACACACTTTAGACAGTTTAACCGCTAGGCGTTTTAAGGCGCCGTGGATCATGACGTAGGCGCCACAATCGGAAGTCGCTTCAATTAAGTCTTCGGCAGGTACGCAGTCCAAACCGGTCACAACAGCAAGCTCTTTTACGGCCAGTTCTTGATACCCTTTTGCCGCATTTAAGCCGGTACCAATTGCGGTTGCTCCCAAGTTGACTTCTAGCAGCAGTTTGCTGGTGTATTGCAGGTTACGGATTTCTTCGTTAAGCGTTACTGCCCACGCGTGGAACTCTTGCCCTACGGTCATTGGCACGGCGTCTTGCAATTGAGTTCGGCCCATTTTTAGTACATCAGCAAACTCTTCGCTTTTGACATCAAACGCACCTTTTAGGTACTCAATCGACTCTATTAGCTTGCTGACACTGTTATAAACTGCAATGCGAAACCCAGTAGGGTAGGCACAGTTGGTGGATTGGCTCTTATTGACATGGTCATTAGGGTTAATAAATTCATACTGACCTTTTTCTTTGCCCATCAGTTCTAGGGCGACATTCGCGATCACCTCGTTGGCATTCATGTTGACAGAGGTGCCAGCGCCACCTTGAAAGACATCCGATGGGAACTGATCCATGCATTTCCCCGTATCGAGAATAAGGTCGCAGGCATCGATGATGTGCTTGGCAATGTCGGCCGGAATAACGCTTAACTCGGCGTTGGCGATAGCGGCTGCTTTTTTGGTCATGATCATACCGCGTACAAACTCAGGGACATCTGAAATCGTAGTGCTGGATATGTTGAAGTTTTCGATGGCGCGTAAGGTATGAATACCGTAATACGCATCAGCAGGTACGTGGCGTTGGCCTAGGAGATCTTCTTCTACACGCGTTGCTGATTGAACAGGGGATTGCGTCATATTGGATCCTTTTTTATGTGTATTGTCAGCTAAATATAGGTGGTAATTCACCGATGAATGCTAACTCTCTAAAAAGAATCCGTTCATGAGGGCAGCCAGTAATGTCTCCCATTACCGATTGAGCGTAAGTGTAATCGCAAACCCACCATGAAAAACCTATATGCATCAAATTATTTCCTTAAAACCTAAATAATTGACCTAACATTGACCTAAGTAAAAGTGAGTAAATGTGTTTCGAGTAACTTGAGATTAAATCGTCGCCTCAGTAGAGTGAGAGACAAGATGACTTGATCGAGATTAGGAATATGATTGAGTCCATAACCAGAAGGTAGAAGTATGTTTGCAATATTGTTAACTCTGTTTATTGTGGTGCCAATCGTCGAGATTGCCCTGTTTATTCAAGTAGGCGGAGCATTAGGTGTTGGCATGACAGTGGCATTGGTTGTGATCACTGCATTAGTCGGCGCTTCTTTGGTACGTAGCCAAGGGCTGCAAACCATTATGTCGGTGCAAAATAGGCTCCAACAAGGCGAGATGCCAGCGCAACAGATCGTTGAAGGCGTGATGTTAGCGGTTGCAGGCGTATTGTTGTTAACCCCAGGTTTTATGACCGATGCGTTTGGCATGATTGTACTAATGCCAGCACCTCGCGCGGCCATCGCCAAACAGTTAATGAGCCGTGTGCAAGTGCAAGCGAGCAGCGCGCAGTTTGGCCACTTTGAACAGCATGGACAACACAACCCAGGTCATAACCCATTTCAGCAGTCAGATCGCTTTGATTCGATGTCGGACGGAAATACCTTTGAAGGCGAATACGAACGCAAAGACGACGAAGAGCGCAAATAAAACGTCCCATTAGTACCGGCAAACCCAAACCAAAAAGGGAGCACAGCGTGCTCCCTTTTTGTTTTCGCTTCCAGCCCCTCGCAGCGCAGCGTCCCCGCTCCTCGCAGCGCAGCGTCCCCGCCCCACCTAAACCGCACCATCAAAACCCATCTGCCGCCAAGCTTCAAACGCAATAATAGCAACCGCATTAGACAGATTTAGGCTTCGAGCATCAGGCATCATCGGGATCCGAATACGCTGTTCCATCGGTAAGCTTTCGATGACCTCACTAGGCAAGCCACGAGTTTCTGGACCAAACAACAATACATCCCCCGATTGGTACTGGGCATCAACATGGTGTCCGGTGGTTTTGGTGGTGCATGCAAATAAGCGGTATGGTTGATCACGCTGCTCTAAATACGCCATAAACGCGTCGAAATCTTTATGGCGTGTTACGCGGGCCAGATCGTGATAGTCCAGTCCTGCACGTCGAACCTTCTTTTCTTCTAGATCAAACCCTAATGGTTCAATCAGATGCAAATTCGCACCACAGTTGGCGCACAAACGGATAATATTGCCAGTATTAGGCGCAATTTCGGGTTCATACAGAGCAATATCAAACATACCAAAACAACCTTTAATGAATAGTGTTTCCAAGGCTAAAGAGTTCCTTGCAACATTTCAATCAAAGAACGGCTGCAATCTCCAATTCTCGTCAAACAACAACCGACAAACAAAAACCCCGCGCCATTGGCCACGGGGTTTTTAATGCTGGTGATTATTAAACAATGGGTAGGATTATCTCCACTCTTAAGCCTTTTCTTGGGCTTTCTAGCGCTCTTATTGAACCGCTGTGCTGTGCTACTGCGCTAGAGGCAATCGCCAATCCTAATCCAGCACCGCCCGAATCACGATCACGGGCTGTCGAGACTCGATAGAAGGGGCGGAATATTTCGTCACGCTCATGCTCTTCTACCCCAGGGCCATCATCATCAACCAAAATGGTCAGTGAGGTGGCGCTGGCCGCAAACATAATATCCACTTTTTGTGTGCAGTAGTGGATGGCGTTGCGCACTATGTTTTCCACGGCACTTTCTAGCAGTTGAGAGTTACCGTTAAGTTTTACTTGAGGCAGTGCATTGTAGTTGAGCGTGACTTCGCACTGCTCCGCTTCAAAGCACGCGTCTTCTAACATGTCGTAGAACAGCTCTTTTACGGTGTGGTTTTCGCGCGTTTGGTGCGCGTCAATCTGCATTCTCGATAGTTTAAGCAGCTCACTGATCATGCGCTCTAATCGGTCTGCTTCTGTTTCTATGCGTCTTAATTCATCGGACTCGCCCAGTTTACGGCAGGCCAGTGCGTTGGCCATTTTAAGTCGAGTTAATGGTGAGCGAAGTTCGTGAGAAATGTCCGACAACAACCGCTGTTGCGAGGAGACCATGTTGTTGACCGACAGCACCATTTGGTTAAATGCTTTGCCGGTTTGCCTAAAGTCGACACTCCCTTTTTCCAGCTTAGGATCGGGGGTGAACTCGCCTCTGGCTACGCGTTTTGCGGCTATTTCTAGGCGGCGGGCGGGTTGGCTTAATGCCCATGCGAGTGATATTAGTAGGGGAGTGCTGACTAACATCACTACAACAAGCATTTGGAATGGCTTATCGAACAGTTGCAGTACCAGCGGGGGAGGAAGATCCCACTTAAAGCCTGCGTACATGGTCAGCTCTTCACCGGCAATAATCACAGGAAATGGACCCGCAAGCATAAAGCGCCCGAACAACTGCTGTTTAGGAGATTCGGATTCGGTAAAATTGGTAATGAAGTTTTGCAACGCGCGCTGCTTCATACCATTTTCATTACTTATGATGTTGTCTTCTTTATCGACTAGGTAGTAGCGGGCATCTCGTCCACCCACAATGGTGCGATCGATTTCTTTTACCGCGGTAGGTAAACTTTCGTAGTGTTGATAGCGGCGTTCGAAGCGTTCGACCACTTTGGTGATTTCATTGAGGCGATCTTTAGACATCAGCGTCGGTTTACGAGGGTCCATTTTTTGTACTGCAAACACGGTCAACAGCACCAATAGAATAGTGGTCCAAAAAATCGCAAAGATTCGGCCGTACAGACTCGATACTCGACACCAACCAGGGATTTTCATTTATACCTCGACTAACAAATAACCGCGGCCACGCAAGGTTTTGATCCTTGGTTTGCCGTCTTCGCGCTCAGGGAGCTTCTTACGTAAATTGGACACGTGCATGTCAATGGCTCGATCAAATGGAGCAAGACGCTTTCCAAGCACTTCTAAACTTAAGTCTTCTTTAGTGACAATGTTGCCTGGGTTTTTAATGAAGTATTCCAGAAGCGCAAATTCGGTAGACGTAAGATCTAAAGCTTGCTCTTGGCAACTGGCTTCTTGCGTTCCCGAGTTAACACAAATGTCCAAATAACAGAGTGAATCCGAGGTTTTTACCTCTTCAACTTTAGGTTGAGTGCGACGCAAAATAGCGCGAATGCGCGCGAGTAGTTCACGGTCGCTAAAAGGCTTAGGCAAGAAGTCATCAGCACCTAAGTCGAGGCCGATGACGCGATCCCACTCTTCCCCTTTAGCGGTTAAAAACAGAACCGGTGTTTCCCAGTTTTCGCGAAGCTTCTTTAGCATCTCAATACCATTGAGCCTAGGCATCATAATATCTAGGCAGACTAGATCAATCGAGTCGTTAACCGCTTCTAATCCCGCTTGTCCGTCATTGGCCACTGACACTTGATACCCTTCAAGCGTCAGTATATCGCTCAATAGTCCAGTGAGTTCTTTGTCGTCGTCAACAAGTAGAATATGTGCCATTTGTACCTCTTAATTATGTGTCAGCGACTCTCCTTAAAGTTACTAAAGTGTAACCTCGTTTAACTGAGCCGAATCAGTTCTTTACTTTTCTTTACAGTCTCTATACGTCGGTTTACCTTGCAGCGCTTATTCTAAACTCATCAACGGCCAACGAGCCACACTACATAACCAAAGATGGAGATCATCCCATGAAAATGAAAAAAATTGCTCTAGCAGCTGTCCTAATCCCACTAGCGCTAGGTTCTGCGAGCGCAATGGCGTTTGGTGGTGGTAAAGGTGGCGAACAACGCGGCGGAATGGATAATCGCATGCTTCGTCAACTCGACCTAACTGATGAGCAAAAAGACCAGCTAAAAGAAATTGCACAAACACAACGTGATGCTAAACGCGGCGCAATGGTAGAAAATCGACAAGCGCGCATGGCAGAAATGCAAGCGGCTAAAACCGCAGAACTTGACCTAGTACTGGCAGCCGACTTCGATGAAGCTCAAGCGCAAGAATTGGCGGCTAAAATGGTTGAAATGCAGCAATCTCGTTACGTAGAGAAACTACAACTTCAACACGAAATGATGAGTGTGTTAACCGATGAGCAAAAAGCTGAGCTAAAAACACTGCAAGCTGAGCGCATGGCTGAAATGGCCGAAAAAGATGGAAAAGGCGGTAAAAAAGGCGGCAAAAAAGGCTGGTAATCGCTCCAAACTGAACGTTTAACTCCCTGCTATCCATGGCACAGTTCGCCCCTTACTTTCGAGTTTGGGGCGTTTTTTTGTTTGTAGAGTCGGGAATGGCTTAATCTTAATCGGCGACCTGTTATACTTTGGCTACGATTCTCTTCTCTTGTTCTCTATTGTGAAAACTGAATATGCACGCTTGGTAACAACCGCCGCGTGGTTAGCAACCGCAGTTGCGTCACTTCTCTTGATTGTAAAAATTGCCGCATGGTGGGTCACGGGCTCCGTCAGTTTGCTGGCAGCGTTGATCGATTCTTTGTTGGATATAGGCGCGTCTGGCGTTAACTTAATGGTGATCAAATATGCGCTGCAACCTGCAGACAAAGAACATACCTTTGGGCATGGTAAGGCCGAATCTTTAGCGGCTTTGGCACAGGCGATGTTTATTTCTGGCTCTGCTCTGTTCTTATTGTTGCATGGCGTGGAGAGATTGTTCCACCCTCAAGATATGGCTCAGCCTCAAATTGGTATCTATGTGACGTTATTCGCCACCTTCGTCACTTTTGGGTTGGTACGTTTTCAAAAATACGTGGTGTCTAAAACTGGCAGCCAAGCTATCGCCGCCGATTCTTTGCATTATCAAACCGACCTGTATATGAATGCGGCCATCATGGTCGCTATTGGTTTATCTTGGTATGGATTTGGGCAAGCAGATGCGGTATTTGCTATTGGTATCGGCTTCTATATTTTGTATTCTGCATTCCAGATGCTTAAAGAAGCCATACAGTCTTTGTTAGACAGACAATTGCCACAAGAAGAGCTGGACGAAATTATGGCGATGAGCCGTGAAGTCGACGGTGTATATGGTATTCACCAATTGCGCACACGCATGTCGGGTCCAGTGCGGTTTATTCAACTGCACTTGGAATTGGATGATGATCTCCCACTGCGAGAGGCGCATCGGATCGCCGATGAAGTAGAAGATAAAATAATGCAGCGCTTTGAGCATTCAGATGTGTTGATACACCAAGACCCTAAATCTGTCGTACCCATCAAAGAGCGAGATCAATTACAACCTTGGTAAAGGGCGGACGCTTTTGCCTACGCGATTACGTTAGCCTAGCTCATGGCGAAGGTGGAGAGTGGGGGCGGAGAAAGTGATGTCACTGGGGACTTGTTGAATGTGCCACAAGTGACTATCTTTGTAAGCAGACGTAGAATCTGATGTGAATCAACACTATTTTTTGTTTATATTGTAATACTGTTACAAAAGTAGCTTAGTTTCAGATATTGTCGCGGTAATGTGTTGTTTTGGTAGGGCTCAATAACGCGCAACAATTGATGCGACAATCACAACAAAAATTTGTAATTTTCCCAACTGTTTGAGGGTGAACATGATTAAAAAAATCGGTGTACTAACCAGTGGTGGCGACGCGCCAGGAATGAACGCAGCGATCCGCGGTGTGGTACGTACAGCTTTGTCAAAAGACCTTGAAGTGTACGGTGTATTTGACGGCTATCTTGGCCTGTATGAAGACCGAATCAAAAAACTGGATCGTTCAAGTGTCTCTGACGTGATCAACCGCGGTGGTACTTTCCTTGGTTCAGCACGCTTCCCAGAGTTTAAAGAAGTGGAAGTTCGTGAGCAAGCGATCAAAAACCTTAAAAAGCACGGCATCGAAGCCCTAGTAGTTATCGGTGGTGACGGCTCTTACATGGGTGCGAAGAAACTGACTGAAATGGGCTACCCTTGTATCGGTCTTCCGGGCACCATCGATAACGATATCGCAGGTACCGATTACACCATTGGTTACCTGACAGCACTGAACACCGTTATTGATGCTATTGACCGTCTGCGTGACACGTCTTCGTCTCACCAACGCATCTCTATCGTAGAGATCATGGGACGCCACTGTGGTGATTTGACGCTAATGTCTGCGATTGCGGGTGGTTGTGAATACATCATTACTCCTGAGCAGCAATGGAGCAAAGAAGAGCTTATTGATGAGCTTAACGAAGGCATGAAAAAAGGTAAGAAACACGCCATTATTGCCCTTACTGAGCTGATGATGGATGCCAACGATCTGGCAAAAAGCATTGAAGAGTCAACCGGTCGCGAAACTCGTGCAACGGTTCTTGGCCACATTCAACGTGGCGGTCGTCCGACTGCATTTGACCGCGTATTGGCATCGCGCATGGGTAACTATGCGGTACACCTATTGATGGAAGGCCATGGCGGTCGTTGTGTGGGTATCCAAAAAGAAGAGTTGGTTCACCACGACATCATTGACGCGATTGAAAACATGAAGCGTCCAGTGCGTAAAGACTTGTACGAGGTTGCGGAAGAGTTGTTCTAACTCTGGGTTGAACGTAGAACGTTTTTTTTGAAACCGCCTGATTGGGCGGTTTTTTTGTGGCTGAGAGGAGGTGAGGGGCGAGGGGCGAGAAGCTAGGGGCGAGGGCGCTTTGCTGCGAGGAGCGGGGACGCTGCGCTGCGAGGGGCGAGGAGCGAGAAACGAGAAACGAGGACGCTGCGCTGCGAGGAGCGAGGAGCGAGGAGCGAGGGGCGAAAAGCGAGGAGCTAGGGGCGAAAAGCGAGGAGCTAGGGGCTAGGGGCGAAGGGCTAGGAGCTTGAAATTGGCGCGTAAAAAAGGCCACCTTGTGGTGGCCTCTTGGTATTTGAATGGCGTGTAATTACGCTTTTGCTTTTGCTGCTGCTTTAGCGATAGCTGCGAAGCTTTTCGCGTCTAGTGCTGCGCCGCCAACTAGAGCGCCGTCGATGTCTGGGCATGCGAAGTATGCTTCAGCATTTTCAGGCTTAACAGAACCGCCGTATTGGATGATTACTTGATCAGCAATCGCTTGGCTCTTAGTTGCAATGTGAGCACGGATAGAAGCGTGGATGCGTTGTGCATCTTCAGCTGTCGCTGCTTTACCAGTACCGATAGCCCAGATTGGCTCGTACGCGATGATTGCGTCTTGAAGCGCGTCAACACCTAGAAGGTTGATAACAGCGTCGATTTGACGTGCACATACCGCTTCTGTTTCGCCAGCTTCGTTTTGTGCTTCAGATTCACCGATACATAGAACAGGCGTTAGGCCGTTTTCTTTTAGGAAACCGAATTTCTTAGCAACAAACTCGTCTGATTCTGCGTGGTATTCACGACGCTCAGAGTGACCGATGATGATGTGAGAAGCACCAAACTCTTTAAGCATTGCAGGAGACATGTCGCCAGTGAATGCACCGCTGTTGTTAACGTCAGTGTTTTGAGCACCAAGGATCACAGCGCTACCAGCGTCAGTCAGAGTACGCTCTGCAAGATCGATGAACAGTGCTGGTGGAGCAACAGCAACGTCTACGCCTGTTACGCCTTCTAATTCCGCATTAAGACCAGTAAGCAAGTCAACAACCATTTCCTTGCTACCATTTAGTTTCCAGTTACCCATAACTACAGGCTGACGCATAGCATCCTCTCTATCATTTCAATGTAAAAAATAAACAAATATGGTGTAGGAATATAACAGAAATAATCAGATTTTACATGACACGAGTCATGACTTTACGGTTATTTTCTACCCTAGAGAAAGAGTGTAGACGGAATGCTCGAGATGTGTGGAATAAATTCGCAACACCTAATTGAACCAACAAGTAGATAGCTGGAAGCCGTTGAGACCGTGGTTGCGATAGTCACAGCCACAGTGTCTGATTTCAATAGCAGTAAATATCGAGATGGTTATGGCTGGTGTTGGCCAATCTAATGGCGACCAAACTGCACAACTGTTGCTGAATAGGTCGGGGTTTCGGGCTGTTCGCCGCGTAATTCACCCAATGCGGTGTTGAGCTTACGCAACTGTTTTTGCAGCTCTGCGTACAGTTTTACATTGACCTGATGCGGGTTATTGCAGCTTTCTATGACCCTATCTATGTGGCTCTGTTGCGCGCGCAGCCTTGGTTGCATTTCAGGGGAGGCGTTGATAATGGCGTGTTCAATTTGCTGTTGTCGGTAGCGTTCAAATTGCTGCGGGTCGTCCTTGGCCATTTTGACCAAAGCGTCAAAGTCGAGTTTGTCTTCGTGATACACCAACTGCATAGCTCACCTTCCTTGCACTGCCTGTTTATTAAGCATACGAGGTGAGTCAGAGATAATGTTTCTCATTTTTGAGAGGAATAGAGTGCGTTAAATCAGCCAAGTGGTGTGATTTTGTAGACGCAGCGACGCTGTCCAGAAACAATATGTTCATTGCGTTCAAGGAGAGCATGCTCTTTTAATACCTGTTTAAAGATGCGTTGTTCAGAGTGACACAGTGATGGACATCGCTTAGCCGCTTGACAAATAGGGCAATGATTTTCAATCAATAAGAAGTGGTCAGGAAGAACTTTCAGCTCAACCATATACCCTTCCTGATCGCGCAATTCACACAGTATTTGTAATTTTTGCTGCAAACTTTGCCCAGATTGCATAGCCGCTTTATAGGTTTTGAGGGCTTTTTCTTCACGTTGCAACGTGATCTTTTCGACCCCTTCGTTTCCGTATAAAGATTCGATGGCGTCAATAAATTGAATGG
This sequence comes from Vibrio sp. qd031, assembly GCF_002100145.1. Classification (GTDB taxonomy): domain Bacteria; phylum Pseudomonadota; class Gammaproteobacteria; order Enterobacterales; family Vibrionaceae; genus Vibrio. Next base: position 98,850 of record NZ_JXQD01000005.1, read on the forward strand.
CCAGTTCGCCATGGCGGTCAGTAAATTGTGCATGACCTTTCGCCGTAAGTGTCCAGTGTCGGGTTGGTCGTCCAACTTTGGCTTTAATATCGTGAAAGCTGAGGATGCCGTCTTCCTCAAGAGCAAGAAGGTGCTGACGAGCGCCCATGGTCGTGATATTAAGATCCACCGATAACTGCTTGGCAGTTACCGTTCCTTGGCGTTTTACTTTTTGCAGTATCAGATCAACCGTTTTCATACCACTCCCTCTGGTGTGCCAAAGATTATCCTTGAATCGATAAATAAAGTAAACGGTTTGTTAATTGTGCTGGAATGAAAAAGGCTCCTAGAATCTAGGAGCCTTGATAATGATCGAGTCGACGTTAACGGATTACAAAATGAAATCGCGTACTTCGTCGTCTTTACGCTCGAGGTAGTGAATAGACTTGATACGACGGATCGTACGGCAGCGACCGCGGATCAGCAAAGTCTCGGTGGTTGCGATGTTACCTTGACGAGTGATCCCTTCAAGGAGGTCACCTTTGGTGATCCCCGTTGCTGCGAAGACTACGTTATCGCTGCGCGCCATGTCGTCCATTTTTAAACGAATGTTGGCTTCGACACCCATCTCCTTACAACGTTTGAGCTCTTCTTCGCCCCAGCGACGGTTTTCTTCAGTATCGCCTTTTACATCGTGACGCGCCATGAGACGGCCATGCATGTCGCCATCGAGTGCGCGAATAACCGCAGCAGAAACAACGCCTTCTGGTGCGCCGCCGATGCAGTACATGACATCGACTTCGCTGTCTGGCATACAGGTAAGAATGGAGGCCGCAACGTCACCGTCGGGCACTGCAAATACACGTACCCCCATTGCTTGCATTTCGGCAATGATGGCGTCGTGGCGTGGTTTGGCTAAGGTGATCACGGTAAGTGCATCTAATGGCTTGTTGAGTGCCTTAGCGATATTCACTAAGTTGTCGGTGAGCGGTTGGTCGAGGTCAATCACCCCTTTCGCTCCAGGGCCAACAACCAGCTTTTCCATGTACATGTCAGGCGCTTTTAAGAAACTGCCCTTTTCGCCCGCCGCTAACACAGCCAGTGCGTTTGATTGACCCATTGCCGTCATGCGTGTCCCTTCAATAGGGTCTACGGCGATGTCTACGGCGTCACCGCCAAGGCCAACTTGTTCGCCAATGTACAACATCGGAGCGTCATCAATTTCACCTTCACCGATAACAATCTCGCCGCTAATGTCCGTTTTATTTAGCAGGTTGCGCATCACTTCTACCGCAGCACCATCTGCGGCATTTTTGTCGCCACGTCCAAGCCATTTGTATCCAGCTAACGCTGCGCCTTCTGTCACTCGTGAAAAAGCCATTGCTAAATCGCGTTTCATTATGTCCTCACTTGCTTAGGGAGTGCATGTAGTCACATGCAGTAAAATTCAATTTGAAAAGCTGTAAATAATTGCGCGGGATTCTAGCATACTTTCAACCAAACGTTTGCGCTGTAGATTGATGTACCTCATTGTTGTGTCGGTTTGCCGATGGTTTTTTAACCTGCTTAGTTGCAGAAAAGCGGCTTTGCAAGTTTTCGGTCAATAACGGTTTAAAAAATGCCCAATCAATCAAAAAAACACAGATAGGGAGTGCCCAAATGCGTTAGCCTAAGTAGAATGATCCGAATAACTAAGAACTATCCCAAGATAACTAGGTAGGCAGATATGTCGTTAGAAGTATTAGAACAGCTAGAGCAGAAGATCCAAACTGCTGTAGACACCATTGCTCTATTGCAAATGGAAGTAGAAGAACTAAAAGAGCAAAAAGGCGAACTTGAGCAAAAAGCGAATTCTCTACAAAGCGGTTATGCTGAACTAGAGCAGCAAAATGCACAGCTTAAGACTGATCACGAAGCGTGGCAAACTCGCATTCGTGGCCTACTTGGTAAGATGGAAGAAGTCGAGTAATTCGACGACTTTCAAAAAAATCCCTAGCGAGTGAACTTAGCGCGATGCCGAGTTTTCCCGCTAGGGATTTTTTTATGTGCTCAGTAAATGGCTGCTTGGACTGTTCCATTTGGATTTTTGATGAATGGACAACAATTGCTGATCAAAGCTGGTATAAATTTGTTCTATGGCGGCGGTGGCTAAATCGAAATAATATTCTGCTGAGCAGTGTGGCGTTGAGCTGAGTAGATTAAGGTCAATCACCTCCAGTAATTGAATCAGCTTGGCGTTATTGTCCACGTGAAGGGCATTGAGATTCTCTTTAATTGCCGTATGCAAGTACTTGAGCCGTATTCTTTCGACGCTCGAGCATTGCCCCGTTGCTGCCACACCTGTTCCGACAGCTCTTGCTTGCCCCACCCACTCGGCAGCTTCCAATTGGTCTTGCCACAGATAGCGTACTGAGTCCCCTTGGGCATTTTTAAGTTCGTACAGCTTATGAAATTCGCAACTGTCATCAATCAGATACAGCAGGTTTGCAATCATTTTGCTGTGTTGGCTAATGCAGTTCATTGACGTGAGAGTCGAATAGTTCCGCGACAATTGCTGCCAGTGCAGCACAATACCTTGCCAGTTTGGATTGTGTGCAAGCCACGAATTGTTGTTGTTGAGCCAAGTAATATGGTCGTTTACCTCAGCTTGCAGTACAGGCAGTCGAGCACTTAATGATGCATCCCCACATAACACCCCGTTGCTCACCCCGCGGTGTTGCTGGATTAGGTTGAGCATTTGTCGAAATGAAGCCAAATAAGTAAGCCCATCTCTAACATGGCGCTGATATCGCTTAGTCGCATGGATCTGCACGCCGATGGCGATGCCGATTAAGCTCAGTAGTAAGAATCCTATTGATAGGGTCAGTAGATGAGACGATGCGCTGATCATAGTGTGTCCTCTTCCATGTGAGTGATCGCTTTTAAATGTGCGGCGACATTGGCATTTTGAGTGGCTAGATTAGCGTTACTTGTTGCGCTGCTTGCAACGCTTTCAATACTTTGAGAAATCTCCCTTGATGCACTGGCTTGCTGTTCTGAAGCACTTGCGATGCCAGCAATTTCTAACGTTAAGTGCTCGATGATGGTGACCGTTTCATCGATGGTTTTAATAGTGTTTTCGGTGCCTTGTTGGCTTTCTAAACTGGCCGCGTTGACCTTTTGAAGCTGCTCAATGGCCTGCGTCATATTGGTCGATACATCATTCACCTGCGCGGTGATCGCTTGCGCGGATTGATGACTTCGCTGCGCAAGATTTCTCACTTCGTCTGCGACAACACTAAACCCACGTCCATACTCTCCGGCCCTTGCGGCTTCGATGGCCGCATTGAGCGCCAACAGATTGGTTTGTTCAGCGATATCGCGAATGAAGGTCGACATTTCCTCAACCGAATGCAGCTTACTTTCAAGGCTTTTAAGGCTGGTTTCCATCTGCACAATATTGTCACTGACATCGGTTACTTGTTGCTGAGTTTGTTGCATCATCTGTTTTCCGCGATCGCACTGGATCTGTCCTTCACTGATCGCAGCATGGGTCTTGGCAACGTGCTGGGTGACTTCTTCGATGCTTTGGCTCATTTCTGTCATGGCCGCAGCGGCAGTAAGAGTATCTTGCGCTTGTTGTTCACATAGCTGAGCCACAGCTTCTGAGTTGTGTGATAGCTCGCTGGCTGAAAAGTGCATTTCGTGTTGCTTCGCAACCAGACTTTTTTCGGTTCGATTAGTCAGCCGTGTTAAATCATCTAGAATAGGAAACAGGGGTTTAAGTGGGCCTTTGCCAACCGAAGTAAACGAGAACGGTGCACCCTCAATATGGTGTGTCAGTTCGTTACTCAACTGCTGCATATCCTTTTGCAGCAGCCGAGTAAAATAGAGGTTGCAGGTCAAAAGTGCAGCGAAAACTGCGATGCTTGATTGCATATACTCAAATGAAAGTAATCCTAAACCAATCACCGTGCCCAAAATCGTCCACCGATAAAGGCCAGATGCACTCATTTGTATCCATGTCGTAGTCATATACCGATCCTTGCATGACGCTGATATGAACTTATTTAGCAAGTTGCGTTCCAGTGATCTAGGTATTATTTTACAGAGGCTTATATGGTTGTTATGCCAATGGTTGCTGGCGTTATTTAAATTTTTTGAGCTGATAACTAAAGAGTGGTGCACCATGTTGGGGAAACGGCGTGCACCCTAAAGGCTCAGCGAGGTACTCACACGGAGTGGTACATTGACGGATTTGAAACAATACAATGTGATTACTGTAGATCGCCATTTATGTGCCACAGATGCCGTGGCAAAGTTCTAATACGGCGCTTTTATTCTAGATGAAGATCTAGGGGGGTCTTACTTGGGCGGCCTCCAATTTCTCGTGCGAGCTTTGGCACCATATACCCAGATACTTCTTTTACTAGACCTTGCATTAACTGCCGAGCATCGTCATCGCAGACGTAATAGTGCGCGGCTCCTTTAACTTTATCGAGCGCAAACAGGTAGTAGGGCTGAATGCCCGCATCAAACAGCGATTCACACAAATTTACCAAGGTATCGACACAGTTGTTGATGCCCTTGAGCAATACTGCTTGGTTTAACAAGTGAACATTGGCCTTTTTAAGCTTTGCCATCGCATGGCTTACGTCGTGGTTTATCTCGTTAGGATGGTTGATGTGAGTGACTAATATCACCTTAAAGCGAGACAGTTCTAGCATATCGCACAGCGCATCAGTGATACGCGATGGGATCACAACAGGAAGCCGTGTATGGATGCGCAGCCTCTTAATGTGCGGCACTTTTTCCAGTTGTGTGATCAGCCAGTAGAGTTCACTGTCTTTCGCCATCAGTGGGTCGCCACCCGACAAAATCACTTCATTAATTTGCGGGTGTTGAGCAATGTAGTCAATGTTGGTTTGCCAAACGTGTTTATTGCCTGGGTTGTCTTGATAAGGAAAGTGACGTCTAAAGCAGTATCGACAGTTAATGGCGCACCCGCCCTTTAAGACCATAAGTGCGCGATTTTTATATTTGTGCAGCAGTCCTGGCTGGCTGTTGTGCTGCTCTTCGAGAGGATCGGTTAAAAAGCCGGGTACCTCCTCGAATTCCTGTTCAGAGGGTAAAACTTGCAGCAGCAACGGATCGTTTGGGTTGCCTTTTTCCATTCTTGCCACAAAACTTAACGGTACGCGTTGCGCGAACAATGTACGTGCTTCAAACCCTTTTTTAAGTGCACTTGAGTCAATTTCGAGTAGATTGAGCAGCTTTTGGGGATCTGAGATCCCATTGGCTAGTTCAAATAGCCAGTTTTGCTCAACAGTTTCGATATTTCGGGTTATGATGTGCGGCATTAAAAACACTCTAATCAGTTTAAGAGGAAAACATGGCTACTGTAAGTACCAATGAATTTAAAGGCGGCCTAAAGCTGATGCTTGATAACGAGCCTTGCACAATCCTGGAAAACGAATACGTTAAGCCAGGTAAAGGACAAGCATTTAACCGCGTGAAAATCCGTAAGCTGTTGTCTGGTAAAGTTTTAGAAAAGACATTTAAGTCTGGCGAATCATTTGAACAAGCAGACGTTATGGATATCGACCTAGATTATCTCTATAACGACGGCGAATTCTACCACTTTATGAACAACGAAACGTTTGAGCAACTTGCTGCAGACGTGAAAGCTGTGGGCGAAAACGCGAAGTGGTTGGTTGAAAACAACACCTGCATGCTAACGTTGTGGAATGGTACGCCAATTACGGTAACACCACCAAACTTTGTTGAACTTGAAGTGGTTGAGACCGATCCTGGCCTTAAAGGTGATACTCAAGGTACGGGCGGTAAGCCTGCAACACTGACAACTGGTGCTGTGGTTCGTGTTCCTCTGTTCATTCAGATTGGCGAAGTGGTTAAAGTTGATACACGTTCTGGCGAATACGTAGGCCGTGTAAAGTAATCAGCCAACATTGGTGATGTGCTCATTAAGAAAATGCCGAACAGCAAAGCGTTCGGCATTTTTTATGCGCGGAACTCATACCCATCGAAGTCATTAACAAGCAAGAAAATTGCTTTGGTTGGTATAATTGTTTTGGGTGGTATAAATGGGTGCCTAGATACAGAAAGAGCGACAGGATGTCCCGTCGCTCTTTGGTTAGTGCTTTTGTCTTCTACCTAAACCATGTAGATGAATATTACGGATAACACCGTAATAAAGCCTGCCACGAAGTAACACAACACTTTACCTAACGTACCCGCATGGATTTTCAGGTCATGCATACCATGGTGTAAGCGGTGCATGGCATGCCACATGGGCAGCGCAAGCGTACCAATGACAAACAAAGCGCCAATAAAGCTTGTGACAAAGTCGGCAACACGTTCATAGCTCATTGCTTCAGCATCAATAATACCCAGCGGGGCTAAGATCCCTAATACCAAAACGGTCACTGGGGTGATCATCGCAAACCAAGTACCACCGGCACCAAATAGGCCCCACCAAATTGGCTCTTCAGAGCGACGCGGATTTTTATTAACCATCTTTATTGCTCCTTATACAATGATCAACACAATCAAAGAGATGATTGCTACAGCAGCCCATTGTGATAAGACAATGATCTTCTTATCCAATGTTTTGCCTTTGATTTTGATGGGCATCACTTGTGGCATCATGCCGAAGAAAGTGTGCGCGTGAAATAGACTGCCCGCGAGTGCAACGATGTTGATCGCAATAACGACAGGATTAGCCATAAAGGCAAGCCAAGCTTCCCAGCTATCGGCGCCTTTGACCAGACTGGCTAGCCCAGCGGTAAGAAACAGAGTAAACAAGATCAGTGGCAGTACTGTTGCTTCACGCAGCATGTACATACGGTAGAACGGGTGATTGTTCCACCAAGTCGCCTTCATTGGTTTTACATACGGCTTACGCTTAGTCATGTGAAGCCCCCTCTGGTTTAAACATTGCAATCACATAGTCTTTTGACGACTCGATTTTACCTTGGTTGACGGCAGCAGCAGGATCGACACTTTTCGGGCAGACTTCAGAGCAGTAACCGACAAACGTACAGCCCCAAGCGCCATTTTCACCATTGATCAGCTTCATGCGCTCATCTTTACCGTTGTCACGGCTGTCCAGGTTGTAACGATGCGCAAGAGTCAGCGCTGCTGGACCGATAAACTCAGGGTTTAGACCAAACTGAGGACACGCGGCATAACACAAACCACAGTTAATGCAGGCAGCAAACTGCTTGTAGCGAGCCATTTGCTCTGGTGTTTGAAGGTTGGTGCCGTCTTCTGGCGTGCGATCATTACCAATAATGTATGGCTTGATGGCTTCAAGACGCTCAATAAACGGAGTCATATCCACGATGAGATCTTTCTCAATTGGGAAATTCGCAAGTGCTTCAATTGTGACGCCAGTTGGATACTCACGCAGGAAGGTTTTACACGCCAGCTTTGGCACGTTGTTCACCATGATCCCACAAGAGCCACATATGGCCATCCGACAAGACCAGCGATACGCTAAGTCTTTGTCTAGATTATCTTTAATGTAGCCAATAGCATCGAGAATCGACATCGTCTCGTCAAAGGGCACATCAAAGGTTTGCAGGTACGGAGCGTCATCTTTTTCTGGGTCATAACGCGAGATACTGACTTTTTGAATACGATTTGGAGACATGATTATTGCTCTCCTTGCTGTGTTTGATTGGACTCAGTAGCCTCTGCTGCTGCTTTCTCTTCAGCGGCGGCTTTCTCAGCGGCTTCACCATAAAGACGAGCTTTAGGCTGCGATTTGGTGATCGTCACCTTGCTGTAATCGATGGTTGGGGCGCTGTCGGCTTGATAGAACGACAAACTGTGTTTAAGGAAGTTGTCGTCATCACGCTCAGTGCATCCATCGTCAAGACGTTGGTGGGCGCCGCGAGATTCTTTACGCAAAATCGCCGAGTGCGCCATAGCTTCAGCAACATCCAGTCCATAACCAATTTCGATGGCGTATAGAAGGTCAGTATTGAATACGCTGCCCTTATCTTTGATGCTGATGTTTTTGTAGCGCTGTTTTAGCTCGGCCAATTTGTCGATGGTTTGTTGCATCAAATCTTCACGACGATAAATACCACAACCCGCTTCCATCGCATGACCCATTTCAGTACGGATATCAGACCAGTTTTCGTCGCCTTCTTGACTGCGAAGCGCGTCAATACGTGCTTGGACATCATCAATTTGGGCTTGAATGGCGTCATCGTTCCAACCGCTAAACTCGGTGGCACGTTTTACCGCGTGCTCACCCGCAACGCGGCCAAATACCACAAACTCGGCCAAAGAGTTTGACCCCAGGCGGTTTGCACCATGTAAGCCTACAGAGGCACACTCACCGACCGCAAACAGACCTTTGATTCGTGTTTCACACTGTGGATCGGTTTCAATTCCGCCCATGGTGTAGTGAACGGTAGGTCGAATTGGAATTGGCTCTTTAGCCGGATCGACATTGACGTACGCTTTAGCCAGTTCACAAATGAATGGCAGGCGCTCTTGCAGGTACTCTTCCCCTAAGTGGCGAAGATCGAGGTGAACCACATCACCCAGTGGGTGCTCGATGGTATTGCCTTTTTGCTGCTCGTGCCAGAACGCTTGCGAGACCTTATCGCGCGGGCCAAGTTCCATGTATTTGTTCTTTGGCTCACCGACTGGGGTTTCAGGCCCCATGCCGTAATCTTGTAGATAACGATAGCCGTCTTTATTGACGATGATGCCACCTTCACCACGACACCCTTCGGTCATGAGGATGCCGGTGCCCGGCAGACCTGTTGGGTGGTATTGCACAAATTCCATATCACGCAGTGGCACGCCGTGACGATAAGCCATCGCCATGCCGTCGCCTGTCACAATGCCGCCATTGGTATTGGTGTGGTAAACGCGACCAGCGCCACCGGTTGCAAGTACCACCGATTTAGCTTTGATGGCAACCAGTTCACCTTCAGACATATGAATGGCAATCAGACCTTGAACTTCGCCGTCATCGACCAATAAGTCGACCACAAAGTACTCGTCGTAACGTTTGATTTGTGGATATTTAATGGAGGTTTGAAACAGAGTATGAAGCATGTGGAAGCCGGTTTTATCGGCCGCGAACCACGTACGTTCTACTTTCATGCCGCCAAAGCGGCGCACGTTGACTTCGCCATTCTCTTTGCGGCTCCAAGGGCAGCCCCACTGTTCCATTTGGATCATTTCGCGTGTGGCATTTTCGACAAAGTATTCCACAACGTCTTGCTCACACAACCAATCGCCACCGCCTACGGTGTCGTTAAAGTGATTGTCTAAGCTGTCTTCGTCTTTTACAACGGCGGCGGATCCACCTTCTGCGGCCACAGTATGGGAACGCATTGGATAGACTTTGGAAATGAGTGCAATTTCAAGATCTGGATTCGCTTCGGCAGCGGCGATAGCGGTACGAAGTCCCGCACCTCCAGCGCCAATGACAGCGATATCTGTGGTTATGGTTTTCACAGTTACCCTCCACAAGGTCAAAGATGCCACGTTCACAGTCATGTTCGCATGAGGGTGAGGGGCATGAGGAATGTTAAATCATCAAAGAAACTAGGGGTATAGTAGAGCTTTACCTTGACGATTAAATTGACTCTGGCTCCTTTTTCACTCAATTTTGCCAAGTGAGTCATGGATTTGTTGCGAACTGTGACGCTGCTCTTAATTTTACGTTTGCTGACAATAATCCAACAAAAGACTTAGAAACAAAGGCTTGCAGAGATTTTTTGTAAAAGTTTTTATGTCGATTGGTTGAGCGAATATTGTGGGTTGCAAGATTCTGCACGCGCTTTATTATCGGCAGCGACCATTGAAAGAGGAAGTACCAAGTGAATCAAGATTGGAAACCTAGTGCATCGATAGCATCGCTAAAGCAGCGCGCTCAAATTATTGCGTCTGTACGTCAGTTTTTTAGCCAGCGTGATGTATGGGAAGCCGATACTCCGGCGCTTAGCCAAGCGACAGTGACCGATATTCACTTGCACACCTTCTCCACACAGTTTATTGGCCCTGGCTTTGCCAATGGGCAGACGCTGTATTGCATGACCAGTCCCGAATTTCACATGAAGCGGCTCCTTGCTGCGGGCAGTGGCTGCATATATCAAATCAACAAAGCGTTTCGTAACGAAGAATCGGGTCGCTTCCACAATCCTGAATTTACCATGCTTGAGTGGTATCGAGTGGGGTTTGATCATCACGCGCTAATGGATGAAATGTCCGAGCTCTTACAATTGATTCTGCCCATCACGCACTGCGATAGAACGACCTATCAGCAAGCGTTCATCGCGCAATTATCCTTATGTCCGCTGGAAGCCAGTGTTGAACAGTTGCAACAAAAAGTGGCTGAACTTGGGATGGCAGATTTAGCGCACACCGAATCAGATCGAGATACCCTGCTGCAGATACTATTTAGTGTGGGTGTCGAGCCAAACATTGGGCAGCAGGCTCCGGTAATGGTGTACGATTTTCCTGCTTCTCAAGCGGCTTTGGCAAAGATTAATGACTCTGACCTCAGAGTTGCCGATCGATTTGAGGTGTACTTTAAAGGTGTTGAGCTGGCCAATGGATTTCACGAGCTGCAAAACGCCGATGAACAGCTGCGCCGCTTTGAACAAGATAATCAAAAAAGACAGTCTATGGGGCTGCCACAACAGCCTATTGACCATCATTTGATTGCGGCATTGCAGGCCGGCCTTCCCCATTGTGCGGGTGTGGCGTTAGGGGTCGATCGTTTGGTTATGCTAGCGACACAGGCAACGCACATTGATGAGGTGTTGGCGTTTCCCGTATCGCGGGCATAATTTAACTGACGATGAGCGCGGTACCGACAACGGCAAGCGCCGCCCCCAGCCAAGAGTATCGATTGGGACGCTGCTTGGTGTAGAGCCACAGCAGGGGCAGTACCATAATAGGCGTGGTTGATGACAGCAGTGCGACCATGCCGACATTACCTTCTTGCAGCGCAAATAAAATCAGCGTCATACCCACGGCCATGGCTAAAAAACCATTGACCACAGTAATGGAGAACATCTTTACGTTCATCGGGTTGTGCGCTTTGGCCAGTTTGGCTCCGCTGATTAAAAACAGTGAGTGAGCAATGAACGCGGTGATCATTCGGATGGCCGATGCGGCAATAGGATCGGCTTCGGTTTGCATGACGGGTTTAGCGATTATTCCGCCCAGTGCCTGACATAATGCAGCGGTAAGGCCCAGCCCCACGGCAAACCACAGGTTTCCACGGATAGATTCCCAAGCGTGGCTATTACCACGGCGTCCGAAGTAGATGGCAAACACCACGCCACTAAACACCAGTATGGCCCCAAGCATTTCTAGGCCTTGAAAGCGCTCGTCGAACAACCAAAACCCAAGCAATGCAGAGAACAGTGCGTGGCACGAAAACAACAGCCCAGCTTGCCTTGGCCCCATACGATTCATACACGCAAACAGTGCTGTGTCCCCAATGAATATGCCGATTAATCCAGACAGTGCCATTGGCCACAGGTAGCTCATTTCGATGCTTGACCAGCCACCAACCACAAACGCCATTATGGTTAATATGACTGCAGTGGCACCCATGCGCCATCGACTATACGCAAATGGACCTAAATGCTTGGCAGGTGTTACAGAGATTAGGCTTGAAAACGCCCATAAAAAGGCGGCCGCAAGGGCCATCCATTCGTAACCCATTAGGGCTCCCAATGCGGTAGTAGTAAAAACAGACAAGCCGCTACTTAATCATAGCGGCTTGTTTGATGCAATATTTTCGCTAAAACAGATTGTTAGGTGAGAATCATCAACGCGACAAACAGAATCGAAAGACCGACGACTCCGACGATAATACCCGCTTTAGCCATATCTCTACTTTCTATCAAACCCGTCGAGTAGGCTAATGAGTTTGGTGGGGTAGAGACAGGCAGGATCATACCCAGTGAGGCCGCAAAGGCGACAACAACAAGTAATCCCTGCATCCCGCCAAAGGACTCAAGACTGCTCATTGAGCTGCCAATGGCTGCGGCAATGGGCATCAGTAAGTTGGCGGTGGCGGTGTTGGACATAAAGTTTGCCATTAACCAGCACACTAAAGCCAAGGTAACAATAACCGCAAATGCCGACAGCGATTCATAATCAATGGCGTGCGCTAGCGCTACCGCAAGTCCTGTTTTCTCAAGGCCAATACCAATGGCAATACCACCAGCCACTAGCCACAGTACATCCCAGTTGATTTGTTTAATCTCTGACTTGCCCATAATGCCGGTTAGGGTGAATACTGCCAGCGGTATGATGGATACCACGTAAGTATTCATACCGTGCCACTTGGTGGTGAGCCACAGCAAGATGGTGGCGATGAAGGTGACGTACACCACGATGGCGCGCCAGTGTTTACTAAACTGGCCACTAAGCTCTAGACGAAGCGACTTTTGCTGAGCAGGAAACAGCTTTTGCAGCAGCAGCCATGCGATGGCCAATTGCACAATGACAAAGGGCAGGCCAAAGCTCATCCACGTTAGGAAATCAATGCTGTTTTCACCCGTGAGGTATTGCAATGCAATGGCGTTAGGCGGGGTACCAATGGGCGTTGCCATCCCGCCGGTATTTGCAGCAATAGGAATACACAGAACCAGTGCTTTTATACCCGTGTCCCCTTTAGGGGCGGCAGCAACGATGGGGCTGAGCAGCGCCAACATCATTACCGTCGTCGCAGTGTTGGACATAAACATTGAGAAAATGGCGGTTATTAGCATTAACCCGAGCATGATAAATCTGGGCTGTTCACCAAAAGGCTTAAGTAACACACGGGCTAAATTGTTGTCGAGATTGTATTTTGCGGCCGAAATGGCTAACGCGAACCCGCCCATGAATAGAATAATAATAGGGGATGAAAATGCGCCAAAAATATCGGTATAAGGAACCAAAACGCCTAGGTTTTCTGCGCTCGAAGCGCTGGTTAGGGAGGCGAGCCCTTTGTTGGAAATGAATATCAACTCCAAGGTAATGATCAATATGGACGTGGCAAAGACAGGTACGGGCTCCAACACCCAAAGTAGCGCAGCCATTACAAATATGGCGAGCAGACGATGTTGCGTCACGGTGAGATCGTGTATCGGGATTGCTGAGGTTGGAAGGATATAAATGAATAACGGGATCAAGGTGCATACTGCCAATTTGATCGCAGTATGTCGGTGTGGTCCTAACATTGCAAAGCTCCGTGCAAGCTGCCCAATTGAATGAAGTGAACAGCATACCGAATATAAAAATCAGGGTCTTAGATCGCGGTAGAGTATTTAATCAGTGACCGAGGGAATCGGCCTAAATGTTGTTTATGGTCAAAAAAGGAACGTGTATGTTGGCGTTTTGCCCAGAGAATGGCGACCAACTTTTTCGCCATTGGCTCAGCGCGTCATAAACGCATGCTCAAAAGCAATTGTGGCATTGTCTGAAGGACTTTATGCGACTGCCGGGGGAGTTGATATAAAAAGACCAGCTCATTTCTCGCAGGGCAAGATAAGGGCTGGTCATGTCATTGCCGAGGTGCGGTGTGGCTACTCTTCGATATCGTCGACGTCGTTATCTAGGTCGAAGTCAACCTCTAACGGCTCTTGCGAAATAATGATGCCAGTGTTATCCGCGTATAGGTAATCTTCTGGTAAAAATGTCACCCCACCAAAATTGACAGGCACATCGATGTCACCGATGTTTTGCGCCGCAGCGCCAACCGGAATTGAGGCTAAGGCTTGAATGCCGATACTCATGTCTTCGAGATCATCAACCTCACGAACACAGCCGTAAACCACGATGCCTTCCCACTCATTTTCTTCAGCCAATGACGCTAATTCTGCATCAATGAGTGCTCGTCGAAGTGAACCGCCGCCATCGATCAGCAACACGCGACCGTCACCATCTTCTTCGAGAATGGAGCGGATGATACCGTTGTCTTCAAAACATTTTACCGTGGTCAATTGACCTGCGAATGATGCGCTCCCACCAAAATTACTGAACATGGGCTCAACAACATCAACCTGATCTAGGTAGACATCGCATAGGGCAGACGTATTGTATTCCATTCTCGTTACACCTTTATCGGCTAGCATGAAGTTTGAGTATATCCCTAAGCTATTGGAATTCAATGATTAGAAGCAATCTTTCCTCAACAAACGTTGCGAGGTCACGCTTATTAATCCACCAACAGCGCAACGATAAATATCACATTAACCATCAGTGCGGTTTTGACCACATCGCCCATTAATGGTGCGACCTGCGAGGGGTAGTCACACTCTTTAATCTTGCCACAGTGCACCGCAATTGGGGCGAGCGCGATGGAGTAAATCGCGATCGACAAAATTGAAGCGTCGATAAACACCAGATAGCAGGCAAACAGAGCCCACGCCAACCCGCACAATATTAAGTGATATTGTTTCGCGCTTTGTAAGCCAATGCGCACAGGGACGGTGTGTTTTCCGCTGGCTTCATCGTTATCGATGTCACGCATATTGTTAATGTTGAGCACTGCTACCGACAGTAAACCACTGGCGGCGGCAGGAATAAGAGATAACCGGTTAAATACACCCGTGTGCAAAATTTCACTGCCAATCACGCCAACAAATCCAAAGAACAGTAGCACGGCAAGATCGCCTAGTCCCAAATACCCGTATGGCCGTTTGCCGACCGTATAAGCGACGGCGGCTAGCATTGAGCTGATCCCCACACCTAAATAGAGTACGATTTGAGTTGGCGTATTCACCGAGATCATCACCAACGCTAAGCCGGATATCAGTGTTAGTACGGACGTGACCCAAAGGGCCTTTTTCATGGTAGGTAAACTGATTTCCCCAGACTGCACGGCGCGAGTGGGGCCGATGCGTTGTTCGTTGTCAGTACCTTTTATTGCGTCCCCATAATCATTGGCCAGATTCGACAGTATTTGCAGTAATGACGCGGTGATGATTGCGAGCACTAAGGTACTTACTGAGAGCGCGCCATTGGTATACGCCAATGTACTGCCCAATAATATGGAACAAAGAGCAAGGGGGAGTGTTTTTGGCCGAGTTGCGCCAATCCACGCTTGTATAGGTATGGTGTTCATTCAATGTGTGTTGGTATCGATTAATGCGTCGAGTATATCAAAAGCGTCGCTTTAGTTCAGGGTTGTCCGCTTTACTGTGATGATGCAATCATAAGCGTCACTCAACAACTAAAAAAAGAGCCCAAAGTGTAGCTGCACCTTAGGCTCTTTAGGGGAGGAGTCTTTAGTTATTTATTTAAACGTACGTTGACGCGTTTTCTCTAGACGCTCAAGGATCTTCTCAATACGGTCTGGGTGGACCATAAATTCTTGGAAGCCTTTCATGCCTTCAGTCGCCATTGCAGGATCGGTATCGCGGTCATAGAACTGAGCCGTACCGTCTGCAGAACCCAGCATTGCCACGCCTTTATCCAGGAATGGGTCAGATTTAGCTTTGGCTTTGTTGTTGGTTGGAATTTGCAGCAGCATTTCGTTAATCAACTGCTGATTTTCTGGCAATGCAACAAAGGCTAGGAACTTACGCGCGTCTTCTTTGTTCTTCGCTTTCGATGGAATGTGAATCGTATCCATTGGTGCATCTTCCGCCATACCTACAGAAGGGTCGATGCTTGGGAACTGGAAAAAGCCCATTTTGCCATCAAGTTCTTTGGGGAAGTTTGGCGTAATGAAGTTGCCCATTAGGTACATTGCGGCTTCACCGTTGTACAAGAAGGGTTGCGCTTCCTGCCACGAGTAAGACGCGTGGTTTTCTAGGTAGTAACCTGGCTCAACCAGTTCTGCCCAGTTGGCAAAGGTTTTCTTCACGCGATCATCGGTGTAGGGCACTTTACCGTCCATCAACTCAATGTGGAAGTCCAGACCGTTAGTACGCATGTTGATGTAATCAAACCAACCCGCAGCCGTCCATAGGTATTTGGTACCGATGGTAAACGGTGCCACGTTGTTTTCTTTTAATGTCGCAGATGCCGCTTTTAGCTCATCCCACGTTTTTGGCTCGCTAATACCATATTGATCAAAGATATCTTTACGGTAGTACACGCCCCATTGGTAGTAGGTGTATGGCACACCATATTGCTTGCCGTTTACGGTCATCGCAGGTTGCGCCGCCGCAAAGTCTTCGTTCATGCCGTTCGCCGTCCACATATCGCTGACGTCTTCAAATAGACCACGGTCAACGAACGCTTTCATACGGTTACCAGCGTACCAGAACACAACATCAGGTGGCGAGGTAACCAGCCAGTTACGAATCGTGGTTTTGTATGACTCGTGGTCGTACAGGTTATATTTTACTTCGATATCTGGATTCGCTTGCTCAAAGCGGTTGATGATCTCAGCCCATGCTTCTTTAGGTGCTGGGTCGGAGGCATCGGAGTTAATGACCAGAGTACCAGCCATTGCAGACGTCGCAACTGTTGCTGCGAGTGCTGTAGTAGCGGCAATGTGTTTCACGTATTTCATAGGTAAGGTCCTTATTATTGAGCGCAAGGCTCTGTTCCACTTATTGTTGTTATGTGTCGTCGTTGTGCATGCACAGGTGCTATTTCGTTGCACCTAAGGTTAATCCCGCAATAAAGTGTTTTTGCATTGCAAAGAACAGCATTACTGGCGGTATTGCGGCCACGACAGCACCTGCCGACATAAACTGCCAAGAGGCGAGCCATTGGCCCTGTAGGGAGCTGAGACCGGCTGTTACCGGTCGGACATCGTCACTTTGTACCAACACGAGTGCCCAGAAATAATCATTCCAAATAAAGGTAAAGACGAGTACCGCCAAAGCCGCTAAAGCGGGCCTTACAAGAGGCAGTACTATGAATGTAAATATGCGCCACTCTTTTACCCCTTCAACACGTGCTGCTTCTATCAAAGCATCGGGGATGCCGACAATGAAGTTACGCATAAAGAGGGTACAAAAGCCGGCCTGGAAAGCGACATGGAAGAAAATTAATGCCCAGTGGGTATCGTAAAGCCCTAAGGTAATCGTTAGATCACGAACCGGGATCATCAGGATCTGAAAGGGCACAAAGTTACCGCCAATGAACAGAGCGAAGATCCAGATATTGCCTTTAAAGCGATATTTAGCCAATGCGAAACCCGCTAAAGTCGAGAGCGCAACTGCACCCATTACCGAAGGGATAGTGATCATCAAGCTGTTGAGTAGGTAATCACCCATGGCGGTGGAGGTGAACACCTGGGTGTAGTTTTCGACAAAATGAATCTCTTCCGGCCAACCCCAATAGTTACCCTTGTTGATATCGTCGATTGAGCGCAGTGACGTTAACATAACCGCAAGCAGTGGTAGCAACCACAAGATAATGGTAAAGGGTAATGCCACACGATAACTGATGTTGGCCAGTGGGCCTGCTTTTTGAATCGGTTGTGGGAACATTATTTTTCACTCCTTAACATCCGCCATAAGAAGTACGCAATGTAGATATCCATAATTAAGAACAGCACCACAGCAACAGCCGCGCCATACCCCATTCGATAGTTAAATATTGACTCTTGATACATTTGATACGCCAGCACGGTTGAACTGCCCCACGGGCCGCCTGCGGTCATGGTGGCGACAAGGTCGAACGAACGTAGTGCCCCAATCACGGTAACAACGATGGCGATAAAGGTGGCGGGTTTTAATTGCGGCAATACAATAAACCACAACATGCGCCACGACTTTGCACCGTCCAAACGAGCGGCTTCGATTTGTTCGGGGTCTAGGTTATTGAGGCCAGTTAAGTACAAAATCATGCAGTAGGAGATCTGCGGCCACAAGCCTGCCGCAATAATGCCGTACGTCACTAGATCCTCATCAGCGAGTATCGAAATTGGCCGTAACCCGATAGATTCCCTCGCGATATTAAGAAGACCAAAGGAAGGGTCATAAAACCAAGCGAATACCAAACCAACCACGACTTGTGAAATAACAAATGGGAAGAAAAACAGCGACTTGACCGCACGTATGCCAAACACTTGTTGGTTTAGGAATAGGGCAATAAACAGACCAATAGGCGGCGCAAGCATAAAGCAGATGAGCCACAAAAAGTTATTGGTGAGTGCGGTATAAAACAGTTCGGAATCAAACAGTTCAAAGTAGTTGTCTAATCCTATCCAGGTTTTCTCGCCTAAGCCGTCCCATTCAAAAAAACTGAGCCAGATACTTTGAAATATGGGGTAAATGACGTAAACCGAGAAAATGATCAGTGCAGGTGCTAAGAAAAGCCATGGCGATAAGCCGTGCCCAAGCTTTCTTGTCGCTTGGGGCGGATGCTGAGGTTGGCCTGATGCGACCGTTTTCATTGTTTGCGCCATATCCCAACTGCTCCCTGGAATAGATTTAAAACTCTCTGTTGATGCTCAAAGGCTAAATATGCAACAGAGGCCTAAAATAGTGAGTTGTTAAAGTAAGTTATAGTAGATAGTAGAATAATAGACGAGATTTTGTACTTTTAATGGTTAAACTGTAAACGTTTCCACATATTTCGTTACGCCAATGTTAAAAAGTATGGGTGTGATCAAAATTTGAGTGCTTATTAGCGTACGCAGTTTTTTGCCTTTCGAACGAATATTTTGCCACTGAGATTTGAAACTCCTTTTTTCTGCGCCTTGATTTCTGAATAAGCATCCTCATATTTGAACTATCAAGGCAAACTGAATGAGGCACATTCGTGACTACAATTGTATCTGTACGCCGCAATAATAAAGTGGTAATTGCTGGCGATGGCCAGGTTTCTCTAGGCAACACTGTGATGAAAGGCAACGCCCAGAAGGTGCGCCGTCTGTATAACAACAAAGTGTTGGCTGGTTTTGCCGGAGGCACTGCCGACGCGTTTACACTGTTTGAACGCTTTGAAAGCAAACTGCAAATGCATCAAGGCCACTTAACGAAGGCCGCCGTTGAGCTTGCCAAAGACTGGCGAAGCGATCGCGCACTGCGCAAGCTTGAAGCACTGCTGGCAGTAGCTGATGAGACCGCATCACTTATTATCACAGGTAATGGTGACGTGGTTCAGCCTGAGCACGATTTGATCGCGATTGGTTCGGGTGGAAACTTTGCCCAGTCTGCTGCAATTGCTCTTCTGGAAAATACTGACTTAGACGCACGTGAAATTGCTGAAAAATCATTAAAGATTGCTGGGGATATCTGTGTGTTTACCAATCATCATCAAACCGTTGATGAGCTTGAGTACTAACCGTTTTCTATCTCACAAAAATTAAGGATCGGTAGAATGTCTGAAATGACCCCTCGTGAGATCGTTCACGAATTGAACCGCCACATCATTGGCCAAGAGAAAGCGAAACGCGCAGTGGCGATTGCGCTACGTAACCGCTGGCGCCGCATGCAACTGGACGAAAATCTACGTCCTGAAGTGACACCTAAGAATATTTTGATGATTGGCCCAACCGGTGTGGGCAAAACAGAAATTGCCCGCCGCTTGGCAAAACTGGCGAATGCTCCCTTTATCAAGGTTGAAGCGACCAAGTTTACCGAAGTGGGTTATGTGGGCAAAGAAGTGGAAACCATTATTCGTGACCTCACTGATGCCTCGATCAAAATGACGCACCAACAAGCGATGGAAAAAGTACAGTTTCGCGCTGAAGAGCGAGCAGAAGAGCGAATTTTAGACGCACTGCTACCGCCAGCTCGCGATGCGTGGGGCGAGAATGAAAAGAGTGATGGGAGCTCTAGCAATACTCGTCAGGTTTTCCGCAAAAAACTGCGTGAAGGTAAACTGGACGATAAAGAGATCGAAATCGATATCGCCGCACCGCAGATGGGCGTAGAAATCATGGCGCCTCCAGGTATGGAAGAGATGACCAATCAACTGCAAGGGATGTTTCAAAACCTAGCAGGAGATACCAAGAAAAAGCGTAAGATCAAAATCAAAGACGCATTCAAGTCATTGACGGAAGAAGAAGCGGCTAAGCTTGTGAATCAGGAAGAGCTGAAAGAACAATCTATCTTCAACGTTGAAAACAACGGCATCGTGTTTATCGATGAAATCGACAAGATTTGTAAGCGCGGTGATGTGTCTGGTCCTGACGTGTCGCGGGAAGGGGTACAACGTGATTTACTGCCGCTGATTGAAGGCAGTACGGTCTCGACCAAGCACGGCATGGTGAAAACCGATCACATCTTGTTTGTGGCATCGGGCGCTTTCCAAGTAGCCAAACCGTCCGATTTGATCCCTGAATTGCAAGGGCGTCTGCCTATACGTGTTGAGTTGGAAGCACTGTCAAGCGACGACTTCAAACGTATATTGACCGAACCACGTGCCTCTCTGTCAGAGCAGTACACGGCATTGATGAAAACCGAAGAAGTGGATGTCGAGTTTACCGAAGACGGTATTGCACAGATAGCAGAATCGGCTTGGCAGGTGAACGAAACTACAGAAAACATCGGTGCTCGCCGTCTGCATACCGTGATGGAGCGATTGATGGATGAAATTTCATTTGAAGCCACTGATAGGGCGGGTGAGAAACTCGTTATCGATGCAGCGTATGTTGAGTCTAAGCTTGGCAGTGTTGTAGACGATGAAGATTTAAGCCGCTTTATCTTGTAATACCAACTTTTCCAGTCATTAAAAAAGCCGAGTTTGATAATTCAAACTCGGCTTTTTTATCTCTTCAGTCCAGAAATTGGTTGGTATTACTGGCCGTTATCTTTCCATATTGCACACGGCTCAATTTTAGCCCGTTGCAGTGTGTGTTTGTCTTTTTCTGCGTCGCGTTTACGTTCGTAAGGTCCCAGAACCACGCGGTACCAGCTGCTGTCTTCGCGTTTTTTGATTTGACTGTTAATGCCCTGAAAGGCGATGTCCATTTTACGCTCTTGAGCCGTGCTCATGGTTTTGTAAGCACCGCACTGCATGATGTAAGGTACATCGGAGACCGCTAACTCTTTGGCTTCAACTTGAACCTCTTTTTCTGGCAGCGTCTTAATGTAATCCCACTCTTCTTCAGGGATCGGTGGTAGTTTTGATGCTGGCTTTTGAGGAGCAACCTTGGGTGCTGGCTTAACAGCAACCGGTGGCGTAACTTCTGGCTCAGGATCTTGATTGAGAAGGTACAAAGCATACCCAAACCCTGAGGCCACGAGTATCGCAAGTAACACCGGCTTAATAGGCTTTCGCTTAGGGGCGGGTTTCTTTCTTGAGCGTTGAGCGGGTTTACCGCGTTTTACATAGTCTTTTTTTGCCACTATTTTACTGCCATCATTACTACAATAAAGCGCCGTTTGAGCGGGCGCGAAAGTTCGCCTATGTTACGGGGGAACCCTCGATAAATGCAACGATTACCCGCAACAGATTGGCCTTGGAACGGTATTAAAATGTTGCTGGATTCACTTCAGCAGGGTGCTCATTATTCCCTTCTAGAGCGCTAGCTGGTGGACAAGTACTTTCGCGTATCACGGACTTGGCTTCCAAAATTTTTGACGGAATACTGCCTGAATGGCCTTTCAGTCTCGCCAAGAGCATCAATGCTGACTCACGGCCTATTTCGTAGCGGGGTTGTTTGACTGTGGTTAATGGTGGATCGGTGTAAGCAGAATATTGTATGTCGTCAAACCCAACCACTGAAATATCTTCCGGTATACGCAACCCCATCTTCTTCACGGTTTGCATAGCACCAATGGCCATTGCGTCGTTGTGGCAGAAAATGGCGGTAGGCGCGAGTGAAGAACTCAGTAACTCTTTCGCCAATTGGGCACCAGAGTCGAAAGAGAAATCACCATACGCGGTAAATCCATCGTTCAACGCCCCCCCGGAACGGCGCAGCGCTTGCTGGTAACCACGATGTCGGAAATTACTTAAGGGAGAGGTTATTGGGCCACTGATCTGAGCTACTCGACGGTGTCCTATAGAGGTTAAGTGGTTCACAATGTCGTAAGCGGCGGTGAGATTATCGATATGTACGGTCGGTAGCTCAAGCTCAGGAGCGTATTCACAGGACATGACTAATGGAGGCAAATTGCGCTGTTCTTCTTTACTCACGTCAAAAGGCACATCACTACCCAGTAGGATCATGCCATCAGCTTGCTTGGTAAACACTAAGTTAACAAAGGCATTTTCTCGACCTTTGTGCTTAGACGCATCGCCAAGCAACACTAAGTAACCTTGCTCTAGTGCGGCGTCTTCAATACCACGAATGATCTCGGAGAAGTAGGTGTCACAAATATCGGGAACAATGACAACAATGGTTTTGGATTCGTTGCGGCGTAAGTTCCGAGCCAGTGAGTTAGGGGCGTATCCCGCTTCTACAATCGCTTCTTCCACTCTTTTACGGGTGGACACTGAGACTTTTTCAGGGTTCATCAGCGCACGAGATACCGTGGCTGTAGAGACACCCGCGAGATCAGCAACATCCTTCATTGTCGCCATGATAATTTCCTTTGTACCTGTTGACGTATTAGCATTTGTTCTTGGTCTTTAATCATCTATTTCGCGCCATCGATGCTTATTGATCGCGCGCAATCGCACACCCTAAACATCATAACGTATGTCTCAAGCATATCACGTGATTGGTACGAGGTGCGGTTAAATATGTTTTATACGAAAGAGATCACACCAAATCTTGTGGCTCAACGTCAATGCTCCAGCGCACTTTGCTGGCTAAATCGAGCATATTAATGGCCGGCTTTGCGCTGGCAAGTAATTTTAGCAGCGAGGTGCGATGCTCCGTTTGCAGCATTAATTGCCAACGAGATTTCCCTGCACGTTTGGCCATCGGCGCTGGTGTGGGCCCCAACACCAAGGATTGATGAGCAAAGATAGGGTGAGCCTCAAAGATGTGCCTGACTTGGCGTAAAAACTGCTCGGCACGGTCTGCGTCATGGGCCTCTGCTCTAATGAGAGCCAAGTAAGAATAGGGCGGTAACATCGCCTGCTGGCGCTCAACTAAGGTGTTCTGCGCGAATGTCTCATACCCTTGCGTGGTCAACGAATTTAACAGTGGGTGCTCTGGGTGATGGGTTTGCAACAGCACATGTCCAGGTTTGCTGGCTCGTCCGGCTCGTCCTGCAACTTGAATATACAATTGCGCCAATTTTTCTGCGGCGCGAAAATCACTGCTATAGAGAGAGGCGTCTACATCGAGCAAGGCCACCAAAGTCACATCGGGAAAGTGATGGCCTTTGGCAAGCATCTGCGTACCGATGAGGATGTCATGTTTGCCTTGAGTGATGCTATCGAGCGCTTGCTGCAAACTGCCTTTTCGCCGGGTACTGTCGCGGTCGATTCGGATTGATGAGTGCTCTGGAAACAGCTGATTAAGCTTGGTTTCAAGCTGCTCTGTACCGACGCCCACGGCCACCATCTGATGTGAGCCACATTCGCGGCACTGTGCGATGGCTCTTCGGTTTGAACCGCAGTGATGGCAGCGCATCTCTTGACTACTGGCATGGTAAGTATAAAAGGCATCACACCGCTGACACTCGGCTGTCCAGCCACAATCGTGACACATCATTGCCGGTGAAAACCCACGTCGATTAAGAAACAGCATCACTTGGTTACCTGCATCCAAATGGCGCCGCATTTCTGCAATCAGGCTGCCACTTAACCCGGCTTCCAAATATTGACCTTTAATGTCGAGAATTTGATTGGTGGTTGGAAGCGCGTTACCGGCTCGAGCGGTGAGTGCTAAATGATGATACTTACCTCGTTCGGCGTTATATAAACTCTCAATAGACGGAGTGGCAGAGCCCAACAAAACCGGAATATTGTGTTTATTGGCTCGCATTACGGCAAGGTCTCTTGCGTGATAGCGCAGTGTATCTTGTTGCTTATACGAGCTGTCGTGCTCTTCATCAACAATAATGATCCCCAGCTGTTTAAATGGAGTGAACAGCGCCGAACGGGTACCGATTACGATACCTGTGGTGCCATTTTTGGCGTCTAACCACGCGTTCAGCTTTTCACTTTCGTTGAGCGCAGAGTGCACCACTGTAACGGGAACATTAAATCGGTTTTTAAAGCGGCTGATGGTTTGCGGGGTTAAACCAATTTCAGGGACCAGTACTAACGCTTGTCCACCGCGCTCTAATACCGGTTCGATAGCGTTTAAGTAGACTTCTGTCTTTCCTGAACCCGTGACGCCTTGCAGTAGGTAACAACCAAACTCGCGCTTAGCATTAATGCTACCAATGGCAATCGCTTGTTCTTCGTTGAGTTGAGGTTTATCGTCGTCGTTGAGTAAAGACGTGCCACTTACCGACCAAGGCTTCATGACTTGCGCAATCGAGTCCTGTTGTATCCACCCTTTATCTTGAACCGTTTTAAGTATCGCGCTGCTAAACTCTTCGCTTAATTGCGCATGGTTCAGCTCACCATGGCTAAGCTGCTCTAACAGACTGTGTTGTTTAGGTGCGCGTTTATTGCCGGCGGCGAGTTGGTCACGTCCTGCGTCGGTAATTGACCATACTTGAACAGGTTCATTAGTTGCTGCTTTGCCTTTACGCAGAGCAGAAGGGAGTGCGATGGAATAGCTGTCTCCAAGCGGATATTGATAGTATTGCGCGCACCAATGGATCAGCTCCATCATCTCTTTCGGCCACAGCGGCTCGTGGTCGATGACTTGAGTAATGGGTTTGAGTTTGCTGATGGGAACATCGGACTGGTGTTTAAATCCTGTCACAATACCAATATGGCTTTTGGGGCCAAAAGGAACTCGTACTCGTCCACCGACCACCGGAAAATGGTGGGCTTCAATCAAATAGTCAAATTGGCGATCAAGGGGCACAGGCAGTGCAACCTGAACGATTTGTGGGCGCATACGTTAATTCTAATTACTGCTCGGGGTAGTGGCGTCATAGTAATTGGGTTTAGATAGGACAGCAATAGCGACCCTTTCAGAGCGAGATAGTCGTGCGGTGTAGAGTCGACCAAATTGGCCCCAAAAATAAACCGCGAAGCAAGGTTACGTCTATACTGAAGCCGTGAAAGGGATTGTGCAGAAAAAAGCCACAAATCGGTTGATCCTCCCTGCGTTATTCATTACTATACTGCGCCTTGACGGTGCTGTATTAGCGCCATTTTTAAGAAACTACGTGTGGTGGTCAGATTACGGGTGTTCTCAAGAGCATTTTAGTAGAACTGATTAGCGACGCGGCCTAACTGAGGTTATCCCCATGAAAGCAGGTATCCATCCTGAGTACAAAGCGGTTAAAGCAACTTGTTCTTGCGGCAACACGTTTGAGTTTAACTCTACTCTAGCTAAAGAATCTATCCACCTAGACGTATGTGACCAATGTCACCCGTTCTACACTGGTAAGCAACGTATCGTTGATACTGGCGGCCGTGTTGATCGCTTTAACAAGCGTTTCGGTGCACTATCTTCTAAGAAGTAATTCTTACAAGATACTCGAAAAGGGCGCCTCGGCGTCCTTTTTTGATCCTACTAAAAAGTGAACGAGCTTTGCACAGGCAACTGTGCTCACAAAAATCTCTCTGCATTTATTGGGAAAATCCCGATAAGTCTCCTAAAATCATTTGTTTATACTTAATTTCTAATGAAGTTCTATTTCAATAGGACTCACAGTAATTTTTACCTTTTCGCTCTATATTTGGAGAACTGTATGACACAACCGTCACAATTGGATGCCTTTCGTCAACAAGCACTCGATTATCACGCTGAGCCAACACCAGGCAAAATTGAAATAGCACTGACCAAACCGGCTGAAACCGTTACTGATCTAGCCTTGGCTTATAGCCCTGGTGTCGCCGAGCCTGTAAGAGAGATTGCGCAGAACATCGATAATGTTTACAAGTACACCGCAAAAGGCAACATGGTGGCGGTCATTTCAAACGGCACCGCTATTTTAGGCTTGGGTAACTTAGGGCCGATGGCCTCAAAACCAGTCATGGAAGGTAAAGCGCTGTTGTTTAAAAAGTTTGCTGGACTAGATTCGATTGACATTGAAGTCAAGCATCGCACTATCGATGAGTTTGTCGACACCGTGGCCAATATTGCCGATACGTTTGGTGGGATTAACTTAGAAGATATTAAAGCGCCGGATTGTTTTGAAATCGAATCTCGACTCATTGAGCGCTGTGATGTCCCGGTGTTTCATGATGATCAGCACGGTACGGCTATTGTAACAGCTGCTGGTATGCTTAACGCCATAGAGCTTCAAGGGAAAAACCTTAAAGAGTCGACCATAGTATGTTTGGGCGCAGGCGCTGCGGCGGTAGCTTGTATGGAGCTGCTGATCAAATGTGGTGCTCAGCGTGAAAAGATATACATGCTTGATCGCAAAGGGGTGATCCATACTCGTCGCGATGATTTGAACGAATACAAACAGTTGTTTGCCAACAACACTGACAAACGCACCTTGGAAGATGTTATTGAAGGCGCCGATCTGTTTTTGGGTGTCTCAGGACCGAATCTTTTGTCGCCAGACGCATTGGCATTGATGGGTGATAAACCTGTGGTGTTTGCGTGTTCTAACCCCGATCCAGAGATTCGTCCTGAAACGGCCCATAAAGTACGAAGTGATTTAATCATGGGCACTGGACGCTCGGATTACCCGAACCAAGTCAACAATGTAATCTGTTTCCCGTTTATTTTCCGTGGCGCACTCGATGTTCGCGCCTCTGAAATCAACGATGAAATGAAACTTGCTGCGGTAGAAGCGATTCGTAAACTGGCGAAAGAGCCTGTTCCAGAACAAGTACTAAAAGCTGCAGGTGTGACTTCGCTAGAATTTGGCTCACAGTACATTATTCCTAAGCCGATGGACCCTAGACTACTACCTCGCGTTGCGCGTGCTGTCGCGCTGGCTGCGGTTGAGTCTGGTGTTGCTCGAATTGAACTGCCTAACGACTACATGTTGGGTTAGGCAGTTTCATATAGCCAACGAGAAAAACGGCCGTTTATCGCAATTGCGATGAACGGCCGTTCGCTATTTATTTAAAGCTCAAAATACGACGTTTATTCTTCGTCGAATGCCTCGAACTCGATCCCCATTTCCGTCATCAGCGCTTTCACTTCTGCAGGAATATCGTCTGGGCGATCTTTTCTTAAGTCTTCATCGGTTGGCAGTGGCTGACCCGTATAAGCATGTAAAAATGCTTCACACAGTAATTCACTGTTGGTCGCGTGACGCAGGTTGTTGACCTGGCGACGTGTACGCTCGTCTGTGAGTACTTTCAGTACTTTTAGTGGAATCGATACAGTGATTTTTTTTACTTGCTCACTTTTCTTACCATGCTCGGCGTAAGGGCTAATGTACTCGCCGTTCCAGTCTGCCATTGATTACCTTGTGCGTGACTCTGTTCAATTGAGGGCATTCTAGCGGTATTCCTGTTTACATGTAAAGACGTTTAGACGTCTAGAGGTGTTGATGTCTCAACTTGAAGCGGGTAGAGTAGACGTTAGTCACATTATCAGTTTGAAATTTAGGCGTTGCTTAGCCTTTACAAGGAAATTCGCCTGAGCATTCACAAGGAATAAAGCATGAGCAAACACCACCCGGCGACGATTGCCGTACGCACTGGCATAGAGTCAGATACTCAGCACCATGCCGTTGTCCCACCGATCTACCTGTCGACCAACTATGGTTTTCCAGAATTTGGCGAAGTGCCGCAATACGATTACACCCGCTCTGGCAATCCAAACCGAGGTTTACTTGAAACCGCACTGTATGAACTAGAAGGTGGAGAAGGCGCTGTGGTGACCAATTGCGGTACCTCGGCCCTTAATTTATGGGTGTCAGCCTTTGTTGGGCCCGATGATCTTATTGTTGCCCCGCACGACTGTTACGGTGGGACCTATAGACTGTTCAATACCCGTGCCAACAAAGGCGACTTTAAAGTTGTCTTTGTCGATCAAACTGACCCAGACGCAGTGGCGCAAGCCTTGGCAAGAAAACCTAAATTGGTATTGATTGAAACCCCTTCAAATCCACTTGTCCGTGTTGTAGACATTGAAGAGCTGTGTCAAAAAGCGCATCAAGTTGGCGCGAAAGTTGCGGTCGACAATACGTTTTTAACGCCGGTGTTTCAAAAGCCTATTGAGTTGGGTGCGGACTTTGTGATCCACTCAACCACCAAGTTTATTAACGGTCACTCGGATGTGATTGGCGGAGTGGTGATCACCAAAACCGTTGCAGATGCCGAAGAGCTGGCCTGGTGGGGAAATTGTATTGGTGCAACGGGTACGCCATTTGATTCTTACATGACTTTACGTGGTATTCGTACCTTAGGTGCGCGAATGCGTGTGCACGAAGAGAGCGCCAATTTGATATTGCCGTTTTTACAGCAGCAACCTCTAGTAAACGCGATTTATCACCCAAGTCTGCCTGAACACCCTGGACACGAGATTGCTAAGAAGCAGCAGCGCGGATTTGGTTCGATGCTCAGTTTTGAATTTGCGGGTGAAGAAGAGCAACTAAAAGCGTTTATTGGTGCCTTACAGCTATTTTCACTTGCCGAATCATTGGGTGGCGTTGAAAGCTTGATTTGTCATCCAGCCACTATGACGCACCGCGCGATGGGTGAAGAAGCGCTCGCCGAAGCAGGCGTTTCACATAAACTGCTGCGCCTATCAATTGGCTTGGAAGAGGCTGCGGATCTCATTGAAGACCTTGAGCAAGCTTTTGCTGTGGCAGGAGCGTTGTAATGCTAGTGCGTCAACTTCATAAATTTGGTGGCAGCAGCTTAGCTGATGCTCAGTGCTATCAGCGCGTGGCGAGTATCCTTCAGCAGTACTCTGGTGACAATGATTTAGTGGTAGTGTCCGCTGCAGGGTCGACGACAAATCAGTTGATTAAGTGGGCCAATGCGCTCGAGAGTGATGGCCGTGTTGCTCACGAAGTGCTGCAAGAACTGCGTGCATTTCAAACTCAGCTCATAGAAGAGTTACTTCGTTCTGAGCAACAACGCGCACTGCTTGAATCTTTGGCGATCGATTTTTCCGAACTAAATGGGGCCTCTTGGCCTTTAGAGAAAACAAAGCGGGCGTACTTTTTGGGAATGGGAGAAGTGTGGTCTTCGAAGTTGCTGGCCGCGTTGTTATGCCGCAATGAATTGCCAGCAGTGCAGCTAGATTCCCGACAGTTTCTACGCGCTGAAAAAGGCACGCAGCCAGAAGTGGAGCGTGTCGCCTCGAAACAGTTACTGATGAATGAACTGGCACAACACCATGATCGCCGTATAGTGATCACCGGCTTTATGGCGCAAGACCATCAAGGTAATACCGTCTTATTGGGTCGAAATGGATCAGATTATTCTGCAACTGTGATCGGTTTACTTGCCGAGGCGTCCCGGGTCACCATTTGGAGTGATGTTGCAGGCGTATACAGTGCTGACCCTCGCATTGTTGAAGAAGCTTGCCTGCTACCACTACTGCGCTTAGACGAGGCCAGTGAATTGGCTCGCTTAGCCGCACCCGTTTTACATAGCCGTACGCTACAACCGGTGGCGCAAAGTGCCATTGACTTGAACCTGCGTTGCAGTCACGCTCCTGAGTCAGGGTCGACCCGCATTGAGCGCGTTCTCGCCTCTGGTCGTGGCGCAAAGATTGTAACCTCGCTCGATGACGTGGTGTTACTCGATGTATCCATCGAACATGGGCACGACTTTGAACGCTGCTTAGAAGAGCTCTCGGACGCATTAGCGAAAGCGCAATTGGTGCCTTTAGCGGAAGAAGTTCAAGGGGACCGATACAAAATACGACTGGCCTACACCCTGGAAGTCGCAAGAGATGTGCAGGAGTTTATCCAAGCTCAGTCACCGCTTTATCATGTCGATTATCAAGCTGGATACTCTATAGTGGCCGCAGTCGGTGCTGGCGTGACCTCAAATGCACAGCACTGCTTTGGTTTCTATCAGCAACTTAAGCACCAACCGCTTGAGTTTGTCTACGAAACAGACTCCGAGCTGAGTTTGGTGGCAGTGTTGCGTCAGGGATCCAGTAAGCTGATCCTAAATGCGCTGCACGCACAACTGTTCCAAGCCCAAAAGCGCATTGCTGTAGCATTGTGTGGGCGAGGCAATATTGGTGCAAGTTGGCTGTCACTGTTCGAGACTCAGCAGGACGTGATGAACAAACGTTACGGAATGCAATTTGATCTTGTGTGTGTGGCGGACAGTAAAAATTACTGGTTGGATCTTGATGGGCTCGATGCCCGTCAAGTGACCGATGATGGCTTTGAAAAGCACGCGGTGCGAAATGACAATGGGTGGCAGACTCAACTCAAAGAGCAGCAGCGCTATGATGAAATCGTGGTTATCGATGCCACTGCTAGCGCGGCATTGACTGCCAACTATATCGCATTTGCCGAGCACGGCTTTCATTTGATTTCTGCGAATAAATTGGCAGGCTCTGCACCGAGTGAAACGTATCACTTGATCCAAGATGCGTTCTCTAAAACCGGTCGTAGTTGGCACTACAATGCCACAGTTGGCGCAGGGCTTCCGATTAATCATACGGTGAGAGATTTACACGAAAGTGGCGATACGGTCGTGTCGTTTTCAGGGATTTTCTCAGGAACACTATCGTGGCTATTTCAGCAGTACACCGGTGATATCCCCTTTAGTGAGCTTGTCGAGCAAGCGTGGCAGCAAGGTTTGACGGAACCCGATCCACGCAAGGATTTGGATGGCAGTGACGTGATGCGCAAGCTGGTGATTTTGGCGCGTGAATCTGGACTCGACATTGAACCCCAGGCGGTAAAAGTGGAGTCCTTGGTTCCTGAAGCACTCAATGCCTTGTCCGCCGATGAGTTTTTCGATCATGCCGAGCAACTGGATGAAGCGCTGCTTGAACGTGTCGAAAAAGCCAATGAAGAAGGCAAAGTACTTCGCTATGTGGCGAGGTTGGATCGAGATGGGAAAGCCAGCGTTGGTGTTGAAGCATTGCCGTCCAATCACGCGCTCGCAAACTTATTGCCGTGTGACAATATCTTTGCAATAGAAAGCGTATGGTACAAAGACAACCCCTTAGTCATTAGAGGCCCAGGCGCAGGCCGTGACGTGACTGCAGGAGCGATTCAGTCGGACCTAAACCGCATCGCAGCTTCGCTGTAAAGGCGAGAGGCGAGGGAGGAAGAGCGAGGAACGAGGACGTCACTGCGTGACTGCGAGGCGCTTTTTGAGAAAAGCTTTCGAGTAGAAGAATGAACAAACGTCCTTCACCGACCGCCCCCCTAGCTCCGCGCCCCCGCTCCCCGCAGCGAAGCGTCCCCGCTCCCCGCAGCGCAGCGTCCCCGCTTCTCGCAGCGCAGCGCCCCCGCTCCCCGCAGCACAGCGTCCTCGCTCCCCGCAGCGAAGCGTCCTCGCCCCCGCTCCCGCCCCCCGCCCCTCCCCAGTCTTACTGAAAAAAATCGAACATCAACATGAA
>NZ_JXQD01000006.1 GCF_002100145.1 Vibrio sp. qd031
GCGAATTGAACGAAAGAGGCTAGCTCTTGCTAACCGTAACAATCAAAACTTTCCCAACCGTCACTACCATGAGCCTCCCGCTAACGCGTGAGTCGCACGGTATTGAATTACGAATTACTGATTGGTACTTTCAAATATCTTATCAGCCGATGCAGCCACAAAGCCTTGATAGAGTTCACCGTCCGCCATGGGATAACGTTTTGCAAACTCGTAAAAGCCACCCGGTACCTGCTCATTACTGTCTTTAAACGCGACATCGACTCGGTCTGCCATAGTCGACGATTGCTCCAACAATACATCGGGGCTGCCTTTCACCTCACCACCCGCTTCATTAATGACAAACCCAGCATCTCGCAGCGCTGCGTTCACTTCTACAACATCAGAATACGCATTTAACTGATTAACACTGACGGTAAAGTGATTAGCGCCATACCCATGAGCCGCCAACCAAGCCGCATACTCACTTTCCTTAGCCAATAATTGGTAATCTGCCGCACTGAGGTCCCACAGACGTCCGCCCCACAAAAAATCTGGTGTGTTCATGGCAGCAGTATCAACTTGCGCCACTAAGCGTGTCACAACCCTCTGAAGCGCCTCTGAACACTCCTCTACTTTGAGCTCACTAATAAAGACCTTAGGCTGAGAAGGATCAGGATGCTCAAAATGTTTTGCGACCAAATGCTTAGACTCGAATAGGTAGTCCCCTTTTGCTTGATAGCCGACATCCAAAAAAGGTTTGGCTAATTTTTCAAGGTTTACCGGCTCAAGATTAAAGGTGCGTAATGCTATATGGTCGTTAATCAATGCCTCACCTTCAATCAGCAGTTGATGAACTTTTTCGGCAGAAGGGCAAAGACGCGCGATATAGTCACGCCAGAGTGGATCAAACAAAGTCGAGGGTGAGGTCATCGTAGACTCCTTTTAGGACCCTTATAGTGTTGTTGTGGTCCATTGATGTAGGGAAAAGAGTATCTGTAAATTAGAGGTGACTGCTTTCAATGTCATGTTTTTAAAGAAGCAGCCACACAACCTGTGACTATTTTTATTTTAAGGTAATACCGGGTGCTAGAGTCTCTGGGAGCAGAGTATCCTGCCCTTCCATTGACGCCATTGGGTAGGCACAGTAATCCGCAGCGTAATACGCACTTGGACGCAAGTTACCTGACGCGCCTGGACCACCAAACGGTGCATCACCGCTCGCTCCAGTAAGCTGTCGATTGCGATTTACAATGCCCGCTCGAATGTGATCGACAAAATAATCCCACTCCGCATCTACCGTAGAGATGAGACCAGCAGACAGACCAAAACGAGTGTCGTTGGCTAAGATGACGGCTTGCTCTAAAGAGTCGTAACGCACCACTTGCAATAGCGGCCCAAAGTACTCTTCATCGGGTAAATCTTCGATTGCGGTAACATCAATGATGGCTGGTGATACAAAAGCTGCGCTCATGGCTTTCGCTTCTAAAAGACTGATTCCACCCAAACTCTGCAGATTGGTTTGCGCGTCCAATATGACTTGTACAGCTTGCTTAGAGATTTGTGGTCCCATAAAAGGTGCGGGTTCGGCAAAAGGCTGATCAATGCGGATTTGCGCTGTTGCACTCACAAGTTTATCCAGTAAAGCATCACCTTTATCACCAAGGGGTACGTACAGCCTTCTGGCGCACGTACAGCGCTGACCTGCACTAATAAACGCAGATTGAATGATGGTGTATACCGCGGCATCTAAGTCACCCATCGACTCAGAGATGACCAACGGGTTGTTGCCGCCCATTTCTAAGGCCAGCATTTTTCCAGGTTGACCGGCGAACTGCTGGTGCAAAAGGTGCCCTGTATTGGCACTGCCTGTAAACAGCAGCCCATCAATGCCTTTGGATTGAGCCAACGCAATGCCGGTTTCCTTGGCGCCCTGCACCAAGTTAATCACCCCTTTAGGTAAACCCGCTTCCTCCCAGAGTTTCATGGCCAACTCGCCCATCCAAGGGGTTTGTTCAGAAGGTTTAAATACCACGGTGTTCCCTGCTAAAAGTGCAGGAACAATGTGTCCGTTAGGCAAATGCCCAGGGAAGTTATACGGGCCAAATACCGCCATCACACCGAGAGGACGGTGACGCAATACAATTTGATTGCCTGCTGCTTCACGCTGTTTTTCACCGGTTCGTTCTTGATAGGCTCGAATTGATATAGCGATTTTTCCTGCCATCGCAGCCGCTTCAGTGCGCGTTTCCCAAATCGGCTTTCCGGTTTCTTTGGCAATCACTTCGGCAATCGTTTCGGCGTGCTCTTTCACCTTTTTCGCAAATGACAGCACCACTTGTTCGCGCTCACTAAAAGGACGTTTTTTCCATTCAATAAATGCGCTTCTCGCCGCACTCACTGCGAGTTCAACTTGCGGTGGGGTTGCGGTTAACCCTTCCCAAACTACCGAGTCATCATACGGGGCGAGCGAATGCATAGGCTCCCCAAGTCCAGCTTGCCACTCTCCAGCAATCCATTGTGTCATGTTTTCTCTCCGTTATTGAGCTAGCAGACGAATCATATCGCCTTGTTGCACTTGCAGTGCATCCGCCGCTTCAGGGGTGATGATGGCGCTACCACTGGCGGCGTCATAGGCCGCTTTGGTCGCAACGGCGCGGAAATTTTCAAATGAGCTATTACACATTAAGTAGTCTTGCGAGCTAACATGCTCAGCAACTTTCACTTTGGCGCGAAATGAATGACGCACCGACTCAATATTGCGTAGATCACACTCCACCGTAGGGCCGCCATCAAAAATGTCGACGTAGTCGCGACACGTGAATCCCTCACGCTCTAAAAGCTTAAGTGCTGGAATAGTGTTGTCATGAACCTTCCCAATCACCGCTTGCGCTTCAGGGCTGAGCAAGTTGATGTAAATCGGCAACTTTGGCATCAGGTCCGCAATGAACCCCTTTTTACCTATACCGGTTAAGTAATCAGCCAAGGTGAAGTCAATAGAGAAAAAGTGCTCTTGAAGCCACTGCCAAAATGGCGAGTTACCTTCATCGTCAGACACACCACGCATTTCGGCAAAGATCGTTTTAGAGAAACGGTGCGGGTGCTCCGCCATCATTAGAAATCGACACTTAGACATTAAACGGCCATTCAATCCTTTACGAAAATCTGGGCGTAAAAACAGCGTACAAATCTCACTGCATCCAGTGTAGTTATTGCCAAAGGTGAGTAGCTTTACAACGTTATTCACCCCAAGCTTTGGCGATGAGTGCACAACCTTGCTGATATGATACGAATAAAAAGGGACATCCCAACCGATGGCGCCTTCAATACCAGTGGTACCTGCGACCTCACCAGAGTCGGAATCGACTCCGACCATAAGATAGCCTTCATCGCTTGGTTCGGTGACTTCACCTTTTGCAAAACTGTATTCTGAATGGGTGATTCTATTGGTCAGTAACTCTTCGTTCACAGGCAGTGACGTAAAGCCATGACCCGATTCTACGGCGCACGTGTGCAGCGCATCGTAGTCGGACAGTGATATAGGACGGACGACAAGCATCTCTACTTCCTCCTTGATGTAAAAAGGGCTAACGAGTAGCCCTTAGTATTGCTGGGCGGCGCTAAATTAGACTAGTGTGGAGATAGCTTTGTCTAAACGAGCCAAGCCTTGATTAATTTCGTCTTCAGTGATCACTAATGACGGAGTAAAACGAACGACATTTGCACCGGCAATCAGGACCATTAGACCTTCTTTTCCAGCCGCAACGAGTACGTCACGAGCTCGGCCTTGCCACTGTTCATTCAGTGCAGCGCCAATTAGAAGCCCTTTGCCGCGAATTTCTTCAAACAGGCCGTATTTAGCATTAATAGCGTCCAGTCCTTGTCGAAATAGCGCTTCACGCTGCGTAACGCCCGCTAAAATTTCTGGCTGAGCAATCACATCAACCACAGCTTCAGCGACGGCACACGCCAATGGATTACCGCCGTATGTTGAGCCATGGGTGCCCACTTTCAGGTGCTGCGCTAACTCGGTTGTAGTTAACATTGCACCGATAGGAAAACCGCCACCTAGAGATTTAGCGGTGCTTAAAATATCAGGGGTTATGCCAAGGCCTTGATACGCATAGAATTCGCCAGTGCGACCGTTACCGGTTTGAACTTCATCAAATATCAGCAGGGCATTGTGCTTATCGCACAATTCACGAACCGCTTGGACAAATTCTGGAGTAGGACTGACGATGCCGCCTTCACCTTGCAGAGGCTCCATCATAATGGCGCAGGTTTTATCCGAGATATGAGCGGCCAGCGCATCGACATCGTTGTAAGGTAAGTGTGTCACATCACCAGGTTTAGGACCAAAGCCATCCGAGTACGCGGCTTGTCCACCAACGGTGACAGTGAAAAAAGTACGACCATGGAAGCCTTGTTTAAATGCGATGATTTCAGATTTTTCTTCGCCATGAACATCGGCGGCCCAACGACGGGCAAGTTTAAGCGCGGCTTCATTGGCTTCCGCCCCTGAGTTAGCAAAAAAGACTTTTTCAGCAAAACTGACTTCAGTCAGCTTCTTGGCTAAGCGTAATGCAGGCTCATTGGTCATCACATTACTGAGGTGCCACAATTTGTTGCCCTGTTCCGTCAATGCTTTCACCATCGCAGGATGGCAGTGGCCTAAACAGCTAACCGCGATACCACCAGCAAAGTCGATGTATTCTTTATCTTGCTGATCCCAAATGCGCGATCCTTCACCTCGAACCGGAATGATCTCCATTGGGTTATAACAAGGGACCATTACTTCATCAAACTGAGCTCGATTTACTTCGTGTTTTGCTGTCATCGCACATTCCTTCTTAACTCGACCGGACCGAATACGGACAGGTCTCTGCCTTCATCTTTGAAGGCGAAACATTATTCTGTCCGCGCATTGTATTTACAATTTATTAACCAATTCAATAGTAAAATCCATTTTTATCTATTCGAGGAAAGGACATCACTGAATTGCCAATGACTATTTATGCATCAGTTATTCACAATTATGAAGTGTTTTTTTGAAAAAAGTCACAAAAAACAGTTAAGCGTCGGTGAGGCCAGATTTTTGGTGATGACGATTGCAGAGGTTGTTGAATAAGTTTTCAAACCCTGAAAGGTTTTTCAGGGCTAAAATATTTTCTAAATTGTGAGATCACAAGCGCAGGAAGTTGGCCAATAACGCGTGACCTTGTTCTGTTTTTATCGACTCAGGGTGAAATTGAACGCCATGGATTGGCAAATGTTTATGGGCAAGCCCCATAATTTCATCGAACTCACCGTTTGATGTTTCTGTCCAAGCTGTCACCGTAAAGTCGCTGGGTAAGCTGCTTCTCTCGACAATCAGAGAGTGATAGCGGGTCACGGTCAATGGACGATTCAGTTTAGCAAAAAGCCCCGTACCATTATGTTGAATTGGTGACGTTTTTCCGTGAATAGGCTTGTTGGCACGTACTACTTTACCGCCAAACACTTGAGCGATAGATTGATGACCAAGGCAAACCCCCAATAGTGGAATCTTTCCTGCTACTTCACGGATAAGATCCAGTGATATCCCCGCTTGATCCGGCGTACATGGGCCCGGAGAAATCACAATATGAGTCGGGTTTAGTTCGATGGCTTGTTGAACAGTAATAGCGTCATTACGGATCACAACGGGTTCGACGCCCAACTCGCAGAAATACTGATATAAGTTGTAGGTGAACGAGTCGTAGTTATCAATAATGAGCAGCATGGTGATTATTAAGATGTTCTGTCAAACGCTATTAGAAGCCGAACTATACCGATGTTCAGCGGCATTGTCTCTAATTGAAATGTTCATCAGCTGCTAAAACCAATCAACTGATCATTGCTGCTTTTGAATGACCTAGATGGGTATTAGCGACCAAAGTGCCGCTCTATAATACCACCTTGCTCTGTATCGGTGACCAAAAGAGCGTTTAACTCAAGAACCAAGAAAAAAAGCCAGTTCATCACTGAACTGGCTCTCTAAAGCAACGTAAGTCTTTATTGGTTGCTAGATGCGCTCTACAAAGCCAACCGCTTTGTAAGCTTGCTTAAGAACGATAGAGGCGCGTTCTGATGCTTTATCGGCACCTTGCTTCATCACTTGATTGAGGAACGTGCGATCTTGACGAATACGTTGATACTCCGCCTGAACAGGTTCTAACATTGACACAAGCGCTTCACCAACATCATTTTTAAACGGTCCATACATTTCAACGCCAGCGTATTGAGCTTCAATTTCATCAAAGTTTTTACCTGTCGCCGCCGAGTACAGCCCCATCAAGTTAGCAATACCGGCTTTATTTTCCACATCGTAAGCAATACGTGGTGGAGTGTCGGTATCAGTTTGTGCTTTCTTCACTTTCTTGATGATTGATTTTGGATCTTCAAGCAAAGTAATGACGTTTTTACGATTGTCGTCAGACTTCGACATTTTCTTAGTCGCGTCTTGCAAGCTCATGACACGTGCATTGACCTTAGGAATATACGGCTCAGGGACTTCAAAAATAGGCGTCTCTTGACCATAAATGTTGTTAAAGCGCGTCGCAATATCTCGCGCCAACTCTAGGTGTTGCTTTTGGTCACTGCCAACAGGCACTTGGTGAGCGCCGTAGAGTAAGATGTCGGCTGCCATCAATACTGGGTAGTCATACAAGCCAACATTGACGTCGTTTGCGTAACGGGCAGACTTATCTTTAAACTGAGTCATACGATTCAGCTCACCCATTTGCGTGTAACAGTTAAGAAGCCATCCCAATTGCGCGTGCTCCGGTACATGCGACTGCACAAACAACGTGCTTTTCTTGGGATCGACGCCAACAGCCAGACAAATAGCCAATGCATCTAACGTTGCTTCGTAAAGCGCGGCTGCATCTTGGCGAACGGTCACTGCATGAAGGTCTACAACGCAGTAGTGACAATCGTAGTCGTCCTGCATTTGTTGCCATTGACGTAGAGCACCCAAGTAGTTACCAATACTTAGTTCACCGGAGGGTTGAACACCACTCAAAACAATGGGTTTGCTCATAGCAAAGCTTCCTTAATAGAAATTTGATTCGGATAAATAGTAGAAAACCGAGCCAATAGCTCGGTTTTGTCAGTGTACTCATTAGCGAGTATCTTGCCAAACATTTTAGTGACTGCAGAGCCAGCTATCTGCTCATAACTAGCTCTGAGTCAGCGCCAGACCTAACAGCTCTAGAACGTCACTCACATCATCGGCAACCACATCTGGAGACGCATTGGCAATTGGCTCTCCGTGGTTGTAACCATAAGTTAAACCAAACGAATGACAACCAGCATTTTTTGCGGCCAAAATATCGTTCTTAGAGTCACCCACCATCAACATCTGCGAGGGTTTAATGCTGTACTTTTCCATCAAATGGTTAAGTGCAATTGGGTTAGGCTTTTTCTGCTCAAACGCATCGCCGCCTAACACCTCAACAAAGTAGTCCTTAATATTGTGCTGCTCTAAGATCTCCGGCACAAACATCGATGGCTTATTGGTGACAATGGCAAGTGGGATGCCTGCATCATGTAAACGCGCTAACGTGTCGACCACATTAGGGTATAAGCGACTCAACTGGTGATGGGTCTCGGCGTAAAACTGGTCAAACAGACGACGAGCTTCGCGTTTAGTCTCGTCACTGAGCTCATCACTCACTGTCAGACTCTGGCTCAACGAACGACCAATTAACACATCAGCGCCATTGCCAACGTAGTCACGCACTTGATCTTCACTCACCGGCGCATAGCCTAAGGTCTGTGCGGCTTTGTCTGCCGCAATCGCAAGATCCGGAACACTGTCGAGCAAAGTGCCGTCTAAATCGAAAACAATAAATTGGATATCTGAAAACATCGGCAACTATTTCACCTTCGCAAGTTCAGTGCGCATTTCAGCAATCACTTCTTTGTAGTCTGGCTGGCTAAAGATAGCTGAGCCGGCAACAAACATATCCGCACCAGCTTCGGCAATTTCGCGAATATTATCCACTTTTACGCCACCATCAATCTCTAATCGAATATCACGACCAGATTGATTGATGCGCTCTTTAACGGCACGCAGTTTGTTGAGTGTTTCAGGAATAAACGACTGACCACCAAAGCCAGGGTTCACCGACATCAACAAGATCAGGTCAAGCTTATCCATAATATGGTCAAGACAGCTAAGCGGTGTTGCAGGGTTAAGCACTACACCTGCCTGACAACCATTTTCTTTAATCAACTGTAAAGTACGATCAACGTGCTCTGAGGCTTCAACATGGAAGGTGATCATGGTTGCACCGGCTTTGGCAAAATCAGGGATGATTCTGTCAACGGGCTTCACCATTAGATGCACATCAATCGGTGCTGTGATGCCGTAATCACGAAGTGCTTTACACACTGGCGCACCAAAGGTGAGATTTGGGACGTAATGATTGTCCATCACATCAAAGTGAACCACGTCGGCACCGTCCGCAAGGACTTTTTCTACATCTTCACCAAGGCGGGCAAAATCCGCAGACAAAATAGAAGGGGCAATTAAAAACTCTTTCATGGTCAGTTCCTATATGAGTGGCAACCTTACGGTGAGGTAGAAAGGTTACTGGACGCAAACAAGGCCAGCAACTCGTCAACTTTATTGCGACCACTACCATTTCGGCTAATGGTTCGCTTTACTTTTACGACATTAAGATCGGCGCCATGATATAAGCGGCGAGTTAGAGTCGTGTCATGATTAGATATCAGTACCGGAATATCACGCTTAAATGCCGTGCGCTCTGCAATATCCGCTAATGCGGCTTGATCATCTAAACTAAACCCATTCCCTGCATAAGAGGTGAAATTCGCGGTAGTCGACAGCGGTGCATAAGGTGGATCACAGTAAACCACACTGCCTTTGCGCGCACGCTTAAACGTCTCTGTATAGCTTTCGCAAACAAAGGTCGCCTTTTTGGCTTTTTCGGAAAAGAAAATCAGCTCATCTTCTGGGAAATATGGCTTTTTATACGAGCCAAAAGGCACGTTAAAACCGCCCTTTTTATTGTATCGGCACAACCCATTGAACCCAAAACGGTTCATATACAAGAACGCAAGCGAGCGGAAAAAAGGATCGGTGGATTGGTTAAACTGCACACGCATATCGAGATAAAAGGCTTTATCGTTGCAGTGCGGTTCAAACAGACGCTTGGCTTCAGAGATATACTGCTCAGGATCGTTTTTGAGCAAGTTGTACAGATTAATCAGATCGGGATTAATATCTGCAAGCAGGTAATGCTCATAATCGGTATTCAAAAATACAGAACCTGCCCCAACAAACGGTTCAATCAGTTTGCGAGCTGGAGGTAGATGCTTCTGGATATCGTCGACCAAGCCGTACTTACCGCCGGCCCACTTTAAAAAAGCGCGCTGTTTTTTCATGTGTTGTTTCTATTACCTATTAAGAACACGTGCCCTGCAGAGCGCGGAATGTAGCATATTTTAACGCCTAATTCTCACTGTTATTTTTCTGCGTCTATCTCTTTATGGACTTGCAACATTGATTTTGCCCAAGGGCCGACAGCTTGCACCTCTACAGGCAACTCAGAGACCGAGTCTCTCGCAGCCTGAATGGTTTGGAAGTCTTTATAGGTAATCATGAAATACTGCTTCTCACCACGAACCGTTGGATAGATTCTCACCTGTCCATCCAACTCATGCTCATTGATAAACTCTTGAACATCTTCCAGAGAACTCATTGCGCCCAGCTGTAACGTATAGTGGTTCTTGGGAACCGCTTTGAGCTCATCTCTGGCGTAAGAAAAAGTGATCACGACACTCGGCGCTTGCTGTTCTTGCTGCTGCTCTTTTTCGACCGTCTCTACAACGGGCTCAGGTTGCGTTTCAGGATCAGGGATCACTGCCACTTTATTAGTGTCAGTAGCTTGCTCTGTGGCATCTGCGATAGCGTCATCAATAACCGTAGTATCTGGGTTAGGCTGCTCTTCTATCAACGCATCTACTACGGTGTCAGGCACAATCACTCGTGTTCGGTCATCAAGATTCTCGTCTACCGTCACGGTCACATCCGACATCGGTGGTGGCAACAGAGTGTTGTCTTCCACCACATCAAAACCAGCGTCACTTGTGTTACGGTTTAATGAATCATCATAATCATCTAGCGTTGAGCTGCCTCTCTCCATGTTGCGAGCCTCTTCATCGAGCGCCAACGCATACTCTTCTGGTGTCGACTGATGAGTTAACCAGTAGTATCCCCCAAACAGCAAGATAATAATTAGTGCAATAATAGCGGCAATATTGATCGGTGATGCGATGATTGAACGAATGATCACCTGCTTTTTCTTTTTACTGTCCATAAGGGCCATCAACGCTCCTGGTCTGGGTTGCGTGTTCCACGACGCTCTCTGCGCCGCTTTTAGAATATCTTCATCGAGAATGGTTTTGTAGACCAAAAATTCGAGA
Source organism: Vibrio sp. qd031 (assembly GCF_002100145.1). Taxonomy (GTDB): domain Bacteria; phylum Pseudomonadota; class Gammaproteobacteria; order Enterobacterales; family Vibrionaceae; genus Vibrio. The sequence goes on from NZ_JXQD01000006.1 coordinate 10,450, forward strand.
AAGCGCTCTTTTTCAGGCTCAGAGAGCGCATCAATTTCCATCTCTAAAGGCGTGAAGTTTGACGTGCTGGTTAGCTCCGATACCACGTTAGGTAAAGTGTGAATTTTTGTAAATAATACTACGTTTATCATCCACTTAGCCTCGATATTGGCTTGAGAGACTAACGTGTTTAGTTCATAGATAATGTTTCGAGAAAGAAACTCTGCATTGTCCACAACAATGACGATGTCACACTTTTCTTCTTCGAGTTGTGATGAAAATGCGTCTAGAAGTGGGCGGGAAGGGTCAAAGCGAATTTGTCGAAAAAGCTGACTAAGAATGATTGAGCGCTGCTCTGCATCCGTTTGAGAGTTATGACAAAGCAGAAGAGATTGGTTTTTTTCAGCCGCCCACACCTCTAAATAGCGCTGAGCAAGCCAAGTCTTACCTGAGCCTTCAACACCGATCATAGAGACAAAGTTGGATCCAAAACGTGTCACCAACCGCAAACGATCCAACAACTGCGTCTGTGACTCTAACTCTAAGGTATTCATGATTGACTGCACCTAAACGCAGTCAATCAAGACGCACGCAAAGGCTTACTTTTTTCCTACTTCTATGGCTTGTTTAATAACCGACTCAGGAGTGGTAGAGGTAACCTGCGCACTTCCTATAGAAGTGGGTAGAATCAACCGCAGTTGCCCAGCCAAAACCTTTTTGTCGCGCATCATATGACGCATAAAATCGTCAAATGACATAGAGGAAGGAGTGTGCACTGGCAAGCCTGCCTTTAGCAAAAGTTGCTCAATGCGATCAACATCTTGTGTCGAAATCATTGACTGCAATTTTGCCGCTTGAGCAGCCATCATAGTCCCTGCAGATACCGCCTCTCCATGTAACCATTTACCATACCCTAATTCCGCTTCAATCGCATGACCAAAAGTATGACCAAGGTTCAATAACGCACGAACCCCTGACTCTTTTTCGTCTTCTGCAACGACATCGGCTTTAATTTGACAGCAGCGGGCAATGGCGTAAGTCAATGTTGCAGGATCTTTCGCCATCAGCGCATCAATATTAGCTTCCAAATAATCGAAAAAATCGCTATCAGCAATAATGCCGTATTTGATCACTTCCGCCATACCGGCAGAAAACTCTCGCGGTGGAAGTGTATTTAAGCATTCGATATCAATAACGACGGACTTAGGTTGGTAAAACGCGCCAATCATGTTTTTACCCAGAGGGTGATTAACTGCGGTTTTTCCGCCTACCGAAGAATCAACTTGCGACAATAGCGTAGTTGGGATCTGTACGAAATCAACACCGCGATGGTAACTTGCTGCGCAAAAACCGACCAAGTCACCAATAACCCCGCCACCAAGTGCCACTAAAAGTACGTCACGACTCAGGCTGCGCTCCAGCAAAAAACTGAGTACTTGTTCAAAGGTAGTAAGAGACTTGTATTGTTCGCCGTCAGCCAGCTCCAGCAGATGTACTGTTGCACCAAGTGATTGATATTGCGTAACAACTTTATCGGCATACAGGGGGGCTACGGTGACATTACTGATCACCACAACGTGCTGATGCGCTGTGACAGGCGTTTTAGAAAAGGCAGATGAAAATAAAGCCGAATCGTTAAACAATCCGGCTCCTATAGAGATAGGATAACTGCGCTCACCTAAATCAACTTTGATTTCTTCCATGGTTTGCACTCCTCCTATCGCAATTATCTTTCTTCGAGCATCTTAATGATTTGGTTGGCGACTACTTTAGCACTTTGATCGTCTGTTTTTACAGTGTAATCAGCGATCTCTTCGTAAAGTGGGTTACGTTCCCCAGCCAGTTTTTCGAGCACACTACGAGGAGCTTCCTCGGTTTGTAGAAGTGGGCGCTTCTTGTCACGGTTAGTACGTGCAAGTTGCTTTTCGATGGTGGTTTCAAGATAGACCACAACACCTCGAGCGGAAAGACGGTTACGATTCTCTTTGCTAATGATTGAGCCGCCGCCTGTTGCCAGTACGATACCTTGCTCTTCAGTGAGATCATTGATCACACCTTCTTCACGCTTACGGAATCCGTCTTCACCCTCTACGTCAAATACCCATGCGATATCTGCGCCAGTACGCTCTTCGATCTCAGTATCTGAATCGATAAACTCCATATGAAGTTGTTGCGCTAGGTGTCGTCCAATTGTGCTTTTGCCAGCCCCCATAGGGCCAACAAGGAAAATATTTCGTTTTTCAGCCATGTTCAGCAGTAATTTACAACGTTAAATCAATGACATCGCTACAATGAAATTATAATTCAAAGCGGTTTAACACGCTCATTGCAGCACCTATTCCTCACAGTCTAGTTGTGAAAAGACCCGAAATTATCCAGTCTAGATAGTCCGAATGCAAATTTATTTTGGACTTTTTTTCTGCCACACCGTGCTATCTGGCACTTTTCTTTCGCAAACCCTTGTTTTAGATAACTATTAATTGAAGTAATTTCTATAGTTAATCTTCAATGACAGTGGGGGTTACAAAGATTAACAATTCACTTTTGGCCTTCTTGTCGGAGGTACGCCGAAATAGCCCTCCTAAAACAGGTATATCCCCAAAAGCAGGGACTTTATCGACATTGCTTAAGTGACTTTGTTGATAGATCCCACCGAGTACCACGGTCTCCCCATTATTGACTAACACTTGAGTACCAATGCGCTGGGTATTGATTGCAACGGCTTCTCCAAACCCCGTTTTTACCACTTCACCAGGGCGGTCCTGAGTAACATTAAGATCCAACACCAGTCGGTTGTCTGGCGTAATTTGGGGGATCACTTCTAAACTCAATACCGCTTTTCGAAACGAAACCGACGTCGCACCACTGGACGCCGCCTCTAGATAAGGGATTTCGGTACCTTGCTCAATGTAAGCGGCCTTCTTATTGGTGGTTATAATTTTGGGGCTAGAGATGATTTCAGCTTTGGCCTCTGCTTGCAATGCAGACAGTTCTAGATCCAGCAGTAAGTCTGAGCCCAACTTAGCCACTTGGAAAGCGATACTCGACGCATTGGGGTTCACCAACCCCAAATTCACGTTGAGAAAATCGTCGATGTCTAAGTTATCGTCTCCATACATCCCAGCCTGCCATAAGTTTCCCTCTATGCTACCTGAAACCGTTCGCTTACCACTGCTTCCCATTACCCCCCATCGCACCCCCAACTCATCCAAGTCGCCTTCATCCACCGTCACAATTCGAGCTTCAATTTGGACTTGCTTTACCGGCACATCCAACTGCGCAATCAATTCGGTGAGCACAGAGAGGTTACTGGCGATGTCGCGAACCAGTAGCGTGTTAGTGCGCTCGTCAACACTAACAGCGCCGCGCTGGGAAAGCATATTGATGCCACTGTCATTCACCAACATAGAAGCAATATCATTGGCTTTCGCGTAATGCAGTTTAACCAACTTGGTCGTCAACGGACCACTAAGTTGGGCTTGTTCTGATTGTTGTAGGCGATGTTGATGAGAGGCCATCATTTCGCTCAATGGGGCGATCAACATAACATTTCCGTCAATGCGTTTTTCCAGCTGTTTCACTTGCAGAATCGTCGATAGCGCTTGCTGCCAAGGAACGTCTTGAAGATTGATTGACAGCTCTCCCTGCACACTGTCCGACATCACTAGGTTAATGCGATTGTGCTGCGCTAATATTTGTAATGCTTGTCGTAATGGCACCGCTTGAAAGTTAAGTGTCACAGCAGAGTCATTTTGCTTTAACGCTGCAGACTCTCGCCTAGTCAAAGTGACTATTAATACGTTGCCTTGTATCACATGGCTAACGCTTACAGGCTCGGTCACAATCAGGCGATAAAGAACATTATCACCCTGTTGTGTCGAGTTGATTGAGGCGACCAATCCGTCCGGTGGAAGTATCGATATAGGGCGAGTTCCGCCGTTCACTGTGCTTCGAAGAAGGACATGAACTTCGCTACTTCGATCAAACAACTGCGCGTCAATCGCACTGTTCTCCAGCGTCAACTCTAGAACCGTTTGTTGTTTGCTTTCTGGAAACAGTTGCTGATGAATAAGACGGTTTATAGGTTCGGCGTGTGACGTGCCCACAAGCAACGCTTGCAACACTATCATCACCAAACACAAACTTAGCTGTCGATTCGAATTAAGCGACACGATCATGGCTGAGTCCTGGTTCGCAAAGAGTAACCTATTGACCTTGTAATGCAGTCCCCTTTCCAGACATTGCGCGTTAAGAGCACCGTACCCTTAGCAATAGAAGAAACCCTAACACCTTCTGAGGCAACCTGCTCTCCTTCCTTTACCCATTGATAGCGGTGAGCATCCCACTTCATGACCGCACTCCAAGAGCCGTGTTTGTGTAAGGTAGCAACAAGCTCATAGCCCTTTGTAAGAGCTTGCCATTGCTGAGCTTGAGCATCACAAGAAGCGCTCTGCACTGTGGTGACTGCCTCTTGGTGATGGTCACTGTTGTCCGCTGTAGGCGCAGTGTGATTTGGCAACCTAAATGGCGACAGCAACCCGAGCGGTTCTGTGATCATTTGGCTCTCCTCAATCGCACTGGCATACAGTTTTGATGTATTCAAAATCGCTGCAATAACAACTGTTGCTGCCCAACGCGGCGGTACAGTACCTAATTCGAGCCCGACGTAACTAACCATCACTGCGTCCTATTATCGAGCTTTCCCTCGTTAATTGATAAGTGCTCAGCAACATATCAATGTGTAGCTGTTCACTATCATGTGACTCTCTGTCGATAAGAACTTTCTTTACTTCAATAACAAGTGGAGCATTCGCAAGGTACTCACTGAACGCCAGCAACTGTTGATAGTTTCCATGCAGTTGAATACGAAGTGGATTTTCAATGTAATGCTCAATGGCTTGCGCAGTCAGCCATTCAACTTTTTGTACACGAACGTCAGTAATGGTCGCCGCTTGATTGATTAGAGCAACAACCGACGCAAGCTGATCCGGACGAACAAAAAATTGCAGCGCCTTGGCTGTAGAGCCTTTTAGCTCGTTTAGCTCACTCACCATCGGCTGCAGGCTTTCAAGCGCTGACCTTTGAATTGACTCATTGTGAGTTAACGTTTGTTGATACGCAGTTTGCGCTGATAAACGTTGCTGCATCGGTCGTATCCAAGATAGGTACACTAAGGCGTACATAATGACGCTGACAATGCAGCACAAGATAATCACTTTTCGCAGCGGCCAATAAACTACCGTGGCGAGGTCAATTCTAGATTCAATCACGGTGGAGGCTCATTGACGAACGAGTAGACAACGTCGGTACAGATTCAAAATGAATCTGAAAGCGATTTCCAGTCAATCCGAGCCAACGAACATTGTGGGTAACATTGTCCAAACGAACTGACGAAACCTGGGAGGAAGTGGTCATTCGAGAGAGTAGCGCCGTCAGTCCCTGCGAGCTCAACGCAATACCTTGCCCACTCACATTGGGAAAGTGGTAGTCCAATCGCTGCAAATAAACGTCATTCACGATCCAATGAGGCAGCGCGTGCATAAATTGCGTCCACCATAAACGTCGCTCAATGAGCTTGGCCGTATAGCGCTCAAACGTCGTCAGTTGTTGCCACTCTTGCTCTAGTTCTTTAAGCCCTTCTTGCTGAGATTGCAGAGCCGCTAGTCGACTGTCTAGCACATCAATATGTGACTGCACGGCTTCGAGCCTGTGCTTTAACTCTCTATTTTGCCACAGCGCAACTGCCAGAACCGCACTCGCTGTGCAAAGCGCTACTAAGACCCAACGCACCAAAGCTTGCCTACGCGCCGCTTCGCGCCAATCAACGAGATTAACTTCAACCCAGCGCATGATGTGTTTTCCATGCAATGGCGCACAAGGCAACCCCTGTTGCGAGTAACATCAAGCGCTCGCCTGTTAACGGTGCAATCGCCAACTCAACATCCGAATCATCGATATGGGTGGGCAACGGCTGTATTTCTAGGTGATCATTTTCCAAACGTTCTAAAAGATGGATCTCTGAATCAAAATCACAGCTTAGCCACACTCCCTGATTGTCGAGTTTGGAATTGGCCTCAATAGAAAGCTCCATTTGCAACAGAACTTTACTTAATGACGACACCACATGATCTCGCTCGAATTGATACGGTGAATGCTCTCCAGAAAGTTGCAATTGAGAGTGCTGCCAGTAACGACAAAGTGACTCGTCGCTGGCTACCGCGCTCCATTGCGATTGGCCCAAATGCAAACTCAACCACGGCAGTGAGCTTTGCTGATTAGCCCAGTGATTCGTCGCCATTAATGCGTGAGTATGAGGAGCAAAAAACAGCGCGATAAACCCTGCTCGTTGAAGCTGATTGATCAGAGTTGATTGAATTCGTTTTTTTAGTGTCAACACCCGAACAGACTGCATCATCGTAGAGAAGCTCTCCAGACCACGCGGTGTTGTTTCAGCTCGCTCCGAGTAAAAGTCCATCGCGACATCGTGAACATTAATCGTAGCTTCAGACAGTTGATGACATAAGTTTTCGTACTTTTCTTGCTCCGTCATTCCGGTCGCCACTTGCAGGTTTTTTTGCATCACCCAGTAATCAGGCAACACTAGGGCTACGTGCTTTAGTTTGTTCGGGATTTGCTTACGTAACTTTTTAAACTGAGCAAGCAGTGGTGCAAGCTTTACTGGCTCCTCGAATAAAGGGATACGTTGCCCATACTCTTGTCGATATCGCCCGACAACTTGCCACCGTTTACGTCTGCATTCCAATACAACCGCTGACAATTGATGCTCATCAAACTCTAGACCTATCAGTGCATTGCCGACCATAACGCATCCTTTTGTTAACTCTTGGTAAAAAATAAAGATTAACCACTCAAAAGCGGTTAAAATGCGCCCTTAAGAACGACTATTTATATACTCGATTTGGAATCGAGTTGTAGCCAAACAATCAAGGATTACTCGGTGAAGTTCATAAAGATCACAGCGCTGCTTGCACTGTTTTGCATCGCTCTTGGGATAGGGACCACAGTTGGCCTCTATTTTTATCTCAAGCCACAGTTTCCAGATGTTGCCGTATTAAAAGATGTGCAGCTTCAAACGCCTATGCAGGTTTACAGTAAAGAAGGCAAACTGATTGCACAGTTTGGTGAGAAGCGACGTATTCCGCTAAAACTCGATCAAATGCCTCAAGAATTGATTGACGCGGTTATTGCCACCGAAGATAGTCGCTTCTACGACCACTTTGGCTTTGACCCGATCGGTATGACTCGGGCAGCCATTGTTGTCGCGACCTCCGGCAGTCTAAAAGAAGGTGCGAGTACCATTACACAGCAGGTGGCAAGAAACTTCTTCTTGACTAATGACAAGCGTATCATGCGGAAAATTAAAGAGATTTTTATCGCAGTACACATCGAACAACTGCTGACAAAAGAAGAAATCCTTGAGCTTTACCTCAACAAAATCTACTTAGGGCATCGCTCCTACGGCGTAGGTGCTGCAGCTCAAGTCTACTTTGGACGTGAACTGACCGACCTAAGTTTGGGTGAGCTTGCGCTAATTGCTGGCCTTCCTAAAGCCCCATCGACCATGAACCCAATTTATTCGACCGACCGTGCCACCACTCGACGAAATGTCGTTTTGGCGCGTATGTTGTCAGAAAATAAAATATCGCAAGCCGAACATGACGCCGCTCGAGAAGAAAAGTTTAATGGCAAGTCTTATGGCGCGGAAATTGAAGCCCGTGCACCTTACGTGGCCGAAATAGCACGTGCATGGATGGTCGATAAATACGGAGAAGAATCCGCCTACACCTCTGGAATGCGCGTATTCACAACTATCGATGCCAAGCAGCAAGCTGCTGCAACTGACGCAGCTATCAATAACCTAATGGCATACGACCTTCGTCACGGTTATCGTGGTGCTGAGCGCGAACTGTGGAGTAGCGACCAACCTTCTTTCTCTGAGGCTGAAATAGTCAAAGCATTGCGTACGCAACCAAGCTATGGCCAATTGCGACCCGCTGCCATTATTGAAGTGCAAGAAAAAGCGCTTAAAGTCTATGTGAAGGACCAAGGTATCCACACCTTAGAATGGGATGACATTAAGTGGGCTCGTCGTTTCTTAACCGACACTCGTCAAGGCCCAGCTCCTAAGGTCGCTGCCGACATCGCTGCTGCGGGCGAGCAAATCTGGGTTTACCCAAAACAGACTGAACAACAACTGGTCGAAATAGAAGAAGGGGTATTTGAAGAGCAACAAGTGGTTACCGCTTGGAAGCTTAGCCAAGTCCCAGCCGCCAATACCGCTTTTGTGGCGATGAACCCAGAAAATGGACAAATACTGTCGCTCGTGGGTGGCTTTAACTTTGTGCACAACAAATTTAATCGTGCTACGCAATCGGTTCGACAAGTCGGTTCTAGCATCAAGCCTTTCATTTACTCTGCTGCACTGGATTCGGGACTGACACTGGCCTCATTAATTAACGACACACCCATTAACCAGTGGGATCAAAGTGCCGGCACCGCTTGGCGACCAAAAAACTCGCCACCGACCTACTTAGGTCCAACGCGATTGCGCATTGGTTTAGCCCAATCTAAAAACGTCATGGCCGTTCGCACGCTGCGTCATGTTGGACTGGACGAGACACGTGAATATTTAACGCGATTTGGCTTTGAGCTGGATAAATTGCCACGCTCTGAAACCATTGCTTTGGGTGCTGGTAGCTTAACGCCATTGCAAATGGCCCAAGGTTACTCTGTCTTTGCCAATGGCGGCTATTACGTCGAACCCTATATCATTGATCGTGTAGAAACCCCGTTTGGTGATATCGAGTTCCAAGCAGCACCGGTTGAAATCTGTCGCAAGGATTGCACGCCACTGCTTACTGAGTCAGAAGGTGGCGAAGAGTTTAATGAACAGGACGTCCACGAATTTGTTGGCCACGAAGAAACCGTATATGCGCCGCAAGTCATCACCGAGCAAACGGCATTTTTAGTGCGTGAAATGCTGTACAGCAATGTTTGGGGTGGCGGAAACTGGGCGAGAAACACAGGCTGGAATGGTACCGGCTTTAGAGCGCAGGCACTGAAACGACGTGATGTTGGTGGTAAAACCGGCACCACCAACAGTTCAAAAGATGCCTGGTACAGTGGCTACGGCCCAGGTGTGGTGGCGGTATCATGGGTTGGTTTTGATGCGCACAATCGCGATCTTGGCCGCACCGCAGTGAATAAGAACTTCGACGCTAATGAACAAATCAGCGGCGGAGAAGCAGGCGCGAAAACGGCGCAACCAGCTTGGATTGACTACATGAAAGTTGCGCTCGCTGACGTACCGGAAAAACGTTCAAAAGTGCCAAACGATATTGTACGTGCTCGTATCGACCGTGAAACAGGACTTCTAACGCACAAAACCGATGAGACTTCTCGAATGGAATACTTTTTGAGAGGTACAGAGCCAACGGAGTCAATCTCTAAAGATCGTGACACATTCTCTGATGACCTATTCATCGGTGGGAATGATGACGAAGAGACTGAAGACGACGGCTCTCTGTTCTAGGTTTACTGAACCAAACCGACGCTCAAAATAAATGATCGCCCTCCATGATGGAGGGCTTTTTCTATCTTCGTATTTGGCTCAAAGACTCTAGTCGCGGACTAAAACGAAATTAACGAAGCAATGGAGTCGGCCAACTGCTCAAACTTGGCTTTAAAGGGCGAACCCGGGCGGTAAGCCAATACAATGCTTCTCGACGGCACTGGTGCATCCGCTTTTAGATAGCACACTCCATCTTTAATACGCTGCTCAGGTACAGCAAGTTGAGGCAACAAGGTGATCCCTCCACCTGCCGCCACCATATTTCGCAGCGTTTCTAAACTGGTGGCTTTAAAGCTTTGATCGTCTTCAGCGCCAGCGGCAAAGCAATACCCTAGCGCTTGGTCGCGCAGACAATGTCCATCGCCCAGCGATAATACGATCTTGCCATTAAGCTCTTGCATCTCAATTTCTGTGCGTTCGCTCCATGGGTGCGTATCCGGTACTGCAAGCATCATCGGCTCGTCGAATAGCTGAATTTCTCTAAATATTTGCGTCTCTTCTACCTGTGCTAAAACCACACAATCGAGCTTTCCTTGCTGCAATTGTTCGACCAACACATGAGTCTGCGCCTCGTGCAGAAACAGCTCCAGCTGTGGAAACTGAGCCTTGAGCCCAGGTACGATTTTAGGCAGTAGATAAGGGCCCACTGTTGGAATAAATCCAATTTGGATAGGGCCTTCCATTGCATCGCCCTGGCTGCTTGCCATCTCTTTAAATCGACGAACTTCCCCAAGTATGGTTCGCGCTTGAGCGACCAACTGTTCACCGACATCGGTAAACAACACTTTGCGGCTACTGCGCTCTAATAAGCTACTACCAAGCTCCTCTTCCAGCTTTTTAATTTGTCCACTCAGCGTAGGCTGGCTTACAAAACACGCCTCTGCAGCCTTACGAAAATGTTGATGCTCCGACAAAGCCACAAGGTACTCTAAATCTCTTAAATTCACGCCATCAATTCCATAGTCAATATCTATCAAAACCATAGCACCAAACAATTGTACCTATCAACATAATTGAGCGATACTGTCCCTATCAAAGCTCATACGCTTATTTAAAACTCTTATAAAGGAACGCATCATGTTTAGCTCAAAAGAAGGTAAGGCTGTACCGCAAGTGACTTTCCCAACTCGCCAAGGCGATCAATGGGTCAACATCACCACTGATGAGCTGTTCAAAGACAAAACGGTGGTCCTATTCAGTCTTCCCGGGGCGTTTACCCCTACCTGCTCATCCACTCACCTGCCTCGCTACAATGAGTTGCATTCTGTGTTTAAAGAGCACGGCGTTGACGACATTGTATGTGTATCTGTGAACGACACCTTTGTGATGAACGCATGGAAAGACGATCAAGAAGCTGACAACATCACCTTTATTCCTGATGGAAACGGCGAGTTCACCGACGGTATGGGGCTGTTAGTGGATAAGAACGATCTTGGTTTTGGAAAGCGCTCGTGGCGCTACAGCATGCTGGTAAAAAATGGCGTAGTAGAGAAGATGTTTATCGAACCTAACGAGCCAGGCGACCCGTTCAAAGTCTCTGATGCAGACACTATGCTCGAGTACATTGCCCCAGAACATAAAGTACAAGACGCAATCACCGTATTCAGTAAGCCGGGCTGCCCATTTTGCATGAAGGCTAAGCAAGCACTCATCGACAATAACCTTCAATACGAAGAGATAGTGTTAGGTAAGGATGCAACCAGCATTACCCTTCGCGCTGTAACAGGTCGAGAGACTGTGCCTCAGGTCTTTATTGGTGGCAAGCACATTGGTGGCAGCGAAGAGTTGGATGTCTACTTAGGCGCTTAAAAAGCGATAACACCTCAGCCAAAAAAAGAAAAGCCCCGTACCAAGTCGGTACGGGGCTTCTTAGATTCATCTAAGAAAAAGCAGTGGTATTAATTAAGACACTGCTTCTACGATTAGGTTCAAAAATTAGTTCATAAAAACGTCATTTTTTAATTTTTTCAGCGAATATAATCAGTTACAGCAATAATTAATTGTTCACTTTTAAGCAACGCTCATTTTAGCGATTAGCTGCTCATCCAGATTCACTTCCAAAGCCACTTCATCACACGCGTGTTGACGAGGGCACTGTTCACAATCTTTAAGCACTTTCTCTGGTAATAAAGTTTTAGACGTTGGAATAAAGCTCTGCTTCATAAAGAACTCAGGGCTGCGTGTTAACACAAACACCTTCTTAATCGCCATCTGCTTAGCTTTGTCCACTAGGTGCGACACAATTGCGCTGCCTTGCCCTTGCCCTTGCCAGCCCGCTTCTACACCCAATGAGCGTATCTCTGCAAGACCTGAGTCATAGACATACAACGAAGCGCAACCAGTGACTTCGCCGCCTTGTTCTGCCACCGCAAATGAACCAATATCTCTCACCAACTCATTGCGTGTTCTTGGCAAGTTCTCCCCCAGACCAGCCCAGTAAGTCACCATGCCTTCCAATGCATCGATATCGGTAAGACGGGCCGCTCGCACTTTCACTCCGGCATTGTCACGCTGTTCGATACGAATCTCGGCTTGCTCAACCGCAAACGCAACTTGTTTCGGCGATACCCCGCCCAACGCACTGCGTTTTTCTAAGCAAGAGTCGATGGTTAAAATGTCATAAACGTCGGACTCGATGACTTCGGAGAACTGCTTGAGCTCTTCAAGCGAGAGCTCTTCGAGAGCACAGCCTTTATCGATTGCCGTCACCACCGCAACACCAACAATATGGTGCGCCTCTCTAAATGGAATATCCTTAGCAACGAGATAGTCGGCCAACTCTGTCGAGTTCGCGTAACCTTGTTTTGCCGCCTCCAATGTACGCTCACCGTTCACTTTAATGCCTTCAAAGCACAATGCTGCCATTTCCATGCAGTCATTCCACGTATCCAGTGCATCAAATAGGCCTTCTTTGTCTTCTTGCATATCTTTGTTATAAGCAAGCGGCAGCGCTTTGACGGTCATCATCATTGCAGCGAGAGCGCCATACACACGACCCGTTTTACCACGGATCAATTCAAGTGCGTCTGGGTTTTTCTTCTGCGGCATCAGCGAAGAGCCAGAGGTAACCGTATCAGCGAGCTCAATAAAGTTGGATTCGCCCGAGTTGTAAAAGATCATATCTTCAGCAAGGCGCGACAGGTGCAACATTGACAGCGAGGCAATCGACATTAGCTCCATCACATGATCGCGGTCGGAAACCGAATCTAAACTGTTGCGTGTCGCTCTATGAAAACCCAAGTTATGGGCCAGTTTTTCCCTGTCCATTGGGTAGGCGGTACCTGCTAGTGCACCCGAACCGAGTGGGCATGTGTCTAAACGTTGGATAGCATCACTCAATCTTGAGTAATCTCTCTCTAACATTTCTACATAGGCTAAACACCAGTGAGCAAACGTCACAGGTTGTGCACGTTGCAAGTGAGTATAACCAGGTAAGACTGTGCCTTGGTGTGCTTTAGCGACTTCAACTAACTTCGCTTGCAGTCTATCCAACCCAAGCAACAACTGATTGCCTTGCTGGCGACACCATAGCTTAAGGTCAGTGGCGACTTGGTCGTTACGCGAACGGCCGGTGTGGAGTTTCTTGCCTAAGTCTCCCACTTTGTGGATAAGTTGCTGCTCAACCCACGAGTGAATGTCTTCGGCATCAGAGCGTAAGATCTGCTCGGGATCTTCCATTACCTCAAGTTTTAGCTCGTTTAGCGCAAGCTCTAGTCTCTGCTGCTCCTCTTCAGAAAGCACATTGACCGACAACAACGCTTTCGACCATGCAATAGAGCCAACGATGTCTTGCTCGGCCAATCGGTAGTCAAAACGAAGTGAATCGTTAAAGTCTTTAAACCGTGTATCTGCCGCTTGGGTAAATCTTCCGCCCCACAATGCCATAGTCGCTCTCCTAAAAATGCTCAGTCTTTCTAAACTGCTGTGTCTTGGGCTGTTTTAGCCAAAATTCACACGCTGAGGTTTATGCTGCTAAGGTACGGCAAAACAGAATAAAAATAAAGACCAAAATGCAAATAAATTAATAGTTATTCACAAATAGTGCATTTAAATTTAATTAGCGTAATAGCAAAAACTCGTAAGGCAACAAAAGAAAAGGCCTGTACGATTTCGTACAGGCCTTAAAGTTATCTCGACGGAGATTGACTACTTATGCGCTTTATTCATTGCTCGGATACGAGAAGGCAGTGAGAACAAACGAATGAAGCCTTCTGCGTGGCTTTGGTCGTACACTTCATCTTCCCCAAAGGTGGCAAACTCTTCAGAGTACAGGCTGTTATCAGAACGTTTTTGAGTAACCACTGCTTGACCTTTGTACAGCTTAACCACAACCTCACCATTGACATCTTTCGCCAACTCTTGAGCAGCAGCCATGATTGAGTTACACAGCGGCGTAAACCAACGGCCATCATAGACAAGGTGCGCCGCTTTAATGCCTAGCTCTTCACGGAACTCAAAAGATGTCTTATCCAGCACCAGTTGCTCTACTGCGCGCAGTGCTTCCATCATGATGGTGCCACCAGGAGTTTCATAACAGCCGCGAGACTTCATACCAACAAGACGGTTTTCAACAATATCGATACGACCAACACCATGTTTTGCACCTTTTTCATTTAGGTACACCAAAGCGTTGTACGGTGTCATCTCTTCACCATCGACAGCCACGATTTCGCCTTGCTCTACTTTAAGAGAGACATATTCAGCTTCATTAGGCGCTTGCTCTGGATCAACGGTCCACTCCCAGCAATCATCGTTCGGCGCGTTCCATGTATCTTCCAGAACGCCACCTTCTGTCGAAATGTGCCACGCATTTGCGTCACGAGAGTAAATCTTGGTTAAAGACGCTGCACACGGGATATTACGCTCGGCAAGGTAATCGAGGCACTCTTCACGGCTTACAAGATCCCATTCACGCCACGGAGCAATCACTTTGAGATCTGGGGCAAGCGCGGCAAAGGCGCCTTCAAAACGCACTTGGTCGTTACCTTTACCTGTACAGCCATGACACAATGCGTCTGCGCCCACTTTACGCGCAACTTCCACTTGTGCTTTAGCAATAATAGGACGCGCCATTGATGTGCCTAACAGGTACTTACCTTCATAATAAGCGCCGGTTTTCAACGTAGGGAAAATGTAGTCAGCTACCATTTCTTCTTTTAGGTCAACCACATAACACTCTGATGCACCCGATGCTTTGGCTTTTTCTTCCACACCCTCTAATTCATGATCGCCCTGACCTACGTCGGCAACAAACGCAACCACTTCACAATCGTAGTTTTCTTTTAGCCATGGAATGATCACAGAAGTATCCAGACCGCCTGAGTAGGCAACGACCACTTTATTTACTTTACTCATAGTTTTTCTCCTTGGGCCTCGAGGGTGACTTGGCGGTCATGTCTCGGGCTATTACATCAAATTCGGTTTATAAGGTTTGTTAGTCTGCTTGCGGAAGAAACTGCGTTCCTACACTTTCACCCGCTAATAATGCGTTGAGTTTGTCGACGTATCGCCAACTTGCAACCTGAATAGGTCGACCGAGTTCTTGTGCCGCATCGAGCGCAGCAAGTACTTTGACAATCATGCCTTCGGTGATCACTTTGCCGTCGATTAATGCGTTAGCTTGCTCACTGTTTAGCGCTGGAATCAAATGGCCTTTACCATCAAGCACGCCACTGACGTCTGACAGCAGAACCAAATCACCATCGACTGCGCCCGCGATGGCGACGGCCGCTTGGTCAGCGTTCACATTCATGAGTTCACCGTCTGCCGTGATACCAATTGAGCTAATGATCGGCGTGATACCTAAAGAAAGCAGCGCTTGAACGGCACTGGCATCGCCCGGCTGAGCTTTTCCAACATGACCCAGCTCTGGGTCCAGTTGAGTCACTTCGGTCAAGCCTGCATCGGCAAGACTCAATCCCACACTTTTCACACCAGCCTTGATCGCTTCGGCTTGCAATAGCTTATTCGCCGTACCGGCTAGCGCGCCGGTTACGTAGTTTATTTGCTCTTTTGGTGTGACCCGAAGACCGGACTTTTTAACCGACTCAAGTTTAAGGCCGTTTAATAGCTCATCCACTAAATAACCGCCGCCGTGAACCAAAATCACACCTTGCTTGGCCGTAGCCTGATAGTGTTCGATCGCACCAAATAGTTGCTGCAGTGTATTACTACACTCTAATGCTGCTCCGCCTAATTTGATAACCAATGGTGTCTTCATTTCATGTCCTTTCACGTGTGTGCGATTTCGGTAATATACTTTGTAAGATGAGCCGTTAAACGAGCGCTGTCATCTCATCAAAACCGTAATGAATATTCAAACATTGCATCGCTTGGCTCGATGCCCCTTTGAGCAAGTTGTCGATGGCTGAGGTAAGTACGACATACTCACCTTGTTGCTGCCAGCTAATGTCGCAATAAGGCGTTTGCTGGACTTGCTGTAAGGTCACCTGTTGCTGACCAAACAATCGAACAGCAGGTTTCCCCTCATACGCTTTTTCAAAAGCTTGCGCCACTTGCTCGGCGGTTACACCTTGTTGCAATTTTAAGGTGATGGTCGCCAAAATTCCGCGCTTAAAACTCCCTAAATGCGGGTTAAAAATAACTGGGGCACCTAAGTGGGTTGCAATCTCTGGCTGATGACGGTGATTAAAAATGCCATAGGCATGCAAACTCACTTCACAAAAGCTGTTGGTCATACTGGCTTTACGACCCGCTCCAGATACGCCGCTGGTTGCATTGATCACTGCAGGAAAAGCTTGGTCCACTAACTTTTGTTCAATTAAGGGTTTGATCGCCAGTTGAGAAGCCGTTGGGTAACATCCCGGTACCGCTATCAGTTGTGCTTGCTTTATGCCCACCTGATTCCACTCAGCCAAGCCGTACTCCGCCGCATCTAGCAGAGCGTCATATTTGTGCTCGAAGCCGTAATAGGTGTCATAGAAGCCGGGTTGCTTTACACGAAACGCGCCCGACAAGTCGAATACTTGGCAGTTTTCATCGATAAAGGTGCTGGCTAGGTCATGGCTGACTTCATGAGCGGTCGCCAAGAAGACCACATCGCTTTGAGTCGCAACCCGTTGTGGGTCTTGCAGCGGCAATACTGGCAAATCGATCACCCCAGTCAAATGTGGGTGAAGAGTCGCCATCGCTTTATGTGCGTCGACACTATTGGCCGATACATACAAACCTGCTAACGTCAGGTGTGGGTGTTTTGCCACCATCTGTGCCAACTCTGCACCGGTATACCCACTTGCACCTACTATGGAGACTTTTAACATCAACGACATTCCCATTTTCTTAAACTTGCTATTTTCGAGTATAAATTTACCCTTTTAGCTTTATTTTGAGTTTTTATTCACTTATTGTGATTTATTATGTGTTTTACAGTTTTCATCGTGAGCTGTCAATAGTAGATAAGGTATTTACATGCAAATTCCATCGTTTAAAGGAATCTATTCCGACTTGATTTCCACCTCCTCCATCAGTTCCAGTGATCCAAGTTGGGATGAAGGCAATGCCAAGGTCATCGACAAACTGGCGCAGTGGTTTACTGATCTGGGCTTTGACACCAAAGTCGTGGAGGTCGCGAAAGGCAAACACAACCTTATTGCACAAAAAGGCCAAGGCAGCGGCGGACTATTACTGGCAGGCCATACCGATACCGTTCCATTTGATGAAGGACGCTGGAGTTTTAACCCACACACACTAACCGAGAAAGATAATCGCTTTTACGGCCTAGGCACCGCCGATATGAAAGGCTTCTTCGCGTTTATATTAGAAGCGGTAAAAAATACGCAGTGGAGTGGTCAAAATAAGCCCCTGTATATATTGGCGACCTGCGATGAAGAAACCACCATGTTGGGGGCTAAACATTTTACCGACGATGCCCCTTTTAAACCCGATTACTGCATTATTGGTGAACCAACAAGTTTAGTGCCAGTCTATGCTCATAAAGGGCATGTGGCTAACGCCATTCGAGTGACGGGGAAATCAGGACACTCGTCGGATCCTAGCTTGGGCATCAATGCAATCGAAGTGATGCAGGAAGTGCTATTCGCCATGACCCAGCTTCGCGACAAGCTGATCAAGGATTATCGCCATCCCGGGTTTGATATTCCAAACCCCACCCTTAACCTTGGTCACATTCACGGTGGCGACAGCGCCAATCGGATATGCGGTTGCTGCGAGCTCCATTACGATGTGCGCCCTCTACCTGGGATGAGTTTAGAAGCGCTGGACCAGTTGCTACACAGTGCACTTGAAGAGGTTCAAGCGAAGTGGGCTGGCCTTATCGATGTTCGTCCACTGCACGCTCCTATCCCCGGCTACGAGTGTTCTCATGACCACCCGTTTGTGGGGCAAATGCAAGATCTCAGTGGTAAAGAAGCGCAAAGCGTCAACTACTGTACCGAAGCACCGTTTCTGCAGCAGTTGTGTCCTACACTGGTATTAGGCCCGGGTTCGATTGAGCAAGCGCATCAGCCGGATGAGTTTTTGGCGTTTGAGTTTATCGATCCAACAGTGTCGCTATTGCAGCGTTCAATACAAAGTTACTGCTTTACGTAAACATTCCCTAGATTTATGAAAGTTAATTTCAACTTTTGATTGAACCCTGCCGCTTTGAGCAAGTCAATGTCCCTGATTGGTGCACGCTGCGCCTTTTTAGATCAGAATATTTGACTCGACTTGGCAAAAGTGGATACATTGGGGGTTCGAGTACGCAAATGGATGTAATTAAATTACGAGGATCGATGCAATGAATCAGCAATATGCCGCACTCAGAAGTAACGTCAGCATGTTAGGTCATCTGCTTGGAAATACCATCAAGGACGCTCATGGTGAAGCGATGCTTGATAAAATTGAGCAACTGCGCCAGCTTTCGAAATCGGCGCGCAGTGGTAACACCGACGACCGCCAAAAGTTGATCGATGAGATCCACACTCTTAGCAATGACGAGCTGACCCCTGTAGCTCGTGCCTTCAATCAATTTTTGAATCTCACAAATATTGCTGAGCAATATCACACCATCTCTCGTCACTGCGACAATGAAGTTTGCCACCCGGATCCGCTCCAATCGGTGTTTGCTAAACTCACCGAAAATGACATCAGCAAGCTGGATACCGCTCAAGCACTTAAAGAACTTAACATTGAGTTAGTACTTACAGCTCACCCTACCGAAATCACCCGTCGCACTATGATCAATAAATTGGTCAAAATTAATAAGTGCCTATCTAAGTTAGAACTGAGTGATTTGTCCGATAACGAACGAGTTAAAACCGAACGTCGTCTAGAGCAACTGATTGCTCAGAGCTGGCACTCGGATGTGATCCGCAAGCAGCGCCCAACCCCGCTTGATGAAGCAAAATGGGGATTCGCGGTAGTAGAAAACTCTCTATGGGAAGCCGTACCAGAGTTTTTGCGTGAGATGAACGACAAGCTTAAAGATTACATGGGCGAAAAGCTGCCTATCGACGCTCGTCCTGTGCACTTTTCGTCTTGGATGGGTGGAGATCGCGACGGTAACCCGTTTGTGACCCACGACATCACTAAAGAAGTCATGCGCTTATCTCGTTGGAAAGCAGCCGATCTCTATTTAGGCGACATTAATGAGCTGGTCAGCGAACTTTCGATGACTCAGTGCAATGACGAATTACGTGCCTTGGTGGGTGAAGACGAAAACGAACCGTACCGTGCAGTACTGAAAAAGCTTCGTACCCTGCTCACCAATACCCTAGAAGTGCTGGATGCGAAAATCCATCACGCCGATGTCCCAAATTTAGAAACCTTGAAAGATGCGAACCAGTTGTGGGAACCACTACTCGTCTGTTACCGCTCTCTCAAAGAATGTGGCATGAGCATCATTGCCAATGGCTCACTGCTCGACACCTTGCGACGCATCAAATGTTTTGGCGTTCATCTGGTTCGCCTCGATATTCGCCAAGAAAGTACTCGACACTCAGATGTACTTTCTGAGCTGACTCGCTATCTTGGTATTGGCGATTATGCTGAGTGGAGCGAACAAGACAAAATCGCGTTCCTCACTAACGAACTGTCGTCAAAACGTCCACTATTACCACGAGATTGGACACCGTCTGCAGAAGTCCAAGAAGTACTCGATACCTGTAAGATCATTGCCTCGCAGCCTCGCGAAGCCTTTGGTGCTTACGTTATTTCAATGGCTCGCACCGCCTCAGACGTGCTTGCTGTTCACCTGATTTTGCAAGAGTCAGGCTGCCCATATCGCATGGATGTCTGCCCATTGTTTGAAACTCTGGATGACCTTAACAATTCAGAAGCGGTTATCCGTCAACTGATGGGGATCGACCTGTACCGCGGCTTCATTCAAAACCATCAAATGGTGATGATTGGTTACTCCGACTCTGCGAAAGATGCCGGGGTAATGTCTGCGGGTTGGGCTCAATACGATGCGATGGAAAAGCTGGTGCAAGTCAGCGAAGAAGAAGGCATTGAACTGACACTGTTCCACGGTCGCGGCGGCACCATTGGTCGTGGTGGTGCGCCAGCGCACGCGGCGCTACTGTCTCAGCCACCAAAAAGCCTCAAAGGTGGCCTACGCGTAACCGAACAAGGTGAAATGATCCGCTTTAAACTTGGTCTACCGGAAATTGCCGTTAACAGTCTAAATCTGTACGCCAGTGCAATATTGGAAGCCAACCTACTTCCGCCCCCAGAGCCAAAGCAAGAATGGCGTGATCTTATGGAAGTGTTGTCTGAAGTATCTTGTGAAGCCTATCGAGATGTGGTTCGTGGCGAGCCCGATTTCGTTCCTTACTTCCGCTCAGCAACGCCAGAGCTAGAACTGGGTAAGTTGCCGCTAGGCTCTCGTCCTTCGAAGCGAAATCCAAATGGCGGAGTAGAAAGCTTACGTGCGATCCCATGGATTTTCTCGTGGAGCCAAAACCGCCTTGTACTGCCTGCATGGCTCGGGGCTGGACAAGCAATACAGTTCTCTATCGATAAGGGCCATCAAGCGCTTCTTGAAGAGATGTGTCGCGAATGGCCATTCTTCTCAACCCGTCTTGGTATGCTCGAGATGGTGTACACCAAGTGTAATCTAGAGATTTCGAAACTGTACGATCAAAAATTAGTGGATAAATCACTATGGCCACTGGGCGATCGATTGCGCGAGCAATTGCAAAAAGACGTCAGTGCCGTTCTAAAAGTCGACAACCATGAAAACTTAATGCAGAGCGACCCGTGGGGACTTGAGTCAATTAACCTTCGTAACACCTATGTAGAACCTCTCAACATGCTGCAGGTCGAGCTTCTGTCTCGAACGCGCCAGCTGCAAGAGAGTGACCCTCAACTCGAAGAAGCGTTAATGGTCACCATAGCCGGTATCGCCGCAGGTATGCGTAACACTGGTTAATACTTTTTTTAATATGAAAGGTGAGGCATAAAAACCTCGCCTTTTTTTGATCCCAATCTCAGTTTTTTGCCCATTTTCGACCGCCTTTGAATCAATTATCTATGCAACTTGTGTCAAGCCATTAAAATCAAACGATTTTTTCTTATTGAGTATTTTTTCAATAAGGGCGAAACTACACTATACTTTAACTAAACCACTATAAAAAATGAGCTTCACTCAGTACAAAAGAATGAAGCCAATAATAAATCTATTTCTTAGCTTGTTTGAACTTTTTGCAACAGGATGAATCACTTCCTATGTCGTTACCTCATGTAATTTTGACGGTGCTTAATCAGCATCCAGCCACTGGTTATGAGATCACTAAACAGTTCTCTCAATCCATCGGCTTTTATTGGAAAGCAAGCCACCAACAAGTGTATCGCGAGCTGGGTAAGCTCGATGCCAATGAGTGGGTAACTTGCGAGTTAATTCCTCAATCGGGTAAACCCGACAAGAAAACGTACTCCATCACCGAGCTTGGGCAACGCGCGCTCCAACAATGGTTGTCAGAGCCCACCACGCAACCTGTAGTGCGTGACGAGTTTTGTGCAAAATTGGCCGCTTGCGAATCTATCGAGTCGTCTGAATACCTAGCGCAGCTCAAAAGCGCTCTAGAGAGTGCTAAGCGTCTTTTAAGTCACTACTTAAGCATTGATAAGCAATTTGAAGCTGAAGGAGCTCAAAGGCAATTAGAGCGCTTAACCCTTAAGCGCAATATTGTGCAGCAGCATGCGTGGATAGAATGGGCAGAGTCGGTGGTTGAGTATTTGACGCCGTAACTGCTACAAAAATACATAGGGCCAGCAAAATGCTGGCCCTACTGTTATTGATGGGTATGTGTGGAGGCTATATCGCTTGTGGGCGAACTCCAAGTGTATGACACAGCGCATAAGTCATTTCAGCACGGTTTAGCGTATAGAAGTGGAAGTCCTTTACGCCTTCGCGGCTCAACACCCGCACCATGTCGATAGCTTGACTGGCTCCCACCAGTTGACGCGTTGTTGGATCATCATCCAACCCTGAAAACTGCTGCGCCATCCAGCCTGGCACCTTCACATTATTCATTTTGGCAAATCGAGACGCTTGCTTGAAGTTCGACACAGGTAAAATACCTGGCACAATTTCAACGTCGATACCCGTGGCCACACAACGGTCACGAAAACGCAGGTAGCTCTCAACATCGAAGAAAAACTGCGTGATCGCGCGGTTGGCACCTGCGTCCACTTTACGCTTTAGGTTCAAGAGATCAGCTTGCGCACTTTTCGCTTCTGGGTGAACTTCTGGAAACGCCGCTACTGAAATGTCAAAGTCGTGCTGCTGTTTGAGTAGTGTCACCAAATCAGATGCGTACATCTCTGGTGCACCACCACCCGCAGGGATATCACCACGCAGCGCAACAATACTTTGGATCCCATTTGCCCAGTAATCGTTAGCAATGTCGATCAACTCGTCACGCGATGCATCAATACAAGTTAGGTGTGGTGCAGCCACAAGGCCTGTCTCTTGTTTGATTTCCTTAATGATTGAGTGCGTACGATCTCGCTCACCGGAGTTTGCACCGTAGGTGACCGAGACAAACTTTGGTTGCAGCTTTTTAAGTCGATGAACCGATTTCCACAAAGTTTCTTCCATGGCTTCGGAGCTGGGTGGGAAAAATTCAAAAGAGACATTAATGTCGTCTGACAATTCTGAAATATTTTGATTGAGGGCATCGATGTGGCCCGCATGTGTATAACCCATTACTCACTCCCTGTGGCACAGTCTGCCGAAAACTTCTTTACGTTTGGACGTCTATATGTCTAAAGAATGTATTGGATCGTATTTAATGTCAACATCTATCATCATGAATATTCTTCATGTTGATGTTCGATTTTTTTCAGTAAGACTGGGGAGGGGCGGGGGGCGGGAGC
>NZ_JXQD01000019.1 GCF_002100145.1 Vibrio sp. qd031
TGATCTGCCCCAGCAACACTGGACACACGGTTAAGCGACATTTTGTTTTTCAAAGTTGATTGGACTTAGATATCCAAGAGCACTGTGCCTCCTTGTTTGATTATAATCAACTTCAATATATTCAAAGACAGTTTGACGCATCTCTTCTCGACTCATAATCGGCTCATATTGGATCGCTTCAACTTTCAGTGAGTGGAAGAAGCTTTCAACACAGGCGTTATCCCAACAATTCCCTTTTCGACTCATACTTTGTCTTAGTTTATAAGCAGTTATAAGTTCTCGGTAGTCATTCGAACAATATTGGCTACCACGGTCGCTGTGTAGGAGCACACCTTCAGGAAAGCCTCGACGGAATAACGCCATTTTTAATGCGTCGCAAACAAGCCCCGTTGTCATACGCTCATTCATCGACCATCCGATGACCTGCCTTGAATAGAGATCGATAATCACCGCTAGGTACAACCAGCCTTCACTAGTGGCGATATACGTGATATCTCCCGCCCATTTTTGATTTGGCTCAGTGGCACTGAAGTCTTGAGCCAATAGGTTAGGAGATATCGCTCTAGTATGATTGCTATCGGTCGTGCACTTAAACTTCCGTGCTGCCTTCGCTACCAGACCTTGCCGTTTCATGCTTTGTGATATCGTCTTGATGTTGTGGGGGCTTTTGTCTTCATCCAGAGCTTTCTGAATGCGCCGAGCACCATCGCGTTCCTTACCTTCGACAAAGGCTTGCTTGACTTTACTATCAAGATCGTGACGCGCAAGCTCACGTGAAGTCACCTTGTGACGGTGCTTCAACCAGTGATAAAACCCACTTCGAGAGACATCGAGCACCTTACTCATTCGGGTAATGCTGAAAAATAGCAAGTGCTCTAGCATAAACTCATAAGACTCTACTTTAGATGCTTGGCGAAGTAGGTTGCGGCCTTTTTTACAATTTCTAGCTCCTCTGCTTGCTCCGCTAGCAGGCGTTTGAGCTTAGCATTCTCAGAAGCCAGTTCTTGCTCTCGGCCACTGATACTGGCGCTGTGCTTTAGCGCCTTTCGCCAAGCGTAAAGCTGAGATTCATGCAGAGAAAGCTGTCTAGCCGCTTTGGCCACACCTATCAAATCGGCTAGCTTGAGAGCTTCGGCTTTGAATTCTTCTGTGTGTCGAGTTCGTTTCGTTTTCTTAATGGACATTGATTCACCTCGTTAGTGATTTTACTCACTTAACTCGGTGTCCGATACTGCTGGTACGGATCA
>NZ_JXQD01000020.1 GCF_002100145.1 Vibrio sp. qd031
TTGGCGTTCATAGTCGTAACTCCTTTGTTTACCATCGAGTGATGGAGTAACAAGAAGTATGGTGCTTTTACGTTTTGCTCTGCCGCGGAGCGGCTTCGTTCAACAAAGCCTTCAAGACTGATTCGTAAACGTGTGCCGAACTCGCTATCGCTCAAACATGGCACACGTTCACTCACAGCTTAAGGCGGCTACATGGATTCCCCTGGCTGTCAAACATCCGCTAAACTTATGTTGATTGGTTTTGGACTGCCGCTCTACATTCGGCCTATTTATCGACGGTTCGCATACGTCGTGGCCCTGATGACTTTGCGCGACTGCGGTGCCTTATTCGTTAGATGACATCTAATGTGTCCGCCGCATTAACAGGCTCTCCGCAAGTGGTCTTAACCTATCTCCATCATTAGCGTCTGCAATGACCCGGTGGGGTTAACTCTTTATGCTGCTTGGGGTGCTACTTAAGCAGCATAGTTTTCATACTCTGTTTGATTGTGTAAAAGCGACCATATAATTCGAGCGTTTTTCGCCGCGAGGGCCACGATCGCTCGATTCATTCCGCGCCGTTCTAGAACGCCTCTACACCACTGACTTAACCTATCTTGCTTATCGCCAAGGTTGGCAATCACCGTTCTCGCGCCGTGGACTAATAGCGTTCTTAAGTATTTGTCACCGTGTTTAGTGATCCGGCCTAACCGAGGTTTTCCACCTGTAGAATATTGCTTAGGAACCAAACCTAGCCAAGCAGAGAAGTCGCGGCTTTTATCAAACTGCGAACCATTTCCTATTGAGGCGAGTATCGCTGTAGCAGTTTGAGGGCCAATGCCTCGAACCTTCATTACCCGTTGGACATTGTCACTGACCTTAGCAAATGAATCGAAGATTTGCTCCGTATCTGAAATACGTTGATTCAATTCGTCCAGGTGGTGATACGCATCAGCGATCACTGATCTCGCAAGGTGTGGCAGTTCGTTTTCTGCATCTTCTAGCATTAAGGGAACACTCTTCATCAATGAAGAACGACCAACCGGTATGACTAGCCCAAACTCAGAAAGCAAGGCTCGCATGCGGTTCATAAGCGCGGTATGCTCGCGAACCCAATGTTCTCTCATCCTATGCACTGACAATATGGCTTGTTGCTCAGGAGATTTAACTGGTACGAAGCGAGTTGAAGGACGCTGGACTGCTTCGCAAATAGCGACGGCGTCATTCAGGTCGTTCTTTCCTTTAGTTCGATATGGGATCACATATTTAACGGCCATAATACGGGTATCGTGCCCCAGTTTATTGAGTGTCCTTGCCCAATAATGTGCACCACCACACGCTTCAACACCTATACGCATGAGTGGCATATTTGCTAAGGTAGTCAGTAGTTTAGAGCGGGTTACTGATTTATGAAGAATGACCTTACCATTTTTGTCAACAGCATGAAGACTAAAGTGGTTTTTAGCTAGGTCGATACCGCAGAAATAGGAATAATCAGACATGGTGCCTCCGGTGTATTTAAGTACCACATAAGTGTGGCAGATCCTCGGGAGGGGGAATCCATGTCATTCGTTAGGGTTCAATATAACAAAATAGCTCATCTAAAAATTCAAGGAGTAAAATAGATGAAAACAAAACTAGTAATCGCGTCAGCACTTTCTTTTGGAATTACGTTAGCTAATCCCGTTTTGGCAAACGATGATCAGACTCTATTGAAGTCATTTCATGACTACGGAATTTCAAAGTGTGATAGTTTTATATTGGAAAATAGTAAGCTGAAAAGTAACTGGAACTATTTTATCAATAAGCATGCAGGCGGTATTGATGGGCCTTCAACAGAAGTTACGATCACACAAATCTTTGGTTCTAAGGGCGATACCGTAAAAACCGAGGACACTTATATTCAAACCGCAAAGAAGTGCTTTTTGAGGCAAACTTGGACATTAACATTCCCAGGTTCATGCTCAGAAAATATTGATGGTAACGCTTGGTATGTGTCAACAAAAATGCCAAATAAAGATTATACAACCTATAAAAATGCGGGGGGCTTGGAACTTCATGCAAAAGAAATTTCAATGGGTAATTTCAAAGCGTGTGTACAAGAAGGCTCTATACGTACTAGTAGCTCACATGGCTAAACCCTAACAAGGCGCTGCACACGGATAAATTACTCGCTGCGCTCCCAATTTACCGGTGATCGCAGCGTTAGCCTCCCCCAGGGAACGGATTTATAAATGAATTTAGTACCAAATCCATACACTCGTAGAATTAAGTATTTGGCTTTGTTTTCCATGCTATTTGACTTAACTTTGACGCTTATTGGTCAATCTGAAACCTATTGGAGTTCTAGCGGTGTTGAGGTAAATGAAGCAAATGAGCTATTTCATTATTTTTCTAGCCATGGGTCTCTTTCATTTGTCGCCTCTTTGCTTGCATATGTAGCAATTATGTTTGGACTAATCACATATGTTCCAACTCGCATTGCCTATGTAGGGAGTTTAGCGCTTATATTTGGTCACTACTATGGTGCTTGTAGTTGGTTAACATGGGATTACGGAGTTCAAGCGGCAGTCGTCTATGCCATATTTTTAGCGTCCATTTTGGTTTACGCTGAAGGAAAGTTTTTCAAAAATAGTGAGACCTAATTCGTGCGATGGGCGGCTAACAAATAAGGATTAAGCGCTGCGCCAGCCAGCGTTAAATCCCGAGTGTTGAACAAGCCCGTTGTCTCTCTATAAGTAAATTGTGCGATTGGCGGCTCAGGTGATCACGCCTTGATACTTTTCTCAAGGCGAACGCTGTCGTGATAAGACCTAAAGTGACATCTTATCAGCAGGTTAGCGTTTATTTATTCGGCTTTTTGGTATCGCATCTCCTTTCTTAAGTTATCATCATTATCCTTATTATCTCAGCCTTTCGGCTATCTCGGTCGCGTGATCCCAACGCACCCCATCTCATGCTGACAGCAGGGACAGACACGTACTGCTTTGCTCTTTTTTGCCAGTGTGAACAAGACTTTTTGAAGGCTATCGCCAACCAGTAACCATTGAATACGGCTCAGGATATGTCGTGCTT
>NZ_JXQD01000007.1 GCF_002100145.1 Vibrio sp. qd031
TAATGGGTCAGCGACTTATATTTAGTAGCAAGGTTAACCGTATAGGGGAGCCGTAGGGAAACCGAGTCTTAACTGGGCGTCGAGTTGCTAGGTATAGACCCGAAACCAGGTGATCTAGCCATGGGCAGGTTGAAGGTTGAGTAACATCAACTGGAGGACCGAACCGACTAATGTTGAAAAATTAGCGGATGACTTGTGGCTAGGGGTGAAAGGCCAATCAAACCTGGAGATAGCTGGTTCTCCCCGAAAGCTATTTAGGTAGCGCCTCGGACGAATACCACTGGGGGTAGAGCACTGTTAAGGCTAGGGGGTCATCCCGACTTACCAACCCTTTGCAAACTCCGAATACCAGTGAGTACTATCCGGGAGACACACGGCGGGTGCTAACGTCCGTCGTGGAGAGGGAAACAACCCAGACCGCCAGCTAAGGTCCCAAAGTATAGCTAAGTGGGAAACGATGTGGGAAGGCTTAGACAGCTAGGATGTTGGCTTAGAAGCAGCCATCATTTAAAGAAAGCGTAATAGCTCACTAGTCGAGTCGGCCTGCGCGGAAGATGTAACGGGGCTAAGCTATACACCGAAGCTGCGGCAATAACTTTTAGTTATTGGGTAGGGGAGCGTTCTGTAAGCCGCTGAAGGTGGACTGTAAGGTCTGCTGGAGGTATCAGAAGTGCGAATGCTGACATGAGTAACGATAAAGGGGGTGAAAAACCCCCTCGCCGGAAGACCAAGGGTTCCTGTCCAACGTTAATCGGGGCAGGGTAAGTCGACCCCTAAGGCGAGGCCGAAAGGCGTAGTCGATGGGAAACGGGTTAATATTCCCGTACTTCTTACAATTGCGATGGGGGGACGGAGAAGGCTAAGTGGGCCTGGCGACGGTTGTCCAGGTTTAAGTATGTAGGCTGATTTCTTAGGTAAATCCGGGAAATCA
>NZ_JXQD01000021.1 GCF_002100145.1 Vibrio sp. qd031
TTCATGACTGGGGTGAAGTCGTAACAAGGTAGCCCTAGGGGAACCTGGGGCTGGATCACCTCCTTAAACGATAGATTCTCATTATGAGTGTCCACACAGATTGATATGGTTTTATACAGAGCATTGGTTCTGCGTTCGTTGTGGAATCAACAATGTGGGGCTATAGCTCAGCTGGGAGAGCGCTTCGCTGGCAGCGAAGAGGTCATCGGTTCGATCCCGATTAGCTCCACCACTTCTTTTATAAAAAGAAGTCCTTGTGTCCCGTTCGTCTAGAGGCCTAGGACACCGCCCTTTCACGGCGGTAACAGGGGTTCGACTCCCCTACGGGATACCATCTTTAAGTGCATTTTCTTATGAAAATTGAGTGCCTTTAAAGATGGTTTCTTTCTTTTAGTAGAAAGCAAAACTAGCTCTTTAACAATTTGGAAAGCTGACGAATAACATTTGATTAATGTTATTCAATTTAAAAGTTCTCAAATCCTAAGTCTTTATGATTTAGGTACCAACACACATTCAAGTGTTCTTGGGAATGTATCCTTGCCAGGATGCATTCAAATTTGAGT
>NZ_JXQD01000022.1 GCF_002100145.1 Vibrio sp. qd031
TACGTTATGCGCAAGCGCAAAACGGGCCGGTATCGAGTCAATACCGTGCGACTCACGCGTTAGCGGGAGGCTCATGGTAGTGACGGTTGGGAAAGTTTTGATTGTTGCGGTTAGCAAGAACTAGCCTCTTTCGTTCTATTCGCTACCGGTACGTTGTGCGCAAGCGCAAAACGGGCCGGTATCGAGTCAATACCGTGCGACTCACGCGTTAGCGGGAGGCTCATGGTAGTGACGGGTGGTAAAGTTTTGATTGTTGCGGTTAGCAAGAGCTAGCCTCTTTCGTTCAATTCGCTACCGGTACGTTGTGCGCAAGCGCAAAACGGGCCGGTATCGAGTCAATACCGTGCGACTCACGCGTTAGCGGGAGGCTCATGGTAGTGACGGGTGGTAAAGTTTTGATTGTTGCGGTTAGCAAGAGCTAGCCTCTTTCGTTCAATTCGCTATCGGTACGTTGTGCGCAAGCGCAAAACGGGCCGGTATCGAGGCGAAAAAAAACCACCGCGAGCGGTGGTTTTTTAGATTTGATGTTGTGGGTTTAGCGAGTGCCGTAAACCACAATTGTTTTACCGTGCGCAGAAATTAGGTTTTGTTCCTCAAGCATCTTAAGGATACGACCTACAGTTTCACGCGAACAGCCAACAATCTGACCAATCTCTTGACGAGTGATCTTAATTTGCATGCCGTCTGGGTGAGTCATTGCATCAGGTTGTTTTGCTAGGTTAAGTAGCGTTTGAGCAATTCGGCCTGTTACGTCTAGGAAAGCAAGGTCGCCGACTTTTTGGCTAGTTACTTGCAGACGTTTCGCCATTTGAGACGAAAGACGCATTAGAATATCAGGATTGACCTGGATGAGTTGACGGAACTTCTTGAAAGAGATTTCAGCGACTTCACAAGGTGATTTCGCACGAACCCAAGCAGTACGCTCTTGTTCTTCATCAAACAAACCTAGCTCGCCAATGAAGTCACCTTGGTTAAGGTAAGACAAGATCATCTCTTTGCCTTCTTCATCTTTGATCAGTACGGCTACTGAACCTTTTACGATGTAGTAAAGGGTTTCTGCTTTTTCACCAGCGTGGATCAAAGTGCTCTTTGATGGGTACTTGTGAATGTGGCAGTGTGACAAAAACCATTCTAGTGTAGGGTCTGTTTGAGGTTTACCTAAAACCATATTCTTATCTTCCTCTGCAGAGTTCGCTTAGCAGCAATTCCATTTTCAGTCGTGAGACCGGCTCGATTGCATAAGCAACCGGGGAACTAGCATAAAGTGCAACTGTGCTTGCTGCAACTCGTCTTATCATTAGGCTAAAAATACTACCGTGTTTTGCATGGGAAATCTTGGTTTTGATCGAGCCAAAAGCCTAAATCTCACACATAAAGTGTGACTACTCACACGCTTTTAAACTTTAGTATCAGATGTATCGAGATTACCCGATTTTCCCGGTTTCGATTAATTGTTGCAAGATAGGTCTGACTATCAATTCCATCGCAAAACTCATCTTACCGCCAGGCACTACAATGGTGTTGTGCCTGGACATAAAAGAGCCATCTATCATAGACAACAAATAGGGATAATCCATATTTTTTATCCCTCTTAAACGTATCACTACAAAGCTTTCATCGAGACTAGGGATCCCTTTTGCATTAAGTGGATTGGATGTATCGACAGTTGGGACACGTTGAAAGTTTATGTGTGTTCGAGAAAATTGCGGCGTAATGTAATTAAGATAGTCATCCATAGAGCGAACGATAGAATCCATTACCGCTTCTCTCGAATGACCTCTATCGCGAGTATCTCGAACAAATTTTTGAATCCATTCCAAGTTTACAATCGGCACCATGCCTATTAGGAAGTCGACGTGCTTTGCGACATCCACGTCACCATCTTTAACTCCACCGTGCAGACCTTCGTAAAAGAGTACATCACTGTCGCTTGGCAACTCTTGCCATGGGGTAAAGGTGCCAGGCATTTGATTAAACGGCACAGCTTCATCAAACGTATGTAGATACTGACGGATTTTACCGCTGCCATCTTGACCGTACTGATCGAAGAAATTAGCAAGAGCGCCAAAGTCATTGGCCTCTGGACCAAAGTAGCTAATGTGTTTGCCTTGCTCTTTTGCCTTTCGAATCGCGACATCCATTTCTGGACGCGTGTAGCGATGGAAGCAATCGCCTTCGACCCACGCTGCTTTCACCTTCATCATGTTAAACATTTTTCGAAAGGCTTCTGAAGTGGTGGTTGTCCCTGCTCCAGAAGACCCCGTTACTGCAATAATTGGGTGTTTCGCTGACATAACATTCCTTGTTTATACACTCGTCGTCACGGTAGTCGACGGGCAATTAATCTTGGCCATCATGTGGCCCGTCGTACTCATTTGGGGTGTCGCTGCGTAACGACTGGCTCGTTTTGATATCGATACTTTCATGAAGCTCCGAATAGACAATATGCGCTTCACCACGGATCAGTTGTTGTTTGACCTGATCGATCTTGTCATCAAGCGTGCACTCGGCATCACCGTAATCGGTCCCTTCTCGCAGCACGAACTCAGACAGTAAGTTTTGCAGGGTGTCGCTGGCGATCTCTTGCCAGGGAATAATCATAGTCGTGACCTAAGGTTTCCAATTAAGGGAGAAAAATCATAGACAGTCATAGCGCCGATAGCAAACCTATCTGATCAAATTGTTGAAGTGGGTAGGGAGAGCCTCTTCTAGCCAAAGTTTGGGAGAGAGTGCTTCGCCACCAACAAAGCCAACGTGCCCACCATGTTCATACAAGCGATAGTCTACCGCATTGGGTAAGCGGAAACTTGGGATCACCGCATCGGTCATAAAGGGATCATCTTTAGCGTGGATAACAAGTAAAGGCGTATCCACCTGGGCGAGCTTTGGCAATCCACTGCAGGCCTCATAGTAATGGGCTGCATCTTTAAATCCGTGCAGCGGTGCGGTGATCTGTTCATCAAACTCATAAAGACGTTTCATAGAGTGTATATCGTCTGCGGTAATGGGTAAGGCTTGTTCAAGTAAATGCAATTTTTTAAGCGCGTTTTGTTTTAGCGAACCCAGTAAATGGTTTCTGTACAGTCTTGAAAAACCTTGTTCAATTCGAGCCGAGCAGCACGCTAAATCGAGTGGAGCTGAGATAACCGCGCAGGATGAAGTGATGGGATCGTCCGAGTATTTGGCCAAATAGTTGACCATCATATTGCCGCCTAACGATACGCCAATAACCGCGATGGGGTTGTGTGGATAGCGCTGCCTTATGTGCTCAAGCAGCAGCCGCGCATCGTCCGTTTCGCCAGAGTGATAGGCACGTGCGAGTCGGTTTATTTCACCACTGCAACCTCTAAAATGCATCATCACAGATAACCAGCCGTGGCGGGCAAAAGCCTCCATCAATCCATTGGCGTACGGGCTTTCAAATGAGCCTTCAAGGCCATGGAAAAGCACAAAAATGGGTTTGTTGGAATGCTGACGTTGTGCGTCGCCTTCGCTCCACACCAGATCCAAAAAGTCATTATCGGGAGTCTCTAATCGCTCACGGTAGCCAGTAAGTACGGCATTTTTGCGAATGAATCTCGGAGCCAAAGTTTGA
The DNA here is from genome assembly GCF_002100145.1 of Vibrio sp. qd031. Classification (GTDB taxonomy): domain Bacteria; phylum Pseudomonadota; class Gammaproteobacteria; order Enterobacterales; family Vibrionaceae; genus Vibrio. Next base: position 3,596 of record NZ_JXQD01000022.1, read on the forward strand.
ATGTGTGGGTTGGATAATCCACGGGCTGGAATAAAGGGATTCATAGTACAAAGCTCTGGTCGGGTTGAGACTCTAGTAATGTCACAAGGGCTTTTAAGCCTTGCTCGAGTTCATTTTTGTCGACAGGGGCACTCACGGACAGCCGCACTGCTGGCTCAATGGCTGTCGCAGGAGGCGCAAAAAGCTCGGCTGATTTAACGGTTAATCCTTGCAGCTCCGCCTGCTGCACAAACTCCGACAGCTTCCAGTGTTCAGGCAAAGGCAACCAGGCGTGAAACCCCACACCTCGCCCAACAATGTGATATTTCGATAGATATTGAGTCACTAGCTGATATCGCTGCGTCATTTCTTGGCGCACTAATTCCAATACTTTGTCGGCGTTGCCACTTTCAATAAGTTGGCAGCATAACGCTATTAATAATGGACTGACCATCCAGCTATGGTTTTGTAGCGTTTGGGCTAACGTCGAGTAGAGGGGCCTTGGTGCGTGTAAAAAGCCCACTCGCAATCCTGGCGCTAAGGTTTTAGAGAAAGCATTCACATAGATAACCTGCTCAGGCGCAAGATTAACCATAGCGGTGGGTGCATTCGGTTCAAGTAAGCCATTGATATCGTCTTCAATGATAATCACGTCAAAGCGTTTACAAATATCGATGATGGCGTGCCTGCGATCCAGTGGCATCGTTGCGGTCGTGGGGTTTTGCAGAGTCGGCGTTAAATACACAAAGCGCGGCCGAAAACGCTGGCAAGCGGTCTCCAAGCTTTGCGGGGTGATCCCTTGCTCGTCCATGACAACGGACTTTAAACTGAGTTGTTTCTGTTTTGCAGCATTGAGTAACCCTGGATAGGTTTTCTCCTCAACCAGCAATGTATCTCCCGCAGAGCAAAACCCGTCCATCACAAGCTGCAATGCGTGTTGCGCACCGTGACAAAATAGCAATTGCCTAGCTGACAGGTGAATGTTGTGAGTAGTCAACCAGTCACAAACGACCGATTTATGGCCCTCGTTACCTACTGCGCTTTGATAAAGCATCAATTGATTGAGCAGCTGCGGTGACTGGCTAAGCTGAGACATGGCTTGACTCATCATCTGGTCTCGCTCGATAAACGGAGGAATGTTATACCCAAGATGACATTTCACATGCTCTTGCTGCTCCTCAAATACCCATCCACCTTGGTTTGGGTTTCGGACATACGTACCGGCACCAACGCGGGCTTCAACCAGTCCTTGGCGTTCTGCTTCAGCGTACGCACGTGTCACTGTGCCAATGGTGACACCCAGTTGGTCGGCTAAGGCGCGGTGCGTGGGCAGTTTTTGGTGGTACTGCAGCTCGCCAGATTGAATCTGAGTGCCGATCCATTGGGCAATTTGTTTGTACATGGGGATCTTGGATTGTACGTCCATTGTTGGGATTGTCATGGTGACAATAAATCCTTTGCGTTCAATTTTGGCCAGTGTTAGGGTGATTTTGCCGCAATGATGCGCATAAATCAAACTCGGAATCAGATTGTACCGATACAATTTAAAGGGGAGTAAGTCATGGATTGGGGTTATTTTGTGTCTATTGCCGTGTTTGCCTTAGTGATGACCGGGACACCTGGACCGAACAACGTCATGTTGACCGCATCGGGGGCCAATTTTGGGTATCGTCGCTCGATTCCGCATTTCTTAGGCATTGCACTAGGGTTGAATACCTTGATTGTGTTGTCTGCAGCAGGGCTGGATGTGTTGTTTCGATTGTACCCCGCCGCTCAAACGGGGTTGAAAGTGGCTGGGTGCAGCTATCTGTTGTACTTGAGCTGGAAAATTGCCACTACCAAAGTTTCAAATAACGCGTCAATTGCGGATAGTGAAGAAAGCTCGCCAATGACGCTGCTGCAAGCGGCTCTGTTCCAGTTTTTAAACCCTAAAGCTTGGATGATGTCGGTGGCCGCTGTGGGAACGTTCACCCTCTCAGGGGCTTATTATTGGCTGTCGATATTATCCATTTGTTGTGTGTTTGTGGTGGTGCAAGTACAAACGTCGTCGGTATGGATTGGTTTTGGGGCATTGATTCGACGCTGGCTTTCGACACCTAGAGCGCAAAGCCAGTTCAACTATGTTATGGCGGCGCTTACCGCGTCGTGCGTGGTGTTTATTTGGTAGCTGGGCATTGCGATGGCATTATGCACTTTGATGGAAAATAGCGACTAAAGAATCAGCGCTAAGTTGCTCGCAATAAATTTGTGTCAGTTTAGCGCTGCTGGTCTCACTAAGATTGAGCTGATTGATGCAATCTACTAGGTCAGATTGCTGCTGCTTTTCTAACAACAGCTCGAACTGCAGGGATTCTCGGTAAAGTGAATCGGGCACTTCTTTTTTTAACTGGCGACGCAACTCGCGATATTGAATCAACAGCGTCTCTGAACGTTGCAAAGCACGATTAAGAGCCACTAAGTCTTGCTTGTTAAGTGCCAGCTTCTGTTCGTCTAACCATTTGAGTAGCAAAAGTAAGTTCACGTTTCCACCGTAAAGGTTTTGCAGCTTCAAGCACGCATCTTTAATGCGTCGGTCACCATAGTACTGCAGGCTAAATTGCCAAAGGCGCTCCAATGTTAATCGAGGCAATGCGCTGTGAGTCATTCTCGTTCCTTGTGAATGTCACCACTCGAGTATCCCGTTGAGGCGTCTTTGGTGGTGTGCTGCGTTATTCTTGCATGGCTTCAAGTTGCTCTTGTGCGTCCATCCATTCCATTTCGACTTCTTCTAACTCCGCTTTTGCCGATGCTTGTTGATCAAGTACCTGAGTAAGAATGGCTTTATTGTCTTCTTCGTAAATAGAATTGTCTGCGAGCTTCAGTTCATTTTGCGCTAAAAGTTCGGAGAGGGAATCCATTTTTGACTCACACTTCTCAATTTTCTTACGCAATGGCGCACTGAGTTTTCGCAATTCGGCCTGTTTGCGCTTTTGCTCTTTACGAGCCGCCGCACTGTTGTCGGACGATTTTGGTTTGTCGACTTTAAGCTCTTGTCTTTCTACTTTTTGTTGCTCGGTCAGCCATTTATAGTAATCGTTAAGGTCGCCGTTAAAGGGCTCTACCTGCTTGTCATGCACTAAATACAAGTCGTCACTGGTGGCACGAAGTAAGTAGCGATCGTGACTCACGATGACCATTGCACCCTCAAAGGTTTGCAATGCCATGGTCAATGCTTGACGCATATCTAAGTCGAGGTGGTTAGTCGGTTCATCGAGCAACAATAAATTCGGCTTTTGCCATACCACTAGGGCGAGCACGAGGCGGGCTTTTTCACCACCAGAAAACGGAGCAACTGCGTCTAGCGCCTTATCGCCTAAAAAGCCAAAGCTGCCTAAGTAATCTCTAAGCTGTTGTTCAGTATGATTGGGCGCAATTTGCATCATGTGTTGCAGAGGCGATTCTTGTGGGTGAAGGGTCTCTAATTGATGCTGCGCAAAATACCCAATTTTGACACCTTGAGAGTAGCTAAGTAGGCCTTGCTGTGCATTGAGCTCTTTGGCCAATAACTTTATGAGCGTCGACTTACCTGCACCATTTCGTCCCAGCAGGCCAATACGGCTGCCAGGGACTAAGTTGAGTTTGATCTTATCTAAAATGATGGTGTCGTCGTAGCCAGCGACGACCTCTTCCATCATCAGAATCGGATTGGGCAGAGCCTCGGGCTCGCGAAATTCGAAACTGAAGGGATTATCAAATTGCGCAGGTAATACCTTTTCCATTTTTTCTAGCGCTTTTATCCGGCTTTGGGCTTGGCGTGCTTTTGATGCCTTATAACGGAAGCGATCAATATAGCTCTGCATATGCGCCATTTGCTTCTGCTGCTTTTGAAACTGTGCTTGTTGCAGCAGTAGTTTCTGAGCGCGTTGAGTTTCAAATGACGAATAGTTACCGGTGTACTCATTTAAGGTCTGGTTTTCGACATGGATAATGCGTTTTACGATGGGATCGAGAAAATCTCTATCGTGTGAGATCAGCACTAGCGTCCCAGGGTAATTTTGTAGCCACTTTTCTAGCCACATCACTGCGTCCAAGTCCAAGTGGTTAGTCGGCTCATCGAGCAGCAACAGGTCTGAGCGGCACAGCAGGGCTTGTGCTAGGTTGAGTCTCATTCGCCACCCCCCTGAAAACTGAGTAAGGTTCCAACTCATTTGTGCTTGAGAAAATCCTAAACCATTGAGCAGTTCTGCGGCGCGCGATCGAATGGTGTATCCACCTATGGTGTCAATTTTCCCATGCAGTTCAGCAGCGAGCGTGCCGTTATCTTGTTCTTCGGCGCGCTTAAGGTCGGCTTCGAGTCGGCGAAACTCGCGATCGCCATCAATCACGTATTCTATTGCTTCTCGCTCTAGCGCTGGGGTTTCCTGTGCTACCCACGCCAACTCCCAATGTTTGGGGAGACTAAAGTCACCCCCATCAATGGTGAGTTCATCTTTCATTAAGCTAAATAGCGTTGACTTTCCGCACCCATTCTTGCCCACAAGGCCGACTTTGTCACCGGGATGGATAGTGGCTGTAGCGTTGTCTAGAAGGGCTTTGCCGCCACGCAGCAGTTGAATATTGGAGAAAGTGATCATGTGAGCCGTTGTACAAAAAAATTGATTGGCGCCGAGTATACCAAGTATCGAGCGAAATAGGATATGATGCGAAGGCTATACTTTAGAATATCGTGCGCTATACAGGAAAAGCCATTGCAAGGATCGCAAAAAAGCTCGCAACTCAATTCGAAGCCCAAAGTACTATTGGTGGTCGCTCACCCAGACTTAGAACATTCGATTGTCAATCACCTGATGCTCAAAAAGGTTCAGGATCTTTCGCATGTCACCGTCCACGACTTGTACGCCCATTACCCAGATTTTTTTATTGATGTTGATGCTGAGCACCAGCTACTTATGAAGCACGACATTATTGTGTTTCAATTTCCAATGTTTCTCTATTCTTGTCCTTCGCTTCTTAAAGAGTGGATGGATCGGGTACTTGAAAAAGGCTTCGCTTATGGTGAAGGGGCACAGTTGAAAGGGAAAACGTGGAAAACGGTGATCTCAACAGGTGGCAATGACGATGCGTTTTCTAGCGATGGTTACAATCAGTACACCTTAAATGATTTTCTACGCCCATTTGAAATGACCGCCGCGTTGTGTCAAATGCACTGGCTTGAGCCGATGGTTTTATATTGGTCGCATAATGTTAGTGATGCCGAGCGATATGCTCACGCTGAAGAATTTAGACTGTGGTTACAACACCCTCTGGGCAGTAAGGAGAGTGGCTAATGGCATTGGGCAACGAATTTTTGCAAAACAGCGTGACTTTTTTGGTCGCAGCAGTGGCTGCAGTGCCACTGGCTCAACGTTTGGGTCTTGGCTCTGTACTCGGCTATTTGCTCGCAGGAGTCGCGATTGGTCCGTGGGGATTAGGACTCATAAAAGATGTCGAATCAATTCTACACTTTTCAGAGTTTGGCGTGGTACTGCTGCTCTTTCTGATTGGTTTAGAGCTTAACCCCAAAAAACTGTGGCAAATGCGTCGGCCCATTATTGGGCTAGGTGGTGCTCAAGTGCTCGTTACCAGTGCGCTTCTAACTGGGGCAGTATCTCTGCTCGGATTTAGCTGGAATGTGAGTACGGCCATTGCTATGGGGCTGGCATTGTCGTCCACTGCAATAGCTTTGCGGGTCATTGAAGAACAGGGTTTGGCTGGAAGTGAAACCGGTCAGTCGGGCTTTGCGGTATTGCTGTTTCAAGATATCGCGGTGATCCCGATGCTGGCTCTGTTGCCCGTGCTGGCTGGCAATGTTGCTGGTGATTGGTTGTCGGCATTGTCCACTATCGCAGGTGTGTTAGCACTGCTTGTGGCTGGTCACTTTTTACTGCGACCGCTATTTCGATATGCAATTTCAACCCGTACAAGAGAGATGTTTACTGTCACCGCGCTGCTCGTGGTGGTTGGCATAGCCTACGTCATGAACTTTATGGGATTGTCGATGGCACTTGGCAGCTTTTTAGCCGGTGTGCTGTTAGCCGAAAGTGAATTTAGGCACGAGTTAGAAATCACCATTGAGCCTTTTAAAGGGCTATTGCTTGGGCTCTTTTTTATGTCCGTTGGCATGGCGGTAAATTTAGGGCTTTTAGCGCTGTACCCTTTGGAGATATTTACCGCGGTGATTGCTTTGGTGGTCACTAAAGCGCTGGTACTCTATGTGCTTGCAAGATTATTTGGTACTCGTGCAAAAGCGCGCTCAAAAATGGCGGCGATACTCAGCCAAGGTGGAGAATTTGCCTTTGTGCTGTATACCGCTGCACAGTCTCAGGGATTGTTAGACGCTGAGACCGTGAGTTTTTTATTGGTTATTGTCAGTCTCTCTATGGTGACAACGCCGCTGCTGTTGATTGCTCAAGATCGCTGGTTTGCACGAACCATTAATGAACCCGAATTTAATGAGCCGCAAACGGTAATAGATAAAAAGCCCCGCGTGATCGTGGCTGGCTTTGGACGTTTCGGTCAAATTGTTGGCCGACTGATGTACGCCAACAAGGTTAAAATTACTATTTTGGAAAGTGACGCAAGTCAGATCCAGCTGCTTCGTAAATACGGCTACAAAGTCTATTATGGGGATGCGACCAACTTGGAACTGTTGCGCAGCGCCGGTGTTGAAACGGCCGAGGCCATACTACTGTGTACTGACTCTCCCGACGAAATTTTGGCCATCGTCGGACTGTGTAAGCAGCATTTTCCCCACCTTAAAGTGATGGCGCGTGCGCGCAGCCGTGTCGAAGCGTACCAATTGATTAATCATGGGGTCGATAACTTTTCTCGAGAGACCTTTTTGGGTGCCCTAGACCTTGGAAGGCAAGCACTTATTGAGTTGGGTATGCACCCATATCAGGCGGCTCGAGCCGAAGCGCATTTTAAAAAGCTCGACAATCGCATGCTGGAAGAGCTATTGCCGCAGCATACTGACGATAAAGATTTAGCGCTTCGCGCAAAAGAAGCTCGAAAAGAGCTAGAAGAAATATTTGGCCGAGAGATGGAAAAAGACAAGCCACAAGGTCACGACTGGAGTTAGTGGAATGAAGAAGCGATTTATCGCTGGTGCGAAATGCCCAAAATGTTCGAGCGCCGACAGTTTGCGTTGGTGGATCGAAAACAATATAGAAATGGTGGAGTGCGTGGACTGTGGGCACATAGATCAACGCAAGCCCAAGTCACTTGAAGAAAGCCCTCAGGCAGAACAAGACATGATCGGGATATTTAAGCCAGAGTGATGGGTGAGTAGCGGTGCCACTCGCCGATGACGTCGAACTAAGCGTAGCCCAACAAAGTGTAAAAGTGATGATGCCTTGCCTTTTGTGACCGTTAGATTTCTTAAACAATCGCGCATTGAATTTTCACACAGCAATCACCATTAATAAGACAGTGGCAAAAACGTCAGATTTCTGTATTATTGCCGCTCTTTTTTTGAGCAGCGTGTTATCTCATACTGCTTTGCTGTAAGCCTTAGTCTTGATGAATCAGGTATATTGAATATGAAAATTGAAAACAATCGCGTTGCAAGTCTCGCCTACCAAGTCAAACTTGAAGATGGTGTTGTCGTTGATCAGTCTAGCGTTGAAGCGCCTTTGGACTACTTGCACGGTCACAATAACCTGATCACTGGTCTTGAGCGTGAGCTCGAAGGTAAGCAAGCTGGCGACAAGTTCAGTGCGACAGTGACTGCCGAAGATGCCTACGGTGAACACAGTGACGATCTTGTACAACGTGTACCTGCAAATGTATTCCAAGGTGTTGATGAGATTGAAGTAGGTATGCGTTTTCTAGCGGATACTGACCAAGGTCCGATCCCAGTTGAAGTGACTGAAGTGGATGGCGATGAAGTCGTTGTTGATGGTAACCACATGCTTGCTGGCCATACGCTAACTTTTGATGTTGAAGTTGTTGCAGTACGTGAAGCAACCGCGGAAGAAGTTGAACACGGTCATATCCACAAAGAAGGTGGCTGTGGTCACAACCATGGTGATGACCATGAGTGTTGCGGTGGCGAAGGCGACTGTGGAAAAGGTGAAGAGTGCTGCTCAAATCACTAATCCAATGATTTAGAAAAAGCCTTCCACTTGGAAGGCTTTTTTGTGTGTAGGACAGAATAAAGGAAACGGCATGACCAAACAATCATCTCCAATTGCCATCGCCATTCATGGTGGTGCTGGGACCATAGTGCGCGAACAGATGTCGGCTGAATTGCAAAGTGAGATCGAGCAAGCATTGAGCAAGGCCGCTCACGCTGGGTATACAGTGTTAGCGGATGGCGGAGATGCGCTGGATGCCACAGTTGCAGCCGTCATGGTGTTGGAGAATAGTCCCCACTTTAATGCCGGCCATGGGTCGGTCCTGACACACGAAGAAATGGTTGAGATGGACGCTTCTGTCATGCACGGTCGACAGCGCGATGCGGGCGCGGTTGCTGGCGTGAAGTATGTGGCCAACCCTATTATGTTGGCGAGGGATGTGATGCTGCACAGTCCCCATGTGATGTTACTGGGAGAAGGCGCACAAGCCTTTGCAAAAACCTTAGATTACCCGTTTGTCGAGCAAGACTATTTCTTTACTGAACGTCGCTACGAGCAGCTTCAGTCAATGAAAGATAAAGGGTTGTTTGCGCTGTCCGAGAGTCGATACCCTGACGATAAAAAATACGGCACAGTGGGTGCGGTCGCTTTGGATATGGATGGGAACTTGGCCGCGGCGACCAGCACTGGAGGGGTCACCAACAAAAAGTTTGGACGTGTTGGCGATACCGCCATTATTGGCGCTGGAACCTTTGCTGAGAATAGTACTGTCGCCGTTTCAACCACAGGTATGGGTGAGTATTTTATTCGTCAGACTGTGGCATCGGATGTCGCTGCTCGTATGCGTTATCTTGGCGAGCCTATGAGCGTCTCTTGTGACACCATTATTCATGGTGAATTAAAAGAGATGGGCGGCGAGGGTGGTCTCATCGCTATGGATTCACAGGGGCAACATCACTTTTCAATGAACAGCAGCGGCATGTATCGCGCGGTAATAACTCCGTTAGGTGATTTGGAAATCAGTATCTACGCGAAGTAGCGCCGTCTGGCGTGTTAGTGCTTAGTAATGGGGTGGCGGTGTTTCTTCCGTTTCGTCGGCAAGATTACTTTCCCCCAAGTTTTTTACTTTGCCAACCACATATTTCATTTGGGTTTGCATTTTGCTGATCACTAACTGTTGATCACTGAGCGCTTGGTTGAGTTCGTCAATGGTTTGTTCTTGAAACGCCAATTTGACCTCTAGGTCGATAATGGTTTGCTCAAGTTGCTGCAGTTTTGTGTCGTTCGATGACTGGCTCATGTGTATTTCCAATAGTGCGTGGGTTAAGGCATTGCCCACTCTTGAACAATACCGGCAGACGAGCCTGCGACGATACTGTTATTCGGAGTGAAGGTCGCATCATACACCACCGCGATAGCAGGTCTAGACTCTTTATTGGGCTCGACGCTCCAAGCCTGACGCTTTTTCCCGCTGGCGACATCCCAAACAGCGACCTTTCCAGCCGGCGTACCTGTTATTAGCCACTGCCCATCATCGGAGAATCGTGCAGTAGAAAACACCTGTTGACGTAAAAAGGTGCTTAACGTTGAAACTTTTTCACCCGTTCTGATGTCCCATATAAACGCGTCATTGGCGTCAGAGGTAAATGCCCAGCGTCCATCTCGATCCAAGGCCACCCGATTGACTCGTGCTTGGTGCTCAAATTGAAATAGTGCTTGCCCAGTCTGTGTGTCCCACAGGTAGGCGAAATAGTCGTTACCTCCAGATAGGGCGTAGCGACCATTGCTCGATAAGGCAACGGTGTTGACTTTTTCTTGGTGAGCAAGAAATTCAAGGCGGCGTCCGGTGGCCACATTGACATAGATAGCCTTACCGTTAGTGAGACCCAATAAGACGTGCTCACCATTGTTCGCGACGTCGAGATCTCTAATGGTGCCATCGGAGATGGACCATAAGCCCAGTGACTGGCTCCAAGCGAGCTCCCATACAGCGAAATTCATTTGGGTTGCAGTAATTGCATACAGACCATTGTCTGAGAAGCGAATGCGAGTCACCTCACTGGATGACGGATCTTGAGCGCCTAAATGGGCTAATTGCTTGTTTTGTAAAAGATCCCATAGTATAAGATGATCTTGTTTAGAATAAGCTATGCTAAAACGACCATCGCGAGAAAGTGCTAAGCTCGACGTCGTGTCATCAGCAAGTTGCCATTGGCTAAGTTGCTGAGTTTTAAAAAAACACCCAGCTAACACAAAGATGACACACAACACAGAGGCGACATTTAGTATTGTTTTTTTCAATGCTCTACACCGTTGGTTAGACGCTTCGCTTTAAGAAGCACAATTGATTACAGTTATAGTATCGCGCACAGCTTAAACATTTTGTGCGAGGTGCAAGTTAAATATAATGGCTTGTCCATTTTGGAGATATGAATGAAATCACTATTTAAAGTTTCACTGCTCGCTGCAACGGTAGCATTTGCTGTAGGCTGTCAGAAAGAAGAAGCTTCTCAACCAGAAGTATCGGCTGCGCAGGAAGAAACTCAAGTAGTCGCAATGACTTTTAACACAGAAGATGAAAAAGCGTCATACGCAATCGGTGCTCAGTTCGCAACATTCCTAAAGCAATCTATCGACAAGCCTAAAGAGCTGGGCATCAATCTAGATAGCGCATTGGTACTTAAGGGTATCGAAGATGGTTTCGGCGAAGGCGCAGAGCTTTCTGATGAAGAGATCATGATGGCCCTGCAAAGCCTCGATCAACGCGTTCAAGAAAAAGCGCAAATGATGGCTGCAGAAGCCGCTGAGAAAGCGATCAAAGTCGGTGAAGATTTCCGCGCTGAGTTTGAAAAACAAGACGGCGTGATGAAAACAGACTCTGGCCTACTTTACCAAGTGCTTAGCGCTGCAGAAGGTGAGTCTCCAGCAGCGACTGACGTTGTGACCGTTCACTACACCGGCACATTGATTGACGGCACTCAGTTTGACAGCTCTGTTGAGCGTGGCGAACCAGCTTCATTCCCATTGGACCGGGTAATCCCTGGTTGGACTGAAGGTGTTCAACTTATGCAAGTTGGCTCTAAGTACAAGTTTGTTATCCCGCCAGAGCTTGCCTACGGCGCTCAGGATGTACCAAACATCCCAATGAACTCGACTCTAATATTTGACGTTGAATTGCTAGAAATTGTTGAGCAAGCGGAAGAAGCGGCTCAATAAGCGCAAAAAATATTGCGGTAGATCACTATTAAGGCTCGGAATTTCCGAGCCTTAATTTTTTCTTCAAATTTTCTGATAAACTTTCATCTAGAATCATAATTAGTGTCTAGAGGCAAATGTGACTACAGAAACTGTCCATGCAGATGTACTCCTAGAGATGGAGTCGGTTGACGTAAAACCGTTTAGCAAACACGATAAAATCATCTTACGCTCATACGAAGCGGTGGTAGATGGTATCGCAAGTTTAATTGGTCCATTTTGTGAGATCGTTTTGCACTCACTTGAAGACTTGAATACGTCTGCGATTAAAATTGCTAACGGTGAAAATACCGGTAGGCAAGTAGGGTCTCCGATCACCGACCTGGCGCTCAAAATGTTGAAAGACATCGAGAAGTCAGAACGTAACTTCTCCCGTTCCTACTTCACTCGTGCCAAAGGCGGCGTGTTGATGAAGTCGATCACAATTGCCATTCGTAATGACGATAACCGAGTGATTGGATTGCTGTGTATCAACGTCAATTTAGATGCCCCTTTTTCACAAGTACTCCAATCCTTTATGCCCACCGACGAAGCAAATGACGCAGCATCGTCAGTAAACTTTGCCAGCGATGTGGAAGAGCTGGTGGATCAAACGGTTGAACGTACTATCGAAGAGATCAATGCGGATAAATCGGTCTCTAATAACACTAAGAATCGCCAAATCGTGATGGAGCTCTATGATAAAGGTATCTTCGACATCAAGGACGCTATAAACCGTGTCGCGGATCGCTTAAACATTTCTAAGCACACGGTGTATTTGTATATCCGTCAACGTAAGACTGAGGACGAAGAAATTTGAGTCTGAGCTACGCACTTGTTGTCACTGGTGATGTGTATGGCAATCAAGCCACACATATGGCGTTAGAGTTTGCAAAAGCTCTAGCGGAGTCTGAGCACCAGCTAAACAAGGTGTTCTTCTATCAGTCTGGTGTCAGTCAAGCAAGTGAGCTTGTGGTCCCAGCCAATGATGAGTTACATGTAGTGCAAGAGTGGCAAACACTTGCTCACCAATATCAATTTGCGCTGGAAACCTGCGTTGCAGCGGCATTAAGACGCGGCGTTGTGAGTAAAGACGAAGCCAAGCAGCATCAACTTGCTGCGCACAATGTTGCGCATTCTTTTGAGCAGGTCGGCCTGGGCAGTCTTGCTGAGGCGCTATTAAGTTATGACAGGGTGGTGCAGTTTTGAGTTCGATTGGTTTTTTGTTTACTCAAGCCCCTCACACTAATGCAAGTGGCCGTGAAGGCTTAGACGCTGTTCTAGCAACCTCGGCGTATAGTGAAGAGCTATGCTGTCTATTTGTTGGTGAGGGTGTATTACAGCTGTTATCGGCGCAAGAGCCTGAGGCTCAAAAGTTAAAAGATTACGTGAGTGCGTTTAAATTACTCGAACTGTACGATATCGAAGATGTGCTGGTTAGTGGCTCTGCAATGGTGGGTTATGGACTGACCGCCGACGATTTGATCATCGACTGCGAGGTGCTGGACGATAGTGCCATGGCAGACAGACTTGCCCAATGCGATAAAGTAATGAGGTTTTAGCCCATGTCGACATTACATATTGTCAGCTCACTTGAGCAGCTCAGTGTCGCATTGCCGTTTATCTCTAACGATGATCATCTTTTACTTATTCAACAGGCCGCCTATTTGGCGCTTGCTACGCATCCTAAAAAAACGCTACTAGAAAAAGTGAATTCGTATTCATTTCTTGACACTGACTTGGTGAGTAGGGGATTGATTCAACGTTATGATTCAATGGCCATTTCCATGGCGGATTTGGTGGAACTCACCGCGCGTCATAGCAAGTCCATTCATTGGGGGTGAGGCAATCTTGCCAAACGGTCTCCCAAACGGTGTGGACGACGTGGTTGCCTAGCCGCGTGCGGTTAAAAAAAGATCGTATATTCCTTGACACACCTCTCATCACTGCATAAAATTTCGCGTCCTTTAAAACCCTACTCTATGAAGAGTTTGTGGTGCTAAAGGACTAGATTTTTCACAAAAGCTTACTTTTAAGTAAATTTCAGGAGCTAGTTAATGGCAACTATTAACCAGTTGGTACGCAAGCCTCGTGCAAAGCAAGTTGTTAAAAGCAACGTGCCAGCACTAGAAGCGTGCCCACAAAAACGTGGTGTATGTACTCGTGTATACACTACAACCCCTAAAAAACCTAACTCGGCACTACGTAAAGTATGTCGTGTACGTCTAACTAACGGTTTTGAAGTAACTTCTTACATCGGCGGTGAAGGTCACAACCTTCAAGAGCACAGTGTTGTTCTTATCCGTGGCGGTCGTGTTAAAGACCTTCCTGGTGTACGTTACCACACTGTTCGTGGTGCACTTGACTGTGCAGGCGTTAATGACCGTAAGAAAGGTCGTTCTAAGTACGGTGTGAAGCGTCCTAAGTCTTAATCTCTTTCTGCAAAGAAAGGCGTTAAGTAAGGCCAAACACTTATTTTACATTTTATAGTTTTTATAAAACTGAAAAGTTTTGGAAAAAACCTGAAGAAGACAACGGAGAATTATCCATGCCACGTCGTCGCGTCATTGGTCAGCGTAAGATCCTTCCAGATCCTAAATTCAAATCAGAATTGCTGGCAAAATTCGTTAACATCCTTATGGTTGACGGTAAAAAATCTGTAGCAGAGAAAATTGTTTACACTGCACTAGACACTATGGCTGAGAAATCTGGTAAAGATCACTTAGCTGTATTTGAAGAAGCTCTTGAAAATGTTCGTCCAGCGGTAGAGGTTAAATCTCGCCGTGTGGGTGGTTCAACTTACCAAGTACCTGTAGAAGTTCGTCCGGTTCGCCGTAACGCTCTTGCTATGCGTTGGGTAGTTGAAGCTGCGCGTAAGCGTGGTGAAAAATCTATGGCTCAACGCCTAGCTGCTGAAATGCTAGATGCGTCTGAGAACAAAGGTACTGCGGTTAAGAAACGTGAAGACGTTCACCGCATGGCTGACGCTAACAAAGCGTTTGCTCATTACCGCTGGTAATGCCTTTAAGATGCTGCGGCTTGCCGCAGCATCTTACCTACTTCCTTTAGGGCTTATTCGTATTTCAAATGCCCCTTTATGCCATCGCTTCTTATAAGCGATAGTTTTGTATTTGAAACATCAATAATTCCTATTCATCGTTCTTAAAACAAAGGATGCAAAGTGGCTCGCAAAACCCCTATCGAGCGTTACCGTAACATCGGTATTGTGGCTCACGTAGATGCTGGTAAAACTACCACCAGTGAGCGGATTCTTTTTTATACTGGTCTTTCTCACAAAATTGGTGAAGTGCACGATGGTGCCGCCACCATGGACTGGATGGAACAAGAACAAGAACGCGGTATTACCATTACTTCGGCTGCGACCACCACTTTTTGGCGTGGTATGGAAGCACAATTCCCAGACCATCGCGTTAACATCATCGATACTCCAGGGCACGTAGACTTCACCATTGAAGTTGAACGTTCCTTGCGCGTACTTGATGGTGCTGTAGTGGTTTTTTGTGGTGCGTCTGGTGTTGAGCCTCAGTCTGAGACTGTTTGGCGTCAGGCCGACAAGTATAAAGTGCCTCGCATGGTTTTCGTCAACAAGATGGACCGTGCTGGTGCAGACTTCCTAGCCGTTGTTCAGCAAATCAAAGACCGTTTGGGTGCAACTCCAGTGCCTATTCAGTTAAATATTGGCGCTGAAGAAAACTTTGAAGGTGTGGTTGATCTCATTAAGATGAAAGCCATTAACTGGAACGAAGCCGATCAAGGCATGACCTTCAGTTATGAAGAGATCCCTGCCGATATGGTTGAATTAGCTGAAGAGTACCGCCTTGAGATGATCGAAGCGGCAGCTGAAGCCAACGAAGAGCTGATGGACAAGTACCTTGAAGAAGGCGAGTTGAGCGAAGAAGAGATTAAACTTGGTCTTCGTACTCGTACTTTAAACAATGAAATTGTTCTCGCGACCTGTGGCAGTGCATTTAAGAACAAAGGCGTACAAGCGGTATTGGATGCCGTCATCGAATATCTTCCATCGCCAGTCGACGTCCCTGCAATCAAGGGCGAAGACGACGATGAGAACATCGTTGAACGTCACGCCGACGACAACGAACCGTTCGCAGCTTTGGCGTTTAAAATTGCTACTGACCCGTTCGTGGGTACACTGACGTTTATGCGTGTTTACTCTGGAGTGATCAACTCGGGTGATGCGGTTTACAACTCAGTGAAAATGAAAAAAGAACGTCTCGGCCGTATTGTGCAGATGCACTCAAATAAACGCGAAGAGATCAAAGAAGTGCGCGCAGGCGATATCGCCGCAGCCATTGGCCTTAAAGACGTGACTACTGGTGATACTTTGTGTGACCAAAATCATAAAGTGATTTTGGAGCGCATGGAGTTTCCTGAGCCTGTGATTCAGATTGCCGTAGAACCACGCTCTCAAGCGGATCAAGACAAAATGGGTATCGCGCTAGGAAAACTGGCTGCAGAAGATCCGTCTTTCCGTGTAGAAACAGACGACGAAACCGGTCAAACCTTGATTTCAGGTATGGGTGAACTACACCTAGATATCATCGTTGATCGAATGAAACGTGAGTTCAGCGTTGATTGTAATGTCGGTAAACCTCAAGTGGCTTACCGCGAAACAATCCGTGGAACAACAGAAATTGAAGGCAAATTTGTTCGCCAATCTGGTGGTCGTGGTCAATATGGTCACGTATGGCTGAAGCTAGAACCAGCAGAGCAAGGTGAAGGATTTGTCTTCGTGGACGAAATCGTGGGTGGTGTGATTCCAAAAGAGTACATCCCATCGGTAGCGAAAGGTATCGAAGAGCAGATGAACAATGGTGTCCTTGCTGGTTATCCAGTGCTGGATGTTAAAGCGACTCTGTTTGATGGCTCGTTCCACGATGTCGATTCAAACGAGATGGCGTTTAAGATCGCTGGCTCGATGGCATTTAGAAGCGGTGCGCTTGAAGCGCAACCTGTCCTTCTTGAGCCAATGATGAAGGTTGAAGTAACCACTCCAGAAGATTGGATGGGTGATGTTGTAGGTGATTTAAACCGTCGCCGCGGCATGATCGAAGGTATGGACGAAGGCCACGCTGGTCTTAAAATCGTTCGTGCTCAAGTCCCATTGGCGGAGATGTTCGGTTACGCAACTGACTTACGTTCGGCAACTCAAGGCCGTGCTTCATACTCTATGGAATTCAAAGAATACGCTGAAATTCCTAAGAATGTTGCACAAGGCATTATTGCAGAGCGTACTTAAGCAACTCGATAAATCGACATTTGTTGGATTGTTTAATAATGATTCTATTGCGCATTCGTTAGATGGCGCATAAAATAGCAAATTCTGGCGCGCCTTGACCTTGTTGTAGTCTTGGCGAATCAATAACTAGGAAGGAACACAATCGTGTCTAAAGAAAAATTTGAACGTACTAAACCGCACGTTAACGTTGGTACTATCGGCCACGTTGACCACGGTAAAACTACTCTTACTGCTGCTATCTGTACTACTTTGGCTAAAGTATACGGCGGTGAAGCGAAAGACTTCGCATCTATCGATAACGCTCCAGAAGAGCGTGAGCGCGGTATCACAATCGCTACTTCTCACGTAGAGTACGATACTCCATCTCGCCACTACGCACACGTAGACTGCCCAGGACACGCCGATTACGTTAAAAACATGATCACTGGTGCTGCGCAAATGGACGGTGGTATCCTAGTTGTTGCTGCGACTGATGGCCCAATGCCTCAAACTCGTGAGCACATCCTACTAGGCCGTCAGGTTGGTATCCCTTACATCATCGTATTCATGAACAAATGTGACATGGTTG
Source organism: Vibrio sp. qd031 (assembly GCF_002100145.1). GTDB lineage: Bacteria > Pseudomonadota > Gammaproteobacteria > Enterobacterales > Vibrionaceae > Vibrio. The sequence continues at coordinate 20,751 of NZ_JXQD01000022.1, forward strand.
ATGATGAAGAGCTTCTTGAGCTAGTAGAAATGGAAGTTCGTGAACTTCTATCTGAATACGACTTCCCAGGCGACGACCTACCTGTAATCCAGGGTTCTGCTCTTGGCGCACTAAACGGCGAGAAAGAGTGGGAAGACAAAATCGTTGAGCTTGCAGAAGCACTAGATTCTTACATTCCAGAGCCAGAGCGTGCTGTTGATTTGCCATTCCTAATGCCAATCGAAGACGTATTCTCTATCCAAGGCCGTGGTACTGTAGTAACTGGTCGTATCGAGCGCGGTATCCTAAACGTAGGTGACGAAGTAGAAATCGTAGGTATCAAAGA
>NZ_JXQD01000023.1 GCF_002100145.1 Vibrio sp. qd031
AAGGAGCGTATGCGGTATTAGCAGTCGTTTCCAACTGTTGTCCCCCTCATAAGGGCAAATTCCTAAGCATTACTCACCCGTCCGCCGCTCGACGCCCAACAAATCATCCGAAGAGTCAATGTTGTCGTTTCCGCTCGACTTGCATGTGTTAGGCCTGCCGCCAGCGTTCAATCTGAGCCATGATCAAACTCTTCAATTTAAAGTTTTTTGTGACTCAATGAATACTGACTTCAAAACTAATATTCACGCTCTTTATAAATAAGGAACATGAACATGTAATTCTAAAGCTATTATCGTTCCAACAGAACGATAATGAATTGACTGTGCCAAATAACTCATTCCCGAAAGAAGTGTTATTTGTATTGGTCACTCAGTTCATTGACATCGTTTTTTGTTTTACTTTTTATAAAAAAAGTAAAAACAAGTAGCGATTATCATCAACGAGTGCCCACACAGATTGATAGGTTTATATTGTTAAAGAGCGTTGCCTTGTTCAGGCTGCTTTAAGGTCTCCCTTGAAGCGGACGGCCATTCTAGCGATTTGAGTCTCAGTGTCAAACACTTTTTTGAATTTATTTTCGAAACCGAATTTAAACTCAAATGACTCAGCCACTTGGCCTACTGATGCGGCTGAAGCGTTGTGCGCTCTACCGTGTCAGTGAGGCGGCATTATAGAGATCCGAATCACATTGGCAAGTGTTTTTTGAAGAAAAATGCAAAAAAATGGCTTTCAATGCAGATATTGCATGAAAGCCATTTTTATTCATATTTTCACTCAGCTTAATACCAAGTTTTCCACTAAGTTATCCACAATTGACAGTTTTAAGGATCAAATACCGGATCCATATTGCTCATTGTCATCCTCATGAAGACCACATTCACGCTTTAGTCCAAAGAATCGTGTTTCTTCTTCTTTCATGCCTGGTTGCCACTTCTGAGTCGTATGAGTATCACCAATAGACAAATATCCTTCTTCCTTAAGCGGGTGATATGGAAGATCATGTTGCTCTAGGTAGTTATCTACATCGTCATTTGTCCAATCTATGATTGGCAGAAACTTAAAGACACCGTTTTGAATAGACAATATAGGAAGCTCTTTTCGAGAGCTAGACTGTTGACGCCTTAAACCCGAAAACCAAGTTGCTACATTTAACTCATCTAAAGCCCGACGCATCGGTTCGACTTTATTGAGTTTATTATAGAGGGCAAGTCCTTCAGTGCCCTCTTCCCACAACTTTCCATATCGCGCTTCTTGCCAGGCCGTGCTGTATTGCGAGCGATACACTTTCAGGTTTAACCCTAAACGCTCTTGCAGCTGGTCGATAAATAAATACGTCTCTGGAAAAAGGTACCCTGTATCAGTGAGAATAACTGGGATATCCGGTTTCGCTTGTGTGAGCAAATGAAGCATCACCGCTCCCTGCACCCCGAAACTGGAGGATACCGCACTGACACCCTCTAGGTTTTCAAACGCCCATCGGATCCGTTCACTAGCAGATAGCTGCTCCAGTTCAACATTCAATTGAGCAAGACTGATGCTTTGCATTGTCTTGGTCATCGAGAGCAGCTCTGCTAACTTCGGTTTTGAAGCGACAGAGTTAAGCATAAAAATCCCTCTTAGAGATGAAGACTTCTTCAATGATGCCCGTACGAATAACAAAATCACCAAAAGCTTCGTTATCTTGTCGGCCAGCAGCCCAAAGGCCGATCATATGATCAAGTTCTTCTAAAATTTGCTTGTCCGTAATGTTCTCTTTATACATCTTAGGAACACGAGTACCCGCTTTATTGCCACCTAGGTGTAAGTTGTAACGACCAGGTGCTTTACCTACTAGACCGACTTCAGCCAACATCGCACGGCCACATCCATTTGGACAACCTGTTATACGCAAGATGATGCTGTCATCTTTTGGCAACTGATGTTTCTCTAAAAGCCCTTCTACATCGGTGACAAAACTTGGTAAGAAGCGTTCTGCTTCTGCCATCGCAAGTGGACAAGTTGGAAACGCCACACACGCCATCGAATTTTTGCGCTGCTCTGAGACGGCTGGGTCCATTAAGCCGTGTTCAATCGCAATTTTTTCGATTTTGGCTTTGTTTGACTTAGATACGCCCGCGACAATCAAGTTTTGGTTGGCTGTCATGCGAAAATCCCCTTTATGGATTTTGGCGATTTCAGCGACACCCGTTTTAAGTGGCTTGTCTGGGAAGTCGAGTATCCGGCCGTTCTCTATAAAGAGAGCGAGATGATGCTTACCATCGATGCCTTCCACCCAACCAATGCGATCGCCTCGCTCGGTAAATTCGTAAGGCTTACTTGCAGCAAACTCAATTCCTGCGCGTTTTTCGACTTCTGCTTTAAAGACATCAATACCCACACGATCTAAGGTGTACTTAGTTTTCGCGTTTTTACGATTTGAACGATTACCCCAATCTCGCTGGGTTGTGACTACTGCTGCAGCAATATCGAGCGTTTTTTCTAGTGGAATAAAACCAAAGTCGTCCGCGCGTCTTGGGTATGTAGAGGTATCACCATGGGTCATGGCAAGACCACCACCAACTAACACGTTAAAGCCAATCAACTTCCCGTCTTTGGCAATAGCGACAAAGTTTAGATCGTTTGCATGCACATCCACATCATTCTGCGGAGGAATAACAACCGTCGTCTTAAACTTACGCGGTAAATAGTTGTTCCCTAGAATAGGTTCTTCAAACTCGGTCGTTTCAACTTTCTCACCGTCTAACCAGATCTCTGCGTAGGCTTGTGTCTTCGGCAGCAAGTGTTCACTGATTTTTGTTGCCCACTCATAAGCTTCCTTATGAAGTTCTGACTCTACTGGGTTAGTCGTACACAACACGTTTCGGTTTACATCACCTGCCGTTGCAATCGAATCAATACCGATACTGTTCAAGGTTTGGTGCATCAACTTAATGTTCGGCTTTAAAACACCATGAAACTGAAAAGTCTGGCGTGTGGTCAGACGGATACTGCCGTACAGGCTGCTTTCCGTGGCAAACTTATCAATCGCTAACCACTGTTTAGGCGTAATGACTCCACCAGGCATACGAGCACGTAGCATCACATTGTGAAGAGGCTCCAATTTTTGCTTAGTTCGTTCATTTCGAATATCACGGTCATCTTGCTGATACATACCGTGAAAACGGATCAGTTGGAAATTATCAGCAGTAAACCCACCGGTGATACGATCTTGAAGATCATTTTCGATCGTTCCACGTAAGAAATTACTTTGACCTTTAAGGCGCTCGTTATCGGACAATGGCCCCAATACTTCACCTAATACTTCTTGTTGCTGGCTCATTAGTACACATCCCTTTGATAACGTTTTTGTTTGCGAAGATCATTAATAAACTGTTCGGCCTGTTCGTCGTTGAGTCCACCTTCAGACGCGGCAATATCTATTAGTGCTTGGTGAACATCTTTAGCCATTCTTGTTGCGTCTCCACAAACGTATACATAGGCACCTTGCTGCAACCACTCCCACACTTGCTGAGCGTTCTCACGTAGGCGATCTTGCACATAGATTTTTTCTGCCTGATCTCGGCTAAAGGCTACATCCAACTTCGACACGACACCAGATTTGAGGAATTTTTGCCATTCCACCTGATACAAGAAATCTTGAGTAAAGGTACGGTCACCAAAGAACAGCCAGTTTTTACCTTCTGCATCGCGGTTCTCGCGCTCTTGAACAAAACTGCGGAAAGGAGCAATACCGGTTCCTGGGCCGATCATAATCACAGGTGCTGAATCATCTGCTGGTAGCTTAAAGTTATTGTTGTGCTCAATGAATACTTTAACTGAATCGCCTTCTTCGAGTCGCTGCGCTAAAAATCCAGACGCTCCACCAACACGTGACTCGTCACCTTGTTGATATTCGACGACGCCTACAGTTAGGTGCACTTCATCTTCCACTTCTAACTGACTTGATGCGATGGAATACAGACGAGGCGTTAATTTACGTAACAGGCCAATTAGCTCAGTGGCTGATAGCTTGGTTTTCTTCTCACTCAACACATCAACAATCTGAGTATTTGAGGAGTAATCTCGAAGTTTGTCCTTGTCTGCCACCAGCTTTTGAAGTTTTTTACTGCCAGAGAGCTCAGCGAACTTGGTGACCAATTGTGGGTTTGAAGAGGTAATTTCAAATTTACTCACCAGCGCACTATGAACCGATAAGCTTTCACCATCCACTTCCACACTTTCTGCACCCGATAGACCAACTTGAGAGAGTATCGACTTAGCAAGATCACTGCTGTTTTCGAACCAAACGCCCAATGCGTCGCCTGGTTGATAGGTTAACCCTGATCCTTCTAGGTCTATCTCGATATGTCGAACATCTTTACCAGAATCACGACCTGTAATTTTCTGGTTGGTTAATAGAGAAGCTGTATAAGGATTTTGCTTCGAGTAAATTGATGTCGTTGCGGCTTGTCCTACAGGTAACTGTACGATGTCGGCTTGAACATCACTTGATAACTCATCATTCACTTTAACCAAAGCTTGGTTAGACCAATCTTTAACAGCATCTTCGTAATCGACATCACAATCGATGCGATCGATAAACGACGTTGCACCCAACTTGGTCAAGTACTCATCGAAGTCTTTACCTGTTTGGCAGAAAAACTCATAGCTTGAGTCGCCTAACGCCACAACGCCAAATTTTAGGTTAGGTAGTTTAGGGGCTTTCTTCGACTGTAGGAATTCGTGCAGCTCAATGGCGTTGTCAGGTGCTTCACCCTCACCATTAGTAGAAGCAACAATAATGACGTGCGTCTCTTTTGCGAGGTTCTTACCCTTGTAGTCACTGGCATCAAACATCTCAACTTTAATGCCGCGCGCTTTAGCTTGCTGCTCTAGCGCTTCGGCAACGCCTTTAGCGTTTCCAGTTTGAGATGCAAAAATGATGGTTAGTTTGCCTGCAGGTGCAGGGGCGGCAGCGGCCACAGCGGCTGCTACAGGGGTAGGCTCGGCGACACCTCGAGCTAATGGGTTTGCTTGAGCTTGGCTCAATCCCCAAAAGTATCCGCTGACCCACGCCAGCTGTTGAGATGACAGCTCGGAAACCGTTTGTTGTAAGTTGCCCAGTTGGTTATCACTGAGTGGACTTGCTAGCGCTGGCGCTTCAAGTTGATTGGTTGTTCCGTTAGAAGACATGTCACGACATCCTTATAGATTGCATGACGATAGATTAACCAACCCAGCTAATAACAATAAAGAATAGAAGTGAATGTTTTATAACTATTCGTTTCTAAAACCGATCTTTGTTACTCATTTTCAACTCTAACATGTTGAAAACCCACAGCCATTGCGAGCTTTGACGCACTGTCCAAATCGACGTAACTGCATTCCTCTCCGTGATTATCGGTGAGGTGAACAAAGCCTCCATGCACGTGACGAAACTCGACAAGCCATTGCCCCTCGGTGCTTGAAGGCTCAATAATGGCTTCCACCAACTGACTGTGGCGATATAAATTTCGCAATTCGTTTATAGTCATAATGATGCTCTTCCCTGCTATAAATTAAGCATGGTAGAAAATCTCGAATTTGCACGTAAAAAAACCGCCCCAGATGGGACGGCTCATAGAATTCCAATGCTTGAGGCATAGTTAGAACTTAATTGACGCGCCTGCATACCAACCATGTGCAAAGCCATAGGGCTTATCGCCAAAGTCTTTTAACACATAATCCAGCACTCGATACCCACCACGCAATCCTAAACTTACTTTGTCTAGAGGAATGTCATAATGCGCCCCTACGGTTAAGTCGGTGCTTTTCATGCTAGTGGTATCGGCAAAATCAAACTCTGAGATGACATGCAAATTGGTACTTGGGACACGTATTCCCATGGCTGCAAACCAACTGAACACAGTATCGTCGAAGTCACCATTAATATGAGTATTATATTCAAAGTAACTGTTCGCGTAGTTTGACAGAGTGAAACCTGCATCAAACAACAAGTTTTCGGTGCGAAGTGGACGCCAGTAGAAAGTGAAATCCGTCTTATCGTGTTGCAGTTTTGCAGTATCTATACCCGTGTAGCGCAAGCGAAAGTTTGGTACGTAGGCAATATCGTGTTCAATATCGGCATAAAAAGAAGGCAAGGTATCATCTTCATCTCTAACGTCGTTAATTTTCGTGCTTGCCCATATAGCATCAGCGGCAAGTTCTACGCTCCATGATTTCTGTTGTTCGGCAAAACTATTGAAGCTGCATAATGTTAGGGTTACTAACAGTGCGCTACCGGTAGACCAGTACTTCATCAAAAACTCCGTGAAATGAGTGATAGGTTGCATGCGTTCTTTAAATAGTAACACATTTCCCTATCACATCATCTGCGAAGGTGAGACATCTCACTGTTATCGTGGACAATACACATAGTTTTTAAAAAACCAGTAACCCACACCAATAACAATTAACCAAGGCAATAGTTTAAAGACTAACCCCACCATCCCGAATAAGAAAAATATCGCTAGGCTTATTCCAAAGGCCGCAAACACCGTCATGGCTGTTAAACCGGTGAACATCAACGCGCCAACAAATACCATAAGAAAAAGAAATTCAAACATGCTTTCCTCCATATTGAGTTTGTTGTTCTAGTTTCTGAATTAATGTATTGCACGAAGCCTGCCAAGATTTTAAAAACCCATAACCCAATGTATTAAAAAGAAAAAAGCCCAGAAGGCTAAGGAATAGCATTCTGGGCTCATAAATAGCAGAGCAAAATTTACCACCTAGTGGTGAAAATTACACATCCAGTTCAGCGGGGATTTTAGCCAGTGCAGCCTGCACTACTTCTAAACCCGACCCTTTCTTGTGCGCGTTTTCACTAATGTAGCGTCGCCATTGTCTTGCACCTGGCATATTTTGAAAAAGCCCCAACATATGTCGTGTGATATGCCCTAAATAAGAACCATTTGCCAGCTGCTGCTCAATGTATGGGTACATTTCTTCAACCACTTGCTTGCGCTTTTTAATTGGTGCCTGGAGTCCAAAGATACGCTGGTCAACTTCGGCCAAAATATATGGATTCTGATACGCTTCACGGCCTACCATCACTCCGTCCAAGTGTTGTAAATGTTCTAGCGACTCATCCAGTGACTTAATGCCACCGTTAAGAGCAATAGTAAGCTCAGGGAAGTCTTGCTTAAGTTGATAAGCCCTTGAGTAGTCCAGCGGCGGGATTTCGCGATTTTCTTTTGGGCTCAATCCACTTAACCAGGCTTTGCGCGCGTGAATAGTAAACTGATCGCAGCCACTTCTTTCGCTAACAAGCTGAATAAAGTGAGTGAGAAACTCATAGCTATCGTGGTCATCGATACCAATACGAGTTTTTACGGTAATAGGAATGTCCACTTCGGCTTTCATTGCCGATACACAATCTGCAACCAGCTCCGGTTCACCCATCAAAATTGCACCAAACTTACCATTTTGAACGCGATCAGACGGACAACCAACATTAAGGTTAACTTCATCATAGCCACGCTCTTGTGCGAGCTTGGCACAGGTCGCCAAATCTTGTGGGTTCGAACCACCTAACTGTAGCGTTATAGGGTGCTCTGGTTCACTAAACTTAAGAAAGTCACCTTTACCATGGATAATTGCACCGGTAGTGACCATCTCGGTGTACAGCAAGGTTTGCGAGCTTAATAGTCGATGGAAATAGCGACAATGTCTATCTGTCCAATCGAGCATGGGTGCGACGCTAAAACGGTGGTGAAGATACTTATCTGAATTCAGATGAGTGTTGTCTGCCGATTGTGAAGGCATCATCGTTTGCTGTGTCATAGACCCGAACCCTTAATTTGCTAACTTGGTGTTCATCATCCACAGTTGCAGATGATGAATTTTCCGAGCGCGCATACTACACCCCTAGCGTGAGATATACAAAACTTCTGCTAGGTTAAGAATGCGCTGCGGGGCGTAAGTTAGCACTCATTTTTTGAATATAGACTCGAATCATTAATCCACCTAATAACACAGCAGATCCTATCGTCAGCCATGCAGGCAATAACTCTTCATGCAGCTGTGAAATCGATACCACGCTGAATCCAAACTGAGCGACTAAATGGTCTGTTAAAAACCCAAAGACTAACGCTGTACCGATCACCCCGATTAGGTAAGCCCATAGGGCTCTTTTGCCCAGTTCTTTACGCACCACACCAATAGTTGCAATATTGGTGGCGGGGCCAGCTAACATGAACACCAGTACAGCGCCTGGGCTAATGCCCGACATCAATAAACCAGCGGCTATGGGGGTTGATGCCGTCGCACAGATATACATAGGAATACTGATCAATACCATAAGCAGCATGCTCCAAATTGAGCTGCCCCATTGGGCTAAATAATCGGTTTCAACATAGGTTTGAATTAGAGCGGCAAAAAAGAGCCCAATCAGCAGCCAAGTAGCAATATCTTTGACGAGATCAGTCGCCGCAAATTTTAACCCTCTCGAAAATTTTTGCAGCGCCGTAAGCTTGGCGGGTGTTGATTGGCTGCTGCAGCATGAACTGGTTGTTTTTGCTTGCTGAGGAACTGACGCATCTGTTGTGCTTTTGCTGCTGCAACAACTGCTTTTGGCTGAACTTGAACACGTAGAGGCCTGCTCTTGTTTTACTTGCTGGCGCTGCTCGTCTTTGCCTACCAGTAGACCTGCCACAATGGCACTCGATATTGCCGCTATTGGTCTGATGATGGCCATAAAGGGCCCCATCAATGCGTACGAGACCGAAACTGAATCGATGCCGGTCTCTGGTGTTGCTACCAGAAACGACGTGGTTGCACTCTTAGAAGCACCACTTCGTCTTAATCCCATAGCCGCGGGGATCACGCCGCACGAACACAGCGGCAGCGGTGCGCCAATGAACGCGGCTTTTATGGTGGTTCCGGCACCTTTCCCACCTAAGTGACGGGTCAATAGATCCGTTGGGATCCACTCTTTTAGCAGACCAGCGATCACCAAACCCAGTAGCATCCATGGCGCTGCTTCTAAAAAGAGATCGAAAAAGTGATTTAAAAAGCTCATAGCGTCACTCCGTTATCTACGCCGTTTAATGCTTCAAGTATGGAACAGTGCGTCGCAGGCTCTTCTCCGCCACAACACGAATCGCCGAGCAGATCCAGCGAGTGCTTAAAACGCGTCAGTTCCTGAATGCGCTCTTCCACATCCCTTTTTTTACTGTCCACTATTGCCTTAGTCTCAGAGCAGTGATGGTTTTGTCTGTCTATTTGAATTTCAAGCAAATCCGCTATTTCTTGCAGCGAAAAACCCACGCGTTTGGCTCGAATGATAAACGCCAGTTTCTCACTGTCAGATTCGGTGTAACTGCGATAACCGCTTTCTGAGCGCTGACTTGCGTGCAACAGCCCATTTTTTTCGTAAAACCGTAATGTATCTGCTTTGATAGCATGACGCTTGGCAAGTTCACCTATTTTCAACATCATCATATCCCTCGTTGATTATGCCTAAAGTATAAACCTTAGAGTTACATCTAAGGTCAAGAGTTAGATGAAAAATGATTGTTTGGCCGTTAAATCATTGCTTTAAATATAAAATCCAAACTAGCAAACGATTGCGCGAGCTTTTTAATTTTCTTTTGGTTAGAATACGCGCCATAAACGGGTGCGATTTTTGAACAGTAAGGCTATTTGCCAAAGATTAAAGCAAACTCAAGTTTAGCTAATAACTTGATTCAATTTGATTTTTGGCAACTATCTTTATCTCTAACTCGATGACTTTGAGGAACATGGCAGCATGACTATCGCTCGTCCTATCCGTCGCGCACTAATTAGCGTGTCAGACAAAACTGGTATTGTAGAATTCGCTCAAGCTTTGGCTGAGCGTGGTGTAGACATCCTATCCACTGGTGGCACTGCTCGCCTATTGGCAGAAAAAGGACTTTCAGTCACAGAAGTGTCTGACTACACAGGTTTCCCAGAAATGATGGATGGCCGTGTAAAAACACTGCACCCAAAAGTGCACGGTGGTGTGCTAGGTCGTCGTGGCCAAGACGATGACGTGATGGAAACTCACGGCATTAACCCAATCGATATGGTAGTGGTAAACCTTTACCCATTCGCTGAGACGGTGGCTAAAGAAGGCTGCACGCTGGCTGACGCAGTAGAAAACATCGATATCGGTGGACCTACCATGGTGCGCTCTGCCGCCAAAAACCACAAAGATGTGACTATTGTGGTTAACGCACAGGATTACGGCCGCGTAATCACCGAAATGGACGCAAACGACAAGTCTCTGACTCTCGATACTCGTTTTGACCTAGCTATTGCGGCATTTGAACACACCGCAGCGTACGACGGAATGATTGCTAACTACTTTGGCACTATGGTTCCATCTTACGGTGACAACAAAGAAGGTGATGCAGAGTCTAAGTTCCCTCGCACCTTTAACCAGCAGTTCGAGAAGAAGCAAGATATGCGCTACGGTGAGAACAGCCACCAAGCAGCGGCATTCTATGTGGAAGCGAATCCAGAAGAAGCGTCAGTGTCTACTGCGACTCAAATTCAAGGTAAAGCACTTTCGTACAACAACATTGCTGACACAGACGCTGCATTGGAATGTGTTAAAGAGTTCGATGAGCCAGCTTGTGTGATTGTAAAACACGCTAACCCTTGTGGTGTTGCTCTGGGTGAAGACATCCTCGAAGCATACAACCGTGCATATCAAACGGATCCAACATCAGCGTTTGGCGGCATCATCGCGTTCAACCGCGAGCTTGATGCAGCAACGGCGACTGCCATCACAGAGCGTCAATTTGTGGAAGTGATTATCGCACCGTCTGTTTCAGCCGAAGCGGTTGACATTGTTGCAGCGAAGAAGAACCTACGTCTGCTTGAGTGTGGGCAGTGGAGCAGCAAAACAACCGGTTTTGATGTTAAGCGAGTCAATGGCGGCTTACTGGTACAAGATCGTGACCAAGGCATGGTCGATGCGTCAGACCTTAAAGTGGTATCTAAGCGCCAGCCAACCGACGAAGAATTAAAAGACGCACTGTTTTGCTGGAAAGTGGCGAAGTACGTGAAGTCTAACGCTATCGTATACTCAAAGGGCGACATGACCATTGGTGTAGGCGCAGGACAAATGAGCCGCGTATACTCTGCAAAAATTGCTGGCATTAAAGCCGCTGACGAAGGTTTGCAAGTTGAAGGTTGTGTAATGGCATCCGACGCATTCTTCCCATTCCGTGATGGTATTGACGCTGCAGCAGAAGCTGGGATCAAGTGTGTGATCCAACCGGGCGGCTCAATGCGCGATGACGAAGTTATCGCCGCTGCAGATGAACATGGCATGGCAATGATCTTCACGGGTATGCGCCACTTCCGTCACTAATCGATGCAGCATGAATCGAACTAGACGTTAAACCAACAAATAGAATATCAAGCCTCTCATTTATGAGGGGCTTTTGAGAATTTAAAACTTGAGGATTAAACATGAACGTATTAATCATCGGTGCAGGTGGTCGCGAACACGCACTTGGCTGGAAAGCAGCACAAAACACCAATGTCGATACCGTGTACATCGCACCAGGTAACGCAGGTACAGCACTTGAACCTAAACTTGAAAACGTTGATATCGGCGTTGAAGATATTGACGCGTTGGTTGCATTTGCAAAAGAAAAAGCCATTGAGCTGACCATTGTAGGTCCTGAAGCACCGTTGGTGATTGGTGTTGTCGATGCGTTTCGCAGCGCTGGCCTACCTATCTTTGGGCCAACAGAAGCGGCAGCCCAGTTAGAAGGCTCTAAGGCGTTTACCAAAGACTTTTTGGCGCGTCATGCTATTCCAACTGGCGCGTACGCAAACTTTACTGAGATCGAGCCTGCGCTCGCTTATGTACGCGAATGTGGTGCTCCTATTGTGGTGAAAGCCGATGGTCTAGCCGCAGGTAAAGGCGTGATTGTGGCGATGACGCTACAAGAAGCCGAAGATGCAATCAAAGATATGCTTGCAGGCAACGCGTTTGGCGAAGCTGGCAGCCGCGTGGTTATCGAAGAGTTTCTCGATGGTGAAGAAGCCAGCTTTATCGTGATGGTCGATGGCGAAAACGTACTGCCAATGGCGACTAGCCAAGACCACAAACGTGTCGGCGACAAAGACACCGGTCCAAACACAGGTGGTATGGGCGCATACTCTCCTGCACCGGTTGTGACACAAGAGATTCATAACCGCATCATGGATGAGGTGATCTACCCAACCGTACGTGGTATGGCTGCTGAAGGTAATCCATATACTGGCTTCTTGTACGCTGGCTTAATGATTGATAGTGACGGTACGCCAAAGGTCATCGAGTACAACTGTCGCTTTGGCGACCCAGAAACGCAACCAATTATGATGCGTATGGAATCTGATTTAGTTGAACTGTGCCTTGCTGCTATCGATAAAAAATTGGATACCGCAGAATCAAAATGGGATCCTCGCGCATCTATCGGTATTGTGTTGGCTGCCGGTGGCTACCCTGCGTCCTACAATAAAGGCGATGTCATTTCTGGCTTGCCAACGTCAGAAGTCGAAGGTGAAAAAGTCTTCCACGCTGGAACCGCCGACAAAGACGGTAACGTAACCACCAACGGTGGGCGCGTGTTGTGTGCCACTGCGTTGGGTAACACCGTATCGGAAGCTCAAGCTCGCGCCTACGAGTTAACTAAGAAGATCAGTTGGGATGGCATGTTCCACCGCAACGACATTGGCTACCGAGCTATTGCTAGAGAACAAGGCGAATAAATCGAAGCTAAAAAGACAAAAGGGCCTTCAAAGGCCCTTTTTTAATGTTTGTTGATTGGCTAATCAGCCAATTGAGGGCGAGCGATACATTTGTAACTCTGGTTTTGGATTAACAACAGATCGTCGACTTCGACCGTTTTTAGTTTAAGTTTTCCAACAAACGCCATGTAGCTGTCAAACTCAGCGAGTCTACTGATCACGAAAGAAGGCAAAGTCTGATTGAATGACAAACGCTCAAAGGTGTTGCCGTTGCAGGTGACAAACTTTCTGCCATCCCAATAACCTTGAATGAGTTCATACTGATTACCAGCCTGCTTGGTAGTGAACTCAACCAAGGACTGGGCTTCGGATTTATATTGCTCAATCTGTGGCTGCGTCAACGGGATCACTTTACGGCCAACCTGATATTTTTGATAGACCGCTTCTCCAGCATCGCTAAAGCGAACTTCAACAGTGTATTTAGCTAATCGGTTATTGGCATCGAGCTTTTCACCTTCACGCAGCACGGTGTGAAGTTTTTGGCCATTCCAAATGTATTCTGATTGATACCAACCATAATCGCCGGAAGTGACATAGTCAGAGGCTGAAACGGGGGTACTTAGGCGATCGGTGTACCAGTATAAACTGGTCGCGTCACCTTGGATTTGACCACCTGAATATTCAGTGATCTGAGATTGATTTTGAAGAGAATTAGAAGTTGATGTACAGGCGGCTAAGCTAAATAAAGCTACGACACCAAACAGAAGTCTTTTCATAAAAATACGCCGAGTAGAAATCCACTCGGCGTATCTTACATTAATTTACAGCGTCTTTCAGCGCTTTACCTGCAGTAAACGCTGGAACGTTAGCTGCGGCAATTTGAATCTCTGCACCAGTTTTTGGGTTACGACCAGTGCGTGCTGCACGATGGTTTACCTTGAAAGTACCGAAACCGATAAGTTGAACTTGGTCGCCATCTTTAAGTGCGTCAGTTACACCGTCCAAAGTCGCTTCTAGTGCAGCTTTTGCTTGAGCCTTAGATAGATCTGCTTTTTCTGCAATAGCATCGATGAGTTGGGTTTTGTTCATCTGTATTCCCTTCTTGATTTTTTAAAGTTGTTAGTGAACTCGAAAGTCACTCTAATGCATAAACCCCCCGTCTGGCAAAGGGTTGGGAGTGTTGTTGCGCGCAAAAAAACCAGTTTTAACGCTAGAATGAGTCCCGCTTCACAATTTGGACGACTTAATTAACGCTTTAATCACACCATCGTGACACTGATAACTAGGAAAACCCCGTACTGCCTGCCATACTAGGGCTTCCATCGCACTGCGAGTATCTTAAAAAAGGCGCTATGTTACTGTTAATTATTTATGTCAGTGTTGCTATTGGCATATCGTTTATCTGTTCTGTTTTAGAAGCTGTATTGCTTAGTATTTCACCAAGTTATATCGCTCAGCTTAAACAGCAAAACCACCCAAGTGCTGCAAAACTTGAAAGCCTAAAGAAAGACGTCGACCGACCTTTAGCATCCATACTCACACTCAATACCATTGCACATACCATTGGTGCTGCGAGTGCAGGTGCACAAGCTGCTGTTGTATTTGGCAGTAAATGGTTGGGTGTATTTTCGGCGGTATTAACGTTAGCCATTTTGCTGTTTTCGGAAATCATTCCAAAAACCATTGGTGCCACCTATTGGCGACGTCTCGCTCCAATGACCGCGACATTGCTCGAATGGATGGTATGGGCACTGCGTCCATTTGTTTGGTTCTCAGAGCAAATTACAAAACGCCTATCCAGCGCCAGCGTTGAGCCTAAGCTTCGTGATGAAATTTCTGCCATGGCGTTAATGGCCAATGAGTCTGATGAATTTGCAGAGGGAGAAAGCCGAATATTAAACAACTTACTCTCATTGCCCGATGTCCCTGTTACCAAAGTCATGACGCCACGTCCGGTTCTTTTTCGAGTGAATGCAGAGCTAACCATTAATGAGTTTCTTGAGCAGCACACCGACAGTCCGTTTTCTAGACCATTGGTATACAGTGACCAAAAAGACAACATTTTAGGTTTTGTGCACCGTTTAGAGTTGTTTAAATTGCAGCAAGCCGGTCAAGGCAACCGTCAATTAGGCGCGGTAATGCGCCCTGTGCACGTATTTTTAAATAACGTAAACTTGCCTAAAGCCTTCGGTACCATGATCGCCGAGCGGCTGCAACTGGCCTTAGTCGTCGATGAGTATGGTACTGTACAAGGCTTGGTGACGCTGGAAGATATCTTTGAAAACTTGCTCGGAGAGCAAATCATTGATGAAGCAGATCGTAACACGGACATGCAACAGCTTGCTTACGAACGCTGGGAAAAGTGGAAGAAAAATAAAAACGTCCGAGAGAACAACGATACAGACTAGTTATTTGTTCATCTCATCAACGTAAAAAGGGAGGCGCTAGCCTCCCTTTATGTTGTCATGCTTTTAAAGGCTTACGCCGATATTACTGACACCGTCATCACGCAGCTCAGTACGTAAATCCTTAATCAGTTGAACGTCACGCTCTTCAGATTCTTTGATAGGACGGTAAATCGCCCACTGAACGTCCCACTCTTCGCACACCGCTTGATTATCTTTTTGATTATCATTGGTGATCTCTTCACTGCCTTGCGCCACTTCCAATTGAGCGACCGTCGATATTGAATGCTGACTCAACTCAATCGTCGCTTCAAATAACGTGTCTTTGTCTAAAAGCGCGTGCAAAAGCGTCGACAAACCAACACATGCATCCACCGCAGGATAGACACCATAGAACTCATATTCCGACGTATTTGGGAAAAGCTCTTCAAGCTTTTCTAGCTCATTTTCAAAGTTTACTTTGGCACTTTTTACCGTTAGCGATTCCCAAATCCGGTCGAGGATTGCTCTAAAGGCTTGTGGGTCAGCAAACTCAGTTTGCTCACAAAACATTGCGTAATTTGGGTACATGCGCTCACACAAGCAGGTCATGAACGTCACGTGTTGCCAAGGTGCGAATTTTTCTAATCGGATCTGCAAAGGGTTTTGTAACATAGTCGCTTAATGGTTTATCAAAAGTCTCCGAGAGTGTACTGTATTTAGTCGCTTTCATAAACTGGATAAAGGAGTTATCTGCATGGCAGAGGTAACACATAAAGTTAAAATCGTCACAAAGCATGAGGCTGAGTTCACACAGCTCCTTAGCGAAATGCGCCTGCCCGGACTAGAGATAACCCAAAGCATTTCAGAAGCCACGATATTGCTGGCCTCACCTTCAACGCTTTCTAAAGAGTTGCACCTTTACCCAAATGTGCAGTGGGTTCAGTCGGTGGCTGCGGGCGTAAACCAATTAATGGACGATACGCTGCCCAAGCACTACCAACTTACTAACATTAAAGATATCTTTGGCCCACAAATCGCAGAATACGTATTGGGCTATTGCATTGCTCGTTTTCGACATTTCGATGGATACAAAGATCAACAAATTCAAAAAGTGTGGAAACCTTTGGAGTATCAGACGCTGTTAGACAAAAAGATGGTGATATTGGGCACTGGCAGTATTGGCAATCACCTGGCTAAAGCCGCTAGCGTATTCGGGTTTACCACCATCGGCGTCAACACCAAGGGCATCCCTCCCAAGAACAGTGAGTTTGATTGTGTCTATCACGTCGACGAATTGGCGCGAATTCTTGCTAACGCCGACGTTGTTGTGTCGACGCTTCCTAGCACCAACGCCACCCATCAACTGCTTAACGCCAATTTTTTCGAAGCGTGCGAACAGATACTATTGTTCAATGTGGGGCGTGGAGAGGTTATTGATACATCCTCTCTACTCAGCGCACTGAGCGACGGGAAGGTGGCGCATGCTTACTTAGATGTGTTTATAAATGAGCCCATTTCGCAAGAGTGCCCTTATTGGCATCACCCCGATGTCACAGTGACCCCACATGTCGCTGCGTACAGCTTTCCTAAGCAAGTGCTGGAAACGTTTGAGAAGAATTACCTTAAATGGATCAATGATGAACCACTGGCCAATGTGATCGACTTTCAGAAAGGGTATTAGGGGAAATTGTAGAAATGCTGTGATGCTGTGATGCTGTGATGCTGGAAAATAACAGAGCCGCATCGAAACAAAGGCAAAGTTAGCGACGCTATACATGCTCGCTAACTTTGTAACCTTATCTTAGTTTAAGCGATACCAAACTGTTCACGATACGCTCGTACCGCTTCCAAGTGCTCAGTAGCGTCGCCTTTTTCTTCTAGGTAAGCAATCAAGTCTGTCAGGCTTACAATAGAAATAACCGCGCAGCCAAAATCGCGCTCAACTTCTTGAATAGCTGAAAGCTCACCCTTGCCTTTTTCTTGACGGTCGATCGCAACCAGCACACCGGCTAATTCCGCGCCCTTCGCTTGGATAAGCTCCATCGATTCACGAATCGCTGTTCCTGCAGTGATCACGTCATCCACCAACATAATACGGCCAACGAGATCACTGCCCACTAAGTTGCCACCTTCACCATGGTTTTTCGCTTCTTTTCGGTTGAAGCAATAAGGTGCATCAATGTCGTGATGATCTGCGAGTGCTACCGCCGTAGTAGTAGCAATAGGGATACCCTTGTATGCAGGACCAAACAGCACATCAAATTCGATATTCGAATCCGCAAGCGCCGCAGCATAAAAACGACCTAAGCGCGCCAAATCGCTTCCAGTATTAAACAGACCAGCATTAAAGAAGTACGGACTTGTGCGTCCAGACTTTAACGTAAACTCACCAAATTTTAGTACCTGCTTTTCTAGAGCAAATTCAATAAAGTCGCGCTGATAGGCTTTCATGTGTTTTCTCTCTCTATTTTATCTTTTATCTATTGGCTGTTTTTGTTGGGTAAACGGCACCCAAAAAAATAGCCCCCGAAGGAGCTATTAACTATTGAGACAACGTCTCTTTCTGGATCTCGACGATGTCGCGGATCCCTTTATTTGCTAACGCTAGAAGCTCAAGAAGCTCCTCGTGACTAAACGGTTCGCCTTCGGCAGTGCCTTGGACTTCGATCATCTTGCCTTCTTCGGTCATAACAACGTTCATGTCGGTATCAGCCGCAGAGTCTTCAACATATTCAAGATCGCAACGCGCTTCACCTTCAACCATGCCCACAGAAACCGCCGCTACGTGCCCTTTCATTGGGTTGGCTTTTAATTTACCTGCAGTAACAAGCTTTTCAAATGCGTCAGCCATCGCCACACTCGCACCCGAAATAGATGCGGTACGTGTACCGCCGTCGGCTTGAATCACATCACAGTCAACGGTAACCATGATTTCACTCATCGCTTCCAGATCAACCACAGCACGTAGACTGCGAGCGATCAAGCGCTGGATTTCCATTGTACGTCCGCCCTGCTTACCAGACGCTGCTTCACGGCGCATGCGAGAGTGCGTTGAGCGTGGCAACATACCGTATTCAGCGGTCACCCACCCTTTGCCTTGGCCTTTGAGCCAGCGCGGTACATTTTCTTCGACAGTGGCATTACACAGTACTTTGGTGTTGCCAAACTCTACCAATACTGAGCCTTCAGCATAAGCGGTGTAGTCACGAGTCATTTTTACGCTGCGCACTTGGTCAAGCGCTCGATTATCAGGACGCATTTGGAGATCCTATCTTAGGGGTATGGGGTTGGGCGCCGATTATAACGAAACTAGTGACGTTTTGCGACCTTAGGGTTACTTGCGTTTTTATGCTACACTTCGCCGCAGTTTTAACTTATTTCGTCGCTCAATATTCGATTTTCAAAGGACATTTATGATCTACAGTATGACCGCCTACGCGCGCAAAGAAATTAAAGGCGATTGGGGCACCGCAGTGTGGGAAATTCGTTCTGTTAACCAACGTTATCTAGAAACGTTTTTCCGTTTACCTGAACAGTTTAGAGGCCTAGAGCCATCACTGCGTGAGCGTTTTCGTAAGCGCTTGGCTCGCGGTAAAGTAGAGTGTCACTTGCGCTTTGAATCAAAAACAGCGGCAGGAAGCGATTTGATCATCAACGAAACACTTGCAGGGCAAGTCGTTGATGCTGCGAAAAAAATCATGACCATTACTGGCGAAGAAAGTCGAATCAACCCATTCCAAGTCATGCAGTGGCAAGGCGTGATGGAAACCCCTGAGCAAGATATGGATGCCATCAACAAAGACCTACTTGCTGGTTTTAATGATGCTCTGACTGATTTCATCGAGGCGCGCGCCAGTGAAGGTGAAAACATGAAGGCCCTGATTGTTCAACGCCTAAACGCGATTACTGATGAAGTCGTTAAGGTTCGTGCTCGCATGCCTGAAATCCTACAATGGCAACGTGATCGCCTGCTGGGTAAATTTGAAGAAGCCAAAATTGAACTTGATGAATCACGCGTTGAACAAGAGCTGATCGTTCTGGCACAAAAATCGGATGTCGCGGAAGAACTGGATCGCTTAGATTCACACGTTAAAGAAGCGAACAGCATTTTGAAAAAAGGTGGCGCATGTGGTCGCCGTTTAGACTTTATGATGCAAGAGTTTAACCGTGAGTCGAATACTCTAGCGTCTAAGTCAATCAGTACAGACATTACCGCTTCTGGTGTAGAGCTTAAGGTATTGATTGAACAGATGCGTGAGCAGATCCAGAATATTGAATAGTAGCCACAACTGTATCTTACTGGATTCAACCAATTAAAATACAACAACTTAGGCAAAATCACTTTCCATCACCGTATTCTTTAATACGTAATTAACCACCACCAACTGGTGGTTAATATGGTGGGTATGATAGACTTACCACAAACGTAAGTGGTGGTTAACTTAATACCCACCGAAATCATGCGCGATTAGAGGTGATTATGGCTAAGTTGACGGTTAAGAAAGTAGAAGCGCTCATTAAGGCTGGTAGTGAAAAAACACAACGCCATGCTGATGGTGAGGGCTTATATCTAGTGGTGCCTGCTTCAGGTACAGCAAGTTGGATGCTACGCTTTACCTCTAATAAAAAACGCCGTGAAATGACACTGGGAAAGGTTAGAGACCTCTCTTTAGCTGACGCCCGTCTCGAAGCTGCCACTAAGATGAAGCAAGTCCGTGAAGGCTTTGATCCCCTCTTACAACGTAAACGCGCAGAACAAGAAAGCATTAAAACCGTTAACGACCTATTTGAAGATTGGTACCCAACCTTAGTTAAACGCCTTAAACACCCGAATATCCCCAAACGTGTTTACACCAAAGATATCGCCCCACACATCGGCGACATCCCACTCGAAAGAATTACCGCCCGTGATATTCGCACAGCAATCACAGCGATTAATGATTCAGGTCGCCCAACCATCGCCAATGACGCTCTAGGCCACTGTAAGCAACTTTTTAACCATGGTATTAAGCTTGACCTTCTTAGTAGTAACCCAGCCTCAGCATTTACTGTGAGGGATGCTGGCGGCATAGAGCTAAGCAAAGACCGAGCATTAGAAAAAGAAGAGTTAACTGAGTTTTTCCGTATTGCGAGAGAAAACAGCACCAGCTTTAGCCGTGATAACTATCTGGCCTGTGCATTATTGGTTTGTTTAGGTGTACGTAAATCAGAATTGTGTGAAGCGAGATGGAACGAATTTGTTCTAGAGGAAGGGTTATGGCACTTACCAGAGGATCGCAGTAAAACTAATGTTGGCTTTACTATCCCGCTAGCACCAGAAGTTTTGAAGTGGCTTGAGGAGTTGAAGATAAGGGGCTTTGGATCTGAGTATGTGTTTCCTAGCAGGCGAACCAGTAAGAGCCCACACATGGGCCCAGACACGCTTAACAGAGCGATTACTAAGCTATTTGGTCATGAAGCCGGTAAGAAGAAACAACCGCCTAACTTGATGGGCGACATGCCGCACTTTACGGTACATGACCTGCGCCGTACTTGCCGTACGCTACTGGCAAAACAAGGCACCCCCGGCCATGTGGCCGAGAGATGCTTGAATCACAAGTTAAAGGGTGTAGAGGGGATATATGATCAGTATGATTATTTGGAAGAGCGGAGAGTGGCTTTAAGTAAGCTGGCTACAGCACTACAGTCGTCAATTTAGCGTCACTCTACAAAAAATCATGCTGGGCTAACTATTTCCATCAACATGAGGCTTGTGCTAAAGACTAGCGATAACTGCGTTCATAAATAGGCACAATTTCACTGAAACTATTAGCTATTTGCATGTTATCTAATTTAGCTAGCTTCAATGACTGTCTGAATCCAGCAGTAGGATCACACTGGATCACTTGGTCCAGTGAAATAGCTGCACCAAGCTCAAATAACCAGTATTGGTTTTTACTGACTTTAGAAACATCAATACCCGCTTGCTTAGCAGATATGTCATCACGCTGTGACAGCACTACCTTTTTAATTCTATAAACCATTGTGATTTCAAGCGAACTTGCACAATTGGCCATCACGGCTAAGTATCTCAATTCTTGAACAATATGTTTTCCGAATTTCTTATCAAAGACAGAAACTGGAATATGAAACCACTCTGCTAATCCACTGTTAAAGTTATCGATATAGTCTTGCTCACGACTTTCACCAAGCTTCGATATCAACACAAGATCATGGTGAAGCACTTGCTGCATTCCTGAGTATGGAATACGTGCTGGCTCATTAACATAAAGATCATCACGTATCGATTCAGTAGTGTAAGCGCTGATACCCGTTCCTAGCTGATGCAGTAAAAAGGCTTGGAGCCAGGAGTTCTTATTGCCATTTGCGCTAGGCAGCAAAGCAAAGGCACCAATCCCGACTTCAGCTATCATCGATTGGTATGGGTTTTCATCACTGCCTTGGTCATAAAAGCCTGGGTATAAAGCAAAGGCACCAAAAACTGGACGACTTTTGCTTCTGGACTCTTTTTGTTCATCAACTCGAATTAAGGCATCTCTATACCGGTGCATCTGATTAATCGCATCGTCGGGCACGTAATCGTTACAATCAATATCATCTACGTCATATCGATTGTTTTGGGTCTTTATGCGGTATTTGGCATCAAATAACCAAATGCACGTCTTACCATCTGGGAAAGTAACTTCTAACAAGATATCGGGTTTTTGTGTCACACCAAACGACCGAATATGTTGACCAGCTCGACGAAAGACCGGTTCATGGGCTAACTTTGCCCGAAGCCCATCGGCTCGTTCGAATGCAAATGCCCCTGCGCCAGTTAAACCATCTTTAAGTTGTAATTCAAAATAGTCATTAAGCTTTAGCTTTGTTTTTTGGTGTTCTTTTTCTTGAAAGCCAAGCACTTCTAATAAAATTGTTCGTATTTCTAAAAAGCACCATACTTCATACGTTTCCGCGACAGACTTCATTGACACTGTTGAGTGCTTCGCAAAAATATCCAAGTAATATTTTAGTTCCTGCCACACCTTGTAAACTGCACTGTAGCCTGTTTTTTGCTGCAAAACTAAAGACTCACGATGTTGTCCAGAAAAATCTCCCACCTCTTTCAAAAAGCTATACTTTTCCATTTTTATCAATGGCTGTTGCCACTCCTTCAATTCATTCAAGAAGTGCTCCGATAGACGGGCGTACGTTGTCTCGCCTTTGTTGGTATGAGCCTCGAGCTTCTGGGACATACTTTCTAGCTGCTGCTTACATTGAACAACGACCATCTTGATGTATCTATTTTCTGGCGTATCTAAACTGAGGTGTTGTTTTTGTTGTTGATATCGCTTGTCATATATTTTATTGGCAATATCCTCTTTTACACGCTCCGCTAATCGATTTGATAAACGCCCTTTGAGTCGATCCGCTCTAATATTAACGTTTTTTTTCTGTAATCGGTTATGTGGCGAGTTTGCGATAACTTTCAACCCGTCCTCAAGTGACGTTCTCAACGCCTTAAACTGCGCTAACCACAATAGTGGAAAGTTACCACGATGTTGGCTCTTATCTGCGCTTTGCTCGGTCTTCTCCGCCAAGCTGAAGCGCCATAATGGAAAAGTCTCATCGAGACGGCGATACATAGCAGGTAAGTCGTTGTGCAGCTGCATCTTCGTTGGCAATACTTCTAAGGTCAGCTTAAATTGCTTTTCCTTACCTTTAATGTAATAGGTAAGAGGTAACGCAAATTGACCAATATCATTACCTGTATTAATTGTACCAATTAGGCTAGCGGCACTATGTTTACGTTTCGGTGTAAAACGAAAAGCATCAGAGACTCCCTGTAGAGCATGAGCAATAAAAGCCTGCTCAATGCCTTCTTGCAAAAATACCCACTCAAATTGATATTGAGCATTTTCAAAAAATAACGGGGCAGGAAGAGTTACCTCAGACAAAGGAGAGTCATCAATCAGCACACTCTTTTGGTCACAGATGGTTATGTTTTCTGGACTGATCGCAGGCTGAATTTGCAATTTACTAATAGGTGCCAGTACTCCTCTTTGGCTAAGCATATTGAAATAAGTACTTTGTCTTGCCTCAAGGTGCTGGCTACTTATTGTTAACTCCCACTCAGGTGTTTCTATACAAATCAAAGTTTGCATGCCTACCACCTTCTATGGCCAAAAACTTGTAAAGCCATTCTTCAATTGGTCGCTCATCCATTCAAGTTTTACCTTGCTTCGACACTCTATTGTTATTGGAGGATCATCTTCAAGCGATTTACGAAACAGATCTTGGCGAGATTGTGTAGCCCAAATGTTATTCAACTGCTCGCTAAGTAGCGCACTAAGCTGCTCTAATATTGAGTTATCGCTATCACCTTTCGTGAGCTTGTCAATGTCACCTTCTATACGAGGTAGCACTTTACACATTAAAAAATCATCCCAAACAGATTGAAGTTCGATTTCATTGTTGGGGTTTTGTGTAATTACAGCTAGAAGCAATTCATTTAAAGCACGGTAAGCAAGCTTAAATGGGGTGTTTCCCAAAATATCATTAATTTGCTTTAGGAAAGCGACAGACAAAGTGCCATCTTTATCAAAAGTACTGCTTAGTTCAATCTTGTTTCGTCCATCAGTAAGCACTGGGTAGCTAAGCGCTTTAGGTTCTGAGGTTGCATCAAAAAAAGCATCGAAATCATTAGGAAAGAACTCACCAAAATCAAAAGTTAATGCTCGGTCGATAACTTTTCGAGAGAAACCATGTGTGGTTTCATCCATATTGACCGTACCCGCTACAATTAAATTAAACGGGATGCTAATGCCATTAGCAACAAAGTGGTCCCACAACTCATCGTGATCAATTAATCCTAACTCACCCTTAAGTTTATCTTTATCAACCGCCTCAAACACTGTCGCTTTTAATAGCGGATCGCATTGGTAAGTAAAATCATTACCTTGCCAAGCCCATTCTCTGGTTTCTAGCACGGAGAGATAATCTGCGAAATACTGCTCTACCGGTGCCAGATTCATTTCATCCAAGCAAAGCCAATAAGGTTTTACTTGCTGCTGTTGATCTTTCTCACCGAATGCTTTTTTGCTTTCAAGGGTAATTCCAGCATCTTTTATCGCAATCCATGCCTTTACGATAAACTTCAGTACATCGGTAACTATGTACTCGGCATTACCGCTAAGTCTTGATGTATAGCCTAGTAAATCTGATGGTTCATGCCAATCAGGGCGGACAGAAGTAAGGCAATAAGTATCGTCTATCGAGCCTGTTAATTTAGCTTGCTCACGGACAAAACGAGTTTTACCTGTGCCTGAGATACCTGCGAATAAAAGAAATGGTTTTGATAGCAATGTAACTTCAGAATCTCCCCCCGTGCCGAAAACCTCATCGTTATTATTAGAGGTTTCAAACAGACTTAGCAAGTCAGGTTTCCTGTCAGATAACAGCTCAGATAATTGTTTAACATGACGTTCAAAGCGTTCTTGTGTAGAGTAAATGATTAAATCAGCAAGGTTATCAGAATATTTATCTTTCACCGTTTTTTTTAGTTTTTCAAAAAGGTTTAACGGATTTTTATCTGACTCTTCAAAATCTTCGAATCTATTAAGCCAAATCAAAAAAGAAAAGCCTAATTTCTCAAAACTATATTTATCCTTCAATCTATCGACATAACCATCCAATAATGAGAAATCATACTTATCTATTGAAATCAAACCCTTACCAGCTTTCTTTGGATAGTTCTGTGGTGACTGAATTGAGTGTGTCGCCACACCTGCACTGATTAAGTTACTTCCAACACCAAAATCAGACTTGGACTTTATATCGTTAATTAAGTTGGGGGTATAATTCCCTTTTTCCCCAACGGATACTACTTCACCAACATTCAGAATAAATTCTTGAAGATATGGATCTGACTTGTGTTGTAACTTAGCACTACGTAACGAGTGTTTTTTCAATAGCTTATCTAAGGCTAAGCAATGCCTTATGGCACTAACGTCCTGAGTAGCCCCTTGCCTAACCTCAGTACCGGGACTTAATTCCCTTAATCCCTTGAGTGCCAACCTTAGTAAGTCTTCAGACAAATATAAACTCATTGCATATCCTTATGAAACACTTGATCCAATAAGCTACTTGCTATGTGATAAGCAAGCCTTGGAGGTACTGCATTACCAATCATTTTATATTTGCTCGGGATGCTATCTCCTATAAATTTAAATTCATCTGGAAATGACTGAAACCTTGCAATTTCACGTACTGAATAGCGTCTATTTTCTAGAGGGTGTAAAATTCCAGAGTTCTCTGGTGTCGCGGCTGCTGTAATGGTTCCCATAACTTCATCAAGGTTAAATTTTCGATAAAAGTTAGGGGATCTGTATTTTTTCATATCACTACGAATCTTTACTAACCGCTCAGGTAAAACTTCATCCGGTATATTTTTCCAAGAACCACCGGGAGGGATGTAAGAGGACAATAATTGGGATTGTGGAGATAAAGCCCATACCTCATGCTGTTCATCACCTAAAATACTACCATCAATTACAGTTTTGACACTTAAGTCCTGCCCGGCTATCACTTCCGGAAATTTGTAATCAATATCAATATCATTTCTTAGTCCAATGATTACAACCCTATACCTGTTCTGGGGAACCTCATAGTCAGATGCCTTCAGCAATTTCCAAAAGGTTTTATAACCATGCTCCATCAATTCATTTTCAATACGCTTTGGCATTGGAATTCCTTGATCATCTTTTGATGAAATAAACCCTCGTACATTCTCAAAAAGAACAACTTTTGGTTTTTTCTTATCCACAATAGACATAACACTTTCAAACAAACCTCCTCGGTGATCATCCATGCTTTTTCTGTTGCCAGCATTTGAGAAAGGTTGACATGGTATACCAGCTAAAACTACGTCAATATTTTCAGGTATTTCCTCGTCAATATCCACTTGAGTAATATCTCTAATTAATATATCACCAAGATTAAACTTATAAGTATCTGCCACTCTCTTCTCGATATCGTTAGCAAAAACAATATCATAACCAGCTTGATGAAAGCCCAAATCTAAGCCTCCACAGCCAGAGAAAAGTGAAATTGTACGTGGTTTATATTCTTTATGGTTATTCTTCATTATTCACTACTACTAAAAATTCTTGATAGACGGTTTTGGGACAAAGCATTTTATTCATACTCTGCATTTCAACTAGGTTGTATTTTCCTAAAGTTTTCAGTGTTCTCGATACATTACTTACAGCGCGTCCAGTTAAGATGGCTAGTTCTGTCACTGACTGAGGTTGTTGTTCCGCGATTACTTTTAATAAGTGTTGGTTTTCTTTCGATAGCACATTAGCAACTGATTTAAGTGAGTCAAACCAGATGTCTACCGAATAATCTGGATCTGGTAGTTGACCACGAATTCCTATCACGCAACGTTTTTGTCTTATCTCTTCTGCCACAATTATTCAAACCTACACTGTATGAATACACATATTGAATAGCATCTTATCATCAGGTGATAATTGGACAAGTGATTTTTCCATTTTTAGCGACTCCACACCTGTAATGTCCCACACTATCGCTCTAATTTACGTTCTTTATGAAAGCTAGAGACAGACATGCCTAGTAACTCAGCGGCTTTTGATTCCCCTATGTACTCCTCACCTAAAGCACGATAAACCAATTGCTTATGCAAGTAAGTGGTTTCTTGCGGGTAGGCTTTACCTGGCTCTTGAGTTCGCCAGCCATTTTTGCTGAACAGCATAAACAGATTCTTCTGACTCGCAGGTGTAATGATGCCGCATTGCCCTGCTCGAAACAGTGCTGCCAACATGCTAATGCCGTATTCGTGCTTAAGCATAAATAATTCCCGCGGTTCAATATGGCGACGTTTTTCACCCAGGTGTTCAACAAGCGTTTGGGCTGGCAAAAGAAATGCGCCAGCAAAGGCGTTACAAACCTTCTCTTCATCAGTGCCTTCAACCAAGCGACCATGCACGACTAAGTGACCTAGCTCGTGAGCTAAGGTAAAGCGCTGGCGATCTCCACTTTGAGCGGTAGAGATCACGACGACTGGCGTACTGCCAACTTTCCCCGCTAAACCATCAAACTTCTTATTTGTTTCCACATCAGTGGTAATGATCATCACCCCTTTAGCTTCTAGGGTATCGATCATATCGTGAATCGGGTTTAAGCCTAGATCCCAAGCATGACGCATTTGAATAGCTAAGTCTTCGGCTTGTTCCAGGCTAGTGATTTGCTGCGGCAGTTCATCAGGTAGAGCAAACTCAGGGATCGGTTTTACCGAGTCTGGATACAGCTCTAGAAGCTCTTGCCAGCGTTCTGCCTGATCTAGAACGTCACCATTGATTCGGTCCAGCATTTTCTTTGGTGTGCTAGCACGTTTGCGGTACTCGACACCTTCGAGCTTCACCTTCGTTGGACGAAAGAAATACTCAGTGCGCACATCTAGTGCTTTTGCCAGCTTCAGCAAGTTTGAAGAGGAGGGCATTGTCGTGCCATGTTCGTACTTTTTAATGGCGTTAGCGGATAGGCCAACTTCGCTGGCTAATGCACTCATTGATAGCCCGGCAGCCTTGCGGGCTCGTTCTAGGCGTTCTGCAAACATGGTATCCTCTCAAGCAACGGCTTGGTTTATAAAAACAATAAATCTGTGAATAATATAAACCCAATTGCCGTGACTTGCTATTTAATTTACAGTTCCGCACTCTCAATTTTGCTCATCATCCAGTCGTCAATCTCACTTTCAAGCCAGGCTTTGCGCTTGCCCATGACAGTAACATTTTTGGGGAAATCACCTGCTTTAATAAGAATATAGATACTACTGCGGCACAGTGTTGTTTTGTCCATGACTTGTTGTAGTTTTAAAAATCTCATGATGAATTCCGGTTAGTTCAACTCATGAGATAACGAGAATGTGCATTTAATTACTCCACTACGTAAATCACCACACTCCAACTTTTTTTAACCACACATTACCTTTCTGAAGCCAGTTAATCGCAGGCTTCCATTTATGCACTTTTCTTAAATCAAACAGAGCAGGAGGCACTTATGCCGTTTGTTTTCATTGCTGGCTTTATCGTTGGCGCAGGCTTGTACCACATCAACAAGGAGGCGAATGGTGAATCCCCACCAACCTACTAAGACGCTAATCGAATTGTTCATCTATGGCGTTGTGAGCGGTTACAACTGGGCTAAACAACAAGATAAACAGCGCCCATAACCTAAAGCGGCTCAACGTAGTTGGGTTGCTTCTATAGGGAAGGATTCCATTATTTTTAGCCACATATTACTTGGGTGCACATACCTTTAACGCACAGAAGGAAAGTACATGCATTCAAATCATTACACGTCAAACGAGCCTACAGAGCTTCGTCAAATCTTAGAGACCGCAGCGACTCTGCTAGCGGCCAAGTATTCTCGGGCAGGCTCATTCACCAGCCCAAAAAACACTAAGCAATACCTACAGATGAAACTGGCGCATTACGACAGAGAAGTGTTTGCCGTGATGTTTCTTGATAATCAAAACCAACTGATTGAATACAAGGAGATGTTCTTTGGCACCATTGATGCCGCTAGCGTTTATCCAAGAGAAGTCGTTAAAGAAGGATTAATGTTGAATGCGGCGGCGGTTATCTTTGGTCATAATCATCCATCTGGCTTGCCTGAGCCATCACAAGCTGACCGTAGAATTACTCAACGTCTTTCTGATGCATTGGCACTAATTGATATTCGAGTATTAGATCACATTGTGGTCGGTAAGCAATGCGTGTCCTTTGCTGAGCGAGGTTTGTTATGAGCCAAACCACACCACATCGACTGCTGGTGGAATACCTCAATGCTCTTACTGAGCAATTAGATGTCCCTACCTTTGCATCACGGATCGCCCTTAACTTTCGAGTGTCGAGCTACTACCAAGATCGTAGTGGTTTTCATCCTGTCGAGATCCAACTCAACAGATCGATAAATCAATCAGACAGCACTCATTGGAACATCGTCTTTGTTGCTAGCTTTGCTTATCCAGACGAACAAACCGAAAAGATGGAGGTCGAGCTTTACTTCAATTTTCTGCGTGGATGGTTCTATCAACCAGACATTGAACGTTGCGAGCTCCACCAGCCACAAGTAACCAGTCTATATCAAAGTTATGAACGGTCTTTCCTCAAGCATATTCAACAAGGCTCCTTTGACGGTATTCAAGCAACGCTCGTCAATATCGATACGCCCACTGAATCATCTATCGCATCACCACTAACCTAGGAGGCATACCATGCCAGCCGCAACCAAAATTCAAACGATGCAGTTTCACCCTTGTGTGCTGCCTATCTCAACTCGCTTTCATAACGCTATTACTAAGCAGGTTCAGGAAGCGAGTCTTGATTACTATTCAGATACCTTAACCATTAACTTTCGTGACACGAGCTATAAAGCTGAAGCTGGTGGGTATCATCCAGTAGAAATCATGATCCGTAATGAAGGTGATAAGTGGCGACTCTGTTACATCACCGACTTTGCCTATTCTGGAGTTGTCTATCCAGAATTAACCATCGAGCTTGATTTCAATATTGAGAGCAACATATTCAGGCAGATGTTTTTAGCACCTTGCGCTTTAGCACATCGAGAAGTGAAATCTTTCTATCGAATTTGGGAAGGTAACTTTTTGGAGTATTTATCTGATGGTGTGTTTGACCAAATTAAAGTCACCAAGAGCTGAAAAGCATCCAAGTTCCCATTTTAGCAATTTGGGAACTTACCAACCCTTATGAAACAAGGCTTTTCGTTTCTGATCTGCTTTGAAGTTCCTCTAATCATCATTTTCATCGAAAAAAGGAAGCTGCGTTATGGCAGAAGTTCAAGCGGTGAAAAACCGTGACACTATCCAGCTCATCGGCCACTTATTAGAAATACGGCATAGTAAGCAAATGTCAGACATCTGGAATGTCGGTATCAATCTCGCTTTACGGATTTCTGATTTACTGGCGATTAAGTTCAGGGACATCGAAGAGGACCGTTTAACCATTCGAGAGTCTAAAACGGGCAAAGTCGCCCAGATAGCATTAAACCCAAGAAGCTTAGAAATCATCATGCGGATTAAAAAGGAGAATCCACACCACATTTATCTATTTCAATCTTACCGAAATCAGCAAGCGATAAACAAAGCTGCCAACCCATTGAGTCGTCGGGCTGTTAGCCAAGCGTTTTCATCGATTGGTGAAGAGATTAGTTTTCCGTTAGGGACTCACTCGATGCGAAAGACCAGAGGTTATCACTTGTACAAAAGCACCAAAGATATTGCACGAGTAATGCGAATGCTTCGCCATAGTTCAGAAGGCGTGACGTTACGCTACATTGGTGTGACTCAAGATGATATTGATAATGACTTTAGGGAGTTAGTGCTATGAACGACCAAACAAGAACCACTTAGCAGTTACCGACAACGTGTCGCCTCATGCGCATGAAAGAGGTTATTCGAGTTACAGGGATGTCCCGCTCTTTTATCTACAAGCGTATCAACGAAGGTGAATTTCCAACTGCGATATCTCTTAGTGCGAAATCCGTTGCTTGGGTTGAAGAGGAAGTTCAGCAATGGATCGCATCAAAGATTCAGCAACGTGATAACTTGAGTGTGTAGGCCTTGGGCCTACACACTTTACGCAAAACAGTTAAACAGCCTCTTTTTTTGATTCAGATTGTGACCAATTGAACTTATAGTTTAGTGGGGGGAGTTCATAATGCTGCTCAACATATGCTCGAAGTAATCGCCCTTCCTCACGATATGCAGCGTCTTTGTCATCACAAATCCGATAACAAACCCACAGGGACTCAAAGGGGTGGATCTCATGATATCCAAGTGAGAAATAGCGCCAACCAGCCATATGTCCCTTTTTGCTTTCGCCAGTAGCACAGCGCTTAAATGCTCTAATTCTACCTCTAAGATTTCCGCTCTCACCAATATCTAGCACACCTTGATCGTCAGCACCGTGAGCTCGGCTTAGGCTTTCATTACAAGCAATGATGTACGTTCCAGCGACGTCAGTTGGAATGGCCCTCAAATCGACTTCTGTAAGACGATACCATTCACTCCACCCTTTCCATTCTTCATCCAATAATTGCATGTCCATTCCTTTACAAAACTAAACAGGGTAGAAATATACCCTACCCAATAAAGATAATTAAATCAGTAACCGACGCTTTACTTAAGGTTGCCACCAAAAGAACGCTGGTGGTGCTGATAGGTTTTGGTGTCGGCTTTTGCCAAATAGCTCAGCCGATAGCCGATAGCCGATAGAAACAATCAACATACGCTAGGTGAAGATTCGGATCATTAGCACTTAGTTCATACAAGGGGTTGTCAGGGAAGTGAACGAACCAACTATGACCAAAGTAATCTAAGTTCAATGTACGAAGCCATGCTTCTGTAATGATCAAAGCTAAACCACTCCTAGTCTCAGCAAATGCTTTAGCCGTACGATAAATGTTATCATTATTGAAGCTAAATCAATCCCTTCCTCGGGTTACTGCATCCAAAGTTACGGTGACCATCACCAAGTACCTTAGTTTCATTCTTTGCCAAGTAAGCCAACCGAAGTGCTACTTCACCTAAATCTTTCTGTAATTGTGCTGGTGGGTGATTACGGTTCAACGTATACATAGGGCGCTCAGGGATATGAACTAATCCCTCAACCTCATCTGTCGTAAGCCCTAATGCACTAGCCCATGCTTTTTGCACCATACAAGCAAGCGTACCTTCATGATGCAATCGACCAAATGGGTAGTAAGAGTTCTGATTAACCATAATTACTAGATGGTAATGCTCGTTGTAGCTCGTATTGCGCTCTCTTACCCATATGTAGTTCAGCGGACAATCATAGACTCGCTTTCCTTCCTTCGCTTTATTCATCTGATCTGTAGCGATCTGAGCATTTAGTGAAGCAATAAACCGCTTAATCAAACCAACACCTATATTCACAAAACAAATTGGTACATCACGTTCTAGTGGGTTATCAGAGTTCATTCCATTGATTGGGATACGTAGATCTATTCGAACTAAGAGCATACGACAATAGAGCTCCAAGGCTCCCATAACTGTGTCATTGATACGGCTAAGGTGGTATTGGTTTAAAGAACCATACTTAGCCGGGATTTGAGCAAATTGAAACATGTCCATGAAAATCTCTCCTATGTGTTATTTGATTTCACATAGAAAGAGAATGATGCGTAATAACTTACATAAAACTGTTCTGCCTTAGCAGTGAGTGAATCTCTATTGCCTATGGCTAGAGATCTTAACTGACTAATCAACATGTACTGCATTCATCAGTAGTGTGGCTACTGAGTGTTGTACTGCTAGTAATGCTCTTATAAAGAATGTTTGTTGTAGTAGCTATATTACTAATCCACAGAGAGCATTGTTTCTTTCAAGGCTGTAGTACTGGAGTCATGTCGATGGTGAGCCAAAGATTGGACCTAGCTAGGGTGATTAGAACGGAAGTCGCTCTGAAGTTATGTCATTCCATGACTGCAACCTTTATTACATGCAGTAACTCTTCCAATTTGTCACATTAAAAGTTCACCAGCCTATGCCGTCTAGTGCAACAGCCACCCCGAAACCTTCTTACCAAGGCTTCAACACAAAAGCTCTAATTCCATAAAAACATGTTCAAACCAACAAAAAATCAACCTAACCATATGATAATAAATCAAAATAGTGATATGTAAAACACATAAAACACTACTTAACATTGACGATATTACCACTTTAAATTTATATTAATCACAACCAAAAATACTACTTAGTAAGTGTTGTTATGACTGCAATAACTAGTGTTCCATCATGGGTATCAAGTACAGGTATAAACCTTCGTCAAGCTGAATACTTCATCTATGAACTATTTAAAAACAACCATCTTCAAAGGCCCAAGCCTGCAACGGTATCAGAAGCAATTCTTATCGTTAATCAAGCCATCGATGATATGTATGAGTTCGATGATCAGAAGAGAGTAAAAGCAAAAGAGCTCGTAGATAATGCCTCCACATACCTACTCCCATTGGATGAATTTGACTGGTTGAAAGTTGATGAACGCTGTAACTATTGGGCGTGGATATATATAGCAATTGATCAATCGTTCAGCATACAAGTCCCAGGTTTATACCCAGCTCCGCAGTTTGCAAAGTTTTATAACGCATACGGATTAAACCCTATGCCAACTAATTCAAAAGAACGTTACACAGAAATTGTTCGATTTTTTGATATGGGAAACTGGGCGAATGAAATACAGCGCCAACAACTAGCGACAATGAAACAGGTATGGCAATCCATCTTTATAGCCCCCAAACCTTTACGCTGGTTAAGTCCAAAGGATGAAGAACAATGCATTTGGGCATGGGGCTACTTTACGTCGTACTTTCAGAACAGCAATACAACATCTAGCCCTCCGATACTTGGGGTTTTTCCACAGAACGCAAAAGAACGATACTTAGCTTTATGTGCTTCATTTGATGCTTGGTACGCCAGTGCTGAAAGTAAAAAACTATTCCTGATTAACATCAACAAAGCTTGGCACCAAAAGAAACATAGAGACAATATGAAAGGCAAGAAAGCGTGTAGCTTTGTTCTTCACAATGATGTCAAAAGCCAGCTTGATGAACTTGCGGCAAAGCACACCATGAACAAAAATGAGTATGTAGAAAGTTTAATTCGACAAGAGTACTTGAAGTCTAATGTATAGCAGGTTCAGGCGGCTAAAGTGGTGGTTAGTTCAATAAAATCACAAACAACAAACCACCAAGCAATTGAATAATATAAATTTACCATCTTTAGTCGATATTCAGATCCAGAATATCGAATAATAGTCACGATTGTATTTTATTGCACTAAAACAGTTAAAATACAACAACTTACCCAAAGACACTTACCATCACCGTATTCTTTAACACGTTATAAAAAAGTACGGTGATGGATTAGCTGAATGCTAGAAAAGTAGAAGCCCAACCCTGCTCTTTTATCTTACGCTAAACATCAAATTGAAAAACTTTCTTCATCAATGGTTGCACTTCTACTTTATCCGGCGTCCTAAGCTCATTAACATGCCTCATTGGCGCAACCGTCACAAAGCCCCAAAACTCCAGGAAGCGTTTAATAAAGCGCGATTCAATCATTGTGCCTAGTAGCTGATTTGGGGACGAGTACTCATCTTCAGGGCATCTCAGCAGTAAGTCTGGGAATGCGGTAATAACCTCTTCAATCAACTGCTCCGTATTGCCATGACTTTGCAAGCGCCAAAGCATAAATAGCCAGAAGGTTCTTAGATCAATATCGTGCTCCCATCCATCTAGGTAGCCCCAATTGTACTGAGAGGTTGCTGCTTCGAGCATAGGGATAAAGAATGCTTGAATGCCGTGTGCTAGGTACTGCTTTTGAGCTGCTTTTTTAACATGATAACGCCCGCTTCGACGATAGATGATACCCGCTATCTCTGCCAGCACTCGGCTGTAATGCAATGCATTGAACTTATCTTCGTTACTGCCTGCATATTCACTGATGCTAATGTGTCGTTCAAATTCAGAAACGGCAAACTCTGGCAATAATTCACTAGCCTGCTTAACAATTTTTGTCGGCAAGTTACCTTTGCTGGTAGCTTTAAATGAGCCATCGTTTTGCATCGCTTCATCTAATACTAATTCTAAATAACGCATCACTGGGCTGGTTTTTAGATTATATGGCGTGTGTATTGTTACCCCTTCCAATTCCTTGAAAGGCGCACATGACCAATTACTCATTTGTGTTGGCGAAAGGCCGCAAAAGTCAGGATGAGGCCGCTCATTAGCCGCCTTCATTTTTTGCTCTGCAACGATATTAAGCTCTTCTAAAGACAAGTTAGGGTTCATTACAGCAACTTGCTCAATATCATCCAACATAGACGCATGTTGTTGAGAGATACTGTTCATACAGCAACGTTTATACTTTTTACCGCTGCCACAAGGGCAAAGTTCATTTCGACCTAGTTTCATGCTTTTCCTACTCGCCTTATTTATCTTAATGCTACGTCATCATAAAAATCATCATCTCAAACCAGCAGTGCCGCATTTTCTTGCTTGCGCTCTGCGAGTGTTTTTTCTATCGCTAACACAGTGGTCTTACTCACCCCGCGTTGCTCAGCAAGCGGCCTAAACTGACTAATGGCATCAACAACTTCTTGAATGCATTGTTGTGCTTTCTTCCAATTAGCAAAGCCTGCACTGGCCGCTAGCTTTTGCATCACTTTAAGTGGTGGTGCTTTTCCATACCCTGCAAAGGCGGTAGCATGTTCATTAAAAGGGTGAGGGCTAAAGGTTACATCGTAAAATGGGGCGAGTTGCCAACTGCCATCATCGGCTTGTAAAAAGCCCCAGTTTTTACTGTGATCGTCTTGGTTAGCTGCAAACAAGTTAAACATTGCGCGACGAAATTGAAGTTGCCCAGCAGCGGGTGACTTACAAAGTTGACGGCTGGCCTTAATCAGATCACTGTAATCTAAACTCGGGCTTCGGAAGTCAGCATCCAACAAACCACAAGCACTATGCATATGTAAGCGCCCAACCTTCTCCTGCGCGGGTAAATAATCGAAACGCTTTAACGCAAGCCATGCTTTAGCGCCGCTACTCACAGGTGCTTCAATTAGCTGCCAAATCGGTGGCTGACATTTTGCCAATTCAGCCATTTCTAAATAGACCGCTTCACACAAACCTTCTTCGTGGCCCAATGCTAAGTTCTTCGAAGTAAACTTAACTAACCATGCTTCATCGCCAGGCTGTACATAAGTGCGGCATTGCGTCGCGTCACCAGAGGGCATATAAATTTGCGCTTTAGGGCGAGCACCGCCGGAGCTGCCAACTGCTACCAAGGTTGCTAACACTTGCTGAGTGCTACCGTCTAGATCGTCAGAGAGGGACTGGTCGAACAAGGTTTGGGCTTCAAGCCCAAGTGTTTCCAAATCAATTTCTGAACGCTGAACTAATGAGAGCTCTGATACAGGTGTAAAAGACAATGCCCCCATTCCTTGCTGGCCAACCAAAGCCAGTCTATCCATTGCTGTTACTTGTGCGGGTATTATATCTTGTTGGCGAAACACACGATCTTGCAACAACAAACCCCAACCATCGGGAAGGCTGTCTCCAAAAACGCCGTGTATACCTTGGTGAGGCTCTTTCGGTGCTTGCTGTAATCGCACATCGCCTTGAAGAGTAAAAGGGGATAAATTGCCAAACCTGCTTAGATAACTTTCATCATACTGAAAGAAAACACCTTGGCGGTTTTGCGCTAATACACCCACCGATACAGTTTCGCCCGTTGTGAGAGTGCGCTCCACATTCAACTTTTGAATGGATTTAAA
This sequence comes from Vibrio sp. qd031, assembly GCF_002100145.1. GTDB lineage: Bacteria > Pseudomonadota > Gammaproteobacteria > Enterobacterales > Vibrionaceae > Vibrio. Next base: position 36,504 of record NZ_JXQD01000023.1, read on the forward strand.
GCCCATCTTTAAGCACCTCTTCTATACTGGTCGGTAAAGCGGTACGGTCAGCCGTTGTTTGTGTCAGTTGATAAAGCCTGTCTAGTGAATCCAGCGACTGCCACAAAAGCAGCAGCTGACGAAATGAAATTTGCCCGGTGAGTTCAAACTTTTTTATGGTCGAAGCTGGTACACAACTACGCAGTGCCAGTGCCTCTCGCGATAGCTTCGCTTGTTTACGCAAGCCCCGCAGATGAGAAGCAAAAGCTTGGCTAACATCGGTATCATCTAAAAGTGAAAAGTTCATACGCAACCTTATAGGACACAATAGTATCTATTATAGCGTTATTTCATTGTTTGTGGACACTATAATGTCCATATGAATATGGATAACTATCACGTAACTGAAGAAGGATACTCAAAGCTGATACTTTGCATCAGGCATGGGGTGAGTTAAGGTAACGCATAGCCTACTAGGCTCGTACCTAGGAAGCGAATTACTGGTGGTTAGATTGGTGGTCAACAAAGAATACTTAAGACCATTTAACCTTCAATTATTTGATTTTTAATTAATTTAATATTTAACTCCACATTCAGATACGAATATTGAATAACCGATTCAGTAGTCTAGCTCTCTAACATAAATGACATAAGTCTCTGTTTCAGAGGCTTTTTTAATGCCTTATGAAGGTATGCACATACATACGATTGATCATTCCTAGTACCACTGATAAAAACGTTTAAGACTACTGCTGAAATATCGCGCACAATATACACTACGTGGATTTTTATCCGTTCTTTTCCAAATAATTCCCCACTAGATATAGGGTGATTAAGGTCACCTTTCTGTGAAACTTTCACGGTCCATGAAAGTTTTGAGAGCGCTTTCAAATACTCAATACTTTATTCACAAAACCAAAAAAAACCGTAGTACATTGCACAATAGAAACCGGTTCCTTTTTGACTGTGAGTTTTGGTTCATTGATGATCATAAACTTCATCGCAAAAAGAGCGCTAACAACCTTGCACTGCCCAGCGGTGATACATTAACGGAAAATGCTCATGTCTGACCCTATACAACGCGCCAATGACGCACTCAAAGCGCAACAAATATTAGCTCCTGTTAGCCGACAAGCCGCGGCAGAAGGGATTGTATTACTGCGTAACCATCAACACGTTTTACCGCTACTACCAAGCGACACAGTATCTCTGTTTGGTCGTTGCCAAGTGGATTATTACCGTAGTGGTACAGGGTCTGGTGGTGCGGTTAACGTGCCTTACACTGTCAATGCTGTGCAAGGTATGCAGAACAACCAGAGCATCAATCTGAATCAGGAACTTGTGGCGATTTATCAAGACTGGTTAGCGAATAACCCATTTGACGATGGTGGTGGTGGTTGGGCGGCTGAACCATGGTTCCAGCACGAAATGCCACTTGATGACGACCTTGTGGCACGTGCTAAGAGTATCTCAAATAAAGCTGTGGTATTTGTTGGGCGCACCGCAGGTGAAGATCAAGATAACGCATTAACTAAAGGTAGCTTCTTGCTCACTGACACCGAGCAACAGATGATTGACACGGTGTGTGCACACTTTGATCAAGTTATTGTGGTGCTTAACGTTACCAACGTTATCGACATGTCTTGGTTGGACGAAGGTGAGCATCGTGACTCTATTAAAGGCGTGGTGTACTCGTGGGCTGCGGGTATGGAAGGCGGAGACGCGTTGGCCGATATCCTAAGCGGAGATGTCTCTCCTAGTGGACGTCTTACCGACTCCATCGCTTATCAGCTTAGCGATCACCCCTCTGATGAAAACTTTGGTAGTGATGTGCGCAACCTTTACGTTGAAGATATCTATGTTGGCTATCGCTACTTTGAAACCTTCGCGCCAGAAAAAGTCCGCTTCCCATTTGGAGCTGGCCTGTCTTACACCTCATTCTCTAGACAATTAAGCTCATACACCGTTGAAGGCAGCGGTGCTAACGCTGTACTTCACTTTGACGTATTGGTCACTAATACTGGCAATCAATATTCGGGTAAGGAAGTGGCTTCTTTATACGTGACCGCCCCTCAAGGGAAACTTGGGCAGCCAATAAAAGCGCTGGTCGGTTTTAACAAAACAAGCACTTTAGCTCCTGGTGAGTCTGAGGTTTTGACCATCCGCGTTCCAGCTCATGTATTGAGTTCATACGATGACACTGGCGTGACTGGACACAAGAGTTGTTGGTTATTAGAGGCCGGCGATTACCAATTTAGTCTTGGTGGTAGCGTTAGAGAGGCAGTAAACATAGATGCATGCTGGTCAATAAAATCTACGTTAATTATTGAGCAAGTCAGCGAAGCATTAGCACCAGTCATTGCGTTTGAACGTATAAAACCAGAACTATCAGAGGGATCATTTAGCCTCGGATTGGAAGCCGTTAACACACGCTCTATTGATCTTGAAAAGCGCATTATCGACAACCTACCTACCAGTTACACCATTACTGGAGACAAAGGGATTCGTTTAGAAGATGTGAAACAGGGACGCGCTGAGATGCGAGACTTTATCGCGCAGCTCAACGCACATCAACTCGCGACCATTGTACGTGGTGAAGGTATGTGTAGCCCTAAAGTCACCCCTGGCACTGCGGCAGCATTTGGTGGTGTGAGTGATGAACTGTTCCAATTCGGCATTCCTGTGGCAGCGGCATCGGACGGCCCATCAGGCATTCGCATGGACAGTGGCCACCCTGCGTCACAGGTCCCTATTGGTACGTTGCTCGCTTGTACATGGAATACTGAATTAAACCACCAGCTCTACACTCTGGTGGGTGAAGAAATGCAAGCCAACGAAATTGACACCTTGTTAGGTCCTGGCATGAACATTCATCGTCACCCGCTCAATGGACGCAATTTTGAGTACTTCTCAGAAGACCCATTCTTAACGGGTAAAATAGCCTGCGCCCAGACGCTGGGTCTAAAGCATGCTGGAGTGTCGGGTACCGTTAAGCACTTCGCGGCCAACGACCAAGAAACCGGTCGACACCACGTTGATAGCGTGATGTCAGAGCGTGCACTTCGAGAGATCCACCTAAAAGGGTTTGAAATGGTGGTGAAAGAGGGCGAGGCCTCAACCATAATGACCACTTACAACCCTGTAAACGGTCACTGGACTGCCTCTAGCTACGATCTAAACACCACGATTTTGAGACAGGAATGGGGCTATACCGGCATAGTAATGAGTGACTGGTGGGCAAAAATGAACCATTGCGTCTCTGGTGGTGAAGAGTCCATCAGCTTTACGTCCTTTATGGTTCGCTCTCAAAACGATCTCTATATGGTGGTCGAAAACGACAAAGCCGAGCACGGTGGGCACAACGACGATACTCTCGCCGCTCTAGACAACGGTACACTCACTATTGGTGAACTTCAGCGATGCGCGATGAACATTTGTCGCTTCATCATAGATGCGCCTGTCATGCAAAGGCCTCTAAAAGCCTATGAGCCTATCAAGCCATTTTCGCCTAAATCACAAGCTGATGAGCATGCGGTTTTGTTAGAATCTAGTACGTCATTGGGGACAAAGAACAATACAACTAGAACGATCCGCGTAACTCAAGCAGGTGTGTATCGCTGTAGCGTTCAAGCAAGCTATGAGAAAGATTCGCTCGCCCAATCCACTTGCTCACTGCTGATCAATGATGATTTTGCGATGACCTTTTCGCTCAACGGAACCGAAGGGAAAACACAAACCGTAGAAGGCGTGCCGATTAGACTGGAAGTGGGTGACTATCACCTTCAATTTAACTTTGTTAAACCAGGACTGTATTTGGACAGCCTAACACTGGTTCAATCTTAGATAAAATCAGACATTCCTAGCCCCAGCATTCGCTGGGGCTTTTTTTCGAGTCGGGAAAAACAGTCTAAGGCACTAATTTGAGCGGTGTGCGAGCGGCAATACCCTTGCGCAAACGTTTTCGGCGTGATGGCGTTATCGAAATGGAACTCTATAAGTGTAATTGACGTCGATTCCATTAACATGTGCGTAACACCACACTACACCAAAGGCTATACCATGAAACTAGAAGCGATTGACTTTCATGCCAGTGACGCCGCTGAGCGATTTGTTGCCTCATTACGCGAAACTGGATTTGGGGTACTTAAAAATCATCCCATTCTCGAACGCGATGTGCAGAGCATTTATCAAAACTGGTATGCCTTTTTTAACGATAGTAGCAAAGGAGACTATCGCTTCAATGTGGACACTCAAGACGGGTTTTTCCCTGCTGACATTTCAGAAACGGCAAAGGGGCACAGCGTTAAAGACATTAAAGAGTATTTTCATTATTACCCGTGGGGACAGTGCCCTGCCGATCTTAAAGCCGAGCTAAGTCGCTACTATGCCAACGCAACAGATTTGGCCGCGACCCTACTGACTTGGGTGGAAGACCACTCTCCTAAAGAGGTGGTTGAGCATTACTCCCAATCACTCTCAAGCATGATTGACGGCAGTGAGCAATCATTGTTACGTGTATTGCACTACCCACCATTAAGCGGTGATGAAGAACTTGGTGCAATACGCGCCGCAGCCCATGAAGACATCAATTTACTCACCATTCTGCCGGCGGCAAATGAACCTGGTCTGCAAGTAAAAGCCAAAGACGGCAGTTGGTTAGATGTGCCCTGCGATCACGGTAACTTAATCATCAACATTGGTGATATGTTGCAAGAAGCGTCGCAAGGCTACTTTCCATCGACAACACATAGAGTCATCAATCCAGAAGGGGCTGACAAGAGTAAATCGCGAATTTCTCTGCCGCTGTTTTTGCATCCAAACCCCGAGGTTGTCCTTTCCGAGCGACATACCGCTCACAGCTACCTGATGGAACGCCTACGTGAGCTAGGTGTCATATAAATACCAAAGGCCACTGAGGTGGCCTTTTTTATGTTCATCCGATTGGTTATTGAATCCAATAACTGGAGGAGTCGGTCGATTTTTTCTTAAACAGAGTGATGTATAGGCTGTATGAGATGATCTGCCCTGCCACAATGGCGCAGAACATCAGTACCGCTGACAGCCCAATATTGGGAATAGGTAAAATCGCTTGAGAAAAAAACGATTCACTCGCCCCCACTAAAATGCGGCTTCCTGGGACTAAGATGATGATCCCCTGCATGATGTACACCAAAGGAGGCACTTGCCTAACCTTGCCCATCACCAAACCATAGCAAGTGATGATCATGGTGCTGATCCAAGTGCCAATGACCCAATCGTTGGTTATGTAAAGCGGCCCCCACATTCCAACAATGGCTGCTGGAAACGCAAATACAATATCGACCCAACGAGCATTAAAAACCACCCCTAGGGCTGCGGAAATGCCTACTAAGCCAAAGACATGCATAAGTAGCGGTACTTCATTAATGTAGTGTGTTTCAGAAGGGTGTGGTAGGACGGTATTCGCCAGACTAATTCCCAGCACAATACCAATAAATAACTTTAATATGATGAGCATACTTTGTGCCAGAAGCTCTATGCCTGAGCCAAAGTCATTATGCGCCAAACTCTCCAGCGCATTGGTTACAGTGAGCCCTGGTACGAATAATACTATGGCGGAAATACACAACGCATAAACAGGTAAGCCGGGGTCTAACGACGACAACAACCCAACAATAAAGGCCACCAAAAATGCCGCGACAAACTCCACGATAATTGCCCGTTCATCGGTAAACACACGGCAAACTACCCAAACTAATAACCCCAAAATCGCCGATATACCTACAGCAGGCAGTGTACTGCCGACCAAACATAGGTAGCTAGGAGGAATTAAAATAAAGGCTAAGCATTGTAACCATAGTGAGTAAGGATGCTGTCGTATCGCTTGCCGGCTTTGCTTTAGAGCAGAAATAGTCTCTACCAGCATTCTTAAATTGATGACCGGCAGTGGTTTTTTCTGCAGCACCGTCACATGCTCTGGCTCTTCAAACACTGCCATCACTTTAGTGGGCGTGATATCGAGAGCGACTTTCTGCATTCTTGCATGCGCGTAACGGTAGGTGTATTTGACAACGGAGTGCGGAGGGCAACCTGAACTGTGCAAGCAATCAATAAAGTCGAGGGTGGTTTGTATCGCTTGCTTGTCTTTAGATTGAATGGTCACGGCGCACTCCCTAGATGTAATAGCGAGCGTATTGTAACGACTTTTTCTTAGCAAAATAGAACTATTTTTAACGGCGTATTAACCGCTCTATTCTTTGATGAAATAGGTTACCTAGAGTGGTCACTGAACATCATTTTGGCGTATAACCAAAGTGCTCAATATCTTCGTGGTATAGACCTTCAATTCTGGCTATATTCTTTGGGGTTAGGTACTCATCATAATTATTGATATTACTCGAATTTTTCTTTTTGAGAGCATGCTGCTCCACACCCAACTTATCGCAAATCGTCACAATATCATTGTGAATGTTCTCCAGCTTAAACACATCATCAAGCAGTACTGTGCCGTGTTCATCGGTGATGTCTTGCCACATTGGCGCGGTGTGGGTACTCACATGTCGGTCAAAGCGCGTTTCCCAAAATTCTGGCAACATATCTAGAAAATAAGGAAAGCTTCGCTTAGCCATCATTAGCCTTGGTTTGGTTAGCGTCCAGTGTTTAGTCAGGTACTTCCAACACGAAACAGCACGAAAATAGGGGTTACGTACTATGGCAAACTTATACATTTCTGCAAATTCTTGCTCGGTATATAAAAATTTCTGTGCAAACAACATTCTTTTATATTCGTACTCACCCAGTGACACTAAGTGATTATTGAGATTGTTATTCCACTGGCTTTTGTCTAGTGCGACAAACGGCGTGCCATATTTCCACTCAGACACTGCGTAACTTGGGCCCAAAATTTCTTTCAGTGAAGTCCCACCAGCTTTTCTAATATGTAGCCACAAATATTTGTTCATGCCCTGCCCTGTTCCTTACGTCCGTTTGGTACACATCCGCTACTTCGGGTGCCGATATCTCTAAGAGTAAAGAGTTTTTATCAGCTTCGGGTTTTCAACAATGCGAATTTTCACACAATCGGTGTCGCTGTCCAACAAATGAACATTTCTAGAGCTGTCGCTCGCATTGCCTAACCTAAGTTGTCTATTCTTATAAAAATTCATTATTGGGAGTCTATAAATGACCAGCACACTGACCGATCCCTTTTTAAAAGGTCTGATTGAAGAGCTTACCCAGCGGGCTGAAGTAGAGTGTATCGCTTTGGGGGGATCGCACACCCTTTCGATGAACGATAAATGGTCCGATTTCGACGTCTATGTGTACCTCAACCAGCCACTGTCAATTCAACGTCGCAAACAGATCACGGATAAACACTGTCAATCGATGGAGCTTAATCAGACATTTTGGGAAACCGAAGATGACGGGGTGCTCAAAAGCGGTATCGAGGTTGAAATTATTTACCGCAATTTAGACGATATGGAGCAAGATTTAGACGCGTTAATTAACCAGCACCAAGTCTCCCTTGGCTACTCAACCTGCTTTTGGGCTAACCTCCTCAACTGCCAAGTTCTATTTGAGCGAGACAATAAGCTCAGTCATCTGAAACAGACATTTGGGTTGCCTTACCCAGACGCTCTTGCAAACGCAATTATTGAGAAAAACCTACCACTGCTATGCGATGCGTTCCCTAATTACCCAAAGCAAATTAAAAAAGCGCTGCTTAGACAAGATTCATTCAGCGTGCTTCATCGAACAAACGAATACCTTGCTAGCTATTTTGACGTGCTATTCGCACTCAACAAGATCCCTCACCCTGGTGAAAAGCGGCTCATAGATTTTGCCGAAGAGCATTGCGAGTTTCTTCCTATAAACTTTAAGAAAACGCTTGAGTCGCTGTTTGTGTCTATCAATATCACAGAGCAGTGCCATACCGACGGTGCGCTCATTTCTGCGCTCGACGATGCAACGAATAACTTAGTGTCGTTAATTGATATTCATAGACGCTAGTCTATTAGCACGTTGCTATCTCTCGACTAAAGACAAAAGCAATTGCTCACATTGTGATTGTGTCATTACGGCTGGGACAGGATATTGACCAAACGCTTCAGCGATCGCTTGTTTAGCTAGCGCAGGGATATCCTCCTCCAATAGCTCTGGGACGGTGAGTGGAATGCTCAGTTGGCCTAATAGACGTTCTACAGACTCGATAAATCGAATGGCACGTTCAGTGTCGGTGCCGTCTTGGCACCCCAAAACCTCATCGGCCAATTGAGCAATGGGTGTTGGATTTCGGTGTAAAGTAAACCGGAGAACTTTAGGCAGCAAAATAGCATTGGCCAGGCCATGGGGCACATGGTAAAACGCACCCAGTTGATGAGCCACGGCATGAACATAGCCGACATAGCTTCGTGTAAACGCCAGCCCTGCATCAAAACTTGCTTGGGCAAGCGCTGCCCGAGCGTTAAGGTTTTGCCCGTCGTGAAACGCTACCGGTAAGAATTCAAAAATCTGTTTTACCGCTTGCACGCACAGTGAGCGAGTATAAGTATTGCTGTACCCACTAATGTACGCCTCAATGGCGTGAGTAAGGGCATCAATTCCTGTTTGCGCTGTTATGCTTGCAGGCAAACCAATCATTAAGCTTGGGTCGAGCAACGCAGCACGCGGAACGATAAAGGGATCGGTAATGTTGGGCTTAGTGCGTGACACTGGGTCACTGATCACAGCGGCCACTGTTGTTTCAGATCCGGTGCCGGCAGTTGTAGGGATAGCGATAACGGGGTATGGCCGGCGCCTTACCTTAAGGATACCAACTAGCTTAGCCACATCTTTACCGGTCTTGGCACTGGCTGATATGGCTTTACCACAATCCATGGGAGAGCCTCCGCCCAGAGCAATGACGCCATCGCACTGCTCGGTATGAAACTGAATAACCCCTTCTCTGACTAATTGAAAATCTGGATCGGGTGTCACTTTATCGAATACCGAAAAGCCAATACCACACTCCAAGAGTTGCTGAGTCACTAACTCCAATAGCCCTAACTTTACCAGCATTGGATCGGTTACGATCAGTGGGTGAGAGAGCCCAAATGTTTGACACACATCCCCTAATTGATCGAGCGCATTTTCCCCCTCAACTTTCGACGGGGTAGGAATTGGCACCATTTTTATGAATGGCTTACGAATAGTGACCAAAACTTGATGCAACATAACGTCTCCTTGCGGGTAAAAAAACTAATAATCGGCGTATCGAATCTATGTTTCTCAATGACTACTTCCAATGTCCATTTGTCTCTAGGCGCGATTAAGTACCGCGCGCAATCTCAACGGTTTTACGGGCTTAGGCATAAAACTGAATCCATTGCTTTTTATCCCACTCATCATCTCTTCGGTACGATCTGCGCTAATGATTACCCCGACGAAACTATCGCCCAACCGCAACCGGCATTGTTGCAATACTTCTAATCCTGTTCGATCGTGATCCAAACGATAATCAGAAAATACCACGTCAGGAATAAAACCTTCCTCGATGTGTTTCATACTTTGAACCACATCTGCGGCCAACGCTACCTGGCAACCCCAGCGCGCCAACAACGTTTGCATGCCATCCAATATATCTGCTTCATTGTCTACGCACAGGACATTGAGATGAGAGAGATCTTGCTCTTTCACTGGCGAAGCCGTCTCGACCACCATAGGGGCAACCGCTTCTTTTCTTGCGACTTGAACAGAGAATACGCTGCCCAAGTTGTGCCAAGATTGCAGCGAAATAGTGTGCCCAAGCAGCTGCGCTAGCCCTTTAGAAATGGCCAGTCCTAAACCCAATCCTTGCTCAGCTCTAACCTGCTCCACTCGGGTGAACTCTTCAAAAATCTCTTGCTGCTTGTTATGGGGTATCCCAACACCGTTGTCCCACACTTCTATGCGGACACACTCTCCATCACGTCTTGCCCCCAATACAACCTTTCCTTTGGGCGCATAGCGAAATGCGTTGGTGAGGAAGTTCTGTAAGATTCTTCGCAATAATTTGGGGTCCGATTCGACAATCATTTGAGTGGAAACACAATGGAACTCTATGTCGTTACCAATCGACAACTGCTCAAACTCATTGGCGAGGGTGCTCATCACGTCATCCAACTTAAATTGAGTGATTTGTGCCTGCATTTTCCCTGATTCAATACGAGAAATATCAAGCAGATCACCGATTAAATCCTCTGCCGATTCTAGAGCACTTTCCACTTTATTGGACATCTGCTTAATGTCGTTTTGCGGCGCAATTTCACTAAGAGATGACGCGAACAGTCGAGCGGCATTTAGCGGTTGCATCAAGTCATGACTGACCGCAGCCAAAAATCTGGATTTGGAGTGCGATTCTAGCTCGGCTCGCTGAGTGGCCGAGACCAACCGCTTATTCAACTCCTCTAACTCTCGAGTCCTTTCTAGCACACGGGTTTCCAATAACTCATTAGATTGTTTAAGGGCTTTCTCGGCTTCTCTAAACACGGTAATGTCGGTAAAGCTCATTACAAACCCGCCACCTGGCATTGGATTACCTTGAACCTCAATCACTCGACCATCAGCTCGGATCCGCGATGAGGTATGCCGTGTGCCCTGTTCTAAGTGATAGACCCTTTTACGCACATGTACCTCAGGATCGCCGGGACCACACAGCCCCTGCTGCGCATTATGTCGAATCACATCAGCGATAGGACGGCCAACTCGAATCAGGCCAGCTGGAAAGTCAAACAGTTCTAAATAACGCTGATTCCATGCCACCAGCCTCAGCTGCTTGTCCACCACAGCAATACCTTGCCCAATATGTTCGATAGCCCCTTGCAACAACCCTCGGCTAAAATCGTACAGCTCAGAGGCTTCATCAACGATCGTGGCCACTTCCTCCAATTGCATGTTTTTACCTTGCAAGGCCGAAGTAAGTACTAACTTTGCTGATGACGCACCAAAAACACCGGCCAATAACCGTTCAGTATGTCGAATCAACGTCGCGGGAGCTTGCTGGCTTGGCATGAGCTGAGTGCCGTGTTGGCGCCAAAAGGTTATAAATGCACTTTTCGCGCGGCTACGGCCGACAAATCGAGACGCAAGCATCTCCAGTTCGGCAACCGATACACGGCTTTGATAGAGAGTAACGTTTTCCGCTTCTTCAAGCTGCATACCAACAAAGGACGCAGATTGAAGCCGCTCACTTAAACTGGGACGAGTAAAAAGAGAAACCAATACAAAACAGGTTGTGTTGATGACAAGGCTGATCAACATCCCCCAGTCAGATGACGATATCTGCCAAGACTCAATATAGCTCGGTGGCGTAATCAGCCATAGTAACGGGTTGCTGTCCGAGTCTCCTGCCAGCAGCGACATTTCATTCATCAGTGTGATTAACCACACCACAAAGCCCGTTAACAGCCCAACAAATGCCCCTTTCTTATTGGCATAGCGCCAGTACAGCCCGCCAATCAGTGCTGGTGCAAATTGCGCGATGGCCGCAAACGAAAGCAGACCGATGGCCGACAATGAGGTGATGCTATCGAGCGCCATATAAAACGCCCATGCCCCCATAAGCATGAGTAATATCAAACCACGACGGATATTGAGCAGCAATCCAGAAAAGTGCGCGTAGGTTCGCTGGCTCAGCTTAAGTCGGCGCAGCAGTAGCGGCAATACCAGATCATTTGACACCATGATGGCAAGAGCAATGGTTGAAACAATTACCATACCACTGGCGGCAGAGGTGCCTCCCAGAAACGCCAGCAAGGCCATATCGTGAGCCCCCAAGGACAGCGGTAAGCTGATGACGTACGAATCAGCTGGCTCTCCCGTCAACAACGCCTGACCTGCCCATGCGATAGGCAATACAAATATGCCCATCAACACCAAATAGAGTGGGAACAGCCATCGCGCAGTATGGAGATCTTGTGGCCGCTCATTTTCAACCACCATAGTATGAAACTGACGGGGTAAACAGATTATCGCCGCCATTGTCAGCAAGGTATGAATCGCCATAGACGCCAATTTCGGCGATTGATAGGTTTGCGACGCAATGTCAGCCAGACGAATATCCGGGCGTTCGATGGCGACCACCCAAATAAAGCCCCCCACCGTCAAAAATGCCACCAGTTTAATGATCGACTCAAAGGCAATCGCCATCATCATTCCGCGGTGGTGCTCTGTGCTATCAATGTGCCTTGTGCCAAATAGCATTGTAAATAGAGCAAGACCGGCAACAACAAACCAAGAGATGTGCGCCTGCTGGTAACCTAATTGCTCACTTAAATCGGGCGCAATGACATTAAGCCCCATAGTGATGCCACGCAACTGCAATGAAATGTAGGGAAGAATGCCTGCCACGGCAATCAGCGTCACGGTGACAGCTAATGCTTGAGACTTTCCATAACGCGCCGCGATAAAATCGGCGATAGAGGTGATGTGTTCACGTTTTGCAACTAAGATCAATCTAGCGAGCAGGCGCCAGCCAAACACAAACACAATGATGGGTGCAACATAGATGGGTAAAAACGACCAAGGGTTACTAGTGGCTTGGCCAACCGTACCGAAAAAGGTCCACGATGTGCAGTACACCGCAATGGAAAGGCTGTAGATCCATGGACGCCATTTTGACAACCAATTGGGACGTCGATCGCCATACCATGCGATCAAAAAAAGCACACCTAAGTAGGTGAGTGATACCGGTATCACTATCCAGCCTTCCATCACCTCGTCCCTGTGTGATTGACTCCTAACTACAATTTAAGCGATGAATGTAAGTAAACTCAAATGTTTAGCTCGCATTCTGTGCTACAGGCTTAGTTTTAGGTGAAACCTTAATCACGGTTGCGATCAGCCCCATTACCGCCATCACCCAAAACACCTGCGACCCGTAATGCTGATAGCCCCAACCGCTTACCGCAGTCATTAGAGCCAAAACGGCCCCCATAGGTAAAGCGTTATAGAGCGCTTGCAACGGTACCATTTCGACTTCTGGCACCATTTGGATATAGCGGATCGCAGCGATGTGCGCCAACGCAAAAGTGACTCCGTGCAAAGACTGCACAACCACCAACGCAACAATATCGGTCGTGGCGGCTGTAAGCCCCCATCGCAGCATCACACCAATCGAGGCCATAGTGAATAGTGCTTGTAATCCAAATCCAGAAAACCAGCGTCGGCTCATGGCAAACACCAAGATTTCTGAAATAACGCCCAAACTCCAAAGGTACCCAATAATGTCCTCAGAGATCCCCGCCCCTTTCCAGTGAATAGCCGAAAAACCATAGTAGGCAGCGTGGCTACCTTGAATCAGGGATACCAACACGATAAATCGCAGTACACTTGGCTTTCTAAGCAGTGCCAACAACTTGACCTTTGGCTGGTGTGTTTGAGTTTCTGATGTGGGGACAACAGCTGGGGTTCTTAGCACTAACAAATAAGCCACAACTGTGCCAAACAGCGCCGTATATAAAATCATCTGCGAGCCAAAATTAGCCACTAAATAACCGACAATGGTTGACCCAGCAACAAAGGCAATAGACCCCCATAAACGGGTTCTCCCATAGTCTAGTACTTTCAGTTTGGCGTAATAGTTCGCCATTGAGTCAGTCAACGGCGTTATGGGCCCAAGAAATAGATTGAACAATATGGTAGCGGTCGCCATTAACCAAAAGCTTTGGCCGGTAAATAAGTGCGCACCTAAGGTAATAAATGCCCCTATAGTCATCCAGCGTAGCGCCGGTAAAATTCTTTCCATGCGTGAAAAGCGAGGGGTAATAAATAGGTTAGCAATACAACGCGAGGCCAAACCTAAGCCAATGAGTAAGCCTATGTCACTCGCATCCACATGTTGCGACTCAAACCACAGTCCCCAAAACGGCAAATAGACGCCATAAGTGAAGAAAAATCCGACCAAATAGGTGGATAACCAAGCGTAAGGACTAGAGCGTTGCATAGAAGGCGAAACCAGTAATGACAGAAGGACCTGACTATTATACGCCGAATCCATTGGATAAATAGGGAAGGTTTATTGCTGAAAGGCTTTCCCCATTAGACCAAAGTCGTCTGGAGGATAATGGGAAATTTGCGAGACTGATGATAAGCACTTTACACAAGGCCCCGTTTGCTTATGCCTGATAACTTCGACATGCAATCCCCTCCATTTGACCGATTGGACGCATCGCAGCAGTCTAAACTGGAAGCCTCGCTAGATGTTGCCTATTACCGCAACGGTGATCAACTGATCAGCGCCAATCAACCTCAAAACGCCCTGTTCATCATGTTAAAAGGAACGGTTGAAGAGCGCGATATTGGCAATGACGAAGTCTTTGCCCATTATGGTAACGATGATCTTTTCGATCTCAGATCGATGTTCGAGGAAAGTGCTAGGCATAACTATGTGGCCTTAGAAGATACGTTGGTCTACCTACTTCCCAAAGAAGTCTTTGTCGAGTTCTATCAGCAAAATGGGGAGTTTGCCGCATACTTTGACAACAACTTAGCCAGACGACAAGCACTGATAGAAGAAGCGCAGCAACAGAAAAATATTGCCGAGTTCATTCTAACTCAAGTCGACGATTCGATTTTTTCACCCCCAGTGTTGCTGAGTGCAACAACCCCACTTGACCAAGTTTCTGAAACCCTAAAAAAACAGGGTGTGGACAGTGCACTGGTCGAACTGGACCCAGAAGATCCAAGAGTCAAAGCTCACCCACACGCTCACCCCTATGCCATCGTCACTCGTACTAATATGCTGCACGCACTCACCATTGATCGCTTACCCTTGGACGTAGAGATCGGTAAAATTGCCACATTCCCTGTGATGCATGTCGATGTGGGAGAATTTTTGTTTAATGCCATGGTTATGATGACTCGCCAGCGCATGAAGCGCCTCATGGTGTGTGATGGAAATCAAGCTGTGGGCATGCTCGACATGACTCAAATATTGAGTACATTCTCAACTCACTCCCACGTCCTTACTCTCGCCATTGCTCGTGCAAATACGATTGATGAGCTTGCTCTCGCCTCCAATAAACAGAAGCAATTGGTCGACAGTTTACTCAGTCGCGGCATTCGCACGCGATTCATTATGGAGCTCATCTCGGCCGTCAATGAACAGATTATAGAAAAAGCGTTTGAACTGGTGGTCCCCCCAGCGCTTCACGATCAAATATGTCTGGTTGTACTCGGCTCGGAAGGACGTGGCGAGCAAATTTTGAAGACCGATCAGGACAACGCACTGATCATAAAAGACGGATTAGAGTGGCATCAGTGTGACCAAATTATGGAGCAGCTTAGTCAAACACTACTAAAATTAGGTTACCCACCGTGCCCAGGCCGAGTTATGGTGAATAACGAATTTTGGGTACGAAACGAAAGTGCTTGGAAGAATACATTGGCAAAATGGATTGCGTCAGCTCAGCCTGCTGATGCGATGAATTTATCCATCTTTGCCGATGCACATGCCGTCGCAGGCGACAAAGCGATGTTAGAGAATGTGTTACTACCTACGCAACAAAAACTCAAAGGCAACATGCTGATGCTGCAAGAGTTTGTTCGTCCAGCCTTGCAATTCTCAGTGCCGCTCACCTTGTTTGGTAATGTGAAAAAGAATAAGCAGGGACTCGATTTGAAAAAAGGTGGCATATTCCCCATCGTGCACGGGATTCGAACACTGGCATTAGAGTATGGGATCACCGCCAGAAATACCTTTGAGCGCATTGAGGCATTGCAACAGCGTAAAATGCTAGAACCAGACACCGCAGATAACCTTAGTGAAGCGTTCAAACTGTTAACTAAATTGCGTCTTGCTCAACAAATGGATGCCGAGCAGACCGACTCATTGGTGCACACCGAGCATCTGGAACGAACAGAACGAGACTTACTTAGACATGCCTTACACGTCGTGAAGAAGTTTAAGCAGTTGCTTGGTTTTCACTATCAAATTAGAGACTAGGTACCCAGTATGAATTGGTTGATGCGAATTTGGTGGAAACACAAGTTTAAAGAGTCACCTTATGCGCACCTATTTGAGCCGCATCGTGGCGAGGAGTATGTTGCGCTAGATTGCGAGACCACAAGCCTAGACCCTCTGCATGCCGAACTGGTCTCTATAGCCGCGACTAAAATTGTAGGTAACCGCGTCTTGACCAGTCAGCCTTTTGAAATCAAGTTGCTCCCACCCGATTCACTGGCGGAAGACTCTGTAAAAGTGCATCAAATACGCCATCAAGATTTGGTGCAAGGCGCCACAGAAGAAGCGGCACTCGATGCTCTGATAAGCTTTATTGGAAACCGACCCATTGTGGGCTATCACATCCGATACGACAAAAAGATCTTAGATTTAGCCTGTATCAAGCATAAAGGATTTCCACTCCCCAATCGCATTATCGAAGTGGCCGATATCTATCACGACAAATTAGAGCAACAGCTTCCAAATGGCTATTTTGACTTAAGTATGGACGCCATTTGTCGACATCTCGACATTCCTATTACCAATAAACATAACGCCTTAGCCGACGCTATTGTGGCGGCGCTTATCTATGTCAGATTAACCCATGGTAGCTTTCCAGCTTTTGCTCATTCGACCTATCCATCGAAGTAATTCACGTTCTTTATCGCAGTGAGCTAACGCTCATTCATCCTAAAGTCTAATTGTCGAAACGCGCCCAGTCATTGAAAGTTATACCACTAGCAAGTCACATAGCAGTAACTTGCGACCTATTCACAAGGAGAGAATAATGAGTGAAGCCCACATTTACCCTGTTAAAGCGTCGATTCAAGCCCAGACCCATGCAGACAACGATACTTACCTAGACATGTACCAGCGTTCGGTCAGCGACCCTGAAGGATTTTGGGCCGAGCACGGAAAAATTGTTGATTGGATCGAACCCTTTACCAAAGTGAAGCAGACCTCATTCGACACTGGCCATGTAGATATTCGCTGGTTTGAAGATGGCAAACTGAATGTATCCGCTAACTGTATCGACCGTCATTTGGCTGAACGTGGTAACGAAGTCGCCATTATCTGGGAAGGTGATGATCCTAACGATGATAAAAAAATCACCTTCAACGAACTGCACAAAGATGTATGTCGCTTTTCAAACGCACTAAAAGCTCAAGGGGTTAAGAAAGGTGATGTTGTTTGTCTCTACATGCCAATGGTCCCTGAAGCTGCTGTAGCCATGCTCGCCTGTACACGTATTGGCGCTGTCCATACCGTTGTATTTGGTGGATTCTCTCCAGAAGCACTTGCTGGACGTATCAATGACTCTGACGCCAAAGTTGTCATTACCGCGGACGAAGGGGTTCGTGGGGGTCGCGCAGTCCCTCTTAAGAAAAATGTCGACCAAGCATTAGAAAACCCAGACGTTAACAGCATCAGCTCTGTTGTCGTATTCAAACGCACTGGTGGTGACGTTGACTGGCATGAAGGCCGTGATGTGTGGTGGCACGAAGCCATTGCTGATGTATCCGACGACTGCCCACCAGAGCCAATGAACGCCGAAGACCCACTGTTCATTCTTTATACCTCTGGCTCAACGGGTAAACCTAAAGGCGTATTACACACTACTGGCGGTTACTTGGTGTACGCAACAATGACCTTCAAATATGTGTTCGATTACCAACCAGGTGAAGTGTTCTGGTGTACCGCTGACGTAGGTTGGATCACCGGCCACACTTACTTAGTGTACGGCCCGCTCTCAAATGGTGCACAAACTATACTTTTTGAAGGCGTACCTAACTACCCTGCAACGAGCCGCATGAGTGAAGTGGTCGATAAGCACCAAGTCAACATATTGTATACCGCACCCACCGCAATTCGAGCTTTGATGGCCAAAGGTGACGAAGCCATCGAAGGTACAACTCGCAGTAGCCTACGCATTATGGGCTCCGTCGGTGAACCTATTAACCCTGAAGCATGGGAATGGTACTACCGCACAATTGGCAACGAAGATTCACCTATTGTCGATACGTGGTGGCAAACCGAAACGGGTGGCATCTTGATCACGCCACTGCCAGGTGCAACCGACCTTAAACCTGGTTCGGCAACGCGCCCATTCTTTGGCGTTCAACCCGCGCTTGTCGACAACATGGGTAATGTCATTGACGGAGCGACAGAGGGTAATTTGGTGATCCTCGATTCGTGGCCGGGTCAAATGCGCACTGTTTATGGCGATCATGAGCGTTTCGAACAAACCTATTTCTCGACCTTTAGAGGCATGTACTTTACTGGTGACGGCGCTCGACGTGACGAAGATGGATACTACTGGATCACCGGTCGTGTCGATGATGTTCTTAATGTGTCTGGTCACCGTATGGGAACCGCTGAGATTGAATCGGCCTTAGTTGCCTTTGATAAAATTGCTGAAGCCGCCATCGTAGGTATTCCTCACGATATTAAAGGCCAAGCTATTTATGCATATATCACTCTTAATGACGGAGAAATCCCATCGGTTGAGCTGCACAAAGAAGTAAAAGATTGGGTGCGTAAAGAGATTGGTCCTATTGCAACTCCTGATGTACTGCATTGGACAGACTCACTGCCGAAAACACGCTCAGGTAAAATTATGCGCCGGATCTTGCGTAAAATTGCCACCGGTGACACGAGCAACCTTGGCGATACTTCAACACTCGCGGATCCAAGCGTAGTAGAGAAGTTAATTGCAGAGAAAGCAGAACTGGCTTAACCCCCCCCCTTTGTAAATCCAGTTCACACAATTTGCATCCTTTTTGGCTCGACTTCTGGTTGAGCCTTTTTTTTGCATCAAAATTGCATCTATTTTTAGTGCGTGAAAATAGGTCAAAAGATTGGCAACTGAACAATATTAGGTTGCTTTCGCATCAAAGGTTGGCACTTAACCAACAGAGCCAAAGGTTGATTAATACTGGGCTCAGGTTGATAACTTAGCTGATAAGACCAGTATTTTGCTGAGATTTGCTGCGAATTCACTATAATATTGCAAAAAATGCAGTTATGTACCAAAATTGCCACTAGTTTCAACGCGACTTTGTCAGTACAACCACTAACTTAGGTTTTGTACCCACGTTAAAGGATTTTAAGAGCACAATGGCAGCAAAATTCAACATTCTGGTTATCAATGGTCCAAATCTCAATCTGCTCGGCACAAGAGAGCCCGGCGTCTATGGTCAGCACACACTGGCACAAATCATTGAAGAACTTGAGCATTTTGCAACTTCAGAGCAAGTCTCATTGTCTCATATACAATCAAATCGCGAATACGAGCTCATAGAGGCCATTCATAACGCACAAAACGACGTGGATTTTATCATCATCAATCCCGCCGCATTTACTCACACTAGTGTGGCCCTTCGAGATGCGCTGTTGGGAGTCTCAATCCCATTCATTGAAGTGCATTTATCGAATGTTCACGCAAGAGAAGAATTCCGTCATCATTCCTATCTCTCCGATGTGGCAGTAGGTGTGATTTGTGGACTCGGCCCTCAGGGCTACGAATTGGCATTGCGTTCAGCAATAAAACAGCTGCACGCCAAATAACAACTAGACTTGCTATGGATTCCATAGCTCCAATAACAAACATTAGAGAACAGATCATGGATATTCGTAAAATAAAAAAACTGATTGAACTTGTGGAAGAGTCTGGCATTTCCGAGCTAGAAATTGCTGAAGGTGAAGAGTCGGTACGTATCAGCCGTCACAGCCCAGCAGCCGCTGCTCCTGTTCAAATGGCAGCGCCGGTAGCCGCGGCTCCAGTAGCGGCAGCTGCACCGGTTGCAGCTGCGGTTGAAGCAGCCCCTGCTGCACCTACTGGTCATCAAGTACTTTCACCAATGGTTGGTACGTTCTACCGTGCTCCAACGCCAGAAGCGAAGCCATTTATTGAAGTTGGCCAAACCGTTGCTGAAGGTGACACTTTGTGCATCGTAGAAGCGATGAAAATGATGAACCAAATCGAATCGGATAAGTCTGGTGTGATCACCGCTATTTTGGTTGAAGATGGTCAACCTGTTGAGTTTGACCAAGCTCTTGTGGTTATCGAATAATAAGGTTTAATTATGTTAGACAAAATTGTCATCGCCAACCGTGGTGAGATCGCGCTACGTATTTTGCGTGCCTGTAAAGAACTAGGCATCAAAACCGTTGCAGTTCATTCGACGGCAGACCGCGACCTTAAACACGTATTGCTAGCTGATGAGACCATCTGTATTGGTCCTGCTCGCGGTATCGATAGCTACCTTAACATCCCACGTATCATCTCTGCAGCTGAAGTTGCAGGCGCTGTTGCGATCCACCCGGGCTACGGTTTCTTGTCAGAAAACGCTGACTTTGCTGAGCAGGTTGAGCAAAGTGGCTTCATTTTTGTTGGCCCTACTGCAGACACCATCCGTTTGATGGGTGACAAAGTGTCCGCCATCAACTCGATGAAAAAAGCAGGCGTACCTTGTGTTCCTGGTTCTGATGGTCCACTCAACGACGATCAAGCTCTTAACAAAGCTCACGCCAAGCGCATTGGATACCCAGTGATCATCAAGGCATCTGGCGGCGGCGGCGGTCGTGGTATGCGCGTTGTTCGCAGCGAGCCTGATCTTATTGAAGCCATCGCTATGACACGTGCAGAAGCTAAAGCTGCGTTTAATAACGACATCGTGTACATGGAGAAATTCCTAGAAAATCCTCGTCACGTTGAAGTACAAGTTATTGCCGATGGCCAAGGTGGAGCTATCCATCTGGGTGAACGTGACTGCTCAATGCAACGTCGTCACCAGAAGGTTGTCGAAGAAGCGCCAGCACCAGGTATTACTGAAGAAATGCGTAAATACATCGGTGAGCGCTGTACACGTGCGTGTATTGAAATTGGTTATCGCGGTGCAGGTACGTTTGAGTTCTTGTACGAAAATGGCGAATTCTATTTCATAGAAATGAATACCCGTATTCAGGTAGAGCACCCAGTGACCGAGATGGTTACGGGCATCGACTTAATCAAGGAGCAACTGCGTGTTGCTGCGGGCCAGCCACTGTCTTTCACACAAGATGACATCAAGTTGCGTGGTCACGCCATTGAGTGCCGTATTAACGCAGAAGATCCAGTGAAATTCCTACCTTGCCCAGGAAAAATTGAGCGTTTCCATGCGCCAGGTGGTATGGGTGTTCGTTGGGATTCTCATATCTATTCTGGATACACGGTTCCTCCGCATTACGATTCAATGATTGGTAAGCTGATTACTTACGGTGAAAACCGTGACGTTGCTATCTCTCGCATGAAAAATGCATTGGGTGAGATGATCGTAACGGGCATTAAAACCAACATCCCACTGCAAGTTGAAATCATGAACGATGAAAACTTCCAGCACGGTGGTGCGAACATCCACTACCTCGAGAAAAAACTCGGTATTCATTAAACCGATGTCATAAAGACTTCAAAGCCCGCCTCGTGCGGGCTTTGTTTTTACTAAGATGAACAAAACTCCCTTTCCTGCTACACTCCTGCCAAATTATTTATAGAGGGCGAATGCCATGCCTTGGATCCAAATAAAACTGAACGCGACCGACGACAATGCAGAAACCATTGGCGATATGCTAATGGAAGA
The DNA here is from genome assembly GCF_002100145.1 of Vibrio sp. qd031. GTDB lineage: Bacteria > Pseudomonadota > Gammaproteobacteria > Enterobacterales > Vibrionaceae > Vibrio. Next base: position 58,038 of record NZ_JXQD01000023.1, read on the forward strand.
GACTGGCGCTCTATCGGTGACTTTCCTTGACGCGAAAGATACCCCTGTATTTGAGCCTCTCCCTGGCGAAACAAGACTTTGGGGTGATACAGACATCCTTGCCCTCTATGATGCAGAAGCCGACACCTCGTGGATTTTAGAGACAATTAAAGCCTCCAACCTGCTGGCGACAGACTTTGCTCATAAAGTGGAGCAGTTAGAAGACAAAGATTGGGAACGCGAATGGATGGAGAATTTCCACCCAATGAAGTTTGGTGAGCGTCTATGGATCTGCCCAAGCTGGCGTGATATCCCAGAGCCAGATGCCGTCAATGTGATGCTGGATCCTGGTCTTGCCTTTGGCACAGGAACACACCCAACCACTGCGCTCTGTCTCGAATGGCTAGAAAGCCTCGATCTACAAGGTAAAACCGTCATCGATTTTGGGTGTGGCTCGGGCATCTTAGCCATTGCTGCAATCAAATTGGGCGCGGCCAAAGTGATCGGTATTGATATCGACCCTCAAGCAATACTTGCCTCTAAAGATAACGCTGGGCGAAACGGTGTTGCCGACCAGTTGGAACTTTACTTACCAGAAGATCAGCCTGAAGCCCTTCAAGCAGACGTTGTTGTGGCCAACATTTTGGCTGCGCCACTACGAGAATTAAACCAGGTGATCACTTCATTGGTGAAACCGTCTGGCGACTTGGCGATGTCCGGAGTACTAGATACACAGGCTGAAGATGTTGCTAATCATTACTGTGATAGCTTCAAACTTGACCCAATTACCGAACAAAGTGAATGGTGTCGCATCTCTGGAAAGAAAGCTTAATCCACTAATTGACTGATTTTTATACAAAATAGCAAACATTTGCCAATTGACTAAATATTAGTCTTTTCACGCACCGAAAAAATGCGTAAAATGCGCGCCCTTACTACTCAAAACTGTGATCGATGTTTTGAAAATTGGACCGTACACATTGTCAAACAATCTCATCGTCGCACCTATGGCTGGTGTGACCGATAGACCGTTTCGCGAATTGTGCCTTCAATATGGTGCGGGGATGGCCGTCAGTGAAATGATGTCGTCTAACCCCAAAGTATGGAATACATCGAAGTCGAAGCAACGTATGGTGCATGAAGGCGAATCTGGTATTCGTTCTGTGCAAATAGCGGGCTCCGATCCACAGGAAATGGCTGAAGCAGCTCAATTTAGTGTTGAAAACGGTGCGCAAATCATCGACATCAACATGGGTTGTCCGGCCAAGAAAGTAAACAAGAAGTTAGCCGGTTCGGCACTACTGAAGTATCCGGATATCATTGAGAGCATTCTCAAATCAGTAGTGGACGCGGTTGAGGTTCCTGTGACCCTCAAAACTCGAACTGGTTGGGATCCCGACAATAAAAATTGTGTCGAGATTGCCAAACTGGCAGAACAATGTGGCATTCAAGCTTTCGCTCTGCATGGCAGAACAAAAACCTGTATGTACAAAGGGGAAGCCGAATACGACAGCATTCGTGCCGTCAAACAGGCCATTTCGATCCCGGTTATCGCCAATGGAGATATTGATAGCCCAGAAAAGGCCAAGTATGTTCTAGAGACTACTGGAGCAGACGCCCTAATGATTGGACGCCCTGCACAAGGTCGTCCATGGATTTTTAACCAAATCCGTTATTTTTTGGATCACGGCACTCATATGCCCGAGCTTCCAACTTTGGAAGTGAAAAGCATTATGTTGGATCATGTTGCCGCTCTGCATGAGTTTTATGGAGAGTTTTTAGGACCACGTATCGCACGCAAACACGTGGGATGGTACCTAAAAGAGCATGAGACAGCGGTTGAGTTTCGCCGTACCTTCAATGGTATTGAGGCTGCCAACGAGCAACTTGATGTCCTTGAAGCGTATTTTGAAAACGTTGCATCATAATTAGAGAAGAGCTAGACCGAATATGTTCGAACAAAATCTAAATTCAGAAGCACTAACTGTTACTACTGTTACTTCACAAGACCAAATCACACAAAAGCCTTTACGTGATTCAGTCAAAGCTTCTGTCAAAAACTACCTTGCACAGCTTAACGGCCAAGACGTAAACGACCTTTACGAGTTGGTACTGGCTGAAGTTGAACAACCTCTTCTAGATATGATCATGCAGTACACGCGTGGCAATCAGACTCGCGCTGCGAACATGATGGGTATCAACCGTGGTACGCTACGTAAGAAACTTAAAAAATACGGCATGAACTAAACATAGTTAGTTAAGCTACTGATATTAAAGGCTTTATCTTTTGGGGTGAGCCTTTTTTTATACCCAAACCCCAACGAAAACCCCAGATGGATTTTTGCGAAGATAAATCAAACCCCAAATAAATCTCATGTGAAAAAATATGGGGAAAAAAACGCAAAAAGGTTAGGACACTTAGGACGTTAGGACAAAGCATTGTTTTATAAGACTTTTTTAGTGGCCTAACTTGAGAGGGTGTCCTAAGTAGTTAGGACGGTAGTTAGGACAGGTAATGGTGTGGTCAGTACTGCGTGACATATCAATCAAGAAAACAGCCCGACCACATAGATTATCTAAGTAGAGCAACCATAACCAATATAATAGAGAGTTGAACCATAATGACTGCCTCCATTACTTTAATTTGCTCACCGCCATAGTTGTGTACTTGATGGCTTTCTTCTTGGCTGCCTTGTGATGCGCTCCTATTATCTCAGGAGAGTAACGTCTATCCATTACGAAATAGAGGTGCTGGAAGTACTCTGCGCATGCTATCTCTACTAACTTTTCTACTTCGTCATTAGTCATTATTCACCCCTTGTGATCTTGATTGGTCGCTTTGGTTCGTCCACTGTTAGAACGATATTCAATGGCGTTATTCCCCGACTATCGGCAAAATCAAATCTTTCTGATACAGCGTCGTTAAACGCCTGTTCATGGTCTGGATGAACTAGCCACTTGTGATGCCCTGGTCTAGTCTCTCCGTAGTATTCAACGGTCTCTACAGTGCGGTCAGGCTCTCCGTAGTGAATGAAGCAAAGGCATGTTGGTGCTTTGGCTTCTTCCAGTTTCTCAAGTCGTTTAGCTATCTGCGCTTTCATCTTCCAGTGCCTTCAATCGCTGCTCTAGCTCAACCAATTCAAAGATCCGTGCTCGTAGCATGTCAGCATCTAATGAATCTGGTGCTGTAATTGGTTTCAATGGTGGAGCTACACGCTTCAATACCTCAATGATCGCCCACTGCTCACCTTCTTCGACAGCATCTTCCAAACGCTTAACCGCCTTGCTCTGTACTTTCTCACTTATAAACTCCCTCTTATTCTTAGAGTTCTTCGGTCTACCCTTTGGGTTTCCTGATTCACCTTTCTTAAATGCCATTGTTTTTCCTTGTTGTTTACAGTGGTTGAGGGTGGCTCATCCTTGAGCCGAGCGAGTGTTAATCGTTTAGTGCGTCTAAAACTTTGTTCTCTGTGTGAGTAATGTGGAATTTACCCACCTGTGCTTGGTGTGCTTGTGTAGCTGTAGCCTTTAGCTTTCCTGCTGAATCAATCAGGGCATTAACTCGTTCAACTTCTGCGAATGATTTAGGCGCGGCATACTTAGCAAGGCTGGCAACGGCTTCACTATCAAGTCCTGCCATCTTTCCGGCATCTGAACCATGAAGTAATCGCGCAGCTGCTGGGCTTGAGTGAGCTACTTCCAAAAGCTCTGGCGCTGATTTGCCTTGTAGTAATCCAGCTAAGGCAAAATCATTTGGTGTCGGCTTAATTGATGTTTCAAACATCTGCTGGGCTTGTGTGCCTACCTTTAAAAGCTCGTGCCCTACCTGCTCAAATGCTTGATCCAGTTGCTTCTGGTGCTTCTCTAGCTTGTTGAATAGGTCTTGCTTGTCAGAACTAGATACCTTTGCCATGTCGATAGTGTTTAACTTCTCTGAGTACGCTGTGTACGCCTCAGCCTGAGCAATAACGCCATTGAATAGAGTTGTATCGTTTAGTCGTGTACTTACTTTTGCTTGACCTACTAGGTCGTTCATTGAAATGCTCATCTCTGTAATCCCTTGTTATTTGTTGTTTCTATACTGTATATTTTACCACCTGTTTATTTATCCACCCAAGAATACTTCTACAATTATCGAATTAATTATTTATACGGTGAACCCTCATGAATTTGGGGTATAGATTGGGGTTTGTCAGAATTAATAAGCTTTGATTTGCGAGTGAAACCAGTAGATATAAGGACTATAAGACTATGCTTTGTTCATTAATGATTATCAGATACAAAAAAACCGCCCTTTCAAGCGGTTCTGTAATTAGGAAAAGTATCTAGCTAGTGCCTCTATGATCTGGCACATAACACCATAGGCCACACCACCAAACACCAATATCGATAAGACAATACTACTATCCATTCTTGCCTCACTTGTATTCGTAGTGCTCGTTAAATAAGGAATCCATTTCCTCTAGTGGTTTGGTTCTGTAGCAATAACCCCTCTCACCATTAAAAGTCTGTTTGCCTCCATCAGTAAGATCGATCACTTTCTTTAAATAGATACCTAGCTTGTTTGGAGTACAACGGTCATAACCTTGAACGTTCATCTTGTCGCAATAGTCTATGTAAGAGTTAAAGAAACTTCGCTTAGGTATGGTTTGAGCTGTGTCCAAATCAAAAGACAAATTGCCGTCAATTAGTAAGCCATCATCCAGTAGAGATTTAAGCCATACACCCTCACTAGGTAGTGACTCCATTACCTGTTGCTGTGTTGCTTCTGTCTTTGGTGCTTTGCTTAGATTGTATGGTTCAAGATCGTAGTTCTTTAGCAGGTCGAACAGTTGCCCCATTACTTCATCAGATCTAATGTCATTGTATAGCTCTGTGAAATATTCCTTATCCTGCTTCTTATCTTCCGACACTTCCAACACAAAGAAACGTCTTTCATCTTTGGTCTGTGGTACTGCCCAATCATTATTAGTACACATCAAAAAGCGGTGGAAACTATCAACTTCAATAGCGTCTTTTCCTTTGGCTTCAATGGTGACAGTGCTTTCTGTGATAAGGGTTCGGAGCTTGCCAGCATCTTTAGCTGAACCACTCCAGAATGCTTCCTCAATGGTCACAAATAGCTTGTTAGCTAAGTGGCTGTTGAATGCCCCTAGTAAATGTTTACCGTCCTGTACTCGCATTGAGTGCTGTCCTAATAGCCTCTCAAGTAGGATAGAAACCGTGCTCTTTCCTGTGCCTCTAGCCTCTGATTTAAGAACGACACAAACCCCACTCTTTTTCTCTGGCTTCTGGATGATATGAGCCATCCAAGCAAGCAAGTAATAGAAGTGATCGTCATTACCGCAGCAAATGATATTCCTTAAATGCCACATAATATTATCTAGCTTGTCGTCACCCTCTACAGCATCAACGGCAAAGCCTGACCACATATTAAGAAAGCGACTACTAGCACGGTTAGAAGGATCGAACACAACGCCATGATAGGTCTTGCGGTCTATGTCCTTCATCCATAAATCAAAGCAATTAGCCTTCTTTATCTTATCTTCTTGTAGGTGGGTAAAGTTTAGATTCGCATAAAAGGCTCACTTCTGGTGCTCTGGTGTAAATTCATAGCCTACATTGTGCTTGTGGTCTGTGGATTTCTCACACACAAGCGTTTTAGTGCCGTGTTTTACTACTGAATGACTCGCATTAAAGGTATTAACTATCTGTTCGCGGTGCTCTTCTAAGTCCTCATCACTAGCCTTTCGGCATAGGTCTAATAGAGCATCATAAGCCAGTGGTGCTTCTTCATTTCTTACAATATGCAGATAGGTTGGCGCTGTGGTGTTGGTGGTAAAGTAATTAATTGCGTCACTTACTAGGCTAACGTTTGGCTGTCTCTTTCTACCCTGTAAGTTCTCAATTGAATCTGCTTCTTTATTGGCATCTGTTGCGCTATAACCCGCTTGAACCATACATAGATTAATATCATCAGCTATTTGCTTGTTGTTTGGTTGGCCTGTCGGGGTTTGATAAAGGTCTTTGAAGGTGGAAATGATACGTTTGCTAGTAGTATCAGTAATTAGTGAAAGGTTAATTTTGTCAGCGTCAGCATACGAGATAGGCATTTCATGACAGATAGCATCAGCTAACGCCTTTTCATACCGAAACCGCTCATCATTTTTACGTGCCGTTTTAGCCATAATATTATAAACTCTTATTTGTGGGCGGTGGTGAAAGTTTGGTCGCAGACACCAACCGCCATTTTTGGAAAGGGTTCTAGGTTTACTTAGAGCCTTTTTTCATTTCTAGGAACTCACTTCTTTCTGTATCAGTCATCCAGATAACATCCACAGGGTTGGGTGGTACTTGTTTTGTTTTCGGGCAAGGCACTTTAAGGTGAGCCAAGCTAAAAGGTACTCGCTTTCGGTTTAACTCAGACACAAGGCTGTGAAGGTTTCCAATGCCAATGTATCGAGCTTGTCGTGTATCTAATCTAATTCCCTCCATCATTACTCGAGTCACGTAGTGTGTTTGATGTTCGCCTTTCTTTGGCTCTGGTAAACCAAGTTCAAAGCATTCGTCTTTATAAATCAGCGTCATAAAATCTCCTTGGATAACTGACTATGAACAAAATAAATCCCTTTAGTTATTGTTTTTAAAGGCTTTAAACCAATAAAACACCTGAGATTTTTCCTTAAACCCCAATTCAAACGCCATTAGCTGTGGTTTTCAATCCAGCCTTGATAAGAAGATACAGTCCAACCCATAGTGCGGTTGTTCACCTTTACTGGCTGCGGGAATCGTCCCTCTTTAACCATCTTGTAAAGTGTTGGTCGTGCCTTGCCTAACAGGCTCATCATTTCTTTAATACTGATTAACTTTTCTGGTGTCATAACTTTGTCTCCGTTTGTTTTGAATTAAGTATGTCACTTGGCTTAATGAATTAGAGGGGAATAAAAAGTAAAAATATTTTCCCTTACCTTCTCTCGCCTATCAGCTCTGGAGATGCGTTAATTCTTTCAATGATTCGGCTGAAGTTAGTTCTGTACTCAAGTCCTTCTCCATTGTCCCAATCAATATTTGAGCTTTCGGCTTTATGTTTCTCAACCAGTGAATAGTTGTCAGCTCTCCATTTGGAGTGCTCTTTCTCAATGCTTGATGCTTTCATGTCGAATAGAGGGTACTTTTCATGTATCCAAGCAGCAGTTTTTTCACTCGAAAACCGCAACGTGTGCCCTAAAACCTCAGTCATGTACAAAAGCAAAATGTTAGCAAGGCGTTTTACCGCAAGAGTTTTAATGGTTTTCTTTGAGCCAATTGAGTGACCAATAACTCTTTTTAACCTCATCTCTCCAGCTAGAGCCATGTGTAGCTGTGCTACTTCGGGTATTGGTACTTTATTTTTTAGGCAGTAAATAGAAAGGATGTCTAAGTAATCAGGATCTCTAGATACCCGCCAGTTGGTTAACATCTTAAAAATGAATTGGCCTGATGTGTGACTGTCTCCTAGCTCATCTACTAGTGACTGCCTAGTTAACTCGTACTCTCTCCATGAGAGTTTTGACAAGTCCCAAGGCAATTGCGGTATGTGCTCGTAAGGAAAGTCTGCTAGTGCGTTATCTAAATTCATCTAATCCCCACTACGTTTACTTGTGGCTCTACTTCGTTGAGCTTTGCTGTCCAAATATCTAACGCTACTTTCTTCTTTTCTATGTGCTGAGAACGGTTATAAACCGCCATTACTCCACCTAATGCGTGTCCTAGTAATTGCTCAACTACATAAGGTTCAATCTCCATATCGTTTAAGGTGGTGGCAAAGGTTCTTCGTAGGTCGTGAAGCGTCCAAGGTGTCTTATGTCCTAGTCGTTTAAACATGGCGCGACCATACCCTGACACTGCTTCTGGGCTTTTTAACTCACCCAACAGCATCTCGTTTTCAGTGCGTTCTAACAGTGTTTCGATGTAGCCTTTAATGCTTTGAGGGATAGGTCGTTTAATCTCTTGCCCTGTCTTGGAGTTGGCTTTTGGAGTCGTCCAGATCATTTCCTCTAAGTCCCACTCGCTAACCTTTGAGAGCCTTAATTCTTGGGTACGGCAACCAAACACTACCAATAGGTGAATTAGGTTCTTGTAATACCAGTTAGATTTAATGTCCTGCGTCCAATTCCATACGTCCACCAGCTCAGACCAAGATAAAACACGGTCTTTCTTGCCTTGATGCTCTCCAATATCAGCAATATTCAGATCATCTAATGCGGTGCTGTGTGCGTATTGGCGATTACGGCAGTATTTAAGGGCTTGTTTTGCGTTCTGTAGGATGTAGCCACTAGCTTTAGGTGCTGGGCGGTGGTGTGTGCCGTTGGTGACATCATCAAAGACCTTTACCCAGTGGCGAGTCTCACACTGCTCTAATGGAAGGTGTCCGATAAAGGGAAACACATGCTTTTCAAACTGTGCTCTGTGCTTCTCATGGTTTGCTCTGTTCTTAACTGCGTAATTATCTAGCCAGTAGGTAAGGGCTTGCTCTACTGATACGGCAGCCAATATCTTTTCTTTGCCTAGCTTCTTAATGACTTTAGGGTCGTGCCCATCAGCTAGCATCTTCTGACACTTGATAGCCTCTGCCCTAGCCTCTGCCAAACCAACAATAGGATAAACACCAAAGGACAACTCCTTAGCTTTACCGTTGTATTGATAGCGCAGTACAAAAGACAATTTGCCAGTAGGACGATGAAACACGGTTAGACCATCACGATCCGCAATCTTGATAGGTAAGCCATCATGCTTCTTGCCGTGTAGAGATTTAAGTTTCTTATCTGTCAGTGCCATGCCATAAGTCCTGTCCTAATGTGTCCTAACTTCAATTACAACTTGGGACAGTCTAAACCCTTGTATTTAATAGGTTTGTCCTAAGTGTCCTAAGTGTCCTAAGTTAAATTAATACTGTAGATATTTTTAATGGGTCAATTGATTAAACCCCAAACTAAACACCAAAAAATAACTTACTTAAACAAAGATAAAGGGAAACAAAGAGAGACACAATAGAGAGGCATAGCCAGTAGAAACAAGGGATTAGGATAATTAGGGCTAAACGAAGTTAAACATCTGGAAATGCTTATTTCGATAATACGGCATGAACTAATTTCTATTAGCCAGTCTATTGAATTGTAAAGCCCAGCTATTACCGCTGGGCTTTTTCTTGCCTGCTCGTTAGGTAAACGTCTCTAACTCGAATATCTTGTAATTATTACCCATTTTGAAGCGATGCAATCTATTGCTAATCTGTTAATCTATGTCGCACTGCTCGAGCCCAATACACTACATCGTCAACAGTATTGAGTCTTCCGTTCGACAAACTTACGATTGATTGAGTGATTTTCATGCTAAAAAACATCCAAATGGGCATCAACGTGCTGCTTGTAACACTAAATACAGCATGGACCTGCGTTGTCGTTTGCTTCTTGGCCATGGTTAAAATCATCCTACCATTCCGTGTCATTCAGACCACAATGAGCGAATTAGCCAATAAGCAAACCTGGTTATGGGCAACACTCAATCTTTGGATGCTCAACGTCAACAATAATGTCGACTGGCAAATCGAAGGCGGTGAGACCCTCTCACGCAGCCAATGGTACATGCTGCTTTCTAATCACCTGAGTTGGGCAGACATCGTCATACTGTCTTCCGTGATGAAAGACAAAATGCCCATGGTTAAGTTTTTACTTAAGCAAAGCCTTCTCTACGTACCCTTTGTTGGTTTAGCGTGCTGGGGGCTCGATATGCCATTTATGAAGCGCCATTCTCGTGAGTACCTCATTCGACACCCGGAAAGACGTAATGATGACTTTGACGCCATTAAGAAAGCCTGTGACAAATTCAAGTATGTGCCGACGACCATGGTCAGCTTTGCAGAAGGAACACGTGCCACTGAAGAGAAGCTTTCTCGGGCGAAAACGCCGTACCGACATTTGTTGAAGCCTAAAACAGGCGGCGTGGCATTTACTCTCAATGCGATGAGTCAACTGCTCGACGGTGTCGTCGACGTTACCATTGCTTACCCAGAAAATAGGCAGCAACCTTTTAAAGACCTATTGCAGGGCAAGTTAACTCGTGTGGTGGTTAAAATTACGGTTCACAAAATTGATGAAAACTTAAACGGTGACTACTTTAAAGATAAAGCGTTTAAGCGCCGTTTCCATCACTGGCTTAACAATGTTTGGCAAGAAAAAGACGACTATCTCGACTCAGTCTATAACGACAACAAAATCTAACTTTGTGTTCAGTGACGCACCAAAATAGCATTACTTACTATTGGGTTACATGAATGAATATGTGATTTTGAGGGTAAGTAGTCATTTCATTTATCAATGAAATGACTTAATCACGACTAGCACCCTCCACACTTACATTTCCTAACAAATTAAAAGCGGGCGTCATAAGTGACTGCGCGCATTTCTTTGTTAATCCAATATCGCAACACTCGTTCCCAATATTGCCCTTCCTTGCCGGGTAAACGCTTTCCAGGCTATTTGTCATAACGTGGAAAAATACATAGCCACTGACACTTTTTTATCTCATTTAATGGCAGCTTTTGCAGAAATCACTGTAAAATTAATGACACCGTCAAACATTTGTAGGCATACTGCTTGCATTAGAATAGATATTGCGTCGTTGAATTATCAAATAGTTGATAATTTTTCGTATGGAACACGGTATTTTATTGTAAACTACCGAGGCGATCGAACGTACAGATGGAAGAAGAGTAACTCTTATGCGCGCAGAATTTGTAAACCCATTTTTAGCATCTCTCATGAATGTCTTGAAAACTATGGCCTCGATGGAGCTCACTCCACAAAAGCCACGCGTTAAAAAAGACGAGATCGCTCGAGGTGATGTTTCTGGCCTAATTGGTATGGTTGGCCAACAAACCAAAGGTTCGATGTCGATCACCTTTGATGAGAAGCTTGCATTAGAAATCATGCAGAATATGTTGGGCGAACGTCCAAACAGTATCAACGAAGAAGTCACGGACATGGTAGGCGAAATCACCAATATGGTGACTGGTGGTGCCAAACGAATACTCGCTGACAGTGGTTTCGATTTCAATATGGCGACCCCAATAGTGGTATCTGGTAAAGGCCATACCATCCGTCACAAGTGCGAAGGCTCGATTATTATCATGCCGTTTCAGTCGCCTTGGGGTAACGCATTCATCGAAATTTGTTTCGAATAAACATCACTACTTTTCAAAAACGGCTCACTGTTTAGTGGGCCGTTTTTATTTTTAGCTATGTCGTTGCTAAAACGCATAAAAAAGGGGCGACTTTCATCGCCCCTTTGTAGCTCATGACTCAACCTTTAGGGTTAGCCGCGCAATGTTTTAAATGCATTGATTAAGCCATTTGTAGAGTCATCGTGTGAATCGATTGGTGAGTCATCACTTAGCTCTGGCAGTATTTGATTGGCAAGCTGCTTACCAAGTTCAACGCCCCATTGATCGAACGAGAAGATATTCCAAATAACACCTTGAACAAAGATTTTGTGCTCGTACATGGCAATTAGGCTACCTAGTGTACGTGGGTTAATCTGTTTAACCAAAATCGAGTTCGTTGGGCGGTTACCTTCAAATACCTTAAATGGTACAAGATCGGCCATCTCAGCGTCAGTTTTACCCGCTGCGGCAAATTCGGCTTTTACTGTCTCTGCCGTTTTACCAAATGCCAATGCTTCTGTTTGAGCGAAGAAGTTCGACATCAATTTCTGATGATGGTCGCTGATCGCGTTGTGGCTGATTGCCGGAGCAATGAAGTCACATGGGATAAGCTTGGTGCCTTGGTGAATAAGCTGATAGAACGCATGCTGGCCATTTGTACCAGGTTCACCCCAGATGATTGGTCCTGTTTGGTATGTAACTGCATTGCCTTCACGGTCAACGTACTTACCGTTCGATTCCATGTTTCCTTGCTGGAAGTAGGCAGCAAAACGATGCATGTACTGGTCGTAAGGTAGAATGGCTTCTGACTCAGCGCCGTAGAAGTTGTTGTACCATAGACCAATAAGCGCCAGTATCACCGGAATATTGCTCTCTAAAGACTCAGAAGCGAAGTGGTTGTCCATATCGTGAGCGCCGGCTAGAAGCTCAACAAAGTTGTCATAGCCAACACCCAGAGCGATAGACAAGCCAATTGCTGACCATAGTGAATAACGACCACCAACCCAGTCCCAGAACTCGAACATGTTGTCTGTGTCGATACCAAACTCTGAAACCGCAGTTGCGTTGGTAGAAAGAGCGGCAAAGTGCTTAGCAACGTGTGCTTCGTCTTGCGCTGACTCTAGGAACCAGTCACGCGCAGAGTGTGCGTTGGTCATCGTCTCTTGAGTGGTGAATGTTTTTGAAGCCACCAAGAATAAGGTTGTTTCTGGGTTCACTTTCTTCAGCGTCTCAGCAATGTGAGTGCCATCGACGTTTGACACGAAGTGAAGATTTAGGTGGTTTTTGTATGGTGCTAGTGCTTCGGTCACCATGTAAGGACCCAAATCTGAACCACCGATACCAATGTTTACTACATCGGTAATTGCTTGCCCAGTGTAACCTTTCCATTCGCCACCAATCACACGATCAGTGAACGATTTCATTTTTTCTAGAACGGCATTCACCGCTGGCATAACGTCTTTGCCATCAACCATAACAGGTGTATTGCTACGATTACGGAGCGCAGTGTGCAGTACAGCACGGCCTTCTGTTTGGTTAATTTTATCACCAGAGAACATCGCTTTGATTGCGGTATCTAGCTCGGTTTCTTTCGCCAGATTAAACAGCAAATCCATTGTCTCTTGAGTGACAAAGTTCTTTGAGTAATCGACTAACATATCTTGTCCAAAACGTGTTGAGAATTGCTCAAAACGGTTTGTGTCTGATGCGAACAGGTCTTTGAGCTCAACATCTTGAGCTGCTTCAAAATGCGCAGTTAGCGCTTTCCACGCGTTGGTCTGCGTTGGGTTGATGTTTTTCAACATATCAATTTCCTATTTTTTAGGTTTTGCACAACTAAAAGTAGTTCAAAATCTACTTTTGTTGTTTCCCCCGAAGTAAAAAATGAGTTTTTATCGCTGGTTATTCTTATACTTTATAACTTGGAATTATGCCGTAATTTTACTACACACATTTTGAGTCCGGTCACGTAAAAAGGCGTTTTTTGCCTATCTTATCGCTCGATATGTCTAAAATGTAAATAAACAACATTGGAACTCGAACTATGTGGCACCAAACCACCCTAAAACTTGCATCAAGAAAACGTGGATTTCATTTGATCACCGATGAGATTGAGCAAGCGATACCTGAAATTAGACAGCTTAGTGTTGGCCTACTGCACCTGTTTATTCAGCATAGCTCGGCCAGTCTTACTATTAATGAAAATGCTGATCCAACAGTTCGTTTGGACTTTGAGTCACATTTTAATCGGTTTGTTCCAGAAGACGCGCCTTACTATCGCCACACCTATGAAGGCTCGGATGATATGCCCGCTCACATCAAAGCATCCACATTAGGGTGTTCTGTGAGTATACCTATCACAAATGGCCGATTAGCACTGGGAACGTGGCAGGGTGTGTATCTAGGAGAGCATAGAGATCATGGAGGATCCCGAACGATCGTCGCAACATTACAAGGGGAGTAAGTCGTCACCGATAACAGTGACGATTCAATTAGACGTATTCCATCTCGACACGCGACGTTAGCTTGGTCACCAATTCATAAGCGATGGTACCAATGTGCGAAGCAACTTCCTCGGCTGGCAACGATTCACCCCATAAAATAGATTGATCGCCAACTTTATCGGTTGAGTCCGGTCCAAGATCGACCGTTAGCATATCCATTGAAACACGCCCAGCGAGTGGTACTTTTCGTCCATTAACCATGACTGGCGTACCATTGGGAGCTGTACGGGGATAACCATCACCATAGCCAATCGCTATTACACCGACTTTGGTGTCTCTGCTGCTGGTCCAAATCCCGCCGTACCCAACACTTTCGCCCGCTTTGACTTCACGAACAGCAATAAGGTGAGACTTTAGAGTCATCACAGGTCGAAAACCTAGCTCTGCTGCATACTCTTGAGCAAAAGGTGAAATACCGTACATGATGATACCAGCGCGCACCCAATCGTATCGGGACGTCGGCCATTTAAGAAGACCCGCCGACGCCGCTAACGAGCGTTCACCATGGGCGTTGTCTGTCAAAGCGTTAAACCGTGAAATTTGCAACTCTGTAACTGGGTTATCAAGTTCGTCCGCACAGCCAAAATGGCTCATATACCTTAGTGGTTTGGCGACATTAGGACAGCGATGCAGGCGCTCTACGAAGTCATCAAACTGAGTTTCACTCACGCCGAGACGGTGCATACCTGTATCGACTTTTAACCACACAATCACAGGCACATCGAGAGCCGCCTCTTCCAGTGCACGCATTTGCTCTTCACAGTGCACCACGGTTTGAATGTTGTTGGTAACTAAAATAGGCAGATCGGACGCAGAATAAAAGCCTTCCAACAGCAATATCGGTTTCACGATACCACCAGCGCGCAGTTGCAACGCTTCTTCTATTCGAGCCACTCCAAATGCGTCAGCGTGGTTGGCGTGTTTGGCGACTTCCAACAAGCCATGCCCATAGCCGTTGGCTTTCACAACTGCCAACACTTTGCTTTCGGGCGCTGCGTGCTTTATCTGAATTAGATTGTGTTCCAGAGCGCCAAGATTGATCTCCGCAATCGCCGCTTTCATATACGCCATCACGATTAATCCTCGTCGAATGCAGGGCCAGCGTAATCATCAAATCGAGAGTACTGGCCATTAAACACCAATCGAACCGAGCCGATAGGGCCATTACGTTGTTTACCCAAAACGATTTCTGCCGTGCCTTTCATGGGGCTGTCTGGGTTATAGACTTCGTCTCGGTAGATAAACATGATCAAATCGGCATCCTGCTCGATAGAGCCTGATTCACGCAAATCTGAGTTTACCGGGCGTTTATCGGCTCTCTGCTCAAGCGAGCGATTAAGCTGTGATAAAGCGACAACAGGGACATTAAGCTCTTTGGCCAATGCTTTAAGCGAGCGAGAAATCTCGGCGATTTCTAGCGTTCGATTTTCGGTTAACGATGGGACACGCATTAGCTGCAGGTAATCGACCATGATCATCGACAATCCACCATGCTCTCTCGCAATTCGACGCGCGCGCGAACGAACTTCGGTTGGTGTTAAGCCTGAACTGTCATCGATGTACATGTTTTTCTTCTCCATGAGTAACCCCATAGAGGCCGAAATTTTGGCCCAGTCTTCATCTTCAAGCTGGCCGGTTCTGATTTTGGTTTGGTCGACGCGTGATAGCGACGCCAACATACGCATCATGATCTGATCAGAGGGCATCTCTAAAGAAAAAATAAGCACAGGCTTGTCTGATGCCATGGCGGCGTTTTCACACAGATTCATAGCGAACGTGGTTTTACCCATAGAAGGACGCGCCGCGACGATAATGAGATCAGACCCTTGAAGGCCGGCGGTCATTTTATTTAGGTCGGTAAAGCCCGTAGTCACACCCGTCACACCATCTTGCGGTGTTTTAAATAAGATCTCGATGCGTTCCAGAGTTTTTTCTAAAATGGTGTCGACGTTTTGAGGACCTTCATTTTCAGAAGTACGCGCTTCCGCAATCGCAAAGACTTTACTCTCAGCCAGATCCAGCAGGTCTTCAGAGCTACGGCCTTGCGGATCGTAACCCGCATCAGCAATCTCGTTGGCAACACCAATTAGGCTTCTTACTAACGCACGCTCTGCGACAATGTCTGCATAGGCATTGATGTTCGCCGCGCTAGGCGTATTTTTGGCAAGGTCGGTTAGGTAGGCAAATCCCCCGACTTCTTCCAGTTGCTCACGCTTTTCCAAATACTCGGATAGGGTAATCAAATCGAGCGGCTGGCTTTCTTCGAGCAGTGCTTTCACACCCTCAAAAATTACGCGGTGAGGGCGGCTATAAAAATCTTGTGCAATCACTTTTTCTGCAACGCTATCCCAGCGCTCGTTGTCCAACAGCAATCCGCCAATGACAGATTGCTCGGCTTCAATTGAGTGTGGAGGTGCTTTGATTGCGTCGACTTGAGAGTCTTGAATTTGGTTGCTACGTTGTTCAGCCATGATATTTAGGAATGCCCCTTGTCTAGACCCACCATTATACGTTTGCTCTTTAACACGTGTCACCCATTTGCTAAAATCTTTGTTGAGTTAGTGGGTCAAAAATTAACATGGTGCTGACTCTTTAGGTTGTTGAGCGATTACAATTCGCCACAGTTTTCTACTCTATGAGGTGTCTGTGTCCAATAAATGGCTTATTTGTATAGGCTTGTGTGCCAGCACAATGCTAAATGCGAACGAGCAACTTGATACGGATATTGATGCTCCCCCTCCAGAAATCAGTCCATTTAATACTGAAGTCGAGTTTGGCTATCAGGCGTACTCTGGCAACTCCGATTCGCAATCGCTCAATGCGCGGCTTAGCAATGAGTATTTCACCGGTCGTTATCGTTTTAAGGGAGAGTGGAAATATTATCAACTCTATAAAGACGACATAGAAGACAAACGCCAATCGAGTTATGACTTACAAGCGGACTATAAGTTAAGTCAACGAACCTATTTTTATACCAGTTTTACCGGCTATGACTCGCGCTATAGCGCTTACTATAAAGACTATACGCTTTCTAGCGGTATCGGTTATCAGCTAACTAACACCGATAAATTTGGGTTAGAGGTTGAAGCGGGTCCTGGTTTTCGCTCCCAAGATCCCAATTTAGAAGAAATTGGCGATGATGACCTCGTCTTTCCAGAAACGGTTAATGAGCCCATTTTTCGTGGCAATGTATCAGTTCGGTGGCAGGCGATTACATCGCTTTCTTTAGATGGGAATATCACCTTGGTGGGCGGTGAGAGTAATACTCGGTTGGATACTCAATTTGGTCTAACGAACACCATTACAGATGACATCGCGCTAAAACTCGTACACACTCGCCAAAAACACAGCCGCGTCCCTGAAGGGTTAGAAGATACCGATTCTGTCTTCTCGGCGAACTTGTTGTTTATTTTCTAGCAATACCAATCAAAGCAAAAAAAAAAACACCCGCCGAAGCGAGTGTTTTTAAATGCTTTATCGAGTAACGAATTACTCAGCAGGAACTACGTTTAGCTTCACTGCAGCAAAAACTTCTGAGTGAAGTTGGATGCTGATTTCGAATTCACCAGTGTTACGTAGAGCGCCTTCAGGAAGACGAACTTCGCTTTTCGCAACTTCAACGCCAGCTGCAGTAATTGCATCAGCGATGTCACGAGTACCGATAGAACCGAATAGTTTGCCTTCGTCACCGGCTTTAGATTCGATAACAACAGCTTCTAGAGCGTTAACTTTCTCAGCACGAGCTTGTGCAGCTGTCAGTTGCTCAGCAACTTTAGCTTCTAGTTCAGCACGACGAGCTTCGAACATTTCAACGTTGCCTTTAGTCGCCATAACAGCTTTACCCTGAGGGATAAGGAAGTTACGAGCGTAGCCAGATTTAACGTTTACAGTATCGCCAAGACCACCTAGGTTACCGATTTTATCAAGTAGAATAACTTGCATTGTTTAATCCTCTTTAAATAAACCGACCGATTACTGATGCTTGTCAGTGTACGGTAGTAGTGCTAGGTAGCGAGAACGCTTGATAGCGCGCGCTAGTTGACGTTGGTATTTTGCACTTGTGCCAGTGATACGGCTAGGTACAATTTTTCCAGCTTCAGTGATGTAGTTTTTAAGAGTTGCTACGTCTTTGTAATCAATCTCTTGAACGCCTTCTGCAGTAAAACGGCAGAATTTGCGACGACGGAAGAAACGAGCCATGGGCTATCTCCTGATCTAATTGTTAGGACTAATGATTATTCAGCATCTGCAGCAGGAGCTGCTTCTGAACGATCTTGACGGTCTTGACGCGGAGCACGCTCTTGACGCTCTTCTTTCTGCTTAAGCATGATAGAAGGCTCAGTGATAGCTGCTTTAGTGCGCATGATCATGTTACGTAGAACTGCATCGTTGTAACGGAAAGCAGTCTCTAGCTCATCAATTGAAGCTTGCTCAGCTTCTACGTTTAGTAAAACGTAGTGTGCTTTATGCAGCTTGTTGATTGGGTAAGCCAGTTGACGACGGCCCCAATCTTCTAGACGGTGGATAGTTCCGCCAGCTTCAGTGATAGTGTTAGTGTAACGCTCGATCATGCCAGCAACTTGCTCGCTTTGATCAGGGTGCACCATGAATACGATTTCGTAATGACGCATGTTTGCTCCTTACGGATTAGTAGCTTCCAGATAGGCTCAGTCGTCCTGAGGAAGCAAGGAACTTAATGAATTGACTGAGTTTTAAGGACGGCAAATAGTACAGAAAGCGTGCGCTAAGATCAAGGAGAGAATCGGTTAAATCGACGGTTATTTTTGTCACAAGGGAATAAGCAGCGTCGAGTATTTGTATGCGACTGATAGTGAATGAAAAAATGGCGTACTCTTTAAAAGAATACGCCATCCTTTCATGCTCCGAGATACAACTAGCTTAGACGTTGTCGTACCGCTTCAAACAAACAGACTCCAGATGCTACCGATACGTTCAAGCTTGATACAGAACCGGCCATTGGGATCTTGATTAAATCGTCACAAGTTTCGCGTGTTAGGCGACGCATCCCATCACCTTCTGCTCCCATGACAATGGCTAGCGGTCCGGTGAGTTTCGCTTGGTAAATATCGTGAGTCGCTTCACCTGCAGTGCCAACAAACCACACACCTTGTTCTTGCAACGCTCGCATCGTTCTCGCAAGGTTAGTGACTCGCACCAAAGGAACGGTCTCAGCGGCGCCACAAGCGACTTTACTTACAGTAGGCGTCAACGGTGCTGACTTATCTTTAGGGACTATCACAGCCGCTACACCGGCCGCATCAGCATTACGCAAGCACGCGCCGAGATTGTGAGGATCGGTAACGCCATCAAGCACAAGCAGCAATGGCGACTCTTGACCGGCAAGCAAGTCGTCTAAGTCATTTTCATTCAGCGATTTAGCTGGAGTGACACGAGCAATCACTCCTTGGTGATTGGCGCCTTTGGCTTTATCGTCCAACACTTTTCGCCCCATCTGCTGAATAGACACACCAATAGCTTGCAACTCGTTAATCAATGGCAGTAGACGATCATCTTGTCGACCTTTGAGCACGTAGGCTTCTTTAAAACGTAGCGGATCACGTTCAAGTACTGCTTTGACTGCGTGAATGCCATATATAAATTCGTTGCTCATGTTACCTGCCTAATTATTGGACGACGGATTATCCGCTTTTCGATTTGCGCGGCGCAGTTTAGCCTTTTTACGCGCATTTTTCACTTTACTGTGACCATCTTGTTTCATCTCTTGGCCATCAGGACGTTTAGTCGGTTCGACAAATGGTTTACTGCCCGATTGTTTGGCTTTAATTTGTACTTTTTTCTTAGTGCGGGCTTTTTTATCAGCATTTGCCGCACGTTTTTTAGCCGTTTTCCCTTTACCTCTAGGTTGCCGCTCACTACCGACCATTTCAAAATCAATTTGCTTACTATCGAGGTGCACAGACAATACCTTTACCTTCACGGCGTCACCTAATCGATAGACCATGCCGGAGCTTTCTCCAACTAAGCGCGCGCCAATAGGATCGAACTGATAGTAGTCATTGGCTAATGTAGAAATGTGAACCAAACCATCGATGTGAAGATCGGTTAACCGCACAAAGAAACCAAAGCCGGTTACGTTAGCAATGACCCCTTCAAGCTCATCACCCACATGGTCTTGCATGTATTCACACTTGAGCCAATCGGCCACTTCGCGCGTCGCATCGTCGGCACGACGCTCTGTCATTGAGCACTGCTCACCATATCCGTCCATGTCGTCAAACGAATAATGATACCCACCCGTTGGCGTCCATCGATCCGTAGCGCGACCTTCATGCTTAGCAATCAGGTACTTAATCGCACGGTGCAGCAGCAAATCGGGGTAACGTCGAATTGGCGAGGTAAAGTGTGCGTACCGTTTTAATGCCAAACCAAAGTGCCCTACATTGTCGGGGTTGTATACCGCTTGCTTCATCGAACGCAACAACATGGTTTGAATAAGTTCTTTATCTGGACGTTCACCCACTTTACGTATCAGCGTTGCATAATCAGTGGGGGACGGTGCTAAACCACCTTCAATGGTTAAACCTAGCTCACCTAAAAAGTCCTTAAATCCTTGCAGTTTCTCTTCACCTGGGGTTTCGTGAATTCGATACAAAGATGGCTCTTTGGCTTTCTCGACCAAGCTGGCGGATGCGATGTTGGCCAATATCATGCACTCTTCGATGATCTTGTGCGCATCGTTGCGCACAACAGGTTCAATGCGATCAATTTTACGTTCCGCATTAAAAATGAACTTCGCTTCGACCGTTTCAAACTCAATGGCTCCGCGCTGATCACGTGCATGCTTAAGCACCTGATACATATTGTGCAGTTCAATGAGGTGCGGTACGACCGCTTGATAACGGTCTATGAGCTCGGCGTTGCCCTCTAAAATATCGTTAACCTTATTGTAGGTAAGACGGGCATGCGAGTTCATCACCGCTTCATAATGTTTGTAACCTGAGAGTTTACCGGTAGCAGAAATGGTCATTTCACACACCATACACAGTCGGTCGACTTGCGGATTCAGAGAACAGAGACCATTCGATAACACTTCAGGAAGCATTGGGACAACTTGCGACGGAAAGTACACCGAGTTACCACGATGAATAGCTTCTTTGTCCAGAGCGGTATCAGGGCGAACATAATAACTGACGTCAGCAATGGCCACCCATAGGCGCCAGCCGCCGCTTTTTTTCTTTTCACAGAAAACCGCGTCATCAAAATCTCGAGCATCCTCACCATCAATCGTCACCAGAGGCAAATCTCGTAAATCGACCCGACCCACTTTCGCCTCTTCTGGCACCTCTTCACCCAGGTTGGCAATCTGTTTGTTAACCTCTTCTGGCCACTCATGTGGGATCTGGTGAGTACGGATAGCAATTTTCGTTTCCATTCCAGGTGCCATATTTTCACCCAGTACTTCGACCACTTTTCCCATCATGCCTCGAGAACGGCTACCCCTGTCGGTGATCTCAACCACCACCACATTACCCATACGAGCACTGGATTTGTGCTCCACAGGAATGAGGATGTCATGGCTGATTCGCGAGTCATCAGGGACGACATAACTGTACCCATATTCTAGGAAAAATCGCCCTACTATTTGGGTTTTTCGCTCTTCTAGGATGCGTACAAGACGACCTTCTTTGCGACCGCGCTTGCTATTATCTGTAGGTTGAACCAACACAAAATCACCGTGGATCACCGTGCGCATCTGATGGTGCGGAAGAACGATGTCATCTTCTTTTTTACCACCTTCTGGCCGAACCCATCCGTGCCCATCTTTGTGGCCAATCACATAACCTTTAATCATTTCCAGCTTATCTGGGAGTGCGTAACATTGACGACGAGTAAACACCAATTGTCCATCGCGCTCCATTGCGCGCAGACGCCGACGAAGGCCTTCATAATGGTCTTCACCCGTCAGTTTTAGCGCGTCAAAAAGATCGTTGCGGTTCATAGGTACACCCGCAGCCTCTAAATACGAAAGAATATACTCTCGACTTGGGATTGGGTTTTCATAGTTTTGGGATTCACGCTCAGCATGAGGGTCGAGATGGCTAGAGTCAGACATAGAAGGTCGCTCGCAAAATGTTGATAAGCTTAGTATAACCAACCTAGGCACAAAATGATTGTCGATAGAGCAATTTCTTTGCTCTGTTGATGCCCCACAACGTCTGTAGCATCGCATCGACCGTCATCAGTTGGTCCATAATCGGGATGACGCTCAAACATTTAACCATTAACACCCTGTCCTTTGCACAAACCCCGCAAAAATAGAACGCCATATTATATAAACGGCATGAAAGTTGATTATTATTTATTCACTCATTAGACCGGTGAGCCTTTTGCCACAGATCAAGGAAGAACGAATGAATCTAACCCTACAGAGAAAACTCTATCTCGTTTTAGCTGCAATGGCGGTTGCAGGACTCGCCATTATCATCACACTATTTTCTGAAATGAGCAGCGTAATCTATAACGAGCGTGAAGCACTGCTGAAAAGCGAAGTTGCGCAAGTGAAGCAATCCTATGACAATCTAGTTCGAGAGGCGGCATCAGGAAAGATCACGGATGAGCAAGCAAAGACTCAATTTATTCAATTAATAAACCAATCTCGATGGGGTGAGAATCTAGATGGTTATTTCTGGATACAAGACTCGACTCCCACTATGATCGATCATCCACTTAAGCCAGCATTAAATGACCGTTTTCTAGGCGACATAACCGATCAAAATGGACTGACGTTGTTTATTGAAATGGCCAAGATTAAAAATGGAGCATTAGAGTATTACTGGGCCAAGCCTGACGATCCGGAAGGTTCATACCCAAAACTCTCTTATCTTGTCTATTTAGACAAATGGGACTGGATAGTGGGTACCGGTCTGTATACTGATGACATCAATGCACAAGTACTCAACACCGAGATTAAAATTGGCAGCATTGTACTGCTCATTTTATCCGTCGCGATGATTACCTTAAGTAAAGTATTTGGAGACACGATTAAACAGCTTGGAGGCGAACCAACCGACATCACGCAACTGGCTGGGAATATTGCAGAAGGTCATTATCAAACTGACACCCCTGACACAGTAAACCCAGATACGATTGCAGGCAGTATCTATAGGATCAACAACAAATTAACGTCAACGCTTAGCGATATACAACGTTCTTCAGTGGCTCTCACCGAAAACATCACCGAGCAGCAAGATGTTTACGCCAAAATGAATTCCAACAGTTCGAACATCACCCGCCAACTCGACACCGTTGCGACAGCCACCAACGAAATGAGTGCCTCCATTGCTGAGATTACTGCAAATGCCACACAATCGAGCGACCTAATGAGCGAGATGAACGCAAGTGCAGAAACGGGTAAATCATCGGTCACTGACACGAGTCG
The DNA here is from genome assembly GCF_002100145.1 of Vibrio sp. qd031. Classification (GTDB taxonomy): domain Bacteria; phylum Pseudomonadota; class Gammaproteobacteria; order Enterobacterales; family Vibrionaceae; genus Vibrio. The sequence goes on from NZ_JXQD01000023.1 coordinate 81,142, forward strand.
AATCATAGATCAAATCGCCAATAAAGCTGAATCGATGAATATTGATATGAGTGATCTAGCCAGTGAAGCGCATAATGTATCGGGCATCGTTGAGACCATTCAATCTATTGCTGAGCAAACCAATCTGTTGGCTCTTAATGCGGCAATTGAAGCGGCACGAGCGGGCGAACAAGGGCGCGGATTTGCAGTGGTCGCCGATGAAGTTCGAACGCTTGCGACCCGCTCTCAAGACTCGACCGACGAAATTCAAAGCATGCTCAACTCCTTGCTCAATAAAGTCGATGGCACCAAAGAGTCGATAGCAAGTACACTCGATATGGCGAAAACAGCAACGGGGATATCACAAAGCGCGGTCGAGAAAATTCAAAACATCACGGAGGTAGTGTCTACGGTTTCTGATCTCAACTTTCAGGTAGCGACGGCTGTCGAGCAACAGTCTTCCGTGAGTAATGAAATCAGTCAGTCCATTGTGTCGATTAAGGACTCCGCGGATGAAAACAGCCAGCAAGTCGCGATTATGAAGGCTCAAACAATCGAATTGGAACAGTCGAATGCGACGCTCAACCTCGCTATCCAAAAGCTTTCGAAATCAAACTAGAGGGTATTGAAAAGCTGACTCTCAACGGCGCGCCGTTGAGGCGCGACTTTATGACCGTGAAAATAGTATCTTTGCACTGTGTTCCATCTTATTTTGAGCAGAACAATTAGCCAATAAAAAAGTCCTTCTTTATGAAGGACTTTTTTGATTACCAAAATGTTTCTCGCCGCTTGGCTCTGGCCACTATATTTTGTGGCATTCTTTGCTCAAGACCTTCGCGTAGCATCGCGATTCGACGGTGAATTTGTTTATCGGCTGTCACAGAGTTGTATAGCCAACGGTACGCATCTTCATAGTCCAACGGGCTACCATAATCGTGCAGTAGCAGTTCGGCCAACTGGATCCGTGCGCGTAAGTTCCCCATTGAGGCGGCTTCACGTAAATAAGGAATAGCACGCTCTTTATCTTGTTGGACCAATGTCCCTCGAGAGTAGTAACGTCCTAACTGCTCTAGTGCAGTAGGCAAACCTTGATGTGCGGCATTTTCCATATAATAAATACCGAGCTCAACGTCCTGCGAAACACATACTCCCCAAGCAAGCATGTCACCATACAAAAACTCGTACGATGGCAGACTGATCCGCGTAGCGCGCGCCACAATATCTTCAACCAACTGGCAACCGTCAGCTTTCACTTGTTCTAAATGTTTACCCTGCTCTATCCAATCTATCAATTCCGCTTCACTGTATATGGGGACAGGCTCCCCCACAGCTGCAATATTCGCATGACTTAGAGATGAGCTTATCGCCAATAATACACTCGCGGTGATCGCTTTTAATTTCATTACGCACCTTGTTTACTGACTGTTCTTATTTAGCGGCAATCTTTGTCCTAGCTTTAGTAATTTTTACACTTTGATGGGCGATAGAGGCAAATACTTGCCACCCAAGGATCCTAAAAGATCCTTTGATCCGCATTGTCACTTAACTTACAGACACAAAAAAACCGGCCTAAGCCGGTTTTTAACATCAAAAGACCATCGATGAATTACACTTCAAATGGGTGTACTTTAATGATGGTTTCTAGGCGATCTGGGCCAGTTGAGATAATGTCAACTGGGACGCCTGTAAGCTCTTCTATGCGCTTAACGTAGTTCAATGCAGCTTGAGGTAGCTCATCCAGTGATTTCGCACCAAATGTTTTTTCAGGCCAACCAGGCATTGTTTCGTAAATAGGAGTCGCTTGATCAAAAGCTTCAGCAGCCATTGGCGATACTTCAAGAACTGAACCATCGGCCATTTTGTAGCCGGTACAAATCTTAAGCTCTTCAAGACCATCAAGAACATCTAGTTTAGTTAAGCAAAAGCCAGTCACTGAGTTAATTTGGATTGCGCGACGCATAGCGACAGCATCAAACCAACCTGTACGACGTAAACGACCAGTTGTCGCACCAAACTCATGGCCAACATCGCCCAGATGCTTACCTACTGGATCTTGTTTATCTAGACCATCGTAAAGCTCTGTTGGGAATGGACCCGAGCCAACGCGCGTACAGTACGCTTTCGCAATACCGAGAATGTAACCTAGGTGCGCTGGACCAAAGCCAGAGCCTGCAGCAACGCCACCAGCGGTAGTGTTTGAAGAGGTTACGTACGGGTAAGTACCGTGGTCAATGTCTAAAAGCGTACCTTGAGCACCTTCAAACATGATTTTGTCACCACGCTTGCGAGCCGCGTCTAGCTCGTCGGTTACATCGATAACCATTGAGGTCAATAGATCGGCGTAGCCCATCGCTTGCTCAAGCACTTCTTCGTAGCTAACAGTGTCGGTTTTGTAGTAGTTTTCTAGCTGGAAGTTATGGTACTCCATCACTTCTTTAAGCTTCACTGCGAAGGCTTCTTTATCGAAAAGATCACCAACACGCAGACCACGACGAGACACTTTATCTTCGTACGCAGGACCAATACCACGACCTGTAGTACCGATAGCTTTTTTACCACGAGCAAGTTCACGAGCTTGATCAAGTGCAACGTGATAAGGCAATATCAGCGGACATGCTTCTGAGATAAATAGACGTTCGCGAACAGGAATGCCACGCTCTTCAAGAGGCTTCATCTCTTTAAGCAGTGCATCTGGTGACAATACAACACCATTGCCAATAACACATTTTGTGTTGTTGCGAAGAATACCTGAAGGAATAAGATGGAGAACGGTTTTCTCACCGTCAATGACAAGAGTATGCCCAGCGTTATGTCCGCCTTGGTAGCGAACCACATATTTTGCATCTTCTGTTAAAAGGTCTACGATTTTACCTTTACCTTCGTCACCCCATTGGGTGCCAAGAACGACTACGTTATTTCCCATTTTTCCAATCTGAATAGTGGTTAAAAAAGGATTCTAGCACCGAAAAAGTGACTTTGCAGTCATTTTTTAGTCATTTAATACTAAAATGCTTGAGTAAATGTTTAAAACCGAGATCGGTTTGCTGAATAGTAATTCAGCCAAACATAAGGATCATCACGGCTCCCGCCACAAATAGGCATCCACCAATTCGTCTCAACTGGTTATCATCTTGGCTGGCAAGTTGGGCAACCATGTTTCTCCACCCCTTTGGATGGATGAAGGGACCCGCTCCTTCGACGATTAAAACTATTCCAAACGCGATCCAAATTGATTCTGACATGACTTCCCTCTTCTTGAGCCAAACGGCCCATTTGAGCTAAATAGCATTTAAATGGCCCTACAAACAAATAAGGACTCCCTAGGGAGCCCTTATTGACGATCAACGAAGACTATTTAGCGCCGTTAGCATCGTTCATGTACTTAAAGAAGTCACTGTTTGGATCAAGGACAAGAATGTCACTTTTCTCTGCAAATGATTTCTCGTAGGCACTGAGTGAACGAAGGAAGCTGTAGAACTCAGGATCTTTGCTGTAAGCCGTCGAATAGATAGAAGCCGCTTCTGCGTCTGCATCACCTCGAGTTACACGAGCCGTTCTGTCCGCTTCCGCTAACACGGTTGCTACTTCTAGCTCCGCTTGTGCACGAATAACTTCCGCTTTCTCACGACCTTGTGAACGGTGCTTACGAGCAACCGATTCACGCTCTGCGCGCATACGTTGATAAATCGATTCACTGATTTCATCAGGAAGGTTGATTTTCTTCATTCGGAAGTCAACCACATACACACCCAAGTCTTTCATAGCACTTTCACGAGTATCGTTCAGTACTTCTTCCATGATCTTGTCACGTTCACCGTCAATCTCAGCAGCTTGTCTAGCCGCTTCTGTGACGGTTTCGTCAAGTTCAAGATCATCTGGCAATACGTCTCTGTTACGAGGACCAGAAACAATCTGCTTGATGTCGCGAGAACCGATCTCTGAACGAAGTACGTCTGTCACTTTACGCTCAAGTAGTGCTTGAGCCGTCAGCGCGTTACCGCCACCAGTCGCCAGGTAGTATTGACCGAAATCTTCGATACGCCATTTTACGTACGAATCGATGATAACGTCTTTTTTCTCTGAGGTGACGAAACGGTCTGACTGACCATCCATAGTTTGAATACGTGCATCTAAGCGCTTAACGTTATCAAACAACGGCATCTTAAAGTGAATCCCAGGCTCATAGATTTTTGAGGCTTCCGTGTTATCCACTTTAAGCACTCGGCCAAAACGGATCACGATACCGCGCTCGCCTTCTGGAATGACAAACAGAGACATCAATGCAATGATCACTAGAATCACAATGCTTGGGACAAATAATTTACGAAGCATAATTAGAATCTCCCTTGACGAGTAGACGTGGAGCTTGAGCTAGACGTACTAGTGCTGCTTGAGCTTGTCGAAGAAGAGTCAAGTTCGATTTGATCATAACTAGAGTCAGAACGGGTAGCGCGTTTTGATTGCGTGGCTGTCCCTTGCTCGGCAATCTTATCGATTGGCAAGTACAAAAGGTTACCGCTTGATTCCGAATCAATCAGCACTTTAGAAGTGTTGGTGTACACCTCTTCCATTGTGTCTAGGTACAGACGATTACGAGTCACTTCTGGAGCCGCTTGGTATTCAGGTAACAGTTTCTCGAACTGTGCAACCTGACCATAAGCTTCATTTGTTACACGTTCGCTGTAACCCAAAGCTTCTTTCTTGAGACGTTCAGCACGACCTGTTGCCTTAGGCAAGATTTCGTTCTTGTACGCTTCTGCCTCACGAATGTAACGCTCTTCATCTTCTCGCGCAGCGATAGCATCATCAAAAGAGTCTTTAACTTGCTCCGGTGGACGCGAGGACTGGAAGTTGACATCGACAACAATCAAGCCCATATCGTACACGTCGATAATTCGGTTCAGTTCTTCTTGAGTACTTTGACGAATCTGTTGACGGCCACTGGTCAGGATACTATCCATTAAGGAGTCACCAATAACGGCACGTAGAGCTGAATCAGTCGCTTGACGCAAGCTATCATCAGCGTTGGTTACGCGATATAGGTATTTGTATGGATCCGCCACACGGTACTGAACACCCATTGCAACCGTCACTACGTTCTCGTCTTTTGTCAACATGGTTCCAGAGGCTTGCAATGCACGAATCGCTTGTACGTTAACCGATTGAACTTCATCAATAAAGGTAGGTGCCCAGTTAAGACCGGGATCTACTATCGAATGAAATTTACCCAGACGTAAGACGACACCGCGCTCCGCTTCGCCAACCGTATAGATACCTGAGGCACCCCATACGCCAACCGCGATTGCTGCGATAAGCCCCATTCCAATAAAGCCGCCATTGCCAGAAGATGCACCGCCACCACTGCCGCCTTTTTTGCCTAGTCCACCGAGCTTTTGGCTCAGCTTACTGAATACTTCATCCAAGTCTGGTGGTCCTTGATTCTTTCCACCGGAGTTGCGGTTGCCACGATCATTATTCCCCCAAGGGTCATTATCGCGGCCATCTTTACCGTTGTTACCGTTGTTATTTCCAGGCTCATTCCACGCCATCAGAAAACTCCATTATTGAGTTTGACGATATAATGTAACAGTCTAATCGATCACTATAAAGTCACCGAAGGCTGCTCCTTCTCTTTTTGTCAGTCTAGCCCAATCGGCTTGCTGCATTCGTACATCGATGCGCAGGTTACCTTGCTCGTCATACGACTCTTGTTGCACGCACTTCATTTGAATAAACAAACTGCGATATTTACCTTGATGACTCGGTGGTATGCATAAGCTCTGGCTAACCATTTCGCTCGCGAGACGTTGAGTCAACGCGTCGAACAGTAGGTCTATTCCTTCGCCTTCCATCGCCGATACCCAAACTCGGGTCGGCACACCTTCATCATTAAACTCGATACGCGGTTTTTGATCTTCCATGCTATCGATTTTATTCATCACCAATAAAGTCGGAACTTCATGGGCATCAATCTCTAGCAAAACCTCGTCGACGGCCGCGATATTCTCACGAAACCTGTCGTCACTGGCATCCACAACATGTAACAAAATGTCAGCTTCTTGCGTTTCTTGCAAGGTTGCTTTAAATGCGGCAACCAAATCATGCGGTAGGTGTCGGATAAATCCAACCGTGTCTGCCAAAATCGCCGGGCCCACATCGTCCAACTCTATCTTTCGAAGTGTTGGGTCCAAGGTCGCAAACAATTGGTCTGCGGCATAAACCCCAGCTTCGGTGATGCGGTTGAACAGTGTTGATTTCCCCGCATTGGTATATCCTACCAAAGAAACCGTAGGAATCTCAGCTCGGTTACGAGCTCGTCTTCCCTGCTCACGTTGCTTAGCTACTCTTTCTAACCTACGCAAAATGGCTTTAATTCGATCACGCAACAAACGTCTATCGGTTTCAAGCTGAGTTTCGCCTGGCCCTCTCAGACCAATCCCACCTTTTTGTCTTTCAAGGTGGGTCCAACCACGTATCAGTCTTGTAGATATATGGCGTAATTGAGCTAATTCAACCTGTAATTTACCTTCGTGAGTTCGAGCGCGCTGTGCAAAGATGTCTAAAATCAAACCGGTACGGTCCAATACTCGACATTGCATCAGTTGTTCTAGGTTGCGTTCTTGTGCCGGTGATAACGCGTGATTGAAGATAACAATATCCGCTTCGTGTAAGCGCACCGCCTCTGCGATCTCCTGCGCTTTGCCTTCTCCGACATAATATTTAACTTGCGGTGCTTGGCGACTGCCAGTCACTACTTGCAATGAATTTACCCCAGCAGAAGAGACGAGCATTTGGAACTCATTTAAGTCTTCCCACTCGCCTTCTTGGGTAAAATTGATGTGAACAAGAATCGCTTGTTCACCGGATTCATAACGGTCAAACAAGCGATGTGTTCCTTATTAATACAACTAGATTGTTCAAAGAGGTGCTTTATTCCTCGGTCTTCTCTGGGCGATCGCCACCGCGCTCGTTACTGCTGTGATGCGTGACCGCACGAGCAGGAACGACAGTAGAAATTGCGTGCTTGTAGACCATTTGATTAACTGTGTTTTTAAGAAGAATCACGAATTGATCGAAAGACTCGATCTGACCCTGAAGTTTAATACCGTTGACCAAATAGATAGACACCGGCACACGCTCACGTCGTAGCGCGTTCAAGAATGGGTCTTGTAAAGATTGCCCCTTAGCCATTGTTATTTTCCTTATTTGTTTGTAATAGTTTTAATTTAGCTAGTGGTTGTAAGCATTTAGCGCAAATTTTGCACCCGAGCTAAACAGTAAACACCTCTTTAAGTACTACTTCCATGCAGAGGTTATTCAAATAATCACTCAAAAAGTGATCAAGTGTTAGATATTACGGCATTTGACAACGTTTCTAAAGCAAGATCTGTGTGATCACTATCAAGCCATGTTAGATCCTTCCACGATCGCAACCATGTGATCTGTCGTTTGGCTAATTGTCTCGTGGCACATACGCCTTTAAAAACGGCCTCATCCAATGAAATGTCACCGTCGAGGTGCTCCCACATTTGACGATAGCCTACACAGCGAATAGAGGGCAAGTCTTTGTGCAAGTCTTTACGCACAAATAACTTTTCGACTTCTTGCTTAAATCCAGCCGCCATCATTTTCTCAAAACGTTGCTCTATTCTGTCATGCAGTACTGAACGCTCTTTAGGCGCAATCGCAAACTGTTTTACTTGGTAAGGGATTGGTTCTCCCTTTTGAGCCGTTAGCTCGGTCAAGCTTTTGCCGGTAATTCGATACACTTCAAGAGCTCGGGAAAGTCGTTGTGGATCGTTAGGATGAATTCGCTTTGCCGAAATCGGATCGATACTGGCAAGTTGTTCATGCATTGCATCCCAACCTAATTGTTGTGCCTGTGCTTCTATCTCTGCTCGAATATCTGGATTCGCGGCGGGTAGCGGGGATAGACCTTCGATCAGTGCTTTGTAATACAGCATCGTGCCCCCTACCAACAAAGGGATTTTTCCTTGCTTCACGATTTCATCCATCTCACGCAAAGCATCACGACGAAAATCGGCGGCGGAATACGATTCGGCAGGATCTAAAATGTCGATCAATCGATGAGGGGCTAATTCTAATTCCCAGGGTGCTGGTTTTGCAGTGCCAATATCCATACCACGGTAGATCAGGGCTGAATCAACACTAATAATCTCTACAGGAAATTTTTGACGTAATTTGATTGCAAGATCCGTTTTACCGGATGCGGTTGGGCCCATTAAAAAGAGCGCCAAGGGCTGTTGAGTCATGATCAATTATCTACTTTGCATTAAACGCCGCAATGGTAGCGGAAAAGTCCACTAGCTGTAACAGGCGCGGGTCATTTAACGGCAACTTTTCTTGCCAAAGGTTTTCAGCGTCAGCAAGCAACTGCACCGCTTGAGATAAAGTATAGTTCGGCTTAACCAATACAGCTTGATGGGTTAACCAGCCTGTAAGTGATTTTAGGTCATTCTGCCCCTTTTGATCATCCAGCCACCCTCCTAACGCGGACATAACATCCGTCAAATTCTTTTCTCTGAGTGGTCCTGGCACAGCCATGATCATGATAGACGACGCAGAAAACTTAAACTGAAATCCAAGGTGTGACAGCTCGTTTTCATGAGCTTGAATGCGAGCCACGGTAGACTGCTCTAAACTTATCTTAAGTGGGATTAGTAAAGGTTGAGGTTTCGGTGATTGAGCTGTTACGCCGCCACCAAGTTGTGAATAGCTTCTTAGCCATTCCAAATAGTGAAGGTTCACCAACCCAGCTTTATCGGCCAGCATCACCAATAGATACACCTCTTCGACAATGGCAATCGACTTATCGATTCGCAATGCAGATAGTGGCAACGATGGGCTAGGTGCTGCATCCACTACACCCTCCACACGATTAGACACTACGCTATCGGTAGTTGTTTGCGACGGCAAGGGTGTCATAAGGGCGCTGTATGCTTCTTGATAAGCCTTGGACACCACAGGCTGAGCGCCTGTATTTGGTTTTGAGGAGGCGATTTTTTTTGTCAGTTGCCCTTTACTTGGTTCTGTAGTTTTTTGCCACTGTGTTCCTGTTGCACTATCACTTATCGCGCGATCTGAACCCGCAAGCACCTGATTGGGGTACGATGGATAAGAAGGTTGAGGTTCCTTTGCTGTAACAGGTTCTGGTTTTTCTTGAACGTTAGTTTCTGTATCCGCGTGATGGAACGCTGAAGCCGTTTTTGGCGTGACATCTACGTGTTCGGCTTGTTGCAGTGCATCTGACAAGCCTTGATAAATAAAGTCGTGCACCAATCGCGCTTGATGAAAACGCACCTCATGTTTTGCGGGATGAACATTCACATCAACTTGTGAGGGATCTAGCTCAATATACAGAACAAACGTGGCGTATTGTTCAGGAGACAATGCTCGCTCATAACTCTGGCGTATCGCATGATTGATGAGTTTATCCTTCATCATTCGACCATTCACGTAGCAATACTGTAAGTCGTTGGTGAGTCTTGCACCCTCCGGTGCCGTGATCCATCCATGCAGCCTTAAGCCTTGATGTTCAACCTCAACGTTGACCATATGACGGACAAAGGCATTGCCGCATACGGCTTGAATACGCTTTTCTGTTTGCTGTGCATTCTTGGCGGCCCGATACTGGCGGACCACTTTACCGTTATGTCGAAGCATCATCGTCACATCCAATCGGCTTAATGCAATTCGCTTAAGCAGTTCGTCAATGTGCGAAAACTCTGTTTTATCGGTTCTTAGAAACTTTTTCCGTGCCGGTGTATTGAAGAAGAGGTCAGCGACTTCAACTGTCGTTCCTTTGGGGTGCGCGGCTGGATCCAACTTCACCGCCATTTCTCGGCCTTCAGCATACGCAGACCACGCTTCACTTTGCGTCGCCGTCCGTGAGGTTAGCGTTAAACGTGAGACCGAACTGATACTGGCTAGGGCCTCGCCACGAAAACCTAAACTACTGATGGCTTCAAGATCGTCCAATGAGTCAATTTTGGACGTTGCATGGCGACTTAATGCGAGTGATAACTCCTGTTTGTTGATGCCACTGCCATTATCACGAATTCGAATGAGCTTACTGCCACCCTTAGACAAATCGATTTCAATCTTGGTTGCTCCAGCATCCAAACTGTTTTCGACCAACTCTTTCACTACCGAAGCTGGTCTTTCTACCACTTCACCTGCAGCAATCTGGTTGGCCAGGCGAGCTGGCAAGATTTTGATTGTCATATTATTTATTTGGGATCACTAATTTTTGGCCTATAGCCAGCTCATCGGAACGAAGGTTATTCGCGCTGCGAACCGCGCTGATGGTCACACCATACTTGGACGCGATCTTACCTAAGTATTCACCTCTAGCCACCGTATGGTAGCGGACGGGTTTGTCCACCAGCTTAACTGTCACCTTCAACTTTTGGCCAACCCTCACCGTATCGCTTCTTAGGTTGTTCTCACGCTTAATCGCTGCAACGGACACTTTGTATTTTTGCGCAATGCTCCCCAAATACTCACCCGACTTAACCACATGTGTCAGCGTTTCCGTTTCTACCGGTTTCACTGAGTTTTGACTTGAGGTGCTGCCTGAAGGTATCGTCAATTTTTGCCCGACCTTGATGGTCGAGCTTTTCAAATTGTTCTCACGCTGAAGCGCACTCGTCGACGTTCCGTAGCGACTGGCAATGACAGACAAAGACTCACCGCTTTTCACTGTATGGTAGGTGGGCGCTGCACTTTGAATTGGCGACACACCTTCGGGTGGATTTTGCTTTAAGTAAGTGATAACCGCATCCGCAAGTGCTTTGGCCAGCTTGTCTTGATGAGAGCGCTGAAACAGCAGTTTTTCTTCAGTTGGATTGGAAATGAAACCCGTCTCAACAAGTACAGATGGGATCTGAGGAGAGCGCAATACAGCCAAACTGGTATTTACCGGTTTGGTTTTGTGCAGCTTTGCGACTTTTCCCATTTCTTTAAGAATTTCTTCTGCCAGTTTATAGCCTTCTTTTTGAGAATAGCTAAATTTGAGGTCTAGCAATGTTTGGTTGACATTTTTATCGTCATTATTGATTACAGTGGCTGAACCACCCAATAATTCTGATTGTCTTTCACTGTTTTCTATCCAACGCGATATTTCTGTATTGGCGCGGCGAGTGTTAAGTACAAACACCGAGCCACCTCTCGGCTGTGGACTGGTAAATGCGTCAGCGTGTATGGATATAAGTAGATGGGCGTTGTTTTCGCGAGCGAGCGCAACTCGGCGATTTAAATTGACAAAGTAATCACCATTGCGAGTCAATCGCGCTTTTACGCCATCAACGGCATTGAGGCGTTGTTCTAACTTGCGAGAGATCGCTAAGGTTGCATTCTTTTCATATTTTTTGGTTGGACCAATTGACCCAGGATCTTCACCACCGTGCCCAGGGTCAATGACGATCAATACATCTTTAGCTCGAGCTATTGGTGCTGACGTAACCTGAGCCGTTGTGGTAGAGGAGCTCGATGTTGATGGTGACGCAACGGACTTCGCCGCATTATGAGGTAAGTCTATGACTAAGCGATGCCCTTTTTGGCCATCTGGCGTCGGAGCAAGCGTAAACAAATTAGGGGTGACTTTTGACTTTAGCTCAAACACCAGTCGATAGCTGGACGATTCTGCAGGCGTACTTTTGCGAATTTTACTTAGAACAGGGCTATCTTTGACCTCAACGGGCAGTGAAGCTTGGTTGGTGCTCTTTTTTACATCTATTACCAAGCGATCGGGAGAGGTAAGACTAAAATAGCTGTACTCTGGCACCGCTTGAGTATCCATTACAATCCGAGTTTCACTGGGAGATGTCCACACCCGAAATTGCTCAATGGTATTCGCTTGAGCTGTAACCGAAACAAGCAGCGTCACAACGCCAAACAAGGCAGTGCAAACTTTTCTCATCCATGACGTCATTTTCATAATTGTTTTAGTATTTCCTGTCCGTATTCGGTATTTGCCGACACTTCAACAATTCTCTGTTGTTGTTGATAGGTGAGCGTTACATCCAAGTCTGCTTGAGGTAATAATCCTTCGCCTTTTTCTGGCCATTCAACCAGACAGATCGCATCGTCACTGAAATAATCACGAATACCCATATATTCAAGCTCTTCAGGGTCCGCTAAACGATATAGGTCAAAGTGGAATACTTGGAATGTGGCAAGGTGATAAGGCTCCACTAACGTGTAGGTTGGACTTTTTACATTGCCTTCATGACCGAGTGACTGAATAAACCCCCGACTTAGCGTAGTTTTACCTGCGCCCAAATCACCATGCAAATAAATGGTGGTTTGCTGCTTACATAAATGGGCGATACGCGCACCAAAATCGACGGTTGCTTGAGCATCGGTTAAAACAAATTGGGCAGAAGGCATAGTGAACTCTTAGTTTTTTCTTAATTAACTATATAAAAATCGAAACTGAGGGAATAGTATTCAGATCTGAATATGAGAGACAAGAAGAAATTTGCCTAAACCGCTGCAAATAGGCTCTTTTTTACCAATTCTTAACCCCGACTACACTTAAACATAAGCACATTGGATAATTTGATGAATATGGACCTGCAAAAACTGGCCGAAATGATTAAACAATGGGGGCTAGAATTAGGTTTTCAGCAAGTCGGTATCACCGATGTTGACCTCTCGCAACATGAAGCCTATCTGCAATCATGGCTTGATAACGGCTACCACGGTGACATGGAGTGGATGGCTCGTCACGGTATGATGCGAGCAAGACCCGGAGAACTTCATCAAGGTACCGTTCGTGCGATTTGTGTAAGGATGGATTATTTACCCGAAGATGCACAATTTGCCCGAAATCTTCGAGATACCTCAAGCGGATATATCAGTCGCTATGCACTAGGACGCGACTATCACAAACTCATTAGAAAAAGATTAAGTGAGCTTGGTAAAAAGATCGAAGCCCATTTTGAGGGTACCGACTTTCGTCCTTTTGTCGATTCTGCCCCTATTTTGGAACGCCCTTTGGCTCAAAAAGCGGGATTAGGTTGGACGGGTAAACACTCGCTATTAATCAACCCTCATTCAGGTTCATGGTTTTTTCTTGGAGAGTTACTGGTTAACCTCCCTTTACCAACGGATGAGCAAGTCGACGAGCAGTGTGGAAAATGCCGTTCATGCATTACAAGTTGCCCAACCGACGCGATTATTGACGACAATATCGTTGATGCACGCCGATGTATTTCCTATCTAACCATCGAATATAAAGGCGTCATTCCTGAAGAATTTCGAACTGCGATGGGCAATCGCATCTATGGTTGCGACGACTGTCAATTAGTCTGTCCTTACAACCGTGAATCCCCTCTAACTGAGCAAGCAGAATTCCAACGTAAACGTGTATTTAACAATAGCGATTTGGTTCACTTACTCGAATGGGACGAAACGACATTTTTAGACAACTTGCAGGGTTCAGCTATTCGCCGTATCGGCCACAAGCAGTGGCGTAGAAACCTCATCATTGCGATGGGTAATGCGCCATTTTCTCATGCCATCGTTGAGGCACTGATCTCAATACAAGGTATTGACCCATTGTGGGACGTGCATATCGAATGGGCGCTAGCGCGTCAAATAGAACAAGTTCAGCCTAACAACAAACAGCAACGCTTGATCCGGATAATAGAAAAGGGCTTACCTAGAGATGCTTAAAGTGTATTTAAAGCCAAAACTTCATTTATCTAATTTTTGTTACTGATTGGTAAAAATGTTTGACGAAGTTCGCATTTTTTTGGATGTGGAAAAAAATCCATCTTTGGATTGAGCCGATCATCCCCCAAAAAGTTAAGCACAGCCATATAAAATGACTAAGATCAATAAATAACTAGCTTTTGATCCGCCATCGAGACTGGTCGATCTCCCAAATTCCATTAAAATCATTTAAAAACAATAGGTTATAAAATACCCTTGATTTTTGATCCATTGAAAAAATGAGGGGTTAAGAAAAAGATCACAGAAATTGGTTCGGAAATTATATTTACCCACCAAGTTATCCACAAGTCTGAATTTGTGGATAACTCTGTTACTAACAAAAACAAATCTCGTGTAAGCGACATTGTGCTTATGTGGGATAAATTAAGGCTATGTATATTGCTTTGAGCTAAGCGTCTAAAATTTGCTTCTGTGAATAATTCAGGCAAAAGTCGCTAACAGCAATGAAAGAGCAGAAAAAAAGACCACAAACTAATTTGTGGTCTTTTTTTATATTTTGGAGCGACACACGAGGTTCGAACTCGTGACCTCAACCTTGGCAAGGTTGCGCTCTACCAACTGAGCTAGTGTCGCATCGGAAGCCGTTTATCAACGGTTTCGTTTAGAATGTGGCTGCGCGAACTGGATTTGATCCGAGCGGCGCATCCGTCAACGGCCTGAGGGTTATGAAAACCTCGTCCGTTGAACATAAAAGTGGTTGCGGGGGCTGGATTTGAACCAACGACCTTCGGGTTATGAGCCCGACGAGCTACCAAGCTGCTCCACCCCGCGTCCATGTCATCATATAAAGCTGATGAGAACTTTTAAAAACTGGAGCGACGCGACCAGCTTGGGCACGAGGTTCCTCGTGTGCTTTCGCGGCAATCCTAAAATTTGGAGCGACGCGACCAGCTTGGGCACGAGGTTCCTCGTGTGCTTTCGCGGCAATCCTAAAATTTGGAGCGACACACGAGGTTCGAACTCGTGACCTCAACCTTGGCAAGGTTGCGCTCTACCAACTGAGCTAGTGTCGCAAAGAATCCGTTTTACAACGTATTCCTAAAATTGGTTGCGGGGGCTGGATTTGAACCAACGACCTTCGGGTTATGAGCCCGACGAGCTACCAAGCTGCTCCACCCCGCGTCCATGTCATCTAACTAGATGATTGTTCTAAACGATACATTACCAATGCGTTTTAATTAAAACACTGGAGCGACGCGACCGGCTAGGGCACGAGGTTCCTTGGGTAGGTAAAATCAATCCAATAAATGGAGCGACACACGAGGTTCGAACTCGTGACCTCAACCTTGGCAAGGTTGCGCTCTACCAACTGAGCTAGTGTCGCGTTTCACCGTTTAGGGATGCGAATTATAAGAGCATTTCTGTGTGATGCAAGTCTTAATCGAAAAAAAACGTCATTTTTAATTAAGTGACTAAATGTTAGGCGATTCACCGCAAAATGTTGCTGCTTAAATCCGCACTCACTGGCTAGCGGCTAAATTTTGAACACCGTTTGGCGGTAATATTTCAATTCTGCGATCGATTCTCTAATATCATCGAGCGCCAAATGACTGCCTGATTTTGAAAAACCATCCAAAATTTCGGGTTTCCAACGTCGCGTCAGCTCTTTAATTGTGCTCACATCAACGTATCGGTAGTGGAAATACTCTTCAAGCTTGGGCATGTGCTTGTATAAAAACCGGCGGTCTTGGCCAATGCTGTTGCCACAAATCGGCGACTTTCCTTGAGGCACCCATTGCTCTAAAAATGCAATTGTCTGCTCTATGGCGTCTTGTTCCGATACGTTGCTTTGCTCTACACGAGCCACCAAACCGCTATTGGTGTGCGTGTTCGTGCACCAGTCATCCATCTTATCCAACTCTGATTTTGGTTGATGAATTGCAAGAACAGGGCCTTCAGCCAATATGTTTAGCTCTGAGTCTGTCACAATTGTGGCGATCTCAATGATCTTATGCTGCTCTGGATCCAGTCCAGTCATTTCAAGGTCAACCCAAATCAGGTTGCTATCGTTGTTCGTCGCCATGGAGGAAATTCCCTATTCTTGAACGAAAACAGGTATGATACTGAATAATCCAATACCGACCAACACTGTTTGAATGGCAAAGAAGAAAAAACTGACAAAAGGGCAAGTTCGCCGAGTCCGCTCGAATCAAAAAAAGCGCTTAAAGCAATCTGAGTCGAGTGTAGAGTGGGATGAAGCAATGCTTGGTGATGCTAAGCAGGGTTTAGTGATCACGCGATTTGGCCAACATGCAGATATTGAAGATTTGGACAGCGGTGTTATCCATCGTTGTAACCTTAGACGTGGAATTGAGAGTCTTGTCTCTGGTGACCGAGTGTTATGGCGCATGGGACTGGAAGTAATGGCGGGTATTTCTGGTGTTGTAGAGGCAGTAGAGCCTAGAGAGTCAGTATTAACACGACCAGACTACTATGACGGCCTCAAGCCTGTTGCTGCGAACGTCAATCAGATGGTTATCGTCTCATCGGTATTGCCAGAGCTCTCACTGGATATTATCGATCGTTACCTAGTGGCCTCACGTACGCTGGACATAGCGCCGCTATTAGTTCTCAATAAAATTGACCTGCTGAGCACTGCTGAACGCGATAGTTACCAACAAACCTTATCTATCTATGAATCGCTAGGCTTTAAAGTGCTGTTTGTCAGCAAAGAAGACACCGATGGTTTAGCGAAACTAGAAGCTGAACTTAACGACAAGATAAACATTTTTGTTGGTCAATCTGGTGTTGGGAAGTCCAGTTTGGTGAATGCTCTATTGCCCGAAGCAAATATTGAAGAAGGTGCCGTCTCGACAAACTCAGGGCTTGGCCAGCATACGACGACAGCAGCAAGACTTTATCATTTCCCTAGTGGTGGCGATCTCATCGACTCTCCGGGAGTTAGGGAGTTTGGACTGTGGCATCTTGATGCCGAACAAATTACTAAAGCTTTTATCGAATTTGAACCCTTTCTAGGAGGGTGTAAATTTAGAGATTGTAAACACCTTGATGATCCCGGCTGCCTGATCACCGACGCCGTCTCAGAAGGGAAAATTTCTACCCAACGGTTTGAAAGCTATCATCGAATTTTAGAATCGATGTCTGAAAATAAAGCCAACAGGCAATATTCAAAAAACAAACGCTTGGATCAGTAACTCACAACCCCAACACTGCATCTAGCGACTTAGACAAGCGAGTACGAATTGAGTAAGATTCGCGCTTAGAAACTTTATAGACCGAAAGAGATTGACCGTGCTAAACAAACTGAAAGTAACTCTGCAATATTGGCTACCTCAACATGGACTGACTCGTCTTGTTGGAAAACTGGCATCGGCTAAGTTAGGAAGTGTCACTACAGCAGTAATCAAAACGTTTATTAAGCAATATAAAGTGGATATGGACGAAGCCTTGCATTCAGATCCTGAGCACTTTAAAACGTTTAATGAGTTTTTTGTAAGAGAGCTCAAACCCGGCGCTCGTCCGGTGGATGAACGTCAGTCTGTACTCACTCACCCCGCAGATGCCTGTGTAAGCCAATTTGGGCCACTTGTTGATAATCAACTGGTGCAAGCCAAGAATCATCACTATAGCGCCTTAGAGTTGCTTGGTGGCGACCTCAGCTTAGCAAAAGAGTTTGAACACGGCAGTTTTGCTACTTTGTATCTTTCCCCACGAGATTATCATCGCGTCCATATGCCCTGTGACGGTACTCTGCGCCAAATGATTTATGTCCCAGGTGATCTCTTTTCGGTCAATCCACTAACTGCTGAGAATGTGCCTAACCTGTTTGCACGAAATGAACGTGTTGTCTGTATTTTTGACACCGAATTTGGCCCTATGGCGCAAGTTTTGGTTGGTGCAACCATCGTCGGCAGTATCGAACTTATCTGGGCTGGTACGGTTACACCGCCACGTGGAAACTCAGTATATCGCTGGAACTATCCAACGGAAGGCGATGAAGCGATTACCCTCAAGAAAGGTGACGAAATGGGTCGCTTCAAGCTAGGCTCAACCGTTATCAACGTGTTTGCCAAAGAAGCCATCACTTTTGACACCAGCATGGAAAACGGTGCGCCAACACGAATGGGCAGTGCCTACGCACATAAAAACCCGACAGAAAACGACGAGCTGTAGTGTTTAACACAGACACTAAAAAGGGCGCATTTAGCGCCCTTTTCTACTTTTAGGGAAGCCATCAAGCCAACATGACTTGAATTCCTTCCTCTAACAATTCCATTTGTTCTTTACCCAATGATGTAGCAAACGGTTTGATGATTGAAATCATTTGTAGCATGCCCTGATAGATGACCTTTTGGGTGATTTCTATATTGAGCGACATACTTGATTGATACGCTATCCAAGAGACGGCAACCATGTGTAAATTAACGCACAGTTGCGATTTCTGAATATCTGTAAAGGTGACAAGATCCATATTTTGAAACGAATCCAAAATGGATAGCAAGTTGCGACTTAACTCTTTTTGGGTTCGCATGTAACGCTGATGCAGAGCACTGTCCCGTTGCAAAATCTCAGGCAAGTTTGCGTAGAAAAAACGATACTTCCACATTAAAGTAAAGATCGAATCCAAATAGTGCTTTAGAAGCGCCAGATTCTCTTGCTGATGATAATGCGGTGAAAATCGCTCTAACAACTCCCCTTCATACAGTTCGTAAATCGCAAGAATGATTTCCTGCTTGTTACTAAAGTGGTAATAGAGATTCCCAGTACTGATGTTCATATGGGCAGCAATATGATTGGTAGTGACATTGCGCTCGCCTTGCTCGTTAAACAACTCGAGTGACTTTAAAACTATTCTATCGCGCGTTTTCATATCTTAACCTTCTGATACTTGGCCGATTAGTATAAATATAAAGCGGGGTCAGATCCACTTATGTAGATCTGACCCCGCTAGAGTCGATAAACGAGTCTTTTACGATGGATTTATGAGCTAATCTGAACCAAATAAATCGCGCGTGTACACTTTGTCAGCGACATCTGCTAATTCTTCAACCATTCGATTAGACACAATCACGTCACTCATTTGCTTAAACTTATCAAGATCACGTATCACAGGCGAATAGTAAAAGTGATCTTCTTCTAATACCGGCTCATACACAACAACAGGAATACCTTTCGCTTTCAGTCTCTTCATGATGCCCTGCACCGACGATGCGCGGAAGTTATCCGATCCGGTTTTCATGATAAGACGATAGATCCCTACAGCCTGAGGTTTGCGACTCATGATTGAGTCGGCAATAAAGTCTTTACGCGTACGGTTGGCGTCAACAATGGCTTTGATGATATTATTTGGCACGCTCTCGTAGTTGGCTAACAACTGTTTCGTATCTTTAGGTAGGCAGTATCCGCCATAACCAAACGAAGGGTTATTGTAGTGATTGCCGATACGAGGATCCAATCCAACGCCTTCTATGATTTGGCGAGAATCGAGTCCAAGTGCCTCTGCGTAAGAGTCCAGCTCATTAAAGTATGCGACACGTAGGGCTAAGTAAGTATTTGAAAATAACTTCACCGCTTCAGCTTCGGTTGAGTTAGCAAAAAGAACCTCAATGTCCTCTTTAATTGCCCCTTCTACGAGTAGGCCGGCAAACACTTTAGCTCGCTCTGTTTGCTCGCCCACAATAATACGGGATGGGTAAAGGTTGTCATATAATGCTTTACCTTCTCGTAAAAATTCAGGGGAAAACATCACATTTTCACAGCCAAGCTGTCGCTTTACATCTTCAGTGTAACCGACAGGAACCGTAGATTTGATAACCATTACGGCGTCTGGATTGATCTCCATAACGTCACGAATTACGGCCTCTACCGAGCTGGTATTAAAATAATTTGTCTTGGGGTCATAATCTGTTGGAGTGGCAATAATGACGTACTGCGCATCCACGTATGCTTCTGTTTTATCCGTTGTCGCTACAAAGTTTAGCTTTTTAGTAGTTAGAAAGGACTCAATCTCAGTGTCTACAATAGGTGACTGCTTATCATTAAGCATGGCCACTTTTTCGGGAATAATGTCTAGCGCTACTACTTGGTGATTTTGGGCGAGTAGCATCGCATTAGAAAGGCCTACATAACCTGTACCTGCAACTGCAATTTTCATAACGTTATCTTCTTATAAATGTTTTATTAATTCGTATTTTGGCAATTCTAATCCAAAAAAAGCGCCTTAAAAATGATACTGGCTTAAATTCCATCACCGCCAGTAAATTGCTGCGAGCGTCCATTAAACTGTTGATCCATATCGAGTGATGGCTTGTCAGACTTGGGTTTCCCAACTATTTTGGCAGGCACACCAGCAACGGTGGTATGCGCGGGGACTGCTTGCAGAACAACAGAACACGAACCAATTTTCGCTCCTTGTCCCACTTCAATATTGCCCAAGATTTTCGCCCCTGCTCCAATCATGACACCTTCTCGGATTTTAGGGTGACGATCGCCGCCTTCTTTGCCCGTTCCCCCTAGAGTCACATCTTGCAAGATGGACACATCATCTTCTACCACTGCGGTTTCACCAATGACAATACCGGTTGCGTGGTCAAACATAATGCCTTTGCCAATTTTAGCAGCAGGATGAACATCCACCTGACAAGCGACAGAGATCTGGTTTTGCAGGTAGGTCGCCAATGCAAATCGGCCGTTGTTCCACAGCCAATTAGCAACACGATAACCTTGCAGGGCGTGATAGCCTTTTAGATAAAGAAGAGGTATTGAGTACTTTTCTACGGCCGGATCGCGGTATACGGTGGCGCAAATATCACACGCAGCAGAAGCTGTAATGCTTGGGTCCGCATCGAATGCCTGCTCAATCACTTCTCGAACAGCCATGGCGGGCATTGATGCCGTTTTCAATTTGTTGGCGAGTATATAGCTTAGGGCGCTACCTAAACTGTCATGATTAATGATGGTCGCATGATAAAAGCTCGCCAGCATGGGCTCTTGCTCGGTCATTTCACGAGCTTCTTTTACCACTTCGTTCCAAACTTTATCTTTCTCACACAATAACTGCTTCGACTCGGAGCAGTTATTCGGCTGTTTTTTATCACCTTGAGTCACGAATCGCCTCCCTTACCATCAGATTTGACTTAGCGTTCTGCCTTTTTGTCGCGCGCTAATAGATCTTGCGCAGCTTGACGCGCGTCTTTGTCACCATACAACACTTGATAGATTTGCTCGACGATTGGCATCTCTACTCCCATGCGATTGGCCAAAAGCCACACTTCTTTTGTGTTTCGATAGCCTTCTACCACTTGCCCAATTTCAGTTTGCGCAGTATCCACGTCTTTACCCTGCCCTAGGGCCAGACCAAATCGTCGATTTCGAGACTGATTGTCAGTACAAGTTAAGACTAGATCACCCAGTCCCGCCATTCCCATGAACGTTTCAGGTTTTGCTCCTAATGCCGTGCCAAGTCGAGTCATTTCAGCCAGGCCGCGGGTAATCAATGCAGTTCGCGCATTAGCACCAAACCCAATGCCATCCGACATTCCGGCGCCAATTGCAATCACGTTTTTCACTGCGCCCCCTAGCTGCATACCGATGAAGTCATCGTTCGCGTACACTCTAAAGGTCTTTCCGCAGTGAATTTTATTCTGTAATTCTAAGGCATAGTCACAGTCCGATGACGCAACAGAGATAGCCGTTGGCATTCCAGCCGCGAGTTCTTTTGCAAAGGTTGGCCCCGATAAAACCGCAAGCGGATAGTCCTGCCCAATAACATCATGGGCAACGTCACGCAGCAATCGGCCTGTTTCAGGCTCAAGGCCCTTTGTCGCCCAGCAAATCCGATGTGAAGGCGTTAGGTGAGGTTTTAGGCTGTTAAGCACAATGCCAAACACGTGGCTTGGGACAACCACCAACAGATCATCACAAGATGCGACTGCTGTAGAGAGATCGGACTCGATAATAAGCGACTCTGGAAAGGTAATTCCGGGCAAAAACTCTTCATTCATGCGCGCGTCTTGCAATTTCTGCATGTGCTCCGCTTCGTGACCCCATAGCACCACATTAGCGCCATTTCGAGCCAACGAAATTGCCAGCGATGTGCCGTATGAACCTGCACCAATTACCGTCATCGATACATTAGTATGAACAGAGACTTTCTCAACCATTGCCATTCCTGCCTTTTGGAGAGTAGAAAAACAAAATGCACATTACCTCATATTGAGATGATGTGCATTCTTCATCAATCAGTTAAGTGGTGCGATTAAGCGTCCGCTTGACCTTCTTTTTGTTTTGCTTGGCTTTGAAGGTAGTTCATGAACAGCGCATCAAAGTTAACAGGCGCTAGGTTCAATTGTGGGAACGTACCTTTAACCACAAGGCTAGAAATGGTTTCACGCGCGTACGGGAATAGGATATTCGGGCAGAATGCACCTAGGCAATGAGCCAATTGGCCTGCTTCCATACCTTCAGCAGAGAAGATACCACCTTGTTGCACTTCACATAGGAAAGCAGTGTCGTTGTCGTTCTTTACAGTCACTGTAAGACGTAGAATGACTTCGTATACGTTTTCACCTAGTTCACGGCTTTTGGTATCAAGGTCTAGGTTTACATCTGGTTGCCACTCTTTTTGGAAGATCTCTGGAGAGTTAGGCGTTTCAAATGAAACATCTTTAAGGAAGATACGTTGAATTGTGAAGTTTTGGTTGTCTTGAGTTGCTGCTTCAGCCATGACAAGGGTCCTTTAATAATTAAATTCGTTCGCGTTAATTGAATGCTATGTATGGGTACTATTTTTTCTTCTTGCTACGAATCAGTGGCAAGTTAGCTTCGCTCCATGAGGCGATGCCGTTTTTCAGTACGTGAACATTCTCAAACCCAGCACCCGCCATATGGTTGGCAATGTCTACTGCAGTTTGACCTGTTTTACATACCACAATCATTGGGTTTGATTTTTGGCTTTCAAGCTTACCAAAGTTATTTGCTTTGATGTCTGATGGCAAAATGTGAACTGCGTCAGTAATGTGGCCCGATTTAAATTCGTCTGCCGAGCGAATATCGACCACTATCCCTTGTTCGCGGTTAATTAGCTGAGTCACTTCAGCGGTATCCACTTCTTTGTATTGTGCTGTTCTGGTTTTCACAATATTTGCAATAAGCGCGATAAACACACCTACCCAGATCAACGACATGATTAAGTTCTGTTGAACGAAAGGGATAATGTCTTGCATTTTGCGTACTCTTATTCGGTTACTACGATAGGAAAGGGGCAAGTATAGCGGTTTCAGGTAAAGCGGTGCAATCGACGTTTATTGAATAACGCTCGGATTGTGAGACCAATGTCGACTTATTCAGCATATATTGCACATCAGGTCGACTGTAACTATTCTTTTGTTCACTGCTTAACGAAATTGATCGATTTGACTATTTCTTTCAACATAATAGGCATTGCCTATTCAATTTATTGATCTTAGCTCACTACATTGGTTACTTTTTGTAGTAAAATTACGATAATTTACTTTACTAGTGATTTGATTTGAGGTTTTAAACTATGTCTAACAAGAAGCCAATGGCGCTCGTGATCCTAGATGGTTACGGTCATCGCGAAGATTCGCAAAACAACGCCATCGCTAACGCTAACACTCCTGTATTGGACGGTCTATTTGCAAACCAACCAAATACGCTAATCTCTGCGTCTGGTATGGATGTAGGTCTTCCTGACGGCCAAATGGGTAACTCTGAAGTTGGCCACACCAATATTGGTGCGGGCCGCGTGGTTTACCAAGATCTTACTCGAATCACTAAGTCTATTGCCGACAACGAATTTGCAACGACGCCAGCGCTTGTAGAAGCAATGGATAACGCGATTAAAGCAGGTAAAGCTGTACACATCATGGGACTCATGTCTCCTGGTGGTGTTCACTCTCACGAAGACCACATTTACGCAGCTATCGAAATGGCTGCAGAACGCGGTGCCGAAAATATCTACCTACACTGCTTCCTAGATGGACGTGATACACCACCACGCAGCGCAGAAAACTCGCTTAAACGTTTCGATGAACTGTTTGCCAAACTAGGTAAAGGTCGCACCGCGTCGCTTGTTGGTCGTTACTACGCAATGGACCGTGACAATAACTGGGATCGCGTTGAAGTTGCTTACGATTTGCTGACTCAAGGCAAAGGCGAATTCACGTACGATTCTGCAGTTGCTGGCTTAGAAGCCGCTTACGCACGTGACGAAAATGATGAGTTCGTAAAAGCCACTGTACTAAAAACTGACGATCAAGCTGATGCTGCTATCGTTGACGGTGATGCTGTAATCTTTATGAACTACCGCGCTGACCGTGCTCGCCAAATCACACGCACTTTCGTTCCATCATTTGATGGCTTTGAGCGTAAAGTATTCCCTGCATGTAACTTTGTGATGCTCACGCAATACGCTGCAGACATCCCTCTTGCTATCGCGTTCCCGCCAGCATCACTAGAAAATACTTACGGTGAGTGGTTATCTAAGCAAGGTAAAACTCAGCTACGTATTTCAGAAACTGAAAAGTACGCGCACGTTACGTTCTTCTTCAACGGTGGTAAAGAAGACGAGTTTGCTGGTGAAGAGCGCCAATTGGTTGCTTCGCCAAAAGTAGCGACTTACGATCTTCAGCCAGAGATGAGCTCTGAAGAACTGACTGAAAAAATGGTTGCGGCTATCAAGTCTGGCAAATACGACACCATTATCTGTAACTACCCGAACCCAGACATGGTAGGTCATACTGGCGTTTACGAAGCGGCTCGCGAAGCAATTGAAGCTGTTGATGCTTGTGTTGGTAAAGTTGTTGAAGCGATTAAAGAAGTGGATGGTCAATTGCTTATCACTGCTGACCACGGTAACGCAGAAATGATGGTTGACCCAGAAACAGGTGGTATCCATACCGCGCACACTAACCTACCAGTACCGCTAGTTTACGTCGGTAACCGCGAACTGGAATTTGTTGAAGGTGGCAAATTGTCTGACTTAGCTCCAACCATGCTAAGCCTAACAGATATGGAAATCCCAGCCGAGATGTCTGGTCAGGTTATTGTAAATCTGAAATAATGCCAATTAAGAGATAACAAAGGGGCGCTCTATGCGCTCCTTTTTTTGGCGGTTGTTTAGATGGATCTGTTCAAAACAGCATCAAATTGGAAAAAAAGCGCCAGTGTGATTTGCACTGGCGCTTTGCTATGCCTGTCTGCGACTAACGTGGCGGCCTCACAAGAAGAGCTTAAGGGCGTTAAAAGCCAGATCAGCCAGCAGCAACAGAGCTTATCAGCCAAACAAAAAGAGCTGAACTCACTGCAAGCCTCGCTTAAGAAAGAGGAGTTATCCATCTCTTCTTTGACGACGTCCATTCAAGCCACAGAAAAAAAACTGACCGAAGCAAACAGCAACCTGAATGAGTTTGAACAGCAAAAAGCGACTTTGGAGCAGACTAAGCAGCAGCAAACCGACACATTAGAAAGGCTATTGAGTACGTTTTATGCGACCCAGCAGCACGGAAAAAGTGCCACGCAAATGTGGAACGGCGACCAGTCTCCAGAAGCACAGCGACTCAGCTACTATTATCAGCACTTGGCAAAAGCCCGCGCAAAAGCCATCTCAGAGCTTGAACAAACCGAAGCCAGTTTAGAGGCGAAGAACAAACAGCTGATCAATGAGCAGCAGCAAATTCAGACGCTACTGGCCAAACAGACCAGCGAGCGCGACAAATTACGTAACTCGCAACAAGCCAGAAAGTCGACGGTCAGTAAAATCAGCAAAACCATCTCTGGCAGCAAAACACAGTTGGCCGAGCTACAACGTAATGAAACGCGCCTAAAAGCAGAAATTGCAAAAGCGGCGAAACGTAATGCTGTGCCAATGGACGGATTAGCGCGCTACAAAGGAAAACTGCCTTGGCCTGTAAAAGGAAACGTCTTACAACGCTATGGAAGTAACCTAGAGGGACAGGTCAATCTAAAAGGCATTGTCATTGACGGCAAATACGAACAACCGGTGAAAGCGGTCTATTCGGGGACCGTGGTGTTTGCAGAATATTTACGAGGCTACGGTCTAGTGGTACTGCTTGACCATGGCAAAGGAGATATGACGCTCTATGGTTATAATCAAGTGCTCACCAAAAAAGAAGGCGATAAGGTCACAGCCGGCGAAACCATCGCTTTGGTGGGTGATACAGGTGGTCAAACGCGTCCTTCGCTCTACTTCGAAGTAAGGCGTAACAGTAAAACGCAAAACCCTACACAGTGGTTGCAATAGCGCTCTGTCCTAAGGTCTCCCTTAGAATGGGATAGATTACGTTCTTAATTAACGCACACAAAAAAGCCGAAGCACATGCTTCGGCTTTTCAACGAGGGTCGAATGATTACATCATTCCAGGCATGCCACCCATGCCACCGCCCATTCCGCCCATGTCAGGCATCGCTGGTGCGTCGCCTTGCGGAAGGTCAGTGATCATCGCTTCGGTGGTGATCATAAGACCCGCAACCGATGCCGCAAACTGTAGTGCACTGCGCGTTACTTTCGTTGGATCAAGAATACCCATCTCAAGCATGTCGCCGTAGCCACCAGTTGCAGCATTGTAGCCGTAGCTTCCGTCGCCCGCTTTAACATTGTTAGCAACAACAGACTCTTCGTCACCAGAGTTGTATGCGATTTGACGAAGCGGAGCTTCCATCGCACGAAGTGCAAGGCGAATACCTACGTTTTGCTCTTCGTTGTCACCTTGAAGGTCAACAATCTTAGATGCAGCGCGGATAAGAGCAACACCACCACCAGCAACCACACCTTCTTCAACAGCGGCGCGAGTTGCGTGAAGTGCGTCTTCTACGCGGTCTTTCTTCTCTTTCATTTCAACTTCAGTCGCTGCGCCTACTTTGATAACGGCAACACCGCCAGCAAGTTTTGCAACGCGCTCTTGAAGTTTTTCTTTGTCGTAATCCGAAGTCGCTTCTTCGATTTGACCACGGATTTGAGCAACACGACCTTGGATCATCGCTTCTTCACCAGTGCCATCGATGATGGTGGTGTTTTCTTTAGTGATGCTCACACGCTTCGCTTGGCCAAGATCTTCAAGAGTCACTTTCTCAAGCTCTAGACCAACTTCTTCAGAAATTACGGTGCCGCCAGTCAATACCGCAATGTCTTGCAGCATAGCTTTGCGACGATCGCCAAAGCCTGGTGCTTTAACAGCCGCTACTTTAACGATGCCGCGCATGTTATTCACAACCAATGTCGCTAGCGCTTCACCTTCAACGTCTTCTGCAATGATAAGCAGTGGACGCGATGCTTTAGCAACCGCTTCTAGTGTTGGAAGTAGCTCACGGATGTTTGATACTTTCTTGTCGATAAGAAGGATAAATGGGTTTTCTAGGTCAACAGAGCCCGCTTCTTGGTTGTTGATGAAGTAAGGCGATAGGTAACCGCGATCAAACTGCATACCTTCTACTACATCAAGCTCGTCTTGCAGTGCTTGACCTTCTTCAACAGTGATAACACCGTCACGACCTACTTTTTCCATCGCTTCAGCAATGATGTTACCAACAGTTGCATCAGAGTTCGCTGAAATAGTACCAACTTGGGCAATAGCTTTGGTATCGGCACATGGTTCAGACAAACCTTTCAGTTCTTCAACAGCAGCGATAACGGCTTTGTCGATGCCGCGCTTAAGATCCATTGGGTTCATGCCGGCAGCAACCGCTTTTAAGCCTTCAGTGATAATAGACTGCGCAAGTACGGTCGCAGTGGTTGTTCCGTCACCGGCAGCATCGTTAGCTTGTGATGCTACTTCTTTTACCATTTGCGCGCCCATGTTCTGGAATTTGTCTTCCAGTTCAATTTCGCGTGCCACTGATACACCATCTTTAGTGATAGTCGGTGCACCAAATGACTTATCTAGGACAACATTACGGCCTTTAGGACCCAGCGTTACTTTTACCGCGTCAGCCAATACATTTACGCCCTCAAGCATTCTGATGCGAGCGTCGTTACCAAATTTCACGTCTTTAGCAGCCATGATCAATTCCTTTAAATTCTTATTAAACCGTGGATGGGCGAGATTATTCTACGATTGCGAGAATGTCGCCTTCAGATAGGATCAGCACTTCTTTGCCGTCAATTTTTTCTGTTTTGGTGCCGTAGCCTTCTGAGAAGATTACGGTGTCGCCAACTTTTACATCCAGTGGCTGAACAGTTCCGTTCTCTAGAATACGGCCTTTGCCGGTTGCTAGCACAACACCGCGAGTCGATTTTTCCGCGGCAGAACCGGTAAGTACAATGCCGCCAGCAGACTTAGATTCTACTTCTTGGCGTTCAACGATTACTCGGTCGTGTAAAGGACGAATGTTCATTGGTCAATTCTCCTGATTGCTCTTCGTTTTTAAGGGTGATCCACACAGCCTGTGCGATCATAGTATGTAGACTATGTGGGGTCGCTTTCAGTGAACCCAAGGGCGCAACCATTAAAATTTTGTGACTGAATTCAAATGCTAGTCAGTATTGGAGCCTGTTTGGGTCAGCACGTCCGTGGTTTTCTCTGTGCATCATTGCCGCAACCTTGTATTCTGTTTGGCTAAAGGAAACTCGGCTAGGTGTGATGCGCGACAACCAAAGTTTACTCACGGCTCCCATAGGGCAGGTGCTAACCCATAAAACGATACCGATGATGTTTGGTATCGTAGCCATCCTATTGATGAACTTAGTCGATGCCTATTTCATCTCGCTGCTCGGTACCGAAGCGCTGGCGGCGATCAGCTACACCTTTCCCGTCACGTTTGGGATCAACAGTATTACCATGGGCGTGGGGCTTGGTTTATCCACCTACGTGGGTCGCAACTTAGGCAGAGGTGATCATGCTGTAGCGGCTCGTTATTCCAGTCACGGGATTTTACTCGCCGTTGGATTGGTGATCATTGCCTCCTATTTTGGCTTTACCTACCACGACAATTTATTTATCGCTCTGGGCGCGGAGTTTGCTCTTATTCCCCTAATTCGGGAATATATGTTGGTGTTTTTTGCCACCATTCCATTGCTGGTGATCCCAATGACAGGCAATGCCGCGATACGAGCTACTGGCGACACTAAAACACCCGCGCAGATCATGATGGTCGCCGCCATGGTCAATGCTATATTTGATCCTTTGCTGATTTTTGGGGTTGGTTCATTTGACGGGTACGGCATGATGGGGGCTGCCATAGCCAGTGCCATCAGTTGGTTGATTGCCGTTATTTGGTCTCTAACAATATTAGTTCGTCGTGAAAAACTGCTCACTTTCCCCAACCCACTGTATGTAGTGCAAGATGGCTTCAATATCTTAAAGTTAGGCACACCTGCTGCACTGTCTAACGCCCTAGCCCCACTTTCCACGGCTATATTGATGAAAGTTATCTCAAGCCACGGTATTGCCGCCATTGCTGCCTATGGTGCCGCGCAACGCATCGAGTCAGTCCTGTTGCTTGCCACCATGGCGTTAAACTCCGTGCTTAATCCATATATGGCTCAAAATTTTGGGGCTGGAAATGATAAACGCAGCTTTGATGGCTTGTTTATGGCAATGCGATTCTCAGTACTATTTCAACTGTTTGTGTTTATTGTAATGGTCCCGCTCAGTAGCAGCTTTACTACGCTGTTCACCAGCGATGAGGCGGTCGCTGATTACCTTTGGTTATACCTTGTGTTAGTTCCGGTCAGTTATGGATTTCAAGGGATCATGATGATGGTCGTCAGCACCTTTAACTCTTTGCATCAACCTCTCAACGCTCTTAAGTGGAGCTTATTACGCTTGTTTGTATTTACTCTGCCACTCGCACTGCTGTTTTCATTTATTTGGGGTGTTGAAGGGCTATTTGTAGGGCTGACCATGGGCAACATTGCCGGTGGAGTATTGGCGTATAAGGAAGCGACTCAAACCCGAGAAGCCACTTTATCCTCAGACAGTTAATGAACGCTTATTGACGCGAAACTTGCTTTCTATCAACGATGAATCAATAGTAAGGCCTTGTTGATTACTTAGGCTCGACCATGGAATGGATTGGCTTTACCCTTCTCGCCGCTTTTATGCAGTCTTGGCGCAATGCTTTACAAAGTAAGTTGAGCGATCATGTCAGTGTTGCGGGTGTTACGTTAGCGCGCTTTCTCTGGGCAAGTCCCATCGCCTTACTCTATCTAATGATTCTATATTGGATTGAGCCTGTCCCCTTACCCAACGTCACTCTTAAAGGTGTCGGTTTTATTGTCGGTGCGTCGGTCATGCAAATTGTCGCGACGGCCTTAATGGTTAAGCTGTTCCAACAAAAAAACTACGCCATAGGCGCAGGTCTTGCAAAGAGCGAAGCCTTAGTTGCCGCTATACTGGGATTACTCTTTTTTGGCACTGCGCTGACGATCATGGGCTGGATTGGGGTATTGATAGGCGGAATTGCGGTATTTATCTTGAGCGCAGGACGAGGCATTCAGTCTCTATCTTATAAAACACTGTTTATCGGCCTAGCTTGCGGTGGATCATTTGCCATCACTTCACTTTGGATCAGGGAAGCATCATTGAACCTGAGCTTGCCTTTTCCGCATCGGGCCGCTTGGGTGCTGTTTGTGGTGATTTCATTGCAAACGCTGATGCTGCTGATTTACATATTAAAACGTGAACCTAACACCATGCAGGATTTACGAGCGCATTCTCGCTACACCGTAGCGACCAGTTTTACCAGTTGTATTGGCTCATTAGGCTGGTTTAGTGCGATGTCGCTGCAAGCTGTGCCGTACGTGAAAACCTTAGGTCAAATTGAAGTGCTGTTCACTTTACTAATATCCACCTTTTGGTTAGGGCAAAAAGTGGCTAGGAAAGACATCATTGGGCTAATCTTAATTGCCATAGCGGCGATGCTAGTTATGCTTCAATAAAGGCCAAATACAAAACGAGCGGCCCAAGCCGCTCGTATTGCATCATCCATGATTCACTGAGAAAAAAGGTCAGCAGATTCTTACAACGAAACGTTCGCGCGTAGGAATAGCTTGTCGTCTTGCTCAGACGCCACTTTGTAATCTGTTACAAGTTCAATGTGCTCGTTTAGACGGTATGATGCACCAAGAGTGAACCAGTCATCTGAGTCCGTGTTCATTACTGCTGCGTATGCATCATTGTAATCTTCGTTGTTGTAAGTCGCTGCTAGAGAAAGGTTTGTCGTTGCTTGATAAGCAACACCAAGTGCATAACCAGCCACTTCTTCAGTCTCTGCACCAGTCTCAGCTTCACCGTACGCGTATTTAGCCGCTACGTTAAATTTGTCCAGTACCACAACCGCACCAAGAGTATAAACTGACTCACCGTGGTCTACGCCTGCAACCGAGTGCTCGCCTTTACCGATGTCAACAAACGTACCACCAATCACAACAGGTCCTACTGTGTACGAACCGCCTAGCGCCCATGCATCCGTCGTGTGCTCGTATGCTGCACCGATATCGAAGTTGTTACCAAAGTAGTGATGGTTAAGCTGCTCTTCTGTACAAGCGACTTCATCAGCTTCAGCGCCTAGACCGTGCTCTTTAGAGATATCAGCAAAGCCAAGGTAGACATCGGCGATACCACACTGTTTACCCCAAGTTGTTTTACCGGCAACAGTTTCGATACCAAATTGAAAACGATCAACATAGTTGACTGCGTCAAGTCTATCGACGCCACCCCATGCGTAGCGAGCTTCACCACCAATCAAGAATGAAAGGCTTTCAGAGTACGCGTAAGTAAAGTCAGCACCCACTTTAAACATATCCCAGTGAGCCATGCTGCCTTCTTGATCGCCAAGTAGAACATCCATACCCAGTTCAGCACCACCGTAAGCCACACCGCTTAACTTATCGTTGTCGATGAAGTCATAAAGGTTATTTGGCGCGTCAGCAGTAGACGAAAGATCTGAGATGTCCGTTGAAGCTGTTTCTGCAAATGCTGCGCCAGATGCAAGTACCGCTGCGATAGCTAGAGCTAATTTTTTCATTATGGTTATCCTACTGTTGGATTGGTATAAAATTATTTTTCTATCTGAAGTGCCGTGATGGCCTATTAGATGCTTTTAAGCTCTCAGAGTGCCCCTCAGTGCCACAGACACACTATGAAACACCTCGTTACAACCCAACAAAAAAAATAAAAGAAATAAATAAAGCAATATAAAAGCTAAGTGCAACACATGTAACAACCTGAAACTAAATGCGTTTAATTGTAAATCAGCTCTAACAAGGCGTTGCTGGATCTCTAAAAAAAACAGAGTTATAAAAAATTCCCAAAATCACCGTTCTAAAATGAAAGTGAACAGCGTCAAATTTTTCCTAACACTGTCATGACAATAGAGAGTAAAAACCAAAGAAGGCGTTCAATTTGTGCGCTAACTTGAGTAATTCAATATGTGATAACATTGATGTGCGTGGTATGCTGCGCAACTTTTCAAAACTGCTTGTGTCATTTGGCTCGCCATATTGACGTGCAGTTTCAAACAACAGTTAGTTAAGTGGAACATTTCATGAGCAAAGGTACTCTCTATATCGTATCGGCCCCGAGCGGCGCCGGAAAATCCAGTCTAATATCGGCTCTATTAGAGACTAATCCAACTTATGATATGAAAGTGTCTGTCTCACATACCACCCGCGCAGCTCGCCCTGGTGAAGTTGATGGTCAGCACTATCACTTTATAGAGAAAGACAGTTTCAAAGCCTTAATAAAAGAAAACAGCTTTCTTGAGTACGCAGAAGTGTTCGGTAACTTTTACGGCACCTCACGCATATGGATTGAAGAGAACCTTGAACGTGGCATCGATGTATTTTTAGATATCGATTGGCAAGGTGCTCGACAGATTCGTGAGCAAATGCCGGCAGCAAAAAGTATTTTTATTCTTCCTCCATCGAACGGAGAGCTTGAGCGTAGACTTAACGTTCGTGGGCAAGATAGTGATGACGTGATTGCCAAGCGCATGAGCGAAGCAAAATCAGAGATGTCTCATTTCCATGAATATGATTATGTGATTGTTAACGATGACTTTGATTCTGCTTTGGTCGATCTTAAAGCTGTGATCCGTGCTGAACGTCTGAAACAAGACAAACAAGCAGCGAAATATAGCGGAATGCTTACAGCACTGCTTTCAGAATAAGCGATAGACAATCTTAAAAAAGACAATCACAACACCAAAGCGAGTTAGATTCATTAGCAAATGACTAGCAGAATTACTGTGAAGTGAGTATAATTTCCCGTCAACCTGTAAATTAATCAAATTTTGGAGTTCTCATGGCACGCGTAACCGTTCAAGACGCTGTAGAAAAAGTTGGTAACCGTTTCGATCTTGTTTTGATCTCTGCTCGTCGCGCACGTCAGATGCAAACTGGTGGAAAAGATTCATTGGTGCCTGAAGAGAATGATAAGCCAACGGTTATCGCACTACGCGAAATCGAAGAAGGTCTTATCACAAAAGACATTTTAGACGCACGTGAGCGCCAAGAGCAGCAAGAGCAAGAAGCCGCAGAACTGGCCGCTGTAAGCAGCATTACTCACGGGCACTAATCCGACCATACTTTAAGACAACATAGTTAAGGCCTTAGTTTGTATCTATTCGATAGCCTAAAAGATGTTGCCCAAGACTATCTCTCAGAGCCTCAAGTTGAGGCTCTGCGTCAATCTTATGTGGTAGCAAAGGACGCTCACGAAGGTCAGACCCGCTCCAGCGGTGAACCTTACATCATCCACCCTGTCGCAGTGGCACGGATCCTTGCCGAGATGCGTCTCGACCTCGAAACGCTGCAAGCCGCCCTATTGCACGATGTCATTGAAGATACCGAAGTCACCAAAGAAGAATTGCAAGAGCAGTTTGGAACGGCGGTAGCCGAATTGGTTGATGGTGTCTCTAAGCTAGACAAACTTAAATTTCGTGACCGTAAAGAAGCCCAAGCGGAAAACTTTCGCAAGATGGTTTTGGCCATGGTACAAGATATTCGCGTCATATTGATCAAACTAGCCGACCGTACACATAATATGCGTACGCTAGGTGCACTGCGCCCAGACAAACGTCGCCGCATTGCTCGCGAAACTCTCGAAATTTACTCTCCACTGGCCCATCGTTTAGGCATCCATAACATTAAAAGCGAACTCGAAGAGCTCGGTTTTGAAGCCTTATACCCAAATCGTTATCGCGTACTTAAAGAAGTAGTGAAAACGGCACGTGGCAACCGCAAAGAGATGATTGCTCGAATTCACTCTGAGCTGGAAGGGCGATTGGCTGAATGCGGTTTAAATGCAAAAGTGGTGGGGCGAGAGAAAAACCTGTTCTCTATCTACAATAAAATGAAGACCAAAGAGCAGCGATTCCATACCATTATGGACATCTATGCTTTTCGTGTCATTGTTGATACCGCAGACACCTGCTATCGAGTACTCGGCCAAGTCCACAGCCTATATAAGCCGCGTCCCGGACGGATGAAAGACTACATTGCCGTACCAAAAGCGAATGGATACCAGTCTATCCACACCTCAATGGTTGGGCCACACGGTGTTCCTGTCGAGGTTCAAATTCGAACCGAAGATATGGATCAAATGGCTGACAAAGGTGTCGCCGCGCATTGGTCGTATAAGAGCAACTCCGATCGCACTGGTACCACCGCGCAAATAAAAGCGCAGCGCTGGATGCAAAGCTTACTCGAGCTACAACAAAGTGCCGGCAACTCATTTGAATTTATTGAAAACGTAAAGTCGGATCTGTTCCCGGACGAGATTTACGTATTCACACCAAAAGGTCGCATCGTTGAAATGCCGGTTGGTGCAACAGCGGTAGACTTCGCTTATGCGGTACATACCGATGTCGGTAATACCTGTGTCGGTGCGCGTGTTGATCGAAACCCTTACCCACTGAGCAAAGCGCTTAAAAATGGCCAAACAGTTGAGATTATCTCGGCTCCAGGCGCTCGACCTAACGCAGCTTGGCTTAACTATGTGGTGACCTCTAGAGCCCGAGCTAAAATTCGTCAAGTGCTCAAAACCATGCGTCGTGACGAGTCTATTATGTTGGGCCGTCGTCTACTTAATCATGCATTGGGACGCCACAACATTGATTCGGTTTATCCACAAAACCTGGATCACGTGCTTACCGAGCTCAAGCTTGAGTCAGTAGACGATATGCTTGCTGCGATTGGTTTGGGTGAGCTGATGAGTATTGTCATCGCACGTCGCTTGCTTGGTGATGCTGACGAACTGACCGAAACCAGTTCTGTTGAGAAACGCTCTGATAAGAAGCTATCGATCAAAGGTGCCGATGGGATTTTGCTGACATACGCTAACTGTTGTCACCCTATTCCAGGTGATCATATTGTTGCACATGTCTCGCCTGGACGCGGTCTTGTCGTTCACGTTGAGACCTGCCCAAATATTCGTGGCTACCAAAAAGAGCCAGACAAATACATGGCAGTGCAATGGTCTGATGAACACGAGCAGGAGTTTATCACCGAACTGCAAGTCGACATGCAAAACTCGCAGGGTGCATTAGCAGCATTAACGAACGTCATTTCTCGTACTGGCTCGAACATACATGGTATTTCGACAGAAGAGAAAGACGGCCGTTTGTATGCAGTAAATGTCTCATTGACCACGAAAGACCGTGTACACCTCGCTGGCATCGTAAGAAAAATACGAGTGATGCCACAAGTACTTAGAGTCAAACGAAGAAAACGTTAACTTATAATCCCTAGCTTCGCTAGGGATTACTTTTTTACGCGACGAAATCCATGAACTTAGAACGTTATAACCGTATCCATCAGGTTCTTAAAGCACGACAACCTGATCTCACCCTATGCCTTGAAGAAGTGCACAAGCCCAACAATGTATCGGCCATCATTCGCAGTGCGGATGCAACTGGCGTACATAAAATCCACGCGGTTTGGCCCGATCCAAAAATGCGCACCCTCCGTCATACTTCGGCGGGCGCGAGAAACTGGGTAGACGTAGAGACTCATGAAAACATTGACGATGCCGTTGCCGCGCTCAAGTCGAAGAACATGCAGATATTGGCGACTCACTTGTCCGACGGTGCGGTCGATTATCGGGACGTCGACTATACGAAACCAACCGCAATATTATTAGGTGGGGAAAAGCACGGTATATCAAAGCATGCCCTGTCATTAGCGGATCAGGACATTATTATCCCAATGGTCGGCATGGTGCAGTCACTTAATGTGTCAGTGGCTAGCGCGCTAATACTCTATGAAGCACAAAGGCAGCGCCAAATGGCCGGATACTACGATCGCGAACAGTCCGCGCTCTCTGACGAAGTGATCCATAGAACCTTATTTGAACGAGGGCATCCAGTATTAGCCAAAGTCGCAAAGAGAAAGGGGCTTTGCTACCCACCACTGGATGAACTAGGACAGATTGACGCACCAGAATCATGGTGGGCAGAAATGCAGCGACGCTAAACCCAACCTCGCTCAGCAAACGAAACTACTTCCCCATCACCGATCACAAAATGATCCAACAGGCGAATATCAACCAGCCGCAATGCGTTAATCAGCCGTTCGGTGATCCTTCTATCTGCCTGGCTAGGCTCTGCCAACCCAGACGGGTGGTTGTGTGCCACGAGTATACTCGCAGCGCTACACTCCAACGCGCGACTCACCACTTCCCTTGGGTAAACTGACGCACTGTCTAATGTGCCTTCGAATAACATTTCATAACTGATCATGCGATTTTGATTGTCTAAATACAGTACATAAAAAGCTTCTCTTTCACGTCCTCGTAATATCGACATCAAAAACAATTTGCTCTGCTCTGGACTGCATAAAGCATCACCTCGAGTAAGGGTCTCTGATAGCTGCCTGCGCATCAATTCTGCCACCGCGTGTAATTGTGCGTACGTCGCTTCGCCGAGCCCTTTTGTTTGGCAGAACTGCGCTTTCGGCGCACTGAGTAAATTCCGTAGAGATCCATGTTGCTCAATGATCTGCTGAGCCAACTGCAATACATCGACACCTTTTGTGCCGGTACCCAATAGAAGAGCCAACAGTTCACTATCACTCAGGTTATTAGCCCCTTTTGATAACAGTTTCTCTCGTGGTTTTAGCGTATTTGGTAACGCTTTTAGGCTCATAGAACCTCCTTTTTAACTAGTATTGCTCTTCGCTTCTCGGGGTTTGAACGGCTAAACCTAAATTTACGAGTGATGCTCTGTTTTCACTTGGTGCGTTGCATCTGTTACATAAATTTGAAATGAATTCAGGGATTAAGAAATTTCCGCAAAGGTTATCCGGTCATAAATTTGTGATAAAGTGAGCCGTAGCAGAAGAATGAGGAGAATCGCATGACAACCCTGGCTGGAAAACGCATTGTTTTAGGGATTACCGGCGGAATTGCCGCCTATAAATGCGCAGAGTTAACTCGTCGCCTTAGCGAACGCGGTGCAACGGTAAAAGTGGTTATGACAGCCGCTGCAAAAGAGTTTATAACGCCACTGACAATGCAAGCAGTGTCGGGCTCACCAGTTGCAGATAGCTTGCTTGATCCCGCAGCAGAAGCATCAATGGGCCACATTGAATTTGCCAAATGGGCCGATCTTATCGTCATTGCTCCTGCCAGCGCTGACTCTATCGCTCGCATTCGAGCCGGCATGGGGAACGACCTACTGACGACTATAATATTAGCCAGTGAAGCCCCTATTGCCATTGCGCCCGCGATGAACCAGCAGATGTATCGTAATCAAGCGACACAAGAGAATATTGCCGCGCTTAAGCAGCGCGGGTTTCAGGTCTGGGGTCCCGCACAGGGAGAACAGGCTTGCGGGGATGTCGGTCCAGGAAGAATGCTCGAACCCATGGAGTTAGTCGCACTGTGCGAACGATTTTTTACACCTAAGGCGTGGTTGGGGAAACGCGTTACGATCACAGCGGGCCCAACTCGTGAAGCTATTGACCCTGTTCGCTATATTTCGAATCACAGCTCCGGGAAAATGGGCTATGCCTTAGCTCAGGCTGCGCTCGATCTTGGCGCAGAAGTAAATCTAATATCAGGCCCCGTAGAACTAGACGCTCCCGCTGGCGTTCAATTACATAAGGTCGACAGTGCCATGCAAATGCACCAAAAGTCGATGGTTCTTGCCAAACAGTCAGACCTGTTTATTGGGTGTGCTGCCGTCGCTGATTATCGCCCAGAACACATTGCCGACCAAAAGCTGAAAAAGCAAGACGGCAAAGATGACATGAACATTACCATGGTAAAAAACCCCGATATCATTGCCGATGTAGCGAGTTTGCAGCAACACCGCCCTATCACCGTGGGTTTTGCTGCCGAGACACAAGAAGTGATTGGCTATGCCAAGCAAAAACTAACGCGAAAGAATCTCGACTTAATCTGTGCAAATGATGTCTCTATCGAAGGGCAAGGATTTAATAGCCACCAGAATGCGTTGCATCTAATCTGGAAAGATGGTGAACGCTCACTACCCTTGCAAGCCAAAAAGCAGCTTGCTTTCGAGATCCTCAACCACATTTCTGAGACTCTTCTATAACGAACTAAGCTGCAGAGCACATCTTTTGCTTAAGATGTGCTCATCATCGCCTTTGCATTGTGCAAATCACCTGTCTTCTAAGTCAATTTATTGTAAATTATGTCCTTAACATCAACCCAATATTGGTAAAGGAATCATAATGTCGGGCAGTCGTAGAAGTAATCGTCGAGAAGAGATATTACAAGCCTTGGCAGAAATGCTGGAGTCGAGTGAAGGTGCGTCACGCATAACCACCGCAAAGTTAGCGCAACAAGTTGGCGTCTCAGAAGCCGCACTGTATCGCCACTTTCCCAGCAAAGCCAGAATGTTCGAAGGCTTAATAGAGTTTATCGAAGAGTCTGTATTTTCACGCATTAATCATATTATGGCGGTAGAAAAACAAACCTTACCTCGGTTAGAGAAGGTCATGGCATTTATATTACTCTTTGCCGAGCACAATAAAGGCTTGTCGCGGATTATGTCTGGACATGCGTTGATGTTTGAAAACGATCGGTTGCGCGATCGAATCAATCAGTTTTTTGATAAAATTGAATCTCAGCTTAAGCAAATTTTACGCGAACGTGCCTTGCGAGAAGGTGAAGCGTTTAGTATCGATGAACGTTTAATCGCAGCGACGCTACTTGCACACATCGAAGGCAAGCTCAACCGATTCGTTCGCTCAGACTTTACCGCGCCACCAACTGCAAATTTTGATGATTTTTGGGCTTTATATAGCCAACAGCTACAATAATTTTTAAGGAACACTATGAGCAAATACGCCCCGCCAACGTTTTCTCTATCATTACTCCATCCTAGGCATTGGAGCGTATGGTTTGGCTTTGGTTTATTGGCCATCATAGTCAATGTGCTCCCTTATAGGGTTTTGAGAGCTATGGGATTCTCCTTGGGTAGACTCTCTATGCGATATGCAAAGGGGCGTGTCCATGTCGCCAGACGTAATCTAGAGCTGGCCTTTCCTGACATGTCTCAGGCTGAAATAGAATCGATCGTTGTTCAAAACTTCAAAAATACTGGTTTCGCACTGTTTGAAAGTGGCATCACATGGTTCTGGCCTACGTGGCGATTAAAGCGACGTCTAAAGTCGGTCAACCTCGATGAAGTGATCGAATACGGCAAACAAGGACGCGGCGTTCTGTTGTGTCATCCCCACACACTCAACTTAGAAATCAGTGCACGTGGATTTGCGATACTCGGCTACCCCGGCTATGGCGTATATCGACCACATGACAATCCCGCCTACGACTTTATTCAATATTGGGGTCGCACCCACAATGGCAACAAACTCATTGACCGCAAAGACGTCAAAGCGATGATCAGAACACTTAAGCAAGGCCAAAGACTATTCTATCTTGGCGATCACGACTACGGTCGCAATAAATCGGTGTTTGTACCTTTCTTTGCCGTTGAAGACGCTTGTACAACAACCGGTGCAAACATTCTATTTAGTGTCACCGACTGCGCAATGATGCCCGTCACTGGATTTAGAGACCCAGACGGGTTCTATGAGCTGAATCTCGCCCCTTCTATTTCCGATGATTATCCAAAGAAAGACGAAGTCGCTGGGGCCACAATTATGAATAAAGCCTACGAACAAGTTATATTACGTCAAGTAGACCAGTGGATGTGGCTGCATAAGCGGTATAAAACAATGCAAGATGAGTCCCAGCCTAAGGGGATTCGCTATAAGTGAATGAATTAGATGCATCAACAAAAAGGGACCTACTGGTCCCTTTTTACGTTATCACAGTCAACTACTTATGATACGGCATTGACAGTTCATGAACTGCATCAACAAATACACCCGCGTTTTCAGGTGGTACATCTAAATGAATACCGTGACCCAAGTTAAAGACATGACCCGTCCCGGCGTCACCAAATCCTTCTAAGATCGTACCTACTTCTTCGCGAATACGTTCTTTTGGTGCGTAAAGCACTGATGGATCCATGTTGCCCTGTAAAGCGACTTTATCTCCTATGCGCGCTTTCGCCTCTGCAATGTTGATGGTCCAATCTAGACCCACGGCATCACAACCTGTCGCGGCAATTTTTTCCAGCCACATACCACCATTTTTAGTAAATAGAGTCACCGGAACTCGACGACCTTCATTTTCTCGAATAAGGCCATCAACAATCTTATGCATGTATTGAAGCGAGAATAGGTTGTAATCACGAGGTGTAAGTACTCCACCCCATGTGTCAAACACCATTACTGATTGTGCGCCCGCCTTAATTTGCGCGTTGAGGTACTCAATCACGCTATCTGCAAGCTTATCGAGCAGTGCATGCAGCGTCTGCGGCTCGGCATACATCATTTTTTTGACCTTTGTGAAGGCTTTAGAGCCGCTTCCTTCAACCATGTAGGTCGCCAACGTCCACGGACTGCCAGAGAAACCAATGAGCGGTACCTCGCCATTAAGATCTTTTCTGATCTGGCGCACCGCGTTCATAACATATTGAAGTTCACCTTCTGGATCTGGCAAGCCAATTTTATCAACATCGGCTTTACAGGTTATAGGCTTATCAAAAATTGGGCCTTCCCCTTGAGCGAAACGCAGTTCCAAACCCATCGCATCAGGAATGGTCAAAATATCAGAAAACAAAATCGCGGCATCTAATGGGAAACGTCTCAATGGCTGAAGGGTCACCTCTGACGCTAACTCGGCGTTTTTACATAACGACATAAAGTCGCCTGCTACTGCGCGAGTAGCTCGATACTCAGGTAGGTAGCGACCCGCTTGTCTCATCATCCATACTGGGGTCATATCTACAGGCTGCTTTAGCAACGCTCTTAGATAACGGTCATTTTTTAGTTCAGTCATTGTTCTTCTTTTTCCATTGACGAAAGCGTTATATTAACACTTTTTTATACGCAATTTTAACGCGGGTTTGAGCTATGGATCATGTTCTAAGCCATAGAGCGCAATAACAATTTGCGTCTAAAGTTTGTCCATGTTAAAAATTTGTTTGCTAGCGAAAACTATAATTGAAACTCTAACGAGTTCGAAATCTCATAACGACATCTTACTTACCCCCTCCCTTACCGGAGGGTTTTTTTTGCCTGTAAGTTATCCCTTGCCAGTGGCAAGATCGATCAGTTCGCGCGCAATAGTCCCCGGAGGAGCCATCTCTGGTAAGTTGTTGAAGTCAAACCACTGCGCATCCTCCAACTCGTGCTGATCTATTTTAATCTCACCAGATTCATATTCTGCAGTAAAACCGACCATGAGACTGTTTGAGAACGCCCAAGGCTGGCTG
This sequence comes from Vibrio sp. qd031, assembly GCF_002100145.1. GTDB lineage: Bacteria > Pseudomonadota > Gammaproteobacteria > Enterobacterales > Vibrionaceae > Vibrio. The sequence continues at coordinate 122,635 of NZ_JXQD01000023.1, forward strand.
CCGACATATTCAATCTTCTTCACTTTAATTTGGCTTTCTTCGTAGACTTCACGCTCGACACACTCTTCAAGCGTCTCTCCGCTTTCTAAATAGCCCGCTAACACGGTATAAAATGGTTTTTTGTGCCTATGGTGCTTAGCGAGCAAAATCTTCCCTTGTTTCACTACAGCGACAATTATGCAGGGGAATATGCGTGGGTAATGCTGAGTGCGACAATCACTGCACTGCATGGACAGTTCACGACGATTAAAGTGAGTTCGGCCCCCACAGCTGCTGCAAAAACGCTGGGTATGAAGCATATTTTCGAGCACCATCGCTTTACTGGCTAAATGAAAAAGCGGTTTATCGAGGGTTAAAAACCCTCGCATAGACATATACTCTACTGAAGGCAAAGACTCTGCATCTGAACTCGGTAGCCAATACACTTGGTGTCCTTGGTAGTGATCCAGTTTTACTGCGGCGCTCTTATCGATATTTAGCTCATCGGATGTCCCAAACAATAATTCGTCATCACGCGTTGCTATATCTGTATTAAGCACGCTCAACCAATAAGCTTTTTCCGATTGCTCATGGTTACTTTTTCTTAACATCGTTATGCTCCCTCTTGAAGATCACACCGTTTACTGGCACTCTAACCTTACGCTAACAGTAAGTTTTCTCCTAAGAATTCTTGGTTAGTCTTCACCAATTTTCTAATTAGAGTGAAGTACCGGATCATGAGGATGTGGCTATGCTAAACAAGTTTAAACAAGTACAACAAGAATGGGGTGGTCAAAGCACTGTCATTGACCACTGGCTTGAGACACGTCAACAGCTCATCGTCGAGTATTGTAAGCTGTTATCAATACAGCCAATTGCAACGCAAGGGATTGTGAGTTTACCTTCTAACGCCGACATGGCTAGCTTCTGCGAACATCTTGTCGACTATATTTCTGAAGGGCACTTCAAGATTTACGATATGGTCATGGATCGCTGGAAATCTACGGGCTTTCAAACCAATCAAGAAATCGACGCCACCTACTCTAAGATAATTCTCACCACAGAGCCTCTTTTGGAGTTCACCGACACTTATGCAGATAATGGTGACATGGAAGAAACTAATGTCATTGACGATCTTTCCAAGGTTGGAGAAATATTAGAGTTGAGATTTGAAGTCGAAGATGCACTCATTCAAATGATAGCTGAGAGTCTTGCTGTTCCGCCTGGTGCATAATGAGTCGGCCCATGTTGCCTAAGTTCAGCATGGTCCGTAAATCTTTTGGTTTTCATTTTATCGCTCACTCTTTGGCTTACGGCATGTGAACACTCTAGTTTAACATTACATGCCTTGATGACGCCTAGTGACGTCGGTATAGCTTATCGTTTCTCTTGCGTACCTAATGCAGAATAGCCATTCATACCAATCTAAGTAATTAACTGGTCAGAAAATTGCGCAGGAAAAATCGCTAAGAGCAAGGCAAAGATTGCCGTAGATAGCGGTTGTACCTACAAAATCTTTAACGCCGCTATTAGCGATTTTAACAAGCAAGAATGTAAGGTTAATTGCTTTGGTTGGTATCACACCTATAGATTGACCAAACCACTCCACTATAAATTAAAGTGTACAGAAACCGTTCCGGAATTATAGATACAAAAAAGGCACCCTAAGGTGCCTTTTTAACTATCTATCGACTGTATTACTCTTCGTCGGAGAATCCAGCGTTAAGTAGTGCCGCAAGATTGTCTGTCGCTTGTTCAGCTGACGGACCTTCTGTTTCTTCACGCTGCTTAGCACGGTCTTGGTGATACGCAAAACCAGTACCCGCAGGGATCAGACGACCAACAATAACGTTCTCTTTCAGACCACGAAGGTCATCACGCTTACCAGAAACCGCTGCTTCTGTTAGTACGCGAGTCGTTTCCTGGAACGATGCCGCTGAGATAAATGACTCAGTTGCTAGAGACGCTTTAGTGATACCCAGTAGCTCACGCTCAAAGCGGATTAGCTCTTTACCTTCAGCTTCTAGCTTACGGTTAGCAATCTTAACTTGAGAGTACTCTACTTGCTCACCAGGTAGGAACTCAGAGTCGCCACCGTGGGTGATAGTACACTTACGCAACATCTGACGTACGATTGTCTCGATGTGCTTGTCGTTAATCTTAACCCCTTGCAGACGGTAAACTTCTTGTACCTCGTTAGCGATGTACTGAGTTACCGCATGGATGCCACGCAAACGCAAGATGTCATGCGGTGTTTCAGGACCGTCGGCGATAACATCACCACGCTCCACTTTTTCACCTTCAAACACGTTAAGCTGACGATGTTTAGGGATCATCTCTTCGTAGGCTTCACCTGACTCACGAGTGATCACTAGACGACGCTTACCTTTAGTCTCTTTACCAAAGCTCACAGTACCTGTGTGCTCAGCAAGGATTGCAGGCTCTTTTGGCTTACGCGCTTCAAATAGGTCGGCTACGCGAGGTAGACCACCGGTGATATCTTTGTTTCCGCTCGATTTCTGAGGAATACGAGATAATGTGTCACCAATACCTACTTCTGCACCATCTTCGATGTTAACGATCGCTTTGCCAGGTAGGAAGTATGTCGCCGGCATATCAGTACCAGGGATCATTACGTCATTACCTTGCTCATCAACAAGTTTGATAGCTGGACGCATATCTTTACCTGCCGCTGGGCGCGCTGCTGCTTCAGTTACTTCAGAAGACGATAGACCGGTTAGGTCATCAGTCTGGCGAGAAACCGTCACACCATCGATCATGTCAACAAATTGGATACGACCCGCTACCTCAGTGATGATAGGCAGTGTGTGCGCTTCCCAGTTTGCTACTGTTTCGCCAACGCCAACCGCTTCGCCGTCGCCTTTGCTTAACATAGAACCGTAAGGCAGTTTGTGCTTCTCTTTAGTACGACCAAACTCATCAATGATGGTTAGTTCAGAAGCACGAGAAGTAATCACCAGTTTCTTATCTTTATTGATAACAAACTTAGCGTTGTTCAGTCTTACAGTACCAGCGTTCTTAGTCTGAACACTGTTCTCTGCCGCCGCTGTAGATGCAGCACCACCGATGTGGAAGGTACGCATGGTAAGCTGTGTACCCGGTTCACCGATTGACTGAGCCGCGATAACGCCAACTGCTTCACCAGTGTTAACCATGTGGCCACGTGCTAGGTCACGACCGTAACAGAACTTACAACAACCGAAGTCAGAATCACAGGTTACAACAGAACGTACTTTTAGTTGGTCAACTGAGTTCTCATCAATGATTTGACACCATTTCTCGTCAATTAGCGTATTGCGAGGGATAAGAACTTCTTCAGTACCTGGCTTAACCACGTCTTCTGCAACAACACGACCAAGGGCTAGTTCAGTAAGAGGAACCTTAACATCACCACCTTCGATGTGCGGCATCATATCGACACCTTCGTGAGTACCACAATCGTCTTCAGTGACTACTACATCTTGCGCTACGTCTACTAGACGACGCGTTAGGTAACCCGAGTTCGCAGTCTTAAGTGCCGTATCGGCAAGACCCTTACGAGCACCGTGAGTAGAGATAAAGTACTGAAGTACGTTTAGACCTTCTTTAAAGTTCGCGGTGATTGGCGTTTCGATGATTGAACCATCTGGACGCGCCATCAGACCACGCATACCGGCAAGCTGACGAATCTGCGCTGCAGAACCACGAGCACCGGAGTCAGCCATCATGTAGATGCTGTTGAAAGACTCTTGTTGTTCCTCTTCACCGTCGCGGTTAACCACAGTTTCAGAAGACAAGTTGTCCATCATCGCTTTTGCTACACGATCGTTGGTTGATGCCCAGATATCGATAACTTTGTTGTATCGCTCACCCGCAGTTACAAGACCAGATTGGAACTGCTCTTGAATTTCGCGAACTTCTTCTTCAGCTTCAGAGATCTCTGTGTACTTAGCATCAGGTACAACCATATCGTCGATACCAACAGATACACCAGATAGTGCCGCGTAAGCGAAACCAGCGTACATGATTTGGTCAGCGAAGATGACAGTGTCTTTAAGACCTAGTGAACGGTACGCTTCATCAAGCAGCTTAGAAATCTGCTTTTTACCTAGCTTTTGGTTTACCAGTTCAAACGGAAGGCCCGATGGAACGATTTGCCAAAGCATTGCACGACCGATAGTGGTATCCACCAACTTAGTCTCGGTATTGCGCTCACCATTATCATCAATGGTGGTTTCGGTGATGCGAACTTTCACGCGAGCGTGAAGCTCTGCGCTCTTAGTGCGGTACGCTTTCTCTGCTTCTTCTGGAGAAGCAAGGTACATACCTTCACCCTTCACATTAATCTTGTCACGAGTCATGTAGTAAAGACCCAATACAACGTCCTGAGAAGGTACGATGATCGGATCACCTGACGCAGGTGACAGAATGTTGTTGGTCGACATCATTAGGGTACGTGCTTCTAACTGTGCTTCCAGAGTTAGAGGTACGTGTACCGCCATTTGGTCACCATCGAAGTCGGCGTTGTATGCCGCACACACTAGTGGGTGAAGCTGAATCGCTTTACCTTCGATAAGTACAGGTTCGAAAGCCTGGATACCCAAACGGTGAAGTGTTGGCGCACGGTTAAGCAGTACTGGGTGTTCACGGATAACTTCATCCAGAATATCCCATACAATCGCTTCTTCACGCTCTACCATCTTCTTCGCAGCTTTGATTGTCGTAGCCATGCCACGAGACTCAAGTTTTGCGTAGATGAATGGTTTGAATAGCTCTAGTGCCATCTTCTTAGGAAGACCACACTGATGCAGACGAAGGTATGGACCTACGGTGATTACCGAACGACCAGAGTAGTCTACACGCTTACCAAGAAGGTTCTGACGGAAACGACCTTGTTTACCCTTGATCATATCAGCAAGAGATTTCAGAGGACGCTTGTTAGAACCCGTGATTGCACGACCACGACGACCGTTATCTAGAAGGGCATCAACAGACTCTTGCAGCATACGCTTTTCGTTACGTACGATGATGTCTGGAGCCGCTAGCTCTAGAAGACGCTTCAAACGGTTGTTACGGTTGATCACACGACGATAAAGGTCGTTAAGATCAGACGTTGCAAAACGGCCGCCATCTAGTGGTACTAGAGGGCGAAGATCTGGCGGCAATACAGGTAGAACCGTTAGAATCATCCACTCTGGGTTGTTACCCGAAGCAACGAACGCTTCTACTAGCTTAAGACGCTTAGTGATCTTCTTACGCTTAGTTTCAGAGTTGGTAGACTCCAATTCTTCACGCATTTGTTCTGCTTCTGCATTTAGGTCCATTGTGTAAAGCAGATCTTTGATCGCTTCTGCACCCATTTTAGCAGTGAACTCATCACCGTACTCTTCGAGTTTGTCTAGGTACTCTTCTTCTGTCAGCATTTGACCTTTTTCAAGATCAGTCATGCCAGATTCAGTAACCACGTACATTTCAAAGTACAGTACACGCTCGATATCACGTAGTGGAATGTCCATAAGCAGACCAATACGAGACGGCAGTGATTTTAGGAACCAGATGTGTGCAACAGGTGACGCCAATTCGATGTGGCCCATACGGTCACGACGAACTTTAGTTTGCGTTACTTCTACGCCACATTTTTCACAGATAACACCACGGTGCTTCAGGCGCTTGTACTTTCCACAAAGACATTCGTAGTCTTTTACTGGGCCAAAGATACGCGCACAAAACAGACCATCACGCTCAGGTTTGAACGTACGGTAGTTAATAGTTTCTGGTTTTTTTACTTCACCAAATGACCATGAACGGATCATATCAGGTGAAGAAAGACCGATTTTGATCGCGTCAAATTCTTCAGTCTTATGTTGTGCTTTTAGAAAGTTTAATAAGTCTTTCACAATCAGCTCCTGTTAGGAGTTAAAAGATGCTTGCCGCCCACCGGAGACAAGCATCTCCACAACAGTTAATCACTCTTACGAGATGATTACTCTTCGTCTTCTAACTCGATGTTAATACCTAGCGAGCGAATCTCTTTCAACAATACGTTGAATGATTCTGGCATGCCTGGTTCCATCGAATGGTTACCGTCGACGATGTTTTTATACATCTTAGTACGACCATTTACGTCATCCGATTTCACCGTTAGCATCTCTTGAAGGGTGTAAGCAGCACCGTATGCTTCTAGTGCCCATACCTCCATCTCACCGAAACGCTGGCCACCGAACTGAGCTTTACCACCAAGTGGTTGCTGAGTTACTAGGCTGTACGAACCAGTAGAACGAGCGTGCATCTTGTCATCAACCAAGTGGTTTAGTTTCAGCATGTACATGTAACCTACAGTTACAGGACGCTCAAACGCATCACCGGTACGACCATCGAACAACGTTAGCTGGCCAGACGCTGGTAGGTCAGCAAGCACAAGCAGTTCTTTGATTGATTTCTCAGAAGCACCATCGAACACAGGAGTTGCAATCGGTAGACCGCCACGAAGGTTCTTAATAAGAGTGCGAACTTCGTCGTCGCTCAGAGAAGCAATATCGACTTCTTGGCGAGTTCCGCCTAGGTCGTATACTTTCTGCAAGAATTCACGGAATTTCGCGAGCTCTTGTTGCTCTTTAACCATCTTGTTGATCTTGTCACCGATGCCTTTCGCGGCTAGACCTAAGTGTACTTCTAGGATCTGACCGATGTTCATACGTGACGGTACACCCAACGGGTTAAGCACGATATCTACTGGTTGGCCAGTTTCGTCATACGGCATATCTTCTACAGGGTTAATCTTAGAGATTACACCTTTGTTACCGTGACGACCCGCCATCTTATCACCAGGTTGGATACGACGTTTAACAGCTAGGTACACTTTAACGATCTTCAAAACGCCAGGCGCAAGGTCATCACCTTGGGTGATCTTGCGACGCTTGGTTTCAAATTTCTTATCGAAGTCAGCTTTTAGCTCGTCCCACTGCTCAGCAAGTTGCTCAAGCTTAGTTTGTAGGGCGTCGTCTTCAACAGACTGCTCTAGCCACTTCTTGCGCTCCATCGAGTCAAGTCGAGCTTCAGAGAAGCCGCCTTGCAGCAATACAGCACGAACACGCGCAAGGAGACCACCTTCGAGGATTTGGAATTCCTCAGTCAGGTCTTTCTTCGCTTCTTTCAACTGCATTTGCTCGATTTCTAGAGCACGTTTGTCTTTTTCTACACCGTCGCGAGTAAACACTTGTACGTCGATGATGGTACCAGACACTGAGTTAGGAACACGCAAAGAGGTGTCTTTAACATCAGAAGCTTTCTCACCAAAGATGGCACGCAGAAGTTTCTCTTCTGGAGTAAGCTGAGTTTCACCTTTAGGTGTCACTTTACCTACTAGGATGTCGCCACCCTTCACTTCAGCGCCGATGTAAACAATACCAGACTCATCCAGCTTCGATAGCGCTGCTTCACCTACGTTCGGGATATCCGCTGTGATCTCTTCAGAACCCAGTTTAGTATCACGAGCCACACAAGAAAGCTCTTGAATGTGGATAGTAGTAAAGCGGTCTTCTTGAACGACGCGCTCAGAAACAAGGATTGAATCCTCAAAGTTGTAACCGTTCCAAGGCATAAATGCGATACGCATGTTCTGGCCTAGAGCCAACTCACCAAGGTCAGTTGAAGGGCCGTCAGCAAGAACGTCGCCTTTTGCCACAGGTTCACCTGGCATCACTGTTGGACGCTGGTTGATACATGTGTTTTGGTTAGAACGTGTGTACTTGGTCAAGTTGTAGATGTCGATGCCTGCTTCACCAGGAACCAACTCTTCTTCATTAACCTTAATCACGATGCGAGATGCGTCTACTGACTGTACAGTACCGCCACGTTTAGCAACCGCTGTAACACCAGAATCGACCGCAATGCTACGCTCAATACCAGTACCAACAAGTGGTTTGTCTGCACGTAGAGTAGGAACAGCCTGACGCTGCATGTTTGCACCCATCAAAGCACGGTTTGCATCATCGTGCTCTAGGAATGGGATAAGTGATGCCGCGATAGATACAACCTGGTTAGTTGCAACGTCCATATAATCGACGTTCTCGCGTGGGTGTAGACCCGACTCACCTTTTTGACGTGCTGTGATCAGCTCGTCAGCAAACGTACCTTCGCCAGTCAATACCGTGTTCGCCTGAGCGATAACGAATTGACCTTCTTGGATCGCAGAAAGGTAATCTACATCTTCGGTCACAATACCATCAACAACGCGACGGTAAGGGGTTTCTAGGAAACCAAACTCATTACAACGAGCGTACGCTGACAGTGAGTTGATCAGACCGATGTTTGGACCTTCAGGTGTCTCGATAGGACATAGACGACCGTAGTGCGTAACGTGTACGTCACGTACTTCAAAACCAGCACGCTCACGGGTAAGACCACCAGGACCAAGTGCCGAGATACGACGCTTGTGGGTCACTTCCGATAACGGGTTGTTTTGGTCCATGAACTGAGACAGCTGCGAAGAACCGAAGAACTCTTTTACTGCCGCAGAGATTGGCTTCGCGTTGATCAGATCTTGAGGCATGATCGCATCAAGGTCACCAAGGCTTAGACGCTCTTTAACAGCACGCTCTACACGAACTAGACCGACACGGAATTGGTTTTCTGCCATTTCGCCTACAGAGCGAATACGACGGTTACCAAGGTGATCGATATCATCGACTTCACCAATACCGTTACGGATAGCAATCAGTTTTCTGATCACTTCTACAATGTCAGTCTCGTCAAGAGTACCTTGTTCACCAGCATCTTCACGGCCAATTGAGCTGTTAAACTTCATACGACCAACAGTCGACAGATCGTAACGCTCTTCCGAGAAGAATAGGCTTTCGAACAGAGCCTCTGCCGCTTCTTTCGTTGGCGGCTCACCAGGGCGCATCATGCGGTAGATTTCTACTAGCGCAGATAGGCGATCTGTGGTGCTGTCGACACGCAAGGTGTCAGACATGAACGGGCCGTGGTCGAGATCATTGGTAAATAGAACCTGGATCGCTGTATGACCAGCTTGAGACAGATTAGCGAGCGCCTCTAGGCTGATTTCGTGGTTCGCGCCTACAATAACTTCGCCAGTTTCTTCGTTGATGTAGTCTTTAGCCGCTACTTTGCCAACGATGTACTCAACCGGTACTTCGATGAACTCAACGCCGTCTTTTTCTAATTGACGGATGTGACGCGCAGTAATACGACGACCAGTTTCTACGTACTTCTTGCCGTTCGCTTCAATATCAAAAGAAGCCGTTTCACCGCGTAGACGCTCTGGAACAAGTTCCATCTTAAGCGCTTTATCTTGTACTTCGAAGTTTACTTTTTCGAAGAAAGTATCAAGAATCTCTTCTGTGGTCTTATTAAGAGCACGAAGGATAATTGACGCAGGCAACTTACGACGACGGTCAATACGTACGTATAGGTTATCTTTAGGGTCGAACTCAAAATCCAACCAAGAACCACGGTAAGGAATAACGCGCGCGTTATACAAGACCTTACCTGAAGAGTGGGTCTTACCTTTGTCACTGTCGAAGAACACGCCTGGGCTTCGATGCAGCTGAGATACGATAACCCTCTCGGTACCGTTAATTACAAACGTACCATTGTCTGTCATGAGTGGAATTTCACCCATGTAGACTTCTTGTTCTTTAATGTCTTTTACGGTTCCCGCAGGTGCATCTTTATCAAACACAACAAGGCGCAATTTAACGCGAAGTGGTTTTGAATAAGTGACACCACGAATTTGACATTCTTTTACATCAAATACAGGCTCACCAAGACGATAGCTAACGTATTGCAGCTCGGAATTGCCGTTGTAGCTCTGAATTGGAAATACAGAACGAAAAGCAGCCTCAAGGCCATATTGTCCTTCAGGATCTTGCTCGATGAACTTGTCGAACGAATCAAGCTGGATCGAAAGAAGGTATGGTATGTCCAAAACTTGTGGACGGGTACCAAAATCCTTACGGATGCGCTTTTTCTCGGTATAGGAGTAAACCATGGGGTTCCTCAGCTCGCTGATAAGTGACCCAAACTACTCTCAACTGTCGTAGAGTAGTGACTAACGGCTGTTTTTAGGTGGTGCATCACCAAACGGTGATGTTTTTTGCTTAGGCTTCGGTTTACAAACAGCGGAAAAAACACCGCAGCCCTACAGCGCAAAAAGGCCGGTGGTTATAAAACCACCAGCCAATAGCCATTTCGGCTATGAAATTAAGTAATAATTACTTAATTTCAACAGTCGCACCAGCTTCTTCTAGCTGTGCTTTAAGAGCTTCGGCTTCGTCTTTCTCGATGCCTTCTTTTAGAGGTGCTGGAGCACCGTCTACAAGAGCTTTAGCTTCTTTAAGACCTAGGCCAGTTGCGCCACGTACTGCTTTGATAACAGAAACTTTGTTACCGCCAATAGCAGTTAGGATAACGTCAAACTCAGTTTGCTCAGCAGCAGCTTCGCCACCAGCAGCGCCGCCAGCTACAACAGCAGCAGCAGCCGAAACGCCGAATTTTTCTTCCATCGCTTCGATTAGTTCAACAACTTGCATTACAGACATTTCTGCAACTGCGTCTAGGATTTGCTCGTTAGTAATAGACATAACAATTCTCTTTTAAGTCAACAATAAGTTTATTAAGCAACCAGTAAAAAGCAAGGCTTACGCCGCTTCTGCTTCTTTTTGATCGCGTAGTGCAGCGATGGTACGTACCAGCTTGCCAGCAGAAGCTTCTTTCATGCACATCATTAGGCGTGCAATTGCTTCGTCGTAAGTTGGTAGTGTCGCTAGTACATCAGCATCAGTTAATGCGCCTTCGAAGGCTGCAGCTTTAACTTCGAATTTATCATTCCCTTTGGCAAAGTCTTTGAAAAGACGCGCCGCAGCACCTGGGTGCTCGTTAGAGAATGCGATCAAAGTAGGACCAGTGAAAGCGTCAGTTAGACACTCATACTCTGTTCCTTGAACTGCACGGCGTGCAAGAGTGTTACGCACAACTCTCATGTAAACACCCGCTTCACGCGCTTGTTTACGTAGAGAAGTCATGTCAGACACTTCAACACCACGTGAGTCAGCTACAACTGCAGAAAGTGCACCGCTGGCTGCTTCGTTGACTTCAGCAACAATTGCTTTTTTGTCTTGAAGATTTAAAGCCATCTTGGATTTACTCCTGGTTGTCGTTACACCACTCACTATCATCAACGACAGTGAGAGTCATTTAGGTGCTTTTCCCAGAAGAAAGTTCACTACATAATCGATGACTATATAATTCTCTTTCTGTCAGTTCGGGCACCATCTACGCAGGGTATTAAGTTACTCAGCTCATCGCCTTGAAACACCTACGGTCTTGGACGGAGACTGCGAAATTAGCAAGCTAATCTTCAGCCCCAACCACAAATATTAGGCGCAAAATTATACACTAATTTCACGCCTTAGCAAGTCTTAAGCTACAGTGTTAAGAGTCGCTTGATCAACCGTTACACCTGCACCCATAGTGGTAGAGATGCTTACTTTCTTCAGGAAAGTACCTTTCGCTGAAGAAGGCTTAGCTTTCTTAAGAGCAACAAGAAGAGCTTCTAAGTTCTCTTGGATTTGCTGTGTTTCGAAAGACGCTTTGCCGATAGTAGTGTGGATGATGCCGTTCTTGTCGTTACGGTAACGAACCTGACCCGCTTTAGCGTTTTTAACTGCTTCAGCAACGTTAGGAGTTACAGTACCAACTTTAGGGTTTGGCATTAGGCCGCGTGGACCTAGGATAGTACCTAGTTGACCAACAACGCGCATTGCATCAGGAGAAGCAACAACTACGTCGAAGTCCATTACGCCTTTCTTCACTTGCTCAGCAAGATCTTCCATACCCACGATGTCAGCGCCAGCTTCTTTCGCAGCTTCAGCGTTAGCACCTTGTGTGAATACCGCAACGCGGATTTCACGACCAGTACCGTGTGGTAGCACAGTTGCGCCACGTACGTTTTGGTCTGATTTACGAGCATCGATGCCTAGGTTAACAGCAACGTCTACAGATTCTACGAATTTAGCTGTTGCTAGTTCTTTAAGAAGAGCGACTGCTTCGTTGATATCGTATTCTTTTGTTACTTCCACTTTTTCGCGGATAGTACGCATACGCTTAGTAAGTTTTGCCATTATATTAACCCTCTACCACTAGGCCCATTGAACGAGCAGTACCCGCAATAGAACGCTTCATCGCTTCGATGTCAGCACCAGTCATATCAGCAGCTTTAGTTTCTGCGATTTCTTGTACTTGAGCGTCAGTTACAGTACCCACTTTTTCAGTGTTTGGACGACCAGAACCAGACTTGATACCTGCAGCTTTCTTAAGTAGAACTGCTGCTGGTGGAGTCTTAGTTTCGAACGTGAAAGAACGGTCGCTGTAAACAGTGATTACTACTGGGATCGGTAGACCTTTCTCAACAGAATCTGTTTTTGCGTTAAACGCTTTACAGAATTCCATGATGTTCACACCGTGTTGACCTAGAGCAGGACCAACTGGTGGACTTGGGTTAGCTGCACCAGCTGCAACTTGCAGCTTGATGTATGCTTCAACTTTCTTAGCCATGATATTTCCTAAGTTTTGGGTTCAGACGCAGGCGGTTTGCCGGCTCCCCACAGTTTGAAAAAAACTTTTTGTTCACGAGAACAAAAAGGCGCGAAATTATAATCAGATTTCGCGCCCTAAACAACCCTTTAAAGATGTTTTTTTAATCAAGTTTCTCGACTTGACCAAATTCTAGCTCTACAGGGGTTGCACGACCAAAGATTGATACAGAAACCTTCATGCGGCTTTTCTCGTAATCAACTTCTTCAACCGTACCATTAAAGTCTGCAAATGGACCGTCGTTAACACGAACCACTTCACCTGCATCAAACATAGTGCGTGGACGTGGAGCTTCGCTCGCTTTTTCTAGACGGTTCAAGATAGCATCAGCTTCTTTGTCTGTAATAGGGGCAGGGCGGTCCGAAGTACCACCAATGAAACCCATAACACGCGGTACGCTACGAACCAAGTGCCACGATTCATCGTTCATCACCATTTGTACTAGAACATAGCCTGGGAAGAACTTGCGCTCACTCTTACGACGTTGACCTGCACGCATCTCAACTACTTCTTCTGTAGGAACGAGAACTTCACCGAAGTAATCTTCCATAGCGTGCATTTTAATATACTCACGCAGAGACTGAGAGACACGGCTCTCGAAGCCAGAAAAAGCTTGAACTACATACCAACGTTTCTTTGGTGCTTCACTCATGAATTAATATCCTCACACACCGGTAACAAAGGCAACCAGACGCACCATAATGCCGTCGATTCCCCAAAGAACGAGTGCCATTACAACACTTACTGCCAACACGATCAGAGTAGTTTGCATTGTCTCTTGACGAGTTGGCCACACTACCTTGCGAATCTCCATACGAGACTCTTTGGCGAATGTGATCGCTTGTTTACCTTTTACAGTTAAAGCAGCAACACCTAAAGCAGCGGCGATAAGCACAACAACAGCTGCAGTGCGGATAACAACAGACAGTTCACCGTAAAGGTAATTGCCAACCACTGCCGCGGCTAGCAGGGCAAAAGCGATAATCCACTTAAGAATGTCTGCTGCGCCTGAGCTTTCTGGAGTTTCAGCATTTGCTTTCATAAAACTAACCTACAACAAATTAAACTATAGACGACACCTGCTTCTTATACAGAAACAGTCTAAAAATAGGGTAAAAAAACCACTTTAAGCAGCGAAAAATGCATAGGGATGTCGTCTTAAACACCGGGCATTTTTTTAAGTGCTGAAAAAGGGCATCAAATGATGCCCTTTTAATCTTACTTCGTCAACGAATTAGTCGAAGATCTTAGCAACAACGCCAGCACCTACAGTACGACCACCCTCACGGATAGCGAAACGTAGGCCTTCATCCATTGCGATTGGAGCGATTAGCTCAACTTGCATTTGGATGTTGTCACCCGGCATTACCATTTCCACGCCTTCTGGTAGAGAGATATCACCAGTTACGTCAGTTGTACGGAAGTAGAACTGTGGACGGTAGCCTTTGAAGAACGGAGTATGACGGCCGCCTTCGTCTTTAGACAGTACGTATACTTCAGACTCGAACTTAGTGTGTGGGTTGATTGAGCCAGGAGCTGCAAGAACTTGACCACGTTCAACGTCTTCACGCTTAGTACCACGTAGAAGTGCACCAACGTTCTCACCAGCACGACCTTCGTCAAGCAGCTTACGGAACATTTCAACACCAGTACAAGTAGTAGTAGTAGTTTCTTTGATACCTACGATTTCTACTTCGTCACCTACGTTTAGGATACCGCGCTCGATACGACCAGTTACTACAGTACCACGGCCTTGGATAGAGAATACGTCTTCGA
>NZ_JXQD01000024.1:0-963 GCF_002100145.1 Vibrio sp. qd031
CGGTGAACTCACCGTACGCATCGCTAATGGTGTTTTCTTCAAACGCTAAATTAGGATTGTCTGCATCCGTCGCCGTTAGGGTGCCGCTGACAGGCGTCACATCGCCTTCCGTCACTGCGTCGGTATCCGCAGAAATCACTGGCGCGTCATCGGTACCGGTGATGGTAATCGTCACTGTAGTGTCACTGCCATCGGACAGCGTCACAGTAAACTCGCGCACTTCTTTCTGGCCGGCGGTTAATGCGTCGACTGTGGCGTTATCGGCCAGTGTGAACGTCCAATTGCCGTCCGCATCAACGGTGAACTCACCATAGGCATCATTGAGAGTAGCCGGAGTAAACTCTAAATCGGGATTGTCTGCATCCGTGGCCGTTAGGGTGCCGCTGACAGGCGTCAGATCGCCTTCAGTGACTTCATCAGTATCCGCCGAAATCACCGGATCATCATCGGTACCGGTAATGGTAATGGTGACAGTGGTGTCACTGCCATCGGACAGCGTCACGGTAAACTCGCGCACTTCTTCTTGACCGGCTGTTAGCGCATCCACAGTCGCGTTATCGGCCAGTGTGAACGTCCAATTGCCATTGGCATCAACGGTGAACTCACCGTACGCATCGCTAATGGTGTTTTCTTCAAACGCTAAATTAGGATTGTCTGCATCCGTCGCCGTTAGGGTGCCGCTGACAGGCGTCACATCGCCCTCGGTTACCGCGTCGGTATCCGCCGAAATCACCGGATCGTCATCGGTACCGGTAATGGTAATGGTGACAGTGGTGTCACTGCCATCGGACAAGGTCACGATAAACTCGCGCACTTCTTTCTGGCCGGCGGTCAGAGCATCCACGGTGGCGTTATCGGCCAGTGTGAACGTCCAATTGCCCTCCGCATCAACGGTGAACTCACCGTACGCATCGCTAATGGTGTTTTCTTCAAACGCTAAATTAGGATTGTCTGCATCCGTCG
>NZ_JXQD01000024.1:1160-2083 GCF_002100145.1 Vibrio sp. qd031
GTCAACGGTGAACTCACCGTACGCATCGCTAATGGTGTTTGAGTTAAACGCCAAATCTGGATTGTCTGCATCGATTGCTGTCAATGTACCAGTGATTGGCGTCAGGTCGCCTTCTGTGACTTCATCAGCATCCGCCGAAATCACAGGATCGTCATCGGTACCGGTAATGGTTATGGTGACGGTGGTGTCACTGCCATCGGACAGCGTCACGGTAAACTCACGGACTTCTTTCTGACCGGCCGCTAATGCATCAACTGTGGCGTTATCCGCCAGTGTGAACGTCCAATTGCCATTGGCTTCAACGGTGAACTCACCATAGGCATCATTGAGAGTAGCCGGAGTAAACTCTAAATCGGGATTGTCTGCATCCGTCGCCGTTAGGGTGCCGCTGACAGGCGTCACATCGCCCTCGGTTACCGCGTCGGTATCCGCCGAAATCACCGGATCGTCATCGGTACCGGTAATGGTAATGGTGACGGTGGTGTCACTGCCATCGGACAGCGTCACGGTAAACTCTCGGACTTCTTCTTGACCGGCTGTTAATGCATCGACTGTGGCGTTATCGGCCAGTGTGAACGTCCAATTGCCCTCCGCGTCAACGGTGAACTCACCGTACCCATCGGTAATAGTATTTGGTGTAAATTCTAGGTCTGGATTGTCTGCATCCGTCGCCGTTAGGGTGCCGCTGACAGGCGTCACATCGCCCTCGGTTACCGCGTCGGTATCCGTCGAAATCACCGGAGCATCGTCAGTACCGGTAATGGTAATCGTCACTGTAGTATCACTGCCATCAGACAGCGTCACGGTAAACTCGCGGACTTCTTCTTGACCGGCTGTTAGCGCATCCACAGTCGCGTTATCGGCCAGTGTGAACGTCCAATTGCCATTGGCATCAACGGTGAACTCACCGTACGCATCGCTAA
>NZ_JXQD01000024.1:2093-516408 GCF_002100145.1 Vibrio sp. qd031
AATGGTAATGGTGACGGTGGTGTCACTGCCATCGGACAGCGTCACGGTAAACTCGCGCACTTCTTTCTGACCGGCTGTCAGCGCGTCCACTGTGGCGTTATCCGCCAGTGTGAACGTCCAATTGCCCTCCGCATCAACGGTGAACTCACCGTACGCATCGCTAATGGTGTTTGAGTTAAACGCCAAATCTGGATTGTCTGCATCCGTGGCCGTCAACGTACCGCTGACAGGCGTCACATCGCCTTCGGTTACCGCGTCGGTATCCGCAGAAATCACTGGCGCGTCATCGGTACCGGTGATGGTAATGGTGACGGTGGTGTTACTGCCATCGGACAGCGTCACGGTAAACTCGCGCACTTCTTTCTGACCGGCTGTCAGCGCGTCCACTGTGGCGTTATCGGCCAGTGTGAACGTCCAATTGCCCTCCGCGTCAACAGTAAACTCACCGTACGCATCGGTAATAGTATTTGGTGCAAATTCTAGGTCTGGATTGTCTGCATCCGTCGCCGTCAACGTACCGCTGACTGGAGTCAGATCGCCCTCGATTACCGCGTCGGTATCCGCCGAAATCACCGGATCATCATCAGTACCAGTAATAGAAATAGTGACTGTAGTAGTACTTCCATCAGAAAGATCTACAGTAAATACTCTGTCGACGACTTGACCTTCTGCTAGCGCATTGACCGTCTCATTGTCTGCCAGAGTAAATGTCCAGTTACCATCTACGTCAACGGTAAAATCTCCGTAAAGATCGGTTACAGAGTCTGCCTCGAACGCCAAATCTGTATTGTCGGCGTCAGTAGCGGTGAGAGTTCCTACAACTGGCGTTGAGTCTCCTTCAGTCGTAGCTCCTGTACCTATTGAAACAACAGGAAGATCATCTGTACCAGTGATGGTGATGGTTACAGTAGTCGAGCTTCCGTCGGATAAAGTTACAACAAAATCTCTTACGGTGGATTCACCTTCTGCCAATGCTGCAACAGTCGCGCTATTTGCCAACGTAAACGTCCAGTTTCCGTCAGCATCCACAGTGAAATCGCCGTAACTATCTGCAACGGTACTTTCAACAAAAGATAGTTCTGGGTTGTCTGCATCGGTACCTATTAATGTTCCAACTACAGGAATCGAATCCCCTTCGGTAACAGCACCCTCTCCTGTAGAAATCACTGGAGCATCATCTGTACCTGTAATGGTAATAGTGACTGTAGTAACAGAGCCATCAGTTAGAGTTACTTCAAACTCGCGCTCTACAACCTCTCCGTCGGCAAGCGCATTGACGGTTGAATTGTCAGATAATACAAATGACCACTGCCCATTTGAGTCAATGGTAAAATCGCCGTATGCGTCATTGACGGCATTTGCTACGAACAGTAAGTCTGGATTATCAACGTCTGTTGCAGTGAGCTCGCCAGTGACCGGGGTGACGTCACCTTCAGTCGTAGAGCCTAAATCATCAGAAATTATCGGTGCATCGTCTACAGGCGCAACCTCAACCACAACTTGCGCTGTATCTGTTCCACCTTGTCCATCTGAAATTGTGTAGCTAATTGATGCATCACCGTTAAAGTCGGGCGCTGGTGTAAAAATAAGTTGATTATTGACGATCTCGATCGTGCCTTGAGATGCTGGTACAGTGGCATCAATAATTGTAATGTCATCGTTATCAATGTCAGAATCGTTTGCTAATACATCGATAGTTACGGCTGTGTCTTCATCCGTAGTAACAACATCGTCTTCAGCCACGGGCCCAGTATTTACTAACTCGGCGCTATCTTGGCCAGGTTCAGATACGTTGCCAACTTTGTCTTTTATAACGGCTTCAACTGTGACAGTTTCGCCTCTTTGAGGAACCGCAATCTCAAGTTCTATAGTGCCGAGATCTAGCACATCTTGAGTGACCTCATAATCAGTTCCATTTATTGTTACAGTGTCACCAATAGTGGCGCCTGTACCACTGATATCAACGATGACATTAATCTGGCCATCAATCTCATCAGCTGGGATTTGCCCGTCATTATTCAGGTCTTCAACAATAGTAACGACTGGTGCGCTTGGCGCAGTGGTGTCTATTGTTAAGTCGGATTCGTCTTCTGCACTGTTACCCTGATTGTCTTTACCAACAACCACGATGTCATAATCACCGTCTTCCAACGCGTCTTCTGGTGGTAACGTTAGCTCCCAATCACCATTGTCATCGGGAATCACTTCGTATTCTTTATCATTAACAATGACGGTGAGCGGGCCATCTGTGTTATCTGAGCCGCCAGTAAAGGTTGGCGTAGTATCTGAGGTATCAGAAGGAGGATCGATACTAACAACCGGTTTAGCCATATCTAGGATAAAGGATGTATCCGCGGTCGCCTCTTTTCCGGATGGTGACTCTGCTGTTGCTTCTGCAACATACTCACCGTCGGCAAGATCCAGCGGTGGTAACAGTAGCTCCCAACTGCCGTCTGGATTTGGTGTTACAAGGTGTTCTTCGCCACCAATGACAACCGTAATCGTCTCTGCATTTTCAGACTGACCAAATACTCTAACTTCGGCTGGATCGTTAAGATCTATAGAAATTGTAACCTGAGGCAATGGGTCTACCGTAGATTCGTTGGTTACAATATACTCAAATACACTAAGGACTTCTTTTTGCTGAGCAGGCGTTAATCCATCTGTATTAAACACTGTTGCAGCAATAACTTCGGCATTATCACGAGCAATCGTTCCTGACGTAGACAATGATGAGCCCGCTGTCGACTCGCCTGCGGCGGTCTCAAACTCTTCACCTAAAAGTGTCGGATCTTGGCCTTCCTCTAAAGCTTCAAAAATGGCTGCAATATCATCATCAAGCTTAACCTCTCGAGCTACCTCATCATTTTCTACCTTGAAGAAGCTAACACTTAGGTTTTCTAAGGTGAGATCGTCAACAGATATTGGTGAATCACCAACTTGAACTACCACCTCTCCCGGTTGCAGTTCATACTCTATTGGTACTACTTTAGAGTTACCATTTGCGTCGATAATTATCTTGTTCCCAGATCGAAAAATGTCAAGATTAATCGCTTGTTCTTCCATGATTTACATCCACTTACAGTGTTTAGTCTCAATATTGTTACAAGTGTAATCAAATTGAGAGGATTAAGTTTTCGCTCAGGGTAAACCTAACACTAAAATGTTGCCAACTCCACATTTTTGGCGTACGTCATACTAATAGTATTAGTTGTGAGACATAATGATGTTTTAGTACTATTTAATGAAAAACGATCTAGTGTATTTACTTAAATGATGACACCATACCGTAAAATTTCGTCTGATAGCGGTAGTATCTGAGGTACCTGTTTTGAAAAGGATTTCCATTTGCACAATTGCGCTGAGTGTATTGGTGAGCCAGCCAGTAATGGCTGAATCGCTGGAACAAGCGATCTCTGCAACATTGGCAACAAACCCACTAGTTCGTAGCTCGTATAACGAATATATGTCATTCGTTAAAAGCTACGATTCAAGCCGAGGTGCCTATTTACCCTCGGTTGACCTTGAAGCGGGTATTGGTTACGAGCGAATTCGCGCCGACCAAAGTGGTGATTCGGACTTAACCCGTAAAGACGCCGCAATTAGACTGACTCAATTGTTATGGGATGGTTCGGCGACAATTAATGATATAGATAGAACAGCAGCTGAAGCTAATTCAATGCGCTATCAATTGTTCGCTGATGCCGAGAACATCGCACTAGAAGTGAGTAAACTGTATTTGGACGCGTTAAGCGCCGAAGAAGTGTTGCTATTGTCAGAAAGCAACCTAAAGGTCCATCGTAAAATCTACTCCGACATTTTAAAACGAACTCAATCTGGTATTGGCTCTACAGCGGATCTTTCTCAGGTAGAAGCTCGTCTTGCGAAAGCGCACAGTAACTTACTGGCTGCTCAAAACAACTTGTACGATAGTCATGTTTCTTACCGGCGAATCGTCGGCTCCATGCCAATTGGTCTGGTTAAGCCCCATGTCGATGAAAATAAAATACCGCTGTCAGTAGAGCTCGCCTTTGAAGACGCGAAAAAAAATCACCCCGTTCTAAAAATAGCTCAGGCCGATGTGGACGCTGCGCAATATCAATATAAACAATCTCAAAGCGTTAACTTGCCAACGTTCACTATTGAAGCGGCCCACTCTTGGGAGCAAGATGCCGGCGGCGTTGAAGGTGATGTCAATGAAACCTCAGCAATGCTTCGCATGAGATACAACCTTTATAATGGTGGCAAAGATAGTGACAATATTGAACGCACCGCTTACCAGTTGAGCAAATCGAAAGACTTTCGCGATCGAGCTTTTCGTCAAGTAGAAGAAGGTTTACGCCTCTCGTGGAACGCGCTTGATCTCACGCTTCAGCAGCGAGAGTTTTTAATTGATCATGTGGATGCCGCGTCAAATACCGTTATTGCGTATGAAAAACAATACAAGATAGGTAAGCGAACGCTGCTTGATCTTCTCAATACAGAAAACGAATTATTCGAAGCTCGCAAAGAGTATGTAACGGCTCAATACGCCGAGCTTTACGCAAAATTTAGAGTACTAAATGCATCGGGTGTTTTATTACCCTCATTATTAGTCGATACACCAGAAGCGTGGAACAACGAGGTAAATTAGTCCAATGAAATCCTATTTAGTCGTCTGCTTAATCCCACTACTATTAGTCGGGTGCATTTCTTCAGGCGTTGAAACTGAATACCCTATTGCAGAACAAAGTGCAGATCTTCGCGACGAAGATAACGACGGCGTTATTAATGAACGAGATACCTGCACTACAACACCGGGTGGCGCAACTATTAGCAACGATGGTTGTGAATCATTTTATCAAATTGATGAAAAGAAGCTGCTTAAAGTATTGTTTGAAAATGACTCAACTGACGTACCCGCAATATTCGTTTCACAAATTAATGAGATGGTGACTTTCTTAGCTGAGTACCCAGAAACGGAAATAGAACTGCAAGGCTTTGCAAGTAAACCCGGCAACCACGAACATAACATGTGGCTATCGCAAGAAAGAGCAAAAGCGGTTCAAAAGATGATGGTTGCGAAAGGTGTCGATGCCAAGCGGCTAACCATTATGGGGTTTGGCGATTCTCAAGCCGAGCATGATGGTAAAGTTGACCAAGCGCTCGACAGAAAAGTTGTGGCTACTGTTGTAGGCTTTAAGGGCGACGTAGTTAAAGAGTGGCATATTTTTACTACTCGCGAGAAATAAAACTCTTTACTACAACCCTATTGATTCATCAAAGCACGCTATATAGCGTGCTTTGATTTTAGTTTGCTTGACCGTCTAAGTATTGCTGCAAGCCATTTTGCCTCAAATGGCAGGCGGGGCATTCTCCACACCCAGATCCAATCACACCATTATAGCAAGTCAGCGTTTTGTCCCTTATTAATTCTAACGCGCCAAGTTCATCAGCTAATGCCCAGGTCTGTGCTTTGTCTAACCACATAAGTGGTGTTTCAAGCGTAAGTGGCCTATCCATACCTTTTTCTAGAGCAATTTGCATAGCTTGGACAAAATCATTTCGACAGTCTGGATACCCTGAAAAGTCCGTCTCGCAGACACCCGTTATCACTGTCGAGGCCCCAACCTGATAAGCGTAAATGCCGGCTAGCGTTAGGAAAAGAATGTTACGTCCTGGCACAAAGGTATTGGGTAATCCACTACTGTCTACCTCGTTTGACACTTCAATGTCATCACGAGTTAGTGCGCTCACCGCAAGTTCGTTAAGAAGCGTAACATCCATGACTTTGTGTGCAGTAACACCCAGCTGTTGGGCAAGCTGTTGCGCAATGTCTATTTCAAGTCTGTGTCGTTGCCCATAATCGAAAGTTAAAGCATGCACGCTTTCATAGCGTTTTAAAGCTTGAATAAGACAAGTTGTTGAATCTTGTCCACCACTAAATACGACCACCGCGGTGGATTTGCTAGTTTGTTTACTCATAATTATTCTTTTGTTCAGAAAGTCGGCGTCGTTTTGGAAGCATCACTACCAGCACAACAAATAGACTGGGATAAAACAGCGAGTCATAGATTAACGAAAATAGGCTTTCACTGGCAATGGTCGCTTTTAATATGTGTAAGCACACAAATACCATGGCAAGTGCCGTCGAGATTTTTATGACTTCACTTAATGACAAACCACTTACATCATCGGCAACCAGTCTAATGCGAACCAACAACGCCATTGTCGTCACCATGACAAAGCTATCGACTAATACCGGTACTTGCCAGAGCCATAATCCACCAGCACATATTAACAACATCGCCAGCCATGACTGCCATGATGATATATAGCGCTGCAAATTGAGACCTTTACGCTCTTCTAGCGAAACAAACACTGACCCGAACCCGTAACCAATCATTGCACCCACTAAGATATCGACCAAAAATGATTTGCCTAGTAGTAACTCAGACCCGGACAGCACTGTAAGCAAAATAAACAAAGCTGTTTTTCGTTGCCATTGCATTCTGTGTTTAAACAATACAGCAACGGCGATCAGGCTAGCGACTTGGGCGTTTGGAAAACTAAATCCATAAAAGTGCGAACTTCCCCAACTAGGTACGTAAGCTAGCGGTAATGGCTGCGCCACTAAATATTGTATTATTGTGCAGAATATGGATGTGGCGGATACCACAAACATAACTTCGAGTGCGAATGGTCTTCCATAACGCCAGTATATCCAAGGCAATAGCAGTAAAAAGGTTAACGGTGAAACAAAGACCTCTATTAATTTGGCTATAGGCAAAACGAAACGATAGATAGTCGTGTCACTGATGATCGTAGAATATAGTTTTAAGCTCCAGTGTTGCCAGAAACGACTTTCTTCTATGACTTCATCAACATAGAGAGCTGGGGCATTCACGAGCGAAGGAAAGGCTGTGTTGATACTTTTTACACGTCTCGGATAACGGTATTCTCTCTCAATCAACTTGTCTATTGGTAACAACATCGCTGATTTCGTTTCTACACCATAATGATTGGCAGCATGGATTGGAACAATATTCCCGCCAAACCGGTTTAAGGTATTAAATGCCACGACGGGCTCTAGAGGAAGACATTCGTAAATAAATGAATATTTATCACTAAACAACAGTAAACGTGTCACTGTTGCTTTGATCCCGGCTTCTTCATACAGCTCTCTCAGTGCCGCTTGCTCTGGAGATTCATCTGAATCTAGTCGCCCTCCAGGGAGTGAGAGCTTTCCGGTGATTATTTCTGAGGTGACCAACAGTTTGTCGTCGATTTTAATAACGCAGACCGCACCATTTGGTCGGACCCCTTCTAGAGTCGACGAATACGTGTTGAACGACATCAATAAGACTACTAAGGAAACGAATAACATGGCCAGGCGAGCCATCATAACGCCTTTCGCAGCCAGTGAATGTGATGAGAAAAACCACATTCTTGATACATTTTGACCGCATCTTTATTGGAGTGCCACACTTCAACAAAAACCTGAGATGCACCATATTGTTTTAAAACATGATTAAGGTGATCCATTAGCGCCCTGCCCAACCCTTTATGTCGCCATTCAGGTTTAACATACAGTTCGTCGACGCTGCCCATCATTATTGGCTTTGATACTGTAGAGATAAGCTCGCAAAAGTGGCCACTAATAAATGCAACACAAGACCGTTTAGACTGTTGTTTGTCGATGACCACATAGACCAAACAATTAGGATCATCCAAATACGCTGCTATATCTTTACTTTTTTCGACATCATCAGGCTCTTTAAACAAATCAGGGTCACGCAGATGATGTTCTTCGTGTAACGCTCTCATCATGCCGCGTAACTGCAATAAGTGTTTGCGAGTTGCAGGTTTAATTTCCGTGGAAGAAAGCAATAATTGAGTGTCCAAACCCTATCCTTGTTTGCTTTTTAGCGTATCCAAAAGTCAAGTCACTTGCTGCATTCTACGATACGACACTTTGAACACTTGTGCCACTATCTACACAATAGAAACCGTTACGTCGCAGAAACTAAGATTATTTCGACTTTGCGACGATTATCAAAACAATAGAGCTATAAGCCAAGCTCTTCGGTAAGAGCTTCAATCTCTTTAAGATCCAATTGATGAATAGCGATCATCTGCTCGTTCCGTCCCATTTGTGCATTGATGTCATCATGTCGTTCACACACGTCTGAACGCGTTTCCCAACTCTTGCCTTCCAAATATAAGTTACACTCTTTATTGAGCTTTTCTGCTTGCGGTGAAAGCTGCATCTGTTGGGCTAAAAGATCCTCTAATAACTGCTTAAGTTGCTCTTCTTTTTTAAACAACTCGCGAGCACGATCAAATAGAGTTGTTTGTAAATCGAGCTTGCGCTGTATTTCTTCAAACTGTTGTTGTTTAGTGACGAACTGTTGCTTAAGAGTCGCCAAGTCATTTTGCAGTCCTTCATTCACTTGTTCTAGTTGCAGTGATTGTTTAGACAATTCACTGACGTGTTCAGCAGACTCTCTTTCCGCCTGTTCGGCAACTTGTACTTTGTACGCGTCTAGCGAGCGTTGAGCTTCTTGTTTCTCAGTTTTTACCGATTCGATAAGCAACTGGTACTCATTATTAAGGTGGGCAGATTGTTCCTGATAGTGATGAATGACGGCTTGCCACTTGTTCTGAGCATAGATCGTTCCTAACAATGCACCTAACAAAAGCCCAGCGAGAGCGGCAACACCAATGAATAGTCTTGCTCGAGCATCTTTTTGCTCAATAACCTCAACCACTTCTTCTGGGCTGTCATCGTATTTATTCATTTACTACCTTAAAAGCTCCATAATAAAAACAGAAATTACGTAAAAAACGCCTACCCCAACCACAGAAAGCACAACACCTTTTTGTACTTTTTCATTGGTGCGGTAGCGGATCAAGAGAACCACGAGTGAAACTAACACAGCAATAGTAATGAGTCTGGTCATACTTCATCCTCCAATAAATAACGGAATTAACGGATCTGGGCCTCAATACGTAACTGGCCTAACGAATCAATATGCACGTCTACCCGATTGCCGTATATGCGTCGTAAATTTTCGACTGTAAATACCGAACTAGGTGAACCAAACCCACAAAGTTTACCTCTTGAAATCAGTGCTATCTTATCACACAACCTCGCTGCTGTGTTTAGATCATGGATCGCCAAAAGCGTAGAGTAATCGTGCTTTTTTAGTTGCTTAAGCAAGGTAAACAGGCGACTCTCATGGCTTAGGTCCAGACTGGAAGTCGGTTCATCTAGTAACATTATTGTACAATTTTGCGCGATGGTACGTGCCAAATGAACCAGTTGCTGCTCACCACCAGATAACTCGTTTATGTTTCGATTCAACAATCCATCGATCTCAAGCGTCTCCAATGCATGATTCACTTTTTGTTGCTGTTGATATTTAGATAAAGAATGGTCGCCATAAAACGCCAACTTCAACACATCTTTCACTTTATATGGAAATGGGACATTACAGTGCTGCGGTAAGTAACTGACACGTTTTGCTCGTTCTAAGGCACTTAAACTGCCAATTTTTTTGCCACAAATCTGAATTCGACCCGAGCGAATCGCTTGAATCCCTGCAATCGAGTTCAATAACGTCGTTTTACCTGCACCATTGGGACCAACCACACCGACAATTTCACCTTTTTGAACATTGAATGAGATATTTGAAAGTACGTTAGCTTGAGTCGATCTCGACCGACCTGCGCTCACTGTCAGCTCCTCAATAGACAAAACACTCATAAGCTGACACCTTTGCGCTGTATTCTTACGATTAAGTACAATAAATAGCTACTACCTAGCACAGAAGCGATGATTCCTGCTTTGATTTCGTAAGGTGCAATCGCCCATCGCCCAACTAAGTCCGCAAACAGTAAAAACAGCGCACCGATAACAAAGGAGTAGATGATAAGTCGGCGATGAGAAGGACCAATAATTAGGCGCAAAATATGGGGTATCATCAGCCCAATAAACGCTATTGGGCCTGCTATTGAGATGGATAATGCCGTCAGCAAAGTAACCAACAACAATATACGTGCTTTGGAATGCTGGACATTTAACCCTACACCATGGGCCGCCAAATCCCCTAAGCCTAAGACATCAAGCACCTTAGCTTGCCTTATTGAGACGGCAACCAACAACAGAAGTGGTAACGCAGGCCACAGAACTTGCTCCCATACGCGCCCGTCAAGCCCCCCCATTGTCCAAAATACAAACTGACTCAGCTGATACTCTTTTGCAAATAACAGCAGCCCCATTGTGAGTCCACCCAGCAAACTGCTTAGTGCCAACCCACACAATATCAAATACAAAGAGCCATTTTGTCCTACAGAGCGTGCGATGGTGTAAATTAGCACGCTGACGGACAATGCCCCTCCCATAGAAAAAATGGGCGTCATTAACGGATGCACTAACGACAGACCGGTTAAGATACTCACAACCGCGGCAAAGCTACTTCCAGCAGAAACACCCAAAATATCTGGACTGGCTAACTCATTTCTAAATAATCCCTGCGACATTGCCCCTGCAACGGCTAATGCTCCACCAGCCAAAATGGCCGCAAGTACTCTTGGCAATCGGATGTGCAATACAATACTGTGAACCAGTGGATAGAGATCTCTGCTTGCGTCACCTCCATGTGTAATAGAAGTCCAAAGTGCACCTAATAACTGTGATGGTGCAATCCAAATAGTCCCTAGACACAAGCATACAGTGATAAAGGCAATAGCCGAAACTGCAAGGCATATAGGAACTGTGTGACCTTTAAGAACGGTTGCCGTCATAGGGGTGCTATCGGTACTCATTTATCATTATGATCCGATCCGTAAGCGGCACGATTAATATACAGAATCGTATCAACAATATAGTGACTGTACGTGCCACGAAGGCGCTCTGGCACTGAAACGACTTTATTGGTTTTTACCGCATCTACATAAGAAAACGCAGGATCATTGCGAACTTGGTTCTCAAACTTTTCTGCCGCTTCAGCATCGCCATAGATCCAACCAGGAATAAACATCATTTGAGGATTTAATTTTACCACCAGTTCCTTAGACATTTTAGCTTGCCCATATTGGTCACCCTCAAACTCAGCCACTAAATTGGTTACCTTCGCCTCAGTTAATACGCTATGCCAGGTCGAGTTCTTAGTACTCGATGCGCCCCAAGAGTTGTAGTCAATCGCTGTCACCCGCTTTTCTGGCTCAATTAAGTTATCACGCAATTGTTCATTCATTCTGTCGACCAATGCCATCGCTTTATTTGAGGCACCCACAATCTGACCAACAGTGAGTATTTTTTGCTGGATCTCTTCCAGGGTGAATGGCGTTTGAATTAGATAAACTGCAATGCCAGCATCACGGAGTTGCTTGACTTTTCCTGCATCGGTCCAATTTGCAGCAAAGACCAAATCAGGCTGATGAGCAATCACTTGCTCAACATTCATATCCAATAAATTTACGCCGCTAGGCAATGTGTCTGCGATATTTGAAAACGTTGGATCGCTGGACAACTGGGTCAAGCTAGACAATCGTTCAGTCTCAACGAGTTCGATGAGAAGCTCATCCGTAAACAACATTTTAGAGCTAATTTTTGTTGGCGGCGCAGCGATTACCAGTGTATTGCCAAGATCATCGGTTACCGTCAATGGGTATAAGTCTTCATCAGCAAAAGTGCTAGAAGAAAATACTAACGCTAACAAAATCAATAAAATATTACGTGTTGTGGTCGTTAAATATGAGAAAATAGAGTGCATACTGGTCCTTGTAAGTCGCGTACAATTTTAGGGCTTCGTGTCTGGCTCAGGAAGTATCCTTTACAGTGGCGCGTCCGCTGCAGAGTTTCACTGCATTCCGAAGTTTGGGCATTGTCCATCAGTAAAACTCAAGCTGTCAATTAAGTTTTTCTTTTCACACAAATTTTAGGAGTTTCAAATGACACTAACTTTCACCAAAGACATTGATGAAATGTGTTATCCCTACATTTTTGAAGACTCGCCGTTGTGTGATTTTGAGATTCTAACGGATGAACTTTGCACCTATATTGGTTTGGCCCTATCGCAAATTGAACAGCAGCAGGTTAACGAAGCGCTTAGTTGGCTACAACCGAAAATTTTTGATCTAAATGGCTCGATTAGAGGGCGGTGCGCTATAGATGGGCAAGATATTGCGCAGCTAAAGCATTACTATCATTTCTTTAAATCGAAAGTAACTGACGACAAGAAACGATTCGTTTTACCTCGAGGAGTTGGGCCATCAGCGCTTCTACATCAATGCCGAAGTTTAAGTAAAAAAGTCACTCGCCAACTGGTGCTCATCGACAAAGCCAATATTGAGGTACCACAAACACTGCCAAGATTTACTAACATGCTGGTAAACTTTCTATTTGCCGTGACACGATACTTAAATCAATTGCAGGGAGTTGACGAGCCCGAATACGTTTCCAATTGTTATTCCACCCCTAAACGCTACCAAAAGGCATAAAAATTGACACACCAATAAAGACTAAACAAATACCGCACCCGAACTCTATCCAGCGCCCGACAGAGCTAAAGGGGGACGCAGAAACACTTTTGACACTTATCCAAGCGATAAAACCTTGCCAAATAAATGCAATAACAAAGTGCAGCGCAGCAATAGACATTGCTTGATTCAATACTGGGCCTTGTACATCAATAAATTGAGGTAAGAAAGCCAGATAAAACGCCAACGTTTTTGGGTTAAGCACGTTTGACAAAAAGCCCTCAGCAATCGCTCGACTCGGTTTGTAAGATTGGGCCGTAATATCGTCAGACACATTCTCTGAGTTGTCGGAATACTTTACAGCGGTGTAAATGCTTTTAGTGCCCAGATACACTAAATAGCTCGCACCAGCTATTTTTAAAGCCAAAAATGCAATATCGGATTTCATGATAACTGCACTAACACCTATGCCAACAAGCAATGCATGTATAAACAAGCCACTACAAATCCCTAGGCTCACGTACAACGCAGCCCCAATACCGTGACGAAACGCCTGCTTCAATACCAACGCTGTATCTGCACCCGGTGCGAGTGTAAGCAGCACCAAAGCAATAAACAGCCCAAGATCCAGTTCCATAAATACCGCATTTATCCCAATTCTAGTTTCACGTCCTACTATACCGATAGACACCGACAAAAATAACCGTTTGATACAATTTTCCACAACCGACGAACGATCGAGGGTTCAACCTAAACAGCGCTTAACCAATTTACCCACTTGATGACTTTAGATAAATATGAACTACATCGTCTGGACTGCAATCTTTTCCTATTTGCACAAATAGTTTTAGAGCTAAATAGATAATTAACTCTATCGTTCTTCATCTTAAACCACCCACCTTAGTGAGTGTCGAAAAACTTTACAGATCGAAAGTTGTAGTTTCAGAAAAACCTTTAAAAACAATGAGTTATATAGTGGCACGCAAAGTGCTACACATGATTTAGCAATTTCGGATGAGTCCACTTCAAAAGCGGTCAGTCCCAAATTACTACAAACATAGAATGAGCATTGTAAATGGATTCTTTAGGAGGAAGAACATGACACAATCGCGATTGAGTAAAACGTTATTGGGACTGACATTGGCCTGTGCCGGGTTTAGTGCTAACGCCTACCTTATCGATTTCACCACCAGTGATTGGTCGTTGGCAAACAATGAACAATCATACACAAAAGAGTTCACAGAAGGTGACATTACCTTTTTCGTTCAACTAGAAGCTTTTAACTTAAGTTATAACGATCTATACCTGTCGACTTTTGAAGATTACGATGGTGGCACCAACACTGACTACTGTCGCTCAGGCGGGCCTTTGAAGTGTAATATCGACGGCGTCGGGGTGAAACGTCTAAATAGCACAATAGATGATGAAGTAAGCAATAATGAATTGCTTAAGGTGTCATTTTTAGATGCCAATAAAGAGCTTGCCAGCGTAAACGTCGATTCCATTTTTTTGTTGGACTTGTTCCCTGCTACAGAGTGTAACGTACAAGACGACTCTGCATACTTCTCCCTTGTTTTAAACGGTACCGAAACCCCATCTGACTGTATTTTTACAGAAGAAAGGACCAGAGGTGGTTTTTACACCATCGATGAAAATTGGGGTTTAAGCGGCGTAGCGGATTCACTGCTTTTCTGGGGCGATGACTTTGCCTTGGCCGGTATTAACATTTCTGAAGATGTCGTCACAACGTTCGGTATGCCAATTCCTGTATCAGAGCCAGAAACTATGGCGATGTTCGGGCTTGGACTAATGGGCTTAGGCTTGGCTTCACGTAAGCGCAGAAAGTAGTAGTCCTTCAAATATCTAACTCTATCAAGGCACTGAATTAGTTCAGTGCCTTTTTTTTGTTTGCTAATTAGCGATTTCTACTGTGGAATAGGCAGGTTATTAAGACAAAGGAATAGACATGTCTAGCTACTCGAAACTAAAAGCTCACTTTCAGAAGATTTATCACTTTAAACACCTCTCGGCCATTGCCGGTTGGGATCAGGCAACCATGATGCCTAGTGGTGGAAATCAAGCACGTTCACAAGCACTCGCTGAGCTCTCTGTCCATATTCATAACATGACCACCGAGCCACAATTAGAAGACTGGTTTTCCTCCGCTGAATCAGAGCCACTGTCCAGCCTCGAAACTTCGTCGCTGCGTGAAATGAAACGTGAATGGCGCCAAGCTACCGTATTGCCTGCCAAGCTGGTTCAAGCAAAAGCAATAGCTGGCTCTAAGTGTGAACATGCGTGGCGTACTCAACGTGGTGAAAACGACTGGGTGGGATTCGAAAAAAACTGGCAAAGTGTTGTTGCGCTGTCTCAAGAAGAAGCACAAATTCGAGGCCAATCTCAAGGGCTTTCCGCCTATGACGCAATGCTGGATATTTATGAGCCAGGTATAAACAGCGCACAACTGGATACGCTATTCGGCGATACCAAACAGTGGTTACCTCAACTCATCAATCAAATCATCGAACATCAACAAGCGCGACCAACGTTGAGAGTCAGTGACAAGCCATTTGCTATCGAACAGCAAAAAGCGTTGGGTGTGGACGTTATGAAGCTACTGCAGTTCGATTTTGAACGCGGCCGACTCGACGTTAGTATGCACCCTTTTTGTGGAGGAGTTGCGGAAGATTTGCGACTCACGACTCGCTACGATCAAAACGACTTCACCCAATCGCTTATGGGGATCGTACACGAGACCGGCCATGCACGTTACGAGCAGAGTTTACCTCGTGACTTGCTCGGGCTTCCAGTCGCTGAAGCTCGCTCAATGGGCATACATGAATCACAATCGTTGTTCTTTGAAATGCAACTAGGAAGAAGCGCCAACTTTATCCCACACCTAAGTACTTTGGCGAAGAAGCACTTCACACAGCACCCTAGTAACTTATTTGACGTCGATAACTTACGTAACGTCTATACACAAGTTGAAAAAGGTTACATTCGAGTTGATGCTGACGAGGCGACCTACCCCGCTCACGTCATCTTGCGCTATGAAATAGAAAAAGATCTCATCAACGGTGATATCAAACACACAGACGTTCCTGAGCTTTGGGATCTAAAAATGCAGCAGTACCTAGGTCTGTCTACCAACGGCAACTTTAAAAATGGCTGCATGCAAGACATACACTGGACAGATGGAAGTTTTGGCTACTTTCCAAGCTACACGTTAGGTGCTATGTACGCGGCTCAATTCATGGCAACAATTAAGCAGAAAATGGACGTTGATGAGATTATCCGAAGCGGTGACCTATCACCAATTTTCAACTGGCTAGATACAAATATTTGGAACAAAGGAAGTACCTTAACGACGGACGAATTGGTTAAACAAGCAACCGGAAGTACGTTAAACGCGCAGTTCTTCCAAGACCATTTGAAGAACCGATACCTATAACGTTATTTATTACGGCGATCATGCTTGTTTATCTGCAGGTTTAGCTAGACTTGGACCGCAGCATAAATCAAAAAAAGGTGCTCTATGAGCACCTTTTTCACTGTTTATTGCACGTTACGCATGTTGTTGTTCAAATTGGTGCATAAAATCAACCAGCGCTTTAACACCCTCAATAGTCATAGCATTGTAAATAGAAGCGCGCATACCACCGACGGCTCGATGCCCTTTGAGTGACACAAGACCTTTCGCAGTAGCTTGCTCAAGAAACAATCCATCGAGCTCAGGTTTTGCCAACTGGAACGGAACGTTCATTTTAGATCGGTTGTCGCTCGCAACATTGTTTACGTAAAACTCAGATGCATCAATTGCGTCGTAAAGAAGTGCCGCTTTTTCAATATTTAGCGCTTCCATCACTTCCAGCCCGCCCAATTGCTTTAGCCATTTGAACACAAGGCCAGACAAGTACCACGCAAAAGTCGGTGGCGTATTGAACATAGAGTCCTTTTCGGCAAGGGTTTTATAGCTTAAGACAGACGGTGTTTTTACGTCACCACGGTCTAACAAGTCATTGCGCACGATCACCAAAGTAAGCCCAGAAGGTCCAATATTTTTCTGTGCACCCGCGTATATAACACCGTACTTCGATACATCAATGCGTCGTGACAAAATGGTAGAAGACATATCGGCGACAATTGGAAGATCTGTGACAGGAAGGTCGTTAATTTCTATCCCATCAATCGTCTCATTTGGACAAAAATGCAAATAGGCGAACTCGTTGGTTGATTGCCATTGATCCGCAGGAGTAATCGCGACTTTTCCATCCACCAACTCTTTGGCATCCAATACTACAGGTTCACAATACTTCTTTGCCTCTGCAATGGCGCTTTGAGCCCAATACCCAGCGTCTACATAAAGTGCTTTCTTCTTATCGCCAAGAAGGTTTAGAGGAACCGCTGCAAATTGGGCCCGTGCTCCGCCTTGGCAAAATAAAACTTTATAGTTGTCAGGAACCGACAATAGCTCACGTAGGTCACGCTCAGCGTCCTCAGCGACTTTAATGAATTCAGCACTGCGGTGACTGATCTCCATTACTGATGTCCCTAATCCTTGCCAATCAATAAACTCGCTTTGCGCTTGTTGCATAACCGCTTTTGGTAGTGCTGCAGGGCCTGCACTAAAGTTATAAATCTCTTCCATGACCTCTCTACTCATTAAATTGCAAACTTATTCACCATAAATAGCATTTTTCCAAACTATAAAAAAGAAAAAAGTGAGGCGAAATCACCTCACTTTGTGAATCTGTTTGAATTTATCCACTGACGCTATTTAGGCATTACTTAAAACGGCCATCGCGAGCATAAGTAGCGGGATTTGTTGACCGTTTTCAAACATCACATTGCCATCTTTAATCACGCCTTGCAGCTGATACCCTTGTCCATCATCGGTCATTATCTCCATGATCATCAGCTCATCAATAACTTGCTCAAGCATAGGGAATGACTCGACTAACGGTTTGGTGATATATGCACTAAAGACACCATCAACCGCGATAAGCATTTCGTAGATGTCTGTGCTCGATGCTTGCTCTGGCCAATTT
Source organism: Vibrio sp. qd031 (assembly GCF_002100145.1). GTDB lineage: Bacteria > Pseudomonadota > Gammaproteobacteria > Enterobacterales > Vibrionaceae > Vibrio. The sequence continues at coordinate 19,607 of NZ_JXQD01000024.1, forward strand.
AACTGCCAAGTGGAGCTTACACTGCCACCACCAAGTTCAAAGCTAAACAGCTCTTGTTCCAGAGATAGTCCATTTGCGAGTAGCGAGACAAGAGTGTCGAACATTTCAGCGGTTTGTTGGTCGGTTAATGCGTTACCACTAGATAGTTCAGCAAGCCTGTTCACCGCGATTGAATCAAAACCACCAGCGTTCATGGCGACAACAATATTGTTTGCTTCAAAATCCATATTCTTCAACTGTTCGACATCGAGTTTGTATGCCGTACCATATGTATTGGTTTGGTCGTCGAAAGAGGTCGAAAAGTCGTAGTTAATCCCGCTAACCTGTGCACTGAGCCCAGACTCTGGTTCATTGAAGGTCACGCTGCCAACCGTAAACTGTTGCTTTCCAAGCCAAATTTGGTTTTCAAATACGCCGCTGGCTGTTACATCAACGTCAGCAAACTCTAACATTGCACCGAAATCGTCCTGCATACTAATTGAAGGCGTCGCAATTGCATATTGAATGGTATGATTGGGTTCAACACTCCCCGTCACCTGCCACGATGGGACAGTCAGTACTGCACTGTCTTCCAGTACCACACTAAACGCATTTGAATACGCTAAGTGAATATCGGTCGCGCCATTTAACAACGTCTTGGACTCAATGACGAGTGCATCGCTATCCCAGTTTTGAATAGTGGAATCAGAGGTAACAGAGATGAGTCCATGTACAATATCGTGAGAGAGTAAAAATTCTGTAGGTAACCCCAAATCTTGAAGTTGCTGTTTCGCCACTTCGGCTTCTACAGCCACTTTAGTGGTTGCTTCTGATGAAAAATAGCCTCTTTGATAATCAATTAGTTCAATCGAAACATTACTGTTATCTATGGAAGTCACCAAATCGTCAAAGGCCGTGTGGGCTATTTGCCCTACCGCGAGTGGCCAACAACCTAATAGTGCAATTCCACCACCAACAGCGCCATAAAACTTAAGAGATTTCATTAACTTTCGCTTACTTCACAGAAAATAATTGGCATTAGTGTAAGCAAACCCGTCCCAAATTACACCTTAAAAATCATCTCCTTCAACCTAATCGAGTCTGTAAGCCTTTAAATACTATGGACAGAAAGTCACCGTTTTACCGTCAATGTGGCGTTAAAAATGGTAGTACCAAAGGCAAGTTTCCTTTATAGTGCAGGGATAAAGCTGGCGAAGGTAAAAATGGACCATCAGCCAAGGATATAACGAAAACGGGTTATACAAATTATGCGCAAAATTCTTATCGCAACTTTAACCATTGGCACAATGTTTGGTACTTCTGCATACGCTGCTGAAATGCCTACGACCATGAGCAACTTCAATTACGACTACTTCGATACTCGTATCGGTATGGCACCACTGACATTCGGTGCTGGTATAAGTAAGTCTATCCACCCCAACGCTCATTTTTTAGCGTCTATCGACTCTAAGCTAGACGATGACTTTAACTCTAAAGTTGGTCTTGGCTTTCACGCTCCAATTAATAACTGGGCGGATCTTACTGGCTTAATGGCACTTCGTGTTGCAGCTACTGAAACTCACACCACCGATACCGGTATGGAAATCAACTTAGGTGTGCGTCAATGGCTTGGTCCACAGTTTGAGGTTGGTGGTTACGTTGGTTACTTATCTATCTTCGAAAAAGAAGATGTCATTGGTAGCGTTTACGGCCGCTTCCATGCTACTGAGTTATTCTCTATCGGTTTCCAAGGTATGATCAACGATATCTATGACAACCAATTCATGCTTACTACTCGCTTCAACTTTTAAGCATAGATAACTTATTAATGATCAGCCGCGTTATTAAACGCGGCTTTTTTCATTTCTGCGTGACAGCGAGGCGCTCAACTGCTGCTTGTATTCATCGGACAACAACTGCCAGTGGACACCTTGAAGCGCACCAGCAAATTTAAATAAAAGAGTGTCGTTGACTTGTTGACCATATTGCGCCTCAACTCTGCGGAACACTTCTACTGCACCTAACGCTCTAAAAGATTCAAGATCACTGACACCTGATTTCGTGATCATTCTTTCTAAGGTAAGTCGCATATTGGGCAAGTCACGTATGCGTTTCTCTCTGTGCTTAACACCCACTTTGTCGATTCGAGATTGATGTTTAGACAGTGACTCTAAAAGCACAAATAACGCCCTATCTTTCTTAAAAATGTCTGTTACATCGTAATAGTCGACCGTCACACACACCGTTTTTTTAACCTGCATAAAACGCTTACAAAAGTAACGCTCAAAGGTTGCGTTTAGCGCCCCACCACCTCGCAAATAGACTCTGTGTTGATCAATCAATACAAACATTGCTCGATGATAGAACAGCCCGATGCCACCAAACATTGCTTTAAACTTTATCGATCGCTGCGCCAAACAATGGCATAGATAATTGTCCAATTGACTTTGCATACCGTCTCCTACTTTCCAAAAGGTTAAACCTAACTCACCGAAAACGATTCGCTTAGTAAGAGTATGAAGTTGAGAGGTAAGTAGCCATTTTCTTAATTGAGTTGTAAAACGTTGCAAAACAAAGTCGCGCCCTCTCCCAATTTTCAAAAAGTTGTGTGAAAACCAGACTCTAACTCCTCTTGCGATCATCAATGTTCAGCGTTAATGTGTCGCTTCAAGCTGCACTCACTCTTTTGATGGACGTTTTACTACAAGGATTTCACATGTTCTGGAGCATGTTGCTCATTTTTCTGCCTCTTTTTATCGGTTTTTTTGTTCCTGTACCAAGACATTCAATACCGGTAGTATCAAAAGCCACTCAACGCATCATTTATCTTATTTTGGCGTTAATGGGATTGTCGATTGCGCAACTAGATAACCTTGCGCAAAACCTAGCGCAAATCGGCCAGTTCTCATTCATATTCTTTGCCGTTTTGTCAGTAAGTAATTTGGTTGCGTTGCATTTTTTAAATCGTCATATTGATATCGTCACGCAAGCACAGCTCAAGCAATTACCATTGGGGAAAATGGCATTAGAGTCGCTTAAGTTGATCCTCGTAGTAGGGGCTGGATTCTTGCTTGGGCTCGCCATTCAGCACCCGATAACTTGGCTAGACAGTCTTAATGAAGTCATATTGATGCTCTTGCTGTTTCTGATTGGTATCGAACTGGGTAACAGTGGAATGAGCTTGAAGCAAATATTTGTTAACCGAAACGGAATCTTAATCGCTGTTACTGTGGCATTGAGTTCTTGGATTGGCGGAATAGTCTGTAGCGTTGTTTTAGATATTCCTGCGTATCAGGCGCTCGCATTGTCATCAGGGTTTGGATGGTATTCACTGGCAGGTATTTTAATGACGGACCACTTAGGTCCGGTTTATGGGGGTGCATCTTTTATCATAGAACTTGGCCGAGAGCTGGTGGCGCTAGTACTGATTCCATTTTTTATGATCCGAAAACCAGCCACTGCAATCGGATACGCTGGTGCGACCGCGATGGACTTTACTTTACCAGTGATCCAAGCAAGCGGTGGGATCCGTTGTGTACCTGTCGCGATTGTTAGTGGATTCTTGCTCAGTCTTGCAGTGCCCTTTTTTATGCTGTTTTTTGTGAGTTTAGGCGGATAGGTTTAGTCTATGAACCAGAAATTTGATATGGTGAGCGCAAAACAAAAGGAACGTTGTATGAAAATTTCGTGGAAGCCCCTACTGCCCATATTTTTTGTATTCAGCTCGTCTTCATTCGCCGCGGATACACAATGCCTAACCGATAAATACCAAGCCTACGTAAACGCCTCGATTTCGTGGTACAAACAGCTATCAGATCTGGCGACTGCGCATGACTCTGATCTCGCTGAAGTGAGCCAATGGTATGTCGAAGAGCGTATTCATCACTTCGAATTGAACCAACTTGCCGTTGAATACTACTTGCAAAGCGGATCAAGCAAGGTCAATACCGCTTTGCCCGTTGAGTCGTGGTTACAGTTATCGCAACAAGACATTAAGGCGCTCACCGAACGCTCTGATGCGCTTGGCGACGCTGCAAAGCTAAGCTTTGAAGATCGACAACGCACCCCACACACGCAAAACTATGAGTTGCGCAGCGCATTCGCCGATATCCTCAGCGACCCGTCTGCTATTGCCGCACCATTAGATGCGTATAACAGTCAAGTCACTGCCGCAGCTGAAATTTCTTGCGACTAGGCAAAAAATGGCGAGACAAACTAGCACTTTTCCGCTAAATTGTGTCGCCTTGTTTCACTTCCAGCAAGTCTAAACGCTCTATGAATGCCACCCATCGTTCTGCTCTCGTTAACTTTGATAGTCTACTTAGGATATTCACTATACCTGAGGGGCCAGATTCGACCCTAACTCAGATCGAAGAGAAGCTCTCGGGCAACCTTAATGAGTTTCTAAAAGAGCACATCGTTGCTGAAGAAAAACCGCTCAGTGAAATAGAACATCGATTCGCCAATGCGCACATTCCAGAATTGCCAGAGTTTGTATCCGAACATACCGAGCACTTAATGGATAACCTGGTGGCGCATTCGGTTCATACCGCGGCGCCAAGCTTTATTGGCCACATGACATCGGCACTGCCTTATTACCTAATGCCACTGTCAAAAATCATGATTGCGCTCAATCAAAATCTGGTAAAGATCGAAACCAGTAAAGCTTTCACTCCCTTAGAGCGTCAAGTGTTAGGTATGATGCACAATCTTGTTTATCAGCAAGACGACCCATTCTACCAGCGTTGGATGCACAGCGCTCAACACTCCTTAGGGGCATTTTGCTCTGGCGGCACCATTGCTAATATTACGGCGCTTTGGGTCGCGAGAAACAAACTGTTTGCTCCTCGTGGAGGATTCGGTGGTGTGACTCAAGATGGTATGGTTGCAGCACTGCGACACTACGGTTTTGATGATACTGCGATATTAGTATCTAGCCGAGGTCACTACTCTTTAAGTAAATCGGCAGACGTGCTTGGCATAGGCCGAAAAAATGTTATTGCAATAGACACCGACGAGCACAACAAACTCTCTATCCCTGCACTTAAACTGCAGCTTGAGGAGTTAAAACAGAAAAACATCAGGCCACTGGCGGTTGTCGGTATCGCAGGTACCACAGAAACAGGTAATGTCGATCCTTTGGACGAAATTGCCGCAGTGTGCCAGCAGCATCAGATCCATTTCCACGTCGATGCAGCATGGGGTGGCGCAACACTGATGTCTAATCAATACCGTCACCTACTAAAAGGGATTGAGCAAGCTGACTCGGTGACAATTGATGCTCACAAACAGCTGTACATCCCAATGGGTGCAGGTCTTGTGGTGTTCAAAAATCCCAATGATATGACGAGTGTCGAACACCACGCTGCGTATATTCTTCGTAAAGGCTCCAAAGACCTAGGGGCCCACACCTTAGAGGGCTCTCGTTCCGGTATGGCTATGCTGCTTTATTCAAGCATGCACATCATTAGTCGACCAGGCTATGAGCTATTGATCAATCAAAGCATCGAAAAGGCCCACTACTTCGCGAAACTCATCAAAGATCATCCAGATTTCGAGTTGGTGACTGAGCCTGAATTGTGCTTGCTGACCTATCGTTTTGTCCCAGCATTTGTTCAACAAAAATTACGTGTAGCAAGTTTACAACAAAAGCAACGCATAAACTGTTTGCTAAACGATTTCACTATTGCGCTTCAAAAGCGCCAACGTGAGAATGGCCGCTCCTTTGTATCAAGAACAACCTTAAACCCGCATCAGTATCATCAACAATCTATTAATGTATTCAGAGTGGTACTGGCAAACCCACTTACGACAAAAGCGATTTTAGACAGCATTATTACTGAGCAACAAGAGTTGGGGCATGAGTTCGGCTATTTCATGGATAAGCTACGAAACCTCTGTAGTGAGTGCAGTTAAATGAAAAAAACTAACAGCTTTCATTCAAGACCTGAAATTAAATTTCCTTTATCGGTAAGTAACACGTCAAAACTGGGCAAGTTAAGCCACTAAATGCTGGAAAATTAATCGCTGGATTTCCAAAACTGAAAGTTTTGTTTGAACTTAGTCATATTATAGGTAAATAGCCCCTATATTGTTTAGGTTTTATTACACCTCACTGTGCTATTGGGTTTATACTCGAAAGATACACGTCAGCTTTATACGCCCTACCGTATTTGGTTGATATGCCCGAGACCAAGACCGATAGAGCTATGAATACATTAGAAAAAGTTCAAAAGAATCTCGAGAATTTCAGTAAGAGTGAACGTAAAGTTGCTGAAGTCATATTGGCTTCTCCACAAACCGCAATCCACTCTAGTATTGCCACACTTGCAAAACTTGCTGATGTTAGTGAACCTACAGTAAACCGATTTTGTCGTCGCTTAGACACCAAAGGGTTTCCAGACTTTAAATTGCATCTGGCACAAAGTCTTGCAAACGGTACCCCTTATGTGAATCGAAATGTCGAAGAAGACGATGGCCCAGATGCCTATACACATAAGATCTTTGAATCAACCATGGCGTGCTTGGATGTGGCAAAAAACAGCCTTGATCCAATGCAAGTTAATCGCGCCGTTGATCTATTGACTCAGGCGAAGCGCATCTCCTTTTTTGGTCAAGGAGCATCATCATCGGTTGCTAAAGACGCTCAGAATAAGTTTATTCGTTTTAATATCCCGATTGCGCGCTTCGACGATGTAGTCATGCAACGTATGAGCTGCATAAATTGCACCGATAATGATGTGGTTGTCTTGATTTCTCATACTGGCCGCACCAAGAGTACGGTAGAAATCGCCAATCTCGCGCGCGACAATGGCGCAACCGTTATCGCTATTACAGCGAAAGACTCACCACTCGATAAAGCCAGTTCACTATCAATCACATTGGAAATTCCAGAAGATACTGACGTGTATATGCCAATGGCAAGCCGCATCGTACAGATGACGGTCATTGACGTCCTAGCAACTGGATTTACCCTGCGACGTGGTACTGGCTTTAGAGAAAATTTGAGACGCGTAAAAGACGCCTTGAAAGACTCGCGCTACGACAAAGACTCACATTACTAAACAATGACTTAAAAAGGCGCAGCAGCGCCTTTTTTTATGTTTGCCCTTTTCCCCTTTACTGAACCATTCACAATGATTACAAGGAGCGTAAAACAGTGATGAAAATAGTATTAACTGTATTGGTGCTAGTCGCCGTGCTCGTTTTGATAGTTTTGAATAACGATAACGCGCTCGCGATGGTGTGCAGTACATTTGATGTGATACAGGAGCAGTATCCTGTAGAGTGCAGTAAAGCGAGAGTGATTTCTGCCTTCTAAGCTCGCTTGTCCAACTATACAAAAAGGAGCATTACGCTCCTTTTTGCTTAATTGCCTAGTCTAATTTAGTCTTCAACAGCTATTCGGATAGTGCATCTTCAACATCATCTTTTGCGGGTGACGTTTGATGACATTGGCACACCTGACTCAATATATATTCCAAGCGTTCTTGGGTGAGCGGGAGTGGATTTCCTTTAATTGCCACGGTTTTCATTGCGTCTTGGCTAACAGAGTTAAACGACGTATCGCACAAGCCAAATTCGGTAAGCTCTGGGATATCAAGCTTGGCTAGCATGGCTTTAACCCACTCTACCCCATCACTGTGACTGGCATCTTCACGACCGGTCAGTAATTTTGCGATAGTGCGGTAGCGTGTCAACAGATCGTTTCGTCCCGCAGACTTAGCCGCTTTAATGTTCTCTTGCATAACATAAGGAGCAAGCCTTGAAGAGATCACACTATGTGGTGCAGCGATTTTCCCCCCTAAAGCGGACGCAAGTCCATGTGCGGCCCCTAACTTGGCATTGGTTATGGCCATTCCTCCAAGCATTGCTGCAAAGGAGAGATCCGAGCGAGCTCGCGGATTGTCTTGACGACATCCCGCCACAATGGATGCAGATATCCTCCTCAAGCCCTCTTCACATATCATATCGGTCAAGGGATTGGGCTCGCCACATACATACGCTTCCATTAAGTGTGTAAACGCATCCAAAGCACCACGTGCTGAGGTGTAAGCATCGGTTCCATAGGTCAACATTGGGTCGACAATGGCTACGTCCGCTAACATGTCTGGACTTCGCAAGCTCACTTTTACTTGATCTTGATTGGATTTGAGTACCGCGTTTTTCGTGACTTCTGAACCCGTGCTAGCGGTGGTGGGAATAGCAATAAATGGCAATGGTTTGGTTTTTAGAGGTACATTTCGACCAACGACTTCAACATAGTCGTATAGACTGCCACTGTTTGGTATAAGTGCCGCGAGCGCTTTACCCATGTCGATAGCGCTACCACCACCAATAGCAACTACCATATCGGGTCTAAATTTTCGCGCGAGCGTGGCTGTCTCTTCCACCATGGTTATTTGCGGTTCAGCAGATATTGATATGTGCTGATAACGCATGTTTTGAGAATGGATATAGTTAATGAGTGGCTGGGCTCGGTTCAGGTCTTTGCCTGTAATCAACAGTACCGAGTAACCAAACTGATTGAGAGTAGAAAGAGAGTTTTGGTACGCTCCTTCCCCAAAGATGATCCGTGTGGACGTCATGAACTGAAACATAGTACTCCCTTTTGTGCGAATGACACCAATATAGAGTGACGAGCTTTAGTTGGTTAGGTATTGATCTAGTTCAATTATTACACACTATTAGTGACATGAAATAACAAACCAGTGAAGATAATACGCAGCAGCGTTAAAATGAGTTTACGCCACATGTTTTTTTTAAGTATACCGTTGTAAACCAACTCACTTGCCCACATCATAAGAATAATCTCAAATATCGTGTGTTAGTACAGGCTGATTATAGATTGGTTTTGCCTATCGCATCGATAGATTTAACAAATTTTGCTATTGAATCGAGCATCGGTACAATGCAAGTTAACACTCCACATAGGAAGGAAATTTAATGTTTGTTGTTATTTTTGGTCGCCCTGGTTGCCCATTTTGTGTTCGTGCTAAAGAGCACGCAGAAACCCTTAAAGAAAAGCGTGACGATTTTAACTTCCGCTATGTGGATATCCATGCTGAAGGTATATCTAAAGCTGATCTAGAAAAAACAGTTGGTAAACCTGTTGAAACGGTACCGCAAATCTTCATCGACCAAGACCATATTGGTGGATGCACTGAATTTGAAGCCTACGCAAAAGACAATTTAGGTCTTTTCGACTAATCTTCTGATTTATAAGCAATAAAAAGCGGGGCTTGATATTTCAAGACCCGCTTTTTTATAGCTAATGTGGTTAGATTTGAATAAAGCTGTGCGCAACTTGAGTATCGACATCTGCTTCGTAGTCTACGCCATCGACACCAAAACCAAACAGGCTTAAAAACTCTTCTTTATACTCTACGTAATCGGTTAGCTCTTTAAGGTTTTCAGTGGTCACTTGAGGCCATAGTTCACGACAGTGTTTCTGGATGTCTTCGCGAAGCTCCCAATCGTCAAGACGCAAGCGATTTTTATCGTCCACTTCTGCAGCGCTACCGTCTTCTTTGTAAAGCCGTTGACTAAACATGCGATAGATTTGCTCCATGCATCCCTCGTGAACACCTTCTTCACGCATTTTCTTAAATACCATCGCGATATATAAAGGCATGACCGGAATTGCAGAGCTTGCTTGTGTCACAACTGATTTAAGAACGGCAACGTTAGCACTTCCGCCAGTTGCTGATAGCTTCTCATTTAGAGCGGCGGCGGCGCGATCAAGATCCATTTTCGCACGGCCTAGAGCACCATCCCAGTAGATTGGCCAGGTAAGCTCAGTACCAATATAACTGTAGGCTACCGTTTTGCACGCTGGTGCTAACACATCCGCTTTCGCTAGTGCGTCTATCCACAGTTCCCAATCTTCTCCACCCATAACGGTAACAGTGTCGGCAATCTCTTGTTCCGTCGCAGGTTCGACGCTCGCTTCGATGATTGCGTCTTTGTTGGTGTCTACCGCTGTTGCGGTATACGTTTCGCCGATTGGCTTAAGAGCCGAGCGAATCAATTCACCGCTATCAGGCAATTTACGAACCGGAGAAGCCAATGAATAGACGACCATATCAATCTGTCCGAGGTCTTGCTTGATAAGATCGATGGTTTTTTGCTTAGCGTCATGCGAGAAAGCATCACCATTCAAGCTTTTAGAATACAAACCAGCTTCTGTTGCAAGTTTGTCAAACGCGGCAGCGTTGTAAAAACCTGCGGTGCCTGGCTTACGCTCGGTACCTTCTTTTTCAAAAAAGACGCCAATCGTAGACGCATCACCGCCAAAGGCTGCTGCGATTCGAGATGAAAGGCCGTAACCACTTGATGAGCCAATTACCAGCACTCGTTTCGGTGCGTTTTTGATCTTACCCTGCGCTTTTGTGTAGGCGATTTGTTGTTTTACGTTTGCTTCACACCCTACTGGATGAGTAGTGGTACAAATAAAGCCACGAATTCGAGGTTTAATAATCATTGTTCGGTTCCTTAAAATTTCTGCCTTAGGATAATGATTCCTATGCAGTTTCGCACCCTAAATCTTCTCAATATAGGCGAAATGTGAAGTGGTTGGAGCACTAGAGAGTGGAATCTTAAGCCCAAAAACCTGCATTGATGTCTCAAATGCCCGAAATTAGTCTCTAAAATTGATGCAAATCACGCGATTGCCGTTTTTAGCCTCTACACTAAAAATAGACCTAAAATTAAACCATTCACTCGGGCTGTATGGAGGAATTCACCATGGACACTACATTCATTGTCAATTTTATTGGAAAGGCGACCCCAGCTACCATAAAAGAACTCACCGCAATCACTCATGAAAATGGCGGCAAGTGGCTAATAAGTAAGGTGAACTTTATAGAAGATCAAGTCGCGGCAGTGGTGAAGATTAATCTACCAAAACAAAATGAAGAAACGGTAAAAAACGCCTTCTGTAACTACAAAGATCTCGTTGTACAGTTCGTCGATTCAAACGCTTCAATGCATGAGAAGAGTGAGATATTCAGCTTACGCATCGACGCGAATGATCGAGCGGGTATCGTCAATGAAATCACTCAGGTTCTGGACGATCAGGGAATACATATTGTCGATATGGATTGTCACCGAGTCTTCGTTGCCGGTGGCGGTGGTGTGAGTTCGAGCTTGTTTAGTGCTCAAGTCGCCATACAAATACCCGCACAGATTAGCATCGACGATATTACCAATGAGTTGGAGTCACTGAGCGAGGATACTCGTGTGATCATCACAACTTAACTCACTGCGAAACCTCACCGCTAATAGTTGTACAAATGCGCCATAACTGAAGATGTTGTCAGTTATGGCGTGTTTTATTAGAAGAGCTAACTCACGCTCCATTGAGATAGTGAGCGTTTAAAATCGTTGTAGTCAAACTCGTTCAGCTTCTCAATGTCGCCATTGCTGCGTTTGCAGTACACCGATGGCATCCGTAGACCATTAAACCAGTTGAGTTTCACCATGGTATAACCCGCACTGTCTAAAATGTGCAAACGCTGACCGATTTTTAATGGCTCACTAAAGCGAGTTTCACAAAACTGGTCACCCGCTAAACAAGAACATGAGCCAATCACATATTCGTGCTCGCCCTGTTCATCAGCTTCTAATATCGACGCAGGCTCGTCATATATAAGCGTGTCGAGTCTATGTGCTTCAGTGGCCGAATCAACAATCGCCGTTTTTTTATGGTTATCCACGATATCAACCACGGTGACAACAAGGTCGGTGGTTTTAGTAATGATCGCCTCACCCGGCTCCAGATACAATTGCACACCATGTTTGTCAGAAAACGCCTTTAGCGCCGCAGCCAATTTTGGAATGTCATAACCAGGCCAGGTAAAGAAGACACCTCCACCTAAACTGACCCAGCTCATAGTATCTAGGTACTGCCCAAACTGCTCTGAAATAGAATCAAGCAATGTGATAAACGCATCCACATCTTTATTTTCACAGTTCATGTGAAACATCACACCTTCAACGCTTGCCAATGCGTCTGCTTGAATATGGCTTGCCTGCACCCCTAGACGGGAAAATGCTCTTGCGGGATCCGCCAAATCCTGTCCAGCGTAGCTCACCCCAGGGTTAAGTCGAAGACCAATGGATGCCTTACCTTCAACCAGATGACGATAAGCCGCCAACTGGGATTGCGAATTAAAGATCATTTTGTCACAAACATCGGCAACGTCTACTACATCTTGTTCGCTGTACCCCACGCTGTACGCATGCGTCTCACCACCAAAGGTTTCGTGACCCAACTTAACTTCGTAAGGACCACTACTGGTGGTGCCGTCTAAATAGGGTTTTATGATGTCAAACACCCCCCAAGTAGAAAAACACTTAAGCGCCAATACGAGCTTCACGCCAGAGAGCTCTTTTAGTTGCTTTGCTTTTTCAAGATTGGCGACGAGCTTCTGCTCATCAATCATAAAATAAGGCGTTTTTAAGGTGGTATCGTTCATAGGATTATGTCTAGAAGTCGTTGTAAGGAAAAAGCCGATGCACTGCATCGGCTTTGGTCAGAGTCTTGGGTTTTATTATTTCAAGATTTTGATGTCTGGCTGCGCAACATCGAGCTCTTGTACGTGCCAATCCAAACCAATTTCTGGCATGGTTTCTAGGAACGGATCCGGGTCGAGTTGCTCCATGTTGAACACACCCTTGTCTGCCCACTTGCCGCGGAAAAACTGTAATGCCGCAGTAATAGCAGGAACACCAGTCGTGTATGAAATGGCTTGATGCTCTACATCTTCATAAGCAACTTCGTGATCGGCATTATTGTAGATAAATACGCTACGCGGCTTACCGTCTTTTTGCCCTTGAACCCAAGTACCGATGCAGGTTTTACCCGTATACCCTGGAGCCAAGGAAGTAGGATCTGGCAGCAGCGCTTTGAGTACGTGAAGCGGTTGAACGACAGTTCCATCATGCAAGGTAAGAGGATCTGGGCTCAATAGGCCAATGTCACGCATGCAGTTAAAGTAATTGAGGTATTGATCACCAAAGCCCATCCAAAATTCAATGCGCTTAGCAGGAATAAACTCCTGCATTGAGCGAACTTCATCGTGCGCCATAGAGTACACTTTGTGCTTTCCAACGAGCGGGAAATCAAACTCCAACATACGTGAGTGACAAGGCACCTGTTTCCACTCTTCGTTTTCCCAGTAGAAAGAGTCACCTTGGATCTCTAACATATTCGTTTCAGGGTCGAAGTTGGTAGCAAACTTTTTACCGTGGTCGCCAGCATTAACATCCATTACATCAATGGTGTCTATCTCATCAAACAAATGCTTAACAGCATACGCGGCAAAGACCGACACTACACCTGGATCAAATCCAGCACCGAGAATTCCAGTGATACCCGCTTGTTCAAACTTTTCACGGTAACCCCACTGCCAATCGTACGCTTGAGGCACTTGTTGGCCTTCCGAGCATAAATCCACCGCTACAGACGTATCCAAGTAGTTTACTTTGGCTTGATAACACGCTTCCATGATCGTCATGTTGACCCAAGGAGGCCCTGCATTGATCACAAGATCGGGCTTAACCTCTTTGATCAGCGCAACCAACGCTTCTACATCGTCTGCGTTTACTGCGCGAGATTCTAGTTTTTTAGTTGAATCTTTTAAGTTGTTCTTTTTATTAATTGATTCAATGATTTTTTCACACTTCGACACTGTACGAGACGCGATTGTAATATCACCCAGTACGTCGTTGTTTTGCGCCGCTTTATGCGCTACAACCCAACCAACGCCGCCCGCACCAATTTGAAGAATTGCCATGTTTTTTATTTCCTATACTTGTTCACTCAAGAAGCGTTCAGTTCAAGAGCTAACGCATCGATGTCGTTTAATAATTGTTCAAAGTCTGACAGAGTCAAACAGGGGTTAAGAATCGTTAATTTAAGGGCTGTTTTACCCGCTATGACGGTTTCACCCAGTACTGCTACGCCGCGCACCAATGCTTGGATGCGAACGTTTTGATTCAGTGCATCCAACGAATCCATTGATCCATGTGTCGCTCTAAAGAGCACTGTCGACAAGCTTGGTTTTGCCAACAGCTCAAAGTGTTCGTTTTGATCAACGAGCTCTGCAACTTGCAGTGTCTGATCTAACAGATGGTCATACATGCGACCCAACTCGTGTGCGCCTACATTTTGCATCGTCATAAACACTTTGAGAGCATCAAATCGCTTAGTTGTAGCAATCGACTTATCCACTAAGTTAGGCAACTCATCGTGTTCGCGATTCAGATAATCCGCATGGTGCAACAAGAACTTGAAGTTCGATTTGTCATTTACTAATAGTGCGCCACAACTGATTGTTTGATAAAACAGTTTGTGAAAATCAACACTAATCGACGTCGCTTTTTCAATGCCTTTTAAACGAGGCTTAGCTTGGCTAAATATCAACGCGCCGCCGTAAGCTCCGTCAACATGCATCCATAAATTATGCACAGAAGCGACTTGAGCGATTGTGTCGAGATCATCAATAGCACCGTGGTCGGTCGTACCAGCTGTACCTACCACAGCAAATGGAATCAAGCCTTCTGCTTTTGCGTTAGCAACAACTGACTCAAGCAGTTCTGCCTTCATCGTACCGTCTTGGTTAGCAGGAACGGTTAATACCGCCTTTTCCCCTAGCCCCATCCACGATGCAGATTTTTGCACGGTGAAGTGTGCGTTTTCAGAGCAGACAATCCGTAATTTATGTGCGTAATCAGGTAAACCCAGCTTTTGAATTGAGTGCCCATCTGTATGATCAGCAATCCAGTCACGGGCTAGCAGCAATCCCATCTGATTAGATTGTGTGCCACCACTGGTAATGATGCCGTCCGACCCCGTACTCATCTCGTACTTTTCGCACAACCAATCAACCACTTTTTGTTCAACATACGTTGCAGCTGATGCTTGATCCCATGAATCCATGGATTGATTTAGCACTGCAATGATCGACTCAGCCACGATAGAAGGCATTAACGGTGGTGTATGTAAATGCGCGATACAATTTGGGTGCTGCGTAAAGATAGAATGATTAACCACTAAATCAGCGGTTTCATTGACCACGTCTTGCAAATCGAAATTGTGAGAATCCAAGTCTACTTGATTTATGGCTGCTTCCAACGCTTTAGGGTCAATACCTGAGTATGGTTTGTCAACGGTTTCAAAAACCTGTTTCAGTTTCTGAGTCGTATGACGCATCACTTTAGCAAATTCGTCTGCGCCTCTTTCGCCAGTTTGAATAAAGTGTTTTTTCCACTCTTGGTGCGCCGCTGAAGGTGCCACTAACTCACCACCTGCCGCTAGAATCGCTTGCTCTACCACTCGTAATGCAAAGTCTATTTGTTCGAAACTTATGATAAGTGGTGGCAAAAATCGCAATACCGATCCATTGCGCCCACCTTTTTCAACCATTAGGCCACGCTCAAGTGCAGCACGTTGAATGGCAAGCGTAAGCTCGCCATCGGCAACAGGCTCACCAAATTTATTGAGCTTGCCTTGCGTGTTTTTAATCTCGACACCAAGCATCAAACCTTTACCACGTACATCAGCGATGCAGTTCACTCGGCTTTGAATACTTTCAAGACCCATGCGTAAATAATTACCCGCAATATTAGCGTGCTCAACCAAACTGTCACGCTCGATGATCTCAAGCGCTTTTGCACCAGACACCATCGCTAATTGGTTACCGCGAAACGTGCCCGTATGCTCGCCAGCATTCCAAGTATCAATCTCTTTTTTAAACACCAACAAAGACATCGGCAGTCCACCACCAATGGCTTTGGACAAACACAAGATGTCAGGTGCAATACCAGCTTCTTCAAACGCAAAGCGATAGCCAGTTTTACCCACACCACATTGGATTTCATCCAGAATAAGTAGGATTTCGTGCTCGTCACAGATACGGCGCAACTCTTTCATCCACTGCACAGGAGCTGGGATCACCCCCCCTTCCCCTTGGACTGGCTCAACAATGATTGCGGCAGGCTTCATAATCCCAGCTTCATCGTCATTGAGTAAGCGTTCGATATAGCGAATGCCTGCGTTAGCACCTTCTTCGCCGCCTAAACCAAATGGGCAACGTAGATCATACGGGAACGGCATAAAGTGTACGTCCGACATCAAACCAGTTCGACGCGCTTTGGTACCAAGATTACCCATCATGCCCATCGTACCGTTTGTCATGCCATGGTAAGCACCACGGAACGCAAACATGGTGTTACGACCCGTGGTTTGCTTCGCCAGTTTGATCGCCGCTTCAACCGCGTCGGCACCAGAAGGTCCACAAAATTGAATCGCAGAGTTGTTGGAAAACTCTTTAGGCAAAAACGCTTTGACTCGCTTGATAAACGTATCTTTCGCTTCAGTGGTGATGTCTAAGGTCTGATATGGCAGACCAGAGTCCAATTGCGCCTTAAGAGCTTGGTTAATCTCTGGGTGGTTATACCCTAACGCTAACGTTCCTGCACCGGCTAGACAGTCTAAAAAGATTTGCCCACGAGTATCTTCAACAAGCGCACCATAGGCACGCTTAATCGCGATAGGTATGCGTCGTGGGTAAGACCGCACTTCAGATTCATGCTGCTGTTGGTCCAGCAAAATTTGGTCAGGAGAAAGATCGTACAAACCATCGGTTTGCGGCACCGCAAATGGGAAGGCCTTCTCAAGTGAAGACATTTCGAATTCGAAAGCAGAGCTCATTTAATTACCTATAGGATAAACAGCAGCGCATACAACAGAAGCACTGATAAAACAGGGGGATCGACACTAACGCTAACAGTCGCGTTAGAATCAAATAGATTTGCTAGGGGATCGAACGATCAAGGTTCGGTGATAACACTGCAGTTTGGTACGACACAGCTGACAGGAGATTGATTATTTTTCATGTTGGGTGCCTTTGAGTGATGTCAGCCTCACTAAAGTGAGTGTCCATGACATTTACTATCCCATCTACTAAATAGCGACTCTATTTAGTACCTACTATACGCAAGACATCATCAGCGGGATGCGCTTGCGCGTCACTTTTGGCTACAGGCCAAGATTGCGGCCAATATTACCAAAATTTTACGTAGTGGCAAGACTATTTTTTGCTTATTTATTAAGCAACACACACTCAAGCAACACCACTAATTATCCCAAAAGCTCAATAGAACAGCATGAATTCAATCAACTTTATTCTAGTGCGTTACACTTCTAAGTTGCCGACTAAATTCTGTTCAATTCCGCACCACACTATGGGAGCCTTTATATGCCGCCTATATCCGCTAATTCTTTAGACATTCAAGATCAAAAAAACCAGCTCGAAAGCTGGTTATTTTAAGAATTTGGAGCGACACACGAGGTTCGAACTCGTGACCTCAACCTTGGCAAGGTTGCGCTCTACCAACTGAGCTAGTGTCGCAAATTCATATTTGAAATTATGGAGGCGCGTCCCGGAGTCGAACCGAGGTCCACGGATTTGCAATCCGCTGCATAGCCACTCTGCCAACGCGCCATATTTCTGTAGCTAGCGCTACTGAGTTTTCTACTTGAAAGCAGGAAACTGGAACGACGCGACCGGCTAGGGCACGAGGTTCTCTTAAATTGGAACGACGCGACCGGCTAGGGCACGAGGTTCTCTTAAATTGGAACGACGCGACCGGCTAGGGCACGAGGTTCTCTTAAATTGGAGCGACACACGAGGTTCGAACTCGTGACCTCAACCTTGGCAAGGTTGCGCTCTACCAACTGAGCTAGTGTCGCAAATAAATGGTGCCCCGGGCCGGACTTGAACCGGCACGAATCGAAATTCGAGGGATTTTAAATCCCTTGTGTCTACCAATTCCACCACCAGGGCACACAAAATCTGTTGTGTTTGGTAACACCATTTAGAGATATCGAGGTTAATCAATATCTAAACATTCTGGAACGACGCGACCGGCTAGGGCTCGACATTCTTTGAAATTGGAGCGACACACGAGGTTCGAACTCGTGACCTCAACCTTGGCAAGGTTGCGCTCTACCAACTGAGCTAGTGTCGCAATCATTCTACTTGAGAATGGAGGCGCGTCCCGGAGTCGAACCGAGGTCCACGGATTTGCAATCCGCTGCATAGCCACTCTGCCAACGCGCCTTTGTTTCCTATCGGTTAATCTCGCTGGGTACGGGGTGGCATTTTACTGAAACGAGTGAGTGAGTCAACACTAATTTCCGATTTTTGTTTCGTTTGGCTGCTTTACCGACAGAATTATCAAAATGAATAGAAAAAGCACAAAACTTGACTAAAATTCATCAACTTAAAGTCTATTTTTTAACTAGTGAAAGTATAAAAAAAGCAAGCTCTCGCTTGCTTTAGTCGTTTTATCGATAGACTGAGCCTAATCGCTGTTCAACAAGTCATCTTTTGCAGCTGCCAAATATTGAAACATCGACCAATAAGTCAAAATTGTGGCTATATAGAGCGCACCAAAGCCAACCCAAACCATCCATTCATCGTATCGCCAGATCAATACCCACAGTGCAAACATCTGACTCACCGTTTTGACTTTACCGACCCATGAGACGGCGACAGCAGATCGTTTGCCCAACTCGGCCATCCATTCACGAAGCGCAGAAATAATAATTTCACGACCGATCATGGTCATCGCAGGAATCGTTATCCAAATTGAGGAATAATGCTCGGTAATCAATAACAGCGCGGCGGCAACCATAACTTTGTCGGCTACTGGATCTAGAAAAGCACCAAATCGCGACGTCTGGTTCAGTTTACGAGCGAGATAGCCGTCTAGCCAATCTGTAGCACCAGCAAAAAGGAAAATCATAGCGGCAAGAAGATCCGCCCACGGATAAGGAAGATAAAACGCAACAACAAAAACGGGGATTAATACGAGACGTAATAGCGTTAAGATATTTGGGATGGTAAGTTTCATTCGACAGCACTCTGCTTCAGCATGCTCTAATGGTGCGGTAAAAACGTTACTGTTTCAACGTTTCATGAATAATTTGTGCTAAAGAGCGACTTATACCAGGCACCTTGGCGATTTCTTCAGCAGATGCTCGCTTAACTTCTTGAATTCCACCCATATATTTAAGCAGAGCTTGACGCCTTTTTGGCCCTACCCCTTCAATCCCCTCTAACGCACTGGTTTTACGCGTCTTGCCACGCTTAGCCCTATGGCCGGCGATCGCATGGTTGTGGCTTTCATCTCGTATATGTTGCATTAGGTGCAGCGCAGGAGAGTCGGAAGGCAAATTAAACTCATCGCCACTTGGCGTGATCATGGTTTCTAGCCCGGGCTTACGGGTTACCCCTTTTGCTATACCAATCAGGCTCGGTCTTTTTGGCCAATCGTTCCAATACTTAGATACGATCTCAACGGCTCGTCCTAGTTGCCCTTTACCGCCATCGATAAAAATCACATCAGGTATTTTATCGACATCTAACTGTTTTGAATATCGACGTTCCAACACCTGCCCCATCGCTGCGTAATCGTCGCCACCGGTAATACCAGTGATGTTGTAGCGACGATACTCCTGCTTAACCGGTCCTTCATGATTGAACACCACACAGGATGCAATGGTACTCTCACCCATCGTGTGACTGATATCGAAACATTCCATACGACGAATCGAATCCAGTGACAATGTCTCTTCTAACGCTTTAAAGCGCTGAGATATCGTCATCTTGTGATTAATTTTAGTGGTGATCGCATTGAGCGCATTGGTATTGGCCAGCCTTAAATACTGTCCTCGGCTGCCTGTTGGGTTTTCATGGAAGCGAATAGAACGTCCTGCAAGCTCCGATAGCGCTGTTTTAATTGCCTCGCTATCATCGAGCAAGCCTTCACCAAACACTAGTCGAGAAGGCAGCGTGCGCCCCTCACTGCTATTAAAGTAATACTGGCTAACAAAACTGGTAAACACTTCATTTGCTGGCGTGTTGTTCGGTGTTTTAGGGAAATAACTGCGACTGCCTAGTATTTTACCGTGACGTACCATCAGCATATGAACGCAGGTAATGCCGTTTTCTTGTGCGTAGCCCAACACGTCAATGTCATCGAGCGAATCCTCCGACACAAACTGCTGCTCTTGAACTCGACGTATCGCTTGAATCTGGTCGCGAAACTGCGCCGCTTTCTCAAACGCTAACTCTCGACTCGCGGTTTCCATGCGAGCCACCAGCGTTTCGATCACTTGACGATCTTTGCCCTTTAGAAACAGTCGAACCATTTCCACAAGGTCCGCATACTCTTGAGTCGATATCACCGATTGAACGCAAGGCGCTGCACATCGTCCAATCTGGTACATCAAGCAAGGTCGTGAACGGTTCGCGTAAACCGTATCCTCGCATTGACGCATCGGCAATATCTTTTGCAGTAAGTGCAAGGTTTGGCGAACCGAGCCAGAATCGGGGAAAGGGCCAAAGTACTCACCCTTACGCTTTTTAGCACCGCGATATATACTCAGACGAGGATGCTTGTGATTTGAAATAAAAATATAGGGATAAGATTTATCGTCACGCAGCAACACGTTGTACTTGGGTAAGTACTGCTTTATGTAGTTGTGCTCGAGGATCAGAGCTTCGGTTTCACTGTGGGTAACCGTCACATCAATATGAGCAATGTTGCTCACCAACGCTTTGGTTTTTTCACTGTCTACTTTTGCTCTAAAATAGCTCGAAAGTCGCTTTTTGAGATCTTTAGCCTTTCCTACATAAATAACGTCAGATTGCTCGTTATACATGCGGTAAACCCCAGGATGCTGGGGTACCGTTTTTAGGAATTCTTTTGAATCAAAGAGCGAGATCACTGAGAGTACTGGTCTACTGGCTACAGTGTTTCGGTATCGAGGATGCCGTGTCGGATCGCAAGGTGCGTCAACTCTACATCTCCGCTAATGTCCAGTTTGCTAAAGAGTCGATAGCGATAGCTATTAACGGTTTTTGGACTGAGATTCAATTGCTCTGAAATATCAGTGACTTTTTCACCTTTGGTGATCATCATCATGATTTGCAACTCGCGTTCAGACAGATCCTTAAACGGATTATCTGAGTTTGAGGACACTTGACTCAGTGCCATTTGCTGAGCAATTTCAGGCGAAATGTAACGCTGACCACTGTTGACCAGTCGAATAGCATTTACCATTTCATCTGGGCCGGCACCTTTGGTTAAGTAACCCGCAGCACCAGCTTGCATCACCTTCGTTGGAAATGGGTTTTCAGTATGTACTGTTAGTACAATTATTTTTACATCTGGGTTAAATCGCAATATTTTTTTGGTTGCTTCTAAACCACCAATGCCGGGCATATTCATATCCATCAACACCACGTCGGCGTGATTGGCTCGGCACCATTTTACTGCTTGTTCACCGCTGTCAGCTTCCCCTGCTACGTTCATACCACGGACGTCTTCAATTATACGTCTAATCCCTGTGCGCACCAGCTCGTGATCATCTACAAGGCATACGTTTATCAAACTTGTATCTCCACACTGTTATTGGCCGCATAGCTCTAATTGAGCATAGCAAGTTGGACGGTAATCATACCGTACTTAGGTAAAAACTTTGAGCTAGAATATGCTCTGATTTCGCAAAAATGGCAATATAATCTCTTGCTAAATATGAACTATGCGTCATATTTTTAGTTAAATGGTTGGTATTTAACCGAAAATACCAAAAGCTCAATCTGTTTTAACCTAACGATAACTGTGATAATTTGACCCACAATTAACACAAGGCGACCCACTATTTATGCAGATCACTCAACGCGGTTTCATTTTGTCTCGCCAAGTGATTACGTTAAACCACCGTCCTCACCTAAGTTTCTGGGTTTCAACGGACGAGGGACCCCAGCACATCATTACAGGGCCTCAACAATCGGTCCTATTTGTCGATGCGAGTTACCATACAACTATAGTTGATCATTTTGGCTCACGCGTCGAAACCAAACCTGTGTCGCTTAAGCAGTTTAACGATACACCGGTCATTGCCGTGTATAGCAACACCTATAATCAGTTTAACGAACTTAAGCAGTGGTTAGAAAGCCAGCAGATAGAAGCCTTCGAAGACGACATCTCACTAATTGACCGATTTTTAATGGAGCGCTTCATACAAGGTGCAATTGAGTATCAAGGGGAATGCAGTGATGGCGTTACAGTGAGAAATGCTCAGTGTAAACGCTGTGATTTTCAGCCGTCTTTAGTGATGGTGTCGCTGGACATCGAATGTTCACAACATGGTGTGCTTTACTCTATCGGGTTAGATTCGCCTAATGACAAACGAGTGATCATGGTTGGCGAAGCCGAAGAACTAAAACCTGAATCCCCTGTTATCGAATGGGTAAATGATGAGAAGCAGATATTGCTTAACCTGTTTGCGTGGTTTGAACGCTTTGACCCTGACATCATCATTGGTTGGAGTGTCGTCAACTTTGATTTGCGACTGCTTATCAAACGAGCCGACTACCATGGCCTTAAACTGGCTCTTGGCCGTCAAAAGAGTTACGTGACCTTTCGTCAATCGGCCCAAGGACAACAAGGCTTTGCCACTATTCCAGGAAGATGCATTATTGATGGTATTGACGGTTTAAAATCGGCTGCTCACCATTTCCCATCTTGGTCGTTAGAGAATGTGTCCCAACAGATGCTGGGCAAAGGAAAAATCATCCATAATCCCCATGATAGGATGGACGAAATTAATCGCATGTTCTATCACGACAAACAAGCGTTAGCGACATACAACCTGCAAGATTGCGTCTTAGTTACGCAGATTTTTGAGCATACCCAACTGCTCGAGTATCTTATTGAGCGGGCCAAGCTCACCGGTCTTTCGCTAGACAAATCCGGTGGCTCAGTGGCTGCATTTACAAACCTGTATTTGCCCCGCTTACATAGAGCGGGATACGTCGCGCCTAATTTAGATCGTGACGGCTGGGAAGCAAGTCCTGGTGGCTATGTTATGGATTCGCAACCAGGTCTGTACGATTCGGTACTGGTACTGGACTTTAAGAGCCTATACCCCTCTATCATCCGCACCTTTTTAATCGACCCGCTGGGTCTTATTGAAGGGTTGAAACAAGAGATTGGAACCCAGCAGGATGAATCTATAGAAGGATTTAAGGGGGCGCGTTTTCATCGAAGCCGTCACTTTCTTCCCGAGTTAATCGAAACCCTATGGAAAGAGCGCGACAAAGCCAAACGTAATAACAATGCTGCATTTTCTCAGGCGATTAAGATCATCATGAACTCGTTCTATGGGGTACTAGGAGCCAGAGGGTGTCGGTTTTTTGATGCTCGGCTCGCCTCCTCTATTACCATGCGCGGTCATCAAATTATGAAAGAGACACGCCTTGAAATAGAAGCCATGGGATACAAAGTCATTTACGGTGATACCGATTCAATTTTTGTCGCTTTGGGAAAAAAAACGCCTGAAGATGAGGCTGATGCCATTGGTCAAGAGATGATGCATCACATCAATCGTTGGTGGAAAGATCGCATTCGTAATGAGCACGCAGTAGACAGTTGTATTGAACTGGAGTTTGAAACCCACTTTAAAAAGTTCTTTATGCCAACCATACGCGATTCAGAGATGGGCTCAAAAAAACGTTACGCAGGACTTCTAGGCAAAAGCAATACCATAGTTTTTAAAGGGCTTGAAAGCGTGCGTACCGATTGGACAGAGTTGGCTCACGAATTTCAGCACACGCTTTACACTATGGTTTTTGATGATGTTAATCCAAGCCAATATGTGCGGGACATTACCGAGCAAGTAACGCAAGGCCTCTGGGACAGTAAGTTAGTGTATGCGAAACGACTCAGACGCAAATTGTCGGACTATCAAAAAAACATCCCACCGCAAGTGCGCGCCGCGCGCCTAGCGGATAAAAAAAACCATCTGCTTGGTCGAGCATTGCAATACCAAAACCGTGGGCAAATTCGATATGTTATGACATTGAATGGGCCAGAGCCGCTGGAATATTTGGAGTCGCCTATCGACTACCAACACTACATTGACAAGCAGCTTTTACCTATTGCAGATGCGATTTTACCGCACATAGGGTTGTCGTTTGAGCAACTTAACGACCAGCAACTTGGCCTGTTCTAGCCAATTCTAAACTCTGTTTTTTTATACGATTTGACCAACCAGTCACCGTGAGAGTCGAGCAGTCCCACCACCGAACGCTTAGGAATTAAGTGAGGACGTAACAGCAAAGTGAGGCGCTTGATTTCAACCTGTTTACTTGGGTAATAGTGCTGAGCGACGTCGGCACATTGTAGCGGATCGTCTAACCACACCCGATGTTTATGCAGGACCAAACCATAGTGAGCCCGGAGTAGTTTTTTGCCTATCTCACGCTGCTGCAAAAACTGAGCTTTTTGATCCGTCACTTGAACATAGTGTTTACGTAGCGAGGGCAACGTTTCTTCCAAATTCATGTTCCAAAATTTGGAGATTTCCCAGTTCGGTTCGAACTGACCAAAGCAGTGCGTAAGGTCATCACCATGTAGGCACACGCAACACTGTTTAAGTAAAAATCCCCACTTAAAAATATTGTCTAGAGACAACACTTCAGAAAGGGTTACCGTCCTAATATTGATGCCGGTGACTTCTGGAAAGGATTGGCTAAATCGCCACTCAATATTTCGCTTTATCGTATTAAGTTGACCGGGTTGTTCGCGATGAAGGACAACCAGTAGATCGAGGTTAGAAAGGTGTGGTTTCGCTCTGCCTGTGGCAAAGCTGCCAAACAGATACAAGCTGTGAACATTAGTAGAAAGAGACGCTCGGATCCATTTGCTTGCATCCTCAATGATCATTTCACTTCGGCCTTGCCAAGCACTGATTGAAGACATTGTCTGAGCCACGTTGCTCTCTCCCCTTTGTAACCTAACTCCATTATTTACTCCCAATAGATTGGTTGCAATAACGAAGCATGGATATTACTTCAAAAGACTCAAAAAATGGTACACTCTCACCATTATAAATCGCTTGGTATTCCCAATGACTGAATTAATCGATCTCGACACCACCATAGATACGGCTTACGACATCTTCTTAGAGATGGCTCCTGATAATCTTGAAGCCGCCGATGTCATCCTTTTTACCGCACAGTTTGAAGATCGCGGTGCTGCAGAGCTTGTTGAAACAGGAAATGATTGGACGCAACATGTAGGGTTTGAAGTAGACGATACATTTGCCGAAGTCCGCATTGGACTAGTCAATGAAGCTGATGACCAGTTGGATGATGTGTTTGCTCGACTTTTAGTGAGTCGTGATGCTGACAATAAGTTTTGTCACATTCTTTGGAAACGAGATTAACCTCATTTCCAACTAATCGGTATTGGTTACCGAACACAAAAACGAAAAAGGCGTCTTACTAGACGCCTTTTTTTCATTTCGAGTATTGCTCAGTTACGCTTTACGCTTTTTTTGCGGTGCGCGTTTTTTAGCGCTTCGGTTACCACTTCGAGTTGTTGTAACACGCTCTTCATGGCGTTTAACTGCGCGACGGATCTTTTGCTTACGAGAGCGATCGCGAGAACGTGAGCTTCCCTTCGGATCAACAAAAGTATTCTTCTCGTGACCCAGTTCAACAAGTTCACGTAAGTAGTTAACCTGCTTAAGGTCAAGCTCCATCCAACCGCCACGTGGCAAGGTTTTTTCTAAGAAAATGTCACCGTAACGAACACGCTTTAGGCGAGATACTGTCGTCTCTTGAGATTCCCATAAACGTCTTACTTCACGGTTACGACCTTCGTTAATCACAACGTAAAACGTGTGATTCATGCCTTCTCCGCCGGTGTACACCACGTCTTCAAAACGTGCCATACCATCTTCAAGCTCTACACCTTGGGTTAGGTTGCGAACTTTGTGTTCGTTCACTTCACCAAATACACGTACTAGGTATTCACGTTCAACTTGACGGCTAGGGTGCATAAGGCGGTTGGCGAGTTCACCGTCGGTGGTGAATAACAGCAATCCAGAGGTGTTGGCATCAAGACGACCAACAGAGATCCAGCGAGCACCACGAATTTTTGGCAAGCGATCAAATACTGTTCTACGACCTTCTGGGTCGTTACGCGTACAGAGTTCACCTTCAGGTTTGTAATAAGCGAGAACACGGCAAACCACTTCTTCTTCGACTTTAATAGACACATTGTGTCCATCAATACGCACTATCGCGCTGTCGTCTTCTAGTCGTTCGCCCAGTTTAGCCACTTGACCATTAACACTCACTCGACCCTGGCGGATCAAAGATTCCAGTTCACGGCGTGAGCCATGTCCAGCACGTGCCAATACTTTTTGCAGTTTTTCGCTCATTGTTTTCCTCGGTGTCGTCTTCACAGACGTCAAAATTTAGGTGTAGGTGCCGCACAGTGTCTTATGACCACAAAAATGCGGCTCGCGATTATGCCAAAAATCTTCTGCAATAGCACTCTTTTTCGCTACTCAAAAGGTGCAGGGTCACCGGCACCTATACGGGCAACTTTGACTTCATCATCACTAAAGTCGATGACCGTTGTAGGCTGCTCACCCAAATAGCCACCGTTCAGTATGAGGTCAACAGCGTGCTCAAGGCGGTCACGAATGTCTTCTGGATCGGACTCGGCAACATCACTTCCTGGCAAAATCAAACTGGTCGACATCAAAGGCTCGCCCAACGCTTCTAGCAGATCCAGAGCGATGCGATTATCAGGAACACGAATACCTATGGTTTTACGTTTGGCATTCATGAGCCTGCGCGGGACCTCTTTTGTCCCCTTAAAAATAAAGGTGAATGGCCCTGGCGTGTTGTTTTTAAGCAGACGAAACGCTGTGTTATCGACTCGCGCATACAATGACAACTCAGAAAGGTCGCGACACAGAAGTGTAAAATTGTGTTTGTCATCGAGTTTACGAATGCGGCAAATGCGCTCTAATGCAGATTTGTTTTCTAGCTGGCAACCTAATGCGTAACCAGAATCTGTTGGATAGACAACCACACCACCATTTCGAATGATCGCAACCGCTTGAGTAATTAAACGGGCTTGAGGATTATCTGGGTGTACATAAAAAAACTGACTCATGAAAATTCCTTTAAACGCGCTTTGCCGCGTATTGCGCAGCAAAGAATCTTATTGTTACCCCCGCGGCATCATAGAGGGGGGCTAAGTGTATAGCACCATGATAACGGTTATCCGTCTGTAGGCCACAGTGCAACGGCTTCCCACACAGGTGTTACACCTGAAGGCAGCCATAAATTTCGTCCTAACTCAGTCCAAGGCGACGGGTAGTGAAAGTCTGAGCCTTGAGAGGCTAATAGATTGTATTGTATAGCATAATCAGCAAGATTGCGTCGCTCTTGCTGACTTTGTTGCGGCAAAGCGATTTCCATGGCATCTCCGCCCGCCTCACTGAATGCTAACAGCAAGCGCTTTATCCACTTAGCCGTCAATTTATAACGACCTGGATGGGCCAATACTGCCACCCCACCCGCTGCGTGAATTGCATCTATTGCAGTTTTCATGTCGCACCACATTGGTGGTACATAACCAGGGTTATTGCGAGTTAGAAATTTTTTAAACACCTGCTGCATTGTTTTTGCGTATCCGTTGTCCACCAACCATTTCGCAAAGTGAGAGCGAGTCACTGGCGCTCTACCAGCAATGGCTTGTACTTCAGATAGTAACTGCTCTTCGCACACCGGTTCGGCGAACGACTTGGCTAATCGCTGCGCCATTATTTCAGCTCGGGTTGAACGGGTGTTCGCTTGTAACTGTATTAATGCACTCATTTCTGGGTGATGAGTATCTATACCTAGACCCACGATATGAATATCTTTGTTCTGCCACAGCGTAGACACTTCAATACCACTGACTAACGTCAAATCAAGGTTATTGCTCTCAATAAACGCTTGGGCTTCAATTGACCCGGCTACAGTATCGTGATCAGTGATCGCCAATACACTGATATCAAAATCCAAAGCGCGCTGAACCAACTCTGCCGGTGTGGATCGACCGTCGGATGCGGTGGTATGACTGTGGAGATCGATTTTCATAATAATGCTTGACTTTACCCGCTCGTACTAGTTAACTAGTACACATAAATTAACAGTGGAAATTGAGATGCTATTAGACAAGCTAATCCCGCAACACGCAAGCAACAATGATGCTATGAGCACCATTGCAAACGCTAGTGTTGTCTCAATTTCTTGGTGGCGCGCAACTTGACCTTGCGAGCTTCTGTAGACTAATCGTCCAATTTCATTGAAAGCTCGCAGTTTGCGAGCTTTTTTGTTTTGTTTCGCCTCAAATGTTTAGATACTGACGGCAAAGATTGAAAGGTCTAGCGTGGTAACGCTGGCTAAAGACCCAATAGGATGTGTTATGAGTTCAGCACCTTACTTCGATGTGATAAAGCAAGACCTGCCCTATTTCGAAGACCCGACGCAACTGTTTAACAGTTTGTGTCACGAGAAAAGCTGCAGTTTATTATTGGAATCGGCTGAGATCGACTCAAAGCAAAACTTAAAAAGCTTATTGCTCGTCGACGCTGCACTGCGCATTGAGTGTTTTGGGCTCCAAGTTCGCTTCGAAATCCTGAACCCTAATGGGCAAGCCGCGATCAAAGCCGTTTTGCCGCTGTTTGAGCAGTCGATCATCGAACATACAGAGCACCATTTACTGGTTGAACTGCCTCACACTCAACATCACCTAGATGAAGACAGTCGCTTAAAGCAGCAGTCGATTTTTGATGCGTTGCGTAGCTTTCAAACCGTTTATGGTGAAAAGGCAGTACAAGAATTGGATCTGTTTGTCGGCGGACTCTTCGCGTACGATGTGGTCGCCAACTTTGAGCCACTTGGCGATGCGAAACAAGTCAACCAGTGCCCAGATTATGTGTTCTACCTAGCTGAGAAACTGGTGGTGATTGATCATCAAAAGCAGCAATGCGTGATCCAAGGGAGTGTATTTGCTTCTAGCTATGCCGATACTCTCAAGCAAGACATTGTTGCACTCACCGAGGTGTGTAAGCAGCTTGAACCACTTCCTAAGCCCATCGAAGTTAAAGGCGCTCAAGTCACCACAAACATTAGCGACCAAGCGTTTTGCGACATCGTCACTGACTTAAAGCGTTATGTGGTAAGCGGTGACATATTCCAAGTCGTGCCGTCTCGTAAATTTACCCTGCCCTGCCCGTCGCCACTGGCGGCGTACAAAGAACTTAAGCGCAGCAACCCAAGCCCTTACATGTTCTATATGCAAGACAAGAAGTTCACGTTATTTGGTGCATCACCAGAAAGTGCTCTAAAGTACTGCCGCGACTCTAACCAAATCGAAATCTATCCAATTGCGGGCACACGCCGCAGAGGAAAGAATAGCGACGGAACCATCAACTTTGATTTAGATAGTCGTATCGAGTTAGAACTGCGCAGTGACAAAAAAGAGAACGCTGAGCATATGATGCTGGTCGATCTCGCGCGCAATGACGTAGCACGCATCGCTGAGCCTGGCAGCCGCTATGTTGCCGATCTTTTGCAAGTCGACCGTTACAGCCATGTCATGCACTTAGTGTCTAGGGTTGTAGGTCAACTTAGAAGTGACCTTGACGCACTGCACGCCTATCAAGCCTGCATGAACATGGGCACATTAACAGGCGCCCCTAAAATTCGTGCTATGCAGCTTATTCGTCAAGTAGAAAAAGAGCGTCGTGGCAGTTACGGCGGAGCCGTCGGCTACTTAACGGGTCGTGGTGACTTAGACACCTGTATCGTCATTCGTTCCGCCTATGTAGAAGACGGCGTCGCGCAAGTTCAAGCTGGTGCAGGTGTTGTCTTTGACTCTGACCCTCAATCGGAAGCTGAAGAAACAACAGGCAAGGCTCAAGCTGTCGTATCAGCCATTGCTGCTGCCCATAATTATTAAGGAGTCCATTGTGGCGAACATTCTATTTATCGACAATTTCGACTCTTTTACCTACAACCTCGTGGATGAGTTTCGAAATTTAGGCCATCAGGTGACTATTTATCGCAACAATGTCTTTGCAAGCGATATTGTTAAGCAGCTCGATGCATTAGACGATGCGGTATTGGTGCTTTCGCCTGGCCCTGGCGCGCCTTCAGACGCTGGCTGCATGCCCGAGCTCATTCAACAAGTCAAAGGCCGAACTCCGATCATTGGTATATGCCTAGGACATCAAGCGATTGTCGAAGCGTATGGCGGCACCGTGGCCGGTGCGGGAGATATTGTTCATGGCAAAGTCGCGATGATGACCCACAACGACCACCCAGTCTACCAAGGCCTGCCTTCTCCATTTGCCATTGCGCGTTATCACTCACTGGTCGCCACTCATGTCAGCGATGAGCTGGTGATTAACGCAGAAGTGGACGGTTTGGTGATGTCAGTGGTGCACGAAAATCACAAAGTTTGTGGATTTCAATTTCACCCTGAGTCTATTATGACAACCTATGGACAAACTCTATTGGCTAACGCTATCGAATGGGCGCTTCAACCTATTCACAATGCCGACGTTAGCACATCAAAGATTTAAGGATACTCAATGCACAAGATCATCGACAAATTATATCAACAGCAGTCCCTAAGCCAAAAAGAGAGCGAGTCTTTGTTTGATACCATTATCAAAGGGGACTTAGACCCTATTTTGATGTCGGCTGCACTCACTGCGTTAAAAATTAAAGGTGAAACGCCCGATGAAATCGCCGGAGCAGCAAAAGCGCTGCTAGCGAATGCTGCGCCCTTCCCTCGCCCAGACTATGATTTTGCCGACATTGTGGGCACAGGTGGCGACGGTGCCAACACCATAAACATTTCTACCACAGCGGCATTTGTCGCGGCGGCGTGCGGGTTAAAAGTAGCAAAACACGGCAATCGAGGCGTTTCCAGTAAATCAGGCTCATCAGATCTTCTAGACTCGTTTGGCATAAACCTAGCCATGAGCGCAGAAGATACGCGCAAAGCGGTGGATGACATCGGCGTGGCCTTCTTGTTTGCCCCTCAGTATCACGGTGGTGTGAAACACGCGATGCCTGTTCGTCAAACTATGAAAACCCGTACTATTTTCAACATTTTAGGCCCTCTCATTAACCCAGCACGTCCTAACATTGAATTGATGGGTGTGTACAGTGAAGAGCTCGTCGCCCCCATTGCTGAAACCATGCTGCAGATGGACATGAAACGCGCAGCCGTTGTTCACGGCAGTGGATTGGATGAAGTCGCCATACACGGCAGCACGACGGTGGCCGAGATCAACGACGGCAAAATCACTCATTACACGCTCACCCCAGCCGACTTTGGCCTAGAGTGCTATCCACTTGAAGCAATCAAAGGCGGCACGCCAGAAGAAAACCGCACCATCATCACCAACATGCTAACGGGCAAAGGCACGCCAGCTCAACTTGGCGCTGTTGCGGTCAATGTCGCATTGCTTATGAAATTATTTGGCCATGAAGATTTAAAAGCCAATGCCGCATTGGCAATTGAAGCGATGAACTCAGGAAAAGCGTACCAGCTTGTCCAAGCACTGGCGGAGCGAGGCTAACATGAGCGCAGTATCTCAATCGCAACGCGATATGGCGAAAGTCTTAGCGACCATCGTCGACGACAAGTACCTTTGGGTCGCAGACCGCAAAAAGCAGCAGCCTGTTGAAAGCTTTAAAGATGACCTGACGCCATCTGATCGCTCGTTCTACGACGCCCTTTCGGGTAGCAGCACTAAATTCATTCTTGAGTGTAAAAAAGCCTCACCGTCGAAAGGGCTGATCCGCGACGATTTTAATTTGGATTACATTGCATCCGTATACGCTGACCATGCAACAGCAATATCGGTGCTAACCGATGAAAAATACTTCCAAGGCAGTTTCGACTTTTTACCTCAAGTTAAGGCGAAAACGACCCAGCCCATTCTATGTAAAGACTTCATGGTCGACAGCTATCAGGTTTACTTAGCCAGACACTATCAGGCCGATGCAATATTGCTGATGCTGTCAGTAGTGACCGATCAAGAATATCGCGATATCGCTGAGGTTGCGCATAGCTTGAATATGGGCGTTCTCACCGAAGTGAGCAATGAAGAAGAGTTAGAGCGGGCCATTGCACTGGAGGCAAAAGTCATCGGTATTAATAACCGAAACTTGCGCGATCTCTCCATCGATCTTAATAGAACCAAAGCCCTTGCACCAAGTATTCCCGATGACCGAATCGTTATTTCAGAGTCCGGTATCTACAACAATCAGCAAGTGCGCAACCTGGCCAGTGTTGCCAACGGGTTCCTCATTGGTAGCGCCTTAATGGCCGAAGACGACTTAGACCGAGCGGTACGAAAAGTCACTCAAGGCGAGCACAAAGTGTGCGGCTTGACCTCACCTGAAGACGCGAGTAAAGCTCACACGAGTGGCGCAGTCTTTGGCGGGCTTATTTTCGTAGAAAAGTCCCCACGCTCCGTCTCTTTTGAGCAAGCACGCATCGTTATGAGTGGTGCACCGCTACACTTTGTGGGTGTATTCCAAAATCACGACGCGAGCAGTGTCGTTCAGTATGCGACTGAGTTAGGCCTGCATGCCGTGCAATTACATGGCAACGAAAGCCAGCAATACATCACGGAACTTAGACAAGCATTGCCTGAGCACTGTGAAATTTGGAAAGCCTATGGGGTAAGTGATGTCCTACCCGAACTTATCCCAAACGACGTCGATAGGCATTTACTCGACGCAAAAGTTGGCGAGCAATCTGGTGGCACAGGACAACAATTTGACTGGTCAATGTTAACCAATAAGAGCGTTATGCTGGCCGGTGGAATCAATCCAGATAACGCAAAACAAGCGGCATCACTCGGCTGTATTGGGCTTGATCTCAACTCTGGTGTCGAAAGCGCACCAGGTAAAAAAGATTTGCAAAAATTAACCGCTGCATTTGCAGCCATCAAAGATTTTTAAGGAAGTAAACATGGCTAAATTAGACGCCTATTTTGGGGAATACGGTGGACAGTTTGTCCCACAGATCCTCGTTCCTGCTTTGGAGCAGCTCGAGCAAGCGTTTATTGATGCACAAGCGGATCCTGAGTTTCAAAAAGAGTTTATTGAGCTCTTAGAAGAATACGCAGGTCGCCCAACGGCGCTTACCCTAACTCGCAATATCACCAAAGGCACAAAAACCAAACTTTATCTTAAGCGTGAAGATTTACTTCACGGTGGCGCGCACAAAACCAATCAGGTTTTGGGACAAGCACTGCTCGCTAAGCGCATGGGTAAACACGAGATCATCGCAGAAACTGGCGCAGGACAACACGGCGTGGCCACGGCATTAGCCTGTGCGCTATTAGGTTTAAAATGCCGAGTTTACATGGGCGCTAAAGACGTAGAACGTCAAAGTCCTAACGTATTTCGCATGCGTTTGATGGGAGCCGAAGTGATCCCTGTGCATTCTGGTGCCTCTACGTTAAAAGACGCGTGTAATGAGGCAATGCGTGATTGGTCAGGCAGCTACGAAACCGCACATTACCTATTGGGCACCGCAGCCGGCCCGCACCCATTCCCAACCATCGTACGTGAATTTCAAAAAATGATCGGGGAAGAGACCAAAGCTCAGATCCTAGAGCGAGAAGGCCGACTACCTGATGCGGTGATCGCGTGTGTTGGTGGTGGCTCCAATGCCATTGGTATGTTTGCTGACTTTATTGATGAGAAAGAAGTGAAACTAATTGGTGTTGAACCTGCTGGACTTGGCATCGATACCGATCAACATGGTGCGCCACTGAAACACGGCAAGACCGGTATTTTCTTTGGTATGAAAGCCCCGTTGATGCAAGATCCACATGGTCAAGTTGAAGAGTCGTATTCTGTATCTGCGGGCCTGGACTTCCCATCTGTAGGTCCACAGCATGCGCACCTTAATGCGACTGGACGCGCAACGTACGAATCCGCTACCGATGATGAAGCGCTAGAAGCGTTTCAGATATTAGCCCGTAACGAGGGTATCATTCCAGCGCTCGAGTCATCGCATGCACTTGCCTACGCGCTTAAAATGGCGCAAGACAACCCTGACAAAGAGCAGCTCATTGTGGTGAATCTCTCTGGTCGCGGCGACAAAGATATATTTACAGTTCAAGATATACTCGATAAAAAAGGAGCGCTGTAATGGCCAGATACTCGACTCTATTTGCAGCTCTCGAGGCGAAAAATGAGGGTGCGTTTGTTCCCTTCGTAACTATCGGTGATCCAACACCTGAGTTGTCACTTGAGATCATTAAAACCTTAGTTGACTCTGGCGCGGACGCGCTAGAGCTTGGGTTTCCGTTTTCAGATCCCCTTGCTGACGGTCCAACAATCCAAGGTGCTAACATCCGCGCGTTAAACTCTGGTACCACGCCAGACACCTGCTTTGACATCATCAGTCAGGTACGCTCGCTATATCCTGATGTTCCGGTGGGTTTGTTGGTCTATGCAAACCTTGTCTACGCCAACGGATTGGATTCCTTCTATGGAAAGTGTGCCAAGGCAGGGGTAGATTCGGTGTTAATTGCCGACGTTCCAACCAATGAAAGTGATGACTTTAACCAAGCGGCCAGCAAAGCCGGTATAGACCCTATCTTTATCGCGCCACCAACTGCTAGTGACGACACACTGCAACAGGTAGCTAAGCTCGGTTCGGGATACACCTACTTATTGTCGCGCGCTGGTGTTACCGGTGCTGAAACTAAAGCCAATATGCCAGTCAGTGATATGATCACACGCCTTGCTAAATTTGATGCGCCACCACCTCTTCTGGGATTTGGCATTTCAGAGCCTTCGCAAGTCCAGCAAGCTATTTCAGCAGGAGCAGCCGGGGCGATTTCCGGCTCTGCTGTAGTCAAAATCATTGAAAACAACCAAAATGATAAAGCTAAGGTGTTGTCGGAACTATCGAGTTTCGTCACTACAATGAAAGCCGCGACCATAAAGTAGATTTGCTCTATCGCAGTTAACAAAAAGCCAGTTCATTACGAACTGGCTTTTTGTTGTGTATCTAACAGTTCATTATTTGTAGATTACATGAAGCAACCCAAATGATGTGTCTTGCGCTAAATTTTAAATCGATTAACGATTTCATTCAGATTTTGGGCCATTTGGCTTAGATGTTCAGATGACTGCCCCATTTGATAGGTCGCCTCTTGAGAGTCTCGCGCTTCTGAGGCCACACTCTGCGTATTTGCACTGATGTGTGTTAGCTGCTCTTGCTGGCTTGAGGTCGCCTCCGCTACGTCTGTGGTGATCACTCTGAGCTCTTCAATCGCTGTATTGACCGAGCTTAACGCTTCACCACAATTTTGAGCAATTGCCATCCCCTCTTCAGTCTGAGTTCTACATTCAGACATCACGTCTACGGTTGACGCGACTTCACTTTGGAGCTGCATGATAATATCTTGAATGCTACCTGTAGATTCTTGCGTGCGCGATGCGAGAGTTCTTACCTCGTCAGCGACCACGGCAAACCCACGGCCCTGCTCGCCAGCTCGTGCTGCCTCGATAGCAGCGTTAAGGGCTAACAAGTTCGTTTGTTCGGCAATTTGTTTAATCACATCTAATATCTCGCCAATTTCGTTCGACGAGTGTGCCAGTTTTTCTGCGTGATTCGATGCAACGTCAACGCGATCGGCAATACGCTCAATCACTGTAACATTCTGCTTAACTTGCATAGAGGCTTCGTCAACAACCATGCTGGTTGCACCCGTCATGTCTAAGGCATCGTTTGTCGAACTCGATATCGACGTAGCACTAACGTTCACTTCCTCAATACTGGTTGCCGAAGCGGTCGTTTGCTCAAGTTGGTTGTTTACACCACCTTTAATCTGCACAGTGACGGTCGCAAGCTCTTCAGCCTGTGACGCTAAAGAATCCGTACTGCCGCGAATGTGAGCGACAATCTCTTTTAGCTCTTGCGTCATGGTGTTGAACGCATTACCTAATTGAGCAATTTCATCGGTGCCTTGAACAGGAACCTGAATGGTCAAATCTCTATCCGCTGCTACTTTGGCAACGCGTAGTTGCATCGCTTGCAAAGGCTCAATGATGTTACGCGCAATGAGGGCACCCATTAACACCAATAAACCGATCACTACAACGGACAATATGGTTTTCTCTATTAGCAGCTCGCTGAATGACTCTTCTATATCTGACATATACACGCCGGTACCAACCGACCAGTTCCAAGAAGCAAAGGGTTTAACAAAAGTGAGTTTTTCTTCTTGGGCGGTCGATCCAGGAATTGGCCAGTCGTAAGTTGCAAAGTCTCCCCCGCGCCTCGCCGCCGCTGTAATTTCTGTAAACGCGTACGTAATGTGCGACTGACTGCTGCGAAGCATGTTTTGACCGTTAAGATTTGGCGATGTTGGGTGTACTACCATATCTCCGTTTAATGTATTTACAAAGAAGTAACCATCGCCCGCATAACGAGTTTGATTAACAAATTCAATCGCCAGGGTTTGCGCTTCTTCTACACTGATTTGTCCCTGTTGCACGCGTTTTTCTAGTAAAGAAAATTGGGTCAGCGCGACATCGACTAACGATTCAGCTGCAAGCTTTCGCTCAACAATCGCTTCTTCCTTAAGGGAATAAACCCCCATTATTTGGGTAAACAATATGAGCATACCTGAAAAGGCAATTAAACTTCGAAGCTTCGTTGCCACACTCAGCCTGCTTAGATAATTGTGCATGTGACTATCCTTTTGACGTTGTAATTAAAATTCGAATTTGTATCTTTATGTAACGATTAATTACTCATCGGCCAATGCATCGGTGACTTGAGGTAAAAATGAAGAAATACTCTATTAAATTCCCAGTTGCTGGTTTATTAGCTAAGTTTCAGATATATATGTCATTTTCATTAGCAATTGCTAAAGTTACAGCCTCAAATAAAACATAAAAATATCGCTCTACAGAGTCTGTTGGTGTTTAGCTACTTCTTTCCCCGTTTGTACAAAATGATTCGACACAGTGTTTCGCGAGTTAGGTTGGACTGATTCTCAATCCTTGTTAGACTGAAGTTAACCCTCTATATTGCAGTTTTATGATGAAACAGCTGATTGACTTTTTACCCCTAGTGATATTTTTTGTACTGTATAAGTTTTTTGACATATACGTTGCGACCGGGGCATTGATCGCCGCAACAGCTGTGCAAGTACTGATCACTTACCTTATTTATAAAAAAGTCGAAAAGATGCAATGGGTTACCCTAGTGATGATTGCGGTGTTTGGTGGCATGACTCTGGCGTTACAAGATGCTAATTTCATCAAATGGAAAGTGACTATTGTGTATGCCCTTTTTGCCGGTGCGCTCGTTGTATCCGATTGGATGGGAAAACCATTAATCAAGGGCATGCTTGGGAAAGAAATCGAGCTACCAGAGAATGTCTGGAAACGTATTAGCTGGATGTGGGTAGGCTTTTTTATCGCTGCGGCTCTTCTCAATATCTATATAGCCTTTCAGTTACCGTTAGACGTGTGGGTCAACTTTAAAGTCTTTGGGTTACTGATTGGGACACTACTGTTTACGCTCATTACTGGGGTGTACATATTCAAACATTTACCAAAGGAAGAATCAGAAGAATAATGGAACAGGTATCGACCAAGTCACCCAACGGTGAAATGCTACTCAGAACATTAGCCATGCCCGCCGACACTAACGCCAATGGCGATATTTTTGGTGGTTGGATAATGTCTCAACTCGATTTAGCAGGTGGCATGCTCGCCAAGGAGATTTCCGGTGGACGCATTGCTACGGTATCAGTTTCAAGTATGACCTTTAAACGTCCCGTTTCTGTGGGCGCGGTCGTATGTTGTCACGGTAAATGCGCTAAAATAGGTCGAACCTCTATGTCGATTGACCTAGAAGTGTGGGTAAGGCCTGTGAGCAATGCAGGAATGGGTGAGCGTTACATGGTTTGTGACGCCACATTCAATTACGTCGCCATTGATGATGACGGCCGACCAAGACCTATTAAACCAGATTAACGACTAACTAAGAATAAGGAATGACTTATGTGGTACGTCATCTTTGCAACTGATGTAGAAAATTCATTGCCACTTCGCCAGTCAGTGCGCCCAGAGCATTTGTCTCGACTGGAAGCGCTTCGCAACCAAGGACGTTTGCTGACTGCAGGCCCAATGCCTGCATTGGATACTGAAGACCCGGGCGAAACGGGATTTACGGGGTCAACCGTGATTGCGGAGTTCGACTCGTTAGAACACGCTCAGCAATGGGCAAACTCCGATCCTTACGTAGAAGCTGGCGTCTATAGCAGTGTGATCGTCAAACCCTTTAAGAAGGTGCTCTAGTGACCAGCGTCTTCAGATTCGTAGGGCGTACGTTGCTTGTTGCCGCCGCAATAATCAGCGTCGGCTGCTCTTCTCAAATGGATCAACAACGTGAACTCGAATTACTGGCCGATCGTAGAGCCGAGATACTCTCTTCCGGTCTTCCAGTCAATTATGGTTCGCTGTCTATTGTTCGCGCCCAGGCTAAGCAAAATCGAGTTATCTTAGAAATGCTTTACGCTGGCGATTCGACGTTGTCTGCACAAGCACTATATCAACAAGCCGAAAAGTATTACTGCAGCAACAGTGAGATCCTAACAACGTTGAAGCAAGGATTAGTGTATGAAATTCGTATTCGCAACAGCCGTGGTCAAATAACCGTAAACGAGCTAATTAGCGACAGCACCTGCAACCCTAGTGCAGCAGGCTCTTAATCCTCATACGCTAAAAAGGCTCTAGTACTATTCGTCTAGAGCCTGTCTATCGTTTTCGACAGCTCAACGATTTAAAAATGACAAACGGTGAAAGAAAGTGCTAGAAAGCACGGTCTGTTAACAGACCAATCAATCTTGGAAAGGAAACCATGAAAAAAACTCTACTCATTGCTGGATTGTCGCTGGCAATCTCCACCGCAGTCTCTGCTACAAATCCGGACGTTAACAACTGGGATGCTGTCATTGAACAAGCCCAAAACCAAACAGTATACTTTCACGCATGGGGCGGCAGCCAAGAGATCAATAACTACTTAAAATGGGCCGACCAACAACTACAATCTCAATATAACGTGACACTAAAGCACGTGAAAGTTGCCGACATTGCGGAAACAGGCGCAAAACTGTTGGCAGAAAAAGCGGCGAACAATCACACTGGCGGCTCAGTAGACATGGTATGGATCAACGGCGAAAACTTTAAGTCGATGAAAAACAACCAACTGCTGTTTGGACCTTTTGCGCCTTCACTGCCGAATTGGCAACATGTAAACCTAGATCTTCCAGTAGACAGTGACTTTTCTGAACCAACACTCGGCTTAGAAGCACCCTGGGGTGTGGGGCAACTGGTGTTTATTCATGATCAACAAACACTCAATAACCCACCTCAGACCTATGCCGAACTACTGAGTTACGCAAAAGCATTCCCTGGAAAAATTAGCTACCCTAAGCCACCAGAGTTTCACGGCTCCAGCTTCCTTAAGGCCGTGCTTATTGAACTAACCAATAACGATCCACAGTTGCAACAACCGGTTGATGAGCAAACGTTTGACGCGTTTACAGCACCTTTATGGAGCTATCTAGACGAGCTTCACCCAAATAGTTGGCGTGCAGGTAAACAATTTCCATCAGGCACAGCGCAAACACTACAACTGCTTGATGATGGTGAGCTAGACCTTGCCATTTCGTTTAACCCTAATGCGGTATTTTCGGCGCAAGAAAACGGTACACTCGCAGAAAGCACCGCGTCATACGCAATGCAATC
Organism: Vibrio sp. qd031; assembly: GCF_002100145.1. Classification (GTDB taxonomy): domain Bacteria; phylum Pseudomonadota; class Gammaproteobacteria; order Enterobacterales; family Vibrionaceae; genus Vibrio. Next base: position 59,335 of record NZ_JXQD01000024.1, read on the forward strand.
TGGTGCACTGTCTAACATTCATTTTATGGCGATCCCATGGAATGCTCAGTCTAAGGCTGGTGCTTTAGTGGCAATCAACTTCTTATTGAGCCCAGAAGCACAATCACGTAAGGGCGATCTGTCGATTTGGGGTGACCCATCGGTATTAAAGCAATCTGTTTTGACGGGGAGTGCGGCTAAAACCAAGCTGCATAAATCGGTACCAGAGCCACACCCAAGCTGGCAAACCGCTCTCGAGCAAGCGTGGTTAAAGCGCTACAATCAATAATAACGGATAAAGATGTACCGGACACTTGGATGGCTCATTGCCTCGCTATCAATTTTACCGCTGATCCCCGGAATATTTGGCGTCATAGCATCGGCATTAGGTTATATGCCGATGCTTGGTCTCAATCACGTCGGGATCGACTATTGGAACATGGTTTGGCAATGGCCCGGTGTCGAGCGTTCTCTTAGTATTACTATAGTGACGGCAACTGTCTCCACAGTACTCTCGGTCTATTTCTGTTTTTCAATACTGCATCGCAGTTGGGACAGTCATCGCATGACGTCCCTGCTGCGATGGTTAAGTCCAATGTTGGCATTTCCTCATGTGGGATTTGCTATCGGGTTTGCGCTGCTTTGGGCACCAACAGGCTTTATTGCTCGAATAATCGAGCCACTATTTAGCGATAGTCAGTTCTTTGAGTGGTTCGTTAAAGACCCTTATGGCATTGGACTCATTTTTATATTGATCTTGAAAGAAACACCCTTTCTACTGTTAATGAGTCTCTCTGTACTGTCACAAATACCCTACGCCAAGCTACTTCCTGTAGCGTCGGGATTGGGATACTCCAAGTCACAATTTTGGTGGAAAGTGATCTTACCGATCTGGCTTCCAAAAATGCGATTTGCGATTTTTTCGGTGTTGGCATATGGCATTAGTGTCGTTGACGTCGCATTGATCATTGGCCCAACACAACCCACTTCGTTTGCCGTGCTTGTCTGGCAATGGTTTAACGAGCCGCAATTAGAGTTACTTCCACGCGCCGCGTCAGGAGCAGTGTTGCTTGCCATCGTCACGTTGCTATCGTTAACAGCGTACTGGCTACTAGAAAAAGCGTTGCTAAACCGATGGAACTCGTGGCAGTTTTCTGGCAAAAAAGCACTATGGACCGTCGGCAATACACCTTACCGGTTCATACAGATCATGTATCTGTTTATCATTCCCCTATTGGTAGTATGGAGCGTGGCAAAACGTTGGCGCTTTCCTGACATCATGCCCACGAGTTGGTCATGGCAGTTTTGGCAAAACGAATGGCACAGTCTTTCGACCACACTCTGGGACTCCACACTGCTTGCGTTCATCACCGCCGCCGTGGCAACAGTGTTGACTGCGACATTACTCCAACTGCAGTCCAAAGGACGCTTCAAACTGCCACTCATCGTAATTTTGATCCCACTGGTCATTCCGCAGTTGTCGTTATTGTTTGGGTTGCAGATAACGGCGTTAGTCATCGCACCTGATAACCATCTTTTTTGGGTCATTTGGGCTCACCTGTTTTTTGCCCTACCCTATGTCTATTTATCACTTAAAGGGCCGTGGTTGGCCTATGAAGAGCGATATAGCCAGGTCAGCTTGAGCCTTGGTAAAAGTCCTCTGTACACCTTTATTGCCGTTAAGTGTCGCTTACTCGCACCGCCTCTGCTGTTTGCTTGGGCAGTTGGTGCAAGCGTAAGCCTTGCGCAGTATTTGCCGACACTGATGCTCGGTGGGGGACGCATTGCCACAATTACCACGGAAGCCGTAGCGTTAACCAGCGGTAGCGACCGACGCATTATGGCAATATACGGCCTTTGGCAGACGTTATTGCCTTTAATATTTTACTCCATCGCGATGGCCGCCAGCGTCTGGCTCAATAAAAGCGCATCAAAACGAGCCGTAAGCTCACGTAAATCAACTTTAACTTCTCACCAACAGCGAGCGTCTGATGACACTTTCAATACAGTCCCTACAAATAAATCCTAAAAACGGGGATCCACTCTTTGATCCTATAAGCTTTTCTGTTGAATCCGGAGAAGTGTTTAGTTTAATGGGGCCAAGTGGGTGTGGTAAATCAACGCTGTTGAAAGTCATATCCGGCCACTTGCATCCTGATTTCACCTATTCAGGTCATATCAGTTTAGATAACACGCAGCTGTGTGATTTAGAGCCGCATCTTCGCCACGTAGGAATGCTCTTCCAAGACGATCTGCTGTTTCCACATTTGAACATCTGGCAAAACCTCGCCTTTGCGTTACCCAATTCTGTAAAAGGGAAAGACCGTCGCCAGGCCGCGATCGCTGCGCTCTCTGAAATTGGACTGGAGCACTTAGCCGAGTCCTCTGCAGATCAGGTTTCGGGTGGGCAGCGCTCACGTCTCTCCCTGCTGCGCTGCTTAATGGCTAAGCCCCGTGCATTATTACTTGATGAACCTTTTAGTAAACTGGATAAACATTTAAGAGACGAGTTTCGCCAATGGGTGTTTGGGCAAATACGCACTCATCAACTTCCAGCGATCATGGTCACCCACGATATTGAAGATGTCCCAGACGCACAACGTCTCATTAAGTTAGGAGTGCAAGATGCTGGATAGGTACGCGATTGCTGTTATTAAAAAACCGCTTAATGTTATCGGTTATCATCTTCATCAGAAAGGAATTACAGCGAATCAAGTGACCTTAGCTGGCTTTGCGTTGGGTGCGGTTGCGTTACCATTGCTTGCAACCGAACACTATCTTTGGGCGTTAGTATTTATATTGATTAACAGGATATTTGATGGGATTGATGGTGCAGTTGCAAGGCAAACAGGCATTAGTGACTCTGGAGGTTTTTTAGACATCAGTCTAGATTTCTTGTTTTATTCAAGTATCCCACTTGGGTTTGTACTCGCAAGTCCTGAAAGCAATGCAATCGCTGGGGCCGTGTTGATCTTTTCGTTTGTGGGCACCGGTACTAGCTTTTTATCTTTTGCGATCATGGCGAGTCGCTACAAGCTCGCCAATCCGGTGTATCAAAATAAATCGCTGTATTACATGAGCGGGTTAACAGAAGGCACTGAGACCATAAGCTGCTTTATCCTAATGTGTTTATTGCCTAACCATTTCGCACTCATCGCGGCGGTTTTTGCGCTAATGTGCTTTTTCACCACGATGACGCGAATTTGGTACGGATATCACACCATAAAACACGCTGAGTCGGTTTAGAGTAGTAGCGAATCATCAATGGCTGTGTAGCGAGTACACTGCTCAATGAGGGATTGCGCCGATAGTGCACGAACGCTATACACGTCCACCGTTTTACCATAATGCTCTTGCACACGCTTAACCAGTAGATCAAAGTCACCGTCACCGGAGACCAAAATGATCTTATCAACTTGCTGAGTAATGGCGTTCTCTAATACATCAATGGTGATACCGACATCCCAGTCGCCTTTAGCACTGCCGTCCGAGCGTTGAATAAAAGGTTTAAGTTTTACATTAAAACCTATCCCTCTCAAGATATGGTGAAACTGACGCTGCTTTGGGTTTGAGCTAGCGATGGCGTAAGCATTGGCCTCAACAATATTGAACTCTTTACTTACGGTTCGCCAAAATGCGTTGTAATCGAAGTGCCGTCCGAATGCATCACGTGTCGTGTAATACACATTTTGTACATCTACAAATATTGCTACGTTTTGCATACTTACCTCTGGGTGTTCCAATTTAGGACTTGCTGCTAAATATCAGCGATTTCAAACTCGCTTCTTCATCGATATCAGCAAATTCTGTTGGGTTGTCAATGCGCGACTCAAAAACGAATTCTGCCGCGTGTTCAGCCATTCCATCAATTAAAAACTGGCTGGTCACCGCGGGCGAATTAACACATGCCAGCACTTTAGCATCTGGTGTCGTGAGTGACTCGAGACGACGCAATATTTTTTGATAATCGGTGGTTAATGCAAAGCTGCCTTTTTGAAAAGAAGGAGGATCGATGATCACTAAGTCATAAGGACCTGACTTCTTAATTTTTCCCCACGACTTAAAAATATCATGACCAAAAAACTTTACTCGCTCTAGGGGTTGTTGGTTCAAACGGTGATTATCGCGTCCTGTGGACAATGCACCTTTTGCCATATCGACATTAACAACAAGGTCGGCCCCTCCTTCAATTGCGGCAACGGAGAACCCGCATGTATAGGCAAACAAGTTAAGGACTCGCTGGCCTTTTGACTGTGCTTGAACCCATTTCCGTCCGTTTTTCATATCAAAAAACAATCCGCTATTTTGGTTCTTTCCAAGCGTCAGTTGATAACTTAAGCCGTTTTCAACAAAGACGGGGTGCAGATTGACGTCACCGGCCAAACATTCCATCTGCGGCGCTCCAGAATAACGATACTGTAAAAGTAAGGCAGTGAGGGTGTATCGTTCATTCCACAACGTTGTATAACGCTCGAGTAATGCCTGCTTCAGAAAGTCTAAATCAGACTGCTCTTCAGGCTTAAAAAGGGACACCACAAGTTGGTCGGCTATTAAGTCCACAGTAATCTGTTCTAACCCAGCATGTGTGCGGCCTCGGCCATGGAAAAGACGGCGGTGGTGCTGAGCGTCTTGCTCTAGTGCCTTATCAATAATGTCGATAAGAATAGTAAGAGAAGGAGTAGTCATAAAAATCTCTTTAAACAGTTAAAAACTCACTAATTAAAGCGAGCAGGTAGCTTCGGCCAATTGAGCGTTTCAGGAGACTGCCACTGGGCTAGTGCCACTTTCACCTCCGGCGCATGCCAAAGCTCCCCCATGTTCTCGGCTTCGCTGGGGTTGCACTCGAACTGCCAATCTTCACCTAGATACGAAAAGTGCAATTGAAAAGCATGCAAATAGCCCCGGTCGACATTGCCTGCGATATTTGGTTGATAGATAGCATCACCACAAATGGCCGAACCCAAGGAATTAAGCGCAACGCGAATTTGGTGGGTTTTCCCCGTATAGGGTTTGCAAATGAACAGCCTACGCCCTTGACCGGCGCTGGTTGAAAAAAATTGGGTTACAGCAGGATCATGTGTTGTTTTTAACAGCTTCCAAGCACTGCGTCTCGATTTTTGCATGTCACCACAAATAAGCCCCTGCTTTTTCTTCGGCTTACTGTCGCTGATCGCAACATAGTATTTGTTGATTTGCCGTGAGGAAAAAAGCTGAGCCAATACTGCACACGCCGCACTCGATGTCGCCAACAGTAGCAAACCAGAGGTCATCTTATCTAAACGGTGCACTAGAAATAGCTTTTCTATCTGTAAGGTTCGCTCAACATAGTCAATGAAGGCGTGCTCGTTGTCATCTTTATGAACACTTACACCGGGGTGTTTGTTGACCACGACAAAGTCAGGGTGTTGATGGATCAATGTAAACATAATATTTTCTGTCGCGCTGTAAATGCCAAATGGCAGCACACTATATAAAAAAAGCGGAGATGCTTACAGCATCTCCGCTTCACTATTTTACTCTCAATGAGTAATTAAAGCTTTTTCGAAACCAAAGCGATGACCGCTATGATTGCAATACCTAGCAGCATGATAGGGCCTTGACCGCTCTCAAAGCCACCACTGATACCCATGTAAGCCACAATCGCAACTGCAAATGGGATAACAAACTTAACTAGGTTGTACCATAGACCAAATAGTGGGAACGATACTTCACCGTCGTTAGTGATCTCTTTTTCTAGATCGCTACGGTTCATACGCCAGCCAGCGAAGATACAGATAAACATACCACCAACCGCTAGGAAGACCTTGTCAGTTAGCAAGTCAAATACATCAAATGCACCCGTGCCGAAGATTGTTGGACCTAAGCCGCCAAGCGATAGCGATGCAAAGATACACATTACAGCCATGATAGAACTTGCGCCGAATACCGCAGTCTTACGTGACAGGCCTTTTTCATCGATAAGATAAGACACCACAACTTCTAGAAGTGATACTGATGAAGTCAGTGCCGCAACCGTTAGACCAATGAAGAACATCATTGCGAACAGTAAACCAATTGTTCCGCCCATTTCAGCAAATAGCTGAGGTACGACAACAAATACTAGGCCAGGACCAGCAGCAGGTTCAATCGCGAATGCAAACATTGCTGGGAACATTGCCACACCAGCTAGGATAGCAACCGCTGTATCCATAGAAACAACCATCGCAGTCGTTTGAACTAGGTTCTCTTTCTTCTTTAGGTAAGAGCCGTAAGTGATCATCGCACCCATACCAAGGCTTAACGAGAAGAACGCTTGGCCAAGAGCAGCAAGTACTACAGAGCTGTCTACTTTAGAGAAGTCTGGTTTAAACAGGAATTCCAGCCCCGCGCTTGCACCCGGAAGAGACAGTCCCTTCACAGCCACAACGATTAGGATCAAGAACAAAAGTGGCATAAGAACCTTACCAGCCTTTTCGATACCACCAGAAATACCTTTAATCACCACCGCAATGTTTAGTGCAATGTAGATACCCATCCAAATAAGGGGTTGAACAGGGTTAGATATAAAGCCGCCAAAGCTATCACCGATTGCTTCAGGTGTGTTGAGCAAACCGCCGCCAACTTTAAAGATGTACGCAAGCGACCAGCCACCAACTACAGGGTAGAAGCCCATAATCAGAAAACCACTTAGCACGCCCATAAAGCCTACAAAGGTCCAGCGTTTGTCCGTTGATTTGAAAGAACCAACTGCACTGCGTTGAGTTTTACGACCAATCGCAAACTCTGTCAGCATAACGCTAAAGCCAATAAAAATAACAAACAACAGGTAAATCATGAGGAATGCACCACCACCGCTTTGACCAGCGGTGTATGGGAACTTCCAAATGTTACCCAAGCCAACAGCAGAACCGGCTGCTGCCATTACGAATCCAAGTCTGGAACCCCAATTATCACGTGGGGCAGAAGGTGTAGTAGCCACTATAACTCCAAAAATATTGTTGTGTATTGCAATGTGTCATGGGCGTCCAAAAGAGGGTGTAAATTTTGATTTACACTTCATAAAATTTGTATCGGCGCTCAATAGGTGCAAGTAAAACAGTTTCGAATTAAAATTGAAAGCGGCAATGGTATATATTGCCGCGCTAGCTCAAATTTTCGACAGATCGTGTTGAAATATTCACCTCAGCTCATTTATTGAGCCGTCAATTAACATCCTGAAACAATATTTGACATGTTTTTCACCTTGCCTCACTTCTGAGTCAAGTTTCTGATCAAAACAGTCTGCTTTTCCTCTCATTTGGCATTAGAATCTAAAAAAGCGAACAACGACAAAAGCTTATCAATGGAAGAATTTTACCGAGTACTCACATTAACTGGAATTGGCCTTTACTGGGTACTTGTTGCAGGTGTCACCTTACGTGTGGTCATAAAACGACGATCAGTCAGTGTTTCAATGGCTTGGCTGATGATCATCTACATTCTTCCAGTACTTGGCGTGATCATGTACTTCCTCATAGGTGAACTTAACCTTGGACGTAAACGAGGGGAACGTGCCGATCAGATGTTCGAAGCGTATCGCGGATGGTTTAACCAACTGCACGATTGCGCTGCGCACGTACCCGATAAAATGCCGACACAAATCGCCCATATCGATCATCTATGTACTAACCGTATGGATATTCCGGCACTTGGCTTTAACACACTCTCACTGCTGACCACACCCAAAGGCATTTTAGGTGCCATTGTTGACGATATTGATAATGCTCAAACCCATGTGCGAATGGAGTTTTATATCTGGCATCCTGGCGGCTTAGCGGACAATGTCGCGCGCGCCCTGATGAATGCAGCCCAACGAGGGGTCAAGGTTGAAGTGCTGCTCGATTCAGCAGGGAGCCTTTCGTTTTTTCGAAGTGACTGGCCAAAGCGCTTTAAACTATCAGGGGTTAATGTCGTACAAGCCTTGCAAGTGAATCCTATGCGAGCATTTTTACGACGTCTCGATCTACGACTTCATCGAAAAATCATCGCCATTGATGACGCAATTGCCTATACCGGTTCGATGAATTTAGTTGATCCTAGCTGCTTTAAACAAAACGCTGGTGTCGGGGAGTGGGTTGATATAATGATCCGTGTTAAAGGCCCTGCGGTAAATGTCCTCGCTGCCATACATGCGTGGGATTGGGAAGCAGAAACCGGGATACAGTCTTTACCTTCTCATCCTGAATGCCACATTGAGACACTCGAGGAATTGCACCCTATACAAGTGGTCCCTTCCGGGCCGGGTATGCCGCACAATCTAATCCAACAAGTTCTCGGCATTGCGATCAGTCGAGCTGACAAGAGTGTTACCATCACTACCCCCTACTTTGTTCCGAGCGAAGAGTTACTCGAAGTCCTACGTACAGTGGCACAACGTGGTGTTAAGGTGAGACTCATCATCCCTCAAAAGAATGACTCCATCATGGTTCAGTGGGCCAGTCGCGCCTATTACGCGGAATTGTTATCTGCAGGAGTCGAAATCTACGAATTTCATGGGGGACTATTGCATACTAAATCGGTTGTCATTGACGATACCTATTGTTTAGTAGGCACCGTTAACCTAGATATGCGCAGTCTTTGGTTGAATTTTGAAGTCACTTTGGTGGTTGATGATAAAGCTTTCACCGAAGAGATGGTGTGGTTACAACGTCAATACATAGAACAGTCCCATCAACTTGATAAAGAAGATTGGTCAAAGCGTAGCTTTACCCATCGTTTCTTAGAACGAGCATTCTTTTTGTTCAGTCCCCTACTCTAGTCAGCGCCCTCACACAAAAAGCACTTGCCAAACCCTGCTGCCTCATGGTTTAAATGAGGCATCAACATTTTGCAGGGAAGTCTAATGAGTAAAACCAAAGCCACCAACTATGTCACCGCAGGTAGAAGTAAGAAATGGACTAACGGTGTTGTAAACCCGTCAGTTCAACGTGCATCGACCGTAGTCTTTAATACTGTAGCAGAAAAACAGCATGCGATGATCAATCGCACCAATCAAACCCTGTTCTACGGACGTCGCGGTACGCAAACTCACTTTGCCCTTCAAGACGCGATGGTTGAGCTCGAAGGTGGTGCAGGCTGCGCACTTTATCCTTGCGGAACAGCGGCCATCTCTAACGCGATATTGTCGTTTATCGAAACCGGTGACCACATTCTTATGGTGGACACCTGCTATGAACCAACGCGCGATTTTTGCGACACCATGCTTAAAAAGCTTGGCGTTGAGACGACCTATTATGACCCAATGTTGGGTGCAGAGATTGAGTCGTTGATCCAACCAAATACTAAGATTCTCTTCACCGAATCACCTGGCTCTATCACTATGGAAATTCAGGACATACCAACGCTCTCTGCTATTGCTCATAAGCACGATATTATTGTGATGCTCGACAATACTTGGGGGGCTGGTGTGCAGTTTTCACCGTTTGACTTCGGTGTCGATATCTCCATTCAGGCGGCGACAAAATACATTGTGGGGCACTCAGACGTTATGCTAGGCACCGCTGTAGCACGCGAAGAATTGTGGCCTCAGTTGCGAGAGCAGAGCTACTTAATGGGTCAATGTATCTCACCAGACGATGCGTACTTGGCATTGCGCGGTATACGCACCTTAGGCGTTCGGCTACAACAGCACCAAGATGCAAGCTTAGAAGTTGCTCAGTGGCTGGCAGCAAGACCTGAGGTTGATCATGTACGTCACCCTGCGTTAGCCACCTGTCCAGGACATGAGTTTTTCAAACGTGACTTTGCGGGCGGAAATGGGCTGTTCTCTTTTGTCCTTAAAACCAGTAATACTAAAGCGACCACCGCACTGCTTGATGGTATGCGCCACTTCAGTATGGGCTATTCGTGGGGAGGCTTTGAAAGCCTTATTTTGGCCAACGAACCTCGCTCGTTTAACTCACTAAGAACAGTCGCAAACCCCAACTTTAAAGGCACGTTAATACGCTTGCACATAGGGCTAGAGTCCGTCTCTGACCTCATTGAGGATCTCGAAGCAGGTTTACAGCGCTACAACACGGTGCTGCAAGAACAAGAAGTCGCTCAAGCGTAACATTTTCACGTTAAATGCGATGCCAAAATAAACAAGCGGCGATAACCAAGCAGTTATCGCCGCTTTCGTTTTATCACATCAATCAAAATAGCGTTATAGTTTAACCAGCTTACTAAGCTAATTGTTCGATTATTAGGTCAACATCAATTCGTAAATACGCTTAGTCGACTTTACCGCACAGATTCTCTCTCTACCTAATCAGTTCCCTCTCTGCTTGCTCAAGTAAAAGAAAGCGTGCAGATTTATAAACGCCCTAAGCAAGTTATACTGATCTGTAAACTGCCGAGAAACGCCCTAGGTATAGTATAAAAAAGGTACAATTAAGAGAAACTTAACAGCAACTTTTCCAAAATAGTTGATCGGTAAGCCAGCTAGAACAATACGGCGTTGATGAATTGCTCTAGGTGCCTTAAAACATCTGCTTGCTCATTGGCTGGAATTACCAACACAATAGTTGGTGAGTATTAATAAAAATATTCGTTTGATTTGGATGGCCTGACTAAGTTAAAAATAGAATAAAGGCAAGAACAGTATGAATAAAATAATCTTGGAACAACAAGGTAAGACCGCAATTAATCGGGTATACCATCAATTGCGCACTTTGATCATTAAATGTGAGTTGTCCCCGGGGGAAAAGCTCAAAATAGAGTCGCTTAAAAACAGACTCGACATTGGTGCGTCTCCCATTCGCGAAGCACTCAGTCTACTTACCTCTGACGGTCTAGTGCATCGACTCGACCAACGCGGATTTATTGTTGCCCCAATCAGCCGAGCCAATTTTGACGAAATACTGATGCTTCGATGCCAGCTGGATGTGCTTGCGCTGCAACAAAGTATTCAATTTGGCGATCAGCAGTGGGAAGAAAAACTGGTTATTTTGCATCATCGTCTAAATCGGGCTGACCCAAACGATTTTGAGGCTTGGGAAAGTACCCACAAATCCTTCCATATGGGGCTGCTTAGTGAATGCAATAGTCCTATTTTATCGCGCTATTGTAATCAACTTTACGACCAGAATATCCGCTACCGATTTCTAGCAGAGGAGTCTGTCGATTATCAATACCGTAAAGTCGACAATGAACATAGCCAAATTCTTCAAGCAACGCTTGATAGAAACGCATCCCTAGCCTCAGAATCGTTGGTTAATCACTACCATCGAACGGGCAAAGGGCTTGTTACCGTACTTGAAAAGAGCCGTCTTCACAGCTGGATATAGTAGAACGCTCTCCAAGCTCATAAGCTAGACAATAAAAATGTCGACATTTAGATTATTTGTTGAATTTCATCTGTTTTATGTGGGAGGTGTCATCGACCTATCCATAGTCGCACCGAATCTCCCCCCAAGAGCTGCACCAGTTATTGCGGGCTAGCCAAAAATTGTCCGAGTTACTTAACCCGCTTGTGGCGAAAGCAGGCGATGAAGACTATATCCCTTTAGACAGCCTTGTTTATCTACCCGTTGTGCCTAACTCGCCGAAAACTATGTGCATCGGTCGAAACAATGCGGCTCATGCCGTCGAAGGCGGCGCTGAGCCACCAACTTACCCAGAGATATTATTGTGTAGTGCCGCATCAGTAATTGGCCACCCTGCGCTTTCCAGTTTTCTAAACATCTGATAGCGTTGGTCTATTCATCACAATGCTTTCATCGCATTAGGTCTTCATGTCAGAGTTTACTGTCGCATCGCTAAATTTATGTAATTTCGCCAAACCACCCTTTGCCAGTTATGAGTGGCACAATATTTTGACATCAGAGCAGTGGACACAAAAGCGCTCGTGGTTAACTGAGTCAATCATTGCCGCAGACGCCGACATCATAGCGTTTCAAGAAGTGTTTAGTATCACCGAACTTAAAGAGCTGTGCTTCGAACTCGGTTACCATTACTTTATCTGCCCAGATCGCCCTAACATTGAAGACGATTTTGTGTTTAGCCAGCCGTGCGTCGCCATTGCCAGTCGCTATAAAGCCAAATGGGTAAAGATCCCTCCTAAGATGCAGTCTCGTTTCGCCAGGTACCCTGCAATGGCACGGGTATCTTTGCCAAATGGAGCAGCTGTCACGGCAATTTCTGTGCACTTAAAATCTCAACGCGCCTCGGCTGCGCCAGACAACTATACTGAGAAACAATCGCAACTGTACGGGCAATGGGTATCGAGTTTTCAACGTGCCGATGAAGCTAATGCCTTGTTCGAGATAGCGAAAAAGCAAATAAACAAGGCACCGGTGGTGATTATGGGAGACTTCAATCAGTCTCGGGACAGTCAGTCACTACAGGGCCTTTGGAAAAATAACCTATTGCAGCCTCTAGATACGCTATTGGGCGTGGGGCCATTTAATACTTTCTATCATCGTTTTACCCCCAATGCGATTGACCATATTCTCATTTCTGATCGTGTCACTGCCGTCGATATGCTCTGTTTTGACGACCATCTACCAACAAACGGAGCCTTAAGTAGCGACCATGCGATGTTAGTAGGGAAAATTAGTGTGGAGTCTGAGGTTGGGGCTGGCGGTAGACAATAAAATGTCTACGATTTCAGTAACGTTTAATCACATACCCGAAAGATTGATCATTGTTGGTTTAATCTGCACAGGTCGACCCTGTTGGTTAAAATACTTCTAACCCAAAACGGGTTTCAAAGTCGTTTTAGGCACTTCATAACTCAAAAGTACCCCAAGTTTGTTAGGCCAAGCCAAATCAATTCGGTACTGTGGCCTAATTCTAGTTTAAAAATCTAATGTATAGTATCAATGCAATAGTGCTCTAGCTCTTCAAATCATCAAGTGGTTCATAAGGTGAGTCTATGCCTTTTATGGGTGTAAAGTAACATGCCTTTGCCCCAAACTTTGCTAGCTTTAATGAACGTATAATCTGGTGAGCTTTGCTGTAGACCAAATAGCTCTGAGCACTGCCACGGTCACTTATGTGGAACTATTGGTAGTTCTACCCCAATACTCATTGTTGACAGTGTTATCCGCCTTCTTGTTGTGCTTCTATAGTTACCCTTTCAATCATAACCGTCTCTGCTGGCACATCATCATGTCCCATCCGTGATAGCGTGTGTACCTCTGAAATCTTATATACAACATCCATTCCTAAGGTCACTTTACCAAATACAGCATAACCCCAGCCGTTGTTAGTTTTTGCTGTGTGATCCAGGAAATCATTGTCAGCAAGATTGATAAAGAACTGCGCGGTTGCGGAGTGCGGGGCATCAGTTCGAGCCATTGCGATAGTACCGACAGTGTTCTTTAGACCACGATTCGCCTCATTGGTGATAGGTTCGCGTGTTCCCTTTTCGTCCATCAATTTTGTCAGACCACCACCTTGGATCATGAACCCTTTTATCACGCGGTGAAAGATAGTGCCGTTATAGAAACCATCTTCACAATACTTTTTAAAGTTACGTGAAGACAGCGGCGCTTTGTCTTTGTTGAGTTCGATTTGTATGTCACCAAAGTTGGTGTGAAGCGTAATCATTGTGTATTGCAATCTCATTGGAGTGATGGCCGCTATTATAGGTAGTGGTCATATCAAATAACAAGTTTATGCTCTAAACCGTGTCAGCAGCACTCAACGTCTTAACCTCCGTGTGTTGATTACCATACTTGTTCTCATACCTTGAGAGTTGTTGAGGGTCCTTATCAAGGTATTGTTTAATGGCAAACTCGCCTCAAAGACGAATCATGATGGGGCGAGCGTAGATACCGCTATCTTTGGTGGCTTATTCCTGATCTCGACCACAACTGCTAATGCGCTCTGGGTGATGAGGGGAACGCGTTGATCGTATCACCAAATGAAGAGGTGGCCGTTGCGATCACTTCGCACTTCATACGCGCCCAAAACACAGAATTGCGGCGTTCATTGAGCACCTATTACCTGTGCTCGCATCTGAGTGCTAACTCTTTGGTAAGCCTAAATTCAACATCAACAGCCAAAGAGCAAGATGTCCACTCAGTTAGCTTTGCCTCTCTGAGGTGGAAAGCTTCTACCCCTATTCTATTCGGCCTATTATCGACAGGCATCTGCCGCTCATTTTTATGCGTATAATGACTAATAGTCACACAACTGCTAATAACATACTGGTTTAAATGTTCTGGATAATTATATTACTCATCATCGCGACATGTGTCTTCCTACCAGGCCTATGGGTCAAGCATGTGATGGAAAAATACAGTCAACCAGCCGATCGCTACCGTAAGCAAGGAAGCGGTGGCGAGCTTGCTCGCCACCTGTTGGACAGCGCCGGCCTAGATCATGTCGAAGTAGAAGAGACCACTGCTGGTGATCACTATGATCCAGGCGCCAAGGCTGTGCGTCTTTCGCCAGAGAACTACTCAGGATACTCATTAACCGCGGTGACTGTGGCCGCCCATGAAGTGGGTCATGCCATTCAGGATTCACGTGGAGAGGCCTTGTTCTTGGCGCGGCAAAAGCTCGTAAAGACCGCCATGGTCGGCGAGCGTATTGCCGGAATAATGCTAGTGGCTGCTCCGCTTGTCCTGATACTAACCCGCCTGCCGCAAGCAGGAGCGATAACGATAGGCATTGGCGTTGTTTCAATGGCACTAAGTACCATGGTGCATTTGTTGACTCTTCCTGTTGAGTTTGACGCCAGTTTTGGCAAGGCCCTGCCAACCCTGCAGAAAGGCAACTACCTGCACGAAGGCGATCTAGAGTATGCGGAGAAAATTCTCAAGGCGGCGGCGCTGACCTATGTCGCTGCCTCACTAACCAGCTTGTTAAATTTGGGACGATGGATAGCGGTGCTTCGGCGGTAATGGCTGCTTGATGCCAGAAACTTAGCGAGTGCTATATTAATGAGCAGGCGCAGTGCTACTCGTAATCTGAGTTAATCGTTAGATACCTCATATTTTCCGTTAACTACTAACTTACAAAAGTCTCTAGCAAGCAACACCTGAGTAGACGACACATGTTGCCAAGTGTCGTCCCTCTAGGCACCCTGCGTGCACCTTTCACTGCACTAGTCTTAAATTTTTGCGAAGGCGCCATTTGGCATCCCGCAACTGATTAAGCAGTGCGAGTCGGCTCATTCCAAGAGTTCCGAATTGCTTCATTTACTCATTTTTATCATATTGTAGAACATTTGTACTAGCCTAATGTCTTAGCCTATAACGAGTTACAATTGTACTCACAGCAGACCCTGTCTAATGTTATCGCCATAATCAGCCTGTTGCGAATATCACCTTCCATACAACGTGAACAAATCTACAAGATTTCTCTCTTCTAAGTGGCGATTTACTCAGTTGAGAGCGACAATTATGTAAAGGAAGGTGATTATGCAAAAATTTAAAAATATTCTTTATGTCGATCACGGGTTGGATCAAGACCGCGACTCACTATTGCGTGTTTTAGAAATTGCCGAGCGCAACAATGCAAGATTAAAAGGCTTGATTGTTTGCCCCGCATTACCACCAGATATGGTGGAGTATCAAGAGGCTTACCATCAATCATTGATCAACACTTTGCAATCGGGGGTGAAGAATCTTCAGTCAATGCGCCATTCCGATGCATCCACACTGCCTATTTCTATCGAAATCACAAGTGGTGGTAACCCTGCAATTAATATTATTCACGCGATAGCTGAACATGGTCATGATCTTTTAGTCAAAGATGCCGAACCTCTTGACACCGGAAATAAAGGCTTTAAAGCATTAGATATGAAGCTATTACGTAAATGCCCTTGCCCAATTTGGCTAAATAAGCATACACATCAATTAAAACATAACGGCCGTGTTGCGGTCGCGATCGATCCCATGGTGACAGAGCCAGAACAAATTGAATTAGCCATTCGACTATTACAGTTAGGCCATTCAATTGCAGACAATTACGACAGTCATCTACACATTGTTTCTTGTTGGGACTTTGAAATGGAAAATTACCTGCGTCATCATGTCTGGATAAACATTGAAGATGACTTACTTGATAAACAAATCGAAGCAACGCGGATCAAGCATCGAGCGACTCTCGACTCTTTGATACATCAGTCAGGCATTGGGGGGGAAATGGTAATTCATCATTTGCACGGTTCTGCAGATAAGAAAATCCCCGCATTGGTGAACGATGAACAGGTCGATGTACTCGTAATGGGTACCGTCGCGCGCTCTGGAATTAAAGGCTTAATCATCGGCAATACCGCAGAAAACATATTTCAAGCCATCCCTTGCTCTCTTGTTGCACTTAAACCCCAAGGCTTTATTTCACCAATAACATGAATTATTTGAGTGTCAGATACAACAAAGCCCGCTAAGGCGGGCTTAGGATTGTCCACTAACATCTATATTTGGTGTGAGTGGATCTGTGTTTGATAGTCTATTTTAGTGTTTTTATTTGGCAAAGATTATCTTCTAAATGCCCAACGTACAGAACTTAAAACAAGGCTTTGTCCCAAACCCTGCTAGAAATTGATCAAACACCAGTGCCGCATTACCGTGAGGTTTTTATCCTTTGTACGATGCAATGTATTTATCGCCTTGCTTAACTATTGCTCCGCAGCAATAACAATCACTATTGTGATCAACCACTAAGCCACACGCTTGCATAAACGCATAAATAATGGTGCTTCCGACAAACTTAAAGCCTCGATTTTTTAGATCCTTAGACAGCGCATCCGACTGCTTCGTGGTCGCCGGTGGATACTCACCGGGCTTGAGCTCATTGATGATTGGCTCATTCCCCACAAAAGCCCACACATATTGACTGAATGAGCCAAACTCTTGTTGAATGGCGATAAAAGCCTGTGCGTTGGTGACCGTTGAAGCCACCTTTAGCCGATGTCGAATAATACCCTCGTCTAACAACACTGCATCAACCTTATCTTGATCAAAGTTGGCCACTTTGTGCACATCAAAATCGGCGAACGCATTCCTATAGCCTTGTCTGCGCTTAAGTATGGTGTACCAGTTCAATCCTGCTTGCGCACCTTCTAAAGTGAGAAACTCGAAAAACACCTTATCGTCATAGACGGGTACCCCCCACTCGTTGTCGTGGTAGGCAACGTAATCCGGTTTGGATGCGTCAACCCACTTACAACGACCAATTGCTTTACTATCCACACTCATCAATGGGTACTCGGCGTCGGTATTTTGTAGAACATTTTGTACAGTACTGGCACTACAATGAGGGTAAGTACAGTAGCAAAGCCCAATCCAAACATAATGGTTACCGCCATCGGTTTAAAGAAGATATCCGGTAACAGCGGGATCATACCAAGAATGGTCGTAATTGCTGCCATACACACTGGACGAACACGGCTTAATGCAGCGTCAACGACCGCTTTGTATGGGTCTTTACCAGTACTCATCTCTAGCTGGATCTGATCAATCAGTACAATACCATTTTTGAGCAGCATACCGCTTAAGCTTAAGAAACCCAGCAACGCCATAAAGCCAAATGGAGTATTGAGCAGTAAAAGCCCGCTGGTTACACCAATTAACGCGAGTGGCACGGTCAACCAAACAATCAATGGTAGCTTCACTGAATTGAACAAGAACACGGTGATCAAAAACATGAACAGATAACCCATTGGCATCGAGCTAAATAGCGACGCTTGTGCATCACGGGACGACTCATACTCTCCCCCCCATTCTAAAGTGTATCCCGTTGGGAATTCTATGGCTTCAATGTTGCTTTGAATGCGCTTTTGCAGCTCTGCCGCCGTATCTTCACTCAATAAATCTGGGTCAGCAAAAACCGTTAGCATACGTTTTCTGTTTTTGCGCACAATGATTGGGTCTTCCCAAATAACGTTGTATCCGAGGGTAACTTGTTGCAAAGGAATATACTCATTCAGTGCTGGGCTCCAAATTTTAGCGCGCTCAATACTTTGGATATCGACACGCTCTTCTTCGGTTAACCTTGTCACAATCGGCATTAACGTTGTGCCATCGCGGTAAATACCTATGGTTTTACCAGAGAATGACATCGCGAGTAAGTCGTCAACATCGGATTTGGTGATACCATATCGGCGTGCTTGACTCTCATTGAACACAGGCTCAATGACTTTGGTTCTTTCACGCCAGTCGTGTCGTACTGCCGTCGCACCCGGATCGCTTTTGATCACGTCCATTACTTCTGCGGCTAAGGTTCTCATCACTTCAGGATCTGAGCCAACAATACGTGCTTCCACTTTAGCGCCGCCACCTGGGCCTAACTCGATCTGTTTGAGCTTAAAGTTAACTTCTGGATGATCGGCTTTTAGGTGCTCGGTTAAATCTGCCATTAAGTCATGCATAATCGCGTAATCCGTCACACGAGTAGTGATCTCACCATAAGACGCATAGCTTTTTTCTGGGGTGTAGGTAAGCATGAAACGCTCAAGACCTTTACCCGTAGAACTGGTTATATGCTCTACGCCATCTTGTTCGTTCAGCCATCCTTCAATGGTTTTCAGTTTGGCATTTGTTGCTCGAATATCGGTACCTTCTGGCATCCAAACATCGACCATAAACATTGGCGTAGTCGACGCAGGGAAGAAAGCTTGTTTAATAAAGCCAAATCCATACACGCTGGCACCCAATGCCACCACCAATACAATAATGGTCCCCCAAGCGCGATTCATACAAAATGTCAGGAATTTCGTGTACACAACAAATACAAAACCGTCGTAGGTTTCGCCACCTTCTCCTTCCTTAGGTGGCTTTTGGCCCTTAAAGAAGATGTCTGCTAAAAATGGGGTAATCGATATTGCGGTAAACCAGCTCAGCATCAGTGAAATGAGTAGTACGCTAAATAGGGTCGCACAGTATTCACCGGTGGAGTCTTCCGACAAGCCTATTGGGGCAAACGCGGTAATGGCAATAACGGTCGCACCCAGTAAAGGCCACTTGGTTTGGTTTACGATTTCTGTTGCGGCTTGCAGCCTCGATTTCCCCTTTTTGGTCCCTATTATTATCCCTTCGACCACCACTATGGCATTGTCTACCAGCATCCCCAGCGCAATAACCAGAGCACCCAATGAAATCCGCTGTAGATCGATGGCAAAGTAGGACATGAATATAAAGGTACCCAAGACCGTCAGCAATAGGATAAGTCCGATAAGTAAACCGGCGCGCACCCCCATAAAAAACAACAGCACAATAATAACGATGGCTACCGCTTGTCCTAAGCTGACAACGAAACCACGCACCGATTTATCCACTTCTTTAGGTTGTGAATAAATTTCCGAAATATCTAAGCCAACAGGCTGCTGATATTTCAGCTCTGCAAGGCGTCGTTCAACGCGCTTGCCCACTTCAACCACATTGACCCCAGGAGCAAAGGAAATGCCCATGTTAAGCGCCAGTTTGCCGTTAAAGTTCAATATGTTGGTTGGGACTTCAATGTAACCTTGCTTAACGTCTGCCACGTCACGCAGATAGATGAGACCTTGCGCACCACCATCCGTTAGGATCAAATTACCTAATTGTTCAACCTCGGTAAATTCACCGGTTGGGTGTATTCTTAGATATTCGGTACCAACGCGAATTGCACCCGCATCCGACACTAAGTTTTGCGTCGAAAGTAGATTGTAGATAGTGTCCGGAGATAAACCTAAACTGGTCATGCGCGCGACAGAGAGTTCAATAAACACCTGCTCTTGCTGTACGCCCGATACTGAAACTTTACTCACACCGGTAACCAGCTCTAGATCCCGTCGTAAATAATCAACATAATCGAGCAGCTCTTTGTATGAGTAACCGTCTCCAGTAACGGCCATCAGAACACCATATACATCACCAAAATCATCAATGACCGAAGGTTCGCCAACACCTGGAGGTAGCTGAACTTTAAGATCGTTCACTTTTCGACGCAGCTCATCCCAAATTTGTGGTAGATCATCTGGGCCATAGTTGTTTTTCATGGTCACTGTGATTTGCGAAAGCCCACGGGTAGAGATTGAGTTCACCTCATCGACATACGCCAATTGTTGGATCTCTTTCTCTATTGGATATGTCACTTCTTCTTCAACTTGAACCGGTGTCGCACCTGGGTATTGAGTGACTATCATTGCATCTTTGATGGTAAACGCAGGATCTTCCAAACGCCCCAAGTCAAAGAATGCCATTGTACCGCCCACCAAGAAGATCAGAGTGAGCATCCAACTGATGACGCGATTATTGATGAAATAAGCCGCGACGCCGCGGGTGTTACTATCGTTATGTTCGTTGTTGGTCATCTGATCACTCATCACTTACCACCTCGTCTTCAATATGCAAAGTGGTAGTAGCCTCAAACGGGTTAACTGTCATGCCATCACGCAACTGTGCGTTACCTGCAATGACTACCGTATCGCTCGCGTTAATGCCGTCGGTTATTTGTATTTCGCTCAAGTGCAAGTCACCTAAGGTAACTTGCCGTTTAGTTACGGTATTGTCTTCGTTCAATACCCAAACGTGACTGCCACCTACAGTCAACGGTTGACCATCTGGGTTAACCACTGCTTCAACGGGAAGCAATACAATGCCATCCATACTGAAGTCACTCGCCGACGCGTTATTCGTCACATCTAGCGCCATACCATCCAGAATGATGTCATCTTCGGGCATTGGCATGGTGAGTGTCACCGTATAGGTTCCAGAGGCTGGGTCTGGTTCTCGGGTATACTCTTTTAAGAAAGCGTCATATAGGTTTCCATTACTTGTACGTACTTGAACATTGACCTGGGAATCTGGATTCAAGTTGGAAATCACTAATTGATCGGGTATTTGAACCAACACCTCAACTTGATCTACTTTATGCAAGTTAAACAGAAACTCACCCGGTGCAACCGTCTGGAAATTGTCAACATCCAAACGAGATATGATTCCATCAAACGGTGCGACCAGTTTTGTAAATGAGAGCCTTAACTTAGCAAGGTCCAAATCCGCTTTTGCAATTGCTCGCTTTGCTCTGATCTCATCAAATTGTGATTGAGCAAGAAGCTCTTTTTCGACCAACGGTTTTGAACGCGTAAATTGGCTATCAATCACTTCATAAGACGCTTGGGCGTTCTCAACTTCAATCACATAATCTCTTTCATCAAGCTTGGCAAGCAAATCGCCTTTCTTAACGGTTTGGCCGTCTTTCGCGTTTAGCTCCATTATCTCGCCGTTAATTCGAAAACTCATCGCGGTCAAATCAGCGGCAAGTGCGATGGCAGGAAAATAATTAGATGTGGTGTTTTCATCCGCATTTATTTGCAAGACGGCTACGTTAGGGGTATCAACCTCGCCTTCGATACCCGGTTTGCTGCATCCGCTTAACATGACTGCAGTTGCAACCAACAGACTCAGGGTAGTTTTTTTAGTGTTCATTATATTCCCTGCTCCTTAACCCATTCGCGCACTTTCAAATCACTGGAAAGTGAATCGACGCCAGTTACTACGATTTGGTCGCCATCAGCAAGTCCCGACTCCACTTCGCCGCTTTCCGTTAATGTGACTGCGACTTGCTCAATGGAACCGCTGTCGTTTAGACGCCATACACACTGCTTACCATCGCAATCAAACAGCGCTGTAGCAGGCAAAGAGTTAGGTGTGCCTTGTGGAATTTCGACTTCAATTTGTCCAGACATGCCTGGGTAAATGCGGCTGCCTTCAGGGCGTTGCATCGCCATGGTCACTTTATAGCTACCTGTTGACAGGTCTGACTGAGTATCCAGCTCGAGAAACGTGACAGGGTAACTAGAATCCGGCAGGGAATCAAAGCGCACTTGAGCCCGTTTTGGAGGATTAGCCTGAAAACTGAACAGTAAATAATCGGGGAGTTGGAACTCAATCTTTAGCAATTCTCGCGACTGCACATTGAGTACAGGCTCATTTGCATTGACCCACTGGTGATCTTCTGCAAATACGAGTGAAATATTACCGTCAAAGGGAGCGACCATTTGCGTGTATTCGTAATTGGTTACTGACTGATCGTAGCGAGCTTGAGCCGCTTTATACATGCCAACAGAATCATCGTAACTTTGGGCAGAAATGACATTATCTTTAATAAGTGCTTTGGCACGCTCAAATTGCACCTCAGCAAGCTGAAACATGGCTAGGCTCTGCGCCTTAATCAGTGAAGCTTCATCACTCATTAGAGTTGCAATGACTTGCCCCTGCTCAACGGCTTCACCAGAGCGCACAACAATATCGTCAATGCGTCCGGACACACGAAATGACATAGAGGCTTTATCGCCCGCTTCTACCGTAGCAGGAAATTGACGAGTAAAGCTTTGCTCGCCTACGATAACCGTCATCACTTTTACAGGTCTTGAGCTTGGCTCTTCTGGCCAAGGCTCTGCTTTGTTGCAACCAACAAGCACAATGCTGGCAGCAGCCAGCAATGTCATACTTCGAATCTGCATTTTTTCTCATGTATCCAGATGTTTACACATACTTACAGAATACAACAAAAAAACGCTTTTACTAGGAAAGGAACCCATCATAACCGTTTTTTAACCCATATAGTTAGAAACGGTCACTCTGTAGAAAACCTTACAGCTGCTTAAACGCTCGATTCACTTTAAAAGACTCTGAAGTCACATGCGCTTCCATCTCTCGAATGCGCTTTTCGACTTGGTAAATATCGTCTTCAACATGATCCAAAACACTATGAGCAGACTCGCCGGCAGACCATGGCTTCGCCTTCACACTGTGTTTCGCTTTTTGCTGATAAGTGTGTACGTCTCTCACATCTTGCTTATCAAGTAAAAAGGTAAACGCTGCATAGGCAAGAATGACTAAAAATCCTCCCCCTAGCAGGGTTGCCGACACCACGAGAATACGAACTACCCAATACTCAATTTCGAAGTAGTTGGCAATACCGGCACACACGCCAGTAAGTTTGCCATTAGCAGGATCGCGATACAGTTGTTTTCTCATCGTTTTTCTCTCCAGCCCGGTGACTCGTCGTCCAATATTTTTTCGAGTGTTCTCACGCGATCGGACATGGCGCCAGCGCGCTCGGATAGCGCTTCCAATCTGTCCCTATCCTCTTGACTCAGTCCTTTATTGGTTCTCTTGATGCTTCGGTAGTGCAGCACCAGCCAAAGCGGTGCCACAAAAATCAGAAAGATAACCAGAGGTGTGGTAATTAGTGCAGCGGTCATAGCGCCTCCTTGAATTAAGATTTATCCTGCATCGACTGTTTAAGTTTGTTGAGCTCTTGCTCAATCTCTTCCTCGGCCTGCAAATCTGCAAATTGGGCATCAAGTGATGGTGATTCAGACACCGCATAACTGTCAGCATCGGCTTCTAAGCGATCAATTTTCTTCTCAAACTGGTCAAATTTAGCCATCGCCTCTGCAGTTCTACCTGCATGCAACTGCTCCTGCACTTGCTTGCGATTACCCGCAACAGTTTGACGCATCGTTAAGGTTTGCTGACGAGCACGTGTCTCTAGAATTTTCGCTTCCAGTTTTTTGACTTCTTGCCCCAGTTTATCAATTGTCTCTTCAACCAAGGTTTGCTCTGTGTGCAGCTCTGCCACTACTTTCTGCAATTTTTGTTTTTCGATCAGTGCAGCGCGGGCTAAATCTTCACGCGATTTGCTCAGCGCTAAACTCGCTTTTGCCTGCCAATCTTCAACTTGGTTTTCTATTTTTCCAACGCGACGAGCCAACTCTTTTTTATCGGCAATCGCTTTTGCAAGGTTTGTACGCACCTCAACCAAGGTGTCTTCCATCTCTTGGATAATCAAGCGGATCATTTTGCTCGGATCTTCAGCCTTATCTAAAAGTGCACTGATGTTTGAATTTACAATGTCTGCGAATCTTGAAAAAATGCCCATAACGACCTCTCATACCATTTATTAGCGTTTATGTTATCTAGGGTTTCCCCTTGTTGCTAATTACTATTCAATATTGATGCCAAAAATAATAGCAAATAAAAACAAACACTTAACAATAAGTCGCTTGCACATCAACTCAAAGCATGACAAAAATAACACATATGTGGTGAATTTAACCAAGTGAGAGTCTCATGCAAAACCGTAATATCATCGGTGAGTCAGCCCTATTTCTCGAAATGCTTGAAAAAGTCTCGAAAGTCGCTGCCATTCAACGACCGGTACTGATTATAGGTCCTCGTGGCTCAGGTAAAGAACTCATTGCTCAAAGGCTGCACTTTTTATCTTCGCGTTGGGATCAACCATTTGTTGCTCTAAACTGCGCCGCACTGAGCGAAAACCTTATTGACTCTGAACTCTTTGGACACGAGTCAGGCTCCTTTACCGGCTCCAGGGGAAAACATGAAGGCCGATTTGAACGAGCAGAAGGCGGTACCTTCTTTTTGGACGAGTTGGCTACTGCGCCCATCGTGGTACAAGAGAAACTTCTTCGTGTTATTGAGTACGGTGAGTTTGAACGCGTAGGAGGCAGCAAAACCTTAAAAGCCGATGTGCGTCTGGTCTGTGCCACCAACGAAAACTTACCTCAATTGGCAGCGCAAGGTGATTTTAGAGCCGATCTTCTCGATCGCCTCGCCTTCGATGTGATTCATGTACCCGCATTATCGCAGCGACCGGAAGATATACCGTTGCTCGCAAAACACTTTGCAATGGGCATGTGCCGAGAGTTAGGCCTGCCCCTATTTGGCGGTTTTACCGAAGATGCCTTAGCCGCATTGGTTGCTTTTCCATGGCCGGGTAATATACGTGAGCTAAAAAATGTGGTTGAGCGCGCGGTCTATCAAAACCCAGAGCCCAACACTCCCATCAGTGAGCTTATTTTTGACCCCTTCCAGCAATCTATAGATAACAGTGCGCTTATCGTTAATGAGCACGCAATAGATGACACTGAACCTTCACAGAACTCCATCATATCGGCAGATATTTCCTTACCCTTAGAATACAAGCAGTGGAGTGAAAATAACGATATCGCTTTACTGACACAAACATTAGAGCATGCCAAACACAATCAAAAAGCAGCGGCGGATTTGCTAGGCCTCAGTTACCACCAATTTCGTGGCATGATGCGAAAATACAAGCTATAGGTAAAGGACAGCCAGCCTCCACACAATTGACATCACGTCGAGTAATGTGCGGTAAACTAGGCTCTAGATCGGCTTAATGCTAAAGTGTCCGCTATCGGACGCTTTAGCACCACAACAATTGGATCTTGTATGACGTCAAACCTCCGCTGGCAACCCATCGGGTTTCTGTTAATCGCAGTGGCTTTTTTAATGGGTTGCACAGAAAACTCTCAGGTTGAGCGAGTAAAACAGGAAGGCTTCATTTACTGTGGACAAGGAAGCCCGCGTTTTTTTAATCCTCAGCTTGTCGATAACGACATAGCGACAGAAGCGCTGAGCCCGCAGCTGTTTGATGCCTTGCTTCAATTTGACAGTGAAACTATGGTGCCCTCGCCTCATTTGGCTCAAAGTTGGTCGGTGTCAGAAGACGGACGTGAATACACGTTTGAACTCAGACGCGATGTGCACTTTCACCACACTCCATGGTTTACACCAACTCGGACAATGAATGCTCAAGATGTTGTATTTAGCTTTAAGCGCATCATCGATTCTCAACATCCGTATCACTTTGTGAATAGTGCTAGCTACCCTTGGTTTGCCGCGATCAATTTTTCAAGCACGCTCGAAGATGTGATCGCATTGTCAGACGACAAAGTGCTGTTCAAACTGAGCAAAGCGGATAACACCTTTTTAAGCAATCTATCGACCGTGTACCCTGTCATACACTCAGCGGAGTATGCCAATCAGTTAGCCGCGCTCGACGAAAAGCATATCATCGATACACACCCAGTTGGCACGGGCTCGTTTAAGCTCAAAGAGTTTAAACATCATGACTATATTAGGCTGACTCGAAACGAGAATTACTGGAAGTCTCCAGCAAAAATGCAGCAAGTCGTCTTTGATGTCTCCTCTCGCGGGACTGGCAGTTTATCAAAATTGCTAAGCAATCAATGTGATGTTTTGTACTCACCGATCATGAGCCAGATTCCGGTTATTCGCGAACACACAGAGTTGGAATTAGTGAAAGTACCTGCAATGAACATCTCTTTCATTGCACTGCAAACCTCAAACCCAAAGCTCAACCATCCAGATATTCGCAAAGCATTAAGCCTTGCCATAAACCGCGAAAACATTATCGATACCGTCTATTTTGGTAATGGTGAAGCAGCGTATTCCTTGCTACCTAGTGGCTCTTGGGCCAGCAACAGAGACACTATTGCGGTGCGTTTTGACCCTAACTACGCAAGTGCATTGCTCGCAAAACATTTAGATGGACAACCACTTAATCTCACATTATGGGTGCCAGCGTCTGAACTCAGCTACCATCCAAGCCCGCGCAAAGTAGCGGAGTTAGTGCAATCGGACTTTGCAGATGTTGGAGTGACTTTATCCGTGGTGTTCGAAGATAGAGTGCAGCGCAATCATCGCCACAGTTCCCAACAGTACGATATGGTACTTAGCAGTTGGAATGCCGATACACCGGACCCAGATAACTTCTTCCGCCCACTTTTATCTTGTGATGCCAATAGTGCAGGGTTAAATGTCTCCACCTGGTGTAACCCCGATTTTGACTTCCTTTTGGACCTAGCAAAGGAGACAACCGAGGCTAGATATAGAAAAAACCTCTATTATCAAGCTCAAGTCATTGTAAATGATGAAGTTCCATTGATTCCTTTGGCACACGGAGTACAATTCCAAGCAAAACACTACTCAATCGAAGGACTGCGAGTGAGCCCGTTTAATACTGAGTCGTTCGAGAACGTGTACAGGGAGTACTAATGTTAATCTATACCCTGCGCAGAATTAACCTATTTGTGATCACTTTACTGATCATATCGGTGGTGAGTTACAGCATTCTGCGTCTGGACCCAACTTCAACCTGGTCCATTCTCGATTTTTGGGAAGGCTGGCGAACCTATTTGAGTGAGGTTACTAACCTCAACTTTGGGCTCAATGCCTCTGGTCGACCAATCAGTGATGAAATTTTTGTGGTATTTGCTGCCACTTTAGAGCTGTGCTTGTTAGCCTTTTTATTGGCGCTCATTATTGGCATTCCTTTAGGAACCTTATCCGGTGTGCGACAAGGAAAACCGCTGGACAAGTTTATTTCCTTTGTCGCCACAGCCGCTTATGCTGCGCCTCTGTATTGGATTGCGCTACTGCTGATGTTATTGCTGTCATTGCAATGGGAATTGCTGCCAGTGTCTGGCCGCTATAACCCACTGTTTGATATAGAAACCGTTACGGGCTTTGCCATTGTAGACACATTGATTTCGCCGTCACCCCATAAAGGGGACGCATTGCAAAGTGTGTTACTTCACCTGGTATTACCATGTTGCGTACTGGCCATACCTCCAGCGACGCAACTGGTGCGCTTGATGCGTTCTTCGGTTGCCCAAGTGATGAGTGAAAATTTTATCCGCGTGGCAAAAATACGCGGCTTGAGCAGTTACCAGATCATCGTTAAACACGTACTAAGAAATGCTTTTCCGCCCATTATTCCGATGTTAGGTGTGCAATTAGCGAGCATGCTGACCTTCGCCATAATCACCGAATCCATTTTTAGTTGGCCCGGTATAGGCCGTTGGCTTCTGGATGCACTTGCTATGAGAGATTATGTCTCGATTCAAGCTGGTGTACTGGTTGTCGCCAGCTTTGTTTTGTTTACTCAGATATTATCGGATCTCATCGGCACGCTGATCAATCCCCTAGCGAGAAAGGAATGGTATGTTAACCGATAGCGTATACCAAGAAGACCACATCCCCACGCAGCGTGAGCGATTTATTAAGAGCTTTCGTGCCAATGGTTTGGGTATGTTTGGGTTTTGGAGCCTGCTCATTATCGTGCTAATCACGCTGATTTCTCCTTGGCTCACTCCACACGACCCTTATCAGCAAACATCGCATCTGCTTCAGCCCCCTTCGTGGGATGTCGATGGCAGTATCGAATACTTCCTTGGTACCGATGATCTTGGCAGAGACATATTGTCTCGTCTAATGGTTGGCGGGCAGATCACCTTTGCCAGTACCTTTGCCATTACCGTCATTGCTGCCATAATTGGCTGTACAATCGGATCTCTTGCAGGGATGACCAAGGGCTTAATCTCCAGTACGCTCAATCACCTTCTCGATACCGTCATGTCAATTCCCTCATTGCTGTTGGCCATTATATTTGTGGCGTTTTGGGGAAGCGATGTTTATACCGCGCTGTTCGCTATTTCTGTGGCATTAATGCCACGTTTTATCCGGTCTACCTACAATGCGATCCACCTAGAAATAGAAAAAGACTACGTTATCGCCTCACGTCTTGATGGCGCTAATGACTATTACCTGTTTTGGAACTCGATTCTGCCAAACATATTGCCCGTTGTTATCGCCGAATTTTTTACAGCCCTGACCATTGCCATCATCGATATGACTGCATTAGGGTTTTTGGGTCTTGGTGCGCAAGGCGCAACGCCAGAATGGGGCGCCATCATCGGTCATTCTGTAGAGCTGGTGTTTATTGCTTCTTGGACGGTTATTTTGCCAGGGCTCGCCATAATGAGTACGGTTATCGCCCTGTCGATCGTCGGTGAAGCTGCGCGAGACGCGTTAAATTCGGGGGTAGAATAATGCCACTTATTGATATCAGGCACTGCTCTATCGTTATCGACACGCCGCAAGGAAAAGTTCGCGCAGTCGAACGGATGAGTCTCACCATCAATGAAGGTGAGATCCGCGGCTTGGTTGGAGAGTCAGGATCGGGAAAAAGCCTTATTGCTAAAGCGATCGTTGGCCTGACCAAAGACACCTGGACGGTCACCGCTGACCGAATGCGATATGGTGACATCGACTTGCTGCAACTGAGTAAAAAAGAGCGCCGCAAACTGATTGCCAAAGAAATCGGTATGATTTTTCAAGAGCCTTCTACCTGTCTCGATCCCAGTGAAAAAGTGGGTGAACAACTGGCGGAATCCATACCAAAGTCGGCCTATCAAGGCCCGTGGTGGAAGCGATTTGCGTGGCGCGGCAAGTTGTCACATGCGTTGCTGCACAAAGTCGGCATTAAAGAGCACAAACGTGTCATGCAGTCGTATCCGTACGAGCTTACCGATGGTGAGTGCCAAAAAGTCATGATTGCGATGGCGATTGCTGCCGGTCCCAAGTTATTGATCGCCGATGAACCCACCAACGACTTAGATTCGGTCACGCAGGCTCAAATTTTAAGACTACTCAGCCGAATGAATCAGCTACAACGCACCACTATTTTGCTGATCGGTCACGACCTCTCAACCATAGCGCAATGGTCAGATAGGCTTACAGTGATGTATTGCGGGCAATCGGTAGAATCTGGCGCGACAAAAAAAGTGCTTGATGGCCCTAAGCACCCGTATACTGCGGCGTTAATAAAAGCGATGCCAGATTTCGCAAGCTCAGATCAACATAAACAAAGGCTCTCTTCCCTACCCGGCTCGATACCGCCATTACAGCATTTACCTATCGGTTGTCGTCTTGGACCCCGTTGTCCTTATGCTCGTAAAGAGTGTGTCGAAGCGCCACTGTCTAAAAAAGTGAAGGGCCACAAATACTCTTGCCATTTCCCACTTAACACGAAGGTGCCTGCATGAGCGCATTATTAGAAGTTAAAGATCTTTCTAAAACCTTCACTACTCGCACTGGGTTGTTTGGCAAGAAAGAAAAACAAGCGGTTAAACCGATCACATTTAGCTTAGAAGCGGGTGAAACGATCGGTTTGATAGGACAAAACGGCTCTGGTAAGTCCACACTGGCCAAAATGATTGCGGGTGCCATTGAGCCAAGCAGCGGTCAAATATTGGTTAATGGTGAAGAGTTGGAGCACAAAGATTACTCAACCCGGTGTAAACTTATCCGAGTGATCTTTCAAGATCCAAATACGTCGCTCAATCCACGTATCCAAATTGGCCGAATTCTCGAAGGTCCATTAAAGCGAAACACCGCTATGCCAAAAGAAGCGCGTGAAATGCGTGTTGCACAGACCTTAAAACGAGTAGGTTTGTTGGCAGAGCATGCGCACTTTTACCCACAAATGCTCGCAACAGGTCAAAAGCAGCGTGTTTGCATTGCGCGAGCGCTTATTTTGCAGCCTTCGGTCATAATCGCAGACCAAGCGCTGATTGGCCTCGACATGGCGATGCGATCGCAAATTGTTAACTTGTTGCTCGAACTGCAAGAAGAAATGGGCGTGTCCTTCATCTATGTGTCCCAACACATTGGGATGATTAAGCACATCACCGATAAAATTCTAGTGATGGATAATGGCGGCGTTGTCGAAACAGGGAATACTCTAGACATCATAAACAATCCAAAGCACTCAGTGACTCAAAAGCTAGTCGATAGTCACTTTATGCAAAAAGGTCGTTGTTAGTTTCACTCGCTCATTTATAGTTAGCCAAATTATAGCCTCAGCTAAGATTCAGCTTAGGGCTTGAAGCGTTAACTATTGATTGCGACTTTTGGTCACTCACGACCCTTTCTCGATTTGCTGAGCCTCCAGTTTATAACAATCGAAGTAATTTACTGGTCAGAAAATTGTTTAGGTTGGTATTACTTTCTGTAAATCAACAACTCCGAAATTTGCGCGATAGAAGTCTGTCGAAATTTCGAGCAAAAAAAAACCCGCTTTAAGCGGGTTTTATGCAATAGATTGTGTTTACACCAATTCGTTTTGCAACCAAGGCCAGCCTTGCTTCTTACGACTTAGCGTATTTTCCATCATCAGTTGACCATTTTGCTCGTGCTTAACCAACTTCTCAGCCCACTCACCTTTGTAAAGCAGACGAGTTTGCGCGGAGGTAATGTCTGTTAGCATAACCGCAGCAAACGCTAGCGAATCTTCTTCACAACGACGTTCTAGATCCGCTTCAATTGCGTCAATCATGCCGTCTACTTGTTCTAGGGTTGCTAGCTCAACTTGACCGACTACTACGTTGCGCTCATTGAATGGATACGCTTTAAGATCTTTCTCAACCAATTGCGCAGCATCTAGCCCTTCAATATCGGTTTTAGCAATCAACAAGTCTTTGATAAACGCATCGAGATCTTCAACACCAGCTAATGGAGCAAGCTCAAGTACCGCGTCTTTGTCTTTTTGAGTACAGGTTGGCGATGCAAAGCCAACCGTGTCAGACAGGATTGCCGACATCATTAGCGTTGCAATAGGCTTGCTAATCTCAACATTTTCCATTTTGAACAGGTTGAACAAAATCGTACAAGTACAGCCAACAGGCCAAATCCATGCTTCTAACGGGTTAACCGTCATGACATCACCCAGACGGTGGTGGTCGACAATACCAACAATCTCAGCTTCATTTACATCGTCGGGTGCTTGTGCAAGATCTGTGTAATCCACCAGCCACACTTTTTCACCCGCAACAGACGTTCGCAATTCGGGTTGCTCTAGATTAGCAGTCGCTAAAATGTGCTGCGTCTCGCGGTTAATTTCACCTTGACGTATTGGCATAGCTTCGAGGCCACGAGCTTTTAAAAGTTCGGTTGCCGCCAATGCGCTACAAATACTATCGCTATCTGGGTTTTTATGACCAACGACTAAAATCATTGCTTGTCCTATTCTTGTTAAATGAAACACAAAGCGTCATTGCTTTTTAAGTGGCACTACTTTACCCAATTTCGAGGGAATTTCCAATGTTCGCGCCTTCACTGATGCAGAAAACACCGTTTGCCCAAGCAATGATATTGCCAACTTATAGGCATAGGTGTATCTTCCTGTGCCAATGCCTCCACAAACCAACAAATTACTAAGATTATGTTTAATTTTGCGCCTTTTTATCACTTGTTAGCCAATGATACCCGTCTGCAATCTTGGTTAAACACACTACCGTCACAACTCACTGATTGGCAAAATGCTGAGCATGGTGATTTTGAACGGTGGGTTAAGGCACTCAACAAAATCTCGGGCAGCAAGCCCGACTCCGTAGAACTTGAATACGAAGTAAAGGTGTCTAACCAATCGCCGCTCATAGACGGTGAAAAAAAGAAACTTGAGAACTTGCTGCGCACTTTCCACCCTTGGCGCAAAGGGCCTTATACCGTTCACGATATTCATATTGATACTGAATGGCGTTCAGATTGGAAATGGGACCGAGTTCTACCCCATATTAGCGACCTGAAAAACCGCCATATCCTCGATGTGGGCTGCGGTAACGGTTATCACATGTGGCGCATGCTAGGCGCAGGTGCACGATTGTGTGTTGGAATCGATCCATCACACCTATTTTTAGTGCAATTTGAAGCCATTCGAAAATTGATGGGCAACGACCAACGTGCTCATTTACTGCCACTTGGTATTGAACAACTGCCCAAACTAGAAGCGTTTGACACCGTATTTAGTATGGGGGTCTTGTACCATCGTCGTTCACCTTTGGATCACTTGATCCAACTCAAAGACCAGTTGGTCGCTGGTGGTGAGCTTGTACTTGAAACATTAGTGATAGACGGCGACGAAAATGCGGTGCTTGTACCGGCCGATCGCTATGCGCAAATGCGCAATGTGTATTTTTTCCCATCTGCAAAAGCGTTAAAAGTCTGGCTTGAAAAAGTTGGCTTTGAAAACGTACGTATAGTCGACCAAAATACAACAACTACCGGTGAACAACGCTCTACTGAATGGATGACTCACAATTCACTTCCAGAGTATTTAGATAGCGATGACCCCACCAAAACGGTAGAAGGATTACCAGCACCTAAACGTGCAATATTGGTTGCCAATAAGCCCCGGTAACTTATTGAATACAAGTCTTTTAGTGGCATTCGTCTCTTAAAAGGCTCAGCTAGCTTTTTTACTGACTTAACTTTAACAAACGTTAAGTCAATCTCTTTTACAATTGCCCTGTTCCCTGTCTATTATGTTTATTAACTCCACAACTATGAAAAAAGTCCTGTCTGTTGCTACTGTTTTGCTCTTATTAGGCTGTACTCAAACGCCTACAAAACAACAATTTGAAGTTCAAACACGTTCAATAGAACAAATGCAAAGCAACTATTTGGAACTTGTCACTATTTTACACCGAATGGAAAATGATCTGTCGGTAAAATCGTCCCAAATTTACCAAATGCACCAGCAAATCGAATCGCTGTCCGCTGAAATCCAAAAGCAACAACAAATACACCAAAAACAAATGGTGGTCAAAGAACCCGAAATTGTTTATGTCGTCGCTGAAGCACCAACCAATACTCAGACCCCACGTGATGTTGTTGTAATAGGTGCAGTCGAAACCGTATCTCTTGCAGGTATCGAACAAAACTTCGACGCCCGAGTAGATACTGGCGCCACCACATCTTCTATAGATGCTCAAAACATTAAAGAATTTGAGCGAAATGGTAAAAAATGGGTTAAATTTCATATATCTGAAAACGAAAATGAGCAAGGCGACAAATTGTGGGTAGAAGTGCCTATAATTCGGTATGCGAGCGTTAGGCAAGTTAACACACCGGACGTACAAAAACGTCCCGTTGTTTCAATCCCAGTACAACTTGGCAACCTTAGGGAGAATGTTGAGTTTACGCTGACAGATCGATCGCACATGGATCACAGTGTATTGCTTGGTAGAGAGTTCTTAAAAGACATCGCAATCGTCGACGTCAGTAAAGAACACATCTACTCACAAACAGATAGTTAGTCTCCGTTACATTACTCAAGCATCAAAAGGACAGTTATGATTTCGAGAGTCCCGTTTTATTTACTAGTGGCCGTGCTGGTCGTTGTTGGCGTTGCTTTAAGCTTTACTAGGCATGCAGATTACGGCGTGCCGTGGTTACCCGGTGAATCACGTGAAGTATGGGACGTAGAAGCTCGTATAGAATTCGATGCCCTAGGTGACAAAGTAAAAATTTCGTTGGCCGCGCCGAATACCCAACCCGGATTTACGCTGATTGATGAAAGCGCCTCTTCACCTGGATACGGTGTGTCTTATGTTGACACTGACGCTGGTCGTCGAGCTGAATGGTCAATTCGATACGCCGATGGTCCACAAACCATTTATTACAAAACACAGTTCTTGGTGGATCCAAATGTTAAACTTGAGCCTATCAAACCTGAAGACGTTGACATCATTGCCCCGACTTTCGATGGCCCTCAAGAAGCTGCCGCAAACGCTATTATTGAGCAGGCCATAAGTCGCTCTGCAGATGATGTTACATTTGCTCGCGAGTTGACGAAAAAACTGAATGACAAAGACAGTCAAAATGCCGCATTGTTGCTTAATCAATATGATAAAACTGACGCCTTAACCGCACTGTTGTCACACGCAGGAGTGGCAAACCGTGTTGTTGGCGTAGTAACACTTGAAGATGGACGTCGACGTCAAGTCGCTGCCAATATGATACAAGTTTGGGATGGCAAAAAGTGGGAGTTGTTTAACGCCGATACCGGAGCTCAGGGAAAAAAAGACAACGTGTTAATTTGGGACGAGTCTAACGTCTCGTTGCTCGATGCGATTGGTGTTGAGAACAGCCAAGTTCGCTTTTCAATGATTGCCCAAGATATCTCTCCTCGCGTTGCTACGAGTAAAAAAGTCGAGTCTGATAGCCTACTTAACTTCTCTATTCACAGCTTACCGATTGAAGAGCAATCTATGTTTAAAACCATAATGCTCATCCCTATTGGTGCCTTTATCGTCGTATTCCTACGATTGATTGTTGGTCTCAAGACCTCCGGTACCTTTATGCCAGTGCTGATTGCTGTTGCGTTTGTACAAACACAACTTCTCACTGGTATCGTCGGGTTTTTGTTGATCGTTGGAACAGGCCTGGTTATCCGTGCTTATCTCACCAAGCTTAACTTACTGTTAGTGGCGCGAATATCTGCAGTTATTATTACCGTAATACTGATCATTTCTGTCTTTACCATTGTCGCGTTCAACATTGGACTTGTCGAAGGGTTAACCATTACCTTCTTCCCAATGATCATCCTCTCTTGGACCATTGAGCGTATGTCGATTCTATGGGAAGAAGAAGGTGCCAAAGAAGTCATGCTTCAAGGTGGTGGTTCATTACTCACCGCAATTCTGGTGTACGCTGCGATGACCAACCCATATGTTCAGCATCTAACGTTTAACTTTATGGGTATCCAACTGATCATACTGGCGGCAATATTGCTGCTTGGTAACTACACCGGCTACCGCCTCACTGAATTACGTCGCTTTAAACCACTCGCGGAGGATTAAGCTATGTTAAGTCAGTTTACTTCACCGTTTAAGATCCGCAGTAAAGGGATCATGGGGATGAACCAGCGAAACCACAGTTTCATTGGGCGCTACAACGACCGTAGCAAATACCCACTTGTGGACGACAAACTTAAAACCAAAATTGTCGCCAAAAAACATGGCGCCAGTACCCCTACTCTCATTGGCGTTATCGAGAACCAGTTTTCGGTAAAAGGTATCCACAAAATGGTAGAGAATTGGCCAGGTTTTGTGATTAAGCCTGCTCAAGGAAGTGGTGGTAAAGGGATCCTAGTGATTACCTCTCACAAAGACGGCACCTACACCAAGCCGTCAGGCGCTACAGTGGGGAAAGACGAAGTCGAACGTCACATCACAAACACCTTAGCTGGTCTGTTTTCACTCGGTGGTAAGAATGACGTCGCAGTCGTCGAAAACTTAATTAAGTTCGACTCTTGCTTTGAAGGGTTTAGTTACGAAGGCGTGCCTGATGTCCGTATCATCGTTTTTCAGGGATACCCTGTTATGGCAATGATGCGACTATCTACCAGTGATTCTGACGGTAAAGCCAACCTTCACCAAGGTGCGGTGGGCGTGGGTATAGACATAGGAACCGGTCGAGCAGTGCGAGCTGTACAGTTTGACCAACCTGTCACTCACCACCCAGATACCGGAAAAGAGCTGGCGTCCTTACAAGTACCTCACTGGGAAAAACTGCTAGAGATTGCCTCAAGTGCTTGGGAGATGACTGGCCTTGGCTATATGGGCACAGATATGGTGTTAGATCGTGAAGAAGGGCCTATGGTGCTCGAACTGAACGCCCGTCCTGGGCTTGCAATCCAAATCGCTAATGGCGCCGGATTACTTCCTCGGTTAAATCATATTGAAAACCTTGAAGAGCAAGTTCAGTACCCTAACGTCAAAGAGCGCGTAGCGTACGCAATGCAGCAGTTTGGTGTGTACAACACATAGCGTCAACCTCTTAGCTAAATAAAAAACGGGCAACCTTTTTAAAGGTCGCCCGTTTTTATATTTATATTAGTAGGCTATTTGTTCAACGCTTCTTTGTAGTGGCGACGACATACCGACACATAGCGATCGTTACCACCAATAGCAACCTGATCGCCCTGGGCAATGGCTTTACCTGATTCGTCGGTACGGATCACCATATTGGCTTTGCGGCCACAGTGACAAATGGTTTTTAATTCAACCAATTTATCTGCCCACGCCAACAAGAACTGGCTGCCTTCAAATAAATTCCCAAGGAAGTCCGTACGTAGCCCGTAACACAACACAGGAATGTTAAGTTTATCGACCACTTCCGTGAGTTGATACACCTGTTGTTTGGTTAAAAATTGGCACTCGTCCACCAACAAACAATGACATTTTTCCTTTGCGTATAACGCTTTTACTGCCTCAAATAAGTCGGTATCGCCGTCAAAAAGGTGTGCGTCTGCCTGTAAGCCGATCCGCGAACTGACCTTGCCAACTTCTTCTCTATCATCGATGGCTGCGGTAAAGATTAGCGGGTTCATCCCACGCTCTTGATAGTTAAATGATGACTGAAGTAGTGTCGTCGACTTACCTGCGTTCATCGCAGAATAATAGAAATACATCTGTGCCAATGTGAAATCCTTGAATTTTGGTTGTAAAAAAGGACTGCTGAACAGTCCTATTTTGTCAGTAAACTTATTTGCGTCGCCAAGTCGTACCTTGAGCGCCGTCTTCCAGCACAATGCCCATCTCGTTCAACTTGTCACGAGCTAAGTCGGCGTTGGCCCAGTCTTTGTTTGCACGCGAGTCGTTACGTAATTTGATCAGCGCTTCGATTTCAGCCACCTCATCGTCGTCTTCGTTGCCCTGCAAGAAAGCTTCTGGATCTTGATGAAGAATACCTACAACCGCTGCAAGTTCACGCATTAGAGCACCTAACCCACTGGCCTTGTTAATATCTTCTGTTTTGAGACGATTAATTTCTCGAGCCATTTCAAACAATACCGAATAGGCTTCTGGCGTATTAAAATCATCATTCATTGCGTTGGTAAACTTAGCAACAAACGCTTCTCCGCCTGCCGGCGCTGCCTTCATATCCAGTCCACGTAGCGATGTATAGAGTCGCTCTAGAGACGCTCTAGATTGCTCTAGGTTGTCTACGCTGTAGTTTAATTGACTGCGGTAATGTGCAGACATCAAGAAGTAGCGAACCGTCTCTTGATCAAAGTGGCCCAATACATCGCGAATGGTAAAGAAATTGCCTAATGACTTAGACATTTTCTCTTTATCGACCATCACCATGCCACTGTGCATCCAAGTATTGACATACTGAGTATCGTGCGCACAGCAAGACTGAGCAATTTCGTTTTCATGGTGAGGGAAAGTAAGATCTGAACCACCACCGTGAATATCAAAATGGTTACCAAGCAGGCTAGAATTCATTGCCGAACATTCAATATGCCAGCCAGGGCGACCAGCCCCCCAAGGAGATTCCCATGTAGGCTCACCTGGCTTAGACATCTTCCAAAGCACAAAATCCAATGGACTGCGCTTCGCGGTGTCGATGTCGACACGTGCACCAGCTTGAAGCTGTTCCAAATCTTGCTTGGAAAGACGCCCATACTCATCGTATTTAGCCACTTCAAACATCACGTCACCGTTATCAGCGACATAGGCAAACTCACGTTCGATCAATCGCTCTACTAGGGCGATGATTTCATCAATGTATTGAGTTGCTCGTGGCTCGTGATCCGGACGCTTCATATTCAGCGCATCGAAGTCGGCGTGCATATCAGCGATCAGTCGCTCGGTAAGCGCTTCGCAGCTTTCGTTATTTTCTGCGGCACGTTTAATGATTTTGTCATCAATATCGGTAATATTGCGCACATAATTTAGGTCATAGCCCAAATAACGTAGGTACCGAGATACCACATCAAAAGAAACAAACGTGCGGCCATGACCAATATGACAGAGATCGTAGATGGTGACACCACACACGTACATGCCCACTTTATTGTCAGTGATGGGTTTGAATTCCTCTTTTCGCTTGGTCAATGTGTTGTATATCTTTAACATGATCTCTACTATGTTGTTGGTTTTACAAGGCTAGCCTCGCAGTATATCAACTTCATACTCAACAGGGTATAGCTGAGCGAGCTATTATTAATCGTTTGGTTGCTGTCGCTTTGCAATTAATACTGCAGCAAGCTTCTAGCGCCTTGGCCGTGACATTCTACATAAGGATCGATTAAAATCGCCCGCGTAATGCCATATTGGCCGTTAACAGATAAAAAGGATACAGACCATGATCACCCTGCACACCAACTTTGGTGACATCAAAATTGACCTATACGAAGACAAAGCGCCAGAAACAGCAGCAAACTTCCTTCAGTATTGTAAAGATGGTTTTTACGACAACACTCTTTTCCACCGTGTGATCGATGGTTTTATGGTTCAAGGTGGTGGCATGACTTCTGGACTAAAAGAAAAGTCGAGCCGTGCGCCTATTAAAAATGAAGCAAACAACGGTTTGAGCAATAAAGTCGGCACGCTAGCAATGGCTCGCACTATGGAGCCGCACTCAGCAAGCTCTCAGTTCTTCATTAACGTGAATAACAACACCTTCCTAGACTTCACCTCAGAAAGCCTTGACGGCTGGGGATACTGTGTCTTTGGTGAGGTAGCTGACGAAGAAAGCATGCAAGTTGTGAATAAAATTAAAGGTGTAAGCACTGGCACTATGGGCATGCACCAAGATGTTCCTCTTGAGGAAGTTGTGATCACTGGATCGACCGTCGAATAAGACTCCTCAGACAACACTGAATCAAGGGCAAGCCAACAAGCTTGCCCTCCTTTTACTTATAGCGGCGCGCCAATGACAACCTACTTTATTTCCGACCTCCACTTGTGTGAAACCCGCCCTGGGATCACAACCAGCTTTTTGGAGCTACTGGCTAATTTGGATACAAAAGAAACCGATGCGCTGTATATTCTCGGTGACCTGTTTGAGTTCTGGGTAGGTGATGACTACAACACACCATTTAATCTACAGATTAAAAACGCCCTTAAGGACGCTGTCGATAGAGGGATCGATATCTACTTGGTCAAAGGTAATCGCGACTTTTTAGTGGGTAAACGTTTTGCTAAACAAACCGGAGTGATTCTGCTTGGCGACGAGACTGTGATCGACTTGTACGGAGTGCCTACTCTGATACTGCATGGTGATACACTCTGTACTGACGATGTGAAATATCAAGAATTTCGTCAACAGGTTAACCAACGATGGTTGCAATGGGTGTTCAATCATTTACCTCTTTCACTTAGACTTAAAATTGTGGCTAAGGTAAAAGGACAAGCGCGAAATGATAAGCAGGGCAAGCAGCTCGATATCATGGACGTTAATCAACACGCTGTCATTGACGCCTTTAATCGTCAACAAGTGACGCAGATGATCCACGGACATACGCACCGTCCAGCCTTGCACACCGTGGCGCTCACCAACCAAACTGGCAAACGTCGAGTTCTTGGCGATTGGCATAGTCATAATTTCGTACTTCGTGTTACTGAACGTGATCACAGAGTGATAAAAGAGCCGATTGTCGAGCCCAAATAATTTGCGTTATTTGTCGTCAACCTGCTGACATCTTTACAGAACCATGTACAATAAAATAATCATTTGAACTCGATTTTACGCAGTTTTGACTTTCTCTTACGTTGCT
This sequence comes from Vibrio sp. qd031, assembly GCF_002100145.1. Lineage (GTDB taxonomy): Bacteria > Pseudomonadota > Gammaproteobacteria > Enterobacterales > Vibrionaceae > Vibrio. The sequence goes on from NZ_JXQD01000024.1 coordinate 99,235, forward strand.
CGACAACCGATACTGAATTCTCAACGTCAGACTTTTGGTTATGAATTACTTTATCGGGATGGGCCGAGAAACACGTTCCCAGAAATTGAGCCCGAAAAAGCAACCAGTCGACTGCTATCAGACAACTTTTTTGACTCCAATAGTACTCTACTGGAAAACAAATTGGCTTTTGTGAACTTCCCACAACAAAGCATCATCAACCTTGTTCCAGGCTTATTCCCTAAAGAACAAATTGTCATCGAAATCCTTGAAGAAAGTGAGCCAAACGACCAACTTTTCGATGCGGTAAAATATCTTTATAATCAGGGCTATAAATTCGCTTTAGATGATTTTCAACCTTCGCTGAGATGGAAGCGTTTTTTACCTTTTGTGTGGATCATTAAGTTTGATATTCGCATTATTCCGGTTGAGAAAGCACAGATTTTCATTGATAGTATGCGCGGTTATGATATTCACTTCTTAGCCGAAAAAGTAGAAACCTACGAAGAGTTTGAGCAAGCCAAGCAAGCTGGATTTGAACTCTATCAAGGTTATTTTTTTAGCCGACCTGAGTTGTTACAAAAGAAAGCGATAGAACCCACGTTCCTCACTATTGTCCATCTATTGAAAGAAGTCTCTAAGCGCAGTATTAACTACAAATATGTTGAATCGCTTATCACTCAGGATCTTAGCTTAAGTTATAAATTGCTTAAATTCGTTAACTCTAGTGCGTTAATAAGCAACGAAATCAAATCATTTCGTCAGGCATTGGCCTATTTAGGGGAAGACCGACTGCGACGTTTTATTTCCTTAGTCGCAATAGCCAGCACCAATAATAATAAACCCAGTTCGCTTTACGGCCTTTCGCTTCAACGCGCACGTTTTGCTGAGCTATTGGCTGTTGATGGTCAAAACCAAGTCGACCACAGTAAGGCGTTTTTAACCGGTATGTTTTCTGTGCTCGACTCTCTGCTAGATAGGCCGTTGCCAGAATTACTCAATGATATCCCGCTCGATCCGGACATTAAGCTTGCTCTTAATGAACGTGAAGGCCCTTTAGGTACCATGATTAACCTGATTGAGGCTTATGAACAAGCCGACTGGGAAACGGTGCAGCAGATCTCCGATTGCTGCGGTGTTGCACAACCGCATATCGGCGAGTGCTATGAGCAATCTATGCTATGGTCAAATCAGGTAAAACGATCTAATAAATCTAGTCGATAGTTGTTAAACTAACGCTAAACACAATTTCACTAATTAGCCTCATGCACAAACCACAATGCCCCTGCAACAGCGGTCTGACTTATAGCAACTGCTGTCAACCTATCCACGCCAATCACGCGGCAGCTGACACGCCCGAGAAGCTGATGAGAAGCCGATACAGTGCGCACTACTTAAAACTTGTCGACTATGTTGTTGCTACCTATCATCCAGACTGCCACGCAGAACAGCAAAAACAGCAAATAGCCGATTCTGTGTCGTTAGATTGGTGCCATCTCGTCGTCATTTCTAGCGCGATCAGTCCACAAGACAGCACGGTTGGCTTTGTGGAGTTTCGTGCCCAGTATATCGAAAATGATACGCTTTACAGCATGCAAGAGTTGTCACGTTTTATACAGCAAGACGGCTTGTGGTTTTATAAGGATGGCACTTTTGACGATCACGTTCAGCTTGAACCAATCAAAATCAAACGTAATGACCCGTGTCCCTGCCTAAGCGGTAAAAAATATAAAAAGTGCTGTGGGTAAACACGTCGGTTAAAGCCTTATTAAGGTTATCAACATCATTATTGCCAAACCAATAAAGAACGTACCACTGATTTTATGCAGTAAACCCATGTCAATCTTGGATAGCCAGCGACGACCCGCATAAATTCCAAGCGCGGATGTGCCTATTAACGCTGTGGTGGCGCCTATCCACACGCCATACATATTATTGGTGGTCGAGAGTGTGACCACGGCCAACTGCGTTTTATCGCCTAGCTCTGCAACAAATAACAATAAGAATGTATTGATGAACAGACGACGCGAAGAGACTTGAGAGATTTCTTCATCCTCATCCTCTTCGCCACCGAAGAGACTGGTTAACCCAAAATAGGCAAATGCAGCCGCCGCCACTAAAGTGATCCAAAACTCTGAAAACCAATTCCCCAATGAAACACCTAGGGCAACCGCGACCAAATTGAGTATCGAAAAGGCACATACAGCCGCAAGCAGGATCGGTTTACTTCGATGTTTGGCAGCCAGTGCCATACAAACCAATTGGCTCTTGTCGCCCATTTCAGCGAGAAATATCGCCCAAAACGTCAACATTGCAGAGCTGACCAATAGTGTAGATTCGTGCATTTTTGGATCTCAAATATGGGTTAATTGAAAGTGTTTTAGACTAGTAAGCGATACATCAAGACAAATAGAGTTTAAGTTAACTAACCAGTCACTAATTAACAGAAACTAACTGTCTCTGTTTTGCCACAGCGCCATGCAGCCAAATTCTTCTACAGCATCTTTGCGTATATACTCAATTTTGGACTTTCGCGCAGTGTTGTCTTGGTGCACTTTTTGTAGTGAGTCGGCAGATACACCAAAGAAGCGCCCTCTAGTGATCAAGTTGCTGTAAATGTTACGTTGTTCATAGTGCCAATTAGTCGTTTCGTAAGAGAGGTAATAGTTAAGGGATCGATCGCTACAGACATAGTGTCGTTCGTAACGTTTGACAGCATCTCGGCCATCTTGCGTTGCCACGAAATAGCCCACTGCAAATAGACAAATAAATGCAATGGATACGTTAACTCTCTTTTTCATTTAATTTTCCTTCCGTCCCCTTTGTCATTTCAAACTATTAGCGAAAAAATCACACAGTATTACAGTCTAAGATTAAGCCTAAACGGGGGCGTTTCTTTTTTCCCGCGTAGTAGAACCCAAAAAAGGCACAAACGCCAGCGTTTGTGCCTTTATATCTGAAAAAAGCAACCGCTATTTGTGTCGCTCTTTCAACTTATCAATTACCGTACTTAACGACATGTCTTGGTCCTGCAGCAGTACCAATAAATGGTATATGAGGTCAGCAGACTCACACACTAATTCCGCCTTGTCGCCCGACGTTGCCGCAAGCGCGACTTCAACACCTTCTTCGCCCACTTTCTGCGAAATACGTTTTGTGCCGCGCCCATAGAGGCTGGCGGTATAGGAAGACTCTGGGTCGGCATGTTTACGCTCAGCAAGCAATTGTTCAAGTTGATGAAGCCACACCATTTGTGACTCAGTTTGGGGATCGCCATCCCAACAGGTTGTGGTCCCTGTGTGGCATGTTGGTCCAATCGGGTTCACTTTTACCAATAACGTATCGTTATCGCAGTCAAGTGACATATTGACCAATTGCAACACGTTTCCAGAGGTTTCGCCTTTGGTCCAAAGGCGCTGCTTTGTGCGAGAGAAAAAAGTTACTTGCCCAGTTTCAGAGGTCTTATCCAAGGCTTCTGGATTCATATACCCCATCATTAATACCTGACTAGACTCAAAGTCTTGAACAATTGCAGGCACCAAACCATCGACTTTCTCCCAATCGACTATTGGCAACGCTGTGCTCATAATCGCACCTCAATAGATTGTTGTTTCAAATACTGTTTTAACTCACCAATGTTGATCACTTGCTTGTGGAAAACCGAAGCGGCAAGCGCACCGTCAACGTTGGTTTTTTGATAGGCTTCAGCAAAGTGCTCCATTGCACCCGCGCCTCCAGAGGCAATAAGAGGTACATGGCATACTTCTCTTACCATGTTCAACTGCTCAATATCGTATCCTTGGCGAACACCGTCTTGGTTCATCATATTCAATACAATTTCACCAGCGCCACGCTTTTGGACCTCTTGAACCCAGTCACGCGTTTCCCATGATGTCGCCTTAGTGCGCGCTTCATCACCTGTAAATTGGTAGACCTGATATTTGCCTGTCTCTTTATCAAAATAGGAGTCGATACCGACAACAATGCACTGCACGCCAAATTTGTCCGCCAGCTCAGTGATTAACTCTGGATTTGCGAGCGCTGGTGAATTGATAGACACTTTGTCTGCGCCAAACTCAAGTATGCGCGCGGCATCCTCAGCCGATTTGATACCACCAGCAACGCAAAAAGGAATATCAATGACTTCTGCGACGCGAGCGACCCAGCTTTTATCTACCACGCGACCATCACTGGAAGCCGTAATATCATAAAAAACCAACTCATCAGCGCCTTCTTCAGCGTAACGCTGCGCAAGAGGAACGATATCACCGATGATTTCATGATTTCGAAACTGAACGCCCTTAACCACCTGCCCATCACGGACATCAAGACAAGGTATTATTCGCTTTGCCAACATGCAAAAGCCTCCTCTGCGGTGAATTTGCCATCAAGCAACGCTCTTCCCACGATGACACCAGCGACACCACTGCCTTTAAGCGCCGCGATATCATCTAATGAGCCGATGCCACCGGAAGACTGGAACGCAACCTGTGGGTACTGTTTGCACAAATCAATGTAAAGCTCTACGTTTGAGCCTTGCAAGGTGCCATCACGAGAAATGTCGGTACACAAAACGTGTTTAAGACCGACCGTGAGGTAATCATCGATCAACGCTTCAATGGTAACCCCAGAGTCTTCTTGCCACCCAGAGATCGCAACATTTCGCACACCCTGGTCATCAATGTTGATGTCCAGCGCCAATACGATCTTCTCTGCGCCGTACTTTTCCATCCAAGACTTGACTAACTCTGGCTGTTTTACCGCCGTTGAGCCTACAACAACGCGCTGAGCGCCTGCCTCTAGCAGGTCAACCACGTCTTGCTCTGTGCGAACTCCGCCACCAATTTGAATGCTGGCTGGTGTACTCGCGAGTAACGTTGCAATAAGGTCAAGCTGTCTTGCCTTAGTGTCTTTTGCCCCTGTTAGGTCAACAAGGTGCAGCCAATTGGCACCGGCTTGATGGTATAAATTAAACTGTTCGGCTGGATCAACCTTGTATTCTGTGACTTGGCCATAGTCCCCTTGAAAGAGTCGAACGACCTGTCCTTCTATCAAATCTAATGCAGGAATAATCACTGTCTGTCCTTATAACTCTAAAAAGTTTCGAATGAGTTGAGCCCCAGCCTTAGATGAGCGCTCTGGGTGAAATTGAACACCGTAATAGTTACCACTTTGAATGGCAGCACTAAAGCCTTGTCCATAGTCGCACTGTGCGATGGTGTACTCACCAACGGGCATGCCAAAGCTGTGTACAAAGTAGAAGTACTCGCCTTCTTCAATGTCTCTAAACAGCGGATGACCTTGATTGGCTTTCACTGTGTTCCAACCCATATGGGGCAACGGCAGATCACCGGTTTGAAGTAAACTCACTTCCCCTTCACACAAGCCCAAACACTCGACTGTGTCACTGGCTTTGTGGCCTTTTTCTTGAGAAAGTTTGCCCAGCAGTTGCATACCTAAACAAATCCCCAACAGCGGCTTTTCAACTTGTTTCACTAACGTGATCAGGTTTCGCTCTTGCAGGTTCTTCATCGCTTCGCTGGCTGTACCCACACCCGGTAGAAACAGCTTATCCGCGCCCAAAACCACCTGAGGATCTTTGGATATAGTCACCTCGTAGCCAAGACGCTGAATAGCAAATTTGACCGACGAAACATTGGCACAACCGGTGTCGATGATCACCACTTTTTGATCCAACATGCTCATCTCCTACAGTACGCCCTTGCTCGATGGTAGTTCATTTCCTTCGACTTTAATCGCTTGGCGAAGTGTTCTACCAAAGGCTTTAAACAAGCTCTCAATGATATGGTGGTCATTGTGGCCTGCAGAGCTTAAATGTAGGGTACACGCCATGGTGTCGGTTAATGAACGGAAGAAGTGAACCACCATTTCCGTCGACAAATCACCGACCTGTTCACGATCAAAAGTGGCATCAAATTTCAGATAAGGTCTACCCGATAAATCTAACGCACACTGCGCCAGACACTCATCCATTGGCAGACTAAAGCCAAAACGGCCGATGCCACGCTTGTCACCTAGCGCTTCTTTTAGTGCTTGGCCCAACGCGAGAGCGGTATCTTCGACAGTGTGGTGGTCATCAATATGCAGATCCCCTTCCACTTCGCAGCGCATTTGGAAACCGCCGTGGGTGGCGATTTGATCCAACATATGGTCAAAGAAACCTAGTCCAGTCGTAATAGTGTTACCCCCTTGCTCATCAAGGTTAACACTGACTTTAATGTCCGTTTCTTTGGTGGTGCGAACCACCGAAGCAGTACGCGATTTCACCGTTAAGTCTTTAAGGATCTTCGCCCAACCCATGGTTTGTGGGTTGTATTGAATCCCCTGAATCGCCATGTTCTCTGCCAACTGTAAATCGGTGGCACGATCACCAATAACCACAGAATGAGCAAAGTCGACTTTGCCACCTTGCAGATACTCTTTTACCATACCCAGTTTTGGCTTACGGCATGAGCAGTTGTCTTCTTCGAAGTGAGGGCAAATCAGCACGTCATCAAACTTCACCCCTTGTGATGTGAAGATATCCATCATCATATTATGAGGCGCGTCGAAATCCTGCTGTGGGTAGCTGTCGGTACCAAGGCCATCTTGGTTGGTGACCATGACCAAGCGGTAGCCAGCATCTTGAAGCGCAAGCAAGCTTGGGATCACCAGAGGTTCAAATTTGAGTTTATCGAGACGGTCGACCTGAAAATCTACCGGTGGCTCTTCAATAAGAGTGCCATCACGGTCGATAAACAAGATTTTTTGCTGTGTTGTCACGGTTACGTCCTTTTAATTGCTGCCAGTGATAAAGCACTATGCTCTACTTGGCGTAATACTGTTGTATAAATTCTATTGTCGCCCGGCACTCTTGCTCTGAGCCAATACTGATCCTCACGCAATCCTGTATCGGTGAATTACGTAAAATAATGCCACTGTCCCAAGCGGCTTTAAATAGCGCATCACCGTCCGGAAATTGGACCAATAAGTAATTGCCCCACCCGTCAAATACCGTCAATTGAGCATTCTCAGCAAGCTCATTTGCTAGCCAAGCACGGTTTTTATTGAGTGTATCGACTTGTTGTTGCGCTTGCGAAAGGTTGGTGAGCGCTTGTGTCGCAATTTGAGCGACAGGGATCGGCACAGGGTATGGTGCAATCACTTTGAGCAATACATTGATTAATTCTGGGTTAGCCAGCGTAAAGCCGCAACGCAGCCCTGCCAGTGCAAACGCCTTTGATAGGGTGCGTAAAATCGCCAGATTTGGGTATTGGCCTAGTAAATCAACCGTGGACGCCTCTGGACAAAAATCGATATACGCTTCATCCATCACCACTATGGCGCGGTCTTTGGTCATCTCGAGCAAGCGAATGATATCGTCGCGGTTGACTAGGTTTCCCGTGGGATTGTTTGGCGAGCAGACAAAGACAAGTTTTACCCCATCCAGATTTTTTTCGATGCCATCAAGGTCAAGTTGCCAAGACTGTGTAAGCGGCACAGTTTTACGCTCTACACCAATTGTCTCTGCACTTATCGCGTACATACCGTAAGTCGGTGGACAGTAGAGAATACTGTCTGTCCCTGGCTCGCAATAGGCGCGGATCAATAGCTCAATCCCTTCGTCTGCGCCTCGAGACGTAAGCACTTTATCAGGCGTCACACCTGCATAAGCCGCATAGGCATTTATCAACTCTGCAGGTTGGCATTCACTGTAGCGATTCAGCGCATCACTATCGACGACATAGGCGTTGTTAAAGGGCGATTCGTTGGCGTTTAGCCATACATCGCCACTGCCACCAATACGTCGCGCAGATAAGTATGGGGTAAGAGCTTGAACCGTTGGGCGAGCAAGTTTTTCCATTATTGCTCCCCTTCTCTCGCTTGTAGTTTTTCTACACGGATAGTGACTGCGCGTTTGTGCGCATCCAAACCTTCCGCCTCTGCCATTGTGACGACTGTTGGAGCAAGATTCATCAGACCATCAGCAGACAGTTCTTGAACGGTCATACGTTTAGAAAAATCCGCGAGCCCTAAACTTGAGTAGGTACGCGTGTATCCGTAGGTCGGCAGTACGTGATTGGTACCAGAGGCGTAATCCCCCGCTGACTCTGGAGACCAATCACCCAAGAAAATCGAGCCTGCATTATCTAACAGCGGCAACAGCTCGCGAGGATTCTTGGTTTGCACGATAAGGTGCTCTGGACCGTAATAGTTAGAAATTGATACCGCTTGTGTCAAAGACTCGGCAACAATGATCAAACTCGACCCTAGCGCTTGCTGGGCAATCTCTTTACGCGAAAGTTCGGCCAGTTGTCGGTTCACAGCATCGATCACTCGATCTGCGACAACTGGAGACGGTGTGACCAGCACCACTTGTGAGTCAGGGCCGTGCTCTGCTTGGCTTAATAGATCCGCGGCGATAAAATCGGCGTCAGCGGTCTCATCCGCTAGGACCAACACTTCGGAAGGACCTGCAGGCATATCAATGGCTGCACCTTTAAAGTCATTACTAACTTGTCTTTTTGCTTCTGTCACATAGGCATTGCCTGGGCCAAAGATTTTGTCCACCTTTGCAATGGTTTCTGTTCCGTACGCCATGGCCGCGACCGCTTGTGCTCCGCCGACGTTATACACTTCATCGATGTTACACAGTTTTGCCACATAAAGAATTTCGTCTGCAATCGGCGGTGGTGAACATAACACTACTTTTTGACAGCCCGCAATTTGGGCAGGAACGCCTAGCATTAACACGGTCGACGGCAATGGTGCGCTGCCGCCTGGAATATAGAGACCCACTTTCTGAATCGGACGTGTTACTTGTTCGCACACAACCCCGGGCTGCGTTTCAACGCGCAGCGGTTGTGGCTTTTGTGCAGTATGAAAGGTTGCGATGTTTGAGTATGCCTGCTCAAGCGCCGCTTTCATTTCTTCTGAAAGTCGTTCACAAGCCGCGTCAATTTGCGCGTTGCTGACACGGATAGAGTCAGGAGAAGTTTTATCAAACTTCTCAGTCAGAGCAGTAACCGCTTTGTCTCCACCCGCTCTCACTTCTGCAATGACATCACTCACCGCAGCGGTAATATTTGCACCTTCTGCGATGGCAGGGCGCTCTAAAGCGCTCTCCTGCTGTGATTCACTTAACGATTGCCAAACCACACTTCTCATTGTCTTTACCCCATCATTTTTTCAATTGGCAACACCAGAATAGAGCTAGCGCCTAGCTCTTTAAGCTGTTCCATGGTTTCCCAGAACAGATTCTCGGTACTGACAAGATGGATTGCTACTTTGTCTTTATCGGTTGAAAGTGGCAGTACGGTTGGATCTTCTGCACCAGGTAGAAGCGCTTTAACTTGCTCGAGCTGAGCTACAGGTGCGTGAAGCATGATGTATTTTGATTCTTTGGCTTGTTGTACACCCTGCATGCGAGTCAGCAGTTTTTCAATCAGTGCGATTTTGTCTGCATCAAACTCACCGTCACGTTGGATCAGCGTTGCTTTAGATTGGAAGATGACTTCACACTCTTTAAGACCATTGGCTTCCAGTGTTGCGCCAGTAGACACCAAATCTGCAATCGCATCGGCGAGGCCCGCACGTGGCGCCACTTCAACTGAGCCAGTCAGCATACAGGTAGAGAATGGAACGCCAACTTCATCCATATACGCTTTCAGTAGCTGTGGGTAAGTCGTTGCAATACGTTTGCCTGCGAGGTCTTGTGGGCCGTTATATTCGGTATCTTTGTCGATAGCGATAGACAGGCGACACCCGCCAAAGTCGAGGCGGCGAAGTGGCGTGAATGAACAAGGCTCACCCTGCGCTTTACGCTCCAGTCGCACTTCTTCGAGTTCGTTCTCGCCGATAAAACCGAGATCCACAACCCCATCCATAATGAGACCTGGAATGTCGTCATCACGGACAAGAAGCAAATCAACGGGCATATTTTCTGAGTGTACGACTAAACGCTCGCCCATGACGGTAAACTTCACACCGCACTTTTTGAGTAGCTCCTGGCACTCTTTACTTAGACGGCCCTTTTTCTGAATAGCGATTCGTAAACGTTGTGTTTGCATTGCAGTTTCCCTGTGCCCAATTTTTGATACTGATTATTCGTTAAAAATTAAAAAACCCTCGGAAGAATGGTCTCCCGAGGGTTTGAATCTGTTGATCAAAATCGTCCTCCGGGAGTGTATCTCCCGGGTATGCGAACATCTCCCGAAAGATTACCTTGGGTGATGGTGATGATGGTGGTTTAGACCGACAAATCGCATACTTATGTAGTTCCTATTTGATGATGACTTCACAGTAACTAAGCCGAATCCTATTTGCAATACCCTGCGCGATATTTTTTATCACAAATAAAACAAAGGGGCCACAAAGGCCCCTTTTCGTCAGATTATTTGGTGGTTACGCAGCGCGCATTTTAGTGCGAGACAAAAAGCCTAACACCGAACATGCGATAATGAACGCGACAGTCGCCACGCCAAAAGATAACCACGTCGATTGTGTAAAGCCTAAGGTGATAAAGCCAACACATGACACCAGTGCCACTGTCATCGCATAAGGTAACTGGGTAGCAACGTGATCAATATGATTACAGCGAGCACCCGTCGATGACAAAATAGTGGTATCTGAAATCGGAGAGCAGTGATCGCCAAACACAGAGCCAGCCAACACGGCGCCTAGCATAGGTAACATCAGCGCAAGATCGGTTGCGCCAGCCAAATCACCCGCAATGGGTAACATGATGCCAAATGTGCCCCATGACGTACCAGTAGAGAACGCCATAAGACCAGCCAGAAGGAACAAAATAACCGGAAGAAGCGCAGGCGAAATATTACCTTCAACCAAGGTTGATAGATATTTACCCGTGTTAAGGTCACCAATTACCGTACCAATGGTCCACGCAAAAAACAGGATAAGGATCGCGCCAAACATTGCTTTCGCACCGATCCATAATGTTTTGCTAATGTCAGAAGCAGACAACTTTTGACGAATGACGGTGAATAGCGCAAAGCCTAAGCCGACTAAACCACCATAAACTAAGGAACGGCCAACATCTGTATTTTCAAAGGCACCAAGCAAACTAAAGCCGATACCATCAGCCGCGAGAGCCTGGCCGCCGGTCATGATCATGAAACCGACAGTGGCGACAATTAACGATACAATTGGAAGAATTAAATCGGACACTCGTCCAAACTCGCTCTCGGTAATGTCCAACTCTTCATTGATCTCATGCGAGCCTTCTACTTCCGAATCACTGCTAAAGCCAATTCCTTGACTCGCCTCGATTTCGTGCTTGCGCATTGGGCCAACATCCAGCTTAAACCAAGCGACAACAAAAACCAGTAACAAGGCAAAAACCGCATAGAAGTTCATCGGCACCAGTGCAATATAGGCACCCAGAGCAGAGTACTCTGTCATACCGTGAGCAACCAAGATGCCGCTAATGATGGTCATTATGTACGCGCCCCAGCTTGATGCTGGCATAAGCACACACATTGGCGCCGCGGTTGAATCGAGAATGTAGGCCAATTTTGCGCGAGATACGTAAAAACGGTCAGTGACAGGGCGTGAAATCGCACCTACGGCTAAACTGTTAAAGTAATCATCAACAAATATGAACACCCCAAGTGTCGCAGCCAGTAGTTTGGAGCCTCGTTTGCTCTTAACTCTAGACTGAGCCCAAATAGCAAAGGCACGTGTACCGCCAGACAACGTCAATAACGCGGTCATCATACCGAGGAGAAGTAAGAAGAAGACGATACTCATGTTCCATTCGTTTAAACCACCCTCTTCAATGACAACGCCTTTTGCACTGCTAAAGACATATCCTAAGGTACTACCGAATGAGTAATCGTTAAGTAAAAATGCACCGAGTACGATGCCTACACCGAGTGATAATAAAACTCGACGAGTAATTATTGCTAGTGCCAACGCAACCATTGGTGGCAACAGAGAAAAAGCAGACGCAGAAAAATCAACTAAATTCATGACCTTCATTAACCAAATTGGATAAGAGATCTACTGCAGTAAAGATAAGAAAAGAAACATAAGGGGGTTTTCTTAACCTACAGTAGCGCTCCATAGTGAATCAACAGCTTCAATCAGTTTAGGTGAGATTGAAACCTTTACTATGGCAGTGTTGTCACTTTCGCAAACAACCCCAGCATCACGGCTTGATACTCCATGATACTTCGGCGACACATCCTTTTTCATCAAGTTACAGCGGCATCACCCTACTTGACAATACTGATATGTATCGCGCCTCTACTTCACTTACGATAACTTTACGTGCTAGAAACAAACTAACAACATATAATATCGCTTTGTGGTTTAGATTTAGCGCATTCTAATGAATTTTTCCTTGATGGCAAGAAAATTCTCCACTTCTACGCTGTAAAACCATAGAACAGTTATTTAGTGTATTAGTTTCATATATAAGGATATTAATTAATCAGCGTCAATTAACGTAAAATATCAGTTTATTACTTTTAACTAATATAAAGTTTTGATATATTCCGGCTAATACATTACAAAACAAATAAAAAGGGTTCATAAATGTCTGACTTGACCAAAACACTTTTAAATATTCGTAGCCTGCGCGCATTTTCTCGTGAATTGACTCTAGAGCAATTAGAAGAAGCGCTAGATAAATTGACTATTGTTGTTGAAGAACGTAAATCTTCTGAAGAAGAAGAGCTAGCGGCAAAAGCTGAGCGCGAAGCAAAACTTAAATCTTACGCTGAGCAAATTGCTCAAGATGGAATTGATGTTGAGGAATTAATTGCTGCGCTTTCTGGTGAAGGCGCAACTAAACCTAAACAAAAGCGTGCACCACGCCCAGCTAAATACAAATATACAGATGAAAACGGCGAAGAAAAAACTTGGACTGGTCAAGGCCGCACACCTAAAGGTATTCAAGTTAAACTGGATGCCGGTGCTTCTCTTGATGACTTCCTAATCTAAGAAGTATCAAAAATATAAAAGGGAGCTTTGGCTCCCTTTTTTTATACCGTATTTCCGTTATCTTTCCCAATACGCTTCTTCTAAACTGTCTTCTCGCTCAGGTAACCCTTTTGACAGTCGAGGCGAATGTTGAGCTAATACTTCAAAACTAGCACGGTTCGCATACTTACACACTTGTGAAAATGACGAATAAGTTAGAAACTCACGCTGGTGCTTACTTGAGTTAGGCACGTTCTGCTTGTGGTATCGGTTTGCAGCCAGATCGTGTAGTAGTGCCGACAGCGCAGCGTCACCCGCACCATTTGTATTCTTAATTTTTTCTGGGCCCCCCATATATGGAGCAATATGAGAATATACCTTTATTGGGTCACTGCACTGCTGTTTAGTGGCAGGGCGGCTAAATTCATATAAGTTAAATTCTGGAATTGTTCCTGGTAATAGTGGCAACGAGGTTTCTCGTTTAACACTATTATCCGTATAGCCTGCCATAAATAATCCAATGGGTCCTGCAGTACATAATACCAAATCAACCCATTCTAGCGCTTTATCTGCGGCTAATAATGGATCGGATTCACCGGTCAATGCGAGGCCTTCCTCTTCATTCATTGCAACGACAGTAACATGCTCCGATAAAAACGCCTGCCAAAATTCCACGTCACCTTCTATGACATATTTAGTACCAAGAGTTAATACCACAGGAACGTCGTATTTTTTCGCATATTCGATAGCTTGCATTGTCGCCTTTGGCATCGGGTCGCCATCTTGGCAACGTACCAAATAAGAGGTAATAACAAGGGCTGCGGCTTTTTTAAATATCGATTCAGGAATACTGCTGCTATTTAGTTGGTTCATTCGTCCTTCATTAATAGCGAAGGTTCGTTCACCATTATCACTAATTAACGTAAAACAGCGTCCAATAGGGCCTTGTACACCTTGCAAGTAATTAAGATCAACACGGCTCGAGGTATTACAAAGATACCGATAGCCATAACTACCGATTTTAATATCTTCGCTCATCACACCCAAAAGAATAGATTTATCATCGGCAAGCACCGAAAAATTATGCAAAGTATTGCCTATAGTGCCCCCAGCAAATTCATTGGTTACTAGGTCATTATCTTTGAGTTCGTTATACAGCGCTTCGGCTTTTACATCGTCAATTACCAATGAATGGCCTTTACTAAGCGCGTAGCGGTCTATGAAGTCATCAGAGACGCGCGCTTCGATGTCAACCAATGTCTGGTCAATACCAACGATGTATGAGCCTTTGTTTTTGGCTGATACAACAGAGGACGTTATCAACGGGTCTCGTTTGTTAACGGGAAAATAGTGTTTTGACTTACGTTGGCCGGGAAATTTCATATCGATTTATTGGATGACATTTTGGGTGCGCTGATAGTAACCATAGCTCAATTTATTCTCAACGGCACCGAACAAAGCAAACGTTTGCCAAATAAAAAAAAATGAATACCAAAAAAAAGTGCCGCTATATCGCGGCACTTTTAAGTCTTAATTAGGCTTTTTCAGCCTTCGTCTTTTTACGTTTGTCAGTGATTTCCCACTTGCCGTCGATATACAATCCAGTCCAACCCGATGGCTTACCATCGACTTCTGAACGAATATAGTTCTCCTTCGATTTACGGCTAAATCGAACAACAGCTGGGCGTCCATCAGGATCTTGAGTAGGAGCATCAGCTAAATAATGGAACTTGGGTGAAATACGCTCTTTATATTTTGCTAACTCTTCAACCAGTGGCGCTCTTGTCTCTCTCGATTTAGGGAAGTTACTTGCCGCCATAAATAGCCCAGATGCGCCATCACGAAGAACGAAGTACGCGTCCGAGTTTTCACACGGCAATTCAGGGAAATGGACGGGGTCTTCTTTAGGCGGAGCAACTTCGCCATTGCGCAAAATTTTACGAGTGTTCTTACACTCTTCATTGCTGCAACCCATGTACTTACCAAAACGACCGTTCTTCAGCACCATATCTGAGCCGCATTTGTCGCACTCAACCACTGGGCCGTCATAGCCTTTAACTTTAAACTCGCCTTTTTCAACCACATAGCCTTCACAGTTTGGATTGTTACCACACACGTGAAGTTTGCGCTTGTCATCGATAAGGTAGCCATCCATTGCCGTTTCACACACTGGGCAACGTTTTTTAGCACGTAAAGCGGCGGTTTCAACGTCTTCTTCAAGAACGTTAACAATGCCTTCTTCATCGCCAAGGTTAATGGTAGTTTTACATCGCTCTTTTGGAGGTAGCGCATACCCTGTGCAGCCTAAGAATACACCGGTGGATGCTGTACGAATCCCCATAGGGCGTGAGCAGGTTGGACATTCGATATCCGTGATCACAATATGATTTGGCTTCATACCGCCAGCATCTTCTTCAAGCTCAGCGGTTTGCAGGTCGTGGGTGAAATCACTGAAGAAGTTATCTAGAACGTTCTTCCAATTGGCATCGCCTTCAGCGATCTGATCCAGCTTTTGTTCCATACGAGCAGTGAAATCGTAGTTCATCAGATCGTCGAAGCTATCGCCTAGTCGATCGGTAACGATTTCACCCATTTTTTCTGCGTAGAAGCGGCGCTGCTCAACTTTTACATAACCACGGTCTTGAATGGTAGAGATAATAGACGCGTAGGTCGACGGACGACCGATTCCGCGTTTCTCGAGTTCTTTAACCAATGCAGCTTCTGTGAAACGTGCCGGTGGCTTAGTAAAGTGTTGTTTAGGATCGAGATTATTAAGTGACAGCGTGTCACCCAATTGCACTGCTGGAAGAATTTGATCTTCATTTTTACCCAAAGGACGCTGAACTCGTGTCCAACCGTCGAACTTCAAAATACGACCTTTCGCTTTGAGCGTGTACTCAGCGGCTTTCACACTCACCGTGGTTGAATCGTATTTGGCCGGTGTCATTTGGCAAGCGACAAACTGGTTCCAAATGAGGCTATATAATTTGTGGGCGTCGGCTTCCATTGCTTTAAGGTCGTCGGCTTTCACTTCAACACTTGATGGACGAATGGCTTCGTGCGCCTCTTGCGCACCTTCTTTGCTACCGTAAACCGTTGGTTTTGGTGGGAGGTAAGCATCACCATACTCGGTCGAGATATACTCTCGCAGCGACTCTACAGCGTCTTTACTCAAGTTCGTTGAGTCGGTACGCATATAGGTAATGTAACCTGCTTCATACAAACGCTGCGCCAGCATCATTGTTTTCTTTACGCCGTAACCCAGTCGAGTACTCGCTGCCTGTTGCAGTGTAGACGTAATATAAGGTGCTGAAGGTTTGCTTGATGTCGGGCGGTCTTCGCGTTTGCACACTTCAAACTTGGCCGTTTTAAGGGCCGCGACGGCTTCTTCTGCCTGTTGCTGATTGGTTGGTTTAAACGACGTATCGTTCTTTTGTGCCACCAACAGTTTAAAGTTTTCTTTTGATTGAGTCAGTGTATCTGCATGGATATCCCAAAACTCTTCTGGGATAAACGCTTTAATCGCGCGCTCTCGCTCAACCAAAAGTTTAACAGCGACAGATTGAACTCGACCGGCCGATAATCCACGCGCCACTTTTTTCCATAGCAACGGCGACACCATGAATCCAACAACGCGGTCCATAAAGCGACGAGCTTGCTGCGCATTGACGCCGTCTATATTTAGCTCACCGGGCTCTTCAAAGGCCGCGGTAATAGCGTTTTTGGTAATTTCATTAAATACCACGCGACGATAACGTGATTCATCGCCACCAATAATTTCTCGCAAGTGCCAAGCAATCGCCTCTCCCTCGCGATCCAAATCGGTTGCGAGATAGACGTAATCAGCGTCTTTGGCTAACTTTTGTAGCTCTGCGACAACTTTTTCTTTGCCTGGTAAAATTTGATAGTTTGCATCCCAGCCATCATATGGGTTAATACCCATTTTTTTGATTAGCGCTTTGCGATCTTTCTCTTTTTTAAGCTTCGCTTTTTCCTCAGGACTTAATCCCTTGGTGGAGACGGCTGCCGCTTTTTTACCTGTAGATTGCCCTGCAGTTGGAAGATCACGAACGTGTCCAACACTGGATTTAACAACAAAGTCTTTACCAAGATATTTATTTATGGTTTTGGCTTTGGCAGGTGACTCTACAATTACAAGTGATTTGCCCATAACGACAAGTGGTCCTCACGATGACTAAACTATGGCAACGGGTGTTGCATCTATTTTTACTATCGAGCGAGATTTACATAAATTCAACCCATTTTTGAAAAGAAAATTAAACCGTATGACTGACGCCTAACTAATGGAGTTGAAAATTTTCACGCTATATCAATGGCTCGCATACTAATCGCAACCGAATGTCAAGGTCAACAGAATCTGGATTAGACCGATCAATTTATGAAGTTAGGCCCACTATATTCCGCCTTGTGCGCAGATTTCCAGCACACAAGCTATTGAGTATTCTCAAGTGTCAAAGTAGACTTCCGCCCCATCTGCTTAACTAATAATTGTGATTTCCCATGAGCCAACGAAAAGCCATTAGCCAATTTGAACTGCTTCTAATTGCCAATCAAATCATCCAAGATCATGACAACTATATAAAGGGCATGCGTGCCACTTCTGTAGAAGAAAAAGACGATGTTTTGGTATTTAAAGGTGAGTATTTTTTAGACGATGGACTCCCAACAAGCAACACACCTGCAGCCTTTAATATGTTTAAATATTTGGCGCATCATCTCTCTAAAGAGTTTACCTTAACATAGTCGCCCTGCGGCCTATCACCGAGAGCGAACAATGCGGTCTTCTTTTGTTACTGGCTCAAACCTTTTAGTTTGTCAAAGTAATCCGGGAAGGTTTTAGAGGTGCACCCTGGATCGTTGATGGTCACCTTGGTATCACTTAGCGCAACCAACGAAAAACACATGGCAATACGATGGTCGTCATAGGTATCGATTGCCGCGTGGGTGAATTGTTCTGGTGGGGTGATTTCAATAAAATCCTCTCCTTCCACCACAGAAGCGCCGACTTTACGTAGCTCTGTCGCCATCGCTGCCAATCTATCCGTTTCCTTTACGCGCCAGTTGTACACATTACGAATTGCCGTTGTACCTTGCGCAAATAACGCTGCGGTCGCGATCGTCATCGCTGCATCAGGAATATGGTTAAAATCGAGATCCACCGCGCGAAGCTCACCTCGGCTTGACGCAATGTAATCGTCGCCCCACTCAATCTGTGCACCCATTTTTTCTAGTGCATCGGCAAATTGAATATCGCCTTGAATACTGTTTTTGCCAATACCCGTGACTTTTATAGTGCCGCCTTTAATCGCGGCCGCTGCGAGAAAATAAGACGCTGATGAGGCGTCTCCTTCAACCAGGAATGTACCGGGTGATTGGTAGGTTTGATTGCCCTTCACTACGAATCGTTGATAGTCGTGGTTGGCCACTTCAACACCAAATTGACCCATGATATGCAGTGTAATATCGATATAAGGCTTAGAAACCAGATCCCCTTCAATAGTGATTTCTGTATCACCAGAGGCCATTGGAGCTGCCATCAAATAAGCCGTTAAAAACTGACTTGAAATAGAGCCATCAATCGATACTTTGCCACCCGATAACTGACCGGCACGAATTTTTAGCGGTGGGTAGTTAGGGTTTTCCAAGTATTCGACATCGGCGCCACTTTGCTTAAGGGCATCCACCAAATGACCAATTGGGCGCTCTTTCATGCGCGGCTCACCTGTGAGCACATACTCACCCTGCCCCATACACAATGCAGCGGCTAGTGGTCGCATCGCTGTACCAGCATTGCCTAGAAACAGCTCCAAAGGTTGTTCCGTGTTAAACACTCCGCCCAACCCTTGAACAGTGCACTCTGTCTTACAATCAGAGAGCTGGTAAGAAACGCCAAGTGACGTCAATGCATTCAACATATGTCGAATGTCGTCACTGTCGAGTAAATTGGTTAATTTGGTTTCGCCCTTTGCCATTGCTGCTAGCAAAAGTGCGCGGTTCGACACGCTTTTTGAGCCCGGTAAATTGACGACACCGTCAACCTTTGCAATCGGTGTCAACGTCAAACTTTCCATCGATTTTGGTATCCTTTAGCTAAATGGTATAGTTTCGAGACTAACGAAAAATATTCGTAATAACCAGCAATAACCGCGCATTTTGTTTGAATTATTATGCGTTGGCCTCTCGTCGAAGCCGAAAGGCTCTCGCTGCTACTTTTTAAGTTAATCGATGTAAGTGAATTATGGGACTCCAACTTCCAAGCCTGCACCCTAAGCAGCTCTATTTCCCACCCGTAGACAGCGCATTACATGATCCTGACGGTCTATTGGCCTATGGAGGCGACCTGAGCGTAGAACGATTGAGGTGTGCTTACCAACGCGGTATTTTCCCGTGGTTTTCTCCCGGTGAACCAATACTGTGGTGGTCCCCCACTAACCGTGCGGTGATCAGCAAAAGTTCTTTTCACCTCTCTAAATCCATGCGCAAGACGCTACGAAAGTCCAAATTCACGGTAAGCATCAACCGAGCGACCGCGTCGGTCATCAAATTGTGCGCTGCAACGCGCTCTGTTGAAGAAACCTGGATCACCCAAGAGATGGTTAATGCCTATATCGAACTAGCACGTCACAAGCTTTGTCACAGCGTAGAGGTGTGGCAAAACGACAAGTTGGTGGGTGGGTTGTACGGTGTTGCTATCGGCAAAGTGTTCTGTGGCGAATCAATGTTTAGCTTAGAGGATAACGCCTCTAAAACCGCGATGTCAGTCTTCCAGCACCATTTTTTTAACAACGGGGGCACATTGATTGATTGTCAGCTAGAAAACCCTCACTTGACCAGCTTGGGTGCAAAGGTGATCTCAAGAGACGCGTTTTTGACTAAACTTACCAGTAACGGAAGTCCTATGCCCACCAGTTTTTATGGTGCACAAGTACTGACCAATCCATGGAGTTTAGGATGACATCAGAATTGAAGCAGATTCAAATTGGTTACACAGAAAACCATCCTTGTAGTTATCTCGAGAACCAACTTGAGAGAATCGCCATCGCCATGGACGACTCTTTACATAACAACGCAGGCTATGAAGTATTACTCGCCAATGGATTTAGGCGATCGGGTAAAACCATCTACATGCCGCATTGCGACCAATGCCAAGCGTGCCAGGCTATCCGAATACCCGTCAAAAGTTTTGTACCATCACGTAGCCAAAAAAGATTACTCAATAAAGCAAAACATTTGCAGTTGGTGGTAGATCGTAAACTCGATGAGCAATGGTTTACACTTTACGAACGCTATATCGAAGCCAAACATCCCATGGGTAGCATGTATCCAGCCAACCAAAGTAACTTTGAACAATTCATTAAAAGCCACGGGATCTCTACGCGTTATTTGCATATATACGATGATAAAGAGCTCATTGCCGTCGCAGTAACGGACACATTGAGTAAAAGTGCCAGTGCATTTTACACATTTTATCAACCAAATTACGCCATTTCGTTAGGCACTTTATCGGTTCTTTTGCAAATAAAATACTGCAATATTAAAGACTTAGAGTGGCTTTACCTTGGGTACCAAATCGATGCATGTCAGGCGATGAACTATAAAGTTAAATTCAATCCTCATCAAAGGCTAGTAAATCGTCGTTGGCAAGGGTAAAATACCGCCCAAATTAGGGCTAAATTCAGTAAGCGTGCCCTATCTGCCAATTATTTATAGAGGATTCAATGGCTAAAGAAGACGTAATCGAGATGCAAGGCACTGTTCTTGACACTCTACCAAACACAATGTTTCGTGTTGAACTAGAAAACGGTCACGTTGTGACAGCACATATCTCTGGCAAAATGCGTAAAAACTACATCCGCATCCTGACTGGCGATAAGGTAACTGTTGAAATGACACCTTACGATCTTTCTAAAGGTCGCATCGTCTTCCGCGCTCGTTAATATCGACGCAAGCTTTAAAGAAAAAACGGAGCCAATGGCTCCGTTTTTTCTTTTCTAGAAGATACTAGTTAGCGAGTAATAGCAATCCAGGCAATTAACTGGTCAGAAAATTGCCTTTGTTGGTATACAGTGCTCCTTAATGGAACACTTCTTCTTCCGTATCGGCGTAATTGAACTTCAACTCGTCTTCAACTAACTCAACAGACACCGCGCCACCATTTACTAGACGACCAAATAGCAGCTCGTTAGCCAATGGTTTTTTGAGGTTCTCTTGAATGACGCGAGACATTGGACGTGCGCCCATAGTCTTGTCGTAGCCTTTTACTGCCAGCCAATGCCTAGCTTCTGGAGTAACCTCCATGGACACGCCACGTGAGTCTAGTTGCGCTTGAAGCTCGACAATAAACTTATCCACGACCTGATGTATCACTTCTTCATCCAAGGCATTAAACCAGATGATGTTGTCGAGTCTGTTTCTAAACTCTGGCGTAAATACGCGTTTAATTTCCGCCATTGCATCAGTGCTATTGTCTTGCTGTATCAGGCCAATAGATTTCTTCTCAGTTTCGGTTACACCAGCGTTTGTGGTCATCACTAGAATAACGTTGCGAAAATCTGCTTTGCGGCCGTTATTATCCGTCAACGTACCATTATCCATAACCTGCAACAGCAGGTTAAAGATATCCGGGTGTGCTTTCTCAATTTCGTCAAGCAGTACAACAGAGTGAGGGTGCTTAATGGCAGCATCTGTCAATAACCCACCCTGATCGTATCCTACATAACCAGGAGGCGCACCAATCAATCGGCTTACTGAATGTCGTTCACCGTATTCAGACATATCAAAACGCAATAGCTCAATACCGAGCAGCTTAGCCAATTGCACAGTAACTTCAGTTTTACCCACCCCTGTTGGGCCGGCAAATAAGAATGAACCTACTGGTTTATTGTCTGCACCTAGACCCGCTCGAGTTAGCTTAATCGCTTCGCTCAACGCATCAATGGCATTATTTTGACCAAACACCAGCATCTTCATTTTCTCATCGAGATTTTGAAGAATGTCTTTATCTGAAGAAGAGACCGATTTTTCTGGAATGCGCGCCATTTTGGCGACCATTGCTTCTATTTCAGAGACACCTACCGTTTTTTTACGACGACTTGCAGGGGTTAAACGACTTTTAGCTCCGGCTTCATCTATTACGTCAATCGCCTTATCCGGCAGGTGACGCTCATTGATGTACTTAGCAGACAGCTCCACCGCTGCTCGCAATGCCTTATTGGTGTAGCGAACTTCATGGTGAGCTTCGTATTTAGGTTTAAGACCCATCAAAATCTTAGTGGTATCGTCGACTGACGGCTCCACGACATCGATTTTCTGGAAGCGTCGAGACAGTGCACGCTCTTTTTCAAAAATCGTGCTGTACTCTTGATAGGTGGTTGATCCAATACAGCGCAGCTTGCCGCTACTCAATAGAGGCTTAATTAGGTTTGCCGCATCGACTTGACCGCCAGAAGCCGCACCCGCGCCGATGATGGTGTGGATTTCATCGATGAACAAAACAGCATCATCTTCTTTCTCTAGTTGTTTTAATATATTTTTAAAACGCTTTTCAAAGTCACCACGGTATTTGGTTCCCGCTAAAAGCGAACCAATATCGAGTGAGTAGATGACGCTATTCTTTATCACATCAGGAACTTGGCCTTCTACAATTCTCCAAGCAAGGCCTTCAGCAATCGCGGTTTTACCTACGCCTGCTTCTCCAACCAATAGCGGGTTGTTCTTGCGGCGTCTGCACAACACTTGGATGGTGCGTTCTAATTCTTGATCGCGTCCAATAAGCGGGTCTATGTGCCCATTTTTGGCCACAATGTTAAGGTTGGTCGCAAAGTTTTCGAGCTTATCTTCTCCACTCACTTCTTCGCTTGGTGCGGGTCCTTCTGATTTACCGAAAATATCTCCGCTACTCGCGTCACTCGGTGACGATTTAGTTATGCCGTGAGATATAAAATTAACGATATCGAGACGACTGACTTCATTTTTCTTCAGCAAGTAAGCAGCGTGGCTTTCTTGTTCGCTAAAGATGGCCACCAGGACGTTGGCACCCGTGACTTCGTTGCGGCCAGAAGATTGAACGTGAAATACAGCGCGCTGCAACACGCGTTGAAAACTGAGCGTTGGCTGAGTTTCTCGCGTTTCATCGTTTTCAGGGATCAAGGGGGTGGTCTGTTCAATAAACAGCTCTAGCTCTTGCTTGAGCAAACCGAGATTGGCTTGGCACGCTTGTAGCGCTTCTCTTGCGGAGTTATTGTCTATAAGCGCGAGCAATAAATGCTCGACCGTCATAAACTCATGGCGTTTATCACGCGCTCTAGCAAACGCTCCGTTTAGACTGGTTTCTAATTCTTTGTTCAACATAATACCTCCCCAAAAACAGAACCATCGAATGGTGAGAAAGATCAATGGTTATGTTTAAACAAACCTTACGCACGCTCCATTGTGCATAACAACGGGTGCTCATTTTCTTTTGCATACACCATGACCTGAGCCACTTTGGTTTCTGCTACTTCTGCACTAAACACCCCACAACTTGCTTTGCCTTCGTAGTGTACTTGCAGCATCACTTGGTTGGCTTTATCAAGCTCCATTGCGAAAAACCGTTCTAAGATCTCGACAACGAAATCCATCGGTGTGTAGTCATCGTTATTAAGCATGACATGGTACATCGATGGTGGTGACAGTTCGGTCTTTTCCAACTCCAACAAATCAGAATCGGGAGTGACCCATTCAAAGTGCTTACTCATTACTACGTTACAACCCAACAAATCAGAGCAATTTTTGATTGCTCTTACATAGAGACTAATGCAGCAATTGTATCCCTGCAAATAAAAGATTGCCATGAGTTTGGACAAGGTTCGTCGAGTCTCTCTGGCGCTCATCACCAGAATAGAAACAGACCGTTGCATTCGGCCATTTATTGCGCAAATGTTCGCCATTTCAACAATTGAACGACGTTTTTTTACCCTTTACCAATGTTAACAAAAAGTTGGGGGCAGTTTCTCATTTTGTGAAAAAAGTCGCTTTTTTGCTGTAGCACGCAGTTGACTCAGACCCAATCTTGTCTAAAGTGATGAGACGTGACTAAAAAATCACCGATTCACACTGTCCGTGCAAAGACAGAACTGCTCGTAACATAGAGATAGCATCAGCGGCTTAAAATCCCTCTATTTGTCATTGGCGATTGGTGCGTAATTTTGGTGCGAAATTTTGGTGCGTAATAGTGACATCGCAACATTACAAGGTAGACCCATCGATGTATTTTTCGTCTAACTTTCTGTTGCCGCTCAAATGCGAGACACACGAAAGAAAGGAGACGTTTACTATCTAATGGACGTCAAGGTTACCCGCCTTGGATTAGGTAAGAACAACTACAAATGCAATTAAGGACGTAAGGCATGGCTACAGGTACAGTTAAATGGTTCAATAATGCTAAAGGTTTTGGGTTTATATGCCCAGAAGGCGAAAACACCGAAGATGACGTGTTTGCGCATTATTCAACGATTCAAATGGATGGTTATAGGACCCTCAAAGCAGGGCAAGCGGTAACCTACGAAGTGGTTGCAGGACCCAAAGGTTCCCATGCCAGCAGCGTTGTACCCATAGAAACCGATTCTGCAAAATAAACCCGCACAAATGAAAAGCCCACTTCAGAATGAAGTGGGCTTTTTGGTTCAAGGATCCGTTGGGCGTTATCAGCGCCTAACGACTCTTCGCTTATAGGCCATCAATAATAGCGTTAAGCGTTGCGCTTGGACGCATTAATTCTGCCACTAATTCATCTTGCAATTTATAGTAGCCACCTAACTGACCTGCTACGCCTTGAGCGTCATTAAGCTCAGCGACAATGGTTTGTTCTTGTTCTACCATTGCACGCGCAATCGGTGAGAACTCAGCAGCAAGTTCACGGTCTTTAGATTGATTAGCCAAAGCTTCAGCCCAATAAGTTGCTAAATAGTAATGGCTTCCACGGTTATCAAGCTCACCAACGCGACGTGAAGGTGAACGATTTTCATCCAGGAACTTACCTGTTGCACTGTCTAGTGTCTCCGACAACACTTGCGCTTTAGGGTTGGACGTAACCGTACTAAGATGCTCTAAAGACGCTGCAAGAGCTAGAAACTCACCAAGTGAATCCCAACGCAAGTGGTTTTCTTTTTCAACCTGCTGAACGTGTTTAGGTGCAGAACCACCAGCGCCGGTTTCAAATAGGCCACCACCATTCATTAGTGGAACCACTGACAGCATTTTGGCAGACGTGCCCAACTCTAGGATTGGGAACAAATCCGTTAGGTAGTCGCGCAATACGTTACCTGTCACTGAAATTGTATCTTCGCCTTTGGCGATGCGCTCTAATGAGTACTTGGTCGCGTCTATGGCTGATAGAATCTTGATTTCAAGCCCATCAGTATCGTAGTTAGGTAAGTAGGCCTCAACCTTCTTGATCAACTCTGCATCGTGTGCGCGTTCACTGTCTAGCCAGAATACTGCTGGAGTGCGAGAAGCGCGAGCACGAGTAACCGCAAGCTTAACCCAGTCTTGAATCGGTGCGTCTTTTACCTGACACATACGGAAAATATCGCCTTCCTCGACGGTTTGCTCAAGTAAAACGGTTCCATCGGTTGTAACCACGCGGACTGTGCCAGCGGCTTTTTGAACAAACGTTTTATCGTGCGAGCCGTACTCTTCGGCTTTTTGCGCCATCAATCCAACGTTTGGCACGGAACCCATAGTGGTTGGATCGAACGCACCGTGCTCTTTACAGAACTCGATAACTGCTTGATACACACCCGCGTAGCTGCGATCAGGGATCATTGCTTTAGTGTCTTTTTGTTTGCCGTCAGGGCCCCACATTTGACCAGACGCACGAATCATTGCAGGCATTGACGCATCAACGATCACATCCGATGGTACATGCAAGTTAGTGATGCCGCGATCAGAGTCCACCATCGCAAGAGGTGGCTGTGTTTCGTACACTTTTAGTAGCGCAGCTTCAATCTCTGCTTTTTGCTCTGCAGGAAGGTTGGCGATTTTCGCATAAACATCACCGATACCATTGTTCACATCCACGCCTAACTCGTCAAAAAGATCGCCGTATTGAGCAAACACTTCTTTGTAATACACTTTTACCGCGTGGCCGAAAATCACTGGATCAGACACTTTCATCATGGTCGCTTTCATGTGCAGTGATAGCAAAACACCTTGTTGCTTGGCATCTTTAATCTCGGCATCAAAGAACTCAACCAGCGCCGCTTTGTTCATGACAGCCGTATCAATGATTTCGCCATCAAGCAAACCAAACGGCGCTTTAAGCTGGGTCACAACACCTTGAGAATCCACGTGTTCGATGGCCACGTCTACCGCTTGATCAATGGTGACTGACTTTTCTGAACCAAAAAAGTCTTTGTCTGCCATGCTAGAAACGTGCGATTGCGACGCGCTATCCCAAGCACCCATAGAATGTGGGTTTTTCTTAGCGTAGTTTTTAACCGACGCAGGTGCACGACGATCAGAGTTACCTTCACGCAATACCGGGTTAACCGCACTGCCTTTAATTTTATCGTACGCAGACTGAATCGCACGCTCTTCGTCTGAGCTTGGCTCTTCAGGGTAGTTTGGGAGGTCGTAGCCTTTTGCTTGAAGCTCTGCAATAGCAGCTTTAAGCTGAGGTACTGACGCTGAAATATTAGGAAGTTTAATGATGTTAGCTTCTGGAGTCTTTGCTAACTCTCCAAGTTCGGTTAGCGCGTCGCCAATGCGCTGCTCTGGCTTTAAGTACTCTGAAAAGTTCGCAATAATACGGCCAGAAAGCGAAATATCGCGGGTGTCTACTTCAATTCCAGATGAGCGTGTGAACGCTTGAATCATTGGTAATAGTGAATACGTTGCTAGTGCTGGGGCTTCATCAGTAATCGTATAAATAATCTTTGGCTTGTCTGAAGGCATGAAATTTCCCTATCTTCTTTTGTTATCTATCTATAGTGATAGCGCTTGTGTTGTTGTTTCAAGGGCACGTTTATCATCGCACCGCTGCGTTACGCTATCTATTTATGTGCCGAATAGGCTGTGAGCACGCCTAGGTTAAGCAAACTAAAAACACAGTGTGCGTCGAGCAGTTTTAAACATTTACTCAGATTTTCCTGTATTATTAGCCCACTAAAGACTGAATTCGGCGCGCGTATGATAGATCATTTCGCGGGCTGAGAAAACTTACAGGCACAGCTTGTTTACATTTTTGCAAGGTAGTTAACATGGGTGAGCGCGCCAGTCACACTTCTGAACGAAATAACACCCGTTCAACCAAACATCGAATCAAACACTCAAAAAGACCAAGTTCCCGCTATAACAGCGACAAACGATTCAGTAAAAAAGCGACTAAGCCGATAGCGTCACTTGCACCCGGTGAACGAAAGATTGTTCTTCTCAACAAGCCTTTTGACGTACTGACACAGTTTACCGATGGTGATGGTCGAAAAACGTTAGCGGATTTTGTGCCGATTAAGGACGTATACCCTGCGGGTCGATTAGACCGAGATAGCGAAGGATTAGTGCTGCTAACAAACGATGGCAAGCTTCAAGCTCAGTTGACCCAACCCAGTACTAAACAACCGAAAACCTACTGGGTTCAAGTAGAAGGTGATCCGGACGAGGCATCCCTAGAAAAGCTCAGAAAAGGGGTTGAATTGAAAGACGGCGTAACTGCGCCAGCCCTCATTGAACGGCTCGACGCCCCTTCATTGTGGGATAGAGAGCCTCCCGTGCGCTTTAGAGCCGCGATTCCCACCACCTGGTTAGCCATCACAATTACCGAAGGGCGCAACCGACAGGTTAGGCGCATGACTGCCAATATTGGATTTCCTACCTTGCGTCTGATCCGAGTCTCAATAGGCCCTTATACACTCGACGGATTAGGTTTGGGCGAATATCGTGTGCTTGAGGGTTGAGTTTTAGAAACTAAACCACATATTGAAAAGTGTGATTTTGATCGCGGTACTGTCGATCGGTAAACCTTTCTGATAGAATCTGCGACCGTTAAAAATGTTAGGTGTTAAGTATGTCAAACGGCGACAAAAAAGTGATTGTTGGTATGTCTGGCGGGGTCGACTCTTCGGTCTCGGCGTATTTGCTGCAGCAGCAAGGCTATCAGGTCGAAGGTCTTTTCATGAAAAACTGGGAAGAAGACGACGGTGAAGAATATTGTACTGCGGCTGAAGATCTCGCTGATGCTCAGGCCGTGTGTGACAAACTTGGCATCCACTTGCACAAAATTAACTTTGCAGCGGAATACTGGGATAACGTTTTTGAATACTTTTTAGACGAATACAAAGCAGGTCGCACACCTAACCCAGATATTTTATGTAACAAAGAGATCAAGTTTAAAGCGTTCTTAGAGTTTGCTGACGAAGTCCTTGATGCCGACTATATTGCGATGGGCCATTACGTGCGCCGCACCTTTCCGACCTCGCCCGAGGAGCCTGCACAGATGTTGCGCGGCCTCGATGGTAATAAAGATCAAAGCTACTTCCTGTACACACTAAGCAGCGAACAAGTGGCTCGTAGTTTGTTTCCGGTAGGCGAATTGGAAAAGCCAGAAGTACGACGCATTGCCGAAGAGCAAGGCCTCATTACCGCCAAAAAGAAAGACTCTACCGGGATCTGCTTTATTGGTGAACGTAAGTTTACCGATTTCCTATCGCGCTACTTGCCTGCTCAACCGGGTAAAATTGAAACGCCTGACGGCAAAGTCATTGGCGAGCACCAAGGATTGATGTATCACACGTTAGGTCAGCGTAAAGGTTTACACATTGGTGGCCAAAAAGGCGGTGGCGGTAACGAAGACCCATGGTATGTTGCCGAAAAAGATCTTAAACGCAATGTTCTTATTGCTGTTCAAGGTAGCGACCACCCACTACTCAAGTCCAATGGCTTAGTGGCGTCACAACTTCATTGGGTGGATCGACAAGTGATCACGGAAACTAAACGCTGCACGGTAAAAACGCGCTACCGTCAGCAAGACATTCCATGTACCATTGTGCCCGTCGACGACAGCACTATACGAGTTGTCTTTGACCAGCAACAAGTTGCCGTGACCCCTGGACAATCAGCCGTATTCTATGACGGTGAAGTGTGCCTCGGTGGCGGAATCATTGAACAGAAGTTTTAACTCATAAGCCTAACTAGGAGATAAGTGTAGTGGCCAATTCGTTGTATGACAGAACCATCGCCTTTGCTGGAATTTGCCAAGCGGTTAGCTTGGTACAACAAGTTGCAAAAGAAGGTGAATGTGATCATGTCGCATTCAATGCATCGATGACTGCAATTGCAAACACCTCTCCTAGCAGTACGCTCAATGTTTTCGGTAGTGAATCTGACCTTCGGATTGGACTTAAGTGTCTTGCGCATGGCATCGACGGCTCTCCCGATGGCAGTGACATCACTCGCTATATCATCAGCCTCATGGCATTAGAACGCAAACTGAACGCCACCCCTGATGCGATGTCTACACTCGGTAGCAGAATCTCACTTATCGAGCATCAATTGGATCACTACGATTTAGATGACAGTCAAATGATTGCCAATATCGCCAGCATCTATTTAGACGTCATAAGCCCTGTGGGACCAAGAATCCAAGTCACAGGCACACCAACTGTCTTGCAACAGACACACGTTCAGCATAAAGTACGCGCTCTATTGCTGTCGGGTATCCGCAGCGCGGTACTTTGGCGTCAAGTAGGTGGCAAACGTCGCCACCTCATATTTGGCCGCAAAAAAATGATCGAACAAGCCGAGATTTTACTCGCAAGAATGTAATTTTGGGTCGCCTAAATAGGTGGCCCTACCCCCAACTTAACCTTAAATTCAAGCACACTCAGGAGAACAACATGGAACTGTCAGCATTGACTGCTGTTTCACCAGTAGATGGTCGCTACGGCACGAAAACGATTGCGTTACGTGAAATCTTTAGTGAGTACGGTCTATTAAAGTACCGTACAGTCGTAGAAATTCGCTGGTTACAAAAACTCGCAGCAACAGCAGAGATTGCCGAAGTACCGGCATTCAGCGACGAAGCCAATCAGTTCCTAGACAATCTTGCAGCAAACTTTTCGGAAGAAGATGGACGTCGTATCAAAGAGATCGAACGTACCACTAACCACGATGTAAAAGCGGTTGAGTACTTCCTAAAAGAAAAAGTAGAAGCGCTTCCTGAACTTGCAGCAGTAAGTGAATTTATCCACTTTGCTTGTACGTCTGAAGACATCAATAACACCTCTCACGCATTGATGCTTAAAGAAGCTCGTGAAACGGTTATTTTGCCTGAGATCCGTACTCTTATCGATGCCATTGCAAAATTGGCCCAAGAGTATCGCGACATCCCATTGCTTTCACGTACACACGGACAACCTGCCTCTCCGACCACTATGGGTAAAGAGATGGCGAACGTTGCTTACCGTATGGAGCGTCAATACAAGCAAATCGAAAATGTAGAGATCCTTGCTAAAATAAACGGCGCAGTAGGTAACTATAACGCGCACCTTTCTGCCTACCCTGAGCTAGATTGGCACGCGTTTAGTGAAGAGTTCATTACTGAATCCCTTGGTGTAACCTGGAACCCTTACACGACGCAGATTGAACCACACGACTACATTGCCGAACTGTTTGACGCTGTTGCCCGTTTCAACACCATTCTTATCGACTTTGATCGTGACGTTTGGGGCTACATTGCACTGGGTCACTTTAAGCAAAAGACCATAGCTGGTGAAATTGGATCTTCAACCATGCCACATAAAGTGAACCCAATCGACTTTGAAAACTCAGAAGGTAACTTGGGTCTTGCGAATGCGGTATTTGGGCACTTAGCGCAAAAACTACCTGTATCACGCTGGCAGCGCGATCTGACCGATTCAACCGTGCTTCGTAACCTCGGTGTGGGTGTAGGTTACGCGGTAATAGCGTATACCTCTACGCTCAAAGGCATTAGCAAACTAGAAGTAAATCGCGATGCTCTACTGGCTGAGCTAGATAAGAACTGGGAAGTTCTAGCAGAGCCTGTACAGACTGTAATGCGTCGCTACGCGATAGAAAAGCCATACGAGAAGCTTAAAGAGCTCACTCGTGGTAAGCGTGTTGATGGTGACGCTATGCGTAACTTCATTGAAGCTTTAGACATCCCTGAGCACGAAAAAGTGCGTCTTAAAGAGATGACGCCAGCCAACTATATCGGTCAAGCTATCGAGCTAACTGATAAGCTGTAACAAAAACTAAAAGGTCCTGGCAGAGACTGGTTACTCTGTCAGGGCCTTTTTGATCTTATAGGCAATTATACTTTAAACTGAGATACAACCTGCTGCTGCTGAGCAGAAGAGGCCGCTATCCGCTGACCCATCTTTTCCGATATTGCTGCCTGTTCCAATATTTCAGCACTCAGTTCACGAATGTTAGCGACGCTGATATTCACTTCCGAAGCGACTTGTCGCTGCTCTTCAGCGGCTTTCACAATCTGCGCATTCATGTCAGAGATACTCGCAATGCTAGCAAACGTGTGGTCTAACTCCTCAACTGCGTTTAGCACCTGCGATGAGGCATCTTGCGCCAGCGCGTTACTTTGAGCGATAGCATCGACCACATCATTGGTTCCTTTATGCACTTTTTCGATTACACCTCGAATCTCGCCCACTTGTTCATTCGTGCGGCTTGCTAGCTGTCTCACTTCATCAGCAACGACGGCAAAACCACGCCCCTGTTCTCCCGCGCGCGCCGCTTCTATCGCAGCATTTAACGCCAGTAAATTGGTTTGTTCTGAAATGCCCTCAATAACACCCAATATTACGGTAATGTTGTCATTGTTCCTTGATAAGTCATCAACAACCGGTACGGCTTGTTCCATTTTACTAAGCAAGGCTTGCATCGATTCGGTTGATGCTTGAACAACTTGCTGACCTTGAGACGCGGATTGATTGGCTTTTTCTGCAGCATCAACAGCAACTTGAGCATTGCTATACACTAAGCCAGCCGTTTGAGTCAGCTCTTCTGCTGCAGTGGCCACCATGTCCACCTCTTTAAACTGAGACTCGCTGCTTTGACGCGACTCTGACGCGCTTTTTTGCGCCTCTATTGAGGTGGTTGCTACTTGTTCGCTGCCCTTTACTACCTGAGTAATGATTGGCTGAAGTTTATCTAAAAACTGATTAAACGCGCGGCTTAACTGCCCCACTTCATCGTTCGATTTCACTTCGATTCGTTGCGTCAAATCACCGTCACCAGAAGCAATATCGGTAAGTCGTGTCACCAAAAGGGTAATAGATTTGACCAGCCTGCTCGACATTACCGCGGTAAACGCAAGGGCAATCACAATCAGTCCGCTACCAAATAGCAAATTGGTGCGAATAGACTGTTCAAGCTGCAAAGACATGGCGTTATCCAGCGCAACAGCGTCTTGCACGATCACATCGCGAGGCATTTCCACCAAAATTGACCAGCTTTGATTGGCGATAGCAATGGGTGACAACCCTTGTAATTGTTGCTGATTGTCATTCCAAAAGTTTGTTGGCACGCCTTTCGACAGTTCATTAGTTAACGACTGCACAGACAAGTTTGCGCTCTCAAAGCCCGTTAATAGCTCAAAGCGTTGGTTAGAATCGGCTAACACTTGTTGCGCCGCCCCTAATATGGCCACACTACCCACACCATTAAACAGTTCGGTGTCGGTTTGCTCAACAAGCGATGCCAGTCCTGCTAAACTCACCTCTATCCCAAGTACGCCAACTATGTTGTCGGTGATCAAAGGTACGCTGATGGCAGTGGTCAATTCCCCTGACACGGATAACTGCGGGGTCGCGATACAAGCGCTACTTATCTGTTTAGCACATTGAAATAGATCACTCTCCAGCGGGCTAAGGAGAGTAGATTCAGGTAAAACCGTGGCGACAGCCGCGCCATCTGCAGCGCGACGCCAATATGATGCGAATCGTCCGACTTCGTTCGATCCCACATAATCGGCATTGTGGTAATTGCTGTCTTCGCCATCCAACTGGTTCTGCTCAAAGACCAAATAGGCGCCTTTCACAGTCGGAAATACCGCCAATGTTTGACCTAGCATCTCATTAAGTGATGTTCGAAGATCTTCACTCGCAACCCATGTTTCTTCAGCATTGTACTTAATAAACAGAGCATTTTGCGCCAACATTTCCGCTCGGTGTTGTGCTTCAAGTAAAAAGCTTTGTACCGAAAGCGCCCCTAGCTCTGCGCCGTTTTGCAACAATTGTTCTGACTTTTCAATCACCGATTGTCGACTAAGCGAACTGTTGGTCACTTGCGAAGAAACTGAACTTTGGATAGAAAAGCCGATCAGCGCTGCGCAACTGATCACAAGGCAGAGGCCGCTTAAAAGAGTGATTTTCCATTTAATCGAAAATGATTGCATTGCAATATCCTTATTGCTTTTGATTTTCTAAATCCGTATACCACGGAAGTGTTGATAGTAGACTGTACCGTTTAAAGTCAATTAACACAATGTGCGGTAAAGAAAGATTATTTTGTCTATTATGCAGAGATAAACTGCTGTGTTCTCTCGTGGTTATCGACCAAAGTGATAAAATTGTTAATCGGTTCTTCAACAATTTCATGTTACCGATTTTCAGCCAATGGTAAGATAGCGACAACAGTAAAAGCAAGGATAGAAAATGAAAGTTATAAGCTTTAATATCAATGGCTTGAGAGCCCGCCTTCATCAACTACAAGCAATAATTGATAAACACGACCCTGACGTTATCGGCCTACAAGAAATAAAGGTGCACGACGACATGTTTCCTCGAGAAGACGTCGAAGCCATGGGTTACAAAGTGTTTCATCACGGTCAAAAAGGTCACTATGGTGTCGCGATGCTATGCAAAAAAGATCCTATCTCGGTAGAAAAAGGCTTTCCGACTGATAGCGATGAACATCAAAAGCGCATGATCACAGTCACCGTAGAAAATGATAACGGTGAACCTATCACCATTATGAATGGCTACTTTCCGCAAGGGGATAACATCGCTCACCAAACGAAATTCCCGTACAAGCGCCAGTTCTATTCCGATCTTATGAGTTACCTCACTACCCGTAGATCCAATACCGAAAACCTCATCGTGATGGGCGATATCAATATTAGCCCAATCGATGCCGATATTGGAATTGGAGAGCCAAACAAAAAAAGATGGCTTAAAACCGGTAAGTGTTCTTTTCAACCAGAAGAGCGCCAATGGTTAAGTGATTTACTTGCCTGGGGCTTTACCGATACTTTCCGTCACCTATACCCAGATGTCGAAGGTAAATATTCATGGTTTGACTATCGCTCTCGTGGGTTTGACGATAACCGAGGATTACGCATCGACGTGATACTCGCTACCCAATCACTCACTGAGAGATGCATAGAGTCCGACATCGACTATGAGTTGCGAGGCATTGAGAAACCCTCAGACCACGCACCAATATGGTCAACATTTAAATAGTCACTCACAAAAAGAAAAGCCCCGCTCAATGGCGTCAGAGCGGGGCTTTTTTGTACCTAAGATAAATCCTTAAGAAAGCGGTCTTAAATAGGCCAAGAATCGCTTCTCAGCGGTTTTGAACACCCACAAAATGATGAATGTAAGGCCCATATAGAATAAGCCTGCCGTTAAGAAAGACTCAAACGGTGCGTAATAGCGTGAGTTCACCAATCGTGCAGCACCAGTAAGATCTAATATGGTAATAATCCCAGCAACAGCAGAGCCATGAAGCATAAAGATAACTTCATTACTGTACGCTGGCAGCGCGCGTCTCAACGCACTTGGCAAAATAATGCGGCGATAAGTTTGAAACTTAGACATGCCATAGGCAACGGCTGCTTCGACTTCACCTTTAGGCAAACCATTAATCGCACCTCGAACAATTTCGGATGTGTATGCAGCGGTATTTAGGACAAAGGCGACCAATGCGCAAAACCACGCATTTTCCCACAAGGTATCTTTAACCGGGACAAACTGATCCATGCCATAGTAAATAAGGTACAACTGCACCAGCAGTGGCGTTCCACGAAAGAAATAGATAAACGCCCAGCTTGGACCCTTAAGCAACCAATTGTCACTGTTGCGCGCAATGGCTAAAGGTATTGCGATGCTCAGGCCAATAATCAGTGCCAGCCCGACCAACCACACGGTTGTCCAAAGCCCTTCAAGATAGATATCGATACTGTCGACAATAATAGAAAAGTCCATCGCTACCTCGCTTGAATGCTAAATTTACGTTCAACCAGCTTTAGCAGCCCCGTTGAAACACTGGTAAAAAACAAGAAAATAATCGACACCGCCATATAGAACGTAAATGGCGCTTTCGTCGTACCCGCTGCTAAAGAGCTAACGCGAACCATATCTTCCAAACCAATAATTGAGACCAGCGCCGTGGTCTTGAGTAGCACCAGCCAATTGTTACCAAAACCGGGTAAGGCGTGACGAATCATTTGAGGCAACAGAATGCGGCGAAAAGTCATGACCCCACCCATGCCATAGGCTTTGGCTGCCTCTAATTCACCCGTATCGACGGCCATGATGGCACCGCGAAACGTCTCGGCCATATAAGCGCCAAAAATGAAGCCTATTGTTAGTACCCCGGCGATAAATGGGCTGACATCAATATAGTCTGGCAAGTAAGCTGTCCACTCATGATTCGGATCGCTTTGGGTAAACCACTCGTTTAACCACTCATTGATTGAGTAAAGAGAGTTGTTCAGCAGTATTTGACCGCCGAAAAAAATCAGCATCATTAATACGAGATCGGGGATCCCACGGATAATAGTGGTGTATAGCGTCGCAATAGCACGAGCCCAACGGTAAGGTGCAAGCTTAGCTAGCGCCCCTGCCATACCCAGTATGACTGCAAGTAGCAGAGACAGTAACGCCACTTGTATAGTGACTAATGCTCCGGAAAGGATTGAGGCTTCATAGCCTTGAAGATCTAACATGATGACGGTCCAGGAAAACAACCAACTGGAGAAAAGGAGGGCGAACCCTCCTTAAAGATTGACGTGTCGATTACTGACCGTATACGTCGTAGTTAAAGTATTTAGCCGCGATGTCTTGGTAAATACCTTTTTCACGTAGAGATAGGATTGCTGCGTCCAGTTTCTCAGTTAGGTCTTTGTCTTGCTTGCGTAAAGCAATGCCCATACCTTCACCAAACCACTTAGGATCGGTGAGAGATGGACCAACAAATTCGTACATGTCGCCATCTTTACCCATTAGCACGCCTTCTTCTAGAGCGGCTGCATCACCCAGTACAGCAGCGATACGGCCATTACCTAGGTCAAGATACGCTTCGTCAAACGAGCCGTAACGTACGATTTCAACAGAATCGCCGTAGTTGTCAGTTAGGTACTTGTCGTGCGTAGTTGCACGTTGAACACCAATTTTCACATCTTTAAGACCCGCAGCGGTAAACTCGATGTCGGCGCCTTTTTTAGCGATAAACTTGTTTGGGATCTGTGCATACTTGCCAGTGAAGTCAACTTTTTGCTTACGTTCTTCTGTAATAGACATCGCAGCAATAATTGCGTCGTATTTACGAGCCAAAAGTGATGGAATGATGCCATCCCAATCTTGTGGAACTATTTTACATTGAACGTCCATTTCCACACACAATGCATTCGCCATATCAACATCGAAGCCACTTAGCGAGCCATCGGCTTCTGTTTTACTAAATGGAGGGTAAGCCCCCTCAATACCAAAGCGAACAACTTTCCAGTCCTTTGCTTGTGCTACGCCTGTAACTGCAGTTGCAGCAAGTGTCGCTGCTAATAACCACTTCTTCATTTCCACACTCCTGTGATTGATGTTTAAATTGGGTATTCACCCTAAATACGAGCTAAACGCTCAAAACTAATTAATAAATGGAAGAGATAAACTGTTGCAAACGTTCTGACTCAGGATTGCTAAATAGCTTGGCAGGATCGCCCTGCTCTTCTACCAATCCTTGGTGCAAAAACATTACGTGATTCGACACGTCTCTGGCAAATGCCATCTCGTGCGTCACCACCAACATTGTTCTGCCTTCTTCTGCTAGATCGCGCATAACGCCAAGCACTTCCCCGACCAATTCTGGATCTAAGGCTGAGGTCGGTTCATCAAAAAGCATCACTTCGGGATCAACGGCGAGCGCACGCGCAATTGCGGCACGTTGCTGCTGACCACCAGACAAATGCCCTGGGTAGTAATCTTTACGTTCGTAAAGCCCTACCTTTTTAAGCAGTACTTCTGCGTTTTCGATGGCTTGTTTTTTGGCAACGCCTAAGACATGAACGGGTGCCTCAATGACGTTTTCCAAAACGGTAAGGTGTGACCATAGGTTAAAACCTTGAAATACCATAGCCAAACGCGAACGGATGCGTTGAACCTGTTTTTCATTGGCCGGCATAGCTTCGCCACGTCTACCATTTTTCATCTCAATGAGCTCACCATTTACCCAGATTTCTCCAGAGGTAGGTACTTCGAGAAGGTTAATGCAACGCAGGAAGGTACTTTTACCCGAACCTGAGGAGCCGATGATAGAAATAACGTCGCCTTTGTTTGCAGAGAGTGAGATCCCTTTTAATACTTCGTTTTGTCCGAAGGTTTTGTGTAAGTCATTGACTTGCAGCGCGGTTACAGCTGACATGCGCCATCACTCCCTAGTCCATTAGTTGTGTTTGTGTATTGGATGGGGATTTAAATTAGCATTGAGAAAGGCGGGATGCAACAAATGATTAACTGCAATCGATTACAAATCCAGCAAAAAGAACCGAAGTTTCACACCTATCTGCATTAAAAATCTATATTGTTCGAATATAATGCCTAAAAAATCGTAATTGTGGAATAATCAACAGGCTTAGGCAATGACGTTAATGCTACAAACCATTAACACTTATAGGTGTAAAAAAACCACATGGGGGATTCACCACGTGGTTTTTTTAATAAGTCATATATCTGACTAGTTAACCCTTTTTAAATAAAGGCTCTTGGTTTGCTCCAAACTTTCTTTAGCCTCTCGCATTTCAACAAAACTTTTAATAATGCCAAGTTTATCTTTTGCCGACGATGTTAAAACCGACCCGTGTCGATAGTTAGTCATAAATGCATCGAGTGGTACATCAGTGTCGTTGTTTGTAAACAAGTAAGACTGACTAAATTCAGCACTATCAGAGACTCTGAGATCATCCCTGATATCAGAAGGAATTGAAGATAAATCAAGTTCAGGTACAACTATTGAATCGCTAATGTAACTGTATAAGACGTGTGTAACAGTAAACGGAGTTGAGCTTTGATTATATGCCACTCGCATCAGTCCATCCTCGTTATTAATCGCGATGCTGTCAGTTAAAACGATTACATTTGAATTGGTTGACGGTTCTGCGTCGTTTGTGTTTTCAACGCTAAATAGTGAACGATCATTTATAGAAATCTGCCAAGCCGCAGAAACCGTTTCTATCTGGTCAACGTATTTTGCTTCCCAATTAGGGGTGTCAATAGTTCCAGCAGCTCTGTAAACCCATGTTTCACCTCTAGAAGCATCAGGATAGTAATACTCAAAAGGTCCAGGACCAGAAACATCAATATCAACCAAAGGGTAAAAATATCCGCTCTTCAACAAATCTAACTCAATATCTGTGAATTGAATGCCAGATATGATGGTAGCTACGCCAAGATTCTTTGCATACGATAATGTTGAATCACTCCAATCACTAAAGCCATATTGGTAGATATACTTCTTGTTTTCGTCTAGGTACTGAGTAACTAGTACTTTTTCACTATTAATATAGTCAATACCAGTGCTAGAAATCTGTGGATTGGAGCTCGAGACGCTATCAATCTGAGAGTTAAAGTAGTATCGAGGGTAAGGATTGCCGGAAAGATCATCAGCGTTCCAAAACTGTTTATTTTTGAGGTTATTAGTTGCGTCATTACCACCAGTTAAACAATCGCCTGTTTCGGCAAAAAGTGATAACGAGAAAGCAGTGCTCCTTAAACCCAATTGATCTCTTAATGATTCTTTAGTAAATGTTGTGGCATTTATGATTGTCCCACCATGCTCTTGAATAGTAACGAAACCATTCGAAGGGATATCTTCCAAAGCCACTGTTAGCTTTCCATTTACTGCATGTACGTTATCGCCAACTTGCTCACCGGCTGCATTTGAGTAGATAGCAAATACTGCGTTATCAATATTACCTATTATTTTTTTGTAAATCAGTGCTCGTTCACCACCTATGCCATCATAAATGTCATAGCGAGTACACGACAACTGAGTTGAGTTATCTATATCGTCACTTCGATAGAACTCAAATGTAAACTGAGTTTTATTAGGAGGTGTTGTCCCTCCCCCCTGACCACCGCCATTATTACCGCCACTACTAGCACTGCCACCACAACCAGCCAACAAACCAGACAATATCGCTACAATAGGTAAAACTCTCATTTTCATACTCTCGCACGTCCTTTCTATGTTGGCGTGTCAAAACTTTGCCGCCAAGTGCATGTTTCCCGTGATATGTTTTGTAAAAAGCAATTTGTATGCCGCAAAGCATCTATTATGGCGACTTACATCACATTAATGATCGAATTGAAGGGTGAATGAACTGTTTGCTTAAACCTCCATCGTTTTCAAAACAAAGCATTATGTCTGTAAACCAACAACATTTTGAGCGCCAACCCGCACCATTCAACAAAATTTGAAATATTACTACGTTATTTTTACGAAACTGACCCAGATCAATTGAGAAAAAAGAGTGCGTTGCTACACTCTTGCGCATCAGTAAAGATGCCTCTCTTTGTTGCAATATGTAACTAGCTGCAAGCGCAGGTTATGTGCTACAACTGTGGGTATCTTTTTAAGGGAATTAAAAATCAATCGAAAGAGGATTCTATGTCCGATGTGAAATACACGCAGGAAGAAATAGAAAACAAAAGCTATTCTGAACTGCACCGTCCAGCTTCTGAGTTCAAATCTCGCTCAGACTACTTGGATAACGAACTGCAAATAATGAAGCCACGCCGTTTCGGTCTAAACCTACCAGGTCGTGACTTCCGCTTCGAAATTGAAGATTTCGTTCCAGCCATTGCTGGTACTATCGGCATCATCGCGATGTACTCGGCGGTTATGATGTCTTGGGCTGAAGGCCTAACTCAAGCTTGGGACCACGTAAACCTAGGTAAAGAGTTTGCTATCGAAGTTGCTCGCGTAGAAATGCTCATTCCTGCGCTGCTGTTTTGTGTTTTAGCGTCTGGCTTTTTTAATCCTCGAGCGAACTTAGCCGGTAACCACGGACCAATGATCCCACTGATCGGTGCTATTGCGCTGGCTGGTGCCCACCCTCTTGCTCTTGCTATCCTTTTAGGCATCTTTGGTCTACTACTAAGTTATTTCAAAGGGGGGTCGAAGCTCGTTAACCTCACCTCTGAAGGCACCGCCGGTGGTTTGCTTATATTCTTAGGCTTTACTGGGACCATGAGCCAGATTGGTTACATACAAGAGTGGGCTATGGGACTACAAACCGCAGATATCGCGGCAGGCTCAATGGGTTACATTGGTCTAGTAGTTCTAGCAGTGGCTATCGTTATTTACGCCTTATTAGCTAAGCTTGGTCTACGTTGGCTTGCTATCCCAGTATGTGCGTTTACTGGTCTTATCATTGCCATGCTACTTGGCGCGGGTTTCGATTTGCGTTTTGAAACAGAGATGGGCATTCCAAACCTTAACCCAATGTACTGGTGGGGAAGCACAGAACAAGGTTGGCAGCTTGGCCTACCAACAATGGAGCATTTCATTGCTTCACTACCGTTTGCTATTTTAGCGGTTGCTATGTGGTCGCCAGACTTCCTTGGTCACCGTATTTTCCAAGAACTTAACTACCCGAAAAACACCGAAAAAGTACTTATGGATGTTGACGACACTATGACGATGTGTTCTGTCCGTCAAATTGTTGGTACGGCAGTCGGTGGTGGTAACATTACTTCATCTTGGGGTACGTACATGATCCCTGCCGCGATCGCTAAGCGTCCTATCCCTGCTGGTGCTATCCTGCTTGGTACTCTATGTATCATCGTAGCCATCTTAGGTTTCCCAATGGATGTTGCTGTATGGCCTCCAGTGATGCGTATTGCGTTGCTTGTTGGTGTATTCTTGCCGCTACTAGAGGCAGGTATGCAGATGGTTCGAGACACTAAAGATTCCCAGGCTGCTGGTATCTGTATTTTTGGCGCCATTGTCGTTAACCCGGTTATCGCTTGGGCACTGACGATGCTTCTAGACAACAACGGCCTCATTGGTGACAAAGAACGCGCTTCTAAGCTGTCGTTTGTAGACAAAATGGTCATCCCTGGTGGTGTACTGATTGTTTGTCTACTAGCAATGTTGGCGGTAGGCATGCTTGAAAGTGCTTACGGTCTTCCGGCGCTACTGTAAAAATTGTAAACAAAGGGTGGCAGTTGCCGCCCTTTTGTTACGTAAGAATGACGTGCGAGTAAAATATAAAGTTTTTTTGAAAGTTTAAACAAAAAATAACGATTTATTGATTTAGTTTAGTTTTCTAAAAAATTTTTTGGGCTATAATTAGCCTTAGATTTAATGCCAAGATTTATGAATTTAGTCCATACTATGTCCATCGGTATTGGTTTTAACTCTTAACGAGTGTAAAGGGTGTCTACTACTTAGCGCCTGATACACATGTGTTTTCTACTAAAAAGGTAGGTTTATCATGGCAGAGCAATTTGCTAAAGCTTGGGAAGGTTTTGCTGACGGTGAGTGGCAAAACGACGTTAACGTTCGTGATTTCATTCAAAAGAACTACACTCCATACGAAGGCGACGAGTCATTCCTAGTCTCTGAAGGTACTGAAGCAACTAACACGCTTTGGGCTAAAGTTATGGAAGGTATCAAGCAAGAAAACAGCACCCACGCTCCTGTAGATTTTGATACATCTGTTATCTCTACCATCACGTCGCACGACGCTGGTTACATCAACAAAGATCTAGAAACAATCGTTGGTCTACAAACAGAAGCACCTCTAAAGCGTGCTCTTATTCCTAACGGTGGTATCCGTATGGTTGAAGGTTCTTGTAAAGCCTACGACCGCGAGCTGGATCCAGAAGTTAAAAAAATCTACTCTGACTACCGTAAAACGCACAATGCTGGTGTGTTCGACGTGTACACTCCAGACATCCTAAAATGTCGTAAGTCTGGCGTTTTGACTGGTCTTCCAGATGCGTACGGCCGTGGTCGTATCATCGGTGACTACCGTCGTGTTGCTCTTTACGGAATCGACTTCCTAATGAAGAACAAAGCGGCTCAGTTCCACTCAACTCAAGCTGACTTTGAGAACGGTGAAGATCTACAAATGACCATGCAACTTCGCGAAGAGCTTCAAGAGCAATATCGCGCACTTGGTCAAATGAAAGAAATGGCGGCTAAATACGGCTACGATATCTCTGAGCCTGCTCAAACTGCTCAAGAAGCTATCCAGTGGACTTACTTCGGTTACCTAGCTGCAGTTAAATCACAAAACGGTGCGGCAATGTCTCTAGGCCGTACCTCTACTTTCCTTGATGTGTACATCGAGCGCGATATCGCTGCTGGCAAAATCACTGAAGTAGAAGCGCAAGAGATGATCGACCACTTCGTAATGAAGCTACGTATGGTTCGTTTCCTACGTACTCCTGAATACGATGAGTTGTTCTCTGGTGACCCAATCTGGGCAACAGAATCAATGGGTGGTATGGGTATTGACGGACGTACGCTAGTAACGCGTTCTAACTTCCGTTTCCTAAACTCACTATACACTATGGGTCCAAGCCCAGAGCCAAACATCACTGTTCTTTGGTCTGAGCAACTGCCTGACGGCTTTAAGCGTTTCTGTGCAAAAGTATCTATCGATACTTCTTCTATCCAGTACGAAAACGACGACCTAATGCGTCCTGACCTAGAGTCTGACGACTACGCAATCGCTTGTTGTGTATCTCCAATGGTTGTTGGTAAGCAAATGCAGTTCTTCGGCGCTCGTGCAAACCTTGCTAAAACACTACTTTACGTTATCAACGGTGGTGTGGATGAGAAGCTTAAGACTCAAATCGGTCCTAAGATGCCTAAAATCACTGACGACGTCCTAGACTTCGACGATGTATGGGGCAAACTTGACGGATTCATGGACTGGTTGGCGAAGCAATATGTGTCTGCTCTAAACGCAATCCATTACTCTCACGACAAATACAGCTACGAATCAGCGCTTATGGCTCTGCATGACCGTGACGTTGCTCGTACAATGGCGTGTGGTATCGCAGGTCTATCTGTTGCAGCTGACTCACTAGCGGCAATCAAATACGCTAAAGTAAGCCCAATTCGTGACGAAGATGGCGTAGCAATCGACTTTAACATCGAAGGCGACTACCCTAAATTTGGTAACAACGATGCTCGTGTAGATGACATTGCTTGTGAACTTGTTTCTGTGTTCATGAACAAGATCCGTAAGCTTAAGACTTACCGCAACGCGCGTCCTACTCAGTCTATCCTTACTATCACTTCGAACGTTGTATACGGTAAGAAGACAGGTAACACGCCTGACGGTCGTCAAGCAGGTGCTCCTTTTGCTCCTGGTGCTAACCCAATGCACGGTCGTGATGAGAAAGGCGCTGTAGCTTCTCTTACTTCTGTAGGTAAACTGCCGTTTGCTGATGCACAAGATGGTATCTCGTACACCTTCTCTATCGTACCTAACGCACTAGGTAAAGATGAGACGGGTCAACGCGCTAACCTTGCTGGCCTAATGGATGGTTACTTCCACCACGAAGCTGACATCGAAGGTGGTCAACACCTTAACGTGAACGTTCTTAACCGCGAAACTCTAGAAGACGCAGTTAAACACCCTGAGAACTACCCTCAGCTAACCATTCGCGTTTCTGGTTACGCTGTACGTTTTAACTCTCTAACTAAAGAGCAGCAACAAGACGTAATCGCACGTACGTTCACTGAATCTCTATAATCTAGAATCAGATTGAAACACCAAATACCCCGCTAACGCGGGG
Source organism: Vibrio sp. qd031 (assembly GCF_002100145.1). GTDB lineage: Bacteria > Pseudomonadota > Gammaproteobacteria > Enterobacterales > Vibrionaceae > Vibrio. Next base: position 143,229 of record NZ_JXQD01000024.1, read on the forward strand.
TATTTTTTTGCCTACTATGCACCAAGTTATCGCCTGGTAAGTCTATCCCACTGAATTCCTGTTAACTTATGAACTACCTTAGTATTAAAAATGCGACATTAGTTTAGTTATAGGTGTCAGTTTGGCATAAATAGTGCAGCGTTCTGTTAAATGAGCTCGCTCAGTCAAATTAATGCCACAGGGAACGTGAGAACTATGCTATCAACACTTCGATTAACTGCGCTTGCCGTATTGCCATTAATCGCGTCTTCTGCCATAGCAGAGTCGAACAGTGCCTTCTATTTTGGTCTAGATAACGATGGTGTATTCGGTGTCGACCAAGACTATACCAATGGTATTTTCTTCAGTTATTCATCCGACATCGATCTCGACAAAGACTCTATTTTTTACCATCTGCCTACCGAACCGTTTAAGCAAGGTTTGGATAACGAACTGAAATGGAGCATCCAAATGGGTCAAAAAATGTGGACCCCTTCAGATTTAGCGGCCAGTGAACCTCAACCGGGCGAGCGTCCATACGCCGGTCTGCTGTTTGCTGAAGCATCGCTCTACGCGCTCGACGATGATCAAGTCAGTTACTTTGGGTTAATGCTAGGGACAACTGGCGGTAATGCACTCACCGAACATAGTCAAAAGTTTGTCCATAGCTTGACTGGCTCTCCTGACCCTCAAGGCTGGGACTACCAAATCTACAACCAAATGGTATTGAATCTAAACCATAAAAATGACCAAAGGCATTTTTATCAACCTCAAGAGTCTGGCTGGGGCAGCGAATTCAGTACTAACTACCGTGCAATGCTGGGTAATTTCAGAACCGAAGTCGCCGTTGGTGGGTTGTATCGATGGGGATATCAGTTACACGATAGTTTCGGCAGCACCAATATCAGCAACGAAGCCTCGCTAAACCCAACTATGATCCGTCGCGCAAAGACCGGCGGTTACTTTTTTGGGGGTATCGAAGGCCGTTATCGCTTTAACGACATCACCATCGATGGTGATCGCCCAGATGAGGTGCCAAAAACTACGGTAGAAAACCTACAAGCTACCGCCGTTCTGGGCGCTGTTGGATATTACCATGGATGGGGAATTAGCTTTTCGATTGCTGCAAAATCCAACGACTTTGTAGAAGACAATTCTAATTTCTTAGCGAACGGTTCTTTAGCGCTGTTCTGGCTGTTCTAATTCTCGACGATTATCGCGCTACTGGTGGTTTTATCTAAAAGAAGCACCAGTAACGACGCCATTCGATTGCCCCCACCTATTCTCTTACGATAAACTACGCCCATCTTTTATTGTTCAAGAGACTTCCCTATGTCAACCACCGGACGTATACACTCTTTCGAATCTTGTGGCACAGTCGATGGCCCCGGTATTCGCTTTATCGTTTTTTTGCAAGGGTGCTTGATGCGCTGCATGTATTGCCACAATCGAGATACATGGGATCCTCAAGGCGGCAAGGAAGTGACTGTGGAAGAAATCATTAAAGAGGCAAAATCTTACCGCCACTTTATGAACGCCTCTGGTGGCGGCATCACTTGTTCTGGTGGCGAAGCCATGATGCAACCAGAATTCGTTCGTGACTTTTTTCGTGCAGCGCAAGCCGAAGGTATTCACACCTGCCTCGACACTAATGGCTTCATCCGCAAGCACACTGAGGTTATTGACGAAGTTCTTGAAGCAACTGACCTTGTAATGTTGGACCTAAAACATATGAAAGATGAAATACATCATGATTTTATTGGTGTATCCAACAAACGTACTTTGGATTTTGCACGTTACCTACAAAAGATTGGTCAAAAAACGTGGATCCGTTACGTAATTGTTCCAGGCTATACAGATGATGATGAGTCAGTGGAAATGCTCGGTGAATTCATTAAAGATATGGACAACATCGAAAAAGTAGAGCTATTACCGTATCACAAATTAGGTGCGCACAAATGGGAAGCACTCGGATACGACTACCCTCTCGAGGGTGTAGAGCCGCCTAGCAAAGAGACGATGGATAATATTGTGTCTATTTTGTCTAAATACAACGACAACGTGAAGTACTAACTTATCTTCTATGAATGGATTCGCGCTACTGAGTTATGGACTGGCTGCAGTGCTACTCGTAATCGCACTGCGCGATGCGCGAATCCACTTAGTACCTCAACTGCTCAATAATAAACCCTATCAACACTTCTTCTTCGCCACAATATTCGGCCTATTTTTGCTTTGGAGTGCCCAAGCAAGTATTAAAGACGGATTGTCACTGCACTTATTGATGGTCACCACATTCACTCATTTATTTGGCTGGACTATCGCATTAGTCATCGGTGTGGTTATCACCCTTTTGCTGCTAGTCACTCAACAGCTGAGTATCGACAGTTTACCTGCGTTTTTGCTGTTCACTGTGATCCTTTCTATCGGTCTAAGCCATTTGTTGTCAGCGGTGGTGCATAGACTGCTACCCAAACATCTCTTTGTTTATCTATTTGTTGGCGTTTTTACGACAGCAGCGGTTGTCGGTACCATCCATTTAACTTTACACGCGCTGTACCAGTTATTCATTGGACACTATGATTGGCAAACCATCGTCAATAATTACTACGTATTTGCCTTTTTACTCGCTTTTCCTGAAGCGTTACTAAATGGGTTATGCATGACATTGATGGTGGTCTTTAAGCCTGAATGGGTTCGTCATTACAGTGATCGAGATTACCTCAGCAATTAAACAGTGATCCGCCAAATTAACAATGATGATTTTCTAGTCATGCAATATAAAAATTAACCGACTTTGCCTGTATTCTAGTGTAAAACTTGTTAGTCTATCTTCAACACGAATTTGCGGAGTCCTATAATGGAAATGACCAATGCACAACGACTGATTTTATCTAATCAGTACTACCTAATGTCTAAGCTTACGCCAGAGAATCAAGCTAAATACGAGCGTTTACAAACGATTGTTGAACGTGGTTACGGCTTACAAATGCGCGAGCTAGACAAAGAGTTTGGCAAAATTAGCGAACAAGAGTGTCGCGAGGTCATCGACATTATGGAAATGTATCACGCGATGCAAGAGTCATTTAAAATGCTTAATGTGAATGACCAAGCACAGGTCGATCAACGTCGATTGCAATTCTTGGGCTTTGATATCGCGAGTGAAGCACAGCTAGTAAATTATGTGCGCTTTTTGACAGAGTCAGAAGGTCTTTACCCGCACTTTGAAAAAGCAGACCACCACTTTAACAGCCAAATAGCGATGCTGGACAAGTATCGTCGTATGCTCACAACGTGGCGCAATTGCCCTCGTCAATATCACTTATCTCCTACTGAAATTTCACAAATTTTCAGTGCGTAGTGCTATAGCATAACCAATTTACCCTCGAAATGGCTCAATATATTGGGCCATTTTTGTATTCTCTTCTAAGTAGAAACATCTCGTAAACAAATAAAATGCCAACAATTTTAGGCAAATCAGCTCAATCATGACTAGGATTAAAATAAAGCACACTGTGTGATGTTGAGTTTGATGATGTTTAATTGAGGGGGCGCACATGTCAATTTTCGACCATTATCAGGCACGCTATGAAGCTGCCAAGGAAGAAGAGCTTTCTATCCAAGAGTTCCTCGATATTTGTAAAGACGACAAAGCCGCATACGCTAATGCTGCCGAGCGACTACTTCTGGCCATTGGTGAACCAGAAGTCATTGATACCTCAAAAGATCCGCGTTTGAGTCGTATTTTCTCCAATCGAATCATTTCTCAATATAAACCTTTTGCTGAGTTTTATGGCATGGAAGAAGCGATCGAACAAATCGTTTCCTACCTTAAACACGCAGCCCAAGGCTTAGAAGAGCGCAAACAAATTCTTTATTTACTCGGGCCTGTGGGCGGCGGTAAATCATCTTTGGCCGAAAAACTAAAAGCATTAATGCAGCTTCAACCCATTTATGTGCTTAGTGCTGACGGTGTACGAAGCCCAGTCAATGATCACCCATTTTGTCTATTCGACGTCAATGAAGACGGTGAACTTTTACGCTCTGAATACGGTATAGAACGGCGTTACTTACGCTCGATTATGTCCCCTTGGGCAGCAAAAAGATTGCAAGATTTTGGTGGTGACATTACCCGCTTTAAAGTGGTTAAGATCCGTCCGTCGATTCTCCATCAGCTTGGCGTTGCCAAAACAGAGCCTGGCGATGAGAACAACCAAGATATTTCATCACTGGTGGGTAAAGTCGATATTCGTAAATTGGAACACTACGCACAAGATGATCCCGATGCGTATAGCTACTCTGGCGCACTATGCCGAGCCAACCAAGGCTTGATGGAATTTGTCGAAATGTTTAAAGCACCCATCAAAGTGCTTCATCCACTTTTGACCGCCACTCAGGAAGGCAACTATAACGGTACTGAAGGTCTATCCGCCCTCCCATTTGATGGCATGATTCTAGCGCACAGTAACGAGTCCGAATGGCAGACATTCCGAAACAACAAAAACAACGAGGCATTTTTAGACCGGGTCTACATCGTCAAAGTGCCTTACTGTTTGCGTGTGTCTGAGGAGGTGAAAATCTACGAGAAACTGCTCATTAGTAGTGAGCTGATTTCAGCACCTTGCGCACCTAGCACGTTAGAAATGCTGGCACAGTTTAGTGTTCTGTCTCGACTCAAAGATCCAGAAAACTCATCACTGTTTTCAAAGATGCGTGTGTACGATGGAGAGACCCTCAAGGACACTGATCCAAAAGCAAAAAGCTATCAGGAGTATAAAGATTTTGCTGGCGTAGACGAAGGGATGGACGGTCTGTCCACGCGATTTGCGTTTAAGATCCTCTCAAGAGTATTCAATTTTGATCATACTGAAGTCGCGGCTAACCCAGTACACCTGTTTTATGTCTTAGAGCAACAGATCGAACGTGAACAGTTCCCGCAGGAAGTACACGACCGATATCTCGAGTTTCTTAAAGGCTTCCTAGTCCCTCGTTACGTCGAGTTTATTGGTAAAGAAATCCAAACTGCCTACCTAGAGTCATACTCGGAATACGGGCAAAACATTTTCGATCGCTATGTCACTTACGCTGATTTCTGGATTCAAGATCAAGAGTACCGTGACCCTGAGACCGGACAGCTATTTGATAGAGCGTCGCTCAATGATGAACTGGAGAAAATAGAAAAAACCGCCGGCATCAGTAACCCTAAAGATTTCCGTAATGAAATCGTTAACTTCGTGCTTCGCGCGCGCGCCAATAACAATGGCAACAACCCAGTTTGGACCAGTTATGAAAAATTGCGCACGGTCATAGAGAAGAAAATGTTCTCTAACACGGAAGAGTTGCTACCTGTTATCTCATTTAATGCCAAGACCTCGAGTGATGATCAGAAAAAGCACGACGATTTTGTGGCTCGCATGATGGAAAAAGGGTACACCGAGAAACAAGTTAGACTGCTGTCGGAGTGGTATTTACGCGTTCGCAAATCTTCTTAAGTAAAAACTGCGTAAAACGACTAGGGCTAGAAGCAACAAACAGAGCTGTATTTCATACACAATCAATGTAATACGGCTCTGCAGGAGTGATGTATGGCACAATTTATAGACAGGCGTTTAAACAGTAAGAATAAAAGTACTGTGAATCGCCAGCGATTTTTGCGCCGCCACAAAGAGCGCATAAAAGACTCAGTGTCTGATGCAGTTAATCGCCGCTCAATCACCGACACGCAAAGTGGTGAGGATGTATCGATTCCTTCTCGTGATCTAACCGAACCTACCTTTCACCAAGGTAAAGGTGGCCTTAAGGAGCGCGTTCATCCCGGTAATGACCAATTCGTGACCGGAGACCAAATTGAACGTCCAAAAGGTGGTGGTGGACAAGGAGGAGCGGGACAAGGTGACGCGAGTCCTGATGGCGAAGGAGAAGACGAATTCGTATTCCAGATTTCGAAAGACGAATACTTAGACATGTTGTTTGAGGATCTGGCCCTTCCAAACTTGGAAAAAACCCAAGTAGCAAAAGTAACCGAATGGGAAACACATCGTTCGGGGTATCAGACTGCTGGGGTCCCTGCTAACATTTCAATCGTCCGTTCGCTTCAACAGTCATTAGCAAGGCGTACAGCAATGACGGCAGGCAAAAAACGCCTACTGAACGAACTCGAACAAGAACTTGACCGTATTCACCGTCAAGAACCCGCAATTCCACTAGAAGAAAAACGCATAAAAGAGGAAATAGCGGCACTTCGCAAGAAGATTGAAGCCGTGCCCTTTATTGATACCTTCGACCTGCGCTTTAAGAATTACGAAAAGCGGCCTGTCCCTTCAAGCCAAGCGGTGATGTTCTGTCTTATGGACGTGTCAGGGTCGATGGACCAAGCGACCAAAGACATCGCCAAACGATTTTATGTGCTGCTCTATCTGTTTTTAAACCGTACCTATGAAAATGTCGATGTAGTGTTTATTCGTCACCATACTCAAGCTAAAGAAGTTGATGAACACGAGTTTTTCTACTCACAAGAAACCGGGGGCACCATTGTATCCAGCGCGCTAAAAATGATGGACGAAATCATTGAAAAGCGCTATCCAACCGCACAGTGGAATATCTATGCCGCACAAGCCTCTGACGGCGATAACTGGGCCGATGACTCCCCTCGCTGTAAAGAGTTGTTGGAACAAAAGCTCCTGCCAAGGTGCCAGTACTATTCCTATATTGAGATCACCAGAAGAAGCCATCAAACGTTGTGGCACGAGTACGACAAATTGGGCAGTGAGTTTAATAACTTTGCCATGAAAAACATCCGCTCTGTAGAAGACATCTTCCCAGTATTTAGGGAACTGTTTAAAAAAGAAGTGAGCTAGGAGGCGCAATGACAGTGACAACCAAACCGCTTTGCGACGGTCCAGACTGGACGTTTGACATGTTGGAAGAATACCACCAACAAATTAAACGTGTTGCCAAGCATTATAAGTTAGACACTTATCCCAATCAGATTGAGGTGATCACCTCAGAGCAAATGATGGATGCCTACTCCAGCGTGGGAATGCCGATTAATTATCATCACTGGTCGTTTGGTAAGCGCTTTATCCAAACCGAGCAGAACTACAAACACGGCCAAATGGGGTTGGCCTACGAGATAGTGATTAACTCGAGTCCCTGTATTGCCTATTTGATGGAGGAGAATACTGTCACTATGCAAGCCTTAGTGATGGCTCACGCCTGTTATGGTCACAACTCGTTCTTTAAAGGCAATTACTTATTCCAAACTTGGACTGATGCGTCATCTATCATTGATTATCTATTGTTTGCACGTAATTACATTGTGCAGTGCGAAGAAAAGCATGGTGTCGAAGAGGTGGAAGCGCTATTAGATTCATGCCATGCACTGATGAACTACGGCGTCGATCGCTACAAACGACCAGAAAAAATTTCCATTGCAGAAGAGACACAACGCCAGCAAGAGCGAGAGCGCTACCTGCAGTCTCAAGTCAATGAACTGTGGCGAACCGTGCCTCAAAGTAGGCAAAAAGAACACGTTGAGAAAGTTCGCTTTCCTACTGAGCCACAAGAAAACATACTCTATTTTATCGAAAAAAACGCGCCTTTATTAGAATCATGGCAACGTGAAATTGTGAGAATTGTTCGTAAAGTCAGTCAGTATTTTTACCCTCAAAAACAAACTCAAGTCATGAATGAGGGCTGGGCGACATTTTGGCACTACACGATCCTCAATCACCTATACGACGAAGGGCTGGTCACCGATAAATTCATGCTCGAGTTTTTGCACAGCCACACCAGTGTGGTCGCGCAGCCGCCCTACAACAGCCGCTATTTTAGTGGAATAAACCCATATGCATTAGGGTTTGCGATGTTTCAAGATATCCGTCGCATATGCGAAAACCCCACCGATGAAGACAAAGAATGGTTCCCTGAATTAGCAGGTAGTGATTGGCTGGAAGCGGCTCATTTTGCAATGCATAACTTTAAAGATGAGAGCTTTATTGCGCAATATTTATCGCCAAAGCTGATTCGTGAGTTCAAACTATTTTCCATTTTGGACGACGATCGAAAAAATCATATTCAAGTGAGTGCCATACACGACGATATGGGTTATCAATTGATTAGAGAGAAACTCGCGGCGCAATATAATCTCAGCAATTTAGAGCCAAATATCCAAGTATGGAACGTCGATGTTCGTGGCGATCGGTCACTGACTCTACAACATGTACCGCACAACAGGATCCCGCTGGATGAAAGCTCTGAAGAAGTCCTCAAGCACTTACATCGTTTGTGGGGCTTTGATGTCATTCTCGAAGAGGTAAAGGAAACGGGTAGAAGAGAGATTATCGGTACCTGCCCAAAACGAACAGATACCATGTCTGGCATTTAATCGATCACCCTTCTCGCTGTCGCGAGAAGGGACAAGAACTAAGAAAGTACGGCGGAGACAATGCTTAAGCCCCACATGGTGGTCAACCGCTACGTTCCCTTTATGCACTAAGAACAAGGTTCTCAACGTTGCATGTGCACACTTTTTTGCCAATAGTTGTATGCCGCGCTTATGTTGTTTCTTTTGATGGATACTACTTGTATAACGTTCTTAGACATACACTACTTGAGTATAGCAATGTCGCCACACTGAGTCCGGCAGAACCATGCGAACTCACCGCCTATTCCAATTTTCCTGCAATCTGTAAATCGAGCATTAGTACCTTGGGTAAACCATTCCCTTCACCTTGTGGTAAAGCGCTTAGACTATCTGTGTCAATCGTTAATTTAGAGTCCTAGTAGCAGCTGGCGTTTACAATCATATTTAGTAATTAGTTATTCGATGCGGTATCTGATTAACTAGAAAACAACAATCATGACTGTCACTCGGTAATGAATTGTGCTCGGAGATCAGGTGTGAGGAATAGCGAGTCGAACTGTTTTGACAGGAGATATAACCACAGCAAAAATAAGTCTTTTTGCGTATAAACACGCTGTTGGCCGTGTGATAGTTATTCACATCGACTTGCAACGTCGGCCAGATCACACTTTTGTAAATTAGAGCTACCTAATAATGGGGGTTTTTCGAATCTTTGTAACAAACCATATTTTGTTTGTCGTATAGTTTTAAGAGTACGGTGTATTAAGGAATAATATGGCGTTTGTTAGGAATAACATTTGGGCCACCTTTTATTTAATCGCAGCATTTTGGCTAGTGATTGGACTATCGCTGCTCAATAATACTTACAAAAGCCTTTATGACGAGCTAATACTAGAACAAACCAGTCTATCAAAGCTCACAGCAACGACCTTGCAAGGTAAATTGCAACAGTATAAAACCATATTACAAGTCCTCTCTACAGAACTCGCAGTATTCGATGAAGTTCCTCCAAAGCTGCAAGTCGATCGCATCCTTAAAAACGCCATTGAAACTGACGACTATTTGCTCGATTTCGTTGTTCTGACACCCGATGGAAAGGTCTATGCCAGCAATACTGCCAATGACTCCCTAGACAGTATTAATTTATTAACCAATCCTTACACGCAAGACTCGTTTGAGCGAACCATCAATAGTCAAAACATGGTGATAGGACGGACCTATTACAGAGAACACCTAGACCAACTCATTCTCCCAATTAGAATGGCGGTTAGGAATAAAAAAGGCGACGTCATTTTTGTTGTTTCGTCGGTGCTCAATTTTGAAAAGTTTTTTGAGTTTGTGATCGAACAAGAAAAGGAATGGCAACTCTTCGACAGTTACATATTTCGAGACACTGACCGATATTTTCAGCTAGCTCCTATAAGCCTTAGAGATAATGGACAAATCTACAGTTTTCAAGTCCCTCAGCAAGAGATAGATAGTTCAATCGCTCAGTTTGAAACAAACCATGAGGTCAGTTACCTAAGGGTTAAAAACTCTGGAGAAGTGCTGATCAATCATTTAAATCAAGATAAAAATCAAAGCATTAGCACCAGTGTGTTTTTAAATGAATACGATTTATGGTTTTCAACAGAAATTAAGCTCGATCATATACATTTGCAAACAATTGAAAAAACATACCAACCGCTACTCATGTTGGTTATCGCACTATTCATTATTTATTGGCTATTTAGAAGCATTGAAAAAAACGAAAGTTCAAAACGATCTGCATTAAGAAAACAGGCCGAAATAGATTACCTAACTCAACTTCACAACCGATTCTATCTACAGAGAAGACTCAAATCGATGCCTAAATCGACGCATTTCGCGATGCTGCTTATTGATGTAGATAAGTTTAAAATTATCAATGACAACTATGGTCACGTGACCGGTGATAAAGTACTCAAAGAGTATTCTATTAGATTGATCTCGATATTTAATAACGACGAGATTATCGTCCGTTACAGCAGTGACGAATTTATTGTGATCAGCTTTGAAACTGACTTAGCAAAACTAAAGGCTTTGGTGAAAAGTGCACAGCAAAGGCTCAGCACTAAGCTCTCCATTCAGCACTACCAATTCAAACTATCCACTAGTATTGGTGTTGCCTTCTACCCCGGGTCTGGTACTACCTTAGATCAAGTGCGCAACTATGCAGAAATGGCGTTATTTCAATCTAAAAAACAGCGCAGCAAAATCACCTACTTTGACACAGGTATTAAGCACACCTACGTACGTGCCTCTAAAATAGAATACGAGCTAAGAAGTGCATTGGAAAAAAATGAGTTTTATTTAGTGTATCAGCCACAACTCAACGCAGACGGGACTCTATTTGGCGTTGAAGCGTTAGTGCGATGGAGCAACCCTAAGCTAGGCAATATTTCTCCTAATGTATTCATTGCTATTGCCGAAGCCACAGGAGAAATTACCGAAATTGGTCAACTGGTGTTTCACGAAGCCATTACCCGCATTGTCGATCTTAATAGACAGCTCCACCTCAAAGTGAGGTTGGCAATCAATGTCTCTGTGAAGCAGCTTCAGCAACCTGCCTTTTACAGTGAACTGTTGTCCACCATTGAGCAGTTTCCAGACTTTAGCTATGACCAATTAACCATTGAAGTTACGGAAAATGTCTTTATTGAAGACGTGTCCGAAATCACTACCATGCTCAACAAGCTCAGTTCCACTGGCATTAAGATATCACTCGATGACTTTGGTACTGGGTATTCATCGCTCTGTTTGCTGCGTAATTTGCCTATTGATGAGTTAAAAATAGATAAGAGTTTTATCGATGACATTCTGATCAGTCAACGTGCCTATATGATGCTAGAAGGTATTGTATCCATTGCGGATAAGCTTCAATTAATCACCGTTGCCGAAGGCGTCGAAAAGATCGAACAGTACCAAGCGTTGCAAAAGCTTGGTTGTAATATATTTCAAGGGTACTACTTCTCGAAACCACTCACCCACGAAGAGCTAATAGAGTTTATCCAAAATAAAAGCATAGGTGTTCGAACACCTTTGGCGGGTTAACGCTTTTAGATAGACTAAATCAAACCAATAAGGGCCTCCCCAGAGGCCCTTATAATCTAGTTTAACCAATGATTACGCGACGGCTTTGATGTCCGTTGGCTTAATTTGTTGTTCGCTTGAGTCAATTTTTGGTTTACGTCTCACCAGTGTCATAAGACTCGGCGTGATCACCAGCACGACTACCGTGCCATACGCCAAACCAAATACCAGCGAAATTGCCATGGTCTTAATTATTTGTGCTTCGACCGACGATTCGAACAGCAATGGTATTAGCCCAACCATGGTCGTGATGGTTGTCAGCAAAACGGCTCTAAATCGCTGGCAAGCAGCTTCGATTACCGCTTCACGAACGTCCGACATTTCGTCCAGCAACTGCCTAAATCTATCAATAAGTATGATGGAGTCATTGACGACAATACCGGCCAACCCAAACAAACCAAGTGCCGACATAATTGTAAGATCGTATCCCATAATATAGTGACCAAGCACGGCCCCGGTTATTGCGAAAGGTATGGCAACTACGACAGCAACTGGCCAAATCCAGCTTTGGAACACCCACGCCAACGTTAAGTAGATCAACAACAAGGCAACAGGCGTTGCAAACCACAATGCATCCGTGAACTCTTCCAGCTCTTGATTAGATTCACTGCGCTTGGTGATCAAACCATACTTTGCCGCAATAGGCTCAATAATGCTCGCTTGGACTTCCCGTTGGATTTGGTTAATGTCTAAGGTTTCATCCACCAATTGCGCCGCCAAGTTTAGACTGATAATGCCGTTTTCTAACTTGATGTTCTCTGGTGTTACTTTATAGGTTTTCTCCGCCAATTGGCCCAAACTATGGTAAACACCATCAGGTGATAACACAGGGAGCCGCTCTATGAAGTCTAGTCGGCGACTGTCATCGTCATCGACACCGATAAAAAACTCACTCATCGAATCGGCGCGAGACACTTTGACGATCGATTGGTCACTTAACCAACTGCTCACCTGCGAACGCAGGTAATTGTCATCCATGCCCATCTCTTTAGCCAATACATTGGCTTCAAGCGTCACGCGATAAATCTGGCGCGGGATGTTGTCACTTAACCCATCAAGATAGTCGAGCTTAGACATTTCGTTGCGCATGTCGCTTAAGCCGTTAACCAGATCGTCAACGTTATCACCTTGAATGCGAAAACCTACCTGCTTGGCATTAATTCCGCCCCGACCTTCACTGTCTGCATCTGCACTGGTCACCACCGTGTCGACATCGCTATTAGCAGGTAAGGCGTCTACCCAAACCTTAGCCAACTGCTGGTTAGATAGGCTGCGCATATTTCGGTCATGCAGCAATGCATAGACCTTAATTCGGTTTCCTCTTACTGAGCGCTCGGAAAGGTGGTCCATGAGCAACGGACCTTGCTCGGCATCGATCTTTTCTAGAGTCTCGATTGCCTGATTTGCAGCAATCAAAATTGACTCTTCACTGGTATCGGGATAAAAGGTCATCGTCAACTCTAGCTCGTTGCCTTCAATCTCCAGCTCAGCGTTGATTTTTACATGATTACCCATGACCAAACTGCCGGTGATCACAAGCAAACCCAGCGCTGCGCTAATGGTAATTTTACGATGCGTTACCACCCAAGTTATGAACCTGCGAAACAGCTTCTCACGAACCCAAATGAAACCGTTGTCGATTTTGGTACGGAATTTTGACGGCGTTTTGCCCGCGTTTTTCGACAACGAATGATTTAAGTGATTTGGCAAAATGAAAAAGCACTCAAACAGAGAGGCCGCTAACACACAAATCATTACTAGAGGGATTGGACGAACTATTTCACCAAACGCACCGGGTAAGAACAGTAGCGGTGCAAAGGCGGCGATGGTCGTTAATGAGGCGGCAGTAATCGGTGCGACCATTCGCGATGCAGCTTGGCTTGCTGCTTCTTCCGGCTCCATCCCCTTATCGACATTGGTCAACGTCTGCTCACTGACGACTATGGCGTCATCCACCACAATGCCCAGCGCAATCAATAGTGCGAAGATACTAAACATAGTGAGGTTGCCATCGAAATAGAAGATCAACGCAAAGGCACCAATGAGTGCAACTGGGATCCCCGCGGCAGTCCAAAAGGCAACGCGACCATTAAGCAGCACAAGCAATGACACTAAAACTAAGACTAGGCCTAAGTAGGCATTTTCTAGTAAAAGGTCTACATGGCCTTCGAATAGATCGACAGCAAACAGGTAAGGGTGAACCTGAATACTCTGTGGCATATTTTCGGTGAATTCTTGCTGCCATTGTGTGATCAATTCCCCGGCTTGGAGGGTACCTAACTCAGATGTTCGACGAATATCTAAGACAATTGCCGGCTGCTCTCCATAGAAAAAGCTGCCACGACCACTGGCCAAATCTTCAATCGGTTGTAGCTTATAAATAGGTGTATTCACAAACAACAACTGGTTAATTTGGGCGGTGCGGTCTGCACTGACCCCAATTTCTAAACTCTGCGTCGAGGTCGAACCAATACCCGTTCGAGAGGTTTTCTGTTGTAGGTCAGCGGATAACGCTTGAGGTGTGGTATAGAGTGACAGCCACGTATCCAACGTAGGCTTCCACAAAATATCGGTGTCGGGAAAACCTTGTACCGTTATGTCGGTAAGGCCTAGGTCATTAAGATCATCAACTGCATTGTCGACAATTGTGCGCAAGTTATTGATGTCTCCTGGCATGGTAAGTACCACCATACCCACGGGCTCGTTGTTTTGAGCGACGGTTAGCGTCGGTGTATCGACATCGGTTGGCCAATCATAGTTATCTAATGCATCTTGAAAGTCCTTTTTAACCCCTTGCAAGTTTGCATTAAGTGACGCTACAGCCCCCATCCACATGCCATCGTCATAGGCGGTTGCATAGACGGTTTTTATTCCTTGGATTTGCTTGAGCTCTTTACCTAGCTCCTTTGCAATGTCATTGAGAACGATTTCAGAGGTCGCGCCATCCCACTCAATCGAGAACGACATAAATGGAAACTGAACATCCGGTAGAAGCTTAGTCGGCATCCGAAAAACGGACACCATTCCCATCACTAGCAATGCCACCATAAAAATATTGGCCGCCAGTCGATGCTTAACAAAGTAATTAATCATGCTCAATTACCCTCGCCCAGGACCGTTACCACGGCTCCGTTCCATCTTCACGTTCTCAACTTCAACTTCGTCGGCCGTAGGCTTAACCGTGGTCACTTTAATGCCAGCGTAGAGTGGACGTAATCGACTAGAAAGCAGTTTCGCGTTATCGGGTAGGGTTTCTGATGTGGCAACCCAGTACTCTTCACCGTTGACCTCTGTTGTTCCATGAAGCGTCACCTGACTTTCTACTAGACGATATTGATGCAGTTCATCGCTGTCTGCGATGTCTTGTAAATAATAGACTCGATCGAAGTCATGCAATGCACGATCGGTGATCAGAAAACTGTTTTCGACGGCGGGTGACACCCAGGAAGCATACACATAGTTGCCTAACAATCGCTCCTCTTGTTGAAAGCCAAACCAAACACGTTGGCCTGCCGAGTTTGCCATACGAACTGGGTCGGTATGTAGGCGACTATAGCGCACTCCAGCGTATTGAATTTCTGCGCCATCCTCTAACGCAAGTTCACTCGCAACCAATGTTTTAAACAGCAATTCATTGCGGTCAAATAGCGTGAACAGAGACTGCCCCGCTCCCACTTGCTGCCCTACTTTTAAGTCTAAGTTGGCCACTTCACCATCAAAGTCAGCATGAAAACGGTGTTTCTCAATCATTGATTGCTGAGCTTCAATACTAATATCAAGCTGAGTCAAACTCGCCTGAGTTTGCTGACGTAACGCTTCATGGTTTCGGATGGTAAATTCTGCCTGCGCAACGCTTTGACTGCGAATATTGTATTCGTCTTCTTTCGCCTCTAGCTCGGTCTTTGCTGCTAGATTTTTACTGTCGAGCATTTGCATCCGCTCGAGAGATTTTTTCGCATTCTGAAGCTGCTTTTTACTGATTGAGAGCAGCTCTTTGTCCAGTGCTTGTTGGCGTATCATAATGCTTTGATTTGCAGCCAACTCCATACGCTGCGCCTGCAAACGACGCAATTCACGTTCGGCATCACTGCTGTCCAACGTAAGCAGCAACTGACCTTGTTTTACTTTTTCACCTGGCTTCACATGAATATGCTGCACCTTGGCAGTCACCGTTGTCTGTACATCTAAATACAGCGCTGGCTCAACCAGTCCAATTGTGGGGTGCATTGGTTGCCAGTTGCCTTTTGTTGTGGCACTGGTTATCACAAACTTAGCCGCTGGCTCGCTTTTTTGACCGCGCCCTTTTTTCTGTTCATCTCCGTTCAACAGAAAATAACTAACACCGGCGGTGACTGCGATTACGGCTAATACGCCTAACGTGGTAACGATGGCGTGACGTCGCTTGAGTCGACTTGACATGCTTATATCCTTGTCCTTGGCCATACAACGGTGAACTGAGTACCGTAAAGGCCTTGCATATGTGATTTTATACTAATGTATACGGAATGCTCTGGAAGGAGGTTGAAAAGGAATCAAAAGGATCGTCAAACTTTCCTGCCCAGTATGATTGCAACGCCTTCCTAGAGTTGATAACTACTTGTTTCCATTGCTTATACTATCGGTATGTCATGGCAAGTAAATGAAGCATTAGGCGCATTTACATAGCTTTACATTGATTGCGATCGCCGTCACTTTCCGACGTATGGTTAGCCTTAAACGGAAAAGGCTTCGTAACATTGCTGTGACGAAGCCTTAACAGATAAAACGAAGCCATTATCTACTGGCGAGCAAATGACGAACGTGTTCGAGATCGTCTGCCGTATCCACGCCAGGCGGCGGGGCAATTTCGGCCATTTCTATATGGATGCGTTCTCCATACCACAGCACTCTAAGTTGCTCTAGGCTTTCTATTTTTTCGAGTTGAGAAGGCTCCCAACTTACGTAACGCTCAATAAACCCTGCGCGATATGCGTAGATACCAATATGGCGCATGAGCGGCTGTTGCAATGGCGCAGGCCCTTTTGAAAAGGTATCCCTATCCCACGGGATCGTCGCTCGGCTAAAATAGAGTGCATACCCATTGGCGTCGGCAACGACCTTAACCGCATTAGGGTTAAAGGCCTCTTCTTCAGACTCTATTGCAACGCCCAATGTGGCCATTGGTGCTCGCGCTTGCGCGAGGTTATTGGCAACTTGTGCAATAATTTGCGGAGGAATCAGCGGTTCGTCACCCTGAACATTAACCACAATATGGTCCGCAGGAATGGCTAATTTGTTCACCACTTCAGCTAGGCGCTCGGTTCCGGACTCATGTTTGTCTGAGGTAATACACACCTCACCGCCAAAACCTTCAACAACTTCTGCAATACGCTTGTCATCTGTCGCGACAACCACTCGCTCGGCTCCAGCCTGTAGAGCCTGCTGGTGAACCCATTCCACCATAGGTTTGCCCGCAATGTCTGCCAACGGCTTACCCGGTAGCCTGCTCGACTGATAACGCGCTGGGATTATGACGGTAAAGCTCATTACTTGCCCTCTTCTAAAGACATTAACCTTGCCTCAGGCTCCAACAACACAGGAATACCCTCTTTGATTGGGTACGCTAAACGGTCAAACTTACAGATTAACTCTTGCTTATCTTTATCGTAGGTAAGCTTTCCTTTGCACATTGGGCAAGCGACAATTTCTAATAATCTATGATCCATATCTGTTCAATACCTGTTGTAAATGTTGAGTGAGCGACTGCATCGCTTTAGGGTCTAATTGGGCATCAACGGGTAAGTACCACCAGTTATCATGCGCAAAACCTGCGCATTTCACGGCGTCTTTCTCTGTCATTATAAGCGTTTGACCTTGTGCCACTAAGCTTACCAAATCCTGTTCGTTAATGGGCGAATGATCGCTAAAACCGTGTTCGGACACCAGATCGCAGTCCAATTGACGAAGGGTGTTAAAAAATCGGGGAGGATGCCCAATCCCTGCTATAGCAACGCATTGAGACAATTGGGAAACCGAGGCTCTTTCGCCAGTCACCAAGTTCACGGCTAAATTTGGCGTCAATTGCATGCTGTGCTCAGACGGTTCGCTAGATTCACCATTTGCAATAATAAAGTCGACATCCGCAAGTCGTGCAACCGATTCTCGTAGCGGCCCAAGAGGCAGTAACTGCTCATTACCAAATCGACGCTCACCATCAATGATCACCAGCTCCAGATCACGTTGAAGCGCGTAATGCTGTAAGCCGTCATCGGTGACAACAATATCTACGTTTTGTGGCAGCAACGCTTGTACTGCATTAGACCTGTTAGGATCAACTGCGACTGGCACACCCGTTCTTTGGGCAATAAGTTTTGGTTCATCCCCACATTCTATGGCATCGGTATCGCCATTCACTAACAGCGGATAGGCCTTCGCTTTACCACCATAACCACGCGACACAACGCCGGGTTTACAGCCCATCTCTTTGAGCATTTCAATCAGCAGGACAACCACTGGCGTCTTACCATTACCGCCTACGGATATATTGCCGACAACGACGATAGGGATAGGCGCTCGATAGCTGACTTTTCGGCCCAATAGATAGGCATTTTTCCTGCGTTGCGCTAACCACCCAAACAAGAGACTAGCGGGCTTAAGCAGCGGCCAGAGGACAATGCCCATCCAGTGCTGCTTAAACCAGATCTTCTCTATCAGTGTCATGAGTCACCAAATTGAATTTTGTGCAATTGCGCGTAGGCTGAACCTTTTTCAATCAGTTGCTCGTGAGTGCCGCGCTCAATAATTTCGCCCTCATCCACCACTAATATTTGATCCGCACTTTCTATCGTTGATAAGCGGTGAGCAATGACCAATACCGTTTTGTCTTTTTGCAACTCATCTAATGCCGCTTGTATCGCACGCTCAGATTCAGTATCCAGTGCAGAGGTTGCCTCATCTAGAATTAACACCGGTGCATCGCGCAGCAACGCTCGGGCTATCGCAATACGTTGACGTTGACCACCGGATAAGTTCGCGCCGTTTTCACCGATGATGGTATCAAGCCCATCTTCAAACCCTGAAATAAACTCCATGGCATGTGCGAGCTCAGCCGCATGTTCAATCTGTTCACGGCTGTACACTTCGGTTGCCGCATACGCAATATTGTTGGCGATGGTGTCATTAAATAAATGAACGTTTTGCGAAACCAACGCAAACTGCTGCCTTAGATTGGCCAGTTTGTACTGTTCGATGGCACGGTTATCAAGCAGTATTGAGCCACTGTCCACATCGTAAAAACGGGTAAATAGATTAGCGATGGTACTTTTGCCCGATCCTGAGCGTCCAACCAGTGCCACTGTTTTTCCTATCGGGATATCAAAACTCACTCCATTAAGCGCTGGCTTTTCTTTACCTTTGTAGGTAAATACCACATCTTTGACTTCAACATGCCCTTTCGCGCGATCAACGCTGTAGTCCCCGTCGTCTTTTTCTGCTTCCAGCTCCATCAACCCTAACAAGGTTTGCGTTGCCGCCATACCGCGCTGGAAATCAGAAGTCACACTGGTGAGCGCGCGTAGTGGTCTCATTAGGCCAAACATCGCTGAGAAGATCACCGTAAAGGTACCTGGAGACAGTTCCGCCCTAATTTGGTCCAAACTGGCAAGATAAAGCACGGCCACTAACGCCAATGAAGCAATAAGCTGTACAATTGGGTTTGCTGCGGCTTGGGCTGTAACCATTTTCATGGTTTGCTGACGCATTTTGTTGCTCACGCTATCGAAGCGTTCTTTCTCAACTTCCTGCCCACCATAGCTCAATACGACTTTATGACCCTTAAGCATCTGCTCAGCGGACGAGGTCACAACCCCCATCGCATCTTGCATGTTTTTACTGATCTTTCTAAAGCGAACAGAAACGATGCTAATCGCCCAAGACACAAAAGGAGCCACCAACAATAGCACCAAAGATAGCTGCCAACTGTTGTAAAACATCAGGCCAAGTAGAGCAATAATACTTACCCCTTCACGAACAATACTCACCAAAGCTTTACTGGTTGCAGAGGCAACCTGCTCAGAATCGTATGTGATCCGAGACAGCAACCCACCAGTAGACTCTTTATCAAAAAACGTAACCGGCATACTCATGAAGTGGTTGAAAATACGACGACGCATTAACATCACTACATTACCCGATACCCAACTCAAACAATACGCCGATATAAAACCACTTAGCCCTCTGATGGCCATCATGCCAAAGATGATAAACGGCAATGTTTTAAGAAAATTGGATTCTGCGTCACCAAAGCCCTCATCCAGAAGAGGCTTAAGGAGAGAGATCATGTAAGTATCTGCAAGAGCGTTTACAATTAAAGCGATACTTGCGACGACCAATCCAGCTTTATATAAACGGATAAAACTCCACAGACGCTTGAATGTATGCCAAGTGGTTTCGTTTTGATCTGTACTCATAGGAAGGCTTTATTTAATAGTTAGTTACTTAATATTCTACTCGTTATTGCGACAACTGCCTATAGCAAGAAGCAACACTTTGCACCGACTGGTTGCGCAATAAACCGCGATACCAAGCTTGATGGTCTCGCTGACTGCTTGATTCCCACAACCAATGATCGCCAACTTGAGTGCCGCGCAGTGTGATTGCACCGCAAGTACCCGTATCAAACCAGCGAGTGCCGTGATTTTGATATCGCTGTTTTATCGACGCTTTAGGCAATCCCCATCGGCCGTTGAAGTCAGTGCCCGCAACGCTCCATGTTGGGTTAACCCAGCGCAATAATTTTTCTGTTGAGGAACTTTCACTGCCGTGGTGTGGCACACTTAATATGTCCGACTCTAACTGGATTGATGTACTGCGTTGCATTAACAAATATTCCGCCAGTTTGTCGATATCACCTGTAAGCAAAATTCGGTGTTTGCCCACAGAAATTCGAACGACGCACGAATCTGGGTTATACGCTCTCACTTTTGTCATTGTTGGCCAAACAACGTCAATATCTGTGTTTCCGATGCGCTTATTTATACCTTCAACGCAAGGAGACCTGCCCACCATGACACTGGGTGACAGCACTCGGTCAGGCTTAATCTTTTCGATGATTTGTTCAGCCCCTGCAGAATGGTCAGCATCATCGTGACTCACAATGAGCCAAACAGGTTTATGGCGAGGCTGTGTATGCGCAAAAGGTATGATCACCGAATCAGCATAACTGCCTTTTTGCCAAGCATTACCTGTGTCATAAAGTACTAATATGTCGTCAGTCACAACAGCCACCGCCAAGCCATGGCCAACATCAAATACAGTTACACTCATCAACGTATTGACCTCGGCCGAGCGATTAAGTAAGCAGCATAACCAGACTATTGCCACCGAGGGTGTAGCGAGTCGGTAACTTAACCCATACACCACGGCAGAAATGGGTAAAAGTGGCGACAAAGGTACCCACCACCCCACAGGCACCCACCAAATTACGTGTTGCAGTAAGGCTAAACACCTATCGGTTAGGATCAAAAACCAATTCAAGATGGTAAGCGCAAGGTCAGCGAATAAACCCATTTCAACCAACGTCAGTGGTACTAACAATAGCGACCCGAGCAACAAAGGCATCAATACAGCACTGAGCAATGGCACCGCAAATAAGTTAGTGATAATCCCGGTTATGCTTGCACCACCAAACCCTAGCAGGCTTAACGGCATTAAACCGAGTACAAGGCAAAGCTGTAATCGGAGTAAACTATGGAAATAAGAAGGCTTAACCCAAAATGAGCGGCTAAGTATCATCAACCAAACCGCGCCAAAAGAAAGCCAAATGGTGCTTCCCAACACTTCGCTAGGGCGCCATATCACCACAACATAAAAAAGTAGCTCTAAGGCTCGTAGTAGGGGCAGTTTTAACCTAATCAAACGCCAAAGTACAATGACCAGCAATGCTAAAACAGCGCGCTGTGTGGGTAACGTAAGTCCAGAGACATAACCTAGACAAACCGCAACCACAAAGCCCACCAAATACGGTGTCCAATTTGGAACACGACACAGCGGTACAATACACCACGCAATGTAATACCCTGTGCCAAACGCTAAACCGATATGTAAACCGGATATAGCAAATAGATGGGACAAACCGTGTTTCGTTATACGATCCCAATTATCGCTAGCAATATCACCTCGAACACCGAATAAAAGCGCCTTCATCAGTGCGTGATGGGTAAAATACTCGCTGAGTTGAGTAAATGTAGCAAACAACCTGGAGCGAGGGCTTCCCCACTGCATCAATCGCATTGGCTCACTATCGTTAACCACAAATTTAGCAACGATTTGTTTCTGAAATGCAGTGCGCTCACGGTCAAAGCCTGTCGTATTAAGCACACCTACTATGGGTCTAAATTCCCCAGTTAGAGTCCACACCTCATCCATATCGAACAGGTTTTGGCCAGAAGTAAGCTCCACAGTAAACTGCTGCCACCATGAAAGAGAGTCTCCGCCTATGGCAACCACCGTGACGAGACCTGAGACGCCATGCAGATTCTGCTTAAAATAGCTGTCAATTTCTACGGTTATGGTAATATTCCTATCCGAATTTGATGCTTGATGACTGTGGCGTTTAAAATGAATTGACTGTGTTAATGCGCTGCATATTGCTAAAACAATGGCAGTAATTAATATGCGTTCCCACGGGTCCTTCATGCACAAAAACAACATTATCCAAATGGCTAATAAGGGAAATAGCCAGTAGACGTTAGGGACAGCAGGAGTGAAATAAACTCCTACAATCGATAATGCAAAAAACACTCTACTTAGGTTGCTAGATACAAGAGTCATTTTCCCAAATGCCAAGAAAAACACTGAAACGATTTATGCCAAACCACGAACTCATTAAGCGCCAAAAGGCGCTTAAAGTATTTGGGGACGTGCTATATAACCCTAACCTATGGGTACTGAATCGACGTTCAGCATCGGGGGCGTTCGCTGTCGGGTTGTTCATGTGTTTTGTACCTCTCCCTAGTCAGATGATATTTTCCGCAGCTATGGCGATCATTCTTGGCGTAAATCTACCTCTAGCGGTGGCTTTAGTGTGGATCAGCAACCCCATCACCATGCCGGTTATGTTCTATCTGGCCTATAAAGTAGGGGCTTGGGTGATGCAAACCCCTCATCAAGAGTTTCGGTTCGAACTCTCTTGGCACTTCTTGATTGAACAAACGACAACCATCGGCCCTCCGTTTTTATTGGGTTGCGCGATCTGTGGCCTGCTGTTTGGTGCCATGGGCTATTTTGGTATTCGAGGTGTGTGGCGCTACTCAGTAGTTCGAAGCTGGAAAAAACGCCCTGCATGGCAACGAAAGCACTTTAAAATAAAACGTAAATAGCCGTTGAGACAGACACAAAAAAAGGACCCAATGGGTCCTTTTTTCATACTGTTTTAACCGTTATTTGGAGCTGAGCACTCGCGCCGGATTCAGTTGTGCAGCCTTCTTGGCTGGGAACCAGGTCGCTAACAAACTAAGCCCAATTGCGGTTAATGACACACTAGCCACATCTCCCCACATTAATTGAGAAGGTAAGAAGTCGATAAAGTAGATATCGCCAGAGAGGAATTGATGGCCAATTAGCGTTTCTAATGCAGTGATCACTTGAGTCAAATACAATGACAAAAGCACACCAAACACGGTTCCAACCAACGCTCCTAGCACTCCGGTAAAAACGCCGTGCCACATGAACACACGTTTTATGAGCGAATCGCCAGCGCCCATAGTACGCAAAATGGCAATATCGGATGCTCTATCTTTTACCGACATCATTAGAGTGGAAATAATATTAAAACACGCCACACCAATCACCAGTACCATCACAAAATACATGATGGTCCGCACTAATTGAATGTCGCGATAGATGAACCCAAAATCGCGCTTCCAACTGTTGATGTAGACAAAAACGGGTAGCTGATTACCCACCCGCTTCATAATAGATTGTGCATCAAGAACGTCATTGGTTTTCAGTGCCACACCTGTGACACTGTCACTCATACCCATGAGCTTTTGCGCGTCTTGAAGATGCATATACCCAACGCTGCCATCTAATTGCCCGCCAATGGATAACACGCCAGCTAACGTGACTCGAGCACGTTTTGGCATCGCCACTTTGCCTGCGCCGTCCTGTGTAGTTGGTATCAACAAGGTAAAGCTATCGCCAACGCTGACATTCAGCTGCTCTGCGATCCGTTTGCCTAGCACCACACCCATAGAATTGGGCTGCAAATCCATGGCGTCATCGGGCGTCGTAAACTCTTGCAAAGATGACACTTTCTTATGCTGATCAGGTAGGACCCCATTAAGCTCAAGCGCTTTTAATTGGTTGCCTTTTTCGGCAAGTGCGGTCCATTTAATAAACGGCGCTGCCGCCACTACCTGTGGATCAGACTGGGCAATATCCACAACAGTTTGCCAATCAGATATTCCGCCCTCTACCGCTTGGAAATCTCCGTGAGGAATGACCGACAATAGTCGCAGTTCTAACTCTCGTTCAAACCCATTCATTGCGGATAACCCAACAATGATCACGGCAACACCGACGGCAATGCCTAAAATCGACGACACTGAAATAAACGACACCATGTTATTGCGTTGCTTCGCCCGACTAAATCGTTGACCGATAAACAGAGACAAACTGCCCATCACAGCGCTCCTTCAGCACTTGTATTGCTTTCACCCGTTTTTAGCAACACCCCGTCTTGCATGCGCATTTGACGATCCATTTTATTCGCCAATTCATTGTCATGTGTCACCACCAAAAATGCGGTGCCAGAACTGGCATTGAGCTCCCTCATCAAATCGTAGATTGCGAGCGCGGTGGTATGGTCTAGATTTCCGGTTGGCTCGTCGGCCAGCACTAGAGCAGGCTCATTCACTAGCGCGCGAGCAATCGCTACGCGTTGTCTTTCGCCACCTGAAAGCTCTGATGGTTTATGTTCAACTCGGTGTGACAGCCCAACTCTATCCAAAAGCTCAGCCGCTTTTTGTTTGGCTTTCGCAGGAGACTGACCGCCAATCAGCAATGGCATTGCGACATTCTCTAACGCCGAAAAGTCAGCCAGAAGGTGATGAAATTGATACACGAATCCTAAGTGTTGGTTTCGCAGTTTCGCTTGTTGGTTTGAGCTTAAGTTTGCAATAGGTTTGCCCATAAACTCAACGCTGCCTTCACTTGGATCATCTAGCGCGCCTAATAGATGCAGTAAGGTGCTTTTCCCCGATCCGGATGTGCCAATAATGGCAACCATTTCGTTAGGCTCAACCGCAAAGCTCACTTGATGCAGTACCGGCGTTTCTACACTGCCCTCACGATAGGTCTTAGACAATGAGTGACAACTTAATAACTTATTCATAGCGTAATGCCTCGGCCGGTTTTACTTGTGATGCGCGGTAAGATGGGAATAACGTTGCAGCAATACTAAGCGCAATCGCGCCTATAATAACAATCAACACTTGAGAGCTTGAGACAGCCACAGGCAGCGAGCCGCCATAGGCAAACAGTGGGACATCAAAAAACTGCAAAATGGTATTTAGTTGTAGGGCCAAAGCAACGCCCAAAGCCCCTCCAATTAACGCGCCTATCACCCCGCTTGAAGCGCCTTGCACCATAAAAATGCTCATCACCTTGCCGGAGGTTAACCCTTGAGTTTTTAATATGGCCACTTCTGACTCTTTTTCCATAACCACCATAATTAACGCCGAAATAATATTAAATGCAGCAACCGCCACAATCAGTCCCAGCATCAAGCCCATCATATTTTTTTCCATACGAACCGCTTGAAAGAGTTCTCCGCGATCATTACGCCAATCCTGCCACTGCCAACCCTGTGCTTGGTACTGCGTAGCAATATTCGAAACGTTAAAGGAGTCTTCAAAATAGAGTCGCCACCCCTGAGCTTGATCCGGCTTATAACGCATGAGTTTGGCGAGATCCTGTCGATGGGTCATGGCTAAAGTTCTATCCGCTTCCGATCCGGTATTAATAATCCCAGACACAACGAAATTACGCTGCGCAGGCATTCGTCCTAACGGTGTAAAACGACTGGCACTGGGTAAAATAAGTTTGATTTTATCGCCCACTCGAACTTGCAACTGACGAGCCAACAAATGCCCCAGCACTAATTGGTAACTGCCGTTTTCCCACTCAACAAAAGGAGGCGACATCATAAAAGCGTAACTAGGATCGTTTTTGAGATCATCAACCGCAACCAATTTAATGGCCGCTATTTTGCTGGAACTTTGCAGTACGGCTTCACTCTCAATAACCGCTTCAGCGCGAGAGACACCACCAAGGAGCGGCACCGCTTGCTTAGCAGACTCTGAGACAGTAATAGGATTGGCGTCTTGAGAAATTATGGCTTGCGAAGACACACTCAATATCCGGCCCTTTAATTGCGTTTCAAAGCCGTTCATTACCGACAGAACCGCCACCAGTGCCATCACGCCAATTGTAATGCCTGCGGTAGACAACGAAGAAACAAACCGGCTAAACCGATCGCCAGAGCGACCTCTTAAATACCGTAAGCCAATAAACAAGGAAAGTGGTTGAAACATAAGGCCCTAACCAGACTAAATGATGCGGTTACTCTACCTTGTAAACCCAAAAACGAATAGACCTGGAGTGTAGATTTGCCGTTATTTTCCACAAATGCTGCATTTAGCTTCAGCATTTCTTGATAACTCGACCCAGTTGGCGATAATCGACAGACTAAATAGACCGTTGCAAGGACCTAGGCCTCTATGAGTCAACCACAATTTTTTACCGTACAGCACGGTCTCAGTATCCAAATAGATTGGCTTGAGGCGGACCAAGTTCTTCCATCCATGGTCGACTTTGAAGCAGAGATCCCAGCAGAATTTAAAATTGCCTGTGAGTTTAGTCACTTAGACAACCGCAATGAACAAGCTGCCGCAGAACTTGCTAAGCATGACTTGCAAGCCGTCAACGAGCTTTTTCAAAACCAAAACAAGAAGATCAATATTCTGCTCGGGTTCTTTTTGGCGCAATATCGCCAAAACGCGCACAACCTTGTGACTACCCAGTTTGGCGCGGGTGAACTCAGTGTGGCTATCAATAAGCAGGTTGAGATAGGTGCATTGGCTCGGGTGACGCTATTTCTAGAGCAGCCTTCTGCAGCAGTATATTGTTACGCAAAATGCGTCGAAGTCGCTAGCACAGAACACGGCCAAGAAGCCAAGCTAGAATACCAACGTATTCGAGAAGATGATCGCGATCTGCTGATCAAAGCGGCGCTAAATCAACAGCAAAAATTACTAAGACAACGTTCACTAAATAGAGACGCTGAATAATCACTATGTCTGCAACAACACTATTTTCACTGCCGTATTCGTCGGCACAAGGCGACAAGAAACAACTTGGCTCACTGGTTGGTGCGGCGCTCCCTATTGCAATATCTGAGTACGCTAAGTTGCACCAAAAACCGGTGATTTTGGTGGTGTCCGATCCCCAAACTGCGCTGCGTTTGCAACAAGAACTCGATACCTTAACCGAACAAACCGTGTCGCTGTTTCCCGACTGGGAGACACTGCCCTATGACAACTTTTCGCCTCACCAAGAAATCATCTCGGATCGCATAGCCCATCTGTATGCGATGCCAACGCAAACTCAAGGCATTACTATAGTTCCGGTTTCAACATTGATGCAGCGTCAAGCGCCACGCGACTACTTATTGCAGCACACGTTGATGATCAAATCTGGTGATCTATTTTCGCTTGAAAAACTGCGCATCCAACTTGAAAAATCAGGATATAGACACGTAGACCAAGTGTTTGGCCCAGGCGAATATGCCAGTCGCGGTTCGATCATCGACCTCTTTCCAACCGGCAGCGACGCGCCCTTTAGAATCGATTTTTTTGATGACGAAATAGACTCAATTCGAACCTTTGATCCTGAAAATCAGCGTTCGTTAGACGCCATCGACGAAATTCGCTTACTCCCTGCGCACGAGTTCCCAACGACAGAAGAAGCGATTGAAGATTTTAGGATCCGTTGGCGCAAACAATTCGATACTCGTCGCGAGCCAGAATCGATTTATATGCAGGTGTCAAAAGGCACTTGGCCTGCTGGCATCGAGTATTGGCAACCGCTATTTTTTGAACAAACAGAAACCTTGTTCGACTATTTTGCTGATCACTGCCTTATCTTAAAAGTGGGCGATCTTGATAGTGCTATGGATAAGTTTTGGCACGATGTCGAATATCGCTTTGACCAACGTAAAGTGGATCCACTCCGTCCACTGCTAGAACCCAATCAGTTGTGGTTAAAAAAGGAAGACGTGTACGCGGGGCTAAAACCTTACCCACAAGTTCAGCTGCATAACGACAAGATTTCAGCCAGTGCAGCCAATAAGAATGTTGCACTCGAGGGCCTGCCTGAGCTTACTGCGCAGCATCAAAATAAAGAGCCCTTAGCTAGACTGCGTCAGTTTGTTGAGAAGTACAAAGGGAAAATCGTCTTCTCGGTAGAGTCTGAAGGGCGCCGCGAAGCTTTGATCGAGCTGCTTAAACCATTAAAAATCAGCCCTACACAGGTAGAGCGTTACCCGCAAGCCATTGAAGGTGACGCACGTTTCCCACTGTTAATCACCTCGACCGAGCATGGATTCATACACTCTAAGCCTGACTTTGCCCTCATTTGCGAAAGCGACCTGCTCGGCGACAGGGTTATCCAGAGGCGCAAAAAAGACAAACGTGCGATTAACAGCGACACCGTCATTAGACACCTCGCCGAGCTAAAACCGGGTCAGCCTGTTGTCCACCTTGACCACGGCATTGGTCGCTATACTGGCCTGCAAACACTAGAAGCCGGTGGCATTGCGACAGAGTACGTCACCTTAGAGTACTTGAACGAAGCTAAGCTTTATGTGCCAGTAGCCAGCCTTAACCTAATCAGCCGCTACTCGGGCGGCGCCGAAGACGGTGCACCACTGCACAAATTGGGCAGCGACTCCTGGTCAAAAGCCCGTCGTAAAGCCGCAGAAAAAGTGCGTGACGTTGCGGCAGAGCTATTGGATGTCTATGCCAAGCGTGAGCTTAAGCCTGGCCATAAATTTGTGCTTGATAGAGAACAATACGCGGCGTTTAAGACCGGGTTTCCGTTTGAAGAAACCGACGACCAAGCCATGGCGATTAATGCCGTCATGTCGGATATGTGCCAAGCAAAAGCGATGGATCGATTGGTTTGTGGTGACGTTGGCTTTGGTAAAACCGAAGTGGCTATGCGGGCGGCATTTTTAGCCACCGATAATTCCAAGCAAGTCGCCGTACTGGTTCCCACGACATTATTGGCGCAACAACACTTCG
The DNA here is from genome assembly GCF_002100145.1 of Vibrio sp. qd031. Classification (GTDB taxonomy): domain Bacteria; phylum Pseudomonadota; class Gammaproteobacteria; order Enterobacterales; family Vibrionaceae; genus Vibrio. Next base: position 172,026 of record NZ_JXQD01000024.1, read on the forward strand.
AAAACTTCAGAGATCGCTTCGCAAATACTGCGGTAAGAGTGGAAGTACTTTCCCGATTCCGCTCAGCAAAAGAGCAAAAGCAAGTCCTTGCCGACTTAGCCGACGGCAAAGTAGACATCGTGATTGGTACGCACAAATTGCTGCAAAGCGATATTCAGTTTAGTGATTTAGGGCTGTTGATTGTCGATGAAGAGCACCGGTTTGGGGTGCGACAAAAAGAAAAAATGAAAGCGATGCGTGCGGATGTCGACATTTTAACGCTTACAGCTACACCCATCCCAAGAACATTAAATATGGCGATGAGTGGCATGCGCGATCTGTCGATTATTGCTACGCCACCTGCGCGTCGACTCGCCATTAAAACCTTTGTAAGGGAGCACGACGACAGTGTCGTCCGCGAGGCTGTATTGCGTGAAATTATGCGTGGTGGTCAAGTGTATTTCTTACACAACAATGTCGACACCATAGACCGCGTTGCCGAAGATCTAACCAAGTTGTTACCAGAGGCGAGGATCACTACCGCTCATGGACAAATGCGCGAGCGCGAGCTAGAGCGCATCATGAATGACTTTTATCACCAAAAATTCAATTTACTGGTGTGTACAACGATTATCGAGACCGGTATCGATGTTCCTACCGCCAATACCATCATTATGGATCGAGCCGATCGTCTAGGTTTAGCGCAGTTGCATCAATTACGGGGCCGTGTGGGCCGCTCTCACCACCAGGCTTACGCTTATTTGCTAACACCTCATCCTAAAGCGCTCAGTAAAGACGCGGCAAAACGCTTAGATGCCATTGCGTCACTGGAAGACTTAGGAGCAGGGTTTACATTGGCCACTCACGACCTTGAAATTCGTGGCGCGGGTGAGCTACTGGGCGATGACCAGAGTGGTCAAATCCAAACCGTTGGCTTTACGTTATATATGGACATGCTTGAGGAAGCGGTTGAAGCGCTTAAACAAGGTCGTGAACCGTCATTGGACGATCTTCTTAGAGAGCAAACAGAGGTTGAGCTTCGCCTCCCAGCACTGTTGCCAGATGACTACATTCCAGACATCAATACTCGTTTGTCCACATACAAACGGATTGCGAGCGTTAATTCCGACAATGAATTGATGGAGCTTAAGGTCGAATTGATCGACCGCTTTGGGCAATTACCAGAGCCTGCGCAAAACCTGATTTCAGTGGGCGAGCTTAAACTGCTTGCCGCCAAACTGCATGTCAACAAAGTGGAAGCTCACGAAAAAGGGGGTTACATCGACTTTTCTGCGCAAGCCACTGTAGACCCAATGAGATTGGTTAAAATGATCCAAAGTAGCCCAGGAGAATTTGCAATGGGCGGACCAACGAAGCTTAAGTTTATGGCAGAGTTATCGGATAGAAAACAACGTATTACACACGTGAAACAGCTACTTGCTAAGTTTGCTTAAGCCGTCGCTTAACTTACGTAAATAGAAAATAGCTGTTAGACTAAGAGCCATACCGATATGTGGCCTATACCTTAGGTGGAAGATTAATGAAAAAACTGCTTGTCCTATTGATGATGGTCAGCGGCGCTGCTCAGGCAGCAACTGCAACGCAAACCGATCGACTGTTTGATGTCGAAGTGCTCATTTTCAAACGCGCGGTAGAGCCTAGCGCAGCGCGTGAAGCTTGGCCCGACGAACTGACCGACATCAATTTTTCTGGCGCACACTCGTTCGACGATGCTAACTACCGCAGCGACAAGGGTGTAAAAATGCTGGGTATTGATGAGTACCAACTTACCGAGTACAAAGACAAGCTTAATCAACACGCCGGATATGACGTGCTGTTTCATGAAGCTTGGCAACAACCTGACTTAAGTAGAGCCAATGCACCTAGCTTTTTGATCACCGCAGGCAAAGACTATTCAGGCCAGTACACACCGCAGGGTTTACATTATGATGAAGCAGATCTCAAAGGTGAGTCAGAGCGTACTTTGCCGGCGCAAGAAGTGGTCGGTAAGTTAAAGGTCTACATTAACCACTACCTGTTTCTCGAGTCACAACTGGATTTAAACATTCCTACCATTCAAGACGTAGAAATTGAAGCCATTGAGCCTAACGAAACTCAGGCACTGGTTACTGAAGAGACCGTGGCAGAAGCCGCTGAAGTGAATGAGACTCAAACTCTCAGCGTATTAGACATCCAAGAAGATGAAACCACCCAATTCGGTGGGTTTGAGAGAGTCACCACTGAAGTGATCACAACCGAAGTGCTAAAGGCCCATCGATTTGAACAGCGTCGTAAAATGCGCAGTGGCGAAATCCACTACCTTGACCACCCGCTGATGGGTATTGTCATTCAAGTTCGTCGAGCAAATTAGCAACATACGAAATGGTCAACGCACTGTGCGTTAACGCAAGCTTTAAAACAAAAGCGGCTAGGATACTCTCCTAGCCGCTTTTTTATTGTGCGGTTGCAAAACCACAAGTGGAACAAGCTCCAGCTGTTAAAACCATTAGTGCAATTTCAAATTTGGACGTAATACTCGGTTAATACGTCCGACTAACATCATTAGTCCCGTCTTAAGTACCCCGTGCAGTGCCATTTGATGCATTCTATAAAGAGAGATGTACACTACGCGAGCAATACGACCTTCGACCATCATCGATCCTTTGGTTAAGTTACCCATAAGGCTACCGACGGTCGAAAAGCGGGATAGTGAAACCAGAGAACCGTGGTCTTTATATTCGTAAGCTTTGAGTGACTTATTGCCAAGCATTGCCATTATATTACTGTATGCGTGACTGGACATCTGATGCGCGGCTTGCGCTCTAGGTGGAACAAACTTTCCATCTGCTTGCGTGCACTGCGCCAAATCACCAATAACAAAAATAGTATCGTCACGTGTGGTTTGCAACGTATCTTTAACGACCAATTGGTTAATGCGATTGCTTTCAAGGCCAGCGATTTCTTTCATAAAGTCTGGCGCTTTAATGCCCGCAGCCCACACCATAATTTGAGCAGGAATACGCTCGCCTTCTTTAGTAACCAGACCTTCAGAATCGGCTTGGGTAACCATAGTCGCGGTGCGCACTTTTACTCCAAGCTTGGTGAGTTCTTGATGCGCTGAGCCTGAAATTCGCGCAGGTAACGCAGGTAGAATTCGCTCACCGGCTTCAACCAAGCTCACATTCAGCTTAGACGAATCAATATCGCTAAAGCCGTAGTTTCTAAGTTCTTTAACCGCATTATGAAGCTCGGCAGACAGCTCTACACCGGTAGCGCCTGCTCCCACAATAGCGATATCCACACTGCCCTGGCCTTGATTGCCATGCAACTTAAGGAACTGATTGTTCATTTCCTCGCGGAAACGGTGCGCCTGCTCTGGGCTATCTAGGAATATGCAATGCTCGCGAACCCCTGGGGTATTAAAGTCGTTCGAGGTTGACCCAATAGCCAACACTAGAATGTCATAATCAATGCTTCGGCTTGGCATGATCAACTCGCCTTGCTTATCGTGCATTTCTGAAAGAGTGATCTGTTTGGTCTCGCGATCGATGTTTTGCAAACTGCCGAGTGTAAATTCAAACCCATGGTTTCGAGCATGTGCACGATAGCTCAATGCGTCAACACCCGCATCCAGTGAACCCGTTGCGACCTCGTGCAATAATGGTTTCCATAAATGGGAAGACTTACGGTCAACCAGCGTCACTTTCGCTTTACCTTTGCGACCCAGTTTTCGCCCCAGCTTGGTCGCCAGCTCAAGTCCGCCAGCGCCTCCTCCTACAACAACAATACGTGTCATCACAACACTCCTTCGTAAACATTACAATTTTGACGAGGTAGTTAGTTCTACCTCAAACTTGGTGCTAGCGGCGAAGCCGATAACAAAAATCCTTTGGTTTTACTGTTTCACGTTTATTCTCTGCACTGCACTCATTTTTGGATTCGTTATGTCAGTGAAGATGTGTAGGAACTAAAATATTTTTGATTAAAATCAATTTTTGTTGAAGTCATTATAGCTATTCATTGATGCAGAGCAAGCTTGGTAAGACCAATTAACCATAATTTTTTTACCCATATAATTATTTACTAATTGTTTAAGTGCAACATAGGACATATTAACTCTCTCTCTGCGCCGTTTACGCTAACACAAGAACGTGGCTCGATACTTACATGGATTGCATTCCTTTTACGCAAAAAAAAACCAGCCTATGTACTAGGCTGGCTCTATGTTTTTAGCAACAATAAACGGTTATTGCTGCTCTTTAAACGCTTTCATACGTTGCAGATGCTGCGAAATTTTCTTGAACTTATGACCTTGTTCGTCGTCCCAAACAATGTCGTAATAGTCTTCGAGTTCGTCAGCCACTTTGCGAGTATCGACAATGTCATCATTGGTCGACAAAATGACTAAACAGCGCTGCTTGTTTTTGATTCGATATTGATCAACGCATTTGGTCGCAATATCTTCGTACTCTTCTGGGCGATCAATTCGGCCAACCATAGTGGCTTGCGGGTGAAGATTAGGGTTAAAAATCACCTGTTTAATACCGCATAAAAAGCCGATACGCTCTGACCAAAAGCCTCCTAAGCCAACACCACAAATAATAGGATGTGGGTCATCAGACGCTTCTATGGCTTTGTGTACTTCTTTAAGCAAATGAGCCATATCATGTTTTGGGTGTAAGGTGCTGTAATTGATGAAGCGGACGTCTTCATCTATGAATTGCAATTGCAGAACCTTTTCGTGATTGCCTGGACTGGTTGAATCGAAACCATGAAGATAAATGATCATTACCGCTTCCTTTCTGTGGGTGCGTATTGCTTAAATCTACCACGTAGTGTGGGGTTTTAAAGCGTCCATTTAATGAAATTTTACATTACAAACTAAAACAGTGATCCGAATTACACAATGCACTCGCCATTTCCATGGCTTCGTTTAAGTAACTTTGGTCGTTATTGTACTGGTAACACACCATAAACCATAGCGCACTCATTATCTCAAAGTAGAACCGAATTTCATAAGCTCTGACTAAACATGAGTCAATATCCCCTCCCATTTCACGGCAATAGGTCTCTACAAATGTATCTAACCGATAACGACAAGCCATGGAAGTCAGCACCACATCAATCAACGGATCGCCGATACAGGCGTATTCCCAATCAATAATGGCCAACTGTTCGCCAGTATCAATCAAATTATAGTAGCCAAGATCGCAATGAAGTAAACAAGGAGCAGCTTGGTTAAATAACGAATCGTCAGCTCTTTGTGCATGGTGATAAAGCTGCGATAATTGATCAAAACGGTTTTCTGGCAATAAAGCTTGCCAATAGGTTTGGATTTTGTCGCGATAATTGAAGTGCGGCAACGCTTCGTCTTCACACAATGGTAATCTATGGTATTGAGCCATCACCTTGACCATGTGACTGTGAGAAGGTGACACCAGCAGCGGCTGTCCTTCAATCCATTGATTAGCAATGCCTGAAGAGCTGTAGTGTACGATGTTGGGCGCGAAGCGGTGAGGTGTAAGGAAAGTCAGCACTCGATGCTCTAGCGCCCGACTGATCCCCAAATTGACTAATAATGGGGAGTGGGGACGCCAAATGCAGTCTTGTTGCTCTCGAACGAGCTTCCAACTGCGATTGGTCAATCCCCCCAAGATGGGTTGAATCTCTTTTAAGCCACGCTGTAACGCTTGAGGCAGGTCCTCAGGTGTTAGCGTGAGTGCCATAGTCAAATCCATATGCTGACACTCCAACCCTACTTAGCGCTTAAAGACCCAAGAAGCTTTTCGAACGCTGCTTACGGATCTCGGTTTCATCAGCCCATTCGATCAAGCCTGTTTCTAGATCCATAAGACGCATGGTCATTTTGTAATACACGTCTTTATCACGGCCCGCTTCTTTTACAATGCTTGAAAGGTTGCCATACAGCATGTATTGCGCACCCACCATCTTACCGAATTGAATGGCGCTGCTTTGATCAACCAATTCATCATTGTTTTGGAAATCAAGCTGCTCACGTACAGACTCAACGCGATCCATGTCCACAAAACGGAATTTACCTGAGTTCAGCATTTTGGTACTGATGGAATCGGTGATGGACTCAGTATCGATATGCTCTGTGGTTTTGTTTTTAATGCGCTCAACAAATACGATGGGACGCTGGTCGCGGGTAATGTAAGTCACCGCACCAGAAGCCAACATGCTATCTACCATTTCTCCAGCAATAGTTTGAAGATCCGTAGAGCCAAAATCAGCTGTAGTGGTTTCGACTTCTTGAGCATCGCCGTAGCTAACTTTATTTGAACAACCGCCAAGCAAAACGGCTAACCCAAGTAATGCAATTGCACTTTTTTTCATAAACTTCTTCCTAACTATTAATTGTCCGCTGGACGTATTTGTATTCTAAATTGAGTCCCGTTTGGGTGCACAGAGACTTCCGACAAGGTTCTGGACTCAAAGCCGCGGATCACTGTCTGCTTCCACGCTGACGGTCTAGGGTTGACCTCCAAACCATTGTCATCATACCAGTAAAAGCGATACTGAATATGTTGGTCCCCTTTATACGCGCTGCTGAGTTGAACGATCCCTCGAACGCGATCGTCAATTGGGAGCGTAGCAATATTATCGATGATTAAGCGGCTTCCCATTACGTTATCACCGAAGATCACCGTTTGTGACTCACCATCAATTCGTAACCCTGCGGTTGTTGAATTATTGGAACATGCCACCAGCAGTAGTGACGCAACCACCCCTAACCACATTTTTTTCTGCATCATAACCTTCCTAAATTAGTCGACCACATCGACGCATTGTTGCCTTGCTGTGACAGCCAAACCAGTGTGGTCTGCCCCGCCCTAACGTTAAACATAAGAGTCTGCTCTCCAACCTTCACTTGATGCTCACCTTCTGTAAGCATAGCAGTCGCTGAATGAACAGTGGCTGGCAAAGATTGCCAACTGCGTGTATCGGGTTGTTCCGTTAATGTATTGAATACATTAAATAACGCATTACCAACGTCATCCCCATTAGTCGCCTCTTTACGGATACGATCTTTGGTGATAGCGCGCAGTGTTTGGCGTACCAAAATAGTCGGCATTTGTTCGGTTAAGCTCTGACGCGCCATAAGATTAACGTCTGTCAGATTATTTGTTGTCAATTCAGTGTCATCGAGAACAATCGGCAACCCTTTTACCACCGTCCCTTGATCATAATAAGGCAATGCAAGGCTGTAAAAAGCAGTATTGTTGCGACTATCATACACTGGAATGGTGATTCGCCACTCTTTCATTGGCTGAACCACACCGACTTCATTGATAACGATAACTCGCCCTTGTTGCGAGTCCGAAACCAAACGGTCAATAGCGGCGCGATTTGCCAAGCGCTCACCATATTGACGTTGTAACGCGTCTACTTCGTCTCTAGCGCCAAATTTGGCCCCTATTCGAATTGCCGCGCCAATAATTTCAGGGTTTGCATCATTGACGGCTAACGCGCGACTGATATCAATATAGGCAGCGTTAATATCGCCATCGGCTTCAAACAATAGCGCAGAAATATAGAACAAATAACTATTTTGAATTGCTTTTAGAGAGTCTCCCGCGTCAGGGTAGCGTGACATTACACTGCCTAAATTTGGGTCGACCCCTGACTGTTTTAATTCTTCTTCTGCACGTTTTAAACTGGCTTCGCGATTAGCCAGCGCTCGCTCCTGAACACGATTGGCTCGTCTCATTTCAATGAGAGCGCCTTCTAAGTCCTGCTTCTGCACATAGTTAAGCGCAGAATAGAGGTGCAGGTAGCCAATTTCGTAATCCGGCGGCAAATATTCAGTAATATTGTCGTTTAGCGCCAATGCACCAAGACTTGTGGCACTGCCACTTATAGAAATTACCGCCTGCTCTTCCAGCTCAGTAATATAGCGGTATGCCAAGTCAAATTGCTCTTGGCTCTGCTCTGTCTGCTGTGACAAAAGCTCAATACGCCCTTTTTCGAGCTCACTTAATAGCGGTTCATCCAACCCAGTCATAGACAGTGCACTGCTGTAATCACCCGTCGCTAGTGCTGCACGCGCTGGCGCGTTACCTGCGCTGTAGTGGCTAAATAATCGGCTAACGCTCAGCGAACTGCAGCCCACAACAACAGTGGTCAGTAGAACAATCCCTAAATTTCGGGGCAGCGTTTTACACTTCCAACTCATACTTCTCTCATTGTTGGCAACAGACACTATACTGCCAGCATCGGACCTAAAGGTTTGCCACCTAACAAGTGCATGTGGATATGGTATATTTCTTGACCACCATGAGAATTACAGTTAATTATCAAGCGGTAACCGGCTTCGTCAATTCCTTCTTGTTTTGCGATCTTGCTCGCAACTGTGAACATCCTACCTAAGGCTTGTTCATCTTCTGCCGTTACGTCATTAACGGTAGGAATTAACGTGTTTGGTATAATCAGAATATGCTGTGGCGCGCGTGGGTTAATATCACGAAAGGCAGTCACTAATTCATCTTGATAAAGCAGATCGGTTTGGATCTCTTTACGTATGATTTTACTAAATATCGTTTCTTCCGCCATGATGAACTCCAATGTTCTAATTCTTTTAGAAAAACAGTATGTGCGATAGCGTCAAAAATCACAATACGTTGTGATATCGGCATTATAGAATGGCATGTTGTTAATTGAATGAGATGTGGGGTTCGTCAATGTTCGCGCAAGGCAAAGAATGTACACTCTGCCCAAACAGCATGTGAGACTGAAGCACAGTCACAGGGAGAAATCTATGAAAGGCTCGGTAGTTCGCCGAATGTATACTGGCTTTACGGTGATCGTATTAATGTTCGTCGTATTAACCGCAATGATGCTAAATGGCATAAACACGATTCACAACGAGTTTGTGAATGTGTCTAACGAATCATTGCCCCTTGTGGCCAAATCTAATCAAACCAGTATCGCGCTATTAAGTGCAGATAAGATGTTTAAAGACTTTCTCACCACTCGCGACACCGAGCGTCTAGGCTCAATTCGCGAACAATTTGGCCAGCAACAACAAAACTACGCGCAAACGCTAGCGGAGCTAGAAGCGCTCAGTCAATCTTACCCATCGCTGAAAAACCAATTTACCGAGCTGTACGAACGTGAGCAAGCTTACTTTGCACAAGCCAACGAAGCGATGAATAATTATGAAGCGATGTTCTCCTTTGAAGAAGAAGTACAGAAAAGAAGTCGTGACTTCCAACGCATGCAATCGGCACTTTACTCAGGGTTAAAAGACTATGTCGATGACTCAAGCAGCATTTCAGTGAAAGTTATTGCCAAAAGCTACTTCACAAAATTAAAAGATGCCGAAGTAACCACCTCTGATGCGCTAGCCAGCTCTAATTTAGAATTAGTTAGAACGGCCATGACAGCAAACAAAAAAGCCGTCACTCACCTTAATTATGCTTACCAGGGTTTGCGCAACCAACTTCCTGCACTAGGGTCTGCGTTCGATAAAACGGTAGAGCAGTTTTCTTTGGACGTGGGTAAAAAAGGTGGCGTGCTCGATTACCACTTAGACTTTCTTGAAACGCAAAACACACTGTATGAGAACATTGCGATTCTTGCCGCTCAGTCAGACCAAATTGTCGCGCAGCTAGAAACCTTCAACGTTGCCGCAATCAACGCACTTGAAAGCTCGGTCAAAGGCGCAGGCGAAGTGTATAACAAAGGCATAATCCAAGCCCTTAGCTTGAGTGGTATTGTGGTATTACTTGCAGGCTTCATTGGCTATCGCTTAGCCAACGATGTGCGCCAGCCGCTCAAACGCATTCTCGCTAACTTAGAATCACTTACTGCCGGTGATATGACTCGTCGTATTGAAGATAACAAAAACAACGAGTTTAGTCGTGTGAGTGGCCACATTAATGACCTAGCCGACAACTTGCACAATATCTTGAAGCAACTTAACCGAGCATCAGACAATCTTGCTGAGTCGGCTTCAAGCAACCAGTCAAACTCACACAATGCCCAGCAAAAGCTTAATACACAGCGCGAACAAACCGCAAGCGTAGCAACCGCTATGACCGAAATGGAACACTCGGTGAATGAAGTGGCTCAGAGTGCACAGAGTTCTCAAGAGAAAGTGCATCAAGTAGAAACCGCGTCTGAATCTGGCCGCCGTGTTATGAGTTCAAACATCACTACCATCAATCAGCTTGAGACACGCCTTGTGAGCTCAGTTGAAGCGGTGGGCGAACTGCAGCGCATGAGCAGTGAAATCGGCTCTATTCTTGACGTTATTCGTAACATTGCCGAACAAACCAACCTTCTCGCCCTTAACGCAGCCATCGAGGCGGCGCGCGCTGGTGAACAAGGTCGCGGGTTTGCGGTCGTTGCAGATGAAGTCCGCGTTCTTGCACAACGCACGACAGAATCGACCTCTGAAATTGAAACCATGATTTCGAATCTTCAATCCAGTTCGGAGTCTGCCAGTAAAGTGATCAAGAGCTGTATGAACGATATGGAGCAATCCGTCAGTCAAGCGTCGGAAGCCAACAGCGCCATGGAAGAAATTCAGGCCTTGATTTTAGAAATCAGCCAGATGAGTACCTACATTTCACAAGCGGCGGGTGAGCAATCACAAACCACGTCTGAAATTGCGCGTAGCCTCGAAGACATTAATCACATCGCCGACGAAAACTACCAAGCAATCGCCAAGATTGCCGACGTAAACCAAGCGTTGAGCGAACTGTCCGGTGAACAGAGCTCATTGGTTCATCAATTTAAGCTCTAATTTCACCTAACCCACTAAAAAAGGGCAACATCTTCGATGTTGCCCTTGTTTTTTGTGGGTATAAGACAAATAGTGTAAATAACCATAACAACAAAGAATCAACCGATATGACAATTCACGTTGGCATTTTAGATAAAGACCCGATTCGCTTACTTACCCCACCTTTGGACGAGCGTACAGAGTGTACAAACATGGTCCTCATTGGCGATAAAAGCCAATACCCTATTTTTGAGCGTATTCAGCGAGTCCTAAAGCGTTACGACATCGATAGCGAGTTTTTTGAAATACCGGACGTCGTCAATACAACCGCGTTACACGGTGCGTTACAAAGCCTGATTACGTACTTAGAAAGTAAGAACACCACCGTTAAACTCAACGCAAGCTGCGGTATTAGGCATCGCCTTCTATCGGTGTACGAAAATTTCCGCCATAACCGCTGGCCGATCTATGTGGTTGAGCCAAATAGCGACCGAATGTGTTGGTTATATCCTCAAAACAAAGACGATATTCAAGTACAAGACAAAATCACAGTCGATGATTACCTTACCGTGTTTGGTGCCCGGGCTGAGTTTACTGAACAGGCCAGTCAAATCAGTGATTCGCTCTTTAATATCGGTAAGAAGTGGGCCAGCAATGCTCTAGAGCTTGGGCCTGGCCTTGCCACACTCAATTACCTCGCCACGACTTGTCGCAAAGGCCAAACTTTATCGGTAGAGCTCAGTGACAAGCAGCAGACTTATAAAGAACTGGCAACACTGATTCAAGATTTAGTGGACGTAGGTCTAGCGACTTATCAAAACGGTACGCTCACCTTCGCCACGGACGATTGCCGCCGTTTCTCAAACGGTGAATGGCTAGAAACTTACGTGCACAAATCGATAGAGCTGATCAAGCATTCTATGCCTACCATCCAAGATCAGGCGTTAAATGTGCAAGTGTACCGCCAAGCTGCGAACAAAGAAGTGCGCAACGAACTCGACGTCGCCACGGTAGTGAACAATAAGCTTCATATCATCGAGTGTAAGACCAAAGGTATGCGCGATGACGGTGACGATACCCTCTATAAACTGGAGTCACTGCGCGATTTGCTCGGTGGCATTCAGGCAAGAGCGATGTTGGTAAGTTTTAGACCGCTTAGGTATAACGATATCTCGCGCGCCAAAGACCTTGGGCTTGCGTTAATTGGTCCCGAAGAGTTAGCCGAGCTCGATCGCCACTTATTGCAGTGGTTTAGTAAAGCAGGCGGCCACTCCTTTTTAAACTGATTTCTGCGGTCAAAAACCCGCTAATTCTTGCCCTGTTAGCGTTGCGCACGTCTATCTCGATTTAAAAAAGCCACCAAAGTTTCATTCACTTGGTCAGCTTTTTCAAACTGTAGAGCATGCGCAGCGCCTTTCACTTCCAAAAACTCGTGCTTGTCACCAAGCGCGTCTCGTACTCGCGCAGACTCTTCAATCGGAAACATTTTGTCTTGCTCTCCCCACAGAAGTAACGAATCGATGTTGGCGTTTGCCAAAGCCCGAAAATCCGGTAAAGGATCATCTTGCATAAAGTTCGCGAACGTCGAATAGAGCGCACGACGGATCCCTTTGTAGCTCATTTGAACTTTGTAGTTGTCTATCCAGTGCTGTACATCTTTGTGAGCCACTAAGTCGTCAGCCTGTTTCTTGGCAAAGCTTGGGATCACCGCGGTATAGGCCAGCCAACGACCAATTCCCGGCCACAACAGCGGCCCTAATCTGATTGGCTTATGCAAGGGTGCCATAAAAGTGGTTGTGGTGACTCTTTCTGGATACGCACTGGCATAGGCGGCTGCCACCGCTCCCCCCATAGATAAACCCACTAAATGAAGTGGCTTATGGTCGAGACTAAGCCCTTTGATGAGATGATCTAATTGGGCGATGAATAAATGCCGGTCATAATCGGTGTCTGGCCTGTCCGAATATCCTCTGCCCCAAAAGTCGAGCTGCAATACTTGATATCCATGTTCCGCAAGGTAATCAACATTACGCTCCCATACATAATATGGAACCGAAAACCCATTAAGCAGCACCACCAACTCACCGTCGTCAGGACCTGTAACCTGGTAATGAACTTCGCCATAGTCTAAGGCGATAAACTGCCCTGGCGCTTGCGCTCTAGCGTCATCATTGAGGATCTTTTTTTCTGGGTTTCGCCACCATGGAATCATTACTATTACAGCGACCCCTACAATTATGAGCATGCTAAGCATTATTTTGTTCTCCTTGAACCGAATGCGATCAGTTTACCCATTTAGGACGTTGAAAGGTAATCCCTGTATTCAATTTTACATTCGATATTTCAATATTTTAGAACAAAAAAACCCGCTTTAAGCGAGTTTTGACAGAAAAACAGTAAACCATCAAACGTTTTTACTTAGGCAAGCATTTTACGAGCCGCCTCAACCACGACTTTAATAGATCGAGTTTCGGTCTCTTTTAGGGTGTCGTGATTTGGAATTTCTTGTTGCGTGCGGTTAATGATAACACCCGCAACACACCCCGCCCTTAACCCAGAACTAGCACACATAGTCAACAGCGTGGCAGACTCCATTTCGAAGTTCAATACACCCATGTCTTGCCACTCTTTCATTGAACCTTGGAAGCGTTTAACCACGCGCCCAGAGAAGGTGTCATAACGCTCTTGGCCAGGATAGAAAGTATCAGAAGACGCGGTGACACCCATGTGTACGTTAGCACCGTTTTCTTCCACAGCTTCTTTCATTGCTGTCGCCACAGAGAAATCAGAAACAGCAGGGAACTCCATCGGTGCAAAGTGCAAACTCGCCCCATCAAGGCGTACTGAGGCTGTAGTCACGATCATGTCACCCACATTCACATGCGGTTGGATGGCACCCGTTGTACCGACCCGTAGAAACGTATTTACGCCTAGCTGAGCCAGCTCTTCAACCGCAATTGAGGTTGATGGCCCGCCAATACCCGTCGAACATACCACAACAGATTGGCCATCAAGCTTGGCCAAGAACAGTGTGTACTCTCGGTGACTAGCAAGAAATTTTGGCTCTTGCATTAGATTAGCAATTTTTTCTACACGGGCTGGATCGCCAGGAATAATTGCCAAAGTGGCACCGTCTAGATCTTCCTTGGTCACGCCTAAGTGAAAAACAGCTGCGGTCATTGGGGGCTCCTTAAAAACAAAAGAGTCTTAGCTATGTGCAGCTAAGACTTCGAATTAGTCAGTAAACTTTAGCCCACTCTGATAGGTGGAAAGTTGAAGTGGCTCACAGCGTGGTGGATGTAAAAACTGTGAGCTGATCACTTAAACGGTTTGCATCACACTTCTGAATGCGAAGTGATGCTTTTTAGCGCAACCGGCTGAGCAGAACTTGTTGATCAAGTTCACCGTGGAACTGTTCGTAGTCGAGTCCTTTGTCAAAAATGAACTCACTCGCCAGCGCGCGAACGGTTTGTACCAACTTATCGGCGTTCCAAGGCTTTTCAAAATAGCTTTCGATGCGTGCCGAATTGATCGCCTCAATGGTGTCTGAATGTGTGGCTTGGCCCGTTAATAACACTTTTTTGGTGTACAGGAAGCGGCTATCTTCTGAAATATCGGCAAGAAGCTCGACGCCGGTTTTTTGAGGCATGACATGGTCACTCACAATCACTGCAACAAAATCGCCCTCAGCGTCAATATCATCCATGAGTTCCAACGCTTCATCGGCCGATTCACACTCTTCAATGTTTAACCAGCTGCCTAATACTTCCAGGTCTTGCACTACAGCACTTAGTACTTCTCGTTGGTCATCAACGCAAATGAGATTCAACTTTTCCATATTATTCTCCTAGCGGCAGTTTAATGCGAAAAACGGTCTGATTAGCATCACTTTTGACCACTATCGTTCCGTCATACCCACTTATAATTCGTTTCACTATCGACAATCCAAGTCCTAAGCCAAACGAAAGCCCACCTTTCTTGGTGGTAAAGTTCGGCTGAAAAATCTTGCGTCGGGTGGCTTCGTCTATTTCTGGCCCATTATTGGACATCGTGACAAGGATCTTATTGTTACTGACGCGGGTGGAAATCGTTAAGCTAGGCTCATCGACGCCTTCCATCGCATCACACGCGTTTTTCACAATATTTGCCCACACCTGAACCAATTCTGTAGACGATCCTTTAAACATTGGCAGGTCAGCAGGGCTGATATGCACAGATACGCGGCGAAGCTCACTTTGCAATAATGACAGGGCTTTATTAATGCTGTCATTGATATTGATCGACTCTTCGGTATTTATATCGACTCGACCTAACTGTTTGACAGACTTAACAATACTAACCGCATGTTTCGCGGCAAGCTTCATATCGTGGAGATCGCGGCCAATCTCCCAAAACCGGACCGCAGTCTCAGGTTGTTCAATCCACATCTGTTGGCTGGCATCGTCAGGCATTGCCTTGGCTAATTGCTTAGCTTGTTGGCTGGAAACACCCAATGCGCTCTCAAGCGTTTTAGCGCGCTTTCTAACTTCACTCGAGCTCAATGATTGCCCGAACATCAGTCCCTGATCAATGAAGGCGCTCGCTTGCGGGTTGGTTTCTTCAACCAATTGAAGCAGCACCGAATACATGCGATCGGATTTACTGTTCAACACCCCAACTGCGTTATTAAGTTCATGAGCAATACCCGCCGCCAACTGACCTAATGTGGTCATCTGCTCAGCGGAGTTAAGTTTTTGGATGGCTTCTTCTTTTTCGATCGCGCCAAGAGTGGCGCGTTGTTGACGGCGAGACAGTTCGCTGACCATCAATGGCATAAACTGCTCATACAGAGAGCCAAACTCGTCCGCATCTACCGCCAAGGTACGATTGTCTATCCATGCCAGCTCGACGTCGGTTTTTGCCACAACCGTTGAAGACGGGATTAAAGTGCGAGAGAAAAAACTGTGCACGCCAATGAATGAGCCTGCGCCTGCAACAAACACTGAAACAGGCTGGTCAAACTCTTGTTCGGTATAGAGCGCTTCTAGCTCCCCTTCCCGTACATAATAGAGCCGCTCATTATAGTTGTTTTGCTCAATCACCAATTCACCAGCGGCGAACTTAATCACTCGATTAGGACTGCTAAAATAAGCATCAACTAAGCGTCTAAGCGCATTGTCCATAGCGGCTCCTTATTGCCAAAGGTTCGCGTTTAACGAGTGATATTTCATTGGGTTAGATAAAACCTACAATGTTGAGTACCCACACCATTATGAAGCTAAGGAACACGCCAACCAGTCCTAATATAATACCCACTTTTGCCATCTGGTTGCTCTGTACATTGCCCGTAGCGTGAGCTAGCGCATTCGGCGGCGTACTGATGGGCAAAGACATACCTAAAGATGCAGCAAAGGTTACAATAAGGATTAGCGTCACTTCGCCACCTAAAGGCGTAAGGCTCGTCATCGACGTTCCTAGCGCGGCCATAATCGGCATCAACAAGTTGGCCGTCGCAGTATGCGACATAAAGTTTGCCATCAACAAACACAGCGCTGCGGCGCCGACCAATACGACGTAAGGAGAATAGGTATCAAACGGAATGCTATTGACCACAAGTTTGGCCAGCCCGGTCTTATCCAAAGCCAAGCCTAAGGCGATACCACCCGATACCAACCAAAGTACATCCCAAGATATTTTCTTAAGATCTTCTTTGTTAATGATGCCGGTAAGCGAGAAGATGGCTACAGGGATCAGTGCTACCGTATACGAGTTCATGCCGTGAGACGACCCCATAAGCCATAGCAGTATGGTCAACGCAAAGGTCACATAGACGGTTATGGCTTTGGGTGTTTTTAAGAACTTACCGCGAATATTCAACTCAATTTTTTGCTGCTCAGAGCCATACAATTTATTAATAAGCACCCAAGCAATTGCCATCATGATCACCACAAATGGCACGCCAAAAGCCATCCATTCGCCAAAGCTTATTACATTGTCACCAACCAAATATTTAAGCGCGATAGCGTTTGGCGGCGTACCAATAGGTGTACCTATACCGCCGATGTTCGCTGCAACAGGAATACTCAGTGCAAAGGCTACTCGTCCTGGATCGCGAGGGCCAAACACCGCCAACACGGGCGCAAGAATGGAGAGCATCATTGCTGTAGTGGCGGTATTGGACATGAACATAGAGAAAATGCCGGTGATCAACATAAGACCTAACATGACGTATTTAGGTTCTTGCCCAAAAGGCTTTAGCAGTACTCGCGCCAAGTTAACATCTAGACGATATTTGGTGGCAGCCATGGCTAAAAAGAATCCACCCAAAAACAGCATAATGATTGGACTAGAAAAGGTTGCCATAATATCGGTGTAGTTCAAAAGCTCGCCAAACTCAGGCGTACCTGCACCTTGCTTAGCCCAAATAATGCCTTTATCGGATATCAGTAGCAGCTCTAATACAATGATGACCACAGACGTTGCGTAGATAGGAATCGGCTCGAAGACCCAACACAGTGCCGCCAATAAAAACAGTGCGATCACTCGCTGCTGCAATATGGTCAATCCCTCAAACGGAAAGGCCGAAACGGGTAATAAAATAACGATTAATGGAATTACGATTGGGATCAGGTATTTAAGATAGCTTTTCATCGGTTGGCTAGTCCATGAGCTCGAAGACGTGTGATTATCTTTGACTTCCCGATGTAAAAATCGGACATAAATCAATTAATGGTGATTTAATCAGCAGATTGTGTAATCGAATTACAAAACTAAGAAGCGGGACAACGTTATCGGTTACACCCAGCGTAAGAAACAAAAACGCGACGAACAATTCGCCGCGTTGTGACCGATGAGGGATAGCAAGAAGGTATGAACTTATACAGGGTGTGAAAAGACCTCATCAAGCATGTTAGAGACCGCTTTCATTACGTCTGCACGAGAAATAATTCCGACAAGTTTGCCATTATCAACCACCGGGTAAACCTTTGGTTTATTCACTTTCATCATTTGAGCAAGCTCGAGTATTGGAAGCTCTGGAGAAACCGTCAACACATCTCGGTACATGCAGTCATCTACAATATGCGTATCTTGACTGTGATACAGCACCTTCACCAAACGCTCGAGCAAATCTTGCTCGGAGATAAACCCAATGACTTCGCGATGTTCGTTGATCACTGGGCCACCCATCCTACCCGACTTAATCACTTTATCGAGCGCAGCAGTTAATGACATGTTTTTTGTAAACGTCACCGCTTGTGGATCCATATATTCCTTAACCTTAATGGAATGCATCGCGTCCCTCCTAAAAAAATTAGCAACAGCATATAGTTATAGTGTTGACTAAAATTTTAATTTGACCAGAAAAAAGCGAGTTATTTTTGCGAATTGGACTCATTTTGAGTGTTACACCACTGCGTCCAAAGCGCGAATGCGGCCTCTTTGCTTGAGCTTAAATCTTGGTTTGTGGCAAATAGCGCAACAATAAGTGACGCGTAAACATGGTTGGCCATAGTATTTAATAGCTCGGGTGGCGTGCCTAAAGGGCACTGTTTTGGCACAGGCAAGGTCGTCAGTTCAAGTGCTGGCCAATAGTGTTCATGGACATCGTTTTGATCACTGAGCCATAAGGTCTGACTGACTTTTGGGTTAAACTCCGCTTCGCCGGAAACTCCCTTAAACGAGACCACGGCACCGCTTGAATGCCCTACTTGCTGCTCAATGTCGGCATGCAACTGCTGAAAGCCCGGATGAAAGCTGCCTCGCACCCCAAAATTTGCTCGGCCAGGGTTGAGTCCTCGCACTACCGTATTGATCGGCGTTCGTAGACCATAACGTTTTTTCCAGTCCAGCATTTTTACCGCTTGCGGTGAATACTGCGACAAAGGTAAATAAGCGATACCTTGCTCATCAAGTAACGCTTGCGCTGATTCTACAGATTCCGCCATACCTATTGATAGCTTTGCTACGTACTCACGGCAATGCACACGCGTTGAGCCTTCGTCAAGATGGCCATGAAGCAGTACTTTTTTACCGGTACTACTTAAGATTTTTGCGGCGATCAAATGCCAAGGCAGCGCCATCTGTTGCTGATTATCGTCTAAACGGCTTTTCTTTCCCGCGTAGCAAGGCCAATCAAAATCAGCCGATAAGGTTGGAATAATCGACTGAAAGGCTTGCGTAAAACCCGCGATCTCAAAAGGTGTTTCGTTGTTCACGCGGATCAACATCAACAACATCGCCATTTGGTCATCACCGACTTCTCCCGCGAGATACTCGGTCATAATTTGCTTCGCTTGCTGTTGGTCAAGGGGTTTACGACCACGCTCACCGCGCCCTACGGTACGGATACACTCCAAAATTGTGCTCACTTCCCTGCACTCCTGATTAATGCTTATGTTGGTATCAGACCTCAATTCGTTAATGAAATCAATCGACAACCGCCAGCCAACGCTGATCGACAGGCAAAAAAAAGCTCCTCATGGAGGAGCAAGGGAGCCATAGTCTACCCACAACAATAAAAAAGGATGATTACATTAGGGTAAATACAAATCTCATGCCAAAATTGGAGAGTTAAATTTAATAATAAAAAACAACAAGTTACAGAATATCAGTCGAGCGCAATTAACAATGAGGTGCACCCATAAATTGCAAGTTTGCACCAAAAAGGCTCCATTTCCTCCGTGGAAGACCCATGATTTTTTTTTCTTGCACAGATCGTGAGCCCCACTCAAAGATTAAATTTCCATATAGAAAAGAGTAGATTAGGTCACTAATTTGTTTGGAGTTCTTTTATATTAGCACTACTATAAAACCATCTCGTTACCATTACGTAACACATATTAAGAGAAGGGAACTATGACCGAGAAGACCCAGCCCGAATCAGATGAAGCGACCAAAAACGACGTGACTGCACAACCCACAGCAGCCCCTAAAGCCGATCCTGTTAAGCGATTAACTCAAATGACTCTAGTGATCGCTGGTGTATTTTTTATCTGGTACATGTTTGCTGACCGATTCACACCGTGGACCGATCAAGCCAAAGTCCAGGCATACGTCATCCCGATTGTCCCTCAAGTGTCGGGGCGTGTACTCGACGTCAATGTGACAAACGATCAGTTTGTTGAAGCCGGAACAGAACTGTTTGAAATTGATCCCTCCGATTACATTCTTGCGGTAGAAAATGCTCAAACCAGTTTAGAATTGGCTGGACAAGAACTTGGTGCTGGTACGGCAAGCGTAGCGACCGCGCAAGCACAACTGGTTCAAGCTGAGACGAATCTAGAACATGTGAACGCTCAAAGTGCGCGCGTCTTTGAGTTGGAAGAGCGTAACCTCTATTCCAAATCCGAAGGTGATAAAGCAAGAGCCGCAATTAAGGCTGCCAGAGCCGAAGTGGACAGCGCTCAAGCAAACTTAGAAAAAGCACGGCAATCACTGGGTGCTGAAGGAGAGAACAACCCTCGTATTCGCTCTGCAATGGCTACCCTTAAAAAAGCGCAGCTTGATTTGAGTCGTACCAAAGTGATCGCACCGGCGTTAGGGGGCGTAACCAACCTACAGATCGAAAAAGGCTATTACGCGAAAGCAGGCGCCGCAGCCATGACCTTTGTGGAAGCAGAAAGCGTGTGGGTTCAAGCCAACCTTAAAGAAAATAACCTAGCCCATTTACAGCCTGGTGCGGAAGTTGACCTACTGCTCGATATTATGCCTGGCACACTCTACAAAGGTGTAGTCCGCTCCGTAGGCTTTGCCGTTTCAACCGACAATCAAGGGACCGTAGGCAGCTTACAAACCGTAAAATCA
This sequence comes from Vibrio sp. qd031, assembly GCF_002100145.1. Lineage (GTDB taxonomy): Bacteria > Pseudomonadota > Gammaproteobacteria > Enterobacterales > Vibrionaceae > Vibrio. Next base: position 192,538 of record NZ_JXQD01000024.1, read on the forward strand.
AGCACTGGTTGGTTACGTGACCCGCAACGCTTCCCCGTCATTATTGAGTTTGCCGAGCCTGTTCCTGCGGGGTTAAAACGTGTTGGCGGGCAAGTCGATGTACAGGTCTATAATGAAGATAGCCCAATCCTAAATGCCATAGGAAAGGTGTGGATCACAATACTGAGCTGGTTGTCGTTCATCTACTAAAGGTTAACCATGCGTTCAAAATTCATCTCAGATCCGATGACAGCCAGCCAATTGCGGTTCGCTGTCGGCGTCACGAGCGCATTGGCCTTAGCCTATGGCGTAGAATGGCCTTTGGCGTTTCTGTTTCCACTGTTTACTGCCCTTCTGCTGTCCATGCCTTTACCTAAGCCAACTCTAAAGCAAGGTTTAAGAACCATGCTCAATACCTTGATTGGCTTTTCTATTGGACTTACCTTTGCGATTTTCTTTGTACGCTTTCCACTACTGTGTTTAGTCGCTCAGTTTGTCGCGTTATTCTTTATCTACTATTACATGAATCGCGGTGGTTCATTTTGGCTCACTCTAATGACGCTACTTAGCGTGTTGCTGCTGCCAATGCTGACACAAATTTGGGAACACATTGCGATTAGCCTGAGCGCAGGTCTGGTGATGTCTGCTTGGCTGGCGGTGCTTTGGGTATGGTTTGCACACTTTCTCGTACCGGATCCAACCAACGACGTCCTACCCGACACAGGCGGATTTCAGCGTGTCTATTCTCCTGTTGCCGCTAAGCTGGCACTTAAAAGCACACTGGTGGCATTTCCAATCGCTTCCTATTGCCTGATATACAGTCGCAGCGACCTTATACTGACGATGATTTTTGCCGCAATATTCACCTTAAAACCCGACTTAACTGCCGGTAAAGCCGCGGGGCGAAAGTCGCTGATTTCGACCGTTTTAGGAGGTGTAATGGCAATGGCCATTTATTGGGCCATCGTCGCCGTACCTAGGTACGAATTTTTCTTATTAATCATGTTTGCGGTGATGTTGTTTGTCGGCTCGAAAGTGTTTTCAAATGACCCACACGCGGCGTACTACGGGTCTGCAGTGAGCTGTATTTTGGTGCTTATCAATGGCGGTATGGGAGAGAATGCCGACTTCTTTATGTCATTGGTAACAAGGGTGACTCTCATTAGTCTGGCGATCATGTACATAGTTGCGAGCTTACAGGTTCTGGACCGATTTATCTTTAATCGGCCACAAAAGTTAACCCGCGCTCAGAGAACATAACAATTCTACAGACAGGACGTTGCTATATCGATTGTTAGTGTCATTGTATGTGTGATGGGAACAAACACTGACCACGCCTAGCAATTAAACGGTGAGTTTAGAGGCATAAAAAAACGCGGCACTTGGGCCGCGTTTTTATGCAGTCGCTGTTGTTAGTCAGTAACGTACTCAGTCACTTCCAACCCAAAGCCAGACAACGCGTGATAGCGTTTTGACGACGACGACAACAAGCGCATTTGGCTAATGCCTAGATCAGACAAAATCTGAGAGCCAACACCCACTTGACGTGATGCCTGCTGCTTATTGCTGGTTGGGATAGGTTTACCCTGATCTTCAAGTTCAAAGCGGCGTACTTTGTTGAGTTCACGCTCTGGATCGTGGTTGTGACCTAAAATGACCAATACGCCATCTTCGTCGGCAATTTTTGCCATCGCTTTATCGATTGACCAAGTACGGTCAACGCCACGGGTAGAATGCAACACGTCGTTAAAGGTATCTTGTAGATGCACACGAACCAGCGTTGGCTGTTGAGTAATTTCGCCCTTCTGCAACGCATAGTGGATCTGGTTATCGATGGTATCGCGGAACGTGATCATGGTGAACTCACCGTATTCCGTCGGCAGTTGACACTGCGCAACACGCTCAATGGTGGTTTCTGTGTTGTTACGATACTCGATTAAATCGGCAATGGTGCCGAGCTTAATGCCATGTTTTTCGGCAAACACTTCAAGCTCAGGGCGGCGAGCCATAGTGCCGTCTTCATTGAGGATTTCGACAATCACCGATGCGGGCTCACGACCTGCTAGGCGAGCCAAGTCAACGCCAGCTTCCGTGTGGCCTGCACGTGTTAACACTCCACCATCTTTAGCTTTTAGAGGGAACACATGTCCCGGCTGTACCAAGTCGGCTGCCACGGCATTCACTGCGACCGCAGCTTGTACCGTTGTCGCTCGGTCTGCGGCCGAAATGCCAGTAGTCACACCTTGCGCGGCTTCAATCGATGCGGTAAATGCTGTGCCCCATTGCTCAGAGTGGTTCTGCACCATCGGGAACAAGTTGAGACGGTCACAACGCTCTTTAGTTAGCGTTAAACAGATTAAACCGCGACCATGCGTCGCCATAAAGTTGATATGCTCAGGAGACACTGCATCTGCAGCGACCATTATATCCCCTTCATTTTCACGATCTTCATCGTCCATCAAGATCACCATTTTTCCGTTACGGTAATCTTCAATAATCTCTTCAATGTTACTAATTGGCATGGGTATCCACTCTCAGTTCAAAATATGCCGACGCAAACGCATCAACGAGAATGAGTGCAATAATAACGGTTATGGCAATCGTTTACGAGTCGCACTGGTAGATGATGAAGCAAAATGTGTTGTGCGAAGATAATCGGTGCTTTCGCGCCATCTTGTTGAAGACAAATTGCACAACTTTTTTGTTGCTATCAAATGAAATATTAGCGAAACGCATATCTGGTGTCAGTCAATGTAACTGTTGAAATAATAATTCATAATGCATCATCGGATTATCGAGTTTAAAACACTACGCTCCCAACCCACCTATTATCCTATATCTCTCACCCCCGTATATGCGTCACCTTTGACCAAGTTATAACACTCGATTGACATTGCCCTTTGTCAAAATCGCACACTATGCACATGCCATATCAAAACCAAAGGAACACCTATGCAGTTTACCGAACAGGATCGTCAAGCACTCTATAACATCTGGATGTCTCAAAAAGCCAAAATGCGTATTACGCAGATGGAAATGGCGAAAAAGATGCAAGTATCCCCTGTCGAGTTCACTAATGCCCTACGAGGCTCACACCCTTTGTCACTAGGGTTTATCAACAACTTATGTGGACAACTGCACGTAGACCCGGCAAGTATTCTCCCGAGTATGAAGCAACGACCTGAGCAGACAAATAACTCTCGCATCGTGACCACAAAAATTGGCATCGATGGCGAGATTCAAAGTGCCTATATTGAAGGGAACCAGGTGATTATCGAGTACCGTTTGCCGACCGAACACTAGACACAGCGCGCACTCCCGTAGTGACCATATTACCGGCCGAGGTTTTTTCGAAAATTAATAAAATGAGGCTCTGTCTTCACGGTATGAAACCCCAGTGCGCGGTAAAAACGCACTGCGGCATGATTATCGCTAAAACAAGATAACGTTATCGCATTGCAGCTAACCTGTGGTGCGTGGCATTCGAGGCGATTCATGACTTCTCGTCCAATACCCATCGCTTGGTAACGCTTTTTAATCACCAGCATGTGAACGTGCAAATTTTTATCGTAAGGGTGATAGCAGACTAAACCCACTCGTTGACCTTGGTAAGTAAGCCAATGATAGCCAGATTGTGGATGGTGCTCTTGGATCCGTTGACGTTGCGCATCATCATTCCAGCCCCAGATTGCGTCCACGAAGTCACCTATGCCTTGCTTTATTAACCTAAATTGCTCATCAAACTCTAAAGAAGAAGCCGGTTCAAAGGTTATCACGTCAAACGATACAGGCTCAAAGGTCTCTGTTTTCACTATGCGCTTACTCCTAATCCCTACTTTTCTAGTGTCTAAAGGTTACTGCCTTGCTCTCAACGGGTTAACGGCTTCTTAAGGCGAGGCTTTCTGCAACTGCCGTAAACAGCGAATGGCGCTGCAGTGTTTTGCATCAATCATCACGTCACATAAGGCATAGAGCCGTTGATCAGCACGGCTCAACCATAATGGCACCCAGATACGCTTGCTCCGCGTCATATAACCGGCCTTGATTTACGTATACGTTGCCAAGACTGACTCGACCTGCCGCTCTACCGAAGTTGTAATTCTGCGCCTCAATATACTCATTAAGTGCAGAAAATTCATTTCTTAAGCTGAAGTATTGACCAGTAATCTACTTAAATCACTGAATTTATACCTTAAATATGCTCCCACATCACTTTATATACTGACCATTAAGCCAGTGAGCCGTGTTCATCATCTTTACAAATTGCCATTCAGAGCTAGGCTAATACAAACCCTTCTATCACGAGGGCGATATGACCCCCATACAACTGCAAACAACGCTGGCGCGTCTAGGTTACGCATGCGGCCCTATCGATGGCGTGATGGGTCCATTAACAAGACAGGCTATTAAGCAGTTTCAAGCCGACCACGACCTTACGGTCGATGGAATTGTCGGCGCGCACACATTATCGCGTTTACACCACAAATCGAAGCAAGTAACTTTGCCAGACCCACTGGAGATCAGTCACGGCAAACAAGATGTGCACAATTCCATACCGTTGGCATTGCCTTGGTTGCACTGTGCACAACACTTAAAAGGCACTCAAGAAGTAGGCGGGACTGGTTCCAACCCTACAATATTGCAATGGGCCAAAGACCAGGAGATGCCCTTTTACACCGATGATGACATCCCTTGGTGTGGCTTATTTGTTGCTCATTGTATTTCGAGTCAATTGGTGAATGAGCCTTTACCTAGGGCGCCATTACAGGCTCGAGCGTGGGGTGCCTTTGGCCAAGAATGTATGCCTCAGCTAGGCGCTATTATGGTTTTTTGGCGAGAATCCGTCGAAAGCCATAAAGGACATGTAGGCTTCTATTGGAGTGAAGACGACGACACATACCATATCCTTGGTGGCAATCAGTCAAACAGTGTCACAGTTGCCCCTTTAGCCAAAAGCCGCTTGTTGTGTGCTCGATGGCCCACCACTGCGCTTACGGCATCAGGGCAGGTCGTCATTGCGCAGCGCGGAGACGACCCTATTTCCCAAAACGAAGCGTAAAAATGATCTAGAGAAGGTTCAGCAGTTGCTGTGCGACCGGCCGTATCACGTCGTTATCGGACCAATATTTGGTGTGGCTTAGAGGATTCCAAGAGGTAAACAATCCCCCAGCGTTGATCACGTGATCGTTCACAATGTTAAAAGACGGGTCAAGCTGCTTAAGGGGCCAACCAAGAACGTCATCGGCATCGTAGTAGTTATCCCACCGAAACATCGAGTTGGGCGCTTTAAAACATGATCGTTTATCCAGTCCAGATGTAAATAATGGAATATTACATCCAGTGGTGACTAGATTCCTGAGGCTCTTTAACTTAATAAAGTTAACCTCGTCAGGATCCATACCGGCAGTTTCTTCAAAGCTATGCTGGTTATGGGCAGCATCCCACAAATAATTGGAAATAACCTGACAGCCGAGAGAGTGTGCAACAATAATCACTGGCTTGGTACTGTCCTTGCCAACATCAATAAAGGCTTTAGACAGTGCCGCTTGTATTTGCTGTTGCACACGCTTGTATTTTACAGCGTCTCTTTGTGCGCTGTGCTCGAGCGAGCCCGCATCGCCAAAGCCATACAAGAAGAACTTTCTTACTCGAGTACAGTCGAGATCGTTATCTTCGTTGTTCACCATCTTTTTCCATAACGCATTTTGAGGCTTTTGAAGATCTTCGGCATAGTGAACCGCGTGAAACGCGACCTTAGACCATTTTTTGCCTAAAAGCTTTTTCACCCCGTCTTGCAAATCTTCGTAATAGTCATCATCCACTTCCCCCATTCCGTGCAGGGTGATCATTGCTGCGTCTTTCATCGCGCTCTCCTTTCTATTTAGCTGACAACAGCTTAGTCAAGCCAACGAGAGTTTTCCCTAGCACTAGTGGGTTATTTGCGTGTAACAAACGGCGAGCTTATGACGGATGCTTTGCGCAGAGCGCGCTTTTTTTGTCAAATCAAAACAGAGTCATCGCGCAGCAGCTCATACTTTCAAAGTTTAGTCATCGAAAGCAACCTAAATGGATGGCTTAATGGTGGGGTGAATCTTAACTTAGCTGGCGTAGTCACTGCGCGGTTGCTACGACCTCATTCTTACCCACAAGGTTTAACATGACATTTATCCAACAAATCACCTCAGACAAGCATTGTATTCACCAATTTAAGCGCGAAAACCTGCATCACCAACACAACGCCAAGAAGTTGTGCTTCGAGCTTAGCCGCACACATCCGGATGACCAGGAAACCAAACAAAACATCTATTGCGCCCTGTTTGGCAATGTGGGAACGTTCATTAGTATCGAGTCTGGGTTTCGATGCGACTATGGATTCAACATTCATTTTAAAGGGTTTGCGTTAATCAATTTCAACACCGTCATTTTGGATACTTCACCGGTGACCATTGGCCATGGCGTGCTGATAGGACCGGGAAGTGTTTTGTCTTGTGTTGGTCACGCTATCGATCCCGAGCAGCGTGTAGAAGGCGGATTATACGAATCGTCCCCCATCACACTAGAAGATCGCGTTTGGTTAGGGGCTAATACCACGCTTTGTAGTGGCGTTACCATTGGGGAAGGAACCATCATTGGTGCTGGCAGTGTAGTCACTAAAGACATCCCTGCTGGTGTAGTTGCTGTAGGCAATCCATGCCGAGTAGTGCGCGAGATCACCGAACAAGATAAATGGCATTACACCGAGGAGCTAGAGCTTAACACTCCCAACAATCTTTGTGATTAGCGTGTCACCGACACCAAATAGTTGACTGCTGTCGATGCTGTAGTTCGCCATTTTTTAGTCAGTGGATTGTAACTCATGCCTGTTGCCCGGCCTAAGTGGAAACCCAGTGGTTTTAAGGTGTTTTCCAGCTCTTGCGGGGTAACAAAAGCGCGCCAATCGTGAGTACCAATAGGCAAGGCTTTAAGTACGTACTCTGCGCCGATGATGCCAATCAAAAAGCTTTGCCAAGTACGATTGAGCGTTGCCAGAATCATCATCCCTTGCGAATGAACCAGTTGTGCGCATTCTTCGAGTAGCTGAGATGGATCTGGCACATGTTCCAACACTTCGGTATTGAGCACCAAATCGAAGTGTTTGTTTTCGCTTAGCAACTCTGCACTTAGACAATGTCGGTATTCAAGGTTATCGATACCTTTGCCGTGGTGGGTTGCTACCCTGACATTGACGTGGCTGGCATCAATACCAACCACCTGATGCCCAAGCTCTGCCAGAGGCTGCGTGAGCAACCCAGCTCCACAACCCACATCGAGTATCGATATAGGCTTGTCACCAAAATGGTCAATAATCTGCTGCTGGATATAACCAAGCCTGACTTGATTAAACGCCAATACTGAAGAAAAACGGCCATTAGGATCCCGCCAATCATGAGCAAGCTGATCAAACTTAGCCACTTCAGCCGCATCAACATTGGCCGAGTTAGCGCCGTTTTTGGCAGGGATAGATAGCCGATTTTTCAATAACATGCTTTTCTCGTTAAGTGAATGTTCTCTACGTTGTTACGCATTGCCATAAGGCTTAGATCACGATGCCTGAACCTGAACATTAGTTAATCGGTCAATATTCAGACATCCAATCTAGCCAGTTGCCCTGATTGAGTAAGCGGTAGAATCCTTTAAAAAGCTAATGTCACTCTACTTAATTACGAGCGGCTGTCGAGCGCGGCTTTTAACAGTTGCAGTGATGTTTGCACTTGTTCACGCGGCGCGGCAAAGTTCATGCGAAAGAAGTTCTCGTTAGGCTCACCAAACCATGTACCTGGCGTTAGGGCCATTTTCGCTTGTTTCGTTAACAAAGACTTAAGCTCGTTAGACGCTAACCCTAATCCAGAAAAATCAAACCAGATTTGGTTTGTACCCTCAGGCAAAAATGTCGTCACATCCGGCAATTCTGCACTCATAAATGAAACAATCCAATCACGTGTCTGCTGAGTGTTCGATAATAACAACCTCAGTAAACGAGAGCCGAAAAGATCATGAATCGGTTTTGCAAACATCTCCGGCATTTGGGTTTCTGTTAAATGCAAAAAGGCTACTCCCATTGGAAGTAGCCTTTATAAAACCTATTAGACTGAGATTTGTTACGCTTTTTTAGTCCAAGCAAATTGCTCAAATAGTGGACCTGTAGGGGTTTTTGCAACATGGTTGGTGTAGTTACTGATCACCTTTTGCGACAAGCCTAAAATCACTTCCAACACTTGCTGTTGTCCATAACCAGCGGCAAAAAAGGCGTCTAATTGATCATCGCTGACGTTGCCACGCTGGCGCACCATAGCAAGCGTAAAATCATGCAGCGCTTGCAGTTTAGCCGTTGGCATTGCGGTCTCATTGCGCAGTGCTTCTGTAAGTGCTGGGTCAACCTTCATTGAATGCGCAATCGCGGTGTGTGCAGGCACGCAAAACTGACACTCGTGCTCTACGTTAATGGTTTGCCACACAACCGTGAGTTCTTCTGCATCAAATGAGCCGCTGGTAAATTGCTGATGAAGCTGCTGATAGGCTTTTAGTGTTTCTGGTGACTCAGCCATAACTGCATATAGGCCTGGTACTGCCCCCATCTGCTTAACCGCACCTTCGAGCATAGGTTTGCTGTTTTCTGGCGCTGTGTCTACTGAATGAAATGTGAATTTGCTCATCGTTGTTACTCCTAAAAATAGCGTCATGCCTTAAAGCACGTAATGGATTTCTGCTATGAAATCGGCTTAGGAAGCGCGTTGCTCCCTGTCGATGAAATGAATCATATTTATAAATGAACGATCGTTCAAGTCGTATTTTGAACAATCGTTCAAAAATCTACAAAAGTGCGCTTATCTATCTGATATTGTTGAATTAAAAATTTTATTAGATCGGTCACTCTGCAAAAGGAAAAGAAAGCACACGCGAATTATTCTTTACCTTGCGCAGTGCCAGCCTTACAATTGAACGATTGTTCATTTTCAGATTAGTAGGCGTTATAGTGGCAAAAACAGCAAAATTTGATCGTCAAGAGGTCATAGAGAAAGCCACCAACCTGTATTGGAAAAAAGGCTTTCACGCGACGTCCATGCGCAATCTACAAGATGAAATTGATATGCGGCCAGGCAGTATCTATTCCGCGTTTGGCAGCAAAGAAGGTCTGTTTAAAGAGGCGCTGCGCAACTACACCGATATGGGTCTAGCACTTATTGCGCACTTAAAAACAGAGCACAGCGATCCGCTAGAGGTACTAAAGGCGTTCGTTAAAGCGCAGGTCATCGACACCCAAAGTGATGCGCCCAATGGGGTATGTATGTTGGCGAAAACAATGGGTGAGTTAACCGAAGAGAATCAAGAACTGTTGGAGGTGACCAAAAGCCACCTTGAAGAGATTTCCAATGAGTTTGTTTTGCTCATAGAGCAAGCTCAGAGCAATGGTAAAATTGAAGTCACCAAGAATGCACGAGAGCTGGCTAACCACGTGCAAATCCAAATTACCGGTTTACGCACCTTCGCCAAATTCAACAAAGATCAAGCGTTGCTCCAAACTAAAATAGACGACATTTTTTGTCACTATCCGTTTGTGTAAGCACTCTAGCTAATTTCCGGTAACACGTAGAGTGCGCAAGGTACAAATGAGTACGCCGGCGTCCTGATCAAGGCTTTATTTCCCGTTACACTGGTGGCGACCCAAAATTCAGTGTACGTCCATAAGGTAAAATCCATTCCTCTTTTCGCCAACAGGACGAGCAGAGAAGTGATGCTTGTTAAGCAATGAGCGGTCAAAGCGTTTAAACAAGCTAACTATTTTTTGCGCTTTCAAGCACTAAGCTTCTTAAATGCAGTCTTCAAAAACTGAGTTAGATGCACTGGAATGATCACAAACAGCGCAACGCCACTATTAAACTGTGGATTCAGTTTGCAGTAGTACTGGATCTCAAGCTTGTTGCTGGTTTTAAACGACTCGAGTTCGCTGTGCGAGTAATTGCTTACCCGATTTACAGGCACTAAACAGCGTAAAACGGCACTATCGCTTACCTCACCGTTTGGATTAAAAAGCTCGAAGAGCTTATTTGGCGCAGTATGATCGGGATGGGGCCAAATTATGCCCGTATTTTTGGCAACTGCACGGTACATGGCAGGACTGAGCATCGTATCGGCGTAGTAGATTTTCTTCCACGGCGCACGCAACCAACACTTAAAGCTCTCAGACAACGAAAACTGAAAAGTATTGCTCCCCTTTCGATAGTCGGGAAGAAATCCCGCTGACGCACGAATAACCGTTACTGACGACTCACGGCTAAAGGTTAGCAGGCAATACCCGACCACTTCACCACCATCGAGATACAAACGTAGCCTACGCTCAAACGCATCATTGCCGTCAAAGTACTTGGCTAAGTAGTCCTCTGTACTAACATTTAAAAAGCTAGAGGCAATGATGGTAGTAATCGAACAGCGCTCTGAACTCGTTAACCAGCGCTTTGTTTGGGTTAAGTCTTTCGTGGCCAACTTCATGCCTTGTACTCCGGCATTTGTGCAATACTCATTAATCTTGGCTTCATTTTATAGCGCGTGCCCTTCAATAAATTCAACAAAGTAGTTATGTGCCTTTTAAGTCTTGCTTTGACGTTTTGATCGACATTCTCAAGCTCAGAATCTATGGCCTTTTTCAAAACCTATGGCAATGATCTCGTCAATAACAACGAGTCACCCCCAACCTAATAATCAACAAAGCTGAATTTTCTATAGAGCTTAATCGCTGGGTTATCTTGAGACACCATGAGACTGATTGTTGAGACGTCATGTTTAGCTTTCCAAGGCCAGTGCCATAATGGCTTTTTGGATAGATGGGAATTGAATTTTCGTAATACACATTTCGGCTTTTGCAAACTCATGTTCCTGAATTAGCCGAGTGATGGACGCCAAAGATAACGAATGTCCTTCGAGCTCAAATACATAGCCCTTGCCTTTTTCCTTTACGACATAGCACTGACCACTGCTATCAATTAAGTGATCGGCACTATCCCAAATTAGAGCGTCTAACTCGTTGATAAGTTGTCGTTCGGACGCCAAAAATAGCAGCTCCGAATCACCTTCTAGCTTAAAAATACATGGCCAATGGATCATACTTATCCTCCCTACCATAACGCCCTACTCAGCTATAAATGAACGTGTACCATGCCTGAGTGCTACTAGTTGGCATACTTCTGTTACTCGGTCTTGAGTAATTAGTTAAGTGCAATTGTCTTTAATGAACTCTAATGTTTCATCTGTAGAGCAATGATGCCAACTTTGAATTCCAGCGCTTTGTGCCGCCTTAACATTTCTCAACGTATCGTCGATAAATACGCAATCTGAGTAGTCACAGCCGATCAACTCGATAGATTTAGCAAAAAACTCCAATGCAGGCTTTGCCACATGTTATTGGCAAGAATTTATTATTAAATCAAATGAATGCCGCAGTTCGGACTCATGAATATCCTGAGAGAGCTTGTCGGTTGCGTTTGTGACTAGCACCAACTTTGCACGAGGAGAAACTAACCTTATCGCCTCGATGAAATCGTAATCAATCCAAGCCGGTGCGTTTTCCCAAGCTAGCACAAGCTTGGCTCCAATATCGAGGCTAAATTTGTTAGACAGCTCAACACCTACCTTTTCAATCCACTTTAAGTGTGATTGTTGTCCAGTAATTGTGGGTAACAATAGCGACTCTGAAAACGCTACAGAAAACAGCGTACCAATGGGTAAACCTAACCCCATTTCAGTCGTTTCTATTGTTTGACTCTGCCAATGTCGTATAACGCCATCAAAGTCGATTAGTATGACCTTTTTCAACAACATTCCTTTGCATCTCATGCCAAACTTAGGCAATACCTTTCCCATCTTGACTTCGCTCATAAACGCCTTGTTGCGAGTTACGCGATGTCAGTTGCACTTACCGTAGGACAAAGCAAAGCCGTTCGGCCCTGTCCTTGTTGCCATTGTCCACTCAAAGGCCACGAAATCCCACGTAACCCTTTGATAAATAGCAGCTGGCTATCTGTCACACCTGCGCTCGCCTTGAGAAAGGAATCAAGGCGCGACCTGCTGAAACGACAATCGTACAATGTACTTATATAGAGGCAACGGGCTTGTTCAACAATCGGGATTTAATGCTCGCAGGCGCAGTGCTAAATCCTTGTTAGTTAGTAGCGTTCTCAAATTAGACCGTGTAATCAAATACGATGATATCTTCAAGCAACGGCCTAAACACTTGCTTCAACTTCTGATGTTCGACATGCGGAAGATAGTTTTGGCGCCCAGTTTCATCTACGAAATTCATTAAAACTGAATGCGTATAACCTTTATTTTTACTTTCTGGGCTATCATTAATACCCCACTCTACCGATTCGACACCCTCTACTATCTCAGGCATAGATTCAAATAAACCTTTAAGTTTGTCTATTTCTGAGGCCGACGATGCGTCTTTAAATTTTATTAGTAAAATATGTCTAATCATTCTCTTCACCCTAGCAGCTAACGCCTTACTCTAGCGAATCGCCTCATGCATTCATTTCTAAACGATGAGACGCACGCGCATCGCCCACTCTGATCTAATGACTATCGCCAAACAGTCATTCAACCCGAGCTCAGCAGCGATTCGCGATATTCAAATACTACAACAATCTGTCGGAAATCATTGTCCCAATATTCACAAAAAAAGAGTTATGTCTCTGATACTTGCTACTAAAAGCGTTCTCGATGGTGCCGATCTGTCTCTCACCACGTTAGGGCGCAACCTTGATACCAAAACCGGCGTATAGCATGCCATTAAACGCCTCGACAGATTACTCGGAAACAGCCGCCTTATTTCTTCGGCCAATCCTTGGGCTGTGGTGCTCGTTGATTAGTCGGATGTTAGAGAGCAAATGCGCTGCATGACCCTTAGTGCTTCCATTGCTGTCGATGGTCGGCCTGTCACTCTCTATGAGCAAGTCTTCGAATACAAAGACTACAACTCACCGAGACGTGTTGATAAAACAAAAGGATGCAGTATGGAAGTGAAACAAATCCTTTTATCTCGATGCCTGCATTAAACCCAAACACCTGGCCTCTTGCTTGCTTTCGAGACGCGGCTCATTGCCTTGCCAAGCTTACCTTTACAAAGCGAGTGAAAAGGGTCGCATAGCCGATTGGCCCTGACCTTTCCCCCTAAATTAGCTACTTGTCTTGCAGCACACATTCCCAAAGGGCTTACAACGTGTACGAGGCTACGGCTTCTTAAGAGGGCAAGCACGACATATCCTAAGCCGTATTCAATGGTTACTGGTTGGCGATAGCCTTCAAAAATTCTTATTCACACTGGCAAAAAAAGCAAAGCAGTACGCGCCTATCCCTGCTATCAGCATGAGATGGGGTGCGTTGAGGCCACGCGACCGAGATAGCCGAAAGGCTGAGATAATAAGGATAACTTGAGAAAGGAGAAGCAATAACAAAAAGCCAAGGAAATTAACGCTAACCTGCTGATAATATGTCATTTTAGGTCTTATACGACAGCGTTCGCCTTGAGAAAAGTATCAAGGCGTGACTACCTGAGCCGACAATCGCACTATTTACTTATATAGAGACAACGGGCTTGTTCAACACTCGGGATTTAACGCTGGCTGGCGCAGCGCATAATCCTTATATGTTAGTTTGCGTGCCAAAGTGACACAAAGATTGATTATTGCACACTTTAAGACCACAATACCCATGTGACACTTTGACACAACAGGAGATATAATTATGGCTACTACTTTGCCTCGCATCACCGCTAGAGTTGATGTCGACACACAAGACTTACTTGCTAAGGCTGCCGCGATCGCTGGCATGTCTAGCATCAACTCGTTTGTTCTAAGCGCTGCAATCGAAAAAGCCAAACAAGTCATCGAACGTGAACAGGCTTTAAAACTGAGCCAAGCTGACGCTATGTTGCTGATGGAAGCTTTAGACCGCCCTGCTACACAGAACTCAAAACTAAAAGCTGCTGCTGATCGATACGAGAGCAAAACTCAATGATGAATACGGTACTTCTAGATAAAGCTAAACACGATAGAAACCGATTCAACTGTGGTATCGAAGCTCTCAATAATTACTTAAAAGTAATGGCGAGTCAGCAAGCAAAAAAAGACAACACCAGAACGTTTGTTTTGGAAGATGATAACGACAACTCACATGTCATCGGCTTTTACACGCTAACAATGACGCCAATTGACTTAAAGGAATTGCCCGATAAGTTACAAAAAAAACACCAATCATCCACCTCTGGTGGTCTGATTGCCCGCCTTGCTGTCGATGGCCGATACAAAGGGAAAGGCTTTGGTGAGTGGCTGCTTATTGACGCACTCAGAAAGCTATTAGCTGCAAGTGATAGCGTTGCATTTCCAGTTGTTATCGTTGATGCCAAAGACGGTGCGAAACACTTCTATGAACGCTATGGTTTTCAAGCATTTGAAGACGCTGAAAACAAACTCTTCATCACCATTGCTGATGTGAGAGCAAGCTTAGGCTAGTTAATCGCTAGCCTTTAGCAATCAACGCCGCAATAAGCGGACAAAGTAGTTGGCTACACTTGTTGAGGAACGAAACAGAGTCAACTATTTTTGTTCCGTTTAATTGCCTTGTTGAACGAAGCCGCTCCGCGGCAGAGCAAAACGTAAAAGCACCATACTTCTTGTTACTCCATCACTCGATGGTAAACAAAGGAGTTACGACTTTGAACACCAACGAACTTGCTCGATACAACACGCTCTATAAACAACACCTTACCAACCTTAAACTGCAAGGTAAACGGCCTGCCACCATGGATGCCTATTCTCGTGCGGTGCGCCGCATCAGCCACTTCTTTGATTGCAGCCCCGATTCACTTACCACTTCTCAGCTCAAGCAGTACTTTGCTCGTCTGATTGAAACTCACTCCTGGAGTACCGTTAAGCTCGACCGCAACGGCTTACAGTTTTTCTATCGCTATACCCTAGACAAGCAGTGGGAGTGGCTAAACATCGTCAGGCCACCTCGCACTAAAAAATTACCCGATGTCATCCCGGCCCCTCAGGTCGCACTGCTCATCACCATGACTCGCCAGCGCCGCTATCAGGTCTTTTTCCTGACGTTATATTCTATGGGGCTTCGACTCGGTGAGGCGCTTAACCTGACCGTTCAAGATATTGATGCACACTCAATGCAAGTGCACATTCGAGACGGTAAAGGAGGCAAAGGCCAATCTGCACTGGAGTACTTGTCACGATACCTGTATCGAGGGGTACTCCCTGACCAAAACATCGTGAGCGTTGAAAATGATACCGTGACCTTCCGCTACCGAGAAAGCAAAACCAAACAGTGGACGACGCGAACACTGCCTACCCTTCAATTCTTGCTACTTGTCTTGCAGCACACATTACCAAAGGGCTTACAACGTGTACGAAACTACGGCTTTTTAAGAGGGCAAGCACGACATATCCTGAGCCGTATTCAATGGTTACTGGTTGGCGATAGCCTTCATAAACTCTTATTCACACTGCCAAAAAAGAGCAAAGCAGTACGTGTCTGTCCCTGCTGTCAGCATGAGATGGGGTGCGTTGGGATCACGCGACCGATATAGCCGAAAGGCTGAGACAATAAGGATAATGATGATAACTTAAGAAAGGAGAAGCGATACCAAAAAGCCAAGTAAATAAACGCTAACCTGCTGATAAGATGTCACTTTAGGTCTTATCACGACAGCGTTCGCCTTGAGGAAAGTATCAAGGCGTGACTACCTGAGCCGCCAATCGCACAATTTACTTATATAGAGACAACGGGCTTGTTCAACACTCGGGATTTAACGCTGGCTGGCGCAGCGCTTAATCCTTATTTGTTAAACGTTTACCTGATATTTTAGATCTGCAACTTCATCACCAGTGATCCCACGAAAACCCCAGCAGTGTTTCGGTTGCTCTTTTATTGTAATTTCAACGTCAATTGGCTTAATACCAAGATCGGACTCGATATTTGAGAATAGGCTTTTTATCAGGGCCTTTTTCGTTTCGATTTGACGCCCTTCCATCATGTTAATTTCAATGACTAAATAAGCATCGCTTCGACCACTTGGATAATAGAAATTTTCTTTATCCAATGGTATAAACCTATGAACACGCTTGTCTTCAGGCATTCCCAACACCGATTTCATTGATTTATGAATAGAGTCTGAGAGTCTCGCTTTTATCGGGTTTAGATTTTCTTTTATTCCATATATGACGATCATCGTGATTTCCTCGTAAACGTATAACGAATGACATGGATTCCCCTCCCGAGGATCTGCCACAGCTATGTAGCACTTAACTACACCGGAGGCACCACCACTGATTATTCTTATTTCTGCGGTATCGATCTAGCTAAAAAACCACTTTAGTCTTCATGCTGTTGACCAAAATAGTAAGGTCATTCTTCACAAATCAGCAACCCGCTCTAAACTACTGTTTAGTAGTGGTAACGACACGAAATTATTGTTATCGCTTGATCATCGACTGCGTAAACAAGCCTATTAGTGTCATCAATACGACGAGACCAAAAACCGGATAAGTTCTCTTTTAACGGCTCTGGTTTACCGATACCCTCAAATGGAGAGCGCTTAACATCACTGATGAGTTTATTGATGCGCTTTAGTGTTTTCTTGTCTTGAGTTTGCCAATATAGATAGTCATCCCAAGCGTCATCAGTCCACGACAGTAGACGCTGACTACTACTCATCAATTAACTCTCGTGCTGTTGTTTTACCAGCACGGTACTGTGTTATCGAACGGTTTAAGTGTTCAGCATTTTGAGGAGAGCGTAGTAAGTGCACTGTCTCCATAAGGCTATTGTAGTAGTCTAAAGACATGACCACAGCATCTTCAGAATCACGGCGTGTAATAACTGTTGTATCAGCGTCATTAACTACACCGTCCAAAACAGCTTTAAGACCGTTTCTAGCTTCAGTAAAAGATACGATTCTCATAAGAACCTCCACATGTACATTTAATCGAACAAGTATAGCCCCCACCACTCTACTTGTACACTATATTGAACATGTGATGTTAATAGGGCAACTAACGAATGACATGGATTCCCCCTCCCGAGCATCTACCACTGTTATGTAGTACCCAACTCCACCGGAGGCACCATGTCTGAATATTCTTATTTCTGCAGTATCGACTTAGCTAAAAACCACTTTAGTCTTCATGCTGTTGACCAAAATGGTGAAGTCATTCTTCATAAATCAGTTACCCGCTCTAAACTACTGACTACCTCAGCAAATATGCCACTCATGCGTATAGATGTTGAACCGTGTGTTGGTGCACATTATGGGGCAAGAACACTCAATAAACTGGGACACGATACCCGTATTATGGCCGTTAAATATGTGTTCCCATATCGAACTAAAGGAAAGAACGACCTGACTGACGCTGTCGCTATTTTCGAAGCAGTACAGCGCCCTTCCACTCACTTCGTACCCGTTAAATCTCCTAAGCAACAAGCCATATTGTCAGTGCATAGAATGAAAGAGCATTGGGTTCGCGAGCGTACCGCGCTTATGAACCGCATGCGTGCCTTGCTTTCTGAGTTTGGGCTAGTCATACCGGTCGTTCTTCATTGATGTTGAAAATGATACCGTGACCTTCCGCTACCGAGAAAGCAAAACCAAACAGTGGACGACGCGAACACTGCCCACCCTTCAATTCTTGCTACTTGTCTTGCAGCACACATTACCAAAAGGCTTACAACGTGTACGAGACTACGGCTTCTTAAGAGGGCAAGCACGACATACCCTGAGCCGTATTCAATGGTTACTGGTGGGCGATAGCCTTCAAAAAGTCTTATTCACACTGGCAAAAAAGAGCAAAGCAGTACGTGTCTGTCCATGCTGTCAGCATGAGATGGGGTGCGTTGGGATCACACGACCGAGATAGCCGAAAGGCTGAGATAATAAGGATAATGATGATAACTTGAGAAAGGAAAAACGACACCAAAAAGCCAAGTAAATAAACGCTAACCTGCTGATAAGATGTCACTTTAGGTCTTATCACGACAGCGTTCGCCTTGAGGAAAGTATCAAGGCGTGACTACCTGAGCCGACAATCGCACAATTTACTTATAGAGAGACAACGGGCTTGTTCAACACTCGGGATTTAACGCTGGCTGGCGCAGCGCTTGATCCTTATTTGTTAGTTGCACGCTCCATAGACCAGTGCTAACATTTGTACACACAACAAAGGAGCATACAATGGATACTCGAATTCAATTCCGTGTTGATGAAGAAACAAAGCGATTAGCCCAGCAAATGGCAGAAAGCCAAGGCCGTACTCTGAGCGATGCTTGCCGTGAGCTCACCGAGCAACTTGCTGAACAGCAGAGAAAAACATTATCTCACGACTCTTGGTTAACAAACCAAGTGAACTTGGCATTTGATAAATACGATTCAGGGAAGTCGGCTTTCGTTGATGATGTTTCTGCAAAATCTCAGATGGAGATTCGAAAAGCCAGAATTCGTAGCCGAGGAAAGCAATGATTCTGTGGGAAGAAGAATCTCTAAACGATCGCGAGAAGATCTTTGAATTTCTCTTTGACTTCAACCCAGAAGCTGCGGAAAAGACTGATGAACTCATTGAAGCTAAAGTGAAGAACCTTGCAGAGCAACCGCTAATGGGTGTTCAACGAGATGGTTTCAGAGGAAGGCTACTCATTATTCCTGAGATTTCAATGATAGTTTCATACTGGATAGAAGGTGACATCATCCGCATTATGAGAGTTTTACACCAGAAACAAAAATTCCCTAATGATTGATGCTTGCTCAGTGCAACTAACGCTAAGCTATAGCGAGTTCGGTACGCGTTCGCCTTGAGAAAAGTATCAAGGCGTGACCACCTGAGCCGACAATCGCACAATTTACTTATATAGAGACAACGGGCTTGTTCAACACTCGGGATTTAACGCTGGCTGACGCAGCGCTTAATCTTTATTTGTTAGCCGTTTAGTTTGAAGTGTGGTGGTGAGCTACATTTTCAAGCCTTTCAGCCAACCAAATCTTGATGATTGACTGTCTTGTAACACCTACTCGACTAGCTTCACGGTCTAATGACTCTAACATCCATGCTGGGAAGTCAACATTGGCTCGTTTCTGTTTTTGCATTGGACGCTTAACTTTAGATAAATCTAGATCACCTAAAATGTCATCGTCACTTTCAAACTTGGCATCAAACTCATGCGCTTTCATATAAGTTTACCTCCGCTTTGCGTGAGTGTCTGACTGAAATGATCCGAATATTTAACCCACGATATGTAATGACACCAGACCAGTGCTTGCCATTGAGCATACCGATGACTAAATATCTAGGCTCATCGCTCGTTCTTACAGGGTTCTCTATAAGATTAGAGTCGCTCCACAAACCTTGAACTGTATAGAAATCAACTCCATGCTTCTCAAAGTTTGACCTGCTTTTGTTTTCATCAGATTCAAATTTAACAATGAGTAAAAATTACACCCTTTTTACTCATTTAGAAAATTGTACATTAGTTGAAAATTTTGGGAATGGCTAACGCCTTTGATAATCGGCGCGTCTTTTTGCTAGGGTAACGTAATTGATTAACTTGTTATAGCTCTGCGATGTGCGACAGGGTTTCTGGGTGGCGCTGTACCAACTTTAGAAGGGTGACAGCTTGTCCATTTGGAGCACTACGCCCCTGCTCCCAATTTTCCAACGTTCGCGATGATGTATGTAGTAAACGAGCAAATACACCACGAGACATATTAAACTGCTCACGAATGCTTACAATTTCATCAGGTGAGATATCTAGCTCACTGATGTCATTAACTTGATGAGTTTTCAGAGTTACCTTACCCTCTGAATACTCCTTGGCTTCAACAAGTGCTGAACTTAGTTCTGCAAATAGATCACGATTGCTCATTGTGCCACGCCTCCATAAAAGCCTTTAACTGTTTCTTTTGATCTGAGGTTAAGTCTGACATTTCATTTTTGCCGTAAATGGTCAACAAATAAAAACGACGCTTTTCATCGAAGAAGTAATAGATAACACGTGAACCACCACGCTTGCCCTTACCTTTACTTGCAACTCGAATCTTTCGCAAACCACCTGTACCTTGAATTACGTCACCTTGCTTTGGTTTCGACATAAGTTCAGCTTGGAACAGCCGAAACTCCTCGTCACTGAGGTATTCATTTCGGTACTTTTCAAATATGGTTGATTCAACAAATACACTTTCCATAAGCAAAGTGTACGCAATTAACGTATGGATGGCAAACTGTACGTAAATAACGTAGCAATTGCATTTGGGAATGCGGCTCTGATCAGAGCTATACGAATGACATGGATTCCCCCTCCCGAGGATCTGCCACACTTATGTGGTACTTAACTACACCGGAGGTACCATGTATGATTATTCTTATTTCTGCGGTATTGACCTAGCTAAAAACCACTTTAGTCGTCATGCTGTTGACCAAAATGGTAAGGTCATTCTTCATAAATCAGTAACCCGCTCTAAACTACTGACTACCTTAGCAAATATGCCACTCATGCGTATAGATGTTGAACCGTGTCGTGGTGCACATTATTGGGCAAGAACACTCAATAAACTGGGACACGATACCCGTACCAAAAGACATCATCATGTCGCACCATAGTCGGCAAATAGTTCTGTAAAAGATGATCATCACTATTAGTGAACGCCTGCAACGCCTACCCTTCAATTCTTGCTACTTGTCTTACAGCACACATTACCAAAGGGCTTACAACGTGTTCGAGACTACGGCTTTTTAAGAGGGCAAGCACGACATATCCTGAGCCGTATTCAATGGTTACTGGTTGGCGATAGCCTTCAAAAATTATTATTCACACTGGCAAAAAAGAGCAAAGCAGTACGTGCTTGTCCCTGCTGTCAGCATGAGATGGGTAATCCCCCCATTAATAACAGCGCTTATTCGTAGAATTTAGGCTGCAACTTTTAGTGGTGGATATCCTCCATTTGCTGAGTGTGGTCGTTGATAATTGTAAAACCACAGCCACTGGGTGGCACGCTCTTGAACCTCTTCTATGCTATCGAACAAGTATTTGCTCACCAAGCCAAATCTCACTGTGCGATTGAAACGTTCGATATAGGCGTTTTGCTGTGGGTTACCAGGCTGAATATAATCAATCCTAATGTCATGATCTTTTGCCCATTTTATAAAAACGTGGCTGATGAATTCAGGCCCATTATCGCAACGAATAGCGACAGGCTTTGAGCGCTGCTCAATTAGCTGATCGAGGATACGTGTTACTCGAGCTGCGGGCAGTGAAAAATCAGGCTCGGCTGCGAGTCCCTCGCGCTTGTAGTCATCAATAACATTGAACAGTCGATATTTTCGTCCATCTGATAACTGGTCATGCATGAAATCAACAGACCAAACTTGATTGGGCTTAATAGGCTCTTTGAGTGGCTCAGGCGTGTTTCTGTTCAGGCGACGCTTAGGTTTGATGCGTAGGTTTAACGATAACTCGCAATAGATTCGATACACACGCTTGTGATTCCATTTGTAACCTTTAACGTTGCGGAAATGGTGAAAGCACAACCCAAAGCCCCAGTCCGCACAGTCTTCGTTTTGACACAGCTCCACCAACAACCGAGCAATGCGCTCATTCTCAGGCTGGAGCTTCGACACATAACGATAGCATGTCTCACTGATTTGAAACCAACGGCAGGCCTGCCTGATACTGATGTGCTGCTTCGCCACTGAATGCTGAGCCATTAAACGACGCTCACAGGGCTTCACCACTTTTTTGCCATAGCCTCAGAAATGACTTCTGCTTTTAAACGTTCCTCAGCATACATTTTCTTTAGCCGCCGATTTTCATCTTCCAGTTCTTTCATACGAGTCATGAGTGAGGCATCCATTCCACCGTATTTAGAGCGCCACTTATAGAATGTTGCGGTGCTCATTCCATGCTCTCGACAGAGCTCTTGGATGGGCGTTCCAGCCTCTGCCTGTTTTAAGATCGCTAAGATCTGACTGTCCGTGTAACGTGATTTTTTCATGTTGAATCTCCTGTATTAACTATACGAGAAAATTCTACTTTTGCCTGCGGTTACTTTTCGGGAGGATTACCATACCACCTTAAACACAAAACGCAACGCATAGTAAAAATGCCACGCGTTGCGAATCACTCTTAAACAGTTTGTTAGAAATTTGAGTGCGCATTCACTAAATCAATAAGCAGCAAATCAAGCAAGCTAGACAACCATTTCACTTCTACTTCTTCTTTGGTATTCGAAGTTAGGCGAAAACTTGAGTCGACTTTCTCAGCATGAACAGACTTATTACGCACAAAATACATATACTTAATACACAAAGTTGCCGTTAGGTGTGAATTATTAAGTGTCTTGTTTTCAATATGATGATTGAGGTGTGCTTCTACATCGTTATAAAGACCTTTATCTTTTAAGAACTTTTCTCGTACTGTCAAAGTACTCTGATTGATCTCAGCTAAACGATGATCCTCATTGGCAATGATAAAGTTCTTAAAATTTTCTGTTTGTTTTAAAGTGGCAAAGTTATTGTGAATAAACTTAACCCAACGAACTTTCTCTCTAATTCCAGTTGCCGTTAGTTTACTTACCACATCAAAAGTCAGAGGATAAAGCTCAGGGTGATTTATCAAATGATTTCGAACAAACACCTGACGCTTGAACTCATTATCTTCATTTGAAACTTGTCGATACAGGGCATTGAAAGACTTCCACTTCCTTTCAAAAGAGTCATAAGGACTCTCTGAGCAAAAGGACTTTACTAAATGAGTTAAGGCAATTAAATATGAATGCCCCTTTGGGCTTTCTTCGAAAATGACCTCTAATTCATTAGCTTCTAACTTTTTCAAAAGTGAAAGGTCATCATCACTTTCAACGATCTGATTAATATCGTTACTTTTAACAACTAACTTGTCTTTAATGACAGTATCATAAATATAATTAGTTTGAATATTTGTGATTTTGTTAGCTTTCCCTACACAACAGTAGTAGTAGACCAATGATTTAATGATTTGTGTATATAGGGCACTATTGTGGTTATCGAAGATCCCTTTGATATCAACCTTATTACTTCTATCAGCAACGATCTCGATTTTGTCATCGGTAATCGTCAGCTCGTCCTTGTAAGACTTAGAAAAAGGATAAGGAACCTTTCCAACAAATAGCGAATTCTTCTCTTCAGATGAGAACTCAATCGTAATTACATATCTATGCTTTCTAGCCATTTACACCATATTCCAAATAAAATTTCTAACGCCTACTTAAGCGGACAAAAATTGTTGGCTATAATTGTGTAGCGGAGCGAAACAGCCAACTGTTTTTGTTCCGTTTAAAGTTCTTGTTAGCTGTATTTCTATAAATCCTGCCACCTTTCCCGAACCTTAGTGTCTATACAGAGGCTGTACTCGAAACCTAGATCGCTTTCTCGAGTAACTACGAAGCCTAATTTCTTATGAAAATTATTAGACAGTTTATTATTTCGATATACGTTGCTAATTAATTTTTCAACTTTTTGAGCTGTGATGAAGTTCTTTAACTGAGAGAAGAGAGATAGAAACACAACTTTATTTCGGTAGTCTGGATGAACCACAAACATTGGAATAAACCATGCTGCATCGTTTAATTGTCGTAAGGTAAAGTATCCTTGAAGAACCCCTGATTTACGACATTCAAACAGCAAGCCCGATTCTTTAGCAACTTGCAACGACGCTTGATAATGACTCACATCGATTGGCTTTCCTGCCTCATTCGATAGATCTGAGAGTGTAAGTAGATCTAATTCAATGTACTCGTCCATGTGTCCTCGTAATACTTTTTACAGCTAACGCCTTGCTAACAAGCGACAACGCGATGCCACTTAACTTGAATATTGTGCCATAAACAAGGGGCTGAAATTGCGACTGAAGTCGCCAAGCGTTAGGAGTCTTTGTTAAGCAACTTGTTAGGCATTTGTTCAAGTTGCCAATAGCCTACAGAAATTTCACGCTCAAACTTAAAACCTATATTGCTAAACTCACCAACTTTGTTGAAGCCCAATGATTCGTGCAACGCGATACTCGATGGATTGGGTAGGGCAATGACGCCCATAACATTTCTGATTTCTTGTTTATATAAGCGATTAAGTAAGTTTGTATATAGTCTACGCCCATTGCCTTTACCTGAAGCTTGAGGGTCTAGATAAATTGTTGATTCAACAGTAAAACGATAGGCTGTTCGAGAATTCCAAGGGCTGGCATAGGCGTAGCCGATGATCTTACTATCACCCTCTAACACTATCCACGGAAACCCAGAACCTAACAGAGTTTCAATGCGTTCTTTCATTTGGTTAACTGAAACTGTGGACTCTTCAAAGGTGATCGTGGATTCAGTTATATAGTGATTGTAGATATTAGCTATTTCATTAGCGTCTGATATCTCAGCAATTCTAATTTTCATACACCATCCTTGATGCCTAACAGCTTATTAGTGGGAACGCCGACTAACTCTGATTCCCGCTTTGCAGTCACGTCGCTTCCTATTAACTCCAACACTAACATTTTAAGGGCATGAAAAATAAGAGTAAACGCAACTTACTGCAATATTTTCGAGAACTATCGCATGGAAAATCAGTCGCGACTGATTTTCCATTCGATATGCCACCAGCTGCCTATATGGCACTTAACAATACATCGTTAGGAAAACTTTGGTCAAACGTTCTGCGATGACGTTAAGGACTAGATTGCACTAAATGGAAATGAGGTTGCAACGCGCTTTCACGTCAAGGATATTGGAATATTAAAGTAGATGAAAAACCACACGCCATTGCCAAAAAACAATCTACATGTATTGGAAATAAATTACGATGGTTCGCAAGCCTAGTATTAGGTTTGGTTCAGTATAGAAAGGTGTGCTTTTAGTAAAAGCTAGATGGGTGAAGGCCCCAGCCACATCCCGGCACACAAGTCGCCCGCCTTGGCTGCTTCCTTCCGGACCTGACCAGGTAAACGAGGTATTGTTGCGGGAGGACCAGGGCCCTCATAGAGGTCTTGACTTTCTCATCAAGAGCGAGGGGATTATCTGCTATCCCCTGCTCTATTGCAACTAAATGATGAGTGAATTTGTTTCGTCGCTAACTGTTTGCGCGAAAAGTGCACGAACCGTTAATCGCTCAGGCGCAAAATGTAGTCACATATCCATGCTGCGGCGAGTGTGACCATCCAAATCAGTAGGATGAGACTGCTGCTGGCAATGTCTTGCGCGCTAATAAAGGTGGAGAATGCCACTGTCGGCAATGTCCAACTAAGCAATGTAGACCATTTGATTTTTGACTCGCCGGGTTGTTGCTTGCGAGATGGGAAGGTCGATACCGAATGGATCATCGCCACCAGCGATAAAGCCACCAACAGTGCGACGCCTTCGCCTTGGGTCAGTAAAATCCCACCAAATGCCAGCGCCCACCAGTGCCTGCTATCGCCGTATGTGGCTTTGTCTTGTTTTGCTTGTCGGGAGGATAACCATACCATGGTTACAGCGGCAATTTGCATTAAGGTAGCGTACATCGCACCCGAGATGGTCCCTGTCCATTGGCAATAAAGGACGGCACTTTCCATGATGAGCATGGTGATGATTAACCAAGAGCGAGCGACCCAGGTGCTGCGCTTGCAAAAAGCGACCAGCAACAACGGGAACAGTATCCAAGTACTGATAGAAAGTTCTACCGGCTGAACCGAGACTGTGAGACCATAAAACAGCAGTGCAGTCGCCAGTAACACATTCGATTTTGAGACCGAACTCATTAGCCAGATAATGGGTATTATAAAGGTCAATAGTGGTAGGTCGCCGCCACTCACTTGCAGTGCGCGCGCGCATATTATCGACAAACCAGCAGTGACGAAGAATTGGAGCGTTGTCAAAAGCATAACTGCCTCCTTATAGTTATTGTTTGATGTTTGTAGCTCGTTTTCCATTATTTTGTAACAACTTGTACAGTATGAATGATTTTGACATGCAAATCTTTGCGGTAATTCACCAAATACCATACGGAAAGGTCTCAACTTATGGAGACATCGCACATTTTGGAGGTTTTAAGGGATATGCGCGCCAAGTTGGTCGCTTGCTCAAAAATCTACCAGAAGGCTCGACTTTGCCTTGGCACAGAGTCATTAATGGTAAAGGTGAAATATCGCTAAAGGGTGAGGATTACCAACGGCAACGTGAAAAACTAGAAGTGGAAGGGGTAATTTTTAACCAACAGGGGAGAATTTCGCTTAAACGTTATCGGTGGCAAGGGTAGTAGGCACTCTCGCCACCATAAATAGTTATTTCGCGCTTTTAAGGATCGCCTCCACGTAATCCGTGGATTCTGGATCGTTAATGACGCCTATATGATAGTCGTTAATAAACAGCAGACGCTCGCCATCGACAATCTTTATCCTCAAACCATAGCGATGATTGTCAATAATCTGCTCGCTGTCGTAAGGTAAGGTAAAAGCCAGTGGCACTTGCTTACCGAGGGTTGGCAGTTCAACTTCCGAGAGTACTTTTGCGGGCGCATCGGCCAATGAGACGTCTTCAAGCTTGACGTTCAATACTGCGGTATCGGGTAAGGCAATGCGTTCGCGATACATGACTTTGCCAGAAATAACGGACTGTTCACGGCTTGCACCCTTATCCATCGCTTGCATCTCATTAGATTGGCAACCACTTAACCCAATGGCCATAACACCAAGACCTATACTCATCCATCGCTTAATCACTGTACCACTCTCCCACAAAATTGGTCGCTAAACGTCATTCCAGTATAGTGTTCACTTGTAAGTCTGTCTGCTTCCTAGTATTTTTTAACCGTAACTTGACGGAGGTCAGATGAGCAAACCATTAACCGAACTGCTGGATCTTTTGCAGCTAGAAAAGATTGAAGACAAATTGTTTCGCGGAAACAGCGAACATTTGGGCTTGCCACAAGTGTATGGTGGACAAGTGCTTGGACAAGCACTTTCTGCGGCGCGCTATACCGTGCCGAGCGATCGCTTTGTCCACTCCTTCCACTCGTATTTTTTATACCCAGGTGACGCGAGCAAACCGATCATCTATGACGTTGAAAACTTACGTGACGGCGGCAGCTTTAGTACGCGTAGAGTCAAAGCCATCCAGAATGGCCGCTCAATCTTCTACCTGACGGCCTCTTATCACGGCGAAAAAGAAGGATTTAGTCACCAAAACACAATGCCTGATGTACCTGGGCCAGACACACTGAAATCGGAAGGCGAGCTTGCGGCGCAAATAGCGCACTTGCTTCCAGAAAGTGTGACCCGAGTGTTTGGTGGTGAAAAGCCCATTATTGTTAAGCCGGTTACGGTGATCAACCCGCTTAAACCTCGAGAAGCCGAGCCCAAGCAATACTTGTGGATCAAAGCCAATGGTGACTTGCCACAAAATCAGCTGATCCATCAATACTTGCTGGCGTATGCCTCAGACTGGGGATTTTTGGTCACTGCATTGCATCCGCATAAAGTGACGTTGATGACCCCTAAATTCCAAGTCGCGACGATCGACCATTCGATGTGGTTCCACCGCCCATTCAAGTTTGACGACTGGTTGCTGTATTCCATTGAAAGCCCCACTGCAGGTAATGAACGTGGGTTAGTCCGTGGAGAAATATTTAATCAAAGTGGTGAATTAGTCGCTACAGCGGTCCAAGAAGGCGTGATGCGATTTGCTCCGTCGAAGTAACCTAATAACTTTACGCTTATAAGGGCCGCATGGCCCTTTTTTCATTTTGTTATTTGCAACAATGAGTTAGCAGGCTAGACTAAACCCATAAACGGGCAAAAAACACCCTAGTTGTAACCTACTTATTCTCAGTTTAATACGGCCGAATTTCACGGCACAAGGATGACTCTATGATTTATATTCAGTTTGGTCTCTATTTAGTGGCCATGCTCGCCATTGGTTATTACTCGATGAAAAAGACGCAGAATAACCAAGACTACATTATTGGGGGGCGAAGCTTAGGCCCTGCAACTACCGCCATTAGTGCGGGTGCGTCTGATATGAGCGGCTGGTTGCTGCTTGGTTTACCCGGTGCGGTGTTTGCCAGCGGCTTGGTTGAAGGGGTCTGGATTGCGACAGGTTTGACGCTTGGCGCTTATCTTAACTGGCTTATTGTGGCACCTCGCTTGCGTGCAAGCAGTGAGAAAGTAAACGCTGTTACTCTGCCCTCCATTTTGTCTAAGCGATTTGATGACAATACCAATATCATCAAGTTTGTTTCGACTGCCGTCATCCTCTTTTTCTTTACTCTTTATGTGGCGTCGGGTCTAAAAGGTGGAACCTTACTGTTTGCTCACAGCTTTGGCTCAACCGAAGAAACGGCCTTGTACATCACCGCGTTTGTGGTGGTCTCTTATACCTTCCTCGGTGGCTATTTAGCGGTATGTTGGACTGATCTGGTACAAGGTCTTTTGATGCTAGCTGCACTGGCGTTTTGTTTATTGTTTGGTTACTTTGCCATTGCCGATTCTGGCGTTGTGATCAGTGAGGTAAACCCTAATGCCTTTAAATTCTCGACCAGCTTCATTACTGCCGCGTCGTTGATGGCTTGGGGACTTGGCTACTTTGGTCAGCCACACATTTTAGCTCGTTTTATTGGTATTAAAGACGTCGCTAGTATTGGCAAAGCGCGCCGCATTGGTATTACGTGGATGGTGATTACTTTGGTGCTGTCTATCTCCATCGCATTAGTCGGTATTGGTTACGACGCAGCTTACGGTTTGCCGGATCTAAGCGGTGAAGGCGCTAATCCTGAGCGTGTATTTCTAGCACTTACCGATGCGTTATTCCACCCTGTATTCTCTGGATTCATTTTAGCGGCGGTACTGGCGGCCGTTATGTCTACTGCCGATTCGCAGTTACTGGTGTTAACGTCATCGCTCACCGAAGATTTACCGTTTTTCAAACATCATTCTGAGAAAAGTCGTGCCATGATCAGCCGCTTTGGCGTGGTTGGTTTTGCGGTGCTTGCACTTATTATTGCGGCCAACGATGACGGCTCGATTCTGTCTATGGTGGGTTATGCGTGGGGCGGCTTTGGGGCGGCCTTTGGTCCACTGATGATTTTGGCGCTGTGCTGGAAAGAAACCACCAAGTGGGGCGCATTGGCTGGAATGATTGTTGGCTCACTCACCATCTATGTGGTGAAGAACTTCATCTCTATTGAAGGAGAATACTTCTACGAACTGATGCCTGCCTTTGCGCTAGCGTTTATCGCCATAGTGTTGGTCAGTAAAGTGACGGCGAAACCATCGACGGAAACACTTAAAAAGTTCGACCTCGCTTAATCGGCGTATCGTGGCTGCTTCGGCAGCCACTTTTCAATGGGTTAAAAACCATACTTCTATCTTTGATGGATCGGCAATGCCGTCGTGTATTTGATTGATTCCATCGCAAAAGTGCTGGTCACATCCGCAATCCCGGTCACTGCGTTGACCATCTTCTTATAAAAATGATCGTACGCCTGCATATCGGCAACCACTACTTTTAGCATGTAATCGTATTCGCCTGCCATTCGATAAAACTCCATCACCTCTTCAAACTCAGCAATTTGACTGGAAAAACGCTGATACCAATCGTGAGAGTGATCCGAGGTTTTCAGCATCACAAAGGCGGTAAAATCTAACCCAAGTGGCGCCGGGTTAAGCAGTGCCACCCGCTTATCGATGATCCCTAGCTCTTCAAAACGTTTGATGCGCTTCCAACAAGGGGTTGTTGTTAGGTTTACGCTCTCGGCAAGATCCGCCAGTGACAACGTTGAATCCTTTTGAATCATCCTAAGCAGCGTTACATCGATGCTATCCAATTCCATACAAAACCCCTATTAGAGAAATACTTTCTACCATTTGACCAATTCACCAAAAAAGAAGCAAACAATTTCTCCATAAATCGGTTTAGAGTTACTGCATAACTGATGAGGAATCGAGTATGTGTAAAGACCATCAATGGATTAACCAAGCCATTCAAAAAATTGAGTCCGATTTCCAACGCTCTGCGGATACACATTTAGTAAAACTGGATTTACCCCAATTTACGGGGATTGACATCTACCTAAAAGACGAAAGTACGCACCCGACAGGCTCTTTGAAACACAGGTTGGCGCGTTCACTGTTTTTATACGCAATCTGTAACGGTTGGGTTGGCCCCCAGACCACTATTATCGAAGCGTCATCGGGCAGCACGGCGGTCTCTGAAGCCTATTTTGCCAAATTGTTAGGGCTGCCTTTTATTGCGGTCATGCCTGAAGGCACGGCAAAAAGCAAAATCGAAAAAATCGAGTTCTACGGCGGTAAAGCGCATCTTGTCGAGCGCACCGACCAAATTTACAGTGAGTCTAAAGCACTGGCCAAAGAGCTCAACGGCCACTATATGGATCAGTTTACCTACGCTGAACGTGCGACGGACTGGCGAGGCAACAACAATATCGCCAACTCTATCTTCAACCAAATGACTCAAGAGCCTCACCCTATTCCTAGCTGGATTGTTATGAGCGCAGGAACAGGAGGCACATCTGCGACATTGGGTCGTTTTATTCGTTATCAACAGCACGCAACACAGCTTCATGTGGTGGATCCTGAGCGCTCAGTATTTCACCCATATTTTATAAAAGGTGATGAGTCTATTCGCAGCCAGTCTGGCAGCCGCATTGAAGGGATTGGCCGCCCAAGAGTGGAACCTAGCTTTATCCCGTCGGTAATAGACACGATGCAAACCGTTACCGATGCGCAAAGCCTCGCCACCATGAGCTGGCTGGAGACGCAATTGGGCCGAAAAGTTGGGCCATCGACAGGGACCAACATGTATGGCGTGCTGTGCCTTGCTCACCAAATGATGCGCAAAGGAAAAACAGGCTCCATTGTCACGCTGCTTTGCGACAGTGGTGAGCGCTACCTCGATACCTACTACAACCCACAATGGGTCGAAAGCACCATTGGTTCGTTATCCGCAGCCAACCTTCACCTGTATCAACTGCTGAATATTGATTAGGTTGACTGCTAAATAATAAAAACGGTATCTCTAAAAAGAGATACCGTTTTTGTAAATGGCGTTAAACCACCATCGCTAGCGCTTTTTATCGCGCCCGAGCAAACAGCGCAATCTTGCATGTAGCACGCAATAGACCAACAACTAGAAGCTACTTTTGCTTAGCCTCAAACGCTGCCAATTGCTCTGGCGTTGCCGCGGGTTGATGGTTATCTTTCCATTCTTGGTAGGTCATCCCGTACACACGCTCGCGCGCATCGTCTATGTCTAGGTTTAAATCCCGGCTTTCGGCCTCAGCGGCGTACCATTTACTGAAACAATTGCGGCAAAACCCCGCCAAAATCATCAAATCGATGTTTTGCACATCCTTATTTGCGTCTAAGTGTTTTAATAAACGGCGAAATACCGCTGCATCCAGTTTGTCTTGCTCATCTTGCGGCAGTGCTTTGTGATTAAATTTGGCTTGAGTCATTGAGTTTCCTTACTTTTTTTACTCTGCTGTATTGGCCATTTTTTCACACTTTCTCTACAAATCCCACACAGGTTTGCATAAATTAAGCATAAAGCACGGAGCAGTAAAATGAGAGTAGAAAGGACAAATGGTGACTTTTTGATAGCTTTGAGCAAAAAGAGAGCATTCGCGCCATTTTTATAAGAAAACGCTTTACAGCAAAATCGAGTTTGCTATTATGCCGACCTCACTTGATGAGTGTGTTGGGAAAACGCGAGTTAAGTATAAAAATCCCCTGGGGGGGTTCCCGAGTGGCCAAAGGGAGCAGACTGTAAATCTGCCGGCACTGCCTTCGATGGTTCGAATCCGTCCCCCCCCACCATATTTATTTTGTAGAGACTGTGGTTTACAGCGCTGTGCAAAAAGCTTGATTACTGGGTTGGGAAATTAGTGAGCAAGGATAAAACCCCTGGGGGGGTTCCCGAGTGGCCAAAGGGAGCAGACTGTAAATCTGCCGGCACTGCCTTCGATGGTTCGAATCCGTCCCCCCCCACCATATTCTCTGTTGTAAAACAGAACGCTTGAGCATTGGGTTTGGGAAAACCAGTGAACAAGGATAAAACCCCTGGGGGGGTTCCCGAGTGGCCAAAGGGAGCAGACTGTAAATCTGCCGGCACTGCCTTCGATGGTTCGAATCCGTCCCCCCCCACCATCTTAAAAAAAACCAGCTCACATGAGCTGGTTTTTTTGTTTTTGTTCGCTCATAAGAGCGCGCAACTATTGAGTTAGGTTGCCCTATAACGCGTGTCGTCCATGGTCACTGTCTAAGTCCAAAACCGGCCCTTTAGGCACAACTTGGGTTGGGTTTATCCCTGCATGGCTAAAATAGTAGTGGCGTTTGATATGCTCAAGGCTGACCGTTTCGCTCACACCCGCAGTTTGATACAGCTCCTTCATATACCCTTGCAGGTTAGAGTAATCGGCGATGCGTTGCTTATTACACTTAAAATGGCCAACGTAGACTGCATCAAAGCGTATTAGCGTGGTAAACAACCTCCAATCGGCCTCGGTCACCTCATTACCGGTTAGGTAACGATGTGTTGCCAAATGCGCATCAACACGATCCAGCGCGTCAAACAGTGCGTCATAGGCCTCTTCGTAAGCTTGCTGGGTGGTGGCAAATCCGCAGCGGTAGACACCATTGTTAATATTGGGGTATATGTCCTCGTTCCACGCATCAATCGTTGACCTTAATGCCTCTGGATAGAAGTCGAGCGTATTGCCCGTCAACCCATTAAACGCTGAGTTAAACATGCGAATAATTTCCGACGATTCATTGCTCACGATGGTGTTGGTGTACGTGTCCCACAATACGGGCACAGTGACTCGCCCGCTATAGTCAGGCTTGGCTTTCGTGTACACCTGATGCATTCGAGTGAAACCAAATAGCGTTTCTGGCTCATCAAATTGCCACCCTTCACTCAGCATGTCCGGGGACACAACCGAAACCGAGATGTGCGATTCTAAGCCTTTTAGTTTTCTAAAGATAAGCGTGCGATGCGCCCAAGGACAGGCTAACGAGACGTAAAGGTGGTAGCGGCCAGACTCTGGGGCAAACTTCGCATCGGGCGCGTCGACAATCCAATTGCGAAAGCCCGCGTCTTCACGGACGAACTTACCTTTTGAACTCTTGGTGTCGTACCACACGTCGTGCCATTGACCGTTTACTAGTTTTCCCATGTTGCTGTCCTATAGAGTAACTATAAGTCTGACTATAAAAAACTATGGGCGGCTTCACTACTGCAGGACGCTCAACAACATGTTCAGATATTTTGAAGAAGGTTACGAGTCTAGGGTAAGAGCATCAACGACTTGGTTTCGTCCATAATGTTTAGCGTGATACAACGCGGAGCCCGCTTTGCACCCGATAGCAATACCCAATAGGCGTGTCGATACACAAACTCACTAGATAAAAGCAGCGTAGAAGATGGCTTAATGAATGACCTTTTCATGGTGTTAAAAATAGCACTAGTCAAATTGTACAATTAGATACATTCTACCGCGCACTGTATCGGTAGTATGTGACCAATCCAAATTATAAACAAAAAAAGCGCGACCCATACGGAATCGCGCTTAAGCCCGTCACAGGCTGAACTTTGGCTTGCGCCTATTACACCATTTCTACGTGTAAACAAGAGACCGCGTGCTTATCCGACCCTTTAAGAGTAGGAATTTCTTGTGCACACAACTCAGTTGCCTTAGGACAGCGTGTACGGAATACACAGCCCGAAGGAGGATTGATTGGAGAAGGCAGATCACCCTCTAGCATTTCAATCTTCTTATTGCGCTCAATTTCAGGATCCGGGATCGGAACCGCTGACATCAATGCACGGGTATAAGGGTGTTTTGGCTCGGCAAAAATCTCTTTTGCTTCACCAAGCTCTACCGCATTACCTAGGTACATAACCAACACACGATCAGAGATGTGCTTAACCACTGACAAATCGTGGGCGATGAATACCAAACTAAGTCCAAGCTCTGTTTGAAGCTCTTTAAGAAGGTTAACCACCTGCGCCTGAATGGACACATCCAACGCCGATACAGGTTCGTCACAGATGATCATCTTAGGCTCTAGGATAAGAGCACGAGCAATACCGATACGCTGACACTGGCCACCAGAGAATTCGTGTGGGTAACGGTTGATAACGTTCGGCAGCAGACCTACTTTGTCCATCATCGCCTTCACTCGCGCTTTCACTTCATCTTTAGTGAGGCGTGGGTAAAAGGTAATCAACGGCTCAGCGATGATGTCACCGATGTTCATACGCGGGTTAAGAGAGGCTAAAGGATCTTGGAAAATCATTTGCATGTCTTTACGCGTTTCACGACGCTCAAGAGCTTTCATTTTGGTTAAGTCTTGGCCAAGCCAAACCACTTCACCTTCTGTTGCTTCAACCAAGCCGATAATGGCGCGAGCAAACGTCGACTTACCACAACCAGACTCACCTACTACACCGAGGGTTTCACCTTCGTATAGACGAACGTTTACGCCGTCTACTGCTTTTAACTTTGAAGGCTTAGACCAAGGCCAAGCAGACTTCGAAGCGATGTCGAAATGGACTTTAAGATCCTTAACGTCCAACATTAATTTTTTATCTACATTCAATGGCGCATTCATAACTTACCAAGCCTCATGATCTGAAAAACAAGCACGTTGACGGTTAACACCAAACGGCGTCAAAATCGGAGACTCCGACTTACAACGATCGGTCACACGGTGACAACGATCTTGGTAAGGACAACCTGGTGGTAGACGTAACAAGTTTGGTGGGTTGCCTGGGATGGTCGGCAAGATCTCACCTTCAGTATCCAAACGCGGAATCGCTTTAAGCAGTCCTTCTGCGTATGGGTGGCTTGGACGATAGAAAATGTCATCCACACTGCCGTACTCCATGGTACGGCCTGCGTACATCACAAGCACTTTGTCACAAGAGCCTGCAACCACACCCAAATCGTGGGTGATCATGATGATAGCAGTGTTAAATTCATCTTTAAGTTCGACAAGTAGATCCATGATCTGCGCCTGAACGGTCACGTCCAATGCTGTCGTTGGTTCGTCGGCAATAAGCAGTTTTGGACGACACAATAGCGCCATTGCAATCATGACACGTTGACGCATACCGCCAGAAAATTCGTGCGGATACATTGTAATACGCTTACGAGCTTCTGGGATCTTAACCGCTTCAAGCATGCGAACAGATTCTTCAAACGCTTCCGCCTTGCTCATGCCTTTATGCAGCATAAGTACTTCCATCAACTGATCGCTTACTTTCATGTAAGGGTTCAGTGACGTCATAGGGTCTTGGAAGATCATTGCGATCTGTTCGGCACGAACTTTGTTTAACTCTTTTTCTGGTAAGTTGAGGATTTCGTTTCCTTCAAACTTCGCACTACCAGAAATAATACCGTTTTTGGCCAGTAGGCCCATGATGGCAAATACAGTTTGAGACTTACCAGAACCTGACTCACCTACGATACCCAGTGTTTCACCTGGCTTTAGCGAGAAGTTAAGGTCGTTAACTGCCGTTACCATGCCGTCTTGAGTGGTAAATTCTACTCTCAGGTCTTTTACATCTAATAAATTAGTCATTACTTGCTTCCCTTATTATTCTTATTATCTGTCTTTTGGATCCAGCGCATCGCGCAGACCATCGCCGACAAAGTTAAAGCAAAATAGGGTGATAACCATGAATGCGGTTGGGAAACCGAGCTGCCAAATAGCAATCTCCATTGTTTTCGCACCTTCACTCATCAATGCACCCCAGCTTGTCATCGGCTCTTGAACGCCAAGACCTAGGAATGATAGGAAAGATTCCGTCAAAATCATGCTTGGGATCAGCAGCGTTGAGTAAACCGCAACAATACCCAGTACGTTTGGAACGATGTGACGAGTAATGATTTTCCAGTTACTCACACCACCCACGTAGGCCGCTTCGATAAACTCTTTGTTTCTTAAGCTAAGAGTCTGCCCACGAACGATACGCGCCATATCTAGCCATGCAATGGCACCGATGGCGACAAAGATAAGCACGATGTTACGTCCAAAGAAGGTCACCAAAACGATAACTAAGAACATAAATGGAACAGCGTAAAGGATTTCGAGAATACGCATCATCACACGGTCAACACGGCCGCCAATAAAGCCAGAGGTTGCGCCGTAAAGCGTACCAATTAATACCGCTACAAATGCGCCTAGTACACCTACCATCATCGAGATGCGGCCACCTACAAGCGTACGTACATAGACGTCACGACCCAGGCTGTCGGTACCAAATAAGTGTTCCATAGACGGGGCCACGTGCAGTGCGTACCAGTCTGTGTCGTCATAAGTGTATTGTGAGAACATCGGTAAAAAAGTGACTGCTAGTGTCATTAGCACTAGAATAAATAGACTTACCATTGCCGCTTTGTTGCGCATAAAACGAATACGCGCATCAGTCCAAAGGCTACGGCCTTCGATCTCTAAATTTTCAGAGAACTTTTCTACGGCTTCTACTGTAGATTTTTTCGCTAACATTATTCAGTCCCCTATTAGTAACGAATCTTCGGATCGATCGCAGCGAGAAGTACGTCGACAATTGCATTGAAGAGAATAAACAGGAAACCAATCAAGATGGTTACACCCATTACTAGTGAGTAGTCACGGTTAAAGGCAGCGTTGACGAACAACTTACCAATACCAGGAAGACCAAATACGGTTTCTACAACAACCGAGCCGGTGATGATACCTACGAACGCTGGCCCCATGTAAGAAACAACTGGAAGCAGTGCTGGCTTCAGCGCGTGCTTAACAACGATGTATGGGTAGCTCAATCCTTTTGAGCGAGCAGTACGAATGAAGTTACTGTTTAACGTCTCAATCATTGAACCACGGGTAATACGAGCAAAGGTTGCTACGTACAGCAGTGACATCGCGATAACAGGCAAAATGATGTACTGCCAGCTTCCATCAAACCAACCACCTGCTGGTAGCCACTTGAGGTTTAGCGCGAAAATGTAAATCAGCGTTGGGGCAAGAACGAATGAGGGTAATACCACCCCGACCATCGCGGTCGACATTATGAAGTAGTCGAGCTTAGTGTTTTGCCGGAGCGCGGCAACCGTGCCGACACTGACCCCGAGAATAACGGTAAAAATGAAGGCGATAAAGCCCACTTTCAATGACACAGGGAAGTGGCTACCAATCAATTCGTTTACCGTGCGGTCAACGTATTTGAATGAAGGACCAAAGTCGCCTTGCATCACGTTTAATAAATAAGAGGTGTATTGCTCGAATACTGGCTTGTCTAAGCCGTATTTCGCTTCAATGTTAGCCAGTACTTCTGGTGGCGGCGTTTTCTCACTTGAAAACGGGCTACCAGGAGCAAAGCGCATAAGAAAGAATGATACCGTGATCAACACCAACATAGTTGGGATGGCTTCCAGTATACGTTTCATAATGAATCTAAACATAAATCCACTTCCAGTCTGTGACAGTATTTAAAGTTAAAACAAAGGCTCTGCATGTGCTAAAGCACATGCAGGCCTGTATATTATTGTTTTTTTTGCTAAGGATTACTTAGCTAGGATATAAAGATCTTTAGAGTAGATCTTTTCTTCAGCGTTGTTAGCTGGGAAGCCACCAACTTGCTGAGATAGCAGACGTGAACGTACGTATTGGTAGATAGGCGCGATTGGCATTTCTTCAGCCATTAGGCGTTCAGCTTCCAGGTAGATTGCAGTACGCTCTTCTTCAGAAGTAGAGTTTAGTGCTTTCTCGATAAGTGCATCGTACTCTGCGTTACCCCAGTGTTGGCCACCGGTCGTGTTAGCAGAAACCATTAGCGTTAGGAAAGATGACGCTTCGTTGTAGTCACCACACCAACCTGCACGAGCAATTTCGAAGTTACCTTCGTCTTTAGTCTGTAGGTACGTTTTCCACTCTTGGTTTTCAAGTACAACTTCAAGACCTAGCTTCTTCCACATAGAACCTAGAGCAACCGCGATTTTCTTGTGGTTCTCTGAAGTGTTGTAAAGAAGAGTGAATTTAAGTGGGTTACTTGGACCGTAACCGGCTTCTGCAAGAAGTTCCGCTGCTTGTGCATCACGTTCTTTCTGCGTTAGTTTGCCGTACGCAGTCATCTCTGGGTTAAAGTTCGCAGTGATTTCAGGCGTTAGGAAGTAAGCGGGTTTTTGACCTTGAGCTAGAAGAGCGTCAGTTACGATTTGACGGTCGATAGCGTAAGACACGGCTTTACGTACGCGAGCATCATCAAACGGCGCTTTCTTCGAGTTGAACTGGTAGTAGTAAGTACATAGTGAACCTTCTACAGAAACCTGCTCTGGGTACTCTTTCTTCAGACGCTTAAAGTGCTCTGTAGGAAGAGATGACGTGAAGTCGATTTCGCCAGATAGGAAACGGTTCATTTCAGATACTTGGTCTTCGATAGGAAGGAAAGTAACTTTAGTCAGTTTGGTGTTAGCCGTGTCCCAGTACATTTCGTTACGTACAAGCTCTAGACGCTCGTTCACAACCCAGTTGCCAACGTTAAATGCGCCGTTACCAACGAAGTTCTCTTGACGAGTCCATTGGTCACCGTACTTCTCAACAGTCGCTTGGTGAACTGGCTTCATTGTAGTGTGACCAGTCATCATTACGAAGTAAGGAACTGCAGTAGTCAGTTTCACTTCTAGAGTGTGATCGTCGATAGCACGAACACCTAGCTCACTCTTGTCTTTTTTACCCGCGATGATGTCTTTCGCGTTTTCCATCTTGGTGTATTCCATGTACCAAGAGTACGGAGACGCAGTTGCTGGGTCTACAGCGCGTTGGAAAGAGTATACGAAGTCGCCTGCTGTAACAGGGTCGCCGTTAGACCATTTTGCGTCTTTACGTAGGTTGAAAACGAAAGTTTTGTTGTCTTCAGTTTCCCAAGAAGTCGCAACGCCAGGAATGGTTTTGCCGTCTGCATCTTGGTTTACTAGGCCTTCAAGAAGGTCACGAATTACGTGAGACTCTGGAACACCTTGAGATTTGTGTGGGTCGATTGTAGCAACTTCAGTACCGTTACCACGTACTAGCTCTTGTTTTTCGGCTAGATTTTCTGCTGCTGCAGCGTTAAACGCTAGTGACAAGCTTGCGCCCATTAGAAGAGCACTAGTGATTTTATTCATTTTGTACATGCATTAACTCCAAGTTGTAATTTTGCATCCATGTCTTCTCTGCGATGGCTAGAACGGTAAGCCCTTTACATTTTTCAGTTATAAATAACGAAAAAAAACATAAATTGTCGCAAAGATGCGGCACAACTTAGCAAGCCTTGAAGTAATTTGCCATAAAAAAGTCGTATTGCATGTTCTAAATTTTCGTCTACATCAATTTTTTAGCCTTTATGACTATTTAATGCACACTTAACCCTATTCTGGCCTAGATTTTTACTTGAAAATTTGATGGGTATCACTTTAGTGGTAGAAGAAAGGCCTGGTGGGTGTTCCAGGCCTTAAATAAAAAATCATTTATGAGGTTTATTTACGAGTATTCATTCCCATTTATGCAGTGCATCGCGGTCACTTTGACGTTGCTCAATCCAGTGCTCGCCGCTGTCCGTGCACTCTTTTTTCCAAAAAGGGGCTTTGGATTTTAGCGCGTCCATGATGAACTCGTTAGCGTCGTAGCATTGACCCCTATGCGCACTGCTGGTGATCACTAATACGATCTGTTCGCCGGTCTGCATTAAGCCGACTCGATGAATAATCAGCACTCGCTGCAGCTCCCAACGCTCTATCGCTTGCTCGGCAATCGCATGCAGCGCTTTCTCTGTCATGCCAGGGTAATGCTCTAGATTCAAAGAAGTCACACCCTGCCCTAGGTTCATGTCGCGAACCTTGCCAACAAAACTCACGACAGCACCAACCGCTGTATCATCGGCTATGTTGGAATACTCGGCCCCCAGGTCGAAATCTTGCTGTTGGACTCTAATATCAATCATATTAGCCACCTGTAACAGGCGGAAAAAACGCGACTTCGTCACCTTGGGCGATTTTGGTGCTCATTGGTACCATAGTTTGGTTTACAGCCACTAGAAGGTTTTCTGTGCCCAATGCGCGCTCATGCGCCTTACTCTTTGTGAGTAAATGACTACGCACACTTTCTGCGGTAGCGCTGTCCAACTGCTCCAATGAGACGCTGTCTGACATCTTGCCAATGATTTCTCGGGTTTTTGCAAAGTAAAGTACGTTAATCATGCGCCCACCTTAAAATGTCCTGATTTTCCACCCACCTTTTCGACCAAGCGCACTTGCTCGATAACGATGTCTTTCTGTACGGCTTTACACATGTCATAAATAGTCAGCGCCGCTACTGAGGCTGCGGTGAGCGCCTCCATCTCGACGCCTGTCTTGCCACTGAGTTTACACAGCGTTTGCACGTGGATTCGTTGCGTCACTTCATCAACACTCAAATCAACTTCGACTTTGCTCAGCATTAAAGGATGACACAATGGGATCAGGTCCCAAGTGCGTTTTGCAGCCTGAATAGCCGCAATGCGCGCAGTAGCAAACACATCACCTTTATGATGACGACCTTCGAGGATCATCGACAGTGTTGCAGGAGAGACTTTAAGGTAGGCTTCGGCTCTCGCTTCTCTGGCTGTCTCTACCTTTTCAGAGACATCGACCATATGAGCATCGCCTGAGCTATTAATATGAGTAAACTGCGTCATATTACTGTCCAATATGTGGCATGAAGTTACACGGCTTCTGGCTTGCATCCAGTTGCATCTTGATAATTTTTGTCCAACCGGTTTTGCAGGCACCTGTTGAACCAGGCATCGCAAAAATCACGGTATTGTTTGCAAAGCCGCCCAATGCACGAGATTGGATGGTTGACGTACCAATTTCTTCGTATGAAACGTGTCTAAATAGCTCTCCAAAGCCTTCGACTTGCTTGTCGAACAACACAGAAATAGCTTCTGGCGTAGTATCGCGCTGGGTGAATCCAGTGCCACCTGTAATAAGGATGGCTTCAATAGACTCATTGGCGATCCACGAAGACACAATTGCTCTGATCTTATATTTGTCATCGATCACTATCTGCTTATCCGCGAGGTTGTGTCCTGCTTCCTTGAGCGAGTCGGCTAGGTAACCGCCAGACGTATCCGTCTCTTCTGTGCGGGTGTCAGATACAGTCAGTACTGCAATATTAGCTGGTCGAAATGGTGAGTTTGCGTGTCCCATGGTATTCCTTTATTAATAATGTTCTAGCCGCCAATAGAAGCAAGGTGAGGCGTTGCCCCACTATTACCCTGATCAAGAAAATGGCTGACTTTTTTCGTTTCTAATTGCTGTTGAATAAATTCAATTAACGCCGGTTGATCGTCATCGTTGGTAAGCAGATGCCGTAAGTCCAATCCACCTTCACCAAATAAGCACAAATGCAGCTTTCCCATCGCCGAAACGCGAAGCCGATTACAGCTGCTGCAAAAGCCTTTTTCGTACGGCATGATCAAACCTATCTCGCCGAGGTAGTCGGGGTGGTAATACACTTGTGCTGGACCATCGTTAGCTTGACGACTTTTTAGCAACCAACCTTGGGCAATGAGTCTATTGCGAATACTGACGCCACTGACGTGGTGGCGTGCAAATAGATCATTCATTTCACCCGTTTGCATCAACTCAATAAAACGCAGTTGAATTGGGCGATGCTTAATCCAATCTAAAAACTGAGGCAAGCTATAGTCGTTTAAGTCCTTCATTAACACGGTGTTCACTTTAACTTGTTTAAACCCCACCTCGAAGGCGCGGTCGATACCCGACATCACTTGCTTAAAGCGGTCTTGCCCGGTAATGGCGTTAAATTGATTGGAATCCAAGCTGTCCACACTCACGTTAATGTGGGTCAACCCAGCATCGCGCCACTGCGCAACGTGTTCGGCCATACGGTAGCCGTTTGTGGTGGTTGCTACTTTTTCTATGCCCTTGGTTTGAGCTACGCTGGCAATTATTTCGGTAAAGTCTTTACGTAAGGATGGCTCTCCGCCTGTGATGCGAACTTTGTTCGTCCCACACTGGGCAAACGCAGAGACCACTCGCTGAATTTCATCGAGTTGTAAAAAAGAAGAGTTTTTGGTGCCGTTTGGCCGATACCCATCGGGTAGGCAATATTTGCACTTAAAATTGCACACATCAGTGATCGACAACCTTAAATACAAAAAACGACGTTTGAACCTGTCTTGTAAGACCGGTTCGACAGTTTGTTCAATGTTCACAAAACACCTTTCCAAATACGGGAGGCCAGTCCATTTCTAGAATGACCCTGGTGATGCGTCATAATTCCAACATTGCTGGTGAGCATCACGGCGCAATATTCATATTCATCTTTCATAACGTAGAATATTGGGCTCGGAGTTATCGACAAGCAGGCTTGTCATGAAAGCACACGATACCTAAAAATTGTAACTGTTGCTATCAGTAAGCTTCAGCCTTAACACTTTTCAATCGAATAATGTGCTTTGTGTAAAGTTTGTGGCAAATACATTATCCTGCATGCTTTTTTGACCTCATAATATCGAGACCATCTTAATTATAGTCAAAGAGTCAAAATACGATGCGTCACAATCCTTACACTGAAAAGCATGTCGTCGCCATTGGTGGCGGACATGGACTTGGCAGAATGCTCGCAGCTCTGCAAAACTTTGGGAACAATGCTACCGGGATTGTGGCCACCACAGACGATGGCGGTTCTACCGGTCGTATTCGTCATTGCCAAGGTGGCATCGCATGGGGAGATATGCGTAACTGCATCAATCAGCTGATTACCGAACCATCCATTAACTCAATGATGTTTGAATATCGTTTTAAAGGTGCCGGTGAGCTTGATGGACACAACTTAGGGAACTTGATATTAGCAGCACTGGATAACATGTCCGTTCGCCCATTGGCGGCGGTGAATTTGATCCGTGAGTTTCTTAAAGTCGATGTGAACATTCTTCCAATGACGGAACACCCTGCTGACTTATGTGCATTGTCGAAAGACGGGCGTTGGGTAAGAGGCGAAACCAGCGTTGATGAAATGAGCGATGAACTGCAGATGTTGGACATTGAACCTGAAGTGCCCGCAACTCAAGAAGCCATTGAGAAAATAGCGCAAGCCGATACTATAATTTTGGGTCCTGGCAGCTTTTTAACGAGCATCATGCCTCCTCTTCTTCTGCCAACATTGGCAAAGGCGATTGCACTAAATACCAATGCAGAACTGATATTTGTGGAGAACCTTTCCCCCGAGTTTGGGCCGGCAGGTAAAATGACCTTTAA
Source organism: Vibrio sp. qd031 (assembly GCF_002100145.1). Classification (GTDB taxonomy): domain Bacteria; phylum Pseudomonadota; class Gammaproteobacteria; order Enterobacterales; family Vibrionaceae; genus Vibrio. The sequence continues at coordinate 235,899 of NZ_JXQD01000024.1, forward strand.
ACAGAAATTAGAATGGTGTGAACGGGCTTGCAGAGGAAGAAAAATTGATACCATTATCGGGCCTGGTACCGAGGATGAAGTGGTTCAGGCTTGGCATTACTTAAAAACAGATCTTGCGTCGTCTAATCGCGATTGGCGCCATGACAGAGAAAAACTACAAGTTGCGATTGAAGCGCGAATATTTAGCTAGATACCTTTTCGTGTAAATAAACGGTTCACAAATAGCGCTGGTATTCTGCCAGCGTTGATTCCAGTGAGGCAATGAGTTTGGCTTTTGTTTTCTGACTGCAAATGGTCTGATTACGTTTGACCGCAGTGTCGATTTGAATCGCTATCTGTAACAGTGCATCCGCACCAAAACTTGCTGCACTGCTCTTTAACGAGTGGCTGATATCGGCGCAAATTTTGTCACTATTGTCAGTGCGATTAAGCAACACAATGTACTCTTCCAACTCACCAATAAAGCATTCTAACAACACTGGCAAATGCGCTTCACCCACATCCGTTTTCATTTTATCAAGTGCTTTAGGGTTTAAAACTAACATAGATCGATCATTCATGATTCATCGACTGCCATTGTTTGATTTTTCGGTATAGAGTTGATGGATTCACTTCTAGTGAGGTCGCGGCTTTATTTACGTTGCCATTGAACTTTTCAATAGCGTGTTCAATGGCTTTCTTCTCGGTGATCCAGAGAGGCTCGACGTTATCATTGTGCGTGCTTTGCATCTCACCGCTGCCCTCTGATTCAGCAAATTGCTGTAACTGTGGTGGCAGCATTGGGATCGTAATCTCTTGCCCTTGATACAACACTACCGCATGACGGATCACATTTTGAAGTTGTCGCACGTTTCCAGGCCAAGGATAACGCTTGAAGAGATCGATGACTTGTTGAGTAAACTGAATAAATTCTTTCTCTTCTTCTCGCGCCATAAATGCGAGCAACGAGTAAGCAATATCAATGACGTCGCCATCTCGTTCACGCAGCGGTGGCAAATGCAGTGGGATAACGTAAAGGCGATAATACAAATCTTCTCTAAAGCGCCCTTCTGTCACTTCTAGCCATGGGTCTCTATTGGTTGCGCACACAAATCGAACATCGACAGTATGCAAATGTGAAGAGCCGACTTTTTGAAAACTACCAGTCTGAATAAATCGCAGCAGTTTGGTTTGCAGATCTAAATCCATCTCACAGATTTCATCGAGAAATAGCGTGCCGCCATCGGCTAACTCTGCCGCCCCTTGACGATCGGTTGCTGCGCCAGTAAAGGCGCCTTTAATGTGTCCAAACAGCTCACTCTCGATCAGATCTTTCGGAATGGCCGCGCAATTTATCGCGATAAAAGGTTTGGTACTTCGTTTACTCGCGGCATGGATCGCTTCAGCACACACCTCTTTACCCGTACCACTTTCTCCAGTTATAAATATGCTGGCTTTTGAATTTGACGCTGAGTCAATGGTGCGATACACCTGTTGCATATTGTCACTGCGTCCCACAAATCCTTGATAGCGAACCTCAGTCGCATCGCTCAACTCTTGCTGGCGATAACTCCGAAGAATATTGTTTACCAGTACGCGAAGCGAATCGGCTTCACATGGCTTAACCAAAAAGTCCACCGCACCTAACCGCATCGCTTCAACCGCAGTCTCGATAGAACCATGCGCAGTCATGACCACGATAGGCACCTCGGGATGACTGGCCTTAATAGATTTGAGCACTTGCATCCCTTCCATATCAGGAAGGCGCAAATCCAATAACACCAGGTCAGGCTGGCGCTTGTTGACCTCAATAAGGGCTTCGGCACCATGACCAACCACCTGGGTGTCTAACTCCAGCGGGGTGAGATAGGACTTGTATAGCAGCGCGACAGATTGAGTATCCTCAACCATCAGCACGTAGGGGGCAGCATCTGACATAAGTAGGACAAAAGTTTAGTTATTATTTAAGTATTCTGCACCATCTTTCGAGATGCTACAACACGATATGCTATAAAAGGTGACGCCTAACTATTCGTAATGAATTGTTTTTTCAGGATATCTAGTTGGTCTCGTTTCGCTGCCGCCTCTTCAAACTCTAAGTTTTGAGCGTGCTGATACATCTGCTCTTCCAACTGTTGCATGGTTTTTTCCAGCTCTTGTGGCGACAACAACGCGTACTCGGATTGAGGCTCTGCCACTTTCGACAATGGCACCACCTTGGATGCTTTTTTGCCTTTACTGGCGGTAATGTCCCCAAGCTCCATAATGTCCTTTACGTTTCTGGCCAATGCTTGTGGTTCAATACCAAGTTTTAAATTATGCGCTTGCTGTTTTTCACGGCGGCGGTTGGTTTCATCCATCGCCTTTTGCATTGACTTGGTGACGCGGTCGCCATACAAAATCGCTTTACCAGCCAAGTTACGAGCGGCGCGACCAATGGTTTGTATAAGCGAACGTTCTGAGCGTAAAAAGCCCTCTTTATCGGCATCGAGAATGGCCACCAACGATACTTCGGGCATGTCTAACCCCTCACGAAGTAGGTTGATACCGACCAACACATCAAACTCGCCTAAGCGAAGATCACGAATAATCTCCACACGCTCAACCGTGTCGATATCAGAGTGTAAATAACGTACTCGAACACCATGCTCGTCTAAGTATTCCGTGAGGTCTTCCGCCATACGTTTGGTTAACGTGGTCACCAATACGCGCTCATCAATGGCGCTGCGCTTCCTTATTTCAGACAACAGGTCATCTACTTGAGTGGCTACCGGTCTCACTTCAAGAACCGGATCCAACAACCCAGTCGGCCTCACCACTTGATCCGCAACTTCACCAGCACTTTTTTCCAGTTCATACGCGCCAGGTGTTGCAGAAACAAAGATAGTTTGTGGGGCAATAGACTCAAACTCTTCAAACTTCATTGGTCGATTGTCGAGAGCTGAAGGCAATCTAAACCCATACTCAACCAAGGTTTCTTTTCGTGATCTATCGCCTTTATACATAGCGCCTATTTGCGGCACGGTAACGTGCGACTCGTCAATAACCAACAGACCGTCTGCTGGTAAGTAATCAAATAAGGTCGGTGGCGGCTCGCCTTCCTCACGACCGCTCAAGTAACGGGAGTAGTTTTCGATACCCGAGCAAAAGCCCAGCTCGTTTATCATTTCAATGTCGAATTGAGTACGTTGAGTTATCCGTTGCTCTTCCAACAGTTTGTTATTCTCTAACAAATAGGTTTGTCGCTCTTTAAGATCACGCTTAATATCTTCAATGGCATCGAGCAGCTTTTCTCGCGGTGTGACATAGTGAGTTTTGGGGTAGATCGTGTATCTCGGCAGATCACTGGTAATGATGGCACCGGTTAGTGGATCAAACGTACTAATCCGCTCAACTTCACCATCGAACATTTCTAGGCGCACCGCTTCATGTTCAGATTCTGCAGGGTAGATGTCGATAACCTCACCTCGCACCCTAAATTGACCACGTTCAAACGCCATATCATTGCGGCTATATTGTAACTCGGCCAGTCGACGCAAAACCGCACGTTGGTCTAACATATCGCCTCGACGCAGGTGAAGCATCATTTTTAAATAGGAGTCAGGATCGCCCAAACCATAAATCGCCGATACAGACGCAACAATAATGGCGTCTTTACGCTCAAGTAATGCCTTTGTTGCAGACAAACGCATCTGTTCGATATGGGCGTTAACCGACGAATCCTTTTCTATAAAGGTGTCGGTGGTAGGAACATAAGCTTCTGGCTGATAGTAGTCGTAGTAAGAGACAAAATACTCAACAGCATTGTTAGGAAAGAAACTCTTCATTTCTCCGTAGAGCTGTGCCGCGAGTGTTTTATTTGGAGCAAGAATAATAGTAGGCCTAGCCGCTTTAGCTATAACGTTCGCTAGGGTAAATGTTTTACCCGAGCCCGTTACCCCTAACAGTGTTTGGTGAGCTAAACCAGAATCCAGTCCATCGCAAAGCTGTGCGATAGCGGTAGGTTGATCCCCTGCTGGTTGGTATTTAGAGACAACTTCAAACTGTTTACCAAGGCGATCTATTTCACTGCTGTTCATTTATCTCACTCCCTACAAATTTGACGGCTTATTCTGCTTAGATTTACGGTTAGAATCAACAATTAATGGATAAATAAACAGTAGCAAACAGGTGATGAATTTGGTATATTTTTCAGCCCGCGAGAAATTGCCAATATAAGCCAAACGATTTCATCCACTGGTTTTCCCCAAATTGACACTATTCTGACACACCAATCAGGTGCTTGAAGCCTTTTACGGTATATCCCGAAGTTCAAACAAATCGCATTTTTTCGATGCAATACTCTGTTATATATGGGCTTTCACTCTAATATTCAATTTTGCAATATTTCGCCTGTGGATAACTTTTTAAGTTACCCCGAAGTACACACAGTGTTATCCACAAAAATGGTGGATAACTAAAGTTAGCCCTTTTTCTATAAGGGCTGCAAAGCGGACCACTTACATATTGACTGCCCGATTCGAATAAAAAAACACCAAACGGATCCATTTTTTTATTTTCTGTGTTGACACAATCTAGGGCCGAAAGTAATATGCATCCCGCTAACGCAATTCCCCCTTAGTTCAGTTGGTAGAACGGCGGACTGTTAATCCGTATGTCGCAAGTTCAAGTCTTGCAGGGGGAGCCAACTTCAAAGCCCTAGTCGAAAGACTGGGGCTTTCTCGTTTCTGGTCAGTAGTTATTTAGCTGTGTTCAGTGAATGCACCACAAGCGAAAACGCCTGCCATGTCGGATCGGTTAAATCTCAGATTACGATGAAGCACTATTCAAAGCGTGAGTCGAAAGTACCAATCCTACAGCCTGCTTCTCTATGACATTCTAGGACGTAGAATGCTTACAGACCCTACCTAAATTGGGCTCGTAAACTCAATTCTGCATTACTTAGCCTCATTTTCACTCAGCCAAGATACCCTTAGCCAGTTTGTTGTTGTTATTACTACACTAAATCAGGATAATAACCAGTTCTACGGAGTGAAATGACAAACCATTATGAGTGAATATCTGTTGTTGTTGATTGGCACAGTGCTGGTGAACAACTTCGTGTTGGTCAAATTTTTAGGCCTCTGCCCGTTTATGGGCGTCTCCAACAAGCTCGAAACTGCAATAGGTATGGGGCTTGCGACGACCTTCGTGCTTACGATTGCCTCTATTAGTGCCTATCTCGTTGAGAACTACATCCTTGCACCTTTGGGTATTCAATATTTGCGCACCATGAGTTTTATTTTGGTGATCGCTGTGGTTGTTCAATTTACCGAAATGGTGGTGCACAAAACCAGCCCAACGTTATATCGTTTACTCGGTATTTTCCTGCCACTCATCACCACCAACTGTGCGGTGTTGGGGGTCGCGTTACTGAACGTGAACGAAAACCACAGTTTCATCGAATCGATCATATATGGGTTTGGCGCTGCCGTAGGCTTCTCACTGGTGTTGATCCTATTTGCTAGCATGCGCGAACGTATCGCCGCGGCCGATGTGCCAATGCCGTTCAAAGGTGCGTCCATTGCGATGATCACCGCGGGTTTGATGGCGCTGGCGTTTATGGGCTTTACTGGGTTGGTGAAAATATAATGACCACCATCATCATCGCCGTTATCGTTTTTGTCATTCTTGCCGCGCTATTTGGCGCACTGCTTGGCTTTGCATCGATCAAATTTAAGGTCGACTCTGACCCCATCGTAGACGAAATTGACGCCATTTTGCCGCAAACACAGTGTGGGCAATGTGGTTATCCTGGATGCAGACCTTACGCAGAAGCTATTGCTAACGGCGACGAAATCAATAAGTGTCCCCCTGGCGGCCAAGCCACTATCGAAAAGCTCGCTGAGCTAATGGGTGTGGAAGCCGTAGAATCAGCACACGAGTTGGACGATACCAAGCGGGTTGCCTTTATTCATGAAGATATGTGCATCGGTTGTACCAAATGTATTCAGGCCTGTCCGGTCGACGCCATCGCTGGCGGCACCAAAGCGCTTCATACTGTTATCGAGGATCTTTGTACTGGGTGTGATTTATGTGTCGCTCCTTGTCCAACGGACTGCATTGAAATGATCCCGGTAAAAACCACGCCCGATACGTGGAAGTGGCAACTGGATGCGATTCCTATCGTCAATGTGGCGGATTCGCCAGACAAAGTAGAAAAAGACGTTAACGCTGACGATAAACCCGAATTAGAGAAAACGAGTTAAAACTCCATGAACAACACTTTATTACATGTGATTGAACAAGGTCGTCTATGGGACTTTCATGGAGGGGTGCACCCTACCCAAAATAAACAGCAATCGAATCAGTCGCCGATCGGTCGCTTAGCGGCCAGTGACCATGTGGTCATTCCGATTAAGCAGCACATTGGTAAAGCCGGTGAATTGCTGGTGTCTGTGGGTGACGACGTGCTAAAAGGGCAACCTTTAACCCGATATACCAGCGGACTCATGTTACCAGTACACGCGACCGTATCTGGTTCCGTTATTGCTATCGAACAAAGAACCATTGCCCACCCTTCTGGGTTGATGGATATGTGTGTGGTCATCAAAAACGATCATAAAGAGCAATGGGTCGAACGCGAACCCTGCCCTGACTACACCAAACTCGACCAACAAGTATTAATCGACAAGATCCGCAGCGCTGGTGTGTCGGGGCTTGGTGGTGCCGGTTTCCCCACTGCGCGCAAAATTGAATCCGCGATGGCCAAAACCAAGGTACTCATCATTAATGCGGCTGAGTGCGAGCCGTACATTACCGCAGACGATACCTTGATGCGTGAGCATGCAAACGAAATTATCGCCGGAATTGACATCGTCACTCACTTGCTCAGCCCAGAACTGGTGATCATCGGTATCGAGGATAATAAGCCTGAGGCAATATCCGCACTAGAAAAAGCCGCCGTAGACAGCGATTTAGTGATCCGAGTGATCCCGACAAAGTATCCGTCAGGTGGTGAAAAGCAGCTGATTGAAATTTTGACCGGCATGCAAGTGCCTTCAAAAGGGATACCTGCCGATATTGGTGTTGTCATGCATAATGTCGGCTCCATGTTCGCGATTCAACAAGCCGTAGTGAATGGTTCGCCATTGGTTGAGCGTGTTGTTACCGTTACAGGAAAGGCATTTCCCAAGCCTCAAAACTACTGGATCCCGCTGGGTACGTCCATTCGTACTGTGGTCGAAAAACTGGACTATCAGCCTGCGCCTAAGCAAAAACTAATTATGGGTGGCCCAATGATGGGGTTTGCGTTGCCGCATTTAGATATCCCAATCAGCAAAGCCACCAACTGCCTGTTAGGTGCAACGGTCAAAGAGCTGGCGCAGCAAGAACAAGAACTGGCCTGCATTCGCTGTGGCCAATGCGCAGAAGTTTGCCCCGCGCGCCTACTGCCGCAAGAGCTACAATGGCATGCCAAAGACAGTAACTTGGACAAATGCGAAGAGCTTAACATCAACGATTGTATTGAGTGTGGTGCGTGTGCATTTGTATGTCCGAGTAATATCCCTCTTGTGCATTACTACCGTCAAGCGAAAAGCGAGATCCGTATTCAGCGTATTGAAGTCGAGTCGGCAGAGCGCGCCAAACAGCGTTTTGAAGACCGCAAACTTCGATTAGAGCGCGATAAACAAGAACGAGAAGAGAAACATCGCAAAGCCGCAGAGGCGCGTAAGCAAGCCGCAGCACAAAGTGGTGGTGATGACGCAATTGCCGCGGCCATTGCTCGAGTAAAGGGTAAGCAAGACGCGGCAACGACAACCGAAAAGAAACCAGCAGTTGCAGCAGCAATAGCCCGTGCTAAGGCCAAACAAGCGGAAGCACAAGCTCAAAACTCTGCTCATCCAGACAACAGCGAAATGATGAAATTGCGCGAAGAGCGCAAGCAGCAAGCTCGCCAAAAACGCGCCGAGAAGGCGACAACTGGCGACAATAATGGTGACAACAGCCCATCAAGCTCTAGCAATGACGCAGTAGCGGCTGCCGTTGCGCGGGCTAAAGCGCGTAAAGCTGCGCAAAAAGATGGCGACGCCACTGCGGATAACAGTACAACTAAGGCTGCGAATCCTGCGGTTGCTGCTGCCGTCGCTAGAGCGAAAGCTCGCAAAGCAGCTCAAGCGGACACGAACCAACAAGTTGCTGAGAGTGATAAAGTCTCAGCAGCGACAGACACAGCCAACAAACCCGATAAAAAAGATGCGGTTGCGGCAGCAGTCGCTCGCGCGAAAGCTCGCAAAGCAGCGCAAACGGACGCGAGCCAACAAGTGGCTGAGAGTGACAAAGACTTAGCAGCGTCAGACTCCGCCAACAAAGACGATAAGAAAGATGCAGTCGCGGCAGCAGTCGCTCGCGCGAAAGCTCGCAAAGCAGCGCAAGCGGACGCAAACCAACAAGTGGCTGAGAGTGATAAAAACTTAGCAGCGTCAGACTCCGCCAACAAAGACGATAAGAAAGATGCCGTCGCTGCGGCGGTTGCTCGTGCGAAAGCTCGCAAAGCAGCGCAAGCGGACGCGAATCAACAAGTGGATGAGAGTTATAAAGACCTAGCAGCGTCAGACTCCGCAAACAAAACCGATAAAAAAGATGCGGTCGCGGCAGCCGTTGCTCGTGCAAAAGCTCGAAAAGCAGCGCAAGCGGACGCGAATCCACAAGTGACCGACAGCCAAATAGACACCGCATCAAAAGACTCGGACAACAAAACCGACAAGCAAGCAGCCGTTGCAGCGCCCGTTGCTAGAGCGAAGGCCCGTAAACTCGCAAAACAGCAAAAGGATGAAAGCTAATGGCTTTTTTTGTAACTAGCTCACCCCATATTGCGAAACATCGCTCGACCACTCAAATGATGTTGTGGGTTATGTTGGCTGCGATTCCAGGACTGCTAGCGCAACTGTACTTTTTCGGATGGGGCACAGCAATACAGCTTATTTGGGCACTTTTGTTAGTGGTCATCTTCGAATCGCTGGTCATGGTATTGCGAAAACGTTCGCCGAAAGCCGCACTTCGTGATGGCTCCGCCTTATTAACAGGCTGGCTACTGGCCGTGGCCATCCCTCCCCTAGCGCCATGGTGGATACTGGTTATCGGCCTGTTTTTCGCTATTGTTATCGCCAAACATCTATATGGTGGACTAGGCAACAACTTGTTTAACCCGGCAATGGTGGGCTACGTTGTCTTGCTTATTTCATTCCCGCTGCAAATGACCAGTTGGTTATCGCCCACCTCAATCATGCCCGTCGACTATTCGTTTGCGGATGCATTGCAGTTGATCTTTACCGGGTTTGATGGAAATGGCTTTTCGTTACAGCAGCTAAGAACCGGTGTTGACGGAGTCAGTATGGCGACCCCACTCGACACCTTTAAAACCGATTTGGCCAATCAGATGCTGTCCCAAGAAATTAAAGCGTCACCCATTTTTGGATCGCTTGCAGGGCTTGGTTGGGAATGGATCAACTTGCTCTATCTAGCCGGCGGTTTATTGCTCATCCAGCAAAAAGTGATTCAGTGGTACATACCTGTCGCGATGCTAGCCAGCCTTTTTGTTTTTAGCACCATCGGCATGATAGCCAATCCAGACGCAAGTGTGAGTCCAATAATGCACCTACTTTCTGGTGCGACCATGCTTGGCGCGTTCTTTATTGCCACTGATCCCGTTTCGGCCGCCACCACAGTACGAGGCCGAATTGTCTTTGGCGCCTTTGTTGGCGCAATGGTTTACATCATACGCACTTGGGGTGGGTATCCAGACGGGGTTGCGTTTGCCGTACTATTGGCAAACATGTGTGTACCGCTTATCGATTACTACACCAGACCAAAAACTTACGGGCATTAATCATTATGTTTCAAGCAATTAAAAAAAATGGTGCCACGCTTGCTGTATTTGCTTTTGCCTCGACTGGACTGGTTGCCGTCACGCATCACCTCACTGCCGATCGCATCGCGGAACAAGAAAAGAAACAGCTTCAACGAACGTTAGACCAAGTGATTGATCCCCAATTATACGACAATCCGCTCTACAGCAGCTGTGTCCTGCTCAGCGATCCAAGGCTTGGCAGTGAAACGCTGCCAGCCTACATTGCCACCAAACAGGATGAACCTGTTGCCATGGCGGTGGAGTCGGTCGCACCGAACGGCTATAACGGCAAAATTACATTGATCACCGGGATCAGCATGCAAGGTGAAATTCTCGGGACCCGCGTGTTGTCACACCAAGAAACTCCAGGGTTAGGCGATAAAATAGATACTCGAGTGTCCGATTGGATCCTAAGCTTCAACGGTAAGCAATTGACCGACGACAATCACGCCCAATGGCAAGTAAGAAAAGACGGCGGTGAGTTCGATCAATTTACTGGTGCAACCATCACGCCGCGAGCGGTTGTTCAAGCCGTTAAAAATACGCTAGCCTATGTACAAGAAAACCAGTTGGCCATCATAAACCAAGCGCCAAGCTGTGGAGAGTAGACATGACTGAAAATAAGACACTGTTTGTCAACGGCATGTGGAAGAACAACCCTGTATTGGTGCAGCTTTTGGGGCTGTGCCCGTTGCTGGCGGTTTCCTCGTCAGTGGCCAACGCATTGGGTCTAGGCCTTGCGACAATGTTTGTATTGGTTGGCTCGAATGTCGTGGTCTCGTTGGTTCGTCATTACGTTCCCAAAGATGTTCGACTGCCTGTTTTTATGATGGTCATCTCTGCGCTGGTGACTTGCGTTCAAATTCTAATGAACGCCTTCACGTACGAACTGTATCAGTCACTGGGCATTTTTATTCCACTTATTGTAACCAACTGCATCATCATTGGACGCGCAGAAGCCTACGCGGCAAAAAATCCAGTGTTACCTTCTGCCATTGACGGTTTTTGGATGAGTATGGGCATGACCAGCGTGCTCGTATTGCTGGGCGGCATTCGAGAAGTATTGGGTAATGGTACTCTGTTTGATGGCGCGGACCGTTTGCTGGGCGAATGGGCGAGCGTATTGCGCATTGAGTTATTCAGTGTCGACAGTAACTTCCTACTCGCGTTACTGCCACCAGGAGCCTTTATTGCTGTCGGATTTATTATCGCCTTCAAAAATTGGACCGATCATCGTGCAAGCTTGCGTCAGCCTAAACAGCAAAAGCCAGAAATCACTCGGGCACGTGTCACCAACGCCTAGTCACTAACTACTACTACACCGTGCGTAATGGATTATGAACAAAGATAAGCGACGCTTGATCTTAGAGCGACTAAGAGAAAACAACCCAAAGCCACAAACAGAGCTGAACTGGTCATCGCCCTTCGAGCTGCTGATTGCGGTATTGTTGTCTGCTCAGGCAACCGATGTCAGTGTCAATAAAGCCACCGACAAGCTATATCCTATTGCCAATACACCACAGGGTATTCTCGACTTGGGCGTTGACGGGCTTAAAGAGTTTATAAAAACCATTGGGCTGTTTAACTCCAAAGCCGAAAACACCATCAAAACCTGCCAGATACTGCTGGACAAACATAATGGTGAAGTTCCTGAAGACAGAGCCGCACTAGAGGCACTGCCAGGCGTTGGCCGAAAAACCGCTAACGTGGTTCTCAACACCGCTTTTGGTTGGCCAACGATTGCAGTCGACACCCACATTTACCGTGTGTCAAATCGAACCAAACTGGCCATGGGTAAAACCGTTGATGATGTTGAACAGAAGCTGCTAAAAGTGGTTCCCAAAGAGTTTAAGCTTGATGTGCATCATTGGTTGATACTCCACGGTCGCTATACCTGCGTGGCGAGAAAGCCTCGTTGTGGAAGTTGCCTCATCGAAGATTTGTGTGAATATAAAGAAAAAACTGACGTTTAATCCTAAGGACAAAGTTATGACTACACCTCGAGTTTTACATACCATGCTAAGAGTGGGCGATCTTGACCGCTCTATTCGTTTTTACACTGACGTTATGGGTATGACGCTGCTTCGTCAAAATGAAAACAGCGAATACGAATATACGCTTGCGTTTGTCGGCTTTGGTGACGAAAGCCAAGGCGCAGTTATCGAGCTTACCTACAACTGGGGCACAACTCAGTACGATTTGGGTGATGCCTACGGCCATATCGCCATTGGTTACGACGATATCTACGCGACCTGTGAGGCAATTAAAGCGGCCGGTGGCAATGTGACTCGCGAACCTGGCCCGGTTAAAGGTGGCAGCACGCATATTGCTTTTGTTACTGACCCAGACGGCTACAAAATTGAGTTGATTCAAAACAAAAGTGCGACTGCAGGCCTAGACGGCTAACCGCAATATCGTTACAAAAAAGGCGATCGCTGTTGTCAGCGATCGCCTTTTTATATCTAAACAGTTAGCAAGTGTTAGATAACCTACTACACGTTGCTTCTACCTAAAGAGATCACTACCCGGCGGTTCTTGTCCTTACCAATCGGTGACGCATTATCGGCGATAGGTCTACGTTCACCATAGCCTTGCACTTCAATTCGGTTTTCATCTAACCCAATCGATTTAAAATAGTTTTGCAATACTTGTGCTCGGCGCTCGGTTAGGCTTTGATTCTCGTCCTTTTCACCACTGCTATCGCTATAAGTGGCGACCAGCACCAAATCAATGTCCTTATTATACCGAATGTATTCTGCAATTTGAGAAAGGCGTCTCTCTGACGCTTTGTTAAGTGAGTCGCTGTTACGATTGTAATGGAGTATCGTAAAAGCAATATCTTCAAAGGTGTATGGCAGCAAATTACTCACGCACATACTGAATGCTTCATAGGGCAGCTTAAAACGAACCGGAGACAAGCCAACTTGAATACTCTGACTTTGTGCATGCCAATCTCTAAAAGTAAACGTCGGAACACGACCAACACCGAGCTCCGACATCATGCTCCACGCAGTTTGTCCGCCAACATAACCGTCAAACTGTTGATAAAACTTAAGCTGCTCCATCGTCATGGCGCGCACACCAGGCTGCCATTGCGGCGGCATCGAGATCAGTGACACATTCTCGGTACTCCCCATTGGGCGATGCATCTTGAGTTCAAAATCGAGGTTAATTTTTTTACTGGCATGAGAAGAAAATTCAGCTTGCCCAAATCCTGGAATGGGATGCACTAAGCGGCACTCCAATGGTGAGTTTGCGACCATCATCCATTCTGAGCGCTCTGGTTTTGCGATAAACTGCGCATGCGAGCCATAAGCAAATTGGGTGCTGCCTATGGCTGCAATGACTGCGGCCAGTATCCTTTTCTTCATTTTTGTACCTTCATTCGACGGCAATCAATTGCCCTCTGATCACTTCTTTATTATTTTATCGACCAACTGATGCCAAACTTGTGCAGTATTTCATCAAAAGACAGGTTTTCACTTTAATTCTGTGGTTTGTCTGTATTTGCTAAGCAATTATCTCGCCAACGTTTAATATTCTTTAAAAACAGTACGAATGTGTTTTTTCATCTGCCACTTTCTGCAATAATGCGCCAGTTCTTCATCAATTAGAGTTCACATGAGTTCAGAAAACGAAGCGTTGACGCTAAAAAGCCGATTTAGAGGCTATTTTCCGGTAGTTATCGATGTAGAAACTGCTGGATTTAATGCCCAGGGTGATGCACTGCTCGAAATTTGTGCGGTCACTTTAGCCATGGACGACAACGGCGATTTGCATCCTGCTTCGACCATTCATTTTCATGTTGAGCCTTTTGAAGGCGCCAATATCGAACAAGAAGCGCTTGATTTTAATGGCATTAAAGACCCTTTTAGCCCCCTACGAGGCGCTGTTTCTGAAGAGGAAGCATTGAAGGAAATCTATAAGCTGGTTCGTAAAGAGCAAAAAGCCGCCAATTGCAGTCGTGCAATTATGGTGGCTCATAATGCGACTTTTGACCTCAGCTTTGTTAATGCTGCTAATCAACGCTGCAAACTCAAACGAGTTCCGTTCCACCCGTTTGCCACGTTCGATACCGCGGCTCTCAGTGGTCTTGCATTTGGTCAAACTGTACTAGCAAAAGCGTGTCGAACTGCTGGTATGGATTTTGATAACAAAGAAGCCCACTCTGCGTTGTACGATACGCTCAAAACCGCCGAGCTGTTTTGTATTATCGTCAACAAATGGAAAGCCTTGGGTGGCTGGCCTTTGCAAGAGCAAAAAACCGAGTCTTAACAGCACTGCGCTGATTAACTAAAAAAATAACGTTCGCTTACGAACTACAACACAACAAAGAAATTACCATTATGAATCCTGTCGTCATATCCGTTTGTGTGATGCTATTACTCGCTATTATGCGTGTAAACGTTGTCGTCGCACTTACCTTCAGCGCCCTTGTGGGTGGTCTTATCGCAGGCATGGGCCTAACCGATACTGTTTCAGCCTTTGAAAGCGGTTTAGGTGGAGGGGCTACCATTGCCCTAAGCTATGCCATGCTTGGTGCATTTGCCGTAGCTATCTCGCGCTCCGGCATCACCGACCTTCTTGCACAGTCTGTTATCAAAAAAATTCATGGTGAAGAGCACAACGGTGCCACTATGGGTCTTAAGTACACCGTCTTGATTGCATTAATTCTGGTGACCATGTCGTCACAAAATGTTATTCCTGTGCATATCGCCTTTATTCCCATTTTAGTTCCACCTCTACTGGCTGTATTTGCAAAGTTACGTCTTGATCGCCGCGCGGTAGCTTGCGTGCTCACCTTTGGTTTGGTGACACCTTACATGTTGCTACCTATCGGCTTTGGTGGCATCTTCCTCAACGACATTCTTCTTGCTAATCTTACCGCCAACGGTCTAGAAGGCGTCACAGCAAGCCAAGTACCTATGGCAATGCTACTTCCTGGGTTAGGCATGTTAACTGGCCTGCTAATAGCCATTTTTATTACTTATCGTAAACCACGCGATTACGCGCCAACGGAGCTCACTGAGGTCGACACCGATCCTAAACACATCAACAAGAGAAACATCTTAATTGCAGTGATTGGCATCGCGGCAACGCTCTCTGTGCAGTTATCGACGGGCTCGATGATCATTGGTGCGCTGGCTGGCTTTATGGTGTTCACCTTTGGTGGTGTGATCAAGTGGAATGAAACGAGTGATGTGTTCCAAAAAGGCGTCCATATGATGGCCATGATTGGCTTCATAATGATTGCAGCCGCTGGGTTTGCTGCGGTAATGAAGCAAACCGGTGGTGTCGAGGATCTCGTGCAAACTATTTCTACAACCATTGGGGACAATAAGCCTATGGCGGCCTTACTTATGCTCGTTGTGGGTTTGCTTGTTACAATGGGAATTGGATCGTCATTTTCAACGATTCCAATTATCGCAACTATCTATGTCCCATTGGCGTTAGCATTTGGATTTAGCCCTATGGCGACGATCGCGCTAGTCGGAACCGCAGCGGCTCTGGGAGATGCAGGTTCACCCGCGTCTGATTCAACATTGGGCCCAACCTCTGGATTGAACGCAGATGGTCAACATGAACACATTTGGGAAACCGTTGTACCGACATTTGTTCACTACAACATTCCACTGATCATTTTTGGTTGGATTGCTGCAATGGTGCTGTAGTCACCAACTTGCTTGAAAACGAAATAAGAAAGCCGGTGTTTATCTGTGATAGACACCGGCTTTTTAGTAAAGCTTGTTGGTTAAAGCCCTCGACTCAGTCTAACCAGATCATTGAGCGTAACATGTTCGTCTGTATACGAAAACGCAACAGGGTGGACTTGCATTTTGTCATCTCGCACCAGTAAAGTGGGATAACTATTCGCTCCAATTTGGCGGCAATATTGTCTTTGCGCAGCAAACTCTTGATCGACGTCGTCGCTCACTAAATCGGCATCAAACTGGCTAACATTAAGATCGAGTTCCTCGGCAAGTATGAGGTGAGTCTTTTGCGTATGAGGCTCCATCGCTTGCAAATAGTACGCGTGCTGTATGGCCTCTATCATGTCAAAATATTTGCCTTGTTTTCCTGCTGCAATAACCGCTCGACAGGCGCTGTATGTTGTTCGTACCGGCTGGCATTGAGTCCAAAAATCATAATTAAACTGCGTGCCCAGTTGTTGCTCGATGCGTCGCCAAATGTTTTTTAGATTCTGCTGCATTTCTAGTGGCATTGGTCGATCGTTGTCTGGTGCCAATCCCCCCATCAATGCCACTAACTTAACTTCATCAGGCAGCTGTTTTATTAAACGATCGAAAGTAGGTTTATAGCCCCAACACCAACTGCACATAGGATCGTGTACATAAAGTAATTCCATGAATAACTTCCCTTTACTTGCAAACAAACAGATTCAACGCATCTACAATGTTTAGGCCAAAAAAAAGAGTGCTATGCACTCTTCAGTTTTGTATTTTGTTACTCGCTGCTTTTGGCTGCCGCGGCTTTAATCAACGGTTGTAATTCACCTTTTTGGAACATTTCCAAAATAATGTCACAACCGCCAATCAATTCGCCATCAACCCACAATTGCGGAAACGTCGGCCATTGCGCGTATTTTGGTAGCTCAGCACGGATATCTGGGTTTTGTAGAATATCTACATAAGCAAATTTCTCACCACAAGACATTAAGGCTTGAGACGCCTGAGAAGAGAAGCCACAGCTTGGAAGCTTAGGTGAGCCTTTCATATAAAGAAGAATATTATTTTCTGCAATCTGCTGTTTGATTTTATCGATGGTTTCCATAGTCATCATCCGTTTACGTCTTAGATCTCGATATTCTACGCATTCTACGCAGAATAAAAAGCACAATGTTATTAAGGCTATACCATTTTGTTCTAAACCAGTTGTTTTAATTTTAGTCAAATTGTAAAAAATGTCTCAATAGCTCTTTTAATAAAGTAAAAGGTTGCTAAAATAAAGCGCACTATGACCCAAGGTCGTAACAATAAGAACATACACTGGACGCATCGTGGGCGCTGCCCACTCTAATGGAGAAATACTATCATGGCATTTGAACTACCAGCCCTGCCTTACGCGAAAGACGCGCTAGAACCACACATCTCTGCAGAGACTTTGGACTTCCACCACGGTAAGCACCACAACACTTACGTCGTTAAGCTTAACGGTCTTATCCCAGGTACTGAATTCGAAGGCAAAACTCTAGAAGAAATCATCAAAACCTCTTCTGCCGGTGTGTTTAACAACGCAGCACAAATCTGGAATCACACGTTTTACTGGCACTGTCTTGCTCCAAACGCAGGCGGCGCGCCAACGGGTGCTGTCGCTGACGCAATCAACGCTTCATTTGGTTCTTTCGACGAGTTTAAAGCGAAGTTCACTGATTCAGCGATCAACAACTTTGGTTCTTCTTGGACTTGGCTTGTTAAAAAGGCAGATGGCACTCTAGACATCGTTAACACGTCTAATGCAGCGACTCCTCTTACTGACGAAGGCACCACTCCGCTTCTAACCGTAGACTTGTGGGAACACGCCTACTACATCGACTACCGTAACGTTCGTCCAGATTACATGAATGGGTTCTGGGCGTTGGTTAACTGGGACTTTGTTGCTCAAAATCTAGCGAAATAACTAGACCAAGTAACCATACGTTAACTCTATGAAAACCCGCTAATTAGCGGGTTTTTTTATTAAAGATATCAGCACATTTGTCGATACATGAGATAACCAAGGAGCGTTATCGTGTCGACCCCAATAATTGATACCACAGCATCAATTCAAGAATTGCAGTTAAACCCTGCGATTTCGCGCGCGGTCAATACCCACTCCTCGGCCGACTTTGGAATGCTCATCGCAATGCTCAGTAACGAGTTTGCGCTGCCCAAAGACGCTATAGATATTACACCTTCAGACAGTATTTCAAGCATCAAGATTGCGCCGCAAGCGGCTCTGATTGCCGATGAGCAAGCAAAACTTAACGCGGCCGAGATTTCAAAGCAGTTTCACAATGGCGGATTGCAAAGTGCCAAACTCCAGCAAGCCTTAACGCCCGATGCGTTAACCTACCCTGCCGATCACCATCAAGGCTTAGCTGAAGATGTGTACCACAACCTTGGTTATCATCATCGTCAATCACTTGGTCAACCAAGCAAAGTCACTGAGTTAGAGCCTCTGATTAATACACTCACAACCAATTTACGCGAATCTCAACTTGCGTACTGTGCATAACTTTCTAAACCTATGTAATAAATACCCATTTTTTCACTGTGGGATTGCATAATTTTTGCACAGTTAGTGTGATGCAGAGCCAAAAACGGTTCAGCCATCAGTTTATTCACAGCGTTTTATGATCTTTTTCACATGTTGATAACGTAAAGTTGTCCACTATTAGATCACAGCACATTGTGAGGAGCGCTCGTCATGCAGATTGCTAATTCAGTTATCTTGATCAATTCGGCCGGAACACTACTTGGCCAGAAATTGGCAGTGCACTTCTCGCAGCAACGCGCCACCATCGTCTTAGTTGACGATGACGCTATACGTTTGCGCAATACCCGCTACCTCATCCAAGATAGCGATGCTACCGTCGTCAGCTTTGTCATTCCAAATTACGAACAACGCTCAATCGATACGCTTTTCCAACAAGTAGAGCTGACTCTAGGGCGCGGAGTCGACATTTTGGTCAACAATCTTCAATCAGCGACACTCCCCGAGCTCACGAGTGAGCAACCTGCAGAAGAGTTCACACAAAGCTTTACCGACTTTTCTAACAAGTTATACGGGTTTGGACATGCGAGTGCTCGCCAAATGCAAAAGAACAACACTCATGGAGTGATTGTCAATGTGGTCAGCAACGATAACGCTTCGCAGCATAAGCTTACGGATACCTCCATCATTGTAAACAGTGTCACTAAGACTTGGGCAGACGAATTAGACCCATACCATATTCGTGTTGGGAGCGTCGTACCTGGTTCCGCTTACTCCGCTAGAGATAATAATGTTATTAGCTTGGCAGAGGTAAGGCATGAGCTTATTCGCAATACTGAATATGTGGTGGCGAATGATTACTTTAGCGGTCGGGTGGTTTCTAGTTAGCCTGACTAGAGCTTTCCCTACTGTCACTACCGTGAGGCTTTGCTGTCGCAAGAGCCGCACGGTATTGAGGTAGTTACCGTACCGTTTGCGCATTGCGCTGGCGTAACGGTGATGAAATGTAATGGCCTGCCATTTTCAGACTGTCACTACCGTGAGGCTTTGCTGCGCAAGAGCCGCACGGTAGTGATGTAATTACCGTTTCGTTTACGCATAAAAAATGCCGGTCAGTGAACTGACCGGCATTTTGCCCTTGCGGGATATTTACTTTAGTTACGTGCTAGCGAAACTAATTCTCTAAGACAGATTACTTCTTCTTAGCAGGCTTCTCTTCAGTTTTCTTGATAACTGTAGTGCCTTCGTAAGTTTCACCTTCTACAAACGCTTTACCGTGGTAAGCGCAGATTAGCACTTCTTTAAGCTCAGTGATTAGAGGGTAACGTGGGTTTGCACCAGTACATTGGTCATCAAACGCTTCTACCGCTAACTCATCAACTTTCGCCATGAAGTCTGCTTCTGATACGCCAGCGTCTTTAATAGACATTGGGATATCTAGGTTCACTTTTAGTTCATCCAACCATGCTAGTAGACGTTCAATCTTCTGAGCAGTACGGTCGCCAGCTTGGCTTAGGCCTAGGTGGTCTGCAACTTCAGCGTAACGACGACGTGCTTGTGGACGGTCGTATTGTGAGAATGCAGTTTGCTTAGTTGGGTTGTCGTTTGCGTTGAAACGAACAACGTTAGAAATAAGCAATGCGTTAGCAAGACCGTGTGGGATATGGAATTCCGCACCGATTTTGTGAGCCATTGAGTGACACACACCTAGGAATGCGTTAGCAAACGCGATACCAGCGATAGTTGCTGCGTTATGCACTTTCTCACGAGCGATTGGGTCGTTTGCACCGTTCGCGTAGCTTGAAGGTAGGTACTCTTTAAGCATCTTAAGTGCTTGAAGTGCTTGACCGTCTGAGTACTCGTTAGCAAGAACTGATACGTAAGCTTCTAGTGCGTGAGTTACGGCATCGTAACCACCAAATGCAGTAAGAGACTTAGGCATGTTCATAACAAGGTTCGCATCAACGATAGCCATTTGAGGCGTTAGTTCGTAATCCGCTAGTGGGTACTTAGCGCCAGTCTTGTCGTCAGTTACAACGGCAAATGGAGTCACTTCAGAACCTGTACCAGAAGTAGTAGTGATACATACTAGTTCAGCTTTCTCGCCCATTTTAGGGAACTTGTAGATACGCTTACGGATATCCATGAAGCGCATTGCGAGTTCTTCGAAGTGCGTTTCTGGGTGCTCGTACATAACCCACATGATCTTAGCCGCATCCATTGGAGAACCGCCACCTAGAGCTAGGATAACGTCAGGCTGGAAGCTCTTCATTGCTTCTGCGCCTTTCTCAACAACAGATAGTGTTGGATCCGCTTCTACGTCGAAGAATACTTGAACTTCGATGCCTTGAGCTTTAAGCAGTTTAACTACGTCATCTGCGTAACCGTTGTTGAATAGGAAACGGTCAGTTACTAGGAATGCGCGTTTCTTACCTTCTAGGTCGCTCAGTGCGATTGGAAGGCTACCACGACGGAAGTAGATAGACTTAGGTAGTTTGTGCCACAACATGTTTTCAGCTCGCTTCGCTACAGTTTTCTTGTTGATAAGGTGCTTAGGACCTACGTTCTCAGAGATAGAGTTACCACCCCAAGAACCACAACCCAATGTTAGTGAAGGTGCAACGTTAAAGTTGTACAGGTCACCGATACCACCGTGAGTGGTTGGGATGTTGATAAGAATACGTGCAGTCTTCATCTTGTCACCGAAGTAACGGATGCGGTCAGCGTTAGTGTCTTGGTTAGTGTAAAGACCAGATGTGTGGCCGATACCACCGATCTCAACCATAGTTACCGCTTGTGCAACTGCGTCTTCGAAGTCGTCAGCGCGGAATAGACCTAGAGTTGGAGACAATTTCTCGTGAGCAAATTCGTCATCGTAAGACACCTTACCAAGACCTTCACCTACAAGAACTTTAGTATCTGCAGGAACTTTAACACCTGCTAGTTCAGCGATTGCTGGAGCTGGCTGACCAACGATTTTCGCGTTTAGCGCGCCGTCGATAAGCAGTACTTTACGTACTTTGTTCGCTTCTGCTTTGCTTAGAACGTAAGCTTTGTGAGATGCGAAACGCTCTTTTACTTCGTCATAGACTTCGTCAACAACGATTGCTGCTTGCTCAGAAGCACATACAACGCCGTTATCGAATGTTTTAGACATAAGGATAGAAGCTACAGCACGCTTAACGTCAGCAGTTTCATCGATGACAACAGGAACGTTACCCGCGCCAACACCGATAGCTGGTTTACCCGAAGAGTAAGCCGCTTTAACCATGCCTGGACCACCAGTTGCAAGGATAAGTGCGATACCATCGTGCTTCATTAGGCCGTTAGAAAGCTCAACAGAAGGTTGGTCGATCCAACCGATGATGTCTTTCGGTGCGCCCGCTGCAACTGCAGCATCAAGAACGAGCTTAGCTGCATCGTTAGTTGAGTTTTTAGCGCGTGGGTGTGGCGAGAAGATGATACCGTTACGAGTCTTAAGTGAGATAAGAGACTTAAAGATAGCGGTTGATGTTGGGTTCGTTGTTGGAACGATACCACAGATGATCCCTACAGGTTCTGCGATAGTCATCGTGCCTAGGTTGTCGTCTTCTTCTAGAACACCACAAGTTTTTTCGTCTTTGTATTTGTTGTAGATGAATTCTGACGCGAAGTGGTTTTTGATAACCTTGTCTTCTACGATACCCATGCCCGATTCTGCTACCGCTTGTTGCGCTAGTGGAATACGTGCTTGGTTAGCGGCTAGTGAAGCAGCGCGGAAGATAGCGTCAACTTTCTCTTGTGAGAAGGTAGCAAACTCTTCTTGTGCAGCTTTAACGCGTGCTACTAGAGCATCGAGTTCAGCCATATTTGATACAGGCATAAAAATCTCCTAAAGATAAATGTAAAAACTATTTATTAAATTCGTGATCGTTTCAAACCATCGAGCTTAGTAAATCGCTTTCAGAACTGAGTATATTCTTTCATAATATTTTGTAGATTGATGCAGATCAGTTTCGAAAAATTAATTTAGTGATTTCCCCACGAAACACTAAAAAAACCTTGAAATACAACAAATTACAAACTCAATTTTAATGCGACTTTTTTAACCAACTAACTCTTTATGGGTAACTTTACATCAAAAGCGTAAAAAAACTACAGACTGCGATGATTTGTTACACAGATGCTGTAGCTCACTCCCAACAGTATAACGCGATTCCCGTGCTTCACAAGCGCGAAAATAGTCTCTTTTTTACGTTACCTAAACTCACAAAACTTCACATAAGCGGATTTAGAAAACAGACGTGCAACATTTTTGGTTGATGTCTACTATTACATTAGTTTTTCTCAGGCAAATGACCCGATTTAGACAATTTATTTCATTCGATTAGCAAGTCTAAATCTCGTACATTACGCGAAATTTTTCCACCTTTGATAGTACGCATCGCCATGACAGCTTTCAGTCAATTTGATATCACCATTTATTTGCAGTTTTTGGTCGGCTTATTTGCCATTGTGAACCCAGTCGGCATTATGCCCGTATTTGTGTCGTTAACCAGTCACCTTTCAGAGTCTGAACGCATCAAGACGGCTGCAACTGCCAACATCGCAGTGGCCGTGATCCTTATTGTATCGTTGCTCATGGGCCAGTGGCTGTTGGACATGTTCAGTATCTCCCTCGATTCGTTCCGAATAGCGGGTGGCATGCTGCTGTTGAGTATCGCATTTGCCATGATGAACGGTAAACTTGGCGATCATAAGCAAAACCAACAGGAAAAGTCAGAGAACGCCAGCCGAGAGCAAGTCGGTGTAGTGCCTCTAGCAATGCCACTAATGGCCGGACCGGGAGCAATTAGCTCAACAATCGTACTCGGGACAGAACATTCAGGCTTTTTGGATATCCTTGCCATCTCAGCCACTATTGTGGTGTTTTCTTTATTTGCTTGGGCACTCTTTCGATCTGCACCTTATATAGTACGTTTGCTAGGCCAGACTGGGATCAATGTGATCACTCGTATTATGGGTCTTATTTTGGGAGCACTCGGCATCGAGTTTATTGTTCATGGGGTTAGAGGTGCACTACCAGGTCTAGCTTAAGTGAGCTATTCGGTCTATGCTATTGAAATTAGTATATTAACCGTATGAATAGTTGTGAAAACTAACACCACTAAGCACTGGCTGTACGTCACTATATTTGGCACCCATACCAAAGCTGGCCGCATTTTCGATATTTCGTTAATTGTGGCCATCATTACATCGTTAGTTGTGCTGGTGCTCGGCACTATAGAGCCCTATGCCAGCCGCTATCGAACAGAGCTGGCTCTGATTGAGTATCTGTTTACGGCGCTATTTACTGCAGAATACTTACTGCGGTTATACTGCTCACCCAAGCCCGCCGCATACGCAAAAAGCTTTTATGGCGTTGTTGACCTTTTGGCTATCTTACCCACGTACCTGCAACTCATCATTCCTAACGCCCATTTTGCGGTGATCATTCGCTTACTGCGCGTCATGCGCATCTTCCGCGTGCTTAAGCTTGTCCAGTACCTTAAAGACTCAAACATGTTAATGCGCTCGCTGTTTATGGCGCGCAGAAAGATACTCATCTTTTTTTCGATGGTGGCAATACTGGTCACCATATTTGGTGCCACCCTTTATATTATTGAAGGGCCAGACAATGGCTTTACCAGCATTCCGATGAGTATCTATTGGGCTATCGTGACCATCACAACCGTCGGGTACGGTGATATCTACCCTGTCACCGCTCTTGGCAAAGCGGTTGCGGCTTTAGTGATGTTGTTAGGTTATTCCATTTTAGCGGTACCCACTGGGATCATAACCGTTGAGATGAACCAAGAAATGTCTGCCCACCGCACATTGGTCAAGTGCCCCAATTGCGCCAAAACCGGACACGAAAATGACGCCCTACATTGCAAACACTGTGGCAGTGAACTTGCGACACCTTCAGAGCGAGTTGTAAACCCAGACGAGGACTAGCGCTTATCGATGTGTATCTACAGTTAAGCCACCTCCTTACTGCATAAGGCTTAATCCTCTTGGCGTAAAGAGCTGAGGCTACTCTGCTTTTGTTGTGTACATCATCGTTCTGCCACCAGGCTGTTTGACCATTTCCCATAAAAAAATCCCTTTTGGCTTTCACCAAAAGGGATTCGTAAACACGCTGAGTGTAAATAGCGCTTAGCCTTTCGCGGCTAAGATGATTCTCAATGTTCTGCGCAGAGGCTCAGCCGCGCCCCACAACAATTGATCACCCACAGTAAAAGCGTTAAGGAAGTCATCACCCATCGACATCTTACGCAAGCGACCAACGGGCACTGACAATGTTCCGGTCACTTTAGTTGGTGACAATTCAGAAGCGGTAATGTCCCTGTCATTAGGGATCACTTTTACCCAGTCATTATGCGTGGCAATGATGTCTTCTACTTCGTCCATTGGCACATTTTGTTTTAGCTTGATAGTGAGTGCTTGAGAGTGACAACGCATCGCTCCGATGCGCACACAGGTACCATCGATAGGCACTGGAGAGTCATGCAGGCCCAAAATCTTGTTGGTTTCGACCGTCGCTTTCCATTCTTCTTTGCTTTGCCCGTTGTCACGTTTAACATCAATCCAAGGAATCAATGAACCCGCTAAAGGCACGCCAAATTGGTCGGTTGGGAAAGCCTCACTGCGCATGGTTTGCGCGACTTTACGGTCGATATCTAAAATCGAAGAGGCCGGATCGGCAAGCTCGTCACTGACAGAATCACGAATCACACCCATTTGAGAAATAAGCTCACGCATATTCTTGGCACCAGCGCCCGAAGCCGCTTGATACGTCATTGCGCTCATCCACTCAACCAAGCCTTTTTCATACAGTCCGCCAACAGCCATCAGCATTAGGCTTACTGTGCAGTTACCACCAACATAGGTGTTAACACCGCTGCCAATACCTTGTTCGATCTGAGCAAGGTTAACGGGATCGAGAGTAATAATAGAAGAAGGGTCCATGCGTAAGGTAGACGCTGCGTCTATCCAGTACCCCTTCCACCCAGCTTGTCGCAGTGCAGGAAACACCTTTTCGGTATAGCTTCCACCTTGACAGGTAATGATGGCATCCAGCTGCTTTAAGCTGTCAATATCAAACGCATCTTGCAGTACACCCGCATCTTTGCCAAGATTTGGCGCAGGGATACCCACTTGTGAGGTGCTGTAAAATACTGGTTCAATCAGGTCAAAGTCCTTTTCTTCAACCATACGTTGCATCAATACTGAGCCAACCATTCCGCGCCAGCCAACCAATCCTACTCTCATGCTACTCTCCGTGAAAATCAATCTTATCTATAAACATGAATAATCAATTGTGACGGAGAAAACAAGACTTTTTTGAGCTTAGATCTGTTTTTTTGTGCAAACACAGCAAAAATCACAGCAAGCAGCATCGAATTCGACGCAAAATAGTCGCTAGAAAGTAACCAGAGTGAGCGATAACACGCTGAATATACTTACCATTTAGTGATGCTCAATTAACAAAAAAGTCACCGTTCGCAAGCAAAACGAATTAACATTAAGCTAACAAAAAGTGACTTGGTCTAGAAAATATTAGTCAATCAGGAAAAGAAACTAACTTTTTCTTGTTAACTGGTCTTTAAGGTTGGGAGGTGTGCCTTTAATAGTTAAGGTGTCTGTTTGTGGATCGTAGTGCACGCGCTCACCCAACAACAAACTATCAAAGCTAATGTTTAATCCGCCACCCGCACCAACATATTTAGTGAGTTTACGTACTGCAGTACGATCACCGGGAAAACTCTCTTCTAGGTCGTAGCCTTGCTCTTGAGTGAAGTCGGCAAAACTGGTTCCATCCGAACTGGTAGGCAATTCAAAAGAGAGCTCTTTAACTTCGATCTCTTCGCCTGCTTTAATTTGCTCTCCACAGTAATCGGCAACTTG
Organism: Vibrio sp. qd031; assembly: GCF_002100145.1. Classification (GTDB taxonomy): domain Bacteria; phylum Pseudomonadota; class Gammaproteobacteria; order Enterobacterales; family Vibrionaceae; genus Vibrio. The sequence continues at coordinate 261,910 of NZ_JXQD01000024.1, forward strand.
TTTGCGGTAAGCTATAGCTTCTTCTTTTTCGAGCTTTTCATCCGCCACGAAATCTTCTACTGCTTGCATCAATACTTGGTTTTGCATTTTAGGATCAAGACCGGCTTCAGCGTGCAAAAAATCCATAAAGAAATCGGCAACTTTTCGCCCTACTCGGCCTTTTATATAAGTTAGGTAACGATTGGACGAAGGGTCCATTTCGTAGGTCGACAAATCGATACGCGCTGCGATATCCATTTTTGATATATCGAGGTAATCCGTCGCCCTAATGCTCAAACCTTCTGTCACTTTAAGACTGCTATTTGTCGGCAACAAGCCAATAAATAGATAGTTGGTTGCCAAAGACTGGTATTGCGCGAGAATAAAGGTACCCGCATCCGCAAACGGGTATTTGGCGAGTTCTTTTTTGAGTCGCTCGGCACTTTGCTGGGAAAACGTATAAAAATCGAGCGTCTGCGACGAAAGTTCACCAAGCCATTGCTTAAACTCGCTTTCTTCTGCAAAGGTGCCGAACGCTTTGCCACCTTTGGCATTGAAAACGCGATGAAGTTCCGCAACTAAATGTTCTGTAGACGAATCGGTGGGTAACGTCTCAGAACGGTACTCTACCTGCAGTTCGTCCTGCTCGTTTTTGGTGAGTTGGTGTAAAATGACGTTAGAAAGATTAAGGCTCATAATGGTTTTGACTATATGTAGTTTCAGTTGTGACCTAGAGTAGGGTATCATAAGCCGTTTTTCCGTTAAATTCAGATAAATTATGCCTATAACTTCGAAGTACAGTGACAAAGAGATTGAAACCATTCTAACCGAGATGACTGATGTCTTAAAAAAGCACAATGTAAAAACTGACATGGCGATCATGCTGATCGGTAACATGGCGACTAATGTGCTAAACCACAATGTGCCTGTGTCTCAACGTAAAATGATCGCACAATCTTTTGCTGATGCGCTGCTTGCATCGGTTAACGATTAGTCTAGAAAAAGAAGACAGAGCTCATGGTAGAAAGCGGAAACAGTTATGGTGATCGCGTATCAAAATTGGTGAACTGGGGACATTGGTTTGCCTTTTTTAATATCGTGGCGGCTATGCTTATTGGCACAAGCTATATAACAGGTTCAACTTGGCCCGACACTCTGTTAGGGCAGACGTATTTAGTCATATCCTGGATAGGTCATTTTGGCTTTTTAGTCTTTGCTCTCTACATACTGCTGCTCTTCCCACTTACCTTCATAGTACCGTCTCGCAAACTGTTTCGATTTTTGTCCGTGATTATCGCAACCGGTGGGCTGACGGTACTATTGTTAGACGTCGAAGCCTATCAATCGTTACATTTACACCTTAACCCTATTGTTTGGGAAGTCCTTCTAACCAAAGATAAGAGCAATCTCGACAGCGAATGGCAATCGCTGTTTGTTGCGGTTCCTCTGATATTTATGTTTCAACTGCTTATATCAGAATGGATCTGGAGAAAACAACGTAAACTCTCCCATAAACGCATAGGACGCCCTATAGGCGCCTTGTTCTTTGTATGTTTTATTGCCAGTCACTGTGTGTATATTTGGGCAGATGCGGTATTTTATCAGCCGATCGTTAGCCAACGCGCCAACTTCCCGCTTTCTTATCCGATGACAGCAAAGTCATTTTTAGAGAAGCAGGGCTGGTTTGATCGTGGAGAGTACTCAAAAAAAGTAGAACGTGGCGAAGTGCTTCAAACCACTCTTAACTACCCTCTTTCCACCATTGAAAATGCTAATCGAAGCAATGACTACAATGTGCTCATCGTCCAGGTCGATTCATTGAGAGCAGACGCTGTGACAGACTTGGTCATGCCAAATCTGCAGCGATTTTCGCGTCAATCACAGCAATTTAATAACCATTACGCCTCCAGCAATGACCGCTACTCAGACGTTGGCTTAGTTTACGGCATACCCGCAAGTTACAGTCCAAATATTGAGCACCAGCGCATTAAGCCGCTGCTAATCGAGCAGTTTGAAAAGTACAATTATCAACTTGGTTTGTTTACATCCTACAATGGTGAAGAGGATGTCGTCAGCACCAAGGTGTTTGGTGCAGGTGAAGTATTCCGCTCCGACACAGACCAAGAAATAGCAGAATTGTTTGGCCAATGGCAAAGCGATAAGAGTAAAGCTCCGTGGGCAGCATTCATACAACTGGCCGATCTCGCCAATTTTGAACAACTGGTCGCAGAAGACTCACAAGCCACACCAACAGAAAGCTTAAAAACAGCCTATCAAACTGCGGCCAAAACCTTAGACAAGAGTTTAGGGTTGATTATCCAACAGCTTGAAGATGCTGACATGGTCGATAATACAGTGGTTGTGATCACCGCAAACCACGGGTGGGAATTTAATGAAACACGCACCAACAGTTGGGGCACCAATAGTAACTACAGTCAGTATCAGTTGCAGGTTCCGCTCATCTTGCATTGGCCAAACATAATTGCCCAAGAAATTAACTACCCAACGTCTCACTACGACATTTCAGTAACGCTGTTGCAAGATCTGTTTAGTGTCACTAACAACCCTCTTGATTACAGCAGTGGGCAAAACCTTTTCAGTACGAAAAAGCGAACCCACTTGCTTGCCGGTGACACGCAAGATATTGCTATTGTGACACCTTCTACCACTATTGTTTTGGACCGATTTGGAAATTATAAGCTGTATGACAGCAACTATCGTCGCCAACAAGACGCCAAGCCTAAGTTATCACTCATCTTGAAAGGACTTGGAGAAACCAAACGCTTTTACCAAACTGAAGAGTAACCTTTAGATAAGTGATGGTGCTAGAGTTAGCCATTTATATGTTAAGACAGGCGCAACAATAAACTTGTCGATTAACTTTACATTATCGAGTCTGTATTTAAAGCCACAACAGAGTGCATATACACAAAAAGGTATTAGAGCCGTCTACTATCAGTACGGCGGTACTGCACAGGCAGTATTAAACACCTCAATAATGTGATGTACACCTACTTCACATTGGACAATGATGCCCCCAATGTAAGCATGTAGACTGATCCATTTAAAGACGCTGACAACTTCGACCCTATTACTGCATTATGGAAAGATGATGGCGAGTTGGTTGATGAGAATGATGACAACGACGCCGCTATTTCGTTAGCCGTTTGGAACCAACCCGTCAACGGAGAGTTGCTGTATCAGAGCCTTCAGCAATCGCCCTAATGAGTTTTGGCCTATTTGGATTGTTGGCAAACAGACGCAATTCGTCGAAATGTTAACCGCGCCCTTAAAGCATGGTGTTCGAGAGTTGGCCATCCGTGACCGCAGGTCACACTATTGGCAAACAAGCCGTTCGAAACTTGCGCATTCAGTTTGTAAGCTATTGACGCACCGAGAATCGATCGTTAATTTATAGCTATCGGACTGTAGCGCAGCTTGGTAGCGCACTGTCATGGGGTGTCAGGGGTCGCTGGTTCAAATCCAGTCAGTCCGACCATTATCCCTTAAAAGAGAGCTTCGGCTCTCTTTTTCGTTTCTAGCATCCAGTTAATCCACTGACTTTGCTCACAAAGCGAGCAAACAAACCATCAAAGGGTTTACAACCGTTTTAAGGCTTTATATTATAGCGCCGAAACGGAGAGATGGCTGAGTGGTCGAAAGCACCGGTCTTGAAAACCGGCAACCGTTAATAGCGGTTCTAGGGTTCAAATCCCTATCTCTCCGCCACTTTTATATGAAGCAAGCCGTTGATTTTCAACGGCTTTTTTCATTTCTGGGTACTGAGTTCAATCAAAATAGGATTGACTGAGACAATGTACCTTCTTAAATCGCCTTCTGGCACCTACTATACGCGCCTTTGTTTCCCAAAACGCTTGAGAAACAATGACTTCCCATTCGATACCAAAATTTCTCTATATACAAAACATCGTACAATTGCGGTTGCTCGCAATGCTGCGTTAATCGCTAAATTACACCCTACCGTTCACGATCTGCCTATAGACACTGCTTTTGAAACGTTTAAACCTACGCTGGCTACCATCATTAATGATGTAAGACACTGTTTTAATGTTGAAATGCATCATCAATTACCTAAATCGCGTATACTCCCCCCTACCGCTACCCCAACCTCTTCTACCTCAATTGATAAGATCTTAGACAAGTTTATTTCTTCCAAGAAACTTGAATCTATCACGCAGCTCACAATCACACAGCTAGAGCAGCGCTCAAAGTATTTCATCGACAGTATGAAGATAACCAGCATTCGAAGTGTCACTCCAGCGATTGCTTTTAGTTATCGAGATCTCTTGCTAAGTGAAGGTCGTAGCTATAAGACAAATCTAGATTATTTAGCTGCGATCAAACAATTCTTCAGCTGGTGTGTATTAAACGAGCACATAGCCACAAATCCCTTTCTTTCGATTAAGTTACCGAAAAACCGACAGAAAGCGAATCAAGAACGATCACGTTGGTCGCAGAAAGACATACTCACACTGTATCGCTCGAAAGCTTACAAGGCGTCACACGAGCAAATTAAACTATGTTTCGACCTGATTCTTCACCATGGCGCAAGACCTGCTGAAATCTGTCAGCTATTAGTTTCACAAGTTCGTTTAGATGTTGACACTCCACACCTTGTTTTGAGCCAGGAATCGTCACTTCAGCACTTAAAGAATGCCCACTCAGACAGATTGGTTCCGCTGCATCGAGCAATGCTCGATGGCCAATTTATAGAGTACGTGAACAAACGAAAAGCGTTGAATAAGCGTTACCTCTTCGATTTCAAGCCACTTGGGCCTGATCAGAATTGGAGTAAATCGTTAACAACAAAGTTCGGTAAACTGCTTACCAAAATCGGCTGGAAAGCCGGCGCACGACCGACGCTCTATGGATTGCGACACACATTCATTGATGAGCTTAAGCAAGCAAACGTGTCTGAGCATCTAGTAGCACAAATCGTCGGCCACACCCATCACAACATGACTTTCAGTCGCTACGGCAAAGACACGGATTTGCAGAATTTATCTGAGCAAGTGAACAAATTTTCTTTGAAGTTGGAGAAATAGAAATGAACAAGTTAACGTTTTCAACTCAGAATCTGAGCGTTGTGCAATGTGTTAATAAGCGTCACTTTCACGTAGTCGTTAATATTCCTTGCAATTTGGATGCTCTTCACATTACGCTTAATGAGCGTGATTCAAGCAGTGTCCGACTTCTTGCTAAACTAATCGCTGACAGTGTTTCACTCGCTTTTTTTGAGTATCCTCAACTTCTCTCGCAGAACAGTCGCATAGATGTAAAAATTAGGCAACATAGAACATTGCTAAATTTATTCTTAGAGCCAGCTCAACCACAATTCTTACGTTTCTCTCGTCAATTACGACGTCATACAATGTTTGATAGTTTCAGAATCGATTGTTCAGGCAGCTTCTATCTAGATGATATTAAGCCATTTTCTCGCTCTCACTTTATTGCAATAGAGCAGATGTGGCTTGGTGATGTCATTGAAAGTTTATTTCTCAAGATCGAAGTCCTTAAACAGATCAATCTTGTCACAAATAAAGCTCTAGTCGCTAAATCAGATCTTTGTGTCAGTGCCGATTCGAACTTTGTTGTTGAAATGCTCAAACCGCGTCTCGAAAACTTCTTCAATGATGCCGCTTTCGATTCTGTTATTGAGCTCAACAGCCTGTTCGCAATGGACAAAAAAACGCACTTTTTGATCTTCGACCGCCGTTGGTTAGAGCGTAGTTTGTGATCAAGAACCGCTTTTTTGGCACAGATAGGGCTAGTTTTTAGCCCTATCGAAAAAAAATACTATTTTTTTTGCAGAGCTTGTAGCATTTATTAACTACTAAAAATCAATGGCTTAATTAAATAGAACACTATATCAAATATTATATAAGTGGTTGATATATAAGGCTTTATATTTGACTGAAAAATTCTTAGCGATATGATTATCGTACATTCATCGCTCAGTTTAATACCAAAACAGGCCGGTATCGCTGAGTATGTATAGGATATTCAATCGTGAAATTTAAGGAACTAACAGAACAGTATCTAGAAAACACTCGGTATACGCTCGCACCGTCGAACTATCGTTCGCAAAAGTCGCGCGTGAACAATTTGAACAAAGTCTTCGGTAAAAAGAATATATCGGCGATAAAAGACGAAGACATTGCAGCTTGGATTACCAAGCAACATCAGTTTTGGTCAAACAAGACTATCAACGAGCATTTGACAGTATTCAGAGCGGTTTTTACTAAAGCGTGCAAAAACAAATACATTGAACATAATGCGATGGAAGGTATCTGTAACTTGAAAACGGTTCAGACAGAGCCCAACCCTTTCACTAAAAACGATGTAAAAAGGGTTTACGAGTACGATGCTGAGTGTTTTATTGCACGCGCAATTTTTGTGCTTGGAAGTCAGACTGGTTTGAGAATTTCCGAGTTACTTGCTCTTGATTGGGAGTCTGTCAATTTTAAAAACAAAACCTTGCAGGTTAAAAGAGGCGTCTTCAAGCGAAAATATAGAGTACCGAAAACGTCAAAATCGCGCCGAAAGGTTGATTTAAATGATCATGCTATCGCAATACTGGAACGTGTTTTTGAGTTGACCGGTAAACGCAAAGCTAAAACTATTGCAGTTCTGTGTGAAGACAACAAAACAGTTAGAAAAGAAACTGTGTCGTTCATTTTCTACAACTCAAAGACTAAGACGCCGTTTATCGACGGTAGTCAGTACGCGAAAACATTCTTAACGCCAATTCTCACAAACTTGCAAATTGAACATCGTGGGCCTGGTCAGCTGCGCCATACCTACGCAAGTCAAGCACTGACTGCGGGTATCAACGAGAACTACATTGCTAAACAGATGGGCCACTCTAATACCCAAGTAATCCGAGACCACTATGCTCGTTGGATTGATGAAGATGCGGATGACAATGCTGATAAACTTGGTAAGGCGTTTGACGTCGCGTTTAGCACTGATGAAAAACCAACTGAGCAAATCATTATGCCACCGGGCGCATCTATAACAGGTAATGATGCCGATTTGCTTGCGGCCCTACAAATTGCAATCTCACTTAAAAAACGGCCGAGCATGCTTGCAGCTATCAATGGTTTACTTGGCTCTAGCGGAGGTGTGCAATGAAGATAATTTATGTTGTGCAGTGTCCTGCCATTAATGTCACTTTCAGTGCCAATGCCGGCTACATTAAAAGTGTGACGGCAAAGAAACCCGCTGCGCTCCCGTCACACTTTTGCTACGCAAAAGATGCACGTGAGCTGCGGGCAAGAGAAGCCTCTCTTGACTCTGAATTATGCCCACCTCTATGGAGGTGTGTATGAAAACCATTCGTTCCTTTCACAGAGTCAAAAACTACACATCAAAGCCTAGCGATAGAGTTATGTGTGAGCATTCACTCGCCCACAGTTTGCGTATTGCTCCTCCCACAGCTCCTAAAAAAACGAAGCGTATGGAGTGGAACTCAAAACTCGCAAGTAAAAATTTAATCTATACAGGTTCGACTATCAAGCCTCTTGAACACATGACAGAAAGCAGTCGTCTTGAGTTGCTATACGAAGTAGCTCCGGGTCTTAAACTCCGTAATCAGGCAAAGCTTCAGACTCAGAAAAGGCAATATCGACGTAAGTTAAAAAAAGCTATTGATAGCGAGAAAAAGAGTCAAAACTTTGCAGCTGCTTCTTTTATGGAGAATATTCTTAATTCGGTGGAGTTTGTGGATTATGACCGTATTCAAGATTTTGGAAAGCTGCCAATGAAGCGAAGAGACCAGCGAATAAAGATGCTGGCAACCTACTTGAATGCACACAATCAACTCAGAAACAAACCGAATGCAAACAATACTTTTATACAAGAAGGAATTATCAAAGTGCCACACCAGTGGCAAGTTGGTACAGATATAATCAGTCTTGAAGATTATATTATGTTTACACGTCAGTTCTTGGAATACCACTTCCCGGATTATCCCATCAAGCTCATAGTTGGCCATGATGACGAACGCAGCACAGACAGCAACACTGGAGCTCACACGCATTATTTCATCTCAGCTCGAAACCGGAATACGGGCGAGTATGATTTACGTAAAGCGCAAATTAACGTAGTAAACGAGTACATACGTCAGCGCTCTTTAGATGAAAAGCTCTTACCACATGACGGAAAAATGACTAGGGTGCAAGCGAAAGAATTTGGGCATTACTATCAGTGTTTGGCACGCGACTTTGCCAATGAATATTTGTTCAAGCAGCATTCGTTGAAAGCTGAATTTGCACCAGATTCAGAAAAAAAATCTGCACGTCGAAAAAAAATGAATGCCGAAGCTAATCTGCCCAAGTCTGAGCGCAGTCATAATTATTACACGCACCAACTGGAGCTCATTCATCAAAAAGTTTTAGATGCTGAAGAACAGTACTCTGAATTAATATCACAAAACAATTTTCTCTTTGAGCAAGAACAACAGCTACTTGATGCTGTATCAACTATACAGGTTGAGTTAAGTGATCTTAACGACAGCCAAGAGAGCATCAAATCTGAGCACTCACAACTCTCAGCCGAATCTCAACGCTTGCGAGATGAAAATATTGCAGCCATGTATCTGCTTGATGAAAGCAAACATCAGCTCGCTGAAATGGAGCGTCAAAGCAAAGCCGTGAATGACAGTACTGCTGCGAAGCTTTCGCAAGCAATTCGACAAGCATACGTTGACTCACAATATCGTAGCCGCGGGCTCCAGCACGACCCCGATCCCTATTTTCAGAATCTAGTCGTACTACTGGAACGTGAATTGAAAATTAATCTGTCAAAGGCATTAAACCCCGCACTTGAGCTGCTAGATGATTTGCCTGTCATTAATAATGCTCCTACTCAGGGAGGTAATTATGAATTTTGATCGAGTGTTACTTTCTTTCTTTTCTTTCTTTTCTTTCTTTTCTTCTGAGTTGTCACAAGGGGGTCTGCATGAGAGTCAATAGAATTGGGCGAACACCTGAAATTTCTGATGAGGAAATCATTCTAGCCGGTGAGAGATTGATAGAGCGCCAACGCAAGGTTAGCGGATTTGCTTTGCGAAAAGAGGTTGGCAATAAAGGCTTTCCAAAGCGGCTATTTGAAGTTTGGTCTGCACATATGGAATCTTTTAAAGAGCCGCAAAATACGACAGGCGAGCCTTTACCGACTGTGCTAGCTAATTTGCTCGATGACGCAACGAGTGCGATTGCGAAGCAATTGCAAGAAATCACCCATCAGGCAAATAGTAAAGCAAATGAACTAGCGCAAATAAAAATTGACGCTGCTTTTGAGAGAATTACTCAACGAGAAAAAGCTTTAGATTTAGAGATCGCAGATGCCATGTCTGCTGTCGAGTCTCTTGAAGAGCAAAATGAATCGCTTGATAGAGCACTGACAGAGCAAACTAGCCGCGCGAATAGTTTTGAGAAGAGACTTGCAGTAGCAGAGAAAGAAATTGAGTTCCATCTTGAAGCCACCATCGATCTTAAAGCAGAGAAGGATGGGCTAATGAAAATGCTCGTCGTCTCGGAATGCGATGCTCCTAAGCTGAGTGAAATTGAATTGAGCTCAGAGGAAGAACCACTTTTCTAAACAACCAAAATAAAATATAGAGGAACAAAGGATGAGTAAATCTTATGATACCGTTTACAACCGTCACATACGTCTAGCGAGACAAGCAGCAAAAGGCCTCTATGGCTACGAAAGAGCAAAAGTTATTCGCGACTATTTTGACGATGCTGGACACCCACATGCTGGTTGGACTTTTAATCAAATGGCAATGAATCGCACTAGCGATTATCAATTCGCAATTGATTTGATGAAGGACTTGGCTAATTTGTGTGCTTTAAATGAGGCTTGTTTGGCTGACGACGCTATGTAATGCGAATTACAAACTAATGGCATGAAGTGCCAAATAACGAGCTAGCCGCTTTGGCTAGCTCTGTTTTTTGCCCCAGTATGAGCCAGAAGATAAAAGAGGCTGATGATTCAGCCCCTAGATTTTTTGTTCGCACGTCGAGATATATGTTTAGTATCCTTATCAATAAAGGTGAATACTTATTGTCTCCATATGCTAAAAAACATGCGGCTGGTTTAGGGTCTCACTTTGCTAAGTGTAGATTGGCAAAGGAGGGAGTGGATTCCATACATCAGTTTAGAGTTGTTACTTATAACACTTCTGGGCTTTCCATTTGAACAATCATAACTAATGCCGACATAACGCAATCAAACTCATACTGCAAGGTAACTTACGAACGTGGGTTGTTTTAGTCTTATTCAACCTAGCTTGATGGAGCATTGCGAAACCAAAAACATGCCTCAATGACTTCACCAGTTATCTGGTCCTAGATCTCAAAAATCAATGCAACTAGTGTAATATTGATAATCCGCTATTTAATTATGGTTATTTACCTCCATGTAGCACTTAGGGTTATATATTTCATTCCCCTATAAACTAAAAGTGGAGGCAATATGTCAGTTAGCTATGCAGAAGATTTTCATCAAATTCAAGATTCTTTGACCAATAACTCTTCTCTTAAACGCAAAACACTGGATTTGGTTCAGTATGAAGCAATCGCAGGTAAAGTTACGACAGGTGGCAGTAGATTAGAGGATTTTCGAGAAATCCTAATTGATTTTTTTGACTTAAAAATAGACTTAAATGTCGCAATTGCTAACGTAGAGAGTAGGTTACCTCGCCAGCAAAGTATGTTTTCTGGCGACAACCGTGTGTTTGCTAGTAGTTGGGCTGAACGTTTAGTTAGGACCCAAGTTAGCAGGTTCTATAATCAAGCAGTTTTGGAGACTATCATTGAAAGCGGCAGTGACGATTGCTTTGTAAACCATTCTACGAGCGAACAAGGTTCGTCGAAATGTTCTCAGCAACTAGCAGGTACAACTCATAGTGCTCAGGTAATGCTAGAACGCTTGAAGTCATCTTATGGTGATGGTGAGTGGAACAGAGACCCAAAACTTCCTGATCACCCTCATTGCACGCATACATTTTGCCCTGTGTAATAAAATAGCTCGGCGTTTATGGTTTCGTGTTGAGCAAATTTGGCTGGTTAGCGCAAAGCGTCATTTCACAACGTATTTAAAAGGGTGCTCAGTTCCCTCTTATGATGGATGTGCTCAATTGCGTAGTATGAGGTAGGTTGGAATAATAAAAAATGAATATCACAATAGAAAACTGCAACAGTATCGACTCAGCAACTATTGCTCTGACAGAAAAAAAGCTAAACATTAAGTTTGCCCCTAATGGCTCAGGTAAGAGTACGATAGCAAAGGCCATAACACTGCATTCACAAAATGATTCTCTTGACTCCCTCATACCATTTAAGCTGAAAGCAGATAATCCTGATGCCAAAACCCCAACCGTAGCTGCTGATGCCGAAGTCAGTTCAGTTATGTGCTTCAACGAAGATTATGTTCGCCAGTTTACTTTTCAATCAGACGAGTTAGTAAGCAATAGTTTTGACATATTCATAAGAACAGATGCTTACAATGTTGTTGAAGAACAAATCGAAGGCATTGTAAACGAAATCAAAGGGCTATTTGATGAAAATGAAAACCTTGAAACCTTCATCAATGACCTGAATGAGCTAGGTACAGCTTTCACCTTGACTAGAACTGGTCTATCAAGAAACTCGACAGGTATGAAAGGTCTTTCTCAGGGAAATAAGTTGCAACATATCCCTGAAGGTTTAGAGGTATATCAACCTTTCATCAGTAGCTCTTCCAATGTAGCTTGGATTGATTGGCAAACAAAAGGCTCTAAAGAGTTTTCCGAGTTGTCAGATTGTTGTCCTTACTGCTCTTCAGATACTACGGAAAAGAAAGAACAAATTACTAAAGTTGGTGAGGAATATGACAAGAATGTCATTAAAAACTTGGTAAAGATCATCGATGTGATCAACAAACTTGGTGATTACTTTACTGAAGAAGCAAAGCAAAAACTAACCGATATAACTCTTCTTCCAAATGGTCTTGAACCAGAACATATAGATTACCTTAAACAAATCAAAACGCAGATTGACCGTTTGTCCGATCGTTTGGTTAAGTTGAAAGCACTTAAAGGGTTTGACTTTAAAAAAGATGAGTTGGTACGAGATCAGTTAAACGCATACAAGATAGATCTTGCTTTTCTTACTGAACTAAACTCAGATGCGACCAAGCAAGAAATAGATACTATTAACAATTCGATAGATGAAGTTGTTGTTAAGGCTGGTCAGTTACAAGGAAAGCTAAACCAACAGCGTGGTGCAATGAAAAAATTGGTAGAAAAGTACCAAACAGAGATTAACAGTTTTCTATCTTACGCTGGTTATAAATATAAAGTACAAATTTCAGGTGAAGATGATAAGTCTCAATTGAAGTTACGCCATGTTGATCATGATGATTTTGTCTCTGGTGGAGATCAACACCTTAGCTTTGGTGAGCGAAATGCATTTGCGATTGTCTTGTTTATGTACGAGTGTTTATCCAGAAAGCCCGACTTGATCATACTAGACGATCCGATTTCGTCATTTGATAAAAACAAGAAGTATGCAATTTTGGAAATGCTATTTCGAAGAAAGGCCGAGAACTGCCTAAAGAGCAAGACTGTGTTGATGCTTACTCATGATGTTGAACCTATTATAGATACCGTGAAAGCTGTGCAGAAACAGTTTGATAGTCAGGTATTCGCCTCGTATCTGAGATTCGATTCTGGGGTAATAAATGAGTTTTCTATTGATAAGAATGATATCAAGACGTTTTCTCAAATTTGTACGGATTACTTAGCTACCGACGCTGACTCAATTCTAAAGTTAATCTACCTACGTCGATATTTCGAGATTGTAGATGACATGGGAGATGCGTATCAGGTTCTTTCCAACTTACTTCATTTACGAACATTGGAAGAAGCAATTGATACTCGTGAAGATGGTCACCCAATTATGGATACCAGTAAGCTAGATAAGGGAATTGCCCGGATTTCATCGAGTATTACTAATTTCAGTTACGAGGAAACTCTTGCACGATTGAAAGATAAAGTTTCATTGAGGGGTATTTATGACTGCTGTTCAAGTGGTTATGAGAAGTTGCAAATATTCCGTTTGTTTGAAGAGGTTGAGGTGGAAAACTCTGTTCTCCAGAAATTTATTAACGAAACTTATCATATTGAAAATGAGTACATATGCCAGCTTGATCCAACCAAGTTTGATTTGATACCAGAGTATGTAGTTAAATCATGCGACCAATGTTTAGTTGAAGCGGGGGTTTAAAGGGGATGTCTAGGGGAGCATTTCGTTTGTAGTTGCTGAGTGACTTCGGTCACTTGATTGGAGGGTTACAATACCTGAAATTATCCGTGAGATGCTAATTTGTTAAGCCGCTGACAAGGTTTTGTCCAAAGACAAGTTATGACACAGTCGCGGCTAAGAAGGTTCTGCCCCAAAGTGATTTAGGCCCATGGTTCTATCAAATTAATGACATCACAATTTGCCGTAGTTTTTTTATCGATGTAGATTTGTTTCTGACTAGACGGTTGTAAGATTAACTGACTATGAAATTCATGGACCCCGCACAATATTATAGCGCTAACGAGGAATGCAGTGGCCTTCCCTCTGAAATGGCACCATGACTTTGAAGAGTATTCTATGCGTATTGATCAGATTCAAAACTTACCAATCGAGATCAACTGTCTTGTGGCTGAAAGCAAATCTGAAGGCTTCAAGTTTTTAGAGCGGTTTGTCTCAGAGTTTGCAAATGGTACTAATCGCTTTGATTTACCTGGTGAAGCACTTTTTGCTGTATACATTGGTGGTAAGCTAGTTGGCATTGGTGGAGTAAATCAAGAACTTCACAGCAACAGTTACGGCATTGGCCGAGTGCGCCGGCTTTACATATCCAAAAACGTTCGTGGTGTCGGTATTGGTAAAGCTCTAATGCAAGAAATCGAGTGTCATGCCCAGAAGCACTTTGAAGAGCTACAGCTGTTCACTGATTCATCTAAAGCAGCTGACTTTTACTGTGCCCTAGATTATGAACCTGCATGTCAAATCAAAGTAAGTCACCGCAAGCGTCTCAATCCATAGTGAGTCGCTCAAGAAAGGCGTCAAAAGTAGCGCTTCGCGCTAGAACACTTTTGCCCCAAAATGAGTTTCGAATATTGTTAGAACTCATTAGGAAACCTAATAATAAAGTGTCGATGTAGATAGACTCACTTAACTCAGTGTCTAAAGCAGCTTGTGCAAATCAGTATAAAATTTTACACAAAATTTGACACTTTACCTATTTTGGAACTTCATGTTCAGTTATGATGTCTATACTTTAAGTGTTAAATTAAGTGTAAAGTTGGTTAATCTCGTATGAGCGGATATTTCGAAAAAGCGCCGTTGGTTTATGTTGTTGGACGTATCAAGACTACCGAACTAGCGCCATTGTTAGCAGATCAAGTTGTTCATTTACAGCAAGTTATGTCTGAAAGTGACTTTATCTATGCGACCGAAGACACTGTTACAAAACTAGAGTTTAACATTTCACCAAAAGATGGCAGCACAACCAAAACAACGCCACATGCAAGAAGGTGTTATCACTCGCCTGACAAGAGAAGTTCACTTGTAGTCGAGCCCGATGCCGTTGAGTACAGAACAACTGATTATCAGGGGTTTGATGACTTTATAAGTCAGTTTAAATCCATACTTAACCAGTTAAACAAAGCTTTTAACTTTTACCACAATGCTTTGGTACAAGAGATAACTTTATCATATGTAGATGTGGTAGCTTCTTTTGATGAGCAATATAAACTTAGTGATTTTTTTAGCGATTCCATTGTGTTACCACTTGAAAGTCAATCCAAGTATTATCAAGGTGACATAATTCAAATGGGTAAATTGGACTTTTCTAGGGTGATAGAACCTAACTTAAAGGTGTATGTGTCACTCGAACAGTTGCCTATAAAAGCTGGGAAGTTGATACCAGATTTACTTATGGAAAATAGCAAAGCGTTTGGGATGCCAATTGAATTGGAAAAAGCACTGGCGGAGAGTACCGACAACCACTATGCGCTACTAATGTCTCAGGCATCAACGCTACCATCAGAGGATACAAAGTTAGTTTCTTTTGACTTTGGGCTATTTGATAAAGTTCATACTCACAGCAAAGAGATTTTTCTTAATATGTTAAATAGGGATGTGAGTGATAACGTTTGGGTATACAAGGAAAAGGCCTAATTATGAAAGCTTATCATTTAGAGAACTCTGTATTTCAGAATGTTGTTGGTTTTCGCACGTATGATAGCTATTTTAGCTACGATTCTGCCGACTTTGAAGGGCATGAAACTTCACAATATGGTCTAGTACGTAAAGTGAACCGAGTGTTTGAAAATGCTATAAGTGACAAGATCGTTCAGATATTGAAAGCTGTCGATGGTGTATATAGTTTAAATATTGACAGTAGCGAACTGACTGACAATTTAGTTATTGGGACAAAACAACACAGTGATGTAGTCGCTGTATCTGTTCCCGAAATGATTACAACTATCAAAGATGTCTTTGGTTTAAACCTTTCTCAACTTGCACGTATAGTCAATGTGTCAAGGCCTACGGTGTACAATCACTTGAAAGGAGAAGGATTTGCCGACTGCTATGGTGACTTACATGATATAGCGGTACAGGTGAAGCAGCATTACTCATCTGTGAGTCGTGTATTGAAGTCAGTAAAAGTTAACGGAAAGACGTTACTTGGTCACTTGCAGTCAGGACAATATGATCAAGCTTTGATGATCGAATATGTTCACGAAGCGATGAAGAAGCAGCCAGAGAAAGTTGTTAAGAAGATTCCTCATATTGAACAAGTAAAAAGAAACCTTACTAGTCACCGCTAGGATTACGAATGTCAGAAGTTGAGAATATACATGAGCAGATAGACGCTTTGGGTTTGTACCAAGGCGTTTGGTTGTCTTGTGCTGAACTAGACGAAGAGCTTAGATCGAACGTAGTTTCTACAAGAAGCGACATTTCTAGTCGAGATATTCAAATAGAAGATACCGACATCCTTGTCTTAATTTCTCAAGATTGTGATTTACATAATCCGAATGTAACAACAGTGGATGTTGTTGTTGGTAAGCATAGAGCTAATAAAAAGGGAAAACGTGACGCAAGATATCATAAAAGTAGGAATTATCAGCGTCTTGTTATGAAAACAGACCATGGCTATTGGGATTTTAGTGTATCCTCAATTAGCTCTGTGGATAAGGTGTTATTTATTAGCGGGCTACAACGAAACCCATTTAATATTGGTGAGCTTAGCCGTCGTAATCAAGAGATTATTCTTACTTGGATTAGTTCTAAATATATACGTAAGCCGTTCCCTGACGGTTTTAACAAAGCTTTCCTGCCTTACATATGGAACAACACGGAAGATTTTGCTGACTTACTTGAAGATAATCATGATCAAATCATAGATGTATATGCGTATGTTTATCCTGAAGATGAAGACGCAGATTCGTACGATGTGGCTTTAGTATTGTTGCTTGATTTGGATTGTCCTCAAGACATTCAAGAGATGCTCGAAGAGAAGCTTACTTTTCATTGCAAAGCCCTACATGAGCAGTCATCTGAAAGAACATCAAACTTAAATATGCTTCAGCATATAGACCGTGCAGAAGAAGTACTCAATAACGTAAGTTATGCGCAATTTCCTTCAGACTTCTCCAAAGAAGATGAATTATCCATGAAAAGCCTCACGTTAAATTACTTGTGTTGGCCAGACAACGAAACTGAGTAGACAGATTGAAACCACGCTTAACAACACCTAACGACGCGCTTTTAAAAGATCTATATCGCTATGTTCGAGATACCTAGATGCGTGTTAAATGTTATAAAGCATTAGTTTTAGTTGTAGTAATGCAAAAAAACGATGTTATGTCGTTGTCGATTAACTTGGTTTTGTTCAGAGATGTGCTGGCAAGACCACCGCTAACACGTTTGTGCCCCTTTCCGTGTTTAAGTCGATTAAGTGACCCTTATCAACGCCACAGTTAATCGCTACTTTTTCTCATTGTTTCGACCATAAACTGTATAATACTGTGTTTCAGTAGTTAGTTATTAGTAGTTAAAAATGAGAATCTAAAAATCACTTTTACTTGCGTTCATCCGTAAGCGCCTCATAAAGCCCGCATCCTAATCACTTAACACGCAGAATAAGATCAAGTCTCCAACCACCACAAGGAGATTTGAAATGGGAAAACGACGCACCAACCAACTCGGTGCTTGAGCAAGTGATTGAATGGCAGTCGCGACCTCTCGACGAAATTTACCCTATCGTCTATCTCGATTGCATTGTGGTTAAGGTACGCCAAGACAAACAGGTCATCAACAAAGCGGTCTATCTTGCGTTAGGCGTCAACATGGAAGGCCAAAAAGAACTGCTCGGTATGTGGCTCTCCGAAACGGAAGGTGCTAAGTTCTGGCTCAACGTGCTGACTGAGCTTCAAAACCGTGGGGTAAAAGACATCCTTATCGCTTGCGTTGACGGACTAAAAGGCTTTCCTGACGCTATCAACACTGCGTTCCCAGAGACCCAAATACAGCTCTGCATCGTCCACATGGTGCGAAACTCGGTCAAGTACGTCCCTTGGAAAGACTACAAAGCGGTGACGGCAGATCTGAAGAAAATCTACCAATCAGCCACAGAAGATGAGGTTCTGCTGGCTCTAGAGCAGTTCTCTGACCGATGGGACAGTAAGTATCCTCAAATCAGTCGCTCTTGGACGGCGCATTGGGACAACCTCAACACCTTGTTTAACTACCCAGAGGACATTCGCCGAGCCATTTACACGACTAACGCCATTGAATCCCTCAACAGCGTTATTAGAAAAGCGATTAAGAAACGCAAGCTATTTCCAACGGATGAAGCAGCTAGAAAGGTGATCTACCTGGCTATCCGAGATGCTTCAAAGAAATGGACTATGCCGATTAGAAACTGGCGACAAGCTCTAAACCGCTTTATGATTATGTTCGAAGACCGACTCACTGAATACATGTAACCCCGACAGTTACACAGAATTATTTACAGGGTCTTCTC
Organism: Vibrio sp. qd031; assembly: GCF_002100145.1. Taxonomy (GTDB): domain Bacteria; phylum Pseudomonadota; class Gammaproteobacteria; order Enterobacterales; family Vibrionaceae; genus Vibrio. Next base: position 279,988 of record NZ_JXQD01000024.1, read on the forward strand.
TGAGAAAAATGGAAGCAAACCTAAGTTTACTTAGAGTATAGCTTGGACCGGTTTTCTAGTTCTCTTTGTCTGCAACCTTTAATGTCACTGTACCATTCTCTAGCTTTAAGGCTTACCGATTTTAGATAGACTTCGAAATCGGCGATTTCCGACAATTGGGTAATTCCTCTGGAAACATTTAAAATTAGACCCTTACCGTCAGCGGTCATACCTCCTTTGATAACACTTTCCAAATCCCCGCCTTGAACACCAAGTCCAGGCACTAGAAAGGTTACATTAGGGTGTGTTCTTCTCAATGTTTCAATTTCATCTGGATTGGTTGCTCCAACCACGAAACAGGTTTGTTCTTGAGGGTAAAGTGAGGTTACTTTTTCAGCAATAACTTGATATAGCTTCCTATTGTCTCCAACTACTAGCTCCTGAAAGTCATTAGAGCCGGGGTTTGATGTTTTAATCAGTGTAATGCACGCTTTAGTGGTGTACTCGTAATATGGTTTTAGGGTTTCAATGCCCATATATGGGTTTAAAGTAACTGCGTCTACTTTGTACCTCTCGAACGATTCCTGAGCATACTTTTGGGCGGTTGAACCAATATCACCACGCTTAGAGTCTAGTATCACGGGGATGTCCGGATACGTAGAGTTTATGTAAGCTATTGTTCGAGCAAGTTGCTCTTCCTTGCCCGTGGCAGCGTAGTGTGCAAACTGAGGCTTATATGCCGTTGCAAACTGGTGTGTGGCATCAATTAGTTGTTTGTTGAAACCAAAAACATCGTCACTATAACCATATTTATCAAGAATGGCATCATCTGGATCTAAGCCTATACACAAAAACGCCCCTAATGTTTCAATTCTAGCTGACAGTTTTTTTTCAAAGTTCATTTTCAATAGTTTCCATAGCTTTTCTAAATAGTTCTTCTTTACTTTCTTGAGCATCCAATACACTAAACTTTTGTGGAAACTCATCCAATAAGGTCTGTCTAACTTGCTCCATGAAGCTTACGTTTTTTTCTTCGAACTTTATGGTGTCTCCATCTCTCGCTTTCACACGTTGGCATGCCTTCTCTGCTGGAATATCTGTCAGAAATGCAAAATCTGGCTCAATGACATTTGTATTGATTTCTTTAACAAAGCATTTATCTACACCACGATGCGAGAAATAGGCGATTGCTGAGTAAACATATCGGTTGCAGAGCACCCATGTACCGTTTGCTAGAGCAGGTACGATTGTTGTCTCAATATGCTCCATTCGATCATAGGCTGATAACAACGCTAACGCCTCCATTGAAATCTTCTCTGACCCCGAATCTAGGTAAGAACGGACATAAGGATGCTTTCGATAACTATCTGATGGTTGCTTAGTTTGAAGTACGCTAATACCTCGTTCTTTAAGCTCTTTGGCGATGGATTCTTCAAGTGTCGTTTTTCCCGACCCATCGATACCACATATTACTACTAACTTACCGGCGTCACCCATGATGTTGCTCCTTAAATCCATTTACTATTGCGTCAACTTGTTGTTCTATTGATAGCTTTTTTCTCGTTACAGACATTCGCTTTTTACTTCTATAAACAACGTGAGTACTACTTTTAGTAGGTGTACCTGTAATCATTAAGCTCACAGAGTTTTTATGAGCACTTCCAGAATGCAAAGTGTCCTTATGACAAAAGTGTAAAGAACTCCCCTTTAAGCGATACTGGCATTGAGCGTCTAGCGACACATTGCGCAAGAAAGTCCGTTCCTTCACTAGATCCTTGTTAGCGTCAGTAACCTCGTATAACGCACTTTCCAGAGACGAAACATTACTGGGGCTAGGGAGCCAATTTGTAAAACTCATATCGCCGCTAACCAAAAAGGAAAGGAAGTTCCAACGGTGATTATGTATGTTAGTGTCCTCAACGCCCTCGGGCCACAAATGAAGCCGCAATTGAAGTTGTGTATTCGGGTCTTTGTACAAGGATATCTTTGTAAACCCATTCTCATGGAGAATAGAGCTACCTGAGCAATATGACTCGCTAACTATGATTTCCTTCGCATTCTCTAAAATCTGTTGAGTATCAGCCCTAAAAACCAGCGCAGATACCTTCTGAACAAAAGAGGATTTGGGGTCATACAGTTCGTGCTCGCTTTGGTTATTTTTAATTACTTCAATTATTTTTAGTAAATTGTTTTTCATCTTCATAAACTCAATTGGAAAACATTATTTGTGGTTTTTCCAAAACCTGGCTGACCCTTTAAGAGTTCTAGTGGGCACGATGTTACATCTAAGTGTCTATTTTGCTACGCCTTGGTAATTAATCTGTGATCACCATCCCATACGTGACGCAATCGTTTGCTTTTCACTCGCGGTCGAAATAAGTTTTTTGCCATTCGAACAAGATGTCATGCTAAATCATTGTAATTGGAGTTATTTTGAAAGAATCGCAGAGAACCTGTTATCTGGACAACGCCTCTACGTCGTATCCCAAACCTGAGTCAGTAGTTGCTGCGGTTAACAACTCGATAACCTCTGTTGTCGGAGGGTATAATAGGAGTTCGAATTATAAATCGGTTTCTGCAAACTTCGTAGATGAAGCAAGACTAAAAATGGCAAGGCTAATTAATTGTGAAGAGGCGGAAATATACTTTAACTCCGGAGCAACTGAATCGATTAACCAAATAATCATGGGACTGTTAAAAACAGGAGACCATGTAATTACTTCACCTTGGGAGCACAATGCTGTAACGAGACCACTGAATCAATTAAAGAATGAGAAGAATGTAAAGATTTCAGTGTGTACTGCGACTTTGAACTCTGGGTTCGACTATAGACAAATAGAAACAATGATAACAAAGGAAACTCGTCTTGTTATTGTCAATCATGTGTCAAACGTGTTGGGCCTTGTGGCTCCCATTGAAGAAATAGGCTTGATGGTGGCCAAATATCCCAACGTGGCTTTTGCGGTAGATGCCTCGCAATCAATAGGTTGCTCACCTATAAATGTGAAGAGGTCCAAGATAGATTTCTTGGCATTTCCTGGCCATAAGGCTCTCCGGGGCCCTAATGGTATAGGAGGTTTTTTCCTTTCCAATCGACTTAAGGATTCGATCACACCAATTAAATTTGGCGGAACCGGAGTGTCTAGCCATGAGCAAGTAGTGGTGGACAGAGGAGCGCACAAATTCGAAGTAGGAACGCCGAATACTATGGGGCTTAGTGGACTAAATGCAGCTTTAGATCTTGTCGGCAAGTTTGATCTAACTGTTGTAGAGAAAGAAATAAGGAAACTCACAAGCGATCTGGTTCACAGGCTTTCAAAAATGGATCACGTTATTACATATCTACCAAGGTCATCAATACCTCAAGGTCTAGTTACCATTAACGTACCACCTTTATCACCAAAGGACTTATCGTCAATCTTATATGACGAGTTTGGAATAATTACAAGAGATGGACTTCACTGCTCTATAAACGCACATAAAATAGCTGGAACATATCCAGAGGGAAGCGTAAGAATAAGTATAGGGAAAACAACTACAGAAGAGGATATTGATTATCTTTGTAGTTGTTTAGAGTTAATCAAATAAGGAGGTTTGATGAACAATTCAAATGCTAAGTGGAAACAACGAACTGGTATCATGTTCGCACTCGATGTTGATTCAAGAGAAGATGCTTTTAATATCTTGGATTTAATTCATGATGATGTGGATGTGATTAAGTTTAACTACCCCTTAATACTGAAAGAAGGGCTAAGCATACTGACAGATATAAAAGAGAGGTATAGAAAACCTATTTTTGCTGACATTAAAATTGCAGATGTCCCTGTAACCAACGATAGAATTATTACATTGGCAGCAGAAGCTGGAGCAGACGCGGTCATGGCTCACGGGTTTATTGGTGTAGACTCTTTGCTTTCAATGAGAGCAAAAAGCCCCTCAACAAAGATTTTTGTAATTACGCAATTGACAAACCCGGGCGGCCTCGACTTTTCATCGACATTTACTCAGGAGTTTGCCGAAATTGCGCGTGATATGCAGTTATCTGGCGTTCAAGCACCTGGAAATAGGCCAGAGGTAGTATCTGCTGTTCGTGAAATAGTAGGGCCAGAACTGACAATTGTTTGTTGTGGTGTAGGGGCACAGGGTGGCAAATATGGCCATGCAATCGCAGCTGGTGCTGATTTTGAAATAATCGGGAGAGCGATCTATCAGTCCGAAAACCCGGAAAAAACAATTAGCGAAATAAAGGCTGCAACAATGAGTGCAATCAAACATAAGAAAAAGACTCTAGAGTGTGCCAATTGAATAATGTCTAAGAAGTATTCAAAGAAATAATGATAATTTCAAACCCAATAAAGAGCATTCTTGCACAAGATTCTATATATCTCGAAGAATACTGTGCCGAGGACTCGACCATGGCAACTCAGTTTAAAGTAGAAGGAGAATTTGACTTGTTTGAGTTTAAACTCCTTTCGTCTAGGCGAGGTTATAGCCCTATCTACTTCTCTCGATTAAACAGAATCCAACTGGAAGTTGATGGAATTTCTTTTCATATAACTTCGAGGGGGTTGGTAAATGCGAGTAGAATTACTTCGCCATCAGTCTTTATCAGTGCTCTTTCAAAGGTTTCTGCGACTTTACTTGACTGCTATAAAAGTTAGAAACAATTTTAATAAACACATCAACTACTCAACAAGGAGGTTAGCATGAAGCGTTCTAATAAGCGTCCATCTGGAAACAAGCGATAAGTTAAAGTTTCTTCACTTAAAAATAGAAATGGTCACAATACAAGGAGAATAGTATGAAGCGTTCAAATAAGCGCCCATCTGGAAACAAACGATAACTTAGTGCATTACGTTTGTTTATAGCTAAAAGTACACCACTTCTTTGAAATGGTGTACTTTGAAATTTTACAACTGCAAAGCAACTACTTACCTTTAGGTATGCTGTTGTATTAGGTTAATCTAAGAAAATTGAGCCAGGTTTAATTTACCGATGTTTCTAAAGAAAAACTCCAAAACTTTTATGCATGTATGGCTTCAAGGACTGCTCGCAATGTCGGTTGCACCGATAGATTTGCTTTTGGTTATTGGTATAGGTGAGATAGAGTCCAAAGCAGTTGCTATGTCCGGTGTCATTATATTTACCGCATTTTCTATGCAAATTGCAGTAGCGCAAAGTGTTTTAAACTACACTGCAAGAAGCTTTTCTAATACAAGTAAATCAACTATTTCATACTTAGTCTATGGGATTGTAATATCGTTAATACTAGTGCTTCCAATATGCGTGATGGCTTTCCATCTCGACACGTTAAAAGTAGTTGATTCAACAACTGCGCACTATATAGATAGGTATATGATTTATGGTATTTTAATAATAGCTCTTACATCAATTACCGTTTCGCTCGGATTTTATTTACGCTCGATTGGTAAGTCAAGTATACCATTCAACGGTTTTTGCATCGAAGTCCCCGTAAATATCATCCTATCTTTCGTGTTAATAAATGGGACTATCTACACTCCAGCGCTTGGGCTCGAAGGTGCGGCGATTGGCAGTTTAATTGGACGGCTTTTCAGGCTGTCCTGGATGCTGTATCACTCATCAAATATATCTAGCGCAGAGGTTTATTTCGACACAAAAATTAATGACCTGCCCGAGTTTACACGAGTAACACTCGTTATGGCTGCTTCTGGGTTAGGTATTTCGCTATCAGCCTTTGTGCTGAACGCGATTATCATTGACTATTCAGCTGAAGAATACATTATTTATAGTTTGATATGTACAGTTATCCCACTATTGTTTACAACTGGGAAGGCTATATCTGTAGTCGTCAGCATAGAGGTTGCTTCATCTGGCAGCAGTGAGAATCTAATTAAAAAATTCGGTGCTGGAATTCTGTACTTACCGATGATTATGGGCCTAGTTACCTTTTTAATACTATTTGCTAACGAGTCGTACTATTTACCTGGGCTAGTGAATTTAGAAAACACTCTACTAATAGTGATGATGTTTTCATTATATGGGTTCTTAAAATCCGTTAGCTTAATCATTGGTAGTGGAATAATGGATGTGCTAAAGCTCCATAAAGAGTATTTTATGATTGAGCAAGTGAAACTTTGGGTGGGTATAGTTCCTTTCGCGCTTTTCTTAAACACAGCGCAGCACGAGGGCAAACTTCTATACTTATCTTTGGCTTATGTGTTTTTCGAGGTGCTAACTGTTCTTTTGATGATGGTGAAAGTCAGGGCTAAAAAGTCCCATCATAAATTTGCTAACCTTGTATAAGAGTAGAATAATGGATTATCTAGATTTACAGACCTTTCTTGGGGAAAATAGTGGTTCTGTTGGCAGTGAGTACACTAGCCTTTTAGGTTGTGCTCCGCTTGATTTGGTATTTGTTGGCTCGGTTGCCGAAGGGCATGGGACACCTAATTCCGACCTTGATTCCTATGCTATTGTCAGAAGCTCAGATTTTACTCGAATTAACGATTTGGCTTTGGATACGAGAAGTATATTCCCTCAGTTTAACACTCAGGTTTCAGGGGTTGATGTAGACGTCAGGGTCGTAAGTGAAAACTTTTTAGAAAATGCCATTCAAAGCGTAGCAGAGATTGACTATGCAAACTCAAAGTTACGCGCCCTACGTTACGTCGACAAGAAATACCACTTTAAGCAGGTTCAAGAAATTCTCGGACGACTCTATTGTGGCACAAGCTCTCAGGACTCTCTTTGGCACAAGAGTTTTACTAGATCCTGCATTGATGCTGAGTTGTTTAAATGGTTCGGAGCTCTATCATTAGGGGAATGTGAAAACAAGTATGACGACTTTACGGGTTTCATGGAGGTTGGGGATTTTGAATCTGGGGAGTGGCAATTGAACTTTTTGGTTTCAGAGTGTATCAAGTTGCTATGCTTTAAAGAGCATATCTATATTGACAGAGAAAAATGGGTGCCTTACGTTTCTCGAGGCTCTCGCTCTACTTTAGTGGGCGAACTAAGGGGCATGCTAGTTAATAATGCTTCTATTCAATCGAAGTTTGATGTCTGTAACCGTGCTATTGCTGAGGGCTACCAATGGATCTACTAAAATCCCGAATCGCTCTTACTGCTAAGGTCAGAATTTTAGATGGAAAGAATATACTATCTAAACAAGCGGAGAGCTTTGAGCTAGATGATTTTGAGCTTTTTGTAGTTAGATCACTTTTTAATGGTTTAGATGATGACTCTATACTAGCGAAGGTTGAGGCACGCTTTGGAACTAGTCACGAAAGTAGGGTTCTAGAAGTCGTTAAGGAGCTTGCTCTTGCTGGTTTCTTAAGGTGAGTAACAATTTCACTGCTTTCGAAAATATGTTTGTACACAGCAGGAACAGTAGATCAGGTTATAGTGGATGAGTGAAGTTGGCCACCAGGTTAGAGGCTTGCAATACATCACATAATCTATGAATTACTGGTTTAGGTGCATCACTAGCTTACTTTTGTCCAGAATCGTGCTAGCACGACTACCGCTAGTTTCAATCTGGTCAAAAACGCCTTTGGACAGAGGTAAGTAATAATTCAAAAGTTTTTCTCACGAGAAGTCTCCTGTTTTCATCCGCTCTAACATGTCACGAACACTTTCAGCATCAATTTTTAGTTGATCAATTGGACTTCTATATTGAAGAGGACGCTTTGGAAGACTAAGCCACTGTTCACAGAGGTGCTCCTTGCCTTCAAACATTTCTATCAACTCACAGCAAATATCTGGGTGTTTCTTACTTAAATCTGTAAGGACTTGAGACTTGTAAAGAGCATTCATGACTTTAGTATTCCTATCGATGTAACTGATCAATTCATTCAAGCACAGAAGGATGTCTCTGTCCAAAAATGTGCTTAACCTTGCGCAGACCCGTAAAATTCGTTATGCGGTTTGGTAAAAAAAGTTGCTGAAACCCTACCTCGTAGACTATAGTCAATTGGCACCATCAATTGACTAACCTCTGAACTAAGTTCTCAGATTTAGTCTTTGTTTATCAAACGGTTAAGTTTTATTAATGTCGTAGCGATAGCTTTCAAATCCCTATCTCTCCGCCACTTTTAATGAGATAACCCGTTGATTTTCAGCGGGTTTTTTCATATCTGGCGTTTAAGAATTTGCAGGTGTCACGAATAGGTGTCACAACATGTATCTAACAAGAAATAGAAACGCTACTTACTACTCTCGTATCTACATCCCTCTATCACTCCAAAATAAAGGCTTTCCAAGTGAAATACGATTCTCCTTGGGAACGACTAATCGATATCAAGCTATTGACCGCAATCTGGTAGTCTCTCTTGAGACTAGAAGAGCAATTAAGACCGTTTCCACATCTGATACACCAGAGATATTCAAAGAGCGTTTGCGGGCGATTGTAGAGACTATAAGAAAGCGAGACTTCACAGCTAATGAGCGAGTAACACAGGTACACAAGCCCAAAGTTACTAAATAAAACACACCCCTGATTATAAAACTATGAATAAAGACCTTTTGAATGCCTTTGTTTATACAAAACGGTTGGAAGGAATCAAAAATCGCAGTATTCTGCAGTTGGAGTCACGAGTAAGTCATTATCTGTCTAAGCGCGGTATGTTAGTTGTCATTGAATACCATGCGCACACAACCTGCCATCTGAGCCAGATTCTCAGCTTGCTCTGGTGTTGGTTCTAGTAGGATTTTTCTATTTAGGCAACAAAGAGCGGCCCCCATTAACACCCCTCAGACACCCCTTCCCCTATTAACCAATAAGGCTGAACTAGGCAACTGTTCCCACCTTCGAATTCCGCGCCCCACGTGATGACACTGCCATCATTTTTTAGTGCTGCGAAAGAAGAGTCATTTGAGAAAATATCAACGATCTCGCCTTCTGATAAGGCAATGGCTACACTCTCACTGTTTCCGCCCGCAGCCACATTGCCCCATGTTATCACTTTCCCCTCACTCAATAAGGCGGCAAAAGCACTGGAAGTCGACGAGATATGAGTGACACCATCGACATCATCGACACCTGAAGAGGTAAGGTCACCGCCATAGCTAGCGTCCCCCCAAACAATAACACTCCCATCGTCTTTTCGTGCAACAAAGGCTTTATCATTCGAAAAGATATCGACGACGTTCACTAAATCGTTGCTAACACTGGTGCTGTTACCTCCGAAACCGGGTGAGCCCCATGTATAAACGCTCCCAGCACTCGTTAATGCAGCGAAAGCACGCTCTGTAGCGTAGATGTCTGAAACATTCGTTATATCCGTAACAACACGGTTATCCCCTCCATATGAAAAGTTCCCCCAAACAACGACATGACCATTGCTCTTGAGCGCAGCAAAAGCACCATTATTGCCATATATTCGCTTTACTTGGTCAGCAATTTGGGAGGCGACGCTATCGCTATTGCCACCAAAGTCAATATCCCCCCAGGTCACAACACTACCATCATCTCGCAGCGCCGCAAATGCACCGTCCGTTGCAGCAATGCTCACCACACCCGTTAATTGAGAAAGAACATCTTCACTATCCCCACCTAAATATTTATCTCCCCATGTGACCACGCGACCATCGGCTTTCAACGCCGCGAAAGCACCGACTGTAGAGGCAATATTTACCACGCCACCTGCCAAATTTTCACGTTCATTGTCACTATCCCCACCTGTCTCCTCATCTCCCCATGTAACCACGCTGCCATCGGCTTTCAGTGCCGCAAAGGCACTTAATGTTGAACGAATATCCGTGACGTCGTTGAGCTTGCTCTGAACTGACGAGCTATTTCCACCACTACTACCCACCCCCCAAGTCACGACCGTGCCATTAGTCTTTAAGGCTGAGAAAGCCAGGTTATTTGCAAAAACGTGTGATACACCACCTGTTAATTGAGTGGACACCGAGTCGCTGTCGCCACCGTGTTCAATAACCCCCCATGTGATAACGCTACCATCACTTTTGATCGCCGCAAATGCTGATTGGGTTGAGCTGATCGTCTTTACGTTATACAACGTTGGCTTATCGATGAAATAGAGCGTGCTCATTTCTGACGCCAGAGAGCCGTTTGGGCGTTGGTAGCTCGCCGATAACTTACTGGTCATAGCCGCATCAGCGTAACTCACTGCTTCTATCACCAACTGTCCCGTGCTGTCAGTCAAACTTTGGGAGTTACCCAAGCTGACCCAATGACTATCGGCACGGAGACTAACGCGTTCCCCTTCAATGGGATTATGATTATCGTCAGCCAACGTTATGGTGGCTTTGTTATGGTCATTTTCAGCAAACCAACGCGTCATTGCTCCATTTTTATTCACTTCTACAGTGATTGATGCCGTCTGAGGATCTCCTTTAAAGCTGACTTGGGCCACATCAAACACTGGACCATACCGGGCTGTATATGTCACCGTCTCCGCAATTAAACTCTGTGATATCAAGGCCGCCTTCCCCTGCTCATCGGTGGTGACGGTCTGTGGGTATTCAGGATTGGGGCTGTTTGCCGAGATATCAATCGTCAATACCCGAGGTGGGAATACGTTAATCGTCATCACCGCGTCATCACTACCATTCGCTATGACTTTGTCTTCTGTCTGTGAATTGAGATACAATTTTTGTTCAAACACACACGTTAGATAGTGATGTGGCTCAGAGCTTGATTCGAACATGCCCGTATTAAGATCATAAGCTTCGCCTCCCTCCTCCTCCTTTGCCACCCAGTACATCTGCCCATAAGGCCACTTTTGGAACCTAGGGTTTGTACTATACAAAGCATCAAATTGAGCCTTCGTTGGTATCTCTCCCCCTCGTTCACGACAATATCCCTCCCCTTCTTGATACGATACTTGTGAGAGATAGTAGGTCGTGGCCGTGTCGGTCAAGTAAGACTCATCAGCGTAAGGCTCACTGACAAGACCTGCTTGTATTGCTTGCGTCTGCGTCGAGGGTGCAGAAAAGGTCTCTGTGCCGACAGTAATATCATTCCATAAGGTATATGGATCTTTGACCATTATGTTGATGACCCCAGTATCGAATCCACCATAATGGTCGCCGATCACTGCACTCACCTGGTGCTCCCCCGGCTGATGAGCCTTGAACGTAAACACCTTGTTTGTTACATCGTCTGGATCTGATAACGCGACATTCGCATACCAACTTTCCACTTTCACCAACTGATACTGCCGATTCCCTGGCTCCACAAAAGGCGAATTATCCAAATCTAACTTCTCTGTTTTCCCCGTCGTCAACACCCGCGAATAGTCCCCACTATTAAAAACCGGAGGATGACTCCCTTCTTCTGAAATAGCAACGTCGATGGTACCAACATAGACTTGCGGTTCATCGCTTTCATCTGGTGCTTCCATGACATAAGTGATCCGGCTATACCCAGTAACCACCTCTGATAGCACCGTTGCATCGAGGATTAACGTATTGTAGGCAGAGCGAACAATGGAAGGCGATACAGAAATCGGTAAGCCATCAATGATAATATCTGCTGCCCCGTTGAAACTCAGTTGATAACCCGATATGTCATGACCTGCACTGTCTTCCTTCGGCAGTGGCACTGGGTAGGCGCTTTGCCCGTTGTTCATCGCCACGCTAAGGGGCTGTAAAAAATCAGAGGATGAAGCCATGACTGCGGTGACTTGAGCTGACGCGGTAGATGAACGCCCCTGTGAATCGGCCTCAACAGTGTATTGATAAGAGCAAAGTGAGAGATGCTCTGTCATGTCGATATAAAAACCGAGCCCTTTCTCATCCTCCCTTGCCCTAGCGCAGGTGGGAGAGTCGACATTGACCAGTCGTACTTCCCCTTGAGACGAGAATACTTTGTCCTTTAAGTTAATATAGTGGTTGTCACCACTGACGACCGTCAAGCCGCTTGCAGCCTTTATCTGTGGTGGGGTTGACTCTGGCGAGGCAACATCGGTGCTCTCTCCACCACAGGCTGCCAACAGTACCCAACAGCTCATTATTAAGCTAGAAAAAGAAAATTTCATAAACATAGTGTCCTTACATCGTACGACCAATGTCCTAAAGGGGGATTGAACCATTTTCAGAGAACAATGGACAAAGCCGCACACGAGTGTTTCTCCCCAACGCTCAACACCATACTGTTTCTCCCAGGTAAATGTATGCCTCTGCCGCGTTACGTTCAGCCAGCCAAGAGTTCAAGGTCTCGAGCAATGACAAGGTAATGCAATAGCGCGGTGCTATCTTACTTGCCCAATCTCTAGGCACGATAATGTATCGCTTGATGCCAGCCCCTTCCTTTTCCAACTGTGCTTTGGTCGCGTGCTGCATACTTTGAATGAATGTGGCTGTTCGAACTGACTCACGAACAGCGGTCATTTGAATGCTTGCACTACCATGCACTCTCTCATCGATGGCGACTCTGGTGCTCAATATTGTTTCACTCACACCGGCCTCTCAGTGAATGATTTTGACCACGTATTCTGCTCCTTCATGGATGGAGTCATTGACTACTACATTCCAGCGGGTTCAAACACGAGTGAAAATATATCGGTATACAGCCCAGGCTCGAGTGTCATAGTCTCGACCGTGGTATCCACGTTGACTTCAATACCTATCCGCATATCGCCCTGCCCGAGTATCAACGTTCCTTTTTCATCAATGCGTGCCTGACCAACATCGACAAGCAACGTGTCATTACATTGCAGACATATCACGCTATAAGGGACTGCGGGGCCTTGGTTAGAGGGAGGAGCAAGCTCAAACGTTTTACCTAAGTTTTGATGTGTCAGCTTCACCCCTTTCAAGAACGTTCCCTGAATATCTACCTCAAAACGCGTCCCCCCTTTTAGCCGGCGCGTCGACGCATCGTAACGAGGGGTAAACGTTTCTCCTCCGGTCACTGCCACACTTATCAGCTCTTCTGGATTGTGCTGGATAACCACTGATACCAACTCACTCAATTGGTGACGTACCCGCTGCCCCGAGCTATGAAAACGATAGTCATAGCCATAGTTCACGATGACACTGCCACGATACTCACCAGCGGCTTTTCTTTTGAAAGAGTTCAGAATCGTATTCGGTGGGATTTGCAGTATCACTTTAGAAAACGCAAACGGCGTTACCGCCTCCCCCGTTTTTTCTAACCAATAACTACTTTCACCGCAATTGGCTCCCATAACACTAAGCTCAGTTATGCCTTCAGTTGAACACTTCCCTGCAACGGTCGATGCGTCTGGACGAAACCCCATCTCATTGGATTTATAAATCATTCCAATGTCTGTGAGAGGCAGTGTCACCGTTTCACCATCATTGTTAAGGGTAAGGTTCGTTTGAAAGATACTCACTCCATGTGCTAGCCATACACTCGCAGGAGGTAATGATGGTAAAACCGTCCACTGGGATGGCATTATTGTGTCGCCATACGTCACTGCCGTGTCCCAAGATAGCCTCCCTCCCTCAATACGACCACGTACTTCACTGGCATTTGCCGAGGACAAAAACATCAGCAATATTAATACGTATTGCCTGACCATAGATGCCCTCCATGGAAAATCCACTCATTCACTTCATATTGATTGTTGTGTGTGCGAAGTTGTAAGCGAAGCTTTGACTCAATGAATATATCACTGAGCGACAGTGTGACATGACGCCCCCCTAAAATTTGATAAGTGGCACTACACGTGTAATCTATCGCCGCTTCACCACATACATCCACACGAAGTTTGAAATAGTTTGCACTGTGATTTTCAATCCTCAACGCTCCCTCTTCATAGCGAATGTCATAATCCAGAGGCACCTCCTCCCCAGGAAGAAGAACATAGGGCGCGAGCCCAAATGACATTTGTACTTTCGCATCTTGCTCACCTTCCAACTCTGGAAAGTACGGACTTGGCACAAACATCACCTGAAACACTTGGTCATAACGTCGATCACATTCTCCGCCACAGCGCATGAGTACTTGAAAATCTTTTTCGAAGTTTGGATTGATAATGGCGCGACCAGGCCGTACCTCTATTTTCCAATCGTCAATATTGTCTCTCGTATACGGGATTTTGATTAACTCACCGCTCTCAATCTGTACTTCGCTCATCCCGATATTGATAAACAATCGATGCCGCTGAGGGTTGCCTAATGTGAATGTCGCGACCCCATTATCATTGGCAATAGAAAACAACGTGTTAATTTCGATGGCATACGACTTTATTGGTAGGACCAGCATCCACGCCAATACAACATTTTTTGCTCGCTGCTTTAATCGCATTAGTACACCTCCTGCTCTGAATGGCTTGTCTTTATTCGGTTAGTCAGTAAATCTATTTTTGCATCTTTCAATAGCACATACGTATCGAGCTTTTCTAACAAAGACCGCTGTGCTTGAGTGAACTCTTGTTGATCCAAAATATAGATAAAGACTTCATTGGCGACGTTGATCACTTTATAGGGAATGGACTCACTCCTAAGTTGTAATGTTATCGCTTCCGTTTCTTGGCCCACACCAAAACGTCCCAAAAAGAACATCAATGCCGAATGCCCATCGAGTAAAGCCGGTGACTTTTCGATTCGCTCTGGGGCGACGTTCCAATGAAACTCACCCACTTCCTCTATGCCCGGCAAACAATACCCTTTGAGGTAACGGTGTTCATCGTTCGTATCAAGCAGACACAGCCCTTTACTGGAGATCAGCTGAAATTGACCACCTTGACGATATTTCACACCAAACACCCCGTCTTCAGTGAGCGCTTCTATCGCGACGCAATCGTCACCCAAACATTGTAAAGACGTAATAGGGTGATCATAGACATCATCCAAGACTACTATCATATAGGCGAGCGGAGAAAGGGTCGTTTGAAAATCGTAGACATCCCCCGGATGAATGAAACTTTGGAAGTAACGATTGTCCACGTCCACAAAACTCCCGAGCTCATCCACATCGACACGCAAATATTCAAACTCATTAACTTTAAGCAGTATGTCGTCATCTTCAAATTCACGGCGATAGCCGTAATGTTCATCGCGTGAAACCACTAACTGAAGGTGTGGTTTTTCAGTGTCAAAGACCTCATTGTAATGACGTTTTACCCTCACAAAGGCTCGGCCTCGTTCAGGTGTTAGCGCGAGACCATGTGACGAGATGACTTGGGTACCGCTGATGTTTAACGACGCATCCCGAGTGCCGCCATTATTAACAAACCCATAAGCTGAATAATTGGCCCTGCTGTCTCTACCCATCACCGAAGCACTCAAACTCGCCTCTGTCGTGTTATCACGGTTAAATCTGGCACCCGCTGCACCACTCAGATGCCACTCATCAATGTCTTGTTGAGCACGCAGGTAATTCACGTTGGAATCAAAGCCATTCTGATTAACGTAGGTCGACGTTTGAATCGACAATCCACGACCAATGTCACGACTCCACGACAACATCACTCGATAGTCATCATCCTGTACGTTGTTAAAGTAATAGTCAGCATAGAGATTTAACGAGCCCCCAAAGAATGGTACGTCATAACCGGTTGAGACTGTATGTCGATTGGTCATCCTATCTGCCAGCCCATCACGAAGTGGTGATGTTATATCGTAATAGCTATATCGCAGATATCCTTGGCCGCTCCCGATACCAGAATACCCCCCCACACCAACTTCTTTATACGCTTGCAAGCCATATAGATAGTGAGGCAGTGATAGACGCTCTGGCTGTGCGGTATCATAATTAAACGATCGCCAATATGAATATACACGGCTGACGCTCAGGCTTGCCGTCTGATAAGACTCACCCTCTGAAAAAAAACCCAGAGAAAAACTAGCAGAGAGGTCTCCTAGTTGTAGCTGACTTCCCACTTGACCGTACAAATTGTCACTGGTCCCCGTCGCCGCCCCTCCCAACATCCACGCTTCAGTGATACGAGCATTTGTCATTACTCGTGCGTAATTGCGCGCTCCCTCCGGTAAGCCATAATAGTCGTCGTCGAGTGTATTAAAGTGGCCAATGCCCCCCACCCAATCCGTCTCACTTGGTCGCAATGAAAACAGCTGATCATTGACCACCTGTCGGGTTTCCGTGAGCACCACTTCACCACTCACTTTCAGCAATAATGTAGCCTGATAAGCCCCGACAGGTAGCTCGTCATAGCTCAAGTATTGCTGACCTTCAGCGACCACCTTTGTCAGCACTAAGCGTCCTTCCCGATACACTTCCACTCGTCCCTGCTGTGGCGCGTAAAAGTGAATGCGCTGTAACGCCTTCACACTACCGCGTACCAGATTTCGGCTACTGCCCACAAACACGTTATAACCACTAAGAGTCATACCGGTATTGAGATAATCCGTGGTATTGAAGCTCGGGTTATAACGGTTTTGACCGGCTTGTAGACGGACACCTTCCCACTCAGCGTCATACAGCGCAGCATACGTTGTAAAATCGTCATTTTTTAGCGTGGTATCCATATACAGATACCCCAATGGCAACCCTAGGGTCGTTTGATTTGACCAGTTAATCCTTTCTCGCCCCTCAAATTCGGTATAACCATACAGGTTGCTCCAGTTAATCAGACCCGATGAGTGGCTCCATGGCGCCTCATACTCAATATGATCATTCCCCCCACTAACACTCGATGCAGGCACAAAAATCTTGAGTACACTCTCATCAAAATTAAACACGTAGCGGGGCTGGTCATCACCACTCATCGTAAGCAAGCAACGGCTAAAGCGGACAGAGCAGTCAGGGTCCGTACCAATGCCTACGACCGCGTCCGACATAATGACATCCACTGTCGATCGGTTAATGTGACTACGTGATAAAAATGCCGCTAATGATAAATACTCGTTTGTTCCTTCAACCAAACGAAATGAGTCGTAGTCGACGAGTGCCAACACATCCAACCCACTTCGCTCCCCGGCAATCACGACATCAATACGCTGAGGGCTTTCAATAAAATAATTCGAAAAATCGTCTGGATAGCTATCAGCCATTACCGTACTTGATACTGCAAATAGCCACAGCAATGACCTATTCATCACGATTTTTAATCCTTAGCCGCTATAGCGTCCCTAGTGTCACAAGCAAGGTCGCCGATACCGCAACCTGTGTTCCTGCTTCTAACTCATCAGTAAACTCATGTGTCGACTCCACATAAATGGGCACATTAGTACGACCATGACCACTGTAACTCATCGCCTCCCCCACTGGCGCGACAATATTATTTACCACGACGCGGTATATGCCACGATCATCCAGCAACATGTTCGACTCACCATAGGCGTAACGCACCCGCTGTACGGTATACTCAAAGGTATCCAGTGCGACCCAAGCCGTGTCAGATTGCTTCTCTTCAACCCTAAAATCCATCTCCTGCCCAAGAACCTCATACGTTCCGCGGGTTGTTTCTGTTATCTGTAACACACCATGGTTGAAGTCCGTTGTATTCTCCCCGGGGACAACCTGTATCCGATTGCCCGCCTCTGTCCATTCCACATTCATGGTGATAGGAAATGATTTTTCGATAGGCATCGCATAGGACGCAGCTCCCATGCCCATAACGCTTAGTATTATAAAATGCGCTATAATGCATCGCATGGGAACCTCCTCAATTAAAGCGTTTGAGTAATCAGTAAGGTCGCTGAGACAGCAACCCCCACCCCAGCTTCAAGACCGGTGGTAATGTCATTCACAGACTCCACGTGAATAGGTACATTAACGCGGCCATTACCCTTGTAGGACTTATTCTCGCCCAACTCAGAAATATCACCATCCACCACAACGGTGTAATGAGAGTTGTCCAAATCAGAAATCATACCCGATGCACCATATGCATAAGCCAAGCGCTGCACCGAATAATCAAACTCATCCAAATCTTGCCAGTTCGCATTACTGCCGTCATCTTTCTGAACTTTAAAGTCCATCTCATAACCACGAACGTTATAAGCTCCAGGCGTCGTTTCAGTAATAAGCAACATACCGTTATTGAAATCGGTGGACATATCACCTGGTACTACACGAAACGAGGTATTATCCCCACTGGCACCTGGTACAATTCCTGCCCACTGAAAAGCTGCAGTCGCAGTCTCATCAGCGAAAGCGCCTGCGGATAAGACGGCGGCAATGGTTCCTGCCACCCATATTTTTTTTTGATTACATTGTCTCATTTTGTTTGCTAGCGTTTCCCGCCTACCTTTATGTAAGTGAAAAACGCCCCTCCTATCTATGAATTGAATATCCTTTACACCCACAAAGAATGGTGCCCTCTTGTGAGCCATGAAAGAAAGAGCGATAAACGCTGCATGAACCTAACAAACGAGCAAATAAACTGGCTTGATCGCACGTTTGATAGTGTACGTTTTGTTTATAACTCTATCCTGTATTGGCGCGCTGACACGTTCTACAATCGGAACCCAAAAGTTAACGACAATGCCGCCTCTAGCCAGCCAATGGATCTCAGAAACCAAATACGTTAACTGGTTTAATGAGCGCCTTCATATCTCGACAACCCTCTTACATCACCAACAAGCAGCATCAAAAAACGTCTTTGATTGTCGAAAATCCCCGACCAAAACAGAAGCGTTCTAAACTGTTTGTTAAGTTCAACAAAGCAGCATTCTGTACCCCTAGGGGCTGGTCGATATTTAATTTTTGTCCATGCGACTTCAAGCTTAACGACTACCTATGAGCAAAAAGAGCATCGGTATCGATTTGGGGATGAGATACCTTTTAGTAACACCAGCGACAAACTCAATTAGCCTTTGTTCATAACGCAGTGCTGAATAATTAGCACGGGCAAATCATATCCGCTTGTAGCGCTCAGTTAACCAGATTGCCCTTCTGAACATCACTCTAGCTCAATATTTTGAAGGACATACCCAACCTTTCTAACCGTTACTATTCTGTGCTTTGTGAGGATTATTCTTAATTTTTGCACTGCAATCACCGCGGCTTGCTGACTAAATGTCGATTGTTTGGTTTTGACATGTTCTGAAATATTCTTCTTGCTTACCACGCATTCCTTGTGTTTCCACAGGTAATCAAGGACATGATATTGAAGCGGTGAAATCTGATATAAGTAGCTCTGAGTCTTTTGACACAACCACTCCGTTGGAAAAAATTACTTTTTATCAAATTTCAGTGGATTCAGATTGCAGCTCTCCACAATTTTATATTCGAACATTTAATCGTAACCATAGTGTTTACATAGAGAAGCTAGTGTAAAATTTCCCTGTACAGATCTGCCCTGAGTTCACAACATGCTAAAACCTGTGATTTAATCCCCTCAATCACGATAACTTGTCACTTCAATTAATTTCACAAAACACCCACAACTCATACGCACCATTATGCGCATAAAAATATATAAATTTAATATAATTAATATTTTCTTACAAAATACCAGCCATTTAATGTGCTAAATAAATTATAAACCACGGAGTTTATACATAACGATAACATTTTCGATACAAGGGTTAGCAGTGTTTACGTTTTTTGGGGAGGATAGGAACCCTGCTCCGTATGTCGCGCAAAAATATCAGGGAAGATGCCCACTATAGATGTATGGACTCCAGAGGTTTGTTATACATTCTTTGTTTGTTCTTATAATTAAATAAGTCTATATATGCCACATATCTAATTTTTAAAATCAATATATGGTGTTCTATCTAAAGTTTATTAAAACGAGATAACCACACTTTGTATTATGATATAGATCATTTGTGGGGCGAAAATGAGCAAGAAATTCAGAGGTATGGATTAGATATCGCTAAATAAAGGAGTGGGATGATTTTAAAGTATGAGACTTTATTACTCAGCTTAAGCTCCTAGCTATGACGGTATCTTCAGTATGATATTTTATTGAGATGCTTTTTATCAACAGAAAATCAATGAGTTAGATAGACTCGAGTATGATACTTCTTTACTTATGTACAAAGTCATCAACTTACTTCGCCCGCGCCCAAGGTGATGTGGTGGTTGCCACATACGACGGTCTGTTTGTGGTTAAGTTGTTGGATTTACAAAAAAGGCAACTCGTGAGTGCAAATGACGCTTATGCCCCTGTGTCACTAATGGGGAAGTGGACAATATCAGATGCTCAAGCAGAAATTCTTAGCATTCTACTTTAGATGCTTGGCGAAGTAGGTTGCGGCCTTTTTTACAATCTCTAGCTCCTCTGCTTGTTTGGCTAAGAAACGTTTAAGTTTAGCGTCTTCAGAGGCCAGTTCTTGCTCTCTATTGCTGACACTTGCATTGTGCTTCAGGGCTTTTCTCCATGCATAAAGTTGAGATTCATGCAGGGAAAGCTGCTTGGCAGCCTTCGCTACACCAATTTAATCTGCAAGCTTTAATGCTTCTGCCTCAAACTCTTCTGTGTGTCGAGTCCGTTTAGTTGTCTTAATAGTCATTGATTCACCTCATTAGTTATTTTACTCACTTAACTCGGTGTCCGATACTGCTGGTACGGATCAAGACGTAGTTTTGCCCATTTATCGACACTTCGTAAAGTGAAAGGCGCTCTGAATCGAACAAGCACCTTTATTATTTTGGTCTATTTGACGTTAGTCTCTGTCGATAGAGAATGGAGACCACGCTTGTCGAGTTGGCATCACCTCGACTCGATTGATGTTGATGTGTTCTGGCAAGGTCGCGATATAAAACATCTGCTCGGCAATATCCTCTGCTGACAATGGCGTTGTACCTTGGTAAAGATTGTCCGAAGCGACCTGATTGCCTTTGGTTCTCACTAGCGTAAATTCGGTTTCCGCAATGCCAGGGGAAAGATCCGTCACACGCACTCCTGTGCCTTGTAGGTCGCAGCGAAGGTTGTAGCTAAACTGCTTTACGAATGCTTTAGTGCCTCCGTACACATGGCTTCCAGGATAAGGCCATTGCCCTGCAATTGAGCCGACATTGATGATAGAGCTCCCAGCGCCTTTTTTAATTAACGTAGGCAGCAGTGCATGAGTGACATTGACTAAGCCAGTGACATTGGTGTCGATCATAGTGTGCCAGTCTTTTAAGTCCACATCGGGCGCGCCTTCTGGTGCTAAGGCTAGGCCTGCATTGTTGATTAATGCTGTAACCGATGAAAATTCAGTAGGTAGTGAATCGATCGCTTGTTTTACGGCGTCTGCGTCTCGAACGTCGAGCTGAATTACATGCACAGGTACCGTTAATTCTTCCTTTAGCTCGAGTAATCTTTCGATTCGACGACCAGACAACACTAACGACCAGTTATCTTCTGCAAAACGTTTTGCCGCCGCTTTGCCGAAACCAGAGGTTGCCCCTGTAATGAACGCTATCTTATCCATAAATACATCCTTCTAATTTGAAATTAACATAAGTAGTGCCATGCCGATCAAAATCGGCGCGGTCGTTGTTTTTGCAGACAAGTTCGGCACCGATAGATACAGCTTTTGCCCCAGTATATTGCCTATCAAAGCTGCCGGTAATAGCCATAAACCTGTGATTAACGATCCTTGGTTAAATGCACCAATCCACATAAAACCGATCAGTGAAATCGCTGAACTCATCAGAAAAAACACAATTGCGGTGGCTCTCTGTTCACTGGTTTTAATGGTTAGATTCATCAAATACGTCACTAATGGTGGACCTCCCGAAGAGGCGGTGGTCATACTAAACCCCGAAATTGCTCCCGCCCAAAACGCGTGTCGTTGGTGTAACCAAGAGAGGCGTAAGTCCAAAATAATCAGCGTGCCAGCAACTAAAGACATCATCGCGATAAAGGCCTTCAAGCCTGATTCCGATACCGTGCTAATGAAATACAGCGAGAAAGGTACCGCAACCAACATGCCAATACACAGTGGCGCAATAAGCCGGATATTGATGGTGGTTTTACTTCGCTTGAGTAGAGGAAAGGTACTTAAAAAATCCAACAGGATAGCAATGGTTACTGCTTGCAGTGGGGGAACAATAAAGCTGAGGGACAGCACTGCGAGAATCGCAAACCCAAACCCTGAATAGCCTCGAACTACTCCTGCAAACAGAATCAATGTCATCGCCAATCCCACTTCCACTCTTGTTTACCTCATTGCGTTTGATATTGGTGCTGCGTTAATTAGCGCTCGTTGAGACTTGTCTCGTCTGCCTTTCAATCTAGTCACACCTAAGAATTTTGAATAGAGCCAGATCGACGATTGGAATGGGTCAGGCCGTTGGTTGGTTCGGGGACGAGGTATGGAATTATTCACTGGCCCACGGTTTTGTTGAAACTGACACTATGAGCTCCGCCCTGTTTGGGATGAAGATTATTCCATCCGATAGCGCAGCCTTTTCAATGTCGTGTGTCGCGTCTTTCATTCTCGAAGACGAGCCAAGTACGAGCGGCTGTTATTCTAATGTTGTTAATGGAGACGATAAAATGGAAGTATCAACAGAACAGCTTGTGAACCAAGATATTATCGACCTCGACAAGAGCGTATTTCATTCTTGGTCGATTCAAGAAGCGGCTGAGCCTATCGCCATTGCGGGTGGGCAAGGATGCAAAATGTGGGACTACGAAGGTAAAGAGTACCTTGATTTTAGTAGCCAACTGGTTAATACCAACATTGGTCATCAGCATCCACAAGTGATCAAAGCGATTAAAGATCAAGCAGACTCCTTGGTGACCGTTGCTCCAGCGACCGCAAACCTCACTCGTGGGTTGGCGGCCAAACGCATTTTGTCGAAAGCGCCAAGTTCGTTTAAGAAGGTGTTCTTTACTAATGCAGGGGCAGACGCCAACGAAAATGCGATTCGTATGGCTCGACAATTCACAGGGCGCGACAAGGTGCTATCTGCTTACCGCTCTTACCATGGTAATACAGGCACTGCTATTGCGGCGACGGGGGACTTTCGTCGAATTCCAAACGAGTATAGCCGTGGGCACGTTCACTTCTTCAATCCATTTCTGTATCGAAGCGAGTTCAATGCGGCGACTGAGGCAGAAGAGAGTGAGCGTGCCCTACAGCATTTAGAGCGAGTGATTGAATGCGAAGGACCAACGGCGATTGCGGCAATTATTTTAGAGACGATCCCAGGAACGGCTGGCTTTCTCATTCCGCCCAAAGATTACCTTATCGGAGTGCGTGAGCTGGCAACCAAATACGGCATTCAACTGATCTTTGATGAGGTGATGGTCGGCTTTGGTCGCACGGGTAAGTGGTTTGCGTTTGAGCACTTCAATGTCGTACCGGATCTGATTACTTTCGCCAAAGGGGTGAACTCCGGTTACGTACCTGCTGGTGGTGTGGTGGTCAGCGAACCGATCGTTGAGTACTTTAAGTCGAACTTCTTTATGGGTGGCTTAACCTACTCTGGTCACCCTTTGGCTATGGCTTCGATCGTCGCAACGCTCGATGTGATGGAGCAAGAAGGTATTGTCACGCATGCAGATAACGTCGGTAACAGCGTTCTAGGGCCGCTTCTACTGAGCCTTCAAGAGTTGCACCCTATGATTGGTGATGTACGCGGAAAAGGGATGTTTTGGGCAGTAGAGCTGGTGGAAGATCGTGAAAGTAAGACTCCTTTAAGCAATGAAAAAATGGGGCAATTGAAAGCAAAATTGACCAAACGAGGCTTGTTGACCTTCATTGTCAATAACCGCATTCACGTCGCTCCACCTTTAATTATTCAGCCAAGTGAGATAGAGAAAGGCGTCAAGATCATTGATGAAGTATTGTGTGAGCTCGCGTGTTAATTTTTCAATAAAATAGCCAGCGCAACAAAATCACTGTAGCAAAGGATTTCCCGCTCTTTTCAACGAGCCAAACTTAACCTTCAGAAACGACAAAAGAGCATCGATTGATGCTCTTTTGTCATTCATTCACTTAATCACTTTGGTTAAACCGTTCTTTACTAATGCTAGATCTTCATCACTTCTGACAGCTCTTTGATGCCGGGGGCGATCAGATCTTTGTCGATGGCGTGAAAGCCTAATCGAAAATAGGCGTTGGGGTCATAGTCTGATAGCGGATCCGCGCCCAGTTCTGTTTGTGTGCTGTCATTACTCATGAAGTGCGAATAGCCTGTCTCAATTAATATGCCCTTTTGGGCGGCTCGTGACGCTAAACGCTGACTATTGATGTGGCTGGGCGTTTGTAGCCAAAGAGAGTTGGCCTGCTCGCTTTGAGCCAGTCGCTTGCAGTCAGGTAAGTATTTCAAGACTGCGTCGTTGATAAGCTTCCAGCGCAGGCGCGTATTTTCTCTAAAACGCCTCACAAAGCTGTCGTAGTAGCCTTGTTCAATAAAGTGCGCCATTTCCATTTGAACGCGGCTTGGAGCGTGTCGATACATCAATCGACGCAATATTCTAAGTTCGTAAATTAACTCTTCTGGTGCCACGATGTAGCCTAACCGCAACCCGGGTGCCAGTAGTTTAGAGAAGCTGCTGACGTAGATGACGCGCCCTTCCTTGTCATTGGCTTTCAGCGCAGGTTTAGGGTTCCATTCCACGTTGCACTCAGCGTCATAGTCATCTTCGATAATCACTGCATCATTGGCTTTGGCCATTGCCAGTAACTGAGCTCGACGCTCGTCACTCATGGTGACGCCGGTTGGGGCTTGGTGGCTAGGTGTAACATAGAAGTGATCGCAAAGTGAAGAGTGCTCATTAAATCTTAATCCTTGTTCATCCACTTGGTGCGGGTGTAACTGCGCACCAGAGAGATTAAAGGTGTGATGCGCTTCTTTGTAGCCGGGGTTCTCGACACCGACTCGGCTCTGATGGTTCATGAGCAAGGTCGAAATCAAATACAATGCATTCTGTGAACCCAAGGTTATGAGGATCTCATCACTTTGGGCGTGAATGCCGCGCTGAGGGAGAACTCTTGTGCGTATCTGTTCGACCAACATGTCGACGTCTTTATCGACCTTGTCACACAGCCAGCGGTGGTCATGTGGATCTAAAGTGACCTTTCTTGTCGCTTCTCGCCATTGAGCTAATGGAAAGTCATTGATAGAGGGTTGGCCAAAAATAAATGGGTATCGATAGCAGCTCCAATGCGAGGGTTTGACGATGCGAGGGTATTGGCTCAATTGCAGTTTTACTCGCTTGCTCCAATCCGGTGCATTGTCGTTGTCTGTTGATTCAAAATGATCCAAATTCGTATCCATTGTTTCGCTTGGATTTTGATACTTTTCTGACAGGTAATAACCGCTGCGAGGCTTGCTGATGAGATAACCATCATCGAGTAAACTGTCGTACACCAACGAGACCGTATTGCGTGAAACGCCCAATTGGCTAGAGAGCTTGCGACAAGACGGAAGCGCTTGTTCTGCAGGAAAAATACCATTTAGTATCGCCGTCACCAAATAGCTACGTACTTGTTCTTGCAGGCTTCTTTTGGAATCAAACTCGATGAAACAATTGTGATTTATCGCCATGAGATACGGTCCTTACTCTCAGTAAACCTCGGTCCTCTTTAATAAAATTGCAAGAAGTGAGCCAGAGTTCCCATAGGTGTTTTAGGGACTGGCTTTTGATCGGTATCCAATGTGAAAGATGCTTTGATCTAAATTAAAAATAGCTCTGTCCCAAGCCGAAAATCAAATTGGCTCTACGTCTTCGAGGCATTCCGTTCATAAAGTAAAGGCAGGCAAATAATCTCGATAAGGAAAGCGTATGAAACAGGGAATGACGATGAAGGCATTGGTTTCAACAGCGGCAGCAACAATCGTACTGGGTTGTTTTGGTATCGCTCAAGCATCCGAGCTTGCAGCCATCGAAAAGCAAGGTTTTATGAAAGTGGCGACAGAAGATAACTATTCGCCATTCAACTACATCGATCGTGGCAATCCGGCTGGGATTAATAAAGATCTACTTGATGAACTGCGTAAATATTCGACGTTCGATATTGAACAGGAGATCTTACCTTGGACAGGGTTACTCGCGTCAGTATCCGCAGGTCAATACGATGTGGCGTTAACTGGAGCGATCATTACCGACGCTCGTCTAAAGGCATTCGACTTTACTCCACCTATTGCTTCAGCGCAGCACTACTTCTTAACCCGAGCGGGTGATGACGACATCAATACTGTCGCGGATTTAGATGGTAAAACGGTGGGGCTACAAGCGGGCAGTGCCTTGCTAGAGCGACTTCCTGAGCTGGAACAGATGTTAGAAGCACAAGGCAAGTCGTTGGGTAAAGTAGTTCAGTATCAATCTTATCCAGAAGCGTATTCAGACTTGGCGATCGGCCGTATCGACTATGTGATCAACAGTGTGGTTTCTGTGAACCAGGTAGTGAAGTCGAAGTCAAAGGTATTCAAAAAAGGCGAAGCGGTCTCTGGCCCGGGCTTCGTTAGCTGGCCAGTTCCCAAAGATAATCCTGAACTTTTGGCTTACCTAACGGAATTCTTTCTACACCTTGAGAAAACAGGAAAAATGGCAGAATTACAGAAGAAGTGGTTCGGTGAATCGTTCGACCAACTACCTTCAGAGGCCATCACTTCGGTTGAGCAGTACCGCAAGCTAACAGCCGTTCAATAGATGAATAATGAATGATCATGCGCCGACACACACAGTTGCCGGCTCCATGTCAATGGGTTCACAGCGGTTTAACCCATGAGTCATTTGCACAATTTATCGATAGAAGCCGCTGATAAATAGAGGTCGTTTATGGATTTTTACGCTTGGGAACAGTTACTACAGGGCGCGTGGGCAACGGTTTGGATATCGGCAGTCTCGATTGTCTTAGGCGTCGTCATCGGCTTAATGATTGCCTTGGTTAGAATGATGAAAATCCCGTTTGTGGATCAAATGTTGGGTATCTATGTTAGTTGGGCGCGAGCAACGCCTTTGGTGACATTGGCTCTGTTTATTTTCCTTTCTTTTCCATCATTTGGCATCAATTTAGATAAGCATGTTTCTGCCATTTTAGCACTCACACTCAATACATCGGCATTCAATGCAGAGATTTGGCGCAACGCCTTTCTTAACTTTTCAAAAGGGCAAATGGAAGCGGCTGAAGCCATTGGTATGAGACGTATCACTTACTTCCGCCGCATCATGTTCCCACAAATGGTGATCATGAGCCTACCAGCGCTAGTAAATGAGATGTCGTTCTTAATTAAAGGTAGCCCAGCTATAGCAGTGATCGGCATCGTCGACTTAACCCGTGTCACCAATAGAATCTCTGCGGTTACCTACGAACCCCTCGGGCCCATTCTGTGTGCCGGTGCCATATATATGATGGTTATTGGCGTGTTGGTGAAGTTGCAAGCTGTGGCTGAAAACCGAGCCACTTATCTGCAGCAGTAAGTGCATACAGCCGTTATAAAGTGGGTAAATGTAAGGAGTAAATATGGAAGAATGGACTATTATCTGGCAACAAAAAGAGCTGTTTGCTTCAGGGTTTGCAACCACCTTTTATCTATTTGTTTCGTCTTCAATCTTGAGTTTCATCATTGGCATTGGTTTGTTGTACTGCCTTGAAAACTCAAAGCTTGGTGTAAAGCACGCAATCAACAGCTTGATAAGCATGATGCGCACCTTACCGTTTCTAATCTTAGCGTACCTGCTCTATTACGGCTTACCTCAAGTTGGCATTCGATTAGACGCAGTAACAGCGGGAATCATCGCGCTTAGTCTCTATCACGGCACCTATTTTTGTGAGATTTTTCGAGGCGTACGTAAAGGGTTAGACCCAGGTTACATCGAAGCCGCACACGCTTATGGGTTTTCTAAGCTAAAAACCTTCACTCGAATCATCACCCCCAATGTGTTGTTTAAGTCGGTTCCTCTGATCACTAACCAGCTCATTATCTGCTTAAAAGACACTGCGTTTCTTAGCATCATAACCGTCGCAGAAATTACTGCGGCAGCCAACAGTATTCAATCAACGTACTTCATTCCACTGAACGCATTCATTATTGCTATCGCGCTCTACTGGGCTGTAAGTATTGTACTTGAAACCATCACCAAACGAATTCAAACCAAAGTTGAACTTAGAGGGCTTAGCCATGCTTAAACAACCAGAGATTATAGAAACGGAAGCACCGAATAACCCTTCTTTGGAAGTCATTGAGTGCGAGCCATTATTGGAAGAACAAGAGACGATCATAAACATTGAAAACTTGTCGAAACAGTTTGATGGTATTGAAGTGCTGCGAGACATCAACCTCACAATCAATAAAGGTGATGTGGTGAGTATTCTCGGTTCGTCGGGTTCAGGTAAATCGACGTTATTGCGCTGCATGAACTGGTTAGAACAACCAGAACGCGGCACCATTTTTATGGGTGATGAGCGCATTGGTATTAACTCTGAAACAGGTAAGCCGCTCAAATACAAAGAGCTGGCTAAGCTCAGAGAACGTCTTGGTATGGTCTTTCAAGGCTTCAACTTATGGCCACATCTAACTGTGTTGCAAAACGTCATGGAAGCGTTGATACACGTGAAAAAAATGGCGAAGTCGGACGCTGAGGAGATGGCTTGTAAGCAACTGGACAAGGTTGGGATGTCGCATAAACTCGAGAGTTACCCAAGTATGTTGTCGGGCGGACAAAAGCAACGTGTCGCGATTGCCAGAGCATTAGCGATGGAGCCGGATGTATTGCTGTTTGATGAGCCAACCTCGGCACTCGACCCTGAATTAGTCGAAGAGGTATTATTGGTGATGAAGAAGCTATCACAAGAGGGCTACACCATGGTGGTGGTGACTCATGAAATGGAGTTCGCACGTCAAGTATCGGATCAGGTGGTATTCCTTGAAAAGGGGATATTGATTGAGAAATCCAACCCAGAGAAGTTTTTCACTAATCCAGACTCGTCAAGGATAAGGCAATTCCTCAAGCTTGAGGCACTCACGTAAGCGACTTTTCCATACTCTTAGTCATTCATGCTTTGCTAAATTAGCAACCTTGCTAAAATGGAAATGTCCATCTTCAAGCTAGCGAGATGTGTGCTGGCTTGTGATCACCAAGCGATTCTGTCGCACTCTAATTACCAAAGGAATTTGAGACCAATTTGCATCCAGTTTGTTCTCTTTCTAAACCATATCGTTCATAGACGATCCGCAACTGTCTCATGAGTTTTGTGCAGGGTCTCCCCTATTTTTCACCACGGCAATAACAAGGCAACGTCCGAGCTATTACTCGATGAGCGAGAGTTAAATATTAGAGCCGAGACGACAAAGATCCTTTCCTAGAGTAGTGAAGAAAAAACAATGCCGCTCACCTAAAGTGAACGTCACTAGGCGTAGGTCTCCCATAGAAGCTAATGAGATCATTACTGTACTAAGCACGAATTTGATATTGCAGTTGGTATTGCTTGGGCGTAACCCCAAACTCCATTTTGAACAATCGAATATAGTGGGAAATATTGTCGTACCCTACCTCCATTGCTGCGTCTGTAACGGATAGTGTTTCTAGTAGCTTTTGTGAACGTTGTAGTCGGAGTTGTCTCACATAGTCTTTAGGTGTTGACTCGGTGACAGCTTTAAATTTTTGACTGAAGTTGGATAGTGATAAGCCAACCTCTTCTGCAATCTCGGAAATACTTTGATGGTGACTGGATTTCATCAGTCTTATTGCCTGATTAATAGGGTGATTTTTTGCTTGGTATAAGATGCTGTGGCAAGACTGTTTTCTCAACAACTCATAAACGACCTCTTGGCAAGTAAGATTGAGCAGAAAGCGCATATTGGTGTCGTTTCCAGCGACGATTTGCTGCATACGTTGATGTAGCTCGCCTAGGCGGTTATTGATCTTGTTGTGACTAAAGGAGTTGCAGTCGATGTATTGAGCGGAATCGACCTCTAGGTTGTCAACAACCTGCTGGACAACACCATCAATTAGCTGGTCGCTAAACTCATACACTAGCGCCTTAGTTGAGCTTGGCATACTCATGTGCACGGTTGCGTTAGGCGGCAGAAGAACGAATTCGGTTCGGTCGTATTGAAAGGAATCAGATTGGTTTACTTTGACTTCCTTTGTACCCGTTAAAATGGTGCACAGGCGCGGACTATCGTAGGAATGATAGCAATCGTCAAAGTACTGCGGTAGGTCGTAGTAGAGTAAGTTTAAGCTGTCGGTAGAAAGCGCATACTCTCGTTCGGTTACTCTTTTAAAGTCATTGATCGTGTGCATCTGTTTTTGCGTCACCCCGCGAAACAATCTAAACGCAATTTTAATGTGAGTTAGTGCTCGCTTCTTTGATCTTACGCAGTTTCAATGTACCAGAAGCTCCCCTGTTTGGGGAGCTTCTAAAAAGATGAGAGTTACATCGCTGTACTTAAGATTTCAACGATCTCGTCGTGAGTCGCTTGTTTAGGGTTAGTAAAACCGCACGCATCTTTCAGCGCGTTCTGTGCCAGAATATCAAAGTCATCTTTCTTTACACCCAGCTCTTCAAGGCCTGCTGGAATGTTCACATCTTTCGATAGCTGACGAATCGCCTCTATGCCCGCTTCTGCTGCTTCAGTATCATTCATTGCTGTTACATCGACACCCATAGCTTTTGCAACATCACGTAGACGTGCAGAAGAAACTTGAGTGTTGTACTGTTGTACGTGAGGAAGTAGTACGGCGTTACATACTCCATGTGGCAAGTCATAGTAACCACCAAGTTGGTGAGCAATTGCGTGTACGTAACCCAGTGATGCGTTGTTGAATGCCATGCCCGCCATAAATTGAGCGTACGCCATGTTATCGCGCGCAGTGATGTCATCACCGTTGCTCACAGCTTGGCGCAGATTAGCTTGAACCATTTCAATCGCTTTGATCGCAACCGCATCCGTCACTGGCGTAGCCGCAACAGAAACATAAGCCTCAATAGCATGAGTTAGGGCATCCATACCTGTCGCAGCAGTGAGTGATGCTGGTTTTGCAAGCATGAGCTCAGGGTCATTGACTGAGATTATTGGTGTTACGTGCTTATCAACGATAGCCATTTTCACGTGACGTGCGTCATCAGTGATGATACAGAAACGCGTCATCTCTGAAGCTGTACCTGCCGTGGTGTTGATGGCGATAAGTGGAGCTTGTGGTTTAGTTGACTGATCAACACCCTCGTAGTCTTTAATCTCACCGCCATTAGTAACTAACAGTGCAATCCCTTTTGCGCAATCGTGTGGAGAGCCGCCACCAAGAGAAATAACACTGTCACACTGACCTTGTTTGAACATTGCCAAACCATCGTTCACGTTTTCGACAGTAGGGTTTGGTTTTGTTTGATCGAAAACGACAGACTCTACGCCCACTTGCTCAAGTAGTGAAGTCACTTTTGCCACGATACCAATTTGGTTTAGTACAGAGTCCGTGACGATAAGGGCTTTTTTGTAGCCCAAAGACTGGACACTATTAATTGCATCACTTAGACAGCCAGTACCCATAAGGTTTACTGAAGGAATGAAAAATGCGCTAGACATTATATTGCTCCGTTGAAGGTTTAGTATTGAATTATTAGAGACGCCAATATGGCTTCTTGAATGGACTCAGAATACCAACGGTTCAAAAACGCAACTAGCTCAGCTTTTAGGAAAATAGTCGCTTTTTTAATTTGGGTGTAAAACTTGGCTATCGGATTTGATGGATGTGACGTACACCTTTTGACCGAGCTCCCCAGTGCTGACTATGGTTCGGTTATTCAACAATGGCTGGTAGTTTACCGCGATCAAGCAACCAAACGAAACGAAACAACGTTCTACAAAAACTTAGATAAAGATCTAACCAAACAACGGAAGGCGCTAGAGCAATTAGCGAAAAAACACTTTCTTTGAGCAATTGATGCCGACGAAATCTTCACCCAAGATAAGGGGCATGGCAGAACAGAAACATGCAAATGTTTAGTTGAGCATAACGTTGATCTACTCGGCGATGAGTTGCAACCAAACTCATATACAAAAACGAAATGTAACACTTTTTTCGAAATAAAACATGTTATTCGTATGGTTATAGTTATTATGGCCGCCCTGCATTGTTTTTATAATAAATACAATAACTTAAATTGAAGTGTATACTATGGAGTTTTTATGAAAAAGCACTTAATAATCGTCGCTGTAGCGATGTCTATTTCAGCTTGCGGCGGTTCAAGTGATGATGGTGGTGGTGGTAGTGGTGGTAGTGGTGGTGGTAGCGGCGGTATTTTCGATGCCCCTACTGGTGAAATTGCAGCAAAAATGGCTAAAGTAGAAGTTCTAGAATCAAGCCTTCCAAATGGTAATTTGTGTAATCACCCTAGTAGCACTGTATTCGAGACCAATGATTTAATCGTTGGCTATAGTGAACATGCAGACAAAAATCAGTATGACCGTGACCTAAGGTACATGGCACAGTTTTCTCAAGTTGCACTGAACGAGTTATATGAAGGTGTTGGCCTTACTCGCGAAGAGCTTAATATTACAGATGAAGACAAGTGGGTTGTCTGTTTTATTAATAGTAAGGCCAATAATGGAACCGGGTTTGTTCAAGGAATGGAAGCTAGTCCAAGCCAGTTTGCTGAAAACGGCTTAATTTTGGTTAAGCATGAGCTGTTCCACACAATCCAAGCTGAATTACTTGGTCGTATAGAAGGATTTTATTTCTTGCCGTACTGGTTCCAAGAAGCAACTGCTGAGTACTATGCTCGCGATATGCAAATTGATAACGTTACCCAGAATCTCATGAAAAGCTTTCATGATCACCTTGTGAAAGATCATGGGCACCTCCATTCAACTTACCGAGTTGAATATTGGAGTGAGGGTCAACAAATTGATAATAAATTTGACAACGACCAATATCCTGTATTCCTGACCGCTCTAAACTATCTTATAGAGGAGGGGGGGTTAGAATCTGGTGATATACTCAGGTTAATTAAGGGCTCAATCAGTGATGCTGAATACTCCCGCACTGGGTTTGATGAAGCTGTTTTGGCACTAGAAGCCGATGGTGGCCTAACCATCCCCAATTACGCCTTCTTCGATCTGAGTATGAATAGCCATGTGTTTGAGCAGCTCGTGATTGATGATTGGCTAGGTCAAAAGGAGTACTCTGCTGAATTCATCAGTGTAAGTCCCGATGTATTCATCAAAGAGGTTATCCTATTTGACGTTAACGACTCTACGATGGAAAAAGCATACCTAGGGTCTGTCAATGAAAGTCAGACTGCCTACAGCTATATAATCAACTCAATCCCAGATTCTGATTATAAGGTTTATGCAGGCACAAATGACGATATCATTTATGGTCCGATTGACGGCACCGTTATTAATGGTGAGCTCGGCAGCTTAGACTTTACTAATGTTGATGTTTGCACTGAGTGTGATGACTAATCAGGCTTGATTTACGCAAAGGAGAGCCGCGAAGGCTCTCTTTTTTGTTACTCAATACAAGCAAGGTTTGGTCCATATGATGGTAAACGCATCCTAAACGTGCATTCCAATCTTCCTATACGAGGAATAAGATCAAGTCTCCAACCAATCGCAGACTTGAAATGGAAAAATTGCTTAGCTCATGCTCGGCGTTAGTTGGTGGACGCTAAGAAGCGTCACGGTAGAGGTAAGTCGGGCAAGGCTTTAAGGCGCTGGCTAAAAACCAAAACCTCTACGGTTCAGAATCACGCTTAATAGGTATGCCTACCGAAAAACGACTAGCAGAGCGCCAAGCGTATGCCAAGCCGATACTGGATAAGCGTTACCAACGAATGATGATCCCGAAATCGATAGCATCTCGCTCACTAGGCAACGGGATAAAATACACGCGCGAGTAAAACCAATTGAGCTAGAGAAAAGCAAGCCGTCCCAAATACCCATGCGTTGTGCATCCAGTGTAGAGCAGTTAGCTCAATAAAATCACAGCTGCTGCCTTTTCTGCCACCATAATCGTTGGCGCATTTAAATTGCCGTTGGGAATGCTTGGAAAAATGGACGAATCCACCACACGTAAGCCGCTCACGCCATGAACCTTTGTATTGGAGTCAACCACCGCTAACTCATCCTCCCC
The DNA here is from genome assembly GCF_002100145.1 of Vibrio sp. qd031. GTDB lineage: Bacteria > Pseudomonadota > Gammaproteobacteria > Enterobacterales > Vibrionaceae > Vibrio. The sequence continues at coordinate 313,824 of NZ_JXQD01000024.1, forward strand.
CATTCGACAGGAACAGCTTGGATGATAGGCACTTTCGACATGTTGGCGTACAAATTGATCGATCTGCTCATCGCTATTTACCGTCTCACCAGGTTGAATTTCTCCATCACGGAACTCATCGAAGGCTGGCTGCTCTATGATTTGACGCGTCAGTCTCACGCAGGCTCTAAAACCGGAAATATCGTCAGGATGCTGCAAGTAGTTAAACTGGATACTGGGTGGATCGGCCGGGTTGTTTGACACTAACGTCACAGCGCCTCGACTCTTTGGTTTATTATGACCAACATGCACTTGAAACCCATGTCCATCAAACGCCAGCTTTCCGTCATAACGAATGGCGGCAGGAAGAAAGTGATACTGAATATCGGGCCACTCGGCTTGCTCGTTAGAGCGAATAAACGCGCACGATTCGAAATGATTGGTTGCACCTAGCCCACTACGATTAACCATCCAACGTGCGCCAATTAGCCCCTTAGATATAAGACCCAGCTTGCCATTGAGGGTAATGGGCTGCTTACATTTATATTGAAAATAAAACTCAAGGTGGTCCTGCAAGTTTTGCCCAACCCCAGGCAAATGATGCACTGTTTCTACCCCTGCATTGCTGAGTACTTCACTATCGCCAATACCAGAGAGTTGCAGCAAATGCGGCGAGCCAATTGCACCTGCACTTAATATCACCTCTTTGCTTGAGTAGGCCTCATAAGAACGACCTTTAAGCTGATAACGCACTCCTTTGGCGCGTTTATTGTCGAATAACACTTTCTCTGCCAAAGCGCCAGTTTGAATGGTTAGGTTTGGACGTGACTTTATCGGGTCGAGATATTCGCGAGCGGTCGAGCTACGTACGCCTTGTTTCACGCTCATTTGCATGGGCGAAAAGCCTTCTTGCTGCTCACCGTTATAGTCCGCAATAATAGGATACCCAGCTTGCACTCCAGCTTGAATAAATGCCTTGTACAATGGATTGGCCATTTGATTGCCATTATTTACACCTATAGGGCCGGCCATGCCGCGATGATTGCCGTCTGGTTGGAAGTAACTTTCGGCTTGCACAAAATAGGGCAAACAATCTTGATAACCCCAACCTTTAGCGCCAAGCGATTCCCACTCATCGAAATCTTTGGCATGCCCTCTCACCCAGACCATTCCATTGATCGAAGAGCTGCCACCCAGGACTTTTCCTCTGGGGCAATGCATCACTCTATTATCGAGAAAAGGTTCTTGTTGAGTATGAAATTGCCATGCGTATTTACTGCTGTTCATTGGAATAGACAGCGCGGTTGGCATTTTGATAAACAGGCTTTTATCACTGCCCCCCGTTTCAAGCAGTAGTACTTTATGTGCAGGATCTGCAGACAGTCGATTGGCAAGCACACAGCCAGCCGACCCAGCGCCTACGATTATGTAATCAAATTCTGTTGTTTGACTCATTAGAATGGGCTCTCTAGTTTGCCCATGCCAACATAAATTGACTTGGTTTGGGTGTAACTGGCCAGCGTCTCAATCCCATTCTCACGCCCAATCCCCGACAACTTATATCCCCCAACTGGCATCTCAGCTGGTGAAGCGCCATAGCTGTTGATCCAGCAAATACCCGCTTGGATTTGATGGATCACGCGATGCGCTCGTTGAATATCGGTGGTAAACACACCAGCCCCCAACCCTAAAAGAGTATCGTTGGCGCGCGCAATCACCTCATGTTCATCGTCAAAGGTCAGAACGCACATTACTGGGCCAAAAATCTCTTCTTTTACAATTTGCATGTCGTCAGTGCAATCAACAAACACTGTGGGCTGCACGAAATTCCCATTAGGTGCTCCACTCGGTTGCCATGCTGCGCCACCAGTGAGGATATTTGCGCCTTCCGCCTTACCCACCGCAATATAGTCGAGGACTTTCTGTTGATGCTGTTTCGAAATCAATGCACCAAAATTCACCTCAAGATCCAGAGGGTCGCCCGCTATAATATTATTTTCTATGCGCGTTTGTAGCTGTTTCAGAAAAGCACTTTTAATTGAGCTATGTACAAAGACACGGGTGCAGTTGGTGCATACTTCGCCTTGAGTGTAAAAGTTGCCCAACATCGCAGCGCTTACGGCCTGCTCAATATCGGCGTCCTCAAACACCAACAATGGCGATTTACCGCCAAGTTCCATTGTGACCGATTTCAGGCTCTGGCTGGCGTCTTTTGCGACCGCCTGACCTGTACTCACCTCTCCGGTAAAGGAGACTTTCGCGATGTCATTACTTGAGGTAAGAAATTGCCCTACCTTGGCCCCGCCCTGAATCACATTAAACACCCCTGCTGGCATGCCTGCTTCTATGAAGATTTCGGCCAACTTAATTGCGCCAAGCGGCGTCTCTTCTGAAGGTTTAAAAATCATGGCGTTGCCCGCCGCAAGTGCAGGGCCAGATTTCCAACACGCAATTTGCAGTGGGTAGTTCCACGCGCCAATTCCTGCAACCACGCCTAATGGCTCTTTTCGGGTGTAGTAAAAATCCTCGCCAACGGCTTGCTGCTGACCGACTTGAGCCGGTGCAAGCCCTGCAAAATACTCGATAACATCCGCGCCAGTTTGCACGTCAACGCAGTTGGCCTCTTGCAGTGGTTTGCCGGTATCGTTTACTTCAATTACGGCCAATTCATCATTGCGCTCTCGCAATAGATCCGCGGCTTTTCGTAGTATCCGGGCGCGTTGGATAGCACTCATATTAGACCATAGCGCAAACGCGCGCTTTGAGCTTGAGATGGCTTGTTGCAGCACATCGTCATCGGCCTCTTCTACACGATAAATCACTTGATTGGTGGCTGGATTAATAACGTCAAAGCACTCTCCACTTTGATTAGAAACGAACTGACCATCAATGAAGCTTTTATAAACCGGGGACATTATGACACTCTCCATAGCGTGTAATGAGGGAAGAAATATACTGTTTTGCGAATGTTTCGCTCTGTACTATCTGAGCATCGGTGTAGCCGCCCAACACGGCGCGTAGCCACAAGCCATCTATCATGGCAGCCGCCATGTGAGCAGACTGCTGCGCATCGGGTTGCGACATGACTTGTTGAAAGGAAAAACTAAGATTACTGATCAATCGCCGACTGCTCACCTGTTGTAAGCGACGTAACGATGAATTGTGCAACGATTGAGCCCAAAAGCTTAACCACGTCTTTGACGTGTCTCCACGTAGGTGCCACCTTGAAAAGTTAGCCTCCACAATAACATCGAGCCGCTGCTGGGCGCTCATTTCACTGTGGGTGTGCTCAACAAGATAGTGATGCAATTGGGTAAGAAGATAGCGTAGGCTCGCCTCGATCAGTCCCTGCTTATTGCCAAAGTAGTGACTAATGAGACCTGTCGACAAGCCTGCTTCGCGACAGATTGTGGTAATAGTACTGGCTTGCATTCCATGCTTGGATACTGACGCAAATGTGGCGTCAATCAATTGCTGTCGACGCGCAGCTTCCATTCCGACCTTAGGCATATTTTTATTAATTGAACGTTCAATAAAAATAAAATAACGGAAAGTAGCCATTCCCACAAGAACAATTTAACAAACCGTTAACCAAATCGAACTTAGTATCCCCGAGCCTTCCAGAACTGAGCTTGGTCACGTGCGACCACCTTAAAGGTTTTTTCTGCAATAACACGACCTTTAAGCTCGATCACCATTCGCCATGGGCCTAAGTTACTTTCGTAACCCTCTTCTGGGTGAAGCAGTTGGATCGTATCCCCAAGATAGAAGTCCCAATCGTTATTTCGAATGTAGATCTCACCATCAAAGGGCTCTAAACGTTGTCCCTTTTTGTTGATAACGCCTGGGTGATAAACACAAAACGACAACAACTCCCCTTTGGCGCGTTTAATATTGACCGTAAAGCCAAATTCAACGCCTTCATCGGCTTGAACTTCGGTAGTAAATTCTTGGATCTTAGGAAGATCTTTGGAGTGGGCATCCCAGTGCTTGTAAATGCCATAACTGGTGATTTCGACGATTGGAGTGCGCTTTGCCAACGGGAATACTCAACTGGATATTTAATACGTTGATTGTACCAAGTTACCGAGCCTATTGCCCGTTGCGTAAAACGAGTTCCGCATTAATCTTAAATCACGCAAATATTCATTTACCGCACATTGAGGGAAAAACAACGACAAAACCTGTGATTGGCCTCTCTTAGTCCGCAATTTCACCTGTGACAATTGAATGAACCTTTCTATGATGCGAAAAGGATGCAGATACACAATGAAAGTCAAAGGAATGAACATGAATACACGCAGTTGGATTTTAAGTGCTCTCATCACATTTGCACTGGCGGGCTGCGCCGCAACTTATGAGTCAGCAGAAGAGTCTTTTCAAACGGGCGATATTGATGCGGCTCGCGCTGCATGGACTGAGCTCGCAAACGACGGTGACGTCCGGTCAATGTACCGTCTATACACTTCAACCAATCGCCCTACGCCCGACGATGTACAATGGCTAGCCATTGCAGCAGACTCAGGTAATGCCGACGCGCAATACGATTACAGTATGTTTCTTTTAGACAGAGAAAGGTACACCGATGCCTACGATTATGTTCGTGATGCAGAGGCCAATGGTTCACTGCCAGCCAAAGAGTTTTTGGCCGAAAACGACGCTATTTTTCAACTTTGGATGAAGGCCGAAGACGGCAACGTGTTCGATGTCACTAACCTAGGCGAGCACTACTGGGGTCAAAAGGATTATGTCAATGCCATTAAGTGGTTTGAGCGCTGCATCAAAGAAAACTCTTATTGTGCATTCTATTTAGGCTTGGCTTACGCCGGCGGCTATGGTGTAGAGGTCGACTACGACACCTCTATCGACTGGTACACTCAGTCTGCACTTAAGGGCAATAAGGACTCGGCGCGCAACTTAGCTTGGATCTATGAGAACGGCAACAGCGGTACTGTCGATACGCAACAAGCTTTTCGCTGGATGACGCAAGCCGCGCAAGAACAATGGCCTGTCCCTACGGCAGAACTGGGACGCTACTACCTATACGGTGTTGGTACGCCAAAAAACATTCAAAAAGCCTTTGAGCTGCTTACGATAGCAGCACCCGAGAACAAGTTTGCAGCCTATAACTTGGCGCGAATGTATTACTTTGGTGAAGGCATCGAGAAAGACTTTGAGCAGTCATTTCGTTGGTTTGAACAAGCCGGCAAACAGAATCATCGTGCGTCTAAATATTACGTCGCCCAACATTACTACAAAGGGCTGGGGCGAGATAAGAACTTAAATGAAGCCAGAAAATGGTTTAAACAAGCCGCCGATCTTGGTGACAGTGATGCGCAGTTTCGTTTGGGTTGGATGTACAGTAACGCCGAAGGCGTAGAAAAAAGCTATCGAACCGCCTTTAACTGGTACAACAAAGCGGCCGAACAAGGTCACTCAGCAGCGCAAAACAATCTTGGGGTGATGTTTGCTGAAGGGCAAGGGACCGAAAAGGACGACTATCAAGCCTTTAAATGGTACGAACGTGCTGCCAAGCAAGGCGACGAGGTCGCGCAAAACAACTTAGGGGTTCGCTACGAAAATGGCACTGGTGTGCGAAAAAGTAACGAATTAGCGGCCTACTGGTATGCGACGTCAGCTCAAAACAACTATAAAAATGCCCAGTCCAACCTTGACGCTATGTTACACAAACTTAGGGTAAAACACGTCAACGTTAAACTCACTGAGGTCTATAAACAGAACGACTTTGACAGCACGACTTTACTAAGCATACCCCAGGGTGAAAAAGCATATGTGTTGTCTGAAGGCAGTCAATGGACCGAAGTTTATTACCCGAAAAACAACACTATAGGGTTTATCAACAACACTCATCTAAACTGATCGAATAACCAGCTAATGCTCGCACTGTAATTCTGACAATGTTGCAGTGCGAGAGCTAAAGTGAAACATCAGCTACACTAGTTTGTCTAAGCAAAGTCAATCTTTAGGATGGTCTTCAAGTTAGGCGAAGTTCGAATAATGCATGCGTAATAAGAATGCTACATACCCGTCAATTGATTAACGATTCGTCGTGTTCGCATTGCGGCGCTCCTGCCACACCATAATTCCATCCTGATAGGTCACTTTTTTAAACACGCAAACGAAAAAGGAGTGATTGTTGTCAGTATTGCCAGTATCCTAGCCGTGCTTGTAACACGTCAATATGACATAGCGTGGCCTTGGTTTGCACCAATCGAAACCTTTATATCTTTGTTGTTTGGCATGATTACCAGTGCCTTTTGGGGTGAGGTTTCAGCCGAGCAACAACCGTTTTATCAACAACAAAAAACGCTATTTGAAACGCCTACGGCCGCCCATTACGGGCTTTTACTGTTCGCAGCACTGTCGATTTTGGCGTGCGCGATTTTGCCTAACTGGCTACACAATGCATTATCCGAATAGGTAAAGTTATGCTATCTATCTTTGATATCTACAAAATCGGTGTTGGACCTTCAAGTTCACACACCAATGGACCAATGATTGCGGGTCACCATTTTACGGGCCTGATTCAATCTAGCATGGACGACGTCGCTCGAATTCAGGTGGACCTTTATGGGTCACTCTCACTAACGGGTATTGGACACCATACCGATCGAGCCACACTATTGGGTTTATTGGGCAACAAGCCAAACACCATCAAAATCACCAGTGCAAATTTATGCATGCGCGAGGCGATTGATAACGGCAAGCTGAATATTGCCGGTCAAAAAGAAATTGCTTTTGACTATAAAAATGACATGCTTTTTCATCAAGACAACTTACCGCTTCACGAAAACGGTATGATGATCACTGCCTTCGATAAAGACGGCAAATCCCTTGCTTGCGAAACCTACTATTCGATTGGTGGCGGGTTTGTCAAAACCGCGGCCGAGATCGAATCTGGTGAGCAACAAGTTGATGTTGACGTTGCCTACCCTTTTACGTCTGCGGACGAAATGTTGCAACAGGCAGAAAAAAGTGGAATGAGTCTTGGCGGCATGATTTTGCAAAATGAATTATCGTTCCAAGAGCTCGAAAACATCGACCAAACCGCCGATCAAATCTGGCGTGTCATGCGCCGCTGTATGGAGCGTGGTTTTGAAACCGAAGGCAAATTAGACGGTGGGCTAAACGTGACTCGTCGCGCCCCTAACTTGCTCAAAAAACTTGAGGCAAATGCCGCTGTAGAAAACGATCCAATGGAAATTATGGATTGGATCAACCTGTTCGCCTTTGCCGTTAGCGAAGAAAACGCCGCGGGTGGCCAAGTGGTAACCTCACCAACTAACGGTGCTGCTGGTGTTATTCCTGCCGTGTTAATGTACTACCACAGGTTCATACGCAAACTCGACACCAAACAACTTAAAGACTTCCTCGCGGTGTCGGGGGCAATTGGTATTTTATACAAAACTAACGCGTCGATTTCTGGTGCAGAAGTAGGTTGTCAGGGTGAAGTCGGTGTCTCTTCCTCTATGGCTGCAGCCGGATTAACAGCGCTTCGTGGTGGCAGCAATGAGCAAATATGCATAGCAGCAGAAATCGCAATGGAGCACTCATTGGGGATGACCTGTGACCCAGTCGGTGGCTTAGTACAGGTTCCGTGTATTGAGCGCAACGCGATGGGTGCAATGAAAGCCATTAACGCATCACGTATGGCATTAAAACGTAATAGTAAGTGCCTAATCTCACTCGATAAAGTCATTGAGACCATGTACCAAACGGGTAAAGATATGAACAAGAAATATCGAGAAACCTCGTTAGGCGGCCTGGCCACTATCTATATGGGTCCGCCTTGTGAGTAAGCCTCATAACCGCTAGACTGACTCTATGACTTCTAAGCAATTGGAAGTCATTTTTTTTATCTATAGGGTTCAAATTACCATCCACGATTCATCGCCATTACAAGGACGTCTATGCGCGCACTCTGTTTAATCCTGCTGCTTTTCTCCTACTCGGTACATAGCGACACGCTGTCTATCTCCCAATTTGCACAAGGCCACTTAGAGCATTGGTCTGTCAAAAGCTTTACCGACGAAACCAATTACACCATTGTCGAGTCTTCGCAAGACAAAGTATTGCAAGCTAGGGCCATAGCGTCTTCTTCAGGGCTAGTTATGAGCAAACGAGTTGACCTTTTCGATACCCCTTATCTTAACTGGTCCTGGAAGGCACAATCTTCACTTGCGGGATTGGATGAGCAAAGTAAGCAAGGCGATGATTTTGTCGCGCGTATTTATATCGTTATGGATGGTGGCTGGCAGTTTTGGAGCACTCGAGCATTAAATTATGTATGGTCGAGCAATCAGCCAATGTTTAGCCATTGGGACAACGCCTATGCGGGGGAAGCTGCGAAAATGCTGGCAATTCGAGGAGTAGAAAGCACCATAAATCAATGGCACTTTGAAAAACGCCACGTTTACCAAGATCTTATAGAGTACTTTGGTGATCTGGGATCGGACAAAAAAAATCAACAGGCTTATCGCTATATCGACGCGGTAGCACTGATGACCGACAGTGACGATTCCAAACGGCAAGCTCAAGCCTTATATGGCGAGATTTGGTTTTCTAAAGATTAGTGACAACAAAAACGCCCCGCATTGAGAGTGTCAAAGCGAGGCGCTGCATTATCGAGTCATGCTTATTGGACTTTAAACTTGCCCATAAGGTCGGTTAACTCTGTTGACGTCCCATTGAGCCGCGCTTCAATTTGACTTGCTTGTTCAGAGTTGCTGTTAAGTTGAATAATTAACTGCTGAATTTTATGCATGTTGCGGCTGACTTCATCCGAAACATGTCGCTGCTCTTGGGCAGATGTCGCGATGATTGAGTTCAGTTGATTAATCTCATCCACCGACTCAGTAACCACATTCAACGAGTCCATCACTTCGTGCGTACGCTCCGCGGTATGCTCACAACTTGTTCGTGTGGTTTCCATTTCCGCAACCACGGTTTCGGCGTTTTGCTTAAGCTTGGCCAACATATCGTTGATTTGTGAGGTGCTATCTTGAGTTCGCGCAGCCAATGCGCGAACTTCGTCAGCCACAACAGCAAACCCTCTCCCTTGCTCACCAGCTCGAGCCGCTTCTATGGCGGCATTCAGTGCCAGTAAGTTAGTTTGCTCGGCAATCTCGCCAATCACTTGCAATACTGCACTGATTTGTTGAGTGTCGGAGTTCATGGTACTGATGGAGATCGACATAGACGACACCTGTTCAACCAAATCCTTCACGCTGTCTACGGCCAACGTCACAGTCTGTTTTGACTCTTCGGCAAATTGACTTGTGCGTTCAGTAATTTTAGCCGCATCTTCTGCGCTACTTGCCACTGAGCTGGCGGATGCACTCAACTCTTCAATGGCTGTGACCGCTTGTTCAGATTCTTGGGTATGCTGATCCAGTGTATCAACGTTAGAACGAGACTGAGCCGCTAAATTATCTGCAGAGCCTCCTACCGAGTTCGATAGAACCGATACTTCTTTAAACATATTTTGCAACTGCTCGATAAAGCGGTTGATCGATTGCGAAATTTGACCAATTTCATCGTTGGCGCGAACCGCTAAACGCTGGGTAAGGTCGCCATTACCTTGTGATAAGTCGGCGGTAAGTGCATTCAATTGCTTTAGTGGTCTAAACGCCACATTGAGAAACAATGCACTAACAAAGATCATCACGATCCCAGCTGCCACCAACGCGATAGTGATCTTCTGGTTTACTTCGTCCACATTGGCTTCTATGGCGGCATTGTCAATGTAACTGATCAGGTTCCACGGCTGATCGCCAACCTGTACAGGGATAGAAATAGTCGAAAAATCACCCGTAGGCTTATTACTATAAATGACTGTCGATCCTGCACTTAGCTCAACATAGCTGCCCGATAACATATGAGAGTCGATCATGGTGCCGTATTTGCTCAGGTCAACTACGAAAAAGTCTACCGAATCATCATCACGCTTGGCAGACAGTAGCAAAGTTGGACTGCCATTTTGAACGCTGACTGGATTGATGAGCAGTCCTGCAGGGTGAGCCTCTGCAAGTGCAATATACATTTCTTGCTCTTCGACACCGATATCGCCGGTATCATCCATCACGTAAGAGCCCATGACCTTAATAACGCGATCAAAGCCGGTATTATCTTTTACTTCGGTGACAGCCAAAATACTAAAATCAAGCTCAGAAGCTAAGGCAATTTTGTCCGTCAGCTCTCGCTCAATATTAGCTTGGATAAGACCCGTATTGTGGGAAATGCTGTCGGTGTCTTTTTGATAGATGGTGTCTTTGATAAAAAAGTTGGCGCTAGTGTAAGCAATAGCGACCGTCACAGTAATGATTAGCGAAATCATGACCAAGACTTTATTTTGGAACGATAAATTCTTCATAAGTTATTCAATCCGTTGAAAAAATGCAAATGCACAAATGTAGCTCTAATAACGACAACTGTATTTGAAAATTGCCTAAATACAGGTTAGCTACTATAACGGCAAAAAGTCTTAATACTTTAGCTTTATTTCTATAATTTACTTCAATTTAATCAATAGCTTATAATTCGCACCACTTCTGTGCGAATGCGGTCTATTCGCCGCACTTAGATGGTGCGATTGTATTGAATTTAATCGACTAAGCTGGATTGCTAATAGGATGCGCGAATACCAAACCGCCCTTTATGCCCATATTTTAGGATGAATGACAATGCCAGTTAGTCGGTTGCACAGAGTTTATATCGCAGTAGCTCTACACCGTTGTCTGCATCGATAAGCGTGGTATCAAGCACCGCTCCAGCGCGCAGCATGACTGCTTCGGAAGGTTTATTGGTCGTTTCACAGATGATAAACGCTTGCCCTTCAAGGGCTTTATTTTTAACGTGCTTCAGCAAAGCCGTTGCAACACCGCGTTCTCGTGATTTTGGGTGAGTTTCGTAGCCAATATGGCCAATCACATTGTCGATAAAGTCATTCGATTGATGACGCAGTCTCAATGTGCCCACAATGTCTCCGTCTTCAACACAAAAGTAGGTCGTGCACTGAACCCAGCCCTCAGGCAGCGATTCACCGCGCGCGTGCTTAGTCAGTTCAGACAAAAACGCCTTTGGGTCATCAACGGCCATGTCGTAGTATTCTAAGCCAACGGCATGACAGTCTCTAACGTACCTAACATACGCATCCTCAAGCGATTGATGAGCTTTTGTAATTTCCATTTATCCTAAGTAAACTTTTAAAAACCATAGGTTTACTATGTCTATCACAAGCTCAACTGCTATGCACGTAAATCATCGGGTTTAAGTGCTATTGCCTTTTCTAAAATGCTGAGACTAGTCTGAAGTGATTGGAACAACTCCCGAATACCGCACCCCTGATAGTTGCGCCATATCTCGGTTCCAAGTAGCAAGATCATTAGGGTTAAATTGATCGAGGCTATCGTGACCACAAGCTCTTGCCATAACACTCATCAACTCTGTTGACGCCTCGAAGAAGTTTTTCAGTTGCATAGAGGCTTTGCCGACATTAAGCCGTGCCCGTAAGTCTGATTTTTGAGTGGCGATACCTGCCGGACAGTTGTTGGTGTTGCACATTCTTGCCGCCACACAGCCTATAGACTGCATCGCACTGTTCGATATGGCTACCCCATCGGCACCTAAAGCCATAGCCTTCACAAAATCCATTGGCACACGCAAACCGCCGGTAATGATTAAGGTCACTCTACCGCTCGCCCCTACTTTATCAAGGTAAGCACGTGCTCTAGCAAGAGCGGGTATGGTCGGTACGCTAATATGATCTCTAAACATTTCAGGTGCAGCTCCGGTACCACCGCCACGACCATCCAATATGATGTAGTCCGCGCTAGCATCAAGAGCAAACTGAATGTCTGCTTCAATATGATTGGCACTGAGTTTAAAGCCAATAGGGATACCGCCTGTGACTTCACGAACCCGATCAGCAAATTGTTTGAACTCTTCAGCCGTATTTAAATCTTTAAAAGTGGGGGGAGAGATCGCCGCCGTCCCTTCTTCTAAGCCGCGAACTTGCGCAATTTTACCTATATTTTTCACACCGGGTAGATGTCCTCCGGTACCGGTTTTGGCCCCCTGCCCTCCCTTGAAATGAAACGCTTGTACATGCTTTAGTTTGGATTCATCGTAACCAAAGCCCGCGCTGGCCAGTTCGTAAAAATAGTGAGAATTAGCAGCTTGCTCCTCTGGAAGCATTCCCCCTTCACCTGAGCATATCCCTGTCCCGGCCAATTCTGCACCTGTGGCTAACGCAACTTTGGCTTCTTCAGACAGAGCGCCAAAGCTCATATCCGAGACAAACAAAGGAATCGAAAGTGTCAGTGGTTTCTTCGCTTTCGGGCCAATGACCAGTTGAGTCGAAACAGGTACCTCCTCGAGTCTTGGTTTCACGGCCATTTGCGCTACCATCACTTGTATATCGTCCCAATGTGGCAGTAAATGTCTTGGCACGCCCATTGAGGTCATCGGTCCATGATGGCCAACTTTAGATAATCCTTCTCTCGCAAGTTGGTGGATAAACGCTACGGTAGGCTCTTCTTGGGTTGGCGCAGCGGTAGGCATAGAATCAGCACTTTGAATTTGTACCCCAGGTCCTTCTTTACCAACGTCTTCGGCTGAAAACTGTTTATGCACACCATCGCAAAACGGCTGATTCTGCGAGTGTTTACAGCGGCATAAATAAGCGTCTCCTGTGGAGTCGGCGGTAAAGGGTTTGGGTTTAAACCCCGTTCCGGCATGGGACCCATCGCAGTAGGGTTGATTCTTAGATTGGCCGCAGGTACAAAAGTAATAATCTTGGCCTTCGGTAAGTTCGACTTTGATCGGTTTATTGTCTGCAATAATGGGGTTATTCATACCGCGCTTCCTTATCGAGTGAGTTCGAATAGTGGTAACTCACCCTGAGTATTCAGCCGCGATCGTTCATCAATACATGGACAGCTTAGGCATGAGTTTCATCTATGAGTAAAGCTGTGAAAGGCGCCAATTGCAATATTGGCCTCACCCGAACAGCGAACGTAGAAAGCGGCCTTCTAAATATATCCAAACGTAACAAACTGAAAGCAGCTTCATATCCCCATAATCAAGGTGCCCCTGCGTAACTGAGCTCGTCGACAACAGAGTGATATTTGAGCACTGATTTCGAAATTTACCCATAGCTATCATGAGGTTAGGATGATAGCATGCGCGCTTTCAACTGGCTATTCATCAGAGTTTTTTAATGCAATTTCGCAAGACGCTTTATGTCACGACTTTATTCGTTCTCCCTTCCATCGCGCACAGTGCAACGTCACTGGGCTTTGGATTTGATGCCAACTACTGGATGCCTTCCAGCTCATTCAACGACAGCAGCGCAAGTAACAATAGTGCGTACTTCGCCTCTCTCTATTTTGAACATCCAGTCCCAGTGTTACCAAACCTCAAGGTAACCACCTCTCATGTCGACAGCGTTTCATTTATTGAAGATCAGCTGGATTTAACCTTTTACTACAACTTGTATAACTCTAATCTCATCAAGGCATCATGGGGCCTCGGGGCAACTGTGTGGGATATTGACGAGCGCTATTACGAGTTTACCGACTATGGCGCGCATGCCTATGGGCGACTCGAAGGCTACTTACCCGTTACAGGGTTAAGTACGTATGGGGAAGTGTCCTACGCTATGGGTGAAAAATTTGATTCCACACGATGGGACATCGGTCTTGGGTATACTTTGCCTATCCCCGTCGTAGATTTAGGGATCCAATTGGGTTATCGAAGCCAGTCAACTGACGCAGAGTATGTCCGCCCTTTGCAGCGTGATTTTCAGTCAAATGGCATTTACCTTGGGCTCGGATTCGCTATCTAACGCACCCTATTCCCTCCTTTTTTGGTTTTAGCACCTTATAACTTCGCTGTACTAGGATGATTCTTGGTCAATGCGATGGTTAATTAATATTTACTGTTAAGGACTTATACATGAAAAACCGAACGCTGCTCCTTGTTTCGGCCTTTGCACTTACCGGTTGTTTAGACGACGACCCTGTCTCTGATTCTGAAGTCATGGACTTGGTCTATTGTACTAACCAAGCCGATTCGTCGTGCAACAATGACTACGCACTTGGTTCGTGGCGAACTCTTTCCGATGAAAAATGTTCAGGTACTTACTGTTTCAGCGACGAGTCTGATGCACCCCACAGTTTAGCGCTAACAAGATGGCGTGAAGGCGAACTCATACCCGTTTATTATCTGGGAAAAGACGACCACAGATTTACCCAAGCAATGGAAAGAGCTGAGGCTATAGCTGGCTATCGACTTTTTGACTTTCAAGGCGTGATTAATCTAGACATATCCGATCCTGAGAACATCGATTATAGCGGACTTAATACCGATTGGGGCTTTATCTGGAGTCAAGGTACTGCCATAGGGAACATGGTCGGCAGTTGCAGTGGCGGCACGGTATCGACTCGCCCATTTCACTACAATACCACCAGCTATCTTGTCCATATCGACTACGCGATTGAAAATATGGCCAAAAAATATAACACCGATCATCAGTTCAACTGGTTAAACATAGACAGTGTTAGCGGAGCAAACGGCGGCCAGATCACCTGCAATAAAACGGCAAGTTACGATGTAGCCCTTCATGAACTTGGCCATGCGTTAGGGATGCTCAACCATTTTTCTGGATTTGGCGATGGTAGTGCCTGGGGGCAAAATGCTGAGCGCGTGTTGCGCACAATGTACAACCGCAATAACCCACCAGGGCAGCCATTCGACGCCCTCTACGTGCCCAAATAACCAGTTATATTGGCGATAAGCAGTGCATCTCCTTTTGTGCGATTGTATGGTAGGAGATGCATCAATACGTCACGGCGATGTAAATACCTCAAACGCTCCTTTAAACAACTGCATGTGCAAATCAACTAGCTGACTGTGATCGGTGCGATACCCTCCCCCAACAACCGCTGCGATGGGTATTTGGTGACGCTTTGCAAAGGTAAACATACTGACATCTCTTGCGAGCAGTCCGTCTAGAGACACATTCAAATAGCCCAATTCGTCATCTTGATGAATATCCACGCCCGCGTCATAGATGATCACGTCAGGTTGATACGCTCGAATGGCCATTTCGACGACTTGGTTAAATTGTTCCAAGTACTCACCATCTTCTACACCTATGTTGAGACCGATGTCGATATCAGATTGAGGCTTGCGTGAGGGGAAGTTTTTCTCGCAATGCATAGACAGCGTAATGATGTCATCACGGTTGGCGCATAGACTGGCGCTGCCATCACCATGATGCACATCACTGTCGACAATAAGCACGCGATCGACCGCGTCTGACTCAAGCGCCACCACCGCTGCAATAACCAAGTCGTTCACCAAGCAAAATCCACTGCCAAAATTGTAATGAGCGTGGTGATAGCCCCCACTTAAATGAATGGCGCACCCTGTTTCTATAGCCCGTAATACCGTTTCAGCCGTGCCACCAGCAGAGCGAAGAGTGCGACGAATAAGTTGCACACTCCACGGAAACCCTATTCGGCGCATTTTGGCTGCCGGAAGGTCACCCTGTATTAGTGCATGAATATAGTCTGGGCAGTGGACTTGGGTTAATCGCTCGACTGGTAGAGGTTTGGGTTCAACAAACTGAAAATGAGTCGCCCACTCGTCATCGAACTGACACTTATGAAGCAATTGTTGATGCAACAAACGATATTTGTGTATCGGATATCGATGCCCATCAGGTAAAGGCAGTTCAGAATAACTGGGATGGTAAATCAGTGGGATCATCGCTCACCGTTAAAATTAAATCGATTAAAAGCTTGTTTTATTGGCTATTTTCGATCTTACTATAAATAAGAATCACTCTCTATGCGATCCCTATGACCCAACAAGCCAAATTTGTCGAAGGCTCGACCATGAAGCACATCCTCACTATGACTGGTGCCGGGTCAATTGGTTTAATGGCGCTGTTTTTGGTCGATCTGTTGGACATGATGTTCATCAGTATGCTGGGTCAAGTGGAGCTGGCGGCCGCCATTGGATTCGCGGGTACATTGATGTTTTTTACCACCTCCATTTCTATTGGCACCTCAATTGCCATGGGGGCCTTGGTCTCAAAAGCTATTGGCGCTAAGCAAACTGACGATGCTCAGCGTCTCGTGACCCACATTTTGTTGAGTGCGTTTGTCGTCAACTCAATAATGACCGCTGTGGTTATGGCTTACTCACCACAACTGCTTGCTCTTTTAGGCGCAAAAGGCGAAGCCGCCTATTACGCGCAGGCATATTTAAATATTCTACTGCCTTCTACTCCGATTATGGCAATGGGAATGGCCTCAGGTGCTGCACTTCGCGCGGCAGGCGATGCGAAGCTTTCTATGTGGTCCACGCTAATCGGTGGGATCGTCAATGCCGTTTTGGATCCACTGTTTATTTTTGGTTTTGGATGGGGCGTTGAGGGTGCCGCGACCGCCTCGGTCATTTCCCGCATTACGGTCTTTGTTGTTGCTTTTGCACCGCTCATTCGCGTCCATCATCTGGTTGGGAAGATTGAATGGCGTAAATTGGAGCGAGACCTTAGGCCGATCTTTGCTATTGCGTTACCGGCGATATTAACCAATACCGCGACCCCCATTGGCAATGCCATCGTCACTTCCAGTATTGCGGAATATGGAGAAAACTATGTGGCGGGAATCGCAGTGATCGGTCGGGTTACTCCGGTAGCATTCGCTTTAATATTTGCGCTTTCTGGAGCGGTAGGTCCGATCATTGGTCAAAACTATGGTGCGGAGCGCATCGATCGAGTTAACGATACCTTAAAGAACTCACTCATTGTCACGGGGGTCTACTGCACTGTTGTCAGTTTATTTCTCTATCTATTGCAGGGCCTGATCATTAACAGCTTTAGCCTAACCGGTGACGCCGCTACTGTCATTGTGGTCTTTTGCTCTGTGGTGGCGTTTACTTTCATTTTTAATGGCGTTCAATTTGTTGCCAACGCATCGTTCAACAACTTAGGCAAACCTCTCTACTCAACCTTTCTAAACATGAGTAAAGCCACCTTAGGAACCCTGCCATTTGTTTACTTTGGGTCGCAGTGGTTTGGCGCTCTTGGGGTTATTTATGGGCAAGCTTTGGGCAATGTGGTGTTTGGAGTTTTGGCGTACCTATTACTCAAAAAACACATCACTTCTCTATTCACTGAGCAGACGATTAAACAGCAACAATCTGATGACATTACCCTTCAACCTGTATGCATGCAGCCGTTTTGCTCTCATGATGCGATGGTCGTAGACGAGCTTCCTAAAGAAGCCGAACTGCTGTCAGAAAACAAGTAGTTAGCAGCTAAAAAATAGGGATACCTCGCGTTATCGGGCTATTTTTGCTAGACTTTGGTCGCATTTATAACACAGCGCTCTTCTTTTTTTAGCGGCATTCATACGCACTTTCCTGATCATCGATTAGTTATTATTGACCATTTACTGCCAGTAACGGGTTGCTTGCGTATTGCTTTTTACCGCTCTATTAGAAGAGACCATAAGGCATATATGACTAAAGGAATTGATAAATATAGCATTGACAGCACCGACTACACAGTGGGTCGCGACAATGTGCAAAAATGGGGATTTGATGTTCATAATCCTGTTTTCGGTATCAGTGCAGGACTTATCATCCTGTTTTTGATCGCCACCATGCTAGCGGATGCTGAAACCGCTAAAAGTGCACTTGATGGTATTAAGTGGGCCATCATCGATCGTTTTGATTGGCTGTTCATCAGTGCCGGCAACATCTTTGTGGTGTTCTGTGTACTCTTAATCCTCTCACCGTTTGGTAAGATCCGCCTAGGTGGACAAAGCGCTACTGCTGAATACTCTTACTTCTCATGGCTGTCGATGTTGTTTGCCGCAGGGATGGGTATTGGTCTTATGTTCTGGAGTGTGGCTGAGCCAGCGGCTTACTACACCGGTTGGTATGAAACACCACTGGGTGTTGAAGCTAATACACCAGAAGCGGCAAAACTGGCCATGGCAGCAACCATGTACCACTGGGGTCTTCACCCGTGGGCTATTTACGGTGTTGTAGCTCTGTCTCTTGCTTTCTTTACCTACAATAAAGGGTTACCGCTCTCTATTCGCTCTATTTTCTACCCTATTCTTGGCGATCGTGCTTGGGGTTGGGCAGGACACATTGTGGATATCCTTGCAGTCATTGCCACACTATTTGGTTTGGCCACTTCGCTTGGCCTAGGCGCACAACAAGCGGCAAGTGGTATTCAACATGTCTTTGGTATTGATGCCGGACTCTCATCTCAAGTTATTGTGATCACGGTGGTGACACTGCTGGCGGTGATCTCTGTAATGCGCGGCATCGATGGCGGCGTAAAAGTGATCAGTAACATCAATATGGTCGTCGCCGTCCTCTTAATGACCTTAGTATTGGTCATTGGCTTCAGTGTCGCTGTACCTGCTATTCCAGCAACGTTAATGGGCTACTTTGAATATTTGCTGCCATTAAGTAACCCATTTGGCCGCGAAGATGAAGCTTGGTTCCAAGGCTGGACGGTCTTCTATTGGGCTTGGTGGGTGTCTTGGTCCCCATTTGTCGGCATGTTCATTGCTCGTGTATCAAAAGGCCGTACGGTTCGTGAGTTCTTAACCGCGGTTCTGATTGTACCGACGCTGTTTACGCTTATTTGGATGTCTACGTTTGGTAGCTTGGCGATTGATCAGGTGGTTAACGAAGTCGGTACGTTGGGCGAAAAAGGCTTAACTGATGTGTCACTAGCGATGTTCCAGATGTTCGACGCTTTGCCGTTGGGTAACATGCTATCTATTGTGGCGATTGTTCTGGTATTGGTGTTCTTTATCACCTCGTCTGATTCTGGCTCGTTGGTGATCGACAGCATTACTGCTGGCGGTAAAGTGGACGCACCAATCATGCAACGCATGTTCTGGGCATTCATTGAAGGCGCAATTGCCATTGCACTGTTGTGGATTGGCGGCGCAGAAGCCGTTCAAGCAATCCAAGCGGGCGCAATTTCTACGGCATTACCGTTTATCTTCATTCTACTGCTGATGTGCGTCAGCTTGCTTCTTGGCATGCGCACCGAAATGCAAAAACTGAAGTAAACAAGACCTATGGCGTTAAAGCCATAAGTCTGAGACAGGTTGCTCACTATCAAAATGGTGAGCAATCTGTGCTTGCAAAAGCTCTGCCGTTGCAATGGCATCAATCAACGCATGGTGAGGAGTATAAGCAGGCAACCCATATCGAGTGCGACTTTTTC
This sequence comes from Vibrio sp. qd031, assembly GCF_002100145.1. Lineage (GTDB taxonomy): Bacteria > Pseudomonadota > Gammaproteobacteria > Enterobacterales > Vibrionaceae > Vibrio. Next base: position 333,097 of record NZ_JXQD01000024.1, read on the forward strand.
CAAGACGTATTGACTGTCTTTTCTTCCCTTTTAGTCGATTCCACAACCCGCCAGTCTCGGCATGCTGAATAAGCGCTTCTAGCTCAAGTGTATCGAGCAACGGAAACTCTAAACCATCCTTCACTCGCAACTCCAACTCTTTGCTTAAAAACGCCCGCTCAATAAATCGATAGTGCACCACCATAATATGCCCTGACATCGTTTGAATAAGCTCGTCCATGATCACACCAAAGTCGGGAGCTTGTCTTACATCGCTATGTGTAATGCCGTGTATCACAACCGACTCATCACCAATTTTCTGATGTGGTTTGAGCGTCCAGTGTTTGGCTTGATTGAGATAGACACGATTCAGATCAAATGGCACAACGCCTATGCTAATAATTTCATCATTGTGAGGATCAAGTCCTGTGGTCTCAAAATCCATCGCCATAAAACGAACTTCGCTCAAGGGCGTTGTAAGAGAAGGTATGGCCGTTTGATAATAATCCATAATCGCTGGGTATTGGCTCGTTTTTGATAACGCCCTAAATCGCGCTGGCCAATCTATTGCCGTACCTGGGACATTTAATCGCATACTCACACTCACTGAAAACTGTTGTTAGCGGTGTATCGATATTTCAGAAAGTTCTGAGCTCGACTTAAAATTTGGAACGCGTCTTTTAGATTGCGTCGATCAAACTCCGATACATTATCGGGCTCAATATTGTTATCGGGATCAATCTGTTGTTCAACATCGAGTGCTTGGTGACGGATCCGTACCATGGCGATAAATTCCATCGCATCGCGTAAATCCTGGGCTTTACTTTCTGGCAGCAATTTCGCCTCTTCAATATCGTCCAAGCGTTCAAAGCTGTTGGTGGCGTACGAACCAATCGCAAGCGCATGCACGCGGATCAGATCAGCCAGTGGCGCGGTGCCGCGGCGTTTTAGATTAATCGAGTTTTTATGCTGGCCGTCTTTTTCCATAACGAAGCTCTTAAAAAAGCCCAGAGGTGGCGTTCGATTTAGCGCATTACGTGCCAAGCAAGCTAAGAATTTCTTATTATCTTTGGCGCGGCGAACGATAAATCGATTCAACCTGTCTGCCCATTTGGTTCGCCCATAAACGCCTTGCAGATCAAAGAATATTGACGCATTGAGCAGAGCTTTAGGGTTAGGGTTATCGATCCAATCACTAAAGCACGCTTCCCATTCATCGCACGTCATGCGCCAATCAGGGTTGCTGGCCATGATATCACCGGTGCAATAGGTGTAACCGCATCGATCCAAACCATCACACACGTAATTAGCTAACTGCTCAAAATACGCGCCATGCACAGCAGGATCGTAGCTGTTATCGAGCATAACCGCATTATCTTGGTCAGTCACAATCAACTGCTCGTCTCGTCCCATCGATCCCAGGGCGAGGAAGCAAAATGGAATGGGGGATTCGCCTAACTCATCGATCGCCAGCTCTATAATTCGTTGCTTAAAGCTGCGTCCAATGACCGACATCGCACTGCCGACCATATGTGCATTTGCGTCCTCATTGACCAAACGCACAAAACTGTCTTTTACCTGATTAGACAAAATCGCCAAATCATCGATGGATTGCTGCTGATAAATGGTGTTCACCAAAAGCAGTGAGTTCTGAGATTCATAGCGAATAATGTCGGTGGTTTCGATGATCCCAATCGGCTGTTTATCTTTGAGTACCGGTAAGTGGTGAACGTGATGCTGTAACATCGTCAACATGGCTTCATAAACGTAAGCATTGTGATCTAATGTCATGACTTCGGTCGTCATGACATTAACAACAGGTTGATCGACGTCGAGATTTCTTGCCAGCACACGAGTACATAAATCCCTGTCGGTCACAATGCCAATCAGTTGATTCTCTTCATCCTCTTCTGGATCCATGACCAATACCGAAGAGACACTCTCTTCGGCCATCTTAATGGCTACATTTTGAATGCTTTCGCTTTTATTCACTTGAGCCACTTCACCCGTGAGTAATTTTCTTACTTTAGACGTGGTGAGATCGTTTTGCTCATTGGCTTCCGATACGGTATTACGCAGGCGGGCAGAATCTTCTACCGCCATAAAGTCAGCAAAATTATCGCTGCTTTCGTAAAGCTCTAAAAAGACTTTTTCGGGTACACAGTACAGCAGTGAATCTTCAATAGCACTGGCCGGGAATCTCACACGGTTGTTGGTCAGTAACCCCATTTGTCCAAATATCGCCCCTTCATCGAGACGATTGTAAAGCTCACCATTACGACGATAAATTTCGACTGCACCACTGCGCACCACATACAGATCGTGAATAGACTCACCCAGCTTAACAATGGGGGTGCCTTTACGATAATAAGAGATCTCAATTTGGCTGATTACTGTGGTGAGAATATCCTCTTCCAGCTCTGAAAACGGCGGGTGCTGAATGAGAAAATTGTGGATTTCTATGAGCTCGGGTTCCATTGTGCGCCACCTTTTTCTTTTCATTGTACGGCAAGGCTTGAGGCTTGCCTACAGCAAAGCTCATAGCGGTAAATCTCGATGAGGGATTGCTCAAAGGATCGCCAAAAGATCCTTTTCCACTTGCATCCAAAAATGCATCCAATATACTGTATGTATATACAGCTATCTTAGTGGCCGATACCAATGAACAGCAACCTACAAGCTCTGCATAATAAGCAATTGATTTGGAAAGGAACCCACACTCAACCTAAAGTCGAGACCTCACTATCAGGCTTTGACTCCTTGGATCAACAGTTAGGTGGATGGCCTAAAACAGGGCTCACTGAAGTACGATCGCCCATCAGTATTGGCGAATTACGCCTATTAACACCTTTTTTGCAACAGCAAGCCAAAGAAGGGCTGATCGTTTTTATTAACCCCCCTGCTGAAATAAGCAGCCAGTACTTGGCTTACCATCAAATTCCAATATCTCAAGTGATGGTGCTCACGCCAGAAAAAGAGAACGGCGCCTTATGGGCCGCGGAGCAATGCCTAAAAAGCGGCGCCTGCAAAACCGTCATGTTGTGGCACCCAGAGCTCGAAATTCATCAGGCTAAACGCTTGCAAGTTGCCAGCGAGACCGGACAGTGTGCGCATTTTGTTTTTCCTCAAAACAATCACGCGCTATCGCTGCCTATTCCTCTATCGATCGAGCTTTCCAGCCACCAACATGGTATACAAGTGACGGTGACCAAACGAAAAGGCGGGTGGAGCCCAACACCATTTATCGTCGATATGCGACAAACTTGGCACTACGTGGCGCAGCAAGAAAAGCGCCTTGCAAGCCGTACCACCATGGGCGAAGTGGTTCATTTCCCTCGTCAATGGCAACACCGCGCCTAACCGCGCTCAACGCTCATGACTTTGTGGCTTTATCTTTACTTTCCTTGCCTGCAACTCGACACTCTGTACTCGCAACAGCCCGAGTCGAGTGACGATGTGCAGCCGATCGCTATTGTGGATAAGCATCAGATTGTCCAGCTCAACAACGCCGCAACAGAGCTCGGAATTGAAGTTGGAATGGGGCTGGCCACCGCTGCCTCGCTGTGTCACAACTTGCAAGTGCTCCCCTACCAACAAGAGATTGAAGAAACCAAACTGAATGAAATTGCTCAGTGGCTCTACTTAAAAGCCGCCGATATTACGTTGTTTTCTCCCAAGGGACTGCTACTCAAAGTGAGTAATATGCTCACTTTGTATCAATCCCTAGAAGGCTATTGGAACGCGTTAACTCAGCACCTAAACACCCTAAATGTCAGTTATCACTTTGCGAGTGGGTTCTCTCCATTTTGCGCCAAGTTACTGGCTCAACAGCAACTTGACCGTTTACTCAGTGATCGCCAAGCATTACTGGATGAGTTGCAACGATACCCTTTAGCCTGCAGTGAACTCGACAGCAAAACCGTCGATAAACTCAATCGTGTCGGCGTCACCAGTTTGGCTGAACTGTTGGCGCTCAATATCACCGAAATTGCGCGTCGATTCGACATTCACTTAGTCAACTATGTAGGCAGACTCACCGGTCGCTTCCATCACCCACTCACGCTCTATCACCCGCCGCTGCACTTTGAGCGCCACCTAGAGCTGCTGTACGAACTCGACAATGTCGCTTGGCTTGAAAAACCGCTCGCCAAACTGCTGACTCAATTAGAGCAGCATTTGCGACTGCGCGATCAACTGGCGTTTGAATTAAAGCTCACTCTGCATCAACGAGATACAGCACCGCAGAGTATCCATTTTCACTCAGCAAAAGGGGAATACCGTTTACTCCAGTGGCAAACATTATCAGCGCTAACCTTAGAAAACCTTAAGTTGGAGGCACCTGTCACGGCGATCACTTTATCCACTGTGCGCGTCGATCTAAACCAAGCCCTTAGCCAAGATCTATTTGATGGCGAGCAAGGCGCACTCAGCGCGCAAGAGCTTATCTCTATACTTTCAGCCAAATTAGGAGACGATCACGTCAGTCTGCTTGAGCAAAGTGACGACCCTCGCCCAGAATATGCCACGCTCTATCGCCCGGCGCTGCACGGCTCAGGCAAGCTCGATACCGACAGGTTAACCCCTTTATTAACTCGACCAAGCTTACTCCTACCCAGCCCCGTGCCACTGCAACATCAAGTCAGTATTGTCAGTGGCCCCGAGCGCATACAGACCGGATGGTGGGATAACCACGCCATTAGCCGCGATTACTTTATAGCCCAAGATCCGCAAGGACGCTGGCTATGGGTGTATCGAACACCTTCGCAGCAATGGTATTTGCACGGCTTATTTAGCTAGAGATCGCCATGACAGACACACAATCTCGTACACCGCCCGCAGAGCACTACGCCGAGCTGGTTTGCCAAAGTAACTTTTCTTTTCTGACTGGTGCCTCTCACCCTGAAGAGTTGATCACTCAAGCGGACTTTTTAGGCTATCAAGCTCTGGCCATTTGTGACGAGTGCTCATTGGCGGGTGTGGTGCGCGCGCATACCGCCATCAAAGACAACCAACTGTCTATTAAACAGATCGTCGGCAGCTTATTTGTGCTTGAAGACACTTGTAAGGTGGTACTTCTCGCTCCCTGCCGTGATGGGTACGCAGAACTTTGCCGTATCATTACTAAAGCGAGACGCAGAGCCCAAAAAGGCGAATACCAACTCTCTCGCTGGGACTTAATGTCAGCCAAGCACTGTCTGTTTATCTGGTTGCCTCACGCCGATCCAGACGCCAATCGTCCATGGGGGGAGTGGCTTGTTAAGCATCATCCACACCGACTGTGGATTGGTGTGCAGCGCCATTTACACAATGACGAATACCGCTATATAGAACACTGCCAAGCGTTAGCAAAAGAACTAGCTCTTCCTATTACTGCCTGTGGCGGTGTACTGATGCACAATGCCACTCGCCAGCCTATGCAGCACACATTAACTGCCATCCGGCTCAATCAACACATTGAATCCATACCCGGAAAGCTGCTTGATAACAGTGAAGCTTGCCTACGCACGCGCGCCAAGATCAGTAAGCTATTTCCCAAGCAATGGTTAGAAGAGAGTGTTCATATTGCCAGTTTATGCCACTTTGAACTCAAAGATCTCAAGTATGAATACCCCGCCGAACTGGTCCCTGAAGGGCTCACGCCAAATCAATATCTGCGTGAGTTAGTCGAAAAAGGCAAAGCGCTGCGTTTTCCTAATGGCTTGGAAGAGCACGTCAATGCCACCATCGAAAAAGAGCTCACCCTCATCGAAGAACTGGGTTATGCCTTTTTCTTTTTGACGATCCACGATGTGGTGATGTTTGCCAAGGCGCAAGGGATCTTGTATCAAGGGCGCGGCTCTGCGGCCAATTCTGTGGTTTGCTACTGCTTAGAAATTACCGCCGTCGACCCAAGACAGATCTCAGTTTTGTTTGAGCGTTTTATTAGTAAAGAACGCAACGAGCCACCCGACATCGATGTCGATTTTGAGCACGAACGGCGTGAAGAAGTGATCCAGTACCTTTATCAAAAATATGGCCGAGAGCGCGCAGCGCTTGCTGCTACCGTGATCAGTTACCGCTTTAAAAGTGCCGTGCGTGATGTCGGCAAAGCGTTAGGATTAAGCGAAGAACAACTCGACTTTTTTATAAAAAACGTCAATCGCCGCGATCGTGGGCTCAATTGGCAAGCGCAAATTGTAGAGTTAGGTCTGCAGCCAGAATCGCTCAAAGGGCAGCAATTTATTCAGCTGGTGAACGAGATCATGGGCTTTCCAAGACACCTTTCTCAACATGTGGGTGGGTTTGTCATCTCCTCTGGCCCATTGTACGAGTTGGTTCCTGTCGAGAATGCCGCGATGGAAGACCGTACAATCATTCAATGGGATAAGGACGATTTAGAAAGCCTCGGACTGCTTAAGGTGGACGTACTGGCTTTGGGTATGCTGACCGCAATACGTAAGTGTTTCGATTGGGTAAAACGCACGCACGGCCGCGATCTCAGCATTGCCGATATTACCCGACAACAAGACGACCCTAAGGTGTACCAAATGATCCAACAAGCCGACACTATTGGCGTATTCCAAATTGAGTCACGCGCGCAAATGAGTATGTTGCCAAGGCTTAAGCCTGCAACCTACTACGACTTGGTGATCCAAATTGCGATTGTTCGACCCGGTCCTATCCAGGGGGATATGGTGCACCCTTTTTTAAAACGGCGCAGCGGTATTGAGCCTGTCAGCTACCCATCCGAAGCGGTAAAAGAGGTGCTTGAACGCACCATGGGCGTCCCCATTTTTCAAGAACAAGTCATTAAATTGGCGATGGTCGCAGCAGGCTTTACCGGTGGTGAGGCCGATCAGCTTCGACGCGCTATGGCGGCATGGAAAAAAAATGGCAATGTGTTTAAGTTCAAACATAAGCTGATTAATGGCATGCTCGAGCGTGGCTACGAAGCCAGTTTTGCCGAACGCATCTTTGACCAGATCTGCGGCTTTGGTGAATATGGCTTTCCCGAAAGCCACTCCGCCTCGTTCGCAATCTTGGCCTACTGCTCTGCCTGGCTTAAATATTATTATCCGATTGAGTTTTACTGTTCACTGCTAAACAGCTTGCCAATGGGGTTTTACAGCCCCTCTCAGCTTATTCAAGATGCGCAGCGCCATCAATGTGTGCTACTGCCTGTGTGTGTCAATCAATCTCAGCGCGATCACTGCGTGGTGCGTTATCACGATAAAAAAGCCATTCGCTTAGGCTTTCGCTTGGTGAAAGGGTTATCCGATGCGGGGATAGAGCAACTTATTTTAATGCGTCAGGATGGCGATTTTACTAACGTTCATCAAGTCAAAAGCTGTGGCTTATCCAAACGAGACTTAGAATCGCTGGCCTCTGCCAATGCCTTTCGCCGCATCAGTGGCGATCGATACCAAGCGCGTTGGGATATGATGGACAGCACCCACGAATTACCGCTGTTTAAGCAGGCAAACCAACCGCAAGATCTTCATCAAGAGGTTGCCGAAGAGGCGCCTAAATACACTCTGACCCCAAGCCCATACCAAGCGTTAATCGAAGATTACCACTCCACAGGACTCTCTTTAGATAAACACCCTATCCGCTTACTGGATCAGGCTGGCGTGCTAGGAAAATTCACCCGCAGTGACCAACTAAAACACCTTGAGCACAAAACCGTCACCACCGTGATTGGCGTAGTCACAGGAAGGCAGTCTCCAGGCACCGCAGCAGGAGTGACCTTTTTTACCTTGGAAGATGACGTCGGGAATGTCAACGTTGTGGTATGGCAAGGCACTGCCCGCGCTCAGAAGCAAGCCTACCTTACCGCAAAAATTCTCAAGGTCACCGGCGTGGTGGAGCGAGAAGCCAATGTGATCCATGTCATTGCTGGCAAGCTCACCGACATGAGTGACTGCTTAAGCAACTTTTCAACTCACTCTCGGGACTTCCATTAGGTGATCCTCGTGAGTACTAGGCCAAAAAAAGCAGACCCTAGGGCCTGCTTATCAGCTAACTTGATAAATTTAACTATCGTCTTCGGTGAAGTTAGACGGCAAACGAAGCTTCATTTCCATCCAAATTTGATTACTCTCGATACCGTACTGGCGGATCACTGCTGGTATACGATCAAGATCGCCAGACTCACACACATCTAACAACTCTTTGTAAAAGGTGAGTGCCAAATTGCGAGCTTGAGGGTTAGAGAAGTAGAAGCTACCAACGCGATCGTACAGCTTACGCATACCGTTAAAGATCAGTCCGTAAATCTGATTGCCCGAGTGAAACGCTATACGCTGAAAGAACATGTAATCGTAAAAGTTGAATGTTTTAGCCACTAAGATTTGATTACGCTTAAACTCATCTTTTTCATTGTCTTCTTTGACAACTTGCTTAATCTTATCAGCGTAAGGCGAACTCTCTAAAAACTCTGCCCAAGAAGGTGCTGCAATCAATGCATCACAGCTGTCGATAACCGAGGTGATGGTTTTTTCAGTCGCCTCTTTGTTAAGCTTAAACGCGTAACGCATAAAGATTGGACTGATGTTTGCGCGTGCGGCTAATAAGTCTTCAACAATAGCTGTCGCGTTATCCGCATCCAAGGTCATTAAAGTATCCAAAATATGCAAACCAGAGGTTTCCATAAATTGGTTCACTTTGGTTGGCTTACCATGTTGAATAGTTAGCCACCCATCACGAGCCAAGCGCTGCAACACTTCGCGCAATGTTGTACGAGTCACCCCAATCAGTTCTGAAAGCTCACGCTCTGCGGGAAGAATTGAGCCCGGAGGAAAACGACCATTCCAGATACTCTCGATTATGTATTTCTCAGCAAAACCTGCTGGGCTTTTCGCCTTAATTACCATTTATGATGCTCATGTCGATCACTAAAAAACTGGACTCATCATACCACTAATGGTGTACACAGAAAACCAAGGACAACTGTTGTTTACGCATGCATCACTCTAAACCCTACTCAAAACACAAAAATATATAAATATTGATTTCCATCTTAAGTAGAGCACAAATGCTTGACATATTTCTCTGAGGAACAAGGAGTACATTAGTAAAGTCGAATTTACCCCATACATACCTGACATTTATTACATATAAAAACCATTTAATATCATAATCTTACTAATATAGACCCCATTCTCAAATGAAAACCTCTCTGCCAACACCCCTACAAATTACCAAAAACAACAAAATGACACAGATCAGAGCCAGATCTCAGTTCTTATATTTATAAACGGTACAAGATAAAAGTTTTTAGTTTTCTATTGACTAATAACTTTCAAGGAGTAGAGTTTGCGACCGAACACACTGCTTCTCCGTCAAAATGGAAGTGCTTTGGCAAGCCTATAACCACGTATTTGTGGGTTTTCTAAGTCACTGTCAACTAATAATTATTCAAAGAGGAGTCGTGTCCTTTTTTTAGCCTGTAGTTGTAAAAGAGAATAATTATGCCACTGACACTTGGTAGCGCCTTCATGAAAAACTTTCTGGGCAAAGCTCCAGATTGGTACAAGCTCACCATTATTGCGTTCCTCATCATTAACCCAATAGTATTCGCCATTAATCCGTTTGTAGCCGGTTGGCTATTAGTGGTGGAGTTTATCTTCACTCTTGCTATGGCGCTTAAATGCTACCCATTGCAGCCTGGTGGTCTATTGGCCATCGAAGCCGTTGCTATCGGCATGACCAGTCCAGAAATGGTCAAGCATGAATTAGTCGGAAACATTGAAGTTCTATTACTGCTGATCTTTATGGTCGCCGGCATTTACTTCATGAAAGATCTGCTTCTGGTTATCTTTACCAAAATCCTGTTATCAATTCGTTCAAAAGCCGTGCTTTCAGCAGCATTCTGTCTTGCTGCGGCGTTTTTATCCGCTTTTCTAGATGCACTAACCGTTATCGCGGTCGTGATTAGCGTCGCCGTTGGCTTCTACTCTATCTACCACAAAGTGGTGTCGGGTAAGGGCCACACCAGTGCCCACGACCATACCCAAGACGACCACTTATCGGAACTTACTCGTGACGATTTAGACCACTACCGTGGATTTCTACGCTCGCTGCTCATGCACGCAGGTGTCGGTACTGCACTTGGTGGTGTTATGACCATGGTAGGAGAACCACAAAACCTAATCATTGCTGAGCAAGCTGGATGGACATTTGGCGAGTTTTTCGTTCGAATGTTGCCGGTAACATTCCCTGTACTGACTTGTGGCGTACTAACCTGCCTAGCCGTCGAAAAGCTCAAAGTTTTTGGCTATGGCGACGAGTTACCTGATCCGGTCCGTAAAATTTTGGTTGATTTCGACAATGACCAGAAACAGCGCCGCACCAAACAAGATATCGCAAAACTGTGGGTTCAAGCAGCAATCGGCGTTTGGCTGATTGTTGGTCTAGCTCTGCACCTTGCCGCTGTTGGTCTTATTGGTTTGAGCGTCATCATTCTTGCAACAGCCTTTACCGGTATTATTGAAGAACACTCACTGGGTAAGGCGTTTGAAGAAGCACTGCCCTTCACAGCTCTGTTAACTGTTTTCTTCACCATCGTTGCTGTTATCATCGATCAACAATTGTTTGCGCCCGTCATTGATGCGGTACTCGCCATTGAAGACCAAGGCACCCAGCTGGTGTTGTTCTACTTGGCAAACGGCGTACTTTCTATGGTGTCAGACAATGTATTTGTTGGCACCGTTTATATTACGGAAGTCAAAACTGCGTTGCTTGAAGGCGTGATCAACCGTGACCAATTCGACCTACTCAGCGTCGCAATCAACACCGGTACTAACCTGCCGTCGGTTGCTACGCCAAATGGTCAAGCAGCATTCTTATTCTTGCTTACATCAGCCGTCGCACCTCTGGTTCGTCTCTCTTACGTACGCATGGTAGTCATGGCTTTCCCATATACGATCGTACTCGCTTTTGTCGGCTTGTTCGGCATCGTATTCTTGCTCGAACCTATGACTCAACTGTTTTATGACTGGCACTGGATCACACACCACACAGGCGATGTAACCGGCGCGGTTTCCGCAGCGGGCCATCATTAAAACCTGAGTGAAAGTAAATCACCGCTTTGCAAAGGTTACGGAAATAAATCATTGAACCTATAAGTAAAAGTGGTTAAATTGGGGCTCATGCGAGCTCCTTTTTTTGCCAAATATATATCGAGATCACCGTGAATTTACTCACCACTATCAATCAATTTTCTAAGACTCGTCTCGCTTGGAGTCTACTACTGATCTGTATCCTTATCTTTGAGCTTTGCGCTCTTGGGTTTCAACACATTATGGAACTGCCTCCTTGTGTAATGTGTATCTACGAGCGTGTGGCTATGTTCGGCATCGCTGGGGCTGCGATCATCGGACTTTTCAATCCCAAAAACCCTGTGATTCGCTGGGCTGGCCTCGTAGCCTGGGGCTACACCGCATGGCAAGGCTTAGCTCTATCCCTTGAGCATGTCGATTACCAATTTAATCCATCGCCATTTAAGACCTGTGACCTGTTCGTCGTCTTTCCTGAGTGGGCACCGCTTAACCAATGGATGCCGTGGTTATTTGAAGCCTATGGAGATTGCAGCAAAATTGTTTGGCAATTCGTGGGACTGTCGATGCCACAATGGCTAGTCGTTATCTTTGCAGGCAATCTTATCGCGCTTGGGATTATTGTCATCGCGCAGTTTTTCCCTAAAAAAGCATAATCAAAAAAGGCGCCATTAACGGCGCCTTTTATTGTTTTCCAGTGGCGGAGCATCATTGCCCGCAGCATGCTTTAAATTTTTGACCACTGCCACACGGACAATCATCATTACGTCCAACGTCTTTATACGGATTAACACGCTGAGCGTGTAACCCTACCAGCACTTCATCAGCCGCCATTGCCACTTCATTCACCATCACTGAAAACTGTGGCAATAGATCACTCAGTGACGGTGGCTGTTCAACGCCCGCGTCCATCATCTGAGCCTGCGTCTGAGACTCATCGATAGCAAGCATCAACGTCGTTAGCAATGCTTGCAACATTCTAGCCGTACTGTCCAACACCTCGATGTCACCCCATTGCTCTTCAATGGTTGGCCACAACGCCATAAAACCTTCGGCAAAATCGGCGAACTGATCTTCAGAAAACGACGACCAAATCGCCCATTCACCGCGTTTTAGACACGAATACTGCGCCTGAAGCTGCTGTTTAATCAATTGAGCATCTTGACTCTCTAGCTCACCAAATATCTCACCTAACCAACTATCCGGATCTAAAGGTTTAACCGCGCAGTTGGCGGCCAGAAGGACACCTTCGGCAAAATACGGTGTGATTTCAGTAGTATTAGGGTCAAGCGCTAACAGCGGGTACATAATTTAAGTTCCATAACAGATAGTGCGCCTCTTATATCAACTCTTACGAAAGATGACAAATCCCAAATCCGGCACTACAATGCGCAGTCACTTTTTGGAGAATCCACAATGCGCGTTGTACTTGGCCCTATGGAGGGCGTCCTTGATCACTTGATGCGAGAGCTACTGACCGACATCAATGACTACGATCTCTGTGTCACAGAGTTTGTAAGAGTGATCGATAGATTGCTTCCTGAGCATGTATTTCATCGCATCTGCCCAGAGATTGCGCACAACTCACAAACTGCCAATGGCACCCCAGTGCATATTCAACTGCTTGGACAACGACCTGAATGGATGGCTGAAAATGCCGTTAGAGCGGCCGAACTTGGCGCGAAAGGCATCGATCTCAACTTTGGTTGTCCTGCCAAACTCGTCAACAAAAGTGGCGGAGGGGCTTTGTTGTTAAAAGACCCTGAGCTGATCCATCAAATCGTTAAAACCGTGCGTGAGGCTGTACCTAGCACCATTCCTGTTACAGCAAAAATTCGCTTAGGTTGGGATGATCCCAACCAGTGTTTTGAGATCGTGAATGCGGTAGAAAGTGCTAAAGCATCAGGCCTCACTATTCATGCTCGCACCAAGGTTGGCGGCTATAAGGCCGACGCTATTGCCTGGGAATACCTTACCAAGGTAAAGCAAACCGCCACTATCCCGCTCACCGCCAATGGTGAAGTGTGGAACCATCAAGATGCGATGGATTGTCTGGCAACCACAGGCTGCGACTCTCTCATGATCTGCCGCGGCGCACTCAATACCCCTAACCTAGGTAACGTCGTCAAATATCAACATAGCGCCTTGTCGTGGGAAGACGTTGTGTCGCTGCTGATCCGCTATTCCAATTATGAAATCAAAGGTGACAAAGGCTTGTACTACCCAAATCGGGTAAAACAGTGGATGAACTTTCTGCGCAAGCAGTATCCACAAGCTGCAGACCTATTTCGCGTTATCCGTGTGCACAACAAGGCCGAGCCCATTGTTGAATTACTTAAGTTGCACCACGAACAGCTTAAAAGCGTAGCTTAACCATCGCATCGGAAGTGCCCTCAGTGGCACTTCCTGCGTTGACGTACTTTAATAGGCCAAGCCAACCATTGCACGCAGCCTCGATTGCAAAGCGTAATCTGCACCACAGAGTATTGGCCGAACTATTTTAAGCCGTCATGGCGAGAACTCTGTATCCTTTCGCTGGTAGGTCAATCTCAATCTGACCTTGTGCTGCTAGCGCCTCACCATCGTCTAACAACGATGTAAACTTCGCTTCTTCAATACCCAGTTTCCACGCAGGGATCGATACGGCTTGAGCTTGCTCAGCTAAATTGAGTGCAACAATGACGATCTCGCCCTTAAGCTCACGCGAATAGATGAGCTGCTGGCCTTGAACAACCAAGAATTGAATATCACCTTGACGCAGCGCCGCGTGACTTTGACGCATGGCTATTAAGGATTGGTAAAAGTCTAGCCAAGGGTTACCGTCAACATTATGCCAAGGAAACGGTCGACGGTTGTCTGGGTCATTTTGCCCGACCATGCCAACCTCTGTACCGTAGTAAAGGCAAGGCGTGCCAACATAAGTCATCAAGAACACGCTAGCCAGTTTTTGTTGCGCCTCGTCCTCGTTCACCATGGTGAGAAAACGTGCCGTATCATGAGAATCAAGTTGATTAAGTTGCGTTAACTGGTTTGCCCATGGCAGTTTGCCTTTAGCTTCCGTCAACCAGTCTACAAAGTCTTGAGTAGACAACTGAATTGGCGCATACGCAATATCCTTGTGCGCGAAGTAGGCACGTACTGGATGCGCAAAGCCATAATAGTTCATCGCGCCGTCTTCTTGACCCCCTTGCAACCATTGCGAGGCCTCAAAAAAGTGTTCACCAAGTACAAATGCATTGGCGTTCTCTTCTTTGGTTACCCGGCGAAACTCCTTCACATAGTGCGCGTTATTTTTGGCGCCCTTACCTTCGCCCACCATATGCACAACATCCAAGCGCCAGCCATCAATATTGTACGGTGGGCGTAGCCAGTATCTCATCACAGCGTCATCTCCATCGTAAATGGCATCACGTACACCTTGATGCTCAAAGTTGAGCACAGGCAGGCTCGCAACGCCCTTCCATCCCTGATAACGCTGGCTGTCCTCTTCAAACAAATAGTAATCTCGATAAGGCGAGTTCGGCGACTGATACGCCCCGTTACCAAAACGGCCGCTCATATCAAACCATGGGTGCTCCACCGAGGTGTGATTAAATACCGCGTCGAGTACCACTTTCATTCCGCGCTGATGAATATCGCTGGTGAGATCGGCGAGTTGTTGATTGGTGCCCAAATGGGGATCGACACTGTAGTAATCCATCGTGTCGTATTTATGATTGGTTTGAGAACTAAAAATCGGGTTCATATACACCGCGGTAATACCCAATGCCTGCAAATAATCGAGCTTTTGAGCAACACCTTGTAAGTCTCCGTTATAAAACTCAACCGACATCCCTGCCCCTGTGGCAACCGCTGCTTGATCCCAACTTTTTACTGTCACAGGAACAGTGCCGTGCTTAATTGCGTACTCCCCGTCGGTCACTCCAATCGTTGGATCACCATTACAAAATCGGTCCGGAAATACTTGATAAAACACCTGATCACTCACCCAATCAACAGGCTGATTGTCCGCGTTATATTTAAAATGCAGCTCTCGTGGTGGCATGCGAGATTTAATTCCTTGTGCATCCAACCACCACTGCTGAGTATCACTGATCGCTTTGAAGACGTAATGAGTCACGTCACGATCACCATTGAGAGGAATTTCTGCGCTCCATTGCGCAAGTCGCCCTTTGTCTTCGCCGCGCGTCATCTCAATCAAATACTCTTCATTATCCGGCTCAATACGAACATAAACCGTTAAAAGCTCATCGATTTTGGTTTGCAGTACAAGTCTAAGGGTTGAGGTGGTAGCAGTGACACCGTCGCACGTTGAAGCATGATGTAAAAAGGGAGCAGTCATGAAGCGCAATCTCGAAGTTTGTTTAGGCGGACATTGTAGAAAACCTTAGGCACAAAAAAAGCGCGATCCGAAATAGAGCAAGTAAACTCTAAACGTGATCACGCTTTGTAGGGACTGAGCGCTCAATAAAACGCTCATACCCCGTTGTCGGTTAACTCAATAGTAAGCTATCGTCAGCGAGTTCTTCACCCCGTACCTTGGTAAACATCTCTAAAAGGTCACTGACTTGCATGTTACTTCGCTGCTCCCCTGCAACATCCAATACGATTTCACCTTGGTGCAGCATCACCGTACGATCGCCACACGCCAATGCATCTTTCATTGAGTGAGTCACCATCATAGCGGTTAAGTTAAATTCCTTAATCACCGTTTTGGTCAAATCGATGACAAATGCAGCCATTCGGGGATCAAGCGCTGCAGTATGTTCATCAAGTAGCAGTAATTTGCTGTCCGACAACGTCGCCATCACCAAGCTAACCGCTTGCCGTTGACCACCTGAAAGTAGGCCAATGTTGTCACCCAATCGATCTTCTAGACCCAAGCCTAAAATACTAATACGGTCTTGAAACAATCGGCGACGTTTACTGGACAAGGCTAAACCCCAGCCCCGCTTTGAGCCGCGGCTAAACGCCAACGCCATATTTTCTTCAATAGTGAGATCAGCACAAGTCCCTGCTAATGGATCCTGAAACACTCGCGCACACAAACTGGCACGTTGATGAACATTATTACGTGTGACATCTTGGCCGTCGATGACCACTTTACCAGCAATCATCGGTGTTTCACCGGTCACGGCGCCAAGCAGCGTAGATTTACCCGCACCGTTAGAGCCAATAACGGTCAAAAACTGATCTTTTGGCACCTCCAAATCAATGCCTCGTAATGCCCTGTTCTCTAGGATAGTGCCCGGATTAAAAGTGACTTGAATATCGTCTAACTGGATCATACAGACTCCTTAGCGGCTTTCGCTTCCGCCATACGTCTTTTCGCTTTCATACGGCTTTTTAATTTAGGAGCTATTAAGGCCAAAGCAACTAACAGAGCAGTCACCAAGTTAAGGTCTGATGCTTGCAGACCAAACATCCCATTACTCAGCGCAAAAGCAACGGCTAGACGGTACAGCACCGAACCAAGAACAACCGCAATTACTGCAACCCATATTTTTGTGCTAGACAAAATAGTTTGACCCAATATTACCGCGGCAAGGCCAACCACGATAGTCCCCACACCTGAGGTAACATCGGCAAAACTGTTCGCTTGAGCAAACAACGCTCCTGCAAAGCCCACAAAGCCGTTAGAGAGAACTAAACCGAAGTAAGTATGAAAAGAAACGCTGACGCCTTGCGCTTTCACCATACGCTGGTTCACACCAGTGGCGCGCAGCGCTAGCCCAAAGTCACTATTGAGTAAGCGTACAACAAACCACATCGAAGCAAGTACAAGTACCGCAATCACTAGCGGGCGAATGTACATCGGGTTACCAAAGGCTTCGAACGGGGTGAGCAATGTGTCTTGGCCCAGCAACGCAACGTTTGGTCGGCCCATGATACGAATATTAATAGAAAAAGCGGCAATCATAGTGAGAATGGATGCGAGCAAGTGTAATATACCGCATCGAACCGCTAAAAATGCGGTGACCCATCCACTTAATCCAGCGGCGACAATGGCCATTGCCGTCGCAACCCAAGGGTCGATTCCTCCCACAATCGCGGTCGCCGCTACTGCAGCTCCCATAGGGAAACTACCGTCCACAGTAAGATCGGGAAAGTCCAGCACCTTAAACGTTAAAAACACGCCTAACGCAACCAGACCAAAAATGAGCCCTAATTCCAAGGCTCCAAAAAAGGCAAAAGCAGACATTACAACTCCCTCTCTGCTGCTTTAGGGCTGGTTAATACCAGCCCTTTAATGGTGCTAGTGTTCAACGTTATTTTACGCTAGTTGCTCTATCCATCACTGATTTAGGGATCTCAATACCTAGCGCTTTCGCCGCTGTCGCATTAACCACTAAATCAGAACCTTGAGCAACGCGCACATCCAAGTCACCCGGAGCTTGGCCATCGAGTATAGCGGCAACGTAGTCTGCAGTTTGTACGCCCACTTGGTAGTAATCAAAACCTAGGCTCGCAATAGCACCAGAATTCACATACGAGTTCTCGCCGCCAAATACTGGCGTTTTCGCTTGATTAGCTGCCACAATCATGCCTTCAATAGCGCTTGCCACGGTGTTGTCGGTTGGCGCGTAAATCACGTCAGATTTTGCGGCAATCGCCAGCGTGGCTGCTTGCACATCGGCAGTTTTTAGCGCGGTCGCTTCTACTACTTCTAAACCCGCTGCTTGAGCACTGGTTTTAAGAAGTTCAACCAAAGAGACTGCGTTTGCTTCACCTGGGTTATACACTACACCGATAGAGCTCACTTCTGGCATGATCTCTTTGATCAGAGCCACGTGCTGCGCAACGGGCGACAAGTCAGATAAACCCGTTACATTAGATCCAGGATTTTTAAGTTGATTGACAAGTTTTGCACCAAGTGGATCGGTAACTGCGGTGAAGACCACGGGAATCGTTTTGGTCGCAGAAACGAGAGCTTGCGCGGTTGGCGTTGCAATACCGACAAGTACATCTGGGTTTTCGCCGACAAATTGACGAGCGATTTGAACCGCAATAGCGGGGTTGCCTTGCGCCGTTTTATAATCAAAATCTAGATTTTCACCTTGCTTATAGCCATGTTTTTCAAGTCCGTCGATCAAACCTTGGCGTGTTGCATCGAGCGCAGGGTGTTCAACAATCTGCGAAACGGCTACTTTTGCCATGTCCGCCATAACACTGCCACTCGTAAGTAGCGCTGCGCCCGCGATGCACGCGGCAGCGATCAGTTTATTTGCTTTCATCTTCACTCCTTGATTCAGCATATTAATTGCAATGTTGTGTGTGCGTATTGCACTTTTAGGTCGTTCGACTGCTCATTTGGCAGCGAATCGTTGTTTTCTTCACCATTATTAACACCTTAGACGAAGAAAGAAAAGCCAAAGGGCAACATTATCGCAACATACGGAGCATCACACTGCTATTTTGTCGATGTGGCGTTAAGATGTTTATGGAATTTCAAACCTTCAACATCGCCGTATCAAACGTCGCCGCCAAACGGGTTAAACAAGCACAAATACTTAGTCGTGCTTGCAAAAAAAAACTCCACCGCATGGGTGGAGTTTACAATGAATCACTACGATTGAATTAGAACCAGCGCTCGAGTGAAGAGCGGTCGAGCTGCTTGAATGCTCGATTGAGTATTTGGGCTAACTCTTTATAACGAGGTTTACTCTTTGCTGGCTCCAACGCGACGCCTGTCTCGGCAATTTTGGCATGCAACTCTCGATACCATCCTGCCAATGCTGGAGGCAGCACACTGTGAGAGCGATGACCTAACCACCACATCCCTTGCAACGGCAAACTCATCGCAAACAACGCCACCACTATCGCTTGTGGCAAAGCGTGAGAATTTTGAAACGCCATCTGCGTCAAAACACTGATCGCAGCCACTGCAGGCATCACCTTAACAGCGAACTTAGTGGCTTTAATAATGCGCTGCTCTGGAAACAGTGGGCTCAGCTCTTTTCGCATTGGCCAAGTATCCATATATTTTTGCCCATCTTTTAAGCAATGGAACAATCCGGCTTGTTGACTCATGGATGCCTCACTAAAAAAATTTTAAAAACTAAAATAAACACGTAAAAAATTGACCAAAGTTAACAAAGCTTCAATTAATTTTGTTATATTTACACTCTGCCAGTACGTCAGGCCGATCATTTTCATTACGCTTACCTACACTTTAGGCGCAATTGAACCCTGATTGCAAGGATCGAACGTGTCGTCATGTAATCAACGTACGCGCTCACAAACGGAAGTGATCAATTTTTATACGAGAATAGTGTGATTTTTAATGGATCGACTATTCTTTTGATTATTTAATCCTACTGATGAAAATCAGCCATTAATAGGTATGCACTAAATGTCAAAGCTAGTCTTAGTTTTAAACTGTGGTAGTTCTTCTCTTAAATTCGCAATCGTAGACGCGGACAACGGCAACGAGCACCTAACCGGTCTTGCTGAATGTCTTCACCTTCCAGAAGCTCGCATCAAGTGGAAACTTGATGGTAAACACGAAGCACAACTAGGTGAAGGTGCCGCACACGATGAAGCACTATCATTCATCGTTGAAACCATCCTAGCCTCTAAGCCAGAGCTTGCCGATCAACTTAAAGCGATTGGTCACCGTGTTGTACACGGTGGAGAGAAATTCACTAGTTCTGTTCTTATCGATGACGAAGTCGTACGTGGTATCGAAGATTGTGCAACTCTCGCCCCTCTTCATAACCCTGCGGCAATCATCGGCATTAAAGCGGCTCAAAAAGCATTCCCAAGTTTGCCAATGTCTGCAGTATTCGATACCGCATTCCACCAAACTATGCCACAAGAAGCGTACCTATACGCGCTTCCGTACAACCTTTACAAAGAGCACGGTATCCGCCGCTACGGTATGCACGGTACATCTCACCTATTTATCGCTCGTGAAGTTGCAGAGCAACTTGGCAAGCCTGCGGACCAAGTTAACATCATTAACTGTCACCTTGGTAACGGCGCATCGGTATGTGCCATCAAGAACGGCCAGTCGGTTGACACCTCAATGGGTCTAACACCTCTAGAAGGTCTTGTTATGGGTACTCGTTGTGGTGACATCGACCCTGCAATCATCTTCCACCTGCACGACGCACTGGGTTACTCTGTTGAGCAAATCAACACCATGCTAACAAAAGAGTCTGGCCTACAAGGTCTCACTGAAGTGACGTCTGATTGTCGTTTTGTTGAAGACAACTACGGCGACAAAGAAGAAGCGACTCGCGCGATGGACGTATTCTGCCACCGCCTAGCGAAATACGTAGCAGGTTACACAGCGACTCTAGACGGCCGTCTAGACGCTATCGTATTCACTGGTGGTATCGGTGAAAACTCTGCTCCAATCCGTGAAATGGTTCTTAACCGTCTAGGTGTATTTGGCATCGAAGTCGATGGCGAAGCAAACCTTAAAGCACGCTTTGGTGGAGAAGGTAAAATCACTTCGTCTGACAGCCGCATCCCAGCGTTGGTAATTTCAACCAACGAAGAGTTGGTGATTGCTGAAGACACTGCGCGTCTCGCAAGCCTGTAATACTGTATTAGGCTGACCATCGGTCAGCCTTTTTTTTGATTCAGCGCCATGCGCCCCTCGTATGCGTGTTGACGATCTAATTATAAAGACAGAGGTTCTTAACGAATGTCCCGTACAATCATGCTTATCCCTATTAGTGCTGGTGTTGGTCTAACTAGCGTTAGTTTGGGTGTGCTCCGTGCCATGGAGCGTAAAGGTGTTAACGTTTCTTTCTTCAAGCCAATCGCACAGCCACGTTCTGGCAGCGACCAGCCTGATCTAAGCACTACTATTCTGAAGAACAGCAGCGACATCACAGTGGCAGAGCCAATGAAGATGAGCGAAGCTGAGTCACTGATCAGCTCTGAGAAAACCGATGTATTGCTAGAAAGCATCGTAGAAAACTACTCTCGAGTGAGCAAAAACTCTGAAGTGACTCTTATTGAAGGTTTGGTTCCGACACGCAAGCACCCATTTGCGAACCAGGTAAACCGCGAAGTGGCTCAAACTCTAGGCGCAGAGATCGTCTTTGTTGCGACGCCAGGCACCGACAATCCGTCACAGCTTAAAGAGCGCATCGAAATTGCGTGCTCAAACTACAGTGGCACAAAGAACAAAAACATCAGTGGCGTAATCATCAACAAACTGAATGCACCCGTTGATGATGATGGTCGTACTCGCCCTGATCTTTCTGAAGTATTTGACGATGGCGCAGCAGCGCAGCAAGCTAACCTTGAAGTAATGCAAATCTTCAACTCTAGCCCAATCCGCGTTCTAGGTTGTGTGCCTTGGAGCATCGAGCTTATTGCGACTCGTGCTATCGATATGGCGAAACACCTTAACGCAGAAGTGATCAACGAAGGTGAAATCCACACTCGTCGTATCAAGAGCATCACTTTCTGTGCGCGTTCTGTGCCACACATGGTTGAGCACTTTAAACCTGGATCACTGCTGGTAACGTCGGCAGACCGTCCAGACGTCATCATCGCGGCAGCTCTGTCTGCAATGAACGGTGTTGAAATTGGTGCAATGCTGCTTACTGGCGGCTACGATCTACCAAAAGAGATCCAAGACCTTTGCCAACGTGCATTCGACACAGGCCTACCTGTGATTAAAGCACAAGGTAACACTTGGCAAACATCACTTAACCTCCAGAGCTTCACTCTAGAAGTACCTGCAGACGATAAAGAGCGTATCGAATACATCAACGATCACGTTGCCAGCCACATCGATGGTCCGTGGATCGACTCTCTATCTGAAGGTACTCAAGGTACTCGTCGTCTAAGCCCACCAGCATTCCGTTACCAGCTAACAGAGCTTGCTCGTAAAGCGGCTAAGCGCATTGTTCTTCCTGAAGGCGAAGAGCCGCGTACTGTTAAAGCAGCAGCAATCTGTGCTGAGCGCGGTATCGCGAACTGTGTCCTTCTGGGTAACCCAGATGAGATTCGCCGTGTTGCAGCACAGCAAGGTGTTGAACTAGGCGCAGGCGTTGAAATCATCGATTCGAACAAGGTACGTGAAAACTACGTTCCGCGTCTTGTTGAGCTTCGTGGTAAAAAAGGCATGACGGAAGTTGTTGCCCGTGAAAAACTTGAAGACTCAGTGTACCTAGGTACGATGATGCTTGAGAACAACGAAGTTGACGGTCTAGTATCTGGTGCGGTTCACACCACAGCAAATACTATCGTACCTCCGTTCCAAATCATCAAAACAGCACCTAACACCTCAATCGTGTCGTCAATCTTCTTTATGCTTCTGCCTGATCAAGTATTGGTCTACGGTGACTGTGCGATCAACCCAGATCCAAACGCAGAGCAGCTTGCAGAAATCGCGATTCAATCAGCAGAATCTGCAGCGGCATTTGGTATCGACCCTCGCGTTGCAATGATTTCGTACTCTACCGGTGAATCAGGTAAAGGTGCAGACGTTGATAAAGTGCGTGAAGCAACTAAGATCGCTCAACAGAAACGCCCTGATCTTGTGATTGATGGTCCGCTTCAATACGATGCGGCAATCATGGAAAACGTGGCAGCGTCTAAAGCGCCAAATTCTCCAGTCGCGGGTAAAGCGACCGTATTTGTATTCCCAGACCTAAATACAGGTAACACGACATACAAAGCGGTTCAACGTTCTGCAGACCTAGTCTCTATCGGTCCTATGCTGCAAGGCATGCGTAAGCCGGTGAACGATTTGTCACGTGGTGCATTGGTTGACGACATCGTCTACACCATCGCACTTACAGCGATTCAAGCGAGCCAAGCTGACGCCTAATCGCCTCAGTAATTGATTGAAGCCCCAACTCGAAAGAGCTGGGGTTTTTTTATGTCCCAGTGTCACTAAGTCACTACCTTTGAAGGTGTGAAAAAGTGCGCTTTGCGACTGAGAGTGCTAATAGACTTAGTCGAGACATCACCAGACTTCCTGTTTATCATTGATGATTAAAGCCTTTTGGGTACCAATAGGCACACAACCAACACAATTGTGTCGCTACTGGATCGCATGTATGAAGCGACAATGATCGACTACCGATACTACTTTAAGGCTGGTATAGGCCAAAAATCGTGCAATAAAGGGGTATGGTATTCACAGACAGATGTTTTTCATCTGCTGCTGATCTTAAGGGTAGCCTACATCACAGAGGGCCTTTCTCTACTTACTATTGACACCAACCTTTAATGGCTCATTTAGGGAAGTGTGTATTCCAGCCAATAACGTCGAAACAGGAAAAACCCGATCAATAACTCGGATATGCATGAAACTATTAGCTTTTGTTGCATATGGAGTTTACCTGCCGTAGGGAATTTACTATGGTCAATAGATAAGCAATTTTGACTCGCATGGACTTGGCCGCATGAACCAAACACTCAGCACCATCTTGAATCACCGCTCAATCCGAAAATTTACCGACGAAGTCATCAAAGAGGCTCAGTTGTCGCAAATTATTAGCGCCGGATTAGCGGCGTCCTCGTCGAGCCTTTTACAAGTGGTATCCATTATTCGTGTCAGTGATAAAAGCAAACGAGCCGCGCTGGCTCGCTATGCTGGTAACCAGGCCTACGTTGAACAAGCTGCTGAATTCTTAGTATTTTGTATCGACTACCAGCGCCATGCGACTATTAACCCAGACGTCCAAGCAGACTTTACCGAACTCACTGTTATTGGCGCGGTTGACTGCGGAATTATGGCGCAAAATTGTCTCCTCGCTGCCGAGTCGATGGGATTAGGCGGGGTCTATATTGGCGGGCTACGTAACAGTGCGCAACAAGTCGACGAACTGCTTAATCTACCCAGCAATACTGCCGTATTATTCGGACTCTGTTTGGGTCATCCCGATCAAGATCCAGACGTTAAGCCTCGCTTACCTTCTCACGTCATCGTACATCAAGACCAGTATGAGCCGCTTAATATGACTGATATCGACGCCTACGACAGTGCCATGCAGCACTATTATGCCACTCGTTCCAGCAATCAAAAACAGAGCAAATGGTCGACGCAAGTGACGGGTAAACTCGCGGGTGAGTCACGCCCTCATATATTGCCTTACTTAAACAGCAAAGGGCTGACAAAGCGCTAGTTTCGAGAAGTGCGCAACCTAGCAGATAAAATGGTTCGACGGTGAGCAATCAAACACCAATCAGCGGCTCATTTTAGCACCCCCCTCGAGATAAATTGTCATTAGCAAAGGAGTTGCTTTTGTTCAAATTCAGAGTAAAAAACAAGCTGCCCATTCGTATTACGGTTGGTGGCATGTTTGTCATAGCCACTATTCTCACGGCAACCCTAGCCATCTTTTTACAATATTACTTTACAAAAGAACTGGCGAAAGAAAATACCTTATCACGATACGCGAACGCCTCTTCCATTATCACTAAATCGATCAGTGAGCTCGATCGTAACGCCAGCTATACGGCGGATCTGTTTGCGGAGATCACCGAAAAGCACCTCGACCACACCAAGGATATTTTACCTTTAGCACAAACATTTGCACGGGCATTAAGGGCGAACAATACCTTATATTCCCTTTATATTGGTAACGATGACGACGAATTCCTGCAGCTGATTAATCTAGAGGCATCGAGCCTGATAAGAGATGAAATTGGTGCATCTGCCGTCGACCGCTGGGTGCTCATCACCCATACATCGAGCAATAATGAACGTATTCGCCGCACAGCCTTTATGAATGATGAGTTCGTTACTCGAGAACTCGTCGAGGAGGCCAGTAACTACTACCCTACCCAACGTGCCTGGTATAACAGAGATGCTACTGAGTTAGTCTATAAAACCGACCCCTATCTGTTTCACAATTTAAAACTTACTGGGCAAACTTACTCTAAAGCCATTCCAAAACACAATGTGGTGCTCGGTGTCGACATTGTTTTATCGGCGATAGCACTGAGTATCTCGGAAAACATCATCACCCAAGATGAACGAAATCAAGCTGAAGCGTATCTGTTTAATGGCAGTGGCGACATCATTGCGTCCAACCAAAAAATCGAGCCTTCCATTACAATCCCAAAAAGCGCTCCTCTGGTTTTGAACCCACAACAGCAGCAGCTGATTCAAAGCACCCGCAACTTAGCCATCTCAAATCAGAATGACTGGGCTCCCATAGATTTTGCGTTGGCGGGTCAACCCAAAGGCTTCGCAATCGATCTTCTCAATCTTATAAAACAAAACACAGGTTTAACGTTCGATTACATTAATGGAAGAACTTGGGCAGAATTAGTCGACAGTTACAAAGTCGGCGCAATAGATATTTTGCACTCATTACAACACTATGACCAAAGCCTTGGCATCTATTCAAAACCCTTATTTGAGATGCCATTTGGGTTGCTCACCCACCATAAACAACGCTCGGTTACTCACTTAAAACAGTGGGGAAAGGGCAAAAAAATAGGCATGCTTACTGGATTGTCCATTATTCCAGAGCTTCAAAAACAATACAGTGAGTTAACCGTTGTTTCCTATACAGACCGCGATCTCGCATTAAAAGATCTCAAAAGTGGCAAGATTGACGGAGTGCTAGACAGCTCCGCCATACTCAAACAGGTATTGAGCATCGCCTTTGACGATGACTATATTTTACACTCGACACTCGAAGACGTGAACAACGACTTCCCCAGTGAATATTATCTGGTCATGCAACCTCGAGATGCTGATGTTCTCTCGGTTATCAACCTTGCGATTGACAACATCAGCGACGAGCAACGACAGGCCCTGAAACTCAAGTGGTTAGAATCTGAGTTTGGTCAAACCAACGCCGCATATTCGACCCATGTCCCGTATAAGGTTCTTCTAGACCTAGCGAGCGACACGGCAAAACACGACAAACTGCACCTGGTGCCAATAGAAGGTGAAATGCACTACTTTTATGTCACTACCGTTGGCCAAAGTGGGGTGTTTGAAGAATATTTTGCTGTGGTATTGTCTGTTGAAGCTATGACAGCGACGGCGCGGGAGAAAGTCGTCACTTCAATATTCATTACCGTGGGCGTAATGATTTTGTTGTTGCCACTTGCCTGGGTTTTCGGGACGCCTATTGTCTCCCCAATTACCCAACTGCAGCTTGAAACACAAAAAATCAAACAGCGCCGCTACGATGAGGTGAAACTCGTCGATACCCCAATCAAAGAGGTATGGGAATTATCACGCTCTATCCACGAAATGTCCCATGTCATTAGAGATTACGAATCAGCTCAAAAAGAATTTATTGAATCCACCATAAAGGTCATCGCCGAGGCCATTGATGACAAATCGCCATACACTGCAGGACACTGTAACCGTGTTCCAGAACTTGGCATCATGCTGTCACAAGCGCTGGAACAGGCAGACTCTGGCCCCTTCAAAGACTTTGCATTCAAAAACGATGACGAACGCCGCGAATTTCGTATGGCGGCATGGCTACACGACTGCGGCAAGATCACCACCCCCGAACACATCATCGACAAAGGCAGTAAACTAGAAACCATTTACAATCGTATTCACGAAATCCGTATGCGCTTTGAGGTGTTGTGGCGTGACGCGGAAATTAACACTCTCAAACAACTTCAAGGCACCTTAGAGTCGCATCAAAAACAAGCACTCATCGATCAACTTGCTGAACAGCAACGACAGCTTCAACTCGACTTTGCCTTTGTCGCAAAAGCCAACATCGGTGGCGAGTTTATGAGTGATGAGGACATAGAAAGAATCAATACGTTGTCGACTCAAACTTGGACACGGTACTTTGACAATCGTCTGGGTTTATCGCCTTTCGAAGAGTTGGCAATGAGCAATAGCGCAATTGACTACCCTTGTGAGGAGCCGCTATTGGCGGATAAAGCCGAGCACATTGTTCCTCGGACTCACGGTGGTGAGTTTGATCCCAAGCTCAACATCAATATACGAGTTCCAGAGCATCAATATAACTTGGGAGAGATATATAATTTAACCATCCGCCGAGGCACGCTTACTGATGAAGATCGCTACAAGATCAACGAACACATGATTAGCGGCATCAAGATGTTAGAACGCTTACCCTTCCCTCCTGAACTTAGCCGGGTACCGCGTTATGCTTCCACGCACCACGAAACACTCAAAGGCACCGGCTACCCTCGGAAACTCACCGCCGAGCAACTGTCTATTCCTGAGCGTATTTTAGTTATCTCGGATATATATGAAGCGCTTACCGCCTCAGACAGACCCTATAAAAAGGCCAAACCAATCAGTGTCGCAGTGGATATTATGTATAAGATGGCGCTGGATGAGCATTTTGATATGGCACTGTTCCAGTTTTTCTTAACCAGCGGCACCTATTTGAAATACGCCCAACGCTTCCTACCTAGCAAACAAGTGGACGAAGTGGATATCAGTAAGTACCTTAGCGATACTTAGCGCAACACAAAAAAAGCGCCGTATCGATATTGATACGGCGCTTCCTGTAAGCCTGTTGCTATTCTAGGCCACTGGCCATGGGATTAGCAGCGTTTAGCTACCTTGAATCCCCACAATCAGCCAAGGGGCGTTATCTTGGGTCATATCGCGCTCTAAATGCCATACATCGGTAATGTCTTCTTCGACACCTTCGACTGCGTCACGGTAACGGCCTTTAAATTGAAGACTCAGTTGCGCACGCTCAGCGTTGTAGTCAGCACGAACGATTTCAGCATCGATAAAGATGATATCTGTATGCTGCTCACCGTCTAACTCATTGCGATCAGCCACCAGTTCTTGATACAAGTCGTCACTCACGTACTCTTTAATCGTTTCAAGCTGATTGTGGTTCCACGCGCCTTGCAAAATACGGTAATGCTCACGAGAGCCGTCCACAAACGCTGACTGGTCAAAGCCTGGGTAGAAGTTATGCGGTACATCTGATTGTGCTTGAGTACCAAAACCACCACCATTATTAGGCGTGAAATTAGTATTGAAGTCATGATCGCCTTTTGCGTCACGCTGATAACCTTGTGAACCGGTTTGTGCGCCAGAATAGGCCGTGCGTTGCTGATTCATGCTTCCAGCCTTTGCACCAAGCATGCCTCGCAAGAACTTAAACCCAAAGAAGGCAATCGCACCAAGGATCAAAATATCCATAAAGTTGACGCCTTCAAATGCGCCACCAAAAAATGCGGCGAGCAAACCACCTGCAAGCAGGCCGCCCATTAGGCCACCCATCAAACCACTTTTATTCCCTTGAGTGGTGTTGTTGCGATTAATGTTGTTGGTATTTTGCTGTTGTTTCGGTGCAGGAGCCGTTTTAAAGCTCTTACCAAAGGATTTACCACCACCAAAGCGTTTTGCTTCAGCAATTGGTGATGCCACCAGCGACATACTGGCCACTAGGAGTACAAGTACAGATAGTAACTTCTTCATATTCACTCTTTTTATAATCAATTGGGTCCAAGATTGTAGGTAACTGGACAGCTTTTGGCGCGCATTAGATGTATCAAAGTGTAAAAACCATTGTAAATCATACATTTACATAAAATGAAAACTAAAAGCATTACCTTGTAGCACGCCGATAGATAAAGATATGGGGGTGGTATTGGCAAATTTCAATCGTGAACAGGTTGAACAAGAGAAAGGACTAAACTTGTTGCGTTGTTGGCTTAATGTTGCTCGCTCTATTGAGCATCTGATGGATCTTTTTTAGCACCCACTTTAAGGGCTGTCACGACCAACAACACCAAAAACGCCGCCAGCTGAGAGATTGACGAAACCAAGCCGTCGGTTACCAGGCCAACTCCTAACAACAGCAATACAATCGCAACGACCATAAGTTCCTTCCTAAACCATCTGTGTCAGGCAATTATTGAGCGTTGCGAGTAAAAGGTTAAATCACCTTTTCGCCTAACTAATAGGAAAGTGGTCTAAGTGCCTTCACACGATTACTGTCGCTGTTGTTTAACCCAATGGGTTAACTGTTTTCGGTTAAGCTTTACACCACCCTGCATTGAGGATGGAATCGGATAGTAGTCAATGGGCCATTTGAACTTGATCAATAAAGTCTGTAACTTCTGCTCAGTTTGCTTACGAGAAAAAGCGTGCGATGGGGTATATAAAGCGACAGGACGAAAGCCAAACTCATCATCTTCAACCGCGACAACCAACACTTGTTGAAAGCCGCCCGTGCTTAATAGCGCGGACTCGATCTCTTCGCAGTGAATGCTCTCGCCCCCCGAAATAAACGCATTATCTCGCCGGCCTACAATAAACCATTGCCCATCGCGAAAATGACCTAAATCGTTGGTGAGGTACCAACCGTCTTTCGTTGTAAGCGGCGTTAGAGCACCATCGACCAATACGCCTTTGGCTAGCATAGGACCTCGAACAGCCACTTCATCATCAATTGACGTTACTTCGCGACCTAGCAGTGCTTGACCCACGCCGTGCTGCCCATCAAATGCTTTAGCGCATATGGTCGATGCCATTTCGGTCATCGCGTAGCCCACATAGCAACTTGCACCTCGTAGCCTTGCTTGTTCAACGAGATTGGGGTCAATGTAACTGCCACCTAAAAGGATCTTGATTGGCGATGCGTAAGGCTGCGCTAACCAGCGCTGCAGTTGAATAGCAACCATTGAGGTCAGAGTAACAGGGATTGAGAGTGTCTGCGGTTTATCACTAATAGAAAGACAACTGCCGCTGACTAACCATCGCCACACCATTGCTAACCCTGAAACATGATAGAGCGGCAAGGTGAGCAGAGCATTATCACTTCTTTGCCATTGCATTAACTCACACACACCTTGTGCCGAGTGTATGTGAGCATTGGCATCATGAACCACCGCTTTTGGCGTACCGGTAGAGCCTGAACTTAACACCACAGAGGCAATATCCATTCGGGCTGGTAACACCGACTCCACGGATGAACTGGAATAGTTGTAACGGTCAAGTGTGGTAGACGATGGCAACACGTCTTCATCACTAAGTGGATAGTAATGGGTCGCACCCACCTGTTTGCCGATCTCTACCAGCGTGTTTAGCGGGAATCGATTGACCACAATCGCGACTGCGCCTAACCACAAACAGCTTAGATAGAGGTGTAACACCTCCGACTGATGACGCCCGATCACTAATATCCGAGAATCTCTACCCACCCCCTGTTGGTGCAGGTGATGGGCAAACCGTTCGATGCCTGTCTGCAATGTCGCCCACGTACAGTGACGATCATCAAGCTGAAGCGCAACCGAGTGTGGCTCTGTGCCAGCATGTTTACTCATTAGCGCTGCAAGCTCATTGGTCATCATGACTGAGAGACTCACGGCTAAAGGCTGAGCACGAGCTCTTGCGAATCTAGAGTCGCAATAGGCAGATCGCTTCCCGGCCATGGCGTATGAAGCTGCTGCTGAAACAGATCTAAAGTGTCCAAACCAGGTACATCTAGTGGTGTTAACCAGCGTGCAAAGCGTGCTAATTGTGTAAGGCCTATGCTCGTTTCTAAGGTCGAACTGATCACCGCTTTAAGGTTTAGCGCTTTTGCTTGCTCAACAATATATTGGCACTTAGTTACCGATCCAATCAAACTCGGTTTTATAACAATCGCTTTTGCACCAGTAAGCTGAGAGAGATCAAAGTTAGGTTCACGAACGGCTTCTTGAAGTGTTTCGTCCCAGCCAATTGCAATACCATTGTTAATGCCAAAGGTGAGGCTTTGCCCAGGTTTTGCGCACGGCTCTTCAATAAAAGAGATGCGTTGGCGATACGCCGGTTTCACGTACTGTGCAAACTTATCCGCCTGCTCAG
Organism: Vibrio sp. qd031; assembly: GCF_002100145.1. Lineage (GTDB taxonomy): Bacteria > Pseudomonadota > Gammaproteobacteria > Enterobacterales > Vibrionaceae > Vibrio. Next base: position 363,865 of record NZ_JXQD01000024.1, read on the forward strand.
TTGTCCAAGTGCGGTTAGCGTCCAGACGTAATTTTAAGTCAGGAATAGACTCTAAAAACAAATTCACCAACATGCCATCGCGAACTGGCTCATACAAGCCTACTTTAATTTTGGCCACTTTTTCGCCTTGCAACTTCGCGAGTCTTGGCAGTAGCTCATCCGGATCGCCAGTGCACAGTGGAGCCGATATAAAGTTACCTTCTTGCGGTAATTCTCCATGCAGCTCAAGCTCCGCCATGGATAGCCCAAACGCAACCGATGGTGAGGCCATGTGCAATTCAAAACGGCCAGTATCAATCCACGCATGCAAATAGCGACGCGCCTCTAGATACGCTTGATCAATCGTTTCTTCACTCCAGCCAGGAAGGGGAGAAATTTCACTCAGTGCTCGTCGATCATTTTCAATCAATTCAACAACCCAGCCTTCTCGCTCGGTTATTTTTTTATCGCGTAATACCACTCCGCTGTCCATAGGAAGTCTATATCGATAAAGTTGTGCTTTTCTCATTGTAAACCTTTTGTTTTATAACCACTGCGCAAGGGTGTTTGCGACAAATCGCGGGTTGTCTTTATGCGTATTATGTCCCGCGTTGGGCACGACTGTTGTAGGGATGCCCGAGTGTGTGTACAGCGTTCTAAACTTATTATCTTTTTCGCCCACGATAAGCTGTAACGGCGTATCGCAAGCAAGTAATTTGGGTAGCAAATAAGGTTGTTTGCCCAAACTGGTGGCTTCGAGCATCAATGCAACTGAGGACAGTCGGTTTCGTTTTCTTTGTGCAATTAGCGCTTGGCGTTGCTGCTCGCTTACATCCGAAAACACCGGCTGTTGATACCATAAACTTAATGCTTTCTCTGCGCTCATTGTATTGAAACGCTGCGCCCAAAGTTTGTCATGTTTACGGCGTTCTATTCTCAATTGATCATTCTCTAGACCAAAGTTTCCCCCTTCAATCACCAGGGTTTTCAGCTCTGAAAATTGCAGGTAGTGATGGGTCAGCGCGAACATTAACACTCGTGCACCCAAAGAGTAGCCCACCAACACTAAGTTGCTCATACCTAATTGGATGATCGATTGGCAACAAGAACGCAGCTGCTCACCAATAGCGTCAAACGTGATGGCAACATTGTAGTCAACCTCTGCAACAGATGCGGCATCTGCACCATGAGCAGGTAGATCAACGCCAAAACATCGTGCATCGGTTAAACCACCAAGCTGTTCAACCACACCACTCCAGTCTTGATGATCACCCAACAACCCATGAACAAACAGCACAGCCGTGTGATTGTCAGATTGTTGACGAATCCTAGGGTACTCAATCAGTTTCATGCAGTGTTTGTGCCAGACTGTTTTTTAGCGTTGCGATATGTTGCTTTGCTTGCCCTGGTTCGACCACGGCCTCGATAAGCAAAGCGCCACTGCCCGTTTTGAGATGCTGCTCCATACGAGCCAATAAAGATTGCACAGTTTTGGGCATCGCGTAGTCCAAACCAAACATTTGCGCCGCCATTTTAAACTGAAAGCCGTGCGGCATTTGATACAGTTTCTCTCGATGGTCGGGATCGACCGGCAGCATATCAAAGATTGCGCCGCCGTCATTGTTGACCACCACAATCACCAAGGGAGTAGAGATGGAAGATAGGCGCGCCAATGAATTCAAATCATACAGCATTGACGTGTCGCCAACGACGGTTACCATAGGCCGAGCTCGTAATTGAGCAACGCCACTTGCGGTGGCAACCAGTCCATCTATCCCACTGGCGCCTCGGTTGGAATACACTTCGATAGTGTTTAACCTACTGTACATATCCATCAACCTTACAATCAGGCTGTTACCGACAAACAGGTCCCACTGGGACGAAAGTTGGCTAAGCGCGTGTGCAATGCCCACTTCATTGATTGGTTGATGTGTTTGGCTGTGAGTGTCTAGAGCCAATAACAATTGAGTTGCAGCGCGTTTTTCTTGCGTGTACTCGCTCAATGAGGTCGATTGATAGGTTTGGACATCAATCCAATCCCCTATATCTGAATGATGCTGAGTGGCATTGAGTCTATTTGGATCGCACAGTCGCCAGTCTGAGCTCACTACGTGATAGTCCAACGACGCGTTAAGCTGATGCTGCTCCACCAACCATTGATTAAGCCTTTTCGATACTACCCGAGCGCCAAATTGCACCACTTGAGTAACGTCAGAAAACGCTCTGGTTGGGCACAAGGGTAGCCACACGTCATACCCCGAAAACTCACTCGACACACCACTTTGTATGTCACACAGCACCGGCCACCCTACCTGCTGAGCAAACTGTTTGGCTTTTTGAGCGTCATTGAGCGAAAGGCTGCCAATGATCACTAAACCTTGCGACTTTAGTGAAATCGCATCAGCGCTATGTTTTTTTGGCGATCGGCTCACTGTTGCTAAAGGTGGGAGTTCGCAAAATAGTGCATCCACTTCGGCCTCGTTATCCACATAAAGTGGCTCTCTAAACGGGCAGTTGAGATGAATGGCTCCGCCTTTGTGTTGCTGGTTCAGCAAAGCATCTCGCACAGGTTGTATTAACGCTTGAGATAAAGCATCGATTGTTGGACACGGCAGATCCACAGCCTCTGTCACATGAGTTGAGAACAGTCCTTGCTGAACGATCGCTTGATTTGCACCGATGCCAATCAGTTCGGGCGGGCGATCAGCGGTTAAAAGTACCAGCTTTTCACCAGTCAAGTTTGCTTCCGCTACCGCAGGAAGCAAATTAGCCACCGCTGTACCTGAGGTCACGACAATAGCAATGGGTGCTTGATGAACTTTTGCCATGCCAAGTGCCACAAAGCCTAAACCACGTTCATCAAAATGCGTATGCACTTCGATGGCGTTGTTTGCTTGAGCTTCTAACGTTAAGGGTGTCGAGCGAGAGCCTGGTGCAATACAGACATGGCGAACTCCGAACTGCTCAAGCAGACGAAACAGCTGCCTTGCCCAAACTCGATTCACCGCAGCTTGAGAGTGACTGGTAGGAATCATTACGACGCCACTTCCAACGAGCTGGATTCGACCATTAAACTTAACAGTGTGGACATTTTTTTATCCAGTTCATGCCATTCGTGCTCAGGGTTTGAACCCGTAACAATGCCGGCGCCGGTAAACAGTTTCACTTTGCCTGCAATAAACAAAGCAGAGCGGATCGCAACGCAAAACTCGGCGTGCTGCTGACTGATGTATCCCACCGAACCGCTGTACCAGCCTCTAAAGAAATGTTCGTTATCGGCAATAAATTGCATGGCAAGCTTTCTCGGCAGCCCAGCGACTGCAGCGGTAGGTTGCAAGGCATCCAAAATCACAAACTTTGGCACGTCGGTATTGAGCCTTGCCTCTATGTGTCGCCTTAGATGTTGTACACGTCGAAGTTTCAACAGCTTTGCGTCTTGTGCTATGGTCACTTTTTGGCAATAAGGGGCTAATCGCTGTGCAATATCATCGACCACCAACTGGTTCTCGTTGAGGTTCTTTTTGTCGTTCATCAACCAATGTGCCAGCTCCATATCTTTGTTGGCACTATCGCCGCGGCCAATGGTTCCAGCCAGCGCTTCCGTTTCTATATCCAGACCATTTCGGCGATACAAGCATTCTGGGCTCGCACCAATAAATTGTTGGTTGGCATCGACCGAAAACAAAAAATGATAGCTATAGGGATTGTTCATTAGGCTGGTTTTCAGCAGTTGATACGCTGAAATATCGTCGGCAAGTTTTACATTGGTTTCCCGTGCCAACACCACTTTTTGCAGCTCAGTGTGCTTAATGTCATTCAACGCTTTTTCTACTGTGGAATGCCACTGGACTTTATTAGGGGTATGTTCAAGCGATTGGACGTGGGTAGACAGCGTTTTTAATGGCTTAAAATCAAATTTGAGTTGGCGTAATACGTGGATCGTCAACGTCGGATCGTTAGCCACGTTCACCGACAAAAACCACTGATTATCTCGGCGGGTTAACTCAATTTGCGGCATAAAGTAAAACGATTTAAGGCAACGGTTGCGCTGAGGATTATCGTATTCGAAGGCTCTCCCCCCCCAAATACGTTGCGACGGCTGCAACACCAAATACGCGGGTGCGAGCTCAATAAAGGTGGCGACTTGCCCTAAAGCGATGACTTCTTCCGCACCACTGCGTGATTGCCAATAAAACTGCGGATAAATAACTTGGCTCGATAACCAATCCACAGGATGAAACTTAAGTGCAGGCAAAGGCACTTCAAGACGTGTCTTTGCTGGCGTCGTCGGTTCGATCTTTGCGATCAACTCGTTCACGTAGTTTTCTAGGTGCGCCAAACCAACCTCTAGTTATGGAAAGCCAAATTAGTGTTTGGGATAAAGTGGACTAACTCTATGGTGTGCAGGCAGTGAGATCAAGCCTCGACTATTGGAAATGAGGGCTTTTACTCACAGCCGGACAGTTTTACGTCAATTCTCAGTGTTAACTAGCAGATTTTTATACTAAATAGCTAACTTTTAGTGTAGCTTAAAATCCATAGTCATTAGAAATAACGGGGTCTTACGATGGAAAATATCGCAATGTCGTCAAAGCTCGATAATGTGTGCTACGACATACGCGGTCCAGTACTTAAACATGCTAAGCGCATGGAAGAGGAAGGGCACAAAATACTTAAACTGAATATTGGTAACCCCGCCCCATTCGGTTTTGATACACCGGACGAAATTTTGGTCGATGTATTGCGCAATTTGCCCACCTCACAGGGGTATTGCGATTCAAAGGGCATTTACCCTGCTCGCAAGGCGGTGGTGCAATACTATCAGCGCAAGGGGATCATGAGCCTAGACGTCGAAGACGTTTATATGGGTAATGGTGTGTCGGAGCTTATCTTGATGGCAATGCAAGCGCTGCTTAATAACGGTGATGAACTGCTGGTTCCCGCTCCCGACTACCCCTTGTGGACAGCCTCAGTGTCATTGTCTGGCGGAACGCCAGTGCATTATTTGTGTGACGAGTCCTCCGACTGGTATCCAGATCTCGATGACATCAAGAAGAAAATCACCCCTAAAACACGCGGTATTGTGCTTATCAATCCCAACAACCCTACGGGTGCGGTATACAGTCGTGACTTTTTGCAGCAAGTAATTGAAATTGCAAGACAACATGGACTGATCATCTTCGCTGACGAAATCTACGAGAAAATCCTTTACGATGGCGCAACACACACGTCTATCGCGACACTTACCGATGACGTTGTCTGTGTTACGTTTAATGGCTTGTCAAAAGCCTACCGTATCTGTGGTTTCCGCAGTGGGTGGATGTTTGTCACCGGCCCTACTCATCTCACTGCAGGTTATCGCGACGGTCTGGATATGCTTGCATCAATGCGCTTGTGCGCCAATGTACCGATGCAGCACGCGGTGCAAACCGCTCTAGGCGGCTATCAAAGCATCAATGAGCTGATTTTGCCAGGTGGCCGGTTGCTCGAGCAACGTGACAAAGCCTATGAATTGATCACTTCCATTCCTGGGGTCAGTTGTGTAAAACCCAAAGGTGCGCTGTACTTATTCCCTAAACTGGATCAAAAGAAATTCAATATTCAAAATGATCAACAAATGGTTTTAGACTTTTTACAGCAAGAGAAAGTACTGTTAGTTCAAGGCTCAGGATTTAACTGGCCAAAGCCGGATCACTTTAGAATTGTCTTTCTTCCGCATATAGAGGATCTTGAGGTGGCCATTGGCCGGCTTGAGCGCTTCTTATCGACTTATCGCCAGTAATACGTCTACGCCGCTGCAGCTATTGGTGCAGCGGCTAAAATAATAGGAGAACGTGCATGAGCCAACAATCTACCCCACATAGCCACTTCTTCGCACATCTTGCTCGAATGAAGCTGATCCAGCGCTGGCCGCTAATGCGCTCTATCACGGCAGAAAACATTTCAGAGCACAGTTTACAAGTCGCCTTTGTGGCACACGCATTAGCTGTCATCAAAAATAAAAAGTTTGATGGGCAAGTTAATCCAGAAAAAGCAGCGCTTATTGGTATGTATCACGACACCAGTGAGGTGCTTACCGGCGATTTACCGACTCCCATTAAGTACTTTAATCCCGACATTGCGAACGAATACAAGAAAATCGAACGCGCAGCAGAGCAAAAACTACTCGGTATGCTGCCAGAAGAGTTTCGTGACGATTTTGCCCCCTTTTTAGTCGAAGCAGAGTCTCACTGCGCTGAGTCTGTCATTGTTAAACAAGCCGATTCAATCTGCGCCTATTTAAAATGCTTGGAAGAGCTCGCTGCTGGGAATCACGAATACACCTTGGCTAAACGACGTTTAGAAGCGACTTTAGACAAAAGACGCTCACCCGAGATGGATTATTTCTTAGAGGTATTCGCGCCGAGCTTCGAACTCAACCTCGATGAAATAAGCTAACATTACGCGGCACAAGGAGTGCTTATGCAGCCTACGGACATGCAAAAATCTAAGCCATTTCAAGATCAAATGGCTTGGACGCAACGCCAAAATCAAGAACAAAAAACACGACAAAATGATCACCGTGACCCATACCAACGGGATCGCGCTCGTGTATTGCATTCCGCCGCTTTTCGACGCCTACAAGCAAAAACTCAAGTTCATGGCGCGGGCAGCCACGACTTTCATCGGACCCGATTAACACACTCTTTGGAGGCGGCGCAAATTGGCTCTGGCATTCTTGCCCAGCTGCAATCCAAACACCCCGAACATGGCGCATGGCTTAACTCCGACAGTCTTATTGAATCACTTTGCTTAGCCCACGACATTGGGCATCCCCCATTTGGTCACGGGGGGGAAATAGCGCTGAACTATATGATGCGTCATCACGGTGGATTTGAAGGCAACGCGCAGACGTTTCGCATTGTGAATCACCTAGAGCCTTATACTAAATCTAACGGCATGAACTTATCTCGGCGCAGCGTCCTTGGGCTGGTAAAGTACCCATGTTTGTTAAGTGAGGTGCGAAAGCAGCAACCAACCAAAGAAATCGACAATCCTCGCCAGCTCAAAGCCGCTGACTGGGCGCCCGCGAAAGGGATCTACGATTGTGACCACCTTGATTGGAAGTGGGTCTTAGAGCCGCTGTCAAACAACGATCAAAAGCGCATAAGCCAACGCCTTCCAGCCCCCGGGCCGGCAGCACACAGTAAAACGCGTTTTAAATCGCTAGACTGCTCTATTATGGAGTTGGCCGACGACATTGCCTATGGTGTGCACGATTTAGAAGACGCCATCGTCCTAGGAAAAGTCCACAAACATCAATGGATGGAGAGCGGCGCCAGTCGTCTAGCAGAGTGTGGCGATCCGTGGTTTGAACAAAACATTGGTCAACTGAGTGAGCAGCTTTTTTCTGGTGAGCATTACCTGAGAAAAGACGCCATTGGGGGGATTGTCAACGCACTATTAACCAGTGCCTACATTGTCGAACAGCCAGAGTTTGATCATCCACTGCTACGGCTAAACGCTATATTGAGCGAGCCACTGATGAATGCACTGACGGTGTTTAAGCACTTTGTGAGTCACTTTGTCATTCGGGTTCCTGAGGTCCAAATTATTGAATATCGAGGTCAGCAAATCTTGCTGGAGCTTTCCGAAGCGTTAATTACCGATCCCGAACGTCTGCTACCGGACGCAACACGGTTGCGTTGGCAGTTGGTTTCGCATCACAGCGCTGGCGATGGAATGAGAGTGATTTGCGACTACATCTCTGCAATGACCGACGGTTACGCGCAAAAACTGCACTCTCAGCTGTTTTCTTCCTCATACTAGGTGCGATAGTTGCGCGCTCTGACCTCATCGGGTATGCGCGCCATTTGCCGCTCAATCATGTGGTCAAAGACATTATGTAACTGCTCACTGGCCTGTTGATTGTCTTCTGCAATCGCTAGCAGCGCAGCAATGGACTCAACCGTCGACAACGCATTGTCCGATGGTGCTTTTCGTAGACGGTAATTGCCTTTTAGGGATTCGGGTAAATGGAACTGTGGCAACACATGTAGAGCCTGAGCCAACTGCCACATTTTATAGGCTTTTCGCCAAGTTCCATCAATAATTATCATCGCGTCTATTGCTGTTTTTGCGCTACGGGGCACCGTTTCGATAAGACCTGAATCTTCTGTAGGAAAAAGAACGCCAATCTTGCCTTTGTATTGCTCAAGGCGTCGATTCAGGCGTGGATCCGAACTAAAGTCTTCACCTACTAAAATGTCGCAAAACTGCAAATTTTGCTTAGCAATTATCGCTGTAGAAAGCGGGCGTTTGACTTCATCTGGGTGTTGCAGGATGATGATCTTAATGCGGTGAGTTTGCCGCACACTTTGCTGACAAATACACAAATACTGGGTCTTACCACATTGTTCACAATATCGGGACATCGCGCTCTTTACTTACTGTTACTCGTTGTGACATTGCTGCTTGCCCTAATACAGGCCATGCACCTAGAGCCCCTATTAGTCTGGGACAGATTGGCTATTAGCAACGGGGAATACTGGCGAATAGTAACAGGCAATTGGCTGCACACCAATTGGAATCACTTCTTTATGAATGCGGCAGGCTTTGTATTTATTGCGCTCATCTTTACCCCACCCGCTCGCATCTACCTAATTGCTACTTTGACTCTGACCCCTCTGGTTGGTTTTTGTTTGATCAACAGTGATTATCAGCAATACGCTGGGCTTTCGGGTGTTTTGCATGGCTTATTTGGGTGGTTTGCACTCAGAGAAGCGCTTAATGGTCGGCGAAGCAGTTGGTTGCTTGTTGGCGGACTGGTGCTAAAAGTAGGATACGAAACGCTGTTTAACCCCGAGTCTCCAACGCAAGCATTGATTGACGCACCAATAGCGTTTGAAGCGCATCTGTACGGCGCCCTTTTGGGACTCACTATCGCCCTAATTAGAGACCAGACTCGACTCTGACCCCATAATAGCTGTGCGCTTATTTAAGCTTATAAATAATGCCGGGATTGCAGCGTACCATCTCAAACCTGTCGGTCAGGCCAGTCAATGACTCAGACGCACCAAGCAACAAGTACCCCCCAGGGTTGAGACTGTTAGCAATTTGATTGAGCACTTTTGACTTCATCTCCGGTGAGAAGTAAATCAGTACATTTCGACAAAAAACCACGTCAAACTTTCCCAAAAGGGTGTAGTTTTCCATCAGATTTTGCTGGCGGAATGAAACGATCCGTTTTACCGAGTCCTTTATTTTCATTCGCCCGCCGTCTGCGGGCTCAAAAAAAGCGCGTTTTCGCTCAGCAGATAAACCTCGACCCAGGGCAAGGTTGTCGTAAACGCCAGCTTTACACTGTTGCAGCATACTGCTTGAAATGTCGGTACCAATAATAGAAATGTTGGGTAAAAATCCGGGACGCTTTGCTTGGATCTCGGATACCGTCATCGCCATCGAGTACGGCTCTTGGCCTGACGAACTGGCAGCAGACCAGATTTTGATTGGACGTTTCCTAGCTGCAAGCTCAGGTAAAATACGGTCAGCCAATACCGTGTAGGGATAACCGTCCCGAAACCATAAGGTTTCGTTGGTGGTCATCGCGTCTACTGCGGCTAATTGCAACTCACGGTTGCGGCCTGTGATCACCTCTTTAAGAAGATCATTTAAAGAGGCAGATCCAAACTTATTGACGAGTGGACTCAATCGGCTTCGAACTAAATATTGCTTACTGTCACCTAAGACAATGCCGCACTGTGATTCTAAAAAGCGACAAAAATCTCGATAACTTTGTTCGTTTATGGTGATTACACTCATCGACTACCTATATTAAATAACTGCGTTCTTCACTGCTGCACCCAACTCTTCTGGGTTAAACTTAGCAAGAAACTCGTTTGCGCCGACGCGCTCAACCATAGCTTGGTTAAACACACCGCTTAGTGATGTGTGTAGGATAACATGTAAATCTTTCAGTGCGGGATTTCGTCGAATTTCAGCGGTGAGCGTGTACCCGTCCATTTCTGGCATCTCAATATCTGAAATCACCAACGAAATTTGGTCGTAGATACTACCTTGCTCAGCCATTTCTTCCAGCTTATCGCGAGCTTCGCGTCCATCCTTTACCGCAATGGCTTCAAAGCCTAATGCTTCAATGGCGCGCTGTACTTGCTTCCTCGCAACCGTAGAGTCATCGGCAATCAGAATGCGGCGCACAATTTCCTTTTCACTGGCTTGTTCTTGCTGTGTAATTTCTTCCGCAAATCTAGAATCCATCTCTTCAGCTGGTGGAGAGATTTCTGCTAAGATTTTCTCTACATCTAGGATCTCAACAAGTTCATTATCAATGTTGGTCACCGCCGTTAGATAGTTGGCCTTACCTGCCCCTTGTGGTGGTGGCAAGATAGACTCCCAATGCATATTGATGATTCGCTCAACCGAGCTGACTAAGAAACCTTGAGTGGTACGGTTAAACTCAGAGATCACCACAAAACATTTTTCGATGTCTTGGGTTGGTCGCCCACCAATGGCTTTACTGAGGTCGATAACCGAAATCGTGTTCCCACGAATGTGTGCTACCCCTTTAACTAGAGGGTGCAAGTTTGGCATCGAGGTGAGTTTTGGGCATTGCAGAACTTCTTTCACCTTAAATACGTTAATGCCGTACCTCTGGCGTCCCATCAATCTAAATGTCAGCAATTCTAGGCGGTTTTGTCCCACTAATTGTGTGCGCTGATTCACCGAATCTAAAATACCCGTCATTGGCTCCTCTCCATGTCAATAATTTCCATGCGGTTCATGGTAGTCTTGTGGGGAATCCACTTTGCCCTGAAAGTTTAACGTATTATATACTGTAAACATGGGCGATTTCTACGATAATATGACGTATGACCTATCAAAATAGAAAAGTGACTTCCATCGTTACCAAGCTTATCGGCATTATAACGCTTGTCTTTAGTCTTTTTTGTACCGCCCAAACAGATAATGAGACATTAAGTGACACAGAGCGCGTTCAACGAGCTGCTGAAGAGTACGCTCGCACCGTTGTTACCGTTCCCGATTTTGGCGACATTGTCTTAGAAGCGGCACATATCGACTCGCGGCTAAAAGTGAGTGCTTGCGACAGCGGCTATGATCTCAGCACCTCTGGTTCGGCTAAATCCAGCGGAGTCACGGTGTTAGTTAAATGCCCAGGAGAAGACTGGCAAGTCTATGTCCCTGTGCGCTCAACCATTACCGTCCCTTTAGTGATCACAAAGTTGCCAATTGCTCGCGGGCAGCTCATTACTGCCAGTGATTTGGCCATTGAGTCCATTGAACAACGAGCTTACCGTCGTCAAGGATTCTATTCATTTGAGGCTATTGTTGGTTCAAAATCGAAGCGGGCGCTGCGAGTTGGCCAAGTGATTGAACGTAAAGATGTGTGTGCGGTGTGTCGAGGCGATACGGTAGTCATTAATGCCAATATGGGAGAAATGACCATTACTACGCGAGGAGAAGCGATGCGTGATGGATCGGTTGGTGAACAAGTAAAGGTGAAAAATAGTAAATCTCAACGTATAATTGATGCTACCGTAAGCGGCGTCGGTGAAGTGACGGTGCGGTTTTAAAAAAGATCCGTAATAGTGCTAAAGAACCTCCTCAATTGGTCGATATGGCTAGTACTGACACTATTTACGTAACTAAAAGGGGTATGTTATGCCCAGTATAGACCAAATCAGAACTGGACAGGCCTATTCGATGGCCCGTAACTCAAAAGCGGAATCGGGCGGTCAAACCACGAACACGGCAAAAAACGAAAGCCCAGTTCGTTCAGATTCTGTATCTGTGAGCGACCAAGGTAGAGCCATTAATCAAATGCAGCAACAAATGGCCGCAGAGCCGAGCTTCGATGCTGCAAAAGTGCAATCTATTAAAGAAGCGATTGCGAACGGGTCATACGTTGTCGATGCAGAACAACTGGCAACGAATATTTTAAAGTTTGAACAAGAGCTGACTGATATTTAACCGCCCATTAGTCAGCCAATTTGAGAGAAAATGGCTGCTTTAAACGATTTGCTGGAGTTTCAGGTTAAAAATACCCGTGAGCTCCTAGATGTTTTACAACTCGAACAACACGCGATCACCGCTAGACATTCTGCGGAGATTGAGTCGATCGCGCAAAAAAAATCTCAACTGGTTACACAAATCCAGTCTACCGATCAGCGTATTGCCGCACATCCAGATCTCGAACAGTTATCACAATCTGACGCATTCGATACCCAAGTAACTACCGTTCGAAACATTATGCAAGAGTGCCAAGTTCTTAACCAACTCAACGGTGAGGCATTGCAACGTGCCAATATCAGCTACACAAAATTGAACAATTTGTTGCAGCAAAGCCACGGAAAAATTGGCATGACCTACAATTCTGGCGGATTGACTCACACCTCCTCAACGTTAGGGACGAAAGTCAAAGCTTAATCCCGTTACAGCTTAGAGTGTGAATGCTGCTCGCGAATGCGCATTACTCGCCAATACACAAAGCCAAACGCTAATCCCCACAACGTCGAACTGATTCCTAGCAAAGTAATGCCAGATAACGTCACTAAAAACGTAATCAGCGCTGACTCTTGATTGCCCTCCAAGCTAAAAGCAGAGTGCAAACACATAAGTAGTGTTCCTAACAAGGCAAATCCGGCCAGGATTGTTGACACTTCACTCGGCAGCGAAAGAAAAAGCGCTACAACACTAGTAGCAAATACCCCGGCCAATAAATAAAACACCCCTGCCCACATGGCAGCTCGATACCGTTGCGCCCGATCGTAATCAACGTCTTTATTCATACAGATCGCCGCCGAAATAGCAGCCAAATTGACGCTAAATGCTCCCAACGGGGCAAATAATAGGTTAAATAGCCCTGTCCCAAGCAAAATCGAACCCACAGGAACATCGTAGTTATGGCTTTTTAACATCGCGATCCCTGGAAGGTTTTGCGACAACATGGTGACTAAGTACAAAGGCAATGCAATGTTGATGATCGCAGCGATATTCCATTGAGGGGCGATCCAATCGGGCCTGGCCATGTCGAAGGTACTGGGCAACAGTGCCGCTTGGGGGCTTATTAATGTCGCTATAATACCGACGACCAGCACCACCAACATTGTGTATCGAGACGCCAGCTTTTTTGTGATGATATACGCTAGAAACATCACAACAAATAGTACTGGGGTGCTCGATAAAGTACCAAAGGCCGCTAAGCAAATAGGCAGCACAATCGCCGCTAACATAGCGCTCGCAAGTGAAGCAGGCACCGCTTTGATGAGTTTATTCAAGGGCTTAATCAGCCCGGTAAGCACAATCAAAAAGCCAGACACCATGAATGCCCCAATAACGCTTTGCAGATCATAGATATAACTGCCACTGGCCAATATAGCCGCTCCTGGTGTTGACCAAGCGGTTAGTATTGGCGTTTTAAGAAACCACGAAAAAGTCATCGAGGTTATTCCCATCACCACGCCTAACGCAAGCAACCAGCTTTCAATTTGACTTGGGGTGGCCCCCAGTGTCGTGGCGGCTTGTATGACGATAACCACTGAGCTGGTATAACCAACCAAAACAGCAGTAAATCCTGCAGTAATATGACTCACATTTAACAGCTTATTCATCCATGATTGCCTTAACGTTTGTGGTAAACTTGTTGTGCGTTATTACGCACGAACAATATCATTGTGCGCTTTAACGCACAACAAAGGACGTATAATGAAAGATGCCAAATTTAAGGCTGAGATATCCAACCAGCTGAAAAGTCTTAGAAAAAAACGTGGATTAAGTTTGGATGCCACTGCGCAGCTTACCGGAGTATCCAAAGCGATGTTGGGCCAAATAGAACGTAGAGAATCGAGTCCAACGATCGCTACGCTTTGGAAAATCAGTAGCGGCCTAGACAGTTCATTTTCCGCTTTTTTTAGCAACGATCCGCAATTGCAGCAAAGTGAAAAAACCTTTCCTTGCGATGCGCATATGCAGGTAAATACGCTATTTCCTTTTCAATCAGACACCAATATAGAGGTGTTTGAAATTACGCTAACCGATCGTCACCAGCAATTATCATCGCCGCATCAGGTTGGGGTAATTGAGCATGTACATGTCATAAGTGGCAAGCTCAAGCTGATGTTTAATGACACTTGGCATACGCTCACCGCAGGGGAAAGTGTACGGTTCTACGCGGATCAACCACACGGTTATGAGGCTGTCACTGAGACCGTGATCTTCCATAATATTGTCAGTTATCCAATAATCTAAGTTTCACCTAGAGGCATGGACCGAATGAAGGGTTTAAAAAACATCCACCATATAAAAGTTGAATCAGATTGTTTAATGTGTCCTCCAATAAAAAAAAGCCATCGGTGTAGACCACCAATGGCTTTTCCAACAGGCTCGCACAATAAAGCCTTAGAATAAAGTTTGTTGACGCTTCGCCGGCACATGTTGCACTTCACCGTAGTCGCGCAGCATATCCATTTTGTTAATGTCTAGACGAAGCTCAGTAACGTAACTATCGCCAACGGTGTATGTTCTCACCACTTCAGCACCGCGAACAACACCATCAACAGCACCAAACGTTTCTTCATCGTACAAACGTTGATTCTGCACATCCGAACGACCGGATATTCGCATACCGTAAATTTGCTCAGCCAACTCGCGATACGCATCTAACTTGGACGCGCGCATTGCTTTAATCTGCTTTTCTTGACTATCACGACCGCTTTGGTCAGTAATACTCGAATAACCTACTGCGGTTAACACTTCACCTTGACGAGTGGCGTTTAAAGGTTGGCACCCAACTAGTACTAAAGCCACCAGGCAAAAAATCCAATTTCTCATCTCGATCTCCTACAGACTCTCTCAATCTGTGTATCCTGCTATGGACGTAACACGACAGTATATGGGTTAGAGTATTTTGGGTCAGTGCGAATAAGCACCCCGTCTTGTTGACGTACACTGTTCATCGTATCTAGGTCGCGACCAATGCGATCCGATGGTAAGAAGCCTTGTGCTGACGCCACAACTACGTGGGACTTCATACCGACGAGTCGAGCATTCACCATAACGCCACCTTCTTGACGCAGCATTGTGCCGGTCAGAATGTATTGAACTTCATGGCTGTCTTGTAGCTCTTTCAAATCGCGGCTCAGCGCAAAGTCGCCATGTTGCGTAACTTTGATTGATCCTGTTGTTTTGTAGTCAACAATCCGAAACCCTCGGCGTTGCAACTGATGTATAAAACTCTCTGATACGGTGTTGCCCAACCAACTCGCACTGCCCATGTCCTGAAGGTCTACAAAAGACGCAACGGCTACGGGTGTTCGTTGCGACACAGCCGTATTCGATGTCACCAATTCTTCAGTCATCGATTCGACGAAAAAGTCGAGGGTGTGTTTTGGGTTATCCATCAACATAAAGCGCGAGCCTTGGTAAGGCGTTTTACCGTTGTATATGGGCGAATAGCCACATCCAACGACTAAAATTGGTAACAGCAATACCATCCACTTCTTTACTGCCATCCATTTATTCATGTCCATCTCTCTCCACTGGAACGGTTCCTAACTCGACATTGGAACAATCTTTGCTTTTAAATTTGTGCGTCAAATAAAAAGCTCTGTTTATACGCTCTGGTGATTATCATTTTGCCGATGCTAGAAACTTAGCAATAACCATACCAAAACGGATTTAGAGATCATGAAGAGAGCATTATTGTTCCTTGTTCACCTTATAACGCTAGTTACTGCACCAATAGTTCAAGCCGAATGGTTTGAAGTCGAAGGCAGCGCAACCGTTGTGGCGTCGGACAGTACCGCCCGATATCACGCATTAAACGACGCGATTTATCAAGCAATGGCGTTCGCGGGTGCCGATATAGGGACCATCAGCCTGCTGACCGAATTTATCGAAGTTGACCGTGAACAATATCAATTCACTAACCACGAAATCCGGTTTATTGAAGTGATAGATGAGCGAACTCGAAACGGCAAAAAAACGCTGCGTGTCCGCCTCGATATCTACCCATCGGCAAATGGTTGCCAAGTGGGGCAATATAAAAAGACGTTTCTGGTCGGCAATTTTGATATCGAAAGCCCACAGCAAGCGGTGATGGGACAAATATACTCACTAGGCGACGACTTTAGCCGGGTGCTAGACAGGCAAATTGACCAACAGTCTTTAAGCTTTTTGTCGGTTGGCACCACTAACTACCCATTAAATAAAGACAATCCGTCAATGGTCACTATGGTAGCTCAAGACTATGCGGCTCAATACTTAATTTCAGGAAAAATCACCGATCTCACCGCCACCATAGAGAGCAGCCTTCTATCGTCGGATGTGATTAATCGTCAATTTGCCGCTGATGTAAGTATTTTGGATGGCAAAACCGGTCACGAAGTGTTTCGCAAAAACTACCGCGAAATTGCGCGCTGGCCATTTGCAAAAACCAGCTTAGTGGATACCTCGAGTGGGCGATTTTGGAGCTCTACTTACGGAGAAATGCTGCTGCGCGTAAGCCGTGACATCATGCTCGACTTAGAGTCCGAGTTATCATGCAAAATTACGCTTCCTCAAGTGGTCAAGGTCTATGGTGACACAGTAACGATAGATTTAGGGCGAATACACGGAGTACAAGTGGATGATGAATTGTCACTTTGGCATACCGGTGCATTCATTGATCAGGCGGGCAATCCTCGCAACAAAGTCACCGCCAGTAATATCACGCTGAAAGTGTCTCGAGTTTACGACCAAGAGGCTGAGCTGAAAGTGATGCAGCCAGAGCTGGCAACGAGCATCCAGTTAGGCGATGTGATGCACAAAGCGGTTCACTAGCCGTTCATACTCTGCGCTGATTGGTTGCAAGTAGCTAAAACGCGTCGCTGCTAATCAGCGCGAGAAAAAAGTTGGGTGCGGCGATACCTTGCCACATCCAACAACCACTTTCATAATCCTATTATCCATAAGACATAGCCTGTTAGCACACTCGGTTTAGACTAAACCGAGTACACGATATCAGTCTGAACACTTCTGCATAATGTCCAGGACTTCAGGTTTAAACTTGAGAAACATCTCGGCCAATACAGGGTCAAAGCGCTCCTTTTTCCTTTTTAATAAGGCTAAACGCCGCATCAGCAATCCATGCCTTTTTATACGAACGCGTTGAGGTAAGCGCATCGAATACATCGGCTATTGCCGAGATTCGACCTATCTGAGGGATCTCTTCTCCCGTCAAGCGGTGCGGATAACCTTTTCCATTGTATTTTGTGATGGGTTTGCGCCACTGTCTTGGCCATTTGCAACAATTTTGTGTGACTATCTCCCTCTAAGATATCTATGCCTATCGCGACGTGCGTCATCATCACCCACAACCTCTCATTTTTACCACTAATTGTGCATGCTCAGTTAGCTAAAGCTAACTAAATCATTCTACGCACTTTGTGACATTGATCTCTATTGATCAAGGACACAAAACCTCCTAGTACTTTCGGTTAAAGTGCCGAACCGTAACAAATCGTAACAAGAGCTAGCGATGTCCATGGTTGACGTTTCATTTGAAAAGACGTCAATGCATACGACGGAACAAGAATTCGAAATAGACTAGTAGGTATGACTACATGGAATACAAACAAATAATGTTTGATGAAAACGCCACATTGGTTTCAGTGACCGATTTAGATGGCGTCATCCAATATTGCAATCGCGACTTTATAGAGATTAGTGGGTATTCAGAAGATGAGCTGATTGGTGCCAATCACAATATCGTGCGCCACAAAGATATGCCAAAGGCGGCTTTCGAAGATTTGTGGATGACAGTGAAAGCGAATAAACCCTGGAAAGGACTAGTAAAAAACCGCTGTAAAAATGGAGATTTCTATTGGGTTGACGCTTACGTCACCCCCGTATTTGAGAACGGCAATAAAATTGGGTATCAATCGATACGCAGCTGCCCCACTAGAAAGCAGATCACCGACGCCCAATCTTTATATTCCACATTAAATGCAGACCCACAAAAGAAAATTTCTAAGCCTAATGTTCTTTTGACCTTAAGCTTGGCAGCAAAAACCAATGTTATGGTTGGCTTGCTCTTTTTGTCTGTATTATTGATGGAATGGAGCAATGGGACACTCTTTAACCTCGATGCTGTTCATATTGCCGCAAACCTTTGGATCGTCGGTCTAATGGGCTTGCTGCTCTATGTGATCAATGTCGATTTTATTAAAAGAGTTCAACGACTCAACACCATTATCCAACGTATTTCGGCAGGGGACCTGACCGAAAAAATTGAGGTTATTAAACAAGACGAAATTGGTGAAACCGTCATGTCTGCTAAGATGCTTCAGGGTCGACTAAAAGCCGTTATTGGTCGATTTAGCGAATCCTCGCAAGATCTCATTCACGCAACGAATGCTCTTAGCACCGCGAGCACCACAACCAGAGGAAGTATGGATGCGCAGCACGTCGAAACTGAATTGGTGGCTACCGCGATGAATGAAATGAGCGCAACGGTAAATGAAATTGCTCAAAATACATCACGCACATCAGAGCTGGCAGCTAATGCTAATAACGCAACAGATAGCGGAAAAACCGTGGTGTTATCCACGCGTGACACCATTATCGAGCTGTCAGAAAGTCTATCAACCATTGCAGCTTCGATTAATGAGCTTGCAAGCGAATGTCAGCAAATCCGAGATATCACCGACTCCATCAGCGGTATATCGGATCAAACAAACCTGTTAGCCCTAAATGCGGCAATTGAAGCAGCGCGCGCAGGGGAGCATGGCAGAGGCTTTGCGGTTGTCGCCGATGAAGTAAGAGGTTTGTCATCCAGAACCCAACAATCGACGGTAGAAATCTCAACCATGATCGACAGTCTTCAGCACAGAAGCGCCCTCGCGGTTGAAGCCGTAGATGCTGGACTAGAGAAAGTGCGTTTTTCGGTCGAGCAAATTCAGCACACAGAGGATGCCTTTACCGATATCGCCAACTCCGTGGCCGACGTCAATGACATGAATATGCAAATTGCCACCGCAGCCGAAGAGCAATCTAGCGTTGCCGAAGAGATGAACCAAAACGTCACCTCAATCAGCACTCACTCGTACAAAACAATGGATAATGTTGACTCGCTGGAAAACGAAATTGCTACATTGACCAAAATGTCTGAGTCACTAAAGCTGCAACTGAATCAATATAACCTCGGAGCGACTGTCTCAGTGACTCGCTAGACTAGCACCGCAGCAGCGTGGATAAGCTTCAAGCCGCACCTAGGGGATCTGACCTATCATTTCGGTGAGTCCCCTACATTTATCAAAACAGCAACTTGGATAAAAGTAACAGCGCAATACGTCGTATTATCTTACTTTCAAGTACCGCATATCTGCTTTAGGATTAGAGAGTTGCACAAATTTCACTTTATCAAACACTGTGTTAGCATACGCAATGTGTCCCCTTAGTTCATTCGGATAGAACGCGAGCCTCCTAAGCTTGAGAGACAGGTTCGAATCCTGTAGGGGACGCCACTTGCCGCTATTTTTCGTTAAAAATCAGACATGCAATAAAAAAATCCCAATCTGTGGTGCCGACGAATTAAGTAAAATCTAGAGTAATTAGGTCTTTTCACCTATTTTTCACGCTTCAACAATTAAAAATGGTGCCGTCTTTCATTATTTTTGAATGGTAAAGCACAATGACAAACCAATTTAGTTAGATTTGCTCTGTGATCTGCTCCAGCAAGACTGGACACTTCATTAAGCGACATTTTGCTGTTCAAAGTTAACTGGGCTTAGATACCCAAGAGCACTTTGCCTTCTCGTCCGATTATAATCAACCTCAATGTACTCGAAGACCGTTTGGCGAATCTCACTTCTGGTCACGATCGGTTCGTATTGGATCGCCTCGACTTTCATAGAATGGAAGAAGCTCTCAACATACGCATTATCCCAACAGTTTCCTTTTCTATTCATACTTTGTTTTAGATTATAAACACTTATTATGTCCCTATAGTCTTGTGAGCAATACTGGCTACCTCGATCACTATGAATAATAACATGCTCAGGGAACCCTCGACGAACCAGAACCAGAGCCATAGACAATGCATCGCAGACCAGAGTTGCCGTCATCCTCGTATCCATTGACCAACCGATCACTTATCGTGAGTAAAGGCCGATGATGACAGTCAAATACAACCAGCCTTCGCTCGTGGCAATATATGTGATATCTCCCGCCCATTTTTGATTCGGAGCCGTTGCGTTAAATCCTGTCGCTTCATACTGGCGGCAATGGTCTTAACATTACGGCTATCACCATTCCCAATCAGCTCTTTCTAGAAGCACCTTGAGCCATCACGACCTTTACTATTGTTAAAAGCCTCTTTGACTTTTTCATCAAGCTTTTGGCGTATTGCCTCATGCTAGATGGCCTTGTGGCAATGCTTAATCCAGTAATAAAACCCACTTCGTGAAACTTCGAACACCTTAGCCATGTGGACAACATTGAAGCACAGAGGGTGTTCGAGCATAAATTCGAAACAATCTACTTTAGATTTTTCGCGAAGTAGGTGGCGGCCTTTATTACGATATCTAGCTCTTCTGCTTGCTCAGCCAATTGCCTCTTTAGCTTGGCGACTTGAGCAGCGAGATCTCTTTCACGCTGACTGGTATTGGTGTCTTTTTTAATTGCCTTACGCCGACCGTAGAGCTGGGATTCGTGCAACCCAAGCTGCCTCAGCAACTCCCACTTTCTCTGATAGCTTCAAAGCTTCTGCCTTAAATTCAGGGGAGTGTGTAATTCTAGTTTTGTTAGTTGTCATTGTTCACCTCGTTAGTGATTGTGCTCACTTAACTCGGTGTCTTAAACTGCTGGGGCGGATCACGCCATTTTATTTTCCAAATTTAGGGCGCAAAAAAAAGCCGAGTATTGCTACACGGCTTAACATGATAGAAACGAACTGGTAAGTTACTAGCCTTCCAAATTCGTAAAATTCAGCATTACAAGTCGATTTAGAGGCGTTCCATTAATTATGTAGTTATCCACTAAACCTTGCTCAAGTTCATAACGTTGGTGCATTAGCTCTAAGGCAAGGTTACTTGTCCCGCTACCGCAAGACTCATAAGTGATTTTAACGCCTGTAACATCCATCAAAGAAGCGTAGTGGTTTGCCCCGTCACAGTCCCTTCGAAAATACATCCCTGATAGGTCAGTGTGAATTTATCATTGACTATCTCAAGTGTGTCGTTTGAATCGTTTGAGTGCAGCATTAGTGAGTCAAAGTGTCCTGGTTCGTAGTCTTGATCGGGCCAACCCATTGGTGTTACCTGCCCTAGAACAGATTTAATGTTGATATTATGTGAGTCGATGGACGCAGAAATTGGCACTTGTACATTTGTATAGGCATCTAACCCTAGATCCTCAAGCGTAAAACTTAACTCAATCGTTTCGTTGTTTTGCCCAACTAATTCCATCGTATGAGAGAACGGCTCTACTATCTTGTTAACATGGCCGAACGCCTTGTAGGGTTCGCCATGTGCGGCAGCGAATATGTCGCTTCGACTTGATGGCCTTTAGCATCACCATCGCGGCCACTGTCACCACTGCCGCCATCACCACTGCCACTGCCACCGCCACAACCGGCAATCAATCCAACTGATATGAGTGCAGTGAAAAAGAGTTTTTTCATTATTAGTTCCTTCTAATTTAAAAGTTTAAGGCTTGATGAAATCCAGTTGGCGACCTTCGGTGTAGATTGATGGGACTGTTTTGTTAATGCTGTATTTCACTGTCATGCCGCCATCTTGTCGTTCGTACTGTGTAGGAAAAGACGGGCTATATAGATGAAATCCACTTGGCAATAAACTAGTAAATTCGCGCATCATTTCATCATAGTTTTGATTAACCCCTCCCTTCACTTGCAATGCGTGTGGCGTGAAAGTTCCTGCTACAGAGTATTGTGATTGTTCAGCCCTTCTATCAGCACCAAACAAGTAAACAGGCTCATTATTTAGTGGTGTCGTAGCCACAACACCTTTAACACGATTCCTGATTTCAGTGTTTACCGGAGTATAAAAACCTACATCGTAAGACTCAGAACCGATGGTCAATGTGGTGTTTCTAAGTCCTTTTGAATAAGGATTGTCTTGAGTAGATACCAAACCAAATTGAGATAGGTATTGCACCTTTGCCGCTTCAATTGTGTCTTGCACATACACTTGAGCATCTTCTATGCTCGCGAAATTTGACTGCGGAACAGCAATAATCCAACGAGGTTCACTTGCCGCATGGTTGCTATTAGCAATCATGGCAGCACTACCACCCGCAATGTCGATCACCCCTGTTAAGTTTCCACTTAGTACGCTCAACGCACCAAGAGCGGCCACATACTTGCCACCGTTGCTTTGCTTGGTAAGCTCAGTCTGAATAGCTGCAACTTCCTCTAGAGTGAAGTCCTTTAGTGGGCTTTTATCGCGCAATAAAGCCGTTTGATTTGCAATGTTGTAGGCTTCACTGTGATTCGTCATCAAAGGTTGAGTATCAATTTGATCAGGTGTTGACTTACACCCAAACAAACCAAACGAAGAAATAGTGATACAAACGAGCGCTAGTTTTTTCATGGGAATACCTTGTTGTTCCATCTAATTAATAAAATAACGTGCTAATTTAACTTCCAAGATCTACTGGTTTTTATTCCATCCATCTTCGTAGGCGCTGCGTCTGATCTCATCAATATCCACATCTTCAAAGCGCTCTTGATTTCGTTCGAGTACATTTTGTCGTGACCCATCATCGGTAAAGTCTAACGACGAATTTATCATTGACTATCTCAAGTGTGTCGTTTGAATCGTTTGAGTGCAGCATTAGTGAGTCAAAGTGTCCTGGTTCGTAGTCTTGATCGGGCCAACCCATTGGTGTTACCTGCCCTAGAACAGATTTAATGTTGATATTATGTGAGTCGATGGACGCAGAAATTGGCACTTGTACATTTGTATAGGCATCTAACCCTAGATCCTCAAGCGTAAAACTTAACTCAATCGTATCGTTGTTTTCCCCAACTAATTCCATCGTGTGAGAAAATGGCTCTACTATCTTGTTAGCATAGCCGAACGCCTTATAGGGTTCGCCATGTGCGGCAACGAATATTTCGAAAGTATTGTCCTTCCAAAACTTTGCCATCATAAGCAACTGCGGATCATTTAAGCTAGGGGCTACTAGCGAATATGTCGCTTCGACTTGATGGCCTTTAGCATCACCATCGCGGCCACTGTCACCACTGCCACTATCACCACTGCCACCGCCACAACCGGCAATCAATCCAACTGATATGAGTGCAGTGAAAAAGAGTTTTTTTATTATTAGTTCCTTCTAATTTTAAAGTTTAAGGCTTGATGAAATCGAGTTGACGACCTTCGGTGTAGATTGATGGGACAATATGATTTAGTGCCTGATACTTGCCCTCACCGTGAATGTACTGTTGCGGGAACGAGGGTATATACATATAAAATCCACTAGGTAGGTATGCTGTGAACTCTTTTTGGATCTGGCTATAAGATTTATCGGTCACTTTGTTGACGAGTAGGTGAGATAAAGCAGGTGGTCCAATAGCCACTTCTGATGTGACATACGCCCTCTTAGCTGCCCCAAATAAATAGACATCTTCATCGGTCACGTTCCAATATGTTTCTACCCCATGTACGTTGTCTTGAAAATGCGGATTAGAATACAGACCGAGGTTTATTTTTTGTCCCTCGTAATCTAGGAACAAGTTAATATGTCCTGATAGCGATGAGTCTCCAAAATACACTTTTCCATACTGCCCAAAGTATTGTATTGCTGCATTTTCGATTTCACTTAGCATGTACTTTTGTGCTTGACCGATGTCACTAAACTCTGATTTGGGAATCGCGACAATCCAACGAGAATACGCAGACGCATGATCACTATTTGCTATCATTGACGCACTACCACCCGCAATGTCGATCACCCCTGTTAAGTTTCCACTGAGTACACTCAACGCACCAAGAGCGGCTACATACTTGCCACCGTTGCTTTGCTTGTTAAGCTCAGTCTCAATATCTGCAACTTCCTCTATAGTGAAGTCCTTTAGTGGGCTTTTATCGCGCAATAAAGCCGTTTGATTTGCAATGTTGTAGGCTTCACTGTGATTCGTCATCAAAGGTTGAGCATCAATTTGCACAGGTGTTGACTTACACCCAAACAAACCGAACGAAGAAATAGTGATACAAACGAGCGCTAGTTTTTTCATGGGAATACCTTGTTGTTCCATCTCATTAATGAAATAACGTGCTAATTTAACTTCCAAAACCTACTGGTTTTTATTCCAACCATCTTCGTAGGCGCTGCGTCTGATCTCATCAATATCAACACCTTCAAAACGCTCTTCATTTCGTTCCAGTACATTTTGGACCCATCATCGGTAAAGTCTAACGACGACCCTGCGCCTGTTAATGTGCCCATATTGACGTTACTAGCATCCACGAAGCTCCCTGTTTTAATGAGAATAGCTACCCATTCATCGAGGTTCACCAAGCTCCAATCGACCTGTGTAATGTCTTCAATAGATAGGCCAGAGCATGGAGGGTTCTTGGGTGTGCCCCATGACAACCCCATATGTGGTTATTTTGCGACCTGTTCCACAATGATTCTGGACATTTTCATGCTATAGATTTCGCTGTATTGGTTGAGAACTAATTAGCTAATCTATGGCAAAACACAACTAGCAACAGACAAGAACTGAGTATGATGTTTCTACAAAGGAAGGCATTGACATAGTGGGCGCTGGCATTCTAAATAAAAAGCCAACTTAGGTAGCGGTTGGCTTTTCTTAAGGGACTTTAAGTTACCCGAAGCAGCACTTTAAATATTGCTACCTGAATCTAACCACGGCGTACCTTGCAATTTGGGATACCCTTCCAAATAGGAGATGGTTGCCCCAGCTTCATCTTGTATTTTGCGTACGATATCGAGGAACGTTTTTTCAGTCCACTCTTCAGGTGTGCCGACCATCGCATCAGCCATGGAGCGCGAAATCTGTTCTAGTCCACCCGTTTTTTTAGAAAATTGTGCGTAGAGGTTGAGGTGATAACCTTCAGTAGCGTCATTTTTGTATGGAAATAAACAAGCTGTCAAATCGAGACTGTCAGAACCAACCACTTCACGTTTCGCTTTTGCTATCCACGTCGCATCTTTACAAACAACCATTTTAATGCTGTTTTGTGCACCCATTAACGCTTCAAGTTGGTGACCTTCAAATGGATTAACCAATTCAAATTGGCCTGCTTTTTCGGGTGCCTGATAACCAATCATCAATGGTTGTGATTCTTCAGCTGAATTGACGTTTTGACCCAGCCCATTGCTTGCCAGTTCAGCTACAGTTTGACGATCAATATCCGTTTGAATGTCAAAAATGCGGTAATACTCGACCATTTGTGTTTTTTCAGCTAGAGAGTTATTAACCGCACCACACCCGCTGATTATCCCAGTTGCGGCAGCAATGGTGACTAAACTTAATTTTTTCAATTGTATATTCCTTTAAGTAAATACCGGTCCGAAGTTACAGAATATCAACCTGTATAATATAAGCCTTTGATATATATCAAGTTATACATCTATAATGGCAGCTTAGGCGGCGCTTATTAGTACGCACTGTGAGGTCTGTAACTTACATGATGACAATTCTAATAGTGAAAGTTTAATGCCATCAAAACACGTTTCGAGGCATATAAGCCATCTACCTTATTGCCACCAATACCAGCATCCGAGCAAAAGTGAGCGGTTAATTTGAGTTCATATTCTTAATCATATGGGGTACGCTAAAAGAGACATGAATCATAAGTTTACGATTAGTAACAATTAAGCCTTTAGTCTTTTTATCAATTTAGAAGTTTGACCCATTAGCAGACATAAACTTTAACACTGCAAAAGTTTATTTCTTTTTGTCCACTCTATTACGCCAAACCAATACTCAGAATAAATAGCCGCGTTCTCCCATTTATCACTACCAACTGTAAGCAAGTGCCAAATAGTGACTAATTGCGTCAGCGCATTACTGCTCATCGCAGCGATTAAAAAAAGCGATAGCTACTCAGATATAGACAAGAAACTGATTAAAAAAAGAGCTTTATTGTATTGTTTTGTGACAATATTAACTGCCAATTTGATGCCGTTTTTCTTAAAGTAGAGGTTGGTTTTAAATATGGACACATTAATTAATGCTCTCCCTAAAGGATTTCAATGTTCGCAACAAAATGCGAGTGCTTATCTCTCTTTCAGTTGCACTACTTTTCGTCAACTGCTACGTGATTTTGCATCAAAACTATCTTGATATGCACCAGACTCGGCAGCAAAGCATTCAGCAACAAGTCGAAACGGCGGCTTCTATGTTAAGTGGCTTTGCGGCCCAATACCCAAGCGATAAAGAGCTGGCCAAACAGCAGGCGATTGACGCCCTACGTCATGTTCGGTACGACGGCAGCAACTACTTTTGGGTTACCGATACAAATAGCAATTTGGTTTTACACCCTTTGCGTAAATCAAGTGAAGGAAAGTCTATGGCGCAAGTTTCCGATGCAAGTGGTCATTTGCATTGGGCGGAGATGACTCGAACAGCGCTATCGAATAAAGCGGGTTTTGTTAAGTACGATTGGTTGTCACCTCAAAACGACGTCCACCATAAAGTCTCGTACGTTCAACTGGTGCCTGAGTTTGGGCTTATCGTGGGGAGTGGTGTATTTACCGACGACATCGATCAGGCATTTTGGTCTGCTATTCGCTCAACGTTAATTTTTTCGTTCGTCAGTATCGCTATTTTGCTGTTTTGCTCTCGTTGGATCGTTTTGGATATTACACGCCCACTTCAACAACTCAGAGTGCGAGTCGGTGAGCTTGAAAAAGGCGACCTATCGGTTGATTTCTCACTGGCTCGCAAAGACGAAATTGGCGACATTGCTTTAGCTCTTGAACACTCAACAAGCATGCTTAGAAACACCTTGGTCAGAGCCAAAGAAGCAGGTAAGAGCGCCGAAGAGATGGCGCAAAATGTCTCGGTAATAAGCTCACAAAGTGCAAAGAGCATAGAGGAGCAGCAACAACAACTCTCTCAGCTGTCAGTGGCAATGACAGAAATGAGCGCAACCATTAATGACGTTGCTCGCAATACTCAATCTGCGTCAAGCAATAGCAGCAGTGTCAAAGATGATCTCAATGTGAGCTATGAGCTAATGAATGAAACCTTATCAGCGGTGCAGCAGATGACTCAGTCTATAAGTCACTCTAGCGAAATGACTCATGCGCTCGAACAGGGCGTTAGTGACATTACATCTGTTACTAAAGTGATTCAGGACGTGTCAGAGCAAACCAACTTACTGGCTCTCAATGCAGCCATTGAGGCCGCTCGCGCAGGAGAACAAGGGCGTGGTTTCGCCGTTGTAGCCGACGAAGTAAGGCAATTGGCTGGGAGGACACAATCGTCTACCAACGAAATCCAGTCCACTATTGATGTGCTCACTCGCCAGTCGAATGAGGCGGTTAGCTCCAGTGAAGAGTCAAAGACTATTGTGCAGTCGACTAACGAGTACGCTAAGCAGACGCAAACTTTATTAAACGGCGTTCAGCAAGCGTTATCCGATACGGACGACCTGATTTCTCAAATCGCTACCGCAACCGAGCAACAAGGTAGCGTGACCGAAGAAGTAAATAGTAATGTCGATCATATCAGCGAAGCAGGTTTGGAAATCAGCAAATCGGCGCAACACCTTAACCACCAAATAGAAGCGCTAGCCCAATCCGCAAACCAGCTCAATCAAGAACTTAAGCAGTTCAAAATTTAGTGACGAGAGCAACTTAGACTGAATGGGGTACGCAGTAGCGACTGTGTACCCCTTTATTTGAGCAATATTAAATACTCGAAGCCTTCAAGAAAGGTGCCCCCCGCCCTCGCAGCGCATATACTTATCCCATATTTAACAGCACAACGATGGGATCACGATGCTTCGCTACACTCACTGAGTACCGTCTGCAATGAGTGGCTTCTTTTGGATTGGCAATGTACGCCGATGATAAACAGAAAAGCATGCAGGCTAGCATTGCTACCGTCACACTTTCCTGACATCATTCACCCCATAGGTCGATATGAACCTACTTATCCATTAAATGAGGCTCGAACATATGTCTATTTCGAAAGACCCAACCGAACGTATGAATCAATTTTTTAAGGCGGCAGCGTCGCAACGTAAGATTTGGCTTTTAATTGACGAGCATGGAAGTGTATTACTCAATACCGAAGAAGAAGAATGCGTGCCAGTTTGGCCTTCGGAAGAAGATGCGCTTGCTTGGGCAACACAAGAGTGGGAAGGGTTTACCGCAGAAGCTATTTCTACCGCTAAATGGCAAAGCCGCTGGACTGTTGGCCTAGCAGAAGACGATCTATCTGTGGTGGTCTATCCCGACGAAAATGGTGAAGGGATCGTGCTGTTTCCAGACGAATTTGAATTTGAGCTCAAAAAGCGTATGTAATTTGATTTTTTGTGGGGCTGATGCCCCACAAACCTTAAGCCATCTCTTTTTCTATTTGCAACAATATCTGCTCACTTGCTTCCTCAATAAGATCGAGTACCACTTCAAAGCCTTTATTGCCTCCATAATAGGGATCAGGGACCTCTGAATGTCCACTGTGACCAAACTCTAAGAACAGTTTTACTTTGTGTTTATGCTCAGCAGGTGCCATTTCGAGCATATCGGCGAGGTTTGCATGATCTGCGGCCAATAGCAGGTCAAACGTTTCGAAATCCTTCTCGACAAGTTTGCGCGATTTTATTCCTTTAAACGAATAACCTCGAGCTTCACCCGCTTTTTTACTTCTTGGGTCGGGAGGATTGCCTTTGTGATAGCCAATGGTGCCTGCCGAGTCTATATGAAGATCATCCAGTCCTTTTGCTTGAGCTTTTGCTCGTAGTACAGCCTCACCCGTTGGTGAGCGGCAAATGTTGCCCATACAAACCACTAAAACGCTATATTTATTATTATTTTTCATAAACTTAAACACTAAGAAAAACCTTTGCATTACCCTTGTTAGCTGTCATTTACTCTAACAGATTCAGTGAAGGGTGAATAGTTTTGCACCACCCAATTCAGCACCCAGCGGCCTATTACAAGGCGCTGTACAACCAGACAACTTAAATAAAGCGATAGCTCGCAACAAAAAAGCGCAAGCAGAAAATCACCTGCTTGCGCTTTATAACGTTTTACCAATAGGTTCTGATTACACCTAGGGAATTCTTAGCCTTGCTGCTCAGTTTCGCTAGATTTAATATTAAAGAAAATAGCGTACAGAACAGGGATGATCACCAATGTCAGCAGTGTCGCGAAGGTTAGACCAAACACCAACACAACAGACATCGATTTAAAGAACGCATCAAAGAACAGTGGAATGACCCCTAAGACTGTCGTCAATGCCCCCATGATTACCGGTCTAACACGACTCGCTGAAGCATCAACAACCGCGCTGAATCTTGCCTTACCTTCCGCAATCTCTAAATCAATTTGGTCCACCAGAACGATCGCATTTTTAATCAACAAACCCGACAACGAGAAAGTACGCTCGAATAACTGACATAAATCAATAAACCCTACTAAAATTAGGCTCAATTAAGCAGAAAGGTCTTTTCTAAACTTTTTCTAAACCGAAGCTTGTATGACAAATGCTAGGTTTATTCAGTTACATACAATGTAAGTCTACAGATTTGTATTTAAGGAGAAATCAAATGCACGGTGAACAAGCATCAGCAGGGAAATGTCCCGTCATGCATGGTGGCAATACCACTCTTGGCGGTAAAGCAACAAAAAACCTAGATTGGTGGCCAAACCAACTGAACCTCAAAATTCTTCATCAAAACGACACCAAATCCAACCCGTTGGGTGAAGAGTTCAATTACCCTCAAGCGTTCAAAACACTTAACTTAAAAGCGGTTAAACAAGACCTTGAAGCGCTAATGACCGACTCAAAAGAGTGGTGGCCAGCGGATTATGGTCATTATGGACCCTTTATGATCCGTATGGCTTGGCATGCCGCCGGTACCTATCGTACTGCCGACGGTCGCGGGGGCGGCAACACGGGCAACCAACGTTTTGCACCGCTAAACAGCTGGCCAGATAACGGTAACTTGGACAAAGCACGTCGCCTATTATGGCCGGTGAAAAAGAAATATGGTGCCAACCTCTCTTGGGGTGACCTGTTTATTCTTGCGGGTAACGTAGCGATTGAGTCTATGGGACTTAAGACCTTTGGTTTTGCCGGTGGTCGTGAAGACATTTGGGAGCCAGAAGAAGACATTTACTGGGGTGCAGAAAGTGAGTGGCTAGGTGACGAACGTTACGATGGTGAGCGTGACCTTGAAAATCCACTAGCAGCGGTTCAAATGGGGCTGATTTACGTCAACCCTGAAGGCCCTAATGGTAACCCAAGTATTCTCGCTTCTGGTCGTGACATTCGTGATACCTTCGCGCGTATGGGTATGAACGACGAAGAAACAGTCGCACTGGTTGCCGGTGGTCACACCTTCGGTAAGAGCCATGGTGCTGGCGACCCTGAACTAATGGGACCTGAACCAGAAGCTGCGCCTCTGGAAGAGATGGGCTTTGGCTGGAAAAACGGCCACGGCAGTGGTCTTGGCGACGACACCACCACCAGTGGTATTGAAGGTGCTTGGACACCAAACCCAATTCAGTGGGATAACGGCTACTTTGACATGCTCCTTGGCTACGACTGGGATCTGGTTAAGAGCCCAGCAGGTGCTTGGCAATGGGTACCAGTAGGTGTGACAGACGAACATAAAGCACCGCAAGCGCACGATGCGACAAAACGCGTTACGACCATGATGACCACCGCCGATATGGCGATGCGCATGGATCCAATTTACGGTGAAATTTCTAAGCGCTTCCACGCCAACCCAGATCAATTTGCCGACGCATTTGCCAGAGCTTGGTTTAAGCTAACGCACCGCGATATGGGTCCTAAGAGTCGTTATTTAGGCGAAGAAGTGCCGAGCGAAGATTTGATCTGGCAAGATCCTCTGCCAGCCGCGGCAGCAACGACGATTAATGACAGTGACATTGCTGAACTTAAGCAGATGATTGCCGACAGCGCGCTTACGATTGCTGAACTTGTTTACACCGCTTGGTCTTCAGCCTCAACGTTCCGAGGTTCAGACTACCGTGGTGGTGCCAACGGTGCACGTATCCAACTTGCTCCGCAAAAAGACTGGGAAGCGAACCAACCTGAGCAGTTAGACAAAGTATTGACCATCTACAAAGGCATTCGGGCAACCTTTAATGCCCAAGGTAATACCGTGTCATTGGCTGACCTTATTGTCTTAGGTGGTAATGTGGCAATAGAGCAAGCCGCTAAAGCTGCGGGTTACGAAGTGACGGTACCTTTTGCAGCAGGTCGCGTTGATGCAACAGAGCAAGACACAGACGCGGAGTCGTTTGAGGTGCTAGAGCCGATAGCCGATGGCTTCCGTAACTTTGCCAAGAAGACCTACTCGGTCCCTGCTGAAGAGCTTCTTCTCGATAAAGCGCAACTGCTGAAACTGACCGCACCAGAAATGACGGTATTGATCGGTGGTATGCGTGTCTTGGGTGCGAACCACGATGGCACACCGCACGGCGTCTTTACTGACAAGCCAGGTACTTTGACCAACGACTTTTTCGTCAATTTGACTGATATGGACACTGAGTGGAAACCGGTTTGTCCCCACAACAGTGCTTATGTAGGTACAAGCCGCAGCACGGGTGAGCAAAAGTGGACAGCAACTCGCGTCGATCTCGTCTTTGGCTCTAACTCGCAACTTCGCGCGTTGGCCGAAGTGTATGCGTGTGACGATGCTAAAACTAAGTTTGTTGACGACTTTGTTGCAGCTTGGGTGAAAGTGATGAACGCAGACCGTTTCGATCTAGCGTAATTGACTCTTCAACTCAACATAAGGTGAGCATTTTGCTCACCTTTTTTGTTAGCCGCTCGTCTAGTTGACTGAAACAGTCATACCTATCTTCGCTACGTTTGATGCGGCAGGTGAATGATAAACTTTGTGCCCTTTACCCCATCAGAGTGCGCTGTAATCTGCGCACCATGCATATCCAATATACCTTTGGCAATCGTCAGTCCTAATCCTGAGTTTCCATCTGATCCACTTCGTGCACGCTCTATACGATAGAAACGATCAAAAATATGCTCAAGCTGTTCTGGTGCAACTCCACACCCGCTATCTTCAATACGCACTTCACAATAGTCGTTACACTGCTTCGCACTGATCACGATTTTGCCATTATTCGGAGTATGTCGAATTGCATTTTCCAGTAGGTTGCCCAGTACTTGAAGCATACGCGCTTCATCCAAATACAAACTGGGTAACATAGACTCAAGGTTGAGCAGTAGGGTGATATGTTTATCTTCGCATTTTGGTAAAAACCGTTGATGCACTGCCACCAACAACCGATCAAGTGGGACTTCTGACATTTGTAAGCTCAGCGATTGCGAATCGGTTTTAGCCAACAAATTCATGTCTCTAATTAAGCGCTCAACCAGTTTAAGCTCGTTGCTCACAATATTAAGGCGATCGTTGTTAAGCTCTACATCACCGTGTTGCGCCATTTCAATATACCCAGAGATAACTTGAATAGGTGTACTAAGATCGTGGGTAAGGTCTGCCGTTAGGCGTCGCCGTTTTTGATCCGCTTGAGTGATGCTCTCACTCATTTGATTAAACCCAATGGTCAATTCTGCCAACTCATTATTCGAGGTCACCGGTACTTGCTGATAGAGTCGTCCGTTCGCCATCGATGACATGGCGCTATAAAGCCTATCCATTGGTTTAAGCAGCCAACGAGAAAAGACCAATCCAAAAATCAGGGATACAATCACCCCAACCAAAATGGAAATTTTGAGAATTTCAGTGAAGTTTTCTTGAAACAGTTGACGCTGAGAAGCAAGACTCAGTCCAGTCGCTTCAGGGGGAACTATCCACGCAACGACCGCTCCATTCACCGTTATCGGTTGCGCCTCTTTTAGATACGCCTTAGATATAACGTCGCCAACTCGAAAATCGAGAAAGTTGGCGAGAACAGTATTGGTGTCACTCACCACGCCATGACGTTTAGGACCACCGGGGCTTCTCGGAGGAGTATTGCTCGAGTTTGATGGCGTTGGTTGAATGTCAGTCTCTGGACCTGGGTTGTCAGATCGCGTACCAAAGTACGGAAGGTATTGCGGGTGTAATGAGGCAAAATAGGCTTCAAAACCATCCCAGCTTTCTTCAGCTTCGTACCAACTTGTCACTTCAATCACCATCTCTTCTGTTTGGTAGCCAAGCTTAAGCTGTGAAATCCGCAGTTCCGACGTAAAAGCCACCAGCGCATACATCACACACGCGGTAAACAGGCTCACTAATAAATAGGTGGCAATAAATTGATAGCGAAGCGGCCACTTCATGAAAGAACGACCTTCAATCGATACCCCACGCCAAACACCGACTCAATTTCAATCTGATCCATTGTTGAGGGCTGTAATTTTTTGCGCAGATTTCGGATGTGGATCTTAAGAGTAGATTCGCTGCCACTAAACCCTTGTTCAATAAGGCTGCATGAAATTTCTGCCTTGTTGACCGCACTTTCTGCAGACTGCATCAACAGCTTTAATAACGCGCATTCTGCTTTCGTCAAATCGATAACGTCATCGGACACCCGCACTTCATTACGGTTTAGGTCGAGAGCAAGTGGCCCGACTAATAGCTGATCATGGTGAATAAAACTGTGATTGCTGCGCTTCAACACCGCTTTAATTCGCGCCAACAATTCTTGCATGCGAAAAGGCTTACTTATGTAGTCGTCAGCCCCATGGTCAAAGCCTCGAACAATATCTTGCTCTTCTTGTTTCGCACTGATCAAAATAACAGGTAACTGACTGTTTTCACGTATCTTATCCAACAATGCATAGCCATCCATTAGCGGCATCATAATATCGAGCAGCACTAAGTCAGGCTTTGATTGTCTGATTTTTTGTAAGGCTTCTACTCCGTTTGAAGCGCTCATTACCAAAAAATTGTGGCTGGCTAAAAAGTCTTTTAGCAGTTGCTGGACACTGTGTTTGTCATCAACAACCAAAATGCTCAGCGTTCTAGGTTGGTTCTCCAATGCTTCGTGCCCTGTGGTTAAATACTACTTAAGAGTTACAATAATGCTGTGGATAAGCAAGAGAAATGAGTGATCATGTGAAGCTTAAACAAGAATTGAAAAAGACTAACCTACAGTGTGGTCGATTGGTCTTATAACAGCGGTTAACTTATTGATGTTAGTCACTTGGTAATCTGGGTCCGCAGTGTCTACGGTAACCATGGAAAGCGCGTCAACTTACGCCTGTAATTGCCCTTTCAATTGCTGCCCCATCAACGGATGGCTAACCCACCCGTGGCTGTTAACTCATTCCTTGTAAACGATTGTACCGACTCCACCATCATCAAGGATGATGCGTTTGCAGTATCAATCGTTGTTTGTGTGTCTGCTTGCCTACAAGCCTTCTAGCCCAAAGATAGTCAGTGAGGCTACTATCACGCTTGAAAGGAGGGTTTCATTCATCTTTGTTGGTTTTTTGTAGTCTTTTCTTAGAGTGTGTAGGGTCTAGCGACTCACAATGAGCCGCTAGTTTTAGATAAAGTTAGCAATCTGTCGCGAGGTCTGGTTGTTCAACGTTATCGTCAACCGCCTTAACCAGCAGTAGACCCACCAAGAACACAATGGCACCACATAGAACAAATATCATGCGTCCCCATAATGGGTTAGGCAGTGCAAACATTGCCATCACTCCCACGCCAGCAACAGCGATCAGTGAGCCAAGCATGCGGCGCTGTTTGTTATCCAGTTTTTTCTGCTCAGTAGATTCTGCGACTAGTGGTGTATTTAGATTTTCGAAGAACTTGTCTACGTTCTTCTGGCGCTCTTCAGACAATGGCTTATAGAACAGCGTGGTTAGACAGAAGAAACCAGCCGTAAAGATCAAGTGACCAATAAGACCTATCGCGACTTTTAAATCAGACCATTCACGTCCTGTTAGCGGCTCTAGGTTGAACCAGTTCGCGACCATCTCGGCGTTGATCACAAAGCCAACGAAGTAAGAAACGATTGCACCTACCACCAAGGTACCCCAACCTGCCCAATCTGGTGTCTTTTTAATAAAGAAGCCACAGAACGCCGGGATGGTCATTGGGAATCCAATCAACGCGCCAACGTACATCATGGTGTCAAACAGGCTTAGCCCTTTCAGTGAGTTGATGAACAGCGCCACCAAAATAATGGCGATACCAAAGAACGTTGACGTCAATTTAGACACTAACATCAGCTCTTTTTCAGATGCTTGAGGACGAACAATCGGCTCGTAGAAGTTTTTAACGAAAATGCCCGAATTACGGTTAAGTCCTGAGTCCATAGACGACATGGTTGCTGCAAACATTGCCGCAATCAATAGACCGACCATACCTGCTGGCATGTACTCTTGAACAAAGTATAGGTAAGCAAAATCACCGGCTTTTGAGCCTGCATCTGGGTAAGTTGCTGCAAGATCAACGCCTTGACCCGCAATGAACCAAGAAGGCATAAACCAAATGATTGGGCCCATTGTCATGAGAATACACGCCAATAGCGCTGCTTTTTTAGCGTTTTTGGAGTCTTTTGCCGCCAAATAGCGGTAAGAGTTCAACATGTTGTTGGTGATGCTGAACTGCTTGAAGAAAATAAAAAATGCCCAGATGCCAAAGATGCTTAGGTAGTTAAGATCGTTGCCTGAAACAAACGATCCCCCCTCTTGAATTGGGAAGTTGTTGACGATTTCACCAACGCCGCCACCTTGAATAATAGCAACCACTGCACAGGTAACCGTCACAGCCATAATAATGACCATCTGCATAAAGTCAGAGGCAATAACCGCCCACGAGCCACCAGTAACCGACATCACCAATACAACCAATCCGGTCAAAATGATGGTAGTGGTCATATCAAAACCAAAGATACCCGAGGCAATGATCGCTAGACCATTTAGCCAAATACCGGCCGATATCACGCTGTTTGGCATACCAGACCAAGTGAATACTTGCTCGTTGAGTTTACCAAAACGCATGCGAATTGCTTCAATCACCGTCACCACACGTAGTTGGCGGAATTTTGGAGCGAAGTAGAGGTAGTTCATCAAGTAACCAAATGCGTTGGCCAAAAAGATAAACGCAACCGCGAAACCATCGGTATAGGCTTTACCCGCAGCACCAGTGAACGTCCAAGCACTAAACTGCGTCATAAACGCAGTCGCACCGACCATCCACCACAACATGCTGCCGCCTCCGCGGAAGTAGTCACTAGTGGTACTTGTGAATGTTCTAAACATCCATCCAATGGCAATTAAAAATAAGAAGTAAATGCCGACTATTGCAGTATTGAGATCCATTATATTTTCTGTTTACTAAAGTGTGAAAGAGATATTTGGATAATAACCAGGCCGAGATTAACTTGTAGTACAATAATTCAAATAGGTGATTACGCTCAGAGTTTTTTCCATTATTTTAACCGTAGAAGTGATCGAGATCTTACCTTTACTTTTCCACGACAAATAATAACAAAGAGAAATATTCAGTAATAACTAAGGCACTTATAAAACAACAAGTTACAAATTTACGTCGAAATTTGTGATTATTATTTGTACTGGCAATTCGATTTTATATGCAGGGAGAAATGTTTACTTACAGGAGGAGGCAATTTGCAACAATTGGATGCAATTGTTACCTTATAAAGATGAACATAGTGTTTGAAATTGACATTTCTCTATTGATGGATACGTTCAACCATCCAAAATAAAGTATAGGTATGTTTTATTGCTGCTTTTATACAGGCCACGTAAAAGCCATTTGTATTATGTAACGTCAACAACTTGCATTAAATATCATCAAATAGCAACACTGCTCGCCTTGCTTCAGCCTCGGTGCAGTGAGTACTTGCCACCAAGTGGCTAATAGAGGTGGCAGGGTTTTGTTGTAGAAGCCGTCTTAGCTTCTCTTCCAATGGGATAAGCAGATCTTCATAAGGAGCGAGTCCTTGGCGGAGCTTTTTTATCAGGTAAAATTTATTGTCAATGCTCAGTGTGTCGATTGTCTCGATAAACGCATCAACATCAATCGCACGCCCCACTAGCTGCCAGTGTCGTGAACGACGAACGCGACCTAATAGACATTGGTGCTGCTGTGCCACCACTTTTAACTCGCGAGCACTTTGCCCACCAATACGATGAACAAGCGATGGCAGCGCGATAGTGATAGGTTGGTTGGGCTGTGAGGGTGAGTGAGTCAAAACACAAATACGTTGTTTAATAAACGTAATAATATACCGCAAAGAAGTGACAGGCGCAGCCTGCTAGTACAAAGGCATGCCATATCGCGTGGTTATAGGGTATCCGCTTAGCCACATAGAATATCACCCCTAGTGAGTAGATAAGCCCTCCCGCTGCAAGCAGTGCTAATCCACCTGGCTCGAGATGTTTTGCGAGTTGGTAAATCACGATCAGCGACAGCCACCCCATAATCAGGTAGGTGATGAGCGACGCCTTTTTAAAGCGATACACAAACGCAACTTTCATTATCACGCCAATAATTGCAATGGACCAAATCACTATCATCAACCCAATGGCCAGGGGCGTGCGCAAACTCACCAATAGAAATGGGGTATAGCTGCCGGCAATAAGCAGGTAAATGGCACTGTGATCAAATGTTTTGAGGGCACGTTTTAAATGTTGATGTGGAATGGCGTGATATAAGGTTGAGGCTAAAAACAGCACTATGATGCTGCCCCCGTAGATACCCATGCTCGCAATAGTCAACGCATCCGCATTGTTATTAACCGATTTAACCAACAGCATGATCAGCCCACTGATTCCAAGCACCATACCAACAGCGTGTGAAACGCTGTTTAATAGCTCTTCTTTCGCGGTATAGTGTGCAGGACTTTTTTCTGTCATTAGGCGCTCTCCTCATCAAAGATCGCCAGTATCGCACATTTCAGCGTACAAGTGTTAGCTGAAATGTGCGAGGTATGAGAGTTGGCAATTGAAGCTGCTTTGGCTCAATAAAGCATAGCTAACGTTATCGAAACTGCGGCATGAAATCGAGATTAACCTCGATGGTCTCATCTAAGGCGTTTTCTAACATCGTACCTGTCGTCACTAATGGATTAAGGATTAGTGCGCTGGTACTGTAACCCTGTAACGCTAACGGTAGTATTGTTGCTCTCGTTCAATATCGGTGTCATCTTCCGATGGCCTTGTAGGCCCAAGATATTCAGAAGGCAAAGTGGCATCGTAGCTCTTTCGGTAAAGTGCAGGGCTTAATGCATAACGTTTTTTGAACAGTGTAGAAAAGTAAGCGGGGTCAGAGTAACCAACTTGCTCCGCAATGACCGACACCGGCATATCGGTACTGATCAATAAGTTCGCAGCTTTAGTTATCCTGACATCCATCTGATAGGTTTTTGGACTCACCCCGTAAAGCATGATCCAAGAACGCCTAAAGCTTGAGTACGACAAGCCCATTTGCTCAGCCAGTGTCCAGAAATTTAAGGGTTGATGACAATCTTGCTTAATACTCATAGCAAGATCTCGAATGGAGCTGATCACTTTATCTTGATGGTCCACTTGCTTGGGCATTTTGGATGTCACTAGCAAGGTTTCACATAACTGCTCAATGACATCGGCAGGTTGGTTTGAGTCTATGGCGTCGGTGAGCGCGAGTATGCAATTTTCTACCGCGAAAAAGTTATGAATAGGCCAAAACATCTCGTCGCTTTGCAAAATGTTTGACGACCTATAGCGACAGAGTTCATCGGGCTCATAGATAAAATAAAACTCTTCCCATTTACCGTTTTTTAACGGCCCGTACTGACAGTGGTCGCCGGGTTTTTGAACCAAAACACAGGGGGCTTTAACAAACACCCGCCGACCATTTATCTGATAATTGCCTTCACCCGAAATTAAAAACGAGAAGTTAAGCGTGGTGTTGTCATAGGTAAGAATGAATGGCTTGTTGGGGAAGTAGCCAAACTCGACCAGCCCTAAATTGCTAAGGTGACGACGCGCATTGGTAAGCACATGCAAAAAACCGTGGTTATACAGATAATTCATATACTTTCTCACCCGTTTCTAAGCCGGATTTCCATTTTAGAACAGCTATTGCAATTAGGTTATTAATTCGCCACCTGACGATCCGAATATGTGACTGCTCACGCGCTATTGGGGTAGAACCGCTATAGACACGATCCCAGTCACATTGAACGATTTGTTAAAGTCGGTTGAACAGTTTCTCTATTAATTTGCCCACTTCTTCTGGTTAACATTCAGTTGTGCTTGGATTATTTGGAGAGATGACCATGAAATGGATATGTTCCACAGAACACAATAAGTGGCAACACAAAACTATTAACACAAGTCCTCCTCCTATCGAAGCAGACTGTCATCTGTTATTAGGTGCTGGCCGAGACCAAGAAATGCTGGGCTTTGGTGGGTGCTTTAACGAATTGGGCCACATCGCGCTGCTTAAACTTAACCCAACCGATCAAGCGGAGCTTCAAAAGCTTCTATTCGATCCCAACTACGACGGTTTGCGCTTTAATTTCTGCCGCATGCCCATTGGTGCCAGCGATTATGCAGCGTCATGGTACAGCCACAATGAAGTGGCAGATGATTTCTCAATGGATTACTTTTCAGTAGACCGAGATGAAGAGCATCTACTGCCCTATATCCAGTGGGCAAAAGGCATGAATCCCGATTTAGAGCTGTTCGCCTCTCCTTGGAGTCCACCAACCTGGATGAAGTTTCCACAAGCGTACAATTATGGTCGTCTGAAAATGGAAGACGCCTACCTCACTGCTTACGCAGACTATTTTGTTCGGTTTATTGAAGAGTATCGACTTCGCAACATCAACATTGCGCAGATCCACGTGCAAAATGAGCCGATGTCTTCGCAGAAATTTCCTTCTTGCGTCGTGACAGGCGACGAGTTTGCGCGATTTATTGGCGACTACTTAGGTCCAGCCTTCGAACGCAATCATATTAACAGTGAAATATGGCTTGGGACGCTTAACGGGCCCGAAATAGACGAACGTAAATTTTCTTCTAGCTATCACAACTACGCCAACACGGTATTACATGACGCCAATGCCTATAAGTACATACGTGGCGTC
This sequence comes from Vibrio sp. qd031, assembly GCF_002100145.1. Lineage (GTDB taxonomy): Bacteria > Pseudomonadota > Gammaproteobacteria > Enterobacterales > Vibrionaceae > Vibrio. Next base: position 404,113 of record NZ_JXQD01000024.1, read on the forward strand.
AGTTACCAGTGGTGCGGAAAATATGCTATGAAGCCAACCCGCGACAGTTGGCCTGAGCTTAACCTCATTCAATCTGAAAATGAGTGCGGCGATGGAGAGAACAGCTGGGAGTATGCGCGCTACGTCTTTGATCTTTTCCAACACTATCTCAGTTTAGGTGCTTATGCCTATGTCTACTGGAACATGATTTTGGAAAAAGAAGGTGAAAGCACTTGGGGGTGGAAACAAAACTCTCTGGTTGTGGTGGACCAAGAAACACAGTCCTATGAGCTTTCCCACGAATTTTACGTCATGAAGCACTTTTCACGTTACATTCAAAAAGGCGCTCATCGCATTGAGCACAGCGGCAGCTTTAGTGCTAGCAGTGTGGCATTTGAAAACCCGGACGGCTCCATTGTCGCGGTAGTGTTTAATCCGCTTGCACGTGATATGACGCTTGAGCTCACCATCAAAGGCACAACAACTTGCTTTGAATTACCGGGTGACTCTATCAATACCCTAGTCTTTGAGTAAGCGGACATTATTTCCAGTGTTGATGGTTAAGCATTCACCAAATCAGTCACTTGGCTAAAATTACGCTATATTGACATGAGTACCCCACTGCAAACTGGAGAAACGACAATGCAACTTGCCCAACTCAATGTAGCCTTAGCCAAATACAACTTAGAGGCGCCTGAAATCGCTGACTTTGTCGATAATCTGGATACCGTGAATGCAATTGCTGAGGCCAGTGATGGGTTTGTGTGGCGTTTAAAAGATGAATCAGGCGATGCCACTAATATACTGCTGTTTGACGACCCCAAAATGATCGTGAACTTATCGGTTTGGGAAAATGTAGAGTCGCTTAAAAACTTTATGTTTCGTACTCATCATCGCGACTTTATGCGCCGTAAAAGTGAATGGTTTCACCCACTCCCTGAAGATACTTACGTATTGTGGTGGGTGGAAACTGGTCATATCCCAAGCGCTCAAGAAGCACTTGCGAAACTGACCTATTTACGCGCCAATGGAGACTCACCTCAAGCGTTCAGCTTTAAAAGCAATTTTACACCCGAAGATTTAATGTAAGTACTCACTTTCATCTTAGTGCTAAATAATATGTAAAATCTAGTTCCAAGTAATGATAAGGCAGCGTGTCGCTATGCTGCCGCTTGCGACAACTTATACCCCCGAGACGTATAGGCAAATATTGCCATAAAGACCGCTGCTGCAATCACTCTCACAATAAGTGACATATCTGGCCAAACTAATGCAAGCCCTGCCACCAATAACACCGCTCTAAGCGCAATATTCAGCTCGTACTCTAAGTAGCCCTCTATAGCAGCCACAAAACAGTAAGTGCCGATAATGGCAAATACACCTGTAACAATCACCGTTTGTACATTCCAGTCCACCAAACCGCAGTAAGCAATGAGTAGCGGAACCAAATACAAGCCTTTTGCGATTTTCCACGCCATAAGACCGGTGCGCATGGGGGGAGTTTTTGCAATGGTCGCTGCTGCGAACGCCGTCAAACAGACCGGTGGCGTGACATTACTGTCTTGGGATAACCAAAAAATAATCAGGTGTGCAGCCAATAGGGCCAATGCAATCGATTCAGCGCCTAGGCTCTGCTCGAGTAGCATGGTTTTGAAGTCCGCAGGCACCAGACCCAGTAGCGCAATGGCATCAACTTCCGACATCGGGCTTGCCAGTAACGCGAGTTTATCGGGTGCAACCAACATAAAAATGGCTTTTGCGTCTTCAGGTAACGTGCCACTGACCAGCAGCTCTATCAGTTGATGTTCTGCAATCAACTTGTACAGCGCAGGGGCCGACAGCGTGCCTAAGACAATGTAGGCAGCCGTAACCGGCAGCCCCATACCCAAAATGAGTGATGCAGCGGCAATTAAAAGCAGCATGAGTAGCAGCTCACCTTGCGCCCACCCTTCAATCATCAATGAAAAGGTATTGCCAATACCAGTGGTACTGATGACATTCACCACCAACCCAATTCCGACTAACAATATCGCCGTGGTGGCCATATTCTTAGAGCCTTGTGCCATTGCTTCGACCACTTCTTTGAGGCCCATTTTGTAATCTTTAGAAAACCATGAAGCGACCACGACCGATATGATGGACAAACCGGCGGCATAAGTTGGAGTAAAGCCTTGGATCAACAGTGTCACGAGCACTACCAGCGGAATTAGGTTATGCCACCCTGAAATCAACACCTTACTGAGAGACTGCTCCGATACATCAATTTTTTGTACGCCACTGCGCTTGGCCTCGATGCGCACAAAGAACGCAACCGACAAGAAGTAAATCAGCGCCGGCATAAACGACACCGCAATGATATCGACATACGGAATTTGCGTATAGGAGGCCATAATAAAGGCTCCTGCCCCCATCACGGGTGGCATTAACTGCCCACCGGTTGAAGCGGCAGCTTCCACGCCGGCTGCAAATCGCGAAGGAAATCCTGCTTTTTGCATTAACGGAATGCTAATAACCCCCGTGGAAACGGTATTTGCCACACTAGAACCTGACACTGACCCCATTAATCCTGAGCCGATCACCGCGATAAATCCGGGGCCACCGATGATCTTCCCAGCAGCGGCGCGCGACACTTTAATGATGTAGTCACCCACGCCCGATTTCACCAAAAATGCACCAAACAGTATGAACATGAATACAAAGCTCCAACTGATCCGCGCAATTGGGCCAAACATCCCTTCTGATGAATAAAAACTGCGGTAAAGTAAAGTTTCAAGACTCAAACCAGGGAAATGAAATATGCCTGTCGCCCATTTCCCCCAAAGCACCACATAGCTCAAACAGATAACGATCAGCACTGGAATAAACCAGCCCATTGTTCGACGAATTAATTCAATCACTATGGCAATGGCCAGTACTGCAAACACCCAATCGCTGGTAACAAAAGAAACGCCCCGCGCATACAAAGCGTCTTCCGCTAGGGGGACATAAATCATGCAGGCGATGGCTGCTAGGGCAATAGCACAATCCAGTATTAGCGCTTTTCGACTGTTTTTTAACGAAGGATGAGCGGGATACCAAAGCGCGCACATCACTGCAAAACCGGCAAAATGCACCACCGAAATGTACAGCTCATTAAGCGTCGAGAAAGTATTAAACCAAATATGGGTGACGGCTAAAAGCACACCAAGTAGAGCAATAGCACGGTTAATCCATGGAAAGTCGGTACGGGTTGGTAGCTCAAACTGCTGCAGTTTTTCATTAATGGATTCACTCATTCCTTTGCCTTGACGTTGGTTATTTTGGGATTGGGACTTTTTTCGTTGTTGGCGCTCTGTTTACGCTCTTAGCCCAAATGAAAAGGGTCTGCTATTCCTTGCAGACCCATTCTCCGGATTGGTATTACTTACCTTTTAGTTCAGTAGGAACCGAAATCCCCACTTCTTCGTAATAGCGCACAGCCCCAGGGTGCAGAGGCAATGGCAAACCTGCGATGGCTTTTTCTAGCGCCATAGCTTTGGTTGCTTTATGAATACCTTGTAAGAAAGCTAGGTTTTCATAAACCGCTTTGGTGAGCTGATAAACGTCTTCTTCGGTTACGTCGTGACGCACGGCAAGAAAGTTAGGCTGAGCAATAGTGGTGATTGGCTCAGACACGTTAGGATAGGTATTAGCCGGAATTTCGTATTTGGTCCATAGATTGTAGTTACCGTTAGCTTGTTTAATTTGCTCATCGGTAAACGACAGGATCGTAATCTCGTCGCCCATCGCAGCAAACGCTTGAGTCACCGCACCCACTGGCACACCCGCTGGTGTATTCATTCCGTCGATGGTGCCGTTTTGCATGGCACTGGCACTGCCGCCGTACCCCATATGCGCTAAATTGAACCCTTCAGGATCCACGCCAAGTCCTTTCATAATCTGGCGGCCAGAATTTTCTGTACCTGAGTTCTTCTTACCAATAGAGAATTTTTTACCTTCTAAGGCAGCCAAGTCACTCACGGTACCGGTAGTGACATAATCGCTTTTTACAATCAGGTGCTCAACGTTTTGCCACAACATCGATACCGAGCGAAGATCAGTTTGAGGCTCGGAATATGGGCCCTCACCGTTAGCCGCCCATGCACCATAAAGCCCTTGTAAGATCGCAAATTGAGCCTGATTTTCATTCAGTAGCTTTACGTTCTCACCCGAGCCAGCAGAGCTAATGGCTGACAAAGAGAACTTGTACTGCGGGGTCAGTTTCACTTTACTTAGGGTTGCCAACGCCACACCAACGGGATAGTAAGTTCCCCCTGTTGAAGCGGTAGCCAATATGTAACTGCGATCTTCTGCATGTGCCAATTGCGCGGTACTCATACACGCCAGTGCAACTGCCAATCCTTTTGCAAGGGATTTGATGGTCATGATCTTCTCCATGTCACTAAAAGTTAATTAATTGTAAAAATTATTAATAATTATTCGTATTAGCCTTTGGTCTATGCTTTTGCTCATTCTCATAAAAAATACACTCGCCACTGTACCTTTTGATGGATATGATGACGTTTTCGGGTCAAATCAGAGGACGTTATGGTCGATAAGGACATTCACCAAGACGGCGACGCTAGTCAGTCGCGTCATAAACAGCGCCAACAAAAGCTTAAGCAACACGTCGACGAGAAAATCGATGCCGCCCAGCAAGAAAAGGGGCTGTTATTGGTGATCACCGGCAACGGCAAAGGTAAAACTACGGCAGGGTTTGGCACCGTAGCACGTGCGGTAGGACACGGACAGCAATGTGGTGTGGCCCAGTTTATTAAAGGCACTTGGGATAATGGTGAGAAGAATCTACTTGAACAACTCGGAGTAGAGTTTCATGTGATGGCCACTGGGTTTACCTGGGAAACACAAGATAAAGAAGCAGATACTCGCGCCGCATTAGAAGTGTGGGAGCAGTGTGAAGCGATGTTGTCTAATCCAAGTCTGGATGTGGTGCTGCTTGACGAGTTGACCTATATGGTTGCCTATGGCTATGTCGAACTCGACCGAGTGACTCGAGCGCTATCGCAAAGACCTGCTGAACAAAGCGTTATTATTACTGGACGTGCTGCTCACCGCACGCTTATAGAAATGGCCGATACGGTGTCTGAAGTAAAAAACGTGAAGCATGCGTTTGAATCTGGGATTAAAGCCCGTAAAGGCGTTGATTGGTAAGGCACCAGTACAATATCGAATTGGCTGTGTATCTAGCCAATTCTATTTTTGGGTTGGGCTAATCATTACGTACAAAAACAGAATGGTGCACACCCCAAATATGACAAGTGATGTATCAATGATTGGACCAAACATCTCACGCTCCTTCTATGTCGTAGATTAATAGCAATTATTGCCTTTAAATCTTAGCCCATCGCAGCCTAAAGCCAAACGTTTACCCTCTGTGAGGGTAACAACAGCAGAGTTAATTGCCCTTTAATGGCAGGTTAACTCTACTGCATGCGTCACTGGATACGCAAGATTTACGTTTTTCAATGCAAAATGCTAATTGAATAGCCCTTTTAACAACTTATCTGATAACTTTTTCACTTCGTCATCTTCCGCTTTATCACCCAGCAGTTTTTTCAGTCCGCGCTCAGCTTCTTTTTTGGCTTTCTCTTCCAGTTTAGCTTTATTGCGTTCAAGCTCTTGAGCTTGCAGCGCCGCAAAATCCAAACCAAATTTAGGATCGGACCATGGACCACGAATCGACAGTGGGATAGTGAGGTCTTTAAGATCGTTAATATCGTCACCCCCTTGCCCTTCTAACGTGCCCACAATCGAGACTTTGGTCAGTGCGTCAATGTTTTGCTGTAAGTAATTCGCTTGACCTTGCGCCGTCACACGAAGCAATGGAGACTGCATGGCGAAGTCATCGGTAGTGACATTGCCTTTATCAAACTTAAACTCGCCGCTAAGTGCACTGAAGTCGGTTTTTTTCACTTCTGATTGATGCGCGGAAGACTGACCTTTAATTTTGGCGTAATTATCACGAATAATCTGCGCCAGATTGATGCCGTTAATCGCACCATCGGTAAAGCTTACGTTTGCCACACCGATTAGGTTTTTCATTAGGTTATCGGGTATTAAACTCGAACCACTGAACGTCGTGGTCGTGGTTGCAAGCCCTTCTATTAAGTCGGTGTCCGCGACAGCCACGAGCAGAGGCTTAGCCTGTACTTTGGTTAACGCAACATCGCCCTTATAAGTTGGCGTGGCCTGCTGAGCATTAAGTGTCGCATTTAGCTTTAATGACCCCTCGTACAACGACGCTGTAATGGCCTTCACTTTTGCCACACCATCGGTAACGGCAATATCGGTGTTTAGATTGGTCATCACTATATTTGATGCTTTAAATCGACCAAACTCTGTGCGCCCGGCAACATTGACCTGACTCAATGCCGAAAGGTCGGGCTCTTGAGCGGCAACCTCTGTGGCGTCTTGCTCCTCATTTGAAGAGTTTTGCGCGGTGTCTTGAGTTGCCGCTGTTTCCCCTTTTGCCATAAGCGCATCGACGTCGACATTATCCGATGTTAGCAAGTAGGTGATGTTAGGTACCGCTTGACTGATGTCGGCGGCAACATGACCGTTGAACACCATCTCATCGATAGATAATGGTGCAAACGTAACGGTAGATTGACTGCCGTCCACATCGTAATCGATGCCACCTTGCCAACTCATGTTCATTGGAGAATAAGGTAAGGTGTCGCCTTGTAGAGTTGAAGTCAGCGACAGCGTATCAAGCTTAATGGCCGAAATCGCTTCATCAATCCACAACTGCATCGACAATTGATTGTCGAACGACACACCGCTGGCACTGCCTTTTAATGAGATTGATACAGGGTTGGCAACGTCATAGCCAAAAGTCGGTATCGACATATCAAAGCTTGATATTGAGACACCTTCTCCATTCACATTGGAGGCCATTGTAATATTGCGCAGTTGATATTGACTCAAATCGTCCTCGAGCAATAGTTCAAGACCCAACTCAACCTTAACGGTATTGCCACCGCTGATTAGCGTGCTCTCAAGTGCCACGGGTGCCCATTGGTTGAGTTCGAATTGATCGAGGGTAAGTATCAATGGACTCACTTCAACACTCGGATCGCGGTAGGTTGACGTAAGTGAAAACCCCTTCAATTGAGGAGACGCCAAATCTGCATCTAACCACAGTCCAGTGTCTAAACTAGCTGAAAATTGCTGATTGTTATGTGTACCTTCGACAGACAGCGCCAGTTGACTCCACTTATCAAAACCAAACTCGGTGAGTGTAAGGTTGAAGTTCTCCAATAACAGGTTGGTGCCCGCTTGGGCGTCGGTGACTTGCAACTGACTGTCGGTAATACTGACGCCCGCAACCTCGATCGTCCAAGGCGTATCGGAGCTTAGAGGTTCGCTAGGGGCTGGCGACTCCACTGACTCTTCGCTGTCAGTAGCTTCGCTTGCTGATTCATCATTGGTTGCAGTGAACGCGTCCAGATTGGTGCGCCCATCGTTAAGGGTTTCTAAAGAAAAAGACGCATTGGCGAGCTCCACTTGCTCAACAAATAGCTGTTTATCAAGCAATGGCAACACCTGAACACCCACACCGACTTTATCTACACTCAGCAGTTTTCTATCACTAAAATCCGCGGGGTTATCGATGTACATCTTATCAATGGAAAGACCGAGGCTCGGAAAGAATCGCCAATTAATATCGCCTTCAAGGGTGATCGTCATACCGGTGTTCGATTCAAATTGATCGGCAATCAAAGGCTTAAACTGGTTAGGGTTGACTAAAGTGATCAATGCAACAATGGCCACTACCACTACAATAACCAAGCCACCAACAATATAGAGCAGTTTTTTCATTATTTCTCTTCCATGAATCCAGACAGGCAGTTATACCAATCGAAGTAATTAACTGGTCAGAAAATTGCGCCGGAAAAATCGCTAAGAGCAAGGCAAAGATTGCCGTAGATAGTCGTTCTACCTACAAAATCTTTAACACCGCTATTAGCGATTTTAACAAGCAAGAATGACCAGTTAATTGCTTTGGTTGGTATTGCATACTAGAACATACCAATAAAAAACTGGGAGCGCGATGGCTCCCAGTGGTTTTGTTGTTTGACTCTTAAGAGCGCAACAGTTTTGCAATGTGTGCTTTTAACACATCGATGGCAATTCGGTTTTTGCCCCCTCTTGGTACGATGATGTCAGCGTACTGCTTTGAAGGTTCGATAAATTGCATAAACATTGGACGTACGGTTTCTTGATACTGTTGCAGCACCGACTCCATTGTCCGTCCGCGATCTTCCACATCTCGCTTAATACGACGCAATAAACAGATGTCTAATGGCGTATCCATAAAGACTGTTGCGTGCATAATATTGCGCAGGCGAGGTTCGGTCAGCAATAAAATGCCTTCCAGAATAATCACCTTTTTAGGAGTCATAGTCGTGGTGTTTTCGGTACGGGTGTGTTCAGAGTAGCTGTACTCTGGCACCTCAGCTGCTTCGCCGGCCACTAGCGCTTCCAAATGCTCACATAATAGATCATGGTCCAGTGCACTTGGGTGGTCATAGTTTGTCTGCACACGCTCTTCCATGCTGAGATGGCTTTGATCTTTGTAGTACCGGTCCTCGGTGATCACTCCAATTTGTTGGTCGCCCACTTTTGCGCGTAACTCGTTGTAGATGGTGCTCGCAATCAAGCTCTTACCTGATGCTGAAGCACCTGCGATACCCACAATAATACAGTGATTATTTTCAGACATTTTAGGACACCTAACCTATAAAAAATTGAGCTTGCGACCAAAACTGGTCTGGAACAAGCATAAACCCTCTAATTATAGGGAGAGAACTTCCGAGATACCAGTGATCGGATCATGGCTGCTAATTATTTATACAATTTTTCTGTAATCATTCCATCGCTGCGCTAAGTCAACGGAAATAGCAACGAAATGTCTGCCATTTTCGCAACGATTGTTGGAGTCAAATACCCTTTAAGGTACTATTATCGGCTCATTCCAATTATTTACCGAAAAGCGAATTTAGAGTATGGCAAACGATCCAAGAAAACTTCTGGTCACATGTGCGCTTCCTTACGCTAACGGCTCAATTCACCTTGGTCATATGCTTGAGCATATCCAGGCTGATATTTGGGTTCGTTACCAAAGACTGCGTGGCAATGTTGTAAACTTCATCTGTGCAGACGATGCCCACGGCACGCCTATCATGTTAAAAGCACAACAGATGGGGATCACGCCGGAAGAGATGATCGCAGCGGTAAGTGAAGAGCACCAAAAAGACTTTGCTGGCTTTGATATCAGTTTCGACAATTATCACAGCACCCACTCAGAAGAAAACCGCGAGTTGGCGTCTCACATCTATTTGCAACTAAAGCAAAATGGCTTTATTTCAAGTCGCACTATCTCGCAACTGTTCGACCCTGAAAAAGAGATGTTCTTACCGGATCGTTTTGTTAAAGGCACTTGCCCAAAATGTAAATCGGAAGACCAATACGGCGACAACTGTGATAACTGTGGTGAAACCTACAGCCCAACTGAACTGATCAATCCTAAATCAGCGGTATCGGGCGCAACGCCAATCATGAAAGATTCTGAGCACTTCTTCTTTGACTTGCCACAGTTTGAAAGCATGCTTAAAGAGTGGACTCGCTCTGGCTCGCTGCAAACAGAAACCGCAAACAAGATGCAAGAGTGGTTCGAATCTGGACTTCAGCAGTGGGACATTTCACGTGATGCACCTTACTTTGGTTTTGAAATCCCTGGCGAGAAAGATAAGTTCTTCTACGTCTGGCTAGACGCACCGATTGGCTACATGGGCTCGTTTAAAAACCTGTGTGACAAACGTGACGATCTAGACTTCGACGAATACTGGAAACAAGATTCAAGCACCGAGCTTTATCACTTTATTGGTAAAGACATCGTCTATTTCCACAGCCTATTCTGGCCTGCCATGCTTGACGGTGCAGGTTACCGTAAACCAAATAATGTCTTTGTTCACGGTTACGTTACCGTTAATGGTGCAAAAATGTCTAAATCAAAAGGGACATTTGTCAAAGCAAGCACTTACTTAAACCACCTAGACCCAGAATGTCTACGTTACTACTACGCGGCAAAACTTAACAACCGTATTGATGACCTAGACCTTAATCTTGACGACTTTACACAGCGTGTAAACGCCGATGTGGTTAACAAGATCGTCAACCTTGCTTCTCGTAACGCAGGCTTTATCAGCAAGCGCTTTGAAGGCAAATTGTCAGCAACCTTTACTCAGCCTGAGCTTTACGCAGAATTCGCAGCGGCCGCTGAGCGCATTGCTGAGATGTATGAGTCTCGTGAGTTTAGCCGCGCGATTCGTGAAATCACTGCCTTGGCAGATAAAGCGAATCAGTACGTCGACGAAATGGCACCTTGGGTTGTTGCCAAGCAAGAAGGTCAAGACCAACTGCTGCAAGAAATTTGCTCGGTGGGCATTAACCTATTCCGTGTATTGATGACTTACCTTAAGCCGGTAATGCCTGAGCTTGCGTCTCGCACTGAAGCGTTCTTAAACCAAGAGCTCACTTGGGATGCGATTGGTGAACCACTTGTGGATCATGAAATCACCAAGTTTAAAGCGCTGTTTAATCGCATCGACCCGAAAAAAGTCGAAGCCATGATCGAAGCGTCAAAAGAGGATGCTGCGGTTGAGAAAGCGGCCGCCGAAAAAGCGGTGCAAGCTGAAACCGAAACAGAACTGAGCAAAGACCCAATTGCCGACGAAATTGAGTTTGATGATTTCGCTAAAGTGGATCTGCGCATTGCCAAAATAGTCGAGTGCGAAGAAGTGCCAAAAGCCAACAAGCTTTTGAAGCTTGTACTGGACATCGGTGGCGAGACACGCCAAGTGTTTGCTGGGATTAAGTCGGCGTACAAGCCAGAAGATTTAATCGGTAAACATACTGTTATGGTCGCCAACCTTAAACCTCGTAAAATGAAGTTTGGCATGTCAGAAGGTATGGTACTTGCCGCAGGCCCTGGTGGTAAAGATTTGTGGATCCTTGAGCCGCACGAAGGAGCTCAACCTGGAATGCGCGTAATGTAAGTCGCAATCTAACTAAAAAGGCCATGCATACAAATACATGGCCTTTTTTGTGCCTAGTCACCAACAGACTCAATTTTGGATGTTAGGCTTTTAGAATATGTCTCAATCTATCTTGAGCAATTTCAACCAATAAATCGGGTTGGAATTTAGAGATAAACTTATCACAACCCACCTTCTCCGACATCGCATCGTTAAAACTGCCACTAAGCGAGGTGTTCAAAGTGATGTACAGGTCTTTCAGCGCGGGATCGTTGCGCACTTCGTGAGTCAGTTTGTATCCGTCCATTTCAGGCATTTCGGCGTCGGTGATCATCATTAGTAGATCCTCAGCAACATTGCGTCCTTCGTCGCGCCAATGCTGAAGCAAGGTTAGCGCTTCAAGACCATCGCTACACTCGATAATGTTAAGCCCTAACTGAGACAGCGTGCCTTTAACTTGATTACGCGCGGTTGAGGAATCATCCACGACTAGAATTGAACGGCCCGCAAGTTTGGGTGCGACCTCTTGGTCCAACACATCGTCACTGATGCGCGTGTCATAGTCGACGATTTCTGCCAATACTTTTTCGACATCAATAATCTCAACGATTTTATTGACACCGTCATCTTCAATTTGAGTAATTGCAGTTAAATAGTTGGCGCGACCTGCAGTTTTTGGTGGCGGTTGAATCTCCGTCCATGCCGTGTTAACAATGTTACGGACTTGGCCAACCAAAAAGCCCTGAACAGAACGGTTGTATTCGGTCACGATAAGATTTTGCTCTTCTTCCGCTTGCATAGATCGAAAGCCAATGGCAGAACGTAAATCAATCACCGGAACTGATTCGCCACGCAAAGTCGCTACACCAGAGATTTTATGGTGCGAGCCTGGAAGTTTGGTCAAAGGGGGAAGCTTGAGTACTTCTTGTACTTTAAATACGTTAATTGCGTACAACTGACGGCCATTTAAACTAAACAGCAGTAATTCAAGGCGGTTTTCGCCTACAAGTTTTGTCCGTTGGTCGACGGTGCTTAAAACGCCACTCATTGATCGTCCCTTTGTTGAGTCTAGTAACCGCGTAAGAGTACTACAAAGTGCAACACTTTACAGTATAATATACTTAAAAATTGGGTGCTGACTCAATCTGCTAGCCTTCAAGTACCTTTATCAACAGATCGCCATCGTAGAGCGCCTGTTTCACGAGAGCCGCACCGGGCATCGTCGCTTGTTTATAAAACCGGCTCTCCACCAGCTCTAAGTCCTGATGATAAATAGGGAGACACTGCTCACGAATGCATTTGAGAATTTGCGGGTAAAGGACGTCTTTAGCCTGATTAATCACCCCGCCAATGAGCACTTTTTCGGGATTAAAGAGGTTAACGATGATTGAAATACCGTTACCCAAGTAACGCCCTAGCTCTTCAATCACCTCTACCGCGAGAGGGTCGCCCGCCGTCGCCGCATCACATATTGACTCTATCGAAATATCATCGCCGGCAAGAATGCTCGGTGAGCCGGTAGCAATCTTAGCCACCACTTTTGCACGAATAGCAGCCGAACTAGCCACCGTTTCTAAACAGCCGTAGTTGCCACAGTAACACTTCTCTCCATTTGGGACGACCTGCACGTGTCCCAACTCGCCAATGTTGCCGTGGCGACCTTGTAGAACCCTTCCTTCGAGGATTATGCCTGCTCCTACGCCATGATGGATAGAAATCAGTGCGGAGTTTTCATTTTGCTGCGAGTTGCCAAATAGTTTTTCTGATAGCGCCCACGCACGCGTATCGTTGGCCACGAATACGGGTAGCCCTGTGGCTTCGTAAATGGCAGGACCCAATGCCATTTTAGTGACTTTGTAATGTGGCATTTGTAGCACTGTACCGGTATCGGACAAGACCAATCCAGGGAGGGTAAGTGCTATTGCGGTGACACGTTCTAATTGCGTTGAATTGGTTTGGAAAAAGTCGTCTATTTCTTTGAGTATGCGTTCAAAGAGCGGTTGCTGCTCTTTCTCGACGATATCGATTTTGGTATCAACCAGAATGTTTCCACCAAGATCGTGAAGCGCCATCGTTAAATAACCACGACCTAGACGCATCGACAAGAACTGCCAACCATCATTGTTAGTTTGCAGTCCGACAGCAGGACGGCCTCGGCTGGTCGCTTCTTGAACAACCGTTTCATGGACTAAATGTGCTGCGATGAGTTCACGAGTGATTTTGGTGATACTCGCTGGTGCCAGTTCACTCAACTTACTCAGATCAATGCGCGATATAGGGCCAAATTGGTCAATGAGTTTATAGACTCGGCCAGCGTTGATCTGTTTGATATGATCAATGTGACCGGGTTGGGCCATATACATAGGGATGTCCAGATAGAAGTATTCGCTCTATTTTTTTACTTTACGAACTAAATGTGAAGCGAATAGAAGCCTGCTCGTGATTCACTTCACGAAGTTAATGCTCAATACAAAATAAGGGTCAAAGTTTGTATAGGGTCGTAGCTCAATAATATCTTAGTGAACATCCCATTGCGGATGTGTCTTTGGCACAACGGGCGGCGGATTGAGAGTGATTCGCTTCTCATGTGCAAGGTAAAACTGCTCGATAAAGTGATATCCTGCAGCAAGCCCTGTCTCATAATCCTGCTCAATGTCGTCAAGGTCGCTTAATAGTGGTCTCGATTTCAATGGTTGTTGCGGCGCTATCTGAACAATAAATGTATCTTGGGGCGGACACTGTAAAAACTGCTGAGTCAATTGGTACGTCTGATAGTGAACCATAAGTTGATCGAGCATTTGCGGCGAAAAGTCTCCTCCTAGCAGCTGACCTAAACGGTAAATATCATCAGCACCAAACAACCACCGCCCACCATTTAACAGATTGGTTTTAGATAAGCGTTTTTGCTTCTGAACAGAAGTCGCTCTATCAGCTAAAAAGCTACGCCAATCATGTTGCCACTGACTTTTTTGCTCGTTCCAGTAACCCTGCAGTTTTTTAAGTGACTCTTCGTACCACGCAGTATCGTTTTTCGGCGAGTTTGCTATTAACTCTTGCGGTACTTCAATGTCATTATCGATTGGTTCTGTGCGTATGACGACGATACAACGCGCACCTTGTCGCCAGGCTTCTTGCACCGGAACAGACGCTGATACACCACCATCGACGTAATTGCGCCCATTAAGGTTGACTTCACCGTCGTATAGATGAGGAATAGCGCAGGTGGCTTCCATTACTTTGGCCCAATCATCGCTAAACATTGGAAGGTACTCGTCTTGCAACGTATCGACATTTGTCACGCACGCGTGGGCTTTTCGATTGCCGAGAACTTGCTTGCCAAGGTTAAAGTCCAGTTTATACGGAAAGTGGTTTAACTGCTCTATCGCCCAACCAATGTCCATTTTTTTCTGATGGCGAAAGTAACCATACAGGCTAAAAAACTGGCTGTCCGTGGTCAGCTCGGTAATAAACTTATGCCCCAACTTGGGTTGGCGGCACAAAAAACTAAGGATGTTCATGGCCCCAGCTGACGTGCCGTAGAAATGACTAAAGGGATCAAAATTGGACAACAAAAAAGCGTCGAGTACACCAGCGGTGTACGCGCCCTTTTGACCTCCCCCCTGAACAACCAGCGCAATATCACCATTTAGGTATTTGGCAAATTGGTCACTATTGAGTTCATACGCAGACGAGGTAACAAAGCCTGAATTACAGGAATTAGAGCCGTTCATAAATGCGCTTAGGCAAGAATCGCGATAAACGAAAATGCGTATATTATGGCGAATATGATTGCAGTGAGCACAAGTGAAGCTTTCAATTCATTGGTCATAGCGGTTCCTCCTACTCAAACTATAGTTCATCTTAACGGCAATTTTGTTTCATTCCTGCAACCGCGAAACCAGATTGGAATCTACGTCACTGCCCTTAGAGACTTTCTGCGAGCTTCACTAGATAAATCCGTTTTTAGTACTTATATTCAAGTGGTTACTTTTTAGTTTTGCTCACATTTTTTCTCTCCACATAGGAATAAGGACGTTGCTATGCGATTTCGCATCTTTTCTTCCGCGTTGTTGTCTGCGCTCAGTGCAACGGCTGTGGCTAATTCCGTGTATATCACACCAATGATTGGTCTGAGCAACGGAGTAAAATTTGAGTCTGACGAAGGAGAGACTTACACCACTAAGTCGGATCTCAATTATAATTTGGCAGTGGATGTTCCTTTCCAACAAGGTCGAATTGGTTTCGTTTACAGTGAAAACAAGTCCGAACTCGACTCACCGCAACTCGATAACACCATACGCTACCTGCACTTTCAAAGCGCCCTTTACTACCCTGTAGCCGAAAAGGTATCCACCTATGTCGGTTTAGGACTCGGGGCGACGCAATTAAGCGCCAGTTGGTATGAGGCTGACTATCTATTTTCTGCCAGTGCGTTTGGTGGTGTGGAATATAATGTCAGTAAAAATATCGCTTTGCAGGCTCAAGTCCGCTGGTTTGGCTCACTGCTGAGTAAGGATACTGCTTCTGTGTGTAACTATCCAAACGAGGAAGGTGGCGGGTGTAAGCTCTATTTTAATGGTGACTGGTTGAGCCAGGTGCAAGGTAATCTAGGGGTAACCTTTAGTTTCTAACCCACTCTGCCACGCCGATTAACACCAAACGAAGTCGTTATACCATTAATCGAAGTCATTAACGGGTCAGAGCATTGCTTTGGTTGGTTTAAAACCGCTATAAAGTAAAAAAGCCCGCCTTAATGGCGAGCTTTCTATAAAACTGAGTTGATGGAACTAGAAGCGATAGGTTAAACCTATGGCGCCACCAATTTGTAGTTTACTTTTATCCTGAATTTGCCACTCTGGAGAGACTTGAGCGTACGCATGCCACTCGTGAGCGAAGTTCCAGTTAAGACCAAGCGGCGCACGAATGCCCCAGTCATTGTCCCACTCGTACCATGCTCCGCCACCTACGTACCAAGTAAAGGGTACATCGGCATCGAAACTACCGTCTAAGAACAAGTAGTCGAAAGCCATTCCATCATTACCGGCTGAAAATTGGAATTGGTCGTCGTAACGAACAACGGCACTTAATCCTTTATCGAAAGCCATACCTACATTATATGTTGCAGAATGGGCTTGTGGCGCAGCGCCTACATAAACCGCCAGTCCTCCAAGGACCACTGTCAGTAATGTGAGTTTACCGAGTTTCACAGATACACTCCCGTTGTTTTATCTGCACAATACACTAATGGGCGTCAATTGTACGGTTTCTGGAATACTATTAATGTCACTTCTCTGTCAATTGTCGATATGAATATAAACGGATGTTTAAATTTGTGACACTACTCTACAAATACAACAAAGCCCATCTTAAAGATGGGCTTTGAGAGACTGAGTTCAGACTGGATTAACCGTTGTTACGGATCCACTCGTCCATGTCAGTTTTCAGGTTGTCTGATTTAGTACCGAAGATAGCTTGAACGCCACCAGATACAACCACAACACCTGCAGCGCCTAGCGCTTTAAGTTTGTCTTGGTCCACATTGTCTGTGTCAGCTACTGCTACACGTAGACGTGTGATACATGCGTCAAGACCAGTGATGTTTGCTTTACCACCGAATGCTGCTACAAGTTCACCAGCCATTTCTGAACCAGTTACTGTTGCTTTAGCTTCGTCTTCTTCATCTTCACGGCCAGGAGTCTTAAGGTCCATAGCTTTGATTACAGCGCGGAATACTACGTAGTAGATTGCCGCGTAAACAAGACCTGTAACGAACATGATTGCGATCTTCTGAGAGTTACCAGAAAGAACGATGAAGTCGATAAGACCGTGAGAGAAAGAGGTACCGTGTACGAAGCCAATAGTGTTAGCAACGAAGTAAGCAGAACCAGCTAGTAGAGCGTGAATTCCGTACAGTACTGGAGCAACGAATAGGAAAGAGAATTCGATTGGTTCAGTAATACCTGTTAGGAATGACGTCAATGCTGCAGATGCCATGATACCCATTACTTTCGCACGGTTTTCAGGCTTAGCAGAGTGAGCAATTGCGATTGCTGCTGCTGGAAGACCAAACATCTTAAACATGTAACCGCCAGCAAGTTGACCGAAGCCATTGCCCGCTGCACGTGATGCATCGTCCGCGACAAGGTAACAAGTAAGTACGCCGTTCGCTTGCTCACCCGCAGCGTTCAAACAAGAACCTGCTTCGAAGAAGAATGGTACGTTCCAAACGTGGTGCAAGCCAAATGGGATAAGAGAACGCTCAACAACACCGTAGATTGCAAATGCAAGCTGTGGGTTTTGCTCTGCAGCCCAATGAGAGAATGAACCGATAGCCGCGCCGATTGGAGGCCAAACGATAGACAGTACAAGACCAAGACCAATGGCAGCAAAGCCAGTGATGATTGGCACAGCACGCTTACCAGCGAAGAAGCCTAGGTACTCAGGAAGCTGAATACGGAAGAACTTATTGAACGCCCAAGCTGCAACACCACCGACTAGGATACCACCTAGTACGCCAGTATCGATACCGTCGACGCCAAACACTTCAGCCATTACCGCAAGTGTTGCTGTCATGATGCCGTAGCCTACGATAGCTGCAAGTGCTGCAACACCGTCGTTGTTAGTGAAGCCTAGTGCAACACCAACGGCAAATAGCAATGCCATTTGGCCAAATACAGAACCACCAGCTTGCTCCATAAGGTTTGAAACAACGTCAGGGATGAAGGCCAAATCAGCCGCACCAACACCCAACAAGATACCCGCTACAGGAAGTACTGATACTGGTAGCATCAGAGACTTACCCACTTTTTGCAGGTTCGCAAAAAGGTTTTTAAACATAGTTATGCTCCTAATTATTTTTAGTAGTTTTGGGTACTAACGACAACCCCCCGCTGCCATAAAGGTTAGCACCCAATGAAAATGTAACCACGTGCCGTAGTATATTTTTCGGCTCTAAATATATCTTGATACAGGACAAACTTGCTATCCAGTAACGAAATTAAATTTCAAAAGCCTACCTTAGATCACAATAGAATTATTATAGCCCACGAAGGAAGAATGAGGTAAATCATTACAAAACAACAACTTACCATAAAATATCACATCTAAAGCCAGTTTATAAAAATGCCTAAAAACATATTTTTCGTAGAAAAATTACATTTTACTCGAAGGGGGTCAAAGTAGACACATAAGACGTAACATTCAACATAATAAGTTATAGTGTAGGGCAATTACAAAAAATGGGATCCCAAGATCCCATTTATAATTAGGGGGTTATTTATCTACGCAAAAAAAGAGTGTGAAAGTTTTGTGATGTTTGAGTTGCAACTTGTTGTAACGAAACACCTTTAAGCTGAGCGATGTAGCTTGCAACCTCAACCACATAGGCTGGTTGGTTCTCTTTTCCTCTGTGAGGAACGGGCGCTAAGTAAGGTGAATCGGTTTCTATCAACAAGCGTTCAAGAGGCAATGCTTTCACCACTTCTTTGAGCTCTGTTGCCGCTCGGAAGGTCACAATACCACTAATTGAAATGTAAAAGCCTAGTGCCATTGCTTGTTTCGCAAACTCCAAGTCTTCGGTAAAACAGTGAATAACACCACCACACGATTTGGCATCGCCGCTTTTCAACAGCTCTAAAGTCTCTTTGCGTGCATTGCGGGTATGAATGATCAGCGGTTTGTTCACTTCATTAGCAACGTCAATTTGAGTTGCAAATCGCTCGAGTTGCAGGGCTTTGGTTTCAGGTTTGTAATGAAAATCTAACCCTGTTTCACCTATGGCTACCACGCGTTTATGCTGAGCGTACTTACGTAAAGTCTCTACGTCAAAAGGGCTTTCCACATCCAACGGGTGCACCCCGCAAGAAGCAAGCACTTGCTCGTGCTTTTCAATCAAATCCATCATCGCAGGAAAGCTCTCTAGCGTGACGCCCACACTAAGCATTTTTTCTACATTTACGGCTTTCGCATTAGCCAGCACCTGCTCAACATTCTGGTGAAGGTTCTGGTAATCCAATTTATCTAGATGACAATGTGAGTCTATAAACATGTTTATTCGTGCCAATAAGTGAGCCACTCAATCAATAGCAGCTCAGTGTTTAATCCAGGGTGCGCACGCAGTTCTGCGCGCATGATGTCTAGTCTTTCGACCATGCGTGACAGTGTACCAAAATCCCACCGGGTGCAAACCGGTGTCAATATAGCTTCTAATCCCACATAAGGCTGGGCAAAATGCCTCAATGCCATATGCAACACAATCGACAGTTGCTCTAGACTACGCTGAGGTTCACTGGTCAGGATCGCGACAATCTTTGACGGTTCTGCTAATAAATTGTCTTTTGTTAGTAGCGTTATTAATGACGTCAATTCGTCACTTTGAGTTGCAGTAAACTCGTTTAATTTCAACGGTGCTTGCCCATACAACGTCAGCGCCAAATCAGAGACTGACAACGACTGCTGAGCAATCCAATGTTGCGTTTGTTCAATACTCGGTGGTGAAACATGCCATTGCTGACATCGGCTCACGACAGTAGGCAATAGTTGCGACTTTGCATGGGTTAAGACGATAAACACGCATTGACTTGGCGGCTCTTCAAGGGTTTTAAGTAGCGCATTCGACGCAGAGCTGTTCATCTGCTCAGCCAACGTGACAACCAGCACTCGCTTACCCGATAACTGCGACGATTCAGCGGCAAAGCGATTCAGCTCTCTTACTTGATCCACCGAAATCTGTTTTTTGGTTTCCAGGGGAGTCAATCGGTGGTAATCGGGGTGAGTACCCGCAGCAAATAACTGACAACTATGGCAAAAGCCACATCCCTCGTCACTGGAGTTTGAACACAGTAAAGCTTTAGCAAGCGCGTCGATAAGTTGCTGCTCACCTAAGCCTTCTGTGGACTCAATCATTATACTATTTGGCAGTCGGTCTTGAGTAAGCGCTTTTTGTAGCTGAGTCCAAAGCGGCTGTAGCCACGGGTAAAGGCTATCCATGTTTCACATCGTCGGTTAACCATTGATTAATGGCTGCCTTAATATCATTGGTGACAGCCTCAATAGATTGAGATGCGTCGATGACCACTATGGTGTCATCTTGGCTGGCCAACTCTAAATATTTTTCTCGACTGCGCTGGAAAAAGCTAAGATCCATTTTCTCTATCCTGTCGAGTTCTCCGCGACCTCGAGCGCGCTCTAATCCTAATTGCGGGTCGATATCGAGGTATAAGGTAAAGTCAGGCTTAAATCCATCCAGCGCAATCTCTTTTAGACTGCTCATCACGTGAGGATCGATTTGACGCCCGCCTCCTTGGTAGGCCTGAGAAGATAAATCGTGACGATCACCAACGACCCATGTACCGGCATTCAACGCCGGTTTAATGACCGTTTCGACCAGTTGAATCCGCGCAGCATACATCAACAGTAGCTCAGTGCGATCTTGAAGCGCCTCTTCACACTCTTGTTTGACCAGTGCACGCATCTTTTCGGCTAATGGTGTGCCACCGGGTTCACGAGTTTGGGTAACTTGCGCAATCCCATGTTGCTCTAATGATGCTAATACCTGGCTAATCGCAGTACTTTTTCCTGCGCCCTCTAAGCCTTCAATAACAATAAACTTTCCAAGACTCATCGGTTTGCCCTTAGTTGTTTTAAGTAATCACGCACTGCAGCGTTGTGATCTTTAAGGTTGGTACTAAACTTGTGTCCACCTTTGCCGGTTGCGACAAAATATAAATAGTTGCTTGTCTCTGGATTCAGCGATGCTGCTATAGAAGCCTCACCCACCATTGCGATTGGTGTTGGAGGTAATCCATTGATTGTGTATGTGTTGTACGGCGTTGGAGTCTGCAAATCTTTCTTGCGGATATTGCCAGTGTACTTGTCACCCATGCCGTAGATGACCGTTGGGTCGGTCTGAAGGCGCATTCTTCGATTGAGGCGATTAATGAATACTGACGAGACCAAACCACGCTCTTTATCAATGGCGGTTTCTTTTTCAATAATTGACGCAAGGATCAGTGCTTCATAGTCCGTTTTGAGTGGAAGCTTTTCGTCACGCTCTTGCCAATGCTTTTCTAACGCACGATTGAGATCGCGATGAGCTCGTTTGTAAATATCGAGATCGCTCATTCCCGCGGTGTAGTAAAAGGTTTCTGCCAAAAACAGACCCTCTAACTTTGGGTTTTCAATACCCAAAGCGTCGGCGAGTTCGGCTTCTGTTAGATCTGTCGTTTCCTGAATCAACGTGTCCGTTTGGGCAAGCTGCTCTCGCCACTGATTAAAGGTTGAGCCTTCAATAAACGTTATACTGTACTGATGCTCTTTTCCTTCGACCAATGTGTTTAAGACTTGTGTGAGAGTTTGCCCTTGTTCGACAAAAAACGTGCCCGCTTTAATGTTTAATAGCTCAGGGTGCAGCCTTCTCACTAGACGAGACGTCGGATTCGCCTCAATCCAACCTTGTGACTCGAAACGACGCAGCAACGCCGTTCCACTGGTTCCACTGTGAATGGTGATAAGCTCGCCCTGCTCCATTTGCACCGGTTGATTTAGGTACGTCTTAAGCTCTTGTGTGGCATACCAATAGACGGCCAGCGCCGCAACTCCGGCAACGATCAATAGACCCAACAGTTTTTTAAGCAATTTATACTCTCTTTTGTAATTTTAACGTGAGCTCGCCAATGGGATAACGTCGCTCACCCACCTGAACCACAGGCGCAACACCTAGCAAGGCGTTACTCACAAAGACTTCATCAGCATCGTGCAAATCGACGAGATCAAAGCGTCCTAACAGCGCTTTAAATCCAAGTGGTTCAGCATCTTGAATAATCAAACGACGAATGATACCTGCTACACCTGCTTTGTCCAGTATGGGGGTATAAAGGGTGCTCCCCTTGCGCCAAAAAATATTCGCACTACTGGTTTCTACAATATGCTCGTTGATATCCAATACCACACCATCGTCGACCTGTTGTGCATCGAGATCATTTTTGACTAGCACCTGCTCTAAGCGGTTATTGTGTTTATGACCGGCAAGTAATGGGTTGTGTCCAAGTTTTATGCGACTGATACCAAGTTTAATCCCGTCGGTCTGCCACTGCGGGTAATGTTGTGGGTAGGCAAAGTGATTGCTCATTATGAGAGAGTGCGCGTTATGTGGACTTGCGTACCCTCTTCCGCCGCTGCCACGGCTGATCAAAAGTTTTACCCCCGCAATAGGGTCGTCTAGGGCGATATCCATCAGCTGGTGCTTTATATCGCGCCACGGGGGTGTAGCTATCCCTAGGGTATTAAGACACGCTTGCATACGTTCAACATGCAGTTCCCAATGACGAAGTTCTCCGAATTGAGTTTGAATCGTGGTGAAACAGCCATCGCCATATTGAAACGAACGATCAAGAGCGGGTACGTGCTCTTGCTTTACACCATTAATCCACATGTTGACGTTCCTGCTGGTATCGATTTTCCTTTGCACAAAGATAATGTATCCACCGAAAAAAAGGTAGTGAGTAATCCATTTTCTCAACTTTTGATCGGTGTTTCTTTTGCCCCGTAGTCTCTAAAAATCGCACCCCATAAAAAAGCCCAGATTGACGATACCAATCTGGGCTTCTTTACATTCTACAGGTGTTAGATCTTTTTGAAGACCAACGAGCCGTTCGTTCCGCCAAAGCCAAACGAGTTACACAGTGCGTATTCCATTTGAACGTCACGCGCTGTGTTAGGAACTAAGTCGATGCCAAGTTCAACGGCACCTTCATCCATATTGTCCAAGTTGATCGTCGGTGGCACTTTTTGGTCCACTAATGACATCACAGTCACAATCGCTTCTGCAGAACCTGCCGCACCAAGTAGGTGACCGGTCATCGATTTGGTCGATGACACCAATACTTGTTTAGCGCCTTCTTCACCAAGAGCACGTTTCACGCCCTTTAGCTCAGCAATATCACCTGCTGGTGTAGAAGTACCGTGAGCATTGATGTAGCCCACTTGTGTGCCGTCGATACCTGCGTCACGTAGTGCCGCTTCCATCGCCAATGCACCACCAGAGCCGTCTTCACTAGGTGAGGTCATGTGATAAGCATCACCTGACATGCCAAAACCAACGACCTCAGCGTAAATATTCGCACCGCGCGCTTTAGCGTGCTCGTACTCTTCCAGTACCATCATGCCTGCGCCATCACCCAATACAAAGCCATCGCGGTCTTTGTCCCATGGGCGAGAAGCTTGTTGCGGTGAGTCATTGCGCGTTGAGAGTGCCTTAGCAGCGCCGAAGCCTGCCATACCTAAAGGTGTTGAGGCTTTTTCTGAACCGCCAGCGACCATAGCTTCTGCATCACCATAGGCGATCATGCGTGCTGCGTGACCAATATTGTGCAAACCGGTAGTACAAGCGGTAGATATCGCGATATTAGGGCCACGTAGACCACGCATGATGGACAAGTTGCCCGCAACCATGTTAACGATGGTAGAGGGAACAAAGAATGGACTCACTTTACGCGGACCTTTTTCGATCAGCGCGTGATGCCCTTTTTCAATAAGTTCAAGTCCACCGATACCCGATCCAATAGCCACACCTACACGTGCTGCATTTTGTTCAGTGATTTCTAACCCTGAATCATTTAACGCTTGGATACCTGCTGCAACACCATACTGAATGAAAAGATCCATTTTACGGGCATCTTTTTTAGACATGTATTCAGTACAGTCAAAATCTTTTACAAGGCCAGCGAAACGAGTGCTGAAATTTTCGGTATCAAAGTGCTCGATATTGACGATACCACTTTGGCCAGCTAGCAGGGCATTCCATGATGATTCAACAGTGTTGCCGACCGGTGACAACATACCCATGCCAGTGACAACGACGCGACGTTTGGACACGATATTACTCTCCGGAAAAATGTTAAGGAAGGTGTTAAGAAGATGAGGTAGAGAAAATTCAGGCGGTCTAATAGACCGCCTGAATTGAGGAGAATTCTTACTGAGCGCTGGTTACGTAATCGATAGCAGCTTGAACAGTAGTGATTTTCTCAGCTTCTTCGTCAGGAATCTCTGTGTCGAATTCCTCTTCTAGAGCCATAACTAGCTCAACTGTGTCTAGTGAATCCGCACCTAGGTCATCAACGAAAGATGCTTCGTTTTTAACTTCAGACTCGTCAACACCAAGCTGTTCTACGATGATTTTTTTTACACGTTCTTCAAGATTGCTCATTTTACTTTTTCCTATAAAGAATTCGCTCTAATGCGATGTCTGCGTAGTTTATTAAAACTAACGAAAGTTGCAAGGCTAGCCTTGCTGGTCAAACCACAATTTAAGTCGATTTCACCGAATTTTCATACATTTTTTGACTAAAATCATGCGCGATTGCACAAATATCACTCATAAAAACTTACTAAGATTGAACTGATCGGCTGGTTTTTAACCAGCCAACTTCGTTAAACCATGTACATTCCGCCGTTAACGTGCAGCGTTTCACCCGTAATATAAGCCGCTTCTGGGGAGGCTAAAAACGCCACAGCCGCTGCAATTTCTTTTGGATCACCCAAACGACCAGCTGGTACATTAGACAATGTTGCAGCGCGCTGCTCATCATTTAGTGCTTTAGTCATGTCGGTTTCGATAAACCCAGGTGCAACAGTATTGATAGTAACACCACGTGAAGCAACTTCACGAGCCATTGATTTAGTAAAACCAATCACACCCGCTTTAGCCGCTGCATAGTTAGTTTGTCCTGCATTGCCCATTGTGCCCACAACGGAGCCAACGTTAACAATACGGCCACACTTTTTCTTCATCATGCCACGCAGTACCGCTTTTGACAGACGGAAAATAGACGTTAGGTTTGTGTCCATGATGTCTGTCCACTCATCGTCTTTCATACGCATAAGTAGGTTGTCACGCGTGATACCAGCGTTATTCACCAAGATATCAATAGCACCAAACTCTTCGTTAATGCCTTTAAGAACAGTTTCGATTGAAGCAACATCAGTCACGTTGAGCGCAAAGCCTTTGCCATTTTCGCCCAAGTACTCACTGATTGCAGCAGCACCATTTTCACTGGTTGCAGTACCAATGACGGTGGCACCTT
This sequence comes from Vibrio sp. qd031, assembly GCF_002100145.1. Classification (GTDB taxonomy): domain Bacteria; phylum Pseudomonadota; class Gammaproteobacteria; order Enterobacterales; family Vibrionaceae; genus Vibrio. The sequence goes on from NZ_JXQD01000024.1 coordinate 429,251, forward strand.
TTGCCACTAGTGCTTCTGCAATGGCACGGCCAATACCACGGCTTGCGCCTGTGACTAAGGCAATTTTCCCTTCTAAACTCATTATTTTACTTCCTACTTAGCTGCATCAAGAGATGCTGAGTCGTTGACCGCCGCAGCAGTCAATGCTTTAACAATTCGCTTAGTCAAACCAGTAAGTACTTTACCTGGCCCTAACTCTAGCAGTTTTTCGACACCTTGCTCGTGCATTTTGGTGACGCCCTCAGTCCAACGAACTGGGCTATACAATTGACGAACTAGCGCCGACTTGATTTTCGCTGGATCAGTTTCAACAGCTACATCAACGTTGTTAATTACGTCCAACTGAGGTGCGTTAAATTCGATCGCTTCCAGTGCAACAGCCAGCTTATCCGCAGCAGGCTTCATTAATGCACAATGAGAAGGTACAGAGACGGGTAATGGTAGCGCGCGTTTTGCACCCGCTTCTTTACACAGTGCTCCGGCACGTTCTACTGCCGCTTTATTGCCAGCGATAACCACTTGACCTGGAGAGTTGTAATTAACCGGAGAAACGACTTCGCCTTGCGCCGCGTCCTCACAGGCTTTAGCAATAGATTCGTCGTCTAAACCAATGATCGCGTACATTGCGCCAACACCAGCAGGTACCGCTTCTTGCATTAGCTGTCCACGTAACTCAACCAGTTTGATTGCTTGTTTAAAGTCAATCACACCCGCGCATACAAGCGCAGAGTATTCGCCCAAGCTGTGTCCCGCGATGACCGCTGGAGTCGCTAGACCTTGTTCTTGCCATACACGCCAAATGGCGACCGATGACGCCAATAAAGCTGGTTGAGTACGATGCGTTTCGTTGAGATCTTCTGCAGGGCCATCTTGAACTAATGCCCACAGGTCATACCCTAGTACTTCTGATGCTTCAGCAAACGTTTGTTTAACAACGTCAAACTGTTCACCTAGTTCTGCCAACATGCCCACGGTCTGTGAACCTTGACCCGGAAAAACAATCGCAAAATTGCTCATTACCCGTTCCTTTTCTTATATTTTTAAAATTCTAAAACTTAACCAGAGCTGAGCCCCAGGTGAATCCACCACCAAAGGCTTCGAGCAACAGTGTTTGGCCACGTTGTATACGCCCATCACGAACCGCTTCATCTAAAGCTGTTGGGACTGTTGCCGCTGAAGTATTGCCATGCTTATCAAGCGTGATCACAACTTGATCCAGTGGCATTGCCAATTTTTTTGCTGTGGCGGTAATAATGCGTAAATTTGCTTGGTGAGGCACTAGCCAATCTAAATCGCTTTTTTCCATGTTATTGGCTTTTAGCGTATCGTTGACCAAGCGCGACAATTGCGTCACTGCGACTTTAAATACTTCGTTGCCTGTCATGTGTAGCCAAGTATCAAACTCACCACCACGAACTGGCATTTCTAAACTGAGAAGATCACCAAATTTGCCATCCGCACCTAAATGGGTCGACAAAATGCCTGGTTCTTCGCTCGCGCCAACAATCACGGCGCCTGCACCATCACCAAACAAAATCACAGTAGAGCGATCAAGTTGGTCACAGGTTTTTGATAAGGTATCTGCACCGATCACCAGGACGTTTTTGCACTGCCCACTTTTAATGTGCTGGTCGGCGACGGAAAGTGCGTAGACAAATCCCGTACACGCGGCAGCCATATCGAAGGCACCACATCCCGAAATTTCAAGCTTGGCTTGTACCTGACAAGCCGACGATGGAAATGCGTGGGTACTACTGGTGGTCGCAACGATGATCAGATCAATCTCATCTTTAGAGATGCCTGCCATGTCAATTGCGTTTTTTGCCGCAATGTATCCCATATCGGCAACAGACTCATCTTCTGCCGCTATACGCCTCTCTTTGATACCTGTTCGTGCAACGATCCACTCGTCGCTAGTATCAACCATCTTTTCCAAATCTGCATTTGTACGCACTGTTGATGGCAGGTAACTGCCAGTGCCTAATATTTTGCTATACATGAAGAGTTAGTGCCTCTCGAGTAAAACGGTTTCCAAACCGTCAGAAATACGCTGCGGTATCTGACGTTTGACTTCGTGGACTGCTTCGCCTATCGCGTTGATAATAGCAGTTTTATCGGCGCTTCCATGACTTTTAATCACAATGCTGCGCAATCCTAACAAACTTGCGCCATTGTACTGGTCGGGGTTCAGTGCTTTTAGCTCTTTTAATGCAGAAGCAAACAGTATTCTCGCCAACCATTTTTTAACCGGGTGTCCAAAAAACTGTAGTTTAAGCTTATTCAGAATCAGGTTTGCGATGCCTTCAGAAGTTTTAAGACAAATATTGCCTGCAAAACCATCGCACACAATAACGTCCGCTTTATCCAGCAATATTTCATGCCCTTCTATAAAGCCAATGTAGTTAATTGAGGGGGTCTGTTCTAAACGCATTGCGCAAGATTTTATGGTGTCATTCCCTTTACTTGCTTCTGCGCCAATGTTGAGCAGCGCCACTTTTGGCACTTTGGCTAGGTGTTGCTCTGCCAATGCCGATCCCATGATCGCGAACTGGTACAGAGTGTCTGAATCAACATCGATATTTGCGCCAAGGTCTAAAAGCCATACAGGCTGACCACTTTGCGTTGGCAGTGCTGACACTAACGCCGGGCGTTCAATCCCCGGAAGCATTTTAATACCATGTTTGGACAACGCCATCAGTGCACCAGTGTTGCCGCCGCTGACAGCCGCATCGGCTTCACCGCGTGCAACTAGGTCAATGGTTTCTCGCATCGAACTGCCACGGCTATTTCGTAGTGCTGCAGAGGGTTTGGCGTCATTGGCAATGACATGATCACAATGGTGGATTGTTAGGCGTGACAATAACGCGTCTCTATCAATAGAGCGCGGAAGGATGCTAGTTTGGGCGTCGAGTTCAGCGTTGATGGCGCTTTCGCGACCGACAAGCTGAATATTTAGCTCTGGGAAATGCAACAATGCCTGCACGACGGCAGGCACTGTATAGCTAGGACCGTAGTCCCCGCCCATTGCATCGAGTGCAACGGTAATCACTTGTAAAGGTAACCTTACTTGTTGACTACCTTTTTGCCACGGTAGTAACCTTCAGCAGTTACGTTGTGACGTAGGTGAGTTTCACCTGAAGTTGCGTCTACAGATAGTGCTGCTGTAGTTAGCGCATCGTGTGAACGACGCATGCCACGCATAGAACGTGACTTCTTGCTCTTTTGTACGGCCATTGACCCTACTCCTTTGTCTGTGCTTTTAAGCTTTTCAAAACTTCGAACGGGTTTGGTTTTTCTTCCTTAAGAACTTCTTCAGGAATTTCACCAAAAACCAAGTTACTTGAATCTACGCTACAGTCAGAATCATCATGCATTGCCACTTGAGGTAATCCAAGAATGAACTCGTCTTCAACTAGTTGTATGAGATCGCATTCGCCGTATTCGTTCAGATCTACCAAATCGTACTCTTCCGGCGCTTCCTCTTCACTTTTCTCTCCTTTATTAGGAGTGTAAGTGAACTGGACTTCACACAGATGTGTGAAAACCTCATTACAGCGTTGACACTCTAAATCGACTTCGACGTTAGCTTTACCAGAGATAACGACCAGTCGTTGTTCATCCAAATCAAAGGACAATGAGACATCTGCTTCGCGTTTTACGCTTTCGACGGACTCGGCCAAACGCTTCAAGAGACTGGCTTGTATGATACCATCATAATCCAATCGCTTTTGAGCTGATTTACCTGGGTCAACCGTTCGCGGTATTTTTACCTTTTGCATAGGGCGCGAATATTAGCTTTCAATGACTCAATAGTCAAAGGAAAAGGTGAAATAATTAATGAATTTTTCACCACCTTAATGACCGAATTAATATAGGAATTACACCATGCCATCTCAACCCGCAGCTTTGCCTATTGTCTTAGCCTCAACCTCGGAATTTAGACAATCGCTTATGCGCAAGCTGGACCTCGCATTTACGACCGATTCGCCAGACTGCGACGAAACCCCAATGCACGGTGAGTCCCCACAAGCCTTGGTAGAACGTTTAGCCATAGGCAAAGCGAAATCACTGGCGATACCGTATCCAAACCACCTTATTATAGGCTCTGATCAAGTATGCGTTATCGACGATGAAATCATCGGCAAGCCACTGACCAGACAAAAAGCCATTGAACAACTCTCAAAGCAAAGTGGACAACGCATCACCTTTTATACCGGCTTAGCACTGCATAATAGTCAAACTGATCTGACCCAAGTTGTTGTAGAACCTTTTATTGTCCATTTTCGCTCATTGACCACAGCGCAAATTGAACGCTACGTTGATATAGAAAACCCTCTTTATTGCGCGGGCAGTTTTAAAAGTGAAGGTCTGGGTATCGCTTTGTTTGAAAAGCTTGAAGGTGATGACCCAAACTCGTTAATAGGATTACCACTGATAAAACTGGTGGAGCTACTGAAAAACGAAGGGGTCGACGTGATTTAGCATTAAGCACAATTAAAAAGCCCATTAGATAGAAATCAGCGATCGCGTCATTACTGTCTAATGGGCCAATATATAGGAGAGTTAAAGCTGTCGTAACTTCGCTAAGCTTTTTTCAAGCCTTGCTTCTATAGGGGCACTGATTTCCATCCACTCATCATTAGAAGGATGGCGAAACTTAATGTTTGCGGCATGCAAAAACAGCCTGTCGATGCCAACTGTTTTTGTAAAGGCATCAAATCGAGGGTCGCCATAACGGTCATCCCAAGCAATGGGATGACCTTTATATTGACAATGCACACGGATTTGGTGAGTACGCCCAGTAACTGGGCTGGCTTGGACCAATGTTGCCTTATCGAAGTTTTCGAGCACTTTAAAACGAGTATCCGACGGCTTTCCTTTTGGATTTACCCTCACAATACTGTTTACTTCATTTTTGAGCAATGGCGCCGTGACTTGCTTATCACTGCGTTTCCATGTGCCCATGACCAATGCAAAATAGTACTTCTGCACGGTTTTCTCACGAAACTGGGCTTGCAAGTGGCGTAGCGCCGAGCGTTTTTTTGCCACCAGCAAAATACCCGACGTATCTCGGTCAATACGGTGTACAAGCTCTAAGAAACGCGCTTGAGGTCGTAGTGCTCGTAATGCTTCAATTGCACCAAACTTTAATCCACTGCCCCCATGCACTGCGAGACCGGACGGCTTATTTAGGATCAGCATGTGGTCATCTTCGTGGATGATCTGGCTTTCTAGGTTGGCGACCGCATTGAGTTTGGTACTGATCACCGGTTGCTGATCGGTTTTTTCGGTAATGGTGACTGGAGGAATACGAACCACATCGCCAGGTTGCAGTTTGTATTCCACTTTTATACGCTTTTTATTCACTCGAACTTCGCCTTTGCGCACAATGCGGTACACCACACTCTTGGGCACAGACTTTAGATGGTTACGTAAAAAGTTGTCGATTCGTTGGCCAGCCATGTCATCATCGATGTCGATTAGCTGCACTTTTGTTCTAATTTCATTCATGAGCATAGTGTAACACCCCGAGAGTGAAGAAATCTCTACTTTTGTAAACCGAACACGGCATTTACTTCATCCACAAAATGACTGAACAAAATGTGTATAACTGGTGCGAAAGCTGACTATAACCTTAGAAGTCGATTTTTCTTACATCACCAACATTGAGCTAAACCCTTGCTTTAACTAGGCTAAGCCTAGCCATCACACCAATAAGTTAACAATAATCTGTGATGGCGATTGCTGTGAATGAACAGCCTTGCTATAGTTCACCACTTAAAGTTGAGCATTGATGAATAATCACTCTTTTTGACTCACTTTTTGCCATAAAATTGAAATTTAGAGTAGCGGTTTTATTGCTTCATGCAGCAAATGGCGTAAGACATCAAGAATAAAACCATCGCCGCAACTACTCCTTGCACCCGATGTGACGTTTACCGAGAGATCGGGTCACGTTTTACATGCAACATTGTTAGTACCCACATTGAGTACATAAACAGCTTTGCACAAAACGTGACCAACTTCGTGTCCAAGAGCATCCCTTCCAGCCGTGAGGCTGCATTGTTAACCGTGGGATCGACACCATCAGAGCAAGACTGTGCGGCGCTTAAAAACGAGATAATTACAAAATGAAAAGAATGCTAATAAACGCAACTCAAAAAGAAGAGTTGCGTGTTGCCCTAGTAGATGGGCAAAAGCTTTTTGATCTGGATATTGAAAGCCCAGGTCATGAATCTAAAAAAGCCAACATCTATAAAGGACGCATCACCCGAATTGAACCAAGTCTAGAAGCCGCATTCGTTGATTACGGTGCTGAAAGACACGGTTTCCTTCCTCTAAAAGAAATTGCAAAAGATTACTTCCCACAAGGATATACCTACCAAGGCCGACCAAGTATCAAAGAGGTACTTAAAGAAGGCCAAGAGGTTATTGTTCAAGTTGAGAAAGAAGAACGTGGTAATAAAGGCGCAGCCCTAACGACCTTCATCTCTCTTGCGGGTAGTTACCTAGTTCTAATGCCTAATAACCCTCGTGCTGGCGGTATTTCTCGCCGTATCGAAGGTGACGAAAGAACCCAACTTAAAGCGGCTTTAAGTACTCTTGAGCTTCCTCAAGGAATGGGTCTTATTGTTCGTACAGCAGGTGTTGGTAAAAGTGCAGAAGAGCTTGAGTGGGATTTGAACGTTCTGCTTAACCACTGGAACGCAATCAAAGACGCTTCAGACGCGAACCAAGCACCGTTTTTGATCCACCAAGAAAGCAACGTTATTGTTCGCGCCATTCGTGACTATTTACGTCGTGATATTGGTGAAATTCTTATCGACAGCAACACCATTTTTGAACGTGCACAAGCGCACATTCAATTGGTGCGCCCTGACTTTATGAATCGCGTCAAAAAATACGACGGTGAAGTGCCACTGTTTAGCCACTATCAAATTGAAAGCCAAATTGACTCTGCGTTCCAACGCGAAGTTCGTTTGCCATCTGGTGGTTCAATTGTTATTGACCCAACAGAAGCGTTAACCTCTATCGATATTAACTCCGCTCGCGCAACCAAAGGCGGCGATATTGAAGAGACTGCACTCAATACTAACTTAGAAGCCGCTGACGAAATTGCGCGTCAATTGCGCCTTCGTGATCTAGGTGGTCTGGTTGTTATCGACTTTATCGATATGACGCCAGTACGTCACCAGCGTGAAGTAGAAAATCGCCTACGTGATGCAGTTCGTGTTGACCGCGCACGTGTTCAAATTGGTCGAATTTCACGTTTTGGTCTGTTAGAGATGTCTCGTCAGCGTCTAAGCCCTTCTTTGGCTGAAGCGAGCCACCATATCTGTCCTCGTTGTTCAGGTACCGGTGTCGTGCGTGACAATGAGTCACTGGCACTGTCTGTTCTTCGCTTAATTGAAGAAGAAGCTCTAAAAGACAACACCACTCAAGTAATGGCTGTCGTACCAGTACCTATTGCTTCTTATCTACTCAATGAGAAACGCCGCAGCGTCAATCACATTGAACGTGCGCAAGAAGTGAAGATTACTATCGTACCAAATTCAGATATGGAAACGCCTCATTTCGAAGTGATCCGTATCCGTGACGGTGAAGAGCAAAATATCCTTTCTTACCTTGTGCCGAAAAAACTGGAAGCACTAAAAGAAGCAGAAGCTCGTGAAGCAGGTGAACTCGATCTAGCTCCTAAGAAAATTGAAGAGCCAGCGCTTAAAGGGTTTGCAGCCCCGGCACAGAACGCGCCGACACCAGCACCTAAGCCAGCAGCTCCATTGGCGAAAGCCGAAGAGCCTAAAGCCGCGACTCCGGGACTATTTGCCAAACTAGCCAGCGCAGTATCGTCTTTCTTTGCATCAGCAGAACCTAAAGTTGAAGAGAAGAAAGAAGAAAAAGAAGAGGCAAAACCACGCTCAAACAATCGTCCACGTCGCGATAACGACAGACGTCGTGGTCAACGTGACAACCGTCGCAATAAGCCACGCAACAACCGCAAAGATCGTGATGAGAGTCAACGCGATAATGCGCAACGTGATGATAAACGCGACGATAAAGCTAAACAACCTCGTCAAGAGAAAGGTCAAAAACCTCGCCAAGAGAAAGGCCAAGATCAGCGCCAAGATAAGAGAAAGCCGCGTAAAGAACGTGACAACAAACCGAACACTAAAGTTGCTGAGCAAGGCACTCAAATTGCCGAAGAAGCACAGCAAACTACAGCAACGGATGCACGTACTTCACAAGTTAAACAGCGTCGTCAAAAACGTCAGCTTAAAAAACGTGTACGTGTTAAAGATCAGCAAGCTAATGCCGACACCCAAAAGCTAGATGCGCAGAACGCTGCCGTCGAAGCGGAAGTGAAAGCAAATGTTGAAGCGCCAGAAGTTGCTGCAGAAAACGCAACGGAAGAGAAGCCTCAACAACGTCGTAACCGTCGTACTCCGCGTCACCTACGTGCAAGCGGACAGCGTCGTCGTCGTGGCCGTGATCGTCGTCCTAATCCGTACCGTTTGCGTAAAGGTGGTGTAATGTCACCAGAAATGGCAATGGGTAAAGTATGGCCGAAATACGACCTACGTCCTCGTCGTAAGCCGCGCAACGATAAGCAGAAAAATCAGTCGACTCAAATCTTAGGTGGCTTTGCTACTCCAGAAATGAGTATGGGCAAAGTGATTATCCTTTCGAAAACAATCGCTAAGGTAGAAGCTCCCGTAATTGAAACTCCTGTAGTAGCGCCGGTTGTCGACACTGTTACCGCGCCAGTAGCCGAAGCACCAGTAGTAGACACACCCGTTGTTGAAGCTCCGGTTGTTGAAGTCGCCGAGGTTGAAGCTCCAGCCGTAGAAACGCCAGTAGTGGAAGAAGCTCCTGTAGTTGAGGCTGTTGTAGAAACACAACCAGAGCCGGTTGTTGAAGCTAGCGTTGAACCAACGTCTCCTGTTGAGCAAGCGCCACAAGTGGCAGTTGCACCAGCGCAATCTGGTGTTAAAGCCAAAGGTCATGCAAGTTCTAGCATGACTAAAGCGGCTGGACCATCAGAGTTGAAAACCATTACGGTCAAAGCAGCTGAGTTCAGACAAGAGCGATATCAAGCCAAAGGTGCTGGAGCTATGGCAGCCACCAGTCAATCTACGGCAAACATGGCGAAAACCGCTGAATAATCGCAAAAGTGATTAACATTAAAGGCACTCAGATGAGTGCCTTTTTTTTGTCACATGGTTTAGTTACCCTCAATATGCGATTGATTCTTGAACTTAGTCACTAAACTGGGTACGATTCGCCCTCATTTTGACCCCAATTTTTGGTAACAACAGATTACAATGTTTGAATTTCCTCAGATTTCGTCTCATTCTGCCAAGAATGACATCTTATCGGGCCTTACCGTCGCTTTAGCACTTGTGCCTGAAGCGGTCGCCTTTGCCTTTGTTGCAGGCGTCGATCCTATGATTGGCCTTTACGCTGCGTTTATTGTTGGTCTTGTTACTTCGATCTTCGGTGGTCGCCCTGGCATGATTTCTGGTGCAACTGGTGCAATGGCCGTTGTCATGGTGTCTCTTGTTGCTGACCACGGCGTGCAATACCTATTCGCCGCAATTATGTTGGCGGGTGCGATTCAAATATCCGCAGGCTTGCTCAAGCTGGGTAAGTTTATCCGTATTGTTCCACACCCAGTCATGATCGGCTTTGTTAACGGATTGGCAATCGTGATTTTCCTAGCCCAACTCGGTCAATTTAAAGCACCTGATATAAATGGTGTGCTTACGTGGCTGCCGACACCAGAGCTTATGCTGATGTTGGGTCTAGTTGCAGTTACTATGGGTATCATTCACTTTTTGCCTAAGATTACTACTGCGGTACCGTCGTCACTTGTGGCGATTGTGTTCGTTACCTTGGTGGTGCAAATTCTTGGCCTAGAAACTCAAACCGTCGTCGACTTCTTAAGAGCGATGTCTGGTGACGCTTCAGCCACGTTGGCGGGTACCTTGCCAAGCTTCTCAGTCCCAGCAGTACCGTTTGACCTAGAAACGCTACAAATCATCTTGCCTTACGCAATCATCCTAGCTGCAATTGGCTTAATTGAATCGCTACTGACACTGACCGTATTGGACGAAATGACCAATACTCGCGGTCAAAGCAACCGTGAATGTGTTGGCCAAGGTATGGCAAATATGACCTGTTCCGTATTCGGTGCCATGGGTGGCTGTGCCATGATTGGTCAATCAATGATCAACGTCAATTCTGGCGGTCGCGGTCGTTTGTCTGGGATTGTTGCTGCGTTGGCGCTTCTGTTCTTCATCTTGTTCGCCTCTAGTCTAATCGAAATGATCCCACTAGCGGCGCTCATCGGTGTGATGTTTATGGTGGTGATTGGTACCTTTGAGTGGGCAACCTTCAAACTTGCTCGTCGCGTACCTAAGAAAGACTTCTTTGTGATTGTGCTCGTTACCGTGGTGACTGTACTGACGGACCTCGCCATTGCGGTTCTTGTTGGTGTTATTGTGTCGGCCCTTATGTTCGCATGGGACCATGCAAAACACATTTACACCAGCAGTAGCATCAATGAAGAAGGGTCAAAAGTGTACCGAATTCACGGTCCAATTTTCTTTGGTTCTGCAGCCAACTTCTTAGAGCTGTTCGATGCAGAAAATGACCCCGTTGATGTGATTGTTGATTTCGCCGAATCGCGTGTTACCGATCACTCGGCCATTGAAGCTATCGAGACCATTGCAGAACGTTACTCAAGCAAAGGTAAAACGCTTCATCTTCGCCACCTAAGTCCAGATTGCCGTGCTTTACTTCACAAAGCGGGTAGCTTAGTTGAGATCAACGTAAAAGAAGATCCAAGCTACAAAGTGGCCACTGATGTGTTAGCAGGTTAATACGCTCGGCCATAATGTTATAAAAGCCCACGATTTCGTGGGCTTTTTTCATTCCTTTAGCCTAAGACCAAAGTCTACCTTGACACGACTTATTAACGATCTTTTTACACAAACAACATATAATTGATCCAGATCAACATTAGCCATACTAAATTTAAGGTAATTTGTTGGTGTTAATAAGACGTAACGTAAAGGTTACCAAGGAGGAGAGTATGGAACTAAAACAGGACCCACGTTGTTATACAGACGTCTGTGTCGATGGCCTTTGGTATCATTATGATCACTGCGGAACTCGCGCCTATGTACTAAGAGGCGGTTCATCACCCGAGATTAACTTTTCTAGCGAGCCTAAGACCGAACAAGAGCTCATCGACCTCATAAAGTCTATTCCAATAAAATGACTAAACTGCCCGGTATTTACCGGGCATTTTGTTGACTGTTATAATCGTCTATACCCACCGCCTTACGCTTAAACAGTATGACTCATAACGTTGACCAAACTTCCTTTTAAGTACTTGCTCTTCTGGCATGATTTGGAATCTCGTGATGTAAGCAATATATAGCCCAACCGAGAACCACCCCCACGCACTAACAAAGACTAGGCACCAAGCAATCAACACAAACATCATCGACAAATACATTGGGTTTCGAGTAAAGGCGTACACTCCATCTACAATCAGTGTAACGGTATGTTCTGCCTTATTGGGATGGATAGTCGTGTTTGCTCGTTTGAACGCCATAACGGCCGCTGATGCGATATACACACCTATAATTACCATTAAACAAGCCACCAACAAGTTGCTGTACTGCAATTGATACTTAAAATCTGCCATCCAAGCGGCCAGTAGGCCACATAACCCCATTACGACAGGCGGTGGAATAAAAACATTTCGCATCGAGTACTCCCTCACAAAGTTCGAACCTATGCTAACACTTTGATAAATTAATCAAACAGTCGATTGTTACCATTTTATAACAATCATCTAATGGCTATACTAGGGTCTGGCATTGGTTGAGTTCTACAAGCAGCGGATACCTCACAATAAGGAATAGCACCCACTTTAGAACATGGAGCCCTAAATGATTGATAAACGTTTGGACAATAGATGAAACAACACAACACCTTTACTCAGCGGCTATTTTGGTGGTGGGATACATACCTTTCTCAATACGCTCTCGCCATGGCGAACGCTAATGCCTTCCTGCTAGTGTTGATATACTCAATCGTCGTATACATCGGTTACCACCTCACAGGTGAGCATGCTTTAACCGAAGAGTTTATTGATTTTATCTATTTTCTTGCGGTCACAGGCTCAACAGTTGGCTATGGTGATATGTCACCCCAAACCAATGCTGGGCAGCTTTTTACCGCGTTTTTTGTGATCCCACTGTCTTTGGCACTGTTTGGTCTAATCATTGGTAAAGTCCTAAGTGCACTGTCTGCACTGTGGTACCGTCAATTTAAAGGAAAACACCACGTGAATCTGTCTAATCATATTGTCGTCATTGGCTACAATCGCGAACGCACTCCCCATCTGGTTCAGATGCTAAAACGAGAAGAAAAGCAGCGCCAAATAGTATTGATAAGCGTTGAACAGCAGCAAAATCCACTGCCAGAGCAGGTCGAATTTATCAATGTTCACGGCTTTACCGATGTCGATGACTTAAAGCGGGCAAACATTGAACAAGCCTCCTGTTTGGTCGTAGACACTGACACGGACGAAATGACGTTAACTATTGCGCTATTTGTCGCGCAGATGAACCCCAACGCTCACTTGGTCGCGCACTTTATCGATGATGTAAAATGCCAAATTTTGAGCGCACACTGCCCTAACTCAGAGTGTATTTCTAACTTATCGACGGAACTGTTAGCCAAATCTGTGATGGATTTTGGTAGCAGCTTAGTGCATTCGGAGCTGGTGTCTGCGCATAAAGGACAAACCCAATACAGCATTCAAGTGCCAAAAGAGTGCTCTACCTTCCCACTCAACGCACTGTTTTTAACCTTTAAGCAAGATTTTGAGGCGACCATTATCGGGGTGCGAGACGCACAAGGCGAAGTCCATATCAATCAAAAACTCGACCAACCGATATGCGGTGGCGATACATTGTTCTATATTGCCGACGAGCGGATAGAGTTTAAGCAGTGGCCTGAATAAGGCCACTGCCTCCATCATTGCAATGAGTCTAATCTACCCATTATTTTGGTTCTTGCATGTGCGCGCCTTTTCTTCGCTTGGTAAAAGCTCCGCAGTTCGATTAGTTATAAAGCTGAAACACTATCGAAAATAGCTCAATAGCATCCAAACTCATGTCCATTGACTACACCAATGTGTGAATCCAAGCGTTTTGCTTCATCCTTCGGACAAACAAATACGACTTAAACACTTCCTCTAAAGAGATCCCAATAAAAGCCCCTATCAAGCCATAATCGAGCACAATCCCTAACAAAAATGATACCGGTGCACCGACGACTGCAAAGCTAATCAGCGTTATGTTCATCACAGCTTTTGCATCACCGCCTGCCCTCAATAACCCAGGGATCACTGAGTTTACCGCAGTAAAAAACAGTGACACGGCCAATATCCAAATACAGATCCGCGCCAATCTATGTGATTCTTGTTGGATGTTATATAGGCTAAGCAAAGAATCGGACAACGCAATTAATAACACCACAGGTATCAGCATCACCACGACACCCGTAGCAATCGCACTCACGGCACTGGCTTTCGCTAAACGGTACTTTCCAGCCCCTAACAATTGACCAATACGTATAGCCGTTGCTTGACCAATTCCTCCCACCGGCAGTAAAAACAAGCTTTTAAAGGTTCGTACAATGGTGTACCCAGTAAACGCAATCGCACCAATGGCGTTCATCAAAACGGTATAGAAAACCCGTGCCCCTTGCCAATAAAACCCATCAACTGTGGATGGGTAACCCAGTGTTATCACTTTTTTAAGTTCAGCTGTGTTAGGCGTAAATATCGCCTTCAAACCGAAACGTTTTGCCAATAGGTACAGCAATACCCCGCACTGGCCTGCGCTCGCGAATAATGTCGCAATGGCCGCTCCGCGCAGTCCCATTGGTGGAAATAACGGCTCAGTTATCCCTGGTATTGCGAGACCAAAGATAAACACGTAGTTCCCGACAAAGTTAACGACATTAAACGTCACTGCGACTTTAACTGGTGTTCGGGTGTCACCGGTTGCATTAAACGTTGCCGCCACCATTTGAGACACCAACATCAACGGGATCGCAAGAGCCACAACAGAAAGATACAATGACGCGGTAGAAGGCACATCACTCCATTGGTCACTGGGTTTTAGAAAATCAGTGGTGAGTAATGCCACCAGCTCTGCAGAATAAAAATAAACGATGGCACCTAACGCGACACCACACAGTGCGGCAGACACAATAATGCTTCCTGCCACTTGTATCGCCTTAGCTGACTGATGAGCTCCGCTGTATTGCGATATGAGAATGCTTCCGCCTGTCGACAGGGCAGCAAACAGCAAAAAACTAAAGGTCAACAACTGCTGAGAATTACCCAAACCAGAGATCGCAACTTCGCCTAACTGACCAATCATAAGCGCGTCGACAAACCCCATTAAGGTAAATAGAAACCCTTGGATCATGATTGGTAAGGCTAAACTTACAATCGGCTTGGACAAACGGTAATACGTTGATATCACCTTATTCCCCTAGCTCTTGCAGCACAGTGTCGATAGCATTCGATACGAGTAGCGTTTGTTTCTCAACCAGATCAAGCTCGCGAGTAAACCATTCAACATGCCCTTTGCATTCCTCTTCGCTATTGTCTAACGAGAAAAATCGCGAAATGTACATTGGCACTGCCTGCACAAATAGCCCTATAAGACGCAGTTCATCCGCTGGAAAGGGTAAGGTTTTTCTGTAGTGCTTTATAATGACTCGCCAATTATCCTGCAAAATGTCCAATGCTAGATCTTCGCTCTCATCGAAATCCCCCGCATCCAGCTGCTGAGTCGAAAATCGATGGCGTAACTGTTGGTAATAGAAAATCTGGCTGGTCCAATAGACGTCACCTAAGCGATAGTCGAGACGAGAAAAGTCGAAATCTATAAGCTGCGTGTAGTGCTCATTCGCATCGTAAAACAGATTAAAGCAGTGCATATCTCCATGGATATAACACCGCTTCAATGGCGTAAGATCTGCGGCATCCATCTGTTGTTGTAGCGCAAGCGCGCTCGTTCTTAACTTGGGAACCAGTGCTAACATCGCTGCCGATTTCTCGTCGCCGGAGCTTCGCAATTGAGCCTCAAGATTGGTCAGCCAGATCATATACGCATCCACATCAAGCGTCTGCATCTGTAAATTAGGATGCGGTTCATTAAAGTTTTGCATCGCCTTATGAAACGTTGCTAATGCGCCAACAGTCTGCGGTCTAAAACGAAGTTTATTAGGCTCAGACCATGTGATAGTGCGATCAGGGATGTATTCTGTCATCACGTATATATGCCCGCTGAACTCGACATATTGACGGCCATCTTTCGTCGGGATCACTTTAGGCGTTGGGCATAGATGTGCATTTAGGTGCTCGATTAACGCTATTTCGTTTTCGACAAGCTGAGCAGTATTGCGCTTAAAACAGTTTTTAAGCACAACTTTCCCGTGCTCTGTAGTGATCACAAAAACTTCATTTGCCATTCCGAAGAAGCTGAGAGACACTTCTTGTACTGGTGGAATATCATATTGCCACAACACAAATTGCAGTCGACGTTGGACGGGCTCCGATCCCATGAGCTTCTCTTTTGGCTATTTTAAATACTTAATACTACCAATCCCTTCTCTATACATACTGTGAATCGCCTCTCATCCACTTGCAACATGCTCATTTACGTAAGAAATTCTTAAACCGTCATACAGCCTGTAATCTTGTCTCAAGCCCAAGACTCAACATCATTGTCATAAAATTGTAGTAAACAGTATCGCGCAATTTATTTACAATCTTCTTACAAAGAACGCCGACCGATGTCCAATTTGGCGAGATATCAGCCACACTATGAAAAGGAAATCTCTATGAATAAATCCACGATCGCAGTAGTAACCCTTGCGCTAAGCCAAGGTTTATTGATCCAAGTAGCTCAAGCTGACGAGCCAGGTTACCTAGGCGCACGTCTGGGTTACTCAGAATTAAGCAGTAATGCTTGTTCTTTGGATACGCCTTGTGATGATGGCAGTTTGGGTGGTGGCATTTACGGTGGATATAATTTCAACCAATACTTTGCGCTAGAAGCTGGGCTTGATCTGCTTGGCGACTTTGAGACAAACCTAGGGGCAGACGTCACAGGTGACGCATTGATGAAAGCCATCACTCTTGCGCCAAAATTTACTTACCCAATCAGTCAAGAGTTTGATATTTTTGCCAAAATTGGTGGTGCATACATGAACTACGATGGCGATAGCGATGTGGTACCGACTGGCTCTTTGGGTTTAGAGTACCAATTAACTAAAGGCTTAAATGCTCGCCTAGAGTATCAACGTTATCAAGACTTTACCGACACTATCGTCAAAGGTCTCGACGTGAACTTCTTTGGCCTCGGACTCTCCTACTTATTTGGTGCACCAGAGCCAGACACCACGAGCGAGTCTGAAGCTCGTCCTGTTGCAGAAGCACCTGCAGCACAACCAGCAGACGATGAGCCTGTGGTGGCCACCGTAGCAGCAACTGCGGCGGCCGCGACAGAGATTGGTAAGAAACAACAAAACCAACTGTTTGACCAAGGCACCTTCGAAAGTGGAAGCGCTAAACTGTCGGATCAAGGTATGGAAAGCCTCATGCCACTGCGTGAGCTGCTAGCCGCGCATCCAATGGCCAGAGCTGAAATTGTTGGTCATACAGATTCAGGTGGTTCAGAAGAATTTAACCAAGCTTTGTCTGAAGCACGTGCTCAAGCCGTGGCTGACTTCTTGGTAGAAGGTGGAGTGAGTCGTGAACAACTCATTGTTGAAGGCGACGGTGAGCTATTCCCTATCGCAACCAACGAAACCGAAGAAGGTCGAGCTCAAAACCGACGTGTTGAAGTGACTATTCCTAGCTTTGAATACGACGAAATCTAAACCAGCCTCTATAGCTCACGAATACTACACCAGCTACTTAACTCTAAGTAGCTGGTGT
The DNA here is from genome assembly GCF_002100145.1 of Vibrio sp. qd031. Taxonomy (GTDB): domain Bacteria; phylum Pseudomonadota; class Gammaproteobacteria; order Enterobacterales; family Vibrionaceae; genus Vibrio. The sequence continues at coordinate 446,292 of NZ_JXQD01000024.1, forward strand.
TTTTGATTACCCAATTGCCAAACCAATACGCCAGAACGCGGCATCATTTGTACCTGCTGCAACATTGACGATGAGTACCCTTTATTGACCATCCATTGAAGCGGCTCTCTAAATTGGTCTTCATCAATAATAAAGGTATCGCTTGTACCAACCTCTGGCTTGATGGTAACCACCCATAATCTCGATTGGTGTTCAGACAGGTCGCTCATGCCTTGCTTTACTTTCATTATTAGTGGCCGTAGCTGTGTGTTAAGTTGCCTAAATAGTGACATTCTTGATCCCATTTCTATATCTATGCACGGACAAACTGCTGTTGATAGTAGTGCGGGTGACGATCTTGATCAATCTTTTGATGGTTAACCATTAAAGCAATCACCGTATGAATTGTTTGAACATAAATCATACGATAAAATAGCGTATGTCATACTGATAACCTAAACACCATGAAAGTCCTTTCAATCGGTCTAATCTGCGTTGGTTTCATGCTTCTTGCCAAAAGCGTGCACCCTCTTGCTCGCCTAAGTAATAATGACCGTAGCAGTCACTGGAAATATTTACGTACCTTAAACATCGTGTTTATGTTTGGCTACTTAATGCTTATTTTAGTCACTTGGATGAATGATGTCGCCGATCATGTCAATCTGACCATTGCTATTATTGTGTCAAGTGGGGGAGTGTTTGTCTTTTTAGTGACAAAACTGTCTCATGCAACCATACAAACTATTGCTCAATCGTCTAAACGCTCCGAATACGCAGCCAATCACGACTTTCTGACCAATTTACCTAATCGACTCTGCTTTCTTCGAACGCTGGAATCGCGGGTAATCCAGCATTCCCCATTTTACCTAATGTGCTTTGACCTCAACAAGTTTAAACAGGTGAACGACGGACTCGGACATCACCAAGGCGATCAACTCTTAACCTTGCTAGCAAAGCGTTTGCAAATGAACTTTTCGGCTCAAGCTACGTTATTTCGAATTGGCGGTGATGAGTTTACAGTCATTATTGAAGGGGGCGAAATTTTGGATTTAGAGGCGACACTAGCGTGCACCCAATCGTCATTGTCCGTACCTTTTACACTAGATGGCCAGCAAATCAACATTGGATGCAGCATTGGAATAAGCCGCTACCCCGATGACGGCTTGTCTCCGGGTGAGTTGCTTAAGCATGCGGATCTAGCTATGTATGAGTCGAAACGCACCAATACCGCAGCGACTTTTTACCGAACTGAACTTGCCTCCGACGCAGCGGCAAAACTGGCATTGACACACAGGCTGCACATTGCCATTGAGCAGCAACATTTTGCAATACATTATCAGCCCATTGTCAACAAAGACCATTACTCGTTGTACGGGGTAGAAGCATTGATCAGATGGCAAGATACCGATGGTCAGTATATTTCACCAGACGTATTCATTGGTATTGCAGAGCAATCTAACTTAATGAAAGACATCACTCAATGGGTTCTTAACCAAGTAGTATCCGATATCCCACAGATGAAAAAGCATGGATTTATTGGCGCTGTGCACGTCAACCTATCAGCCAATGATTTTCGAGATGACCTGTTAGTCGATTTACTCGATCAATGGGTTTCACAAGGCCGAGTCTCACCAGATTGCCTTGTGTTCGAAGTGACGGAAAGCGCTATGTTAGTCGATATTGAAAACGTCAAAAGAGTCATGCTTGCGTTGGGAAAAATAGGGTTTAAGTTCAGTATTGATGACTTTGGCACCGGATTTTCTTCGCTAAGCCTACTGCGAGAGCTGCCTGTGCATCAAATAAAAATCGATCGTAGTTTTGTTGACAGCATGGATACATTGCCCGCCAATTATACCATTGTGGAATCGGCCATATTTCTAAGTAAGGGACTTCATTGCTCGGTGGTAGCGGAAGGTGTTGAAACCCAGTCGATCAATGATAAGTTAGTGGAGATGGATTGCGACCATTTGCAAGGTTACCTACATGGGCGACCACAACCGTTGACCGAACACATTCGCTCATCTATCGAACGAGGATTGATGTCCGCTTAACACTCAACTATAGCGTTTACTTTATCGTGTAAACACACACGGCTCATACCGCGCCAACTTGCCAGTTGTTTCACTTCAGGTCTATGCTCTAATTATCATGGATGATATAGACAACTCTCGTGTCGCCAGATAGACCGACGCAGCACGATGCGAGACAGCGCCCCGGTCGTACGAGCCGACAACTCTTACAACGAGCAACGAGCTTGGTTGCGCTGCTGAGCGCATTTTACTTTTTTGACTATGCATTGTTTGACGTCAGTGAATGGCGATTGCAACACAGCGATTACGTCACAGAGCTGCTGAAGAAATGGCAAGATCTAGTCAATCATCCCAATAAACTGGTGCAACTGGCCTTATGCCTGATGCTTTTTGTTATTGGGGTTAAAGGGTTCATTCTACCAACGATAAAAAGCCTTGTTCAAAATACACCTGGTGTGATTGGCCATTTTTCCACTACTTACAACTCGCAAATCCAAAAGATTCAGTCCTGGTTTTCAACGGGTGCCGACGTTATCGAAAAGGGCTCGATGTGGTTATTGCTGGTCTCACTGATTTTTTATCTGTTCAATGATAGAGAGTCGAGCGCCATCACGACCGCTTGGGAAACGATCGACCGCGCGCAAGGGAAATGGGGAGATCTAGGAAGACGAGAAGCACTTAGTACTCTCATAGACTACGATGTTAGCCTTATTGGGATTGACCTAAGCTATGCCTCACTTAGTGGGCTCACTTTTGATGACGAGCACGACAATTACGATGTTGACCCTGATCGTCCTTTTTTAGATTTAGTTAGCCTCAGTCATTCAGATATTAGTTTTTCGTCATTTCCTTGCGTGTTTATGCGCCAAGCAGATCTACAACATGCTGTGCTAAGCGGTACCCGCTTTACTGGTGCCGATCTTAGAGACACCCTTTTTAGAGGCAGTAACTTTGGTGGCAGCCCAATAAAGGCGCGCCATTATGTGATCACAGATTTCAGTTTTGCTGACTTACGAGGTGCCAACCTGAGTGATCTCCCCGTCACAGCAACGCACCCACCTTCACCGTACATCAAATACTTATCCAATATTCAGCCACAAGGTGCCTGGTTACTCGGTGCGGACTTACGCGGTGCGGTCGTCGGCAAGAAAGTCCTCGGGTTATCGGATCCTGCCACGCCAACGCAGCTCAATTTTGCATTAGAAAATCTAAAAACCTTTGCGCTTTGGGATCAACACACCGTTTTTCCAACCATCATTCGTAATCAACTTAACTATTGGCAGTCGCAAGAAGAAACCCTCGAAGCAAAAAAGCGCCGTTGGCAACACTTGGTCGCCCTCTATCAAGCCAGCTTTGGGGAAGAGCGAGCTAAAAGACTATTAAGCTATGTTGAATTGAGCAGCAATAACTCGCAGCAACTCAATCACCAATTTGACAGCATCAGCGACTTCGCTTGCCGACGGCTCGACGATGATTTTTGATGTTTTTTTGCCGCGAACCATAACAGCAAAGTCGAATTCTTACCTATTAAAGCCGCTTATAAGCATGTTTTTAAAGACAGCAGTCTTTTATTCTCCCATTTGCTAAATCCCATAGACTACCAAGGATTACCCTTGAAATATTCTTGCAAATAATCAATGAGTACTCTTACCGTCGGAGATTGGTGTTTTCTGGAAGAGTAAAGCGCATATATCGTTAGGTCAGCGGGCTTCCATTCTGATAGCACTGGCTGCAATGTACCGCTTTCGATGTATTTATTCGCTAAGTAGGTTGGCTGAATGGCGAGACCTCCACCAAGAAGTGCCGCATGGAGTAATGCAGTGGCCTCGTTAGCAGTAAGTTTACATTCAACATCGATTGATTTTTGTTGGGTACCTTTCGTGAGGTGCCATACGTGTCGTTGAAAGTTTTTATACCCTAGACAATTATGTAAACTCAACTCCTCTGGCTCCATGATATCCTCCCTGCTTGCTAAATAGGCAGGTGACGCAACCAGTACCGATTCGCAAATTGCTATCGGTTTACCAATCAAAGAGGGCTCAGGATTAGAAGCAATTCTAATCGCTAGATCAATTTGCTTTTCTGTCAGATCAGCAACTGAATCCTGAAGATCGATATCGACATTGACTTTGGGATGCATAGCCATGAAATTCAACAGCGCAGGGACAAGTTGCGAAAACCCAAGTGACATACTTGTCGCAACTCGTACCATCCCAGATAGTTCTTCACTATCATCACTTAACGCGACTAACCCGTCCGCTTGCTCAAGCCAAACCTCAACTTCTTTTAAACATCGCTCTCCGATCGTTGTGAGCGTTACCTTTCGGGTTGTTCGGTGTAGCAAACGAGCGTTTAACCACTTCTCCATCGCTTCGATATAACGTGTCACCATGGGACGAGACATCTCAAGTCTGTCTGCCGTAGCGGTAAAACTACCTGATTGAGCAATATCAACAAATACTTTTGCAGCCGTTAATTTATCCATTAATTTGTTCGAATTAAGAAATAATGATGTTTGATTTTGTATGTTTTTTAGAACATGTCAATCCTTTATGATTTCTCTCATCAAAACAAACCATATAACTTACGGAGCGAGTCATGAAAAGAATCACCCTACTAGCCGCATCTATCCTTGTCGCAGGTAACGCCTTTGCCACAGAGCAATCAGCACTTACTTTTGATGTTTATAACGCAGACGAAAACAGCTTCCACGCAAACTCAACGTTGATTATTGGAGAGAGTGAAGTAATGCTGATAGATACTGGCTTTACCAAAGCTGATGCACTGCGAATTGCAGCAAAAATACAGGATACGGGTAAAGACTTAAAAACTATCTTCATTAGCCAGGCCGACCCTGACTTCTATTTTGGCGCTGAAGTATTGCACGTATTATTTCCCGATGCAGACATTGTGACAACGCCTGCGGTAAAAGAAGCCATAGAAAAGAAACTGCCTGCCAAACTCAAGGTATGGAGTCCTAGAATGGGCAGCAATGCTCCTGTTACACCATTTATTCCTAAAGCAATAGAGGCGACAAGTCTTGTTTTGGAGGGACACAAGATTGAGATAAAAGGTACAGATGGCGTTTTACCGCACCGTCCATACTTATGGATTCCTTCAAGTAAAACACTATTGGGTAATGTAGCAATATTTGGAAACTTGCATCTTTGGACGGCAGACACGCTAACCGAGCAGAGTCAAAATGCATGGAGTGAGCAACTCAGAGAGATGCAAGCTTTACAACCAGAAACGGTTATTCCGGGACATATGAAGTCGGGAACTGCGCTAAACGTTGAAACCATTAACTACTCGTTGCAGTACCTTGAGGATTTCAGTGAGTCAAAAAAGAACAGTAACAACAGCGAACAACTCATTGAAAAGATGTCTGAGAAATACAAAGGCTCGAAGTTACCTATCGCTTTAAGCATTGGTGCGAAAGTTCATATGGGAGAGATGACATGGTAACTGTTCACTATTTCTATGACCCTATGTGTGGGTGGTGCTACGGAGCTACGCCATTAATAGAGTCCATTGTAAACAACGGTAGGTATCAACTAGTGCTGCACCCCGGAGGGATGCTTCCAGCAAAATCGATCGCGCCATCATTTCGTCAGCATATTGTAAATAGTGACCAGCGAATTAGTGAACTGACCGGCGCTCAGTTCGGACAGCGCTACATAGAACGTGTAACAAGTAATGAGGAACTTGTTCTGGACTCTTACCTTCCAACTCGGGCAATTCTTGTTGGAGAATCTTTAGGGCTGGCTCCATTTGAAATATTAAAAACAATACAAAAAGCACATTACATTGAAGGGAAGCCCGTTAATACCCTTGCCAGCTTGGAAGCGTTGGCGGTTCAGCTAGGGCTCGACCAACAGTTATGGCGAGAAAAAATGAACACCGGGAAAACGTTAGAAGACGACGCAATCAATACTAGTCATCAAATGATGACCCGATTGAGCGTTCAGGGCTACCCGACACTTATTATTGAAGATAAAGGACAATTTAAAAGGCTACCCCATACAGAATATTATGGCCGTACAGAACAATGGAATACATTATTGGAAAGTCAACCAAACGCACTCTTACGTTAACAAAGAGTGTAGAGAATCCCTTTCGGTTCAGTGTCTATCTTTAAAGTTCGTGACGCAAATGGAATTGCAGAGCGACTTTATTGAAACCAAATGGTTATCCACCTCAATTTTTTGTTGGTTAGCTTGGTGTCTAGCTTTGATAGACGATCATTACTCCTATCGCAACTTGCTTTTTCAGCCCTATATGTTAGATTCAGCGCCAGTTTGAGGGAGTAGCTATTTTGCTTTGCCTATATTGCAAAAGGTTGCATCAACACATTTGACCACACGTCATGGTGTAACCAGTGATACTTTTGTATCTACCCAGCGAGACTCGAGCAGCTTACACACTTTAATGCGAGGGCTAAGTGTGGGGTTGTTCGTGTTTTAAAAGCCCTCCTATCAATCAGGTTATGACCACTTTTTTACTTCCATCTTTAGCATTATCATTCGGCTTCGTTATTCTGTCATTCAGTGCAGATAGGCTCATCTCGGCATCAGCAACCTTTGCAAAACACTGTAATATATCTTTGATTTTTATAGGTATGACTGTTGTTGCTTTTGGCACTTCAGCCCCTGAATTACTGGTGTCTGCAGTTGCGGCTTTTAATAATGCCGGGGAATTGGCCATAGGTAACGGTATTGGTTCAAATATTATTAATGTTGGCCTTGTTCTTTCCGCAGCTGTGTTAATAGCTCCTATCCACGCTCATAAACGCTTTATAAAAAAAGAGTATCCAATACTCGCTGGCTCATTGCTAATCTGCATCGCGCTGATGTCTACAGGTAAGCTAAGTATGTTAGATGGTATTTTATTGGTGATTTTGCTGACCATATACTGCATCTACTTGGCAAATTCTGTAAGGCAAGGCGAGACCTCTCAAGATGAGATAGAGCTTTTACCATTGACTAAAAGACGGGCTGCTTGGGAAAGTTTAGTTATGCTCGCGCTGTTGTTGACCTCATCGCGATTGATGGTATGGGGAGCGGTTCACTTAGCGCAACTTGCGGGTTTAAGCGAACTCACGATTGGATTAACAATCATCGCATTTGGAACAAGCTTACCAGAGTTAGCGGCGGCGATTGCTGGAGCACGCAAAAGAATGTATGACATTGTATTTGCCACTGTAATAGGCTCGAATATTTTCAATTTATTGGGTGTAATCGCTATACCTTCGATAGTCGGCAAAGAATTGGTCATTCCAGAGCAAGTATTTAGCCGAGATATTCCGTATATGGTTACTTTAACAGCCGTGTTAGGTTGCATGTTCGCTGCTCCCTTACTTAAGTCACAATCATCGCATGAGGAGCAAACGGCCTACAGGATTCATCGCCTAGGAGGGGGAGTGCTGTTAATGATATTCATGTCTTACCTAACAAAAATCGCTTATGCGATTATTTAGTTATTAGAAATAAAGTGTATTACCCTTTGATTCGCTATCAATAGCCATTTTTCGCCTCGGCTTAACTGAGCATGTTATCGTTCACAGTGATAGAGGCCGTCAAACCGAACTAAGCCACAAGAAAAAATGCTGCTGGTGGCGCCACCAAAACGACAAAGCCCCGACAACTCATTGAGCTATCGGGGCTTTGTTTAATATGGCACGCCCTGAAGGATTAGTGCCGAGATTTCATTACTTTATATAAACGTTCACCGAAGTTTATTTCGTTATAATAATCAACGACTAACAATCACTTAACCCTTCACGACGATTTCTATGCTTTTCTAAATATATACTGAATTTTCGCTCATTCGCGTCACCTAGGCGTCACCTAGGCGTCACCAAATTACCATTCAAATGGTCTCTAACTGGGCTGGTTCTTGACGACTGTAAACATATTTTATAGAGGTGCGGCCAAGGCTTGTCGCTTGAGCCATGCGGCCAAGCACGTCATAACCTAATTGTTACGTGCTTTGGCTGCCGTGTACAGACAGTAAATGGCCTGATACCCAGTAAATCACTATTTGTCGGTATAGTGAATGATTCTGCTGCAGGCACCACCGTAATCACAACCAAGTAAGTGATGGCCATCAACCCGGTTATCTGGTTGGCGTGGATGCATTAAACGGGCTCTAGTCACGTCGAAAAATGAAACTTCTTAGTTTCATAGAAAAAGGCAAGACCTGATCCCGCACTTCTGTTTTGAGTATTAGCCTTTACGATAAATAATTTATTCCTTAATAAAAAACAATCGTTTAACTACAGTAAAGAGCATCAATAGAAAATATACGCCCACATAATGCATAGGCTTACTAGGTAATAACCCAATAAAAAATGAGAAATACATACAAGCAAAAAAGAAGACTGTCACAATTAAACAATCTTTGATTAGATTAATAATCATTCACATACCCTTGAGTCTAGAAACTTACCTAACTCCTGCTTAGGCAGTATTGGGGAAGCTGAGAAATTACCAAAGTCATCTGTAACCCCTGACTTACCGGTCAACTCCTACATAGCTCCCAAGGTTGCATGCTCTACAATAGAATCTTTAGTAATATCTTTGCCCAATCGCGCATCATTTAAAGTACCAGCTGCACCTCCGATGAATGCACCAGAAATCGAGTTCGCAGCCACATCTGTTACTTTGGCCGCAATATTCGCTTTAGTTGGTGTAGCGAATGCACTCGCTACTTTAGAAGCCAGTTTGGTGATATTTGTTCCTATACCTGCACCTACAGAGCCAGCTACAGCGTTAATTCCAACTTGAACAGTATCAAAACCAGATAATGTTTTTTCGTCTAACAACGCTATTTCTCCAAGTTGTACAATAGTATCCAATCCAGCCCCTGCAACCGCTCCAACTAGATTCACAACAAACAGTCCGTGTGGATCCACAAACCTCATCGGATTCCCACTCACATACCCATAACTCATCTGCTGACTTGGGTCGGATAGCAATTGTGTGGTATTCAACCCAGTAAAACGCATCAGCTCATGATTTATCTCCACCGGCAAATGCGTGTTTCTAAGGTTCCAATAATCCGGCTGCACAAATCGGTGCGTATGCGGATTGTACCAACGTGCGTCCATGTGCACGAATCCTGTGCTGCCATTGTGTACTTGCCCCTTACTTTTAAGGAATAGTTGATACGGTACCAGTTGACCTAACTGATGGTTGGCGTTCACTGTGCTGTTGGCTTTCCAGAACGTTTGGTCGTTGTGTTTTCTAAACACCTCACCAAATGGGCTGTAGTCTAAGCACATGGCTTGGGTGTTACCACTGTCTAGAGCAAGGATAGTGGAGCCTTACCTATCTTGGTACAGATACAGATTACTGATCTCTGCGCCTTTGTCACCACTGGCTTTTAGGATAAAAAGACACACACCAATAATTTGGTGTGTCTCGTTCAATTCTGGCACTACATGATTGAGTATAATGCTCCACCTATATGTGACTAATAGATACTAAGGTTCCCATTGCGTATCTGAACCAATAGCCTTATCGTAACGATATACACTATAAAATCCGATGAAAAGACCAGACAAAATGCCGCATAAGGTTGGTAAGATAAAATAAATTTTAACCGACAAACTACCAAGTATATTTAAAGTCACAAAGTAAAAAAGAAACCTTCGATCAAATTTAAATAAGTACTTAATTTCATCCCTAAAGAAATTGACAGAAAGAAATAGTGCAAATATTACACCAGCATATGCTCTACCCTCCCCTGTAACCAACGAATAAATTGAAAGTACTAGGCAGGGACAAACAAGCATAATCTGAGCATTCAAAGTAACTCTATAATATCTGGGACTTGCAATTTTTTTAGTCATTCCTAGCGGCTTCTCCATATATAAAATTCGACACTTGAGTTGCTGCATCAAACCCAATTTGTACTGGTCTAGGGGCAATAGGGGCTAATTGGTTACCTACATATCTTAAAGATTCCGCACTAATTGAACCAACATTAGCAGCACCATTTGGGTTAGAACTAGCGGTCCAATCAACGGCACTAACGCTTATACCTGTTAAAGACGATATAGCTGCAAGTGCACCCGCAGCCCACCCTGTCGGTGCAACAACTACTGCAACAGTGGCAGCGTATCCAATTCGCTCAGACGAAACTCGCCCAATGTCAATAAATGTGCCTAAAACATTGTCACTAAACTCTTCATCAATTCTTAGCTGCTCTGCGTTAACCCAAGCATTGATATTTTCCTCAAGTACCCGAATGGTTTCTTCCTTACTTACAACACCATCGGTTTCGACTGGCAAACACAATCCCCAAGGATCTACCCACGTCAACGGATTCCCACTCACATACCCATAACTCATCTGCTGACTTGGGTCGGATAGCAACTGAGATGTATTCAACCCAGTAAAACGCATCAACTCATGCTGTATCTCGGCTGGCAAATGCGTGTTTCTAAGGTTCCAATAATCTGGCTGCACAAATCGGTGCGTATGCGGATTGTACCAACGCGCATCCATCTGCACGAGTCCGGTGCTGCCTTCTGTGTACTTGCCCGTATATTGATATGGTACCAGTTGACCTAACTGATGGTTGGCGTTCACTGTGCTGTTGGCTTTCCAGAACGTTTGGTCGTTGTGTTTTCTAAACACCTCGCCAAATGGGCTGTAGCCTAAGCGCATGGCTTGGGTGTTACCACTGTCTAGTGCAAGAATCGTTGAGCCTTGGCGGTCATGATGCATGTATAGGTGGCTAATGTCGGCGCCCTTGGTGCCACTGGCTTTTAGATAGCTCGATTGAGTTCCATACAGCGCTTGATGCAGCACTTGTCCATACCCGTTTTGCTCTGGCAATAAGGTAAGGCTTCTGAACGCTTTGCCTGCTTCAAACTGCGCTTGCTCTTGGCGGCCGTCGTATTGACTGACAAGCGTCTGTGGTGCTTCGAGTCCATCGTCCGTTAGGCGATTACGTTCGGTGGTGATGCGCCGCGAACGGCTGTCGTAGCCGTAATGTACATAGGTGCCATTAGGGTTGCTGATATCTGTCATGCGCCCCAGTGGGTCGTGAGCGTAGTTCTGGGTGCCTTGATGGCTACTGACTTCGGTTAAGTAGCCGTTGTCATCATAGCGGTACTCAAACCACTGGTTGTTGGCATCGTCACTGTCGCTGTCACAAGCACCGTCGTAGTCACACCCAAACCCTGGCAAGCGATGACCATCAAAGCCGGTCAACTGGCTGGCTTGATTGTACTCATAATCGTAACGGTGGCTCTTAGTGCGTTTTTCGACAAGGTTGCCTACGGCATCCCACTGGTAGTCAATGTCGTCATTTTTGGGGTAATTGGCGTGTACCAAACGATTAAGTGCGTCGTATTCAAAGCTTGCCCATTGATCACGAGTCTTAGCGCCATAACGATTTTGGTCGATCAGGTTACCGGCTTCATCATAGCGGTAGTCAAACTGCTCCACCAACTCCCAGTTGCGCCATTTTTTGCCTTTTAACTGCTGCGCTTCAATGGTGATGCTCGAAATGCGACCCAGTGCATCGTAATCTAGGATGCGACGGCTGCGATTGGGATAGATAACCGTTTCAAGTTGTCCATTGTTGTTATAGTCAAGCTCAAAGCTTTCCACCACGGTGTTGTTGCGGATGCGGTGGATAAGCGCAATCTGGCCAGCCTCGTCACGCTGGTACTCCACGCTTTCGTTTTGAGTGATTTGCGACACTGTACGCAGTTTACGCGCGTCATAGTCGTAACTGAACGTTTGACCCAAGGTGGTATTGATGACCGTTTTTAGATTGTCTGCTGCGTCGTATTCATAGTGTTCACTCAATGCCGGATTGGTGATACTGGCCAAACGCCCGGTTTGATCGTAGTCCCATTGATCCACAACCCAATGACCGTCAACTTGGTACTCCACAGAGACAGCGTTGCCACGGCTATCGTAGTCGTAATTTATGTCACTACCACTTTGAGGCTGCCTGATCGTCTTGACTTGCCCCATCTCATTGTAGTCAAAAGACCATTGCTGACTTAATTCGTTAGTGTGGTATTCCAACTGCGCTAATTGATCGTATGCAAACTCTTGGCTATACCCTAACGCGTTGGTCACTTTGGTGACCTTGTCCGCGGCATTCCATTGGTATTGCGTGCGACTGCCCAGAGGGTCGACCACAGACGTAAGGTTGCCAAAACTGTTGTAGTGTCGCTTAGTAGTGTAGTTGCGCTCATCGGTCGAATCGGTTACCTGATCGCGGTAATTATACCCCCAATGGGTCTCTTCACCGAACGCGTCTGTTTGCTTGATGGTTCGCCCTAAAGCATCCACCTCAAACTCGGTAGTAAAACCACGTGCATCTGTGCGCGATAGCGTTTCGCCAAAACCGTTGTAGGCAAAAGACGTCTTACGGTCCAATGGGTCCGTCATACTCTGCACCCGACCCGCTGCATCCAAAACGTAGTCGGTTTGGTGATTTAAAGCATCAATGGTGTGCTCAATGCGCCCTAAACTGTCACGCAATGTCTGAGTGCTGTGACCCAAGCCATTGATTTCTCTTACCACGCGGCCCATCTTGTCGTACACGGTTTCGTCTGGCGAATAAACATACGCTGCTGCATAGGGGTCAAACAAGTGAGTGCGCTGATTGTCGGCGTTGTATTGGTAAGCCCAGACGTACCCCTCTTGGTCGGTATGATCCGTTGGGTTGTCGTTAGCGTCATACTCCCACGACTCGACGGTGCCATCTGGGTAGTTTACGTGCTTTAGACGCCCTGCGATGTCGTAGAGGTAGTCGGCCCTCGTGTAATCTGGCAACATTTTAGAGGTCACTTGACCCAAACCATTGTAGGTGTAGGTGTTGACGGTGCCCAACGGGTAGAACGGCAACTGTTCGGTCAGTACGCGCCCTTCACCGTCATAGGTGTAATAACTGGCACGTACTGCACCCTCGTTGCTGTTGGCAGGATGTACCAGGTTTGCTACCTGCTGGCCCGCTGCATTGTAACGCTGCTCAATGCGGCTGCCATCTGGGTTATAGGTGTCAGATAACAAGCCTTGCGCGTTGTACTCAAAGCGCCATTGCTGGCCAAGAGCATCGACAAATTCGGTCAATCGGCCCATTAGGTCGTACGTTTTAACACTTTCACGGCGAGCACTTCTAGCGCCCATGATTTGGGTGGTATCAAGCGCCACCTTAGTCACAACGAGCTGCGTCGCTTGCTGGTCGTAATCCCACGTAGTTTCCACACCAGCAGTATCGCGATGGAACACTTGGCGACTGAGCGCGTCGTAATCGAAGGTTTCGATGCCCCCTTCTGAATCTTCACGATATATGGGTTGCCCGAATACATTATAGGTGACGCTCCATTCTCCCCCTTCGGCATTCTGTATTGACAGCGCAGCACCTTGCCAATCACGCTCATACGTATAACGTGCCTCTCCATACTGGTTTGGCAGGGATTCACTCAACACATCGCCATCTTGGGTGTAGGTAAAGTGAATTTCATTGCCCTCTCCGTCACGACGAGTTTGAACTTGCCCAAGAGCATTGTAGTCAACATCTAGTCGATTTGCGCCTCGTCCGCTGTCGGTGATACTGATCAGTCGACCAGCATTGTCGTAGTAGTGGCTAAGCGTGTTATTTAGCGGGTCAGTAGTGGTGTCTTTTTGACCATTACCACGCAGTAGGTAACTTGTGATGTTACCGGCGGCGTCAGTTTCCTCCACAAGACGATCGGCTAAATCGTATTCAAACGTCTTCTGAACATTAGTGCCTTCGATGTACGAGCGTTTCAGGCGATTCTTACCGTCGTATTCGTATCTCCATACCACGTTGCCAGGTTGCTCAGCCTTAACTAGGTTGTGCTCTTTATCGTAGTGGTAATTATAGTAATAGCTTTGCACGCCGCTTTCGGTTGGCATGCTAATGGTTTTGTCGTCCACCTTACCCACAGGCGTGTAAGTGTAGACGGTTTCAACACCCGAGAAATCCACCTCTTTGAGCAGGCGCATATTCAGGTCGTATTCGTAAGTCGCTGTGCGCTGTAAAGGGTCGGTGATGGACGTGGGGTTATCGAGGCTTCGGCCATCGAGTGTGGTGTAGGTATAGGTTGTGGTACGCCACTGCGCTCTAGGCAATGCCTCGCTGCCGATGGAGACCGATAATGGCCGGCCTATGGCATCAAAGTCGGTTTCTTGTATGTAAACGTTATCCGTTGCCGTGGCGTTGCCATAGCGAGTTACGCGCTCTGGGTAGCCATTTTCATCGTATTGGTACTCGGTTACCTCGCCATCACTCGTGGTGCGGGACTGGAGCAGTTCATCTTGCCATACTTCGGTAATGGTGCTGCCATCAGGTAATGCTTTATAGTCAAGTTTTCCGCTATGGTCGTAATAGTAGTCGGTGGTTTCACCGTTGCCATTTGTGGTCGACGCCAACCGTCCATCGGCATCGTAGTCCCATGCAGAGTCCACTCCTGCAGCATCGTATTTATTGGTCATTTGACCAACGCCGTTGTATGCGTAGGAGGTCACATCCCCTTCACCATTAGAAATGTATAACAGGTTGCCCATCACATCGTATTCTTTAAGGGTTTCTGAACCATCTACTTCGTGCAACTCTGACACCACACGATTGAACCGATTATAGGTGTAAATGGTTTCTTCTCCATTTCGATGAGTAAGCGTTGTCGTTCTTGCTTCGAAGTCATACTCATATTCAAACGTATTTCCAACTTCATCTTGCTGTTTAACGACCACATCCTTTCCGCCGACTTTGTCATACTCATAGGAGGCAGAGTTTCCTAGACCGTCTGTTTTTTTGGTGATAGCAAGTGGGTTTGCGCTATATTCGTATTGATAATGAGTTTCTCGACCATCAAATTGAGTCACCTTACTAAGCTTGCCTGAAGTGTACTCGTATTGCGTTACACGGCCCGATTCATCGAATACTTTGTCTAGTAAGTCACCTTGGTAAGTAAAGCGAAGCGTGCGGCCTATTTCGTCGCTGAGCAAAGTCACTTTATGATTGCTGTTTCGAGTAAGCGTAACGCTGCGGCCATCCAGCGCAACGACGTTTATCAAGTGGCCGTGGACGTTATACCGGTATACCACCCCAGAAGGATTAGTAACCTCAATTTCTCCGGAATCTAAAAGGCTAAATTGATTCGCTATGCCATCGGTCGCTTCAAACTGCTCGTTTGATTGTAGATACAACTCTCGGCTACCCGTGGTACAAATACGCTTAACATACGCAGAGCCTACCTCATACTCTGCAGGATAAGAGGTATCGACCGTTACCGCATTGAGCGCTTTACGTTTTGTAATGTGGGCTTCATGGTTTTGCACTACCTCTTTTCGTTGTAGTGCGATATCGCGGCTATTTATATAGCCTTCACGACGCTCGGTCAGGATATCTATAGCTCGAGTTATGGCCGCTTGAACATCAGTACTGTATGCCCCATAGCCTGTTGTAGGAATACTACTGTAGTATTCAATGCGTGAATCAACGTCAGCAATCAACTGATTGTACTGCGTAACGACTTGTGCAGCGGTGTTCAACACATGGCCAATCGACGCATCAACACCCCAAATAATACGGCTGTCCACAGAGCTGTGCCACCCCTTGCCCAATGACCATCCAGAGCCTTGAGATAGGCGGTGAGTCCTCGTCAGGTTAAGCAAAGAAAATACTGCATCTGTTGCGGACGTTGATTTTGCACCTGAAGAAATCTCTACTGGGCATCCTGTGGTGTCACCTAGCAGGCCATTGTCACGGTTTTCATCTTGTAAAAGTGTCGCGCTTGCTTGTGCATCGTTCAGTTCATTTTGGGCTGTGCTATCCAGATCTTCTAGGGTGGCTTCTAGATTATTCAGAGCGCTTTCATCACTTGAAAGATCCGCATCGACCTCTGCAATTTTTTCTTCAGAGTTTTCTTTGTCTAAGTCGACACAGGTGCCATTTCTATCGACAGTCCCCGCAGGGCAATCCTTATCATCAGGGTCAGTTGGATCAGACGGGTCTGTTGGATCCGTTGGGTCTGTTGGGCCTGTTGGGTCTGTTGGGCCACACCCCGTACTCTCAGAGCCTGTACCGCACGGCGTAAACCTTGGTGAAATGGTAATACTATCTTGGTTACTAAGATCGGTGACTTCACCATTCGCATACCCAATTCCGGATAGCAATAGGACAACCGATAGAAATAATTTGAAATAATTGCTCGACACACCTAACTCCATGGAATGTTCATTTTCGATGACCCAAATGTGGCCAAATGACTGATTTTGCGAAGAGTGTAGGGAATTTGACGATGTCAATAAAGCGGCACCAATCACACATTAGACATATGCATTCAGTTACATCTATATTGAGTCAAGGTCAATTTCTCTGACCAGCCATGCAAACTAAGGGACTACAGAGAAACTAACCCGTTTATATTAGTGCAATCTAAATTACTACTTTTAAGTTAATTTTCTTAGTATCGAGACTATTTTAAAGTGGGGGTTCACATGAAAGTCGAGTGAAAATGAAGCTTATCGAATATAGGGACTCTAAATAGTTGGAAAAGAGCCAGCTCAGACTCCCCAGGATAGTAGTACCTACTTGTGCTCTGTAACTAAATCAACTAACTAACAAAATCACAGTTAAAGTTGATGACTCGAGGCATTAAAACATACTATGGGGCAACGTCGAGATAGCCTACTGACACGAGTTTAAAAAGCCGGGTCGAAAACCTGCCCGAGCATCATTTCACCTTCGAGTTTTTTTGAATCTGCGTTTCGAGCAAGTCAACCACTATTGAAGTGAGTAATTCTTTCCAACACTTGCCTTATTAGCAATAAAACGGTGCTAATATTTTCTGCCTTCAATTAAAGATTACTTGAGATGCACCTCTTACTTGATAAGTGAAGCTATTAACAACGCCTTTTCTTCTGCACTAAGATTTTGAACAGCTCTTTTAGCAACGTCTAGATTGCTCATCGTTATTGACTTACTACTTTGTGAAGTAATTAAATTAACAGTGCGTTCCAATTCTGACCGCACAGAACTAACATCAACATGCGCGTAGGCTTGCGCTGTAATGGAAAGATTACTATGGCCGAGTAACTTACTTACAACATGCATCGAGCCACCGGTATTAATTTGCAGTGTGGCAATGGTTCGACGCAGATCATGAATGGTAAGGTGCTTATCGGGTTGTCCAGGACAGTACATCCCAATTCTTGATGTTATCCGGTGCCAAAATCCGCCCTTTGCAGATTTACTCGTAATATGCCCAGAGGCACTACTTGTAGATGGAAATACAAACTCCTCGCCCACCTTTGCGTCTCGCGATCGGCGCTCTAAGATTTTCATTACTTCAGGGACTAAGGGGACCAACGTTGTCTTTTTGTTCTTTGCATCGTCGGCACCTATACGCCACGTACAACTGCTGAGGTCTATGTCTTTCCATTTCATACCCAACACAGCTAGCTTTCTCTGCGCAGTAAAGCAGAGCACTAACACACAGTCTTGGTAGATTTGATTTTCCTGAGAAAGCGACCTTAAAAACTGCTCTAGCTCCACCAACGTTAAAGTTCTTTCACGACAAAATTGGGATTCATCGACTTTGGTTAGATCTCTGAACGGGCTTAGATCCAACTCAGCTCGTGAATACATTGATTTTAGTAACGTCAGGCTATGATTATGCAAACTATAGCCCTTTGATTTGAGGGTATCGCTTAAAAAATCCTTAAACACTCGCTTGGTCAGGTAAGGAACCCTCTTAGAACCAAGTTTAGGCTTAATATGCAGGCGGTATACAGCTTCGTAACCTTTATAGCTTGACTCACGTCGCCTACCTCTCAGAATGTCTTGTTCAAATTCGGATGTATAGATGCGAAACACATCATCTAAAGTCAACGAATTTCGGTGCTGACGTTTTTCCGCATTAGGGTCTTTTCCCTCACTTAAATCAACACTCAAACTACGAGCAATTTTCCTGGCTTTCTCTATCGATAGGTCAGGAAACAGACCTATTTTGATATTGTGATTCTTACCGCGAATTTTGCGTCGAAACCGAAAGATCTTAGCTCCACTTGGCAAAACCTCTAGCAAAAGCCCCTTAACCGAATCTTTCGCGCCCCTATCGCGATATTGAACACGAATATCGGATTCTGCTAAAGACTCCAGATTTTTCTTATTGAATGCGACATTCATTTGGCACCACCTTGCTGCGCTCAATGAATTCATCCAAATCTTGTTGTGTATAGTAAACTTTGCGTCCAACCTTGATGTAAGCCAAGTCGTAACGTTTTGTCGACGCCCACACAGCAAGCGTCGCTGATGAAAGTCCTAAATAACTAGCAGCTTCATCTCTGGATAATAGTGGCGATTTGATCTGATTCATGAGTCATTCCCTCAAGTTATATTCATTTTCACAATACATCATGCTTTTCTCCCGACTAGCTTTTAGCCGCAATACGAGTTAATTACGTATTCCCGGTTATGACCAAGTTCCTTGGCAACTGTCTTTGCATGCTCGTAATATTCGGCTTTATCTCGAATTTTCCCTCCTCCTCGTATTGGCACCTGGTAGCCAATCAACGTATTCATTCGATCACATGCAAACATTGCACGTAGATCATGTATTGTTCCAAACCCTTCGGACTTTAGATATGCTCGCAGTTTGTATTCAATATGCCGATATACTTTGATCATCGACTGATCTGAAGGGATCATGTTTCTACTCCCTTTAGATTTTGAATTTCCAAGTGCATCTTCAAGTACTTGCTCTACAAACGGTGAAGTCGCAACCCACCGAGACGTTTTACGTCCTCCTTTTGTTCCTCGAGTGACATTTATTTTGCCTTCGCTTCGATGTTGTTTTAGTGCTTCTTTTGGTCGCAACAAAACCGTTTCCCTCAAGCGCAAGCCTAGTAATCGCGAAGCAGCAAATGTAAAAGCTGTTTCTTGTTCCTGTTTACGAAGCTCGATATATCTTGCTTCAACTTGTTCCATAGGCAGATAAATCAAAGGCTTTGTTCGACGATGGGACCGCTTGCCAAGATACTTCGAAGGGCTGATCTCCAATTCTCTATCTTCTCGCAAGCACTCTAAAATCACGTTCATGCTAGATAACAGGTTTGTACCATAGCTCAGAGAGTATCGTTTTGACTGAACTATACTGGCGACCCACGAGGCATATGCTTCAATATCGTCTTGTTCAATGAATCGAAAATCATCGATTCCAAGCTCATAGATAAATTGAAAAAATAGCTTCGATCTGCAGAGGTGCGCTTGCCTCGTTTGGTATCGACCTTCTCCAAATTTGTGCTTCAACACGGCTTTGGTGGCAAACTTAAAAGATCGACCAAAACCGAAATTCTTTTTGCTAGATTTTTTCTTCATCTTACTCTCCAAAACTTTGTAAATGCTGTTTAGTGTTGACCTCTATAGCGCATGGCTACTGGGCGTAAAAGCTTTAGCTCGCTGTTTGAGAATGCCGGATACGGTTGAGTACGAAACTCATCGCAAACTTGAGTGAGTTTTTATGTAATTAGTAGTGCGGTTGCGGGGTTCTCCGTATGCAACCTGCGTATTGATAGGGTTGGCAACTCGCTAGTTGCTCTCAATTACTGACATAGCCGTGTTCTTATTCGTACACGCTCGTCGTGTATTTATTGCTCTTCATCGTTAATAAAAAGCCAACAGAAAATTAAGCGGAGTACTCCTTGGATTAGTAGCCACTGAGGCGGGTATTTTTTCTATAGGAATTGTTATAAATTTTGTTGAGTTTTACCTTCCACTGTTTTTTGTCCATAAGCTCTAATAGCTTATATAAGGTACGGCGATAGTCCTCACGAGTCGTTGGTGCAAGGTCTTTGCAGCACACTCGGATCACATAGACAAAGTGCTTCTCCCGCCAATGATCAACTTCAATCCCAAAACGTTTATCGATAAATGTTTCAATTGCTTTAATCCGCTGTAATTCTTTGTATTTACTCGCTGGAGCGCCTTTTAATTTGCGCTTGAACATCATATAAGCACCGCCCATACCATCCCTCCACTCTCTAACTACATAAACCATACCATCGGCTTTGGGTTACTCAGTAACTAACTGTTATCTAGTCTAGAGAATAAACTTTTTTATTACTTTCTCGGTTAGAAATGCCAAATTGAAAAATGGGTTATTTTTTGGATAAAAATGTGCCATTTAGTTCAGCTATTACTACAGGAACGCTAAGCATGACAGTGGCTAACACCATGATTTTCTTTTCGTCTCTTTTTAAAATATGGCTATCAGGAAAACACCCAATCGAGACTTCGAGCATTTTAAAGAGGAGGGATTAGATTTAAATAATACTTTAGACAAGTATGATGAACGTGACGATGCCACACTTATTTACAGGAAAATGCGATAAAGGGAGCTGAAGAATGCTCCTATCAATTACTTATAAAATACTTAAGATTCACAATAGAGTGACATAGTGAATTTGGCCCACTGATGAGAAATTCTCAGATATAGCTGAGTGAACTGCTTCGGATTTTATAGGTCCATCTTTGAGAAAATGACCTTTTTCCACTTTTACTGGAGTATTTCAACAAAAGAGACGTAGGGCATAATTCAAAGCACAATCTGGTTCAGAAACGTGCGTGCCGTGGTCGGCTCTGACCCACCTTTGGAAATAAGAGTGTAAACATGAAACTTGATCACTCTAACGTAGCCAACGGTTTACGGATTGGATACCATTCAATCAATGCCTTTTAAACATTATAATTTCACGAGTATAAAAAACCGCCCGAAGGCGGCTCATATAATCGCATATAACGTGCCTAGCTTAGTTTGAAGTCAACTGGCGCATTTGCTAGATCTGGCTCAGCAAAATCAAGGATCTTCGCTTTGTTTTTGAAAGGTAAGACTTGAACCCCTAATCGCATCATTCCACTCTTTACCGAGTCAAACGCCATTAGGATCTCATGCTTATTAGATTTCGGTGCCTCAATCGTAAATAAAAAATCGTCAGCTTTAATTGCTTTCGCATCAAGTATATGTCCGACACGAGAAATCCATTTATCACCATGGTCGGCAATATCCATGGGTTTAGCTTGGTTAAATGACATCGGTTTAATTGCGCGAAGATCTCTGCCAATTGATGTCACCAATGGAATTTTTATTTTACCAAAGCCAGCATCAACAGAGCTTTCCTTATACCTCAATGGAAGAGACCCAAATTGTTCTCTAAGCTCTCTAACCATTAATCGTTCACGCTGCTCTTTCGATACAGGAAGTTCCCTGCCAATATACGTTTGATATAGGCGATTAAGAACAACATCACCATTTTCAGCAAGTATTACACCAGTTTCACTGAAGGTCATTACTCCCTCACGTTTGCGCGTTAACTCGTGCATAACAGCAGATAATTCACTCCCATCTACCCCTTTCGCATAGTGCTTAATACGTTCTAACTCCGTTTCGATAAATGAACGAGCTTTACCATAAAGCCCTCCATCAATGTCATCAAAGAAATTGTTTAAACGTGTGAATGGTGCTGGCGCAAGTTTAATAAGCACTGTATTTGGGTAGTCATTCACCCACAGAACAATCCCAACGTTCGCAAACTCTTGGGTTTCAGCAAATGGCATAAAACGTATAACAGCATACTCAAACAGTTTTCTCACTTGATGTCCTCCCAAAAGTTGTCGTTCTGATATTGGTATAGTATAGGTAAAATTTCTTGCTGAATCTGCTCTAAAGAGTAGATCTCAAGCCATTCTTCAGGAAGCTCTGCTAACACACTATCCATTTCTTTTAGAGATAGTTCAATTCGCTGCGTGTAATATACACGCTCAATCTCGAATATTTCGTTCCACTCTATAAATGGCGCAGACACATGCAACTCTTTATGTTTGCTAAGTTCGAATTCCTTATCAAACGCTAAATTGTGATCAATTACAAGAGCATTGTCTTTGGCCGCGTTATAAAAAAAGTTTGGGTTACCTTGCCCCTGCCTGAGAGTTCGATCGTTGTTTCTTATCCAGTAGTCAAAAAAGTAAAGATCTTTTAGTAACTGATTTGGAAGTTTACCTAACGTCGATGTTGTAACATCTTGAATATTTTCAACAAAGCTTGAAGCAAAATTGTATTCGTATAACTCCTTTACTCTTTGCAAAGGACTATCCGCCCATGCTAATGAGAAGTCTGGGATTGGCAACCCAAAAGCTGTACCTAGTCGCGCACAGATCCATTCTTTAACCAAACCGTTCGATGCGGCTTTTCGCCCTTTGACAATATGCTTATTGTTTTCATCATCAGTACAAAGGTAAGGTGCCGTTTTTCCTTGAGTCATTTCTCGTGAGATTTTCTCAATACAAATGTCTTCTTTTTTTGCCATGAAATCTCTCTTTACTACAACATTACGGAGTACCAAAACACTGACAACGTACAATTAAGCTAATCGCTTGCTCTGGTGTATAATTCTTCTGGGTGCCCTAAAGGACACAGTACCATTCAAATAATGAAATGGAGCTATATTACTTCCTATAATACCTTGAATTATTCATGAATTACTAATATCAGGAAAGTCACTTACAAACTTTATGGCAAACTGAGCTTGCTAGAATCCCATTAATCGCAGACCTAGAAAAGTGAGCACCACTCCATCATTGGTTACCCAAAAACGTACTTTAGACCATACCAAAAGTCACACGTACCCGATAAACAGCGAAGTAAACGATCCGCTAGGACCACCAATAAAACCTCACAAATAGTCCTACAACGAACTAAGTCAAACGAGAAAATGCTGCTGGCGGCGTCACCGAGGCGTCACCAAAACGACAAAGCCCCGACAACTCATTGAGCTATCGGGGCTTTTTAGAATGAATGGCACGCCCTGAAGGATTCGAACCTTCGACCACCTCCTTAGAAGGGAGGTGCTCTATCCAGCTGAGCTAAGGGCGCGCGACAAAATGGATTATACGAGTTAAAAGAGGTAAATCAATGGCTTTATTTGTAGAATTGGCTTGAATGACCAAAAAAGAGCCATGCTAGAATTTATTGCTAATAATTCAAACAATGCAAACGTTTGCGCTGTGGTATTGTGCCGCTAATTCTGTGATAATGCGCTCGTTTTTTCGAAAGCCACTAGTTAAGGAAAACCATGTCTGCTCAAAACATTGATGGTAAATTAATTTCTCAGACCGTTCGCTCAGAAGTCGCAGCTCGTGTGAAAGCACGTACTGAAGCCGGACTGCGTGCCCCAGGTCTTGCCGTTGTATTAGTGGGAGAAGATCCTGCATCAGAGGTGTATGTAGGCAGCAAACGCCGCGCCTGCGAAGAAGTGGGCTTCTTGTCTAAGTCGTATGATTTACCCGCAACCACCTCTCAGCAGCAGTTGCTCGAAATCATCGATGCGTTAAATGCCGATGACGAGATTGACGGCATTTTGGTGCAGCTACCATTGCCAGCAGGCATTGATGCAACTGTGGTTCTTGAACACATTGTGCCAGAAAAAGATGTGGATGGATTTCATCCTTACAACGTAGGTCGCCTTGCGCAACGCATTCCAAAACTTCGCTCGTGCACGCCAAAGGGGATCATGACGCTGCTGGATCGCTACAACATTCCTACCCATGGCGCTCACGCTGTGATTGTGGGAGCGTCTAACATAGTTGGCCGACCGATGACTCTTGAGCTCTTGTTAGCAGGTTGTACAACGACCACCTGTCACCGATTTACCAAAGATTTGGAAAACCACGTACGTCAGGCCGATATCGTCGTCGTCGCCGTTGGCAAACCTAATTTCATTCCTGGAAACTGGATCAAATCGGGCGCTGTGGTTATCGATGTTGGCATCAACCGTATGGATAATGGCAAGCTGGTGGGTGATGTTGACTATGAAGTTGCCAAGCAAAATGCCGCCTACATAACGCCTGTACCTGGGGGCGTGGGTCCAATGACAGTAGCAACTCTGATTGAAAATACCATGATGGCCTGCGAGCAATTTGGTAAGTAACCCCCTTCAATCGAACGAAAAAAAGGACCGAATGTTCGGTCCTTTTTAGATCTAATGATCAGTCAACTATTTGATCTTATCGGCTAAATGCGAGACCGCGAGTCCAAAGTAGTATGAGCGGTTCCAATGCATCAGTGTTTGATAGTTTTGATACACCAAATAAGTACGACCATCGAGTGAATCTGGCGCAATTAACCAAGCGTCGATCTCGGTGTTGAGTTTAGGCAATGCACCGCCTCGCAGATTGGTTACACCAAGTTCAGACCACTGAGTCAGGGTTTTAGCCTTGTCTTTTTGGCGCCCCAATAACTCAGGAGCAAGGCCAGCAGGTGCTTTCACTTGGCGTCCCCAGGTATATTTGCCATCCCACCCTTCGTTACTTAAGTAATTTGCCGCTGAAGCGAAGACATCTTCTGGTGTTGACCATATATCTATCTTACCATCGTTGTTTCCATCGACAGCGTAAGTGAGAAAAGAGGTCGGCATAAACTGCGGTTGGCCCATAGCGCCCGCCCAAGAGCCTTTCATCTTGTCGAAACTAATATGACCTTGGTCGACAATATCGAGCGCGGCAAACAGTTGCTGTTTGAAAAAGGCTTCTCGACGTCCTTCATAAGACATGGTGGTCAAGGCATCAATAACGTTGTAACTGCCCTGCAAGCGACCAAAATTACTTTCTACACCCCACAACGCGACAATAAAGCGCGGTTGTACGTCGTATTGCTTGCCAATACGATTGAGCTCAACATAGTGCTTTTGAAACAGCTCGTTCGCTTGTTTGACCTTCCAATTTGGTATTGCTCTGGGTAAGTATTCTTCGAGTGTCAGTTTTTTTTCGGGTTGGTTTTTGTCCGCTTGGACCGCTCTTGGTCGAAACGTGACATCGCTAAAAGCTTGGTCAACAAACTCCTGCGAATATCCCTTCGCTACCGCTTCCTTTTTTAGCTCACTGACATAGTGGTTAAATTCTGGGTGTTCAACACTATTATCACTTGCCCAGCTCGCGCTAGAACACAGCAACGCGCTCAGTAGCCAACTGAGTCGCTTTATCGTTTTGACTGACATTGCAAATCCTTGTGATCAGGACTTTCCCTCGGCCTTACGTGCTTTGTGCTCCTTCAGCAAATCCACCGTAGGAGGCGGTAATTGCAGGAAGTATCCATCGGTTTGGAGTGACTGTGTCACTTTCTCAATATCCACTTGCGCTAGACGACGTCCCTCTAGCTTTATCACCATCACAAAGTAAGGCTTTCCAAACATTTGCATTAATGCTTCTGGCACCTGGTCAAATTTATCTTTGTGTGGAATATACAGATAGGCGCCTTCTTTTTTGGCGCTTTTATAGATAGAACAAATCACGGGAAACCTTTATAGAAAAAGTCACTTTTTATTAACTTTAACTCGATAATGAGCAAGTTACGGCAAAATAACAAGACTATTTGTCCGATTTTACCGCAGCTTCACAAGTTAGTTTTAAAAGTGCTTAAAAGTGAACCAGTTACATATGTCATCAATATGTAACAAACAGTAGAGCTCGCGCTAAGCGTTGCTCATCATTTTATCGAGCGTGTCGCCAATTAGTGGCTTTCGCCAATATTGCATGACATCAGGTGTTTTATTGACATCTTTATTGTGCTTCCAGTGCCAATTTATCAACTGATTGATTTGCTTTTTAGATGCAATCATCTCTGGAGGAAGCTGGCTTTTGTTTGCTGCTTCTTTTACGGCATCTTTTAGCTGCTTAAACAGTGCTTTGTAACCGGGCTTATCCATCAATCGCTCAACCCTCTCAGGGTATTGATCTTCTGGCATCTGCAGCGATTCCGAAACAAGCTGAACAATCACCTTGGCATAACGTTGCAAACTGCGCTGATCGATATCCTGCTTTTCCATTGCCGCAAAACTGGTTAACTGGTGCATGGCGACAGTGAGTAAATCCGCCTCTTTAAACACAAAGTTGAGCGCTAAATTACGCTTCAATCCTGTCTGCTTACGCCACTTAGCCAATAGTTTCAACGTCATGAGCTGGCTTGGGTTTAGCTGCCAAGCCCCTTTAATATCAAGGTAAGCAAGGTCGTCACTTCGAGTCGCAGAGCGTTTTTTGGCCAGCAGCAGAGCTTCTTGTTTTGCCGCTTCCGTCCAAGGTGTCTCGGATAAAGCATCAACCAATTTATGATACAGAGGCAGTAGATAATGCACATCTGCCGCCGCATAATTGAGCTGCTTTTGCGACAACGGGCGGGCTGTCCAATCGGCTCTAGATTCTGATTTGTCTAATTCGACGCCTAAATACTTAGACGCCGCAGCGGCAAACCCCATGGAGATCCCTTCTCCTAGAAAAGCGGCCATG
Source organism: Vibrio sp. qd031 (assembly GCF_002100145.1). Lineage (GTDB taxonomy): Bacteria > Pseudomonadota > Gammaproteobacteria > Enterobacterales > Vibrionaceae > Vibrio. The sequence continues at coordinate 472,634 of NZ_JXQD01000024.1, forward strand.
TGTTGCGTGTCTATCATCGGGGTAGGCATGACCCCATAGTCGTTTTGAAAGACTTCGATGTCTTCACTGCATGCGTGCAGTACTTTCAATACGTTGGGAGCGGCCAACAATGTCGCAAGTGACGAACTGTCATGGATTGCAACAGTATCGACCAGTGCCAATTGCTTTCCATCAAATATCTGGACTAACCCAAGTTGCGCATAATAGGTACGTGTTCTCACAAACTCGGTGTCGATTGCGACCACGCTCGCGCTAAGCGCCGACTCTATGTATTGGTCAAGTTGCGATTGGGTGTCGATATAAATGTAGTTCACTTAAGCCTCTAAAAAGCATTGTAGGGTGATGAAAAGTCGTAAAAAAAAGGTGCGACATTAAGTCGCACCTTACCATTATTTGAGCTTGAGGAACACTTTAGGCTTCTTGCTTAAGCTTTTTAAGCTCTGCTTCTCTGATCTCGCGGCGTAAGATTTTACCCACATTCGTTTTAGGCAATTCTTCGAAAAACTCAATCAGCTTAGGCACTTTATATCCGGTCAAATGCTCACGGCAATGATCGATTAGATCTTCTTTTGTGAGCGACGGGTCGCGTTTCACAACGCAAATCTTCACTAATTCACCGCTGGCGTCATTTGGCACGCCGATGGCCGCGACTTCCAGCACTTTTCCGTGCAGTGCTACGACATCTTCAATTTCGTTTGGATAAACGTTAAATCCAGACACCAAAATCATGTCTTTTTTGCGGTCAACAATGTGCAAAAAGCCTTCGTCATCAAACTTCACTATATCGCCGGTCGACAACCAGCCCTGCTCATTAATGACGTCTTTACTCGCTTCTTGGCGATTCCAGTAACCTTGCATCACTTGAGGCCCACGTACTTGTAGCTCGCCAATTTCAGTATTGGCAATTGGGTTGCCTTCGTCATCAATAATACGGACGTCCGTGGAGGCCACAGGAACACCAATTGAGCCGTTGTATTCGCCTAAGTCATATGGGCATGCAGCAACCAAGGGTGAACACTCTGTGAGACCATAGCCTTCTATTAGCTGAACCCCAGTGGCCTTTTTCCAACGCTCTGCAACTGAGCGTTGCACCGCCATACCACCACCAACGGTTAGGTTTAGGTTACTGAAATTAAGCTCGTGAAAATCTTCATTGTTAAGCAATCCATTAAACAGCGTGTTCACACCAGTAATTGCCGTAAAGGGATACTTGGACAGCTCTTTCACAAACCCAGGTATGTCACGGGGATTGGTGATCATCAGGTTACGCGCGCCCATTTCGATGAACAGCAAACAGTTTACTGTCAACGCAAAGACGTGGTACAGCGGAAGCGCCGTGACCACCAACTCTTTGCCCGGACGTAGGATAGGGGCGTAGTGGGCTTTGGCCTGCATTACGTTTGCCACCATGTTTCTATGGGTAAGCACCGCCCCTTTAGCCACACCAGTGGTGCCGCCTGTGTATTGTAAAAAGGCGATGTCTTCACCAGACATGAAAGGCTTAACATATTGCAGACGACGACCTTTTTGCAGCGCTTTCTTAAACGAAATAGCCCCAGGAAGATCATATTTAGGCACCATACCTTTAACGTACTTCACCACAAAGTCGACGACAGTGCCTTTGGCTGTAGGTAGCAACTGGCCCAAACTGGTCAGCACCACATTTTTAACCGGAGTATCTGCTACGATTTGCTCTAGAGTACTAGCGAAGTTAGACACAATAACAATAGTCTCTGCGCCTGAATCACTCAATTGATGTTGTAGCTCACGTGGGGTATACAGCGGATTCACATTGACCGCGATTAGGCCCGCTCTCAACACACCAAATAGAGCAATCGGATATTGAAGCAAGTTGGGCATCATGATCGCGACGCGATCGCCCTTCTTAAGTTTGAGTTCATTTTGCAAATAAGCGGCAAAAGCACGGCTGCGCTCTTCCAGCTTGCGATAAGTCATTAGGGCACCCATGTTAATGAATGCTGGCTGATCGGCGTAGTTTCTTACCGAATTTTCGAACATATCGACCAACGACGGGTAGGCATCTGGATCGATTGTTTCAGGAACGTCCTCTGGATAGCGAGACAGCCAAGGTTTGTCCACGTTACTTTCCTTATTGTGATTATTTGTGGTCATTACATCATACCGAGAAAAAATTGAAAACTAAGGTTTAAACAGTTGTTTGAAAATTGTTAACTGACACAGTTATTTTACATCTTGAATGATTCGTCCATTGCGTGGCCCACTGGAATAAGGGCGACAATAACGATAAAGGCAATCAAAACTGCTTGGGTAATCATCGACGACTACACGTTCTGTGAGCGTCCAAAGATAGACGTTTTGTACATCCAATATTGGCACATTTAATTGGTAGTCCCCGACTTGGGCTTCTTCCGTACCTCGGTAGATTGCGTTGACAGTGAGCAGTCGACCCGGAGAGTACGTCACCGGCTCTAGAAAGGTTGGAATGTACAAAACAATTCGCCCCTCTGGTTCGGCTTTTATATTGGGTTTTGCGTCCCCTTTCAATGGCAAGTTAGCCAATTCTATTCGCGTCGATTCTGCTAAGTTATCTATCTTAGCGATAACCCCTGCGACACGATACCACTCACCCACTGCTGCTTGTTGCCCGATCAAGTGTTGGTAGTTATTTAGTTCAATACTTTCATCTATGGCCAACTGTTCAGGGACGGAACTGCAGCCAGACATTAGAACAACCAGCCCAAGTAAGGCTGCACTAAGAGCTCGAGACATACTTCACCTCGGTAGGGTTCATTTAACGGTTCGATAGGCGTCGCGTTAGATATAGAGATCGACGCCAACAAGCTGTTCCAACTCTTCACGTCTGGCTTGATTGGCCACGTTAAGATACTCCTGCATCGCTTGGCGCGAGCTGCCTTCCGGCAAATCGTACTGAACTCGAGCTTGGTTTATCCGCTCTTCTGAGGTCATACGAATCGGCTTGGACGCCAGAGGCATCACCGAATGAGTTGAGTTGGTATCGGTTTTGTTGGTTGATTGCGCTTTTGAACGATCGGATTTAGGTAATGGGGTAACCTGCGATGGCAAACCGTTAATTCGATTCATCTATCTCTCCTATCTCCAATTCAACCCAATCGCATCTACTGCTTTTTGGGCTGTTTTTTCCACGCAACGTTGTCACGCAAGTAGGTGGGTTCAGACGCCTCTGCAGCCGTCACCTCTCCTTTAGAATAAGCGTGTTTTGCCAGTATCACAATATCTTCGGCTTCTGGGTAAAGAACCTCACCTGCGACGGTAGACAGTGGCAATTGCGATAGAGGCTCTTGGTATGCTGCCCATCCCGTACCCGCTTGCGTCCAGGTCGATGAGTCAGAAGACAACTGCTCGGCAAGTGTTGCCGGAGGGATCACGCACTCTTGGTCCATTGGCGCCCAATGGCCATCGCTTTGACGAACAAAGCGTCCCCAATACACTTCGCTCATGCGCGCATCAATGGCGCAGACGACATGGCTTGCACCGTGCACTCGAAAACTGGCTTGTGCCATTGCTTCTAAGGTAGAAATGCCTATCATTGGCAGATCAGCACCAAATGCCAGGCCTTGCGCCATTCCAATACCAATTCTGACGCCAGTAAAACTTCCTGGTCCACGACCAAATGCTAACGCATCTAAGTCGCTTAAACGTAATTTGGCCTCAGCCAATACAGCCTCAACCATCGGTAAAACGTTATCTGCGTGGCCGCGTGGAGCAAACTCGCTGCGGCTATAAAGTGCGTCGCCATCCAAAAGTGCTACAGAGCAGTTTTCGGTGGAGGTGTCGATGGCCAAAATCTTTACGGTCATGGTACTGAATTAATCTCGTGGTTCTTGTAAAAAGTCTATCACTCTTTCTAAACTGCGATGCCGAGTAAACGGTGGCAAACTGTCTAAAAAAATGGGTGCATAATCTTTGGTCACTAACCGGTTATCACAAATAACCAGCGCGCCGTGATCGGTTTTATCCCGAATCAACCGCCCGACTCCCTGTTTCAATGCAATGACCGCATCGGGTAATTGAACATCGACAAAAGGTTCTCCGCCTTTTACGCGGCAATCTTCAATGCGCGCCTTTAACAACGGGTCATCGGGAGACGTAAACGGTAGTTTGTCGATGATAACACAGCTTAAGCTGTCACCTCTAACATCAATCCCTTCCCAAAATGCACCAGTGGCAACAAGCAGTGCATTACCAAGCTCAGTAAACTGATTGAGTGTCGCCTGTTTGTTGGTTTCACCTTGCATCAATACCGGAAGGTCGAGCGATTCTCGAAAGCCTTTGGTTAACTCTCGCATCATTGCGTGGGAGGTGCATAAGAAAAAGCAGCGCCCTTGGTTGGCTTCTATAACTGGCGTTAGGGTTTTAACCAGATGCTTGGCGTATCCTGGATCGGAAACTTCTGGCAGATAACGAGGCACACAAAACGACACCTGATTGGGGTAGTCAAATGGGCTCGGTAAACTAAACTGCTTTATCGGCTTGAGCCCGAGCCTTTGACTAAAATGAGTAAAGTCATCCGCTACCGCAAGCGTCGCAGAGGTAAATACCCATGCGGCCTGCCGCTCTCGCATCTGCTCGCTAAATTTATCGGCCACCGTTAACGGTGTTATATGCAGCGCAAAATGCCGTGGCGAGCATTCGTACCAGTAGGAATATCCAGTAATAGACACATCGCACACCCGCTTGAGACGAGATTGCAACGTCATAAGGCGCTCCCAAGCGGCATCTAACAACTCGCTGCGACCAAGCGCTAACTTAAGCACTTGCTGTGCAAAATCAAACGCTTCATTCATTTGTTCTATTTGTCGTTGGACTTCAGGCCGCGATATCGCCTCACGCCAATTGCCTTTGTCACCATTATCCCCTAACAATATGCGCATATCTTGCGCCACTTGAGTGATCCTTTGCGCTACTTTTTGCAGCTGTCGCATGTCTTTGGCTTGTGACCGATAGCCAATTTCTATGTCCTTTCCCAGATCGGCTATTTGTCGACTGGATAACGACTGACCAAAATACTGGCTTGCAATGTCTGGCAGTTGATGGGCTTCATCAAAAATAAACACATCGGCCTCTGGGATAAGCTCACCAAAACCCGTCTCTTTTATCGCTAAATCCGCCATAAAGAGGTGGTGATTAACAATGACCAAGTCAGATTCTAGGGCTTTTTTACGGGCTTTGAGAACATAGCAATCTTGATAGCTAGGGCAATCTTTGCCCATACAATTATCGTTGGTAGAGGTTATCAGTGGGATCGCAGGGCTGTCTTCAGGTAAAGTTTCACATTCCCCCAAATCTCCGCTGCTGCTGGAAGATGCCCAACTTCTCACTTTAACCAGTTGCGCAAAGTGTTGGTTGTCGCCGTCCGGCGAATGGCTCTCGACCATTTGTTGGCTGAGTCGTTCTAAGCACAAATAATTGGAACGCCCCTTTAGCAGCGTGACTTGCCCAAAGTAATTTAACGCACCAATGATTAACGGGAGATCTCGGTGGTAGAGCTGCTCTTGAAGGTTTTTCGAGCCGGTGCTTAATATGATTTTTTTACCGCTCAGCAGCGCAGGAACCAAATAGGCGAACGTTTTACCTGTGCCTGTTCCAGCCTCAACAACCAATTGCGCATCGCTTGCGATCGCGTTTTCCACCGCTTCAGCCATATCAATTTGAGGCTGCCTCGCTTGAAACCCTGTTATCGCTTTACTTAACGCACCATTTGCTGCAAATGCTTTGGTCACCGCGGCCATATTTTCTCCCTTCCAATCTACCGCGACAGATTACCACGCTGAACAATTTTGACCATGGGTTTAGCACAGCAGTGAGGACAATCGTAACTCACACTAAGATAGCAGTTGAATCCTTAAGCTATTTCGAATATTACTAGGGGTAGTATGATAATGAAAAGCACACACAACTTATGGAAAAGAAAACCTTACTCACCCACTGCAGCGATGCGCCTGGGCTAATCTCTAAAATCACCAATATCTGTTACAAACACCAGCTTAATATTATTCACAACAATGAGTTTGTTGATAATGCTAGCGGCCACTTCTTTATGCGCACGGAACTAGAGGGATATTTTAACGACCAAACCTTTTTGGCCGATCTCGATCAAGCGCTGCCTGAAGGTACAAAGCGCAGACTGGTCAGTTCTGAGCGCAAACGCATTGTGATTCTTGTGACTAAAGAGTCCCACTGCTTAGGCGATATTTTAATGAAGACCTACGATGGTAGCCTTAATGTAGACATCGCTGCGGTTGTCGGAAACTACGATTCCTTACAGACCCTAACAGAGAAGTTTGATATCCCGTATCATCATGTCTCTCATGTTGATCTTTCTCGTGAAGAACACGAACAAAAAGTCATGGAAGCCATTGCACCTTACGCGCCCGATCTACTGGTGCTGGCCAAATACATGCGCGTACTGACCCCTAGTTTCGTTGAGCAATACCACCATAAAATTGTCAACATTCACCACAGCTTTTTGCCCGCATTCATTGGCGCTAAACCATATCAGCAAGCCTACGATCGCGGTGTGAAAATAATTGGTGCCACCGCGCACTATGTGACCAACGACCTAGATGAGGGTCCGATCATTAAGCAAGACGTTATTCCTGTTGATCACAATTTTAGTGCCAAAGATATGGCGCAAGCGGGTCGAGACGTCGAGAAAAACGTATTGAGTAAAGCGCTCAATAAAGTACTAAATGATCACGTATTTGTGTACGGCAATAAGACCGTCATTTTGTAAACAAAACCTGTAACGCTATAGCCCGTCGAGCCCATTAAGGTTTGGCGGGCTTTGTTTTATGGCGAGTTACTGGTTTTGCTCCGAATGGACAATAGACTTAAGCGAATGTGGATGCAGTTTAATGCACACACCGTTATGCTTAAACGCCACCGTCGGGTTTGCTAGACGCTCGCCTTCTCCTTTTGGACTGGATAACTTCACCGCGATGCCTAACGCGTCTAAACGGTCGCATTGCTGCGCAAAGTCAGGGTAACGATGCAATAACTCATCAAAAAACGCTTCAGCGCTTTCGGCCTCACTGGGTACGACAAATTCAACATGTTCCCAACCTTGGCTCGAATAGAACTTATCTCTGGCAGGGTATGGCAGCTCTAAACACTCTATCGAGCCATACGGCGTTGACAGTGGCTGGTCAAATTCGATCACGATGATCGGTCGGCCATTAATGTGTGCATTGGAAATCTGACGGCCCTTGCCTAGCCACAATTTGTGAGCGTGCTCGGCAACGTCTTTACTATTAATGCGCATCGCAATGTGGTCGGCTTGCAAACCCTTTAAATCCAGTTTCAGATTAGAGGCCAACGCCTCGATGTTGCGCCAAAATGTGGGTAGCTGCTCCATCATTTGTGGAGGCAATAATTGTTGCTGCTGTAAAAGCGACTGTGACACCATGTGCGTTACCCTTCCTTACGTGTGCGATCGTCGCCATGCTAACAATTTAAGCCTGCTTTTCCCATTTTTTCACGTCACGGCTTTTTAATCACAAATTAGACCGTAATTTCCTTAAATCCTCTCTATAAGCCATGCAAGAAAATTGGTATCATTACCGCCATTTTTGTGAACTTAAACAGCATATCCCAAGAGGTTGCTGTGATCCTTAGATTGAAGGAAACGCGAGTGAATATCCAAGCACTGATTAACGACAAAGTCTCTCAAGCACTAGAAGCCGCTGGCGCCCCAGCGGGCAGTCCTGCTGCTGTGCGACAATCTGCAAAGCCACAGTTTGGTGATTACCAAGCAAATGGCGTCATGGGCGTGGCCAAAAAGCTAGGCACTAACCCACGAGAATTTGCACAAAAAGTATTGGATAACCTTGATTTAGACGGTATAGCGAGCAAACTCGAAATCGCAGGTCCTGGATTTATTAATATTTTCCTAAGCCCAGAGTTTTTAGCGCATCAAGCTGACCTTGCTCTTGCCGACAGCCGTTTAGGTGTTGCCGCAGAAGCCCCAAAAACCATTGTTGCCGATTATTCAGCACCAAACGTAGCGAAAGAAATGCACGTTGGCCATCTGCGCTCAACCATTATTGGTGACGCGGTTGTTCGCACATTAGAGTTTCTAGGGCACAAGGTCGTTCGCGCTAACCACATCGGTGACTGGGGCACGCAATTTGGTATGCTGATTGCCAACCTTGAGCGTGTTCAGCAGGAGACCGGTGAAGTATCAATGAAGCTGTCGGATCTCGAAGGCTTTTACCGTGAGTCTAAGAAGCTTTATGACGAAGACGCCGCTTTTGCTGAAAAAGCTCGCGGCTATGTAGTTAAGTTGCAAGGTGGTGACGCTTACTGCAACGAAATGTGGAAAAAATTGGTTGATGTGACGATGGAAACCAACCAACACAACTACGATCGTTTAAACGTATCGCTTACCCGCGAAGATGTAATGGGTGAGAGTATGTATAACGATATGCTTCCCGGCGTAGTCGCAGACCTTAAAGCTCAAGGTCTTGCAAAAGAAGACGATGGCGCTCAAGTTGTATTCCTAGACGAATATAAAAATAAAGATGGCGAAGCCATGGGCGTGATCATCCAGAAGCGTGATGGCGGCTACCTATACACCACAACCGATATCGCATGTGCCAAATATCGTTACGAAACCCTTGGCGCAGATCGTGTGTTGTACTTCATTGATTCGCGTCAGCATCAGCACCTTATGCAAGCTTGGAGCATTGTGCGTAAAGCGGGTTATATTCCAGAAGAAGTGAGCCTTGAGCACCATGCGTTCGGCATGATGCTAGGCAAAGATGGCCGTCCATTTAAGACCCGTGCTGGTGGTACAGTGCGTCTCGCGGATCTTCTTGATGAAGCAGAAGAGCGTGCAGCAAAACTGATCGAGTCAAAGAACCCTGGTCTAGACGCCTCCGAAAAGACTACCATCGCCAATACAGTTGCAATGGCCGCGGTGAAATACGCTGACTTGTCTAAACACCGCACCACCGATTATGTGTTCGACTGGGACAACATGTTGGCCTTTGAAGGTAACACTGCGCCTTACATGCAGTACGCTTACACTCGTGTCGCGTCTATCTTTGCAAAAGCCGGCGTAAGCATGGACTCGCTTGAGGGCAATATTACGGTTAGCGATGACAAAGAGAAGGCACTTATCGCCAAACTGCTTCAGTTTGAAGAAGCAGTACAAGCCGTAGCCCGTGAAGGCCAACCGCACCTAATGTGTAGTTACTTATTTGAGCTAGCAGGACAGTTCTCAAGCTTCTACGAAGCATGTCCAATCTTGAAGTGTGAAGATGAAGTGATCAAACAGAGCCGCCTTAAACTTGCAGCTCTAACAGCGAAAACCATTAAGCAAGGTTTATCTCTGCTTGGCATCAACACTCTAGAGCGTATGTAACACGCAAACTTAGTACACAAAGGAGCTCATATGGGCTCCTTTTTTGATCTCTAAAACTAATGTTTTCTTACCGTTAAGAGCAGCAGACCTACCAGAAAAGTGTAAAATTTGTTAAGATGAAATCTACTTCAGGGCGGGGCGAAATTCCCCACCGGTGGTGATAGCGTTTCGCTTAAGCCCACGAGCGCTTTTTGGTCCTTCACTCCTTGAGCCAAAAAGGTCTAGCAGATTTGGTTAAATTCCAAAGCCGACGGTTACAGTCCGGATGAAAGAAGTAACAAATGCCAATTGGCGCACTGCACCTTTAGCTTGCTAAAGGTGCGTTGGTGCTTGTCACATGGTGTGATTTCTCATTTTTGCTTCGGTAAAAATGAGTGTTGGTGTTTGTCATTCTTATGCTCTGTTTACGTTATCTTACTTTTGTTTTTGGAGATCTTCGTGGCAGGAATATTATTAGTCATGTTTGCAGCAGCGCTTTGGGCGGCTGACACCCTTTTTCGTTACCCTCTGTTAGAGAACAACTCGACCCTTCAGATCGTGTTTTTTGAGCACCTTGTGCTAGTTGCTTTTATCGTTGTATTAGCCATGTCTAAACCCAACTGGCGCTTTCGATACATTAAAGGCACGGCGTTTGCGTTTTTATTAATTGGTCTTTTTGGCTCAGTAATTGGTACTTTAGCCTTCATCAAAGCCTTTAGCTTAATGAATCCAACCATTGTCATTTTGCTTCAAAAGCTCCAACCCATTATCGCCATTTCGTTGTCAGTGATATTACTTAAAGAGACAATCAGTAAGCATTTTATTGCCTGTGCTGTACTCAGTTTAAGTGGCAGTGTGTTAATGATTGCACCGGACATCGTCGCACTCTCCCATAGTGACAGTATGTGGTACTACAACCCTGCCATAACCGCAATTTTACTCGGCTATGGTTGTGCTCTGTTAGCAGTGTGCGCTTGGGGAGCGTCAACGGTGTATGGACGAAAACTGACGTTATCTGGTTACAACAGTGTGCAGATCATGACAGGTCGATTTGGACTTGCGTTTATCGCCCTCACCTTTTTGATGCTAATTAATGGGGAATCCTTCCAATTACACGCCGGTGATGAGCTCAATCTTGTGTATATGGTCTTGCTGTCAGGGTTGATTGGTATGTTTTTATATTACAAAGGATTAGAGCGTATCCCTGCGCGATTCGGTACGCTTGCTGAGTTGTTTTTTCCTGTCGCTGCGGTGGGATTAAACTGGTGGTTGCTCGACATATCCCTAACCGGATACCAGTTATCTGGCGCTGGGTTATTGATTGGTGGTACATTGCTATTGTCTCGTGATCCGGTACAGCAAACCAAGCAACCAGTATTAGCAACTGCCTAGTTAACGATGGCTCGTTAGGTGGGAAGCGCATACAGTAGGTGCGCTTTCATTCGCAACAAGGTACCCTTTTCCTTATTTGATGCACGAGGATGAACGATGAGTTTCGCACTCCACCCAAAATTACACCAAGACACCACGCTCTTAGGTGAGTTTCCACTCAGCTTGGCTTTGCTCATAAAAGATGATGCTGCCCCATGGGTCGTCCTGGTCCCTAAGCTCGATAATATTAAAGAGCTGCATCACCTCACGGTTCGCCAACAGCAGCAGTTACTATCAGAAGTGCAGACTGTATCGCAAACTCTGGAAGCTATTTTTCAACCCGATAAACTCAATATTGGCGCACTGGGTAACCTTGTTCCTCAATTTCACTTTCATGTGGTTGCTCGCTTTAATAACGACATAGCATGGCCTGGGCCTATTTGGGGAAACACCCAAGGACGTCAAAGAGACGAGGATAGTCAAAGTGAGATGGTGGACAAACTGACACATGCACTGAGTCGCTCTAATCAGTTTCGAGCCATTTAATACCAACCAAAGCAATTTCCTACTCAGTTAATGACTTCGATTGGTTTAACTTTGCTAGAACGACAGCGAATAAAAAGGCAGACTCAATAGAGTCTGCCTTTTTGATACTGCATCGCTTAATTAAACAATTGTCTGCATTGGGATCTGCTGGTCGTCCACTTTGCAGTACTCGACCTTAACGGTATTGCCCAATTTATTTGTAGTGAGCTTTCGCACAACCTTACCGCGCTTAATCCATGGAGTTAGCATCACTTCAACGCCGTCCTCACTCAACGAATATCGCTTGGCTAAGGTTTTTTGCTCTACACAACCCGACTCTTCGATACAGGCTTTGAGCTGATCTAGGATCATCCTACTTGTACCTCCAATACTTTCTGCTTACCGGCTTGACGCTTAAGAAGTCCATAGACAACTGCGCAAATGATACCGATGGCTCCAATCCATGCCATGCTTACCATTGGCTGCTGTGGAAGCAGCGCGACTTGGTTGTACAGTACTGCGCCAAAATAGGCCAAGGCAAAGGTCCACACCGCAATGAATCGAGCATACGCAGGGCCAAACTCGCGAGTGTAAGCCCCCATAGCCGCGACACAAGGCGTATACAATAATATGAATATTAGATATGACATTGCCGCAGCATTGGTGGCAAATAGTGCCTTAAGATTACCAAAGGTTGACGCATCAACACCCTGCTCTTCAGCTGCGGTATCGAAATCACCGACCTCACCAACACTCACACCAAGAGGGTCACTGAAGCTGATTCCAATCAAATTTTCAGGAATACTCATTACCGCTTCTTGAAGGCTCGCACCAAGATCAAACTCCGCTTCATCTTCACCTGTTTCTGGTGAGTACAAGCTGTTTAATGTGCCCACAACCGCTTCTTTGGCAAAAATACCGGTGATAATACCGACGGTTGCTGCCCAGTTCTCTTGTTGGATCCCCATAGGCTGAAACACTGGAGTCACAGTTTGCGCCACTTTCGACAGTACTGAGTGTTCGCTGTCTTGGTTGCCAAAGCTGCCATCAGTACCAATGGAGTTTAGGAAACTTAGAATGGTCACTACTACAACAATGGTTTTACCTGCGCCAAGCACAAATCGCTTCAACTTTTGCCACGTCTTAATCACCACGTTTTTAGCGGTCGGAAGTTCGTAATCAGGCATTTCCATGATCAAGCTATCGCTGCTGCCAGGATAAACGGTGTGTTTAAGCACAAGCCCGGTGAACACAGCCGCGACTATGCCAAGTAAATACAGGGCAAATACAAGGTTTTGACCACTTTCAGGAAAGAATGCAGCCGCAAACAGAGCGTATACCGGAAGACGTGCACCACATGACATAAACGGCGCCATTGACGCAGCGAGCTTACGCTCTCGCTCCTGATCCAGCGTACGGGTTGCCATGATAGAGGGAACATTACAGCCAAAGCCAAGTACTAAAGGTACAAACGCTTTACCTGGTAGTCCGATTTTTTGCATGACTTTGTCAAGTACAAACGCTGCACGAGACATATAACCACTGCTTTCGAGCATCGACAAAAAGAGGTATAGCGCTGCAATCACTGGAATAAAGGTCGCCACCGTTTGCACACCTGCGCCCACACCGTCGGCCAGCAAAGAGACCAACCACTGTGGCAACACACCGTCCAACATATGGTGCGTACCATCAACCAATATCGCGCCAACACCGATGTCAAAGAAGTCGATAAATGCACTACCGATGTTAATCGAGAACATAAACATCAGATACATCACTGCAAAAAAGAACGGGACACCCACGTACTTGTTCAGGATCACTGAATCTATGCGCTCGCTCATCGAGCGAGATAAGTGGCCTTGCTCGCGAGCGACCTTCTTGCATACCTGATTAATATGGGTGAACTTAACATTAGCCACCAACAAGTCGATATCAAGATTAAGCTCAATTTGTTCTTTTTCTACCACTGCCTTCACTGAGTCATCAACACCAGATAGCACCATTTGGTCAGCTTCCAATGCACGAATCGCTAACGCTCTTGACGTGGCTTTGCGCCCTTCAAATAGCCGCGACAAGCGAGTGATCGCATTTTCAAACGCTACTGGATACTCTAAATGTAGTGGCTTAACTTCGGTATGTTTGGCACTAGCAAAATGTTGTGCAAGCTGCTGCTTAAATTCGTTTACCTGATCCGACTTGTGCGCAGACAGCGCGAACACTGGGACGCCTAATTGCTCGGACAAATTTTTAATGTCTAATACATGACCTTGTGCTTGCAGAACATCGATTTTATTGAGCACTACTACCATTGGTCGACCTAGCTCACGCAGTTGCAGTGTCATATATAGGCTGCGCTCTAAGCTTGTCGCATCAACGATATTGATGATTAAGTCGGTCTCTAGGGTTATTACGGCTTTTGCTGCAATGGCTTCGTCGAGGCTGTTTACATCATTACCGCTATCTAACGAGTAAATACCGGGTAAGTCTGTAACATCAAACTGAGTGTCCGACGTCGAAAAGTGTCCTGTCTTTTTTTCAACAGTAACACCAGCCCAGTTACCAACGCGCTGCTTAGAACCCGTTAAGGCATTAAAAAGTGTTGTTTTGCCGCTGTTTGGGTTACCAACAGATAAGATTGAGTAAGCCATTATGCAACCTCGACTGAGATTTTTTGCGCAGTTTTTTTACGGATCGCGAGGGAAACGGTGCTTGCTTGAATTTGAAGAGGGTCACCAAATGGTGCGACACGTTGTAGCGTTACCTTTGAATTAGGGAGTACACCAAGCACCAGCAATTTCTTTCGATCCACTGAGTCGATATTATCTAGAGAGACGATGGTAGCTTGCTGTCCTACCTTAAGATCCGCCAATTTCATAACATGCCTTTGTAAATGAAAACAATTTGCATTTATAGTAACCAAATGTAAAAAAGGCATATTGACTTAGATCAATCTGGATAAATCCTAACCACAAAATTGATTATTAATTTTCCCAAAGCTCATGGTGTATCAATGTTTAGGCCAAAGCGTTTTGCCGTTTGACGATGTGTAATACCAGTCGAAGTCATTAACTGCTCAGAAAATTGCCCCGGAAAAATCGCTGATAACGAGCAAGAATGCTCAGGTAATTGCTTTGGTTGGTATTAATTGCGGGGGAGTCAATTTTAGTCACAATAGAGAAGCTCATGTTGAAGCTTCACTCAAATAAGAGATCAAAAAAAACGCTTAACTTATAATGAGTTAAGCGTTTTTTACTGCGCAGCGTTGATTGATATGCACGGAACGCCGTCTTAACTCATGAGATTACTTTGACAAACACTCGGTAAAACTGGCGCTGATTTGCTCCAGAAATACAAAGTAGGCGCCAGGTCCGGTTTCTACGGTTGTTGCCAATGGATCAAGGGTGCCTATTTCTACGTCACTGCCTCTGGTGACACTCTCTATCACCGCTGGAGTGAATTGTGGCTCTTGAAATACACAGGCAACAGGCTGCTCTTTTAGAGCCGTTCGTATTGTAATTAGAGTGCGCGCTCCAGGCTTTCTCTCTGGAGAGACGGTAAAGTGCCCCAGTTGATTGAGCCCAAAGTGGGATTCAAAATAGCCATACGCATCATGAAAAACGTAATAGCCTTCGCCTTTAACCGACATGAGTTCTTCCGCAATAGCTTGCTCAGTCTTTGTAAGTTGTATTTCAAACGCTTGTAGATTTTGAGCATACAGAGCTGCATTATCTTCATCAATGTCGGACAAACGCTGCGTTAGAGCTTGTGCAAATTGGCGCGTAGGATTGATGCCCAACCAAAAGTGAGCGTCGGTCGAACCATGATCATGGCCATCGTGGGCTTGCGCATCTTCGTATTCACGAAATTCAATCCCGTCTACTTTACTGATTTCAAAACTGTTACTTTTGCCTTTCATGATCGACGCAATGTAAGGTTCGAGATCATGACCAAACCACACCACCAAATCTGCAGAGTCTAATGTTCGCACATCGGACGGTTTAAGTGCGTAATCGTGTGGTGACGCATTCGCGCCTAACAAGGTTTGACTGTCTGCAACGCCATGAGTAATTTCAGCCACAATCAACTGAATCGGTTTTATACTGGATACCACTTGCACAGCCGCCACATTCATGGACAATAGTGCGGCTACGACAAAGACTATTTTTTTCAACATTTTGCTGGTCGCCCTTAATTAGATTGCGGTGATGGTACTCCATGTTGGCCTAAGTTCGCAAATGAGACTTATTCATGCCCCCATTGATAGAGTTACAGGACATTTCGGTACAGTTTGACTCTCTAACTGTACTCGACTCAATCTCTCTAACCATTACCCAAGGCCAGATTACAACTCTGGTTGGCCCAAATGGTGCGGGCAAGTCGACCCTAGTGAAAGTCATATTAGGGTTACTTAAACCTAACTCTGGACGTGTCATTAAGACTGAGAAATTACGGGTTGGGTACGTTCCGCAAAAACTGAGACTAAATGAAAGTTTGCCTCTAAACGTAAACAAGTTTCTAAAGTTGGCCGGTAAATACAGCGAGCAAGAACGATTGGAAGCATTGCGGTTAGTGGGCGCGGAACATTTGTCTAAGGCTAACCTTCACAGCCTATCCGGCGGAGAAACTCAGCGCGTACTGTTAGCTCGCGCCCTGTTACGTCGCCCACAATTGTTGGTGCTCGACGAGCCTGCACAAGGTGTTGATGTGCAAGGACAAATTGACTTGTACAACTTAATTGATCAAATCCGCCATCGCTTTGATTGCGCGATTTTGATGGTATCGCACGATTTACACTTGGTAATGGCCAAAACCGATCACGTGGTTTGCTTGCAACGCCATGTCTGTTGCTCTGGTACCCCTGAGGCTGTGACGTCACACCCATCCTACATCGAAATGTTTGGCCACGGTCACCACAATGCGCTGGCCTTTTACGAGCATAACCATCACCACCATCACGACCTGTCTGGTAACGCCGTAGAAGGCGACGGGCAGCAATGCGATCACCACCATCACGGACACAGTCATGATTGAATTTTTACTGCCCTCTTTGCTTGCCGGATTAGGCATTGCGATTATCGCAGGTCCATTAGGCTCTTTCGTGGTGTGGCGAAAAATGGCTTACTTTGGTGATACGCTCGCCCACGCGTCTTTACTTGGCATCGCACTTGGGTTTCTACTGCACATAAACCTATATTTGGCGCTTATTGTCACCTGCATCGCAATTGCACTGTTTTTGGTTACATTGCAAGAAAAAAGCCGCGTCTCCACCGATACCTTACTAGGAATATTGGCTCACAGCGCCCTATCACTTGGCTTAATCGCCATCAGTTTTTTGGACCACGTGCGCGTTGATTTAATGTCTTACTTATTTGGTGACTTGTTGGCTGTTAACTTCACTGATGTCGCCTTCATCTATGTCGGTGTCATAGTGGTGTTACTTACTCTATATCGATATTGGCATCCACTGTTGTCGAGTACAGTCAATGAAGAACTTGCCGCCATTGAAGGGGTAAACATTAAGGCAATGCGCTTACTAATAATGGTGCTTACCGGTGTGGTTATTGCCGTTGGGATGAAGTTTGTGGGTGCGTTAATTATCTCTTCATTGTTGATCATACCTGCAGCCACAGCGCATAAGTTCTCTCGCTCACCCGAGCAAATGGCCACCATCGCCACGCTTACCGGTATGCTGAGCGTTTTAGGAGGGTTGGCAATGTCTTGGAGCTACGATACTCCAGCAGGGCCATCGGTCGTGTGTAGCGCGTTGGTGCTGTTTATTATGGCGCAACTGTTTGCGAGACAACGAGCTTAACACGCAATAATCCATGCGCTACAGGTAACAACCGTCTTTACTTGTGGCGTTTGCACTAGTGCTACTCCCTGCTTGCGATTAATCCTATTAGCTCGCGTTCTTGAGCATCATTAATCGCGATGAAACTGTTTCATTTTCAACCTAATTCGCTCGACTCTATTCACGCTTATACACATTGGTACTCTGCCAAATCACATTGTTACATCGGCCTTTTATCCTAAACCCAGTGCTTCGTCTAACTTGAGTTTATTATTTCAATGACTTATGGATGGTTTACATGCGCGTTTCTTGTTTCGCTCGGCTGGCATTGTTGTCTCCAATGCTTTTTTTCACCCACTTCGTCTCAGCGGATGAAATGGTTCGCAACGGCAATTTCGACCAGCAGCTAGACGGCTGGTGGAGTGCAGGAGGTACAGTCACCGTTGCCGACCAATGGGCCTGTATGGAAATCCTGAACCCCGGTCCAAACCCATGGAGTGTGATACTTGGTCACGGCGGTATAGGATTAGAACAAGGTCAATCGTACGTCGTTTCATTTGACGCCTACGCCGATGTCGAAACCCAAGTGAAGACACTCATTCAACATGAAGGCCCACCCTACACCCATTACCTCATTGAAGATACGCCTATCGGCGCACAGAAGCAGTCATATCAGTACACATTTACTCACCAACTCGATAGTGATGCAGGTGGCGAGTTTCAATTTCAAATGGGGGCACAGCAGTCGGGCAACATCTGCTTTACCAACGTCTCTATTGATGGGAAACCCTATTTTGAAGTATCGAAAACGTCGTCCATTCGCACCAATCAGCTTGGCTTTTTACCTAAGGCTGACAAGTATGTCTTTGTGCAATCTGAGTCAACCGAACCACTGCGTTGGACCTTGGAAAATGCACAAGGCATCAATATTGATATGGGAAGGACGCTTCCTACAGGGCTCAATAAATCTTCTGGTGAAAACCTTCATCGCATCGACTTAACACGATACCAAGCAGAGCTCGATAAACTAGTCATTAAAGTAAACGACGAGACAAGCTTTCCGTTCTCAATTTCTTCTAACCTATACGCCTCGTTAAAAAAAGACGCTCTTTCCTACTTTTATCAAAATCGCAGCGGAATTGCGATCGAGGCTCCCTTTGTACAGCGCAGCGATCTCGCAAGACCTGCTGGCCACCCGCAAGATACCGCAACCTGCTTTGACAAGATTGACACTTGGGGAACGAAGTGGCCTGGGTGTGATTACACCGTTGATGCGACAGGAGGATGGTACGATGCTGGGGATCACGGCAAATACACCGTCAATAGCGGCATATCAACGTGGACATTGCTTAACCTATACGAGCGTGGGCTGTATATAGAAGGAGCGCAATCTCATTTCGATACTGCAAAAGACCTAAACCCTGAAGCGCAGCAAGGCGGCAACGCATTATTGGCAGAAGCAAAATGGAACATTGAGTTTATGCTAGCGATGCAAATCCCAGAGGGGGTTAAAGTCTCAGTGCCTCTTGGAATACAGCAGGAGGGCGAGCCTCTACAACTGACCCAAATTGATGCTTCGTATCTCGCGTTTCATAAAATAGCGGATGAAACTTGGACAGGCATGCCCTTGCCTCCTCATCTCGATACAGAAAAGCGCTACGTAGGACAACCTAGCACCGCAGCAACATTAAACTTATCTGCTGTTGCCGCTCAGTGTGCGCGAATTTGGCGAAACATTGACCCCGAGTTCTCGTCACGCTGTTTAAATGCAGCCCAGAGTGCTTGGGAGGCGGCCAATAGGCATTCTAACATATTCGCTTATGACAATTTTACTGGCTCTGGCCCATACAATGACAGTGCCTTAGAAGACGAGTTCTATTGGGCGGCGGCCGAACTTTATCTTACTACCGCAGATGATGGCTATTTAGCCTTCATTACACAATCTCCTGAGTATTTAGCGTCACCCATAGGCAATGAAGAGGCTGATGGCGACATCTTTTGGCAATACACGGCGCCGCTAGGCACGATCAGCTTGGCGGTTGTCGACAGTAATTTCTCTGCTAAACAGCAAGCTCGTGAGGCTATTGTAAAAACCTCGAGCCAATATCTTGCTCAGCAAATGAATGAAGGCTACAACATCCCTTATTCAGTAGCAGAGTACCCATGGGGGTCGAATTCTAACCTTGCCAACCGAGGGATCTTTTTGGTCTATGCACACGACTTTACCAACAACATCGAGTTCTTGAAAACTGCAGCCAATGCCATGGACTATTTGCTTGGCAGTAACCCCATGAATATTTCTTATGTAACCGGGTACGGAACGCGCGCCGCCAGTGAACCTCACCACCGATTTTGGGCAAACGCAGTCGATGAGAACTCACCTGCACCCGCACCAGGTGCGCTTATAGGTGGGCCTAACTCAGTCAGTTTTAGTGACCCTGTTGCTGCACCAATGAAAGGGCACTGTATAGGGCAGACCTGTTATAAAGACAAAATCAATGCTTGGACGCTCAACGAGATCACCATTAATTGGAATGCACCTTTGGTGTGGCTAAGTGCGGCGTTGGATGAAGGAAAACTCAACTAAACGTTATTAACGTTTCACTGGAAACAAAAAAACGGGGCTGATTTCTCAGCCCCGTTTCTATTTTCACTGTTAGGGTATTACCAACCAGTTACTTCACGAAGCGCACTGCCGATGTCTGCAAGACTTTTCACCGTCTTCACACCCGCGGCTTCTAGCGCTTGGAATTTATCTTCCGCAGTACCTTTACCACCAGAGATGATCGCACCTGCGTGACCCATACGCTTGCCTGGAGGGGCAGTGACGCCGGCAATGTAGGAAACCACTGGTTTAGTGACATTGTCTTTAATAAACGCTGCAGCTTCTTCTTCAGCGGTACCACCGATTTCACCGATCATGACAATCGCTTCAGTTTCAGGGTCTTCTTGGAACAACTTAAGAATGTCAATGAAGTTAGAACCAGGAATTGGGTCACCACCAATACCCACACACGACGACTGACCAAAGCCTTCGTCTGTGGTTTGCTTAACCGCTTCGTAGGTCAATGTACCTGAACGAGATACAATGCCTACGCGACCTTTCTTGTGAATGTGGCCTGGCATGATACCGATCTTACACTCGTCTGGCGTGATCACACCCGGACAGTTAGGACCAATCATCACAACGCCTGTCTCTTCAAGCTTCACTTTCACATCGATCATATCGATGGTTGGGATGCCTTCCGTAATGGTCACGATGAGTTTAATGCCCGCATCAATCGCTTCAAGAATGGCGTCTTTACAAAATGCGGCTGGCACATAGATAACCGTTGCTGTCGCGCCCGTCGTCTCAACCGCTTCACGCACTGTATTGAATACTGGTAGACCTAGGTGTGTTTGACCGCCTTTACCTGGAGAAACACCGCCGACCATTTGCGTACCGTATGCGATAGCTTGCTCCGAGTGGAACGTACCTTGGCCACCGGTAAAGCCCTGACAAATTACTTTGGTGTCTTTATTAATGAGTACAGACATTATTTGGCCTCCGCAGCAGCAACTACTTTTTGAGCCGCATCAGTCAAAGACTCTGCAGCAATGATATCAACGTCAGAATTAGCAAGAACTTGGCGACCAAGATCTGCGTTGGTGCCTTCTAGACGTACCACAACGGGCACGTTCACACCGACTTCTTTTACTGCGCCAATGATGCCTTCGGCAATCATGTCACAACGTACGATACCGCCAAAAATGTTCACCAAAACGGCTTTCACATTGTCGTCGGACAAGATGATCTTAAACGCTTCTGCTACACGTTCTTTGGTTGCGCCGCCACCAACGTCTAAGAAGTTAGCTGGCTTGCCACCGTGCAAGTTAACGATGTCCATGGTACCCATTGCTAGGCCCGCACCGTTCACCATACACCCTACAGTGCCATCAAGAGCAACGTAGTTAAGTTCCCATTGTGCGGCATGTGCTTCACGTTCATCTTCTTGTGATGGATCGTGCATTTCGCGCAGTTTAGGCTGACGGTACATGGCGTTTGAATCAATGTTGATCTTGCCATCAAGACAAAGTAGATCGCCTTCAGCAGTAACCACCAATGGGTTAATTTCTAGCAATGCGAGGTCGTATTGCTCAAACATGTTCGCCAGACCCATAAAGATTTTAACAAACTGTTTTATCTGGTCGCCTGTAAGGCCAAGTTTGAACGCGAGCTCACGGCCCTGGTAAGCCTGAGGGCCAACCAATGGATCAATCGCAGCTTTGTGGATAAGCTCAGGAGTTTCCTCAGCAACTTTTTCAATTTCAACGCCACCTTCTGTTGATGCCATGAACACGACTTTGCGCGTTGCACGGTCAACCACTGCACCTAGGTACAGCTCATTGGCGATGTTCGATGCTTCTTCAACCAAGATTTTAGTGACCGGTTGACCTGCCGCATCTGTTTGATAAGTCACTAGGTTTTTGCCTAGCCACTTTTGCGCAAACTCTTTTGCACCTTCTCTAGTGTCGTGTAGCTCCACACCGCCCGCTTTACCGCGGCCACCAGCGTGAACCTGACATTTCACGACTTTCTTAGCCGTACTAATACGACCCGCTGCTTCAAACGCTTCTTGCGCTGTTTCACATGCGTAGCCTTCTGGTACTGGCAATCCGAATTCTGCAAACAGCTGTTTGGCTTGGTATTCATGCAAATTCATGTGTTTATTCCGTAGTTATTATTGTCCATGGGCACCGTTGCATTGTGGGCCCTTACGTAGGAGTACTCTTGAGCTAAGCGGTACCGCTTATTCCGCAGGCCAAAAGGCAACCCATTTCCGTTGCCTGTAACCTTAAGAATTAAGTTGAGTGAGAGTGAGCACCCCTACCCAACTTAAATTTAGACCTTTAGTTTGAGACTCTAAACATCGAGAAGCAGACGAGCAGGATCTTCTAGAAGTTCTTTAATGGTGACCAAGAAGCCCACAGACTCTCGACCATCGATCAATCGGTGGTCATAAGACAGAGCTAGGTACATCATTGGTAGAATCTCAACTTTTCCATCCACTGCCATTGGGCGATCTTGGATCTTGTGCATACCCAAAATAGCCGCTTGCGGTGGGTTGATGATCGGCGTCGACATCAATGAGCCAAAGACACCACCATTGGTGATGGTAAAGTTACCCCCCATCAATTCGTCTACCGTCAATTTGCCATCACGACCTTTAATCGCAAGCTCCTTGATGCCTTTTTCGATGTCAGCAAAGCCTAAGGTATCACAGTCTTTCAAGACCGGGGTAACCAGACCACGTGGCGTAGAAACCGCCATACTGATGTCAAAATAGTTATGATAAACGATATCGGTGCCATCGATGGAAGCGTTCACTTCTGGATAGCGCTTCAATGCTTCTGTTACGGCTTTTACGTAGAAAGACATAAAGCCAAGACGAGTACCATGACGCTCTTCAAATTGATCTTTGTATTGCTTACGCAAATCCATGATTGGCTTCATATTCACTTCGTTGAACGTCGTCAACATAGCGGTGCTGTTTTTTGCTTCAAGCAGTCGGTTAGCGACGGTTTTACGAAGGCGAGTCATCGGCACGCGTTTTTGACTGCGAGCCGAGGCTAGCGCTTCGGCTTTTGCATCAGCTTGTGCAACTGGAGCCACTTTGGCATCCGCAATATGTTTCTCAACATCTTCGCGAGTAATACGGCCACCAACGCCGCTGCCATTGACATCTGCTGCCTTTAAGTCGTTTTCAGCAAGCAAACGGCGAACCGCTGGGCTAAGCGCATCGTTCGACTCTTCAGTAAGAGACGCTTTATGGCGCTTATCTGGCGATGCTTCGGTTGCTTGAGTCGAATCGTTGGTAGGTTCTCCAGCGACTGCGCCTGCTTTTAACTTGGCGATGAGTTGCTTAGAAAGTACCGTTGCACCTTCTTCTTCAATAATGGCTTCTAACACACCAGCTTCTGGCGCTGGTACTTCAAGTACCACTTTATCTGTTTCGATATCGACGATAACTTCGTCACGCTCTACAGCGTCGCCTGGCTGCTTATGCCAGGTCGCTACGGTGGCGTCCGCAACAGATTCAGGTAAATCAGGAACCAGAATTTCAATTGTCATAATGTGGGTTTCCTTACTATCTTCTAGTTCTAAGCTGTAGGGCTTATGGTTAACGCGTCATCTATCAACGCTTGCTGTTGTTTAATGTGAACGGACATATAGCCCACCGCTGGCGATGCAGAAGCTGGGCGACCTGCATACTCTAACGAACTGCCTTCTGGCGTAGCGGCGCGGAAGTTGTGCTGGCTCGAATACCACGCACCTTGGTTCTGAGGCTCTTCCTGACACCAAATAAAGTCCATCACTTGGGGATATTCATTACGTAGTACTTGGCGCAAGTCATCCAGTGGGAACGGATACAACTGCTCAATACGAATGATTGCGACATCTTTGAGGTCACGCTTACGTCGTTCTTCGAGAAGATCAAAGTAAACTTTACCCGAACAAAATACAATGCGCTTCACTTCACTCTTATCTAACTCGTCGATCTCATTGATAACGCTTTGGAAAGTACCCTCTGCCAGCTCTTCCAAGCTAGACGTACACAGAGGATGACGCAATAATGATTTCGGCGACATTACAATAAGTGGGCGACGCATTGGTCGTACAACCTGACGACGTATCATGTGATACACCTGTGCAGGGGTAGACGGAACGACAACCTGAATGTTTTGTTCAGCACATAACTGCAAGTAACGTTCAAGTCGAGCTGACGAGTGCTCTGGCCCTTGACCTTCATAACCGTGCGGCAGCAACATTGTGATACCGCATAGACGGCCCCACTTTTGCTCACCAGAGGAAATGAATTGATCGATAACCACTTGGGCGCCATTAGCAAAATCACCAAATTGCGCTTCCCAAATCGTCAAGCCACCAGGTTCAGCGGTTGCGTAACCATATTCAAACGCCAGAACTGCCTCTTCAGACAATACCGAGTCGAACACTTGGAATGGACCCTGTTTATCGTGCACATTAGCAAGTGGTGTGTAAGTGCTAGCATCGATTTGGTTGTGCAATACCGAATGACGGTGGAAGAACGTACCACGGCCAGAGTCCTGACCAGAAATACGGATTCGCTTACCATCGTCCACGATAGTGGCATAGGCTAAAGTTTCTGCCATCCCCCAATCCAGTTGTTTCTCACCAGACATCATCATTTTACGGTCGCCGTAAATCTTCTTAACACGACTTTGCAGGGTGTGACTTTCTGGCGCTGTACACAGTTTGTCGCCAAGCTCTTTAAGACGCTCCAATGGGAATTCATTATCCCACTGCATATCCCAGTCGTGTCCTAAATACGGAGACCAGTCTACAGAGTGGAGTGCCATCGGACGGAACTCTTTTACCACGACCTCGCCTTTATCCAGCGCGTCACGGTATTCATTGACCATTTGCGTCGCGGTTTCGATGGTCGTTTCATCACGCGCCATCAATACATCGGCATACAGTTTACGCGGTGTTGGGTGCTTCTTGATCTTTTGGTACATCAGCGGCTGCGTTGCATTCGGCTCGTCCGCTTCGTTGTGACCGTGTCGGCGATAACAGACCAACTCAATCACCACATCACGCTTAAACGTGTTGCGATAGTCAAGGGCAGTGCGGGCTACAAAAGCAACCGCTTCTGGATCGTCAGCATTAACGTGGAAAATCGGAGCCTGCACCATTTTGGCAATATCGGTACAGTACATGGTTGAGCGCGTGTCACGCGGGTTTGATGTGGTAAAGCCCACTTGGTTGTTCACAACGATTCGAACCGTACCACCCACTCGGAATCCGCGAGTTTGAGACATGTTAAACGTCTCTTGTACAACACCTTGACCAGCAATCGCAGAGTCACCGTGAATAGTAATAGGTAGAACAATGTCGCCGTCTTTGTCGTCTAAACGATCTTGACGGGCGCGAACCGACCCAATAACCACTGGGTTTACAATTTCGAGATGCGAAGGGTTAAACGCGAGCACTAAGTGAACGTCGCCGGCTGGAGTGGCAAAGTCGGCAGAAAAACCTTGGTGATACTTAACGTCGCCTGTACCCCATGTGTCGTCGTGTTTACCCGCAAACTCATCAAACAAGTCTTGTGGCTTTTTACCCAACACATTAACCAACATGTTAAGACGGCCACGGTGCGCCATGCCAATGACGACTTCTCGCATACCACTACCACCGGCGTGGCGGATAAGCTCTTTAGTCATCGGGATTAGGGCGTCGCCCCCTTCAAGAGAGAAGCGTTTCGCACCCGGAAATTTTGCTCCCAAGTAACGTTCTAAACCTTCAGCTGCGGTTAATTCATCTAGGAAGGTGTGTTTCTCTTCTTGACTAAACGAGCCCGCCCCAACCACAGACTCAAGACGCTGTTGAACCCAACGTTTTTGTTCTGTATTGGTCATGTGCATATATTCTGCACCAATAGAGCCGCAATAGGTTTTTTGAAGGGCGTTGTAAAGATCTTTTAACTTCATGGTCTCTTGCCCAATAGCAAAAGAACCTACGTTAAAGGTCTCTTCAAAATCTTCTGGAGTTAAACTGTGGAAAGCGGGATCGAGTTCGGGCTGAACTGGACGTTCCCATAGACCGAGTGGGTCTAGATTCGCGGCTTGGTGGCCACGGAAGCGGTAAGCATTAATAAGTTGGAGAACCCTTACCTGCTTTGCATCGACATCAGGATCACTGACTGGAGCGTTGTATTGCTTAGTTTCTTGGGCGAGTCTGCGGAAGTAGTCACGGACACGTGAGTGTGGCTGTTCTGCCTCAACTGACGCTTGCACAGGCAAATCGTCAAACACACGTTTCCATTCCTCACCAACCAGATCGGGATCGCTTAGATACAATTCGTAGAGTTCTTCTACATAAGTCGCATTGGCGCCAGCCAAGTGAGAAGACTCGAGCCATGCCTTCATCACGCCATTGTGCATAGTTTCCCTTAACCTGTAGGTTTTACTGTCGCTCTGTAGGAGCTCACTTCACTAATTCGAGTCAAATTTAAAGTTGGGCTTTAATTGCTCGATTCCTTGTTATAGCCAACCCTAAATTCGCTAGGGCTGGCAATTTTTATTATTTTTTAAATTGAACGTTCAATTAGCATGGTCTTAATATGACCGATTGCCTTAGTTGGATTCAACCCTTTAGGACATACACTTACACAATTCATGATGCCATGGCAACGGAAAACGCTAAATGCATCATCCAAATCGGCCAGGCGCTCATCGGTAGCAGTGTCACGACTGTCAATCAGCCAGCGGTACGCTGCCAACAGACCAGCTGGCCCCACAAATTTGTCCGGGTTCCACCAGAACGATGGGCACGATGTCGTACAACATGCGCACATAATACATTCATACAAACCGTCCAAGTGAGCACGCTCTTCTGGTGACTGCAGATTTTCACGCGATGGTGGCAAGCTGTCGTCATCAATTAAGAATGGTTTCACTTTGGCGTAGTTATCGTAGAACTGTGTCATGTCGACAATTAAGTCACGCACCACAGGCAGACCTGGCAGTGGACGTATCACCAGTTTGTCGCCAGTTAAAGCCGACAAGGGTGTAATACAGGCCAAACCATTTTTGCCGTTCATGTTTAGACCGTCCGAACCACATACCCCTTCTCGGCAAGAACGGCGAAATGAGATGCTTGGATCTTGCTCTTTCAGCAGGATCAAGGCATCGAGCACCATCATGTCCGAGCCTTCTTCGACCTCAAGCACATAATCTTTCATGTATGGCTTGGTATCGATGTCAGGGTTGTAGCGATACAAAGAGAAGTTAAGTTTCATAATAGTGTCCTCCCTTAGTATGTACGTGCTTTCGGCGGGAATGCTTCACGATGAACCGGCGTCATGTTGACATCACGTTTGCTCATCTGCTCAGTTTCCGGGTTGTAAATAGAGTGACACAACCACTGCTCATCATCACGATCTGGATAGTCAAAGCGTGCATGGGCACCACGAGACTCAGTACGGTAGTTCGCCGCTACAGCAGTAGAAACCGCTGTTTCCATTAGATTATCCAGCTCTAGACACTCAATACGTTGAGTGTTGAACTCAGACGATTTATCCGCCAAGTGCGCGTTTTGCAGTCGCTCGCGAATCGTCTTAAGCTCTTCCAGACCAGTCGCCATTGCGTCACCTTCACGGAATACCGAGAAGCTGTTTTGCATGCAGCGTTGAAGATCTTTACGAATTTGAACCGGATCTTCACCTGAAGTTGAGTTTTCCCAGCGCATGGTACGCGCCAGTGACTCTTCGATGTCAGATTCAGAGGCTGGGCGCGCTTCCGCTTGTGCAGCAAGAGTCTCACCAAGGTGTAGACCTGTTGCACGGCCAAATACCACCAAATCAAGTAAAGAGTTACCACCAAGGCGGTTAGCACCATGAACCGATACAGAGGCAATTTCACCACAAGCAAAGAGGCCTTGAACTTCTACATCTGAACCGTCAGCCGTTTGCTTAATCGCTTGACCCGATACCTGCGTTGGTACGCCACCCATCATATAGTGACAGGTTGGAATAACAGGAATAGGTTCTTTAACAGGATCAACGTGTGCGAAGGTTCTAGAAAGTTCACAAATACCCGGCAAGCGCGACTCAAGGACGTCTTTACCCAAGTGATCAAGTTTAAGCTTAATGTGTGGACCCCATGGGCCATCGCAGCCGCGACCTTCACGGATTTCGATCATCATTGAACGAGCAACAACATCACGACCTGCTAAATCTTTCGCGTTTGGTGCGTAGCGCTCCATAAAGCGTTCACCGTCTTTGTTGAGAAGGTAACCACCTTCACCACGACAGCCTTCTGTGACCAATACGCCCGCGCCGGCAATACCGGTTGGGTGGAACTGCCACATTTCCATATCTTGCATTGGAACGCCTGCACGCAGCGCCATACCGACACCGTCACCGGTGTTGATGTGTGCGTTTGTGGTAGAGGCGTAAATACGGCCTGCACCACCGGTTGCTAGGATAGTCGCCTTCGATTTGAAGTAACAAATCTCGCCAGTTTCCATGCAAATCGCGGTCACACCACAAATTGCACCGTCTTGGTTTTTAACCATATCCAGTGCATACCACTCAGAAAAGATCGTGGTCTTGTGCTTAACGTTTTGTTGATAAAGGGTATGCAATAGTGCGTGCCCTGTACGGTCCGCGGCAGCAGCTGTACGCGCTGCTTGCTCTCCACCAAACTCTTTTGACTGGCCACCAAAAGGACGTTGATAGATAGAGCCATCATTGAAACGAGAAAACGGTAAACCCATTTTTTCGAGCTCGATGACAGAAGCCGGACCGTTTTTACACATGTATTCGATGGCGTTCTGATCACCGATGTAATCAGAGCCTTTTACTGTGTCATACATGTGCCACTGCCAGTTATCTTGGTGAGAGTTACCTAACGCAACGGTAATACCACCTTGGGCAGATACAGTATGAGAACGGGTTGGAAAAACTTTAGACAGCAAGGCACAGCTCAAGCCTTGCTCAGAAATTTGCAGTGCGGCACGCATGCCTGCACCACCGGCGCCGATAACAACGGCGTCAAATTCGCGAACTGGAATAGTCACTTAAGCACCCCACAAAATAAAAAAGCCGGACAAGAAATAACCGATAAGAACGACAATTACGCCCAATTGTAGGACGCCGCGTAATAAGGTTGGCTTAATATAATCGGTCAACACTTGCCACATCCCGATCCACGCATGGATCATAACGGAAGCAAGCGCTAGCATGGTGAACACTTTAGTAAAAGTGCCATCAAAGAAGCTTGACCAAGAGAGATAACTCACATCAGTAAAAGCAATAAAACTGACGAGGTAGACTGTATACAGTGTCATGATGATCGCGGTTGCGCGCAGTAACAAGTAGTCATGCACGCCGTTACGACCAAATGAAGAAACGTGATTTACCATACCATCACCCCTGCTAATAGCGATAAGAATGCCGTTATACCAAAAGCAACTTTACTGCTAAGCGTGGCAGTATCGAGCTCTTCGAAATAACCCAAATCCATAATTAAGTGACGGATGCCACCGACTATGTGATAAGCAAGAGCGGTAAGAATTCCCCAAAGGATAAGTTTTACGAAGAAGCCATCAACAATGTTGGCCGCATCGTTAAAACCGATGGGGGATGAGAGGGAAAGATTCAACAGCCACAACAAAATACCAACCGCGACAAACGTAATTACTCCAGAAATCCGGTGAAGAATCGAAGCAATCGCTGTGATTGGAAACTTAATGGTCTGTAGATCGAGATTTACGGGTCTTTTTTTTCTATCATTCACGGGCTTGCTCACTCAGCTCCATTTGAGCGTTTTAAAGTTTGGACAAATATCCACCAAAAAGCCCTGAAACTTAACATTTACTTTACACATTAAGCCGATATTTGACGACTTAAATGTAAATGAATTGTTAACCCAATTAACTGATACGTTGTTATTTTTCTACACCAGTCCTATATAACTTGGGCGTTTGAGGGACATTTTCACGGCCACTATACGGCCTGTAACATTCTAATACAATCAAGGTAACAAAAATTGATACATAGAACAGGTTTTTAACTTTTGATACAAAAAAAATCAAAACAAGTGCACACAAAAATGCATAAAAATTGACTTTAATGCCAATCCCCAGTAAAAAATTGGGGCACAAAAATATCCGGGACGGATTAATAATTACAAAGGAGAATGTTATGGCAGATAAGAAAGCGACCCTTCATATTGAAGGTCTTGCGCCCATCGAGCTGCCAATTATCGACGGCGCCCTAGGCCCAGAGGTAATTGATGTTCGTAAACTTGGAGCGAATGGTTACTTTACATTCGACCCTGGTTTTCTTGCCACTGCATCTTGTGAATCACAAATCACGTTTATCGACGGCAACAAAGGGGTTCTGCTACATCGCGGTTTCCCAATTGATCAACTGGCCAACAACGCTGATTATTTAGAAGTTTGTTACATTTTACTTTATGGTGAAGCCCCAACACGTGAAGAGTACGAAGACTTCAAAAAAGTCGTCACTCGTCACACCATGGTACATGAACAAATTGCTAGCTTCTTCCACGGTTTCCGCCGCGACGCCCACCCAATGGCGATCATGGTTGGCGTGGTCGGTGCTTTAGCAGCCTTCTATCATGATTCACTTGATATTAATAACGATAGTCACCGCGAAATTGCGGCGTACCGTTTGCTATCGAAAATGCCCACTCTTGCAGCCATGTGTTACAAGTATTCCATAGGTCAACCTTTCATCTACCCTCGTAACGACCTGACCTATGCTGAAAACTTCCTACATATGATGTTTGCAAACCCTTGTGAAGATTACGAAGTTAACCCTGTTGTTGCTCGCGCAATGGACAAGATCTTTACGCTCCATGCTGACCATGAACAAAATGCGTCAACGTCTACTGTACGTTTGGCCGGTTCATCTGGTGCCAACCCATTTGCGTGTATTGCAGCGGGTATTGCGTCACTTTGGGGGCCTGCTCACGGTGGTGCCAACGAAGCGTGTCTACGCATGCTAGAAGAAATTGGTTCGGTTGATAAAATCCCAGAGTACGTTAAACGTGCGAAAGACAAAGATGATCCTTTCCGTTTGATGGGCTTTGGACACCGCGTGTACAAAAACTACGACCCACGCGCCACAGTAATGCGTGAAGCGTGTCACGAAGTGCTTTCTGAGCTAAACATCAAAGATCCACTGTTGGATGTTGCGATGGAGCTTGAAAGAATTGCACTATCGGATGAGTACTTCGTTGAGAAGAAACTCTACCCGAATGTGGACTTCTACTCGGGCATCATTTTGAAAGCGATAGGCATCCCTGTATCGATGTTTACCGTAATCTTTGCGATGTCTCGTACTATCGGTTGGATTGCTCACTGGAACGAGATGCACAGCGATCCTGCTGCACGCATCGGTCGTCCTCGTCAGCTTTACACGGGTGAAAAATTACGTGACTTTAAACCTCTACATGAGCGCGAATAAGTCATTCATGACTTAAAATTGAAAAGAGCTTGGCAATGCCAAGCTCTTTTTTTAATTCTACTTTCTATTCACTGCGGCGCTTTCACTATGACCCACCGTGCAACTACGCTATCGATGTTAAAAACGTAAACACAGCGAGTTTAATTACACAGGATTGTCGATATCAATAAACTCAACGTCGAACCCGTGTTCAGCAGCAAGCCACTCCCCCAACGCTTTCACACCATAGCGTTCTGTGGCGTGATGCCCTGCGGCAAAGTAGTGAATGCCCATCTCTCGGGCTGTATAGGTCGTGCGCTCTGAGATTTCACCGGAAATAAACGCATCCAAACCTTTTGAGGCTGCAAGTTCGATAAAATCTTGCCCACCACCCGTACACCACCCTACTGTTTCTATGGTTTTATTCATATAATCTGGTGCGATATGCAGTGGCGCGCGTTGTAAAACCTGTTCAATTCTGGCTGAAAACTGCTCACCTGTTAACGGTTTTTCTAACTTTCCAAACAAAGAAACTGACTGCTCATGCCCTTCTAACCCCCCTTCAACGGTTATATTTAACAACTGGCCAAGACACACATTGTTACCTATTTGTGAATGAACATCTAAAGGGAGATGGTAGCCATAGAGGTTAATATCATGCTTAATGAGAGACCGAATGCGTCGCCCTTTCATGCCTCGAATAGGCTCTGGTTCGCCCTTCCAGAAGTACCCATGATGGACCAAAATCGCGTCAGCTTGACGCTCAATGGCCGCGTCAATGAGGGCTTGTGAAGCCGTCACGCCAGTCACGATCTTTTTGACATCTTGCTTACCTTCAACCTGCATCCCATTGGGGGCATAATCTTTAATAAGCTCAGGTTTAAGAAATTGATTTAACAGCTTTTCTAGTTGCAAATGATTCATTGTTGCATTGCGTTCCAATACTCTCGACAATAGACACAGTATAAAGCATTTTGGGTCGATTTCTCCCCTCTGTGCCACCACCTACTCGAAAAAGAGATTGCCATGGACGTCAATTTTTACCATTGGATCTGCCACAGCCCAAACCTCATAAAAAATGCACCACTGCTAGTCGACCCGATGACATTGGCCTCCAACCCTAAGCTACTTCCAGCGATTAGTCCCAATCCAAGACTTGGTTTTTACTACCAAGATTGCGTTAAATCGATGCTAGATCACAACCAATCGTATCAAATAGTCGCTGACGAGGTTCAATTTAACCACAATGGACAGACTGTTGGCGCCCTGGATTTTGTTGTTCGACGATTGGATATAGAAGAGCAGCCCCTCGAGCATTGGGAAGTGGCGATCAAGTTCTTCCTGCTATTGGATGGCTATTGGCATGGACCTAATGCGCATGACCGGTTGGATTTAAAGCTCGATAAGATGGTGAAAAAGCAATTATTGTTAACCCGGCATGAAGGATTTTCAGCGAAATTTCCGCAGTTTTCAGGATTAAGATCTCGGTTGCTAGTGCAAGGGAGACTCTACACTAACCCGTTTATAGATCAGCCTATACCAACCCATTGTGCTGACCTAGAGTTAGAACCTAAAAGCATCAATGGGCATTGGTGCTATCATCACCAAGCGAGCAATATTGATTCGAAGCTGTTTATAGTAGATAAGCCATACTGGGCGACGGGTGAACACAGCGGACACTGTCTTGACCTAGACCAACATCACTTTGAGCGAGACGTTCACTGCGTTGACGAGAGTGGTACATTTTGGTTTATTGTGCCGGATAACTGGCCGAGTGTTAAAGAAACAAAGGGGCGAGAGTCGAGGAGCGAGGGAAAGCCTGTGGCTTAAAAAAGGCCAAACTGATGTTTGGCCTCAAGAGAGTGTTAATTCAAGTTCGAGTTACAAACCTGCGTCTGCGAATACTTGGTTTACAATTTCTTGTGCTTCTTTTTCCATAAGGCGCAAGTGCTCTTCGCCTTTGAAACTTTCACAGTAAATCTTGTAAATTTCTTCAGTACCCGATGGGCGCGCGGCAAACCAACCGAACTCAGTAGTCACTTTTAGACCACCGATAGCAGCACCATTACCTGGAGCATGGGTTAACCGAGCGGTGATAGGGTCGCCTGCTAGCTCTGTCGCCGAAACCATCTCAGGTGACAACTTCGATAGAACCGCTTTTTGAGCGTGGTTAGCGACAGCTTGAATACGATTGTACGAAGACGCGCCGTGTTTTGCAGCTAGTTCATCGTAGTACTGTTGAGGATTTTTACCCGTTACTGCGGTGATTTCTGCCGCTAACAGGCAAAGAATGATGCCGTCTTTATCGGTTGACCAAGGCGTGCCATCTTTACGCAAGAACGACGCGCCAGCAGACTCTTCACCACCAAAGCCAAATTTACCTTCATACAGGCCATCTACAAACCATTTAAAGCCAACAGGCACTTCACACAGCTCGCGGCCTAAATCGGCAACGACTTTATCGATGATGGCACTTGAAACCAAGGTTTTACCCACGGCAACGTCTGCCCCCCAACCTTCACGATGACGGTATAGGTAATCGATGCACACCGCTAAGAAGTGATTAGGATTCATCAAACCCGCTGGAGTGACAATACCATGACGGTCGTAATCTGGATCGTTACCAAACGCAAGATCATAGTCATCTTTAAGCGCTAATAAACTGGCCATCGCATAAGGCGAAGAACAGTCCATACGGACCACACCATCTTTATCCAATGACATAAACTGGAAACTTGGGTCGATAGCTTCGCTGACCAAGGTCAAATCGAGATTGTAGGCTTGGCCAATCTGACGCCAGTACTCAATACCACTACCACCTAATGGGTCAACACCCAGTTTTAGGCCCGACTTTTGGATAGCTTCCATGTTGATCACGTTTGGCAGGTCAGCAACATAAGGTGCGACCAAATCGATTTCGCGATACAAAGGCGACGCTTTTGCTTGCGCGATAGGCATACGTTTTACAGCTTTTAACCCTTGAGCAATGATCTCATTGGCACGATTTTCGATGGCTGTAGTGAGTGCACCTTCTGCCGGACCGCCGTGGGTCGGGTTGTACTTAATGCCGCCGTCTTGAGGTGGGTTATGCGAAGGTGTGATCACAATACCATCAGCTTGCGCATTGTTGACTAGATTGTGCGTCAAAATTGCGTGAGAGACACCCGGAGTTGGGGTATAGCCATTATCGATTTGACCAATCACTTCAATACCATTTGCAATCAGTACTTCAACGACTGAGGCGTAAGCTGGCTCAGAAAGTGCGTGGGTGTCTTTACCGACAAAAATAGGTCCGGTAACACCGTTGTTAGCTCGTACTTCTGCAACCGCTTGAGCAATAGCAAGGATATGATTTTCATTAAAAGTCACTTTATCGGCAGAGCCGCGATGCCCAGACGTACCAAAGGCGACTTGTTGTGCCGCATTGCCCGCTTCCGGTTGCATAAGATAATAATTAGCGACCAGCGCAGGAATATTATGTAGATCTTCCTGAAGCGCTTTTTGCCCTGCACGAGGATGCATAGCCATGTTGAGATTCCTTTATAACTTTACATAAAAAAAAGCTCGAGCCAGTTGAACTTGCTCGAGCGGGATTCTGTGCTTTAGATTGCGTTAGCAACCTTTTCTACCAGTTCTGCTGGAAACGTCATACGCTCCATCAGCTGCTCTATCATCTGGCGCTTACGATTGGTGTTGGTATTGGTGATGACCCAAAATGGAGAACCGTCAATCGCGCGAGGCTTAGTAGTATTGCCACTGGCAAGCAATAACTCTTTATTGTCAGCAAAATAGACACGTTTGCGCCCTTTTACTGCTGTCGCTTCAGCAAACGCCTCGGCATCGATGGTGTACAGTGTCTTTAACAACAGCATAAATTTATCGATAACCTTGGTGAGTGAAGCAAATTCATCAGAGATCAGTAGTTCACGAACCGTCTTCACACGATCAAGCTTGGTATCCAAACCGGCTTCTTTTCCAACGACAATGCCTTTGTGTACAGGCTCAGTCTCGAAAGTGGGTGCCGCTTCTTTTGCGATACGTGCTTGCTCTACTTTCAACAAACGACGCAAGATATCAGAGGCGCTTTCACCAATGTGCTGGGTTTGGCTTGCAATGAAACGGTAAAGTTCTTCATCTACTTCAATGGTTTTCATTCGTTTTCACAATCTCTTTATAATAAACTCTGCGCATTATAAGCCAATCGCGAGCGAGTCTCTACGGTATACATGGAATTTGCGAGCCCAATTGTGTGAGAAACCTTAATGTTACATTATAAGATTGATGGTCAAGGAGAACCGATAGTGTTGCTACACGGTCTTTTTGGCAGTTTGGACAACCTTGGCGTTATCGCGAGACAACTCGCTCAAAACTATCAAGTGATCAGCGTCGACCTACCCAATCATGGTCGCTCAGAGCACATCGACAGTGTCAACTACACCGACATGGCTAATAGAGTTCATCAATGCATGACCGAATTAGGCATTGAACGCTACTCTGTGGTTGGGCACTCAATGGGCGGAAAAGTCGCCATGCGCATGGCGCATTTATTCCCAAACTCAGTTCAGAAATTAGCGGTGCTAGACATGGCTCCTGTCGCTTACACCGTGGCTCGGCACACTCAAGTACTTAAAGCCCTTAATGCCGTGGTGGATGCAACACCCAATTCTCGAAGCGACGCGTTAAAAGTTATGGCGCAGCATCTAGACGATCAAGGGGTGATTCAGTTTTTGAGTAAATCCTTACATAAACAAGACTGCGGATTTGGCTGGCGATTTAATGTCGCCACTTTAGAAAAAGACTATTGGTCTATTCTTGGCTGGGAGCAACAAGCACCCAATACACTGCCCACATTAATGGTCATTGGTGGTAATTCAGATTACGTCCAGCCACAACATCAAGCTCAAATTGTGGCGCAGTTTCCAACCGTAAAAGCACACGTGATCAGTAACGCAGGCCATTGGCTACACGCAGAAAAACCTGAACAAGTTGCTCGCGCAATTGAACGATTTTTATCTCGCTAAAGTTTTGAACGCGGCGTTAACATTAAACCGCAACAATGATATAGTGCTTGCACTTTTATGGATAGAGACCCCTCATGCTGTACGACCACATGGAGACGCTCGAGACCTTAGGTCTTAACTTCCTATTCGCGGCCATCTTCTTTCTGATTGGCATGGCAATACGCGATGTGTTGAAGCAAGCGAAAGTGCCCCCTTTTGGGCAACGCATAGTGTGGTTGGTGCTCTTTTTGGGCTGTGCTGGATTTATTGTCAAAGGCATCATTCAGGTTAGCTGGGAAGGCGCAGGCATAGGCTGACGCTTTACACCCTCAAATTTGTAAATAAGGTTTTAGAAACTATGGCAAGTGTAGGTATCTTCTTTGGTAGCGATACAGGCAACACCGAAGCAATCGCAAAGATGATTCAAAAGCAGCTGGGTAAACAGCTGGTGCATGTACAAGACATTGCGAAAAGCAGTAAAGAAGACATTGATAATTTTGACTTGTTACTGTTAGGTATCCCAACTTGGTACTACGGTGAAGCACAGTGTGATTGGGACGACTTTTTCCCAGAGCTAGAAGCGATCGATTTTTCAACTAAACTTGTGGCGATTTTCGGCTGTGGCGACCAAGAAGATTATGCAGAATATTTCTGCGATGCTATGGGCACAGTTCGCGATATTGTCGAAGCGAAGGGTGGCACTATTATTGGCCAAACCTCTACCGATGGTTACGAATTTGAAGCCTCTAAAGCGCTGACTGAAGACGACGATTTTGTGGGTCTTTGCATTGACGAAGATCGTCAACCAGAGCTTACCCAAGAGCGTGTTGACGCTTGGGTAAAACAAATTTACCAAGAGATGTGTCTGTCTGAACTAGAAGACTAAGCCTCTGACGATTTTATAAAAAGCCAAAGCCAAATGCTTTGGCTTTTTTTGTACCTGACGAATAATTTTTTCTGTGTAGCGACTCTTTTACTGAGCTCTGCTCTCGACTTTGAGCTTTCTTGCGAATATGAAGTGTGCGCTCAATGGGCAAAGCAACGTCACGCGACAATATCGAAAATTATTGCTCAACTCAGTTATTTTGATGCCCGTTCCCTAAAAAAGAGTCCATACATTGAGTGGACGCCGAACAATGTTAGGCGTGTAAATTCTTGCTAGTATTGGACTCACGACGCGCCTGTTAATGGGTTGTTACTGATTAGACCACGACATGATCGATCTTCATCATATTTACTATCTCTTTTTCTCACCATCAACAAGTTATTGTTTCATGTTGCCATCGACTTCCCTATAATCCTAAGCAACTACACGCAAAAACGGTCGGCTAACACAAGGAATATTATGTCGGACAATAACCAAGCTCTTAAGGATGCGGGACTCAAAGTCACTCTTCCACGTCTAAAAATTCTAGAGGTATTGCAACATCCTGGTAACCAGCACATTAGTGCCGAAGACCTCTATAAGAAACTGCTCGACCTTGGTGAAGAAATTGGCCTTGCCACTGTTTACCGCGTACTGAACCAGTTTGATGATGCCGGCATTGTAAGCCGTCACCACTTTGAAAGTGGTAAGTCGGTGTTTGAACTATCCACGCAGCACCATCACGATCACCTCGTTTGCCTAGATTGTGGTGCCGTGATTGAGTTTACCGATGAGGTGATTGAGCAGCGTCAGCGTGAAATAGCCACTAAGTACAACATTCAACTGACTAACCATAGTCTTTACCTTTATGGTAAATGTGCATCGGGTGACTGCAAAACAGATCCTAAAGCACATAACGCAAAGTAAGACAGAAAACCGCTAAGTAAACGAGGATAAGAGGAAGGAATCTCTTGATGCATCCGTTTAACCAGCGAGGGTTTACCCTCATTGAACTAATCGTCACTTTAATCGTGATTGCCGTGCTCGCTGTAGTGGCTGCACCTCGTTTTATCAATCTTTCCGAAGGCGCGACAATTGCCTCAATTAACGGTACCGCAAGTCAGTTTGAACAAGGCATTTCCTTTGCTCATTCTCGATGGTACGTTAACGGCCATAGTGCCGTTGCTTTCACCAACCTTCCAGGTTATGCAGAAAGTGAAGACGGCGACGAAACTAAAAACCTCGACATGAATGATGTCGGTTACCCCATAGGGACCGATAAAGCCGATCGACTAGTAGAACCCTATAATATTGGACGCGGCCATGCAGGCTGCACCGCTATTTGGGATGCGATTATGGTCTCGGATTACACTGTGAGCGAGCAACAAGGTCAAATCGACAATGTCGACTTTTATACCCGTCGTTCTCAAACAACCATTCCTAATGAAGGGCAAAAATGGACACAGTGCTACTACATTTACACACGCTCAGGTTTCGATACCGATCCAGACGTTGCTAAGCACGTCATGTGGTATGACTCCAGAACAGGTGCAGTGACAACTGTGCACCGTTAAGCGGTAACCTATTAGTATTTTGAACAAAAAAACCGAGCGACTATTCGCTCGGTTTTTTTAG
The DNA here is from genome assembly GCF_002100145.1 of Vibrio sp. qd031. Taxonomy (GTDB): domain Bacteria; phylum Pseudomonadota; class Gammaproteobacteria; order Enterobacterales; family Vibrionaceae; genus Vibrio. The sequence continues at coordinate 511,185 of NZ_JXQD01000024.1, forward strand.
TGTCTCTTGCTGACGTCACAAGGTAATCGTGGCTATCTTAGCCTGCGATTTTTGCCCAAGTATCACGCAAGCCAACCGTGCGGTTGAACACCAATTTGTCAGATGAAGAGTCTTTACTGTCAACACAGAAGTACCCTGTACGTTCAAACTGGAAGCCCTGCTCGGCTTGCGCTGAAGACAGACTCGGTTCAACCACGCCATTAAATACCTCTAATGACGTCGGGTTAATTACCTGAGTAAAGTCAGATTCTGCCGCTGGATTTGGAACGGTAAACAGTCGATCGTACAAGCGGATTTCTGCTTCAACGCCCTTACTCGCAGATACCCAATGGATCACACCTTTGACCTTGCGACCATCTGCAGGGTTTTTACCTAACGTGTCCGCATCATAGCTACAGAAAATAGTGGTGATGTTGCCTTGATCGTCTTTTTCAATACGTTCCGCTTTAATCACATAGGCGCCGCGCAATCGCACTTCTTTACCCAGTACCAGACGCTTGTATTTTTTGTTGGCTTCTTCACGGAAGTCATCACGTTCAATAAACACTTCACGAGTAAACGGCACTTCACGAGTACCCATTTCTGGCTTATTCGGGTGGTTAGCAACGGTTAACGTCTCTTCTTCACCGAAGTTTTCGATCACCAGTTTGATTGGATCGAGTACCGCCATCGCGCGTGGCGCGTTTTCGTTAAGATCATCACGAATACACGACTCTAGTGACCCAAATTCAATCATGTTCTCTTGTTTGGTCACACCAATACGCTTACAAAATTCACGAATAGACGCAGGGGTAAAGCCACGACGACGTAAACCTGAAATAGTAGGCATACGAGGATCGTCCCAACCGCTAACTAGGTTTTCGCTCACCAATTGGATCAGTTTACGTTTTGACATCACCGTATACTCTAGGTTTAGGCGACTAAACTCGTACTGGCGTGGCTGAGTATCAATAGTGATGTTGTCCAACACCCAATCGTACAAACGACGGTTATCTTGGAACTCAAGGGTACACAAAGAGTGAGTGATCCCTTCCAGCGCATCAGAAATACAGTGTGTGAAGTCATACATCGGGTAGATGCACCACTTATCACCCGTTTGGTGATGGTGTGCAAAACGCACGCGGTAAAGTACTGGGTCGCGCATCACCATGAACGATGATGACATGTCGATCTTAGCTCGCAGGCACGCTTCACCTTCTTTAAAACCACCTTCACGCATTTTTTTAAACAGCGTTAGGTTTTCTTCAACACTGCGGTCGCGATATGGGCTATCTTTACCCGGCGCTGTCAAGGTGCCACGGTGTTCACGAATCTGTTCTGGCGTCAGTTCTTCTACGTAAGCCAAACCCTTTTCAATCAGCTCAACAGCATAGTCGTGAAGTTTGTCGAAGTAGTTTGACGAATAACAAATGTCACCGGCCCACTCAAAGCCTAGCCACTCTACGTCGCTCTTGATGGATTCAACGTATTCGACATCTTCTTTCTCTGGATTGGTGTCATCAAAGCGCAGGTTACACTGCCCTTGGTAATCCTGAGCAATCCCAAAGTTTAGACAGATCGATTTTGCATGACCGATGTGCAGGTAGCCGTTTGGCTCCGGTGGGAATCGAGTATGCACTGTGGTGTGGGTGCCACTGGCCAAATCTTTATCAATGATTTGGCGTATAAAGTTGCTTGGGCGAGCCTCAGCTTCACTCATCAAGGATTACCTCTGAATCTCAAAAATGGGTTTTATGGTTTAACGTTCAATGATCCACATTTATTAGGCAATAGACAACTAGAAACTGTCATTTTCCGCTGTATTTTTCTGTAATTGATGGAAATAAACGCTAGTTTCGATAACGCTTTGCCACTAAGGTGAATTTGTAGTCGTCTGGCTTAAAATAATTGCAACTGTACTCAAACACCGTGTCATCATCTAAGTAACCGCGAGTGCGCTTTTCGAAAATCGGACGTTGCGTTTCAATACCCAACAAGCCGGCAATATCGTCTGTCGGTAAAATAGGGACGATCTCCTGTTCGCTACGATCAATTTTCAGCTTTTTCTGTTTCTCGATATAGTCGTACTTCGAGTTTTGCATCACTTGGTAATTGAGATCTGGGAACATTGCGATTGGCATCCAAGTCTCCTCAACAGTGATAGGATTGTCATTCACAAAGCGGATGCGTTTGATGTAGTAAATCCGCTCCCCTTCTTTAATATCTAAAAGATCGGCTTGAGTAAGCGAGGCCGCTTGTATCTCAAACGCCAACACGTCACTGTGAGTCACACCTTTAAGGTGCGCCCACTTTTCAGAAAAGCTGCTTTGTCTATCGATGCCGTAGTTAACTTTAGCCGCCTTAACATACGTGCCACTGCCCTGAATGCTTTCTAGCTCTTCACTCTCAATGAGCAGTTTAAGCGCTTGCCTCACAGTGACTCGACTGCAGTTAAACTCTTCTCGCAATCGCGCTTCGGTGGGAAGTGCAGTGTCAACTTTGTAGTCTCCACTACGGATTTTTTCACGTATTGCTTCTGCAATTTTCCGATACATCGGTAAACGGGCCATGAGCATCTCAACAATAAATAATACAAATTAACTTTACCCAAGATAATTCTTTCATCAACGTATGGCAAATGTTTGACTGAAATTATCAAATTCAACGCTAGCCGTGACCAAAACTGTGATGACTTTTACTCAATCTGAAACTCTGCCAACGTTAGAAAAATACAATAACAATACATATTTTATTCCTCGCACCGCCTAACCATTAATCAATATTAACTATAAAACAGTCACTTAATATCCTTATCGGGCATTAAATTGTTAACCAAATCCCATTAGCTGCAATCCAGCGGCCGAGAATACAGCCATTTGAGAACACACCATACAAATATCAATAAATTGTCTTTTAATCCTTTCGTTCTACCGGTTTAAACCTGTACTAATGATGCAGAAAGTATTGGAATAATCTGGTTGTCCGTACGCTACAGCAACCTTCTAGCCACCAAAAACAAAGTCGACACGTAACACTCAGCCCTAGAGCTGAGCCAAGATGAGTAAGCGAAATTGCATTGGGTCGTCACGCTGACATTTAATTTGAGCCCAACCACAAGGTACAAACACGCAAATATGTGACACCTATGGAGTGCTACACCAATTTTCTCTAACAAGCTGTGAAACTTATTGTGGACGGGTTAACCACTCTGTCACTCAAGAGCTATTTTGATTTCGCTCAACTAGAGCCGCCTCGAAGGTAATCAAAAAGGTGGAGCAGAGATTGCTTAAAAGGCGGAGATTACCCATGAAACTTTGGCAAGCCTTGTTTCTTGCCAAGCTAAAGTATTGTTAGTCTAATTGGCTAAGTAACACTGATACTAATCGAAGTCATTAACGGGTCAGGAAATTGCGGCGTTGTTTAGCTCGCTCCGTTCAGCCAGCGACGAATACCATTACGACTGGTGTTTTAGCAATTTAGTGGTCCCCGATGCAGGCAAGTTGGTTCATCAAACCCTCAAAACGCCCCCCTGGAAGTTGGGGCAGACGAGGGGCAGGCGAAACATTTTTAATTTTAGGATCGTCAGCTATTTAGGCCAAGATATTGATCTACTCTATGGCAATATGGGAGCAAATTTTGGCACAGTACATACTCCACAGCCCTTGTCTCAGGTACTTGAACAAGCAGAATAAAATTTAACACGTAGCGCTAGAAACATCGCCGCCACGTTGTGTATAAGACACCCGTTGCTCTTGCAGTGATCGCCTCTCGGACACCAGAGCAACACAACGTAAAGTGAAGACAATGACACTACATAAACTTAATAACGTAATCCAAAACTACGCCTGGGGCAGCACGAGCTCAATGCACGACCTGTTTGGTTACAGCAACGATGACAATCAGCCTCAAGCCGAATTATGGATGGGGGCGCACCCAAATGGTTGCTCTCGACTTGCTGGCACCGACACGCTACTGTCAGACCTCATCAACCTGCAACCTGAACAGCAATTAGGTGAGAAAACTGCCAACAAATTTGGCGAGTTGCCTTACCTATTTAAGGTCCTTGCGGCTGCAACCCCCCTCTCCATTCAGGTTCACCCTAACAAAGCACGTTCTGAAGAGGGCTTTGCAAGAGAAAATCAGCAAGGTATTGAACTGTCGGCAGGACATCGCAACTACAAAGATCCCAATCATAAACCTGAGTTGGTGTACGCGCTGACCGAATACCACGCAATGAATGGCTTTCGTCCTCTGCAACATATTGTTAGTTTGTTTGAAGAGATTGAAATCACCGCGATAGCCGAGGTTGCTCAAGAATTTTCGGCCAACCCTAATGGCGATTCACTCAAGCGCTTATTTAACGCCCTGCTTTCGTTAGACGGCGATGAAAAACAGTCTGCTTTAAACGACCTTTATGCCTACTACACAGCGACAAATTTGAGCCCAATGGCCGCACAAGCCATTGCATACAGTAAAGAGTTTAAACAGCACTACAACGACGATGTAGGCCTATTTGCCCCATTGATGCTTAACCTTGTGGTACTGCAACCTGGAGAAGCAATGTTCCTCTACGCCGAAACACCGCACGCTTACTTGCGAGGTACAGGTCTAGAGATTATGGCCAACTCGGACAACGTTCTTCGTGCTGGGTTAACCCCAAAACACATTGACGTTGCAGAACTTGTCGATAACACCTTGTTTCAACCCATCGATCCGCAAAACATCAAAATGCGACCAAGTACCAACAATGGTGTGAGCCGCTACCCTATTCCTGTTGAAGACTTTGGCTTTGATGTGGTTGAAGTGATTCAGCCGCAAACCCATACTGTGAGCAGTGCTGAAATCCTGTTTTGCCTTGAGGGTGAAATTGAGATCCAAAGTGGCGAGCAACATAAATCGCTGACTAAAGGTGAGTCTATCTTTGTGAGTTTTGACTGTTTGGAATATCGATATTCTGGAAAGGGTAAACTGGCGCGAGCGTATAATTAGTTAAAATTTATCAGTATTAACGCGTTAAGCCGCTCATCTAATGATGAGCGGCTTTTTTTTCAGCTATACCGTGCGATTTGAGCGCCAGCTTAAATCTCATGGTAGAGCTTGTGGGGAAAGCCCTTCTCCGCGAGATTCACTACCGTTACATCCGCTCGGGGCGCAAATGGGACGGTAGTGAGCGGGCTATACCGTGCGATTTGAGCGCCAGCTTAAATCTCATGGTAGAGCTTGTGGGAAAAGCCCTTCTCCGTAG
>NZ_JXQD01000024.1:516601-684582 GCF_002100145.1 Vibrio sp. qd031
ACTTCACTACCGTTACATCCGCGCGGGGCGCAAATGGGACGGTAGTGAGCGGGCTATACCGTGCGATTTGAGCGCCAGCTTAAATCTCATGGTAGAGCTTGTGGGAAAAGCCCTTCTCCGTAGCTTCACTACCGTTACATCCGCGCGGGGCGCAAATGGGACGGTAGTGAGCGGGCTATACCGTGCGATTTGAGCGCCAGCTTAAATCTCACGGTAGAGCTTGTGGGAAAAGCCCTTCTCCGCGAGATTCACTACCGTTACATCCGCGCGGGGCGCGAATGGGACGGTAGTGAACGGGCTATACCGTGCGATTTGAGCGCTAGCTTAAATCTCATGGTAGAGCTTATGGGAAAAGCCCTTCTCCGTAACTTCACTACCGTTACATCCGCGCGGGGCGCAAATGGGACGGTAGTGAGGTCGCTATAGGGAAAGTTTCATCCAAAAACAACAAAGCCTCCACAAGGGAGGCTTTAACCGCTTTATTGAAAAAGGATTGTTATGCTGGTAGCTCAACACCTGCTAGGTCAGCGTCCTGAGGAATCTTCTTCATCTCGCCTGCAATGATTTCTGCAAGTGGGCCAAGAATGATTTGAACGTTGTTAGAGCCTAGCTTAACCACACCCATAGCGCCCAAGTCTTTTAGAACTTTTTCGCTAATCACGCTTGAATCTTTGAGCGTTAGGCGTAGTCGAGTGATACAAGCGTCGATGTTGGTTACGTTGTCGTGACCACCTATCGCTTTAAGGTACTGCTTAGCAAGTTCAGCAGAGTTGCTTGAGCCAGCAACTTCATTAGTAGACGCTTCTTCATCTTCACGACCTGGTGTTTTAAGACCAAACTTAATGATAGCTGTGCGGAAGATGACGTAGTAAAGACCGAAGAACACGAAGCCTTGAACAATCAGCATGTACCATTTGTTTGCAAGTGGGTTTTTCGCCGAAAGAGCCATATCCACCAGACCGGCAGAGAAACCAAAGCCTGCTGTCCAGTTCATCATGTCTGCAAAGAACAGTGAGAAACCAGTAAGTGCTGCGTGCAAAACAAATAGTAATGGTGCTAGGAACATGAATGAGAATTCTAGAGGCTCCGTTACACCGGTGAAGAATGACGCAAAGCCAGCCGCAATCATGATAGATGCTACTTTAGCTTTGTTTTCTGGTTTTGCGGTGTGGTACATAGCAAGAGCCGCACCAGGAAGACCAAACATCATTACAGGGAAGAAGCCTGCCATGTAACGGCCTGTTTCGCCTACAACGCCTACACCTGTTTCGATTGCATTTGGTGTCCACCAGTTGCCAAGGTCGTTAATGCCAGCCATGTCGAACCAGAACACAGAGTTTAGTGCGTGGTGAAGACCCACTGGGATCAGTAGACGGTTAAAGAAGCCATATAAACCAGAACCTACTTCACCTAAGCCTACAATGCTTTCGCCAAAGTGAATCAGACCAGAGAAGATCATTGGCCATAGGTACATAAGAACAAATGACAGCACGATACCTGCAAAAGAGGTTAGGATAGGAACAAGTCGCTTCCCTGAGAAGAACGCAAGTGCCGTTGGCAACTCTACTTGGTAGTAGCGGTTATAAAGCTCAGCCGCAACAATACCTGAAAGAATACCGATAAACTGGTTGTTCACTTTTGCAAATGCTAGCTTGCTTTCTGGGTCGTCAACCATAACAAGGCCGATTTGTTCCACAGCACCAGGGCTGAGTAGCGTAGTGATAACCGTGAAGCAGACAAAACCGGCAAGCGCGGCCGCACCGTCTTTATCTTTAGACATACCGTAAGCCACACCAATGGCAAACAGAAGTGACATGTTGTCTATAATGGCTGAACCTGCTTTGATTAGGAAGGCGGCTAATGCGCTATTGCCCCCCCAACCGGTTGGGTCAATCCAATAACCGATACCCATGAGTATCGCCGCTGCGGGTAGTGTGGCTACAGGCACCATTAGCGCCTTACCTACCTTTTGAAAGTATCCTAGAATGTTCACCGTGTGTTCCCCCCTATAGGAATTTATAATTCTTTCGTCGAGACTTAATTCGCCTCTACAATTTAGTCCTGTTCAGTGTAAGACTATAAATTCGCATCGCAAATTAAATCCCCCAAAATTGTGACAATTATCGCTCAAAACCGCTCTATGGGCGTAGAAATGTTAGCCAGATCATAAAACTTATTTTATAATGCAAATTAACGAGCAATTTGCTTTATGATGAACGCAATAGAGTAACGTTTATTGGACCAAGCATAGACGTTCAGAATTGATTCGTCACGGTTGCCTGTAGCCTTTATGGCCTCACAATAACGCGCTTTCTTTACTCACTAAATGAAGTGAGCAATTTATAGGCTAGAATCAATAATTCCAGGCAGTGACAACCTAATTACCGATGACACGCACTCCTTTTGAGTGTTAGATTGATTAAAATTTTTGGAGTGGCTCATGTACGCACTGACTAACTGCATTATCTATACTGGCCGAGACGTTCTTAGGCAACACGCTGTGCTAATCAACAATGAACGTATTGACGCTATCGTCTCAGTGGATGAACTGCCATCAACCGTCGAACAAATCGATCTTGGTGGTGCGAATCTCACTGCCGGTTTTATCGATTTGCAACTAAACGGTTGTGGCGGAGTCATGCTGAATGACGAAATCAGCGCCCACACGATGAAAGTCATGCATGACACCAACTTAAAATCGGGCTGTACTAGTTTTCTTCCAACACTGATCACCTCGTCGGATACCGATATGCAAACCGCCATTGAAGCGGCTAAGCAGTTTCATTCCAAGTATCGTAATCAGTCACTAGGATTGCACCTCGAAGGACCGTACTTGAATGTCGCCAAAAAAGGCATTCACCAAGAAGACCATATTCGACCTTCCGACAACGACATGATTGACCTAATCTGCCAAAACAGTGATGTTATTTCAAAAGTGACGATGGCTCCAGAGCACAACGATCCCGCGCATATCCAAAAACTGAAGCAAGCGGGTATTGTCGTTTCTATTGGGCACAGTAACGCCACCTATCAGCAGGCCGTCGAGAGCTTTGACAACGGCATTACATTTGCCACTCACCTTTTCAATGCAATGACCCCAATGACAGGGCGTGAACCTGGGATTGTAGGAGCGATATTCGACTCTCCAGAGGTTTATACAGGGATCATCGTTGACGGGTTCCATGTAGACTACGCCAATGTTCGCCTAGCACATAAACTGAAAGGAAATAAGCTGGTATTAGTGACCGACGCCACAGCTCCAGCAGGCGCAGAGATGGATCACTTTATTTTTGTAGGGAAGAAAGTATATTACCGTGATGGAAAATGTGTGGGTGAAGATGGTACATTAGGTGGTTCGGCACTTACCATGATTGAAGCTGTACAAAACAGCGTCGAACATGCGGGTATCGCCCTTGATGAAGCGCTACGAATGGCCTCTCTCTACCCAGCACAAGCAATCGGCATGGATCACTCGCTAGGGCGCATTCGCTCTGGCCATGTGGCAAACTTAGCCATCTTTGATGCGCAGTTCAACGTTACCGCAACTGTCGTCAATGGAGAATACCACAAAGGATAATTATGATTGGCGGTCAAATTGGCAACGTAGACTTAGTAAAACAGATAAATGGTGCCGCAGTTTATAGGCTCATTGATCAACAAGGTCCCATTTCGCGTATTCAAGTCGCCGAAGTCAGTCAACTCGCTCCAGCAAGCGTGACCAAAATTACTCGCCAACTGCTCGAAAAGGGGTTGATAAAAGAAGTAGCGCAGCAGGCGTCTACAGGAGGCCGACGTGCTATTTCTCTCACTACCGAAGTCAACCCATTCCATTGTATTTGCATCAGTGTCGGTCGAGATTCGATCCACACCAGTCTGATTAACCTGGGTGGTGAAGTCTTGGTGCAGAAAGACCAAAGCTTTAGTTACCGAGATCAAGAGCAGCTAAAATCGCAACTGATTAACCATATTCGACTGTTTATCGCTCAGCAACAATCCAAGATTGAGCAATTAGTGGCCATCGGCATTACTGTTCCTGGGCTGGTTGACCCTGAAAAAGGCGTGATTCACTACATGCCCAATACCGATATTGCTAACTATCCTATTGGCAGTTTAATCTCCGAAGAGTTTAATCTCCCTTGTTATATCGGTAACGAAGTGCGTGGCATGGCACTTGCTGAACATTACTTTGGCTCAACCAAAGACTGCTTAGACTCCATTTTCATTCGCGTACATAACGGGACTGGTTCAGGGATTATTGTCGGTGGACAAGTCTTTTTAGGCAGTAATCGAAATGTGGGTGAAATTGGCCATATCCAAGTCGATCCACTGGGCGAACAGTGCCAGTGTGGCAACTTTGGCTGCCTAGAAACTATCGCATCCAATCCATCAATTCTTAATAGGATCCAAGCTAGAATCTCACAAGGCTACGCATCCAGCCTGTCGACGTTATCTCCAATGACGATTGAGGATGTCTGCCAACACGCCTTGCAAGGTGATGAGTTGGCGCGTCAAAGCTTGGTTCAAGTGGGTGATCAGTTAGGCAAAGCGGTCGCTATCATGATCAACTTGTTTAACCCACAAAAAGTCGTGTTGGCCGGCGAAATTACCGAAGCCAAAGAACTACTCTTTCCTGCGATTGCACGCAATGTTCAAAGCCAATCTCTAAGCAGCTTTAATCAAGGGTTGCCTATCGAAGCGTCAACATTAAGCGATAAACACACCTACGCTGCGTTCGCTATTATTAAACGAGCAATGCTCAATGGCAGCTTGTTACAAAAAATCCTTGAAGATTAGCCTATTTCTCACTTACTGTAGCCCTCAAGGATAACTAGGGCTACTAAACGCAACGTCGTTTGCCTTCCACATAAGAAATACGGTCTAAAATGGAATTACTGTTTGTCACCTTCGCGTTTATCTCTGGACTGGTTGCTCAGAAATTAAAACTTCCACCTTTGGTGGGCTTTCTAGCTGCGGGCTTCATTCTTAGTATCAATGGCTTTGAAAGTAACGAATTGTTGGTGACGCTCGCAGACCTAGGGGTAACACTGCTGCTGTTTACCATTGGTCTAAAGCTCAATGTTCGCACCTTAACAAGAAAAGAGATCTGGCTAGGCTCAACCCTCCATAACCTTGCGGCCACGTTAGTGTTTGTTTTAGCACTCGGGGTTTTTAAGTTACTGGGCATCTCCTCGTTGGCTGATTTAGGCATTAATCAACTGATATTACTTGGTTTTGCACTCTCATTTTCCAGTACCGTGTTTGCGATTAAAGCGTTACAAGATAACGGTGAAATGAACGCCACATATGGCACCATGGCAATTGGTATCTTGATCATGCAAGATATTTTTGCGGTGGTTTTTCTCACTGCATCGACGGGCAAGTTCCCAGAGTGGTATGCCATTTTCCTATTCGCGCTGCCCTTTGTACGCCCAGTGTTATATCGCTTGCTCGACTCCGTAGGTCACGGCGAAATGCTGGTATTGTTTGGTATGGTGGCTGCACTGGTTTTCGGCGCTGCGCTGTTTGAACTGGTGGGCATGAAAGGCGATTTAGGCGCATTGGTAATGGGTATGCTGCTGGCGGGACACAGTAAAGCGTCCGAGCTATCCAAAACGTTGTTTAACCTTAAAGAATTGTTCCTCGTCTGCTTTTTCCTCAACATCGGTTTGTCAGAACAACCTACCACGACTGGGTTTATGCTGGCCATAGTATTCATGTTGCTATTGCCACTAAAGGGCATTTTATACTTCCTTATTATCAACGGATTTAAGTTCCGTGCTCGAACCTCTTTTTTAGCCTCACTGACGCTATTTAACTACTCTGAATTTGGGCTCATTGTCGGCGGTTTGGCCTACAAAATGGGTTGGATGTCTGGCGAGATTTTAGTGGGCTTGGCAATCGCCGTCGCGCTATCGTTTGTGGTCTCGGCACCGCTCAATCGATTTGGTCATGCCTTATATCGCCGCAGTTCCAAGTGGCTTCGAGAGCATGCTGAAGACAAGCTGCATCATCAAGATCGTCCCATTCGACCAGGCAGCGCTCAAGTGCTTATCTTAGGAATGGGTCGAGTGGGTACTGGTGCCTATGATGAACTGACTAGCCGTCATGGTCCTATCTGTATGGGCGTAGAAATGCGTGAAGAGACCGCAGACCATCATCAGCGCCACAACCGAAACGTGATCACTGGCGATGCGACCGACTCCGATTTTTGGGAACGCATCCTCGACACCGGTAAAGTGCAAATGGTGTTGCTTGCTATGCCGCATAACAAAGGTAACCAGATCGCACTCGATCAACTTCGCAGCCGCAACTACCAAGGTAAAATCGCTGCAATAGCCGAGTATCAAGATCAGGTCGACGGATTTATTGAGCAGGGTGTTGACGCGGCATTTGATATTTATCGCGAAGCTGGCAGCGGTTTTGCAAAACACGTCTGCGAGCAGCTTACCCCACACTTTGAGCCGCCACCGCGACCATAATAGCGACCAGAAACAGAGAAATATAAGGCATCATAGCATTACTGTTATTGGTGCCTTTTTATTATGTGATGCTTTTTTCGCCATCTTTTAACGAATCATCAGTATTTGGGTGTTTAATTAGAATATATCTAATCATGTACCGATTGATTGATGTTTTTTATTGATTAGGGTTGTTTTTTTTAATCAAAATGGCAAATTAGCCCTAACAGACAAGATAATAATTAATTTTTTAAACAAGGATGAAGTTGCCCTATGTGTTCAGTATTTGGGATTTTGGATATTAAGAGTGACGCAGCTGTATTGCGTCCCGTGGCACTAGAAATGTCGAAGACACTTCGACACCGTGGTCCTGACTGGTCAGGGATCTATTCATCAGAGCGTGCCATTTTAGCGCACGAGCGTTTAGCCATCGTAGGCTTGAACAGCGGTGCTCAACCTCTATACAGCCCAGATAAGAAGCTTATCCTTGCGGTGAACGGTGAAATCTACAACCATAAAGAAATCCGTGCGCGCTACGAAGACAAATACGATTTTCAAACCGACTCTGACTGTGAAGTCATTCTAGCGCTGTATCAAGATATGGGTGAAGCGCTGCTTGAAGAGCTCAACGGTATTTTTGCGTTTATTCTTTACGATGAAGAAAAAGACACATACTTAGTTGGTCGTGACCACATCGGGATTATTCCGCTGTATCAAGGCTACGACGAACACGGTAACTACTACGTCGCGTCAGAGATGAAGGCGCTGGTGCCGGTGGTTAAAACCGTCAGCGAATTCCCTCCTGGTAGCCACTATGGATCAGGCGATGCAGAGCCTGTTCGCTACTACATCCGCGACTGGAACGAGTATGCAGCTGTTCAAGGTAACACCACCAGCAAAGAAGAACTGACTCAAGCTCTAGAAGATGCGGTTAAACGTCAGCTAATGACCGATGTTCCTTACGGGGTTTTGCTATCCGGTGGACTTGACTCGTCTATCACATCAGCAGTGGCTAAAAAGTTTGCCGCAATGCGTATCGAAGACGATGAAAAGTCGGCGGCATGGTGGCCACAGCTTCACTCCTTTGCCATCGGCCTAGAAGGTGCACCAGATCTAAAAGCGGCCCGTGAAGTTGCCGAACAGATTGGCACTGTCCACCACGAAATGACCTACACCATTCAAGAAGGTCTAGACGCCATTCGTGATGTGATTTACCACATTGAAACCTACGATGTCACCACCATTCGCGCGTCTACACCCATGTTTCTATTGGGTCGTAAGATCAAAGCAATGGGCATCAAAATGGTATTGTCTGGTGAAGGTGCTGATGAAATATTTGGCGGCTACCTATACTTCCACAAAGCGCCAAACGCACAAGAGTTCCACGAGGAAACAGTACGCAAACTGCTGGCTCTAAACATGTTTGACTGTGCACGTGCTAACAAGTCTTTGGCAGCATGGGGCGTAGAAGGCCGCGTACCATTCCTAGACAAAGAGTTTATCGACGTCGCCATGCGTCTAAACCCTGAAGATAAGATGTGTGGCAACGGTAAGATGGAGAAGCACATTTTACGTGAATGTTTCGAACACTACTTACCAGAAGCGATCGCATGGCGCCAAAAAGAGCAGTTCTCGGACGGTGTAGGCTATAGCTGGATTGATACACTTAAAGAAGTGGCGGAGCAAAAAGTGACTGACCAACAAATGGAAACCGCGCAATTTAGATTCCCATATAACACGCCAGCCACCAAAGAAGGTTACGTGTACCGTGAAATCTTTGAAGAACTCTTCCCATTGGCGTCTGCCGCAGAATGTGTCCCTGGCGGCCCTTCTGTAGCCTGTTCATCGGCTAAAGCCGTTGAGTGGGATGAGACGTTCAAAAACATGGTTGACCCATCAGGTCGCGCTGTACAGTCAGTACACAACGACTCTTACTAATAGAAAAACGAAAAGGGCCAATTAAATTGGCCCTTTTTAATGCTTGTCGTTCTGATGTCTTTGTTAGCCTTGCGACAGAGTCAAAGCTCTATGTCGCTATTTGGAACAGACAACTTCACCGGTTGACTGATCAAATTCAGCATTAGGTAGGAACGTTTCTCGCCATCTGCTTCATGATAGATCGCTTCTAGACCGCCAAACTGCCCTGAGGCTATACGCACTTTATCCCCTTTTTGAGGCAGTTCACTTTCTACTTCATCGGCATGATTCTGCTCATAGACGCGCATATCATCAATGATCTCCCATGCGACTTCTTTAGGCGTACTGCCAAAGGAAACAAATTTCGACACGCCACGAGTGGACTGAACCGTCGTAAAGCTGGGGCCTTGCTCAAAATCGAAATGAACAAACAAGTACCCAGGAAACATCGGCTCATCGAGCCGCTGCATCTTACTTCTGACAATTTTTTCCACTTGCATCATGGGTTGATAACACCCCACACCTTGCCGCTCTAGGTGAGCCACCGCTCGCTTTATTTCTCCACGTTTGCAGTAGAGAAGATACCAACGTTTCATTGAATTTCCTCGACAGCCTCCTGCACCAGCTGGGCCATCATTTTTATATGTAATGTATTATCGTTAAGGCAAGGGATGTATCTAAACTCGACCCCCCCAGCCTCAACGAAAATATCTTTACACTCCTCGGATAATTCTTCAAGGGTTTCTAAGCAATCACTTGCAAAGGCTGGCGCCATTATATCGATGCGATTTTTCCCTTTTTGCGGTAATCCTTTTAAAGTTTCATCGGTATAGGGCATTAACCAAGGCTCTCGTCCAAATCGAGACTGGTAACTCATCCCCATTTGGCTGTCATCGAGACCAAGGTGCTGTAACAGTGCATTGGTCGTAGATTCACAGTGCGTTGGGTAAGGGTCTCCGTTATCGGCAAATCGTTGTGGAATACCATGATAAGAACACAACAAATAGTCCGATTGACCGTGTTGCTGCCAGTGCTGCGTTACCGAGTCCGCGAGAGCCTCAATGTAGGCAGTATGGTCATGGTAGTCTTGAATAACCTTCAAAGTTGGCAATGAACTTGAATCTAACCTTGCGATGGCATCTGTCACGGCCGAGGTGGTGGTGTGTGAAAACTGCGGATACAACGGTAATACAATAACCTGTTCACAGCCTTGCTGCTTAAGGGACTGAAGGCCGCTTTCTATACTCGGCGTGCCGTAAGTCATTCCTACCTCAACCGGCAAAGAGAGCTGTGATGAGAGCGCTTTTGCTTGACGTTGTGTGTGTACCAGAAGCGGCGAGCCCTGCTCCATCCACACCGATTGATACAGCTTCGCCACTTTGGGGCTGCGTACTGGCAAAATCACACCGTGTAAAATGGGGCACCACAACCAGCGCGTCATATCGACGACTCGTTTATCGTGAAGAAATTGACTGAGGTATTTCCTAACGGCCTTTGGGGTTGGCGCTTCCGGTGTGCCTAGATTAACGAGTAACACGCCGAGTTGCGTCGAGCTCTTGTCCATGTATTTGATTCCTGCAGAGACTGAATGACTGTTTGAGTTTGTACGCCAAGTACTTGAAAATAGATTAAAAAAAGGGCAGCGAAATTCGCTGCCCTTACTATATCAAATTTTCGCTGTCGGCTCGATTAGCCTAGTGCTTTTTCGATATCTGCACTCACGTCAGACACTTGCTTAGTACCGTCAAATTTCAAGTACTTAGTGTTGCCTGCTTCTGCTTCTTTACCGTAGTAAGAGATGAGAGGTGCCGTTTGATTGTGATATACGCCAAGGCGAGCACGTACGGTCTCTTCTTTATCGTCTTCACGGATCACTAGGTCTTCGCCTGTTACATCGTCTTTGCCTTCCACTTTAGGTGGGTTGTACACCAAGTGGTAAGTACGGCCAGACGCAATATGTGCACGACGACCCGCCATACGCTCTACAATCACATCGTCTGCAACGTCAAATTCGATCACGTAATCTACTTCTACACCGAGCTCTTTAAGGCCGTCGGCTTGAGGAATAGTGCGTGGGAATCCGTCTAGTAAAAACCCTTTTTCGCAGTCATCTTGAGCGATGCGCTCTTTGATCAGACCAAGAATGATCTCGTCAGAAACCAATTGGCCTGCATCAATAACAGCTTTGGCTTGCTTACCCATCTCGGTGCCGGCTTTGATTGCAGCACGAAGCATGTCACCAGTCGAGATTTGTGGGATGCCATACTTTTCCATAATGAATTGAGCTTGGGTACCTTTACCAGCACCAGGAGCACCTAAAAGAATGATGCGCATGATAATTCCTCTTGATTTTTAGTCATACCGAAGCTCTCTTCGCCCGAATGGCATGGAGAGATTCGGTATAAGTTTACAATGTTGTGGGAAACTACAAAGCCCAGAAGTCTATCATAAATTCTGGGCTTTGCGGGGCTATTAGACTAAAGATAGGTCTACTATCTACTATTTCACCAACAGTGAATTGATCGCAGTCACAAATGAGGTTGGATCTTCCATTGAACCGCGCTCAGCCAACATAGCTTGACCTAGCAGAACTTCAACCCAACGACCAAATGCTTCTTCGTCGGCTTCATCGGCCATGCGTTGAACCATGTCATGCTCTGGATTGATTTCAAGAATATAGTTAACCGCAGGCGCTTCTTGACCAGCCGCTTCTAGAAGCTTAGCCATCTGTGTGCCCATCTCGAAATCATCAGTAACAACAACCGCTGGAGTTGTCGCGAGCTTAAAGGTAGTACGTACTTCTTTGACGCGATCGCCAAGGTAGGTTTTGGTGCGCTCGACTACCGATTTAAACTCTTCTTCGGTCTCTTTTTGTTTTTCTTTCTCTGCTTCATCTTCGAATTGGCTCAGATCAAGACCCGATTTAGTGATCGACTGGAACTGCTTACCGTCAAACTCTGTCAGGTAGTTCATCAACCACTCATCAATGCGGTCATACATCAACACCACTTCAATACCTTTCGCTTTAAATTGCTCTAGGTGTGGGCTGTTCTTAGCCGCTGCGTAGCTGTCCGCGGTTAAGTAGTAAATTTTGTCTTGGCCTTCTTTCATACGCTCAACGTACTTCGCCAGCGACACGGTTTGATCCGCAGAGTCAACCTCAGTTGATGCAAAACGCATAAGACCTGCAATTTTCTCTTTATTTGCCATGTCTTCTGCTGGTCCCTCTTTCATGACCAAGCCAAACTCTTTCCAGAACGAGATGTACTTCTCTTCGTCATTTTTGGCCATGCGTTCAAGTAAGGTCAATACACGTTTTGTGCAGGCACTGCGAAGAGACTGAGTCACCTTATTGTCTTGCAGAATTTCACGAGAGACGTTTAGCGGCAAATCGTTAGAGTCAATTAAGCCTTTAACAAAACGCAGGTATGACGGCATAAACTGCTCAGCGTCATCCATAATAAACACGCGTTGAACGTACAATTTCAAACCACTCTTGTGATCACGATTCATCATGTCCCAAGGCGCTTTCGAAGGAATGTAAAGCAGACTGGTATAGTCATTTTTACCTTCTACACGGTTATGACTCCACACCAGCGGATCGGCAAAGTCGTGCGAAACATGCTTGTAGAATTCTTGGTATTCTTCTTCGCTGATGTCCGATTTATTGCGAGTCCAAAGGGCTTGAGCTTTGTTGATTTGCTGCCATTCAGTTTCGTCGGTTTCGTTCCCTTCCTCATCACGCTTCTTGGTTAGAATAGACACTGGAATGCCGATGTGATCAGAGTATTTGCTGATCACTTCACGCAAACGCCACTCTGCCAAAAACTCTTTGCCGTCTTCACGCATGTGCAGCACGATGTCAGTACCACGAGTTTCTTTTGAAATATTTTCTATGGTGTACTCGCCTTCACCGCTCGAGTGCCATTGAACCGCTTGGTCCGCATCAAGGCCGGCTGCACGAGTGCGAACGGTTACCGCGTCAGCAACAATAAATGCCGAATAAAAACCTACGCCAAACTGGCCAATCAGTTGTGAGTCTTTGCTCTCTTCGCTAGATAACTTTTGAAAGAAATCTGCGGTACCCGACTTAGCGATTGTCCCAAGGTGCTCAATCACATCCTCGCGGCTCATACCAATACCATTATCAGAAATGGTTAGCGTGTCATTGGTTTCGTCAAAAGTTAACTTAACGCCAAGATCAGCATCGCCTGCATACAGTTCAGGGTTAGACAGCGCTTTGAAACGTAGCTTATCCGACGCATCCGAAGCATTCGAAATCAACTCACGTAAAAAAATCTCTTTATTTGAATACAAAGAGTGGATCATAAGATGAAGAAGCTGTTTTACTTCTGACTGGAAACCACGTGTTTCCTTAGCTTGAGATACCGTGTCGCTCATATTGACTCCATTAGTGTTACTCATATGTCGTAAGAAAGAATCGCCCTTCTAACGGCAATTAAACTCATTCTGTTGACGATGAAATATGGGTTCCCAAAACAAATTCAAGGTAAGAGGCGACAAAAAAGATGTATTTTTGACAAAAATTTATTATATTTACGCAGCTTATCTAAGCTAAAAAAAGATAGCTCACGTTTTTAGAAGGATTAAAATGTGATTCCAAGGAGAGATTGACGCTAATAACGAAGACGAGATAATGAGCAATATTGGCACTAAGTTTATACTTGCACAAACCTACACCTTCGATCCAAACAGCAATTCTCTGACTCCACTCGATAATGAAAACGAAATCATTCGACTTGGTAGTAATGAAAGCCGCATTCTCCTAATGCTTTCTGAACGCCCTAATGAAGTGATCACTCGTGACGAGTTGCATGAGTTTGTCTGGCGCGATCAAGGTTTTCAAGTCGATGACTCCAGCTTGACCCAAGCTATTTCTACGTTAAGAAAACAATTAAACGACTCAACCAAATCCCCTCAGTTCGTTAAAACTGTGCCAAAGCGCGGTTATCAATTGATCTCAAGTGTTGAGGCTAAAAGTACTGAAGACATCGCTGAGCCGATTATTGCTGAATCTGCAGCAGCGACACAAAACGCTCCAGCAACAGAACCCCAAACCAATCAAAGCACTGCAAAAGCACCCTCTTTTTGGTCAAAAATGGACACCGCAACCAAAGTCATTTTGCTGGTTGCACTTCTGCTGCCGTTTGGCGGATTGTTCACTCCCAACTCGACACCTTCACAGTTTAGAGAAGTGGTAGTAGTCGATTCAGTTCCAGTTAAGACAACTATGGGCCATCCAAGTTTGGATACTTGGATCCCGAGCATCGAGCTTTGTGTTAGCGCTTACCTTGAGAGCTACACCGACAATGAACAAGACGCTATAGAAGTGTATGCAACCGCAGGTCAAAATGGACAGCTTTACCTTAGTTACATTCATCCACCAGAATTCACGTCAGAAAACAGCACGGTTCGTCTGATTGCTGAACAATCTGATTTGAAGAATATTTGTAACTAAAGGGCATACTCATGAATAAACGCGTAGCACTCATCATTCTATTTGCGTCGGCGATCATTAGTAGCTGGATCTACTGGGGAAGTGACGTAAAGGTGGAGCAAGTACTCACATCACGTGAATGGCAGACTCACCTAATTACCCATATCCATGCTGACCTCTCCGAGACCGAGCTTGGTCAATTGAGTAAAGTAAGCATCAACTCCAACGTCAAATACTTACCGACTGGGCAGTACTTGCGTGTATCGCGAATGGAGTTAATGAACGAGGAGTCTGAACAACCGACCATCATCGAAATTTCAGAGTCCGGGTTATGGCAACTGTCTGACAACTATTTATTGGTCGACCCGCAGGACTTTAAAGATTCGTCCAGTGTCGATAATCGCCAGTTTACCGATAAACAATTAACATTGATTAAACAGATCTTTGTTACTGACGCGGAGCAAAGCCGTCGAGTTGATATCATCAGCGACAACGCAATCTTGTTGACTAGCCTAGGTCACGGCTCCCAAGTTCTGGTATCAAACTAGACCTTTACTGTCCGACCAGTCAACCTCAAAACACTATACCCACTGCCACCATTTGGTTGCAGTGGGTATTTTTTTTATATTGATAGAGTCGCGATGATTTGTTGCGACTCGAGGGTTTTCACTTCAATAACACCGTCTTTCCATGTGGCGAAACTTGCTTCATGCCCACCTTTAGGTATGGTCACTGACCCCGGGTTGACGACGATAATATCCCCTTCCCACTGGGCTTGAGGCAAATGCGTGTGGCCGTGCACCATAATGTCGCCCTGTTTTAATACAGACGCTTTGTCCTTGTTGTATAAATGCCCGTGAGTGAGGAACACTCGCTGCCCAGAAGGCAGTGGCAACCAGTTAAAATCATTCATGATTGGAAACTCAAGCAGCATCTGATCCACTTCGCTGTCGCAGTTACCACGAACTGCGATGATGGAACCTTTATATTGGTTTAGCAGCTCGGCAACCTTTGTCGGGTTGTAAAAAGTAGGAACAGGGTTTCGTGGGCCATGGTTAATTAAATCACCCAGTAATATCAGGTGATTGGCATCACTTTGTTCAAATCGCTCTAAGGTTAGTTGGGTGGCTCGCTCGCAGCCGTGTATGTCGGAGGCAATAAATAGATTCATGGAAAGTCCCTTGTTACTTTGGGTTAATTCTATCATGTAAATGCTCAACGTAACCTTCACCGCTACAACCCGAGACACATTTTTGGGGGCGATAGTATGAGCCTATTGCCCTACGTTAGTATCTTTCTTTACGCCTTACAAAGCTAAACCGGCATTTCCATATTCTCGGCTTGTGCGCCGCATTCTCTGCATGAGCAGACAATCCAGGCCCATGCTGCCCCCCAGCTAAAACGCTGGTAGCTGCGACGACGCCGATAGGTCTAACTGCGTTCTAAAAGCAACGTCCTCTAGGCTGGAGGGTTTGATCTACGAGTGTACAAACTACCGAATATCGATCATGCCGTTGATCACGATATTGTTATAGCTCACCATCCCTATGATCTGGCCATTTTCGACCACCGGGGCGCGGCTGATCCCAAAACGCTCAAACAGTCTGGCACAGTATTTAACGTTCATTTCTGGATCGACACTCAAAGCGGGTTTGGTCATGATCTCGTAGATATTAGTCCGGTGCTGTGAACGATTCTGGGCCAGCACCTTTTTGGCAATATCATTCATCAAAACTAAGCCATATTCATCATCGGCATGGCGTTTATCCACCACCAGAGCTTTTACCACGTGCTCTCTGGCCAATCGAATACCCTCATCAACAGTGACCAACCCATCTACAACCACATAGGTATTGGCCATCACATCTCTGACTCGTACCAATTTATGTCCGGTCATAGTTCATCCTCCACTACTTTGGTTAACGTTTCTACTTGGTGCGCGACACCAACCGCATCTTCAATATCTATTTGAATAGCTATGCCTTGCCCAGATTGCTGGTCAAACTCACCCGCCTCACAGATCGTCTCCAATATGTGCCTGGCAAGGTGCTCTTCAACCATAAATAGGATCACATCTTTCTGAACTTCTAACGTAAGTCCAAAAAAGGTGGTTTTCTGGTTAAGTCCTTCGCCGCGAGCGTTATTGATGACAGTCGCGCCTGTTGCACCAGCTTCTCTGGCCGCGGTGAGAACTGCATCTGATTTTGCGTCTTCGACAAAAGCGACAATCAATTTAAATCTCATGATTTAGCATCCTTGTGCTGTTGATTACGGGCATTGAGCCATTGGGTAATTTGCGCGTAAGCCATCACCGAAATAATCGGGAACAAACTTGCAAACGCAATCAGTCCAAAGCCATCTATCATTGGGTTTCTACCGGGTACGGTCGTTGATAACCCTAGTCCCAGAGCCGTAACCAGTGGAACGGTTACTGTTGATGTAGTAACACCGCCTGAATCATAAGCAAGCGGTATAATAATTTTGGGGGCAAAGTAGGTTTGGATAACCACCAGCACATAACCAGCAATAATATAATAGTGAATCGGATCACCAACCACGATGCGATAGCACCCTAAGGTGATGCCAACCGCGACTCCAATTGCAACGGCAAAACGTAATCCATTGACGCTGATACTCCCACCAGAAACTTGATTCGCTTTAATGGCTACTGCAATCAGAGACGGCTCTGCGATGGTGGTACTTAAACCGATACAAAAGGCAAAGAGGTAGACCCAGTAATAGTCTTCCCAACCCAAATGAACCTCACCACCAAGCTTAAACTGTTGCAAAAAAGCCGGCTCTGTCAATTGCAGTGCCATGGTTTCGCCAAGTGGGAATAGCGCCATTTCTAACCCCATTAAGAACAGCGCCAAACCAACAATCACATAGACAAAACCCAAAACTACTTTTGATAAGTGAACGACAGGCTGCCTTAACACCGCCAACTGAAATCCAAAAAGAATGGTGACAATGGGGATAACATCCAAAATGGTCGAATACAACGTGGTCAAAAAGGTCTGAATCATCCGGCCACCCACATTCCATAAAGCATCACAAACATAATAGGCAGCAAAGAAGCAAACGCGATCAACCCAAATCCATCTATCATCGGGTTTCGCCCTTTGATCGATGACGCCAGTCCAACACCTAGTGCGGTGACCAAAGGCACAGTAATGGTCGATGTAGTCACCCCCCCAGAATCATAGGCAACCCCAATTATAGATTCTGGTGCAAAGGCCGTGAGCACCACAATAATTGCGTAACCACCAATAATAATGACATGTATTGGCCAGCCCTTAAGAATGCGTACCACCCCTAAAACTATGGCAACCCCTACCGATAGAGCAACAGAAAGCCTAAGACCCAGTGCATAGTCTTTCATACTGTCGAGACTATTAGTGATCATGCCCCCTTCCGCTGCAACTGCTGCGGCTTCGTAGGCAACGGCCGTCAGCGCAGGCTCTGCGATAGTGGTTCCAAACCCCAAACAAAAGGCAAATAAGACCAACCAAAAGACGCTCCCCTTGCGTGCAAAAGCTTGCGCCATCGATTCACCAATGGGGAATAAACCCATTTCCAGACCAAACACAAACAGTGTTAGTCCAAATACGACTAAAGCAAGGCCAATAAGAATGGAATGAAAATTGGGAAGCGGTTGGTCAAGCACTAAGAATTGAAATGCAGCAATCACTAGGATAATAGGCAGCAGGTCGCGCAAGCTCGCGAGCAAGGAGTGAAAAAGTGCTCGAAGTGGTTCCATCCAACCTCCTAAACTTTTATCAAAGGCAAACGTCGATCGCCCATAACCTTAATTTTAGTGTGCCTTAAACACACGCACAATGGGACTCACCTTTAGTCGAATAGAGTAAAAAGTGTGAGCTGAAAAGTATTACATTTCACACTCTTAACATTCAATTCTATTAAATTCGGTCGCTTTACGGTGTGCTTACGTAGCAATTACTATACTTAAATTAAACGGCTACACATTGAGGAGATTCAACATGGTACTGTTAGTCACTGGTGGAACCGGCTTTATCGGCCGTGAACTGCTAAAATCGATGCGTGCCAACAGTATTATATTGCTCACTCGCGATCCCGAGCAGGCAAAGCAAACCCTACAGCACGTCGACCATGGACAAATCGACTACATCACCAGTTTGGATACCTTGACCAACCTAAATCACGTCGATGCGGTGATCAATTTAGCTGGAGAGCCGATTGCTAACAAGCGATGGACTCGCGCTCAGAAGAAACTCATCTGCGATAGTCGTTGGACCGTCACTCAACATCTTGTAGATTTAATCGAGGCAAGCGAAGCGCCACCACACACATTTATTAGTGGCTCTGCCGTCGGATATTATGGTGATCAACAAACGCACTCTTTGGATGAATCCTTTAATCAAACCGACTCATTAAAAAATCAATTTTCTCACCAAGTGTGCCAGCGATGGGAAGATATTGCGATGCAAGCTCACAGCCAAAAAACCCGTGTATGTGTGGTCCGCACAGGCGTTGTCTTGGGCAAAGATGGCGGCGCACTGCCCAAAATGAGTCTGCCATTTAAGTTAGGTGTGGGCGGTAAGATTGGACATGGTCAGCAATTTTTGCCCTGGATCCATCTTCACGACATGGTTCAAGGGATACTATTTTTGCTCGACACGCCAAGTGCGCAAGGCGCTTTTAATTTTAACGCGCCTCACCCCGTAACCAATGCTGAATTCAGCCAGCACTTGGCACGTCGCTTACGCCGCCCAAATCTGTTTTTTGTCCCCGCTTGGGCAATGAAGGTTATTATGGGTGAGTCTTCAGCGCTAGTGTTAGACAGCTGCTGTTCACGCCCTAAAAAACTAACCGAACTTGGCTTTAACTTTACTTACTCTCGCTTAGAGCCAGCATTAAAACAGATCTATTCGCTTTAACGTCCCACTCATTTGCCTCTAATCACCCTGCGTCAAAAAAAGTGCACTTTATTGCAAAATGTAATATAGGCGTCACATAGGCAAGGCATAATTCCCGGACTATATGGTTATTTAGAGTTATCACATGAGTTTAAACCAACTAAATTGGTTGGGTGTCTGTGTAACGCTGATGGTGTTGATCTTGTTATAAAGCTTGAGCACCGTCTGTGTACTCAGCTCCCTTCCATTGCAGTACTTAAACAAGTTTTGAAGCCTTCTCGGCTAAATACTTCTGGTGTCGCTTTTTTTAAGTTAAAGACTTGAAAATCTGCTATCTGACAAGATATTAGTAGCATCTCATACGCTGTTTAGGATCCAACATGCAATCGCCTTATATTACTGCCATTGACACCACCAACATTCAACAAGTCATTGAGATGTCAATGCAAACTCCGGTACTGATCCATTTCTGGGCTTCTATGAGCCAAGAGAGCGTAGATCTGCTGACACCACTCAATCAGTTAGTGAATGAGTATCAAGGGGCATTCCATCTCGCCACCCTAGACTGTGAAAAAGAACAAGCGATCGCTGGGCAGTTTGGTGTGCAAGCACTGCCTACACTTGCGCTATTTGTGAATGGCCAGCCTGTCGATGGAATGGGGGGGCCCCAGCCTATTGAAGCCATCAAACAGATGTTAGCCAAACACCTACCAAGCAAAGATGAACTTGCGCTTAAAGAAGCACTCACGCTTATGACCTCGGGCGAACACGCTAAAGCGTTGACCGTCATGCAATCTTTGGATGCCGAACTGCAACAAAAAGGCGAAGTGAAAGTAGCAATGACAGAATGCTTGATAGAGACTCAACAAATCGAACAAGCAAAAGCGCTGCTAGAAACCGTCCCAATGCAGTTCCATGACAATCACTATAAAGGCTTACAAGCGAAGCTCGAACTGTTCGAACAAGCGGCGAACAGCCCAGAACTACAAGCACTTGAACAGCAGCAACAAGCAACGCCTGATGATCTTGCCTTGTGTATTGAGCTTGCCGCGCAATATCATCAAGTGAATAGAAGTGAAGACGCGCTTGAGCTACTTTGGCAAGTTTTGGTGAAAGATTTGGGTGCTCACGACGGCGAAATTAAAAAGTCGTTCATGGATATTATGTCAGCACTTGGGCAAGAGAGTAGTGTGGCGAAAGCGTATCGAAGAAAGCTATATTCCATCCTATACTAAAGCGTAACCTTGCTCGCAAATCTCACAACTATAGGCTGATTTTCAGCCTATTTTCGTTTTTAAGATCATAAAGTTAGCGAGCATTTGCTATAGTAAGATCAATTTAACTTAGCGAGGAAAAACCATGGGCTTGGATGCACTCATTGCCATTGGCGTATTTATATTTGTGGTCGTGGCATTTTTAGCGGCCGGCATTAAAACCGTACCACAAGGATACAATTGGACGGTGGAGCGTTTTGGACGTTATACCCAAACCTTGCACCCAGGCCTAAACTTGATCGTGCCTTTTATCGACAAGGTGGGGAATAAGATCAATATGATGGAACGTGTGCTAGACATTCCTGCACAAGAAGTCATCTCTAAAGATAACGCTAACGTCGTAATTGACGCAGTCTGTTTTGTGCAAGTGATCGATGCACCTAAAGCGGCGTACGAAGTAACGGAATTGGAACATGCAATCCGTAACCTAACGCTCACCAACTTCCGTACAGTGTTAGGCTCAATGGAACTGGATGAAATGCTCAGCCAGCGCGACTCAATCAATACTCGTCTGCTCTCTATTGTCGACGAAGCAACTAACCCTTGGGGCGTTAAAGTCACGCGTATTGAAATCAAAGATGTTCAGCCGCCGGCAGATCTGACTGCCGCGATGAACGCGCAAATGAAAGCCGAGCGTAATAAGCGTGCCGAAGTATTAGAAGCTGAAGGTGTTCGTCAGGCCGAAATTTTAAAAGCCGAAGGTCACAAGCAATCTGAAATTCTCCGCGCAGAGGGTGAAAAACAAGCGGCTATTTTGCAGGCCGAAGCGCGTGAGAGACAAGCTGAAGCAGAAGCGAAAGCGACGAAGATGGTCTCTGAAGCCATTGCCGCAGGTGATATGCAAGCGGTCAACTACTTCATCGCGCAAGGCTATACTGATGCACTGAAGAGCATTGGGCAGGCTGAGAACGGCAAAATCATCATGTTGCCGTTGGAAGCAACCGGCCTAATGGGCTCGATTGCTGGCATCTCTGAGATGTTTCAGCAAAGCAAAACGGATAAGTAACCCGAAAGAGTTGTAAGGAGAGCGCCTATGATTACGTTACTCGAACAGATGAACCATTGGCACTGGTTAGCCTTTGGCTTGCTGCTGCTTGCGGGAGAGTTACTAGGCACGGCAGGCTACTTTCTTTGGCTGGGATTGTCTGCGCTATTAGTGGCGGCCATTCTTTTGGTATTGCCCATTGGTTGGGAAATGCAATGGGTCTGCTTTGCGGTATTTTCACTGGTCACGACGTGGCAGTGGTGGCGTTACCAGCACAACAAAGACACTCAATCCGACGCAAGACGTAACCTTAACCAGAAAGAGAAACAACTGATTGGCAAAACTACGCGTCTTACCGAGAGCGTTCAGCGAGGTCATTTTCGTCTGAGGCTGGGCGATTCGACCTGGCGCGCTAGCTGTGACCAAGATTTGGAGCAAGGCACATTGGTCAAAGTGACTGATGTAGACGGTATTACGTTGTTTGTGACCAAAGCAGAGTAAATAGTACCTAAGAGTTATTTCCTACAACAAAGAAGTCATTATATGAGCCTCGGACGTTCACTCAACTCCGAGGCTCTTTTCATAATTGAACTCAATCTTTCCTTGGAAACGGTTCATCTCTTAGCGGCTGTAACAATTCATGACTAGGCAGTTTTTCCAACAAAAAGTCCCACAACGCTTTTATTTTTGCTGAGGTTCTCATCTCTTGATGAGTGAGTAGCCACAACTCGGCCCCCAGCTCTTCTGGAAGTTTGTAGATCTCTCTTAGCGACGTGTCCATTTTCGATGGAAGTAACGCAACGCCCATCCCTACCTCCGCAAAGCCACGACCATTCTCAAGCCCACTACAAACGACTGTTTTAGTCACGTCTTTAAAGGTCTCGGCATGCCATTTACCGGCCGGGTTATTAAAGTGAGAATAGCCAATCAGCGGAAGAGCCTTTACTTCTTCGATACTCATTAATCTTCCTTGATACAATTCATCGCTGACGTATAACGACCAACTGCTTTTCCCAATACAACGTCCTATAAGGTTGTCAGGGACTTTGTGAGTTCCTCGAATGGCAATGTCCGCTTCTCTTTTCTCGATGTCTAATTCAGCGTTATCCAGAAGCATTTCAAAGCGAATTTGAGGATAAAGTGCTTGAAACTCTTTTAGGACACTTGGCAAGAATGTGTTGGTCGCATGGACGGGTGCAGTTAGTCTGATCACACCTGCTAGATCGGTTTTGTCCCCAGAAACTATCCGCTCAATTGACTCCATATTATCTGCCACTGTTTGTGCATGATGGATGATCTTTTTGCCTACATCGGTTAATTGATGCCCTTGCCGGTCACCTATAAACAATTGAGCGCCAATGTTTTTTTCAAGCGCCTGCAAACGTCGCCAAACGGTCGTGTGATTCACTTTTAACGCCTCTGCAGCCTGCTGCAGGGTACCGTGCTCAGCGACCGCCAAAACAATACGAACATCACTCCAATTCACCCACTACCTCTCATAATTCGCTCCCCCGTTATATCGCACCTCGCACGCCGAAGTATTGGAAAACTGCAAAATTGCAAAGAATCTTTGCAATTTGGTCTATATATTTGCGATAAAGCAATCAATACAATCACCATAATTCAAATTGGTGGGGAATACCATGAACAAAACGGACTACTTAATCATTGGCGGTGGGTTTGCAGGCGCAACACTCGCGCAGCGTTTGGCTAAGCAAGGCATCGATACATTGCTTGTGGATCAAAAAGACTATTTTGAAGTTACTTACGCCACGCTACGCAACGCGGCGGCACCTGATTCAATGCCCACATCCCCACGAAAGCGATACAGTGACTTTTTAAACAGTACCTTTATCCAAGCATCTGTTGAGTCAATGGCTCAAAACCATGCAGTTTTGGATAATGGTCAAACCATCGCATTTGAACACGCCGTTATTGCAACAGGTAGCCGATACCCAAGCTTGCCACTGGCTAAAAGCAACGATGCGCGCTCTAAACAAGCTCGTGAAAAAGAGTTGCAAAACATTCATGGCGAGTTAACCGCAGCCAAAGACGTTCTCATTCTTGGTGGTGGTATTGTGGGCGTCGAGCTCGCAGGTGAACTTGCTCATGCACACCCGTGTGCAAAAATCACCCTGGCGCATAATAAAAGCTCCTTGCTCGATACTATGAAGCCAAAAGCACAACAACTCGCGCATCAGCAGTTGACCGCATTAGGCGTCACGATTAAAACCAACAGCACCTATATCGCAGAAGATCGGCACTACATAGACACGACCAGCGGTGATATTGCAAAGCCTGATTTAGTGCTATCGGCTACAGGGACGATCCCCAACAGTGAGTTTATGCGCACCAATCTGTCCGCTGCACTCGATGACAAAGGCTATGTAAAAGTGAATGAGCAGTTGCAAGTAGACGGTTTTGAGCACATTTATGCTCTGGGCGATGTTGCAAACACCGGCAGCTTCAAGCTTGGCTATATCGCTGGTATGCAGGCTGAGTTTGTCGCTAAAAACATTGCCGCCCAACTCAAGAATCGCCCGTTAAAGGCTTACAAGCCTATGACAAAATTAATGGCTCTGATTCCTACTGGCCCTAAAACTGGCTTAGTACAATTACCCTTTGCGGTCACCAAGGCAAAATGGTTGGTCAATATGAAACAGAAAGACCTATTTATTGCAAAAACCTTCAGTGGGCTAGAAACTAAACCAGACGCAATAGATGGTAATGAGTTGAGCGAAGCGGTGCCGACATAGTTACTTGCTATGTTCTAATAAGAAAAGCGCCTCCCATGGAGCGTGAAAAAAGGGCTGCAGAGAATACTCGCAGCCCTTTTATTATTTCTATTTAGCCTAAATTTAGCCCTTAACTGAACTATGCATTAAATTGAGCCATCAAATCGACAAGTGCTTGCTCGTCTCGAACTTCGACGTCTAAGTCTTGAGCCTTGGCAAGCTTAGAGCCCGCGTTGGCCCCGGCAAATAAGATGTCGGTTTTCTTGGATACCGAGCCCGTTACCTTCGCCCCAAGCGCTTGTAACGCTTCTTTCGCTTCACTGCGAGTAAGCTGAGATAGGCTTCCGGTTAAGACCACCACTTTCCCGTCAAGTGGCAATTCTCCGGTTGCACCGCGCTCTTCTATCGCTGGCCAATGAATACCAGCCGCAATCAACTCTTCAATCACTTGCTGGTTTAAGGGCTGAGCAAAGAAATGAACAATGTGTTTTGCCACAATATCACCCACATCCTGCACTTCGATAAGTTGCTCGACAGAGGCGCTTTGAATCGCCTCCAAAGTGTAAAAGTGCTGAGCCAAATTGGCTGCGGTGGCTTCGCCCACTTCTCGGATCCCCAACGAATATAAAAATCGCGCTAAGGTGGTTTGCTTTGACGCGTTAAGTGCATTTACGACGTTTTGTGCCGATTTGGGTCCCATTCGATCCAGCATCGTTAATAACCCAGCCGACAAGCCAAACAGTTGCGCGGGATTTTCGATGAGCTCCCTATCCACCAACTGCTCAACAACCTTGTCACCAAGTCCATCCACATCCAGCGCTTTTCGCGACACAAAGTGCTTAATTGCTTGTTTGCGCTGCGCTTGACATACCAAGCCACCAGTGCAACGAGTGACCGCTTCACCGTCCAATCGCTCTGCTTCAGAGCCACATACAGGGCAATGAGTAGGGTACTTTATTGCTTTGGCACTGTCTGGACGTCTATCGACTACCACATTGGTGATCTGCGGAATGACATCTCCGGCACGGCGGATTATAACGGTATCACCAATCATCACACCGAGGCGCTCAATTTCATCGGCGTTATGCAGTGTGGCATTACTCACGGTAACGCCACCAACAAATACCGGCTCGAGTTTGGCTACTGGCGTGATGGCTCCCGTGCGGCCAACTTGAAACTCGACATCATTGAGTACCGTAATTTCTTCTTGTGCAGGAAATTTGAAGGCGATGGCCCAACGAGGCGCGCGTGCCACAAAGCCAAGTTGCAGCTGCAAGTCGATGTCGTCGACTTTAATCACCACACCGTCAATTTCGTAATCGAGGTTGTCGCGCTGCTCAAGAATCTGACGATGGTACGCTAATACTGCCTTCATCGAGTCGACGCGCTGAGTCAATGGGCATACTGGCATGCCCCATTTTTTGATCTGCATAAAGCGCTCGTAATGGCTGTCTGGCAGAGTCATCCCCTGCACAATGCCTACTGCATACGCATAGAAACTGAGCGGTCTAGACGCGGTGATCTTAGAATCCAATTGTCTAAGGCTGCCTGCCGCTGCGTTACGAGGATTGGCAAAGGCTTTCTCCCCTCTCGCAAGCGCCCGCTGATTCATCGCATCAAATCCCGCTTTAGGCATAAACACCTCACCACGAATTTCAATACGCTCGGGAAAGTCATCACCTTGTAACTTGAGGGGGATTGCTGCGATGGTTCGAACATTTTGGGTAATATTTTCGCCTGTTGCACCATCTCCGCGAGTCGCCGCTTGGACTAAAACGCCATTTTCATACAGCAAACTTACTGCAAGACCGTCGAGTTTTGGCTCGCAGCAAAATGCACCGACTTTAGACACTGAGGCTCTATCGAGAATGCGTTTTTCAAAACTGACTAGGTCGTCATCGCTAAAGGCATTGTCCAATGACAGCATTGGCTGCTCATGTTGAACTTGAGTAAACTTGTCGAGCGCCGCTCCCCCCACTCGTTGACTCGGCGAGTCAATGGTCACCAATTGAGGGTTTTCGGCTTCTAGCGCCAGCAATTGCTGCATTAAACGGTCATATTCCGCATCAGGGATCTCTGGTGTGTCATCCACATAATACTTTTGCGCGTGGTAATGAAGCTGCTGAGACAGCGTTTGGTGGGCGTTTTTTATTGATTCGCTCATGGTGTTCACTTTTATTCGCAGTTAAAAAAATGGCCCCAACTGGGACCACTTTAAAAGGGGATTGATTAGCTGGCTGTGCTTTGCTGTGCATCAAATTCTTGCACTTGTTTTCGATAGCGCTTAAGTCTGTCCGGTGTGGTCATATTTCGCTGCTCATCCAACACGTTACCACCCAAATCATTAGCAATTTTTTGGGCTGTCGTTAGCATTATCTTGAAGGTTTGTTCCGCTTCACCATAACATGGTAGCGTCATAAAGAACGAAATACCCTTAGTCGTAAAGGTTGCAGGATCATCGTGCGCTAATGTTCCTGGCTGCATCATGTTCGCGACACTAAACAGGACAGGCCCAGTACCTGACATATCGACATGGCGGTGGAAGATATCCATTTCGCCATAGCGCAATCCATTGTTTTCCATACTGGTGAATAGCTCAGTACCCACAAATCGCTCATCACCAAGTGCATGAACATGTAACACGATAACCTGCATTTCTGGCTCTTCAGCGACTACCGGCTCTGATGCGTTATCCAATTCGTCGCTTGGGCTGTCGTCTCGGGTAAAGTTTGTTGACGTTGAAGACACACTCCGAGGTGTACTGATTTCAAAATCATCATCAAATGCGTCTTTATCAATGGTGATCGATGGCAGTGGTTCGTCATCATCATGATGAATGATTTCATCGAATGTTTTTTCAATCGAATCGTCAATAATAACCGCCGAGTCATGCTCATCGTTGAGTAAAGGATCGGAAATTTTATGTTGGTCTAAACCAAATGATGGTTCTTTTTTACTTGGCTTAGTGACCAGCTTGACATCTTCGTCATCTGGTAAAGGCACTTCGGGCTTTTTAGGCGTTTTGAGTTTGCCAAGTGGCTTATCAGAAAACTTCGCCTTGCCTTCCTTCTTACTGGTCCAAATTCCATGTAAAAGCAATGCACCTATAGCAAGTACACCGACAATGATTAATACAAATCGCAATTCCTGCATTCTGAACTCTCAACTGGTTTAGCGGTAAACACGGTTACCTTATCCAAAACTACTTTAGCAAACATTGTAACCTGTTTTGAATCATAATCTTCGGTAACAGCCTTAAGTGGTGTGATTTTCTGCACGCTTTTCTTTGATGCTAAACCGTTTACAATAACATTTTTACTCAGAAACAAGGATTTACTATGTCACGTTCGGGTTTTGGCTATTTTCTATATGGCATGGAGCTCACGACCAAACCGGGTATTAGGCACTTTGTACTGCTGCCCTTATTGGCCAATATCGTGATAGTGGGTATGGCGCTTTATCTGCTGTTTTCTAATCTAGGGACATGGATAGATAGCTGGTTAGCGTACTTACCACAGTGGCTCATATGGCTTGAATATGTGCTTTGGCCATTATTAGTGATCACTATCGTTGGGCTGTTTTCCTATTTCTTTAGCACACTGGCTAACTTCATCGCCGCGCCGCTCAATGGCTTACTCGCCGAAAAAGTAGAAAATTACCTTACCGGGCGACAAGATAACTCTACAGTGCTTGATGTCATTAAAGACCTGCCGCGGGTATTTAAACGCGAATGGCAAAAGTTGTGGTATACCACCCCTAAAGCCATCGGCTTGTTTTTGCTCATGCTGATCCCTGCGCTTGGTCAAACAGTGGCTCCCGTTCTATGGTTCTTGTTCACAGCTTGGATGCTGGCGGTGCAATATTGTGACTATCCGTTCGACAATCACAAAGTACCTTTTGCGACAATGAGACAAGAGCTTAAGCAAAATCAAGGCAGCGCATACAGTTTTGGGGGGTTGGTGAGTTTATTTACGACTATCCCATTACTGAATCTTGTGGTTATGCCAATAGCAGTGTGCGGTGCGACAGCTATGTGGGTCGATAAGTATCAACACACCTCGGCGCTGCCACGATAATCATACGCTAACCTCATATCATATAACCTTTTATTACTTTGCCTTTTCGCTATTGAACGATATTCTGGCTCCATAGTGAATGGAGCCAATTCCTTCACCTCATAATGCGATTTCCAGATAAAGGACTATACGATGAGCAAGATTTTTGAAGACAACACCCTAACTATTGGTAACTCACCTCTCGTTCGCCTAAACCGTGTTTCAAAAGGCAATGTACTGGCCAAAGTAGAAGCACGTAACCCTAGCTTCAGCGTTAAAGACCGTATCGGTGCCAACATGATCTGGGAAGCAGAAAAAGCAGGCACACTCAAAGAAGGCATTGAAATTGTTGAGCCGACCAGTGGTAACACCGGTATCGCTCTTGCGTTTGTTGCTGCTGCACGAGGATACAAACTGACTCTAACCATGCCTGAGTCAATGAGTCTTGAACGTCGTAAGCTACTTAAGGCACTGGGCGCAAACCTTGAGCTAACTGAAGCCGCTAAAGGTATGAAAGGCGCTATCGCTAAAGCTGAAGAAATTGTTGCCTCTAACCCAAGCAAATACTTGCTGCTACAGCAATTCAGCAACCCTGCTAACCCAGACATTCACGAAAAAACCACAGGGCCAGAAATTTGGGATGCGACCGACGGTGACGTTGATGTTATTGTTGCAGGTGTTGGTACAGGTGGTACAATCACTGGAACAACTCGTTACATCAAAGGCACACAAGGCAAAGCAATCACCTCTGTGGCTGTTGAACCAGCAGAGTCTCCAGTGATTGCACAAGTGCTTGCTGGCGAAGAAGTAAAACCTGCACCACACAAAATTCAAGGCATTGGTGCGGGCTTTATTCCCGAAAACTTGGATCTTGAGCTTCTAGACCGTGTTGAGTCTGTAACATCTGATGAAGCGATCGAAATGGCGCGTCGCCTCATGGAAGAAGAAGGTATTCTAGCCGGTATCTCATCGGGTGCGGCAGTTGTTGCAGCAAACCGAATTGCTGAACTACCTGAATTTGCTGGAAAAACTATTGTAACCGTACTACCTAGCTCGGGTGAGCGTTACCTAAGCACTGCACTATTTGCGGGTATTTTTAGCGATAAAGAGAACCAACAGTAAGCACCCCTAAGTACGATTTAAATCAATTTTTCGGTCGAAAAAGCCCCTTTTGGGGCTTTTTTTTATTGACCCAATAACCCTGTTTGTTAATATCAGCTTGTTTTATTTTTTGCTTCAAAATAAAAACCGAAGCAAACAATCTCGCAAAAGGAGACACATAAGCTCCTGCGAAAAAACCACGATACAGGTTTGCATGAACATTCTACGGTTCAATTAAGGCGAAAAACTGGCAACGA
This sequence comes from Vibrio sp. qd031, assembly GCF_002100145.1. Classification (GTDB taxonomy): domain Bacteria; phylum Pseudomonadota; class Gammaproteobacteria; order Enterobacterales; family Vibrionaceae; genus Vibrio. Next base: position 545,740 of record NZ_JXQD01000024.1, read on the forward strand.
ACCAGATCCCTTATTAAGCTAACTTAAATCGAATACAACAAAACAAATCAAATGGGGTAAATCACATGTACGAGAAGCAAGTTGAAATCACAGCAGAAAACGGCCTACACACTCGCCCAGCTGCACAATTTGTAAAAGAAGCAAAATCTTTCGATGCAGACATCACTGTGACTTCTAACGGCAAAAGCGCAAGTGCTAAAAGCTTGTTCAAGCTACAGACTCTAGGTCTAGTAAAAGGCACTATGGTGACTATCTCTGCTGAAGGTGCTCAAGCTCAAGCAGCTGTAGACCACCTAGTTGCTCTAATGGATGAGCTACACTAATCCGTTACCATAACTAAACATCTAAAAGCCACTTGGGTAAAAACCGAGTGGCTTTGTTGAAATAGGGCCCTGATTAAACTAAACCTTAGTAATTAATTGGGTGAGCAACACTGTTTCATTCTGCACAACTTCTGTAACTTACCGCTTAATTAGGTAAGTCTCCGATAAAGGTAAGATTATGATCTCAGGCATTCTAGCATCTCCAGGCATCGCGTTTGGTAAAGCACTGCTTCTTCAAGAAGACGACATTGTTCTAAACACACAGAAAATTACTGCTGACCAAGTCGACTCCGAAGTCCAACGTTTTTTCGATGCGCGTGATAAATCTGCAGCACAACTAGAAATTGTAAAACAAAAAGCACTTGAAACTTTCGGTGAAGAGAAAGAGGCCATTTTTGAAGGCCACATCATGTTGCTGGAAGATGAAGAGTTAGAAGAGGAAATCCTCACTCTCATCAAAGACGAACACATGCATGCAGATAATGCAATTCACTCTGTCATTGAAGAACAAGCGATTGCTCTAGAATCGTTAGACGACGAGTATCTTAAAGAGCGCGCCACAGATATCCGAGATATCGGTACACGTTTTGTTAAGAATACACTAGGCATCAACATCGTATCACTGGCTGATATCGATGAAGAAGTGATCCTAGTGGCTTACGATCTTACCCCTTCTGAGACTGCTCAAATCAACCTAGACTACGTTCTTGGTTTTGCCTGTGATATCGGTGGACGCACATCGCACACCTCTATCATGGCGCGTTCACTTGAACTACCGGCGATCGTTGGCACTAACGACATCACCAAAAAAGTGAACAATGGCGATACGCTGATCTTGGACGCAATGAACAACAAGATCATTATCAACCCATCAGATGCTGAGCTAGCTGAAGCGAAAAAAGTTCGTGACGACTTTATCGCAGAAAAAGAAGAACTGGCTAAGCTAAAAGATCTTCCAGCGATTACCCTAGATGGTCATCACGTTGAGATTGGCGGTAACATCGGTACGGTTAAAGACTGCGAAGGCATCAACCGCAACGGTGGCGAATGTGTTGGTTTGTACCGCACAGAGTTCCTATTTATGGACCGTGACGCACTACCAACTGAAGACGAGCAATATCAAGCTTACAAAGAAGTTGCCGAAGCAATGGGTGATAAGTCTATTATCATTCGTACTATGGACATTGGTGGCGACAAAGATCTGCCATACATGGATCTTCCACAAGAAATGAACCCATTTTTGGGTTGGCGTGCCGTTCGCATCAGCCTAGACCGTCGTGAAATCCTTAAAGATCAATTGCGCGGTATTCTGCGTGCGTCTGCACACGGCAAGCTTCGCATCATGTTCCCAATGATCATTTCTGTTGAAGAGATCCGTGAACTTAAGAGCGCGATTGAAGAATACAAAGCAGAGCTACGTGAAGAAGGTATCGCCTTCGATGAAAGCATCGAAATTGGCGTAATGGTTGAAACTCCAGCCGCCGCAGCAATTGCTCACCACCTAGCGAAAGAAGTCGCATTCTTCTCAATCGGTACTAACGATTTAACCCAATACACATTGGCTGTTGATCGTGGTAACGAATTGATTTCTCACCTATATAACCCACTCTCTCCAGCTGTTCTTACTGTGATTAAGCAAGTTATCGACGCTTCTCACAAAGAAGGTAAATGGACGGGTATGTGTGGCGAATTGGCGGGCGACGAACGCGCGACATTGCTCCTGCTTGGCATGGGTCTAGATGAGTTCTCAATGAGCGGTATCTCTATCCCTAAAGTGAAAAAAATCATTCGCAACGCAAACTTTGCGGAAGTGAAGGTTATGGCCGAAGAAGCCCTTCAGATGGCTACTGCGGCAGAAATCGAAGCTCACGTAGACCAATTCATCGCGAAGCATTCATAAAATTAGGCAATTCAACGTAATAGACGGCAAAAAATGTCGTCTATTTTCGTGAGTTGTTGTACTATTATTCGGACAGAATAAATAAATACTTAGGAGCACGACACGATGGGTCTGTTTGACAAGCTAAAAAAACTGGTATCTGACGACAACGTTGATGCTGGCGCTATTGACATTATTTCTCCACTGTCTGGCGAAATCGTAAACATTGAAGATGTGCCAGATGTAGTATTCGCAGAAAAAATCGTTGGTGACGGTATTGCTATCAAGCCTACAGGCAACAAAATGGTTGCACCTGTAAACGGCACCATTGGTAAAATCTTCGAGACTAACCACGCATTCTCTATCGAATCAAACGACGGCATTGAGCTATTCGTTCACTTCGGTATCGATACTGTAGAACTTAAAGGCGAAGGTTTCACACGTATCGCTGAAGAAGGTCAAGAAGTTAAAGCGGGCGACACTGTTATCGAATTTGATTTGGCTTTCCTAGAAGAAAAAGCAAAATCAACGCTAACACCTGTTGTTATCTCTAACATGGACGAAATCAAAGAGCTGAACAAGCTTTCTGGTGAAGTTGTTGTTGGTGAGACGCCTGTTCTACGCGTTACAAAGTAAGCGTTTACCGTTTATAAAAAAAACCACCTTCGGGTGGTTTTTTTGTACCTGAATAAATAGGTACAAGCGGCCATACCGAAACACTTATACCAATAGACGTCATTAACTGGTCAAAAAATCACGACGGAAAAATCGCGGAGAACAAGGAAAAGATTGCCTTAGGTGGTTGTTCTACCTACAAAATATTTAACGCCGTTATCAGTGATTTTAACCAGCAAGAATGATCAGTTATTGCTTTGGTTGGCATTACTGCAGTTCATGACGCTTGATAGCCTCACTTCATCAATTAACACTATTGCTTACCACTGTCACTTGGTAAACCCACTCAGTTACAAGCTTCACCGGATAGCAGATAAACTGACGGTACTATCAAGTCATCGCAATGGCAGAACCACAACCTGTTTTACCATTAGTATCACTCTACGAATGATATCCCAGACACAAAAAATCCAGCCGAAGCTGGATTTTTTTTCATCCGATTAGACTCAAGGCTTAGCCAAGTAGGCTTAGTGCTGAGTTAGGCGCTTGCTTAGCTTGCGCTAGGATAGAGGTTGACGCCTGGCCTAGGATTTGAGACTTAGTCATAGAGGTAGTCTCTTTAGCAAAGTCAGTGTCTTTGATACGGCTTTGAGACGCATTAACATTTTCGTTGATGTTATCTAAGTTGTTGATTGCATGTGAAAAGCGGTTCTGGAATGCACCCAGTTCTGCACGATGACTGTCAACAGACTTAAGCGCTGTGTCGATGATAGAAACCGCTTCTTGAGCACCAGCAACAGAGGTTACATCGATATCGTGTACCGACTTATCAACACCCGCTCCCATTGCGAGGTCAGAGCCCAAAGTACCCGCGAAGGTCACTGCTGTTGCATTATCAACGTTGTTGTTGCCAGAGAACACTTGTAGCGTGCCATCTTCGCCTACAGACGCTTGTAGGTCGTCAGTTTGACCGTTGATGTAAGTAGCAAGTTGCTCGATATCATCGCCAACTTTAGCTGTGATGTTCAGTGTTTGCGCCGCGCCATCTTTATCGGTGTATGAGATGTCTAGTTGCTCTGTACCCGCTTGTACAGTCCAGTCAGGTGTTTTTGGACTGCCTGAAACAAATGACTTACCACCCATATCAGCGGTATCAGAGCGCATGTTGTTTAGTGTTAGCTGAACGGCTTCACCGCTATTCGAGCCAATTTGGAAAGATTTAGTACCGTGCGTGCCGTTAAGAAGACGATTACCACCAAATGCTGTAGTCTCAGCAATACGGTTTAGTTCGTTATCAAGTGCACCGATTTCTTCTTGAATCGCTACACGCTCTGCTTTTGAGTTAGAGCCGTTAGCAGATTGCAAAGACAAATCACGCATACGTTGCAGGATGTTAGTGCTTTCATTCATTGCACCTTCTGCTGTTTGCGCAATAGAAATACCATCGTTAGCGTTGCGTACTGCAACTTCTAGACCGCGGCTTTGTGCGTTTAAGCGGTTAGAAATTTGTAGGCCAGCTGCGTCGTCTTTTGCACTGTTAATGCGAAACCCTGATGATAGACGCTCCATAGAACCTTGTTGTGCTGATGATGCGTTGTTTAGGTGACGTTGAGCGGTCATTGCTGCTACGTTAGTGTTTACTGAAATTGCCATAATAGTAAGTCTCCAATTGATTTTCCGGTTAGTGCGGTTTTCGACGTCTCGAAAAACCAAGTTGTTCTCTCAAAGTTACTTTTATTAACGACACGGATTGGAAAAGCTTTAACGAAAAAAGAGGTTTTTTGGCCTAAATAACGAAAATAAAAAAAAGTCTTTCGAATCGCTAAAGTTTGGCTGAAACACGTCGATACAAGGTAGAAAAACCATTCTTTTGCTTGTTAGCAATTCCTTTATATTTAAAGTGTTAACTCATACACAAGCCTGAACATTTCACCAAGTTTGATCATTCCCTTCGATACAATGCTTTCATTTTAAACGGCACAAGTTTATGCACCAACAGCTGAGCTTTTCGTGTCTAATTAATACCCTCTTGATCATCCGTAGTAGCCCTATGCACCGTGCTTAATTACTCACAGCAAAATGGGGAATGATATGAGGGTAATATAGTAGTAGAAGCTTTATCCCGTAGATTGATGCTCATGCCAAAATGAGTGCCTAGCGGGCGAGTGAAATTACGACAGCAACGTGAGAGCTAAATTAGGCGCTTGTTTTGCTTGCGCTAGTATAGTGGTAGAAACTTGCTGTAAAATTTGCTGCTTTAACATTGCCGTGGTTTCTTTCGCGTAGTCCGTATCTAGAATTCGACTATTCGATGCCGACAAGTTTTCTTGAGTATTCGACAGGTTGTTCAAGGCATGCTCAATACGATTTTGGTTGGCACCCAAATAGGCCCTTTGAGAATCGACATACTCGAGCGCACTGTCGATCATCGATACCGCTGACTGAGCGCCACCAACACTGCTAATGTCCACTTGCTTAATAGAGGACACTTGTGTTGATAAACCACCGATTTGCGTCGCAAACGAGCCGCTAATAGTAAGCGCACCGGCCCCTTTTGCTGTGGCACGAACCAGTTGCAGCTGACCTTGTTCATCCACCGAGGCACTGACTTCGTCGGTTTGCCCATTGATATAGGTTGCGACCTGTTCTAAATCGTCACCTTCTTTGAGTGCAAGCGATAACGATTGATTTTGTCCCAGGTTGTCTTGCCAGTTCAGAGTTAAGTCTTGATTGCTGGCGTCAACACGCCAGTCAGAGCCTACTGGAAGGTTTGCAGTATGAACGGCGCTGCTCATTCCAAAAGCATCACTGCGCATATCCATAAGGGTTACAGCAACGGCCTCGCCCGCACTGGCACCGATTTGGAAGCTTGACGTGCCAAAGCTACCATTTAGCAGACGTTGACCGCCAAAGCTTGTGGTTTCTGCAATACGATTAAGTTCATCGTCTAAGGCAGCAACTTCTTGCTGAAGCGCATCTCTGTCTGCGGCGCTGTTTGAACCATTTGAGGATTGCAGCGACAAATCTCGCATACGCTGCAAGATATTGGTCGACTCCTGCATCGCGCCTTCAGCGGTCTGCATAATAGAAAGAGAGTCGTTGCCATTGCGCATCGCAACGTCAATACCTCTAATTTGAGAGGTAAGTCGATTGGATATCTGTAAACCTGCCGCATCGTCTTTAGCACTATTAATACGGTGCCCAGACGCTAGCCGCTCAAGCGATTGATTGAGCAGTTGTGTTGACTGATTTAATGACCGCTGCGCCTTAATAGCTGGCACGTTGGTCGCGATGGTGATCGACATGGCCGCGACATTTTACCTAAATTTAGGGTTCTCAATGATAGCGGCCATAGGAATAGGAACTTTAGCAATTACGCTTAATTTCTATGCGAATGCCTACGCTAGAGCCGCCAATTGCTGTTGTGAAGGTACGAAGTAGTAAGCGCTGTTTACCGCTTTAGTAAAGCGTAAAAGCTGATCAAAGGTACCATCTGTTACGCCATACATGCTGTCTAACATGGTTTGAATGTTGTGCATACGATGACAGTAGCTCAAAAACAATAGCCCATGCTCACCCGACACAGAACCATACGGCAAGCTGTGACGAACAATTTTTAGCCCTTTTCCTTCTTCTTTAATGTCTACACGGCCAACGTGAGAGTCTGCGGGTACATCGTCCAACTCGATAGAGTCCGGCTTAGTACGGCCAATTTTGGCTTCTTGCTGCGCGACAGACAACGCATTCCACGCAGGCATTTTATGTTCAAATCGCTGTGCCAATACGAAACTGCCACCGGCAAACTCACCACCGTCAATGATGGCGACTTCTTGTCTGTCTGCTTCTGTTACAGGGTTTTCAGTCCCATCGACAAAGCCAGTCATATCACGAGCGTCTAGATAACGGAACCCGTAGGTTTCATCGACGACGTTTAGGTTTTCTGCCATCCCTTCCAGCAACTTGCTCAGCATATAGAAATGCAAATCATGACGCGTAGAATGCAGATGAACTAACATATCTGCTTGAGTGGCTTGTGCAGACAATTCCCCTTTACCTAAGGTCGAAAACGGTACTAAATCGCTTGGGTACGCTGCACCAATGCGCTCAAGAAATGGCGCAGAAAACGCAAACGCGACGGTCAGTCGCGCATTAGGGTCTTGTTGATTTAGCTCGTCAACCAACGCAGGAATGGTCTGAATATGCGCAAGTACTTGTTTAGCGTTATCAACAATATTTAATTGGGCATAAAGGGCAAATGGACCCGCTTGCGGCACAATCGCCGACTGAGGTGTACTCATAATTTTTTCTCCACCAAAAACTTAAATCGTTACATTATTAAAACTTGCCCGAGCTCGCTTACTGGTTTTCAGGTAAAGCAAACTCCAGAATAAAATAAGCAGGGTTATCCCGTAGCTCCAAGAAAAATGCCCCGCATGTTGCAGAATGACATTCGCAGTGATCATCGCTTGAATGACCAGACATACTGCGGTGATCATTTGCCCATATTGCAGCCAACGGTTCAATCGTAAGCGCTCACGATTGCGCAAGCCTATCATCCACATCATCGCAACGATGGGAAGCGAACTGATCATCAAGCCATACAGCTCATTCATATTGGGCAGCAAAATGGGCAATACGTCGTCATTTTGTGAACGACTGGCCGCTGACAAGACAAAAATGATCCACCCTCGGCATAAAAAAAACCATATCAACCACTGATAGGTAGTCGGTTTTAGAAATCCTTCATTGTTGTACTCGTCAAGCGCGTATATCACTGAACTACTCTTAGCCTTGTGCCATCTAGCATTCTACAAGTTACGCAGATGCTGGGCAGATAACAAAAGTATATAATGCGGTTCTTACTTCCCATTATCCAGTGCTTACATGAAAAAAAACACCGTAAAAGCGTCTGTTGAAACTCAAACTGAGGCAATGAAGATCGCTAATGCCACTCAAACGCCAGGTCAAACTAAAGCGCAAACGAAACTCATAGCTCAAGGTATCGAAAAAGGCATCGCGCTGTATAAAAAGCAGCAAAAAGAAAAAGCCCGCCAAGCAAGCAGAGACAAAAAGAAACAAGCCAAACACAAGCAGCAACAAACAGCAGTTACCCCAAACGCCACTGTCGAAACGGACACCTCTCCCAATGCCGCGTCATCGACGTCACGTTTGCCATGGATCCTTTTAGCCATCAGCTGGATTGGCTTTATCGCGTTGCAGTTTTGGGGATAATACCAATCGAAGTAATTAACTGGTCAGAATATTGCGACGGAAAAATCGCTGAGAACAAGGCAAAGATTGCCGTCGGTAGTTGTTCTACCAACAAAATCTTTAACGCCGTTAGCAGTGATTTTAACGAGCAAGAATGATCAGGTAATTGCTTTGGTTGGTATAACAACGAGAAACGGGTAAGACTGAACAAATCATGTCTTACCCGTTGTGATTAACTATCTGATACTAATGCACTTTGAGAGTCGTGCGAATGTCATTCTCATGAGAGTAGACCCAGTCCTTTTCTACAGGGCCCCAATCAGAAAGCTGATAATAACCGTCATTGTGGCGTCGACCATCTTGAACAAATGCCACTTTAATGCCAATTCCAGGTAGCGCTTTCAAAACATCCTGAATCGTTCGCCTTGGCCAGCCGGTTAACTCAATCAATTTTGGCACGTTGGGTTTTTCTATGGTTTCTACCAACATCGCCAAATACAGCCGCCTTGCGAATACCGGACTTAACTCCATGTCACCTCCTAACTATAATGTCCATTCATTATTCGGGGTTTTTGCGCATGGCATGTTGCGTTTGATCAATAAAAAAAGGTCAAATAATCAATAATTGTTCGCTTTTCAAGGTGTATCACCGATGAGTCTTTGTTAGGATTTAGTCCACTTTACTTAGGATTAAGCGAAAAGGAGAGACAATGGCCGTCATTATGTATGGTATTCCAAACTGCGATACCATTAAGAAAGCCAAGCGTTGGCTCGATGAGCAAAACATCGACTACACATTTTATGATTACAAAAAGCAACCTGTGACAGCCGAACTGGTCGATGGCTTTTTTAAACAGCTCGATTGGGCGCAAGTAGTTAATAAGCGTGGTACAACCTACCGACAGCTTGATGATGCGACTAAGCAAAACTTAGCGCCAGACAATGCAGCTGCATTACTCACCAACCACCCTTCGATGATAAAGCGTCCCATTCTTTCGATAAATGGCGAGCTGTCTCTCGGTTTTAAACCAGACCAATATGCTCAGCTTTTTCAACGCTAATTTGACTACTACTATTTGAGACTCCTATGACCACACCTACCCTTTCTTTAGCTTGCGATCTTATTAATCGCCAGTCTGTGACCCCTGTGGATGCGGGATGTCAAGAAATGATGATTGAACGACTCAAAGCCCTTGGGTTTTCTATTGAAGTAATGGTATTTGAAGATACCACCAACTTTTGGGCTCGCCGTGGCACTGAAGCGCCTTTGTTTGCCTTTGCCGGTCATACTGACGTTGTGCCATCAGGCCCTATTGACCAGTGGCATACCCCTCCGTTTGAAGCCACCATAATTGATGATCACCTTCATGGTCGCGGCGCAGCCGACATGAAAGGCTCATTAGCATCAATGATTGTTGCGGTTGAAGAGTTTATTGCGCTGCACCCAGATCACCAAGGCTCAATTGCTTTTTTAATCACCTCAGACGAAGAAGGTCCATTTATCAATGGTACCACTCGAGTCGTCGATACATTAATGGAACGTGGCGAACTCATCGATATGTGTATCGTTGGCGAACCCTCTAGCACCACTGAAGTCGGCGACGTCGTGAAAAATGGCCGCCGCGGCTCAATTACTGGTGACATCACGTTTAAAGGGATTCAGGGACACGTTGCTTACCCGCACATCGCCAAAAACCCAGTGCACGGCGCTCTGCCGGCATTAGGTGAGCTTGCCTCAACTCAATGGGATGAAGGCAATGAGTTCTTCCCACCGACCAGTTTTCAGATCCCTAATCTACACGCTGGAACGGGGGCGTCAAATGTGATCCCTGGAGAGTTTAACGTGCAGTTTAATATGCGCTTTAGTACCGAGCTAGATAACCAGCGAATCCAACAGAGAGTCCACTCGATACTCGATGCACACGGTCTAGACTATCAACTAGACTGGACATTCAATGGCGACCCATTCTTAACCGATAAAGGCGCTCTACTCGATGCCGTCGTGGATGCCGTGACAAAAGTCAATCATAAAGCACCGCAACTACTTACCACCGGTGGCACCTCCGATGGACGATTTATTGCAAAAATGGGCACCCAAGTCATCGAGCTTGGACCGGTGAATGCTACAATTCATAAGGTCAACGAGTGTGTAAGCATTACAGACTTAGAAAAATTGACCGAGATGTACAAGCAAACACTCATTCATTTGTTTGCTCAATCGTAGGAGAGAGTCATGGAGTGGCTGCTAAACCCTTGGGTAATTAGTATTGTTTTGCTGGCCGTTGTTGTAGGTAACTTAATGGTGCTTAAAAACACCGCCAACGTTAAAGCACCCAAACAGAGTAAAACCACCTCCGATATCGATCGCTTGACGGAGATAGAGAAGCAGAATCGACAGAAGATCCATCGTAAAGAACCCACCGATCCAGACAACTCTGGTGAGGATGCATCTTCGGATGAGTAGCGGCACGTTATCATCGTCGCCACTAGCACCAGTGTAAGCATTAAAAAGGGAGCCCGATAGGCTCCCTTTTTATACTTCTCGATTCATTAAGAGCTTATCAAGGCTCTTGATCCATCACGTGCACAATGACCGGTACCATCTCTTCGAGCCAGCTTGCAGTGATAGGTTTGCCTTCTGCGTCAGTGACGTTAATTGACGTACGGTTACCTAAATCACCCAGCAAAAACGTATAATTCGCGTTGTTAAGAGACAGTGGTGTCACACCAACTTCTTGCCAAAACTGATCGTCTGGTGAGACATACTTAGCCTTCACTTGACCCTGAGACTGATTACGCTCTTCGATGGTAAAGCCCATAGACGGCAATAACGTTGGAACGCGTTGCCAGAATAAATTATAAGGTGTACGCGCAATTATGACCGGTAAGCCGCTCTTATCTGACCCCATACTAATTGGGATATTCTTAACCAATTGCTCCGCTTCTAAGGCCGCTGCATCGCGTATGTTTTGATCGTATTTTGACGTTACACGGTTGGTCATGAAGGTGTTGTAACGCTCGCGGTTGGTTGTAGATGCAAGCATAACGGTATTGCCTTCTTTCCACTCAATCAATTTGACCGAAAAGCCGAACCGCCCATTTGCTTCGAGCTTACTAAACTCGTGACGCGAATATAGCGCTTGCTCTTCATCAGGGGCAAGCCACTCAACCCAACCAGTTTCTATCAATTGGTTGGTTTCAGATTCTATTGGTATCTGCTGCTCGTCGATGAGCTGAAGCAATGTATCCCAAACGCGATTGCGCTCATCGGCATTCAATAGCCATACTGTTGTGTCACCATAGGTTTGCTCATAGCGAGCGCCTGGAATCAACTCTAATATTTGCTGTGGTGGACGTATGTCCACTTCGCGGCCCACTCCACCAACATAGTCCCCTTCAGGAATGGCGTAGTTTGGGTACTGTTCGTACTCTGCACCTTCTGGAAGAACGAGAGGTGACAGAGGATCGGTGTCCAAATAACTAAAATCATCTTTAGCTTGGCGACGTTCAGCGGGGTTACTTGAACAACCCGCTAAAATAATAACAGCCAGTGCACATGGCACTAGCTGATGACGAAATTTCATTGATGCTCCCAATTAGTTTTGGACTTTCTGTAAACCAGCTTGTTGCATAGCTTTGACGACGATAGGCTCACAAAGTTCACTCATTGGAGTTAATGGCAAACGCAGTACGTTGTTATCAATCAAGCCAATCTGCTGTGCTACCCACTTAACAGGGATTGGGCTGGACTCAACAAAGAGATCTTTGTGCAGTCCCATTAGGCGTTGGTTGATGATTTCAGCTTCTTCGAATTCACCTTTTGCTGCCAACTTGAACATGGTCGCCATATCGCCCGCTGCCACATTGTTGGTCACAGAGATTACGCCATTGCCACCAAGCTTCACAAAATCGAGGCCTGTCATATCGTCGCCACTGAGCAAAATAAATTCTTCACCGCATAATTCACGGTGCTTAGCAACACGGCCAAGATCGCCTGTTGCATCTTTTAACGCCACAATGTTGTCGATTTTTGCCAATCGAGCGACGGTCTCAGGTTGAAGATCAACACCAGTACGTCCTGGAACGTTGTACAAAATAATCGGCACTTCGCTCACTTCTGCGATCGCTTTAAAGTGCTGATATAGACCTTCTTGAGTGGGTTTGTTGTAGTACGGAGTCACGCTTAGGCAGCCAGAGATACCAGAATGGTTCAGCAATTTACTGAATGTCACCGCTTCATGAGTCGCATTTGCGCCAGTTCCAGCTACCACAGGAATTCGCCCTTCGGCATATTCGACAACCTTAGTCACAACCTTGACGTGTTCTTCTACTGTTAAGGTTGCTGATTCACCGGTTGTACCAACTGCAGCAATGGCATCGGTGCCTTGCTCTATGTGGTGCTCAACCAGACGCTTTAAGTTGTCAAAATCGACCTCGCCATCGGACTTGAAGGGAGTGATCAACGCAACGATACTTCCTGAAAACATGGTGCTCTCCATAATCTTTATTCTTCTTGCATACTACTGTAATGCGCCTAGCCAATACAAGGATCAAATCGACCTTTGTCGAGGTCAATCCGCCTGATATACATTATGCCCACGCTTAGGTGCGGCAAACTGTGAGCTTGTGTTAGAATTGCTAAATACGACACGCTCAAACGGTGGAAAAGTGAACTATTTAGTCATCAATGCTATTGGTAGAGACCGACCTGGTATCAGCCATCAATTATTTAGGCTTATTTCCCATATAGGCTGTAATATCATAGACAGTAAAATCTCGTTGTTTGGCGAGGAATTTACCTTAATGATGTTCATTTCAGGCAGCACGGTTCAAGTGACACAAGCTGAGTCGCAACTGTCACGTTTTTGTGCTGAAAATCAGTTGCTCTCAACCATGAAACGAACGGATCTTCTCACTAAAACAAAGCCAACCTATCGGCTAGAAGCCAACATCGAGTGTAGCGACCGCCGAGGTATAGTTGAAACCTTTACCGAATTTTACGCCTCGAAAAATATTGATATCGATTCACTGACGGCAAAAACCATCAACATAGATACGCCAGATAACCCGTCTGAAAAGCGTTTTCAGATCAGTGGTGTCGCTCATGTTGACGACACGGTAAATCTGATGCAACTTCAAGAAGACTTTGACCACATGTGTGCTGAGCACAGCATTCATGGCACTTTAGACTTCATCAATACCATCTCCTGATTTGGCTTCACTCGCTCAGCCACTTCCCTCAATACAGAGACTATCGGCCATACCCATTGCACATGTGGAGAAAACGACTAGACAGAGCAGCGGCTTATCGACAAGAATGCACTCTCTAAACGATAATTATTTATCAATGGATTGTGGCTGACGTGGCCACACATGGACCCAGTGCCAACTGTTAAAACGTAAGGAAAAGACTATGGCAATCGAAGCAGGACAGTGCGCTCCAGATTTCACTTTAAATGACCAAGATAACAACCCAGTGACCCTTTCTGACTTAAAAGGAAAGAAAGTGCTGCTCTACTTCTACCCTCGAGCGTCAACGCCTGGTTGTACTGTCCAGGCTCAGGGCCTACGCGATACCAAAGCTGAACTCGATGCACACAACGTAGTGGTTCTTGGCATCAGCCCAGACACGCCTAAAAAACTGACCAACTTTATCACCAAGCAAGAATTAAACTTCACGCTACTGGCGGACGAAGACCATGCCGTGTGTGAGAAATACGGTGTTTGGCAACTCAAAAAATTCATGGGTCGCGAGAACATGGGTGTAGTAAGAACCAGCTTCCTCATCGACGAGTCGGGCAACCTAGATCACGTATTCAATAAATTCAAAACCAAAGATCACCACGAAGTGGTCTTAGATTACCTAAACAGTCAGTAATCCGACAACCTCAAGCCGGTGCTTGACGGCAAAAAAAAGTGGATTTCAACCGCTGAGTTCGCTCGCGTTATTAGTCGTTGGAATCCCCGTTTTATGTCAGCGATATCATTGGATAGCCACGGACAATTCGCAAAATGCCAGCCAAAAAGAAAAAGCCTAGCTCTGTGAGCTTAGGCTTTTTCTTTTTACGCAACTTTTATGTTGTCGTCTTGCTGCACCGTTTCGGGTAGCGCATTAACCACGGCTTTGACCAGTGTGGCTAATGGAATCGCAAAGAATACTCCCCAAAAGCCCCACAAACCGCCAAACACCAGCACCGAGACGATGATTGCCACTGGGTGCAGATTTACCGCCTCAGAAAACAGAATTGGCACTAGCACGTTTCCGTCAAGCGCTTGGATCACAGCGTATGCTGCTAGTAGCCAGTAAAACTCTGATGAGAGCCCCCACTGGAATAGCCCAACTATCGCAATCGGTATAGTGACGACAGCAGCACCGATGTAAGGAATAAGTACTGAAAAACCAACCGCTAGCGCGAGCAGCGCCGAATAGCGCAGCCCTAACAATGCAAAGGTTACGTAACTGACGGTCCCAACAATCAAGATTTCGAGTGCTTTACCACGAATGTAGTTAGAGATCTGTTGATTCATCTCGGTCCACACTTTGTTCGCCAATCGACGGTTTTGTGGAAGAAAATGGCTGAAGCTTTGTATCAGCTCGGTTTTATCCTTGAGCAAGAAGAAGATCAACAATGGAACTAAAATCGCATACACGCCAACCGTCGCTAAACTCACTAATGAGGCCAGTGAACCTTTTACAACAGACTCACCCAATTTCATCATGTTGTTCTTCGCGTCGACAAGCAAGCTTTCAACCGAAGCGATGGTTGCAAACTCTGGGTAACGATCAGGTATGGTGCGGATGTATTCTTGCAGCTCAAGATACATGGTTGGGATGTCGTTGATGAGGTTAACGACTTGCTGCCATATGGTTGGGATCAAACCAAAAAAGGCAATTAAGGTGAAACCACAAAATAGCAGCAGTACGATAACGACCGACAATACTCTGGGCACACCAAACTTAGTCAATCGAGCGACTGGCCACTCCAACAAATAAGACAATACAATGGCCACCAACAACGGGGCTATCAAATGTCCGAAGAAATAAATTGTGACAAATCCAATCAGCAGAATAGCCACTAAGCTCACTGCGTGGGGGTCAGAAAAACGCCGCTTATACCAGCGGTTAACCATTTCTAGCATTCAGACTCTCTCTATAGACGGTGATTTCGTAGTACGTGTGTTGGAGCACGTTCACAGTGTACCCTACTCCTTCGAAATAACGAACCATATCCGCCACAGATGCCCCGTCCTGTGAAAAGATTTTTAACACTTTCCCATCCTGGGTATTCGCACGAGCACGTTTAGCAAGCAATAATGCCATAGGACATCGTTCTGTACGTAAATCTAGAATTATGGGTTTCATTGATGGCGCTAAGTACCTATTATAGAACGACTCATTGTAGTGACATTACGCTGCGGTAGCACCATTATTTCTGTGAGAATGAAGCACAGTGCGAACCAAATGCCACTATTACAGTCTAAGCATTAGACACACGTATTGGGAGAATGATAAACATTGATGTTCAAGCGCACGCAATCTGCTCTCTGCCTCGCCTTAAGCTGTTTGATAGCCACCCCATCCACGTCATTTGCGTCTAATGAACTGCCTGACATTGGTACGGCCGCTGGCGGTACGCTGAGTATTAATCAGGAAAACGTGTATGGCGATGCCTATATGCGTATCATCCGCGCCAGCCAGCCCGTGATTGGCGACCCCGTTCTGAACGAGTACGTAGAAAGCTTAGGATTTAAACTGGTCGCAAACGCTGACGATGTTAAAACGCCTTTCAATTTCTTTCTAATTCGCGATCGCAACATCAATGCGTTCGCGTTTTTTGGTGGGTATGTGGCGCTCCACTCTGGACTATTTTTGCATTCTCAGTCTGAAAGTGAGTTGGCGTCGGTAGTGGCGCACGAAATCGCGCACGTTACCCAGCGACATCTTGCGCGTAGCATGGAAGATCAGGCAAGACGCACCCCATTGACCATTGCCGCATTAGCAGGCTCATTGCTGCTGGCCATAGCAGCGCCAGAGGCGGGAATTGCTGCACTAACCGCTACCCAAGCCGGATCGATGCAAGCGCAAATCAATTACACCCGAAGTAACGAAAAAGAAGCTGACCGATTTGGCATGTCTACATTAGTGAAAGCAGGGTTTGATCCCGCCGCCATGCCACGCTTTTTTAGTCGCTTAGCCGATCAGTATCGTTACGCCAGTACGCCCCCTGCATTTTTATTGACTCATCCACTTCCAGAAGATCGTATCAGCGACAGTCGTGCCCGCGCAGAAAAACTGTCACCGGTTAAACTACCCGCATCGACCAACTTTCACTTTGCTAAGGCGCGCATTATTGCGAGATACGTGGGCTTAGACCAAAATGCGGCACTGGATTGGGTAGAACGCACCACTAAAAAGACCACCAACAAAGAAGTATTGGCAAGCCTAGACTACGCCAAAGCCTTAGTCTATTTGGATAATAAGCAGGTTGATGAAGCAGACACGATGTTAAAGCAGCTTTTTGACATCTACCCAAACAACAATTTTATCCTCGATGCGCTGTCTGATTTGCACATTGCTAAAGAGCAATTCGCTCAAGCAGAAAAGCTACTCAAAGATTCGTTAGTGCTCAAACCGAACAACCCTGTGCTACTCATTAACCTCGCCAACGTGCATGTTGAAGCTCAGCAATACGACGTTGCAC
The DNA here is from genome assembly GCF_002100145.1 of Vibrio sp. qd031. Classification (GTDB taxonomy): domain Bacteria; phylum Pseudomonadota; class Gammaproteobacteria; order Enterobacterales; family Vibrionaceae; genus Vibrio. The sequence continues at coordinate 562,470 of NZ_JXQD01000024.1, forward strand.
AACGAATGCTGCAACGATTTACCCATGAGTGGCCAAACGACAGCAACGGTTGGAGTTTATTAAGTAAAACAGAAGCCGCGCTCGGGAATACCAGTGGCGAGTTGTCCGCGCGAGGGGAAATTTATGCATTACGCGCCAACTGGAACAAAGCGATTCAGGTCTACACGCAAGCGTCGCAAATCGCCGAGTTAGGCAGCCTAGAGCAAGCGCGTTATGATGCACGAATCGATCAATTACTGGTTCAAAGAGACCGGTTTATGGCACTACAATAATACACGGAGAAGTATATCCAATGTCTGTTACCATTTATCATAATCCACGCTGTTCAAAAAGCCGTCAAACACTGGCACTGCTCGAAGAGCGCGATGTCGACATCCAAATTGTCAAATACCTAGACGCAGAACTCACAGTACAAAACATTGCCGATCTGTATAAAGCGCTCAATTACGACAATGTACGTCAAATGATGCGCACCAATGAAGCCGAGTATATTGACCAAAAATTAGCGAATGAATCGCTGACGGACCAAGCGCTGTTTGAAGCCATTGTTGCAACGCCAAAATTGTTAGAGCGCCCAATAGTCGTGGTAGGAAACAACGCCAAGATGGGCCGCCCACCAGAACAAGTGCTTGAGCTGCTGTAATGACCTCTAAACCTTTTTTGCGTTTAGCGCAGGTCAGTTATTTCGCGTTGCTGGTCTGGGTCGTGTTGTGGCATAGCTACCTTTCTCCTCATGTAGAAGTTGGAGCGTTTGGGGTTGCACTATTTTGGACTGTTCCGCTATTGCTGCCCGTACCAGGAATACTTAAGCAAAAAGCCTATACCTTTGCTTGGGCCAATTTCATCTTATTGCTCTACTTTCTTCATTCGCTCACCATGGTGTATGTCGATGAAGGAGAGAGGGGGTTAGCCGTGGTTGAACTTGCTTTGACCACACTGGCCTTCACGTTTTGCACGCTCTATTCTAGGCTTCGTGGTAAAGAGCTGGGATTGAAAATCAAGAAGCTATCCGAACTCAAACAAGAAGAAGACGCCTATTTTGCCAATCAACGCCAACCAAAATAGCACACGCTAAAGTCTTTAGGATATTACCTAAATTGAATGACTGGACATAAAAATAGGGCTGTATACATACAGCCCTATTTTTGTTGTTAAGGTTTAGTCTATTCGGAATAAACAGCATTCAGCTGGCGATCCCTCCAAACTAGTCAACCCATATAAATCGATACAGCTCAACTAACGGCTGCTCTTCAACAATGACTGTATTGTCTTGCTCTAAGTCTCGGTCCACCTGCTGTTGGCTTGTGGTTTCATTGGAATCAGTTACCGAAACAGTAGGCTCTTGAAGATCGATTGTCGGTGCTTGCTCAACGCCCTCATCGACTTCTGGAAGTTGAACCGGCTGAACATCATCGCCAGCTCCTGTAAGGTCACCACTGTCAGTGATTGACGATTCAACGTCCTCTTCGACAAAAATATGTTCCAACGCTTGGATTTGAGAAATGCGACTAATTTCTCTTTCAAAATCAAGGGGATCACCAATCAAATTAAGGGTAAATGACACGTGATCCGCATTGATGCGCTGAACATTTACCGAAGTAACAGACGGCAATGTCAGCAAGGCTTTCTCAACAGCAAAGAATGCGTTCGCACCGGCCAGCTGTTCAAATTGAACATTGACGCTGCCCGTTGATTCACCAGTATGACGCTGAGCTCGCTTGTTGGCATAGAAACGAGATACCTCTTCGACCATGTCTTCAAGCGCGCCATTGATTCTACCGCTACTTTCTCCCGTCACCGCATTAAGGCGCTTATCGGTTATGTATTGAGGATTGTCATCGTACAGCGTCCAGCGAACACGTTTATTGTTGTTTCCCTGGATTTTCACCACCAGCACCGAATCCGCAGAGTAGCGTAAGCTGGCACTGGCGATATCTTCTCTAAAGTCGCCCCATAGCGAAGTCGATTCAATACCATTGATGTCTTGAATATCACCAACAGGCACAATAAACGGTAAGCCACGTTCTTCTGCAAGCGTCTTAATGGTCTCCATGGTCGGTTTAGCCATTTGATCCCAAGCGATGTTGCGGCGATATCCCTCTTCTTCTACCACCCAAATCAGCACCGATTCACGCTCTTCGGGCCAAAACGGAATATTGGCTTGCGCCAATAGGGCTTGGATTTGGGTAGAGTTAAACACCACACGCAGTGTTTCTTGCTCGTCAACGGTACTAACACTCATTTGAGAGACAAAGCGGCTGCTGCGCTGTACACCTTTTTTAATCACATCGTTATTGATCGCGGCATTGTCACCTGTCGCTCTAAAGATGACTTGTTGCATGGCTGTGCGTCTGGCAAGTTCTTCAGCATCAATGTTGCTATCTTCGGCCTGCTCCTCGATGACTTGCTCTACCTCAAATAGATTTACCTTCGTCATCGCCATGGTTGGCAGCGCCAAAAATACCAAACTTAAACATGCCCAAATTCGCATAGATTCAATCCTAGATGTACTTATTAGCAAGAATAATAAGCAAACCCGTTATCTGGAGCAAGAACTCCTTTTTTTCTCTATGAGTTAAACCCTGATAATCACTAAATAATTTGATCTGCAAACGATTGCTTTTTGTCAATAACTGATAGAATCTCTCAAATTTTTTATAGGGAAATAGAATATGCTTACAATTCTTCAAGGGGCGCAAATGCTATTTGTCGCCTTTGGCGCTTTGGTATTAGTACCACTACTTACTGGTCTGGACCCCAATGTGGCACTGTTTGGTGCGGGTGTCGGAACCTTGTTATTTCAAGTGATCACCAAACGAAGCGTGCCAATCTTCTTGGCGTCATCGTTCGCGTTTATTGCGCCAATCATGTACGGCGTACAAACTTGGGGTATTCCGGCTACCATGGGCGGCTTGATGGCAGCAGGTGTCGTGTACGTTGTACTAGGCGCACTTATCAAAGTGAAAGGCTCCGAATTTATCCATAAGATCCTCCCTCCGGTTGTTGTGGGGCCAGTGATCATGGTGATCGGTTTAGGCCTAGCACCTGTCGCCGTAAACATGGCACTGGGTAAAACGGGTGATGGCGCAGTGCAACTGGTGGATGGCGACATAGCTATTTGGATTGGGCTGGCGTCATTATTGACCACGATTTTGGTGAGCGTTTTTGCTAAAGGCATGTTCAGCTTGATCCCAATAGTGTGCGGCATTGCGGTAGGCTATGCATTAAGTCTGGTTGTAGGCATCGTCGATTTCACGCCAGTTGCCCAAGCAGCGTGGTTGGGACTGCCCAATTTCACGTTCCCAGAATTTAACATTAACGCTGTGTTATTCATGATCCCAGTCGCGATAGCTCCAGCCGTCGAACACGTTGGTGACATGCTGGCAATTTCTAATGTGACTGGCAAAAACTACATCAAAAAACCTGGTTTGCACCGCACAATGGCTGGTGACGGCGTTGCGACTATCGCTGCAAGCATGGTCGGCGCGCCACCTAACACGACCTACAGCGAAGTAACGGGCGCGGTCATGCTGACGAAAGCATTCAACCCTGTGATCATGACATGGGCCGCGGTAACAGCTATTGTATTATCTCTGGTCGGCAAACTTGGTGCACTGCTGCAAACTATTCCCGTACCGGTTATGGGTGGAATTATGATCCTGCTGTTTGGCTCTATCGCTGCGGTTGGATTGAACACCCTCATTAAGAATCAGGTTGACCTGCACAAAGCAAGAAACCTGGTGATTGTCGGTGTAACGCTGGTGTTTGGGATCGGTGGTATGGCATTTGGTGTTGGCGAATTTAGCCTACAAGGCATCAGCCTTTGTGGAATAGTGGCGATTATTCTTAACCTAGTACTGCCAAAAGATCTTGGCGACAGCCACGTAGTGGACACTGCGCAGATGGAAGATTAATTCCCAATACATAGAAAAAAACCAGTCGCTCATGCGACTGGTTTTTTAATCTAAATCGAACTTAATTAGCGGTAAGTTTATTTAGTACCAAAAATCTTATCACCCGCGTCACCAAGACCAGGAACAATGTAACCCTTGTCGTTCAGCTTCTCATCAATCGCCGCGGTGTATAGCTCTACATCTGGGTGAGCTTTATTGAGCGCTTCAATCCCTTCTGGCGCAGCAACCAAAACCAGCGCTTTAATTTGCTGACAGCCATTTTCTTTAAGAAGATCTATCGTTGCAATTAATGAACCACCTGTTGCCAACATTGGATCGACCACAAGCGCGATACGCTCGTCGATGTTTGATGCCAACTTGTTGAAATAAGGTACAGGCTCCAGAGTTTCTTCATCGCGGTAAATACCGACTACCGAGATTTTCGCACTTGGCATGTGCTCTAACACGCCGTCCATCATACCAAGACCTGCTCGAAGGATTGGGACAACCGTAACCTTCTTACCTTTAATCTGATCAATCTCAACCGGGCCATTCCAACCTTCGATTGTTACTTTTTCAGTTTCAAAGTCAGCAGTTGCTTCGTAAGTTAGTAGGCTACCGACTTCTGTTGCAAGCTCACGAAAACGCTTGGTGCTAATGTCGCCTTCACGCATTAGGCCCAGTTTATGCTTGACCAGTGGGTGCTTCACTTCAACAACGTTCATTTCTACTCCAGGAAATTTAACTAAAACTCACGAATTATAGCCTGATTAACACAACATTTCAGTGCAATTTTATAGGAAAAAAAGTTTGCGCAAACGTTTTCGTTTTGCATTTTGCCTGTTAGAATAGCGCCAAATTTTTTAGCTTGATCCAAATCCGATTCTGAATCACTCAAAATGGTGCACAAACACTACATTTACGTTGGCTTCTCGCCTTTGATAAATGAGTTTGGCGTTACGCTTTGAGTATTCATACTTTGAATTTGGTATTACCTTTCGTCTATTTAAGAGGTTCCCTGTGAGCACAAATAACACTTCTCTAAGCTACAAAGACGCTGGCGTTGATATCGACGCTGGTAATGCCCTAGTAGACCGTATCAAAGGTGCGGTAAAACGCACTCGCCGCCCTGAAGTTATGGGTGGTATTGGAGGGTTTGGTGCGCTGTGCGAACTGCCAACCAACTACAAGCAGCCAGTGTTAGTGTCGGGCACAGATGGAGTTGGTACTAAATTGCGCCTAGCTTTAGACATGAACAAGCACGATACCATTGGCATCGATCTTGTGGCTATGTGTGTGAACGACCTAATTGTTCAAGGTGCAGAGCCACTGTTCTTTTTGGACTACTACGCGACCGGCAAATTGGACGTTGATACTGCAGCGGATGTAGTGACAGGTATTGCGGAAGGATGTGTACAATCAGGATGTTCTCTTATCGGTGGTGAAACCGCTGAAATGCCCGGTATGTATGAAGGCGAAGACTACGACGTCGCAGGTTTTTGTGTCGGTGTAGTTGAAAAAGAAGAGATCATTGACGGAACCAAAGTCAGTGCCGGTGATGCATTAATTGCTGTGGGTTCAAGTGGTCCCCACTCTAACGGTTACTCATTAATCCGCAAAGTGCTTGAAGTCTCTAATGCCGATCTCAACGAAGATCTTAACGGCCGTACCATTGGCGAACATTTGATTGAGCCAACGAAAATCTACATTAAATCTGCCCTTAAGATGATTGCAGAGCACGACATTCATGCAATCTCACACATCACAGGTGGCGGTTTTTGGGAAAACATCCCTCGCGTTCTACCAGAAGGGACTAAAGCGGTTATTGACGGCAATAGCTGGGAATGGCCAGCCATTTTTAACTGGCTACAGCAAAAAGGTAACGTTGAAACGTTCGAAATGTACCGCACCTTTAACTGTGGTGTTGGCCTAGTGGTGGCACTTCCAAAAGCACAAGCAGACGCTGCTGTTGCCCTGTTAAACGCGGAAGGTGAGAACGCATGGGTCATTGGTGAAATCGCCACTGCCGAATCAGGCGAAGAGCAAGTCGTCATTAAATAACTTTGGGACCTGATCAGATGAAAAGGATTGTTGTCCTGATTTCAGGTAATGGCTCAAACTTGCAATCGATCGTTGACCGATTTAGCAACAGTGAGTATGCCCAAGTTGTTGCGGTTTTTTCTAACAAGCGAGAGGCGTATGGGTTAACACGCGCCTCTAATGCTGGCATCGATGGGCATTGTGTCGACGCCAGTCAGTTTGAAGATAGAGCCGCGTTTGATAAGCAACTGATGGTTGAGATAGACCAATATCAACCCGACCTAATTGTGTTGGCGGGTTATATGCGGATTTTGAGTGATGACTTTGTTGAGCATTATCTAGGAAAGATGCTTAACATCCATCCATCGCTGCTACCCAAATACCCAGGTTTACATACCCATCAGCGAGCCATTGACGCCGGTGAGAGTGAGCACGGTACTAGCGTACACTTTGTGACGCCAGAACTCGACGGCGGCCCAGTGATACTCCAAGCAAAGGTGCCTATTTTTGACACCGATAGTGCAGAGTCACTAGCCGATAAAGTGCAAAGCCAAGAGCACCGCATTTATCCATTGGTGGTGGATTGGTTTGTTCGCGAGCGACTTAACATGGTCAATGGTGACGCGGTACTAGATGGTGTAAAACTGCCAGCAATGGGTTACGCCAGCGAATAGTCCCTGCGCTAACAAAACTAAAAAGGGGGAAAGCATCACTGCTTTCCCCCTTTTGCTTTCTTAATCGTGGTTTACCATACCGCTACATGGCGCTGGGTGCTTGATTTCCCGGTTTGGCTTCGGCATAGGCCACATCGAGCAGTTGCTCGCTGTTACCCAACACTTTCTCACCGTGGTAAAACAGCGCATACTCTCCAGGCTTTAAACGCGTCCATTGCTCATTGAGCGTTAAGGGCTGCGTGGCAACCACCGTAACTACATCGTGCGGAGTGGTCTCTTCTTGAAAGTTAATGGTCACATCTTCATCAATCAGAGATGCTTTGCCAAAGGGGGCTCTACGCGTGATCCAATACAGGTGATTGGTGCAATAACTAAACACATAATCGCCGTCTGACAGCAGCAGGTTAAACACCCCTAACTTACGCAATTGATCACAACACTGTGTTAATGCTTCAACCACATCATCAAGCGAATCAGGCTTGGTAGGAAAGCGCTGTTCAAGTTGATTGAGTATCCAGCAGAATGCTTTTTCACTGTCGGTCTGACCAACAGGTATGTGTCTGCCTGAGTCTAGATCTTCATAGCCTGTGAGCTGCCCATTGTGCGCGTAAGTCCAATACCGTCCCCACAATTCACGATTGAATGGGTGGGTATTTTCCAAGTTCACCTCGCCGCGATTAGCTTGGCGAATATGACTGACCACCGAACAACTTTTGATTGGGTAGTTCTGAACGAGCTCAGCAATTTTAGAGTCACAACTCGGGTTGGGATCTTTAAAGGTGCGAAACCCTTTACCCTCATAAAAGGTGATCCCCCAACCATCACGATGAGGACCCGTACGTCCACCGCGCTGCATGAGTCCGGTAAAACTGAAGCAGATATCGGTTGGCACATTAGCACTCATTCCCAACAACTCACACATCGACGTTCGCGCTCCCTATTCCATCTCTTTTTCAATCAATTGGATCACGATATGAATAATCTTAATGTGTACTTCTTGAATACGGTCTGCGTAACCAAAGTGCGGTACACGAATTTCAATATCCGCAAGTCCTGCCATTTTGCCGCCGTCTTTGCCGGTTAATGCGATGGTTGTCATTCCTTTGGCTTTAGCCGCTTCGATGGCTTTGATAATGTTGACAGAGTTACCCGAAGTCGATAGACCAAACAGCACATCGCCCTGGCTTCCCACCGCTTCAACGTAACGTGAAAACACAAAATCGTAACCAAAATCGTTACTGACACAAGACAAATGGCTTGGATCTGAAATCGCAATGCCAGGATACCCTGGACGATTCTCACGGTAACGACCCGTGAGCTCTTCGGCAAAGTGCATCGCATCACAGTGTGAGCCACCATTGCCACAAGACAACACTTTTCCTTGCTGTTTAAAAGAATCAGCAATGGCTTTAGCCGCTTTTTCTATTTGCGCCAAATTATGATCATCAGACAAAAAGTCGTTCAATACAGTAGCAGCTTCAGATAGCTCGCCTCGAATTAGGTCTTGGTACATGTGCTTACCCTTTTTGTTAGTTATCCTGAGATTAGCGAGATCACGCCTCACTGTCGAGTTTTCCCCTTGTGAAATGCCATACCAAAACAACTTGGTTTTTTTTCGTTTAAAAATCGAACCGCGTTCAAACTTCCACAAACCGAGCATTAACTTTAATTTTACATTCCTGTTACTTTTGATTTATAGTTAACTGGTTAGACCTCTTACCAAGAATTATAATCAAGGACGTGAAAATGGAACTCATAGTTATTTATTTACTGGTGCTTGCTGCGATAGGAATCCATCTCTATCGACGTGATTCACTGCTAAAAGGAGTGGGGAGCACAGCCATAATCCTATTTGTTGGAACCATTGCGTCCGACGTTGGTGTGATCAGTTGGTTGGTGTTTGCTGCGCTGTCTGCAGTGTTAATTTTACCAAACCTACGACAGTCTTTGGTCTCAGCTAAGGCACTACACGTGTTCCGTAAGATATTGCCTGAAATGTCATCAACGGAAAAAGAAGCCTTGGAAGCCGGTACAGTATGGTGGGAAGCCGAATTATTCGGCGGCAAGCCTAACTGGGACAATTTAAGTGATATAGAGCTGTCTAAGTTGAGCGAAGAAGAAAAAGCCTTCCTTGATGGCCCGGTTGAAGAAGTGTGTGCGATGGTCAATGACTTTCAAGTCACTCACGAACTGGCCGACCTTCCACCAGAGATTTGGCAGTACCTAAAAGATCATAAGTTCTTTGCAATGATCATCAAAAAAGAATTTGGTGGACTGGAGTTTTCCGCTTACGCTCAATCCCTTGTTTTACAAAAATTAACCTCTGTGTCTGCGGTACTCTCTTCAACCGTAGGTGTGCCTAACTCTCTCGGCCCAGGTGAGCTATTGCAGCACTATGGAACCGCTGAACAAAAAAATCACTACCTACCTCGCCTCGCCGAAGGTAAAGAGATCCCTTGTTTTGCATTGACCAGCCCTGAAGCCGGGTCGGATGCAGGCTCTATTCCTGATTTCGGTATCGTGTGTGAAGGTGAGTGGCAAGGCGAAACGGTATTAGGCATGCGCCTTACGTGGAACAAACGCTATATCACGCTTGCACCCGTGGCGACTGTGCTTGGCCTTGCGTTTAAATTGCGCGATCCTAACCACTTACTCGGTGAGACCGAAGAGCTAGGAATAACCTGTGCGCTTATTCCGACCGATCTTGACGGTGTCGAAGTCGGCAATCGTCACTTCCCATTAAATGTCCCTTTCCAAAATGGCCCTACTCGAGCCAACGACCTGTTTGTGCCACTCGATTTCATTATTGGTGGTCCGAAGATGGCCGGACAAGGCTGGCGTATGCTGGTTGAATGTCTCTCTGTTGGGCGTGGCATTACGCTGCCGTCAAACTCAACGGGTGGACTGAAAACCGCTGCCATGGCGACGGGTGCCTATGCACGTATTCGCCGTCAGTTTAAGCAGCCTATTGGCCGTATGGAAGGGATTGAAGAGCCATTAGCTAGAATCGCCGGCAACGCGTACATGATAGATGCAGCCAGTCACCTTACCGTTACTGGTATCGATTTGGGTGAAAAACCATCCGTCATTTCTGCCATTGTTAAATACCACTGTACCCACAGAAGCCAGCGCGGTGCGATTGATGCGATGGATATTCTTGGTGGTAAAGGTATTTGCCTTGGCCCATCAAACTTCATTGCTCGTGGATATCAGGGCTCGCCAGTGGCCATTACCGTAGAAGGCGCCAACATACTGACTCGCTCCATGATCATTTATGGCCAAGGTGCGATTCGTTGTCACCCTTACGTGCTTAAGGAAATGAACGCTGCTCACTCAAACGCTAGCGATGCGCTCGATCAGTTTGATGATGCGCTGTTTGGTCACATCGGCTTCGCGATGAGTAACTTTGTGCGCAGTCTATGGCTAGGTATTACTGATGGGCGCAGTTCAACGGCGCCATTGCATAGTGCAACTAAGCGCTATTATCAGCAGCTTAACCGCTATAGCGCCAACTTAGCATTACTGTCGGATGTGTCTATGGCAGTGTTAGGCGGCTCGCTAAAGCGTCGTGAACGTTTATCTGCACGCCTTGGCGATATCCTAAGCCAGATGTACTTGAGTTCGGCAACGCTCAAACGATTTGCCGTTGATGGGGCGCACAAGGAAGACCAGCCTCTTATGGATTGGGCACTGCAAGAGAGCTTGCATCAGACTGAAGTCGCCATTGATGAGTTTTTGCGTAACTTCCCAAGCCCAGTATTGGGTAGACTTTTGCGAGTAGTGATCATGCCATTTGGCCGCGTTCGTAAGCTACCTAGTGACAAGTTGGATCATACGTTGGCGCAAATACTGCAAACACCAAGTGCTACACGCTCTCGTTTAGGCCGCCATCAATACCTTACTCCGTCAGAGCACAACCCGGCGGGTAAGATTGAATTGGCATTAAACGTTGTATTACAAGCAGAACCTGTATTTGAGCGAATTTGTAAAGCGCAGCAGCGTCGTCGTCCGTTCACCAATTTGGACCGCCTTGCAGAGGAAGCGTTAGCAGCAGAGCTGATCAACCAAGAAGAAGCTGAACTGCTGATTGAAGCAGAGCAGCACCGACTTGCGACCATCAATGTCGATGAGTTTGATCCACAAGCACTTAAAGCCGCTTCGGTACAAAAAGACGTTGAAGTCGTCATGTAAATTTCGTCTGCGTCTAAAAACACAAAGGGATGAGCTACGCTCATCCCTTGCTCGTTATGTGAAGCCTGTTAAATAGGGGGTGCACTCAGTTGAAGTTCTGGCTCTGCGGCCGATTTTTTACGGCGCTTGTATACGATGAAGGCGATAATCAGCCCAAAAAACAGCACCGCAATATTGCCGACAATGATGATCATGAGTGACCGTTTTCGATCTTCTGCACGTTTGCGCTCGATTTGACGCAGCATTTCTTCTTTCTGCTGTTTCTCTTGAGCAATCCGTTGCTGCTGTCTCGCCTTTTCGACATCAACGGACTCCACCGTACCAAAGTTTATTGGTGCGGTTTCTAATACCAAGTCACGGTTGTTGGCGAGATCTGTCGCATACACAATAGTGCTAATACTGTGATTGCCAATAAGTTTGTCTGACGCGACCTCAACCTTCAATCTCGAACTGTCTTTCGGTACTTGTGTGGTGTAGTGGTGTTGGTTGTCTTCTGGGTCCGTTACGCTTATGTGAGCACTGATTGAGCCCGGAGCAATGGTTGCTCGTTCTCCTACAATAGTAATACTGTGAGGATCCAATGTACGTGATTGGGAGAAATCAACAGTGATAGGTGATGGGTATACCAACACTTCTTGCTCTACCGCTCGCAAAAATACGCCGTTGCCAGAGGTCACTCGTACACGGTATTTACCGGGTTCAACATTGATGGGCAGATCGACGGTGAATTTACCATCCCCTGCAACTTCATCATACTCTAAGCCATCATCGGAAAACTCGCCAACGACAATTGGAATTGGACGCGCTTCTTTGGTTATCTGTGATTCATTTTCGACGTAGGGCGTGAATGTTACTCGTAGGTTGACCCTATCCAAAAAATCCCTAAGGACAATCGGGGAGCCGTGAGTGGTTAGATTAGCTTGAAGCTTTATACGCTCATTTTGATACAACCGGTTCGACAGAAAGTCGACATCGAGTATTAAATCAGACAGGATTTTAATGTTGTTTTTTGGAGTGACCTTTCCAATGGCTTGCCATGGCCCTGGCATTGGCTTATCAATAGAAATAATGTCCATGCCGTTTTCTTCATACCAAGCGACATGCTCTGGGTGTTGCCATGCGTAGTATTTTACACCATCAGGGCGAACCAGCACGACCGATTGTGACTGTTCACTTCGATAAATCACAAACGACACTTGCTGAATAGTAGGATCGATGCGAAATCGGTTATCCAGCAAACTAAATTGCTGCTCATTAGCCCAGCACAGTGAGGACAATACCGTCAATATCACGGCTAAAAAAAGTGGTAATGATTTGAACTGCACCAACGTCTCCCTACTTGAAATGGAACTAGTCACGCCACAAACAGCTCCCACCTTTGGCTACAATATCCAATCTAGATTGGTGTGCTTCTAATTCATCGGCCGATGCCTGCAAAACCTTTAGCGGTTTTCGCTGATCGCTTGCGCGCTGAATGGTGGCACCATCGGACTCACTGGACGCGCCACCAAACTTTAACGTGGTCTGCCCGCCCGTCATTAACAGATAGACATCCGCCAAAATCTCAGCATCGAGTAACGCGCCGTGCAATGTACGATGAGAGTTATCTATGCCGTAACGATCACACAAAATATCGAGGTTATTTCGTTTACCTGGAAACAGCTTTTTCGCCATCGCCAACGTATCGGTGATGGTGCAATAGTGCTCCGTCTTACCAATGTTGGGGTCAAGGCGCTCAAACTCGTGATCCATAAAGCCCACGTCGAAGTACGCGTTATGTGCGACAAGCTCGGCACCGTCAATAAAATCAATAAACTCTTGATGAATCTGATGGTATTCAGGTTTATCTAACAAGAATTCATCGGTAATACCGTGAACATCAATGGCTTCGGGATCAATCTCTCTATCTGGTTTGACATAAACATGGAAATGTCGTCCTGTAAGCTTTCTATTGACAATTTCAACGGCACCAATTTCGATGATACGGTGTCCTAAATAAGTGGGACCACCTTCACGGTTCATACCGGTGGTTTCCGTATCGAGAACCACTATACGGCCGCTACTGGCCGTTTGAGTTGGATTATGGCTGGTGTTCATACGATTAATTGTGTCAGACTGTCCGAAATAATGCCCAATCATATCAAATCATGGATAAACACGTCGAAATTTTCACAGATGGTTCTTGCCTAGGTAATCCTGGTGCAGGCGGTTACGGAATTGTATTGCGCTACAAAGGTCACGAAAAAACCTTAGCCAAGGGGTTCACCATGACCACCAACAATCGCATGGAAATGATGGCGGCCGTTGTGGCTTTGCAGTGCTTAACTCAGCCTTGCAAAGTCACTTTAACAACCGACAGTCAATATGTGCGACAAGGGATCACCCAATGGATCCATAACTGGAAAAAACGCGGCTGGAAAACATCCGATAAAAAACCGGTAAAAAATGCCGACCTATGGCAAGCACTCGACAATGCAGCAGCCATTCATCAAGTTGACTGGAAATGGGTCAAAGGACACGCTGGACACCGCGAAAATGAACTGTGTGACGAGCTGGCACGTACCGCAGCTGAAACCCCCACAGAAGACGACACAGGCTATCAACCTAGTTAGTGCGAGAGTGGGGCTTTTATCGACACACCAACAGGTGACAAACGTCGTTTGAGTCGCCAATGAGGCTTAAGAGGTTTTATCGGATAGGTTCGCTTTCGCGCAACAATATAGTACAGCGACCCTAATTTACTGCCGCTGTTACCACACATATTCTCTAACCACGCCCAGATTGCACGCTGTTTTGGGTTTGGAAAAAGCGCATATTGCTCACTGTGAATGACTTGGTAGTTCAACAGGCCAAGCCAATCATGAACACGCAGCGGGGTGAACATCCGTCCACTCCAAGGTAAATTGTTCTTACGCCAAGGAAGGATACTGGCGACACCAGAAAAACTGACGGGGTTGAATCCCGTTAAAATGATGTATCCGTCGTCCATCATCACCCTATCCACCTCGCGAAGCAGCCGATGAGGATCTTGGCAATAATCCAACTGGTGACTTAACAACACAACATCAAAGCTTTTTTCAACAAACGGTAAGTCAAAGGGGTCAGCAATCACCGAATGCAGTGGATTTTTGATGTCCAAGTGAACCTGATGAGGAATGGTACTGAGTGAGGTATTCAACTCACAACTTAATCCACCGAGTTTTAGCATGTGATAGCCAAACAATTTCGGGGCCCACTCGTCTATGCGCATCTGAATACCTTCAAATACCCATTGACCATTGCCCAATTGTTGCCAAGAATGGGGCTGTTGTAGTTTTTGAGTGATCCGTGCTGGCTTTAGCAAAGGGTTACCGCCTTTTCAATCTCGACTCAGGGAAATAAATATGCCCACAATCAATTGCATACCTGCTTTTAATGATAACTACATTTGGCTAATTGTCGATGATAATAAGCGTTGTTGCGTGGTGGACCCCGGCGATGCTGCGCCAGTGATCAAATTTTTAGACAGTCATCAGCTTAAGCTCACTCATATTTGGCTCACTCATCATCATGCCGATCATACGGGGGGCGTAACTGCTCTAAAAGGTCGTTACCCTAACGTGGAGGTATATGGGCCTAAATCTTGTCGCTTTGAGGCCATTGACCATCGCTTAGAAATGGGCGATACCGTTGTGTTCGCCGATCACCATTACCAAATTTTAGCGCTGCCCGGGCATACTTTAGATCATATCGCCTACTTTGGTGAGCAAACGCTTTTTTGTGGTGATGTTCTGTTTAGCGCAGGATGTGGTCGAGTATTTGAAGGAAGTTACGCGCAAATGTTTGACAGTTTAAATCAAATCAAAGCGTTACCTGCCAATACTAAAATTTACCCCACTCATGAATACACACAAGCCAATATCGATTTTGCTTTAGCTGCTGATCCAACCAACCTTCGTCTGCAACACTATCAGCAACAGGTACTCTCACTGCGCGGTGAAAATAAACCTAGCTTGCCAACAACATTGGAACTCGAGCTAGAGATTAATCCTTTCTTACGTTGTGAATGTCTAAATACTGAGCAGTGGCAGACGAAACAAGCCCTTAGAGCCCCGCTAGACGTATTTACTTACTTAAGAGATTGGAAAAACGAATTTTAAGGTTCAAAGTTTGGTCACCCTGCACTTGTCTCTCTAACTGGGGCAAAGTATTATCTACGGCCAATTTTGAATTCAGGCTTGAGTAGTAATGAACAAACAATCGGTGTGGCTGTTGGCCCTAGTATTAGGTGGGTGCCAAATGGCGCCTCAACAGCAAGATTCCATTCCAGAGCCTTCCGAGCCAAGCACTGGTAACACCGATTCGGTCGTTGTCGAACCTAAAACCGTCGAAGACAACGTTGCTCCATTACCTGAGCCTAAAGTCGAGCCAGTCGTTCTTACCCCACAGCAACAAGACAATGTGTGGGATCGAATATCTATGCAGTTGGAGTTAGATATTCCCGATCATAAGACGGTCGATTATTACCGTCGCTGGTATTTAAAGCACCCTTCACACCTTAGAACAGTCTCCAAACGTGCAGAACCATTTTTACACTTAATTGTAGAAAAGATTGAAGCGCGCGATATGCCGTTGGAGTTGGCCCTACTCCCTGTCGTCGAAAGCTCCTTTGACGCGTTTGCTTACTCCCATGGCAGCGCCGCAGGTTTATGGCAATTTGTCCCTGCGACCGGAAAGATGTACGGGCTTGAACAAGATTATTGGTATGACGGCCGACGTGATGTTGACGCCGCTACCGACGCTGCGCTTGATTACCTGACGTATTTGAATAAACGCTTTGAGGGTAATTGGAACCATGCGATTGCGGCCTACAACAGTGGCGGCGGGCGCGTATCTAGCGCTATCCGTAAAAATGTACAAGCAGGCAAACCGACCGATTTTTTCTCTCTCGAGTTACCTAAAGAGACCAGCGGCTATGTACCTAAACTTCTCGCTCTTGCTGATGTCATTGCCAATGCCCAAGAGTATGGTATTGACATCCCTAAGATCGCGAATGCCCCTGTATTGCAACGTGTCGATCCTAAAGAGCAATTGGATCTCGCCATTGCGGCCAATTATGCAGGTTTAACCATCAAAGAGTTACAAAGCTACAACCCTGCATACAACCAATGGGCAACGGCCCCGGATGGTCCACAGCATTTATTGCTGCCCATCGAGACAGTGGAGCCATTCTTAAATGAAGTTGAAGCCAATCGCGGTAAAGGCGTTAAATTAGTGCGCTATCAGGTTAAACCTGGGGACAGCATCAGTGTGATCGCTCAGCGTCACAACACCACCAGCGCGGTGATCAGAAATGCAAACGGCATGACAGGCAATATGATCCGTGCTGGACAGTATCTGTTAGTGCCAACCTCAACCACCGATGACAAATCCTATGCACTCAGTGCAGCCAATCGCTTGGAAGAAACACAATCTAAAGCGCGCGGACAGCATAAAATGGACTACACCGTGGTCAGCGGCGATAATCTTTGGACCATTGCTAAAGCGCATAAAGTAACGCACCAAGATCTTGCCCGCTGGAATGGTATGGGGCCTCGCGACACACTGCGTATTGGGCAAAAGTTGGTGATTTGGAAAGACAATAACCAAGGTGAAATCATTCGCACGGTTTACTACAAGGTGCGCAGTGGTGACACCATCAGTGGTATCGCATCACGATTCAAAGTTCGCAGCTCGGACATTATTCAATGGAACAGTCTGCAAAATCGTAAATATTTACAGCCTGGCCAAAACCTCAAGCTGTATGTCGATGTGACCAAAGTGAGTGTCTAGTTGAGAGTAAACTCTACCCATAACGCGTTATGATCTGAGGCTGAAGTGTTAATCACTTCAGCCTTTTTTAGTTGCAGGCCTCGATAGAAGATATGATCTAATGGCTGCCCCGTAATGGCAAAAGTAGTACGCAAATCAGGTGTAAATTGAGCTTCTTTCAGCCCTAGAGTACGCATCACGTTCTTGGCTTTAGCCTGCCTAGTTTCGCTCCAAGTATTAAAGTCTCCGGCGAATATGGCAGGGCCTTGATGCTCAATGAGGGCTTGTTCCAACTCGGCCAGTTGCTGTTCAAACTCTTCAGTACCTAAAGTGAAGTTTACCGCATGTAAGTTGACCACCCACAGCGAGTCTCCATTGGACAATTGGTAAGAGGCAAACAGAGCCGATTTAGGTAATTGTAACCAAGGCTCGGTTTCAAATACTGCGCATACTTTCTCTGGCAAGCGCTGTGACAAGTTAAACACACCTGAGCTTTTATCAAACACTTCAAACGCACTCGCCTGCTGGCCAAACCAATCGAGCTGATTTAACCAATTTACAAATGAGGGCGACAAAGACACTTCTTGCAGCAAGCTCAATTCGGTTCTTGCCAGCAATTGAAGTAACTCGGAGTCCCACCCATCATTTTTTTGTTTATAAATGTTCCATGACAGCACTCTAAGCTGTCCTTGATTGTCTAAAGGCTCTAACGGCTCCATCTTTAAACAAAAGGCGTTGTTATGCCCGTGAGTCAGCTGATTAGGACTGACCGCGTCATCGTTTACCAGCGCAATAGGCGCATGCTCAGAGAGCGTAAATACTAATGGAGAGACAAACCATTGCCAACCGCCATACAGCGCCACTAAAAGTAACGAAAAAGTGAGGCAACGTTTTAAAAAAGACATAGTTTTCCCCAAGCATGGAGGTGGATTTAGAGCAAAAAAAAGACCAAGCTATTCTAGCGTTAGCTGATAGCATGATCTTTTTCATTGCTGCAATTTAAGAAAAGCAGGGAGCGATAGAATGTGCTTAAATCGCTTCTTCGTCTTCTTCGCCAGTACGAATACGAACAACTCGTTCAACGTCTGTTACGAAAATTTTGCCATCACCAATCTTACCGGTTTGAGCCGTTTCGATAATAGTATCCACACACTGCTCAACTGAGTCTTGGTTGACAACAATTTCAAGCTTCACTTTAGGCAGAAAATCCACCATGTACTCAGCGCCGCGGTACAGTTCGGTGTGCCCTTTTTGACGTCCAAAGCCTTTCACTTCGGTCACAGTCATACCCGTAATGCCTACTTCAGCTAGAGCTTCGCGTACATCGTCAAGCTTAAATGGCTTTATAATCGCTTCAATTTTTTTCATTGGTTACTCGTCTAATGGTTATTTAAGGCTTGCGTAGTACGCCGCCAAGTTTTCAATGTCTGTATCGTTTAGCAACGAAGCTTGTGCCTGCATAACTGCGGCCAATCCACCCGTACGCTGCTTCTGTTTGTAGGCTTTGAGAGAAGAGACAAGATAGGCCTCATTTTGACCTTTAATATTTGGGTAACCGGCAATGACCGCAATACCATCAGCGCCGTGACAGGCAGCACATATCGCTGATTTGGCTTTTCCCGCTTCAATATCTGCGGCAAACGTCACTTGTGAAGTAAGCGCTAAAGTTGCTGCAATAACTAATAACTTTTTCATAGCTTCCATACCTTTAGATGTCTATTAGAATAATTATTACACGATAGTGTGCCACGACTAGTGCTCTTTTTTCCACATAACTTTGTAACCCGTGCCACAAAATCGTTGATCCGTAAATAGCCCTGCGACGGCTATGACGGTTAGTTGCTGCAATACTATAGGGTATCGTTGCCGCAACCATGGTGGAACAGAGTACTCTTGCCAAAGTTTTTTAAGTTTGCGTGAACCACTTCGCCCAACAGGCTTGGCTTTAAGCCCTGCGGAGTTATACGACACAGTTAATCCACTCAGATCAGAGCTATCACTAATATTGCCCACCCAAAAACAGTGATCCTCGATGAGAGTATCATCTGAGAACACCCCAATAGTCCCTTGTTGTGCTGGAAGCTCCACCCAAGTCTCTAAAGGCAATGGTTGCTGCCAATCAGACAGCTCAGGCAGGCTATCGACAATATAGAGCGCATTTTGAAAACGACGAAGCTGCCCATTTTCGAGCTCTACAATTGGGGTTGCATCCGCCTTAGCACTCAACACTTGATTGAGAATCTGATTGAGAATTTTTTGCGAAGGCATCAGCCGCCCTCTCTCTGCAAACCACATACGCACAAGCCTTTTTTGCGTCAAACACGACTGCTCAAGCAATGGAGCAATTAACAGCGCATCATTGTGCAGACAATGCTGGTAGATAGGCGTAAGCAACTCGGTAAGCAGTTGTTCTTGCTCGGCACAGAGGGCAGTACTTTTAATGACCTGCTGGGTCACTTGTGGCCAACGCTGCTTGATGCTAGGGATAATATCGTGTCGCAGAAAGTTACGGTCAAAACGAGTATCGGTATTGCTTTCATCTTCAACCCACTCTAATTCAAGCGAGGTGGCGTAATCATACAGTTCGTTGCGATCGCACCCCAAGAGTGGACGCAGCAGAACACCATCATGAAATATACGACTCATCGCCATTGAAGACAGCCCCTTTGGACCACTGCCTCGTTTCAATGCCAATAAAAAGGTTTCAAATTGGTCGTCTGCATGATGGCCGGTCAGTAAAAGTGTTCGTTTATCGATGTACTGAGCCAACGCCTGATATCGAGCGTCTCTGGCTTGCTGCTCAAGGCTAAGCCTTGAACCGAACTCAACCGTTACCTTTTCGCATACAAACTCTATCGACAGCGCTTCGCACCACGCTTTACATTGTTGAGCCCACACATCAGCATTTTCACTGAGCCCGTGGTGCACATGAATGGCTTGTATCTCCCATTCAGGGAGCACATTATTGTGGCGCTGAGTATCACGCAGCGTCGCAAGCAACTGTAATAGAACTCGAGAATCTAGACCACCACTTAACCCCAATACTAGACGGTTGTGCGATGCACGAAATGGTTCAAGTTGTGACGCAAGCGTGGAGAGCAAGTGTGTCAAGTTGTCCCTCTTCAATGACAAAAAGCGAGCTAATTAGCTCGCTCTGAAAGTAGTTGCTATAGATTAGCAGTAACCGTAGTTCATTAATCGCTGATAGCGACGATCTTGTAACTGCTCAACATCAAGACCATCGAGGTCTTCAAGTTGCTTTAACAGCGTCTGTTTAATGTTTTCTGCAACCGCAGGGTAATCACGGTGCGCGCCACCCAGTGGCTCTTCGATCACCGAATCAATCAACTCTAGATCTTTTAGCTTCGACGCCACAAGGCCCATTGCTTCAGCAGCTTGCGGAGCTTTAGCTGAATCACGCCATAAGATGGATGCACACCCTTCTGGTGAGATTACTGAATATGTTGAGTACTGCAGCATATTGACGTAGTCACCAACACCGATAGCCAAAGCACCCCCTGATCCGCCTTCACCGACCACGTTACAAATAACAGGCACTTTCAGACCCGCCATTACTTTTAGGTTGGTTGCGATAGCTTCTGATTGGCCACGCTCTTCTGCACCAACGCCCGGGTAAGCACCCGCAGTATCAATAAAGGTAATGATTGGCATGTTAAAGCGCTCAGCCATTTTCATTAAGCGCAACGCTTTACGGTAGCCTTCTGGTTTTGGGCTACCAAAATTACGCTTCACTTTATCTTTCGTATCCCGACCTTTTTGATGGCCAATCACCATCACTGGACGACCTTCCAGTCGTGCCATACCTGCAACAATGGACTTGTCGTCAGCAAATGCACGATCCCCTGCGAGCTCATCAAACTCGGTAAAGATAAGATCCAAGTAATCCAGGGTATAAGGACGTTGCGGGTGACGAGCCAGTTGCGCAACTTGCCACGCACCTAAATCGCCAAAAATTTTCTTTTTAAGCTCTAAACTTTTCTTCTCGAGTTGTTTGATCTCTTTGTCCAGATCAACACCGTCTTCAACACCACGGCTTGAAACATCGCGTAGGGCTTCTATTTTTGCTTCCAATTCTTCAATCGGTTTTTCAAACTCTAGAAAGTTTAAACTCATCTAGGGATCCTTACTTATCAGCTTTGGCATTAAGCCAAAGATCAGTTAAATTCCAGCTCAACTTGGTGTTTACCCAGCAGCTGTTGCAATTCGTCTATTAAGTCATCGTTTGGCGTTACTCGCCATTCTACCCCTAACGACAATTTGGCTCTAGCCTCTTGCCGTTGGTAGTAAACATGTATTGGCACCACACCACCACGGTGGGGCTCTAATATCTGAGTAAAACGTTCAAAGAATCGTTGATCAATTTGCGACTCTTGAATCGATACCGATAGGCCACGGGCAAATTTCTCTCTTGCTTGACCTAAGTCCATGACTTCGCGGGCGGACATTTTAAGGCCACCGTTAAAATCATCAAAGCTGACCTGTCCCGATACCACCAATATTTTGTCTTTTTCGAGAAGTTCAGCGTATTTATCTAATGCATCTGAGAATAGCATAACTTCCATTCTTCCGGAGCGATCATCTAGGGTCAAGATCCCAATTCGATTGCCTCGCTTGGTCGTCATCACCTTAGCAGCGATCACCAGACCGGCTAAGGTTACACTCTGATCGCGTCGCGTTGGGGTGGCTGCATTCAAGCGACAACTGGTGTATTTGGTTAATTCTGTCAAATAAGCATTGATCGGGTGGCCTGTTAAATATAGCCCTAACGTCTCCCTCTCGCCCTCAAGCCATACCTTTTCAGGCCAAGGATCTGCTTGCGTATATTTTTGTTCAACTTCCGAGTGAGTATCAGTTAATACGCCAAACATATCCGCCTGACCAAAAGCTTCTGCTTGATGATGTTGGCCTGCGGCCTTAACTGCATCGTCAACCGACGCCATCATCGCAGCGCGGTGGGGCCCTAAGCGGTCCAGTGCACCGGCTTGGATCAGTTTCTCGATAACGCGTTTGTTTACTTTTTTGGTGTCTATTCGCGCACAAAAATCGAAGAGGTCTTTAAAGTAGCCGTCTTTATCTCGAGCTTCAATGATGTTTTCAATCGGGCCTTCACCCACCCCTTTGATCGCACCAATGCCGTACACGATGGCACCTTCTTCATCCACATTAAAGCGATACACGCCGGCGTTAATGTCCGGTGGCAGCACCTTAAGCTTCATCCGGTGACATTCGTCGACCAACCCGACCACTTTTTCGGTGTTATCCATATCGGCGGTCATTACCGCAGCCATAAATTCTGCCGGGTAGTGCGTTTTGAGCCACAGCGTCTGATAAGAAACGAGCGCATAGGCTGCTGAGTGCGATTTGTTAAATCCGTATCCGGCAAACTTTTCCACCAAATCGAAGATTTTCATCGCCAGTTCGCCATCAACCCCGTTATTTTCGGCACCTTCACGGAAAATACTGCGCTGCTTGGCCATCTCTTCAGGCTTCTTCTTACCCATCGCTCGACGCAGCATATCAGCGCCGCCAAGGGTATAGCCTGCGAGAACCTGTGCTATTTGCATTACCTGCTCTTGATACAGGATGATGCCATAAGTCGGCTCTAGAATTTCCTGCAGCGAGTCATGCTGCCACTTTTCGTCCGGGTAGGAAATGGCTTCTCGACCGTGCTTGCGGTCAATGAAGTTATCTACCATGCCTGATTGCAATGGACCCGGTCTAAACAGCGCAACCAATGCGATGATGTCCTCAAAACAGTCAGGCTGAAGACGTTTAATCAGGTCTTTCATACCACGAGATTCAAGCTGGAATACCGCGGTTGTTTCCGAGTTTTTAAGGGTTGTGAATGACGGCGGATCGATAAGGTTGATCGATTCGATTCGAACTGGCTCTTTACCTTGCTTTTCCAAACGAGGGTTAATAAGCCCTAATGCCCAATCGATAATGGTTAGCGTTCGAAGCCCCAAGAAGTCGAACTTAACCAGTCCTGCGGTTTCAACATCGTTTTTATCAAACTGAGTGACTGGAAAGTTGCCATCTGCATCGGCGTAAATAGGGGCAAAATCGGTGATCGTCGTGGGTGAGATAACCACCCCGCCGGCGTGCTTACCCGCATTTCGAGTACAGCCTTCCAGCTTACGACACATATCAATGAGATCACGAACTTCATCATCGGCTTCGTAAATTTCAGGAAGTTGTGGCTCGGCGTCAAACGCTTTTGCTAGCGTCATACCTGGATCGGGCGGGATAAGCTTTGAAATACGGTCTACAAAGCCGTAAGGGTGCCCCAGCACGCGGCCTACGTCTCGAATTACCGCTTTGGCCGCCATCGTACCAAAGGTTATGATTTGCGATACAGCGTCACGGCCATACATCTCGGCAACGTGATCGATCACCTGGTCGCGTTTATCCATGCAAAAATCGACATCGAAATCGGGCATCGATACACGCTCAGGGTTTAAGAATCGTTCAAAAAGCAGGTCGTATTCCAATGGATCGAGGTCGGTAATATCCAGTGCATAGGCAACTAACGACCCCGCACCCGAGCCTCGCCCTGGGCCAACTGGCACTGCGTTGTCTTTTGACCATTGGATAAACTCCATAACGATCAAGAAGTAACCAGGGAAGCCCATGTCATTGATAACTTTAAGCTCGATCTCTAGGCGTTCATCGTATTCTGGTCGACGCTTGGCTCGCACCTCTTCATTGGGGAATAAAAACGCCAGACGTCGCTCCAACCCTTCTTGAGACTTTTTAACCAAAAAGTCTTCAATCTTCATCCCTTCCGTTGGGAAGTTTGGTAGGAAATACTCACCCAAGCGCACGGTCACGTTACAGCGTTTGGCGATTTCTACGGAGTTTTGCAACGCTTCAGGAATGTCTTGAAACAGCTCCACCATCTCTTCTTCAGAACGCAGATATTGTTGATTACTGTAGAGTTTTGGTCGACGTGGGTCTTCGAGTGTATATCCATCATGGATCGCTACACGGATTTCATGAGCGTCGAAATCGTCGGTCGATAAAAAGACCACTTGGTTGGTGGCCACAACCGGCAAGTCACGCTCTGCAGCCAGTTCAAGGGCAAAATGTAAATAACTCTCTTCGTCTACTCTACCAGTACGTGTCAGTTCCAAGTAAAAGCGATCAGCAAAATGTTGCTGATAGAAATCGACGCATTGGTTCGCTAAGTCTGAGTTGCCTTTTAATAGAGCTTTACCTACTTCACCGTCTTTGGCACCAGAAAGAACGATAAGGCCCTGGTTATATTTAGCAAGCCACTCTTTATCTATGACGGGGCTATGCTGTACGTGACCACGTAAATACGCCTCAGAAATGAGTAACGTAAGGTTGTTGTAGCCCTTATTGTCAGACGCAAGCACAGTGATGTGAGTCAGCTCCTCACCCAACTCGTCGGACTGCATTAAGAAGTCGGCACCAATGATCGGCTTGATACCATTGTTGTGCGCGGCGTTGTAGTACTTCACCAATCCACATAAATTGGTGAAGTCGGTTAATGCCATGGCAGGCATACCCAATTCAGCGACTTTTTTAACAATAGGCGGTACTTTTGACACACCATCAATCATTGAAAAGTCACTGTGAACTCTTAAGTGAACAAACTTTGGATTAGACATTACAGATTCAGTCCTCAATTCCTAAAACGCGCTTCACCGGTTTAAAACTCTTGCGATACTGCTCAATCACACCAAACTCTTGGATAGCGGCGAAGTGCGCTTTGGTTGGATACCCTTTGTGCTGGGCAAAGCCAAACTGAGGATACTGTTTATCAAGCTCTTGCATGTCATTGTCACGGGCCACTTTCGCTATTATAGAGGCGGCGCTAATTTCAGGGACTCGTAAGTCTCCTTTGACCACGGCAATGGCGTCCATGGTCAATTCGGGCGTACGATTGCCGTCAATTAACGCAAGATTTGGAGTGGTGGAAAGTCCATTGATCGCACGCTGCATCGCCACCATAGTAGCTTGCAAGATATTGAGCTGGTCTATTTCTTGTGGGGTGCATCGACCGATGCACCACGCCAACGCTCGTTCTTTAATTAACGGCTCTAAAGCTAACCGTTTTTTCTCACTCAATTTTTTTGAGTCTGTCAGTCCTGGAATGGGGTTGTTAGGATCTAAGATTACTGCTGCGGTCACCACATCGCCAACAAGCGGGCCCCTGCCCACTTCATCAACGCCAGCAATGAAGGTATACCCACTAGGGTAATCAAACGGCTCGAGCTCTACAGCTTTGCTCATGACTTATTCTCTCTATCGATCAGCCTTAAAACAGCTTGCGCCGATTGCACATCGGCATCTTTACGAATCATGTGATGCAACCTAGTGAACTCTTCGACCATAGGTTTCGACTCATCACCCAGAAGTCGAGTGACTTCTGCGCTGAGGTTATCGGGATTGCACTCTTCCAGTAAATACTCTTTGACCAACTCTCGATCGGATAAAATATTGGGTAGCGACACAAACTTACTTTTAACCAAGCGCTTAAGTAACCACGCGGTGACTGGATTAACGATATAGCCGACAACCATCGGACGCTTAATTAGCATACACTCTAATGCCACGGTGCCAGAGGCCAGCATCACCACATCACTTGCGGTCATAACATCGGTAGCGGTGTCATTAACCAGCGTAAACTCTAGCTCTGGAGCAAATTCTCGCCACGCTTTCTCAAATTGCTGACGCCTTTTATCATTAACCAGTGCCACAACGAACCCCAACTCTGGATCGTCGGCGTGTAACTGTTTGCAGGTTTTAATAAAGGGTTCGCACAACTTTTCGAGCTCGGCACCACGGCTACCAGGCAATACAGCAAGGTAGCGCTTTTCACTGTCTAGGCCAAGTTTTACGCGCGCTGCTTGTTTATCCGAGTGCATTGGAATGGCGTCCGCCAACGTGTGCCCCACAAACTCACAAGGCACATCAAACTTGTCGTAAAAAGCCTTTTCGAACGGAAGTAAAGCCAAAACCAAGTTGGTTGCTTTGGCAATGCCGTGGATGCGACCTTGTCGCCACGCCCAGACGGAGGGGCTCACATAATGAACCGTCTTAATTCCCGCATCTTTAAGATCGCGCTCTAAACGCAGATTGAAGTCTGGTGCATCAATGCCAACAAACACGTCGGGTGGATTAGCAATAAATTCATCGACTAACCCTTTTTTGACTTTTAAAAGTCGTGGCAAGCGACCTAATACTTCGACCAACCCCATGACCGAAAGCTCTTCCATGTCAAACAGAGAGCGGCAACCCAATGCATTCATTTTTGGCCCACCGATACCGACGAACTCGGCATGGGGATGCTCGGCCAAAATAGCCTTGATAAAACCTTCGCCTAACGTATCACCAGAAAGCTCGCCAGCGACAATACCAATTCTAAGTGGCGATGTTTTTTGTCCTGTTTCCATGAAAAATGCTACCTAATTAACGACAAAAAGATCGCATTAAAGCGATCTTTTTAGCTTAACTCAATTCCCAACTATTAACGAATAATGCCACGTTCAGTTGTGTCGAGCATATCAATAAATCGCTGTATCGATGGTGTCTCTTTAGCCATCTCAATCAACACTGGGCGAGTTTCCGTCAAGGTGTTTCCTGAGCGATAAATCTCTTTGTACGCTTTAAACAACGTACGAATCTCGGCTTTTTCAAACCCATTACGTTGTAAACCCACTTTATTGAGTCCAAACGGTGTCGCGTGGTTACCTTGCGCCAATACGTACGGTGGAACGTCTTGTACAACCGCGCTGCACCCGCCAACATACGCGTAGGCACCAACAGTACAAAATGGGTGGATCGCCGACAGTGCCATTACCCCAGCGTAATCGCCAACGGTCACGTGGCCGCCCAGTATCGCGTTATTACCTATATGAGTATGGTTACCCACAATCACATCGTGAGCGATATGAGCGTTAACACACAATAGATTGTCGTTACCAATCACTGTTTCATACTTGTCTTGTGTGGTGCCGCGATGAATCTGCGCACTCTCACGAATGACGTTGCGGTCACCGATGATCACTTTCGTATCTTCGCCACCGTATTTTTTATCTTGGTTTTCTTCACCAATCACGGCCTGTGGGAAAATACGGTTGTCTTTACCAATAATAGTGTGGCCTTTGATTACCACGTGAGACATCACTTCTGTACCTTCACCAATGACAATATTGCCCGAGATGTAGGTAAATGGACCAACGGTTACGTTAGCTTCGAGAGTGACATCACCTTCAATCACCGCTGAAGGGTGAACGCTTGCTGATGGATGGATCATATTAGAATTCTCGACGAGCACATTTTAATTCGGCGTCACACACGACAACGCCATCCACTTTTGCAACTCCGGTAAACGCTGCGATACCACGGCGTTCTTTAAGCAGCTTCACTTCAATCACCAGTTGGTCGCCAGGGCCTACCGGCTTCCGGAACTTCGCGTTATCAACGCTCGCAAAGTAGTACAGCTCATTCTCACTGGGTGCGCCGTAGGTTTTAAATGCAAGTAGACCTGTCGCTTGCGCCATAGCTTCAAGCATTAAAACGCCGGGAAACACTGGCATTTGTGGGAAGTGACCTGTGAACTGAGGCTCGTTAAACGTGACATTTTTGAGTGCTACTAAATACTCACCCTCTTTATAATCCGTTACTCTGTCGATCAATAGAAATGGGTAACGGTGTGGCAAAAGAGATTGGATTTCCATGATATCCATCGTTTTATTTTCAGTAGTCAAAATCAAATTCCTGCTAAGTAAATTATTCTTGTCTAAGGGTATTATACATTAAAAAGGCTCGCCTATAGCGAGCCTAGAGTTACCTGCTATAGCCCTTCTTTAGAAGAGTCCTGCTGTTCAAGCAGTTTCTCAACTGTTTTTAGACGTTTGTTCATCTCATCGATACGATGCACTCGGGTCGCAGTTTTACGCCACTCGGCATTTTTTTGCAGAGGAATCCCTGAAGAGTACACGCCTTTTTCTTTGATGCTACGCATCACCATGCCCATACCCGTGATGGTCACTTGGTCTACGATTTCAATATGACCGTTGATGACTGTCGCACCACCAATAATGCAGTACTTCCCTACGGTCGTACTTCCCGCTATGGTCGTTGCTCCCGCGATTGCGGTGCCGTAACCAATGTGAACGTTATGGGCTATCTGAATCAAATTATCGAGGATGACGTTATCTTCGACAACCGTGTTACCAATCGCACCACGGTCAATACACGCGCTAGCACCAATTTCGACGCGGTTACCGATGATCACAGAGCCAGTTTGTGGGATCTTAATCCACTCACCTTGCTCGTTTGCATAACCAAAACCATCGGATCCAATGGTTGTCTGACTTTGCACTAAACAGCGCTCACCAATCTGTACATCATGGTATACCGCAACATTGGACCACAACTGTGTGCCTTCGCCAATCGATGCATTCTTGCCAATAAAACAGTTGGCACCAATTACAACATTGTCTGCTAGGCGAGCACCCGTTTCAATTACGGCATTAGCACCAACACTGACGTTATTGCCCAAAATAGCACTGTCACTAATGACCGCACTAGGAGCAATACCCGTTGCGGCTTTAGGAGTCTTATCCAGTTTTTGTGCCACTTTTGCGTACGCGACATAAGGGTCGTCTACGACAATCGCATTTGCACTACAATGCTCTGCGTCCGCTTGTTTGACTAACACGCAGGTCGCATTGCATTGTGCAAGATGCTTGCGATATTTTGGATTAGTTAAGAAACTAATGTCGCCAGGCTGCGCTTTATCCATCGCTTGAAACTGAGAAACAGTGGCGGCAGAGTCACCTATCAGTGTCCCCCCAGCAATGTCAGCAACTTGTTGTAGCGTTAAGGTGATCATAAGACTCCAGTTAACCGTTACTTAATTTTGTTAATGACTGCGTCGGTTAGATCAAGCTCTGGCTTAGCGTATTGTAGAGCTTGAGCATCGATGATCATGTCAAAACCTTCTTCAGTAGCGACCACTTCGATGGTTTTTTGGATCTCTCTAAATAGCTCTTGCTTCTCTTCGGCTTCACGCTGCTTACCATCACGCTCAAACGATTGACGTTTCAGTTTGTATTCAGCTTCTAGGGTCGCTACTTCAATTTGTAGAGCACGCATACCCTCTTCACCAAGAAGTTCGCCATCACGACGAGCTTGCTCCATTTTGGTTTTGATTTTAGCTTCTAGAGCTTGGATTTCAGCGGACTTGTCTTTAAACTCCTCTTGCAGCTCCTGCAAAGCAGTTTCACGTTTAGGGTGCATTTGGAAGATTTTCGCTGTATTTACATAGCCAATCTTCTGTGCGGCTTGCGCAACATTAGCGACAACGGCAGTGCTTGCCAGAACAAGGCTAAGACTTAGCGCTTTTACTGTTTTGTTCAAAATCATTTCCTCTAGTTGTTAGAAGGTTCTTCCAATTGTGAAGGTGAAAAACTCGTCATCATCACCTTCGTAAATTTTTATCGGTGTCGCAAATGAGAACACCAAAGGTCCCATTGGAGACATCCACTGCACTGCGGCACCAAATGATGCACGGAATGCGCTTGGATCCGAGTAATCATAGTAATACTTGTAACCCGGCGAACCGCTGTCCATATCGACATACAGGAATTCGGTATCCCACACACTCGCCATATCGACGTACAAGCTAGAACGCAATTGGTTCTTAAAGCCCTCTGAAACAAACGGAGTCGGCACAATTAACTCAATACTACCGAGCGCCGTTGCGTTACCACCCACCGACTTGTCCGTGGCGTTGTAGTCAGGGTTATTCCCTTTACCCTCGTCATAGACGGCTTTAGGGCCTGCGGTATTCGATCTAAAGCCACGAAGCGTGGTAAAACCACCTGCATAAAAGTTCTCATAGAACGGGAACAAGTTATCGTTGCCATCGGTGCTACCATAACCGTTACCATACCCTAAACGTCCACGAAGCAAGAGCGCAAAATTGTGAGACTCGGTCAGCGGGAAGTACTGGCGAACGTCATATTGCATCTTGAAGTACTGCACGTCCGAGCCAGGTGTTGTCATCTTATAGTAAGCTCTTTGGTGGTTACCGGCCGTTGGGAACGTACCTCGGTTAAGATTATTTCGTGTCCATGAAACCGAAAATTCGAAGTCGCTAACAACTAACGCGCCATCACTATCAACGTTATTGGCTTGCGATTGCAGAAATCGTTCAATCTGAACATACTGGTCAACGTTCGACAAGCGGTTGTGAGCATAACCCACTCCCAACTCGAAGAAGTTGAGCTCATTGAATGGGAAACCCCAGGTAAGAGTGGCGCCGTAGCTTTCGTTGGTGTAGTCAACAATACCCGCTTCAGAGGCCTCAAATTCATTGTAATAAAGCTTACCACCGAGGCTTACGCCATCGAGGTTCCAATAAGGATCGCGATAGTCGAGGCTAACGTTCTTCTGGTAATCGTTCATCATTGCCGAAATACCAACTCGGTCACCACTTCCTAGGAAGTTATCCTGTTGCAAACCCAGCTGGAAACTGATGCCCGATTCGGTACCATAGCCCACACCGAAGTTTACACTGCCAGAGTTTGCCTCTTTAACTCTGTAAACAATGTCTACCTGATCATCGCTTCCTGGGACTCGAACCGTACTCACATCCACGGTCTCAAAGAAGCCCAAACGGTTAAGACGCGCTTTACCGGTTTCAATTGATTGCGAGTTAAGCCAACTGCCTTCCATTTGACGCATTTCACGACGAAGCACTTCATCTTTGGTCGAGTTGTTGCCCACAAAACGAATATCACGAACATAAATTCGTTTACCTGAAGTGACGTTTACAACGAGAGAAACTTCGTTGTTTTCATCATCGAACTCTGGAATGGTTCGTACTTCAGGGTACGCGTAACCTGATGCACCAAGTAATCGCTTAATGCCTTCTTCCATCGCGGTAACTTCTGTTCCGCTATAGATGTCGCCTTCATCCAAGGTTACAAGACTACGAAATTCTTCTGTTTTACCTATCAACTCTCCACGGAATTGCACGTCTTTGACCGTGTATACATCGCCTTCTTCAAGTGATAGCGTAATGTAGACCCCTTTTTTATCAGGAGAGATGGCCACTTGCGTTGAGTCGACTTTAAATTTCAAATAGCCGCGATCGTAGTAGTACGACTTTAGCGATTCGATGTCAGCGGCCAGTACCTGTTTCTGGTACTTATCATCAGCAAGAAAGTTCCACCAAGGCACATCCACGTTTAGGTTAAATCGAGAAAGCAGCTGTGAATCAGCGAAGACTTCATTGCCGATAAAGTTGATCTGTTTGATCTTTGCGGAGACACCTTCAGCGAATACGAACTTTAAGTCAGAACGATTTCGAGGCAGTGGCGTTATTACCGCTTGCACCGATGCATTGTATTTACCGACACTGTAGTAAAAGTCCTCTAAGCCTTTTTCGATATTACTTAGAGTGGTGCGGTCCAACGCCTCACCAACTCGCACACCTGACGCATCGAGGTTTTGCTGCAATTGGGCGTCTTGGAGTGCTTTATTTCCGCTAAACGAAATACTCGCAATGGTGGGCCTTTCTTTAACCTGCACCACCAATGTATCACCGTCGCGCAATACGCCCACGTCTTCATAGTTACCCGATGCGTACAATGAGCGAATCGTCTCCGCCACATCGCCTTCACCTAAAGTATCACCTACTCGTACAGGAATTTTAAGCAGCGCCGCACCCAGTGCAACTCGCTGCAAACCTTCAATACGAATATCGTCGACGACAAAACTATCGCTGCCGTAAGCTACTGTGCTGAGCAATACGCTCGAAGCCAGCAATAAGTCCTTAAACTTCATAAATTCCGTTGTATTTCCATGCTGCGCTTATTTCTATAAGCGCATAAAGTCATTAAAAATAGCCACTGTCATAAGTGCGAGCAGCAATGCTCCACCAATTCGATATCCAACCTCTTGCACCTTCTCTGGTACAGGGCGTCTGATCACGGCTTCAATAGCAAAAAACAATAAGTGACCGCCATCTAAAACAGGCAGCGGAAGTAAGTTAATAATACCTAAGTTAACGCTTATCAGCGCTAAAAACATTAAAAAGTGAACCAGTCCATAATCGGCAGTCGCTCCAGCGCCTTTTGCGATTGAAATCGGCCCGCTTAAATTCTCTATACCGACATGTCCAACCACCAGTTTTTTCAACATGCTGAGCGTTAAGTCCACCAACTGATAAGACTTATTGACCGCCTCACCAATGGCAGCAAATGGGCCAAATTTCATGTCAAAGCGATAGTTCTCTGGCCAAGGTTCTGATGTTGGCATAATACCAACATAACCAATAGTTTGCTCCTCAATGACTCGAGCATTCGGGGTCAGAGTCAACGTGATCGGGTTTCCATCACGAATAATATCGATTGGCATTGGTGTCGATGGATTATTGCGAATAGTCTCTGCAATGGTTTCCCATTCCGTCATTGGTTGACTATTGAGACCAATGATTAGATCACCTTCCTGCATACCAGCGGCTTCTGCCGCGCCACCTTCAATTACCTGGCTCACAGCATTGATGATTTCTGGACGATAAGGGACGATCCCTATTGTCCGTATCGCCGACTCCTTTTCTGGGTCAAATTGCCATTGGCGAATGTCTAATGTGGTTTGACGTTCTAATCCAGAATTATCCACTGGGGCATAAGTGACCGACATTTGGTCTAACCCAATGTGTGAGATGAGTTGCATGTTCACCGACTGCCAATCAGGTGTTTTGATTCCATCGATGGAAGTTAGTTCCATTGAACGTTCAATTCCCGCTTGTTCTGCAATCGAATTTGGAACTAGATCACCAATTACTGGTTTAACACTTGGTACGCCAATCATTAGTACTAACCAGTACGCAACAATTGCAAACAAAAAGTTAAACATCGGCCCGGCGGCTACAATAGCACTGCGTTTCCACAAAGGTTTGTGGTCAAACGCCTGGTTTTTTTGTTCGTCAGTCAATTCGTCAACACGGCCATCGAGCATTTTGACAAAGCCGCCTAACGGAATCAGTGCAATAGTATATTCAGTTCCCTGCTTGTCGGTACGCGACCAGATAGACTTACCAAAGCCAATAGAGAACTTGTGGACCTTCACGCCACAACGGCGTGCTACCCAAAAATGCCCAAACTCATGCACTGCGACCAAAATGCCCAGCGCAACGACAAAAGAGGCGAAATTCCATAAAAACCCACTCATATCACACCACCTTTACCACGTGTTCTTGGGCCAGTTTTCGCACCATTTCATCGAGCGAAAGTAAACTGTCTAGATCATTTAACTGATGTGCAGATTGCGTTGCACATACCGCTTCGACAACCGACTGATTGACACGAGCAATATCGGTAAAGCCAATTTTTCGATTTAAAAACGCATCCACCGCAACTTCGTTACAGGCGTTCAGCGTTGTCGTGGCATGCTGCCCTTCAAAGCACGCATCTATTGCCAGTTGCAAACATGGATAACGTGAAAAGTCGGGGGTTAAAAAGGTCAGTTCACCCACCTGAGTAAAGTCTAGCGCAGATACTGTAGAAGGGGTTCGATTTGGGTAAGCCAAGGTATGTGCAATGGGTGTACACATGTCTGGTTCGCCCATTTGCGCAATAACAGAACCATCCACATATTGAACCATAGAATGAATCACAGATTGAGGGTGAATAATCACATCCAATTGAGATTTATCTGCGGAAAATAGCCATTTAGCCTCGATATACTCAAGCCCTTTATTCATCATAGTTGCCGAATCAACCGAGATTTTTGGCCCCATAGACCAATTAGGGTGAGCGATTGCTTGCTCAGGTGTCACTGTCGACAATGCTTCGACATCACTATAACGAAAAGGTCCACCGGAGCCCGTCAGTAAAATTTTTGACACGCCGGACGCCTGTAAATCACAGCGGCCAATTTTCGATTGAGCATCAACAGGCAAGCTTTGAAATATGGCATTGTGCTCGCTGTCTACAGGCAAAATTTGTGCGCCTGTTTTAGAGGCAACATCTATCAATAACTGCCCCGACATCACCAAAGATTCTTTATTGGCCAATAAAATCTGTTTACCCGCTTTCGCTGCCGCCATGGTTGAAAGCAAACCAGCCCCACCCACAATCGCGGCCATAACGGCATCGACTTCTGGATGCTGAGCGACATCGCACAGTCCTGCTTGTCCGCTCAATACCGAGGTAGAAAGGTTTAGCGACGCAAGTTTAATGGTTAGCTGTTCTGCAGCTTGCTGATCATGCATTACTGCAAAACGAGGCGTCCATTGACGACACAAGCTCACCATTGCCTCAACATTGGTTGCCGCAGCCAGTGCAAAAACTTGATATTCGCTAGGGTTCGCTTGAATAACTTTTAGAGTGCTGCTACCGATTGACCCGGTCGCGCCCAAAATGGCAATCTGCTTCATGGTCGACTCAATATCGGTTGATTATGCGAGTAAAAAATAGCACAACGTAAATACAGGAAACGCTGCCATCAAACTGTCAATGCGGTCCAATACTCCACCATGCCCAGGGATTAAATTGCTGCTGTCTTTGATATTGGCAACACGCTTAAACATGCTCTCAACCAAATCACCCATCACCGAGATAACGACTGTAGCCAATATAATCACCATCATGGCAGGTGTGCTAGAGAAATCGAGGGACAGCAGGTCGGCAAAAATAAAGCCAACGATGATCGCGGCAATGATGCCCCCCACTAAACCTTCAATGGTTTTGTTGGGGCTCACGCGTGGTGCCAGTTTATGTTTACCTAGGCTCTTTCCGGCAAAGTAGGCGCCACTATCAGCACTCCATACAAGCAGGCAGACAAACAGGACCATCTTGGCGCCATAATATGCGTTCACATCGTAATCAATAGCTCGCAGTACCGCCACGCTCCAAAGAAATGGCATAAGAGAAATTAGGCCAAAAATGCCTTTAAGTAACGGAGAATCTTGCCAATGCCTTGCAGAGGATGGGTAGGTTATGGTCAAGAGGCTCGCGATGAGCCACCAAATAACACCACTTAAGATGAAGCTAAAGCTACTTTGTCCAAATGCTCCTAATTCATAGGGCTGCATTGGCATTATCGCTACACAGGCAAGCGCACCTGCCAATAAAAAGAATAAGCTTTTGTTGCGAGATTTTGGTGTCACAAACTGCGACCACTCCCATAAAGAGAGTCCAACAACACCCAGCAACATCAATACAAAGTAGAAAAAGGGTAACAAGAAAATTCCAGCTATGATGAGAGGCGCAAGAATAAGCGCGGTAATAATGCGTTGTTTCACGTATTAGAATCCTTTTTCTATGGTCATAAGGGCTTTTACTTGTTCGCCAGTACAACCAAAGCGACGTTCTCGGTTAACAAACCAACTCACGGCTTCAATTAGGGCATCTTCATCAAAGTCAGGCCAATGGCATGAGCAAAAATAGAGTTCTGCATAGGCCATTTGCCACAGCATGAAGTTGCTTATTCTCGACTCACCGCTAGTGCGGATCATAAGATCCACTTCAGGTAAATCGCTTAAGCTCATGTGTTTAGATAACAGTGCTTCGTCAATTTCTTCGACGCTGACTTCACCCGTTTCTATTTGTTTAGCTATGCGTTTGGTCGCTTGAGCGATGTCCCACTTGCCACCGTAATTAGCCGCAACGTTGACTTGCATGCCTTTGTTGTTTTCAGTGATCGCTTCTGCTTCTGCAATCTTGTCTTGTAATCGTTGACTAAACGCACTGATGTCACCGATCACTTTTAACTTCAAATCATTCTTATGAAGTCGTTTAACTTCATTGGTTAACGCGACCATAAACAGTTCCATCAGTAAGTTGACTTCTTCTTCTGGTCGTCGCCAATTTTCACTACTAAACGCAAACAAGGTCACAGCTTTTACGCCCAAACGAGCTGCAGTGCGAATGGTTCGTCTAACTGATTTCACTCCGGCTCTGTGCCCAAACACACGCGGCTTGCCTTTGGATTTGGCCCAACGACCGTTGCCATCCATGATGACAGCAATGTGTTGAGGCAGCTGCTGTGATGATAATGCTGTGTCTGACATAAGGTTTTGGTTAGAAAATTTTAGCTGTGGATAATAACACAAAAACGCTGCCTGTAAGAGGCAGCGTTATACTCAGGTGCAAACATTTGCGCTTTGGTTGCTCAATTGAGAAGCACCCAGTCCGTATCGGTCAACAATCGGCCATAATCATCAGGTTATCTTACCAATCAGAGAGAGAAAGCTTACACTTCCATCAACTCTTTTTCTTTCGCCGCTAAGACTTCGTCTACTTTTTTAACCGCTGCGTCAGTCAACTTTTGGATCTCATCCTGACCTTTACGATCTTCATCTTCAGAGATTTCTTTGTCTTTAAGCAGAGCCTTAAGGTCGCCATTTGCATCACGACGAATGTTGCGAATCGCAACACGACCACCTTCAGCTTCACCGCGAACGATCTTAACTAGGTCTTTACGACGCTCTTCAGTCAGTGGAGGCAGTGGAACTCGGATAACGGTTCCTGCAGACATTGGGTTTAGGCCCAAATCAGATTGAAGGATCGCTTTTTCTACTTTAGGAGCGAGTTCTTTGTCGAATACCGTAATGGCTAGTGTACGGGCATCTTCTGCAACAACGTTAGCCACCTGGTTTAGTGGAGTCGGTGCTCCGTAGTACTCAACAGACAAGCCAGACAATAGGCTTGGGTGCGCACGACCAGTGCGGACTTTTGATAAGCTATTTTTTAGCGCTTCAACACTTTTTTCCATGCGCTCTTGCGCGTCAGTTTTGATTTCGTTAATCACGAGTTCACCTTAAGTTCAAAAATTAGTCTGCGTATTAAGCTTTAGCGCTGCTCGCTGATGCTTGTTCGCTAATCAGTGTGCCTTCCTGCTCGCCCATAACAACACGGCGAAGTGCACCAGGTTTGTTCATATTGAAAACACGGATAGGCATGTTGTGGTCTCTTGCTAGAGTGAATGCTGCAAGATCCATAACTTTAAGCTCTCTATCCAAAACCTCTGTGAAAGAAAGCTTACCATACAATTCGGCGTCTGGGTTAGCAACTGGATCAGCATTAAACACACCATCCACCTTCGTGGCTTTTAGCACTAAGTCGGCTTCAATTTCAATGCCACGTAAGCAGGCTGCAGAGTCGGTAGTAAAGAATGGGTTGCCAGTACCAGCAGAGAAGATAACCACACGACCTTGACGCAATTCACGAATAGCATCCGCCCAGTTATAATCGTCACATACACCTTTAAGTGGAATCGCCGACATAACGCGAGCGTTCACATAGGCGCGATGCAGTGCGTCACGCATAGCAAGGCCGTTCATGACGGTAGCCAGCATACCCATGTGGTCACCCACAACGCGGTTCATACCCGCTTCGGCAAGACCTGCGCCACGGAAAAGGTTACCACCGCCGATGACCACACCCACTTGTACGCCTAACTCCACTAGCTCTTTAACCTCTTGAGCCATACGATCCAATACAGCTGGATCAATACCAAACCCTTCTTCGCCTTGCAGAGCTTCGCCACTTAGCTTTAACAAAATACGTTGATACGCTGGTTTTGGACTTGTAGTCATGGAGATACCTTTTTTAAGTAAAAGTCATATTAACGGTCAGGAATAACAGCGCGCCTATTTTAAGCAAATTGGCTTAATTTGACGCTCTTATTCGTCACAGTTAATCGATGACATAGCTCAATAAAATAATAGGCCGTTCATAAAAAGACCGCAGCATAGCCACGGTCTTTTTAATGACGAATTCAAAAAGAATTAACCTTTTTGAGCCGCTGCTACTTCGTCTGCGAAGCTCATTTCTTCGCCTTTATCGATACCTTCACCTACTTCTAGGCGGATAAAGGTAGATACAGAAGCACCACGCTCTTTTAGGATGTCACCTACAGATTTCTTAGGCTCCATCACGAACGGTTGACCAGTTAGAGAGATTTCGCCAGTGAATTTCTTCATGCGGCCGATAACCATTTTCTCTGCGATTTCAGCTGGTTTGCCTTCGTTCATTGCGATTTCAACTTGAACCGCTTTTTCTTTTTCTACAACGTCTGCTGGTACGTCTTCTGGGTTAACGAACTCAGGACGAGAAGCAGCAACGTGCATAGCAACGTGCTTAAGTGTTTCAGCATCGCCTTCACCTGCAACAACAACACCGATTTTCTCACCGTGACGGTAAGAAGCGATAGCAGTACCTTCAACGTACTCTACGCGACGGATGTTTACGTTCTCGCCGATTTTAGCAACAAGAAGAACACGCTCTTCTTCAAATTTAGCTTTAAGCTCTTCAGCAGTTGCTTTAGTCGCTAGTGCGTCATTCGCTACTTTCTCTGCGAATGCAGTGAAGTTTTCGTCTTTCGCTACGAAGTCAGTTTGACAGTTCACTTCAACAAGTGCAGCAACACCGTTTTCTTCTTTGATGATGATTGCGCCTTCAGCAGCTACGTTGCCTGCTTTCTTAGCAGCTTTAGCAGCACCAGACTTACGCATGTTCTCGATCGCTAGCTCAACGTCACCGTTAGTTTCAGTTAGAGCTTTTTTACAATCCATCATACCTGCGCCAGTACGGTCGCGCAGTTCTTTAACTAGAGCAGCAGTAACAGCCATTCTCTATTCCTCAGTTGATTCTAATTTGGGTAAAAATCAGGGGCCATTTTACTGGCCCCTTAGCATACTAGCACTTAGTTTGACTTATGCAGACCGAACTCAAAAGGAGAAGGTCAGCGCAAACTAAGAAAGGGCTACTGCCGCTATTATTCAGCTTCTTCTACGAAACCGTCTTTTTCAGAAGCAACAACAACGTCTTGGTTACGACCTTCGTTTACAGAAGTTGCCGCAGCGTTAAGGTACAGCTGTACCGCACGGATTGCGTCATCGTTACCAGGGATGATGAAGTCAATGCCATCTGGATCAGAGTTAGTATCAACAACAGCGTAAACTGGGATACCTAGGTTGTTAGCTTCTTTAACAGCGATGTGCTCGTGGTCTGCGTCGATCACGAATAGCGCGTCAGGTAGACCGCCCATGTCTTTGATACCACCAAGAGATTTCTCTAGCTTCTCCATTTCGCGAGTACGCATTAGAGCTTCTTTCTTAGTTAGCTTTTCAAAAGTGCCGTCTTGAGCCTGAGCTTCAAGTTCTTTAAGACGCTTGATAGACTGACGAACAGTTTTGTAGTTTGTAAGCATACCACCCAACCAACGGTTGTTTACGTAGTATTGGTTGCTTGCAATAGCCGCTTCTTTAACAGCTTCAGACGCAGCGCGCTTAGTACCTACAAAAAGAACTTTACCTTTTTTCTCACCGACTTTGCCTAGCTCAGCTAGTGCTTCGTTGAACATTGGTACAGTTTTTTCTAGGTTAATGATATGAACCTTGTTACGAGCACCAAAGATGAATGGCTTCATTTTTGGGTTCCAGTAACGAGTTTGGTGACCGAAGTGAACACCAGCTTTTAGCATATCGCGCATTGATACGTTTGCCATTTTAAATTCCTCTATGGGGTTAGGCCTCCACATTCCCCGTAACACCGACCTTATTTCAGGCACCCCGGATTACGTGACGAAATGTGTGTGAGTTTAATAAAAATTTAATTTTGAAATCATCTGCTAACGCCGCAGTGCAAAACTGGATGGAGATAACAGTACAATTTCTGGCGCGCTTTATACCATATTCAGCCGGAAAATCACAGTTTTTATCGAAAATTACTGCCTTGGTTTAAGTCAACTAAGCCTAAACCTAACCCATAGTGAACCTCTTTGGAGTGAGTCGCCTAGATACACAAATTGCACAGTTCTTGATATAGTAGTGCCAACGAAACGAGAATTAGTTACAAACCTATGTCTATAAAGATAAAAACTGAAGCAGAAATCGAACGTATGCGTATTGCTGGTAAGCTCGCTGCCGACGTACTGGAAATGATTGGCCCCCACGTGAAGGCGGGGGTCACTACAGAAGAATTGGACCGCATTTGCCACGAGTTTACCCTCGCGAATGGCGCTTACCCTGCTCCGCTCAATTACGGAGGTTTCCCTAAATCCATCTGTACATCAATTAATCATATCGTTTGTCACGGTATCCCTGCCAGCGTGGACGAAATGGGCACAACAGGCAAAAGCAAGCCTGCTGTCCTGAAAGATGGCGATATCGTCAACATCGACATTACCGTGATCATCCCTGATGAAGACGGCGTTGACTTAACCGAGCGTCCAAAAGGGTATCACGGAGACACATCAAAAATGTTCTTTGTTGGTGAAGTGAGCCCTGCGGATAAACGCCTCTGTCTTGTGGCCCAAGAAAGTCTTTACTTAGCGATGAAGAAAGTGAAGCCGGGTGCGACAGTTGGTGAGATAGGCACAGCCATCGAAAAATACATCAAAGAAAACAACAAAAAGAACCCTCGGACTAAGTTCTCTATTGTGAAAGATTTCTGTGGTCACGGCATTGGCAATGAGTTCCATGAAGAGCCGCAAGTCGTGCACTATAAAAACAATGACCGCCGCATTCTAAAAGAAGGCATGTGCTTCACTATTGAGCCCATGATTAACGCGGGTAAATTTGGGTGTAGCATCGATTCGGAAGATGACTGGACAGTGTACACCGGAGACGGCAAAAACTCAGCTCAGTGGGAACATACCATTCTCGTGACCGCGACCGGTTGTGAAGTACTAACATTGCGCAGTGATGAAACGATACCTCGCATCATGAATAACGCTT
Source organism: Vibrio sp. qd031 (assembly GCF_002100145.1). Taxonomy (GTDB): domain Bacteria; phylum Pseudomonadota; class Gammaproteobacteria; order Enterobacterales; family Vibrionaceae; genus Vibrio. The sequence goes on from NZ_JXQD01000024.1 coordinate 602,810, forward strand.
AGGTTATTCAATTTATCACCACATGTTCGGACGCACTATTGTAGCGAATAGCCTTGTAAAATAGTGCGTCTAGTGGTCTTTTCAAAATTATCCACCAAAGATTAACCCACTGAAAAACCTAGGATTCCATTCATAACTCCAATGTGATATTGATCACCGAAGTGCATTTTGTGCACAAGGACTCATCACTCACGGAGACTCTATGACCGATCCGCAATCACCTCAGCAAAGCCTTTTTCAATTTCAACGTGTCACCCGTTTCAACTTCTCTGTTTGGACTGTACTGACTGGTACATTGCTGGCACGAACCAGCTATTTTATGGCTTGGCCATTTCTGATTGTTTTCCTCTATAACGATTATGGCGTGTCGGCGCTCGAGGTCGGCATTATGCTCTCAAGCTCGGCATTAGTTGGCTCATTAACAGGTCTTTATTCGGGCTACCTGTCGGACAAATTTGGCCGCAAAAAAATTATGGTGTGCGGGAGCTTGTTAGCCTCGATCACCTATGCGGGTATCGGCGTCGCTACACAAGTGTGGCAATTTTACATTTTGGTGGTGATCACAGGGTTAATGCGCCCAATGATCGAAGGCCCTGCCAAAGCCGTTTTAGGCGATAACCTTGCCGATAAAAAAGACCGAGAGCTTGCACTAAACATCCGTTACTTTCTTTTGAACTTAGGCGGAGCGATTGGCCCGCTAATAGGCATTACACTTGCGCTGCATAAACCTCAGGCACTCTTTATTGCAACGGGTGTGACTTATCTCGTTTACTCGCTTTGGCTCTATATTGGTTTAGAGCGAACTCACCATAAAGGGGCCGTCTCTGCTGAGGCTTTACCCAATTTTGCACGGACGCTTGCGATCATTGCGAAGGATTCTGTCTTTATTCGCTTAATGATCGCGAACTTTCTAATGATGTTTGTCTATGCACAAATCGAATCTTCCATTCCACAAGTTATCGTGCGCTCTGGCATAGAACAGGCGACTCAAATCATTGCTGGATTAGTGTTAGTCAACACTATAACGATTATTGTGTTCCAATTTCCAACCCTAAAACTACTAGAGAAACAGCCCCTATTTTTCCGAGCACGCTTAGGGATGGCGTTGATGGCTGTCGCTCAATTAGGGTTTTTATTTACACCGGAGCACTGGCCCGCAGGCTGGTTACTTGCTTGCTTTGTATTGAGTATTGGGGAAGTGATTGCGTTCCCCACGCTCAATGTACAGATTGATAAACTTGCACCGGAACATTTACGAGGCTCCTACTTCGGCGCCGCCACACTATGCGCACTCGGCTTTGCTGTTGCTCCTTTGGTCGGTGGATTGATGATAGGAAGCTTAAATTCAAATTGGCTGTTTGCAGGATGCTTTGCTGTCTGCCTCATTATGATTTGGCTGTACTTTAAAGCCGAAAACAAGGCAAAAGTTCTGCACTTGCAAACCGCAGAGCAATCACTTTAACGGTAACGATTGCTTTGTTCTAACGCTCGCTTTATCTTGATCATATAGATTGATAAAGTGCTTACATTGCATTGCGCGTACAGGGAACGATATGTCACTGGCATTACTAAAAAATATTGATACGACCACTATGGCTCCAGAAGCCATTCGTAGCATTCTGGACCAATTTTCTGACTATCAAAAACAAGCGTTCTTGAATTCAGCAAACGTCGCCGAATTAGTGTTAGAACGCAGCCAGTTTATGGATGGACTGCTGCAGTTGATGTGGCAACACTTTGGCTTTGATCAATACAGCGATGCCTGTCTAGTTGCGGTTGGCGGATACGGTCGTGCTGAGCTGCACCCACTGTCGGATATCGATATATTAATCCTGACACGAAATGCCGCCAATCCAGCCATGTGTGAAAAGGTTAGCGCTTTTATTACCTTGCTTTGGGACCTTCGTCTAGAGGTAGGTCACGCGGTGAGAACGGTCGCCGAATGTGCCAAAATTGGCGGAGAAGACTTAACCGTTGCCACGAACCTTCAAGAGGCTCGCCGGATCTGCGGCAGTGAGCACGCCTTTAGTGAACTAAACGCCGTGATCGAATCGGCAGAATTCTGGCCTAGTGCAGAATTCTATAAAGCAAAACTGCAAGAACAGCGCGATCGTCACGCCCGTTATCACGACACTGGCTACAATCTCGAACCGGACATTAAATCCAGTCCTGGGGGACTGCGAGACATTCATACGCTCAGTTGGATCGCACGCCGCCATTTTGGTGCGACCTCACTGCTCGAAATGAGCCGTTATGGCTTTTTAACCGACGCTGAATACAGAGAACTGGTTGAGTGCCAAGATTACTTATGGCGAGTACGTTTTGCCCTTCACATCGAACTAAAACGCTACGACAACCGTCTTGCCTTTGGGCATCAAGCGATGGTGGCTGAACACTTAGGCTTTACTGGCGAGAAAAATCAGCCGGTTGAGCGCATGATGAAAGAATTCTATCGCACTTTACGTCGAATCTCTGAGCTCAACAAAATGCTGATCAAACTGTTTGATCAAGCCATATTGAGCCGTGGCGTGGTTCCAGAAGCCGAAATCATTAGCGCAGACTTTCAACGTCGTGGAGCATTGATTGAAGCCCGTAAGCCCGCCCTTTTTCAAGCGCGACCAGAAACCATATTGGATATGTTTATCCATATTGCCAACGACTCAAGTATTACTGGCGTTTCACCTGCAACCATGCGCCAATTGCGCACCGCTCGCAGACGGCTAAATCGTTACCTTAACGCCATTCCAGAAGCGCGTGAAAAATTCATGCAGCTGATGCGTCATCCCAATGTCCTAACGAAAGCATTACCATTGATGCACAGTTTGGGCGTTCTTGCGTCGTATCTCCCCCAATGGAGTCAAATCGTTGGGCAAATGCAGTTTGATCTGTTCCATGTGTACACCGTCGATGAACACAGTATCCGACTGCTCAAACACATTCATGGCTTTAGCTTTGCCAAAAATCACGACAAGCACCCGATTTGTTGCGAACTCTTCCCACGCATGCAAAAGAAAGAGCTGTTGCTGTTAGCGGCGATTTTCCATGACATAGGCAAAGGCCGCGGCGGCGATCACTCTGAAATTGGCGCAATCGAAGCCTACGAATTTGGCATCGAACATGGTTTGTCTAAGCCAGAAGCCAAGCTTATCTCTTGGCTGGTCAAAAACCACCTTCTCATGTCTGTGACCGCTCAAAAACGCGATATTCATGACCCGGAAGTGATCACCGAGTTTGCCAAAACGGTTCGCGACGAGGAATACCTTGAGTACCTCATTTGTCTAACGGTGGCCGATGTAAATGCCACCAACCCTGAGCTGTGGAACAGTTGGAAACGAACACTGCTTTCTGAACTGTATTATTCAACCCAGCGCGCTCTACGTCGCGGACTTGAAAACCCGGTGGATGTTCGCGACCGTATCCGCCACACCCAGCAACTGGCGTCAGCGAAATTACGCAAGCTCGACTTCACCCCTCGCGAAATCGACGTGCTATGGAGTCGGTTTAAAGCGGACTACTTTCTGCGCCATACGCCCGACCAGATTCGCTGGCATTCACAGGCGATCTTAAATGCCCCCGAGCCACACGATCAGCCGTTAGTACTGGTCAGTAAAAAAAGCAGTCGCGGAGGCACCGAAATCTTTGTATATGCCAAAGATAAACCCGCCCTTTTTGCCGATGTCGTAGCAGAGTTAGACCGACGTAACCTCAGTGTTCATGATGCGCAGATCATGACCAGCAAAGACGGGTTTGTGCTCGATACCTTTGTGGTACTCGATCGTGACGGCAACCCTGTGGACACAGAGAGGCAGTTGGTGATTGCTAACGCGGTTTCAAGCGTTGTCTGCAGCAACACCCCTAAACCGCTACGTGTTAGGCGTACCCCTCGTAATTTGAAGCACTTTAAAGTGAAAACTCGTGTTGAGTTTCTACCGACAAAAACCAATAAGCATAGTTTGGTGGAGTTCCAAGCCTTAGATACTCCGGGCTTACTGACTAAGGTCAGTTCTGCTTTTGCCGACTTGGATATTCATCTTCACGCAGCCAAGATCACCACCATTGGAGAGCGCGCAGAGGATCTGTTCATTCTCTCATCCACCAGCGGCTGTAAGCTTAATAAAGAAGAGGAAGAGGAACTTCGCGATCACTTAACCGATGTGGTTGAAGAACTGTCCCCAAGCTAATCGATCCAACGCACAAAAGAACGCCATTTGTAACAAATGTGCTACCTTAAAAGGGTAGCACTTGTTACAGTGTAAGTGTCTGCTTTTATAATAAAAAACACGTCATTCCATTTGACTTCAAAGTGAGGTTTTTATGTTCCAACACCTGCAAGGTCTAGGCATACACAATACCAAAGAGATTGAACGCTACTCAGTTCGTCAAGAAGCGCACAAAGATGTTCTAAAAATCTATTTTAAAAAGCAAAAGGGCGAGTTGTTTGCTAAGAGCGTAAAATTTAAATACCCACGCCAAGTGAAGAAAGTGCTGATGGATGACGGTAGCGGTCAATATCGCAATAAAACCGAAATTAATCGCAATTTAACCTTAGTGATTGACGAGCTAAACCAAATCACTAAACCTGTTGCTGCCGCGCCAGTGGACGTTAAACAGAAAATTTTATCTGACCTTCGCCACCTAGAAAAAGTGGTTGCCAGTAAAATTGCCGAGATCGAATCAGATCTCGAAAAGCTCAAATAACATAGCGTAAAATACTGTTACTGAGGCGTGTTCGCCTCAGTACTGGTACTGCTCAAATGCGTGTTGCCACCCAAACTCCGTCACTAAGTGATGCCAAGTCTCATCCAATTTAGCTTCTAAACAGAGTTGTACGCCGGTAAATGGATGTTCAAACTCCAATCTTGCTGCATGTAGCATCAACCGATGACAGTCGAAGTTATCTCTAAATAGCCGATTATGTTTACCATCGCCATGAGAGGTGTCACCGACTATCGGATGCTTCAAGTGTTTGAGGTGTCGCCTAAGTTGGTGCTTGCGTCCCGTCAAAGGCTTCAGTTCGACCAGCGCATAGCGCGAGGTTGGAAATCGCCCCGTTGATAAAGGCAACTCAACTTTCGCCAATGGCTGATAATCGGTCACAGCTGATTGAGGCTCTTTGTCTTGTGTGGCAAATTTATCGGCTATTTTGTCGAGTTCAACTTTAAGTGGGTAATCGAGCCGTCCGCCCTCTTCTATCCATCCACGCACTAACGCCAAATAGGTTTTCACCATCTGATGCTCAGCAAACATCGGCATGGTTTTAGAGGCTATCTCACTAGACAATCCAAACACCAAAACACCAGACGTAGGTCGATCCAAACGATGCAATGGAAACACATGCTGACCAATCTGGTCTCGCAGCGTTTGCATCACAAATTGCGTTTCGTGTTTGTCTAACCAAGATCGGTGGACTAACATGCCAGCAGGTTTATTCACGGCAACAAAGTATTCATCTTGGTAAATTATCTCGAGCATTTAAGCGCACTCTTTATCAATGTGAGACAAAATAACCAGCAGTTCACGAAACTGCGTTTGAGTCTGCCACACTTGTTCAAAGTAAGGGGTTATTTCAAATCCACTTGGCAACATTTGTTGTGAATGGATGAGCTGCGTCATTTTTGGCAAAAACACCCACTGTAACCACTCTGAGGCAGACAATGTATCTACGGCAAAGGGTTGTGAGCTTGCGAGGCGCTCTGCACTCGGGGGGGATTGCTGCCACTCGTCCAACAAAACTAACTGACTCTTAAGCTCTTCGAATAATTGAAGTAAGCGCCGAGATCTATTTGTATCAAATACTACGCTCATCACGTCATCACCCTTGAATTTTGCCGCAAGATTACCATGTTATAGGGTAGTAATCTAAATCTAACAGCAGCAAACACCATGGACGCCATCAAAACCATAAGCCAACTTCTTACCCAAAGTGGGTGCGACTACGCCATCTACGATCTCGGGCGCCGAATCGAAGTCATCCCCAATCAAGACTTTGAACAGGTTGAACAAAGCCGGCTCCCATACCCATATCCGGTTCAGCGGCAGGCGCAATTTGCCATTACTTATTGGAATGAAGCGGGCGAACCTTGGTTTTGGTTTTTAAAATTTGAGCTCGACGAGCGCGGATTGCTAAACAGTGCGGATCTAGGCAACTTCTTAAAATACGTGATTGACGCCATGGGAAGTCGATTGCAAAAAAAACTGACCGACGAACAACAAGAACAGTTGGCCAACAACCCTTATACCTTTAAACCCAAGGAAGATAAGTTGGCAATGTTCAACTCGATGGTTAGAACAAAACTGGATCTTCCAGCAAGCCAATACCTTGATCACGCTGACCACTATTTTCAGGGGCAATTGGGCTGGGACAACTGGCAAACTGTCGGCCTGCAAGGCATCACCGACTTGGCTGCCCGTCTTTCATTTGCGCAAAACGAGCGCACCATAAAAAAAGCTCTGTCGCACTTACCAAACCAACCTTTGTATGCACTGCTGGGCGCACTAGAGCACTGCCAGATCAGCGCTTCAATGGCGAATAAGTTACTGGATAGATTTTACGACGAACTAAAAAAACCAGACGTCGACCTCTTTTTGGTCACCGCTTTATTGCGCGCTATGGCCGGCGATAAGAGCGATGCATTACCTACTGCGCTAAATACCGTTTTGAGCCGACCAGAGTTGTGTCACCCGGAAATGATGATTGCCATTGCAGGACGCAGTTGGTCTCCCCTTGGCACAGCGTCAGTGGCCGAGCAGTACTTAATTCGACTCGCTCAAACCCAACAGCAAACGTTGTTCAATCAACTGTTCGCGGATCTGGTCATGATTCCTAAATTACGCATGGTGCTGCTACCATTGTTAAACCAAGCCCCCTCTGCCGAATTAGAGCAAGCACTGCTTGCTTTACAACGCACAACGACTCAAGGAAGCTAAACGTTGATCTCCGATCTACTCGCCATCCTAGGGGTGGCCTTTGCAGCCTATCTATTTTGGCAACAACGAAAGCAATCCGAATATGCCAAAAAAGCGGTTGCTCGTCACTGCGAGCAACATGGGTTACAGCTTGTCAGTGTGGCATTTGGCGCACACAAATTTAAGAAGCTGCGAGGCAGCTGGCGCTGGTATACTCAATATCAATTTGAGTTTTCCTCGTTAGGGGACGATTGTTATCAAGGGGAATTGATCATGCGTGGCTTCCACGTATCGCACTTCCAAACCCCACCATATCGCATGTAAGGATCCGCAATGCTCACCCAAGATGTCACCGATGAATTAAACCGTGTCTTTGAACAACTCGCAGCACAAGGCAAAGAGCCTACGTTGGCGCTGGTTAAGGCAAGAATGTCCACTAGCGTACCTATGCCAGCCCTTATTGCTGCCATTAAAAGCTGGAAATCGAGTAATAAAGTACCAAAGATTGAAGTAGCCGCTGAGACTACCACCTCCGAGCTTGAGCGAATCGAGCAATTGGAACAACAAATCAAACAATTGCAGCAGCGTATAGCCGCACTAGAAGCAAAACAATAGGCTCCCAATGGCAAAAATTTTAGTAGATGCGGACGCGTGTCCCAAGGTTCATCGTGAAACCTTAGTAAGAGCCTCTGAACGTACTGGTGTGCATTGCGTTTTTATTGCCAATCATGCCATTCCCTTGCCCAAACGAGCCACCATTACCTTTTTGCAAGTCTCTAGTGGTTTCGATATCGCGGACCACGAAATTGTGCAGCGAGCAGAGGCGGGCGACTTAATCATTTCATCGGATATCCCACTGGCTGATGAAGTGATTGAGAAAGGCGCGTTAGTACTCAATAGCCGTGGCGAAATGCTGACCAAAGAAGTGATAAAAGCCAAGCTAAACATGCGCGATTTTATGGAAACCATGCGCGCAAGTGGCGTACAAACAGGTGGACCTAACGCCCTATCGCAGACCGATAGACGCGAATTCGCCAATCAGCTCGACCGTTGGTTAGCCAGAAATAAACCGTAATTGGGCCGACCTCAGTCGGATTTCATCTTGTGCGGTGCTGGTTGACCATACTCTTCGATGAACGCCTTAAATACCGCATCGAGTTTATCTTTGTCGGCATAGTGATCGAGATTTTCAAGCAATATGGTCAGCAAGTAGTTATTGCTAAAATGGTACTGCTCATTAAGATCTCGCAACGCCTGATACCCTTTTTCAGACGTTGCTGCACTAAAGCGCTTGGGGAGTGGATATCGTTTCGCCATTACTTTAATTGATCCCATGATATGTTTGACACAATACGACAAGCGTCGCACTTAAAATGGAAAATGTCGTGGGCGGGCTCTTCAAGTAACCACTCTCCGTCACACTTAGGGCAGCTGCGAGCTTTTTCTTGCGCCAAGCTTTTTCCGCCAACGCGATATTGATAGTAGTAAGTTGGCACCTTAGTGATGTATTCGATTCGCCCTCTTAAGTCCCAACCCCGGCGAAACAGATCCGAGCCAATATCGGTGATCTCTCGCAATGCCGCATGTTCAGCTTTGCACCCACCAGCCATCTGAATTTCATCGCAGGCTTGCCATTCTGTTTGCCACTTAATCACCGCTTTATGATCGCCATTGAGCGTCGGTGGGTTTCGATACAAAGGAATAGGTAACAATGTATCACCACTACGAAGCGGCGAGCAGGTGTGCACATAGGTAGTGTAAAGCAGTTGCCAACTTGGCAGTTCACCTTCGCAAACCGAAGGATCGCTTGCTTGAGAATTGAGGTCTTGACCCACCAGGCGCACTTTAGGCGCTAGCAGCTTGGCTTCACTGAGCTTATCTACCGCAAAACGCACATAGTCTGAGTGATTGCGAGGATGTAAGCTCTCTTGCTCTGGGCACACCACTCGTGTCACGAATACGCCCTCACCCATTGCGATAGGAAACTCTCGCCCTAAAATCTGCCCGTTAAATCGAAGTGCTTCGTACAAGCCGTTGATCGCCTTTTCAACCGCGGTAATGGTGGTGTTATCGAAACATTCAAATTCAATATCGACTAAAAACACTTACACCTCGACCTGGTCTAAAAAGCTGGCTAAATCGGAGGCAAGGACATCACGATTACTGGTGCCTAGACGCTCCAAAATCACTTCTCCTGACAAGTTACATATCGAAATCACATCCAGTTCCGCATCAGTCACCCCAATAAACACAGTGGGTTTTAGTTTCAATCGGCGCTGCGTCACGAGGTGCCCAAGGATATTCTCTTGCAAGCGGTCAAAGTCGTCATCACTCCATACTTGCAATAAAGTGAATGGGTTGCCTTTCCAAGAGAACGCCATGTCTGCGCAGTATTGAACGCCATAAAACGCTTTGATGCTTGATTGTAATTCTAGCTCAATCCCCTCCTCCACATTGCTGAAATCCCGGTGAGGTTGGCAAGGTTTTGGTAACCAAGCATCGCCTACGAGACATGGAGAGCCCACACCCTGTAAATCGTCAGGAATAGGCAAACCACTGTCTATCGCTTGTTTTTTCTCCAACACACGCTGAGTGAGTCGCTGCAATGCAAGTTCTATGTCTTGATTCATGGGAAAGTTTTGTCCTTTGGCTCATCAACAGATGACTTTGAAAGAGGCATTCTGTAAAATTTGACCTTAGTTTAATCCAATTCCCCCATAATGATGAGCAAATATTCAGACGCAGAAGCACTACAAGGTTTAACCTTAGGCCAATCGACCGCCTACACCAGCGAATACGACGCAACGTTGCTGCAGTCTGTGCCACGCAGTCTCAATCGAGACGACCTAAACTTGCCTCATCCATTGCCTTTTTTTGGGTGCGATATTTGGACTATGTACGAGCTGTCTTGGCTTAATAATAATGGTTTACCTCAAGTAGCCATCGGCGAAGTAAGACTTCCAGCAACCTCTCCGAACTTAATCGAATCAAAGTCGTTCAAGCTCTACCTAAATAGCTTCAATCAGACCAAATTCGATTGTTGGGACAACGTTCAACAAACCTTACAAAAAGACCTTAGCCAATGCGCCGGCGAGTCGGTATCGGTGCGGTTAAGCGCCTTACACTCTTTTACTGGTCAGGGCGTTGCCAATTTTTCGGGCGCATGCATAGACCATTTACCGGTGGTCATCGACAATTACGACTTTGACCCTGCGCTGCTTAAACTGGACGCATCAGGTGAGAGTGTTGAAGAAACACTGCATAGCCACCTACTGAAATCAAACTGCTTGATCACCAATCAGCCTGATTGGGGCAGCGTAGAGATACACTATCAAGGTGCAAAAATTGACCATGAGAGCTTACTGAAGTACTTAGTCTCTTTTCGTCAGCACAATGAATTTCATGAGCAATGTGTAGAGCGGATTTTTACCGATATTATGGGGTTATGCCAACCAACAGAACTTACCGTATACGCTCGGTATACACGCCGAGGGGGCTTGGACATTAACCCGTATCGCTCTACGAGTGAGGCAACACCATCGCACAACATTCGCATGGCCAGACAATAACTCTTATGGTGGCAATAAAGGCTCTCATTCAAGGTTTACAACGTGTATCGGTACGCCAAGTTGGCATGCTTTATATTCTCGTTCTCTCAATAGCTCTAACGTCGTTTTCTGCGACTGCTCAGCTCAGTGATGCAAATACACCCAAAATTCTCACAGACGCCAATAAATTGGTTGTGTTATCACCCAGTCAGGCTCGTCACTTTGCCATAACCTATCTCACTGAAAACAATTTATTGTCTCGAGAAAGTCGCGACCGTAAAGATATGGCGTCAGAACCACAGCAAGTTAGAAATGCTATTTACGCTCATCAGGTGCTGGCGATATCTGAGTACTTATTGCGAAATCCCCGTCAATCCAAGCTAGAAATTGATACTGCGATTGAGCTCGCTCAGCAACGTAATACCCAGCCACACCTCATTGATTCGTTGCTTATAAAAGCGCGCTTACAGTTGGAAATGAACACCAGCAAAGAAGTCGTGCAAGATACTTTGAAGCAAGCACAGGAGCGTTACTCGCAATGGAAATCCAGCTTGCCGGCCGGGGCTCTCGAGAGTGATCATTTGGCCTTTAAGTCACAATACCTAAGACAGTCAGCAGAGCTGTACTCCATGATGAATAACTCGACTTCCTCCGATGAGTTATTTGAGCAACTGAATCAACTGCTAGAACAATCGCCCAATGAGATGCAATCCATTCTATTTGGACTCAGTTACGGTGAGCATTTGCACAGGCATAAACGATACAATGAATCCACCAAAGAGCTGATCGAAGCCTATTGGCGGGCTGTAGAGTTTGATCAGGCTGAGTTTTTAGCGCGAGTAAACTACCAACTTGGCAAGCTGTATGCCGACAGGGGAACCTACGAGTTGTCGGAGGCGCATTTTGAGCAATCTGCCAGTTTTTACGGTGCCTACGAAACCTCACCCTATTACGCGGGAGTGATCAATCGGCTGGCTGACGTCTACTTTGTTCAAGGTAAATATAACCTTGCGCTGGTGCAGTACTTTAACGTTTTGGAACACCAAATTTCGCAAAGGAATTTAGAGTCAATCATCAATATTCGCTTGCGGCTCGCGCGTACTTACATAAACTTGTTCAACTACGCATTGGCAGAACAGTATTTAGAGCGTGCTAAAGAACTGCTTATATTTAGCAACACCGGCAATGGTATTTTCGAAGCGAATATTATCGAAGCCACACTCTACAACCTTCAGCAACAGCCTGAAAAAGCGATTCAAGTACTCGCACGTCAATTCGAACAGGAGCGTGGTTCTTATTCAATAGAGCATCAAATTGAAGCAGCCCAAGTACTGACAACCGCTTATGACGAAACAGGTCAAGCCGAAAAAGCGCTGGCAGCACTTCAGCTTCATAATCAACTAGTGAACGCCCAAATCATGGAAAAAAGCGCATTAGCCAAACTCACGCTATTACGCCAAATAGAATCCTACGAAAAGGCGATCCATTACAAATCTCAAGTACTGGAATTAGAAAGTGCACAAACCGATCAGGACAAATTCAGAAAGATCGCATTAGGACTGTCATTTGGAATCCTGATTTTTATTCTTTTTTATATTCAAAAATCTATTGCCTATCACTCAGTAAAAGACAAACTGGAGTTACTCTCTGAGGAGCTTTACACTCATCCGCGCTCTAAATTGCAAAACTTGAGAATGATTAACGCCAGTTTGGCACCATCACTGGCAAAAAGTAGCGCCAGCTTTGAGCAATGGCAATTAGGTGAACTCATTAACGAGCCACTGAGTGACCGCCTTCGCTTCGCGTTGTTGGACGTTTCTATCATTCGAAATGTATACAGTGACAAAGGGTATCAAGTTGGTCTTAAGATCGAGAAAGCGTTCGGTCAGCACTTAAGGGATCAACTGCAAGAAGGAGAACGGCTGTACCACTTCTCTGACGGTATCTTTTTGTTTATTCAATCGAAATCAGAAGCCTCTCCGTCGGTAGAAGCACTGTTTGAACGTTTTGTCGGCTGGTTGGAGAGCTTTACTCGCCACTCAACACATGAGCCAATGCTTAGAGTCAGTTTTGTTGATTACCCGTTTTTACCACGCGCGTTAACCGCAATAGACGACAAAGAATTAATTGATATATTGCTACTCAGTAACAATATCGCTAAGCAAATTCAGCAGCAGCAGCCCGGAGAACATTGGGTTCATTTGCAAGCTATCACTCATGCTCCGGCGGCGAGTTTTGCTGGTGACAACATTAGAAAATCCTGTGTGCAAGCAATTGCGCAAGGTCTGATCAAAGTTCATTCATCTTGTACATCAGAAGACATAATAAAGAGCATATCGTACGATTGACGATATAATCTTTGCCCTATACTATTAGATAATTATGCATACGCTAGTAAGACTACAACAACACACGTTGAATCTGCCTATCAGTGTGACAAATCGATGAAAACAAGGAAATGACATTGTAATGGGGATTGTTGAGTCAGACATCCAAAAGCAGATTGCAAAGTTAAGCAAGCAGTTGGAAAGTGCTAAGCTTGCTCAACGTGACGCGACTCTAAAATCCTCACGTGAATCGGCCGCGCTTAAGCGACTCATCATCACTCTAGCGGGTGAATATCGCACTGAGTCAGATGAAACTGAGCAGCAGCTTACGGCACTGCGCGTCGAACTAGAGAATAATTCGGACCTGTCAAAAGTCATGGCAAGGCTCGCGATCGTAGAACATGTATTGCGTCAAGATGCGCAGCACTATCATCAAAAGAAAAATCATTTCGATGAAACCGTTCAGCAAAGTGGCGAATTTTTACAACGCTTCCCAATACTGCCACGTAACTTAAAACAAGACCTGCGCATATTAATGACGCGCCCGCACTATAGTTCTGGACATATAGTGGCCACCGCAACGCGGCTACTGCAAATCTATGAGAGCGGTTTAAAAGCCTGTGTTCATAAAAATGGGGTCCCTCAAACGCACCCCGATTTTGACACTGGACTGCTCAAACAACTGAATCAAGAGCTGCAAACGTTAATCACCCAAATCGACTTTGCCGGTGATGCAGGAGAAATGCTAGCCGATGTTCGAGCCAAACTGATGCTCGGTTGCTCGGGAGAAGAGCTGCTGAGAATTACGTTGAGCGTACTTAAGCTTGTTTTAGACGGTACCGATTATGAAAGGCGCACCTCAGAAACGTTTTTAACACAAGTGAATGAGTCGCTAACCAGTATTGAAACCTCCACAAAGAACAGTTTAGAGCAAGCACGCTCGACAGCGACTCAGCGAGCGGACCTTAATCAAGAGCTTCAAGAAACCGTTGGTAAAACCAAAAAGCTGACCGTTTCTTTGGAAGACGGTGCCAAAAAAGCGATGACACCTGCGGTTCAACAAATGGCTAACTTGGCCGACCGATTTGTTCAATCCAGTCAACGTGAACAGCATTTAATTGAACAACTTCAATTTGCAGAGTCACAACTGGCGGCTTTAAGTGATGTCACTCAAGATTATCGTCGCCGACTGGATGATCAGCAGCAACGAGCCAAAAAAGATCCATTAACTCAGTTGTACAACCACTCTGCCATTATCGATATTGTGGCGGTGGAATATCAGAAATGGATCCGCTCGCAAAGCTCCATCCATTTAGCGCTGCTTGATATTAATCGATTTAAAGAGATCAACGACAGCTTTGGTTTTACCGCTGGCGACAAAGCACTCACCATCATTGCCCGTACAGTCAGAGAGGAAGTGGGGCATATCGGCGAAGTTGGCCGATTTACGGGTGAGAAGTTTTTAATTTTGATACGCAATCAAAATCATAAGCAGTGCCGTACGATTTTGGAAAGCATTCGCACCTCTATTGCTGCATTGCCGTTTCGTTTTAAAACCCAAGATATTCGGATCAGCGCTTCCATCGCCTGCACACAATTCGATGAAAATCATTCCTCGGAAGAATGTATCGAACGATTGGCACAAGAAATTTCTACGATTAAGAAACAAGGTTCAAACGATATACACTGGCTCTAACCAGCTCTATCTCAATACTGCACTTTTATAAAACAGTGACTTAGCATATATTGTTAACTAGGGGTTACAAAAACCTAGTTAACAATAGCAATAACTATAATTATAAGGTGCCTTTATGATCACAAGCATTAGTCCTGCAGGAAGCCTCGAGCTCCTCTCGCAACTTGAAGTAGAACGCCTCAAAAAAACGGCCTCAAGCGATCTCTATCAACTCTACCGAAACTGTACCCTCGCCGTCTTAAACTCGGGTAGCCATACCGACGACTCAGAAGCGTTGCTAAAAGAATACCAATCCTTTGATGTTGACGTCGTGCAACGCGAACGAGGGGTTAAGCTGGTGCTATCACATGCGCCAACACACGCCTTTGTTGACGGGGTGATCATCAAAGGGATTCAAGAGCACCTTTTCTCGGTGTTACGAGACATTATTTATGTCAACTTACAGATTGAAGCTAACCCTCAGATTAATTTGACCAATGCCGTCCATATCACCAACACAGTGTTTAGAATCTTACGCAACGCCGGTGCAATGAAGATGGGTGTCGATCCCAATTTAATCGTCTGTTGGGGTGGCCACTCAATTAATCCGGTTGAGTATCAGTACACGCGAGAAGTCGGTAATGAACTGGGGCTTCGTGAGCTGAATGTATGCACTGGTTGCGGACCTGGCGCGATGGAAGGGCCAATGAAAGGTGCGGCCATTGGTCATGCTAAGCAGCGTTATACTCAACCGCGCTACATTGGGTTGACTGAACCCTCAATTATTGCCGCTGAGCCGCCAAACCCCATCGTCAATGAACTTATCATCATGCCTGACATAGAGAAGCGCTTGGAAGCCTTTGTCCGCCTGGGACACGGCATTATTATTTTTCCTGGCGGGCCAGGAACAGCGGAAGAGCTACTCTATATATTGGGTATCATGCTTCACCCCGATAATCGCGATCAACCCATGCCGATTGTATTGACTGGTCCTAAGGAGAGCGAGGCCTATTTCCGCTCAATAGATCTTTTTATTCGAGAGACCTTAGGCGTGGAAGCGGCAAGCCTTTACGAGATCGTGATTGATGATCCAGCCAAAGCCGCGCAAATTATGAAAAACGCGATGCCGGCGGTAAAAGAGCACCGCAAAAGCAAAGAAGACTCCTATAGCTACAATTGGTCACTGACCATCGAGCCTGAGTTTCAAATGCCGTTTGAACCGACACACGACAGTATGGCAAACCTCGACTTACATCTAGAACAAAAGCCAGAAATTTTAGCTGCGAATCTGCGACGTGCTTTCTCAGGTGTTGTAGCAGGGAACGTTAAAGCTGAAGGCATTAGAGAGATCAAACAACACGGGCCGTTTATATTGGATGGCGATAAATCGCTAATGACCAAAATGGATCGTCTGTTAGGCGATTTTGTGGAGCAACAACGCATGAAGCTCCCAGGGTCTACCTATACACCATGTTATAAAGTAAAGACCTAAAGTTACCACAAAAGTCATCCTTACTTAATACTCTGTAACAGGATACAATGGGGCTTCGGCCCCATTTTTCGTAACATAATCATGGCACTACATCTGGTTATAATTGATGCGCTAAACCTGATCCGTCGCGTCCACTCCGCGCAGCCGGATCCGGCGGATATTCAACGGACCATTACCACTACCTCACGGACATTACATCGAATTTTTGATGAAACAAAGCCGAGTCACATCATTGCAGTTTTTGATCATCACCAGCAGGTACGTGGATGGCGAGCCGAACGATTTCCAGCCTATAAGCAAGACCGAAAACCGATGCCTGTCGAGCTGCAAAATGGCCTCGATGCCATTCAACAAGCATGGTGGGAGCTAGGGATTGACTCACTGCTGTCTGACGGTGACGAAGCCGATGATCTTGTCGCCACCTTGGCCGTCAAAGTGGCAAGCCAGCAGCAACAAGTCACTATTATTTCGACCGACAAAGGCTATTGCCAATTACTGATGCCAACCCTGCGTATTCGCGACTACTTTCAGCATCGTTGGCTAGATGCGAGCTACGTAGAAAAAGAGTTTGGCGTCAAAGTATCTCAGTTACCGGACTATTGGGGACTAACAGGCATTAGTGGAACAGGGTTAACCGGGATACCCGGCATTGGTCCTAAAGCGGCTCATGAGCTGCTTGCGTTATGTGAAAACATCGAACAAATTTATAACTACGCCGACATTCCCAACAAGTACCAGAAAAAATTGGATGGCCAACAACAACATGCGTTGCTTTGCCGTGAACTGGCACGGTTAAACACAGACCTTGAGCTTGGGTTTAATTTGCAGGATTTAAGATGGAAAAAACCGCACTCATGATGACTGCGGTTTTAGAAGATATCGACAGAGTAAAACGACGATTACCAACCTAAGTTAGTATGCGCCTGCACATGGACCGTGATCTCTTCTCGATCGTGGTAAAGGTGCTTAGCTTGGAGCGTGAACTTAATGCCGTTTTCTTTTAAGAAAATCTTTAAGTTTTCAATATCCTCTAGCACTTCTTCATAGCGACCTTTCATTGGTAATTTCAGGTTAAAAATCGCTTCTTTACACCAACCTTTAATCAACCACTCTCCCATCAATTGGGCAACGCGAGATGGTTTCTCGATCATATCGCATACCAACCAGGTAACATTCTTACGAGGTGGTTCAAACTTAAACCCATCAACCTGATGATGCTTAACTTGCCCTGTGTCCATCAAGCTATCTGCCATCATGCCATTATCGATGGCGTGAACAAACATAGAACGCTTCACCAATTGATAGGTCCAGCCACCGGGACAGGCTCCTAAATCAACAGCCCACATACCAGAAGACAACCGTGTATCCCATTCTGACTTAGGTATGAACACGTGAAACGCCTCTTCCAATTTAAGCGTCGAGCGACTGGGTGCATCGGCTGGAAACTTAAGTCTTGGGATCCCCATAGCGAAAGCTGAGTTATTACCATTGTACGAGTAACCGACAAAGCAGTGACCAGACGCGACAAAGCAGGCGTGCATGACAGGTTTATTGGCATGCTCTTTTTTCATCAATACCGATTTACCGCGCAACGCTTGTCGAAGTGGCACGGTAAATTTACGACAAAACTTAGACAATTCTTTTGCTTCGTTGGTGTCTGGAGTTTCAACACGTAACTCGCCACACAGTGGAATGTTGTCGTGCTCGGAAAGTGCATCCAAAATAGGGCTAATCCGGTCATCCGCAGGCAGCTCTTTTAGCTCTGCTATTACCGCAAAAATCTGCCGTGCAAAAATCAGAGTTTGAAACTCAACCTGCTTAGCAAGCTTATCGGCGTCCCCATCTTGATAACATTCAAACAGCACATACCCGCTGTTACGCGTCATACGAGGAAACCCATACACTTCGAGTGAAGTCGCTTTATCTTGGATCTCTCCAGCACACTCTTTTTCAAAACCGGGGCGACAATAAAGCATTAAGTGTTTCAAACCACACCTCTTAAACAAATCGATAAATAATAAACAGGCGGAGCATAGCACATTCCGTAATTTTCGGACGGCCTATTATCCAAACCGTACACGACTAAGCCGTCTCTTCTTCACTGCTGAAGGCTTGTAACTCTTTAGCAGCCGTACTAAGCATCCAATCACGAAACGTTGCAACACGCCCCATATCAGCCTGATTAGGATGACACACAATATAAAATGCGTTCTTACTGATTAGATGCTCGTCAAAGGGAGCGATAAGCCGCCCAGCGTCAATCTCAGGCTTTGCCAGTACGTTGTTACACAACGCCACACCTTGTCCATAGATAGCCGCTTGCAGCACCATCGTGGAGTGGCTAAAAATCGGCCCCTGATTGATTTTGACTTTATCGAGCCGAAACTGCTTAGCAAACTGTTTCCAATGCTTGCGCGATGTGTCGTGCAGCAATGTATGGTGACTAAGGTCATCAATCGAATTTAACGGCTTATTCCCTTGTAACATCGCTGTGGAGCACAGAGGTATCAAAAACTCTTGATACAATTTATCGGCTCTAACACCTGGCCAATTTCCACGGCCATAGTAAATGGCGACATCCACATCATCGGTTAATGAGCCTTCATCCATATCGACCGCTTTGATTCGAACATCAATGTCGGGTTGTTGCGCATTGAAATCGGCTAACCTAGGAACCAACCACTGAATGGCGAAGCTTGGTTGAAGGCTAATGGTCAACGAGCCCTTTTCGCTGCGCTCTAGAACTTTGTCTGTTGCCTCTGAAAGTGCGCTAAACACATCTTTTATATCCAGAAAATAACTTTGTCCTTCTTCGGTTAACAGTAAAGATCGGTTTCGTCGACGAAACAGCTTAAGCCCTAGAAATTCTTCTAATGACTTAACCTGGTGACTTACTGCAGCTTGAGTAACAAACAACTCTTCCGCCGCTCGGGTAAAGCTTAGGTGTCTTGCTGCTGCTTCAAAAACACGCAACGAATTAAGTGGGGGTAGGCGCCTAGACATCCGCTATGCTCTTATTAGTTTTTCTTATGCGAAACATTATAAATTGTTGATTGAGTTCAGGCTATAGAAATTCTATATTTCACCCCAGCAATACTGGTCTGAACGGTTTGTTTTGATTCCTCTGAATCAGCAAATGATGAGTTATTGCAATGTTGTGTTTGCACGCTCGTTCTTCGAGCAAGGTAGATTCTACCAACTGTTTTGAACCCTATCGTTCGAGACATACTTCCTGTTTAAAGACTTGTCTGTCTATTATACCGCCATTTTATGGCGGTATTTTTTTTAGCGGTTACTTTTGGTTTAATTCTCTTTTGTGAATAAAAAGAGATTTAAAAAAACCTTAGCTAGGCTAAGGCTTGTACAGTCCATTTGCAATATTCAGAACCTGCCGATTAAGGACGGTATACTTTTACATTGTTAAAGCCCTGCTCCTTGAGGTACAGCGCTTGCAAGCGACTCATAACACCGCGATCACAATAGAGCAGATAAGTCTTCGACTGATCCAAGTCACCAAATTTAGTCGACAGTTTAAAAAATGGGATATGCTTCACGTCCACGCCCTCTATCTCTAAAGGATTATCATCTTCTTCATCTGGGCTGCGGATATCCAACACGATACCATTGTCTTCAAGTTGTTGTACCTGTTCCACTTCTGGGGCTTGTTCAAGGCTTTCTTTAGCAATATCGCGAATATCCATGATGCGCGCATCACGGACAACTTGTTCCAGGATAGAGAAGTCAAAATTACCCTCTTCCTTTTCAAGCTTTTCTTTCACCGCTTTAACCGTTGGCTTACGCGAAATAACGCCACAATACTCTGGCATCACTTTGGCAAAATCTTCGGTCCCTATTTGACGCGCAACATCGATGATGTCTTCTTTGTCCCAGTTGATCAGTGGACGCAAGATTAATGTATCGGTGACGGTGTCGATGTGACGAAGGTTAGTCAGAGTCTGGCTGGACACTTGCCCTAACGCTTCCCCTGTCACCAATGCTTCGATGCCAAAGCGCTCTGCCACCATTCCGCCGGCGCGCATAAACATACGTTTTAGCACTACACCCATCTGACCGTCGGCGACGTTTTCCAGGATCGCTGCAACCACTGGTTCAAAGTCTACCGAGATAAACTTCACTTTGGCTGAAGAGCCGTATTTTTCCCACAAGAAGTGAGAAACTTGCTTAACACCAATCTCGTGCGCAGGACCGCCGAGATTGAAAAACAAGAAGTGAGTCTTAGAGCCGCGTTTAATGTGCAAGTAGCTTGATACACCAGAGTCAAAACCACCAGAAATCAGACTTAATACGTCTTCTTGGGTTCCTAGTGGGAATCCACCCAATCCTTTGTGGCGTGCGAGCACTTGATTCAGTTTGTCACCAGCAACTTCAACGTTGATAGTCACATCTGGGTTCTTCAGCTTCACGCTTGCACTCTCAACCGCTTGATTTAGACCACCACCAACATAGCGCTCAAGCTCGATAGAGGTAAAGTCGTGTTTTCCACGACGTTTGGCACGCACCACAAAGGTTTTATTTTCCAGCTTGGAGGCCGACAGTGCATTCACTTGCTCAAAAATGTCATGCAAGTCAGTAAACTCTGACTGCTGAACTTCAAGAACGTGGTGAATACCTGGTGTGCGAGTTAAAATCTCTAGAACCTGCTCTCGATACTCGGCATCGGGTGCTGCGACTTCTATATGATCGCGACGGTTAAAAACGGCTACCGACTCAGTTCGGCGCTGAATGATAATTCGAAGGTTACACTCCAATATTTTGGTGAATCGCTTACGCACTGATTCACTTTTCACAAAAATTTCTGGATGTGGCTTTACAATAAATTTCATCTCAACGACCGTTTCATTAGCTAGGGATAAGAACTTCTACTCTGATAGAGCCAGTGTAGTTCAAAATTAAGGCGCGCATTATATACGCAAATTGGTCACAGATAAAAAAATAAGTGACCAAAGCCACTTATTTTATGTAAATCCTATGCAATTTAGCGAACGCTGACTTCATCGCTTAGCTTCGCTTTCCCTTGCATGATGTTGATCTCCACTCGACGGTTCAACGCTCTAAGTTCACGTGTACTGTTGTCGTTAAGCGGCTCGGTATCTGCCATGCCACGAATTCGCAGTCTGGCGTGGTCAAACCCTTTCACTTTTTCCATCTCATGGGCCACCGATACGGCTCGTTGCGACGACAAATCCCAATTTGAACGATACAGTTCTGAATCCAACTGACGGTTGTCGGTATGACCCGATACCATAATGATCCCAGGGACATCCTTCGCGAGATCCGCAATTTGCCTTACCAGCGGGCGGAACTTGGGTTGCAAATAGGCAGATCCTTCAGGGAATGCGCCGTTTTCACGAATGCGGATAATCAATTGTTGGCCAAGGTTTTCCACGTCAATTGCACCTTGCTCTATTTCTCGTGCAAGAGCTTTTTTGATCGACTCTAGCAAGTGATTAGTCTCTTCTGACTGAGAGTCGGCTTTATTCTTATTTTGTTGTTGCTGCTGCTGTTGATCTTCGTTGTTTTGGTTCATCTTTGTCGATGACTCAGGAGACTGCCCACCGGTTAGCGTCCCCGCATCGCGGCGCGTACCGCCAGCACGATCCGACTCCCCTTCGTGGAAGTCGAGAGTTTGACGCGTCATATCGATAGTTTGCTGCATGATCACATCAATAGGCGTTGGCTCTGGACGGCCAGGACGAAACTCCTGCGCGATCACGCTGGTGCCTTTAGGGATGTCTTTCACTTCTATTTGGTTTTGCACACCAAACGCAAACTTCATTGAGCCTGCGATCTGTTTGAACTTCAGTACGTCCATCTCAGAAAATGAGAGTAACAGAACAAAAAAGCACATTAACAGTGACATTAAGTCAGAGAACGTTGCCATCCATAATGGCGCGCCTGGTGGTGGGCATTTACACTTCTTTTTTGCCATAATTTGGCCTACTCAGCATCAACGTCAAGTGCGCGTTTCGTCTCATTCAAATAGTTCTTAAGGTATGAATCAATAACGCGAGGATTCTGACCATCTTGAATGGCTAAAACACCATCCATAATCAGATTTCGATTGAGCACTTCTTGTTCACGGCGCAGAGTCAATTTATCCGCAATAGGAATAAAAATCATGTTCGCCAGCATTGCACCGTAAAGTGTGGTTAAAAGGGCGATCGCCATCGCAGGACCAATTGATTTAGGATCATCCATGTTTGACAACATACCCACCAAACCAATCAAGGTGCCGATCATTCCCATAGCTGGAGCAACATCACCAAACGCCCTAAACACCCTCGCGCCTTGATCATGTCTTGCATCCGTTAAATCAATGTCTTTCTCTAACGCGGTGCGTACCACATCGGCATCGTGACCATCCACCAGCATATCGATGCCTTTTTGCATAAAGGAGTTGCTTATTTCCATCTCTTCAAGCGCTAAAAAGCCCCCCTTACGCGCGGCGTCGGCCATCTCAACAATACGAGTAATAAGGTCGTCAGGGCGATCAACTTTAAACATAAAGGCTTTTACGGCGATTTTCGCCGCAGCAAAGAACTGACCCATTTCAAATTTCATCATGACGACAAAAAATGAACCGCCCACGACAATCAACACTGATGTGGTATCGGCGAACAGCATCAAGCCACCACCAATGACCATCGCCATGACGATAAACGCGAACGATCCTAGTAATCCAATTAAGGTTGCTAAATCCACTCTAAACCTCTTTGAAATGGTAACAAAGTTAATTTCCTACTGGTGTTATCGGCCAAAGATCCAATTCTTTAATCCCTTTTTACTCTTTTCCCGCCTCTAAAGTGAGCAGTGCGACATCCTCAATGAAATCGCATTGAAATATTACCCTCCCACAATGTTCACTTTAGGCTGTGAAAAAGTAACAATTTCAGCACATTCGATTTGACCCTGTCCCTTAGCTCATGTACCTTGCACTGATTCTATTTCGAACCCTAATAAGTGCTCCTATGGCTGTGAAAAAACCAGAAAACATGTCCTTTGAAGAGTCGCTTGGCGAACTTGATCGAATAGTCAATCAGCTTGAGCAAGGTGACCTAAACCTGGAAGACGCGTTGAAGCAGTTTGAGCGCGGCATTTTGTTGGCAAGAGCCAGCCAAGGAAAGTTGAGTGATGCGGAGCAGCGGGTAGAAATATTGCTCGAAAACAGCGAGCAACTCAGTCAATTTGAATCTAATGTCACACCACAAGATAGCTAATGCCGCACTTTTTAACGCCTTATCAAACTCGCAGTAATCAACAGCTCGAAGCTTGGGTAACGCAGCACCCATTTGCTGACCATCAACTCCTAAAAGCAATGCAATATGCACTGCTTTTAGGAGGCAAGCGTATCCGCCCCTTTTTGGTCTATGCCGTCGGCGAAATGCTTGGCACTAAGCCTGAAGATCTAGACACACCTGCGTGTGCTATTGAATGTATTCATGCTTATTCGCTAGTTCACGACGATCTTCCCGCTATGGACGATGACGAACTGCGCCGCGGTAAGGCAACCTGTCATATCGAATTTGATGAAGCGACGGCTATATTGGCTGGCGATGCCCTGCAAACACTCGCATTTAGTGTCCTTGCAGATGGCGATCTTGCCCCATCAGCCCAGCCCTTCAGAATAAACATGATCAGTGAGTTAGCCAAAGCCAGTGGCGCTGCAGGTATGTGCGTTGGTCAAGCGATGGATCTTGAGGCCGAAAACAGAGCAGTAGACATTGCTCACTTGCAAGCTATTCATCAGCATAAGACAGGTGCCTTAATTGAATGCGCAGTGACATTAGGGGCCTTAGCCAGTGGCGAAAAGGGCCAACAAATACTGCCTGCCTTGAGTGAATACTCAAACAAGCTAGGATTAGCCTTCCAGGTACAAGATGACATTTTAGATGTGATCAGTGACACAGAAACATTAGGTAAACCGCAAGGGTCTGATTTAGAACTGAATAAATCAACTTACCCATCTTTATTGGGTTTGGAGGGAGCGAAGCGAAAAGCCAACACACTTTTGCAACAAGCGCTTCATGCGCTCGCAACAATCCCTTACAATACCCAACTATTAGAAGACTTTGCTCGATACGTTGTGCAAAGAGAGTACTAAGAAGTAGTTTATGAGTTTAGATATTGCCAAATACCCTCTTTTAGCGGTCGCCAACACGCCAGACGAGTTGCGTTCACTTCCTAAAGAGCAATTGCCACAATTATGTGAAGAACTGCGCACCTACTTACTAAACTCGGTGAGCCAATCTAGTGGCCATCTAGCCTCTGGTTTGGGGGCGGTCGAACTAACCGTTGCAATTCACTATGTGTACGAAACGCCTTTCGACCAATTAATTTGGGATGTTGGCCACCAAGCCTATCCACATAAGATACTGACTGCCCGTCGCGAGCAACTGCCAACCATTCGACAAAAAGATGGCTTGCACCCTTTCCCATGGCGTGAAGAAAGCGAGTATGACGTGCTGTCTGTTGGGCATTCATCAACGTCCATCAGTGCCGGTTTAGGCGTGGCTATCGGCGCTGCCAAAGAAGGCAAAAACAGAAAAGTGGTCAGTGTGATCGGCGATGGTGCAATTACTGCGGGTATGGCATTTGAAGCCATGAACCACGCCGGCGACATTCACCCAGACATGCTTGTAGTACTTAACGATAACGAAATGTCGATTTCAGAAAACGTTGGCGCCCTTAACAACCATCTGGCACAAGTATTGTCAGGGAATTTGTACACCTCCATTCGAGAAGGTGGCAAAAAAGTGCTGTCTGGTGTTCCACCTATTAAAGAGTTGGTGCGACGCACTGAAGAACATTTAAAAGGCATGGTCGTCCCTGGAACCATGTTTGAAGAGTTTGGCTTTAATTACATCGGCCCTATCGATGGTCATGACGTATTAGAGCTCATCAAGACACTAAAAAACATGCGAAACCTAAAAGGGCCGCAGTTTTTACATGTCATGACCAAAAAAGGCAAAGGTTACGCACCAGCGGAAAAAGATCCCATTGGTTACCACGGCGTACCAAAATTCGATCCAAACCACGACTCACTGCCTAAAAGCGGCGGCGACAAGCCAAGCTTTTCTAAAATATTTGGCGATTTCTTATGTGACATGGCCGCTGTTGATCCAAAACTTATGGCGATCACTCCAGCCATGCGTGAAGGTTCGGGTATGGTTCGTTTCTCTAAAGCCTTCCCAGATCAATACTTTGACGTTGCTATTGCAGAGCAGCACGCAGTCACCCTAGCAAGTGGACTGGCGATATCAGGAAATCATCCCATCGTGGCGATTTACTCAACGTTCTTACAACGCGGATACGATCAGCTCATTCACGATATCGCAATCATGAACCTACCGGTCATGTTTGCCATTGACCGTGCGGGGTTGGTTGGAGCCGATGGTCAAACACACCAAGGTGCGTTTGATTTAAGTTATATGCGCTGCATTCCCAACTTAGTGATTATGGCACCAAGTGACGAGAATGAATGCCGTCAAATGCTCTATACCGGGCATCAGCATCAAGGGCCAAGTGCGGTTCGCTACCCTCGTGGTAACGGCATGGGCACCGAGTTGCAAACAGAGTTCACCGCGCTTGACATAGGCAAAGGCCGAATGATTCGCCAAAGTGACTCAAACAACATCGCAATTTTAAGCTTTGGCACCATGCTGCCTTACGCATTAGACGCTGCGGACGCACTTGATGCCACTGTCGCCGATATGCGTTTTGTTAAGCCCCTCGATGAAGCCTTAATCCGTGAACTGGCCGAGCAGTACGACTTGCTTGTTACAGTGGAAGAAAACGCGATAAAAGGTGGTGCAGGCTCAGCGGTGGTGGAATACCTGATGCAGGAGAAGCTGCTCAAACCAACCCTAAACATTGGTTTGCCGGATCACTTCGTTGCACAAGGCACTCAAGAAGAAATGCATGCCCTACTGGGTATTGATGGCGCTGGTATTATCAAGCAAATACAGCAATACCAACAGAAGTAGCACTGACTAAAAAACAAAAAAGGTGAACCGAGGTTCACCTTTTTTTGTGTCTGATACTTCTTGTGTCTATCACCTTTTATGATAGTACGGCTTTTATGCTTGAAGGCTTGCTTAAACTTCGCAACGGATAGTTAAAGCCAACCTGCAGCCAATCCCACAATATAAAGCGAAATACCGGCCATGATTCCAGCGACGATATCGTCAATCATAATGCCCAGCCCACCGTGAATGCGCGCATCCAGCCAGCCTATTGGCCATGGCTTAACCATGTCAAAAAATCGAAATAACACAAACCCTGCGATCAGCCACTTCCACTCATCGGCGGGTAACTTAAGTAACGGTACGATCAGCATGGTTAACCACATCCCAACAAACTCATCCCATACAATAGAGCCGTGATCGTGAACCCCCATATCGTCGGAGGCAACCTGACAAATTTTTATCCC
Source organism: Vibrio sp. qd031 (assembly GCF_002100145.1). Lineage (GTDB taxonomy): Bacteria > Pseudomonadota > Gammaproteobacteria > Enterobacterales > Vibrionaceae > Vibrio. The sequence continues at coordinate 629,208 of NZ_JXQD01000024.1, forward strand.
GATGAAAAAGGTGACAATCAACACCACGATGTACGCACTAAGTGGCAACTGCACCAGTAGCAAGTAGAGAGGAATTGACGCAAGTGTTCCCATAGTGCCAGGAACAATAGGCGATAGCCCAGAACCAAATCCTGTTGCGAGCAGGTGCCAAGGGTTTTTAAGTGAAAGTAATGCGATTGGATTAGTCATTATTATTAAAGTGGTCAAAACCGGATAACGTCCAGTTTAGCGGCTCACCGCTAGCATGTAAAACGATGCCTGAGCCCGACTGAATCTGACCAATGCATGTGATATGAGTACCAATATTTGCCAACTCGATTTCAATACTGCCTCGATGAAGCTCGGGCACAATAAAGCACAGCTCGTACTCTTCACCGCTAGTAAGTGCGTACTGTTGAGCCCGTTGTGGATCACCGCAGTACTCTTGAAGCTCTGCCGATAATGGCAACGCATCGACATCCAGCCGAGCACTGACACTAGAGTGGGACAATATGTGTGACAGATCCGCATACAGGCCATCTGAAATATCAATTGCAGCCGATGCTCGATTGAGCAGTTGTTGCCCAGCGTAAATACGTGGAGTACTTTCAAAGTGACGTTGCTCAAGTACCTTTAAAAGCGCACTAGGCTGGGAGGCAACACCGCCGTGAACAGTGTTGAGGATGACATCAAGTCCAGCTTTGGCATCACCGAGGTTACCGGTCACGTAAATCCAGTCGCCCACAGAAGCGCCACGTCTAGTGAGTGCTTTACCTTCCGGGAGCAAGCCTTGAACCGTGAGCGTAATACTCATTGGGCCTTTCGTGGTATCACCACCAATTAGCTGAATATCGTAGTAGTCGGCAAACTGGTGAAATGCGTCGCTAAACGCCTTTAACCATTCGGGATCCATTGTAGGTAGCGTCAATGCTAAAGAAACCCAGGCTGGTACTGCGCCCATTGCCGCAAGATCCGATAGATTGGACGATAGCGCTTTTCGGGCCAACCAAGCAGGATCGGCATCCGCTAAAAAGTGGGTACCCGCGACCATGGTATCGGTACTTACTGCTATCTGACTAAATTCAGGAGGCTTTACTAACGCACAGTCATCACCAATGGATAACAACACGTCTTTTCGAGAGGTTTGTCGTTTGGAAAAGAATTGCTCGATAAGATCGAACTCGCCTGCCATGATTTTCGAACCCTATGAAATGCAGATAAAAGAAAGGTCAGCAAATGCTGACCTTAGAAATTACTTTTTGCGAACATGCGGTGCGGCTTTATCTAGCACACCATTCACAAATTTGTGACTGTCCTCAGCACCGAACACCTTAGCCAGTTCGATGGCTTCGTTGATCACTACTTTGTACGGTACGTCTTGGCAATGCACCATTTCGAACATGGCTAAACGAAGTAGCGCTAGCTCCATCATATCCAAATCTTGCATAGGGCGAGATAGGTATGGACGCAATTTGCTGTCCAATTGCTGATGGTTCAGAGCCACGCCGGTGAACAACTCACGGAAATAAGCGACATCAGTCTCTTTTTCGTTAAGAGACGGCTCTTCTGCGTGATGCTGTTCTTCGTCGTACTTTTCGCCAGCTAGAAAGCTTTCTTCTATGTTAGCGATATTTTCTTTAGTAATTTGCCACGAGTAGATCGCTTGTAAGGCAAATTGACGTGCATTTCTGCGTGCGGCTGGTTTCACACGGCCTCCCTTAGGAATCGATTTCAGATAGAACGTTGATCATCTCTAGCGCACTCAATGCAGCCTCTGCACCTTTATTACCAGCCTTGGTTCCTGCGCGCTCGATCGCTTGATCAATGGTATCAACAGTAAGGACACCAAATGCGACTGGAAGACTGAACTCCAACGACACTTGCGCCAAACCTTTGTTGCATTCGCTACACACATAATCAAAGTGAGGTGTACCACCACGGATAACGGTACCTAACGACACGATCGCATCATAACGACCGGTTTTAGCTACACGTTGTGCCACAAGAGGTAACTCAACCGCTCCAGGACAACGAACAACAGTAATGTTATCTTCGCTGACTTGGCCGTGGCGCTTTAAAGTATCGATAGCACCAGACAATAAGCTTTCGTTAATAAAGCTGTTAAAACGAGAAATAACGATCGCAATTTTCGCGTTTGGAGCTGGGAATCCACCCTCGATCACTTTCATAAGCCTTCCTTAAACCAATTTGATAAAGTGAGAATCGCAGGATTCTAGCACAATTTTGTGAGCGATATCCAAAGATTCTCCGATGTAAATAATAAAAACCAGTGTTAATCGATTACCACAACAAGGCATCTACGCCAATTTGTAAAATGCTCACCATGATCTGCCGCGCGACTAGGCAAAACCATTACGTTGTAAAAACTCTAAACTGATGCTGGACTGGGGTTTGTCGCCTTGCGCTTTCGCGTCTAAAAGGCGTTCCATATAACGAGCCAACACATCCACTTCCAAGTTCACGCGGTGACCCACCGCAAAACGATCCATAGTGGTTTCGCTTGATGTGTGCGGGACAATGGTTAGCTTGAACGCATTTTTTCTTAACCCATTCACCGTTAAGCTTATACCATCGACAGTAATGGAGCCTTTCTCGGCAATATAACGCATGAGATCGGCCGGTGTTTCGACCCAAAACTCTATAGCTCGACCAACGGCAATACGCTCGATAATCGTCCCTACACCATCCACGTGCCCTGAGACAATATGACCGCCAAATCGAGTGGTCGGCAGCATCGCCTTTTCCAAGTTCACATAATCACCCGCTTGGTAATTTGCAAAGCCGGTTTTATTGAGGGTTTCGACGGAAAGATCGGCCGTATAGCTGTTCGCATCAAAAGCGGTGACCGTTAAGCATACGCCGTTTGTTGCGATGCTATCGCCTAAAGCAACATCACTCATATCTAGGCTCGTTGACTCGACACAGATTGAGATGTCTTCACCCGTAGGGGTTAATGAGCGTAATCGACCGACGGCCTCTACAATTCCAGTAAACATGTTTTTTCCTAGCAAGTTGAGTTAGCGCAGCGAGCAGCACAGTCGAATATCTTGGCCAATCAACCGAATATCTTCAATATTGAGGTCAATGGTATCTGCCATGTCGCTAATGCCAGTAAGTCCAAGCAACGAACGAGAATCTTGGCCCATTAATTTTGGCGCAAGATAAAGAATGAGTTCATCCACAACTTGATGCTGAATGCATTGACCTGCAAGCGTGGCTCCCGCTTCAACCCATACATCATTAATTGAGTGCTCAGTGGCTAAAAAGCGAAGCAGTTTAGGCAGGTCAAATTGATGAGCAGCATTAAGCAAGTCGTGTTGCATCGCCAATGTTGAGCCGAGTATAAGTCGATCACCTGCAGATTGGAATAATCTTAGATCATTAGAAAGGCGATCATTAGCGTCCAAAATCACTCTCAGTGGCTGCCTTAGAGAAGACTCATCAAGCGTCGAACGTACACCTTCTGGCAATTCATCGTAGCGGACATTTAACGATGCATTGTCATCAATCACTGTCTGCGCCGTCGATAGTATTGCACTTGATTTAGCGCGATAGATTTGGACATCCTTGCGCGCTTTGGCGCTGGTGATCCATTGGCTTTTACCGTTTGCCAGTGCTGTTTTTCCATCAAGAGAGGCCGCCATTTTTAACGAAACAAATGGCATGCCTGTTTTCATTCTTTTAATGAAACCACGATTGAGTTGATTAGCCTGAGTTTCAAGCAAACCCACTTCCACTTCAATACCGGCTTCTTTTAACATGGCAACTCCACGCCCTGACACTTGAGGGTTTGGGTCTTGCATCGCGCAGATGACTTTTGCTACTTTTGCTTCAATGAGACCTTTTGCGCAAGGGGGCGTTCTTCCATAATGCGAGCACGGCTCTAACGTTACGTATGCGGTGGCACCTTCGGCTTGCGCGCCCGCTTCGCGCAGTGCATGAACTTCAGCGTGCGGCTCTCCCGCTTTTCGATGGTAGCCCTGACCAATGATCTGCTGACCTTTAACGATAACGCAGCCCACATTGGGGTTCGGAGAGGTTGTGTATTGCCCTAGTTTGGCAAGAGAAATGGCTTTGGCCATCATTTGATGGTCAATTGAGGTGAACCTATCGCTCATTGATTAATCTTCCAACCTTGCGATCTCTTCACCAAACTCGCGTATATCTTCAAAGCTACGATAAACCGATGCGAAACGGATATAAGCGACCTTATCCAATTCTTTGAGTTGATCCATCACCAAATTGCCAATCATATCGGTTGGGACTTCCCGCTCACCGGTGGCACGAAGTTTGGATTTTATAGTGCTGATAGCCAGTTCAATCGAGTCGGCGCTCACTGGACGCTTCTCTAAAGCACGCTGGATCCCACCGACCATTTTATCTTCGTCAAACGGTTCGCGATTGCCATTGGTTTTAATCACTTTTGGCATGACTAACTCGGCACTCTCAAAGGTGGTAAATCGCTCACGACACGCTAGGCACTCTCTGCGGCGGCGCACTTGATGACCATCAGCCACTAAGCGTGAATCAATCACTTTGGTATCATTTTCTGAACAGAATGGACAATGCATATTCAATAACCTTCGACTTAACGCGTTAACTTCTTGAAACTATAGTACTAGATATTCGTGAACTGTGCGATTTTGTATCTAAAAAACAAAAGGCCCAACCGGGCCTTTAAATACGTCATAACAATTTATGGCCTTGGCAGATAATCTGCTTTGCCGACCCATTTATAACTGGTGAGCTCTTCCAGTCCCATGGGACCTCGAGCGTGCAGTTTTTGGGTAGACACCGCAACCTCAGCGCCGAGTCCAAATTGTGCGCCATCAGTGAAGCGCGTTGACGCATTCACGTATACCGCAGCTGACCCGACCGAATTAATGAAGCGCTCTGCATTTTGCAAATTGTTGGTCATAATAGCGTCTGAATGGCTAGCATTGTGAACACGCATATGTTCAATCGCCTGCTCTACCGAGTCGACAATGCGGATGCCTAAAGTAAAGCTTAGCCACTCGGTATCAAAATCGCCTTCCGCTACTGCTCGCACATCGCTTGCATTGGCTGTAAGCCCAATGGACTCAGGGCATGCTACAATCGCCACATCGTTTTTAATTTTCTCAATTAGTTGAGGGATAAAGCTCTCGGCAATATTTTTATGTACTAGCAACGTATCTAGGGCGTTGCACGCTGAAGGTCGTTGCACTTTCGAGTTCACTACCACATCGACAGAACGTGCTAAATCCGCGCTTTCATCAACAAAAACGTGACTGATCCCAAAACCGCCAATGATGACAGGAATCGTACTATTCTCTTTACACATTTTGTGCAGACCAGCACCGCCACGAGGGATGATCATATCCACATAGTCATCGAGCTTAAGCAACTGAGACACCAGTTCGCGATCAGGCTTTTCGATATATTGAACCGATGCGGCTGGCAATTTCGCCTTGGACAATGCAACTTGAATCACCTTGACCAGTTCCATATTAGAATAGAAGGTCTCTTTGCCGCCACGCAGTATGCTCGCATTGCCCGTTTTTAGGCACAGCGCAGCGATATCGATGGTGACATTTGGGCGTGCTTCATAAATGACCCCAACCACACCAAGTGGAACGCGGCGTTTGCACAGCGCCATGCCGTTTTCCAGCACTTTACTGTCAAACTCACTGCCTACAGGGTCGGGCAATGAGATGACATTTCTGACATCATTTGCAATACCGTGAAGGCGCTGAGGGTTCAGCAGCAAACGGTCAAGCAGTGCCTCCGTTAAACCGGCAGCACGTCCCGCTTCTATATCTTTGGCGTTTGCAGCCAAAATGGACTCAGCATTAGCTTCAAGCTCGTCGGCAATCAGCGTCAGTGCCAGGTTTTTAGTGGCCGTCGTGGCCGTCGCAAGTTCAAAAGCAGCGTCTTTGGCAGCGATGCCCATTGAAGTTAGTTCGGTTGTCATAGTCTATTCCTGTATCACCACGAGGTCATCGCGGTGGATCACTTCCGATCCATAATTGTAGCCAAGGGCTTGTGTGATGTCTTTACTGTGCATCCCTTTGATTTTTTGTAAATCTTCGCTTGAGTAACTGGCAATCCCTTTGGCAACAAGCTGAGCGTCGCCATCAACGATGCGAGTCACGTCGCCTCGCTCAAAATGCCCTTTCACTTGGATAACGCCTTTAGCCAATAAGCTGCTACCCGACGCTTGCACCGCTTTAACGGCTCCATCGTCAATCACCACCTCTCCAGTAGCAGCAGGGCCCGCTAATATCCAACGTTTACGATTTTCCAGCGAGTCAGGTAACGCTAAGAACTTTGTCCCTTGTGGAGAATCGCCAACGGCATCCAGTATCACGTCATTGGCACTGCCTGCGGCAATCACCACTTCAATCCCAGCTCGCCTCGCGATGTCTGCGGCTTGCAACTTAGTTGCCATGCCGCCAGTGCCTAACGAGGTTCCACTGTCGCCAGCTATGCTTCTGAGGGTTTTATCAATCGTGGTGACTTCTTTAATCAGCTCAGCATCTGGGTTGCTGCGCGGATCAGCGGTGAATAAGCCCGGCTGATCGGTGAGCAGAAGTAGCTTGTCAGCACTGCACAGTATGCCAACCAATGCGGATAAATTGTCGTTATCGCCAACTTTTATCTCGGTGGTGGCGACGGCATCGTTTTCGTTCACGATGGGCAGGATTTTGTTATCGATAAGTGCATTGACTGTATCGCGAGCATTGAGAAAGCGCTCTCGGTTATCCAGATCGGCTCGTGTCAGTAGCATTTGGCCAGTTTTTACACCATAAATAGCAAACAGCGATTGCCAAACTTGAATAAGCTGAGACTGTCCGACAGCCGCCAGCAACTGCTTGCTTGCCATAGACTTAGGCAGTTGTGGATAGTTCAAATACTCGCGACCCGCGGCTATCGCGCCAGAAGAAACAAGCACCACTTTGTGCCCGTCTTTTTGCAACTGTGCACATTGCCTAGCGAGCTCCACCATATGGGCACGGTCGAGGGCGAGTGTGCCTCCCGTTAAGACACTGGTTCCTAATTTAACGACGATGGTTTTTGCTTTCATCTAGTACTCGACTTGATTTACCTTGCTCAGCGCACGCTGAGTAGTTATTCACGTAGGTTGATAATTCACTTTTTATCAGGCTGAGGCGGCTTCCACAAGTAAAAAGGCGCCTTTTCAGCGCCTTCGATATCAATTACGTTCAAAATCCCTAAAATAGAGAGTTACGCTTACGCGAATTCACTCAGCTCTTGCGTGGTTGTATATTCAATACCATGGGGCTCTAAAGCGGTGGTGAGTTTGCTTAAAAAGTCCTGCTGCGTTTTTTCAATTTCTGATTGATGTGCTTTATCAACTGGACTGGCTTCCCACTCACCTGCCTTGTTGTATATTCCAAGATAAAATTTGGCTTCGCATTTATCTTCTGATAGTCGAGATAATTCCATCCACCAGCCGTAAAACTCTCTCAACTCGGGGGATTTTTTTTCCTCGACACAAACGGCTAAACAATCGAAGAAGTAATGCTGTTCATTACACTCTCCTTCACGCAAGTAGGGACCGATTTTTTTTAGCGCAGATTGAAGACGAAAATGAGTAGGGTTGTGAAACTTTCCTGCCATACCTTTTACTCCACTTATAAGAATTATTATGCCACTGATTGACTCAGCTAAGCTCTATAATTCAACAAGTTGAACAAAAAGTCACCTATTTAATTCTTCCTGCAACCATTTTGCCGCCATATCCAGCGATTCTGCGTAGCCTTTGAACAGCTCTTTAGAAGAGATTTTTCGAGCCTTACCATACTGGCTATAGGTAGCAATTAACTGATTATCGCTATAAGGAGAGACAGGATCGCCTTCCATTGAAAGCGCTAAAATAGGAACTGTTGTCCGCCGGCTAGAAAGAATACCTTGAACTTTCAACGACCAAGCCATCATTTGAGAGGACAAGCTACCAATGTCTACCGCCCCCTTGCCTAATCGAGACGCTAACACGTCTAAGTACATTTTTGACATGGACGCGACTTTTTGCGGCGACGACAACACATCGTGCACTGGCGCACCAATCGCAACACAAGCTTTAATTTTCTTAGGCTCTAAAAATGACAGTCTCACCAACGCATTACCGCCAAAACGGAACCCAAGTAGGCCAATCTTAAAATGATCGACCCACGGTAAGTTAGGAAGGTAATTTAACACTTCCTGATGTAATACACTGGTATTTTGAGTCAGCTCCCAATGGGAATTTTGCCCCACAGACGGCATATCGACCGTCAACATGCCAATGTTATATGGGGCAAGATAATCTCTATATAAACGCCACAAATCGGTTTGTAGACTGTCTAGACCCGCGCTGACCAACACGACCGGTAAGGGTTTCTCGGTATGGGGTAAATGCAAATGACATTGGATCGTTCGCCCTTCGTATGGCACCTCTATTTTTTTATGCCAATGAGAGCTTTTTTCTGCCGCTTCCGCATACGCATGACTGGCCAAAAGTTGTGCCTGAATCGCTAAGTTATCCCCTTTTAAGTGAGGGTAACCGGCGACACTAAAGCTAAGGGAGGCTTTAAATAGCCATTCGGCAGCCTCATCACCACTCAATTCAGCCGCCTTTTTTTGATACTCGACCCCCAATTGCGTCCATTCGTAAGCCCAATTACCAGAGCGATAGCCGGTAACGGTATCAAGCCACTCATCTTTACTTCGCTCATGCTTGGACGATGTAATCCGCGCCAACACTTGCTCTTGATCGATAGGTTCAAGCCCTTGCCATGCCCACTGCAAACGACGATTATTCCGATACCAGGGATATTGTGGCTTCTTCTCGAGCTGGGTAAGGCTGCTTGGTAAGTACGGCGTTAAGATTGAGGTTTCTTTCGCTTGAAGGTTCTTAGCAAACAGTTTTTCAGAAAGGTTTTTACTCGAATCTTGGGTCATATTGCGCTCTGTACTTATGGCCAATGAAATTTTACATAGTGTAACAAATAAGCCCCGCATTTGCGGGGCTTTAAATTATTTGCGTTTACGATTAACCGGCTCTACATATTGTAGCGTCATATCCCACGGCTGCTCAATCCAAGTATCCTGTGCAATATCAACCACATAGTCATCTAGCAACTCAGCTCCTGACGGTTTAGCACACACTGCGATCAATTTCGCTTTCGGGTACAATTCACGCAGCTTACGCGCTGTGTCACCGCTGTCGACAAGATCTTCTACGATCAAGTAACCTTCGCCATCGCCTTCAGGGGCTTTAAGCACTGTCATGTCTTGTTGATGATCATGATCGTAACTAGAGATACAAATGGTATCTACATAGCGAATGCCCAGTTCACGAGCTAGGATTGCACCAGGTACAAGGCCACCACGACTTACTGCCCAAATTCCTTTCCACTGCTCTGCTGGCATCTGGCGCTCGGCCAAAGTGCGGCAATGCATGTGCATAAGATCCCAACTGATAATGAATTTTTGAGTCATATCTCAACCTACAATTTTAGTTAGCCAGCAAAAACATATTTTAGTGCGAAAATAGCCGCCAATACCCAAACACTAATGGATACTTCGCGTCCCTTGCCACTAAATGCTTTGATAGCAGCGTAAGAAATAAAGCCCAGTGCGATGCCTTCCGCAATTGAATAGGTTAAAGGCATCAATAGACAAGTAACAACAACCGGTGCGGCTTCAGTGAGGTCGTGCCAATCGATGTTAACTAGACCCGACATCATTAGAATCGCAACGTAAAACAATGCACCTGCTGTTGCATAGGCTGGGATCATACCTGCTAATGGTGAGAAAAACAGCGCCAGTAAGAATAAAATGCCGACCACAACTGCGGTTAGACCGGTTCGGCCGCCAGCAGCAACACCGGCCGTCGACTCAACGTATGAAGTTGTGCTTGATGTACCTAGAAGAGCACCGATAGAGGTGGCTGTTGAATCAGATAAAAGTGCACGATTTAGACGCGGTAACTTACCATCTTTTTCGATCAGTTCGGCTTTTGTCGCAACACCTACCAAGGTACCTGCGGTATCAAAAAGATCGACAAACAAGAACGCAAAGATGACCGAGATCATACCAATTTCAAACACGGCAGAAAAATCAAGTTGCATCAGTGTTGGAGCAAGGCTCGGTGGAGCAGACATAATGCCCGTATATTGCACGTCACCTAATAAAAGGCCAATGCCTGTCACGATCAGAATAGCAATCATGACCGCGCCACGAACGTTTCGGTATACAAGACCAATTGTAAGGAAGAAACCAAGAGCGGCTAGTGCTGGCTTAAGCGACGCCACGTGACCGAGTGAAACCAGTGTCGCTGGATTATCAACCACGATGCCCGCATTTTGTAGACCGATAAAAGCCAAAAACAGACCAATACCGGCTGAGATGCCAATGCGTAGCGCTTGAGGAATAGAATTAATGATCCATTCACGCACTTTGAACACGCTGAGTAACATAAAAATGATACCAGAGACAAAAACTGCGGCCAGTGCAACCTGCCATGTATGCCCCATACCGAGAACAACGCCATAGGTAAAGAACGCATTCAGTCCCATACCGGGTGCTTGCGCGATAGGGTAATTAGCATAAAGGCCCATAATGAAACAGCCGATAGCCGCTGCCAAACAAGTAGCAACAAAAACGGCACCACGATCCATACCTGCATCTGACAACATTGCCGGATTTACAAATATGATGTACGCCATGGTTAAAAAGGTCGTCAGACCGGCAATGACTTCCGTGCGCACAGAGGTGTTGTGTTCACTGAGTTTAAATAGCTTCTCAAGCATCTCTAAATATCCCAAAAATTGTGTAAGAAAACGTTTGCGTGTAACGATTGCGCGAATTATAGAAGCATAAAGATTGAATTTCCACTGACTTTTTACTCAAATCTTAGTTTCTTACAGTTTAAATGGTCAGATGAGTAAGACTACAGATTAATGGTCTTTATTTTCATTAGGTTATAACAAATACCTCTATGAATTACCCGGTGATATTTTGCACCACTACAAGATCATGTCTCAAAAAAATGAGCTAATTGACATCTCTAGAGTGTAATTAGCCCAATGTAATCGATTGCAGAGGTGATAAGTGCTAAAAGTGAGTATTATGGAATAAAAAAACGCCACCCCAAACGGGATGGCGTGGAATCGAGTCGATGCAGTACATCGCAATTCTAACAAATTAGGGGGTGAACTTTCGTTCGCATCACATGAACGGGTAAACCATTCATAAGATTGTCTCGTCGCACAACTATCTAAATTTAGACAAGGTGACCAGATGAGAGCATTCTACCAAACTGAAAGTTAATTACAAGATCTTCGTGGAAAATGGCCAAATTACCCGCGTTTCAGCCTTGCGATATATTTTATTCAGTAAATTAATTACATTTATCAAGTTTCGTGACGAGAAGTTTATTGGTTTGTTGTTTTAAAAATGTTGTAAAAAGAGTTAATATCAGTCGTTAATTTCATCCAATACGCGCATCAATAGCATCAGATGTCGTGATAAGCGACATCTAGCACTACAACGCAATAATTAGGAGTACCCAAATAGGGTACCCGCACTATAAGGAGATTGTGATGACAGACTTTCTGGCGTCAATTCAACAACGCACTACCAACCCTATTTGGCCGTTTTTCTCAACAATTTGCTCTATTCCGCACCCTTCTAAGCACGAAGAAGCACTGGCGCAACACATCATTTCTTGGGCTACAGGCAAAGGGTTTGATGTCTCTCGAGATGAAACGGGCAATGTGTTGATTAAGAAACTGGCCACAGCGGGCAACGAAAATAAAAAAACTGTTGTACTGCAAGCGCACATCGATATGGTGCCGCAAAAAAATGAAGACACTGACCACGATTTTGCTGCCGATCCTATTAAGCCATACATTGACGGCGACTGGGTAACGGCTACTGGAACAACCTTAGGTGCAGACAACGGCATTGGCATGGCGTCGTGCTTGGCGGTGTTGGACTCTGATGATATTGCCCATGGCCCCATCGAAGTATTGCTTACCATTGATGAAGAGGCTGGAATGACAGGGGCGTTTGGCCTCAAAGAGAACTGGCTATCGGGTGACATTTTGCTTAACACCGACTCTGAGCAAGAAGGTGAAGTGTACATGGGCTGCGCAGGCGGCGTGGATGCCGCGATGACACTGTCCATCTCACGCAAAGACCCAGCGGCAAACAGCAAAGCGTTCAAATTGATCGTTAAAGGCCTAAAAGGTGGCCACTCTGGGTGTGACATTCACACCGGCCGTGGCAACGCAAACAAGTTGCTGGCTCGTTTCTTAGCAGGCCACGCCGATGAACTTGAACTTCAAGTCAGTCAATTTAACGGTGGCACCTTACGTAATGCTATCCCTAGAGAGGCGTTTGCAGTGGTCTCTCTACCACAAGCAAATGAAAGTCAGCTAAACGCGCTTGTTACGCACTACCAATCTCTTCTATCCCAAGAACTAGGCAAGATTGAAACCGATATCCAAGTATTGCTTCAGCCATACACAGAGTCATTTGATGTGCTCGACAGCGCTTCGCAGAAACAGCTCATCGCCACGCTAAACAGCGCCCCTAACGGAGTCGTACGCATGAGTGATGACATAGCTGGAGTGGTTGAAACCTCCCTAAACCTAGGCGTCATCACCACCGAAGCAGACAAAATCAATGTACTGTTTTTGATTCGCTCATTGATTGATTCCGGTCGTGAACAAGTTGAAAGTCACCTTGCATCACTAGCAGAGTTGGCTGGCGCACATATTGAATTCTCCGGCACTTATCCAGGCTGGAAGCCGGATCCGGATTCAGAGATCATGGCACTATTCAGAAGCATGTACCAAGGTATATACGGTCATAAACCTAATATCATGGTTATCCATGCTGGACTTGAATGTGGCCTATTTAAAGAACCTTACCCAAAGATGGATATGGTTTCATTTGGCCCAACGATCAAATTCCCTCACTCTCCAGACGAGAAAGTTGAGATAGCGTCGGTTGACCTTTATTGGCAGCAAATGCAGGGTATTTTAGAAGCGATTCCAACCAAAGCTTAGAGACTACGACTAGCATCATTACACAAAGCAAAAGGGCTTACTTTACAGTAAGCCCATTGTGATTCTGCTTAGTAGGCTAGAAAGTCTAAATTTGCCCATCTGCCAACATCTGCAATTGACTCATTGTAGTTTGAGAGATCAATACGCCATCCATGTAGTAACTGACATTTTCACCTCTGCGAACCCCCATTAAGGTTGCCTCTGCACCATCGTTATAGACGATATCCATGATGAAGGTATTTTCATCAATTTTCTGCATGGTGCCTTTTTCAATCATTCGATTATTCGAGATGGGATCGAGTGGCGCGTCAGTTAAGCTAGGATCGAGATCATCGTTAATATTCATCATGGTATCGACTTTCATGTCGAAAATGTGTGGCTTACCATTTAATGGGTTTTTTCCGGTCCAAAACTCAATAGAGTTGACGACGACATAGTCCACCGCAACGGTAATAGCGTAGACAGGCGACAACAAAATATTGACTCCAGCACGAGCATAACGGTTATCGACCACTTCAACGTTAAACATCATCAATTTCTCGGTGACCGCATTTGAGCCCACGCACCCTGCAAGTGATCCTGCGATAACTAACGTTCCCACTGCTTTAAATGTCATTTTCTTCATTTTACTCGTCCCTTTTAATTAACGCTCTAAGTAAAAGTAGACTAAAAAATTCAGTTATTACTACTTGTTCCAACAAAAATGCCACTCAATTGAGTGGCATTTTTATTTTAGAATTAAGCTTCTAGCCTAAATTTTTACGCGCGTTTTGGAACATACGCATCCACGCACTGTTTTCACCCCACTCTTCTGGGTGCCATGAGTTAGCAACCGTACGGAAAACACGCTCTGGGTGAGGCATCATTATGGTAATGCGTCCATCAGTGGTGGTTAATCCAGTGATCGCGTTTGGCGAACCATTTGGGTTATTTGGGTATTGCTGCGTTGCATTGCCGTGGTTGTCTACGTAACGAAGTGCCACAGTGCCTGATTGCTCTATCGCCGATAAGTGCTGCGTATCGCGTACTTCTACGCGGCCTTCACCGTGAGAGACGGCGATAGGCATACGAGAGCCTTCCATGCCGTTAAAGAACACAGAATCTGACTTTTGAACTTCAACCAAGCTAAAGCGAGCTTCAAAGCGCTCAGATTCGTTGCGCACGAATCGAGGCCACAGGTCTGCTCCTGGGATAAGCTCTCGCAAGTTTGACAACATTTGACAACCGTTACATACCCCTAATGAGAAGGTATCTTGACGGTTAAAGAAACCTTCAAACTGGTCGCGAGCCGATGCGTTAAATAGCACTGATTTTGCCCAGCCCTCACCTGCACCCAACACGTCACCGTATGAGAACCCGCCACAGGCTACCAGCCCGTTGTACTCGTCGAGTACAGCCTGACCCGATAAAATATCGCTCATGTGAACGTCAATAGCATCAAAGCCAGCGCGATTAAACGCAGCCGCCATCTCAACATGAGAGTTGACCCCTTGCTCACGCAAAATAGCCATTTTAGGCTTGGCACCTGTGGCAATAAATGGTGCCGCTATGTCTTCGTTGACGTCAAAGCTTAGCTTAACATTTAGGCCTGGATCGTTATTGTCTTGCTTAGCGGCAAACTCTTGGTCTGCACACGAAGGATTGTCACGAAGCGCTTGCATTTTATGGGTTGTTTCAGCCCAAATGGTTCTTAGCTCAGTACGGTTACGCTCCAATATGATATTAGAGCCTGCAGTGATCACTAATGAATCAGATGCTTCAACCGCACCAATCACATGTGAACAGTTTTCTAGTCCGTGAGCTGCCAATACCGATTTCACGCTCTCAAGTTGGCTATTAGCCACCTGAATGACAGCGCCAAGTTCCTCGTTAAACAGAGCCGCAAGCGTATCGTCACCGAGTGCCGAAATGTCAGCGTTAACGCCACAGTGTCCTGCAAACGCCATTTCGGCCAAAGTAACAAATAGGCCACCATCACCTTTATCGTGGTAAGCCAATAACTTATCTTCACGAACTAGGGTCTGCATAGCGTCAAAGAAGCCTTTAAGCTGCTCTGCATTATCGACGTCAGCAGGTTTATCACCCAACTGTTTGTACACTTGAGCCAGTGCTGTTGCGCCTAAACGGTTTTTGCCATTACCTAAATCAACCAACAATAGACTAGAGTCGCCTTTGTCTGTTCTTAGCTGAGGCGTCACTGTTCTGCGTACGTCTTGCACTCGTCCAAACGCTGTAATAACCAGAGACAATGGTGAAGTGACTTCTTTATCTTCGCCGTTTTCGTTCCACTTGGTCTTCATTGACATAGAGTCTTTACCAACAGGAATAGTTAGGCCCAGTGCTGGGCACAGCTCTTCACCTACCGCTTTAACCGCTTCGTATAATCCAGCGTCTTCACCTGGGTGACCCGCAGGAGACATCCAGTTCGCTGACAATTTAATACGCTTAATGTCGCCAATATCTGTGCCTGCGATATTAGTAAGGGATTCACCCACCGCAAGACGCGCAGACGCACCAAAGTCGAGCAGAGCTACCGGTGTACGCTCGCCCATCGACATTGCTTCACCATGGTAAGAGTCGTAACTGGCAGCGGTCACGGCGCAGTTAGCAACAGGTACCTGCCAAGGGCCAACCATTTGGTCACGAGCAACAAGGCCAGTTACTGAACGGTCGCCAATGGTAATTAGGAAGGTTTTTTCAGCCACTGTTGGCAAACGAAGTACGCGATCGACCGCTTCATTGAGTTCGATACCGTCACGCTCTAGTGCAGGGCTATCAACTTTTAACGTTGTTGCATCGCGATGCATCTTAGGCGTTTTACCCAATAAGATGTCCATCGGCATGTCGATAGGCGTATTCTCAAAATGGCTATCTTCGAGAGTAAGATGACGCTCTTCAGTTGCTTCACCTACCACGGCGTAAGGCGCGCGTTCACGCTTACAGATAGCATCAAATGTCGCCATGTCCTCTTGCGCGACAGCCATAACATATCGCTCTTGAGATTCGTTACACCAAATTTCGAGTGGGCTCATGCTCAGCTCATCATTTGGCACGTCACGCAGTTGGAATTTACCCCCGCGCTCACCATCGTCACACAACTCAGGTAGAGCATTAGAAATACCCCCCGCGCCTACATCATGAATAAAGGCAATTGGGTTAGCATCGCCAAGCTGCCAACAGCGATCGATCACTTCTTGACAGCGGCGCTCCATTTCTGGGTTTTCACGCTGCACGGAAGCAAAATCAAGATCTTCTGCCGACTGGCCAGAAGCCATTGACGACGCGGCGCCACCCCCAAGGCCGATGTTCATTGCAGGACCGCCGAGTACAATCAGCTTAGCGCCTACCGGGATCTCTTTCTTTTGAACATGCTCGTCACGAATATTACCCATGCCACCAGCAATCATAATAGGTTTGTGGTAACCGCGGATCTCTTCGCCTGCGTGTGACGTCACTTTCTCTTCGTATGTACGGAAGTAACCCAGAAGGTTAGGACGACCAAACTCATTGTTAAATGCAGCGCCACCTAACGGACCTTCTGTCATTATATCTAACGCGTTGACAATACGGCCTGGCTTACCAAAGTCGGTTTCCCAAGGCTGTTCAAATCCTGGAATACGTAGGTTAGAGGTAGTGAAACCCACCAAACCAGCTTTAGGTTTGCCACCAATACCAGTTGCGCCCTCATCACGAATTTCACCACCAGAGCCTGTCGATGCGCCAGGCCAAGGAGAGATCGCGGTTGGGTGGTTGTGTGTTTCCACCTTCATTAGGATATGAGCGGCCTCATGATGGTAGTCATACTCGCGAGTTTCTGGATTCGGGAAGAAGCGCCCCACCTTTGAACCTTCCATTACAGCCGCATTATCTTTGTACGCAGACAATACGTGGTCAGGAGTCACCTCAAAGGTGTTTTTGATCATTTTGAACAGTGACTTATCTTGCTTTTTGCCGTCGATAGTCCAGTCAGCGTTAAAAATTTTATGGCGACAGTGCTCTGAGTTTGCCTGCGCAAACATCATTAGCTCGATGTCATTCGGGTTACGGCCCAGTTTCGTGAAGTTTTCGACTAAGTAATCAATCTCATCTTCGGCCAGCGCAAGCCCAAGGGATACGTTCGCCTCAGACAATGCTTGGCGGCCACCAGACAAAATATCCACTTGCGCTACTGGAGCAGGCTCAGCTGTTGTAAACAGCGCTGTTGCTGCCTCTAGCTCACCAAACACAACTTCCATCATTCGGTCGTGGAGCAACGCTTTTATTGCGTTGGTTTGCTCTGCAGTTAATGGCTGTGAAGACTCAATGTAATAAGCGGTGCCGCGCTCTAATCGTGTCACTTTGCCTAAACCGCAGTTGTGTGCAATGTCGGTCGACTTAGAAGACCAAGGCGAAATCGTCCCTGGACGAGGTGTTACCAGTAGGAGAAGACCTTGAGGCTCGTGCTCTTCAATGGTTGGGCCATAGGTTAGTAGCTTTTCTAGCTTGTCTAACTCAGCCTCATCGAGCTCGGCGCTTAAGTCAGCGAAGTGCATAAACTCGGCGTAAAGACCAGTAACGGGTAGGTCTTGCTCACGGCAAAGTTCAAGTAGCTTGTTAACGCGAAACTCAGAAAGAGCTGGGGAACCACGCAAAATTCTCATGTGCTTAGGTCTCTTATGCAATTGATTAAGAAAATATTGGAATAAATTCAGGCACTTAATATCAAACCTAAACCTATACCAATAATAGACTGCTTAATTTTTCGCGTATTATAGTGCAGTTTATTTGTGAACTAAACCCATAAAGCAACCGTTTGCGCAAATAATTGCTTTCGGCTGACCTTTGCGGTGAAGTGAGTGCACGAGCAAACTCTACAGCTTAGATTTCCACGCATTAAAGAGTTTGCTAAACTGAGTCCTCATTTGACAACTAAAGTGTATCAATGCCGTTCTCTGTTTTGTCCAAGCTCATCACCACTGTGCTTCTGTCGCTCGCTGTGTTTAGCCTTACTGGTTGCCAAATCGACTCACAAGAAACCAGTCAACTCGAACAGATCCAAAAACGTGGTGTGTTGCGAGTAGGCACACTGAATAATCAGCTCTCTTATTATATCGGTCCTGATGGTCCAACGGGCCTAGAGTATGAACTTGCCGAACGATTTGCCGAAAGCATAGGCGTGAGTTTAGAAATCAAACCAGCCTATCGTTTATCAGGACTGTTTCCCGCCTTAGAAGCGGGCCAAGTTGACGTTGTAGCTGCAGGTATAAGCCAATCTCCAGAACGACTTACTCAGTTTCGTTCAGGACCGGCTTACTACTATGTGAGCCAACAAGTTGTGTATCAAAACGGCACCAACCGCCCCAGAAACCTAACTCAATTAAGTGAAAGCGATGCTCCTGTTTATGTTGTTGATGGCAGTCACTTTGAGGCAACGTTAAATCAACTTGCTGACACGCATCCAGATATTAATGTCATTTCCAGTGATGCCGATACCTATGACTTACTTAAGCAAGTGTCCACGGGAGACATTCAGTTTACAGTGGCGAACTCTGTCGATTTGTCACTGGCGCAGCGTGTATACCCAAACTTGTCGATTGCGTTCGATCTCACCGAAGATAAACCCATTACTTGGTACACCAACAAATCCGATGACGAAGGCTTATATGCGTTAATGATTGAGTTTTTTGGCCAACTCAAACAGAGCGGAGAACTGGCTCAGTTAGAAGAAAAGTATCTGGGTCATATCTCGCAGTTTGACTATGTTGATACTCGGGCTTTTGTTCGCGCCATTGACAGCACTTTACCCAAATGGGAACCACTATTTAAAAAGCACGCTGGAGAGTTTGACTGGCGACTAATAGCGGCAGTAGCGTATCAAGAGTCACACTGGAATCCATCCGCGAAATCCCCCACTGGTGTTCGTGGCATGATGATGCTGACACTTCCTACTGCTAAAAGTGTCGGGGTAACCAATCGCCTAGACCCAGAGCAATCCATAGAAGGCGGAGTGAAATACCTTCGACAGATGGTTAAGCGCATTCCTGATTCCATCGCAGAACATGAAAAAACCTGGTTTGCCCTAGCCTCCTATAACGTTGGCTTCGGTCATATGATGGATGCAAGACGCCTCACTAAAGCGCAAGGTGGAAACCCAGACCTTTGGAGTGACGTCAAAGAGCGTTTGCCATTGCTACGACAAAAAAAATACTACTCGCAAACTCGGTACGGATTTGCCCGTGGAGATGAGGCGATGAACTACGTCGAAAACATTCGTCGCTACTATCAGAGCATCATTGGTCACGTCGATAAAACGCCGGCCAACGAAGAAGAGATCGACCTCGACAATATTCAAGTGATCCAGCCTCTTGAGCCTGCCCTATCTGGGGCTGTCGGCACCGAAAATGCGCCCATAGAGTTGGGTGACGAGGTTTCCGCGGCCACCACAAATGAGGCCTCTGCCACAAAATAGATAGAGTTCACACGAATGCGTCAACTTTTACATTATTGTTACCGTAGAATGTGATTAAGATCCTTTGGTTCTTATTCATCCTTTCGTAACATTTGTGCTTTAAAACGTGTTCTTAAGCCCATACATATGGGTGAGGATAATCGATCGACTACATTGTTGGAGGCTGTATTATGAGAATGAAACGCAAGTTATCAAAGCGTCTCGTAAAACAAAGCGTATCTGCCAATCGTCGTAAACGTATGTTAGCTAATAATAAGAAAAAAGTTATTATGCGCACTCGCGCTTACGCCTCTCTGGCAGAGTAAAAAAATAAGCAAACATCGGTGAAAGACTGATGTTTGCTAAAGTTCCCCTTTCTTTAGTTTATCCCTCAATTCCTTTTTCTCTTTTCGTCTGCGCTTAAAAAATGCTTGCAGTTGCGCTTTGCACTCAAGTTCCAAAACCCCCCCTTCTATCTCAGCATAGTGATACGCAGCCTGAGACTCGAATAAATTTAATACACTCCCTGCCGCCCCAGCTTTTCCATCAAAGGCGCCAAAGACTATTCGTCCCACACGACTGTGAAGCAATGCCCCTGCACACATAGGACAAGGCTCTAATGTTACGTACAGCGTTGTATCGGTAAGACGATAGTTCTCAAGCTTCTCCCCTGCGGAGCGAATCACCTGTATCTCTGCGTGCGCGGTGGCATCGTGCTGCCCTATGCTTCTATTCCACCCTGTCGCAATGATTTCATTATCGCGAACCAACAGCGCTCCTACAGGAACTTCGCCCTCTTGCTCGGCTAGGGAGGCTAAAGACATGGCTTTTCGCATGTACTCGTTATCTTGTTCACTTTGCTTAGTCATGATTACTCATTTTGCGTAGTTGGTATCAGGCGTTAAAAAGTGCCTCAAGTACTCTGCTCACCTAACTATAAAGGCGCCTATTTAATCAAGTACCAGTATAAAAAAAGCCCCGCGTATGCAGGGCTTAATTAAATGATTAGCACTTACATAGTGTAAGTGTAAGGCGCTTGGATGCCCAATGGAATACCCAAAGCCCAGTAAGCCAGTAGGAAGATACTCCAACCGATAAGCATCGCTATCGAGAACGGCATCATCAG
Source organism: Vibrio sp. qd031 (assembly GCF_002100145.1). GTDB lineage: Bacteria > Pseudomonadota > Gammaproteobacteria > Enterobacterales > Vibrionaceae > Vibrio. Next base: position 649,822 of record NZ_JXQD01000024.1, read on the forward strand.
TGACGCGAGCGTACCGATACCCGTTGATTTGACGTATCGCTGACAGTACACAACCACTAATGGGAAGAACACCATTAGAGGCGAGATGATGTTAGACACAGAGTCGCCCACACGGTACGCCGCTTGGGACAATTCAGGTGAAATACCAACAGCCATCAACATAGGAACAAGGATAGGACCGATCAATGCCCATTTTGCTGAAGCAGAACCGACTAACAAGTTCACCATAGCGGTCAATAGAATCATGCCGACTACCGTTGCTTGTCCAGGAAGGTTAAGAGCTTTAAGACCTTCCGCGCCGTAGAGTGCCAACATGGTACCAATGTTTGATTGGCCAAAGGCAACCAAGAACTGTGCACAGAAGAATGACATAACCATGTACGCACCCATAGTACCCATGGTGTCAGACATTGCTTTGATAACGTCATTACTGTTAGAGAATTTACCTACCACACGGCCATATACGATGCCAGGAATGATAAATAGAATGAAAATGAGTGGCACAATCGACTTCATCAGCGGTGCAGAGAACGCGGTAATTTCGCCGTCAGGAGAACGAAGTGCAGAGTTTTCAGGCATGATTGCAGCAATCAATAGCGCGATACCCGCCATCATTGCCCAACCAGCGTATTTGAATGCTTTTGCTTCTTTGTCAGAAATTGAACCAAGATCCGGCGCTTCTTCTGCATCTGCGTCTACTGGGGTTTTAGCTAAACGTGGTTCAATAATACGCTCAGTCACAAACCAACCAATAGCAACAATAATGATGGAAGACAAGCCAGTGAAGTAGATGTTAGCAAGAGGGTTTACCACATAATCAGGGTCAAGAACTTGCGCCGCTGTTTGAGTAAAGCCTGCTAATAGAGGGTCAATTCCCGATGGGATAAAGTTGGCAGAAAAACCACCCGATACACCTGCGAAGGCAGCAGCAATACCCGCTAGAGGGTGACGACCTGCAGCATGGAAGATAATCCCCCCCAGAGGGATGACCAGAACGTAACCTGCATCTGCTGCAGTGTGCGAAACAATCGCCACTAAAATCAACATTGGCGTCAGGAATTTGGCTGGTGTTACATTAAGCATTTTCTTCAATGCGGTAGTAATAAAACCAGAAGAATCGGCAACACCGACACCCAACATTGCGACAAGCACGATACCTAGAGGAGCAAAGCTAGTAAAGGTGGTGACCATGTTGGCAAGAAAGTGCGCGAGAGCTTCACCCGTAAGAAGGTTATTGATGACCAATGCGTCGCCTGTACGCGGGTTGACCAAATCAAAAGAAACTTGAGAAAGAACGGCGGAAAAAACCCAAACGGCGATCAGTGCCCAAAAGAACAATATAGCTGGGTCGGGAATTTTGTTTCCGACACGCTCAATCACATTTAGGAAGCGGTCCATGCCGCTTGCTTTTTGTACTGTTGTGTTAGTTGTAGCTTGGTTACTCATGGTAACTCCGTAATTTTTTATTTATTGGCGGTAGACGATTGAACTACGTCCGGCACAGATTTTAACGTCAATGCAATTAATTAATAGAAAAAGTCAGCATAATATTGACCTAAACTATCAATTTGAGAAGTTTTTTCCTGTTTTGACATTTATGAGAAAACAAGCCGCTCATTTTTCACACAAAGCACACCAAGAATGTGCTTCAATTATAGCCAATATTGTTAATGGATTTACTTTGGGGAACAAAAAAGCAGCGTTAACTATCCATTTCCGATAGCCAAAACTGCCTATTTGTTTTTTAATAGAGTGTATTAATTAGGAAACGTGCTTTACCTTTAACTCTTTAGGCACTTCGAAAAACATATTTTCTTCACGCCCAAGCACTTCTTCAACGTCGGTAGCGCCGAGCTCTTGAATACGAGTTAGAATTTGATTGACCAACTCTTCTGGTGCAGACGCACCGGCAGTCACACCAACAACATCCACATTATCTAACCAATGTGTTTCGATGTCTTCTGGGCAATCCGTTAAGTAGCCTGGTGTACCTAATTTTTCGGCGAGCTCTTTGAGGCGAGTTGAATTTGACGAGTTCTTCGACCCAACCACAATCATTGCATCGACTTGCGGTGCCAAAACACGAACCGCATCTTGACGGTTTTGCGTGGCGTAACAAATATCGTCTTTTCGAGGCCCTTGAATATGCGGGAACACACTGCGTAATTTTTCGATTACTGATGCAGTTTCATCGACCGACAACGTGGTTTGACTCACAAAATGCAAGTTTGTCGGATCGATAATTTGTAGCTTTTCGACGTCTTCTGGTGTCTCAACAAGGTACATACCGCCAATTTCACTGGCGTATTGTCCCATTGTCCCTTCGACTTCTGGGTGACCGGCATGACCAATCAGCACCACTTCAGTGTCTTTACGGCTGGCGCGAGCCACTTCCATATGTACCTTTGTCACCAAAGGACAAGTCGCATCAAATACTGTTAAGTGCCTCGCTTTTGCTTCGGCTCTCACCGCTTGAGATACACCATGAGCCGAAAAGATCACAATGTTATCGTCAGGAACTTCATTGAGCTCTTCAACAAATACTGCACCACGCACTTTAAGTCCTTCAACCACAAAACGGTTATGAACAACCTCATGGCGAACGTAGATCGGTGGTTGATAGATTTCGAGCGCTCGTTCAACAATAGAGATAGCTCTATCAACGCCTGCACAAAAACCGCGTGGGTTTGCTAAAAGTATTTTCATGGTTTTGCTCATAGTACACCGAGTAGCTTAGCAATGGAGGCACAGTGTACCTCGCCAAAATTGAAGGCTCAACTCTCGAAAGGGCTTAAAAAATTATTCGACAGCGAGTATTTCGATATCGAAAATCACATCTTGTCCTGCGAGCGGGTGATTAAAGTCCACCGTGACAGAGTCGCCTACAAGCTCAGTAACAATACCTGGGATCTCTTGACCATCTGGACCAGCAAAGGCCATGATGACACCAACTTCGAGCTCATCAGCATTATTGAAACGGCTTCTTTCTAAATGGTGAATGTTATCTGGATTAGGTGCGCCAAACGCGTCTTCCGCGTCAAGTTCTACCGCTCGCTTATCGCCAGCGGTTAATCCCAACAAATGCGATTCAAAGTTATCACTAAGACTACCGTCACCGATGATGAGTTTAGCGGGTTTACCCATTTGGTGAGTGCTGTCTGCAACTGAACCGTCTTTTAGCTTAATTTCAAAATGCAGCGTGACGGCGCTGTTTGCTTCAATGATTTGAGTCACTTTCAATTCCTTTTGTGTAAAAAAGCGATCAGAGGGTAACTCTGATCGCTATTAATTATTCCATTACTTATGCGAATTTACGGCATTTCGTCAAATTCAGCGCCTTCTTTATCCACTTGTGGTGGCATAAGGTGTTCTTTGTTGATACCCAGTTTTAGGGCCAACGCAGAAGCGACGTAAATCGATGAATAAGTACCAACTACAATACCTAACAGCAACGCAGTTGCAAATCCATGGATATTCGCGCCACCTTGAGTAAAGAGTGCAATCACAACAAACAAAGTTGTTGCTGAGGTAATCAGGGTACGACTTAATGTCTGGCTGATTGAGCCATTAATGATTTCAGCAGGCTCACCTTTACGCATCTTGCGGAAGTTTTCACGAATACGGTCAAATACAACAATGGTATCGTTGAGTGAGTACCCCACTACCGTTAACAAGGCTGCAATGATGGTTAGGTCCACTTCAATCTGCAAGAACGAAAACACGCCGATAGTGATAATAATATCGTGGGCCAATGCCATTACCGCACCAGCAGCAAGACGCCACTCAAAGCGCATAGAGACGTACAGCAAGATACAGATCAGCGATACAATAATCGCCATGCCGCCTGCTTCAGCCAGTTCGTCACCCACGTTAGGGCCAACAAACTCGATTCGGCGCATCTCTACACTCTCACCAGTACCTTCTTTAATTGCATCGAGAATCTGGTTACCCAGTACCTCACCTTGAACGTCATCACGAGGACGTAGGCGAACCATAACCTCACGTGAAGAACCAAAGTTTTGCACTGTGGCATCACCAAACCCTTTCGCTTCTAGCGAACTACGAATTTGCTCAAGATCAGCAGGCTGTTCAAAGCCCACTTCAATTAACGTACCACCTGTGAAATCCAAGCCCCAATTTAACCAATTGGTAGACAGGGAAAATAGCGCTGCACCGATTACCACAATCGATAATACAAATGCACCTTTTGACCAACGCATGAAGTCGATCATCATGTCTGGTTTCAATATTTGAAACATCAATAACTCCTAGATCGACAGCTTATCAATACGCTTACCACCATACATAAGGTTCACCACACAACGGGTGCCTATGATGGCTGTAAACATTGAGGTCAGAATACCGATTGACAGTGTCACGGCAAAACCTTTGATGGCACCCGTACCCACTGCGAAAAGAATGACTGCAGTGATCAACGTAGTCACGTTCGCATCAGCAATGGTGCTTAGCGCATTTGCATAACCTTGGTGAATAGCTTGTTGCGGATTGCGACCTTCTCTAAGCTCTTCACGTATCCGCTCAAAGATCAGTACGTTCGCATCTACAGCCATACCAACGGTCAGTACAATACCAGCTATACCCGGTAGGGTCATGGTCGCACCTGGGATCATAGACATGACCCCCACAATCAACACAAGGTTAACCACAAGAGCCAGGTTTGCCACTAGGCCAAACTTGCGATAGTAAACTGCTGTAAATAGCATTACGGCCAGCATACCCCACAAACAAGCTTGAACACCCATATCGATGTTTTGCTGTCCCATTGAAGGTCCAATGGTGCGCTCTTCAACGATTGATATAGGCGCAATCAGTGCGCCAGCACGCAATAGCAAGGCTAAGTTATGCGCTTCAGCAACAGAATCGATACCCGTTATACGAAAGTTACGGCCCAATGCGGTTTGGATAGTCGCTTGGTTAATCACCTCTTCGTGCTTATCCAAGATCACTTTGCCATCCGCTGTACGCTTACCGCTGTCTTTGTATTCTGCAAAGACCGTGGCCATTAGCTTACCCACGTTTTGACGTGAGAAAGCAGACATCTTACTGCCGCCATCGCTGTCCAATGAAATATTCACCTGAGGGCGTCCATATTCATCGGTGCTAGAGCTTGCGTCTGTAATGCTCGAACCGCCAAGAATAATGCGTTTTTTCAATACCGCAGGGCGACCGTCACGATCATACTTAATCTCACTACCCGCGGGGACACGGCCATTGGCTGCGGCGACAAGGTCTGCAGTGTCGTCCACTTCGCGGAACTCAAGCGTCGCAGTTGCACCCAAGATCTCTTTAGCGCGAGCGGTATCTTGAACACCTGGCAGCTCAACCACAATGCGGCTGGCCCCCTGACGCTGAACCAATGGTTCGGCAACGCCAAGCTCGTTAACACGATTACGGAGAATGGTGATGTTTTGCTCGACGGCGTAGTTACGCACTTCTTGTAAGCGCGCTTCCGTAAACTCTGCTTTTAATACAAAGTTACCGGCAGAGGTTTGCTCGGTGAAAACCATATCTGGGTGATTGGTTTTCAACAATCTTGCGGTTTGGTCTAGCTGGTCTTGATCACGAAGAATCACTTCAACAGAATCAGAATGAGCTCGAACCGCACGATAACGAATTTTGTCTTCACGTAATTCACTGCGGAAGGCTTCTTCCTGCTGACCCACTAACTTAGACAATGCCGCATCCATATCCACTTCCATCAGGAAGTGAACACCGCCACGTAAGTCCAAACCGAGTTTCATTGGGTTTGCACCAATAGACTCTAGCCAATTGGGGGTTGCAGCCGCCAAATTAAGTGCCACTATCAAGTCAGAATCAAGTGAACCCGATAGCACGTCTCTTGCAGCGATTTGAGTGTCAGTATCGAGGAAGCGAACAAGAATAGAACCGTCTTCTAAGGCAACGGATTTGGTAGCAAGGCTTTCTTTTTCAAGTACTTTGGTAATGGTATCCAACGTCGCCAAATCAACAGAGGCACCACGTGCCCCTGTTACTTGTATCGCTGGATCTTCACCGTAGATATTTGGAAGCGCGTACAGAGCACCGATCATAATGATCAATGCCACCATAATGTACTTCCATAGTGGGTATCTGTTTAACACAGCAAGATCCTCTAGCTGCTCTTATAGAGACTTAAGCGTACCTTTAGGCAGTACGTTAGACACGAAATCTTTCTTAATCATGATCTCATTGCTTTGGTTAAGCTCGATTGAGATAAAATCATTGTCATCAGCAATCTTAGTCACTTTACCTACAAGGCCACCCGAGGTTAGGATCTCATCGCCTTTCGAAATTGACGAGATTAGGTTCTTGTGCTCTTTCACACGCTTTGATTGTGGACGGAAAATCATGAAGTAGAAAATCAGGCCAAACATACCAAGCATGATTAGCATTTCAAAACCGCCACCTGCTGGTGCGCCTTCAGCTGCTGCGTGAGCATTAGAAATGAAGAAACTCATTGGGTTGTTCCTTTTATAATATTTAAATAGAAAACTAAAAAGTGAGGCCAAGCATACCAGATTTCAAGGTCTAGCCCGCTTCGCCTCAATTTTATTTAATAACGGAATGTGAATTTGATCACTTACTTTCCAAGCGGTGGCACGTCACGATCGCGTCTGGCGTAAAACTCGCTCACAAATTCATCAAATCTATCTTCATCAATTGCTTGGCGAATGCTTTCCATCACACGCTGGTAGTAACGTAAATTATGAATGGTATTTAGGCGAGCACCTAAAATTTCATTACAACGATCCAAATGATGCAAGTACGCCTTAGAGTAATTTTTACAGGTGTAGCAATCACACTCTGGATCCAGTGGCGTAGTATCCGTTTTGTGTTTTGCGTTACGAATCTTGATGATTCCACCAGTGACAAAGAGGTGACCATTTCGTGCATTTCGCGTTGGCATCACACAATCAAACATGTCAATACCACGGCGAACGCCTTCCACTAAGTCTTCAGGTTTACCTACGCCCATTAGGTAACGTGGCTTGTCTTCTGGCAATTGTGGACAGGTATGCTCCAAAATACGGTGCATGTCTTCTTTCGGCTCACCAACAGCAAGACCACCAACCGCGTAACCGTCATAGCCAATTTCCGTGAGGCCTTTTACTGATACGTCGCGTAGATCTTCGTACACACCACCCTGCACAATACCAAATAGAGAGTTAGGGTTTTCGAGCTTGTCAAAATGATCGCGCGAACGCTGAGCCCAACGCAAAGACATCTCCATCGACTTTTTCGCTTCGTCATGCGTTGCTGGATAAGGAGTACACTCGTCAAATATCATCACGATATCAGAGCCAAGATCTTTCTGGATTTCCATGGACTTCTCGGCATCCATAAAAATTTTGTCACCATTGACAGGGTTTCTAAAATGTACCCCTTCTTCAGTGATCTTACGGATATCGCCTAAACTGAAGACCTGAAAGCCGCCCGAGTCAGTCAAAATTGGGCCATGCCAGTGCATAAAGTCATGCAAATCACCGTGCATTTTCATCACTTCTTGACCTGGGCGTAGCCACAAGTGGAAGGTATTACCGAGCAGAATTTCTGCGCCAGTACCTTTCACCTCTTCAGGGGTCATGCCTTTTACAGTGCCGTAAGTGCCTACTGGCATAAAAGCGGGGGTTTGAACCGTGCCACGTTCGAAGGTCAATTGACCACGACGCGCATTACCATCGGTTTTGTTTAAATTAAATGTTAACTTCACGAAGCCTCCAATGTCAGAGAAACAGTCTGACGATTAACCAAAGGGCAGACTGAAGGTCTACCCTCGTTCGTGAGCGGTCGCATTCCTTGCGAAAAGTGCTACAACCACGTTGTAGTGATACTCTCTAGCATGCTGCTAGCACTCGAATAAATGAGCAAAGCTTAATCGCTGTGCTGTTTTTCCACAAACATCGCATCGCCATAACTAAAGAAGCGATACTGCTGTTCGACGGCATGTCGATAAGCATTCATTACGTGGTCGTAACCGGCAAATGCACTCACCAACATGATTAACGTAGATTCTGGTAGGTGGAAGTTCGTCAATAACGCGTCCACCAGTTGAAATTGATAACCAGGGAAAATAAAGATTTCGGTGTCATCGAAATAGGGCACTAACTCTGTGCCATTTTTAAGTGCGCTCTGAGCGGCACTTTCCAGCGAACGCACTGATGTGGTTCCCACAGCGATCACTCGACCACCTCGAGCTTTGGTTTGCGCGATGGCTTGCACAACTTCTTCAGGGACTTCAACGTACTCCGCGTGCATATGGTGGTCATTAATATTGTCCACTTTTACCGGTTGAAACGTTCCGGCACCGACATGCAATGTAACGTAAGCAAACTCTACGCCTTTAGCTTTGATTTTTCCTAAGATTTCGTCATCAAAGTGCAAGCCTGCGGTTGGCGCAGCGACTGCACCTGGCACCTTGTTATACACCGTTTGATAACGTTCTTTATCGGCGTCTTCGTCAGGACGGTCTATATAAGGAGGCAGTGGCATGTGCCCTACCTCATTCAATATTTGAAGGACCGCTTTGTCGCAGGTAAATCGGATTTCGAACAGCGCGCCATGTCGCTGAACCATTTCCGCTTCATACTGTTCTTCATCACCGAGATACAACAATGTGCCGGGTTTTGGTGATTTTGAGGAACGAACATGGGCGAGCAGCGAGTGCTCATCCAACATACGTTCTACCAATACCTCAATTTTTCCACCACTGGCTTTTTTGCCAAACAGCCGAGCTGGGATAACGCGTGTGTTGTTGAACACCAATAAATCACCTTCATTGACAAGGGATAAAATGTCGGTGAAGTGCTTATCATCCAATTGCCCACTGTTACCTTGCAGGTGAAGTAAACGACTGGCTGTACGGTCAGCGGTCGGATAGCGAGCGATCAGCTCATCAGGGAGATCGAAATGAAAATCAGATACTTGCATGGTGTTAAAATCTGGTTGGTTAATTAAGCGATGGGCAGTATACCCATTTTCAATTTGATGTTCATCAAAGAGTGGTTCGATTACGACAAATTTACTCTTATCACTGTGATCCGTTTCCAACCTTGCTGACGCTAAAAACACTATAGTGGAAATATCTCCCAATACTAAAACGTTTGGTTTTAGTGTCGATGGAAGTGATTTAGGAGGTTGAGATGATCAAAATTGAAGAGCTCATGACTCGTAATCCTCATTCATTGCTGCGTTCAAACTCTTTAGCCGACGCAAAGCAACTCATGCATGAGAAAGATATTCGCCACGTTCCGGTCGTGACTGCAGAAGGAGAATTATTAGGGCTAGTGACTCAGCGAGACATCCTCGCAGCTCAAGAGTCCAGTCTTCACGAAGACGAATCATTGAATAAATACACACTCAGCACGCCTCTAGGTGAAGCTATGTGTAAAAGCGTAATGACCGTCGCCCCCCAAGCCGGGTTAAGAGAAAGCGCAACGTACATGCAAAAACACAAAGTGGGTTGCTTACCTGTTGTTTCTCATAAAAAACTGGTCGGGATCATTACTGACTCAGACTTTGTCACCATCGCGATTAATCTTTTAGAGCTCCAGGAAGAAATAGAACCCATCGTCGATGAAGTGACTGACAATGAGTTCTAAGGCTCTAGGTTCGCGCAATCTGAATTAATAACCGAACCAGCAATATGCTAAGTAGACTAACTACTTAGCATTATATTGGTAGGTATAATCGATATCGATCATGCCTTTGTAGGCTGGTACGCCGCCATGAGAAAGATCGATTACGGTAATAATCTTAGTATTGGTGAGCGAAAAGGAGTTAACGTCGACTCCCCCGTGGTAGTGCGGTAGTTTCTTACTCAACTCAGCCCCACTCATCGCGTTCAGTGACGCTACGTACTCAGCCGCTAGAGCCCTAGCTTTAGCTTGAGATGCCACTGTGTGTGTGGTTAGGTCGGCACTCGAATTGGCCGATTGTAGACTGGCGAACGAAGAAGTACTAACAACCAAACTGGCTGCCATAATCATAGCAATTTTCATATTATTTCATCCTCTGAAATTCATATAAGTGGCCATTGTTTTAATGGCCACTGTAACAATGGCGATAACACTTCAACGATCCCTCTATGTTGATACCGTACTAACGCCATAGAGTTAACTTTAGTACTAAATGCTCAACAAAGCATTGCTCCGAATCTGAATGACAACATGAAAGTGTTTGCTGCTACCGCCACTGAGTGTCGAGGTGAGTGGCCCACTTGCCCCTGCTTCTTATACTATTACTTCTTAGCGCGATAGGTGTAGGTGTACTTGACATCAATCACACCTTGCACGGCCGGAACGCCTCCATGGCGTAGTTCCGTCTTGTAATGGACACTTGTGCTGGTAATTTCAAAAGTACGCTTGTCAGCTCGTCGGTGACGCGTCGGCAGTTTTTGACTAAGAGCCAGGCTATCTTTTTCATACATCTCAGCGACAAATTTATTGGCTAAATCCTCTGCTTTCGCTTCAGAAGATACAGAATCAGTCACAAATTGAGCACGTTGATGAGTCGTAGCCTCTTTAAAACTGCTTGCATAGCTGAGCGTTGAGCTCAATGCTAACCCTGTCACGATTAAACTTAGTGCATTCATAATCTATCCACCTATTCAACAGATAATGGCCATAAACCAACTAAGGTTAAATAGCGCCAAATGAATCAGAGCCGGTTGAAGCTCATTGGTCGACTCGATATCGATTGTACGCACTTAATTGTGAGGAAGATCACGCTGGTGAACAATGAGTCATTCTAGTTTGTGAGCGTATCATTTGCTCGTAGCCATACACAAAAAAAGCCCCGCATCTGCGGGGCCTTTCTAAGCGAGTTCGAATTAGCTTTTATCAGCGCGATAGTTGTACGTGTAATCAACGTCAACAACTGCACGGTAATTTAGTGAGCCATCGGCTGCTTCTTCCGTTACAAAGCTCAGCTCCGTATCCGTTACTTCCATGCTACGTTTGTCCATACGTAGATGTGGCGTTGGCAATTGCTGGCTTAGTTCAAAGTTGTTTTTGCCATCCAACTCAGTTACAAAGCCATTTGCTAACGCTTCAGCTTCTGCTTGAGTCGACACAGCGTCTGTAACGTATTGTGCTGTCTGATTGGTCGTAACATCTTTGTATTGATTTGCTGCAAATACTGAGGTACTAAGAAGTAGTGCTGCTGCTAGTGTGATTACTTTTTTCATAACGATCCCTTACTGAATAAGTGCGTCTCTAAAATGGTGAGACTAATTAATTTGCTAGTGCTGTTTGCTGCGTTGAAGTTAAATTAACAATTTGATCTGCGTCACGCTAGTGGGTTTACACTTGCTTACTTTCGGCGCGATTTCGTTTACGTATCTTTACGAATCTGGCCTTTAAATTGACGCTGATAACCCTACTGACTACTTATTTTCAACAGGCTACTCTTAATCGAGACCCTTAGTTGCAACTCACATTGCGTTGTCATAAGGTTTTACGTAGTGCACAACCTAAATAGATCAGTTATTTCTTTTAAAAATTGAAATGAATTTTCTTTGGCTGATATTTTGGCTAAAAGTCTCGTTTGCGAGCATGCTAATCCACTCCCAATTAACTTAACTGGTTACAACGTCCAACTCGTCCAACTCGTTCTTTGGCTTAGCAGTGAACAATCCATTGCTGCTACTTTTGCGTCGACACAAAAAAGCCCCGCATAATGCGGGGCCTTGAATACAGTTGTCGGTTTACAAATCATCTGATCGAGAAGAGAACTCTATTTCGATAGAGGCAAAACCATCTGTGTCACTACGAAGCTCTGGTATAGGGGGTTGCTGAGTCAAAGACAAATCTTGCTTCTCATCCAGTTGCGCAATGACATTAGTGATCTGCGTGCTAGCGCTGTCTTGAGAAGAGACAGTACTAAGGAAGGTATCATCACTTTGATTGGAGACCTCATTAGTGAATGAGGTTGCTGCCATGGTTGAACTGCTTACCAATAGCGCGGCTAATACGATTGCTTTGTTCATCATTACCCCTTACCTATTTAAAGCCCCAAGCGGGGCTAACAGAGCGTCAGTTGTTCACTAATTAATTAGCTTTTTGCTGCGCGGTAGCTGTAGTTGTAATCTACATCAACCACTGCGCGGTAGCTCACAGAGCCATCTTCTGCTTCTTCAGCCACAACACTCAGTTCAGTGTCCGACACTTCCATGCTGCGTTTGTCCATACGCAAGTGAGGCGTAGGCAGCTGCTGGCTAAGCTCTAGACTGTTTTTCGCTTCAAGTTCAGTCACAAAGTTTGTTGCCAAAGATTCCGCTTCCGCTTGAGATGACACAGCATCAGTCACATATTGAGCGGTCTGATTGGTGGTAACATCTTTGTATTGTGTCGCTGCGAACGCTGACGTACTAAGAAGAAGTGCTGCTGCTAGAGTGATAACTTTTTTCATAACGATCCCTTACTTTAAAAAAGTGTCTCTCAATGAGGAGACAAAATGTGTTTGCTAATGCATGTTTGCTGCGTTGAATACAAAGTACCAATTTGATCTGTGTCACACCAGTGAGTTTACACTTGCTTACTTAACCGCTCGTTTCGCTTACGTTTCTTTACGTTTCTAGCGTTTAAATTGACACTTCGCACCTCAATGGGCCTTGTTTCATCAATGCTTTAGAGCCAAAGACAACAATGTCTTCGCTCTCATTGCTGCTTGCATGAATTAATACGTAGTGCACAACCTAATTGGATCACTTTTTATCTATAAAATTATTATCAATGGCAAAATATGGTGAAATCATCGACTCCATGTCAGTCAAGTGAGTCATGAGTAGTGGCATCTCAGCAGCAAGCGCTGTTAATAAAGCCGTAATGATGCGACCCACTTGCCAACTTTCATCTCTATAGGTAAATGACGAAACTCAAAAAGAAAAAAGCCCCGCAGGTGCGAGGCTTTTAGTGCTAGCGAAATATTAACCTTTGCTAGAGCGGTATTTATATGAGTAGTCAACATCGACTACCGCGCGGTAGTTTACCGAGCCATCATCGGCTTCTTCTGTCACAACGCTCAGTTCAGTATCCGTGACTTCCATACTGCGTTTGTCCATACGAAGGTGCGGTGTTGGCAACTGCTGACTAAGCTCAAAGTTGCTTTTTTCTTCAAGCTCACTCACAAAAGTGGTAGCAAGTGCTTCAGCTTCAGCTTGAGTTGATACTGCGTCGGTTAAGTAACGCGCCGTCTGGTTAGTCGACACATCTTTGTATTGGGTGGCTGCCAGTGCTGATGTGCTAAGAAGTAGTGCTGCTGCTAATGTGATTACTTTTTTCATAACGATCCCTTACTTAATTTGAGTGACTCAAAAGGTGAGTCATAAACTGTGTTAATCGCGACATCTCTCTGCGTTGAAATAAAGGTAACAAGTTGATCTGCATCACGCGAGCGAGTTTACACAGGCTTACTTTTAAGGCTTTTTCGTTTACACATCTTTACGGAAGCTGCTAACAAATTGACATTTCTTGTGCTGCGCCCTTTCAAAGTTTGCTACATTTTGCTTTTTTACGGGCACTTAGAAATGAAAACGCCCCGCGTATGAGCGAGGCGTTAAATTGCGAGAATTCAATTAACTCTTGTCTGCACGGTAGTTGTAGGTGTAATCCACATCAACAACGGCGCGATAAGTGGTGCTACCATCGGTTGCTTCTTCGGTGATGAAGCTTAGCTCAGTATCCGTCACTTCCATACTGCGCTTGTCCATACGAAGGTGTGGCGTTGGCAATTGTTGGCTTAGCTCAATATTACTTTTGCTGTCCAAGTCATCGACAAACGTACTTGCTAGAGCTTGTGCTTCTTCCTGGCTGCTTACGCCTTCTGTAATAAAGCGAGCAGATTGATTGGTCGACACGTCTTTATATTGGCCAGAGGCAAACGCAGTAGTACTGACTAGTAGAGCGGCTGATAGAGCGATTAATTTGTTCATAACGATTCCTTACTTTTTAAAAATAAGTCTCTAAGCTGCGAGACCAAAATGTTGTTTGCTAGATTCATGAAGTTCTACGGCAAGGCTTACAACAACAGATCACTGTTGACCAAAAAAAAGACAAAAAAAACCGGCCTAGTTTCCTAGGCCGGTTAAATTAAGTCGTAAATCTGGCTATTGCTGAGGACGCATAGCTGGGAACAAAATCACGTCACGAATGGTGTGCGTGTTGGTAAATAGCATCGCTAAACGATCGATACCAATACCCTGCCCTGCTGTTGGCGGAAGACCGTGCTCGAGTGCCGTAATGTAATCGGCGTCGTAGTACATTGCTTCATCATCACCGGCATCTTTTGCTTCAACCTGCGCTTTAAAGCGAGCGTCTTGGTCTTCTGCATCGTTAAGCTCAGAGAAGCCATTGGCAACTTCACGACCACCGATAAAGAATTCAAAACGGTCTGTAAAGAAAGGATTGTCATCACTACGGCGAGCCAATGGTGAGATATCTGCCGGGTAACCAGTAATAAAGGTTGGCTGGATAAGCTTAGGCTCAGCGGTTTCGCCAAAGATCTCTTCAAGCAGTTGGCCGCAAGTCCAGAACGTTTCTACATCCACGTGCACAGATTTTGCGATCGACACCATCAAATCACGGTCTTGTAGATCGGCTTCAGTCAGTGCTTGAATTTGACCGTGGTCTGGATTGTACTGCTTGATCGCTTCAAACATGCTCAAACGTGCATAGGTTCCACCGAACTCAACGGTTTCATCACCGTAAGGCATTGAGGTTGAACCCAGAACGTCCATAGCAACGGTGCTAAGCATTTCTTCGGTCAAATCCATCAAGTCTTTGTAGTCAGAGTAGGCTTGGTAGAACTCCATCATGGTAAATTCTGGGTTGTGACGAGGCGACAAACCTTCGTTACGGAAGTTACGGTTGATTTCGAATACGCGATCAAATCCACCCACAACCAAACGCTTCAAATACAGCTCTGGTGCTACGCGCAAATACATATCAATATCGAGCGCATTGTGATGGGTAATGAAAGGACGCGCTGTTGCGCCGCCAGGGATCGCGTGCATCATCGGAGTTTCCACTTCCAAGTAGCCTTTTGAACTCATAAAGCTACGAATAGAAGAGACCAGCTTAGAGCGAATGATAAACGCAGAGCGAGAGTCTTCGTTTACAATCAAGTCAACGTAACGTTGGCGATAGCGCATCTCTTGGTCAGTAAGACCGTGGAATTTTTCTGGCAGTGGACGAAGTGCTTTAGTGAGCAACTCATACTCTTCCATATTCACGTAAAGATCGCCCTTACCTGATTTATGAAGAGCACCTTTAACGCCAACGATGTCACCAATGTCTAGGCCTTGGTATTTCGCTTTAAGCTCTTTTTGAACGTCTTTTGCCGCGTAAGCTTGAATGCGACCCGATGTTTCTTGGATCACCAAGAAAGGACCACGTTTTGCCATGATGCGACCGGCAATCGCAACCACATGGTTTAGCTCTTCAAGTTCTTGTTTGCTTTTTTCACCAAACTTCTGCTGTAGATCACCCGCTAGGCTGTCACGACGAAAATCGTTTGGGTGGCCGTTTGAGCTACAGTTTTTGCGGATTTCGTCGAGCTTAGCGCGACGCTCTGCAATCAGTTTATTTTCTTCTTGAGCACTTTGTTGTGCCGCTTGATCATTTTGAACAGCATCAGTCATTGTCGATCTATCCTGTTGTGTTAAGTCGGTAAAAAAAGCTTACAGCCCTGATTTTAGGCTGGCTTCAATAAATTTGTCTAAATCGCCGTCGAGCACCGCTTGGGTATTGCGGTTTTCAACGCCAGTGCGTAAATCTTTAATGCGTGAATCATCCAGCACGTATGAACGGATCTGGCTGCCCCAACCGATGTCGGATTTCGCGTCTTCGTTGGCTTGCTTTTCTGCATTTTGTTTTTGCAGTTCCAGCTCAAACAGTTTTGCGCGAAGCTGTTTCATCGCTTGGTCTTTGTTTTTATGCTGAGAGCGATCGTTTTGGCACTGCACCACAGTATTAGTAGGCAAGTGAGTAATACGCACAGCTGACTCGGTGGTGTTTACATGCTGACCACCCGCACCGGATGCTCGGTATACATCAATTCGTAAATCTGACGGGTTAATGTCGATATCAATATTGTCATCAATCTCTGGGTATATAAACGCAGAAGCGAACGACGTATGACGGCGACCGCCAGAATCAAACGGAGACTTACGAACCAAACGATGCACGCCGGTTTCGGTGCGAAGCCAGCCATACGCGTACTCGCCACTGATGCGAACCGTGGCCGATTTAAGACCCGCAACCTCACCTTCAGAGACTTCAATTACTTCTGCTTTAAAGCCCTTTGACTCAGCCCAACGCAAATACATGCGCAGCATCATATTGGTCCAATCCTGAGCTTCGGTGCCACCAGAACCCGACTGCAAATCGATGTACGCGTCGCTCCCGTCGTGATCGCCTGCAAACATACGACGAAACTCAAGCTTCTCTAGCTTGGCTTCCAAATCACACAATTCGGCTTCAACTTCGTCAAACGTCTCTTGATCTTCTTCTTCAACCGCAAGCTCCAGTAGCCCTTCAACATCCTCAACGCCTTGGTCGAGTTGGTCGATGGTTTCTACTACGGCCTCCAATGATGAACGCTCTTTACCCAGTGCTTGCGCACGTTCAGGTTCGTTCCATACATCTGGTTGCTCTAATTCTGCATTAACCTCTTCTAGACGCTCTTTTTTGGCGTCATAGTCAAAGGTACCCCCTCAGGATATTTGTGCGTTCAGACACATCCTGAATACGGTTTTTAATCGGATTGATTTCAAACATATAATTGATTTATTTACGCGTAGAAAAACTCTCGGATTTTACTTGAAAATGTGACCGAGATACAGGTATTTTTTGAACGATTATAAAGCGGCCACTCCCAAGGGAGTGGCCGGTGAATTTGGTTTATTGGTGATGAATGGTTAAGGCGCTTCTAATACTTCTACCATCAGCTGTAGTGACTGATTGCCACGAAACTCATTGATATCGAGACGATAGGCCATACGCACACTTTTTGCTGAGGCATCCGGCCAGCGTCTAAGATCCACATTAAACGCAATGGCATCTAACATGACATTGCTATTGTGCCCTTTAAAAATAGGCTCCACGATAAGCTTTAAATGCTTCTCACCCACCAATTTTTGATTGAGTACTTTAAATTCCCCATCAAAAATCGGTTCGGGAAAGGCTTGTCCCCATGGCCCGCCAGAGCGAATGTCGTGGGCGGTATGCATAGAAAACTCTTCTGGTGTTAGTTCGCCATCGGACAATACCACACCTCGCAGCGCATCTTCGTCGATCTCTTGTCGTACCGCTTGGTCAAACAAAGCGCAAAAGCGGTCATAATCCACTTCGTTTATCGACAGCCCTGCTGCCATCGCGTGACCGCCAAATTTCAAAATCAAACCCGGGTTTTGCACATCAATACGATCCAGTAGATCACGCATATGTACACCAACAATCGACCGACACGACCCTTTGATGATCCCGTCGCCACCGCTTGCAAAGGCAATGACGGGGCGATGGAATTGATCTTTAATGCGTGAGGCTAAAATGCCAATGACGCCTTGGTGCCAGTCAGCTTGAAACAGCGCTAAGCCAAACGGCATTTGCTGCTTGTCGTCAAATTGCAATCGCTCACAAAACGCCATCGCTTCTTGCTTCATACCCTCTTCGATCTCTCGACGAGTTTGGTTGAGACCGTCCAGCTCGCTGGCCATTCGACGCGCTGCATGAATGTTATTACACATGAGTAGCTCAACCCCAAACGACATATCGTCAAGACGTCCAGCCGCGTTGATCCGTGGCCCCAATGCGAATCCGAAATCAGAGGCGACTAATCGACTCGGATTACGTTTTGCAACTTCTATAAGTGCTTGTATGCCGGGGCGAACTTTTCCCGCTCTAATGCGCTGCAGCCCTTGATGAACCAAAATACGATTGTTCTGATCTAACGGAACCACGTCGGCCACCGTACCCAGTGCCACCAAATCGAGCAGCTCTGACAAATTGGGCTCAGCGATGCCTTGCGCTTGGAACCAACCGCTATTTCGCATTTGTGCTCGTAACGCTAGCATCAAATAGAATGCGACGCCGACACCGGCTAACGCCTTCGATGGAAAGTCGCATTGGTGGAGATTGGGGTTGACGATCGCATCGGCTACGGGAAGTTCAGCGCCCGGCAAGTGGTGATCGGTCACCACAACCACCAGCCCTTTCTCTTTGGCGTACTTCACCCCTGATAGCGACGAAACTCCGTTATCGACCGTCATGATAAGTTCAGCGTTGAGCTCCAACGCTTGATCCACCACTTCCGGTGACAAACCATAACCATCTTCAAAACGATTCGGCACTAAATAATCGACATTAGACATACCGAGCATACGAAGTGCCAGCACTGAAAGCGCTGAACTGGTGGCGCCATCGGCATCAAAATCACCCACAATAATGATTCGTTGTTGCCGCTTTACTGCATCAAACAGCAATGAAGCCGCACGTTCAATGCCGAACAATTCTGTAGGGGCAAACAACCCTTTAGCGCTGCGCTCAAGCATCGACATAGAATCAATGCCGCGAGCTGCGTAAATGCGACGCAATAGCGGGGACAAAGAATCGGAGAGTTGACCGATATCGGTCAAAGGACGACGTTTAATTTCAATCATGATCAAAAAAACGGATGCTATGCATCCGTCTCCAATTTGAGTGGTGGTTAATTTTGTAGTCGATTTAGCATGACGTCTGGGTCAAGGTAGCCACCAATATTGATGCCACTTTCTGTGTAAATGGCAGGAGTACCATTCACACCAATAGTGCGACCCAACTGATACTGCTCACTGACCATAGCGCGACAATCTTTGTCTTTTACTTCGGTTTCAGAAATGAACTCGCTGCGAAGCTTAGATTGATTCATCGCTTGTTTTGGATCGGTCGCACACCAAATGTTGGCCATTGCTGTTCCGACATCACTGGTATCTCCAGCGCGAGGGAACGCAAGGTAACGAACAGTGATCCCAAGATCGTTGTACTCTTTCATGTTGCGATGAAGCTTAGTGCAATACCCACAGGTGATATCGGTAAACACCGTCACCACATGTTTTTCGTCTTCCGCTTTATATTCGATCATGCTGTCGGTTTGTGCTTCAAGAAGCTTAACAATTTTTGGACCGCGCTTAGCCGCGATGACATCGTCATAATTGCCATTTTCGTCGAGAGAAAACAGAGTACCAGGGACAAAATAACTGCCATCGGCTGTTGAAAAGAAGGTGCCCTGATTGGTGGTTAACTCAAGCAGTCCTGGCAGTTCTGGCGAAGGCTCAATGTCACTAACAACCACACCGATTTTAAGAAAGCGAGCCAGAAGCTGGTCGCGGTCCATCTCAGCCGAGCTTTCCACTGACTCGACCACGGCTACAGGCGCTGCGGCGACTTGCGTAGACTCTTGAGCTTCACCTTGTTTGCCACAGGCAGCGAGAAAAAATGTAACCAAAGCCAAAGAAGTAACGTTAATTTTGTTCATAGTATTTCCAAGTTGACGCTCTAGGATGCGCGCGGATGATGGGCTTGATGAATAGACTTGAGCCTTTCGGTTGCTACATGAGTATAAATTTGTGTCGTGGATAAGTCACTATGTCCCAATAGCAACTGAACCACACGTAAATCGGCCCCGTGATTGAGTAAATGGGTTGCAAATGCGTGTCTTAGCACGTGCGGTGATAAACTGTCACTGTCGATACCCGCAACTACTGCATAGTGTTTTATACGGTGCCAAAAGGTCTGTCGGGTCATTTGCTTGGCGCGTTTAGATGGAAAAATCACATCAGAACTCGTCTCACCTAATAAACCAGACCGGCCTTGCTGTAAAAATCGTTCAATCCAATATATAGCGTTATCACCCATTGGTACAAGGCGCTCTTTATTACCTTTACCTATCACCCTCACCACACCCTGACGAAGGCTGAGGTTTTCGGCGGTGAGGCTCACCAATTCGGTCACTCGTAATCCAGTTGCGTAGAGCAGTTCCAGCATTGCCTTGTCGCGCAGTTCGATAACATCATTCACGTTTGGCGCAGCCAATAGCGCCTCTACCTGGCTCTCTGACAAATCTTTAGGGAGCCGCTTGGGCATCTTAGGGCTGACCAACAAAGCGCTAGGGTCATCCGCTCGCTGGTTTTGCTGATATAAGTACTGAAATAATTTTCGCAAAGAAGAGAGCATCCGAGCGCGTGAACGGTTTTGATAGTTTTGATCGGTCAAAAACGCTTGATATCCCACTAAGTCTTCCTTAGTGACGTGCAATAACGAGAGATCTTGGTCACTCAGCCATTGTAAAAGCCGCTTAAAGTCTTGGCGATAAGAAGACAGCGTATTTTCTGATAATCCTCTTTCCATCCACAAGGCATCTAAAAACTGGTCGATTAAGGGTTGATCTTGACTGGGCAATGGAGGCTCACTTTCCGCGGTTTGGGTTAGGGTAAAACAGCCCCTATGGAAATGCCACAAATTTGCTGATCCGGCTGCGTTTTGTGAGTACACTGACCGACAGTTTTGTCCCCCTTCTCTATATTCCTAGCCGAGGTTGTATGAAAATCGGATTGTTTTATGGCTCGACCACCTGCTACACCGAAATTGTGGCAGAAAAGATTCGCGAGCTCATTGGTCCTGAAACCGTCGATATATTTAATGTTAAAGAGTCCCCCCTTTCTCTTATCAGCGACTATGATTTCATCATACTAGGGATCTCTACATGGGATTTTGGTGAAATCCAAGAAGACTGGGAAGCAATATGGCAGGACATCGCTGGCGCACCGCTAAAAAACAAATTCGTCGCATTGTACGGCTTAGGCGATCAAGAAGGTTATGGGGAATGGTTTCTGGATGCGATGGGGCTTTTACACGACCAGATCAAACCGCTCGGCGCTAACATCATTGGGTACTGGCCCAACCAAGGTTACCAATTTGATGCATCAAAAGCACTCACCGACGATCAGAGCCACTTTGTCGGGTTAGCACTGGATGAAGATTCTCAATACGATCTTACTGACGACAGGCTAAACGACTGGGTAACCCAAATACTCACCGAGTACAGTGAGAAGCTGTAAGCTATGTCACGCGCCCCATTTAGGTTTAAGCAGTTTGCGATATCCGCACACGATGCTGGCATGGCGGTTAGCACCGACGGTGTATTGCTAGGGGCGTGGAACTCATTAAGTTGCGTTGAGTCCGTGTTAGACATAGGCACAGGCACAGGACTTCTCACTCTAATGACGGCACAGCGAAACGCACACGCTGCCATAGTCGCCATTGACATCGAGCCAACTGCTATACAAGCGGCGACCACGAATATCGCGATGAGCCCCTGGTCAAAAAGAATTGAGATTTACCAGCAGGACGTAATGGCGCTAACCTTACCTTCGTTATCTTTGCCTAATGCAGGCGTTGATTGCATTATCTGCAATCCGCCTTATTTCGACGCTGGAGAGTCCTCCAAAAACAAAGCAAGAGCCAGTGCAAGGCATACTATCGCGCTGTCTCACACCCATTTAGCACTGGCCTGCCAGCGTTTACTTAATGAGCAAGGTCACGCCAGCTTTATTTTACCTCATAACGAAGGGCTAAGGTTTATCGACAACCTAAAGGATACGGGTATGAGTCTCTCTCGCATCACCTACGTAAAAACGACGCCAACAAAACCGGTCTCACGCCTGCTCATCGAGTGTACTAAAGAGGCTGTAAAAACCATCGAGAGCCAATTAATCATCCAAGAAAATGGCCACTATACCGACGCATTTATTGACTTAACTCGTGCCTTTTATCTCAAGATGCCGAATTAGCATGTGACCCTACTCACAAAACCTCCTATAATGCGCCAGCGTTTTCAGTATGAACCGCCTTATACTCTAATTGACCCAATGTCCCAATCCATACTGTGGAGAGATTCTGTGATAAAAAGCTTCGCCGACCTAGACCTAGATCCTGTATTACTTAGTGCAACTGAGGCCATGGGCTTTACTCGCCCAACTGTAATTCAAGGTGAAGTGATCCCACACGCTTTAGACGGACGCGACGTGCTTGCCTCAGCCCCAACGGGTACCGGTAAAACAGCCGCATTCGTTCTTCCTGCTCTACAGTATTTGTTAGACTTCCCTCGCCGTAAAGGTGGGCCAGCGCGTGTGCTGATTTTGACACCAACACGCGAATTGGCGCTTCAAGTGACTGAGCAAGCCATTGCTCTGGCAAAAAACACCCCGCTGAAAGTCATCTCAATTACCGGTGGTGTTCAATACCAAGATCACGCTGATGCACTGGCAGATACGCAAGACATTGTGGTGGCAACGCCCGGTCGTTTAATGGAGTACATTGAAGGCGAACGCTTCGATTGCCGTGCGATTGAATGGCTGATTCTCGACGAAGCTGACCGTATGTTGGATATGGGTTTTGGCCCAACCGTCGACCGTTTGTCTGCTGAGTGCCGCTGGCGTAAGCAAACACTGCTATTTTCAGCAACGTTGGAAGGCCATGGCGTTGACTCCTTTACCGCCGATCTACTAAAAGATCCGGCACAAGTTGAAGCGACACCGTCTACTCGCGAACGCAAAAAAATTCTGCAGTACTACCATCGTGCAGACAGCGCTGAGCATAAACTGGCGCTGCTGAAGTCTATTTTGCAAACTGACACACGTAGCATTGTGTTTATCAAAACGCGCGAACGTTTGGGCGATCTACGCAATCAATTAGACTCTGCCAACATCACCTGCAGCTGGATCCAAGGTGAAATGCCCCAAGATCGACGCAACAATGCTATTCGCCGTTTTAGAGACGGTGAAGTAAATATATTGTTAGCCACAGATGTCGCTGCGCGAGGTATTGACCTTCCAGACGTTACCCACGTAATCAACTACGACTTGCCACGCACTGCCGATGTCTATTTACACCGCATTGGACGCACCGGACGCGCCGGTAAAAAAGGCACTGCAATCTCACTGGTAGAAGCGCACGATCAGTCAATGATGGAGCGCATCGAGCGTTACACGAAAGAGCTGATTAAAGAGCGCTTCATTGATGGCTTACGTCCAACGCATAAAAAAGCCAAGACCGTGAAGAAAAAGAAAAAGCCAGCGGACAAAAAGAGCGCTGTTGCCAAGAAAAAACCGAAAAAGAAATAGATTATGATGATAAAAAAGCCCGAGGTGCAAAATGCAACTTGGGCTTTTTTTTGCTTGTAGCTTTTCCTATTAGGAATTAAGCCTGCTGTTCTCGCTTAAAGACCAGTTCCGTCGCTGTGGAGTCTGGCTCAGAGAAGTAATACCCTTCGGCATCAAACTGCTTCAGCTTTTGTACATCGGTGATCTGGTTTTGAGTAATGTAGCGAGCCATCATGCCGCGTGCTTTTTTAGCAAAAAAGCTAATCACTTTATAATTGCCATTCTTACAATCTTTAAACACCGGGGTGACCACAGGAACCGTTAACGACTTTGGCTTAACCGCTTTAAAGTACTCGTTAGACGCTAGGTTAATCAACACTTTATGATCATGTTGCTCAATCTCTTGATTGAGTTTATCGGTCAACTTAGTACCCCAAAACTGGTAAAGATTGGTGCCGCGTGTGTTAGCAAGCTTGGTGCCCATTTCAAGGCGGTATGGCTGCATCAAAT
This sequence comes from Vibrio sp. qd031, assembly GCF_002100145.1. Lineage (GTDB taxonomy): Bacteria > Pseudomonadota > Gammaproteobacteria > Enterobacterales > Vibrionaceae > Vibrio. Next base: position 673,487 of record NZ_JXQD01000024.1, read on the forward strand.
CTAGCGGGCGCAATAATCCATACAGCCCAGACAACATTCGTAGATGGGTTTGGGTGAATTCAAAATCCTGCTCAGTAAAACTTTGCGCGTCAAGCCCAGTATAAACATCGCCTTTAAAGGCCAAAATCGCTTGGCGGGCATTTTCGGTAGTGACTGTTTCACTCCACTCTTCGAAACGAACGGCATTCAGTGACGCAATCTTATCGCTCACCTTCATTAATCCCGAAATATCAGCAGGTGTCAGCGTTTTGCACACCGAAATGAGCTCGGCTGAGTCACTAATAAACTCTGGTTGAGTATGTTTGCTTGTCGCCAATGGCGATTCATAATCAAGCGTTTTGGCAGGTGAAACAACAACTAACATAGAAAAATCCTTTCAACTTGTCACTAGCGATGGTTTTTATACGATGTAGGATATAAAAAAAGCCAAGCGAAGTCAGCTTGGCTTTTTCTATCGATGTCATTGGCGACATCAATTGTAACCGCTATTTCGAGGGAATATCTTTACCAGCGTTATCCCAAACACCTTCTTCAAGCTGCGTTTTTAGCTCTGGGTAGTCGTCAGGATTAAAGGTTGGCACTTTGCCCGCCTTTAACTGTTTATTATAGTCGTTGGCAAGCTTCACCACGACTTTTGACAGTAGCAGTATGGCGATAATGTTGACTATAGCCATTAGGCCCATTGAGACATCCGCAAGCGACCATACAACTGGCAAGCTGGCTAATGAACCAAACATCACCATCCCTAACACAACAAAACGGAACACCATGATGCCTTTCTTGTGGTTGTGCTCTAGGAAAATAAGATTGGTTTCGGCGTAAGAGTAGTTAGCAATGATCGATGTAAACGCAAAGAAGAAAATCGCGACGGCAACAAAAATGCCACCCCACTCGCCCACTTCTGCACTTAACGCGCGCTGTGTCAGCTCAATACCTGTCACATCCGTTTGCATACCTAGGTATTCACCAGAAATAAGAATGATGGCAACGGTAGAGCTACAAATGACGATGGTGTCCATGAAAACACCCAGCATTTGCACATAACCTTGTGATGCAGGGTGAGGTGGGTATGGCGTTGCTGACGCAGCCGCATTCGGCGCAGAACCCATACCGGCTTCGTTAGAAAACAGACCGCGTTTAATCCCGTTAATCATCGCTTGAGCAATCATGTAACCCAAACCGCCACCGGCGACTTCTTCAAGACCAAAGGCACTGCGGAAAATCAACGAAATTACACCGGGGACTTGCTCGATGTTGGTCGCAACCACATACAACGCCAGTGCAAGGTAGGCCAGAGCCATCACTGGAACTATCAGTTCAGCGGTGCGCGCAATTTTACGAATACCACCAAAGATGACGAACGCAGACAATAAAACAATCACTATACCGACATACATTGGTTCCCAACCAAAGGCGGTTTTCATAGCGCCAGTAATTGAGTTTGCCTGCACGGCGTTAAACACCAAACCAAAGGCAATGATTAGGAAGATGGAAAATAGAACCCCCATCCAACGCATCCCAAGACCACGTTCCATGTAGTAAGCTGGACCACCACGGTAGTTGCCGTCGTCGTCTTTGGTTTTATACAACTGTGCCAGCGAGCTCTCTGCAAACGATGTGGCCATACCCAACATGGCGATAAGCCACATCCAGAAGATGGCTCCTGGACCACCTACGGTGAGCGCGACCGCAACACCCGCCATGTTACCTGTACCCACACGAGCCGCTAAGCTGGTACACAGTGCCTGGAACGACGATATTCCCGACTCGTCCGATTTACGACTATTCTTCAGTACGCTAAAAGTGTGACCAAAATGTCTAAACTGAATAAAGCCCAAACGCACGGTAAAAAAGACACCTGCCCCGACCAAAAGATAAACAAGAACCGATCCCCACAAGAGATCATTCATTAAATTAATTAGCTCTACCACATTATCCTCATTATTATTTTGGCTGTTGTGTTTCGCGCAAATAATGGATGCCAACTTCACAAAAAGCAAATTACAGACTTTTCTGCTCATTTCGCCATCAGCTTTCGTTTCAATTATGTGAAACGCATTGAATTCCTAAACAAATCCTTCACAAAAGCAACATAAATGAGAAATAGTTCAAAGATATTATGACCTTGTTCATGATACTAATCGATTGCGTTATGCAATGGACTGACTTGAGGAGAGGCTCATGGAAAGCTTTCATCTTGATGACATTTACACGTCAGAACGAGCGCCAGCTAGGGCAGCAAGAGCAAAACCCGTCAAGCGCAAATGGCGAGAAATTGAAGCCATTAAAGACAGGCAAAGGCTACAAAGAGAACTCATGGACTTAGGCATCGAAGGCGACTTCGACCTAGACGAGATTAAACTGTAGCAACCATAAAAAAAGCCGCTGTTTCAGCGGCCTTTTAGTGTTCGGTAAGGCGAGGTTATTTCGCAACCATCACCATTGCTGGGCGCAATACTCGACCATTCAACTCATAGCCTTTTTGCATCACAAACATCACACTGTTTGCTTCATGATCTGGGCTTTCTTGAATCGACATAGCTTGATGCAACTCAGGGTTGAAGGTTTCACCTTCTGGGTTAATTACGTTCACGCCAAACTTAGCCAACACATCGGCAAAGGTTTTGTGGGTAAGTTCAATCCCTTCAACGATTGGCTTAAGCACATCGTTTTCTTTATCCGCAGCTTCAATGGCACGCTCCAGGTTGTCAACAACCGGCAACAACTCTTCAGAAAACTTATTTAGTGCATATTTACGAGCTTTATCGATCTCTTGCTCGGTACGACGACGCATGTTTTCAACTTCGGCTTTCGCGCGAAGTACACTTTCTTGTTGTTCTTTGATTTTCGCTTCGCTAGACAACAGTGCTGCTTCTAATTGCGCAATCTTAGCCTCTTGAGCGTCATTTTCATCATTCCACTCAATATCGCCTTCGTCGCCAATCACTTCAACATCTTCAGCCACTTGTTCAACGTCTTGTTGCAGCTCTTCGTCTTGTACTTTCTTATCTTGCTCGCTCATGCTTACTCCACATATAGGGTTTTACTACGTAAAATCAGGTGGTTAACCCAAATAATGCAATAAAACTCTCGCATCTTCTAATTACTTGCCATTATTATGGGGATCATGGTGCGTGATTCAAGTACTTTAATCACCACAATCTCAACTGGAATCGCCTTTTATGAGCAAGACATTTTCTGTTATTGGAGTGATTGGTAAGCCGCGAGACCAACTCGCGATGCAGACTCACCAAGAATTGATCCACTGGTTAACTGAAAAAGGTTACACCGTTTTGCTCGATGCGCGACTAAAGGAGCTGATCGATCCGGATATAAAGGTTCAATTTGCTGAGATCCTGACCATCGGCGAACAGGCGGATCTGGCGATTGTTGTGGGCGGTGACGGCAACATGCTAGGTGCTGCTCGCGTCTTATCGCGATACGACATTAGTGTCATCGGAGTCAACAAAGGTAATTTAGGATTTTTAACCGACTTAGACCCTGACAACTTTAAGCAACCTCTAGAAGAAGTGCTATCCGGTGAGTACATCGAAGAGCAGCGTTTTTTACTTGAAGCAGAAGTGCACCGTCATGGCCAGATAAAAAGCCGAAATTCCGCGCTTAACGAAGCTGTACTTCACCCAGGCCAAGTAGCGCATATGATTGAGTTTGAGGTGTACATCGATAATCGATTTGCCTTTTCACAACGCTCTGACGGATTGATCATTTCAACCCCAACCGGTTCTACCGCTTACTCTTTGTCCGGCGGCGGTCCAATATTATCGCCAAGCTTAAACACCATTTCACTGGTCCCTAAGTTTCCTCATACTCTGTCTAGCCGACCATTGGTTGTTGATGGAAATCGACGGATCTCTCTTATTGTGTCACCCGACAACGCGGGAACGCTCGAAGTAAGCTGTGATGGTCAAGTGGCTCTTCCAGTCTCTCCTGGTGATGAGGTCGTGATTTACCAAAGCCCTCATGTACTTAACCTAGTTCACCCAAATGACTACAGTTATTATCGCGTTCTGAGAAACAAATTGGGTTGGTCGAGCAAACTGTTTTAGTCGCCTTTCAGAGATCACACTTTTTTAACCTGTGCTATTTACTGTATAAAAAAACAGTTTATACTGTTCTTTCATACAGTACTTAACTCTACCCGAACAGCACAGGTGATTTATGCTCGCTCACTTAAGCATCAACAACTTTGCCATTGTAAAAACGCTCCAGCTAGAGCTGGCTCAAGGAATGACCTCCATCACAGGAGAAACCGGCGCAGGTAAATCCATTGCCATCGACGCACTAGGACTTTGCCTAGGAGGACGCGCTGAAGCGGGTATGGTTCGAAATGGCGAAGAGCGAACAGAAATTACGGCGGTGTTCGATATCGACACTAATGTTGCGGCTACCCGATGGTTGGAAGACAATCAGTTGCTCGACGGAGAAGAGTGCATACTGCGCAGAGTCATCAATAAAGATGGCCGTTCAAGAGCCTTTATTAATGGCAGCCCTGTCCCTCTATCTCAGCTTAAAGCACTGGCTGGATTTTTAATCAATATCCACGGGCAACATGCGCACCATCAACTGATGAAACCCGATCATCAGTTGCACATGCTCGATCAATACGCTGGTCACAAATCGCTTATCGCTCAAAGCAGTGCGGGTTATCAAAAATGGCGCCAAGCAGACAATCATCTTAAGCAGCTCACTAAAAACAGCGAGCAAAACCAAGCCGAAAAGCAGCTGTTAGAATACCAAGTGAAGGAGTTGGATGAGCTGGCCATTGCCGAAGGTGAATTCCAACAACTGGAAGAAGAACACAAGCGATTAAGCAATAGCGGTGAGATTTCCCAATTGTGCCAAGGGGCGATTGAGCAGCTCTACGAATCAGACGATGTTAATGCCACTACGTTACTTCAATCAGTGAGCACTTCGTTGCAGCAACTGGCTGAACTGGACGAGAATTTAAAGGAGCTTCCAGAGCTTATCTCAAACGCCATCATTCATGTCGAAGAAGCCAACAGCGAAATTCGTCACTACTTAGATGACTTAGACCTAGATCCTCAGCGATTACATTCTGTGGAACAGCGTTATTCCAAAATCGTGTCCCTATCGCGCAAACACTCTGTGCTTCCTGACGATCTGTTTGAGCATCATCAGCAGCTCAAGCAGAGCATCGCTCAACTCGATTGCTCAGACGAAAAGCTTGCAGAGTTGCAAGTAGAAGTCGACCAAGCCTTCCAAAGCTTTGTGGCTACTGCTGAAAAACTCTCTAAATCTCGTCGTCGCTACGCAAAAGAGCTGAATAAACTGATCAGCCAAAGCATGCACGAGCTCAGCATGGAGAAAGCCAAGTTTGAAATCAGCTTCGACAGCGCAAGCACGCATGCTTCGCCGTTAGGTATAGATAAAATCGACTTCTTGGTATCAACAAACCTTGGCCAAGACTTACAGCCTCTTGGCAAAGTGGCATCAGGGGGTGAGCTTTCTCGGATCTCGCTTGCTATTCAAGTGATCACCGCGCAGAAAGTTGATACCCCAAGCCTGATTTTTGATGAAGTTGATGTGGGTATTAGTGGGCCAACGGCCGCCGTCGTTGGTCAGTTGCTGCGTAAGTTAGGAGAGTCGACACAAGTACTGTGTGTGACCCACCTACCTCAGGTTGCCGCGGCTGGGCACCAACAACTGTTTGTTGAAAAGCGCACAGTAAAAGGCGCTACCCTAACCAATATGCGCAGCTTAAACAGCGACCAACGCGTTGAAGAGCTTGCCAGATTGTTGGGCGGCAGCCAAATTACCGACATGACTCTGGCAAACGCCAAAGAATTACTCATTGCTGCATAGAAGCTCGCGTGTGTGCGTTGCAAGATTGAACTTGTTACTTCTTTTACAGTCAAAACCTCTACAAAAGGAGAAACAAGTTTTTACTTCCATGCAAGGCTTGTTTATTATCGAGCCAGAATTACAGGAAGTCGCGTAAACACATGCAATTACAGTTTAAAAGCGTTAAACGATGGTTGATCGTCGCTCCATTAGCAGTTGGGCTTTTGTCTGGCTGTTCACTACTGGAAAAGTTGGTCTACCGAATCGATATTAATCAGGGCAACTTTGTCGAACAGTCGGCAGTCGATCGCCTGAGAGTTGGAATGACCAAAGAGCAGGTTCGCTATCTGCTAGGCTCACCAATGCTGATAGAAAATGGCAAGCCCGACACATGGTATTACATCTATCATCATACCAAAGGGCACAATGACTCCATTCAAGAAAACTTGATCGTGCATTTTGAAGATCAAGGATTGGCTAGATTAGAAGGCGACTTCACCCCAAGTAGCCAATTTGATCAAGGGCTCAGCGTTATCAATTGATCGCGCATATAAAACTATAAAGTCGGTGCCTAGCACCGACTTTTTTACTTTTCGCTGGCCTGTTTTGCTTGCTCAGCGCGCTTTCGTCGTATTTCTTTAGGATCGGCAAGCAGTGGCCGGTATATTTCTATACGGTCTTTGTCTCGCACGGTCGCATTCAACTTAACATTGCGACTGAATACCCCAACCTTGTTAATCTTAAGATCTATCTCAGGATAACTGCTAAGTACCCCTGATTGATTAATGATCTCTTCAACTGTTGAAGCGTTATTTACCACTAAACTGAAAATCTTTTGCTCGGTAGGCAGTGCATAAACCACTTCTACGTGGATCATATCGGATTCTATACTCATGCATACACCTGCTTGGCTCGCTGAGTAAACGCACTTACCATGTTATTCACCAATTCGTTGAAAACGCGCCCAAACGCCATTTCAACCATTTTACTCGAGAACTCAAAGTCCAGCTTTAGCTCGACCTTGCAAGCAGCATCATCAAGGGGGGTAAAATGCCAGCCACCTCTTAGCAACTTAAAGGGACCGTCCACCAACTCCATAATGATCGCACTGCCCTGCTGCAGCTGATTGTGCGTGGTAAAGGTTTTCTTAATCCCTGCCTTAGACACTTCCACTGACGCTTTCATGCTGTTATCGGCGCTCTCATGGACCGTTGTTGCAGCGCAACCTGGCAAAAACTCAGGGTATCGCTCTACATCATTGACCAAATTAAACATCTGCTCAGCACTGAACGACACCAGCGCAGAACGATTAACTTGTGGCATAACGTCTCCTAACTTCAATTACGGTGATCACGGCGGGTGAAAAAGATTTCCTAATATCTCACCATTTCGTATAATGCCGCCATTATGGCAAAGAAAAAATCAAAAACCAAAGCTGGCAGCAATACTATTGCGGTAAATAAGAAAGCCCGCCACGAATATTTCATCGACGACGAGTTTGAAGCAGGTCTGGAACTCCAAGGCTGGGAAGTAAAAGCCCTACGCCAAGGAAAAGCCAACATCGCCGAGAGCTACGTCTATCTGCGCGACGGTGAAGCCTTCGTCAGTGGTATGAGTATAATCCCTCTTAACCAAGCTTCAACGCACGTTGTGGCAGAGCCTACACGTGTCCGTAAACTGCTTTTGTCTCGCCGTGAGCTCGATAACCTATTTGGACGAGTAAACCGCGAAGGCATGACGCTTACTGCGCTATCTCTCTATTGGTCACGCTCGTGGGTCAAAATTAAAATTGGCGTAGCCAAAGGTAAAAAGTTGCACGACAAGCGCACCGACATGAAAGAAAAAGATTGGGCTCGTGACAAAGCACGCGTCATGAAGAGCAATCTGCGTTAAACTTAAGCAACCAACAGCCTAGCGCTAGACAGCACACTGTTTTCTGGTACTATGCAATCAACACTTGGGGCTGATCTAGGATTCGACGGGAATTCTGACGTCTGAGGTGCATGCCGTGGGGCGGTTGGCCACGTAAAAAGCCGCAAAAAAATAGTCGCAAACGACGAAAACTACGCACTAGCAGCTTAATAACCTGCTGAGAGCTCTCTTGCCCTAGCTTCCGCTTTTAAGACGGGGAATAACAAGAGATCAAACCCAAAAGAGCTAGCCCGGATTCTCCCGCCTGAGAGATGAACGGCGAATTATAATTCAGGATAGTCATTTACTAGCGTGTCGGTTCGCAGGTACTTGGTGAATTTAAAGATCGACTAAGCATGTAGTACCAATGATTAATGGTTTTCGGACGCGGGTTCAACTCCCGCCAGCTCCACCAATTCTACATTTAAAGACGTCCTAGGGCGTCTTTTTTTGTACCCGCAATACATTAAAAACAATAAGTTAGAGTCTTTTGGTGTTTTTTAACATCCTATAACTTCTTTGCATTATGAGTACACACGTGGGTACACTATCTAAAGTTCGTTAATTTGGTGTACCCATTATGGCAAAACTACAACAAGACTGACCGACAAGGAAATCAAAGCCGCCAAGCCGCAAGAGAAGGAATACAATCTTTTTGATGGTGATGGCCTTCGCTTGAGAGTGAAGCCTAACGGCTCCAAGCATTGGATTCTAAACTACTACCGCCCCAATAGCCGAAAGCGTGCTAATTTGAGCTTGGGTAAATATCCAGACCTTCCCTTAGCAAAAGCTCGCAAAGCGACAATGGAAGCCAAAGAACTTTTGGCAGAAGGCATCGACCCGCAGGAAAAGCGTAAGCAGGAACAGCAAGAGCACAAGGCAATCCACCAGCACACTTTCTTTAATGTCGCTAACGAATGGTTTGAGATTAAAAAAGGGGATGTGACCGCAGACTACGCCGTTGATATCTGGCGCTCTCTAGAGCTGCACATCTTCGCTCGCTTAGGAGAAATACCAGTACGAGAAATCACAGCACCTCAAGTGATTGAGCTGCTTAAACCTATCGAAGAAAAAGGCAGCTTGGAAACCGTAAAGCGACTCGCTCAACGCCTTAACGAGATCATGAACTTTGCCACCAACTCTGGCCTCATCCATGCCAACCCACTTACTGGCATTAAAGCCGCCTTCAAAAAGCCTAAGAAAGAGAACATGGCTGCCCTAAAGCCTGCTGAGCTACCTGAACTTATGGGGGCAATAGCCAATGCCAGCATCAAACGTACAACACGCTGCCTGATTGAATGGCAGCTTCATACCATGACACGGCCAAGTGAAGCATCTGGTGCTAAGTGGGAAGAGATTGATTGGGATGAGAAGGTTTGGACCATTCCTGCAGAGCGGATGAAAAAGCGCAGAGAACATCGTATTCCTTTAACGGAGCAAATGCTTGAGTTACTTGAAGTGATAAAGCCGATCAGTGGGCACAGAGAGTTTATATTCCCTTCAGACCGAGACCCTAAAAAACCATGTAATAGCCAAACAGCCAATATGGCTCTTAAACGCATGGGGTTTGCAGGAAGGCTGGTTAGTCATGGTTTGCGTTCTCTTGCGAGCACGACTCTCAATGAGCAGGGATTTGAGCCTGACTTAATTGAAGCAGCACTCGCTCACGTTGATGATAACCAAGTCCGTAGTGCTTACAACCGAACTGACTATCTAGAGCGCCGCCGCCCTATGATGTACTGGTGGAGTGGTCATATTGACGAAGCAAGCAAGGGAAAACTGTCGATAACGGGAACGCTTGGCCTAAAGTCTGCAATTTAGATACAAGCCACCTCAATGCAGGTGGCTACTCTATCCACCAGCAAGCTTTTGGACAAAACCTTGTCAGTTACATTACTAAATTAGAATGTAACTGATTAGATGAAGTATGGGAAAGTAACGCTAACTTAACCGTACGGGAACAGTTGGCTAAAATTTGGAATGGAGCGAAACTTAGCCAACTATTTTTCATCCTTTTGAGCAACTTGCTATGTGTTATCTAGGGACAAATAGCGCTCCAACGTTGGGCGCTTTCCAAGACACCAGTTGCACGAACACAATCTGTAAACTCGTTACTACACAATCTTGCCCAAGGTTCAACGGTATCGGAATGATGAAAGAGTGAGCATGTGTAATTTAGTTGACCACCTTGCAAGCTTGAATTTGCAAAAGAAGCAATGCATTCTGAGTCCGCTTGACAAAGATTAAAACAACTTTTCCCAATGCCACCTAGCTCATCCTCTAAAGGTATAGTTGTGGTGTTAGCAATGAAACCACCCTCTAAGATCCAGTAGTATTCGCCATATCTTGGCTCAACACTCAACAGGCCATTATTCGGCTCCAAGTTGCAACTAACCGCATTTTGTCCATCTCCAACGTCAAGCGTAGCTATAATTTCTGTTAGTGTACCAATTGGGTTAGTATGGCTAGCTGAAGGACAACCAGTGGGGTATTCACCTAAATTCGCAAGAGCTTCGCAAATATGCTGGTGATTGAAATCAGCATCGGGATTTTGAGTCACCTGTGTTTGAAAAGTGCAATCTTTAACATCCCAGACACCATCAGCATTAATGTCTTCTTCTGGATCATTGATTCTGTTGGAATTAGAATCCCAACAATTAATTCCATCAACACCAGCAGTTCCAGACTTACCATCATCTCCCTCAAGCGGACAACCAGTAAGCAGTATGGGAGTTAGTAAAAAAAACAATGCTTGTTTAAAAATTCTATTATTGAGTATTGAGTATTGAGTATTGAGTATTGAGTATTGAGTATTCATAAGCTTATCTCCAATCCGTAAGATTAAAACTATCCATCACTGTACTTATAAGCCATACCCTCTTTCACTATCAATGAAATAACTCATGAATTGATAGGTAAGTATAATTTCTATGTTATTTATAGCGTACCTGTAGTGGATTAGGGGTATGAAGCCCAATGAACGTTCAATTGCTAACTTCTTCGCCACCCGTATTACTGTACGATCCGAAACATTGGTGAGTTTGGCGGTATCACTTTCTGATTTAGTTCCATCGAATTACGCAACAAAGCCCAAATGTGAGTTCAGCATACGTTGGCAAGTAGCTATTTAGTTGCGATTTTTCCACTCAGACTTAAGCACGCCATACTTTACAGAATCGTAGTATTTCCCTTGATAATATCGAACCTTGCGTAACACAGCTTCTTGTTTAAAACCAATTTTAGAGGCGAGTGCCATTGACCTATCCCCATGAATTAGAACCATGACATTGATGAGATTTCTAATACACTAGAAATAATGGAGATCTCAAAATGAAAAAACGGTACACAGAAGAACAAATCAT
>NZ_JXQD01000008.1 GCF_002100145.1 Vibrio sp. qd031
AGCGGGGAGCGGGGAGCGGGGAGCGGGGAGCGGGGAACGGGGAGAATAAAGATTAGGGGGTTGCGCTGCGAGGGGCGGGGGGCGGATACATTTTTTTATGTCAACGTTGGTACGCCGACACTATGAGTGTGGACGTACCAAGGGGTTAGCGATTTGGAACGCTTATTGGTAGTAAGAGTGCTCGCCGGCTTGGTGTTCTGTCGCATCACGTACAGCGATAAGTTCACCGGAGAACTCTTCCATAAGCTGCTTTTCAATACCATCTTTTAGCGTTACGTCGACCATAGAACAGCCGTTACACCCACCACCAAATTGAACCAGTGCCACACCTTCATCGGTAATTTCGATAAGGCTTAGGTGACCACCGTGACCGGCAAGTTGTGGGTTAACCTGAGTTTGAATGACGTACTCAACGCGCTGAAGAAGCGGAGCGTCATCGGCTACCTTACGCATTTTGGCGTTAGGGGCTTTCAGAGTAAGCTGAGAACCCATTTTGTCTGTTACATAGTCAATCTCGGCCTCTTCCAAAAATGGAAGACTCACTTCGTCAACAAATGCCGCAAGTTGCTCGTACTTAAATTCAGTATCCGTAGACTCTACTGCTTCTGGTGGGCAATAAGAGACACCACACTCCGCATTTTGAGTACCAGGGTTCACGACGAACACACGGATGTTTGTGCCTTCAGGCTGCTGCTCTAAAAGCTTCGAAAAGTGCGCCTGTGCGGCGTCTGAAATAGTAATAGGATGAGACACGATGAATACCTGAGTAATTTTGTCGGTTTTTGCTATTTTACTGCACTCGCTCAAGCTTGCCACTCTTTTTTTTAGCACTAACGTTGGGGAATGGCGTGTTTTTTGTTAACGCGATTTTGCTGGCTTAGCGGTGCGGCCCACACAATAGATATCGATGCGCGATACGCCATTTTCAAGGAGTAAGCTCGAAAGTTGCTGAATTGTTGCGCCCGTTGTCACAACATCGTCGACGATTGCGACGTGAGAATGCTGCCTAAGTAACTCAATTTGAGTCGATTTTATGTAAAATTCAGACTGAGAATGACGCAGACGCTGCTTACGATTTAACCGAGTATGACCCCGCCAACGATACTGACGTCCAAATGGGCACACAATCGATACATTAACGCCTTTTACAGCAAAGTGCTCGCGAACCGACCGAGCCAATAGCTGACTTTGGTTATAACCGCGCCGCCAATAACGCAACCATGGCACAGGCACCACCACTAATGCTGTAGGTAATCCAGAAGATTTGAGATCCCCTATTCTGCGAACCATCAACTGGCCATACTCTCTAGCAATATGATAGTCATGTTTATACTTCAGTTTGTACAAATCACTCTTTAATGCTCCGCCATAATCCCCAACACAATACAGCCTATCCCAATTTGGTGGTTTCTTGAGGCATTCCCCACACAACACAGAGCGCTCAGACAGCGTATGCTCTTCTAACGTCAATCCACAACAAGCGCACCGAGTCTTAGCGTCCTCAAAAAACGAAAAACACTCACTGCACCACAACAAACACTCCCCCTCAACAGCAATCATCCGCTCACAACAACGACATTGATTCCCCAAAACACCAAGTATCGCTTTTATCCCCCCCACCAACCTACCCAAGACAGCACCCCACCCCACAATCCTCTCGTTTCTCGCCCCTCGCAGCGAAGCACCCTCACTACTAGCTCCTAGCTCCTAGCTACTCGCCTCTCGCAGCGAAGCGCCCCCGCTCCTAGCTACTCGCCTCTCGCCTCTCGAAGCGCAGCGCCCCCGCTCCTAGCTCCTAGCTACTCGCCTCTCGCCCCTCGAAGCGCAGCGTCCTCGCCCCTCGAAGCGAAGCGTCCTCGCCCCTCGCCCCTAGCTCTTCCCCTATGCAAACCCCACTTTTCCCCATAGACTACTCCCCAAAAGAAACTAAAAAGTATGGAAATCGTATGAAAGGAGGCACTCTGTGACGACTGAGCAGTCATTGCATTGGCAGATACAAGGCCAGGGCCCCAATTTAGTGCTACTGCACGGATGGGGAATGAATGGTGCTGTATGGGAACAACTTCTAGACGCTTTGAGCCCGCATTTCACACTGTTCATTGCTGACTTACCTGGCTATGGGCACAGCAACCATATAGCGTGTGACACGATTGACTCTATCGCTGACGCGGTCCTTATTGATGCCCCTGAACACGCTATCTGGTTAGGTTGGTCGTTAGGCGGGCTTATCGCAACGCATGTCGCTCACTATTGTCCTCAGCGAGTCACACACCTAGTGACAGTCGCGAGTTCCCCAAAGTTTGCCCAAGCTCGGCCGTGGCGGGGGATCAAACCTGAGGTACTAAGCGCATTTACTGAGCAACTGTTGGATGATCTCCCGACAACCGTCGATCGCTTTATGGCACTGCAAGCAATGGGAAGCCCTTCAGCCCGTAAAGACACAAAGCAGTTAAAACAAGCGGTATTATCTCGTCCGGCGCCTTCCCCAAAGGCTTTACAATTAGGGTTAGATCTTTTGGCCGATATTGATTATCGAGATGTTATTCCTACACTGACTATGCCTGTTGCGAGATGGTACGGCCGACTTGATGGATTAGTGCCTGTTAAGGTGGCCAGTGACTTAGATGTCACCACTCAAGAGCATCACGCATCCACCAGCCATGTGTTTCAGCAATCGTCACACGCCCCTTTTATCACTGAAGCAGAATTGTTCTGCGAGATGCTCATTGAACAGTTCTCAACAGGAAAAAATCAATAAAGCTGCTCAATGTTTAAGCATCATGGTCGATAACAGCTTGTGAGTCATCGACGCCTTACTTAGAAGAGTGTCATTTCGTATACAGCAAAATAGGAGGTGTGCAAACAATGATTGTCTCGGCAAACAACATCAGTGTGCCGCTTATTGCTCCTAGCGTGAATGTGCAAACTGAACAAGCGGCGAAAGACAATAAATCCCGCCCCGCAGTGGAAGAAACGCATCGGTTGGCCAAGTCAGAAGCCGAGAAAGCGATTGATGCGGATGAAAAACGGCGCAAGCAAAGCGCTTGGGATCCGGCAGAGCACCCTAGTTATGAAGAAGCCGAGTCAGATGAGAGAGAAGAGCCTCCTCAAAATGAATTGGAACGGCTTTTTGCATTGCTATCTGTTGATAGCTACACAAAAAATAAAAATACCGAGTACACCATTCGATTTCGTTTGCCCAAAAAAGTGTTAGACGCGGCTTTGCAAGAAGGGATGATGGCGCGACGACGCACGGTGATACGTTATCACTATGGACACTCTGCGCTACCGAACAGCCCTTCATATACCATTGCTGTTACTTGATGTGGCCGACTAAATAGGCACTGGCAACCCACTCGATAGATAGCTATAGAGCCGTTCACGAGCTGCCGAGACACTTTACTTATTGTCTTTGGCTCAGCAACTCTTTGGCTCGGCAAACGTCGTGTAACGGGTGAATAGGCTTTACTATTTTTTCGCTCTGGCGAACGCGTCGGCAAACGCACTGTTTGACGACGATGACGAATTATTGCCTCTTTGAGATGGGCGTTTGTTTTTTTGGTGAGTTGGTCGCTCATTGGTCGCATTGGATTTAGCCGCTTGACCGGGCTCATCATTCAGTCGCATAGACAAACCAATTCTTTTACGCTGAACATCCACTTCCATCACCTTCACTTTGACAATGTCACCGGCTTTGACGACATCACGAGGATCGGCAACATAGCGATCGCTCAGTGCCGATATGTGTACTAAGCCATCTTGGTGAACACCAATATCAACAAAGGCGCCAAAGTTAGCGACGTTAGACACCACGCCTTCTAGCACCATACCAGGCTCTAGGTCGCTGATCTTATCGACGCCATCGGCAAATTCTGCCGTTTTGAATTCTGGACGAGGATCGCGACCGGGCTTATCCAATTCTTTAATGATGTCTGTTACTGTTGGCAAACCAAACTCGTCACTGATGTAATCTGCAGCGTGTAATTGGTGCAAAAACGCTGTATCACCTATCAGTTTTTCCAGTTTTCGCTGCTGCTTTTCGGCAATTTGCTTCACTACCGGGTAGGCCTCTGGGTGGACCGACGAAGCATCTAACGGGTTTTTACCATTCATAATACGCAAAAAACCGGCGCACTGCTCAAAGGCTTTTGGCCCAAGTCGAGCCACCTTTTTAAGTGTGGTGCGCGATTCAAATCGGCCATTGTTGTCGCGGTAATCCACAATATTTTGCGCAATGGTGCCAGAAAGCCCCGCAACGTGGCTCAACAAAGCCGCTGACGCTGTATTCACGTCAACGCCTACAGCATTAACACAATCTTCGACCACCGCCTCAAGGCGTTTCGCCAGTTGTGACTGGCTTACATCATGCTGATACTGGCCTACACCTATGGATTTAGGATCAATTTTAACCAGCTCGGCAAGAGGGTCTTGCAAGCGACGAGCAATAGAAACGGCGCCACGCAATGACACATCCATATTTGGAAACTCTTTGGCTGCTAACTCAGACGCAGAGTAGACGGACGCTCCAGCTTCGCTAACTATGATTTTTTGCACTTTTAAGCCTGTTTGCTTAATCAAATCCGCCACAAAGGCATCACTTTCTCGAGATGCGGTGCCATTACCTATGGCCACCAAGTCTACATTGTGCGTTTTGATCAAACTGGCCACCGTTTGCATTGCAGGGTGATACTGTTTTTGCGGTTGATGTGGGTAAATGGTATCGGTCGCCAATACCTTGCCCGTTGCGTCTACCACCGCAACTTTACATCCGGTACGCAGCCCAGGGTCCAATGCCAGTGTTGTTCTCGGGCCCGCAGGAGCCGCCATTAATAAGTCTTTGAGGTTAGTAGCAAACACTTCGATAGCGGCTTCCTCTGCGCGCTCTTTCATGCCTGCCATTAGCTCTGTTTCCATGTGCATCGACACTTTTATGCGCCACGCCCAACTGATCACTTGCTTACGCCAAGTGTCGGCTGGCGCTTGGCTAAGGTGCAGATTGTAGTGCTCTGATATAATGGTTTCGCAATACGAAGATCGAATCGAGTCGACTTGTTCTGGATCGGCATTCATTGTTAATGACAATATACCTTCGTTGCGCCCACGCAACATCGCAAGAGCACGATGAGACGGCACTTTGCTCATCACCTCATTGTGTTCAAAGTAGTCTTTAAACTTTTCGCCTTGTTGCTGCTTTCCATCAATGACCCGTGCTTGCAATTGAGCGTGCTTGGTCAAATAGACTCTAACTTTTTCAATGAGCGACGCATCCTCAGCAATGCGCTCCATAATGATGGCACGTGCACCCTCTAGCGCCGCTTTGGTATCTGCAATCCCATTATCGGCATTGACGAATCGCACGGCTTCAACCTCGGGTTGATGCTCTGGACGTTCCCACAGTAGCTCAGCGAGTGGCTCTAGCCCTGCTTCGATCGCAATCTGCCCTTTGGTTCGGCGCTTTGGCTTGTAGGGCAGATACAAATCTTCTAATCGGTTTTTACTGTCCGTTTCGGTGATCTGCTTTTCTAGCTCTGGCGTCAATTTGCCTTGATCGTTGATTGATTTGAGAATGGTCTGACGACGGTCTTCAAGTTCACGCAAATAAGTAAGACGGCTATCCAAATTACGCAGCTGAGTATCATCCAACCCTCCGGTGACTTCTTTACGATAACGGGCCACAAACGGTACGGTGTTGCCATCGTCTAATAGTTGAATGGCCGCGCTCACTTGTTGAAGTTGAACACTCAATTCGCTCGCAATGGTTTGAGCTATAGTCGTGGAAGGGGATGTCATCATCGCAATCTCTGCTGTCGTGTAGGGTTCCTGAGCTTCAACAATTGGGGCGAAAACGCTTTTTTCTAGGGCGAATCCCTAGATTTGTGGCATCGTTTGCTCGCTTTTTAGCTAGACTGACTGTGTAAGCAGTGGTTAAATCAACGAATTAGCATAAATTTAACCTTTGCTGTTCAATGCACTGTTACTGTTTGTCTTCTCAATAGGGGTTGTTATATGACGACTTTTTCACGCTCTTTGCTGCTGTGTGCTGCATTACTGACTGCGCAATGGATGACTTCAAGCGCAGTCCACGCCGCGGACTCAAGCGATTTGAGTGGTTATTCTACTTCAAACCCTGCGTATCATATCGACGATAAAGTTGTCTTAGGGCGCCTTGAAAACGTCTATTTAAGTGGCATTGAAGCGATGAGCGATTTCCCACTGATTGGCAAAATCGACACAGGTGCTGACACCACATCCATGCACGCTGACAATATTGAAGTCTACAGTACTAACCCTAAATACAAGGGCCTGAAAAACGTTGAGCTGATGCAAACCATCATTGATGAATTTGGTGGACCCGCCAGCAACTGGTGGCTGGATAGTTTCGATACGCCAGAGCGCGACATTCAAGGGGTGGTTAAGTTTCATCTAACCCACCCAACGACGGGTGAAACACTGGAACTAGAACGCCCTTTAGCTCGAACCAGTGTGATCCGAAGCCGCACCAGCAGCACGCCCATTTACCGGCCTGTTATTTCCATTGCGCTGCGTATTGCCGACACCACAGTGACCACCGATGTTAACCTCACAGACCGCAGCCACTTCTCGGCGCCAGTATTAATTGGTAAAACTTTCCTCAAGCAACATGCTTGGGTCGCCGCAGGTTATGACTACCTGCAAGAACAACCAACAGCCATTGTGATGGGTAGAAAAGAGACCCTTAACATTGGCGAATCTGAATTAGCCGTAAGCTACTCTTTCGTAAACCGATACAGCAATATGCATGCAACCAATATCGACGTGGATGAGCAAGCCGGCACTGTCAGTTTTGATACCGTTGGTGTTAATGACAAAAATACGCGCCTGACCTTACCACTTATTCGCATGCTTTCGGTTAGCGGTGTGAAACGCCCATTGGTCTATGTGCCCGTGTCTAAGGGGGATTTCGATACCCACATTCTGGTGTACTTGCGTGACCGCTCCTCGCTGAGCACACAACTGCGCCTAGGCACCGAATCACAGAGCCGCCACTTTGTCGTTCATACACGCAAAGAGGACCTGCTCAAGAGCGACCCGAAAACCTTTGAGCAATGGATTAAGCGCGACGAACCCATTGTTGTGTCCACTGAAGAGCACATAAAATTGGACGGGTATTCCGTTGTCGCTTATCCGTCAACGGCTGTGATAACGCCCGTGCTATTTGTCGACGACTATTCCATCAAGAAAGGTAGAGACGGGGATGAAATCACCTTTAAGATGCCAAATGGAACTCGTTCGCCACAGCAAGTGACCAAACCTATTGTGAAAGAAATTAAGGTTGGCAGTCGCACCCGTCCCGTCGTTAAAGGGGTTGTCAGCGCAAATGGTGAAGAAAGACCGGTTCAATTTGCACTTGATAAAGCAGATGCAGGTGAAGAGAGTTACCTCGCCTTTGGCGCCAGTGCATCGCGTGATGGCGTACTGGTCAATGCACGCAGCCGTAACCTGCTCTCTCCCGAGCCGCTCTACGTCGCTGGCTATATCGAAAACGCGACTATCGAGAACCTCACCTTCCCGGTCAAGTTGGATACGGGCGCCGATGTCAGTGCAATAAATGCCAGCAACATTGAGCGATTTAAAGAAGCTGGGCTGGATATGGTTCGTTTTGACTACAGTAATCGACAGGGACAACAGCAAACTTTTGAGCGCGCCGTCGTTGACGTAATGCGCATTAGAGCCAAAGCGGGCGAAGAGCCAGAAGAGCGGCCAGTCGTCGAAATGAACGTCTCTCTTGGAGATATATCAGAAACCATTAGAGTTAACCTTCAAGATCGTTCGCGCTTTAAGTACAGCATGATCCTAGGTAAAAACTTCCTTGAGCATGGCGTGATCGTCAGCAGTGACCAGCAATTTATCAAGACAACCAATGAAGACTAACCTGATCACCCGCGAGGGATTCGAAAAGCTGCAACAAGAGCACGATTTTTTATGGCATGAACGGCGACCAGAAATCACCAAAGTGGTTCAGTGGGCCGCCAGTTTAGGTGACCGTTCTGAGAATGCGGACTATCAATACAACAAACGACTGCTGAGGCAAATCGATCGCAGAATACGCTATTTGCGAAAGCGAATGCCCGATTTGACCGTCGTCGATCACTCCCCAGAACAAGATGGAAAAGTCTTTTTTGGCGCCTGGGTCGAGATAGAAAACGAAGAGGGAAAATTCTTACGATTTCGCATAGTTGGCCCCGATGAAATCTATGGAGACTCGAAAGGTTATATCTCGATCGACTCTCCGATGGCGAGAGCAGCGCTAAAGAAACAAATTGATGAAGAATTCACCGTTCGTACACCTGAAGGTGAAAAAATGTGGTTTATTAATAAGATAAGCTATCAAAGCGCACTGTCATAATTGTGTAATACTGGTCTGATATGGCGTTACTGGTCAAAGTTCGCAGAAACATTTGCTAACAATTGACTGAAAAACGCACAGGCAATTTTTGTTACATTTTGGGGGTGAATTTGCACGGCAGCAAATTGTCGTAACCTGCATTTTCGACCTGTCATGG
Source organism: Vibrio sp. qd031 (assembly GCF_002100145.1). Lineage (GTDB taxonomy): Bacteria > Pseudomonadota > Gammaproteobacteria > Enterobacterales > Vibrionaceae > Vibrio. The sequence continues at coordinate 8,544 of NZ_JXQD01000008.1, forward strand.
TAGACCCCCCAACTGCAAACGGATTGCTCTTAAAATAATAACTGTAAATGTTGGCTAGTACACCTGCTCCCAGGAAGTGACGCCAGCACGGGAAACATTGAGATGCAAGAAAGCTATAAAATATTGGTGGTCGATGACGACTCACGCTTACGTTCTCTGCTTGAACGCTACTTAGCCGAGCAAGGATTTTCAGTACGTAGTGTCTCTAATGCTGAGCAGATGGATCGTCTTCTACAGCGTGAAACCTTCCATTTGATGGTCCTGGACCTTATGCTTCCTGGGGAAGACGGATTATCCATCTGCCGCCGCTTGCGCAGTGCCAACAACCCTCTACCTATCGTTATGCTAACGGCTAAAGGCGATGAAATTGACCGTATAGTCGGTTTGGAAGTGGGTGCTGACGATTACCTTCCTAAGCCATTTAACCCTCGCGAACTGCTTGCGCGCGTACGTGCCGTATTACGAAGAAACCCACTAGAGGCTCCTGGCGCACCCGCGAGTGAAGAGAGAGAAGTGACGTTTGGTGAGTTCCGCCTAAACCTTGCGACTCGAGAAATGTTTAAAGGTGAAGAGAGTATTTCGCTCACTTCCGGTGAATTTGCTGTGCTGAAGATATTGGTGAGCAACCCTCGCGATCCAATGTCTCGTGACAAGCTTATGAACCTAGCTCGTGGCCGTGAATACTCGGCAACAGAGCGTTCAATCGATGTGCAGATTTCTCGACTTCGCCGTATGCTCGAAGAAGACCCAAGTAAACCACGCTATATTCAAACCGTATGGGGATTAGGTTACGTGTTTGTTCCTGATGGCACCTCTGCGTAGAACGTTGTTATGATCAAGGCGCGCAGTTCATTCGCTCAGTCGTTCTTCATCTTTATTGGGTTGGTTATCGCCACCCAAGTGATGTCTTACTACGCAGTGTTTAACTACGCGCTGATGCCAAGTCTTAAACAGTTCAACCGCATACTCTCGTACGAACTCAGTTTGGTGCTCGAAGAGTCGCTACACCCAAAAATAGATACCACGCCAAATAAGGTGACACTCGAAGAGCATCGCCTTGCTGAGCTACGACAGGCGATGTTGATTAAAATGGGCGTCAGTGTGGTACGAATAGATACCGAAGATGCGCTGCCTTTTGAGCGTGCGAGAAGTATCGATTTCATGAGTGAAGAATTTACTGAGGAATTGGGGACAAACGCCGAAGTTCGACTCATTTTTGGCCCCGAAAGCTATATACTTTGGGTGCAATTAGACGCTTTACCTAAACACCTCCTCCGAATCCCACTGGCCGAACTTAAAGGCAATGTGTATTATCCGTTTTTTGCCGCCAGTTTGTTTATCTCGTTGTTTATTGTGGTTGGCAGTTGGGTGCTACTGAGGCGACAAAATAAGCCGCTCAAGTCACTTGAAGATTCCGCAATTCGCATTGGCCAGGGTGATTTTCCTCCTCCATTGCCGGAGCGAGGTGCGACTGAGTTACGCGCCGTTACCCGCGCGTTTAATTCGATGGCAAAAGGCATTAAAGAGCTCGAAGACGACCGCACCTTGCTGATGGCGGGTATATCTCACGATATTCGCACCCCATTGACCCGAATTCGCCTAGCCACTGAAATGATGTCTGATCAAGACAAATTATTGGCCGAGGGGATCATTGAAGATACCGAAGAGTGCAACGAAATCATTGCCCAGTTTATGCAATACCTCAACCCTGTCACCGCCGACAGTTTTGAGAGCATAGATTTAAATGTATTAATCACCGAACTGCATGAAAAAGCTTTGTTGGCCTGTGATGAACCCAACGAAGAGTCATTTAGCCGAGATGTTGATACCGCAAAGCTAACGATTGAATGCGTACCCGAGCAGAACATTTTAAGTGCGTATGGCGAGCCCGTCACGGTGCGACGAGCAGTGAGCAATATATTGGTCAATAGCTTACGCTATGGAAATCACTGGGTACGACTCTCGACCGGCATGAACGCAGCACGTAGCCAGGTATGGGTCTGTATTGAGGATAATGGACCTGGTATTAAAGAAAGTGAACTCGAAAAACTGTTCCAACCCTTCACTCGAGGCGACACGGCCCGAGGCAGTGAAGGCACTGGGTTAGGCTTAGCCATTGTTAAACGCATCATGCAGCAGCATGGCGGCGCAGTAAACGTCGTCAATCGACGCGAAGGCGGCCTAAAAACCACCCTAATCTTCCAATCCGAAAACACCAACAACAAGCATAGCTCTTAGCTCCTCGAAGCACAGCGTCCTCGCCTCTCGCCCCTCGAAGCGCAGCGTCCTCGCCTCTCGCCCCTCGAAGCGCAGCGTCCTCGCCTCTCGCCCCTAGCTCTTAGCCTCTCGCCCCTCGAAGCGCAGCGTCCTCGCTCCTCGCCCCTGCTCTTCGCCTCTCGCCCCTTTACTTTTGCAGCAATATCTCTGCCCAAGGTAAATCCCGATCCCCAATCACAATAAAGTTTGGGTTCTCTAACGTCTCACGCAAATTATACGAAAGCGGCTCAAGGGAAGTGCTGAGAATGGTTCCGCCCGCTTCTGTGACGATGCATTGCGTCGCAGCCGTATCCCACTCTCCCGTTGGCCCCAATCTTAAGTAACAGTCTGACGCACCCTCGGCCACTAAGCAGGCTTTAAGTGCTGCCGAGCCCAAAGGCATCATTTCGTAGTTCCACGCCGTCGACATGCAAGCAGTAGTGTGATTAATGTTTTGACGACGGCTGATGGCCATTACGATAGCTGAATTATCTTGAGGGTGGCTGTGAGTCGATATACGCACGCTTTCGGCCATATCCGGTATCTTCCACGCGCCTTTTCCTTCGTAAGCGTAGTAGGTCACCCCAGATACTGGGCCATACACAACCCCCATAACAGGGCGATTGTTATCCACCAAAGCGATAATCGTAGCAAAGTCGCCGCTGCGAGCGATGAACTCTTGCGTCCCATCCAGGGGATCGACTAGCCAATAACATCCCCACTGCGAACGCTGAACGAGGCTAATGTCGGCATCCTCTTCCGAAAGCACAGGAATGTCAGGCGTGAGCTGAGACAAGCGCTTCATGATGAGCTTATGCGCGGCAATATCTGCACTGGTCACCGGAGTATCATCGTCTTTAGTGAACTCTTGGTAATCCTGCTTTTCGTAGATATCAAGGATCATCTGCCCAGCTGCACGAGCAATTTCAATAACAGCGGGAATATGCTGCGAGTAGTCAGTGTGAGTCATGGCTTGTCCTTGCTATCGACTGTATTGATCTTGGTTAAAACGTTATTGGTTTAGCTAGTGCTTGCCCAATACTTTCAGCGCAAGCATTAACGCGGTAATACTGCGAGCCTCGCTAAAGTCACAATGGGTGATCAGCTCCTCAGCTTGAGAAAGAGGCCAGCGCACGATTTCAAGCTCTTCAGGCTCATCGCCTTGTAGCTTTTCTGGGTATAAGTCTTGCCCAACAAACAACGTCATTTTACTAGAGAAATAAGACGGTGCCAGCACCACTTCTTTTAGTGGTGTCAATTGCTTACAACCAAATCCAATTTCTTCTTTTAGCTCTCTATTTGCGGCTTCACTCGCACTCTCGCCCGGGTCAATCAGCCCTTTAGGAAAGCCCAACTCGTAACGCTCGGTGCCTACTGCGTATTCTCGAACTAGCAATAAGTCACCATCGTTGGTGATCGGCACCACCAATACGGCGTGACGTCCACTTGGCTTCATACGCTCGTAGACTCGTTTCTCGCCATTAGAAAACGACAGATCCAGTGACTCGATAGTAAACAATCGCGATTTTGCCACCTCTGTTATATCGTGGATCTTTGGTTTCTGTTTGGACACAACCGATCTCCTTATCTACCGCCCTATAAGGGCTAAAACTCTTCAATTAACTAACAGGCTTTTGATTTTGAAATGCAAACACTTATCTACGTGATCTCGCTATAATCTACTACTATAGCCAAACTGGTCTTAGCCTGCATCCGTTGATCGTGAGTTAGCCGCGACTTTTACTGCACTATAAACGTCCCGCATAATCAAATGCATAGTAGCCTTGCGCGTCAGGAGCTCCCAACCATGACAGCTGCCCTCGAGCATTTGCTGGAAATTGTGCTTCTGGCTTAAACTTAGCGGCGGTCTGATACTGCCCATTACTGGCCAACGTGGCTTCAAACTCTGCGCTTACTTGCTCACTGGATTGATCGCCACTTGCCGTAATAGTGTTGTCTTCACAGCTAAAATCGGCAATGGCTTGCTCTAGATCTAATGAGAGAAAGGGCGAGGTCACTTGCGCTGACGTCCACGCTAGAGTCCCCGTCGCATAGGCACAATAAGGTGCTTGATATTGATAATCACGAAGCGTGAGGTCCAAAGTTCCTTGCCCATCGATTGGAATAGGCAATTGCAATTGATCGGTGACAGATTTAGCTGGAAGAGACGCGAAAACCTCTCGTGCGTACCAACCTTTAATTGAACCACCGGCATACCCTTTGAGCGAGTAACCGAGTTCGCTGTTTCTCCCAGCACGGACAAGCACTTCAACTCGGCCTTTAAACAACGAAGACCATTGCATCTGTGAGTAAATGCTTCCTAAGCTGAGGTTTTGCCAATAGACATCATTTAACTGAGCGTTCCAAATGCTTCCAGAGGCACTTTGGTAAGTCAGCTCTTTTGGCAACGGCAACTTGTCGAGTACCAACGCCACGGGTAAGTGAGTCACTATGCTTACTGAAAAGGTCAGTATAAACAGCATGGCTAACAAAATAATACGTTTCAAAAAATCACTCCGATTACGCAATTAACGGCAACATTCCGCTTTATTAACGGGTTAACTGCAGTCTTTTCACTTCCACTACACCTTCAGTATCGGTTTGGTTTATGTCCATAAACTCGACTTTGACCCCGTACTGTTTCTGCAAAAACTCCAGCCACTGCACCAGAGTATTAAACGCAAGCGGTCCAATGACGACTTGCAGTGCTTCGTCTCGTGGTTGAACGCGCTGAAGATCTATCTTGTAGCGTTTAACACTGCTTGAAACCACTTGGTTTAAGGCTTGATTGTTTACCCTTACTTGTCCGCGCTCAGCGCGCAGCGAAGTGATCTGATTGGCTTTGTCTTCTACCCAACTGTAGAGCTGTCTTTCGCTAATAAGGCGCTGCTCGGCCGAGGCTTTTTGCGCTTGCAGTGGCGCAATAACGCCCCAGTAAATCGATGCAATGACCAAGAGTACCGATAAAACGATGACTAACAGTTTCTCGCGGGGAGAAATGCCTTTCCACCATTGGTTTATCGGTTCGATGACCGAAGTTAAACGTTCATTCATTGGGTTACCTTCAACACAAACTGGCCACTGACCTTGCCGTCACTACTGCGACTGAGCGAACCGAGCTCGACCTGACTCACCGTGGCAAAGTTTTCACGCAAAGACTCAAAGGTTTGAAAATCAGGACCAAGCACATCCAGCCTTAGCTCTTCTCTTCCTCGATCAAACTTAAGCGCAGTAATGTCCACATTAGGGTTATTTTCCAACCCTTGAGGAACAACGCTTAGCCACTCGAGTAACCCTTGTTCAATGGTGCCGCCATTGAGTAAAGTCACTTCATCATCGAGCAATCGTTTTAAGTAGCTAACGGTGGGAAAGTTGCGTCTGTCGGGTAAGACTTTACGCACAATGGCTTCGCGCGCCTGCTGGTACGCATCGGCTTGTTGTTGGAGTTGGTTAACGTGCCAATACGATTGCCCCAAGAAGACTCCAAGCAACACCACACATGCCACCAACACGCTTGTCCACACTCTTAAATGCTTACGCCACAGCGATGGCTTTTTATATAGACCACTCAATAGGTTCACTGAGCTGGCTATGGCGCCTTTGGCCAGCACCACAATGCCAAGCTCAGGCTCGGCGGCGTGCCACTGTATCTCACTGTGTGGGAAGGTTTGATCGTGTTGAAGGTGCACCAAGACGCCTGCAGAATCGTTGGGCTCACGATAATTGTCGAAAAGCTCACTGTCTAACGCCATAGGAAGCTGAGCGTTGTCAAACACCACACCTAAAGTTTTGGAGTGGTGCAATAGCCATTGCGAGCCAACACTAAGTAATATCGGCGCCTGAGATTTGGGCTCTGTCGCCCCAAGAGCGATAACGTCTGGCAACAGCTTTTTCAGCTCAATACCCACATCTTTTAGGCTTTGATACCAAAAGTCGATGAGCGATTTATCGACAACGGCCACGTGAGCTCGCGGGCCGCCTTCTGCATCGTTGTCTCGATGTAAAAGGGTGACATTGACTTGCTCGGGATCTTGCGCCAATTCATCTTCGAGCAAAAAAGGTAACATCCCGGTCAATTGACGGGCGCTCACTTTAGGGATCTCAACCGACTTTAGCGATACATCCGATGCGTCCAGTACACCAATCACGGCACGATTTCCCGCGACGTCACGTAACTGTTCAAGCTCTTTTATGGATTCTAGCTCACCACTAGCAATCACCTGCTGTTCGGCAGTTGACCAGACAACCCAAGGTAGCGTACATCCCGGGCGATCACTCAGCCTCAGGGTTAGGTATTCGCTCAACGATCCCTCCAAAGCGGCGCCTTACGACCTGCACCGATTGTTTGTCATTACTAAAAAATAGACTGCGTACACGGATCCGTGAGTCTCCGACCAGTACTTCTCCATCTAGCTCAAAATAACGGCTATCAACACTAAAGTGGGCCTTCGCGTTATTTTTGATGTCCGAGTTTAGCGCGTTAATCGCGCCTTCTTGCATAAACTCATCGACGCTGCCCCAACCGTCAAACGGTCTGTTCTCAATAATTTGCGTCGCATCATCGAGCGATAGCTCTCCATTGAACATCGCTTCTAACAGTGGCGCTTGCCACTCTCGGACCGTATTTACATTCAATAAATACTGATCGGTGGGTAAAGCGCACACCAACCCTCGCAATTGATGCATCACATTTCTATCGACTTGATAGATACTGCGCAGCTCGCTGCTGTCACTGAGCAGGCCATTGGGTGATAAATAAGCGGGTTTGAGCGCTTCATAGCTGCTCTCCTCCACACCGGATAGTGTTACCACTGACGAGTCGCTGTCGACAAATTCATATAGAGAGTCGACAATCACTTCCGCCTGATACTCATCAATCTGTTTCGATTTCAGTAATTGAATTAGCGCTAACATTAAATATGGCCGTTCGTTTTCCGAGCCATCCAAACTGAGCTGCGCTAGCCCATTAAGGTTAAAACACGCCTGCTTATCGACCATTCGGCCGCGCGCTTCACCATAGTCCAGTGGGAATACCTGGTCATCAAGCGCCCACGGCTGAGATAAATTTACCGTATCACTGTCAGAGAAGCTTTCTTCAATGCCATATTTTGCAAGCTGCTCCACACCTACAGCATACCAATAGGCTTGCTGATGGTCATTCTTTTGCGCCGAGCGGCTGATCCCAAGCGTCAGTCTTTCTGACATGGTCGCGGCAATCGCGGCCATAATCGCAAGCAACATCAGCACCACGATAAGTGCGACGCCTGACTGATGACGGCCTAAGCGACTCTGACCCCACATTATTGGTTGTCCTCTTCGGCGGAGGCGGCTGTATCTACGCGTCCTTGAGTCACCAAGTAAAGGCGTTCGATTGTGCCCCATTTCTCTAGCTCAAGAGTCATCTTTACCGCGTAGGGCAGCTCATATTTAACCGCCCACTCATTCAACCATTCGCTGCCGTTATAAAACTGCAGTTCAAAGCTTTCGACGTTTTTTAGTAGCGTTCGCTCTATCGCCGGCTCGCTCACCGATGTATCTGGGTAGCGCCACCATACTCGTTGCAGTGCCTGATCTTTAACTCGGTATCCTACCTTGGTGACTTCACCACGCGGCAGTTGTGACATCGGGTTGCTGTAGCCTAAGCGAGTAAACATGACGCCATTGAGTTCGGACTCGAGAATACCCGGTCCCCAGGCCAACAGGTATTCGGAAGGGCTTTCTCCTTCATGACGCCACTGGCGAAGCGCCATTTGGCGAAAATCACTGTCAATCATTGACCAGGCTTTTTGAAATGCTTGAAGATCGCTCACTGTCGACATGGATTGCGCATTGCTTCGCTGCACCTGATTAAGCACGGTGTACGCCGCAACACTCAGGCTTGCAAAAACGGCGATGGCCACCAACACCTCAATGAGAGTGAAGCCATGTGTTAGGCGTATCTGGTGAGTTAGTTTACGGCGTGACATAACTTCTCACCGTAACTAAAGGACTAGAGTAGTCGGGTTGCAGTGACACGCTAACGTCCATGGCTTTGAGCATGTCATTACTGGTTTCAATAGGAGTCACCTGCCAATACCATTCTCGGTTGGCCATGCTCACTTTGCCTTTTTGACTTAAATTGGGCGTCGCTTGCAGATAGAGGGCCGCCATCTGATTGTCGACAACCATCGCGGCTAAGGTTTTTTCTTCTAGATACCCAAGGCTATTAATGTGTGACGAAACGGCTTGAATAACGGCCAAAGAAGCGGTAGCAAATATCGCCAAAGCCACCATGACTTCAATCAGCGTCATGCCTCGCTGTTTTTTTGGAGGTGGTTGAGGCTCTAGGCATCGCTCTCCTCCTGAGCATCAAGCCACTGCTCCATACTCTGATTTGGGCGCAGTAAAATGATGCTGCCATTTTCGAGGATCACGACCCGCCAGTTTTGCTGCTCATCGTTGCTTTGTCGTGTGGGGTACAGTATGACCCGAGCTTCGGTGATCTCACCGTTGGCGGTGATCCATACTTGCGGCTCAGGGAAGGCTGGTTTGCTGTCATCATCAAAGCTGCCTTGCTCAAACAAGCTGCCGTCGCCATCAAACAATGTGTCGTTAAACCACCGCTGGTCAGCGTCTTCAGCACCCAACACCAAAGATAGTTCAACGCCATCGAGCTCTTGCTTAGCTGGTATTTGGCGATGCTCTATTGCCTGCCAGCCGTCACTGGTTAACTGCCCCCACTGATAAATAGCCGCGTCATTGTCGACATGCAAGCCGTACGTGATCCCCGACAACAGAGCCTCGTCGGACAGTAGCTGCAATCGCAGCTGCAACGAGCGCGTCGCTTGTTCGAGCTTATCGTCTTCACTTTGAGGAAGTGCCATCACCACAGCGCCAGCGCCTACCGACAATATGACCAACACCAACATTAGCTCAATAAGGGTAAAGCCGCGCTGATTGTCAGCACGGCTTGGGTGTAAACGGGTGAACGCTCGAGCAGACATAGGAAGAGTCTTCGGCGATGAACTAGGACGTGGGCTTATTGAAAGTCTTGAAGGTTCCAGTTACCGATATCTGCTGCGGCATCTTCGCCACCCTCTTGGCCATCAGCGCCAAGCGTAAAGATATCGATGCTGCCTTTATCCCCTGGGCTAATGTATTGGTACGCATTGCCCCATGGGTCAGTAGGTAAACGACGAATGTAACCACCGTTTTTGTAATTACGAGGCTCAGGAGAAATGCTTGGCTCAGACACTAACGCTTCTAACCCTTGATCGGTGGTGGGATAGACGCTGTTGTCGAGCTTGTACATGTCTAGGGCATTTTCCAATGCAACAATGTCGGTCACGGCCTTTTTCTGGTCCGCTTGCTCTTTGTTTCCGAGTATATTTGGCGCCACAATGCTGGCCAAAATACCCAAAATGACGATCACGACCATTACTTCTAACAGTGTGAAACCGCGTTGTTTGTTGTTCATCTTACTTCTCCAAAATGGGCAGTTATTCATCTACCCTGATACTAAATTATTCATTTCCATTAATGGCAATATAGTGGCAACGACAATGAAAAGCACCACCCCTGCCATCGCCACAACTAACAGCGGCTGAAAGACGCCAAGTGCGATATTGACCTGAGATTCAAAGTCACGATCTTGGTTGTCGGCAGAGCGCGTGAGCATTTGCTCAAGTTCGCCACTTTGTTCTCCACTGGCGATCATGTGCAGCATCATCGGTGGAAACAGCTTAGTTTGCTCTAATGAACGTCGTAAACTCCCGCCTTCACGTACTTTGTCTGCCGCTTCTAAGACCTGTTGTTTAAAGAATTGGTTCCCCATTACGTCCGCTGCAACCATCATACCTTCTAATAGGGGAATGGCGCTGGAGGTACAAATCGACAGTGTTCGAGCAAAACGTGAGGTGTTAAGTCCTCTAGCGACTTTGCCAATGACGGGCAGATTCAGCACTTTTTGGTCCCACTTTAGCCGTATCGCTGGGCGCTTCAACAACAGTTTGCTTACGATCACCAGCAGCACTAAAGCCACGCAAATCGCCACACCGTAGTCTAAAACAAAGTCACTTAATATCAGTAACACTTGGGTCGGTGTTGGCAGCTCTTGCCCCATCTGCACAAATTGCGCCACGATTTTAGGCACCACAGTGGCCAGCAAAAAGGCCACAACGCTTACGGCGATCACAATCAGCATCACCGGATAAATCATCGCTTGCTGCAATTTGGATTTTAATTGCTGTCTTTTCTCAGCGTAATCCGCAAGGCGCTCCAGCACCGCATCTAAATGGCCCGACTTTTCACCCGCTGCCACCATTGAACAAAACAGATCATCAAAGACTTGAGGGTATTCACGCAGCGAGTCCGCTAAGGTATAGCCTTCAACCACTTTGGCTCTGACCCCCATTAGCATGTTGCCAATACGGGCGCTTTCCGATTGTTCTGCGACAGCACGTAAACACTCTTCTAACGGCATGGCGGCTTGAACTAACGTGGCCAACTGCCGAGTGAGCAGTGACAATTCGGCGGTGCTGATTTTACGCTGGTAAGAAAACGCCGACTTCGCTTGTTTGTTTTGCTTGGCCTTAGTCTCGATGACTTCGACTGGAAAAAGACCCTGCTCTTTTAAACGCTGCCTTACCTGCCTGGGTGTGTCGGCCTCTAATAACCCTTTCTTTTGTTTTCCTTTGCCATCAAGGGCTTTGTATTCAAACGCTGCCACGACTATCCCTCTTTGGTCACGCGAAGGATTTCTTCAAGTGTGGTTTGCCCTTGGCGCACCTTGAGCAGCCCATCGTCACGGATACTCGGCGTATACTGACGAATGGCTTTTTCTATAACCATTTCACCTTGTTCACTGTGGATAAGCTCTTGCACATGGTCATCAACAACCAGCAACTCGTGAATACCGGTACGGCCACGATAGCCCTTTTGGTTGCACTTTTCACAGCCATGAGGTTTGTACAAGGTTAATGACTCACTCTCTGCCACATCAAACCATGCGCGTTGACTCGCATCGGCCTCAAACGGCACTTTACAGTGTTCACACAAGGTTCTAACCAGTCGTTGCGCTAATATGCCTAACAGCGATGAAGAGACTAAGAAGGGCTCGATGCCCATATCGCGAAGACGTGTGATGGAACCAATGGCACTGTTGGTGTGCAGCGTCGACATCACTAAGTGGCCAGTTAATGACGCTTGAACCGCAATTTGAGCGGTTTCGAGATCGCGGATCTCACCGACCATGACCACATCAGGGTCTTGACGCAGTATCGCGCGTAACCCGCGCGCAAACGTCATGTCGACCTTGGTGTTCACTTGCGTCTGACCAATGCCATCAATATCGAATTCAATCGGATCTTCTACGGTGAGGATATTGCGCTCGGCGCTGTTTAACTCGGTTAGACCTGCATACAAGGTGGTCGATTTACCCGACCCGGTAGGTCCGGTCACCAAAATAATGCCATGTGGCCTTTTGATGAGCGTTTGAAAAATCTCTTGATTGCGCGGTGTCATACCCAATGAATGCAAGTCGAGACGGGTCGCATTTTTATCCAGAAGTCGCATTACTACTCGCTCGCCGTGCGATGAAGGCATGGTCGATACACGAACGTCTACCGCTCGCCCACCAATGAGCAGAGAAATCCGCCCATCTTGTGGAATGCGCTTTTCTGCGATATCGAGCTTTGCCATCACTTTGACACGCGACACTAATAACGGAGCGAGCTTGCGACTGGGCGCCAGTACATCCCGAAGTACACCATCGACACGAAAACGTATCGACAAGGCTTTTTCGAAGGTTTCGATGTGGATATCGGAAGCGCCTTCTTTGATGGCTTCGCCCAACATCGCATTGATCAATTTAATGATTGGCGCGTCATCTTCGGCTTCCAGTAAATCTTCGTTTTGAGGCAGCTCTTCGGCAAGAGAGAAAAAGTCGTCATTGTCGGCGCCAATGTCTTCCATCAGTTGCCGCGCTTCCGACGAGTCTCGTTGATACGCCCTAGCAAGCTTGGTTTCGAACTCACTTTTGCTGGTTGAACGCAGCTCTAAAGGCTCCGTCACCACACGCTGCACTTCAGACAAGGTGTCAAGCGACAAAGGCTCGATGTACCACAAGGTCATTTGGCCTGCCGTTTGAGGCTCTAGCACGACATTAAAGCGCTTAGAAAAGCTAAACGGCAATCGTCCTTGAGTTTGACGAGTGGCGATGGCTGGGCGAGGGTTATCGCCAGCCATTACTTGTCTTCCAACTGTTCAATAAAGGCCTGTATCTCGGCTGGGTGCCTAATATCGTCACCAAATTTAGGCATTATTGGCACTAGATCATCTGACATCAGTTTTAAACCCTCTTCGGCTTTGTACAGCTGCTCGGCGCGAATGTAGTTGTACTTACGCTGAGTGATGCCGTCGGCACTGACGCCATCACGAATGATGGTTGGCTTAATAAATACCATCAGATTTTTCTTTTCTACTTGAGTACTGGTCGATTTAAACAGATGCCCAAGAATAGGAATGTCGCCCAAAATAGGCACTTTGGACTCACTTTCTAACGCCCGCTCGTCAATCAAACCACCAAGTACGATCATCTGACTGTCCTCAACCATTACCGTGGTATTGAGTTGGCGCTTAGCAAATCGAACATCTACCGCGCCATTAGCGCCTAGCACGTTGGACACTTCTTGCTCTATATCAAGCTGAACAGAGTCACCCTCGTTAATCTGAGGGATCACTTTAAGTTTGATACCCACTTCTTTACGTTCAACGGTTTGGAATGGGTTGTCATTGGTGGAGCCGGCTGTCGAGCCAGTTAACACCGGCACTTCTTCACCTACGATGAATGAGGCCTCACCATTATCCATGACGGTTATACTCGGTGACGACAGAATGTTTGAGTTGGAATCGGTCGCGACTGCGGAAATAAGCGCCGCCCAATCACCGGCAAGCACGCTAATTGCGGCGCCGTTTACGCCGGCCAAAGCAGAGGCTAGTGCGGTAAAGTCACCCGACTCTGTGGTGGTTTCATTTCGCAAGAAATCACCGTTATCATCGTAAACTGCGGTTGTCGTTGTGGTGTCTTGAGCATCCTGAAGACCAATCGCTACCTGACCGATACTGGCTCCAGAGTTACCATATTGCACCACTGAACCTGTCTGTAAGTTGGCCCATTGCACCCCTAAATTTACGCCGTCGCCTTCCGCTAGTTCGACAATCAGTGCCTCAATCAGTACTTGGGCACGGCGAATATCAAGCTGGGCGATCACATCTTGCAGCGCCACCATAATATCGGGCGGCGCAGTTAAAATAAGCGAGTTAGTGCCTACGTGAGCGGAGATTTTCACGTCACCGCCAGCGGTGGTGGTGGTGCCCTTACTGGCTTGTTTATCGGCTTGTAAGTTGTCGGATACACCTTGAAGTACGTCGAGCAGCTCTTCAGCTTTGGCGTACTTTAAGTACACTACCTGATTATTGCCTTTGGTGGCCATTTCAACGTCAAGTTGCATCACCAGATTGCGCAGGCGTTTGCGTACTTGAGGATCACCAGAGATTAATACAGAGTTGGTTCTATCGTCGGCCACCAGCTGAGGTTGCAAAAACGCTGGAGTATTTTTTGCGTCGGTATTTTTATTTAACGCTTCGACAATTCGAACCATTTCTGCAGCAGAGGCATTTTTGAGCTCTACCACTTCAATTTCTTTGTCACCGGCTTGGTCAACACGTTCGATGATCTCGGCTAACCGGTTCACCACGGCTGCACGGCCAGTAATCAAAATGATGTTCGCGGGATCATAATGCACGACGTTACCCGCGCCAGCATTGTCGTTAAGTTGGCGCAGTAGTGGAGAGAGTTCACGGACCGATACATTACGTACCGCTACCACGCGCGTGATGACAGCATCCCCTTTGATGGAGCCGCTATCTCCGACTACAGGCACGGAAGATGTTTTTGCATCCTTTGCCTTTATGACTTTTAAGATGCCACTTTCCATTTCGACAACAGCAAAGCCATAGACTTCAAGAACACTTAAAAAGAACTGATAGTACTGCTCTTCATTGAGCACATCGTAGCTGCGCACGTCGATTTTGCCACGCACAGTCGGATCCACAATAATGGTCTTTTCAAGATTTCGACCCACAATATTAATGAACTCACTAATATCGGTTCCCTTGAAGCTGGCACTGAATTCGTTAGCCTGAGTGCTTGGAAGCCACAATAAGCTCCCTATCAACAGCCACGCACTTTTGCTAAAGCCACCTTTCACATGTTGCTCCCTACGTTTAGTTCACTATCCAAGTTTAGTCTTAAAACTGGATATAAATATCGTATCGCTGACTGTCTCGCTCTACCGTGAGATTCACTTCAGTCATTTCGTTAAAACTTTGCATAATACTGCCCATCGCCGATTTGTCGGTCAAATCGATGCCGTTAAGCTCGACCGCTAAATCGCCGTCTTGCAAGCCGACAGAGTCGAAAAGCGCTCGCTCACGACCTGGACGTACGCGGTATCCAAACAACTCGCCATCTCTGTTTACTTGAGACAGGCGAATGTATTTTAAAAACTGTTGCGGATTCTCGAGGATGGCTTGTTTAATCGCATCAAGATCCCCTAAGTCCGCCACATCAGCATTGTTGCTAATGACATTAGACTGGGCTCGAGAAGGCTGTGCTGGCGTCGACGCCGCTGAGGCTTGTCGATAATCGATACCTTCGAGCATCAGTGTCTCGTCACGGCCTGCATTCTCAATGATAATTCGGTCAGGTAATACAGACACCACTTTTGCTCGGGTGCCGGTGATCATCTCATCAACGCCCACGGTTTCCTGCGCGCCGCGGTTGGAGACTACGGCTAAACTTTTTGTTGGATCACTGCTAGATACCGCGCCCACCAGTATAAGATTGAGTCGAGTTTTTGGGGCGTCTTTCACTTCTTGCTTTTCGGCAACCACTTCGCGCTGATACTGACCAAACAAATTAGCATCAACAATGTTTGCTATGCTGCTCTGGTTATCCGTTACGTTATTTGTAGTCTGGGTTACAGCAGGGGTCCATGCAGGAATGGGTTGTGCCGGTTCAACAAGCGTTGTCACGGTTTTACCTAGTTGCCACGCAATCACTACCAGCAATAGCGCAAACACCCATCGACTGAGGGTGACTTGCCGACTGCTAACGGCAGTGAGCAGGCGTTGCATCGAATGAGCTCCTAGCGTGGTTTGCATGAGTTATCCTAACTGCACTTAATGGCGCTTGTCTGGCGTTAAATCTATCAACACCAGAAGTTGTTTCTGACTTAGCCAGTCATCCTATCACAGACCAATAACGGCTCTGAGCCTAATCAAGAAATTTTCCTCTTCTTATGCTTGAAAAATGTAAGCTGGATCACCATAAATAGGTAAATTAATTCTGTGAGTAAGAAAAAATCATGGGCAATGCAGATAACGGTTCAATACGCCTCGACAAATGGTTATGGGCTGCGCGCTTTTACAAAACGCGCTCTCTGGCACGAAACATGATTGATGGCGGTAAGGTTCACTATAATGGTCAGCGAAGCAAACCCAGTAAACTGGTCGAGCTGGGCGCAACCATTACCCTGCGTCAGGGCCACGAAGAAAAAACGGTTGAAGTGTTAATTTTGTCTGATCAGCGTAAAGGCGCTCCGATTGCACAAACACTTTACCGAGAGACTCAAGAAAGCTCTGCCAAGCGTGACCGTAATGCAGAGCAACGAAGAATACTGGCTCACAACCCGAGCCCCGAGCGACGCCCAGATAAAAAACAGCGTCGTGACCTGATTAAGTTTAAACATCAATAATTGGAGCTTCCGAATGGAAAACAACCAACTAAATCGTTACCTGTTTGAAGAATTGTCTGTGCGTGGTGAGCTTGTGCAATTGGCGCAGCCTTTCCAACAGATTATTGCCAGCAAAACGTACCCAGCTCCAGTGCAAACGTTGCTTGGTGAGTTGCTCGTCGCCACGTCGCTATTAACCGCGACCCTTAAGTTTGAGGGCTCTATCACCATGCAACTGCAAGGTGACGGCCCGGTATCTTTGGCCGTGATCAACGGTGACCACGAGCAAAAGATGCGTGGTGTTGCGCGTTTTGAGGGCGATATTGCCGATGACGCCACCTTGCATCAGATGATGGGTAAAGGTCACCTCGTGATCACTATTAAGCCAAACAACGGTGAGCAATACCAAGGTGTCGTTGGTTTAGAAGGTGACACCATAAGTGACGTGATCGAAGGGTACTTTGAACGCTCGGAGCAGCTTAAAACACGCATCTGGATCCGTACTGGAGAGCATAACGGCGAAGCCCATGCTGGCGGCATGTTACTGCAAGTTATGCCAGACGGTACGGGAAGCGCTCAAGACTTTGAGCACTTAGAGCAGCTAACCAATACTATTAAAGATGAAGAATTGTTTAGCTTGCCTGCTCAAGATCTGTTGTATCGTTTGTACAACCAAGAGAAAGTGCAGCTGTTTCCATCTCAAGAAGTCGAGTTTCACTGCGGTTGCTCACGCGAGCGCAGTGCCGGTGCGATTCTGACTATTGAGCGTGCTGAGGTAGAAGACATCCTGCAGACCGAAGGCGTTGTTGCATTACACTGTGATTATTGTGGTTCAAGCTACGAATTCGATGCTGGGCAAATCGCGGATTTGTTCAATAACGATGGAAATCAGCCTACCGTTCATTAGAATCTGCGGCACAGTAAGTAACAAATTAGCAATTAATAGTGATTTTCTAGGAGTCCCAGTGGGGCTCCTTTTTTTGTTTTGATCGATCCAAGATCAAATTACTGACTTTTTTCTCATTTTTGACAGCTGAAACAAAAACAAAATTACACCTGTAAACAACATAATATTTAACAACTGCGCAACAGTAACGTTATCGTCATAATAAGGCCTTGTTTTTCATTAGCTTAAATTATGTACTACGGGTTAATTCTACTCAAAGTTTAGTTTGCCTTAGATTATTCTGTCGCTAACTTTCTTTCAGAAAAGCCCCTAAACCACAAAAACAGTTCATTTCATCACAATAAAACAAACACTTAAGTCACTAAGTTACAGCTTATTTTTGTTGGGAAATTAACCGACTTGATCTAGCGCAAGAGATCATTGTAACGATAAAATGAGCAGGCAAAAGTGTGACACAACAAATAAAACCACACAATAAACAGGGATAGTATGAAGTTAGACATCGACTGTTTGAGTGGAAAATAAACACCAAGAAGCCTGACAAAAATTATAAATTCTTACAATTACTCTACAATTTATCCTAAAAGGAGCGCGTATGACTGTTATGGAACATACTAAAGCTGCAAGTCTCGACCTGACCAAACATGGTCTAACTGGTGTCACTGAAGTACTGCGTAACCCAAGTTATGAAGTGCTATTTGCTGAAGAAACACGCGAGGATTTACAAGGCTATGAAAAAGGCATTGTAACTGAGTTGGGTGCAGTCGCAGTAGACACTGGCGAATTTACCGGTCGTTCTCCAAAAGATAAGTACATCGTTATGGACGATACCACTCGTGAAAACATGTGGTGGACCTCTGATGCGGTGAAAAATGATAACAAACAAATCACGCCTGAAATTTGGGACGATTTGAAAGAATTAGTAACAGGCCAGCTATCGGGCAAGCGTTTGTTTGTGATCGATGGTTACTGTGGTGCCAACCCAGACACTCGTTTAAGCATCCGCATCATTACCGAAGTTGCGTGGCAAGCGCACTTTGTGAAAAACATGTTTATTCGACCAACCGAGGCTGAGCTAGAAACGTTCGAACCCGACTTTGTGGTGATGAACGGTGCTAAATGCACTAACCAGAAATGGAAAGAGCATGGTCTGAACTCAGAAAACTTCACAGTCTTTAACTTAACCGAAAAAATGCAGCTCATTGGCGGTACTTGGTACGGCGGCGAAATGAAGAAAGGCATGTTCGCGATGATGAACTACTTCTTACCGCTGAAGGGCATCGCCTCTATGCACTGTAGTGCCAATATGGCCGAAGACGGTGAAGTAGCGGTATTCTTTGGGCTGTCTGGCACGGGTAAAACAACCCTATCCACCGATCCTAAACGCGCTCTGATCGGCGATGATGAACACGGCTGGGATGATGACGGTATTTTCAACTACGAAGGGGGTTGTTACGCAAAAACCATCAAGTTGTCTAAAGAAGCTGAACCAGACATCTACAACGCAATTCGTCGTGACGCCTTGCTAGAGAACGTAACGGTTCGCAACGATGGGTCAATCGACTTTGACGATGGGTCAAAAACTGAAAATACTCGCGTGTCTTACCCATTGCATCACATCGACAACATTGTGAAGCCAGTATCGAAAGGCGGTCACGCGAATAAAGTGATTTTCCTATCGGCTGATGCGTTTGGTGTACTACCTCCTGTGTCTAAGTTGACACCAGAGCAAACCAAATACCACTTCCTGTCAGGCTTTACTGCAAAACTGGCTGGTACTGAACGTGGTATTACTGAGCCAACACCCACTTTCTCTGCCTGTTTTGGTGCGGCATTCCTAACACTTCACCCAACCAAATATGCGGAAGTATTGGTTAAGCGTATGGAAGCAGCAGGCGCAGAAGCGTACTTGGTGAATACGGGTTGGAACGGCAGTGGCAAGCGTATTTCGATTCAAGATACTCGCGCAATTATTGATGCGATTTTGGATGGTTCGATTGAAGATGCAGAAACCACTCAAGTGCCAATCTTTAATCTGGAAGTTCCGACATCATTGCCCAATGTAGACCCAGACATTTTGGACCCGCGTGATACCTATGTGGACCCACTACAATGGGAAAGCAAAGCGGAAGATTTGGCCGGTCGTTTCATTAAGAACTTTGCCAAATACACCGACAACGCAGAAGGTAAGGCATTGATTAAAGCGGGTCCTCAGCTCGATTAAGACTCAATAATTAGAATTACCTCTAACTTCGAAAGGGCGTATCCATAGATACGCCCTTTTTGTTTGCGTCTAAGGCAAGAATCGTTCATCTTTGTAGCTGTTTAAGGGATTGAGGATGAAATATTGAAGCGAGTATGGCAACTGTTACTGGTTATAGTGGTCATTGTGACATTAAGTGTCGCACTGCTAATTGCAACGCTGACTTCACCTTACGCCACCAACATTGTTAATCGCTACCTGCTGCCACAAATAGAAGGTGTTCGCAGTGCAGAAAAAGCGACTTTTCAGTTTCCCAGCACCATGACTCTTCAAGGTGTGCAGCTCAATGATACTCACCAAACTTATATTGAACTGCTAGAAGCCCACGTAAACTGGCAGTGGTCTTCCCCTTCTCAACTCAGCATTCCTTCTCTTTTGATTGCTGGCTTGAATATTCAACATAAAGCGGTGATCAATGAACTGTCGCTGCTTCATTCGGCTCAAATTGATATCGACCACATCGCACTGCGCAACGTCGATCTCGCGATTGATGGGGTCATTGCTCGTAACTTGAGTTTGCAACTGTCTCAGCCAGTGTTCTCTAGCGATTCGACCTACGGTGTAGCCAAAGGCCAACTGAAAGTTCAACTTGAACAGCTTTATTGGCAAAATGAAGCGCTGGACAACATCTACCTTGATATGGATATTTTCCCCTCAGAATCGAAAATCTACGCACTCAGTTTTGCATGGAATAAAGCCTCTTTTTCAACTCAGGCAGAGCAGCAAGGTGACACATGGCGCCTGCTAAATACGCAAATTGATAAACTTACCTATGATCAGTCTACGCTTTCTTCTGTTGCCTCCAGTAGCGTTAACTGGTTGCAAGATAAAGTGACCAGTATCGACAATTTGGCGATCACAAACAGTCATTTTTACTTAGAGCAGGATCGAATTGAAGACTTGCAACTCAATGTGGCTCAGCTAACCGCGCCATTTGACCTATGGCAACAAAATACCGAACTCTCTCTAGATGCCGATAATATAGTTTGGCAAGGAGAGCTGTGGCTATCTCCAATAGTGATTGCATCCCTTACACAGGACAATGTGAACATTGAACAGCTTTCAACGCAGTTGCATCAAGGGCAAATTAACCTTAGTGGCCAAGTCACCCCTAGCGCTATTAATTTGTCCAATTTTTCGGTTCGTGGCTTAAAGTGGCACATCGAACAAGCGTCACAGCTTCAACTATTGCACCAACTGTCTACGCAGTACCGAGATATTTCCATTGAGAAGGCGAAATTGAGCAATGTTCAAGTCATCTATCTGGCCACCCCAAATTTGTGGCAGGTTTCAGGCTTAGATGTTGAAGGGGATTCGCTGACCTTACGCAGCGACAATGAATTTGCGTTATGGAACGGGCGACTTACCGCCTCTGCCAACACCTTAAACGCGTTTGGGTTGTATTCCGCGCAACCTTGGCTCGCCACCCATAACCAGGAAGGTATGTGGGTTATTGATGATTTATATATTCCCCTAGAAAATGGCGTTATCGACACCAAGGCCAATATGGACATGAGCGTGCCAAGCAGGCCTTGGGATCTTCATGTCGATGGGTTTGGCATTCCTAGCCAAACGTTGATTGAGCCAATTATCCCGCAACTTAACTGGCTAGGGTTCGGCGATTTAACAATGGATTTATCTGGATTAGGGGGGGATGCGGCGATGTTCAGTCACAGCCTCACTGGCTACAGCAACTTGGATCTACGCGAACTCTTTCTCGTTAGCCCCGCTGGAGAATTTGCCATTGATACCAACTTGATTGAGCTGCGCTTTGAGCGCGGCAGGTTCAGTTTGCCGAAGTCGACTTTGTCGGGGGAAGGCGTTGCTGGTGTTATCTATGGTGAAGGTGACCTTTTGTCACCAGAGCATAGCCAACTGATGTTTGAACTCACACACCAACACGAAGCGCAATGCTTGCAAATAACTCGTGACATTGTAAACCAACGTTCGCAAATGCAGCTTGGTTGCCAGTAATCGCTTATGCCAGCCTTTGTACTGGACTCTGTGATTAGTCACACGGGTTATACTCTTGTGGATTAGCCTTTTGAACTTTTTATTACACGAAAATAAAGCTCATGACCTATCCAATTAGGCCAAATATTAAGCTACCTTAAGTAAACTTTATACTTAGTTTTCTTTTTGGTTTTTGGTATAGCTTTCTGCTTGACGGTCTTTATGCATCTTGACGAACATATAGTGAGCAAGATCTAATATTCAATAAACCAATACCTTAAAAGCGTATGCAATCTTGTTAAAGTGTTTAATACCCCTAAAATGTGTAATGATACATTACCATTAGGACGGTTTTTTCATGGATAAGTTTAGTAAAGGACTACTTGGAGCTATGATTGTAGCTTCGCTTTCCGCCTGTGGCGGCGGTGGTGGCGGAGGCGGTGGTGGTGGTACAACCCCCTCCCCTGATCCTTCTCCGCAAGTCATCAACGGCATTGCCACTGACACAGTCAGCGGCCGAATTGTCACCTCCGAACGAACAGCTATCGGTCAAGCACTCGTCACCATCAACGTATTAGATCGTCAACAGCAGTCATTGCTGTCATTGTCTGTTCAATCGGATGATCAAGGCTTCTTCGAAGCAACTGTACCCGCAATTGAGGCTGAAGAGGTCCTGTCTGATTCATTACTAGTAAGCTTCAGTAAAAGCGGTTACACCTCCAGTGAGCGCGTTGTCGAACTAAATGAGCAATCTAAGATGGTTCAAGTCGACGGCATATTAGCTCCTGTAGCAATCAATACGGTTAGACGAGATGAGCTTGAAAGTATTGCGGTTTCGGCTAATGGCGTTCCTAGTCTTCGCTTTTCTCTGGTAAAAAATTCTCAGGGAGACCAGAGAATATTGGTTGGTGATGTGATGGCCGCAGCTGATGAAGACGTCGAGCTCACTCTCGATCTTCCAGTTGCCAATATTCCCGAAAGCGTTGAAGCCATCAGCAGTGAAGTCGCCTATTTTGATTCGAGTAACCCTAGTGATATACAAAACTTCCCCGGAAACTTTGTAGGACAAGGTGACACTGAAGAACAAGGTCAAGGCGTTTCTTTTGATCGCAGTGACGACGATGAAGAGTACCGATTAATTTCCAGTACTTTTAGTCAAATCAAATTAACTGATGAAAATCAGCAACCTTTGCCTTTAAACGATGCTCAAGCGAGCGCTGATGGCGTAGCCCCGTCCATCGTTATGGCAGTGCCAAAGGGTTCTTACCCAACGATTCAGAAAGACTTTGATTTAACCGAAGCCAACATCCAAATTCCTATTTATATCTATAAAAGTGGCGGAGGCTGGCAATTTGCTGGTAATGGTCTTTTAGTTTCTGACTATATCGGTGCAACCCCTGTCGATTTAGAGGGTTACATTGCTGATGACGGCAGTATTGATCTAACCGGTTACACTGACGATTTGTTTGTTAGGGTTGAAGTAACCGAAGCAAATCAATGGATTGAATGGATAAACCTTGATTGGCCGATTAAGACCGGTGAGTCGACTGCGATGTGCGCCGCCGCTGAGCTTAACTATCGAAATGCGGAAGCCTACTTCGGTTATGCGAGCATTACGCTCGGTGATGGTGGTACAGACTGGGTTTATATAGACAATGGAAAACTGAATTTTAACACCGTTGTGGTGGGAAGCAGTGCCAGCCAAGATACTTGGGAGCTGCAAGTCTACAATTACAAAACGAATCGTTATGAACCCCATACGCTGAATACTGTAGAAAGCACTCAGTGTCCTGACGCGCAGCAAATAGAGTTACTTAACCCTTACGCCTGTACCTTGAACGGTTACACCTATAAAACGGATGGCACTACCACGATCGCTTATCAGCGTGTAAAAATTGCAAGTGAGGCAAATATCGAGTTTGCCTACACGGACCAAAATGGTTATTACACTCGCCAAGTGCTTTGTGATGCTCCGTTAGCAGTCTCATCTATAGGTAAAACCCATGTTGTGACGGTTACTGACTCTTCAACACTAAATTTTGTGAAGGAGAATCAAGCGCCAGTTCTTGCTGCGGTTCAAGATGGGAGCAACAGCATTAAACTAGCCCAGCAATCTCGCTATCGTTGGAGCACTTCCGATCCCGAAGGCGATGCCATTGCTGTATCTATAGAGTGCTTGAATGATGCCGGTGAAAGCTATCCATGCACCATTAATAGTGGTAGCAACACCGCAGCGATAAGCTTTAGCGATGTTGGAAAGTATCAAATCGTTATTACCGCCAGTGACGGAGATAAATCGTCGACTAAATCCTTTAGTCTATCGGTTGAAGAAAACGACAATATCGCACCAGAAATCATAGGGTTTGTGGTTGATGGACAGCTCTACAATCCCGGCAGCTCTGTATCTAAAGTGGATGATGGACAAGCCGTTACGATTGCAGTTCAAGCAATAGACCGTAATGGCGACCCATTAAGTTACGTTTGGCAGGGTTGTAGCTCAACTAATGACCGCTGTACTTTGAGCGAATCTGGTACGGTTGTAGTTACCGTTGCCGATGATCGAAGCGGACAAGCTACGGCCGAAATCGGCGTCGTGCTGCTTGAGGATATGGCTCCAGAAATTACGTCACTCAGCATAAATCCAACCACGGTTCCGGGCTACAACGGCAGCAACGATCAAGCCATTACTTTATTCGCTCAGGCCAGTGACGACTTTACAACTGAGTTGACCTATCAATGGTCAGTGATGCTAGATGATGAGGAAATCACCGGCCTAGAGCTTGGTGCGTTATCCATTGCAGAAATTGAACAAGGCGCATTAAGTGTTGGCGAATACAGCGTGTCGGTCATCGCTTTTGATGGGACTCACTATTCGCAGGCTAACTCTGCCACTTTCGAAATTGTTGCTAACCAAGCACCAATGGTGAGCATAGAAAACTCTCACCAAGGTATAGGTGTTGTTCTTGAAGGAGAGACGTTTAGTTTACCCATCACCCTAACTGCCACAATCGAAGATGATTCAGCATTAAGCGATTTGACTATTGATTGGCAATTAACCCAGTCTGGAACCGCTATAAGCGGGTTGGTTGTAAATCAAGACAGAACGGTTGCCACGATTCCAGCCAGCACATTGGGTGAAGGTAATTACAGTATCGAGCTGTTAGTCACTGATGCCTTT
Source organism: Vibrio sp. qd031 (assembly GCF_002100145.1). Classification (GTDB taxonomy): domain Bacteria; phylum Pseudomonadota; class Gammaproteobacteria; order Enterobacterales; family Vibrionaceae; genus Vibrio. The sequence continues at coordinate 32,876 of NZ_JXQD01000008.1, forward strand.
GGTTTAAGCAATGAAGCTATTGCCACCGTCACGATTGAGGAAGATAAGGCGCCACAAATCAACGTGCTATCCGCCAGTCCTAGCGACCAGTTAGTTAAAGAGGGTGAGCGCAACCAAACTGCAATCACGTTATCTGCATCGGTTACCGATGAAGCGATGGATGACTTGGATTACCAGTGGACGTTCAGTAGTGGCGTTACTGCTATTGAGAGTGGTGCAAGCGCAACTATCGCCGCTAATTCATTAGAAATTGGAACCTATACCGCCACTTTAACTGTGGTCGATTTGAACAATCAAACCGATGTCGCCGACGTAACTTTCTCCGTTACTGAAAAAGATGGCAACACCGGCATCATTATTGATTAATGTCTACAAGGATAAGTAATGACTATGAACAGTAAAATAAAACCTATTGCGCTTGCGATAGTCGCAGCACTTACGCTCGCTGCATGTAACGATGATTCTACCGCTAAATTAGTTGTGGATAGCGAAGTCGATTTGCTGCCTGCAACGCTTAATGTGGGTGTTAAATTCCCGGAGCCCGATGTGTCGGCTGCTTGGATAGGCAGTGATATTGCTACCGTGGAAGTGAAGTTCTTCCGTAACAAGTTTGTGGGGAGTTTGGATGAAGCAGAAGATACTGTAGATATCTACAACGACAAAGATGAAGACTACAGTTGTGAGACTGCATTTATTGGTGACCAAGAGGTCGACTGCTATGAAATATGGGGCGGCTCCGTTCGTGAGAAAGAGCTTGTTGGTTCTCAAGTTTCTCTCAATGCCGATGAAAAAGCTCAAGACGGCACGGTGCGAACCAGCGTTGACTTAGCGCCTGGCAAGTACCGTATTGAAGCACATTTCATCGATCATAGTGGTAACTTACTGGAAACCAGTGTGAGTTATGCGACCTTAGATTCGGGTAATCATACCGTCTCACTGCGTGGGGCATCAGCCACTTGGACTGTCGAAGGTTCACCCCTTGAGTTACAACTGCTCAATCAAGCCCAGCTTGATACTGACTGGAACCCTCTCGAAGAGGGGATTCAAACACCAGCTGAAGCAATGAACATTACGGGTGCGATTGAAGGTGTCCACTTACCTAGCTTTAGTAATTTCTCCGGTGATGATGGGAATTGGAGGCATGATGAGTATTCATCTCAAGTACTCACAGGTCTAGATTATGCCAATATGGCATCTGTTCTCGTTCCTGTACTTCGCCTAGACAACAATGGAACTAAAAGTGATAGCTACCCTGTTTCTGAATTAGAATGGGAAGATACCGAAAACCTCTGGTCTGAATTTGAGATTAGCACGAGTTTTGCCGGTCATTTCCAAGAGTATGTCGATAATACTAACAATAGTCTTATTTCTTTAGGCAGCCGTTCTGTCTATTTTAACGAGTGGGATGGTGAGACAGGTAACAGTAAATACGCCGAGTTATTGCTCGGTACCCCTCGCGGTGAATACAACGGTGATGAAGATGTTTATCGGGATTTGTACTATCTCCAAGAAAACTACTCATACTACGACTCAGTCAATGGCACGATGGTTTATACCGATTTAACCATTGCCGACATATACACTGATGTTGAAACCGATAGTATGGCGGAACTTTTCTTTGTCACACTGGGTGGTGAAAGCAATGCATTTATTGATGGCAGTACAATTACGGGTCATCTGATAGAGATCGTTGAAGAAGGAGCAGAAACGCAAGATCGCGCTATCCCTGCAGCCCTGCTGAGTGAGAGCCTTGAACAAATGGCCGCTAATGCTGGCTTAATAGCAACCTCTAGCAATGCAAACAACTGCTCAACAACCTCTGACAATGCTGAGTTCTGGTTTAGCAACCAGTACCGCTGGGATGAAGATAACCAACAGTGGGTTGCAGGCATGATTAACCCATTGATCACCGGAAACTATAACGGCAGCAATATTCTTTTAGATATTTCATGGCGTAAAGAAGACCTAAACTACCTGATAAATAATGAGCCCGATAATGTCGACTACCCTGTAAGTTTAGAGAATCTTCTAGATGCAGAGAGCGAGTTTTACGCATTGGCTGATTTAAATGGTGACGGCAGCAGCGACTTATTTGAAGATGGCGCATTCATCGACGAACAGTGGCAGGTTAGTTGTTCTTTAAACGTCAGTTATAATGGCAACATTGAAGAGTTCAACGTTGAGTGTACTGGTCTTGACGTGAAAACCGACGTTCCAAGCTATCAGTGGAGCAGCGAAGTCACCATGTGTGCACAGCCTTTCACTCTAAAGGCGTCAAACCTAAACATCGAATACGGTAGTGGTGGTGAAATCATCATCGATTAATCGCGTCGTTTGATATAGTTAAGAGGGGTAAAACTGCCCCTCCTTTTTTACTATGGATTCTATGAGAATAAGACCAAAATTCTTTTTGCTACTGCTACTGTGTTCCTGCAGCGCTTTCGCACATCAGTGGCTAGTAAGAAGCAGTAATGACTATTTCCAAGACCACCACGCCGGTCTATCTGTGGTGTTTGAGTTTAACAACCAAGATAAGTTGTTCTTGCTGGACTCTCAGGCGGTCAAGCAAGCTTTACTTTCAGACCAAGTTCGCTACGCTAAACCCAATTTAACGTTGGATGAAGACCCTTTATCCCCATACTCCATAACAAATAGTGAGTCCTATCAGAACGGCTTTTCCCTTTCAGGCTTTGAGAGCCTTACCTCTTTTGAGCGCGAGTGTGACTTAGTCCCCATCGCAGTTTTGGACTCCGGTGTCGATACCGAGCACCCAAGCTTAAGTTCCGTTCAAGTATCAGCACCTTACAATGCTATTGATGACACCCATTATCCGAATGATCAATTTGGACATGGCACTCACGTTACCGGAATCATTGCCAGTAGTGCATTTGATGGCTCACTGGGCCAAGGTGAGGGCGGATGCAGTTCAAGCACCATTATGCCGATTCGTTTTTTAAACCGAAGTGGTGGCGGAAGTTTGTCGGATGCGATTGCTGGTATTCAATGGGCAATAGATAACGATGCCCGTATTATTAACCACTCTTGGACGGTCTCGCGCTTCAGTACCCCGCTTTTTGACGTCATGTATGAAGCCGATCAAGCAGGGATAATACAAATTACCGCGGCTGGCAATTCAGGAAAAGATCTAGACGACTTTAACGCCTATCCCGCTAAATTTGCGCCAAGTCTTCGCTATTTAATCGCAGTTGCAAATTGGGATGCTATTTCGGATAAACTGGCCACGAGTAGCAACTACCAGTGGTCATTTGTTGATATCGCCGCACCTGGAACAGACATTTTAAGCCTTGCACCAGATGGGCAGTTTCGTATAGATAGTGGCTCATCCATGGCTGCACCTTGGGTTTCCGCTGCTGTTGCAAGTTACTTACAAGCCAACTCACAAGCCAATGCTGGGCAAGCATTAGCAGCACTACTGCAAACCAGCATTAAATCAGATTCATTGGTGGGTGGAGTAAACCAAGGACAGCGCCTTGACGTTTCAAGCCTCTCAAATCACATTCCCAAACCACATCCATTAAATATCACAACCATCGACAATGAAATGTTTTTGTTCACGACCGATATCGATCAAGTCACCCAATTAGATTTTGAATCTTCAACCAAGGTAAGTGCCGATCATCGAACTGATATTCATTACGCCATTGTCGGTGAGAATGAACTTGGTTTCGATGCTTGGGGCACGCCTGCCGGATGGTGGGTTGTGCACGATACTTATGGGTCACAAACCCGCCTCCCTTATTTGCCGACACTTTCAGCACCGACCGACGTATCGGTGATCCGGACCGAGCAAGGGAATCTTGTCACTTGGCGCGGGGTAACTTACTCGACAGAATTTCAGCTTTACCGCCAAGACCAATATACATCCAATGCTCTGATAGCCAATATTGATGCTCCAACTAATCAATACCTAGACACACAAGGTGAATCGGATGCCATATACCAAGTTAGACAAAGTTATCTTAGCTATATAGGTGACGAGGTTCTGACCTATCAATCAGACAAAAGCAGCGCTAGTGTCGATCAAGACGATATGTGGACAACACAATCGTTAGCTCGTGTTCCCTTAGGGCGAACCGCGCGCTTTCCCATTCAGGTTGACGCTGAAAGGTTAGAGCTGCTTAACGATGAAAACAATCTCGTCAACGCCATTACAGGGACAACATTAGAAATCAATACTCAAATAGCGAGTAGCGCAAGTATCCAGTTGCAAGATCCCGTAACAATGAGTTCGCATTGGTTTGATATTGCCATACAGGATCAACCTTATTGGCAATGGTTAAATGATAACGACGCCTTTGAACTCATCGAAAGTGATATTCAATTGACTTCCGTTCAGCAGCTCGACGGTAGCCGTCTTATGCTCACCGGGGAGTTGCAATCCAATTTTGGCATCATTCAATTCTCACCTGTAAGTGAGCTAAATCAAAGGTTGATACTAAATCTATTAGACGCTCCTATTGATGTTTCTGTGTCGGTATTGTCATCAGGTGTAGCTCCCCGAATTACCGTTGAATCCACTGACCCAGCCCACTTCACGATAACACTGAACTATGCCACTCAAAGTCATGCTTCTTCCGCTAGTCAAGACTCTCGCTGCTTTTTGGCATCCTCTGTATATGTGGATCAACCGAGTAAATTAAATTTCTATCGAGATTTTAGAGATGAAGTCATACTGGGTCTTCCTTTTGGGGAGTTGATGGTAAAACAGTATTACAAACACTCGCCAGTCTGGGTCTCATTTATCGATTCACATCCTAACCTAAAACGCTTTGTCGTTCGTATGCTCGATGGTTTTTATCAGCTCTGGCAGTAACTTGATTAGCCTAAGACTGCACATATTGCGATTAAAAATGCAAACTATGTAACCTGGCTTTTAAAATGAGTTATACCTTCTAAAATTCAACATAGTCATTCCATACACAATCAATGTCACCAACACTGTCGTTTTTACTTTTTCATTGGAAAAACGATGACCAGTCGACTTCGTTACTCTCCTGTTGGCGTCGCACAACATGTTGTTCAGCGGCGCAACAATAAAGAGCCATGCTTTTTTGACCGAGAAGATCGCATTGGTTTTCTTTCTCGGTTACAAAAGTACTCGCAGCTATACCATGCTCAGATCCACAGCTGGGTATTAATGAGTAATCACTTCCATTTGCTTTGCACGCCTCTAAAAGAAAATGGCATTTCTGACATGATGCGCTCGCTGTCGCAATCTTATGTGCCGTTTTTTAATCACAAATACCAGCGTACGGGTAAGTTTTGGCAGGGGCGGTACTTTTCTGCTCCTGTGGAGAGTGAGCGTTATTTTTTGGAGGTGTCTAGGTATATCGAGATGAATCCAGTGCGGGCAGAAATAGTCGATTCACCAGATAAGTATGTGTGGAGCAGTTATCGCGGCAATGCATTAGGCAAACCCTCAACCTTGCTAACCGAACATTCGGTGTATCACGAATTAGGCAGCGATCAAGAATCGAGGTTAGTCGCGTATCGTTCATTGTTTGAAGACGTATTGGATAAACCGGCGCTGGATTTTATTCGTGCACAAACGCAGGCTTGCAGACCGATAGGTGGAACAGACTTTATAACAGAGATAACCTAGTCACTACCGGGACATTAGCGCTGACGCGCAAATGGCCCGGTAGCTGTTTGGTAATACCGTGCGGTTGGCGCGAAGCGTCTACCTTACGATAGTGACTTTGGGATATTCGTTTTTAATGCGCGGGTTACTACCGGGACATTAGCGCTGACGCGCAAATGGCCCGGTAGCTGTTTGGTAATACCGTGCGGTTGGCGCGAAGCGTCTACCTCACGGTAGTGACTGAGGGATATTCGTTTTTTAATGTGCGGGTCACTACCGGGACATTAGCGCTGACGCGCAAATGGCCCGGTAGTTGTTTGGTAATACCGTGCGGTTGGCGCGAAGCGTCTACCTCACGGTAGTGACTGTGGGATATTCGTTTTTTAATGTGCGGGTCACTACCGGGACATTAGCGCTGACGCGCAAATGGCCCGGTAGCTGTTTGGTAATACCGGGCGGTTGGCGCGAAACGCGTACCTCACGGTAGGGGTTAGTTGGGAAGTAACATATATGTGCCAACGAACTCTACAGCTGGGGTGTTGCCACTGTAAATGGTGACCTCAATAACAACACGGGCTCTACGGCCGCCGGCTAGGCGATCGAGATCGCCACTGATACCATCGAGAGAAGTCACAGCCACAGGGCTTTGCTCTACAGGGTGCCGATAGCGGATTTTACTGTCAGCCAGTACGATGTCAGCTTGCAGGTTTCGCTCTTTCATCAGCAGCCATGTCATGCCCCACCCAGTTAAGGTGGCGAGGGTAAAGGCTGATCCTGCAAACATTGTGTTGTGAGGGTTTAGATTGGGGTTTAACTGAGCTACACATTCAAACTTGTTGCCGGTGTATTGGCTGATTTTAATGCCCATTTTGTCACTGATGGGGATCTGCTGTTCCCATCGAGTTTGTAACTCTTGGCACCACTCTGGCTTTCGGATCACGTTGGCCATAGGGTCGAGCGCTTTAACCATCTGTTGATGACGGATAAACCCGCGCTCATCTTGCAAGCCACCTTGGTCTTCAAAGCCGTTACCACGATAAAAGGCAATGGCATCTTCACGAGCGTTACACACAATTCGCTTCGCCCCCTCCTGGCGCGCTAACGACTCCAGAGCGACCAGAATCAACGAACCCAAACCTTTGCCCTGCCGATTGTTCTTTACCGCCATATAGCGTATCTGGCCCTCATCCTGGGGGGTAATGTATAATCGGCCAATCGCTATTGGGCGTCCGCGACTGTCTACAATCATGCGGTGATGGCTTAATTCATCAAACTCATCTCGCTCCGAGCCAAGAGGGCGCTGCCATGGTTCTCGCAGCATTTGCCAGCGAAAATGGTAATATTTATTAAGTTGGTTTTCCGTCTTGGGAACAATCAATTTATACATTGCGCGTCTTCTATTGGCTGGAATTGGGAGTTATACGATTTTGGACTGCATGTTCATCATGCTTCTAGCCAAAAAGTGACTGGACCATCATTGATCAGCGAGACTTTCATGTCTGCCGCAAAGATACCGCTTTGCGTTGGCAGTTGTTGTGCGCTCATCTCGATAAAACGCTCATAAAGCTCTTTTGCTTGCGCGGGAGGCGCACCTCGCGAGAATCCTGCACGAGTCCCTTTTTTCGTATCGGCGGGTAGAGTAAATTGAGAGACAACGAGTAAGCTACCGTCGACATCCTGCACATTTAAATTCATTTTTCCGACGTCGTCTTCAAAAACTCGATATTGAGTGACCCGCTCTAACATCCGCTTGGTCTTTGCTTCATCATCGGTTTTTTCAACGCCTAACAGCACCAGTAACCCTTTATCAATACTGCCGACGATCTCTCCGTCGACTTTAACGCTGGCTTCACTCACTCTTTGTATCAGGGCTATCACTGCTGTCTCCTCTATTGGGTGATGTCTTTTTTAATTTATCTGTCGTTTTAACAAACCACTTCGCTTGATAAGGGGTCTCTTCGTGCCACAACTCTTTTTCACCAAGGCTGGCGGTGATCTCTGCGCCCACCAACACAATAAACCAACACAAGTAGACCCACACAAACAATATTGGTACTGCTGAAAGTGCACCGTAAATCAGTTCGTAAGTTGGAAACTGTGTGATGTAAATAGCAAAGCCTTTTTTGGACACCTCAAATAAGATACCTGCGATCAATGCACCTGTCAGTGCGTGGGTCACACGAACTTTGAGATTGGGCACGAACATATACAATCCAAAAAACGCACTAAAGGAAAACAGTATTGGCAACGCTTGATAGAAAAAATTAATCGCGTCATCACTAATGATCCGCAACCCAGTGATATAAGAACTCACCACAATGCTCGCTCCCACAAAAATGGGACCTAAAGTCAGTACTGTCCAGTACAACGAAAACGAATACACTCGCGCTCTTTTCTTTTTAGACCGCCAAATATAATTTAAGTTGCTATCGATACTGGAAATGAGAAGCAGAGCAGCTACGAACAAAAACGCAAGACCTATCGTAGTCATCTTAGCAGTGTTAGCGATGAACACGGTAAACATCGACTGTACCGTTTCCCCCGCTGCGGGCACAAAATTTCTAAAGATAAAATCTTGAATCTGATCGCCAGCATCAGCAAAGGTAGGTATGCGAGACAGTGCCGTTAATAATACGGTGGTCAAAGGAACCAGTGACAGTAACGTTATGTACGCCATATACCCGGCATTGACGGTCAATCGATCGTGATTTACCCGTTTTACGAGGTAATGAATATAGTGCAAAAACAGATGCACCCGATGAGGGAACCAATCCATGTATCGCTTCCTGCGTAAAATGTGAATCAACGTTTTTCGTTTAAATGCAGTGGCCTACAGAACCAACGTTAATACAATGAGAAATTATGAGTGTGCTTAGTCTAGCAAAAAACAGCGGGCAATAAAAAAGGGCTCCAACTACTTGGAACCCTTCTCAAAAGACGATGTCTTTATTAGATCGCGCCGCGACTTGCACGTTTACGATCAGACTCCGTTAGGAACTTCTTACGAATACGGATGCTTTCTGGTGTGACTTCAACCAGTTCGTCATCATCGATAAACTCAAGAGCTTGCTCAAGCGTGTACTTAATCGCTGGAGTCAGAACCTGCGCTTCATCGGTACCTGATGCACGAACGTTAGTCAGCTGCTTACCTTTCAGGCAGTTTACTGTTAAGTCGTTTGAACGGTTATGAATACCGATAACCTGACCTTCGTAAACTTCATCTGCGTGCTCGCTAAATAGGCGGCCACGCTCTTGAAGGTTAAACAGTGCGTAAGTCAGTGCTTTACCCGTCGCGTTAGAGATTAGCACGCCGTTAATACGTTGGCCGATGTCGCCGCCTTTGTGTGGACCGTAGTGATCAAACGTATGGTAAAGAAGACCAGAACCCGAAGTCAGAGTCATAAACTCAGTTTGGAAACCAATCAAGCCACGAGAAGGCATGTTGAAGTCCATGCGCACACGGCCTTTGCCGTCTGGTGCCATGTCTGTTAGTTCACCTTTACGAAGACCAATGTTCTCCATGATGCCACCTTGGTGCTCTTCAAGCACATCGATGGTCACTGTTTCAAACGGTTCCATCAACTGGCCGTTTTCTTCTTTGATGATAACTTCAGGACGAGATACCGCTAGCTCAAACCCTTCACGACGCATGTTTTCGATAAGGATAGAAAGGTGCAGTTCACCACGACCAGAAACACGGAACTTGTCTGGATCATCCGTTTGCTCAACACGTAATGCAACGTTATGAACCAATTCTTTTTCAAGACGCTCTAGGATGTTACGTGAGGTAACAAACTTACCTTCTTTACCCGCGAACGGAGAGGTGTTTACTTGGAACGTCATGGTTACCGTTGGCTCATCAACAGAAAGTGGCGTCATTGCTTCCACTTCGCCTTGCGCACAAATGGTGTCAGAGATTTTTAGCTCTCCAAGACCAGTCACCGCGATGATGTCGCCTGCAGCAGCATCTGCCACCTCGTGACGCTCTAGACCTAGGTAGCCAAGTACTGTACCAACCTTGCCGTTACGTGTTTTACCATCGGCACCGATAACCGTCACCATTTGGTTTGCTTTAATCGTGCCGCGCGTTAGACGGCCCACACCAATTACACCGACGTAAGAGCTGTAATCTAGCTGAGAGATCTGCATTTGAAGAGAACCTTCACGGTCAACCTCTGGTGCTGCTACGTTATCTACGATCGCTTGGAATAGAGGCTCCATATCGGTGCCTTCAGTCTCTTCTTCGATAGTTGCCCAACCGTTAAGCGCTGATGCGTATACCGTTTGGAAGTCTAGCTGCTCGTCGCTTGCGCCGAGGTTATCAAACAAGTCAAAGACTTGATCCATAACCCAGTCAGGGCGTGCGCCTGGGCGGTCAATTTTGTTGATAACAACGATTGGCTTGAGGCCGTGAGCAAACGCTTTTTGCGTTACAAAGCGAGTTTGAGGCATTGGGCCATCAACCGCGTCTACGATCAGTAGAACACAATCAACCATCGACATGATACGCTCTACTTCACCACCGAAATCGGCGTGTCCTGGAGTATCTACGATGTTGATGCGGTAATCATTCCAGTTAATGGCGGTGTTTTTTGCCAAAATGGTGATACCACGTTCTTTTTCGATATCGTTTGAGTCCATCACGCGCTCTTCCACTTCGCCGCGGGTCTCTAAAGTGCCGGATTGCTGCAGCAGCTTATCTACCAACGTTGTTTTACCGTGGTCAACGTGCGCAATAATGGCGATGTTTCTGAGTTTGTCGATTGATGTAGACATCTGTTTCACTCTTGTTGCGGCGTGATACGCCGGATTAGGCTTGCTGTCAAGCGTGTTAATTGGCGCATAATGTACCAGATTTTGCTCAAATTCCCAGAGAATTGTGATCTTGAGCGAATTAAATCTGTAGCACGCTGTTGCATTCATTGCATGAAAAACATGACTGAGATCTCGACCGTGGAGTTTCAATGCGTCGACAATTGACACCGAAATTAAAAAGCTGCTCAATACATTCACTGTGCAGAAAACAGTCAAGCCGTAGCTCTCGCACCAAAATGGCGCACCAATATGGTGCGCGGTTGAATCATTATGGTGCAATAGAATGCACCATTAGGATGCGGCAATCATTAAGGCGCTGTTTTATAAAGAATAAAATATTTGGCACAGTTTTAGCTTAGATGGAAATAGTTTCGAATACATATTTAGTGAGCCTGCACCATTTGAAGTACACGCCACTAGACACAACGATTTATAAACACTGGAGGTTATCCGAAATGTCAGTAGAAAATGTTCTATCACTGATCCAAGAAAATGAAGTGAAGTTTGTCGACCTGCGCTTCACAGACACAAAAGGTAAAGAGCAGCACGTTTCGATTCCTGCTCACCAAGTTGACGCTGACTTTTTCGAAGAAGGCAAAATGTTCGATGGCTCTTCAGTTGCTGGCTGGAAAGGCATTAACGAATCTGACATGGTAATGATGCCAGACGCAAGCTCTGCGGTACTGGACCCATTCACAGAAGACTCTACACTTAACCTTCGCTGTGACATCCTAGAGCCTGCAACTATGCAAGGCTACGACCGTGACCCACGCTCTATCGCTAAGCGCGCTGAAGACTTCATGCGCTCTACAGGCATCGCTGATGACGTTCTAATCGGTCCTGAGCCAGAGTTCTTCCTATTTGACGATGTTAAGTTCTCTACTGACATGTCTGGTTCTTTCTTCAAAATTGATGATGTAGAAGCAGCATGGAACACAGGTACTGACTTCGAAGGCGGTAACAAAGGTCACCGTCCTGGCGTTAAAGGTGGTTACTTCCCAGTTGCACCAGTTGACTCTTCTCAAGATATCCGCTCTGCAATGTGTTTGGTTCTTGAAGAAATGGGCCAAGTTGTTGAAGCGCATCACCACGAAGTGGCAACTGCGGGTCAAAACGAAATCGCAACTCGCTTTAACACTCTAACGGCGAAAGCGGACGAGATTCAGGTATACAAGTACGTAGTACACAACGTTGCACACGCATTTGGTAAAACAGCTACCTTTATGCCTAAGCCACTAGTAGGCGATAACGGTTCTGGTATGCACGTTCACCAATCTCTTGCAAAAGACGGTGTGAACTTGTTTGCGGGTGACAAGTACGGCGGTCTATCTGACCTCGCTATCTACTACATCGGCGGTATCATCAAGCACGCTAAAGCAATCAACGCATTTGCTAACGCGTCAACTAACTCATACAAGCGTCTTGTACCTGGGTTCGAAGCACCTGTTATGCTTGCATACTCTGCACGTAACCGTTCTGCATCTATCCGTATCCCAGTAGTACCAAGCCCTAAAGCACGTCGTATCGAGCTACGTTTTGGTGACCCATCTGCTAACCCATACCTATGCTTTGCAGCAATGCTAATGGCTGGTCTTGACGGAATTAAGAACAAGATCCACCCAGGTGAAGCAATGGACAAAGATTTGTACGACCTACCAGCAGAAGAAGCAGCTGAAATCCCAACAGTGGCTTACTCACTAAAAGAAGCTCTAGAATGTCTAGACGCGGACCGTGAGTTCCTAACCGCTGGCGGCGTATTCTCTGACGACTTCATCGATTCTTACATCGATCTTAAGTCTCAAGACGTAGAAAAAGTAAACATGACAACTCACCCACTTGAGTTTGAACTTTACTACTCTGTGTAATAGATACTTTACGCAAAATTCAACGGCCTGCTTATGCAGGCCGTTTTTGCTTTAAATAACTTATTTTTCAAATAGATAACTTACCCTCTCGCACCAATTTACGGCAAGGTAATTGCATTGTTATGTGAATAGGCTAGAAAATCCGTCTTTTCGCACCAAAAAAGCGCACAGCTTGCTCAAGCAAAACGTAAAACCCTTTGTCAGATCGCGGTTTACGCTATTGCACCAAATCTGTGCAAGGACTTACAATGGTGCAATAGGCTCAAATAAGGTAGGCGTCGGATCATGGACAACTCAGTTACGACAACCATTATCGATAATATGGTCACCGCAACACTGCTCTTAGATGAAGCACTGGTGATTCGTTACGCCAACCCGGCAGTGGAACAACTTTTCTCGTACAGTCGAAAACGCATCATCGACAATGGATTATCCAAAGTGGTTCAACATGCTTCACTGGATTTAGCGTTATTGACTCAACCATTGCAAAGCGGCCAAAGCATGACCGACAGTGATGTCACCTTGGTGGTTGATGGTAAGCCGCTGTTGGTTGAAATGACCGTTAGCCCGTTAACGTTCAACAAATCATTGATGTTGCTGGTAGAGCTCAAAAAAGTCGATCAGCAGCGACGACTGAGCCAAGAATTAAACCAGCACGCACAGCAACAAGCGGCGAAGTTATTAGTTCGTTCGTTGGCTCATGAAATTAAAAATCCATTAGGTGGATTACGCGGTGCAGCGCAGCTACTCGAACGTATGCTTCCTGACCCATCCTTGCACGAATACACGCAAATCATTATTGAACAGGCGGACAGATTACGAAGCCTCGTTGACCGACTGCTTGGGCCGCAGCGTCCTGGCACCAAGAAGCAGGAAAATCTGCATTTGTTGCTCGAGAAAGTCCGGCAATTGGTTGAGCTGGAAAGCGAGCGATGCTTAGTCTTTCAGCGAGACTATGACCCGAGCCTACCAGACATTTTGATGGATACCGACCAGATTGAACAAGCACTGCTCAATATTATTAGCAATGCCGCACAAATTTTACGCGGGCGTGATGATGGGAAAATTGTTCTAAAAACTCGCACTGTGCATCAGACCAATATTCATGGCAAGCACCACAAACTGGCTGCGATGATTGAAATTACCGACAACGGTCCCGGCATCCCAAAAGAGCTACAGGATACCTTGTTTTACCCCATGGTCAGTGGGCGTGAAGGCGGTACAGGACTAGGGCTATCGATAGCTCAAACTCTGGTGGATCAACATCAAGGAAAAATTGAAGTCGAAAGCTGGCCAGGGCGCACCATATTTACCATTTTTATACCGATTTTAGTGGCTTAGGGCTTCCCTACCACACGTAAGTTCAAGGATACCAGTTATGAGTAAAGGATACGTTTGGGTTGTTGATGACGACAGTTCTATCCGCTGGGTGATGGAGAAAACTTTATCCAGCGCCAACATTCAGTGTGAAACATTTGCTGATGGTGAAAGCGTGTTGCAATCACTGGAGCGTGAAACACCCGATGTTCTGGTTTCGGATATTCGCATGCCGGGTATCGATGGCTTGGATTTGCTCAAGCAGGTCCATCAAAAGTTGCCTGAGTTGCCGGTCATTATTATGACTGCGCACTCCGACTTAGACGCGGCCGTCAAAGCCTACAAAACAGGGGCTTTTGAATACCTTCCAAAGCCTTTTGACGTCGATGAAACCGTGACTTTGGTCGAACGTGCTATTACTCATAGCCAAGAGCAGAAAAAAGAAAGCCTCTCTTTAGCTGAGCAGCCCGAGAGCACGCCAGAAATCATTGGTGAGGCCCCTGCTATGCAGGAAGTATTTAGAGCAATTGGTCGCTTGTCTCGCTCCTCAATCTCCGTATTAATTAATGGTGAATCAGGCACAGGTAAAGAGCTGGTCGCGCATGCGCTGCATAAACACTCCCCTCGTGCAAAAAACCCTTTTATCGCTCTAAACATGGCTGCTATTCCCAAAGACTTAATCGAATCCGAGCTGTTTGGTCACGAAAAAGGAGCGTTTACGGGCGCTGCGAATGTGCGTCAAGGACGCTTTGAACAAGCCAATGGCGGAACCCTGTTTTTGGATGAGATTGGCGATATGCCACTCGACATTCAAACGCGACTGCTTCGCGTGCTGGCCGATGGTCAGTTTTACCGAGTTGGTGGACGAGAGGCGATCAAAGTCGATGTCCGTATTATTGCAGCCACCCACCAAAACTTAGAAAAATTGGTTCAGGCGGGCGACTTTAGGGAAGATTTATTCCACCGTCTTAATGTGATTCGAGTGCAGATCCCGGCACTGCGAGAGCGTAAACAAGACATCGAAAAACTGACTAAGCATTTCTTATCCCTTGCAGCCGAAGAGTTGGGTGTTGAGGTAAAATTGCTGCATTCAGATACGATTTCAACGTTGGAGTCGTTATCTTGGCCCGGAAACGTGCGTCAGTTGGAAAACATCTGTCGTTGGCTTACGGTGATGGCCAGTGGCAATGAAGTCTTGCCAGATGATTTACCACCAGAGCTTTTTGATGAATCACCGGCTACAGGCAGTACAGAAGCGCATAATTGGCAGATGCTGCTAAAAAACTGGGCAGACCAACAATTTGCGCAAGGCAAGATCGATATCTTGGCGGATGCCTTACCGGAGTTTGAGCGAATTTTGCTACAAACTGCGCTTAAGCATACCAATGGCCACAAACAAGATGCAGCAAAAGCGTTGGGCTGGGGCCGAAACACGCTTACACGAAAACTGAAAGAGCTGGATATCGGCTAACCCAACAACATAGGTTGCAGCCTAGCAACCCAATGTAACGTTTGCTTCTGCTGTCAATCGCAGCCGAAGCAACGTTTTGCCTCTTCAAACGCGCTTTATACTGCACAACAAAACATCACGTAATCGCTACCCTTAGCAGAAATTTTTGATCCCCCTCACTTTTTGCTTACGACTGGTTATACTTAGGCAAAAAAGAATATGGAGCCCATTGCATGCTAAATTTCACATTGCCTGTCACAGACTTACATCGCCACCTTGATGGCAACATTCGTCCACAAACCATCTTGGACCTAGCATCAAAGTTTGGCATCAAGCTTCCGGCTAACGATCTTGAAGGCTTACGCCCGCACGTTCAAATTGTCGAAAATGAACCGTCATTAGTCGCGTTTCTACAAAAGCTCGACTGGGGCGTTGCGGTGCTGGGTGATTTGGATGCGGTTTACCGCGTTGCCTATGAAAACGTTGAAGATGCACTGCAAGCGAAAATTGATTACGCCGAACTGCGCTTCTCTCCGTACTATATGGCGATGAAACACAATTTGCCTGTTCAGGGTGTAGTTGAAGCCGTCATCGATGGTGTGGCCGCTGGTAGCCGTGATTTTGGGGTTAAAACTAACCTCATTGGGATCATGAGCCGAACATTCGGTGTCGAGGCCTGTACTCAAGAGCTAGATGCACTGCTCGCCTGCAAAGAGCGCCTAATCGCAATTGACCTAGCGGGTGATGAAATTGGGCAGCCAGGTGAGCAATTTGTTGAACACTTTAAACGTGTTCGCGACGCGTATCTCAATGTGACCGTACATGCAGGGGAAGCAGCAGGAGCGGCGAGCATGTGGCAAGCCATCCAAGAGTTAGGTGCAACTCGAATTGGCCATGGCGTCAAAGCGTTTGAAGATGACAGCCTCGTCGATTACTTAGCGCAGCACCGCATTGGTATTGAGTCGTGCTTAACCTCCAACATTCAAACCAGTACGGTTGAATCTTTAGCGTCTCACCCAATTAAGCGTTTTCTGGAACGCGACGTTCTCGCAACGTTAAACACCGACGATCCTGCGGTAGAAGGGATTGATTTGCCGTATGAGTATCAAGTGGCCGCGCCGCAAATTTTGACTCAACAGCAAATTGAGCAAGCTCAGCACAATGGTTTGGCGATCGCGTTTCTTTCTGACGGGGACAAAAAAGCACTTCAGCAGATGGCTGCACAACGCTAAATTCGCCGCGTTATGAGTTCGCAACCGGCCCATGAGTTTGGGCCGGTTGCGTATTGAATTGCTATATTACTCTTGAGAACTGCTGTTGACGAGCACGGTCACGCAGATACTTATCAAAACACATGCAGATATTGCGGATCAGCAATCGACCACGCAAACTCACGGTAATCTCCGTATCAGTCACTTCGACCAGTTTATCGTCGACAAACGTCTGTAGTAGCGCTAAGTCTTCTGCAAAGTAGTCATTGAAGGTGATAGAGAACTGTTTTTCAATAGCAGACTTGTCTAAGCTGAAGTTACAGATTAGCGCTTTGATCACTTCTCGACGAAGTAAGTCATCACTATCTAATGAAACCCCTTTCCATAAGGCATGTCTTTGGTCATCAACCTGAGCGTAGTATTTTTTTAGCTCTTTTTGGTTCTGTGCGTAGCTGTCACCGATCATCGAAATCGCCGACACCCCGAAGCCAACCAAGTCACAATCACCTTGTGTAGTGTAACCTTGGAAGTTGCGGTGCAAAATGCCCTCACGCTGAGCGATCGCTAACTCATCATCGGGTAAGGCAAAGTGGTCCATACCAATAAACTGATAGCCTTCTGCAGTAAGAGTTGAGATGGTTTGCTGCAGAATCGCCATTTTTTCTTGCGCTTGTGGCAAGTCTTCATCTTTAATTTTACGCTGCGCCGCAAACAGTTGAGGCATGTGGGCGTAATTAAACACCGATAAACGGCCAGGGCGCATCTCTAGAACCTGTTTTACCGTTTCGGCAAAACTCTCTGCCGTTTGCTTAGGCAAGCCGTAGATCAAATCGAGGTTAGTCGAACGAAATCCGAGCTTTTTCGCTCGTGCAACCATATCGAAGATAAATTGCTCGTCCTGCTCTCGGTTAACCAGTTTTTGAACGTCTTTATTGAAGTCCTGTACACCAATGCTAAGACGGTTAAAGCCTTCACCACGCAAGTGATCCAACATCGTCAATTGGATTTCACGCGGGTCAACTTCAATGCTGATCTCGGCGTCATCGGAGAATGAAAACTCGTCGCGGACAATGTCCATAACGCGACTGATTTGGGATTCTGTTAGGAATGTTGGTGTACCGCCACCAAAATGCAATTGGGTTACGGTGCGGCCATGCAAAAGTGCTGCACGCGTTCTGATCTCACACTCAAGCACATCGAGGTATTCATCGGCTTTGTGGTTGTGACGAGTGATCACCTTGTTGCAGCCACAGTAGTAACAAAGCTTGTGGCAAAATGGAATGTGGATATACAGTGATAGAGGTCTTTCAGGGTAATCAAGACACGCCATATCAAACTCTGCCACGGTGTAGGCTTCGTGAAATTCGACGGCCGTTGGGTATGAGGTGTAACGAGGGCCAGAGTAGTTATACTTCTCTAGCATCTCTTGGTCCCAAATTATTTGCTGGCTTTGCATGGTAATGTCTGTCTTTAAAAGGCCCATATACGACGATGGCGTCTATTTTGCCATAGACGCCATGAATACGCTTAAAACGTTATCAGTTGCTCTAGATCAAACCCCATTATTGCGGGTCAGATCACTACAGTTGTTAGCAGTCTGTTACGCAACTAATGCACAGTTTGAATAGAAATATGGTTATTCAACGGCTGCAACTGTTTGATCAACACTTTCAACTCTTCAATAATTGCGTCGTTGAGTCGAGCCTCTGCTTTGTGCCTTGCTAATGTCTGCTGCATGCGCTGCTTTTTAGGAAGCTCTTGTCGCGACTCTCCACGTGCCATGTCATTGACAATATCAAACAGTTCATAGGTTGCAGGAAGACTCTGTTTAACATCCACTCGCTGTTCACCTTGAACATAATCCAATACGTTGCATAAGCGAATGCTGATTTCTGACAGATCGCACTGACCTTGAATTCCGGCAAGACACAACGTGTGGGCACTTTCGAATATTTTGGCGTTGCGCTGCTCAACCGCCAATTTGTGCTGTTGAGCAATCAAAGCTTTTTGCTTCTTAAGTTGCAGCAGTAAGTAACCCGCATAGGTGGCCAGCGCCACCACAATGCCGATACCCACAATGATAAGCAGCGTCCAATTCATTCCTTTATTCCTTAAATTCGTCCCAATCTAAGTTTTCAAACTCGTTGAGCAGTGCATCGTCCGTTTTGCTTTTTGCTTTAGTTTTGGTTTTTTGAGGTTGTGGCGCTTCTGGTTGCTCGATGTCTTCCTCAAAATCATTGTCGTCCAGTAAGCCAAGCTGATTCATAAGCACTTCAATACGAGAAAGCTTCTGATCAACGTACTGCTGTAGGCCTGCCCCCAACGATTCACCATTGTCTAAGCGGTCAAGCAGTACCAAAAGTTGAGCATCATTTTCGAGTAGCTCTAACTCTTGTTTTGCTGAGCGTTTTTTCTCAGTTTTTGATGGCTTTTTCTTGGCTTCTACCACAAGAGGAATTTTCTTCTTACTGCCAAGGCGAGGGTCGCGCGCGATACCGTTTCCATGAGTAGCGTGATCGCTACCGTCTGAATGTCGGCTGCCGGTTTTTAATCCTTTGCGCTTTTTCGCTTTTTTACGTAGACGCCCTTCTACATCAGATTCTGTACGATTACGTACGACAATCACATCCACTTCGCCGCCGGCGCCTGGTTTTCTCGATTTTTTATTACGACTCATGTTCGGGTTTCCTCAACAGGATCACATCGTTGCCAATAAAGTCTAGCTGCAGCCCGTCTCTATTGGCCAAGTATTCAAAGGTAGCTCTACTGTAAAAACAGACGTGCGTAACATCATTTTTGTAGTGCCACGAGGCAAATGCCTCAACATCAATGACCATTTTGGTCATCACTCCAAGCCAACCACCTGGGTTAAGCAAATTTAGCCATTGAGACCAAATTATATCGGGCTGGTACAAATGCTCAATCACTTCCGTCGCCGTCACAAAGTCATACGTCTGTGATAGCGGTTTCGGATCTGGATGATAGTAAATATCGTACAGATTGACGCTGTACCCTTGCTCTCTCAACATATATGCCAGAGCAGGACCGGGACCACACCCAAAATCTAGCCCTTTAGCATCAGTATTAATACGCTCACAGAGTGGGGTCGACATTCTTGATAAGAATTGTCGATACCCATCATTATAAGGGTCATTTTCATGATGGTCATAACAGGCTTTTTCAGCGTCAGCATCTAAACGAAAGTGGGGTTCTACAAACACCAATTGGCAGCGCTGGCATTGGCGATAAATACGGCGTTTATCTTGGTGATAAAACTCGCTATCGGGCTGATGACAGAGCGGACACGCATTCATTTCTATGCTCCATTAACTAGGGTTTGACTAGGAGGAGGCGAAACATAGCAGATTATGAGGCAAGAGTGGAGGAAAATTCGACAAAATCTGTGAGTGAAATGGCGTGACTTGGGGTTGAATTACCCGCGACTAAAAAGAAAAAAGCGACAGGAAAAACCTGTCGCCTTCAAAGTCCATCTATTGTTGCGGCTTCCGTACCAAATTCGTTGTAGTTCATCGTCCTGATGATTTTTGCTTCCCTAATCCATCCTAGACGGTCACCGTCCTCGGTGATGTTCCATTTGCGCGAAGTTGCGACTCAACCATCCTTGTTAGCTGCGATCCATTGCAGCGCTTTCCTATTGAAAATAAATAGTGCCCTCCACTGCTCTATCTATTTTGCCCTTTAGAGATTGCTCTCTAGAAGATGGAACTAATTTAGCAGTGTTATTTAGCATTAGTGCTGATGAGGTTCACACAGTGAAATTCAAAAACGAAAGCAATCACTCAATACATTGTTTTTATTGTAATTAACAGTATTGATACATCATAAATAGCTAGGTAAGAATGGCCAATGTCTTACACATAGTAGGGATAATGGCTGTACATCAACAATAGTGTGCAACGAACTAGGAGAGATTATTTTGATATTGCAGGAATGGATACAAATAAGGCAGCTTTGTGCAAAGCTGCCTTATTGTTATCGCTTGATACAATCAGCGATAAACTAGTGCAAGCCGCCTACGTATTTTGACAGCGCGTCAATTTCGGCGTCGGTCAATTTGCTCGCGATATCTTGCATCATGCCGTTGAGATCATTGTTGCGCTCAGCAGCTTTAAATTTGGTGAGTTGTAGATTGTTGTAATCGGCATGCTGACCAGAAATTTTCGGGAATCCTGACAACTCGGTACCATTACCACGTGGACCATGACAGGCAATACATGCGACTAGACCACGCTCTGCATCGCCCGCGTTGTATAACACTTTACCTACGTCGACAACGTCTTCTGGTGTGTTGTTTTCCGACATAGGCAAAGAAGAGTAATAAGCCGCCAGGTCTAACATATCTTGATCGGATAATGGCAATGCCATCCCACCCATCACTGCATCGTAACGACCTTGTTTACCATTGGTGGTCATACCGAGCTTAAATTCTTTTAACTGTTTTTCGATGTACCTTGCATGCTGCCCAGCGATCTTCGGGTAGTTCGTTAACTGGCTATTACCGTCTGCACCATGACAGGCAACACAGGTTTGTGATTTGGCTAGACCCGCCTCAATGTTTCCTTGAGCGTCGTTTGCAAGCGCCCAAGTTGAGCAGCCAGCCAATAGAGAGAATAGTAGCGCTAATTTCTTCATGACAATCCGTTTATAATTATTGAGCTTCCAGTGGGTAAGAGTCGTGATACAATCAACGACCCTATGCCGAGCACGGCTATTTTACACAAATTCACAAAAAAGTAATCAATCGACTACACAAAGTCGCGATGGAGTTAACAGTGAGCGAAAAAATTTTCTACCAAAACACGCACTTTATTACTAGTGCCCCCGATATTCGCCACCTTCCTGAAGACCAAGGCATCGAAGTTGCTTTTGCGGGTCGCTCTAACGCGGGTAAATCGAGTGCACTCAATCGTTTGACCAATCAAAGAAGTTTGGCCAAAACCAGTAAAACGCCTGGCCGTACCCAATTGATCAACTTATTTAAAGTACGAGAGCATTGCCATATTGTCGATTTACCTGGCTATGGGTTTGCACAAGTTCCGCTAGAGCTAAAGAAAAAGTGGCAGAAGTCTTTGGGCGAGTACTTGCAAAAACGCGAATGTTTAAAAGGATTAGTCGTACTAATGGACATTCGCCATCCAATGAAAGACCTCGATCAACAAATGATCTACTGGGCTGTGGATAGCGGTATACCCGTTCAAGTTTTGCTTACCAAAGCCGATAAATTAAAAAGCGGAGCTCGAAAAGCACAATTGCTAAAGATCCGTGACGCCTCTTTAGCGTTTGGTGGTGATGTTACTGTGGATATGTTCTCGTCGCTCAAGGGGATAGGTGTTGATCAACTGCGCGCCAAGCTAGACACTTGGTTTGCACCAGCTCTCATCGAAATGGATGAAACAGACTCTTTAGAAACTAGCAACGAAGATGTTAATCAATTACCACCACAGTCAACTTAAGATAGTTACCTCTCTTACGTTGACCTCTTATTTTCAGTCTAAAATGTAATTATATTACAAAAGGCCCAAAATAAAATTATCGAGCCAAGATGAGTAAAATACTCAATATCTTGGCTTTTTTTTCGATCTGTTTTTATATTGTCATACCTAAGTAGTACAGATCAACAACTGCGACCCCCATCACAATTAGGGGGCGTAGATAGGGGGATGAGAACAGAATAATAGCTCAGCCTCTCAATTTTAGGCATAAAAAAAGCCCCAATCATATCGATTGAGGCTGCTGAATTATTCTAATTCCAATAACGTGAAACAAAAGGTCTGAAAGATAGAACATCTTACCTCTGTACCCTACGTCTTCAAATATACCCAATTCCGACTAAAAAAGAAACCATTTTTGTTGTTTATTTTCAAAAACAATTACCGTACAGCGTAAGGCTTTGATTAGGAAAGATTTAACAATTGAGGATTTTAAAAAGTGAGCAAGCTCAAAAAATGTAATGGGCTTGGTAAAAGACGCTAGGGTTGTGGGGATAAAATTGAAGCCAGAGAGTGCCAATGGTGATTAAATGCCATTCGCGCGGAGAAAAAAGGATCTTCGAGTAACCAAAGATCCTTTCTTTTTGTTTCGTTAGTGGGCTTCGTCCCAGTTGATGCCGTATCCAGCTTCTGCGATTAGCGGTACCGATAAGTCTGCTGCAGATTCCATTAGCTCACAGATTTTAGCTTCAACCTCTTTGAGGCACTCTTCTTTCACCTCAAACACCAGTTCATCGTGCACTTGCATAAGCATTCGAACATCATCAGAGTCTCGTTCTACTAGCCACGCATCCACCAATAACATCGCCTTCTTAATCACGTCGGCCGCGGTACCTTGCATTGGTGCGTTGATCGCAGCTCGCTCTGCGCCTTTACGACGCATACCATTAGGAGACTTTATCTCTGGAAGGTATAGGCGTCGTCCATAAATAGTTTCGACATACCCTTGCTCGGCTGCTGCACTGCGAGTCTCTTCCATGTATTGCAACACACCAGGGTATCGCTCAAAGTAGGTGTCCATGTAATGCTGTGCTTCACCGCGCGCGATCCCAAGCTGCTTCGCTAAGCCAAACGCACTCATGCCGTAAATGAGTCCAAAGTTAACCGCTTTTGCACGTCGACGCTGCTCACTGGTGACTGATTCTAGTGTGGTCCCCATGATCTCGGCCGCCGTAGCAGCGTGAATATCTTTGCCGTCACGGAACGCTTCAAGTAGCGCCGGATCGCCAGAGAGATGCGCCATAATTCGCAATTCAATTTGAGAATAATCCACCGCTAGAATTTTGTAGCCCGTTGGCGCAATGAATGCTTGGCGAATACGACGCCCTTCTTCATTTCGGATAGGGATATTTTGCAAGTTTGGATCGGTAGATGACAGACGCCCTGTCGCCGCAACAGCTTGATGATAAGATGTATGGACTCGTCCTGTCTGAGGCTTAATCATTTTTGGCAGCTTATCAGTATAGGTCGACTTTAACTTTGCCAATCCTCGATATTCTAAAATTAACTTAGGAAGTGGGTAGTCCAGCGCCAGTTCTTGCAGCACTTCTTCATTGGTCGATGGAGCGCCAGACGCGGTTTTCTTAACAACCGGTAAGCCCATTTTCTCAAACAAAATCGCTTGTAACTGCTTAGGGGAGTTAAGATTAAATTCCTGCTCAGCCAACTCATACGCTTTCTTTTCCAACTCATCTAAGCGCTGGGCAATTTCTTGCGATTGAGTATTAAGCTTCATGGCATCGATCAAGACACCAGTGCGCTCAATTTTGGATAAGACAGGGACTAAAGGCACTTCGATATCAGTATAGATTCGTTCTAAACCTTCGTTTCCTGCGATACCTTTTTGAATACTGTTATGCAGTCGGAGTGTAACGTCAGCATCTTCAGCGGCATACGGAGACGCTTGCTCTAAATCAATCTGATTAAACGTGAGTTGCTTTTTACCTTTGCCTGCAATTTGCTCAAACGAGATGCATGAGTGTTGCAAAAAGCGCAGTGCCAAGCTATCCATATCGTGCTTGCCACCAACGCTATTAAACACGTAGGACGCTAGCATGGTATCGTGAGCGATGCCTCGCATCTCTATGTCATAACGCGCTAGTACGCTGGCATCGTATTTCAGGTTCTGCCCAACTTTCGCTTTGTGGGCGTCTTCTAATAAGGGTTTTAGCTGTTCAAGCACCCAGTTTCTGTCGAGTTGAGCGGGAGCATCTAGGTAATCGTGTGCCACTGGCACATAAGCCGCTTCGCCTTCTGCAACCGCAAACGACAAACCCACTAGGTTCGCTTCCATATAATCCAGGCTGTCTGTTTCGGTATCAAATGCAATCAAATCTGCAGCATCAAGTTTAGATAACCACTGAGCAAACACTTCCTCAGTCAGAATTGTTTGGTATTGGCTGCGATCAATTGTGATTGCGTCTCCAGCTGGCTGGCCAGACGAGGCGTCCGATGAACCCGAAGCGACACTGGTGCGGCCCGATTTCTCATCAGCAATAACTTCACCCGTTCCTCCTTCAAGGAGCTCATTGAGCCACGACTTAAAGGTGTACTTTCCGTAAAGGGCAATCAACTCATCTTTATTTGGGGTTTGTTTTACCAGCGAATCAGGCGCATTCTCTAACTCAACATCCAGTTTAATGGTCGCCAGTTCATACGACAGCCTAGCGTTGCCTTCATGTTCAATCAGCTTTTTGGCCATGGTTTTCGAACCACGGAACCCCAATGGGGCAATATCATCGAGACGAGTATAAATGTCGTCAATGCTACCAATGCCTTGGAGCAGTGCTAGCGCGGTTTTTTCGCCTACGCCCGGAACTCCCGGAATGTTATCGACCTTGTCGCCCATTAAGGCCAAAAAGTCGATGATAAGCTCTGGCCCAATACCAAACTTATCCACAACGCCTTGAGGGTCCATGACCACATTTGTCATGGTATTAATCAAAGTGACGTTTTCATCAACCAACTGCGCCATATCTTTATCGCCAGTACTTATTAAGACAGGCATGCCTTGTTGAGAGGCTTGATGGGCGAGCGTTCCAATCACATCATCGGCTTCGACCCCAGGAATGACCAACAAAGGTAACCCCATTGCTTTAATGATGTTATGCAGTGGCTCTATTTGGCTTCTCAACTCATTGGGCATAGATGGACGATTGGCTTTATATTCCGGATACACATCGTCGCGAAACGTTTTGCCTTTGGCGTCAAAAATGACGGCTATGCGCTCAGATGAAAACTGCTTCATCATACTGCGCAGCATATTGACCACACCATAGATTGCGTTGGTTTGAATATCACCATTACTCATTGATTCAGGGTAAGCATGGAAAGCTCGATAGAGGTAAGAAGAGCCATCAATTAAAATCAATGGGTTATCAGGAATGTTCGCCATAGCACTGTTTTCCGCGTCGTCATTTACTGTAGCGCTAAAGGATGCCACGAGTTGCGGTTGCTGGCTATCTCAATCGAATTAAGCGCCCTATTTTTCATCACCAAAAAACAAAACCGTGAACTGACTCCATTCGCCTACTGTGGATAACTTTGTTAGCAAAAAGTGGCAACCGATAGATCGTTACCATTACCAAAATCAAATAAACCAACAAAAGTCATTTATAACAACGACTTAAAATACAAATTCAAACAATCGCGCAGATCCCCAAATGATCGAAGCATGTGGAAAAAAGTTTTAGATACGGATCAAGATGATGATTTAAAGGAAGAAAAAGTTCGTGACCGGACTCAAAAAAAGAAAAACGGTGACCGAAAACCGATCACCGTAAATAGCGGCTCAATGTAAGAGCTCAAACTGGAAGCATCGTGAATGATTTGGTGAAAAGTCACGTGCAAGTGCGTTCACCAAAGCCTCGATGTAAATAATAACAATTCTCATTATCATGTCAAGCCTGTGGCGACAAGTTGTTCAACTATTTTTTACCAACCGACGGGGGATGCTGCGCGGTGAGGGGCGAGAGGCGAGGAGCGAGAGGCGAGAGGCGAGAGGCGAGGCTAAAGATTTTTTTGAAAATAGAGCCTGTTTTCCAGTGGGTTGGGATGCGCTTCGGTGGCCACAATGAGGTATCGGTTTTTCACTAGCATATGGATCATTTGAGGAAACTGATTACGCGTCTTAACGTTAATAGACCGATAACCTTGCTGCTTGGCCCACTTTTCTTGCTCATTAAGAAGAGCCTGTGCCACACCATAGCCTCTTGCAGAGGGCAGTACGCCGCCTAGCCAGCTGTAAAACTGGTGGCCACTTTGCTCATACCCTATCTTTACGCCAGCCGCTTGACCATCAACAAACGCAATCAAAATAAGTGAGCGCTTGCCGTCTAGTCGAGCGCTCACATCACTATTGGTGACAGGAGATGCAAACTCTGGGATGGCTTGCAGTACGGGTAGCGCCTCTTCTATAGAGGCGCTTCGAATCTCTAAGTGACTCATGCTTACGCGTCGACTTCAGCCAACCACTGGGCAACTGGCTTAGCAAAGTAAGTCAAGATGCCATCGGCGCCAGCACGCTTAAAGCACAACAGCGATTCCATCACAGTTTCTCGCTCTTTTAACCACCCATTTTGAATAGCGGCCATGTGCATTGCGTATTCACCCGACACTTGGTAGGCAAACGTTGGAACTTGCAGTTCGGTTTTCACTCGTCGAACCACATCAAGATAAGGCATACCAGGTTTCACCATCACCATGTCTGCACCTTCATTGATGTCCATAGCCACTTCATGGAGCGCCTCGTCGCTGTTTGCAGGATCCATCTGGTAGTTTTTCTTGTCACCACCTTTAAGGTTCGCAGCTGATCCGACTGCATCACGAAATGGACCGTAGTAATGCGAGGCATACTTTGCCGAGTAAGCCATAATTTGTGTATTTACATGACCGGCCTTTTCTAGGGCGTCACGAATTTTGCCAATACGACCATCCATCATATCTGACGGAGCAACAACGTCTGCGCCAGCCTCTGCGTGTGACAGCGCTTGTTTAATGAGAACTTTGGTGGTTTCATCATTTAATACATAGCCCTCGTCATCGATGATGCCGTCTTGACCATGTGTAGTAAACGGATCTAGGGCAACATCCGTGATCACACCGATTTGAGGCACATGTTCTTTTAGCAAGCGTACCGCGCGTTGAACCAGACCTTCAGGGTTAAATGCTTCTGACGCACACAGACTCTTGGCGTCTTGGTTTACCACAGGGAATAGCGCTATCGCTGGAACACCGAGTTTGGCAAGTTGCTCTGCTTCTAGCAGCATCAAATCAATAGACAGTCTTTCAACTCCAGGCATCGAATCGACCGTTTCACGACGGTCTTTTCCCATTAGAATAAACATTGGGTAGATAAGATCGTTCACGGTTAGGGTATTTTCTGCCACTAATCGACGGCTAAAGTCGTGTTTGCGCAATCGGCGCATACGTCGCTCTGGGAATTGATTGTTTATTGATACGGCCATGACAGCTCCTTGCCAAATGGGATATTAACACTGCCTGCATCATACCACTGCTTAATGTAGAGAGCTGCGAAAAAGGGCAAAAAGCTGATCGGAATAGGCATCTTGTTCGCGCAAACAAATCCTCTATTAGCCGCCTTGCCATACTAGGGTATAATTGCTCAATAACAGGACTAATGAGACGGCTATGATTGATTCACACGCCCATATTTATGCCACTGAGTTTGACGCAGACCGAGACGATGTGGTGGCGCGAGCCAAAGCGCAAGGCATTCAAAAAATTCTATTACCCAATATCGACCTCGACTCCATTTCACCCATGCTCGAAACGGAAGCGGCGTATCCAGATGTGTGTCATGCCATGATGGGGCTGCACCCATGCTACGTTGATGGCAATGTGGACCAAACATTGAAGACCATAGAGTCATGGTTTGACAAAAGAGAGTTTATTGCTGTGGGTGAGATTGGTATTGATCTCTATTGGGACAAAACATTTCGCCACGAACAAGAACGCGCCTTTATCACTCAACTTAACTGGGCAAAACAGCGTGATTTGCCGGTCGTCATCCATACCCGTGATTCGATTGAAGAAACACTCGCCTTGCTCAAAGCGGAACAAGACGGTTCACTACGTGGCGTGTTCCACTGTTTTGGTGGCACGCTGGATGAAGCTAAAGCGATAAACGATGTAGGGTTTCATTTAGGACTTGGTGGCGTCTCTACATTCAAAAATGGTGGGATGGATGTGGTGATCCCTCACCTCGACATGCAATGGGTCATCCTAGAAACGGACTGCCCTTATCTAGCGCCTGTTCCTCACAGAGGTAAACGCAATGAGCCAGCATTCACCAGTTTAGTGGCAGAAAAAGTCGCTCAACTGCGTGATACACCGGTGTCTGACATAGATGCGATCACAACCCACAATACGCTGAGTCTCTTTAACCTTTCGCTTTAAACACTAAAAAGGGCCATATCACTCAATGATATGGCCCTTTATTCAATGCGTATGCCCCCTACTCTTTGGCATCTTGTTGCGGCTTGGTATAAAAGCGAGCAAACAACAGACCAACCTCAAACAAAATCAGCATCGGTACCGCCAAAAGCGTCTGTGAAATCACATCTGGTGGGGTTAGCATCATGCCAACGATAAACGCTGCCACTACCACATAAGGGCGTTTTTTCTTTAACGATGGAACATCGGTGGCACCGGTCCAACACAGCAAAATAATCGCAACCGGCACTTCAAAAGCGATCCCAAATGCTAGAAACAGCGCCAGTACAAAGTCCAGATAACTAGCAATATCAGTAGCAAATTCGACGCCACCTAGTGAAATCGCGGTAAAAAAGCCAAACACCAATGGAAACACCACGAAGTAAGCAAACGCCACACCGCAATAAAACAGCAATGAACTTGAGAAAAGAAGTGGCATGACTAGCTTTTTCTCGTGTTTGTACAGCGCCGGTGCAACAAAGGCCCAGACCTGATACAGAATCAATGGCACCGCAACAAACACTGATGCAATAAGGGTAAGTTTTAACGGCGTGAAGAAGGGTGAAGCCACATCGGTGGCAATCATTGTTGCTCCTTCAGGCAACCTGTCAATTAGCGGTTTAGAAATAAATTCGTAAATATCACCGGAGAAGTAGATCAATCCAATGAACACGACCAACACTGCGGCAATCGCCTTTATCAAGCGATCACGCAGTTCCAGTAAATGGCTAATGAGCGGCTGAGTGTTTTCCACAGAGTCGTTTGCTGACATAATTTTCTTAAAACCTTGAAGGTATCGCTAGTCTGTTTTTGCCGCTGAGTCAGGCTTTACCTGACTGGCCGCAGACCTACTGCTTTGAGCTTGTGTCTCTGACGCAGACGAAGCTAGTGAAGATGACGCAGATTTGTCTGCGTAAGGTCTTGTCACAGATTGCGCTGCCGCCTTTAACTCTTCAACGGAGCGACGCAACTCTGGATCAAGCTCTTCCATCCCCATTTTTTCGGCTTTTTTTAAGTTATCGTGCATCTCTTGCACTTTGAGTTCATGATTTAATTCATCTTTTACATTATTGGCCATAGATTTGGCCGAGTTGATGAATTTCATCACCGAGCGAATAGCGACCGGAAGTCGTTCCGGCCCTAGTACCACTAAGCCCAAAATCGAGATTAAGATCAGTTCCCAAAAGCCTACGTCAAACACAGATTATCCTTGCTCTTTTTGCTTATCTTTGTCTAGGTCTTCAGCGGTAGCGGATTCTTTATGCTCGATGTTCTTGTCGAAATCAGCGTCTTTAGATGCGGGTTTAGTTTCGTCATCGGACATCGCTTTTTTAAAGCCTTTTACTGCTGAACCGAGATCACCGCCAATGTTTCTGAGCTTTTTAGTTCCGAACAACAAAATCACAATCACTGCAATGATCAACAACTGCGGCCAACTAATACCCATGATATTTCCCTCTATACCTATCTTTTACGATACGTTAGCCAACTACTTAGCCAACATACGCTACCACCACCAGCACTTATGTACGCTAATGATTCGAAATTTCCTATAAAAAGTATGCTAGAGCATACGATTAAAGTCGCACCAACACCAAATAAAAATTGCCCTTTAGCGTGTCTTTGCTTGGTTTGATGATAATTACTGTAGAAACGCTCTACATTGCCAGAAAAACGTTTCATCTGTGTTAAATTGTCGTACACCAACTCGGGAAACTCTGGCAATCGCTCTGCCCAGAACGGCGCTTTTTCTTTTACCGCTTTAATCACCGCTTGTGGGCCAAGCTGTTGTTTCATCCACTGCTCTAAGAATGGCTTAGCGGTATCCCACAAATCCAATTGTGGATAAAGCTGCCGTCCAAGGCCTTCGACATACAGTAGCGTTTTTTGCAACAAAACGAGCTGAGGCTGCACTTCCATATTGAAGCGCCTTGCGGTGTTAAACAGATTGAGTAACACATGGCCAAAAGAGATTTCGCACAGCGGTTTTGCAAAAATAGGCTCACACACCATGCGGATGGCAAACTCAAACTCTTGCACATTGGTATCAGCAGGCACCCAACCAGAATCGACGTGCAACTGTGCAACTTGTTGATAATCACGATTGAAAAATGCCAAGAAGTTTTCGGCTAAATAACGTTTATCTTCAGTATTGAGCGTCCCTACAATTCCGCAATCCAGACCGATCCACATTGGATTTTCAGGATGTTGTGGCTTAACAAACACATTACCGGGGTGCATATCAGCATGGAAAAAGCTGTCTCTAAATACCTGGGTGAAGAAAACACTGACTCCACGTTCCGCCAACAACTTCATATTGGTGCCATTGGCTTGCAAGGTTTCAATGTCTGACACTTGAATGCCGTAGATACGCTCTGAAACCATTAAGGTTTCACTGCTAAAGTCTGGCAGCACTTCGGGAACATACAGCTCTTCACTGCCTTCAAAGTTGCGTCTTAGTTGAATGGCATTCGCCGCTTCTCTGCGCAGATCCAGCTCGTCGAGCAATGTTTTTTCGTATTCACGGACCACTTCCACAGGCTTTAGACGAGCAGCCTCTGGTATTTTCGCTACCATTTTTGCCAAGCGATACATCAACTTTATGTCGGCATCAATCACTGGTCGAATGTCTGGGCGGATCACTTTCAGAACAATTTCTTGTCCGGTCTGCTTAACTCGAGCAGTATGCACCTGAGCTATGGACGCTGACGCTAACGGCTCAATATCGAAGTCATCAAACCACGTTTCTATCGCACCACCTAGCGCTACTTCCATCTGCTGCTTGGCCAACACACCATCAAAAGGCGCCACTTGGTCTTGCAACAACGCTAACTC
Organism: Vibrio sp. qd031; assembly: GCF_002100145.1. Classification (GTDB taxonomy): domain Bacteria; phylum Pseudomonadota; class Gammaproteobacteria; order Enterobacterales; family Vibrionaceae; genus Vibrio. Next base: position 63,934 of record NZ_JXQD01000008.1, read on the forward strand.
GTCAGCAATGTGAGGAGGAAACAGATCGCGACGCGTGGACATCATTTGTCCAAACTTAATCCACACGGGACCCAGCTCTTGCAGTGCAAGTCGTAAACGCTCGCCCAAGACTTTATGTTTGTGTTTGTTATTGAGCCAAAACAGAGATTTTCGCGCGAGGTTTGGGAGTCGAGTCAGTTTGTGATCAGGGGAAAGCTCATCAATGCCGTAATTGAGTAAACATTTAATGATGCGATATAAGCGGCGCAACTCTGTTGGCGTCATGAGGCGTCCTTAGCACTAACACTGTCACTGAGTCTTTGTAAGCGTTGTTCTAGCTGCACCATTTGTTGGTGAGTGGCATCCACCTGATCGCAAAAATACGCAAGCTCTAGCGCTGGAGGTGCGATTTTCCACTCTTCGGTAATCGCTAATCCAACATGGCGTTGACTGCGCTTTGCGCGATCGACAACAAACGATGCGGCTCCCTTTGCGGTAGACACGACGGTATGAGCAACAATATCTCCCGTGTATTTAGACATCCATTCTTCAATATCGGGCTTGCTGTCTTGCAGTAACTGCGCAAAAGCTTGTGCAACCGAGAGGTCTCCCTCTAAGATCAGTTTGTCTTGCTTGATCAGTTGGGTTAGCTGGGCTTTATCTCTGATCAACCCTAAAGTGCTAACCGAGAGCCCCAGCGAGCAGTCTGCCTCACCTTCAAATCGAGCCAAGACATCAACTTGCTGACTGAACACTAAATAGAGCGATTTGTTAATTTCTTGCAGGTGTAACTTGAGTACCTTACCTTTAAGGCGAGCCAGACTTGTTTGTGCGTCTGACTGCTGCTTGATGACTAGATTTATGCCGGTTTCAATAACCGCCGTCACCATTGCGTCTAGCTCTCGTTGAATCGACATCCATGACTCCTGTCATTAAAACTTGTAGCCACGGTGAAGTGCAACGATGCCACCGGTTAAATTGTAGTATTTGGTTTGTTCAAATCCCGCCTGCTGCATCATTCCTTCTAAGGTATCTTGATCAGGGTGCATGCGGATGGATTCGGCTAAATAGCGATAGCTGTCTGCATCGTTCGCAATGAGTTCGCCCATTTTAGGTAAAATATGGAACGAGTAATTGTCGTAGATTTTTGACAGCGGCTCCAAAATTGGCTTGGAAAACTCGAGTACGAGCAAACGACCACCCGGTTTCAGCACTCGGTACATAGACCGCAAAGCTTTGTCTTTATCGGTGACATTGCGAAGACAAAAGCTGATGGTAATGCAGTCAAAGTAATCATCAGGAAAAGGCAACTCTTCGGCGTTAGCTTGCACATAATGGACATTACCCACAATGCCTGTATCGCGCAGCTTGTCACGGCCTACATTGAGCATTGAGTTGTTGATGTCAGCCAAAATCACATGACCGTTATCGCCGACTATTCGAGAAAACTTGGCGGTTAAATCACCGGTACCTCCACCGAGGTCAAGAATACGTTGCCCTGGGCGAGCACCGCTGCAATCTATCGTAAAGCGCTTCCATAAACGGTGAACGCCACCCGACATAAGATCGTTCATAATGTCGTATTTAGCCGCTACCGAATGAAACACTTCGGCCACTTTATGCACTTTTTCTTCGGTCGAAACGGTCTCGAAACCAAAGTGAGTGGTGTCTGTTTGGGTTTGGTCGCTGGCTTGATTCACATTCAGTTCCATCTTATATCTCTACTACAGGGTGTCCCATATTGGGCCGATTTATCTGCCTCACCTAAAGAGTGACAGGCACTAGGCGGCTTGCAAGCGGTTAGTTTACTGTATCCTCTGACACTTGTCTTTGTAGCGATAACTCATTTTGTGCCAATTCACTCAATTTTGGTGAGATAGGTCGCTTCGTCTCAACACCTAACTCTTTAAAGCTCTCGGCTTGGCGAATCACATTTCCTCGGCCCGTGGCCAATTTGTTCATCGCGCCTTCATGCTGCGCTTTTGCTTTATCTAATGCAGCACCCACCCCTTCCATGTCGTCGACAAACAAGCGCAGTTTATCGTAAAGCTTACTGGCTTTTTCGGCGATTAGAGCAGCATTTTGATTCTGACGTTCGTTGCGCCATAAGTTATCGATGGTGCGCAGCGCCACCAATAACGTGGTTGGGCTAACCAACAGAATATTGTGTTCCATGGCATAGGAGACCAAACTAGGATCTTTCTCAACGGCAAGCTGGAATGCAGGCTCGACCGGTATAAACATCAGTACATAGTCCAAACTTTTTACGCCGTTGAGCTTATGGTAATCCTTACGGCTGAGCCCTTTAATATGCGCGCGCAATGCTTGTATGTGTTCGCTCAGTGCCACGCTTTTTTGTGCTTCTTGCTCAGCGTTAAAGTAACGCTCAAAAGCCACCAGCGCCATCTTAGAATCGATGATCACCTGCTTTTCACCAGGCAGCGAAACCACCACATCTGGTTGCAATCGCTTACCCGCCTCATCTTGCAAACTGACTTGGGTATGGTATTCGTGCCCTTCTCGCAACCCAGATTCCGCAAGCACTCGAGCCAGCACCACCTCGCCCCAATTACCTTGCTGCTTGTTGTCGCCCTTAAGCGCATTGGTCAAGTTCAGCGCCTCTTGCGCCATTTGCGAGTTTAGCTGTTGAAGTTTGGTAATTTCATGAGTGAGGGTATGACGCTCTTTCGCCTCCGCCTGCACACCATCATTAAATTGCTTTTTAAACGACTCAATTTGCACAGATAACGGCCCAAGCAGTGCTGCAAGGCTTTGCTTATTCTGCTGGTCCACTTTGGCGGTTTTGGTTTCAAACAGTTGATTGGCGATCTGCTCGAACTGCTGCTTTAAAATGGTCTCTGCTTGTTCTAGTAATTGCAGCTTATCTCGACTCGCGTGCAGCTGCGCGTCAAAACTTGCGTGCTGTTCGCGAAGCTGCGCTCTGGCTTCGGCCAATTGCTGTTCACTGCTCTCTAGCTTTTGTGCAAGTTCAACGCCGCGCTGCTGTTCCAGTTCAAGATACTTTACCTGTTGCTCATACCCCATCACTTGCCCATGCAGGGTTTTAATTTGGGCTGCATCGAGATCTTTTGCTTCATCCATCTGATGAAGCTCGGCTTCAATAGTCTGAACGTGTAATTGATGATCATGCAGCGTCTGCGCGAGCTCTCTTTTATGTCTCACTTTCATCCACAGTGCCATTACCGCAAAGCCGGCGATGAGTCCGCCCGCGCTGGCGGCTAATTCATTTTGATATAACAGTAGGAAGTCCATGGCATTTCTCAATATTGGGGGTAAAATTCGTGAGTGTGTGCCATCCTAATAAAACCACTGGATAAATGTCCAGACTTAAGAGAGCGATTTAATGAAAAACGAGCAACGCGCCTTCGTGTACGCTATTGCCGCGGTCCTTTTATGGTCTACTGTCGCCACTGCATTCAAAATTACCCTCTCACACTTTTCACCGACTCAAATGGTCGCCGCAGCCAGTTTTGTGTCTGCAGTGTCTCTTTTAGGGGTGTGTGCGTGGCAAGGAAAGCTGTCTTTGATTGGTAAAACCTTTGTGGCCAACCCGCTCTACTTTTTGTTGCTCGGGCTCATAAACCCATTGTGTTACTACCTCATTTTATTCAAGGCCTATGAATTATTGCCCGCCTCACAAGCGCAGCCAATCAATTACAGTTGGGCAATCACACTCACGTTAATGGCGGCAGTTTTTTTGAAGCAAAAGATTCGAGCGCAAGACTGGGTTGCCTGTGCGTTTGGCTATCTCGGCGTTTTGGTGATTGCCACACAAGGGGATGTATTGAGTCTGCAATTTGATAGCCCAACGGGAGTGGGGTTAGCGCTGTTATCTACACTTTTATGGGCCGGTTATTGGATACTGAACACCAAGAACAAGTCCGACCCTGTTGTGGGCGTTTTATTGGGCTTTTTAGTGGCGCTACCTATCGCTTTTGCCTTGGCTTGGATAGAAGGGTTAGGCTGGCCATCGCTAACTTCAGCGTGGCTTGCCGTGAGCTATGTAGGCCTGTTTGAAATGGGGATCACTTTTGTGCTTTGGGTAAGCGCAATGAAGCTGACCAATAACACGGCGCGGATCAGCAACCTGATATTTATTTCGCCGTTTATCTCGTTAATGCTGTTAGCCACAATCATAGGTGAAGCGATTCACCCTGCCACAGTGGTAGGTTTGGCGTTAATTGTCGCCGGTTTAGTCATTCAGCAGTTACCCAAAAAACGAGCCGCTTAATACGGTTTAGCGAAATATATCGCCATTATCGAGGTTAATGTAGAGCTTGTCTTCCACCTCTAACCCGCCGCAATAGCTGTAATAGATGGGCTCGTCAGGATAATTGAAAGATCGAATCCAACCTTGAAGCTGCTCTAGGTCGCTTTGGCTGCACTGCTGAGACTGTAAAACCTGATCGGTAAGTTCAATAAAACGCGCCTCATTTTGCTCAAAGTCATCGGTTCGAACAATCAACTGCTTAATGTCCCGGTAGCGTTCTTGCACAGTGTCGCCAGGGTTTTCCAACGATAAATGCTCATTGTAAATCCATTGGCTTTTACCGGTGGTTTCATTCACCCATGACTGCACTCGAGACCATCGGCTGAGCTCTTCATACACTTTTACCACTTCACGCAACTCGGTTTTACCGACCACTTGAGACTCAAAGGTCGGTTTAGCAAACACCTCAACCCCAGGAGAAATAACAAAGTATTCGGTAAATGGAATAGGTTGTGGGTCTTCCTCAAATGCGGCTGACTCCGATACCTCAACCATAGGCTCGTCGGCATCGTCGCTTTCAGATGGGTTCTGATAAAAGAAAAAATAGTACACCGCCCCTGCACCACCGGCAATAAACAGCAGAATTAGCAATCCTATTAGTATTTTTTTCATTGCTTCACCACACCCATTGCCCTCTGCTTATACACCTCTAAGGCTAAAACAGTGCCATCAATATACTCGACTCGGCTATCGCCTGTTCTTTTAGTATCGGCAAACACTCAATTAGGTTTAGCGCAACCTTGTGCGGCACCAATAAAGTTTGCCTGTAAGAGGTAAATTAGACAATAAAGTTTGCCCGTAAGAACTGCTACAGTTCTATTTTACTACCTATCAGACAGAATAGGGGGCCAATGAACTTATTGCGTACTATACCGTGCTCAGTGGGCGAGTGTCACATGCCTTCAAATGATGCCTTCCCTGAAAAATTTCAGTCAGAGCTTGAAATGCGGTTTTTGCATTAGTGTAAGAGCCTGTCATCAAACGATTCTGACAAGCAGGGCAATGTTCTACAGGACCAAGCCAATCAGTAACTAAATATGCCGTACCAAACTGTCTAATAAACACATCAATACAAGATGTGCAGTATTTGATTGGCTCAGGATATCTCTTGTCTGGGTCTCTTGCTGAAAAATACAGGCCTGCTTTTCTCTTTCCCTCAATAACTAGAGTATGAGATGGTGAATAGAGTTCAGAGAACAAAAAACCTGAGCGATTAGCGACAGGCCTTACAAGCCTCGTCCACCAAACATACTTTTCTAACTCAGCAGCACTACTAGTATGGTTTAATTCTGCCGGCATCTCAGGGATATCAGGAACAAACGACTCAATATACTCGTAGCTAATAAAACCTAATCTCTGCTTAAAGTCACCATCCAAGTTAAATATTGTTCGAGCTGCCTTACTCACATGATGAACTTGATAAGATCGAAATAAGTAGCTGTATATGTGCTCGCTAGGAAGTGGGGATAATACCATTATTAAAATCACTCAGAAAAATGAACTCTGCTCTACCACTTCTACGCTCTGGGCTATGGGCTATGGGCTATGGGCTATGGGCTATGGGCTATGGGCTATGGGCTATGGGCAGACCATCCTTACAGCTAGGCGCCATCAATTATGAAGTTTGCGCCATCTTCTCCAAGATTTAAACTAAAACGAACTTTTTCCCATATCGATTCTTTATCTGAGTCATCTAACAGGTTTAATTGGCTATAAAATTTATGATCCCAAAAAGAGTTCGCTCGCCTCTTAAGAGTATCCTGCTGAGGTTGTCTTGACTTCACTCCGAGTTGTTCGTTGAATTCTTGAAAGCTAGTTGGATTTATTTCATCTATTATCATCGCTGAAATATTGCTGTATCTTCCTTCGACTAGATTTTTTATCTCATATACATCATCCCAACCATTAAGTTTATCTAGTACAGCAGGGACAGTAGTGTTCCAAATTAATTCGATACGGGGCTCTGGATCTCGCTCATTAGAATACTCGATAGCGACATGTTGATGCGAGCATTCTTGATAAGGGAAGAATGCCGGGCGTTGTCCGCCCCCCTTAGACTTAAAGATATCTTTCGCCTTTTTTGCATCTTGATTACAGGTGTTGCAAATAGGAATTAGGTTGTCAGGATGGACAGCAAAGAATGGATACTTCGATTTACATAGCTGATGGTCGTAGTCAGCTCTCCACTGCTCCGCATCTTGTATGTTAGCTCGGATAGGGCTAAGAAGTGCCATTCCACAAGCCTTACAGACATTTCCATTCAGCTGCTGAAACTGCCTAAAGTGATTACTAATATTCACCCCACCGCATTCGTCAATAATCGGCTGGAGATCCTTAGTTGCTGTATATAAGTGGGAAGTAAGTGCTTTTAGTCTCTTCTTCAATTCATTTGGAAAGCCATCCAAAGCGTCCAGACTTGGAACACTAAAAAAGTTTGGTAAGTCTTGGCTTTGGATAAAAACAGTGTGCAGCCTATTACGTTCATCAGCAGATATTTGTTGAAACTCAATAAAAAATTTTTCAAACTTATCCCGCGTCAAGTCATTTTTAGCGCGGGCATTGTTTCCTTTTGCGTTATCCCAACAAGCCTGGCCTACTGCACCTTCATTAAACAGTTCTCTACGAAATTCTCCATCCGGCACTGAACGCTCAAGAAAACCAAGCAGTTCATCATTTAGCACAGTGAAAACTTGAAACCTTGGTGTTTCTGAATCAACTAAAAAGAGCATTACTGGCTCAACTTCCTTACTAAGTAGGCTTTCTCTGGCGACATTCCCAAGTTCTCATGAATCCACCGTAGTGCTTGTACATCACCTTGTTTCAACTGCTCTCTAATTTCTTCAACCACAGTTTGAGAGATAAGAGATTGCAAACCAAAGTGATTTTTTATCAACACTTCAAAAGAGGCACCATAGGTCTGACTGCCAATAGGCTGCATCTGGATCTGACCACTCTCATCACGCTCGAAGAGCAGCACATCTTCTTTCTTCAGTGAGGACACCATAAATGGGGAGTGCGTCGATAAAAATACCTGAGCTTGTCCTTCGCTATCACCTGAAAGCACCATCGCTTTGCTCAGATGATTGTGGAAATACGTACGCCATGAGGGATTAAGATGAGTTTCCGGCTCATCGAACAAAAACAAGGTTCGCTCTGCGCTAAAAATCCTTGCGGTGGCAAGTACTTCAATTAACTGTGCCTCACCATCTGATAAATCATCCAAGCATACAGTTCTGTCATTACCATCAGACAAAACTAGCTCAGTGATCGATAACGGCAGCTTGGTCTTAAGCGGTTTTTTCACCGTTCCAAGAAAGTTGTCTTTCTGCAATTGCAATCGCAAAGCGTACTGTAAATTTTTAACGCCTAGCTGCTGCAACTTATAAAGCCGGCGAAATAAAGTTATTGGGTCACCATAGTTCGATTCTCGCAGATCTGCTGCCACATTTTGATTTGTTAGGTCGAGGGTGATTTGTCCAGCAAGATACTCAAGCTCATAAGTATCGTATTGACTTGACGTAGCTTCTCTTCCGATAGGGTTAAAGCTACTTTCTCCTGCAATACGCATCAGCATCCTGATATCACGGATAGCATCCTCTTCAGCTACACCGCCGCGAAAATCATACTGTAAAGTTATCCGAGTAGGATGCTTAAACGTCACCTCACTCAAAAAATGTTCAACATCATCAACCGGAAGCACTGCCAAACAGGCGAGCATTAAGCCTGCACTATCGTAGTCTAAGTAGATTGCTCGGCTAATTGGGGTATCTGCTTCCCGCAGAGCAAGATAGCCATCTTGCTCAAATGCCTCTCCTTCTGTTGGAGAGAAAATATGCGGGTATTTATCTAGGTATTGTCGGTTAATTTCAGCATGTTGAAAGTCTTCAAGCTTGCCTGCTAAAGCCTTTCGGCGCTTAAGCCTAATACGTTGCACCTCAAAATACTGCACCGCATTTTTCATAAAGCTGCGTTGCAGATTTTCATTCTGGCCAGATGAGTATCCCACAATGAACGGTAGTTCTAACTCCTCGATTCGAATCTCACTCCAAGTATCTGCAAGCCAAATGAAAGCTTTAGGCTCTTTAGATGCCTGGCCTAATGTAACTTTGAATCTAGGGTTAGAATTTCCCCCCGCCACCGCAAGTGGGCTACCGCACTCCATTCCGGCACTACCTGCACTATGCTCCGTGGTTCCGCCTAACTGGTAGGTTAGTTCGAAACCAAAACCAAGCGGCGCTTTAACCTTAAAGTCGCTGCGCTGTGTTCGCTCTAGAAACGCAAATGCCTCGGCGATCAACTCTAATAGCTGCGACTTACCAGAGCCGTTGAGCCCAATCAACGCTACGATATTGCCTTGAGTACAATGAAAATCAAAGTACTGGTTTTTAAGGCCCTTATATCGACCATCCAGTTTTAATGAGAGTAGCCTCACAAACACGTATCCTTTACCATTACCATTGTTAGCCTCATTACAAAATGTGATAAATACTGCTTGAATTTTTGCCGACCCGTCCACTATACTAAGCGCAAGTGGATTGGGAGTGCCCGGTCGGCGTTGGAACCTCGGTGAGTATCATCGAGGTTTTTCGCTATCTGGAGCTTGGGAAATCCCTCCAAGTAACTATCCTGATTAAGGAAAGTGCTTTAGCCCCCACTGATCATATCCCTCACCGACAGCGCAACGGCCACCTTCGCAGTAAAATTTCTTCTGTAAAATATCGAATGCTTGGTTAGCTTGCTCTGGCTTTAAGACATGTCGGCCAATTGGCCTTGCAACTAGATCTGCCAGCTGTAATCCAGCGGAGTTTGAGGTTTTTGATGCCATGCGGATCTTAAAAGGCAGATCTTTTTGGTACTTGTTCTCACCATCACAGATGCGGCGAAACTCTAGTTCAAGCTCGTTGTCTTCTTTTTTACCACGACACTCAACAATAACGTGCGTCTCTAGCTGCTGCTGCCCTTTTTCAGTTACCAAATCATACAAGGTCTCTAAGCAGTGCTTAAGTGCCACATGGTAAGGGTTACCAAGCTCTGTGGGGTTTTTAACCTTGTTTTTCTCAATCACACAGGAGGCAAGAATAAAGTTACTACTATCAATAACCTTACTCAAACGTCCCATAAACTGCATCTTGTCGGCACGGTTTTTAAAGATGGTAAAATCCCCCTTCTCCTTGCGAATTTCATGCTCGTGCAGAATCACCAAATCTTGGCCAAAGTAGTCAAACTTGAGTTGCTGTAGCTGTGGTACAACATTGGATAAGTAATGCCTTTTGTAGAAGATGCAAAACGCCAGCACGAATACTGGGTAGTCTTTATCAATAGAAGTTAAGCTGTGATCGCCACTTTCATCGACATAAACCACGAAATCACTGAAACCACGTTGTTGGCCAATTAACACCTCCTCGGTTTGCAGCTTCTCACTCATCCCGCTTTCTTCCTTGTTTTACGCTTCGGATTGGCTGCCACACGCTCAGCTTTAATTTTTTCAAGCAATGCCTCGGCAGAGTTCTCGCCTGAGATCAACTCAGGATTATCTTTGCGCCATTGTTCGGTTAGTTCACCTCGAAATGCTTTGACAAAGATTGACTGCGTGAGGTTGTTAACACGTTCAAGTGCTTGATTGACTTGTTGTTCAGTAGCATCAGCGCCAGCAAAGAGTTTTTCTACACGATTGACGATTTCTTGCTGTTCTTCTACTGGGGGTAACGGGAATGGCAAGGACTGCACAAAGCTCTTATTCAAAGCCTTCTGGTTGTTACCACCACCTATTCTTCGTGTCTCTTCATATTGCTTTGTCAAAAAGAAATATAAAAACTCTGAAACTACGAAACCTTTAGGTACTCGAAGTGCTGCCGTGTTTTGGTTGTGGCACGCCTCAATATCAAGGATTGCAACCTGCCCCCTAGTTTTTCCTTGCCCAATCATCGCCAACATAACAGTGCCTTTAGGATGTAAGTTAGTGGAGGTGTTGCTAAGTCCTGACTCAGTAATGCTCTCTTTAGTTGATGAAATTCGACAAAAAGCAACCTCTGAACTGCTCACCCAGTTAACATTACCATTCCAGTATTCACTAACACTTCGGCTTGGAGTCGCACCCACATGCACATCAAAAACATTCCCGATCTTGGTATCTAACCACGTATTAGGTAGCCCTTCCAAAGCGTCCGTCTCATGCAACTTGAGTTTTGGAGCTCTCTTACCGCTAGCTTTATACTGTTTTACCCAATAAGTACTAATTTCCTCTAATTGGATTGAATTGAGCGAAGGATTATCTGAACGCCAATTATCCGTCAATTTACCGCTCATCGCATCAGCCAGTACCGACTGGCGGAACTGTTTTAAGGTTTCTAGCGAGCCTTCAAGACGAGACTTCGTAGTGGCAACCTGTGCAAGCAAGGTGTCCAGTTTGTCTGCAATAGTTTTTTGTTCGGCTAAAGCTGGAAAAATTATAGGTATTTTCCGCATATTTGCTTGAGTAAGCTTTAGACGTGTACCACCATTCACATACCCCTGATAGTCAAACTGGTTTAGAAAGTGAAGTAGGTACTTATTGTAAGTAGCACCCTCTGAACCTTTTAGAACATGCGCGTGGTTGTTTACCCAAGTCTTTCCTTTTAAAAAATATGCTTTCGCTTTACTAGGCTCAAGAAAAGGGACACCATCTTCACCTAAAGCAACCAGTTCTTCGTCAAAAATATAACCATCAATTTTACCGACTTCTCCAGTAGCACCATAGTACGGATACAGTTCGTCTTGTGACTTTCCCTCAATACGAGCTTGTCTTTGAGAACTATTAACAGGGATGCGCTGAGAATCAAGAATATCAACGACATTTTCCAAAGGCGTTGATGTCCAGCCTTCTAACAAGCCTACCTTACTCATCACTTATCACCCTCGCCTAATTCAACAAGCAATGCATCTAACTCTGCTATGGCAATAGTTAGGTCTTCTTTGGCTTTGTTAGCTAAAACTCCTGGCTTAGGTAAACTTGTAGCATCCACACTGTCTTTGTCTTTCAGCCAACTAATATCTAACGAGTCACCTTTATGCTCAGTAATCCATTCACGGCTAAAACAGCGCCAACGACTGTGGGCTAGCTTGCCATCAACTCCTTTATTTTCATCGCCTGAGCTTGTTTCAACCTGCTTTGCGTTAAAGCTCCATTCCCCCTCTCTACGCTCAGATTGACCATTAGCATTTTCACCATAAACCTTTTCAAATGGCTTTAGGTACGACTCATTAAACGGAGTACGCTTACCGAAGCTTGGCATATTGATACGCAGATCATATACCCAAGTATTCTCGGTACAGTTTTCTTCTTGCAGTTTATCGGTGGCGCTACCCTTATTGAAAAACAACACATTAGTTTTCACCCCTGCTGCATAAAAGATACCGGTAGGCAAGCGCAAGATGGTGTGTAAGTTACACTTGTCCATTAAATCACGGCGAATATCGGTGCCTACTCCAGATTCAAAGAGCACGTTATCGGGCAATACCACCGCTGCACGGCCACCTGGCTTTAGGTTGCGATAGATATGCTGTAAAAACGCTAGCTGTTTGTTACTGGTTGGATAGGTTAAATCATCACGAGTAATGGATGCCTCCCCACCTTTACTAGTACCAAAAGGAGGGTTGGCTAGAATGATATCGGCTTTTTCTAAGCTCGCACCAACCTGACCCAACGCATTTCCTAAATGCACCACACCTTCATCGTCACCTTCCATTCCATGCAGCAAGCAGTTCATCAGCGCTAGGCGGCGTGTAGATGGTACTAACTCAACCCCAATAAACGCTTTGTTCTTTTGGAATGCTTGCTGCTTTGCATCTAAGTCAAAGTAGTCATCGGTCTTGCCTTTCATGTAGCGGTCGGCTGCAATCAAGAAGCCTGCGGTACCTGCAGCTGGATCTTGTATCACTTCTCCAGGCTGAGGTTGCATGCAGCGCACCATAGAGTCAATCAAAGCACGAGGCGTAAAATACTGACCAGCACCTGATTTGGTTTCATTCGCATTCTTTTGCAGTAAGCCTTCATAAAGGTTACCAAGACCATCTTTCTCATCACTAAACCAGTCTTTGATTTGATCCAGAGACTTTACCAATTGCTCTAGGTGGCGCGGCTCACGTAAACGGGTTTGCGCATCAGCATAGATGGCGCTGATCAAAGGGTCACTGTCTTTAGACAGGTCTAACAGCATCTGCTTGTAATGGTTCAGCAGGTTCAGGCCAGATTTACTATTCAGATCAGTCCAACGACATCCCTCTGGCAAAGTATGTTTGTCTAACGTTTCTGCTTCGGTGTTCTCATGCACCATCTTAATAAACAACAGTAGTACTAGCTCGGTGACATAGTCCGAATAGTTAATGCCATCATCACGCAGCACGTCACAAAGGTTCCACAGTTTTTGTACGATATTATCGTTAGTCATCTTACTTCCTATTTTGCCTACTTATGCCATGACATTTGGCGGAGGCATTTAATCTGTTCCGGGTTTAGCTCGCGACTTGAGTAGGCCACATCGCTTCACTTAACTCAGCCAGAACGGTGTCTAGCTGGTTCACTAAAATTTTATCCAATTGCTTGGCCCCACCATGATCAGCAAAACGTTGGTTGACGAACTCACGGTCAACAATGACTTCATGTACCAATTGCTTAGCTAAGCGATCGAGCCACTTACGCTGTGCAGGCATCCATTGGTGAGTGGTATAAATGCGATCCATTGCCTGAGCAACACGCTGCTCAAATGGCACCAAGGGCTCACCAAAGGCAGCACGACGAATATGACCGATAATGCTGGCTGCAATGTCTTGGCTGGTTTGATTGCGTACCGCGCTTTGCAATTTAGCTTCAGAGTAACCAGCACCATCAAGCAACAAGCGAACCTCTTTAAGTTGTTCACGAGTAAGATCGCGAGGCTTATTTACAACCACAGCCAAGGCCGCCGACTGATTCAGCTGCTCTTTGATGAACTGGTTAAAGCTGTCTAGATAATCCTCTGGGCGTTGATGTGCACCATAGCTTTGACTACGGTCTCGAATTTCATCTTCATGATCTGAAATCACTGGTTTTCTTTCGCTACCGATTAGCAATGATACCTCAGCCAATTGACTGAGTAAGCCGCTCTGCTGATTCACGAACTGTGCAGCTTGTTTAGGCCCCAGTTGGTGTAAGTGTTTATGCAACAGCTTAGGCTCAACCCCCCACATCTCTTGTAGCTCATCCAGCTTTTGCTTGAGCTCAGGCTTAAATTCCGCCTTTTTCTCCGCTTTACGTAGTACACGCATTAGTTTTTGGCTTAGCTGACTAAGTACCACATCTGCGTGGGACTCTCCCTGCTGCTCACCTGGGCTACTTAGGGCTTGCTCCAACTTTTCAGGGTCGGTAAGTTCATCAACTAATTGCTCGATGGTGATATTGGGATCTTTCACCAACGGCTTCATGGTGTTGATTTCACTTAGCGCAGCGTAAATATCTACCGGATCGTAGATACGGAATACGGTTTTACCTATCTCGTCACAACGGCGGGTGGCACGGCCAACCATTTGCTCATAGAGGATGCGAGATTTTACCCGACGTAGGAAAACTAGGTTACAAATTTTTGGTACATCGATGCCAGTCGTCAGTAAGTCAACTGTAATCGCAATGTTGGGGTAGCGTTCGTTTTTGTATTGACGAATTAACTGATCGACTTTGTCGCTTTGGCCAGTGATTTTAGCAACTGCCGCCTGATTGTACTCGCCGTTGTAGAGCTCTTTGAAAGCGTCATCCAACAACCGCTTAACCATATCAGCATGGAGATCGGTGGCACAGAAAATCATGGTTTTCTCATCACCAAATGGATCAAGCTCCTGCACCAGTTGCTCGCAAATCACCCTATTGAAATTTTCATTGATGACGCGACGGTTAAACGAATCGACCTCGAACTTCAGTTCATCTTCAAGCTCCGACGATTCTACTTCACCGGTTTGAGTGTTAATGGCAGAGACTTCCGCCCCTTTCTCAAACTCTATGCCCTTTTGAGTCAACAAGGTTTCATACCTGATTGGAGGCTCATGATCGATCAACCAGTCATCGGCAACCGCCTCACGGTAGGAGTAGGTGTAAATCGGCTTACCGAAAATCTCGCTGGTGTGCTTAGCTGGGGTTGCAGTTAGCCCGACCTTGACCGCGTCAAAGTAATCCAAAACTCGGCGATAACTCGAGAGATACTGACTTGCATCCCTTGTAGCTAATTCACCCTCGGTCATTTCTTGATCTAGGGTGTAACCACGGTGCGCTTCATCGACAATGATGCAATCAAATTGATCCACAGGTGGTGGGTTATCCGACATAAATATGCGCTTAACCATTGCCTGAACGGTGGCAACTTGCACCCGAGTTTCCGCTTCAGCAGCCATATCTCCCAATTCTGCGACATTGTAGATCTTGGAAAGAGTCTGGCTTTGCTCAAGTGGGGCTTCGTTGAATGAGTCTATGGCTTGCTGCCCAAGAGCTGTCCGGTCAACCAAAAATAAAATGCGCTTGAAACGCTCAGCCTTCAGGAATCGATACATTAAGCCAATGATGGTTCGGGTTTTACCGGTACCAGTCGCCATGGCCAACAAAGCACTGCGAATATTTTTCGCTAAGGTATTTTCGACAGCAGTGATGGCCTTTTCTTGGTAATTACGCAGCTTTAGGTAAGCAAAACCTTCCTGTTGCAAGATTTGCTCTGCTTCTTGTTTACTTCGTTTCAGTAGGTCCAGCAGGCCATCAGGCGTATGAAACTGCTGCAAAGCACGCTTAGTGTTACTAGGCTCACGTACATCTCGGAACCAAGTGCCTGACTGCTCAGCTAGCTGTGGGATATATGGACGGCCGTTGCAGGAGTATACAAAAGGAACTTTGTAGTGGCCATCTGAGTCATCTGGCCAAGCGACAGTTTGACCCGCTAGCTCCCAAGCCCCTTGTAAGTTACCTTCGACCGTAAAGCCTTTACTGTAACGTTCTGCCTGCGGGATTTTACCCGCCACATTGGTGTTTTCTTTCTTTGCTTCGACTACCGCAATCGGTGTCAGGCCATGAAACAGCACATAGTCTGCACGGCCCCCCTTGCCATTGTGCTTTGTTGGCCACTCAGCAATGGCCTTATTGACGCCTTTCTCTGGGCGAGCGCCACTTTTAAAAGTTTGCTCTTGGCTGTCGGCAGACCAACCGGCTTCGATTAGCTGCTGATCAATAAGAATTCGGGTAAGCTCTTCACTCAGAATGATTTGCTGACTGGCGCTACGAGTGTTACTGCTCACCTGCTGCTTTTGTGCCAAAGCAGCTTTTTCACCTTGTTGCTCAAGCTGTTTTTGTAGCTCTTGTAACTTGGATTCGTACTCTTTTTGCTGCTGTGATAGCGCCTGCTCATGCACTTTTGCTTGTTCTGACAGTTGCTTTGACTCTTCATCCATCGCCAACGCAAGTGCTTCGTATTCGGCCTTTTCCCGATTTATCAGATCATTAAATTGCTTGCTGGAGTCCAGCTCAACATTCGCTTGAGTCAGATCGGCTTTTAGCTTCTCTATTTCCGATTGAAGTAAACGAAGATCGCTACTTGGGTCTGACGGAGGTACGAAAGGCCCGGCTTTAAAGGCGGTACCTTGCTTACCGAAAGACTGATGAAACCATATTGAAAGAGCTCGTGCTACTTTTAACCCATCAAGGGCTTCTTTATGCTGTGTTTTAAACTGATGAGTCGCTTTGTTGCCCTCAATACGTAAGGTATGGAAAAGCTCACGTACCACTGGCTCGAATTTAACTTCACGATTGAGACGGTACAAAAGGTCTGCTTGCGTAGTTTTCTCATCAAACTCGACCCCGACCAATACTGCAATGTGTTGAGCCAACGCTTCACCCAGTTGTCTGAGTTTGATTAACGTCGTATTAGGGTCACTGGAAAAAACACGCTCAGCACCTGAGGCTAGTTCAACAAAAAGTGGGTCGTGTTCGGCAAGAAAAGAGAAACTACTTGTATTTTTTAAGTCCATAAGCCCTGTCAATCCGTTATTCCGCAACACCGGGCATATTAACATGAATCTATTTGGGGTGAAGGTCGCCAACCCTAAGCATTTGAACTGAGCAGGTTATTCTTCTTAAGTAGCTCTTTCGTCTTTGGCATTTTTTCAAGTTTTGATGTGAGCCAACCGTGCCCTCCAAGAGCACAATCTAACTTTGTTCGAGATAGCTTGCGAGTGGATTTAGATAGAATTTTAGCTACTTGCTTTGAAAGCTCGTTATCGCGCTGCACCCAATCTACGCTATTAACATACTGAAATTCTTGTGGGGCTGGTAGGTGGTCTTTAAGCCAATCGTTCTCATGGTTATACAGCCAAAAATAAGCAGCTTCACACTTAGATTTAACGTTTTTTATTTTCGCCCGAGGATTCGAAAGTAGGTATCTTGTGATTTGAGCTTTATATCGGCGTGACATTGATTGTCGCTTGCATAGCTTGCGCCACTCCACCAACCCTTCTGTTGTGGAGATAATGAGTTCAATACTACCCTCTGAAACTTGATGCTTTCTTGTAATCGCTTGGCGGTGAAAGCCTTTGCGAGCCATACTAATAACATCCCTTTTAAGCCCATCAGTAATCACTCGAGGTTTGAGATTCACTGGTATGTTATTTCTTAGAGCTATACCTTTTACATAACAACGACTCTTACCTAACCTTCGACTCACCTCAGCCATAGATAAACCTTGATTCAAGAAATCACAGCAACTCACTTCAAGCTCAGCAGAGCGACCTTTAAAATCGGCTTTAAGTGAAGGCTTGATGCGATGCCCCTCTATAGGTCTTCTGAGATAAAAGTCCAAAATTAGCTGCTTGAAAGGATGTTGGTTATCGCTTCCGGACAAAACAGCACTCCAGTAAGAAAAATCCTCAGTAGAGCTAGGAAGTAAATAGTGATTATTAGGTAAAATTTGTGTTGCCAGCTCATGTAGCTCTTTGCAGATACGTTTCCTTCTAATACGTCCACATTGTGTAACTGAACCATTTGCCTTGAGCTTGAAGTTTCTATCTCTGGCTGGGGGTGACAAATCCCCAATCCTAATATTATGCAGATATGTGCAACAAAAATCTGCAAAGCTTGCCGCGACATCTGGACATGAAGAGCTTTCCTCATCAGCTTTTGGAAGCAGAGACATGGTCAAGTGATTTCGATTTTGCAATGCTATATGATTTAACCAAACTCCATGCACTGAACACGCTTCAACACCTGAGACTTGGTGGGCACAGTGCCAATAGGAAACACCGTATTTATGAATTTCATGTTCAGCACATCTTGAACAGTACTTTATGTTGAGATGTTCCTTTTCTCTAAAGGTTACTACCTGACAAGCTCGAGTTAACTGGCTTGGCCGTATATCTAAATCTCTTATTTTTGGTGCATGATTAGGTAAGAAGTGAGCAAATAGTGGTGCTAGTGTTTGATGCAGCCACATGTTTTCCGCAGACTCATCAAAGACTTTACTGAGTAACCCCAATCGAGCTATCAAGTATGGGTGTACAGATGCTCTATGGTTATCAAAAACAACTTGAAAATACTGGCCCTTGGATAAGCCACTCATAATATAGCTTCTGCAGATACGACTATATAAAGACTCATCTGGTAATGCCTTTGGTAAGCGCATGATGAGCCTCTTTCTTTGATAGCAATTTTCCTTAACTAAGTATAGGACAGCTCCGAGAGGGGATCGTCCAGAACAATATTACGAGACCTTAAGTAGCCCATAGGGTCTTCTAAGTCAGCTGCTTGTTGAAATAAATCAGGGTCTTTAATCCTTTCTTGCAAATCTACAGCTCCTACCAACTCTATAAGCTTAGAGGCAAACTCTGGGTGCTGTGGTTTGGTGACATCACCTGTTTTATCAACAACTTTAACAATTGCTTCCTCGTTACTCTGAGGGTTACGTCGTTTACCTTTGGGTAAACGAGTAAAAGCTGCTTTTAAGTTGTCCACTTCTTCTGTCTGCCTTGAAAGACCGCAAGCAACCGTATTACCAGCAGATAAAGTCGCAGGTGTAATGCGTTCATCATCCGAGCCAATAACTAAACGCTGGGCTTCTCTATAAGTGCGACTTGCCATATCGATATTACCAACAGACAAAGAATGAAGAGCGTCATTCAGCTCTTCAGTAAGATCTGTGTAAACGTTTGTCCATTGGTACTGCCAAAGTTGATCTATAAACGCATTCCACGAGGCACTGTCCCTAGTTAAAACAGACATTGTATGGTGGTAGCCGCTTTCAGCTCGTCGTGCGGCTTTGAGCTCTTTAATCAAAGACTGATCAAACGGAGGGTTTGCTACAAAGAAGAGTGGAACACCTAGCTTGTTCATCAGTCGATGCAAAAACCTCAATAAATTATTTTCACCACCAGTTCTTTTAAACTTTAAGTTTTGCATTTCATCAATCACGAGCATGCCCAGAAAACTCGATTTGATTGAACGCTCCAATTGTCTAATGAGTTCCCCGATGGTCCCTGCAGGTTTTGTTCTTTTTCTCTCTAAAGTCAAATCTAGTGTTGAAAGGATCTCTTCACACAGATCCCTCACACTAGAATTGCTTGGGCAGTCCACTTTTATCCAGACAACTTGTTTTCCTATGTCAAGTCGCTGGCCTTTGTATGATTCGTGCACAATTACGGTCGGAAAATACTCTAGAACTTGCTCAACCATAGAGGTTTTACCAACACCACTTTCACCGACTAGAGTCAGTCCATCCCCTTTAGGTTGAAAGTACCCTGTTCTCGGTTCAATATCGGGTCTCTCATCAACCAAATAATGCAAATATTGAGCAGTTGTGGGACTTAATGGATTTTTGGCCGAATAACCCTTTTTTATGGCTCTTTCAACAGCGCGGAAACATGCTTCATAGTCAGTCAGTGGCTGCCTAATCTCTTCAATACGATTTAGGTACTCATCACGAACTAATGGATCAGGATGATCAGCTATTTCTTCCGACAAATCTGGGTAATTACTAAAATCTTCCATAACGCTTACCCAAGCTTTTTTTGCTGGGAGGGCCTCTATAATCGGATTACCGCAATGCTCTGGAAGAATTGCATCTTGATACACTGCAGACTCAATTCTCATGACTCACCTCTACTCGTTCTTCTTTTAGGGCCTTTGGGTAATGGAACTACTTTGTTACTGGTAGACAAGGGAGCAGACTCTTTGTTAATGGCTGAAGGTTCAGAAGTTGATGCAATCATATTGGTGGTGGCTTCTAGCTCTTCTTTTCGACGTTGACGAGTATTAGCAGTTTTATCCCTAAAAGAGACCTTATCTGCATCTTTGCTTCTTTTCTTTGCTTGACGGGTTACTTCTTGGCGATGTTTATGGTCGTCAATTGAGGTCGTTGATATTGGTGTTAACTCTTTCTTAGTATCAAGCCAATCCAGTATAAAGTCAGATTCATACATAGACTTATCACCCAACATTCGACTTCTAGGCAACAAGTTACACCTAATGAACTCCTTGTTTTTATCTAAGCGAACATAGATGTAATTCGTTGTATTTTCATCAATACGCGCCTCTAGTCTCCAGCGCCCAGATGACCTAGCGACCGATGCCAAATTAAGTTCTTCAACTTCTGAACATGTATAATACATACCATTAAAATATATTCCGCTTCGAGTCATGCTGACTTCAGCTGACGGCAACAATCTCGCTATAACTTCATCACTATTAGCTGACTGAAGCTCATGCCTATGCTTTGCGAGGTGTATTTTCCAGTAGTTAAGAGGGGTCGGAGATAGGTCATTCTCAATAAGTAAAGGGCTAGAAAAGGCTAAACCATCAAGAATTGAACGATTATGCTCCAGTACCGCTTTTATTATTTCAACTGTAACTTCCTTAAGTGTATAGATCGCATCTTTTCTAGGATCTCGACTACCTCGTACAACCTGCCCACCTCTCGTTGTACCAAGTAACTCATGAAGTACTTCTTTATTGATAATATCAAATCGTTTCTCTACTACCCCTTTACAATCAGGCCTATATGGGGGAGTAAATGATAATTGCGTCATTGGAGTCAACGCTTTCTTTGGTTGGACTCCAATCATTTCTCCATTATCACAGACCAACTCTTTAGGAATATGAGCACAAGGCCACTCTGAATCTTCAATATCTACGCCAAAGCTTTTACAGTAAGTAGATTTAGGTATGAAACTATTAGCTAATGCCTGACGTGCTGCACGCCAAGAAGCATGATAGAGCGATACATGCATACCAACTATCATTCGACTCGCTCTGTCAGCTACGATATATATCGTCGGTCGCCCTAAAACATACTGAGATCCAAGTTCAGATACGATATGCACATCAGCAACGGTTGCATCAATTTCAAAGTGAACACCAGGCAGATAGCTTCGATCTGTAATGCTACCCAAAGCCCCTCTTTTATTTCTGAGGAAGTCGTTCTCTGACGTTCGTTGCTTGATTATTTCTTCTTTACTAAATAGTTTTGTTCGCCAGTAACTAAACTGCTTTGGGGTTGGGACTAAAGGCGGCCTACCGCAGGCCTCAGCCAAATTTATCTCATTTGAATAGCTATCTTTGAGCAAGTTGCCATAGGTTTTTGCTAGTGTCAGACCTGACTCTTTAAGGTAGTATTTTTTTAACGCTCTTTTGAATTTATTTTTGTCATCATCACTCACAATATACTTAGCAGCTCTATCAACAGCTATAGTTCTTGGTTGTTTCGGTGCACCTAGTGGTGTCGTTGTTGGAGTCCGCTCTCGCCCAGAAGCCCCGCTTTTCGAAAATGCGGGTAACAGGCCCATTTTGTCCTGCCCATTTCGCCAAAATTGAGAAAGTAGTCGAGCTAAAGTCTTGCGGTCAACATTAATTTTTTTTGAATATTCAGCAAGTTGAGGTGAGCGCTTCTTCGTCGCATAATCAAAAAGAAAAGTACTATCTGATATAACACCTTTAATTAAATTATAATTTTTATCTCGGCGCTCAATATGTTCAACCGGAACGTTCTCTTCATCAACTAAAAGGTAAGCTGGCAATTCATAGCGGTCTTTTTTAGCTTTACGGCTAGAAACGAGCTCAATGAAACCTTCTAGTGAAACAGCTATAGGTCTTACCGTTGCAACTTCTAACGAGAATAAAATGACGGACTCAATATCCTGCATGATTTCCAACAAACGATAGAGCCCATCTTCAAGCAGATCCGAATCATTCACATTCCAAACGCTATTTCTAGGAAGCTCCATATAAAATACCTCCTGGCTGTTCAGCTACATACTTCACATTAATAAGCCCAGATTCAGAGATGTTAGTTGATAGGTCAACATCAATAAATTTATCGGCTATGAGGAAGCGAATTAACAATAAAGCATCATCATTAGATGTTATGTTCATTGAGATTAGCTGATTACATAGATCTTCAATAAAGTACTGCCCTGTCGCCAAAACAGAGAGAGCGCAATCAACCTGATCACAGGAAAAGACCTTCGGGTTCTCGCGAAAAGGGGATGTAGCCCAGTGAAGATTACCGCTTTGAACTCTCGTTAGTTCATTTCCCGTAAAATAACTAAACTTAACACCAAGCAATTCCCAACAAACTCGCTCAATATCTATTTTTTCAAGGACGCGTAGATCACCCGAGTCATCTTCAGGTTTTACAGAAACTGCATGATATGTAGTGCCTTGAGGAGAGTCTATCGTGAGCAACTGATCCGTTGTCATGATAATCGGCTCTTTCGTATTAGGGTGGGTAGGGTGTTTAACCCCAAGGGTTTTAGCAACTTTCTGCGTAAAATTTAGAGGGAAGAGAGGAAATTGCTCTCTGATATCAACTACACGGCTCGAAAACTCAGCAAGATAAAAGTGCTCACTTTCTATCGAGGACATCATATGATGGTCTCTTTGAGATTTCCTACCATAAATCAGTGAGCGTTTACCTTTAGATTTTACATCCTGAATCCTAAGCCAAGGCTTGTAGTTAACGCCTTGGCCTATACCGTATTTGTTCTTTAAGTGCCGTCGATAATCATCCAACGACTCGATTTTTCGGCTACGCCCCATACTTAATCCAACAAAGTCTGCCTAGTCTAATCATAGTAACAGCAGTCACTACGGGCAAACTTTATTATCTCAAAACGCTCTTACGGGCAAACTTTATTGCTTACGGGCAAACTTTATTGTCTCTACACAAACCTTAACAGTTTAGGCCTGCTACATGGCCACTCGACCACGCCCAAGAGAAGTTATAGCCGCCTAGCCAACCTGTTACATCCATCACTTCGCCCACAAAATACAGCCCAGAGACTTGCTTACACTCCATGGTTTTGGAGGAAAGATGATCGGTGTTTACTCCACCCATAGTCACTTCGGCGGTGCGATACCCTTCCGTTCCATTTGGCTTGATGGTCCAGTGCTCAAGGGTATGTACAACTTGTTGTAGCTGCGACACTGTATATTGCTTAAGTGGCTTATCCGCAAATAACTCTAACGTAATTAAGGCTTCCACTAAACGTTTTGGTAAGACTTTCGCTAGGGTGTTTTTTAGACTCTGATTTGGGTGCATCTCTTTACTGCTATCCAACAACTGTTGAATATCATGATCCGGAACGAGGTTAATCGATATAGCCTCACCTGGCTTCCAATACGACGATATTTGCAGCACCGACGGGCCCGATAGGCCGCGGTGCGTAAACAGCAGAGCTTCTTTAAATACAGTGCCATCTTGCGCTTCCATCTCGCATGGAATGGCAATGCCTGACAACTCAGACAGCGCTTCTTTATCGTGCGTATGCAAAGTAAAGGGAACAAGTCCGGCTGTGGTTGCCTTTACTTCTAGGCCAAATTGCTCAGCGACTTTATACCCAAACGGTGTTGCACCCAGTTTTGGCATCGACAACCCGCCCGTTGCAATCACCAGTGACTCACACTCAACGGCTTGTGTATTGGCCATGAGTGTAAAGCCGTTGGGCTGTTTTTCTATGTGCGTGACTGCGGTTTGATAACGCTGAACGATTGTGGGTTGCTGACACTCTTTTAGTAACATGTCGACGATCTGCTTTGCCGAGTCGACACAAAACAACTGACCGTGATCGCGCTCTTCAAACTCAATTCCGTATTTTGACACCATCGAGATGAAATCCCAGTTGGTGTACTGAGACAGCGCCGATTTAACAAAGTGAGGATTTTGACAAATAAAGTTGTGAGACGAGACCTCGTAATTGCTGAAATTACATCGACCGCCTCCAGAGATAAGGATTTTTCGTCCGGGGCGCTTCGCGTGGTCAATCACTAATACTTTGCGTCCACGCCTGCCCGCCTGCGCAGCACACATCAATCCAGCGGCACCGGCACCGATGATAACCACATCAAATTTTTCCACGACTTATCTCTTCACCTATCAGACTCGACATCTGCGAGCCTTTTAAAAGAAGCAATAATAGCAGAACTTAAAACTGTGAGTTACCTCGTTGTTGCATCAGTGCTTGCTTACGTTTATTGAGGGGAAGTTTATTAATGCTCAAGGTGGACTCTACCGACTCTTGTTCACGTTGCCACACCGAGTAGTTGATAACACACAGAGTAATGATAATAAATGGCAAAGGTTGGTACGCGACGCCGATAAACATACCTGTAATACAGTACATGACTAGCATACTATTGAGACATTGAGCGAGGGATGCATGATAGCTATTTTTTGGCGCTGTTTTTAACACTTTTCTATTAAGCCTGTACGACTGAAAAAGTAAGCTCACGTACAAAAACAACCCGAAAAAACCTTGCTCACCAAGCACTTCTATAAAAGAATTATGGAAGGCTTTTATCCCTAGATAATTCCTAAATGACTCATGGTAATCGCCAAGCAGTCCATGATTAGCGCGGTACGCATCAAACCCACCACCAGCCCAATGGTCAGCGACAAAATCAAACGTCCACAACCAAACTACGATACGCCCCATCGCCGAACTGTCTGATTCAATGTCTTTTAGGGTCATCATCCGCTCGACCCAATGCTCAGGCATAAAGCCTATTGACACAATCGAAAACGCAACGATGATTGGAACAAAAAACAACATCCGTGATGGTGACAGGTTACGGTAACCTATATACCCCGCTAAAGTGATCAAGCCACTGCGCGCTGTTGTACCGATCATCGCGAATACAGCCAGCAGCGTTAGACCAAACCACAAAAATGGTCGTTTGAACTGAGGAGGAAAAAAGGTGTAGTGCTCTCGCAAATGTTTATTAAGCGGGATCACGATAAGCACGGTTAACGCGAGCATTGAACTTTCTGACCATCCGCTGTTATTCCCTCCCGAGACTAAACGTCGTCCATAACCTCCGCCACCGGCGGCTGTTTTTGCTCCAACCGCAATCACGTAAAAGCAAAACGAGAAGAACAATATCCATAGAAACATATTCAAATCGCGTCGATCACGAATCACGAACATGCCAATGGATGTCATTAATATGGATTTTATCGCCCAATCCCACTTGTTAGCAGCCGCCGTTGGAAATAACGCGAGAGCAAACGTGGTGATGGTAACCCAGATCGAAAATATCACAATTACGGCGGGAATGAATGCCGAACGAGGAGCAGCGAGTTTATTGGCATTGAACAACAAGGAGAGAAACAAAAGCGCGGCCATAACAGAAGAGACTGGCTGTCCTGCTAGAAAACCAAACAGTATGTTTTGAGGAGTAATGATGTCTACCCAAATGTAGCCGGCATAAGCCACAGCTGGGCGTGATATCCCAACAATAGCGAAAGCAATAATGACCATAACAATCAGCAGATCAGACATCAGCGTTTTTTACCTTTGACGTCTGACTTCTTATTGTCTTTTGACCAATCGGTATTGGTAAACATCAACCAGAGAGTCACTAGAACCCCGGTGACTGAAAACAGCAATGCAAACTTATCTATCATATTTGTGTCCCTACATGTAGACGCGCTTCTATGATAGCCAACCAAACATTACGAGGGGTTCTCGATTTTAAGCCTTTACCTACTAAAGTACTAAATGACCACTAAAGTCACGAATAAGGTCACCAACAACAAGGCGCAACTCACCACAAACAGCTCTCGTACCTTATCGCATTTCGCAACAAAGTCAGAGTCATGATGCTCGCTGTATTCTTTGTGTTTTAGGTAATGAAAAAGGCGTGCCTGTTTATAGACGTTGCCATGGGCTGTGAAAAAACTGCCGCCATCGACTTGCTGATATAACAAAGGGTGAGCTTCTCGCATGAGAAACAGGAGCGCACGCAAACTGGTTACGTAACGACTGAAGTTGATGGTGGTAACAAGTAATAATGTAAATATGATTAAATCGCCGCTGATCATCTTATCCTCCCTACATCTTCACAGATACGCGGTAAGAGATCAGCAGAGATTTATGTTAGCTACTCTGCCGCCGACGCATCCATAATTGAAGACGATCCTTGTTTAGCCATTGCCGCTAAATCTTTGTCGATAAAAAATAGCGCCTGGCCGTTTTCACCCACAAGTTCTAGCTTATCTAAGATCCCTTTAAACAATTTTTCTTCTTCATGTTGCTCAGCAACATACCATTGCAAGAAGTTAAAGGTTGAGTAGTCCTGGCTTTCAAACGCGACGTGAGCCAATTTATTAATGCGTTCGGTGATCATGCATTCGTGTTCGTAAGTCTCGCGGAACACATCACCAAGGCTAATAAAGTCGTGTTTTGGGGCTTCGATGGCACCAAGAATGGGTAATGCGCCCGTCTCACTTACGTAGGTAAAGAGACGCTGCATGTGCTCCATTTCTTCGGCGGCATGAACGCGCAAAAACTCTGCAGCACCTTCAAAACCTTTATCTTCACACCAAGCACTCATTTGTAAGTATAGATTGGATGAGAAAAATTCCAGATTAATTTGCTCATTCAATTTTTCGACCATAGATTGAGACAACACGACAGACTCCTTTTAATGTTGTATTAGGGACACTATATCACTTTTTTGAGAGGGCCGCAGAAGGCAAATTTACTCACTAACTAAAATGCTGAGCCAATTTGAACTGCATCAAATGAACGTCAAATTTTGCAATAATTAGCCCAAAATGAGGCACATACAATGCTTACAAAAAACAAAAGCTGCTAGGATTTAAAGTATTGCAGGTTATTGATCATTGGGAGATGCCACTATGAGCTACCAACACATTTTAGTCGCGGTTGATTTAACCGACGATAGCCAAACTGTTATTCATAAAGCGGTCAATTTGGCCAAAGAAGTCAACGCTGAGGTCTCTTTCATTCATATTGATATTAACCATTCTGAGCTGTACACCGGGTTAATTGACCTGAATATGCGAGACACCCAAAACCATGCCAATGCTGCCGCTCACGAAAAGCTGCAACATCTTGCTCAACAAGCGGACGTACCTGTTAAACATACGTTAGTCAGTCATGGGGAGTTCAGTGATGAAATTGTTGAGGCAATTTCAGAGCGTAAAGTGGACTTGCTGGTGTGTGGACATCATCAAGACTTCTGGAGCAGAATCGTGTCATCGACTCGACAACTGATCAACTCAACCCCTGTCGACATGCTGATAGTACCGATCAAACACTGACCCTCAAATAGAGAGCGGCGTCGAAACCGCAGACTTAATGCAGCCTAGCAATTGTGGCTGGGTTAGCTTGGTCTGGGGTTGGGCGCGCTTGTGGAGTTCCACTATTTTTAATTAAACGTCGTTGCGCTTTAGCCAGTTTCTTGGCCGATTTGGCGACTTGTTTTCTAAGTTTCTTAAGCTTCTTCGCTTGCTTTTTGGACGTCTTAGGTGTTTTTTTGCTGTTCAACAGCGTCAGTTCCGGCGCAGAAGGCGGGGTAAAATGTTGCACGGCATCGTGTTCAATATCGAACGTTTGATTGGCCGCTACAAGAGATACTGGGCGCTCTAAAGCCATTCCCATAGGCACTGCGGTGCACAGGTTTTCAGCGCTATTAGCAACGCGGGCGCAACTTTTACACGCAAACTGTGGCTGCGAGACCAGCGATTCTATCTCGCCCAACTGGGCCACAACCTCTTTTCTGTACTTACACAGCTTTTTGGCCATACAACTCACCTACACCAACGCCAAACGATATTAAGAATGATTCTTACTTCGATTGTATTGCAAATTGATGATAATGCAAGTACTGCTGCGAGGAACGGTTTAAATATGGCTTAGACTCATCACTTCATCGAAGCGAGTACATAGACATCAAATCGATTTTTCTTGGTCTCTATCGACATTGAGGGGGCTTTACCGTCGAGTACATTGGCATAATCAGGTCTTTTCACCACAACACGTTTGGTCGCCAATTTTAATGCAGGCTCCAACAGTAAACTTGCGTCATGATCGGCTCCCACCAACGTTTGGAAGACGCGCATTTCTTTTTTGATTTGAGCCGATTTCTTTTTTTCTGGATGCGGGTACATCGGATCAAGATATATCACCTCTGGTCGAGGCTGTGACTCTATTGCAAGCTGCTCGATACTCGATGCGTTTACCAGAGACAGTCTTTGTGTCACCCACTCGCCAATCTCGCTATCATTGCGTGCGCGGGCTAACCCATCATCCAATAGCGCAGCGACCACAGGGTGGCGCTCAATCATCTGTACGGTGCATCCCAATGACGCCAATACAAACGCATCCCGACCCAGACCTGCCGTTGCATCCACAACCGTAGGTGTTACACCTTTATTTAGCCCTACTGCTTTCGCAATAGATTGACCTTTTCCACCGCCAAACTTACGTCTATGAGCGACCGCACCGGTAACAAAGTCGACACTGATCGCGCCAAGCTTTGGTTCATCTCGTTTAACCAGTTCAAGCTTAGCGGGCTCATCCGAGCTATATTGCAGCTGGAAAAGCGCCGTATCGTCGTGGCACAACTGCCACTTTTGGGCCAATTGGGTGAGTCGTTGCTGCTGCTCAACATCGTTAGCATGTAGGCGAATTTTCAATCCAGTCACTTGAGGTTTGCTCGGGTTTGCCTGCAAGTGTACCCTAGAGCTTCTATTGTCGTCACCTAGAGAGCATCGCACCATGGATCGTCATCCTCGCTTAGATGAGTTGGATAAGAAAATTCTTAAAACTTTAATGAATGATGCACGCACTCCGTACGCTGAAATGGCGAAGCAATTTGAAGTCAGCCCTGCAACCATTCACGTTCGAATCGAAAAAATGAAAGCGGCGGAGATCATTGAAGGAACAGAGGTTTTGGTGAATCCTAAAAAACTGGGGTATGACGTATGCTGTTTTATCGGCATAAATCTGAACGCCGCCCGCGATTACCACTCGGCCTTGGAAAAGCTCAACGCTCTTGATGAAGTCGTTGAAGCGTATTATACGACAGGGGCATACAATATTTTTGTCAAATTGATGTGCCGCTCTATTGAAGAGCTGCAGTACGTGTTGATCGATAAGTTGCAGGCCATTGACGAAGTGCAGTCAACCGAAACACTGATCTCACTGCAAAATCCCATCAATCGAAACGTCGAGCCTTAAAGTAGCGTTAAATGAAAAGTGAAAAGTCTCAACGACTTTTCACTTTTCTTACTCGTTAACAATTAAGCAGCAATGCCCGCATGTCTCAACATGGCATCAATCTGCGGCTCACGTCCTCTGAATCGTTTAAACAGCTCCATTGGCTCTTCGCTGCCTCCCATCTCCAAAATGTTTTGCAAAAAGCTTTGCCCAGTCTCTGTATTGAAGATGCCTTCTTCTTCAAAGCGTGAAAACGCATCAGAAGAGAGTACTTCCGCCCACAAGTAGCTGTAATACCCTGCGCTGTATCCGCCGGCAAAGATATGACTAAAGCTGTGCGAGAAGCGGTTCCATTCTAGACTTGGCAGCACGGCCACTTTGGCTTTTACCTCGGCTAATGTCTCTAGTACCTTGGCTCCAACCTCAGGGTCGTACTCGTTGTGTAAGGTGAAATCAAACAAACCAAACTCGAGCTGACGCAAAATAAACATCGCCGATTGGAAGTTCTTGGCGGCCAACATTTTATCGAGCATCTCTTTAGGAAGTGGCTCGCCAGTCTGGTAATGACCTGAGATAAAGGCTAGTGCTTGCTCTTCCCAACACCAGTTCTCCAAGAATTGACTCGGAAGCTCTACCGCATCCCAAGGTACCCCGTTAATCCCAGACACCGGCGCTACCGAAATCTTGGTCAACATATGGTGTATTCCATGCCCAAATTCATGGAATAACGTTACAACTTCGTCGTGGGTAAACAGTGCGGGTTTATCTCCGACTGGCTTATTGAAGTTACAAGTTAAATACGCCACGGGCGACTGGATCTCACCAGAGAGTGTTTCGCGGCGTACTCGACACTCATCCATCCATGCACCACCACGCTTGTGTTCGCGGGCGTAAAGGTCGAGGTAGAAACTGCCTCGCAGCTCGTCTTGGCTGTCGAAGATATCGAAAAACCTTACCGACTCGTGCCAGACATCGACGCCTTGTCTCTCGACAACTTGCATGCCAAAGACACGTTTCACGACTTCAAACAGCCCTGAAACCACCCGCTGCTCAGGGAAATAGGGACGCAATTGCTCGTCAGAAATGCTAAACAATTTCTGTTTTTGTTTTTCGCTGTAGTAAGCAATATCCCAAAGGTTTAGCTCACTCACATCAAATGTTTGCTTGGCAAATTCGCGAAGCTCTTCAACTTCACGTTCGCCTTGAGGTTTGGCTTTTTTAGCTAGATCATTGAGAAAACCAGAGACTTGCTCTGGTGTCTCCGCCATTTTGGTCGCTAGAGACTTCTCGCTGTACGAAGAAAATCCAAGTAAGCGAGCGATTTCATGTCTCAACTTTAGCTCTTCTGTGATGATTTCGCTGTTATCCCATTCTCCCGCATTAGGGCCACGATCCGATGCACGAGTGACAAAAGCCTCATACATTTCTTGACGCAATTCGCTGCTATCGGCATAGGTCATCACAGGAATATAAGACGGCATCTCCAATGTTAGAAGGTAACCATCAAGTTCTTTGGCCTCTGCCGCCGCTTTTGCTGCCGCCAATGCCGACTCAGGCATTCCCGACAGCTCTTTAACGTCACTGACGTGCTTACTCCACGCCATAGTCGCGTCGAGGACATTATTGGAAAACTGCGAGCCAAGCTCGGACAAGCGCTTACTGATTTCACCGTAGCGATGCTGCTCATCGGCGGGCAAAGCAATACCCGACAATTCAAAGTCTCTTAACATATCAGTGATGGTCTTCTGCTTCGCTTGAGGCAGTGTGGCAAAGTCTTCGGACTGATGCATACTTTTGTACGCGTCGTACAGACCCTTATGTTGCCCAACCCAAGTGCTGTACTCCGACAGCAAAGGCAAGCAGCTTTCGTAAGCTTCACGTAATTCGTTGCTGTTCAGTACAGAGTTCATGTGACTGACCGGCGACCACAAACGACTTAATGTGTCTTCGGTTTCTAAATGTGGCGCACAAATGCTTTCCCATGTCGGTGTTTGGTTGCTGTCGAGCACACGCTCTACTGTGGCGCGGCAATCGGCAATGGCTTTTTCTACTGCCGGTTTAACATGCTCTGGCTTTATGCTCGAAAAGGGAGGGAGATCGGTGATGCTTAGCAGAGGGTTTGACATAGAGAATCCTTATCCAGTTGTTTTTCCAAATAACATCGTGCAATAGTCGATGAATGGATGGGCTACTACATACAATGTAGACGCTGTGGTGAAAAATCAATAGTGGCGTATAATCTGTGCCATCGTCTTTACGCTTTAGGAGCGCCTGTGCTCAGTTATCGTCACAGTTTTCATGCTGGCAATCACGCCGACGTGGTAAAACACATTGTTCAAAGCCTTATATTGGATTCACTAAAACAAAAAGAGAAGCCCTTTGTTTATCATGACACTCATTCGGGAGTTGGGCGCTATGACCTCACCCACGAATGGTCCGAAAAAACGGGGGAATACAAACAAGGTATTGAACGCGTCTGGCTTGCGCCCAACAAACCCGATGCGCTAAACAGCTACTTATCAAGCGTTGAAGCTCTTAATAAAGATGGTTCACTCCGTTATTACCCGGGCTCACCACGTGTCGCGAGAGCGCAGCTTCGTCGCAACGATCGCATGACATTAACCGAACTGCACCCCAGTGACTTTCCACTTCTAGAGCAAGAGTTTCATCGTGATAGACAAGTAAGCATCTATAAAGAAGATGGGTTTTCTCGGTTAAAAGCAAGCTTGCCCCCTAAAGAGCGTCGCGGTTTGGTGTTGATAGACCCACCTTACGAATTGGCCAAAGAGTATCGGGATGTCGTTACCGCAATAGCGCAAAGTCACAAGCGCTGGGCCACCGGCATTTATGCCATTTGGTACCCAGTGGTAAATCGCTACGACATTGACGATATGCTTGAGGGATTGAAAGGCCTAGGTATTCGCAAAATCTTACAGATTGAGTTAGGCGTCTCCCCTGACACAAACGAGCGAGGTATGACCGCATCGGGGATGATCGTTATTAATCCTCCCTGGAAGCTGGAAGGCCAAATGCAAGAAATACTGCCTTACCTTAAAGAGGTGATTGCTCCGGCTACCGGGCACTTTAACGTTGAGTGGGTGGTTCCGGAATAACTATGATCAAAAGTGGGGTCTGCGCGCAAGTGGGTATCGTACACACCATCACTTTTATCTTATAACTGAACAGACTAACAGCTTACGGCAAAGTTAAGCAGGCGGGGCTTGAAAACCTACCCCGTCTCCCCAATTAATTCTTTTACACTCGATAAACATAGCCTTGACTGGGAGAAAGGACATGGCGACACATTTTGATTATATCTGTATTGGTGGCGGCTCAGGAGGCATAGCCTCGGCAAACCGTGCGGCGATGTATGGTGCGAAAGTTGCGCTGATTGAAGCCCAAGATCTCGGTGGCACCTGTGTCAATGTAGGCTGTGTACCGAAAAAGGTCATGTGGCATGGCGCGCAAGTTGCCGAAGCGATCAACCTTTACTCAGAAGATTACGGCTTTGATGTTGAAGTCAAAGGCTTTGATTGGAGTAAATTGGTTGAAAGTCGCCAAGCTTATATTGGCCGTATTCATGAATCTTACGACCGTGTCCTAGGCAACAATAAAGTCAATGTGATCCGTGGTTTTGCTAAGTTTGTCGACGCAAACACTGTTGAAGTCAATGGTGAGCATTATACCGCCGACCATATATTGATCGCCGTTGGCGGACGTCCAAGCATTCCAAACATTCCTGGTGCTGAGCATGGTATTGACTCAAATGGCTTCTTTGAGCTGCAAGAGCAACCAAAACGCGTTGCGGTAATTGGAGCAGGTTACATCGCTGTGGAAATTGCCGGTGTATTGCACGCACTGGGTACTGAAACCCATTTGTTCTGCCGTAAAGAATCCCC
Source organism: Vibrio sp. qd031 (assembly GCF_002100145.1). GTDB lineage: Bacteria > Pseudomonadota > Gammaproteobacteria > Enterobacterales > Vibrionaceae > Vibrio. The sequence goes on from NZ_JXQD01000008.1 coordinate 96,595, forward strand.
GCTTCGCAGCTTCGATCCAATGATCATCGACACCTTGGTTGAAGTGATGGAAGCAGAGGGTCCAACGCTTCACACTCATTCCGTACCAAAAGAAGTGGTTAAGGAAGCCGACGGTAGCCTGACTCTTCACCTAGAAAACGGCAACACGCACAATGTGGATCAGCTGATCTGGGCGATTGGTCGCCATCCTGCAACCGATGCGATAAACCTTGCTGCAACTGGTGTACAAACTAACGAGCGCGGCTACATCAAAGTGGATGAGTACCAAACCACCAATGTGGATGGCATTTACTGTGTCGGCGACATTATGGAAGGCGGAATAGAACTAACCCCTGTAGCGGTTAAAGCCGGACGTCAACTGTCAGAGCGTCTGTTCAACGGTAAAACCAACGCTAAGATGGATTACGAGCTTGTTCCTACCGTCGTGTTCAGTCACCCACCGATCGGCACCATTGGTTTAACCACGCAGCAAGCAGAAGAGAAATACGGCAAAGACAATATCAAAGTGTACACCTCTGGCTTTACCGCGATGTATACCGCTGTCACTAAACACCGCCAACCTTGCAAAATGAAACTCATCTGTGCTGGTGACGAAGAAACCATTGTCGGTCTGCATGGGATTGGATTTACCGTTGATGAAATGATCCAGGGATTTGGTGTTGCCATGAAGATGGGCGCAACCAAAGCCGACTTTGACTCCGTCGTCGCGATCCACCCAACGGGTTCTGAGGAATTTGTTACTATGTAGATCTTTTTATGGAAAACTAAACTGTAGATTTTCATAGTCTGGAAAACTGAACTACCCTCATTAAAGTCTTATCTTTTTTGAGGGTATTTTTTATGGTTTACGTCGTTGACTCATCACCAGTTAATGTTCCCAGAATATACCCGCAAGCATCACCAGATACCCCTTCCATTGCACTAAAGGGGTTTCCAACCTTCTATAGTTCCGATCATCAATACTTGATGCCTGTTAACCTATGGATGAACTATTTAGTAAATATCCGGAGATCCAAAGATTTAAACTCTGTAGTTCGAGCGATTAAAAGATACTGGCAATTTTTGGAAGCGAAACAACTGAGATGGGATGATTTTCCATCTACGAAATATCTACGTCCAACCTACCGCTTTAGAAATGATGATTTACTCAGCAGTGCTCGAAATGGTGAAATTCAATTTTCTACCGCATCCTTGTACATGCTTCATGTCATCAAATTTTATGAATGGTGTATTGCCCATCGACTCTTACATGTGACTGAGCACGCTAAACCATTTGAGTATGAGCTGGTTAAAGTGCAGAACCAGGGGATGATGAGACATCTAAGTCCTCAGTTTCTTGTAACAAGTACAGACCTACGTATTAAAGTTCCAAAACGTGCAAACATTCAGTCATTGAATCCATTAAGTAAAGAAGAAGTTCGACTATACGCCCTCGAGTTAACCAACTTTGGCATTGAGTTTGTGTTACATCAGTTATTGCAAATTCACTCTGGGCTAAGAATTAATGAAGCCTGTACTTTCCCCCATTCTCTTGCCCTTAATGAACTCCGAGTAGGCTTATACAAAGAAGTTGCGATAGGACCCGCAAACAGCGTTGTTACGAAATATAGTAAAGAGCGAAAAGTAGAAATCCCAGCAAAGTTAGCTGTTTTACTCCACTCTTACGCAACATCTATTAGGCGAAAGAAACGCCTAAAAGGAAAAGAAAGCCCATTCTTGCTAGTTACAAAAAATGGAACTCCATTCAACACAAACAATGTACAGCAATCTTTCCGACGACTAAAAAAAAGCATAGAAGTAAATCATTCCGTGCAGTTTAAACACCGAACTCATGACCTCAGAGCAACTTACTGCACCTACCGATTATCTTCATTGCTTGAGTATGGACTACAAAAGAATGCAGTTATGCAAATGATGGCCTGGATGGGGCACAACAGCGAAAGCACCATATGGAGATATGTAGACTATCTGGAGAGAGAAAAGAGCGTTCAGAATGCCACTAGTTTTTTAGACCAAATACTAGAGGAAGCAATATATGAATGAAATAACACACCATCCAGAATTGGTAGTAAGCCTCAAAATCGGTATATCTAAATATCAGTCATTTGATTTCAATCGATTTCGCTACCTTGGAGTTCCCCCAAAAAAACAAATTGAAAAGGCAAAATTCGCTAACCGCGACAAGCTAGTTCACAAGTGGGCAGATACCCTGGGAAGAAACCAAGAATATTCTGACCAGACGAAGTTTGGTTATTTCCATGATTTAACTCGATATATAAATTTTACAGACAACCGGATGCTCAACCCCGAATCAGAGGAGGCCGCGAATGCTTGGGAGCAGCACCTCATTGAAAAAGTTAGACTAGGAAGCATGCCTGTAAATACAGCACAAAAGCATAACAGCGCAATACGATGCCTATTAAAGCTCTTGGGCTACCCTGTCGAAAAGTGGTTCTCTCCTCATGGGCTATTCCGCCGAGAGTCAAACCCAACAGAAGCTTATTCAGATACAGAGATAAAAACTCTTCTGAAGCTTATCCAACCACTTTTCAATCAGCTTTATAAGCAAATAGCTTCCAACCTCCCTCTCTACCTGAACGCCCAGCCAAGAGATAAGTTTGCATCTATCCAGCTTAAAGGTCGCAACTGCCAAGTCGCTGGAGCAATAACTAAGTGCTTCACACTGGGATACTTCTTGATGTCGTATTACACATGGGGCAATAGCACTACCATTCTGAAAATGAAAAAATTTAAGCAGTCAGACCTGAGTGATAATATCGTATATTCTCAAAGCATACTTAAAGCCAGAGCTAACAAGTATGTGACTATTTCGATTGGTGAAAACAACAGTCAGCATGTCCCTAAACATGCACTAAGATTCATCAGAAAGCTTCTAGACCTCAGTAACCTAATAGCCCCTGATAGCGAGCACCTCTTTTTTAAGGTTAGTAGAGGAAAGGCTACCGCCCTTGAATCCTCAAACCTTCGTGACATAACCAATTGGCTGCTTGAATATTTCAATCCAATTGATGATTACGGGAAACCACTACGACCAATGGCTAAAAGGTTCAGAGCTTCAGGTAGTGCTCGTTATTTGGATTTAACGGGAGATGCAATTGGTGTCGCAAACCTACTCGGCAACACTCCTCAAACATTAAGCCGTCATTACACAACAGGCAGTCCCATAGAAAACAAGAAGCAATTACAGGCTGCTGCTCATACGCTAGAAGCAGTTGCTCGTTGTTCTGACTTAGCTGAGTCAAAAAATTATGCGAAGCAACAACTGGAAGTTGAGGTACTTCCATATGACGAGTTCCTAGAAAAATACTCATCATTTAAAAAGAAACCACAGGCGACAATCATAGGTTCTGGTTGCAAAGACCCCTTTGGTACCCAAGCTGGTAGCTACAGAAGAAAAATGAACTTCAGCCCAAAAGACTTAGATGTCGAGCACCTAGCTTGTTCAGATATCTTGAAATGCTTTAGCTGTCCCAACCAAGTGATCCTTGAAGAAGTCGAAGATATTTGGTGCTTGATGAGTTTTAAAGAGGCTGTAAACGACTCTCTTGCAAATCACTCGAATAGACAGCAATTCGAAAGAAACTTTAGAGACTTAGTAGACAAGATCGAAATAGCTATTTTTAAGATCGATCCTGCTATACGACGAAAAGCCCAAAACAAGCTTAAAAAAGAAGGTCGACATTGTTTATGGCCAGAAGGGATTAATGACCTGTTTTAGGAGTCAATAATGAGAGTATTACTAGAGCTTCCGAGTAGTAAGGTTCTAAAAGAAAACCAAAACGGGCATCTACATATCCTTGACCTATATGGAAAAAATGACTTCTCGTCTCTTTACAAAATACCAGTAACCAAGAACTTTTCGGGGGCCACTGTCAGTTTTTTTGGTGATGAAGAATGGGATCTAACCGCTTATGTTGATAGAAAAATTACCAACAAATATAAGATAACGTTTTCTGACATCTCATCACAACCATTAGCTAATGAGATCAAGCTAATCTGCTTCATTTGGATATATACATCCGCCGGGCAAGGTCGCTCGTCACCGCTGAAGCCAACTTCTCTAATAGCAATTCATAGTAAGTTGACACAAATCTACAAGTACTTAGACAGATTGAAGTTAGATAGCATTTCAAACCTATCCCATCCCGTACTTTTTTATGAGTTTTGCAATCATATTCAAGCCTTGAACTATAGCTTTATAAGCGCACAGCACATATTCGCAGCTCTCGGGAAAGTGCAAAAATCATTCAAATATTTACCTTTCTCACTAGAACTTCCTACAGATCAAGGGCCAGGAGAACTCGCGTCAGAATACTGCTGCCCCACAAAAAGTAAATCAGATCAATTCTATGCTATGCCGACATCAGTTATGGAAAAAATATACTCTTGGTGCATTGATTTCATTGAAGAGTTACACCCTCACAAAGAACTGTTAAGCGAACTAGCCTCAGAGATGAGACTCAATTATACAATAGGGAAAAAACTCATCGATAAAAAGATAGATTCTGGCACATGGAAATGGCTGAGCTACGACTCTCCTGATTACCGTATTGAAATTAATAAATCCAAACCCATACCGTACAAGAACATCATTGAATCTTTTTTAATTGGCTCACCTATCGAAAAATACTATATCCCCACAGCGTCGCACATGCAGGGTTGGTTTAGCAAAGTTTTGACTGCTTGCTACATTCTATGTGCAGCATTCACGGGAATGCGAAGAAATGAGTTGTATGGACTCCACTCAGATAGCTTCAAAACTCGAATATTCAATGGCAAAACAATTTACACACTTCAGTCTTATCACCACAAAATGACTCAAGGAAGAGGACAATTGACCGAGTGGGTTACATCTCCTGTTACAGGTAAAGCTATTGAGTTAGCAGAGGCCTTAACACGACACATGCGAGTCGAATTATTCTCAAGCCCTAATCCAATGAAAAATCATGAAGCTAGCTGTCTTTGGATAACTCAATCAAGAAAAAGTGAAGAGCCAAAATTAATGTATGAGGGGCACTTAAGGTATCACTTCGACTTGATAGCTCAAGAGGCAGGTGCAATTGTTAACCAGCAAGTTCTTGATGAATTTAAGCTAATCAACCCGAATAGAAATCCTCTGCACGCTGACAAAAAGATTCAACTAGGAAAAGTTTGGCGTGTCACAACCCACCAATTTCGCCGAACTTATGCAGTATTCGTACGGCGGCATAACCTTTGCTCTCTAACTGCTGTTAAAGACCAGTTCAAACACCTCGATATTCCAACAACTGATTGGTACGGGGAAGGTAGTACGGCCGCAGAGTTAAGGGGAATAGAAAAAGATTCCGAGCTTAAAGAGCTTATAAGATCTGTCGCCAATGAGGTGATCATAGATAACGTGTATCGCTGGTTTAATTCAAGCGAAAAGCTATACGGCAAAAGAGGTCTTGAGATAATGAAAGAACGAGGGTCTATCCCTTCAGACCTAAAAACCAGAGAACAAATACAAGAACTTGTTGAAAAGGGAGTGATTGATTTAGTTGGAACGCTCCACTCATATTGCCTTGCCGGCTATGAGTGTCGCATGGATAAAGTTGCATCCCCTGCGAGCTGTTTTAAATGTGAAAACCAACTTATTGACGAGGATAAAGCCCAAAACTGGATACATCGACACAAATGGGCGTCAGAACAAGTTATTTACCTAGATTCAATTAACCGATTAACATCTTCAATTGAAAGCCACTACATAACCCAGATTCGTGCCACCGAAAGAGTGATGCACTACTTTAAGATTCCTTTTAAAAAGTTTGACCTCAAGGGGACAGATCATGGGCAACTCTAGTATAACAAGAGCTAAAATAGAAGAAGCGCTACAACGTATACTTCAAGGAAAACCCCAAATAGTATCTTCTGCACAAAAGCTTTCTGTAAAAGCAGTTGAAGAAGAAGCAGGTCTGGGTAGCGGATCTGTTTATTACTACCCAGAGATTGTAAGTAAAATCAAAGAGCACTCTTTGAAGAAACATGGCAACAACAAAAATAGCTCTCTATATGAAGAGAAAATCTCATCTCTTCGTGAACAGTTAAAAAAAGAAAAGAGACTAAAAGAAAAGTATCGAACCGAGGTTACTGAGCTCAAAACTCAGCTTGCCAACATGGCGAGTCAGCATAACCAACTAGCTCTGGTAATCCAACAATACCAATATCAAGTCGCCGAATTAGACGCTACAATAATCTCGCACAAACCACCACATAAAGACTAGTTGCTATTGATATGTTAGAAATCCGTTCACAAGAAACGTTAATTATGCTTTTAGACACCTTAACCCAAGTGAAGCATCTTGCGAATCATGATTTTTCTGGTGTTGGTTTGGTAGTTTATAAGGATATAAAAAACATTCCCATATTCCCTCTTCATCGGCAAAACTTCAAAATAAATCCAAACGGTTTGGTCTCAGATTTACTTGAAATCTCGAGCTACAGTAGCGAGTATCACGATGGCTTTCACTTTATTTCCGAAGATTTTGAAATGTCTCATGTTGCTCAATATTTTTCTCCGCCGATCATATCAAATGCTAGCGTTGATTATTCAAAGGCTCTCGGAGGTAGATTTATGGCTGCTTTATTCGGTTCATACGTTCAAGGTGTATTACTAACCGGAGTTCTAACCAGAGGTAATGGTATTATAATTTTTGAACATGGAAATACAGTTTACTCAAAATGCTGGCATAAAATATGATAAACCTGATACCAATAAGTAAAATAATTGCAATCGTCGCTGTGTTATATGCTGCAATAATCGCAGCCCTCCTAACTGCTTTGTACACGCCCGATGTCAGCATACTCTCCAATATTGCTATGGCTTTAAAAGGAGCTACGGGACTGAACCTTTTACTTATACTTTTGTTCTCTTTTGGATGGAGGTGGTTATGGCGCACGTTCCCAAAATTGAACCACTATTTTTTCCCAGACCTAAACGGGAAATGGGAAATGTCTATTCATTGGAATTCGGAGAAAGATAGTGGGATCGCTTATGCTACAGCATATATTAAACAAGACTTCGTAAGGATAAGTATGGAGGTTGTCTCAGAAGATTCCGAGTCGAGTACTTTATTGGCAAAACCCAAAAAAGATCCTGAATCAGGTAGACCAATTTTGTATTATATCTATCGAAACACACCAACCCAAAAAAACGGAAACAAAGATACATCTTACGATGGAACAGCTGTACTAAAGCTAAACCATGATGACTTCAAAATCTTAAATGGGAACTACTATACGGACAGGCTAACCCATGGTCATTACGAGCTAAAAAGAACTAAAACTCATACTCGGTGACATCGATAAAGCCCCCGCCATTCCACATTCCATACCAATTTGCCTTACGACCAAGAATCACCAGTAGCACAGGCCTTTGAGGTAACTTTTTTCGCCATTCACTATAGTCTAGAGGTGAAGGCAATGGATAATCTTGTGGATGAGTATGCCAATCACCAATATGGGTCTGGATAAAACCTGACCCTAACCAAGCTTTATTCGCAGCTTTCTGGTGATGTGGACTGCGCCTACCAAATCTACACCGGCTCCTTTGGTCTAACTCACCAGGCTCCGTTACAGAAAGAATACGAAGGTCATCTCCACGATATTCACCAATAAGAATCCCTCCTGCTTCTCTTGATGAAGTCTCGAATTGTCTATATTTCAGTGTTGGACTCAGAGCTCCCGCTTCGACTAAAACTTTAGTACCATCTTCGGCGACTAAAATTAACTCCTGCATGATGGGCAATCCGATTTTTTTTTAAGTTTCTTGTCCTTTAATTCAATAGCTTCATTGGATACTCTCCTCATCAGGAGGCTAGGGGCTTTCTTATTCCTATCCCTCAATAACTGGACAGCTAATGAAGCAGCCAACATGCTTGCCTCTGAACCGAAAGGTAAATGATTTTCTCCGCAAGATCTCTTGAAAAGATGAGAGACATCAGGCTCCTTTCCATTTGCAAAGGAAGGATAAAGTTCGGTTTTGACTGAACCCTTTGAATAGTCGAACTGACAAGCATAGCAACCATTAACACCATCATCTAACATGGATTTCGCTGTATGCCCGTAACCAGAGATCCAACTATGGATGAGAAGAATTTTCCCACCTTGAGATCTATACTCAGAAACCTTAGAAGATAAATTCAGAGAAAAAGCCTGATCTCCTGTAGCATCCAAAATTAAATCAAAACGGGATAAATCTGAGCTCAAGTTAAATTTACCCTCAGCCCGTATATCCAAATCAAGACCTTGCTCTTCTATATAATGTTTAAGTGAATCGCTCTTTCTTTCACCTATGAACTTTATTCCAAGTATATGTCTACCTACATTACCAACTTTCAGCACATCATTATCATAAATGACTAAATGGCCTGAATCATGTCCAGCACCAACCTGACATATACTATGAGCCAAATAACCACCAATTGTTCCAGCCCCAATGAGAGCAACTCTCTTATTACTCAAAATAGGAGAAGAAGTTGCTCGGTTTCGCTCTATCACATAATCGGGAGAGCATGGTATTACATCGAGAGGGAATATTTTCTCTCTAGAGTTATCAAATATTCTCTTGCGTAGCTTGTCTCGAGCTTGCTTCCCACGGCCTCTTCGTGATTTAGGCCCATAATGATTGACAATTGCTTTACGCATTTCCGTCGGTAAATTAAATGATACTCCAAAAAATTCTTTCTCATATTGAAAAATAACATTGACAAAAGTATTCCAATCCTTACTCCATTTACCTAGTTTCGCTAAAGCAACTAGAAGCCTTTCTAGTACAAGAGGCTCATTGCTAGCCATTAAGAGCCAGTTACTAAAATCTTCGAGGGACTTTGGTGGCCACGGATGATCATAGTGAATGTATGGAGCTTGAGTTAATTTCACAAATACAGCTGAGTTACGGTACTCAATAAGTCCTACGGCACTTCTACTATGCGCCCACTTCTCAGCTATCTTTCGCTCAGATGCAACAACATACTCCGTAGAGCTAATTCCGTTTATAGCCTCTCTTTCAAAGCTATATACATCCAAGTTTTTGTTGAGCTCTGTACTTTCTAAAAGGTACGTAGGGATTCCCCCCCAATAAAGACTAAACTCAGCAACATAATCCCCGCTATAATCTCCAGACTCCCATAGTTCAATAACTTCTTCTACTTTGTGTAACCAGCTCGAAACTAACTCATTGATATCCATAGGATCTATGATAGACGTATCACTAAATAAGCAGCAGTACTTCCCTAAGAGTAAATGTGGAAGCCTCCGATTACGTAGTTGTTCTGGCAATGATTCAACTATTGGGAAAGGGGCTCGATTAAATGAATCTTCCGTTATTTCAAACTTAATTGTGTATATTCCAGAAGCTTTAGAAAAACTCTTACTAAAGCAGTAGTCATCTCCTCCAAATTTTGGGTGGAATATATAGCCATGAGCTAAAAATTCTTTGGCTGCTAATTGTAGCTTCCCCATTACCCAGCGTCCTGATTAACCACATTAGGTTGGGGTTGAGCTTTTGCAGGCTGTGAACGTATTGCAGCCGCGACAGAGCTTGTCGACGTTAGTAAATCTAACAAACTAGGAAAACGACTTCCAAATGACTTTTTAAGCTTCATGATTGCATCATTTTTCGTTTTCGCGCTAATCGCACTCTGCAAAGATTCATGTAGTTCTACTGCAGACTCGTATATTTCATCAATCTCGGTTTTTGACATCTCTTTTTTTGGAAATAACAGCTCACCTTTGTCTTTCTCTGCATCATTAGGTATACCGTTTAGCAACTGATCTGGTAAACATTTGACACATTCCAATAAAGCTTCACCATCACTTAGCTTTTCCATGGAACGCGACCTAGACATTTGTTGAAAAGAAAGAACTACACTCGTCATTAATGCTACTGAAGATGGTCCACCTGATTTAAAAGCATGATCACGCCATGCTTTTAAATACCTGCATACTCGACGACAAACATCTTCACCTCCAACGAGATCTTTATAGAATTTAAAGTTTTGTTTAAAGTAATCATTAAGGACTGCGGGATCACTAACTGTCCAAGATTCTGCATTCCTAAGCGCCAAATTGACTTCATTTTGTTCTAGCCTAGTTCTTGTGTCTGATTTAGTTAAGACACCATCAAAAGCGTTCATGACTGCTTTTTCAAGCATGGCTTCATGTCGTTGCTTTGGTACAGCGTAAAGCGGAACATCTACATGTGTTACATCATCAATAATCAAGCGCGCACACGTATTTTTCTTATCTGAAAAAGCCCAGCCTTTCCGTTTAGCCAAATTCAATAGTGTATTGTCGACAAAACTAAAAAATAGATCTTTGCTTATCAATGGCTTATCTTCAAACATATCAATAGGCAAGTAAATACCATCATCCAAATCCATTTGTTGCGGAGCTTGGCAAGGTGAATTCATGGTCTTGTAGACAAATGATCCTTGTGAAGCAAACTTCGGCTTTAATTTTTGCAAAGATTTCTTTTGCTCGCTGGATAACTTCTTTAAATCTTCTGATAAGAAAAGCGTTGATGAGTTGGAGATGTAACACATTTGACCATTGATGCTACTGAAACTACTTGATAGCTCAGTAAACTTATCTCTTAACTCATTTCGAACTTCTTCTCGAATAACTCTCAGTTTTTTGAACTGTTCCGGCTCGGGAGTAATCTCGGCGATAAAGCCATTTTTAGGATGATTTAATGCTTTTGATATATCAAAATTCATATTTTTCCGCCTGTCGTATCATAGAACTGTGGCTTTGGAGCCTGATGAGAAAAAAAGCTTTTCACACTTACATCACCTAATGAGCTTTGAGCACGGTCTGCACCGTAACGTTTCAAAAGGTTCGCTGACTCTTCACTTGAATCTGCAAGGTCAATTTCATGCACGTTTGGGTCATCAATATGAACTAACCTATCACCTAAATAATGAGAAGCCATCGTAACTTGCCAATACTCTGATACATCCATCATTAAACTTAATAAGTCTTGTCCACTAGACCACTCATTAAGATACCCTTTATCTCCTGTCGATTTAGCTGCTAACCTTTTCTTACTTCCCATGGTTCCGATACACATCATATGTATATGTTCTGGGTCTATTCCAAGAAAGCGGCTGCACGCCAACTCATGATATGTAATAAAACTGGGTAAATTCGCAAATAACCCACCATCAAGCATAAGTCCATCATTAGAAGAATGAGCAGGGAAATATGTAGGGGCAGCACTAGTAGACATTGCTACATCACTCACTAACCTCTCACCATCAAATGTAAACTCTTTATGGTGTGGCGTCTTAAATGCCTTAGGACGTCCTGTAGTTCCATTTACCGCAGGGATAACAACCTTAGTTCGCAGATCTCTTAACTTTATATCACCTATAGAACCAACAACTACGTCCTTCAGCGCTTGAGGACTAAAAGCGGTACCGAATGCTTGATTTTTCGTTCGCCGAATTCTCGCCCAAAAGTTATTTTTGGGGCTAGGAAAGATTTCACACCTTTTTGAATCGATGAGCTCTAGTAAACTGCGCGCGGTTTTTCCTGATGCAAGCCCTAAAGCCAAAATACCACCAATAGATGTACCTGATATAATGTCAAAGTGTTTTGCTATGTTGTAATTAGGGTCTCCCTTCGAGAGATTCGCCTCAATTTCAGCTAAAAGCTTAATAGTATATAAACCACGAACCCCACCACCACTAAGCACAAGGGCCTGAACCCTTGGTTTCATTTCATCTTCCAACTTGACGTTTAACTCATTAGGTAAAACAATACTAGAACGATACCATAAAAATAAAAACTTGATTGCTTACCTTGTCAAGCATTTGAATACGCTTACTAATTTTAAAGAAAATACAACCTTGCAATGCCTACTGAAAAGCAGAAAGAACTCTTTCTTTAAACTTACCGAGTCTTAGTTCATCTCCAATTATTCTTGAGGTCGACGTAAGAGAAGAAATAGCAGGTTTGCCCCATTGAAAGGTATTATCGCTTGTTTCAACGATGTTCCTCGATGTTATACCAAGACCTTGAGTTTTAATGGAAGGTAGCTCGATATTCATATCTTTGGGGGTACTCATAAACGCACAAGAACCTGGGATGTCCTGTTCTATCCGCTCTGCAAACTCTATAAGGTTTTGTTCTGCGAAAGTGAAGAGCCACGCTTGCTGGTTTATTGAGCCATTAACTCTAAGAATACGCCCAAGCACTTGCCTAAAGTACAGTTCTGTCTTGACCGAACTAATGTGACAACAAACTTGGAGGCGAGGAATATCTGTGCCTTCGCTGATCATTCCAACACTTACAATCCATTGTGTATGACTCCGGCGATAACGTTCAATTTCAACTAAAGGTTCTTCATGACGATATGTGACAATTGAGACGGTTTGCGAGTACTTTTGAGACAGTATCTTTGCAATGTTTTGTGCATGTTGAACGGAAGACGCAACAACTAATCCTCCCGCATCTGGAGATTGGGAGCGGAGCTCTGCAAGCTTTTTACACCCCAGTCCAAGTAAGTATTCCATCGCTTCTTGATTGTGAATGACACTTTGGTACGAGGTTTTAGTCTGTTTGAGCATCTCTAGTATTGAGGAAAATGATTCAACCTTTTCATCACTGATTACCGACAAATGCTCATTGTCTACTAGGACCAACTTTGGAATTCTGCAAACCTTATCAGCAATAGCTTGCTTCAACGTATATTGATAGTCGACCTGAAGCTGCCCCTCAGGGTCACTGTAATCACCCAACACGATAGGCAAAGCATCGGACCGCCACGGGGTTCCTGACATAGCGAGTGTGTAGGTGGCAAGTCCCTGAATCTTTGTAAGTACTTGTTGTCCCCAAACATTTGCATTTTCTACATCCGAACCTGAGCAATGATGAATCTCATCAAAGACTACGAACACTCTTCGGTTACGGAGAGTTTGCCAAAATTCATCACTAAGAAATTGAATTGATTGATAGGTTAGCGACTGCCCAATTGAACCTAACCCACCATTAAAAGTGCAATTAAGAGTGTTCGAGAAGGTTCTTTTTATTCCATTCGAAACAGTTAACGACGGAGAAAAACACAACACAAGATCGACCATATCATCTTGCAACAATCTTGAAGCAATCGTGGCTGCCAGCACAGTTTTACCAGCCCCTGGTGTGGCTTGGCAAAAGAAGTGACGATGGTTATCTTTAAATTTTCTTAATGCCCGTTCAGAACACTCTCTCTGCCAAGCTCTCAGCATGCTTGTTTTCCTTCATAGAGAACCTTCAGAATATTTGTTAAGCCATTAACTTTTCCCAGTAGGTACGCTGAACGTTCTTTTGCTTCTCCAAGAAGCGTGATTAGTTTGGGTTCCAGTTCAGGAAATCTAGCTTTGAGGGAGTGGTATTCATCAATCTCACCCAAAACAATCTCTAGTTCCCCTTTACATTGATTGCACTCACTCACTAACACCGAGTAGTCACGGCTCGAATCAATCTCAATATCTACATTTCCTGACTTTGGCGCCACATTGAGAGCTTTAAAGGTGTCTGTCTGAAAGTATCTTTTTTGACGACCGCTCCCTTCACTTCTAAGCCAACCTTTTTTTATAAACCGTAAGATTTGTCGATAAACCTTTTTGCGCGCTTCATCAGGATCAATGGGAGAACTTCTTAGAACAATAAACTCATCCCTTAATTCAATTACTGAGAAGCCATCCAATGTTCTTTCAATCAACAACTTGTACATCTCTGAACTGATCTTCATAGAACGTTTCATGTATTACTAACACCATCAAAAACTAAGGATTGCTTAGTATACAGAAATCAGTAAAACTAAGAAAATCTTAGTTAAGTTGAACTTTAAGATATGAACCATAAGTGTCAATCCAAAATCCAATCCCACAGCGCCTCAAAGAAGCGCGTAAAAAAGCAAAACTCTCTCAGAAAGCCTTGGGAGTGCGAATAGGTATGGATGAAAGCTCTGCAAGTCCGAGAATGAACCAATACGAAAAAGGGAAACATACACCAGATGTGCAGACGCTAAAATTAATTGCAGATGAGCTTGGTGTGCCATTGAATTACTTTTTTTGTGAAGATGAAATATCTGCTCATTTAGCCATTGCGATAAACCGACTAACACCACTACAACAAGAAGCTTTACTCAACTACATCTCTGAGCTAGACACTGGTAGCTAGTTTGATATTGCTTGAGCTAAGTACTATTAAAACTAGTCGGTTGTGGTATATCATTCTCCATGCATATGAACGGATATACTGCGAATAATGACCCATATCAACCTGCACTCAAAACTGTTAGATAGTACGAAGAGCTTCTGCCACACTTCTCTTATTTCTACCTGTGCTGATGAACAGAATACAGCGCTGACCGAGCTCGTTTTCAACATCTCCAGATATCAAGAAGAAGGCACAAAGCTGCACCCCAAAGTATATCTCACTAGCAATATTAAACTTGCGCTCCAAATGTTACCTGGTGCAGATTCAATGCAAATTGGTACAGAAGCTAACTTATCTAGCGCTATAAGAGCTGCCCTAAAAAAATGTGCACCTCTCGCCAATAACGGTTGGTGCATTTATATAGCTCAAGAAGGTGGGCAGGTATGCTTCGGTATATTTAGAGGTGATACCAATCCTATTGCGACTTCGATCGATGAAGTAGTTCTTACTACAGATGTCCCTTACAACACAATTAAAGTCCATCAAGTTACACAAGACCAAGTGGAAGTAAGATCTAATAAAGGTTCAACTTTATACATATCCTTAAGTCCAGCAACTAACGAACATACCTCAACACAAAGCCAACTATCAAAGCTCGTAGACTGCATCACAAATGAACTCGATGAAAACAAAGAGTTCGTGCATAAAGTACTATCAGATTCTTTATCAGAGGCAATTAAAAAAAGCCATGGATGTTTGATTGCGGTGTCGACTTCTGAACAAACTCCAGCAACTTTCAATGGAGATGGGATACCATTATCACCTGTAATAGATTTCCACAAACTCGTAACTTTATGTATCAGCGAAGATAAAGAAGCTGGTGCACTAATCAGCTTTAGCCACATCCTCGAAAGTATGATAAACACTGATGGTATAGTTATCTTTAATCAAAAAGCCCAGCTACTCGGTTTTAATTTCTTTATTCAATCCTCGTCCACGACTTCTTTTGGGGGAGCAAGAAGTCGTGCATTTAAAGCACTGTGCTCAAAACTTGAGACGGAGCTTTGTGGAGCTTATATGCAATCGCAAGATGGTTTAACTCAATTTAAAGGAGCTGATAATGAGTAATATTGCACTCTGGCAGCCAGATAACCTCGTCACTATTCCTGAAACAGCAGTTAGTGCTGCTGAAATTGCAGATTGTGCTCTACAGCTAAATTCAAAGGATAAACATCAAATATCTTTTGCTTTAGATAACGGTTTCTATGAAATGGGGATGAACTACCTTTGGTCTCGAACAATTCATGCACTAAAAGCAGAACTATCGAATGTCGGTGTCAGTCTAATCGGTGAAATGCTAGGTAAAGCTGACATCACCGAAGATGATGATATCAATGATATTATTACAACAAGAGAATCGATTAAAATCGCAGAAGAGCTAGGGATGATTAGCTCAACAGAAGCAATGAGGTTAAGGCACTCGCATGAGCTAATAGCCCATTTCTCAGCTCTGGGTATGGCAGAGAGTGAACAGCAAAATATAAACAAAGAAGAGGCTATTATGTCTCTGAAAGCGTGCGTAAAAGCTGTTTTAGGTAAACCCAAGATTCCTGTAGCAACACCTTTTATCGAATTTCGTGAAGCCTTAGAAACAGAGACACTCTTGGAATCAGACCCTAAAGTTGACATGCTAAAAAGCTCTCCATACTTTTTCTATAAGCTCACAATAAGCGTTTTAATGAATGCGGCGAAGAAATCCAATGGCGCTCCCTTGGAGCATGCTCTAGCCAACAGTAATCTACTAATTCCACTTATATGGCCAAGTTTACTAGACTCTGAAAAATGGCAAGTTGGTCATACTTATGCTGAAAGTTTTGCTGCTGGAAAAAGCATATCTGTAAGTGGACTCAAGAAAACATTGCTCAAGGTACATGGATTTGACTATGTTCCTGAAAACCTAAGAAGCGATTCATTCGTTAAAGCTGCAGATGAAATTATAAAAGCTCATGAAGGCATGGATAATTTTTACAATGAATCAGCGCCAGTCAAAAATCTAGCCAATCTAGGCACGACCATCCCTACACCAGCTCTTCCAGCGTGCGTATCAGCATTACTTTGTGTTGTGCTTGGTAACCCATATGGGACATCTCACACAGCGAAACCTAAAGCACAATACTTACTAGACATGCTTACCCCTGACCGCTGGGAATACTATCTAAACCATGTTTTACCAAGTGACACTAGGATTCTAAACAAACTTTCGATTTCTAGACCGAGTGAAAACTGGGTAGATGACGTAGTAAAAAAATATAAGCTTGATCAATTAACAATTAAAAATAAGAACGTTAGTTCCCTTATCAACGCATCTAAACGCTCTAACTACTCCAAAATTAGATCTCTAGCAGCAGACTTAACCGCAGCTTATTATGGAAGAGAAAACAAATAATGAAGTATCTAATACCTAGCTGGAAAGCATTGAGAGTTTTAGGGGAAAGCAACACAGTTAAGCTAACTATGTTGACGCCAATCATTGGATACATGATTATATTTAGTGAAAAATTTCAAGAGTGGTTCAAGTTAACCTCATCCGTTCTTGGGGTGGGTTCCACACAAGTAGCTGAAGCTACAATTTCCAACAGTTACTTTCTTTACTTTGGTTTGATCGCTATTGCACTAGCATCTGGGCTATACAGTTTGTCAGCTCCCTCACTTGCTAAAGAGTACCGTTCTAATCGTGAATATGTACAAGAAAACATTGAACATATTACTCTATCTAGACTATTGGGACTGTCCTCTTTTGTTGAAAAAGAGTACGGTGATAAAAAGAAAAGGCATGAGGTTTTCATCAATATTTCACAATTTGAATCATCGTCAAAATCAACTGACAATATAGATGCCTCAGTACTAAGAACTCTCGCAATAGATCTTCACAATCACTTTTGGAACTGTACTGTATACAGCCGATGTAAGCTTAGAGCCCTGACCACTCTACTGTATGTTTCTGGATTTATATTGCTGATGGTTCCGACCGCAAAATTGTTCTGGAACGTTACCTTTTAGAAATGTTCAATAGTCTGGAAAATCGATTTTCCAGACTTAAATTTTCTTAATATTTAACCCACTTTTTGTCTTCTCTGGAAAAATGCTCTTATAGCTTGCTATCACTAGATTCCCAGAACTTTTCCAGAAAAGAATATAAACAGTAATTTGTTACCATGCGTTAGCAGCGCTAGGGCGTCGCAATTGAGTGAGTGATGTCATATCACTCACTCTGCTAAAGGCGTTTCACTTCTCGCAAAAACACGGTATTAAAATGAGGGTGGGCTTTTAAGTGGCGCTGCTCTAGCGAAGCTTGCTGATGGTCGATATACGGCCCGATTAAGCATCGATACCCTTTACCGTCATGCTGCTCGACAATCGTCTCTGAGACATTCGCGTAAAGAAACGCATAGGCTTGGGATGACATAGGAAACTGATCGAAGCGACACTGGATCCACAGTATCGAATCAGCATGACGTGGTGGAACATCGCCCCACAACCCTTCACCTAAAGGACACTCAGGATCCAACTTTAGAGTCACTTGATCAATACTTGGCTCAACCAAGCATTCGTTAATCTCGTGCTGTTGTGCAAAGCTCACAGCGGCAAACATCGATAAGCTGACTATGAATGTCGACATCCACTCTATTCTCATCAACGGCTTCCTCTTTGTATACGCATCCATTAAGCATAAAATAGTACACTGTGTTGAGGAACGTAGCCGTGACAAAAGTGAGAGTTTAGTACTGCAACCCCAACCCAAAACGCAAAAGCTGTTGAGACTGTTGCCCGCTAAATTCGGAGGAACGATGAATAAGAACCAAACTCATCAAAGCGCTATAGTCGTAAGAGATATATCCAATAGAGATGCCTGTTTGAATATCGGATTGCAAGCGCTCCATATCCACAATCGACTCACCGGTAATCTTGGTATCGCCTTCTAAGAAGTAGTTTTCAGCGACGTATCGACCTTCAATACCCGCATACGCTTCCCAAGTTAAACCGTTAAACGGAATGTAATGCATACCCTTACTGAACAAACTAAAATCTGCCGGGCCGAAGTCTTCCGGCAACCGGTTGCCGATCCTCGCAGTCGCGCCCACGCCCGCTTGATTGAGCATATTACCTAAGGCGATGGATGTGTGTGGATTGACCTCTGCGCAGATCATTTGGCAGAACCCTAAGCTTCGCCCAACCAGACGATACTCTAGAACTCCACCGACTTTATCGTCGACCTCATCTTTCCATCCGTGATAAGTGTCCTTGCCAGCTAGATTGTGTAGCCCATTCAAGATGCTTGAGCCAAATCCATATTTGCCGGCTCCGACCATACGTGCACCGATTTGATTGACATAAGGGCCATAGCGAAAGCGATAATTCACGCCTAGTGCAAAGTAACTGGAAAACGGCCGATCCCCCTCCTGTACGGTCTCTTCACGCTTATTTTCCCTACTGGGAGTATACGCAGCCTGATCCATAAAAAAGGTCACATAGTCATAGCTGCTTAAAGGGTAACTGTATGATAGGTAACTAGAGGCGGTCATACCGCCGTCTGACACATCAGGGCCATATATATTTTCTGATGCATTGGTCATTGACCCTTTATCTTCATTGGCAAATTCGAAATAAAACTGTCCTACATTGGCTTGAGCAGTGCCACTTGCTAACCAAAATGCTGTAAGGCAGAGCAGTGCTCTGTACATCCGAGTTCCTTACTCTTTCTTTGTAATATCTGCCTCAGCTATACAATTTACATACCACATCCGCCAAACTGATGGTTCCACTTCGTTACATATAAAAAAACCGGAAACACATATGCTTCCGGTTTTATTGTTTAATTTTGTTGACTAACCCTTGTAAATCTTAGGGTTAAATGCGTCTCTGAGCCAGTCACCCAGTAAGTTAATCACCAGCACCAACAAGATGAGTACCACACCAGGGAACACCGTGATCCACCAAGCACCAGAGAAAATGTACTTAAAGCCAGTACTGATTAGGGCACCCAATGACGGCTGCTCTACTGGCAATCCTAAGCCTAGGAATGACAGCGCCGCTTCCGACATAATGGCGTTAGCTATCTGAACCGTTGAAATTACTAGGATGGGCGACAAACAGTTTGGCAGAATATGACGGAACATAATACGTGGGGCTTTAAAACCCATCACGCGAGCCGCTTCTACGTACTCTTTCTTCTTCTCTGCCAATACTGAGGCGCGAATCGTACGCGCATACTGTGGCCATTCCGCAATGCCGATAATCACTACCAACATGATAACTGCGTATTGACTGTAGAACTCACTACCAAAGCTCGCTTTGAAAATCGCTGAGACAATGATTGCCACCATCATGGTTGAAAACGACAGCTGAATGTCCGCAAAGCGCATCAAAAAGCTATCGATTCGACCACCAAAGTAGCCAGACGACAACCCAATAATGATGCCTAAGATGAGCTGCAAGCCCACCGCAAGGAAACCAATGGTCAACGACAGTCGTGAACCATAGAGAATGGTCGAGAAAATGTCACGGCCCTGCTCATCGGTACCCAACAAAAAGCGCTCTTCACCATACTCCATCCAAGATGGTGGAAGCTCGGAGTCCATAATGTCAATCGAGCTGAGATCATAAGGGTCGGTCGGCGACAGGATTGGAGCAAACAATGCCATTATCAAAAAGCAGGCAAATACGGCGGCACTGAACATCGCCACTTTGTCTCGTAAGAAGTAGTACACGAGATCAGAGTTCTTAAAACGTTCCCAGCGACTCGGAGCTTTTACTGCGTGTTCCATGATTAGGCTCCTTTTCCGGTTAGATTCACGGTTGGGTTAATCACCCCATACAGAAGATCGACAATGGTATTGGTTACGACAAAAATAAGGCCAACGAAAATAACATACGCAGTAATAAGTGGCGTATCTACGCGGTTAATCGCATCTAAGAATAGAAAGCCCATTCCTGGCCACTGGAATACTGTCTCGGTCAAAATGGTGTACGCCACCATAGTACCTATTTGCACACCACCGACAGTAAGCACTGGAAGCATGGTATTTTTCAGCGCGTGTTGATAATAAATTTTATTCAGCGCTAAGCCTTTAGCTTTACCAAACTTGATGTATTCAGAACTGAGCACTTCTAACATTTCAGAGCGAACTAAACGGATAAACAATGGCAGCATTATCGACGCGAGAGCAATACTTGGCAGAACCAAGTGCATAAGGCCGTCGTAGGTAAAGAAGCCTGAATCCCAGCCAAGAATATCGCTGGTTTCTCCACGTCCATAGGACGGGAACCAACCGAGTTCGATGGAGAATACATACATCAACATGATGGCGGTTAAAAATACAGGAATCGATATACCCACTGAACTCATCGCCATAACAAACTTGGTAAACCAATTTTTTGGATGAATTGCCGCGTAGACCCCAAGCGGAATGGACAGTACGACAATAATAATTGTCGCGCCAATAACCAACTCCAGCGTAGCAGGGAGTTTATCTAGAATGACATCGACCGCAGGACGTTTAAAGGTGTAACTAGTGCCTAAGTCACCTTGCACTGCGTTAACTAAAAATCGTGCGTATTTGGTTATAAAGGGATCATTAAGCCCCAGCTCATCACGCAATGCTTGACGTTCAGCCTCCGAAACGGATTGACCAACCAACTCACGCAATGGATCACCTAGGTTGTCTTGAATGGCAAAGGCCACCAAGCTGATCACAAACATCACTATCAGCGCCTGATATAGGCGTTTGACCAGAAACGAAAACATTCCTTTGCCCCTTTGTGTTTCAATCTGAGAATAATTTCAGTCTTAAAAATGGCACCTAACCCGACTGAAAAAAGGCTAAGCACCAAAAAACGACGTAGTGTCTTTTTAAACTTTTATTCACTAACTTGGCAAATTAAGGGGGAACCGAGTTCCCCCTTTTATTACCTATTTTTTGGCTTATTCAGCCAGTCCATTACTTAACAACTAGGTCGCCAAAGTAAGGGAAGTTCATGCCGTTGATGATTGGTTTAATATCAACGTTGCTTTTCGCAGCCCAAGAAGGATCCTGCCAGTGTAGAGGAACAAACGCTGCCTCATCGAACAAGATTTGCTCAACTTTCTTCAGCATGTCGCTACGCTTAGCAAGGTCAGTCTCTTTGTTAGACATTTCTACTAGCTCATCAACTTCAGAGTTAGAGTAGTAACCACAGTTGTATTGACCTTTACCTGTCTCCGCATTGCGAGTCATCGCTAGGATCTCAGTGAAGTTTGCAGAATCTTCTGTATCTGGGTGCCAACCGATCATCATCATGTCTGCAGCACACTTATCAAACTCTGGCCAGTACTGTGCTTTAGGCATAGTTTTAAGGTCCACTTTGATACCGATTTTAGACAGCATTGCAGCAGAAGCTTGTGCAATCTTGTCGTCGTTTACGTAACGGTTGTTTGGCGCCATCATAGTTAGCGTAAAGCCGTTTTCGTAACCGGCTTCTTTCATCAGCATCTTAGCTTTGTTTAGGTCAAAGCGAGGCTTAAGTGCATCGTTGTAACCCGCGTAACCTACAGGGCTCTGTTGAGCTGCCGCTGTTGCTGCGCCTTTCATAACCTTGTCAGCAATACCTTGGTTATTGATAGCGTATGTGATCGCTTGACGAACACGCGCATCTTTAAGTGCAGGGTTGCTGTTTTGGTTCATTTGGAACGTGATGATACGAGTACCAGGCATAGTGAACAGGTCTACGTTCTTCGCGCTTTCGATACGGTTGTAGTCGTTTGGACCTACAGGTGCAATCATATCAACGTCGCCAGAGAGAAGTGCAGCAACACGTGTTGCGTCTTCTTTGATTGGCACAAGCGTTAGCTTGTCTACGTTACCTTCTGATGCTGTATCCCAGTAGCCGTCAAAACGTTCAAATTCAACTTTAACGCCTTGTTCACGAGAGACCACTTTAAAGGCACCTGTACCAGACAAGTTGGTTGATGCAAAAGAGTTACCGTGCTTAACGATATCGCCTTTGTCAGCACCGTTTGCGTCAGTACCTGTGTAGAACTTGCTGTCCATTGGGAAAATGTACGTCGCAACGTTTTCTACCAATGGGTAAACGCCATCGGTTTTAATCTCAACCGTGAAATCGTCTACTTTAGTCAGTGATACGAGTGGAGCGAAGATGCCTTTGAAGTCCGCAGACTTTTTAAGACGGTCAAACGTCCATACCACGTCATCAGCAGTAAAGTCATTGCCAGAGTGGAACTTAACGCCTTTGCGCAGGTTAAAACGCATAGTGGTGTCATCGACACGTTCCCAAGATTCAGCCAAACGAGGTTCAAACTCCATGCTCGCGTTAAAACGAACCAATGGGTCAAACGTCATGTGAGCAAGCTGTATGATGCCGCCCGATAGCTGCTCTTGAATGTCTAATGATACCGGATCGGCATCGTAAGCAACTGTAATATCTGCTGCTGCAGCGCTAAATGCTAGACCAGCTGTAGCCAGTGCTAAAGCAATTTTGCTCTTAATGGTTTTCATTGCATAACT
Organism: Vibrio sp. qd031; assembly: GCF_002100145.1. GTDB lineage: Bacteria > Pseudomonadota > Gammaproteobacteria > Enterobacterales > Vibrionaceae > Vibrio. The sequence goes on from NZ_JXQD01000008.1 coordinate 119,343, forward strand.
CCTTATGCGGGAATGTCTTCCCTGTTAGTTGTGTTTGCTTCTGTAATTTTTAATGCGCTCACGCGCTCACCAAACCTGCTAAACGGCAGCAGATTCAGTAATTGGGTCTTCGTTACGTAGCCCTTTAAATTCAGGCATCAACGAAATAAGTTGCTGACTGTATTCATGCTGTGGAGACTCAAACAGCGCTTCTGTTGGCGCAACTTCAAGCAAGGTCCCCATTTTCATCACCCCAATTCGGTCACACATCTGTCGAATAACCGGTAAATCGTGGCTGATGAACAACATGGTAAGATTTAACTCATCTTGCAAATCCTTCAACAAATTAAGAATTTGCGCTTGTACGGATACATCCAATGCAGACGTTGGCTCATCACAAATCAAAAGACGTGGACGAGTCGCTAATGCGCGAGCAATGGAAATACGTTGTCTCTGTCCGCCAGAGAATTCGTGTGGATATTTCACCGCGGCCATACGGCCCAACCCAACATGATCAAGCAGGTCGTTCACGATTTCACGGGTTTGGGCTTCATTGCGAGTGAGTTTATGGAATCGAATTGGCTCAGCAATGATGTCAAAGATCTTCATTCGAGGGTTCATTGACGTATACGGATTTTGGAACACCATCTGCATCTGACGACGCAACGGACGACGCTCTTTTTCAGATTTAAGCGCGGTCATGTCAATGCCTTCAAAGGTGACTTTGCCTTCATTAGGCTCGTAGAGTCCCGCGATAACACGAGCGATGGTCGATTTCCCTGAACCCGACTCACCGACTAACCCGAATGTCTCACCTTCGTGCACTTCAAAGCTCACGTCATTCGACGCTTGCACATATTCGCGACGACTTTCAAACAAAGAATCTTTGGTGACAAAACGAAGACTCACGTTTTCTACATTAAGCAATGGGCCCGTGTACTCACGATCGTCCTGGCTTTGTCCTAACCAGTGGTTTTTCACATCTAGAGGCTCCATTTCTGTTGCTTCTTCGATGTAACTGACCAATGGAAAACGGTCTAGCTTTGCGTCAGAGCGTGGAACCGCAGAAATCAAACTACGGGTATAAGAGTGGTCTGGATCGCCAAGCACTTTCGCTGTTGGACCAAACTCAACCAAATCACCACGGTACATAACCGCGACTTTATCGGTTACGTTAGATACGACTCCCATATCGTGAGTGACAAGCATGCAACCGACATTATTTTCAATACATAAATCACGGATCAGTGTCAGTATTTGATCTTGGATGGATACATCTAGTGCCGTAGTCGGCTCATCGGCAATGATCAGGTCGGGTTCGCCAGCAAGCGCAATCGCAATAACCACACGCTGACGCATACCGCCAGAAAACTGATGGGGATACTGTTTTAAACGATTCTCAGGCTGCGGAATGCCAACTTGCTTCATTAAAGAAAGGGCGCGTTGATACGCCTCGTCTTGCGAGACATTCATATTGGCATGAATGGTTTCGGTTAGCTGATGCTCGACAGTAAATAATGGATTTAGCGAGGTCATAGGATCTTGGAAAATGAACCCTATTTTTGACCCTCGAACGCTGCGCATCTGCTCGGGGGTGAGTCCCGATATTTTTTCACCGTCAAGAAACACATCGCCACTGGCAATGCGCCCTGGTGGGCTCAGCAAATCAATCACAGCATTTCCTACTGTCGATTTACCCGCACCAGATTCACCAACAACACCCACGATCTCCCCTCGCTCGATGTTGAAACTTAACGACTTTACTGCGGCGAGAACGCCATGACGCGACGGGTATTCAATCCGAAGGTTTTTTACTTCTAATAGTGACATGCACCAGACCTCTACTGCCGGCAGCTTCCTGCTCTGTCTGCAACTAATAATTGTGTCAGAATAGTTTCTGATTCTTATCTATGGCAGAACAATCTGGCAAATAACTCACAGAAAAGCAACATTTAATCGCTAAAAAGTTAAATTTGTACAGATTTTAGGCACGATTGATGCTTGATTCGTAGGTTTTCATGAATTTTTATTCTGAAGTGCAAAAAAGCAAACGTTTACGCTGTGATCGAGGTTCTAGTTACAACGCTAATTGGCCGTTTTTAGGCGTAAATGCAATGTGCATAACCATTCACCTGAAGCCAGTAACAGTTTAGAAACAAACCCTACCAAATACAAAAATACAGACCCATATAACTAGCAATGGCACTATTAATCAGCAATAAACACCACGAAACACCCTGTAGTGCAGAGCTATACTTTGCATGGATTATTATAAACCTAACCTAGATAGCTTTTTACGCCGTCAAGCAACATTTGCGTGGAGATCATAATCAGTAGTAACCCCATCAGTCGCTCGATGGCTTTCAGGCCGCGTTCACCCAGCAACTTATGGAAAAAGTTATAGAACATCAAAATAATAAAGGTCGCAAACCAAGCGAGAAACACCGACAAAGATAGCTCAAGCATTTGATTTGGATATTGATTGGAGAGCAATAGGATTGAAGCGATCACTGAAGGGCCAGCAATCATAGGGATTGCCATGGGGACGAAAAATGGTTCCTCACCCGCCGCCAGAGATACAACGCCTCCGGGTTGAGGAAAGATCATTCGAATGGCAATAACAAAAAGGATAACACCACCCGAAATACTCAATGTTTCTGGTTGTACATTTAAAAACTTAAGGATTGATTGCCCAGCGAACAAAAACAACATGAGTATCGCAAGAGCAAATAATAGCTCTCGAACTAACACTTTACGACGTCTTTTGGGATCGAGGTGTTTTAGGATGGATAGGACAATAGGCAAATTGCCCAGTGGATCCATGATCAAAAACATCATGGTTGCAGCTGACAATATGTCCATTCTTCTCTCCCAGACTCGGCGTCGTAAATTGCTGTTTAAATTAGTGGTTGCACACTCGATGCGCTTGGGTTTGCCACTTACCGTCTACTTCAACAATTTTTTCGCGTGATTGGAAAAAAGTAATGATCGCGTCAAACGACAGTCTATCTTGACTGCAAGTGTGAAATTGATATGACGATCCATACTCGCCATCGAGCCAAGATTTGAGCTCACTCAACGTCATCGGAGTTTCTGTCAGTTTTTTCAATATCGTATGCCCATGTAGACTGGACAATGTGGTGTGTGTCATAGGAACCTCATACTTAATATGCGCGAAGTGTACCACTGCCACTAACGATTGAAAATGACTCTAAACGAGTGAAACCACCATGCCCAATTGCGCACAGCAATAGCATGTCATGGTTAAACGTGAATACCTGCGCTGATGCGCGACATAAGGATTTTTTGAAATCGCGAAAAAGAGTCCCGCTAGGATGAATAGCACACTACTGATCATGGCGAACACATGCTGCAAACTGGGTTCAGATAACCATACTTGAGCAGACACAGACAACAGCTGCAACATCATGATCCCCATTATAATTACGGGCAGTAGCACTTTATCCAATACAGGAAGTAATAGCAGGATCACTATGACAGCAACTGCTATCACCACAATAGGCAACCACCAACTAACCATAGTATCGAGTTGCATCCAAATAGCTTTGCTATAACAGATGTAAGCGATGGTGTGCAGGAGAAACATAGAGGGTACCGCTGAATCATTGAGCTTTAACACCCACTCTCCACAGTAGCCAAACAGCAAAGCGGTAATAACCCAGAACAATGGTGCAGACGTTGAAAACGCTTCAGGGGTAACCAATAGCGCAGTAACGATCAGTGAAGGGGTCATGACCAACAGGCTGAACCCACCAATTGCGCTATTGCGATTATTACTAACGATTTGAGCTAGCGCGAATAGAATATAAAAAATCCAAATCACTGTGACGTTCTCATGCTTGTAGGTCGCCTAGTGTAGTGAAGCTCGATAAAGCATTCACCGCTTTTGTACTTAGGATTGATCAATATCTCATTATTTTTGAGCCAACCGGTATAACCATAAAAAAATTCAGCTACTTCTCTGACTTCCCAGAATCTATCTATAAGCACTGACTAACTATTGAAATTGGCAAACACAGCTCATTTAAAACGTGCCTAACCCAAATAAATAACCACATTTAATCATTAAAAAACATACAGTTAAAATTCACCACAAATCGAAAAGCCAATTTTAAAGGCTAGTGATCAATTCTATCGACTAACCTTACTTTCTCCACACAAATAGGCCCAAGTTTGAAATTTGACACCTTTAGTTGCGAGTTAGTATCAATAACAAGAAAAATAACCCACATAAATAGACCATTCAGTCACATAAGGAACCAAATAGACTCACAACCCCACCAAACTTAAAGACAACCTATTAAATACATTATATATCAACAGTTTAAATGCCAATAAAAAAACAAACAACGAAAAAGCAAACGTTTGCATATCATTTTAAAACCCAATTTATGAGTGATTATCAATAAAATCAAATAAAAGCTTGCAAAGTTTAACCGTATTAGGTATTTTTTATACAGCGCACAAAAATTCTACAGGAGGATATATGACACAATCACAAGTTAAAGGATTGGTAATGATCGTTCTGACCATTGGTTTCATGAGTATTCCAGCACTGGTCTAATCGACTTAGCGAACAATCTACTGCCTATTACGAAAAAGGGGTATGCCATGGCATACCCCTTTTTCGTAATGAGTCAATTATCTGCATCAATCAAGTTTGATGGCGTGCCAATTGTTATAATAAAAGACTAGCGCGGCTCCGGTAAGTAGGATCACCAGGGCGATGGCTACTCCCCAAATGATTCTGCCACTATTTGGCGTCAGCTCTTTCTCGCACTCACGAGCAGCCTGTTTAAACGCCTCTGGGTCGTCCAATGTATAGTACTCTTCATGAACCACTTTATTGCGAATCGTAGCGATATAGCGAAGTTTTTTGATGATATCGTGCGGTAAGCGCTCTTCAACGCTATTAATCAGCTGATGTAAGCCTTTTCCTTCCGCATGAAACTGAGATTTAAGCAGCGCTTCAAGTCGGCGAGATCGACTCACTACAAGTTCAATGTCTGACATAAGCACTCCTTTGTTGTCATTGGCATTTTAGAATACCACGCTTTTGCGGCAGTAAAATAAAACTGTATTGATTTTAACCTATTAGAATGTGAAGTCGCCAGAAGTTCCGCAAAAAGCTCACATCGACTCTTTTCTCTCGATCACACGACAATTACACTGGCAATACTCACTACCAGCGAGGAGCAGCATCGTGCCTCTATACTTTCTTGTTGCCATAGCTCTATTGATTGCTTTGGGACTTTGGGTGTTCAGTCGGTTCTATCAAAAACACATACTTGGACAGCAAGCACCAGAACAGTGCGCAACAGTCGTCGTCATCGATAAACAGAGTGTTGATATAGACGATGCAGCTATCGGCGAAGAAGACAAAGAGTACTGGATCTATGTGCAAAAAGGACGCTTGGGACCTAAGCGTGAGTTTCAAGTTGGCGTTCACTATTACCACGCACTATCCCCTGGCGACAAAGGTGAACTCACCTACCAAGGTGGCAAGTTCATTCACTTTTCCCGCCACAAACAGTAACGCAACAACGTCTAAACCCTACGCGTTAAGGTAGCAGCCAACGCGTTTTAGACGATCGAGACAATAACCAACTGCAAGAAAGCGCGAGTGCTCCACTGATCACTACCCACAATGGGATCACCCACACTGGATGCCCCTGATACCAACCCATCTCTTTCATTGGCCATAAAAATATCGGGTGTAAAATATAGATCCCTAAGCTGTGTTTACTGATGAATCCTACGAGTTTGTTGGTACCTTGGCTAAGGCCTTCTCCAAAATATCGGCATAATATAAATACCATGCTCGCAGCCACGATCGTATTTAATGTTTTATACGATAACCATCGACCAAAGCTGTACTTGTCGGCTTCTAGACTCATCGTAGCGACCATATAAATAGTCACCGCAAACGAAAGCATTCCCGCACAGAGAAGCAATATGACGCTGCTTTGAGTTACAGGGATCTTTTGATACAAAACATACCCCAAAGGCAATAAACCAGAATAGAGCCACATCTGATTGCTCCAAGGTCCATCTATACGCAGTAAATACAACAAAGTAGTGAGCAGCCAGATCCCTGTAATTGCATATAGTGCGGCATCGTCAAAGCGTCTCACAAACCATTGGAAGAATGGGATCACAAAATAGAGTGGAATGAAGTAGTAAAAAAAGCCCAAATGGTAATAGGTGGAATGAGTGAGTCCATTGCTTGCCACTTCCATTGCATGACCGGCATCGAAGCCATTAATGCTCCAACCCGATAGGTATGCGTAAAACAGCGACCACATTACAAATGGGATCAGTACTTTGCCTAAGCGCCTAGCCACATAATATTTGAGATCAAAGGGCCGAGTATCCGACAGCATCAGGGCGCCGGTAATAAGTATAAACACAGGTACGGCCCAGCGACTTACAGAGTTGACGCTAATGGCAAAAAACCATTCATTAAATGGAATGTCGCCAAGCTGATGTCGGTATGGAGCCAATACATGGATTGCGATCACCGCAACCGCTGCCACGCAGCGGGCGAGATCAAAAAAGAGCACTCGTTGTTTCATAAGGCCAGTCGTAAATCGGAGAGTACCTAAAAAATTACCATATATTTCTGACAGAGCCTATATTGCCTTGCACAACTATGCTTAGCGGCTAGTGATCGTGTCGTGGCAATTTTATGGAGACTAAGGTTGTTGTCACCAGGAACCCAAACGAGACCCAAAGACACAAGCTTAATCCACCAACTTGGAACAAATACCCAGAGAGTACGGTGCCAATTAAGCGTCCCATCGCGTTGGCCATATAGTAAAACCCAACGTCCATCGAGACACCATCGCCTTTGGCGTAACTTACTATCAAGTAAGAATGAATCGAAGAGTTAACCGCGAAAATAGCGCCAAATATGAGCAACCCAATCACAATAATCCATTGAGGGTGCCATTGGATTTGGACAGAGTAAGCGATCAAGCCAGTAACCAGTGCTAACGCGGCAACCCAGCCCATCGCTGCAGCACCGTCTGGCACTTTGCCACGAGAGCTGCCGGTAATTCTAGGCGCAAAGCCCTGAACGAAACCATAGGCTATGACCCATGTAGCGAGGAATCCTCCCACCCATAAGTGCTCCCAACCAAATACCGTACCAAGGTATACCGGAAGAGCCACCACAAACCAGACATCACGCGCCCCAAACAAGAACATGCGAGCAAGTGAGAGAACATTGATGCTGTCAGACTTTGAAAACAGTTGCTTGAACTTTGGTTTACTTTTGGCTTTGCCTAAATCGCTCTCTAGCCAAATGATGCTACCAACAAACACCAAGGCGAGCACTGAAGCCATAAGCACCATAGAGTACTGGAACCCTATAACGCTCAGCAGCAAACCACCAATAAAGAAGCCTGCGCCTTTCAGTGCGTTCTTAGAACCGGTTAAGATAGCAACCCACTTGTAAAGTGCCCCTTGCTGGTCATTGGGCACCAACGATTTGATGGCACTCTTGGCACTCATTTTGTTGAGATCTTTGGCAATGCCAGAGAAGGCTTGAGCAGCCATAACCCATGGGATCGTCAACCAAGCATTAGGCACTGCCAACATCAGCAGCGCACCAATTTGCATCGCCAGTCCAAGGTTCATCGTTCGGTTAAGCCCCAGGCGAGCACCTAACCATCCGCCCACTAAATTGGTCACAACCCCAAAGAATTCGTAAAACAGAAACAGTGAGGCAATCGCTAAAGTGCCATAGCCTAGGTCATGAAAGTAAAGCACCACCAGCATGCGTAGTGCACCATCGGTGATGGTAAAGTTCCAATAGTTGAACGTCACCAACATATACTGGCGGATATTACGATCTAAACTCGCCAAACTCATTACTTATAGCCCCACTGTGTTATTGGTTACTACTTAAAGGTCTTTGCCAGCGTATCGACGTAGTCGATTTGAACTGGTTTGGTGAATGCACCTGGACGCAATGCTTGAACATCGGTTTTGATTTTAGCCAATGGCCAATCACGCTCGAGCAAAGCGTTAGCGGCAAGCAGTCCAGTACGGCCTGAACCGCCCATGCAATGCATCGCCACCTTTTCACCGTTGTTCAACGCTTGTTGAATCACTGGCGAAGCGTCTGCCCATTGCTGAGAAAAGCTGTCACCGGGTGCGCAGTCATCTTCTATAGGTAAGTGCAACCAGCTCATATCGAGTGCTTTAACTTGCTCACCTAATGAGCTCACGCCTTTACTGTTCATTTCTTCGTGGCTCAATGCAGTGGCAACCACAGTGACACCATCTTGCTTAAGCTGTGCCAGAGATGCATCAAGATCCAACTCTTTAGTACCTGGACAAGGCGTTAAAATAAGTGCGCCGTCATCGACGTTCAGTTGCCATGTAGGGTGTGTCATAAAAACTCCTATTTATCCGCTAATCCAACTTTAACAACTAACTCGGCCGTACGAGTGGCGTAGCCCATCTCGTTATCGTACCAAGCGTAAATTTTGACCATGCGGCTGCCAACCACCATCGTAGATAGTCCGTCAACGATGGTAGAGCGCTGATCGCCACGATAATCAATCGATACTAAAGGACGACCTTCAAAGCCAAGAATACCCTTCAGCTCGTTTTTAGAGGCTTCTTCAAGCAAGGCATTCACTTCTTCCGCCGTTGTATCGCGCTTAACGTCAAAAATAATGTCTGTGAGTGACGCATTAGCCAGTGGCACACGAACAGCGTGTCCGTTAATTCTATCTTTAAGCTCAGGGAAGATTTCTACAATCGCTGTCGCCGAACCAGTTGTGGTAGGAATAAGGCTCATTCCACACGCGCGGGCACGACGTAAATCTTTGTGCGGCGCATCCAAGATTGTCTGAGTGTTGGTCAAATCATGGATGGTCGTAAATGACGACTGCTCAATGCCCAATTTCTCATTGATGACTTTAACGACAGGTGCAATACAGTTAGTCGTGCATGATGCTGCCGTTACGATACGATGCTGGGCTGGATCAAAAATGTCATCATTAATACCGACAACAATGTTTGCTACTCCAGCCTCTTTAACCGGTGCTGAAACAACCACTCGCTTAACACCTTGATCGAGGTACTTTTGCAAAAACTCAGTTTTGCGATGCACACCTGTCGCTTCTAACACCACATCACATCCTGACCAATCCACCGCGTCAATATTACGCTGCTGAGTGGTTTTTATTTTTTGGCCAGCCACAATCATATACTCGCCATCCGCTTGTACTGGGTGAGACCAAGTACCTTGCACAGAATCAAACTCCAACAGGTGCGCAAGAGTTTTAGTGTCTCCAGCAACATCGTTGATCAGTACAAACTCTACATTTGGCCAATCAAACGCTGCGCGCATTGCAAGGCGACCAATACGGCCAAAACCGTTAATACCTACTTTAATCGTCATAATCAGATCTCTTTAAAAACTATTAGGGACAAGGCCGATCGGCCATATTGTTTAGGCGCTGATGATCATCTTGATAATTCGCCAGTAGATCATCCGCTTGGTGTAATTGTTCTATCACCTTTGCCTGCCAAGGTTGTAGGTGTGGAGACAAGTGGTAATACACCCACTGCCCACGTCGTTCATCCGTGACAACGCCAGATTGACGCAACTGGGCCAAGTGCCTTGATATCTTAGGCTGGCTTTCTCCGAGCGCAGCAGTCAGCTCACAGACACACAGCGCTTTATGCTGCGCAATTAAAAGCAAACAGCGTAGCCGTGTTTCGTCTGACAGAAGTTTAAACAGTTGGTGTGGTAACACAGAAATACCCCCATATATGGATATGCGTATATATCTGATATTAAGGGGGGTTTGTCAATAGAAATTAGAGGATTGTCACAAAGAGTTCATAAAGGGGCAGAGGGTGCCCCCGTAAACAAACGTGCAGAAAAAGTTAGCTTTTCGCCAAAGAAAGTAAGGCTCCACAGCCAATAAACATACTCCCAAACACTCGGTTGAGTGAGCGCATCCAACGTGGCGACTGAACAGCACGACGTAACTGCGAGGCAAGCGTCGTGTAGCCAATCATAACGGCACCATCGATGACAACCGTGGTTACGCCTAAAATGAGTAGCTGAACAAACTGCGGTTGGCTGGGATCGATAAATTGCGGAAATAGCGCAACCAAGAAAACAATCGACTTAGGGTTGGTCAAGTTAACGAGTACAGCCTGACGAAAAAGCGTTGTTGAGCTTAACTGTTCGTGGCTATCGGTGACTGACATGCCACTGGTTTCTCGCCATTTTTGGATGCCAAGCCACACCAAATAGACGACGCCAACCCACTTAATGACCGTAAACGCGGTTGCCGATTGGGCCACCAACGCCCCTATGCCGGCACCAACTAATGCAATATGACACACTAATCCAACTTGAAGTCCCGCGACGGCAGCGAGAGAGCGGCGAGCACCAAAGTTAATGCCATTAGAGATGGAGTTGACCGTACCTGAGCCTGGTGCAAGACTAAAAACGATCGCTGTTGCCACATACGCAAGCCATACAGAAAGTGTCATCTTGATATCCTTCATGTTTCTTTAATGGTGACAATGATATGCTCTTGCCGTTAAAACGAAAAGGATTTGCTTACCATGTCGCTGGATCATTCTCAGGACTTCACACAAGAAGCGCAATTTATCAGTCAAATGCAAGGCCCAATCGCCGAGTTCTGGGCCGCCCGCGAACAGGGCTTTTTACCAGCCATCGAAAACAAAAATCTATATTGGGTAAAATTCACCTCGCCAAAACACAGCAAAGCCATTGTGATGGTGAATGGGCGCACTGAGACCGTACTCAAATATCAAGAACTGTTTTTTGACCTGTTTCAACAAGGGTACGATGTCTATTCATTTGATCATCGTGGTCAAGGCCTTTCAGACAGAGTCGCACACAACGCTCAAATGGGCCATGTTGAAGATTTTGACCACTATGTTAGAGATCTCAGCAACATGATCGATCATTTCGACCTTGGCGGCTATCAACAAAGGTTCTTGCTTGGGCACTCAATGGGCGGTGCTATCACAACACGCTTTTTGCAAACTCACGACTGCTCGGCATTCAACGCTGCGGCACTAAGCGCGCCAATGTTTGGTATCTATTTGCCTGCAGCTCTCAAGCCTATCGCGCGAGGTCTGTCGAAATGGATGGCAAAACTCATCCCCACGACGCACTACGCTGTAGGGCAATCTGGCTTTGACCCTCAACCTTTTGAGAACAACACCTTAAGTCACTCAAAAGTGCGTTATGAATGGGCCGATGAACTGCACCTAAATACCGAGCAGATACAGATGGGTGGCCCAACCTCGCACTGGGTCTGGCAAGCGATGGATGGGGCCAAGTTGTGTGTTGAGAATGCAGCGAAGATTCCGCTACCGCTGCTGATAATGCAGGGCGAAGAAGATTTGGTCGTCGACAATCGAGCCCATGCTCAATTTATGGTTCACGCACCAGCCTCCACAAAAATGATCGTCATTAAAGGGGCTCGCCACGAACTGCTAGTTGAAGCAGACAAAATGCGAAATCAGGCGATGAATGAAGTACTGCAGTGGTTTGAACACCACACTGACACCGCTGACTAGACACACAAAAGAGGAAATGACGCTTTACCCTCTTTGCGTCAGGCGTTTTAGAGTAAACTAGGTCTTTGATGTTGCTACTCAAGGCCTAGTTATGACTTCTCTTACTCCCAATTTAGAAAATATCTGCATTGTTGCATCGGATCTCGATGGCACCTTATTGGCGCCGGATCATAAGTTATCTGCGTACACCAAACAGATATTAAAGCAGCTTCACGCTCAAGGGTTTCATTTTATTTTCGCGACGGGCCGCCATCATGTCGATGTCGCGTCGATCCGAGAAACCGCAGGGATTCCTGCACACATGATCACCTCAAACGGCGCTCGCGTCCATGACCTCAACGACGCACTGATGTACAGCAAAGATGTTGACGCAGATTTGATTCAACCTATCGTGGATTTATTTGAGAACGACGCCGATACCGTGGTTCATATCTATAAAGATGACCAATGGATGATCAACCAAGAAACTGACTATTTCAAACAGTTTCATAAGGACTCCGGGTACTCCTACAAGGTGTTCGAGCAACAGGCAGCGCCAACCCAAGGTATTGCTAAGCTCTTCTTTACCCACAATGATCATGACCATTTAGTCGATTATGAAACGCAATTAAACCAACGGTTTGGTGCACGCATTGAAGTCGCATTTTCTACGCCACAATGCTTAGAAGTGATGGCAAGCGGAGTATCAAAAGGTGAAGCGTTAAAAGCCGTTGCGCAGTCACTAGGCTACTCACTCGACAACTGTATTGCGTTTGGTGACGGGATGAATGATGTTGAGATGCTTAGTATGGCGAAGCACGGCAAAGTGATGCAGACCTCTCACCCAAAAGTAAAACAAGCACTGCCTGTTAACGAGGTGATTGGCAGCCACGCTGATGACGCTGTTGCTCACTATTTAGCGGATCACCTGTTAAACTAACACAATATTGAAATTGAATGTCTGTAGGAAGCTAATGCGTTACTATTTTCCCGTTATTGCCATCGCCGTTCTCAGTGCGTGTTCTCAAAGCACACCACCTACTGCTGGGTCTTCCTCTAGCGGTTTAACCAACGTGACTCAATCTGATGTCGCCCCAGACGCACTGTCTACTGCTGACAGTTTGGTTATATTGCGAGGGCAGTTGGTGATAGGCCACGAAATGCGAAGCTTCCAACCTTGTGGCTCTAATCAGCAGTACTGGGTCTCTTTGGCACCTGAGGTTGCAAAAGAGCTGCAGCTGCTGACTCGTGAGCCCTATCAGCCATTGTATGCGGAGCTAGAAGGTGTATTAGCACCCGTAGGCCAAGCCGTGCTTAGCACAGACTTTCCTGCTCAATTTAAAGTCACGGCTGCCAACCTAGTGTCGGCAGAAAACCCACAGCGCTGCAATCAATCGCCCCAACCGGCCAGAGCAATTGGTAACGAGCCTAACTGGATCATGAAATGGGACAACGAATTCATTACCTATCAAAGAATGGGCTCTGAGGCTCAAACCTTTCCAATTGCAGAGGTCCGTTCATCTCAGAACAAAACGACTTTTCGCTTTGACCAACCCAAGGGTGAGTTAGCACTGACTCGCGGTTGGTGCCGCGATGCTATGAGTGATTCTCTTTATGGCTGGCAAGCCCAAGCCAAAATCTCCGGTGAGACATTACAAGGGTGCGTCATTCCGAGTAACCAACCGTTAGACACGCAATGGTACGGGGACTATGCGGCGCAAAGTACAGAGAGCCTCGGTTTTACCATCAATGTTTCGCTGTACCCCGATCATAGCGCAATCACGCAGTATGACTATTCAGATGGCAGCGCCAGCACTCGAGAACTCGGATATTGGCAAGCAAAAAGCGCGAATCAAGTGGAAGTGGTGAGTACCTCACACCAAGGACAACGACTGGTCGCACAACGTGTGTTTACTCGCAGCGGTGATCAAATTTCGACGCAACAAGAGACCGTCAATGGGACGACCTACCCACTGCAACAAGGTGGTATTGTGCTGTTTAAGAAGCCGCAATAGTGGGCTCAAATGTTGATTTCAGCGATCGCTACAGCGACCAATAAGGGCTTGTCATGACTTGTCCAAAATGTGGGATGCGTCATCAATGTGTGTGCGCAATGATGACGCCACTAGACAATCATTTTGACTTGTTGTTGATCCAGCACCCCAATGAGTTAGCTCGTGCCACCAACAGCGCTAAATTGCTGCAATGGCAACTGACACGATGTGCATCGTTTACTTGGGATAGGCGTACGCCGCCTGTTGAACTGCTAGAGGCTATAAACAACCACGCTAATCCCGTGTTACTGTTTCCTACACCGAATAGCCAACCGGTAAGCTCACCAAGCCTTACCCAATCCAATACACTGTATATTGTATTGGATGCTACGTGGCAGGAAGCCGGTAAAATGTGGCGTCAAAGTCCTTGGTTGCAGGCTCTACCAACCTTTCACTTGGAATTGGAACACAGCAGCGAGTTTACGTTGCGACGCAATCAAAAGCCCAATAGCGTCTGCACCTGTGAAATCGGCATTGAACTTTTAAAACTGCATAACCAGACGGAACAAGCCCACGCTCTGTCTCACTCGATGAAGTACTATTTTGCTGCCTATCAAGCAGACCGAAGCGGTCACGCTCTAAGATCTTAGTTAAATCAGTTCAGTAGGTTTTGGCTCAAAGAAATAGAAGCCTTGTAGGAAGTCAAATCCCATATCGGTTGCAATGTCGGCAACCTGTTTATTGTGGACAAACTCGGCAACCGTTTGGGCATTAAACACCCGGCATAGGTTCACCAGTTGTTCTGTAATAGCACGCTGCTTTGGATCGCGATCGATATTGCGGACCAAACTGCCGTCGACCTTAATGATATGCGGCTCTAACTTGATGATCTCATCGATATTGGAATACCCGGAGCCAAAATCATCCACCACAATTCTTACACCCATAGCGCGAAAATGATCGCAAATCTCACGCATTCGATTGTAGTCTTTGATCTGTTCTGTCTCCAACACTTCCACACCAAATCGCGATGGGTCTTTAAGCTGCGCGACTTCTTGCTCTAGTAAATACATGGTGCGGTTACTGAGCATATCTTGCGGCGACAAGTTTATCGAAAACGACTCGGTGCGATTACGCATATGTCGAAAGGTCTCTTTGATCATCTGATGACTCAATCGAGCATACAGGTGCGTCCCTTCAATCACAGGCAGAAATTGCCCAGGCATAATAATTTTGCCTTCTTCCTCTATACGAACTAAACACTCATAAAATGCCAGTTGATTGCTTTCAACACTCACCACACCTTGCGCGTAAGAGACGACATTTTTCCGTTGAACCGCGCGGCTCACGCTGTTGAGCCAACCAAACTCTTCTTGTCGTTGGCGTTCTTCACTGCGTAGCTCATTGGCACTGACAATAAACTGGTGATTTTTTGTGGCAAACCGTCTCGATTCTATCGACTTCAACAGCAGCTCGTCCGGTGAATCTACCGGGAAATTATCTCTTGAAATCAAGCCACCGCGAACCGAAACCGATAGGTAATCCATTTCAGGCAGGCCTACTGGTTCGAAATTTATTTTTTCTGTGTAATCCGCTAAGCCGATAAAATATTCTTTAATTTTTTCTTGGCTCATTTGAGAGTTAAACACCAGCGCCCACTCTGCGATCCCAAGGCTGTATAAACTCACCCCTCCGTTAGGAACGTGCTGAGCGATGGTTTGTTTAATGTGTGCGGTCAATTCTTTTAGCAGTAAGTCGCCGATCTCATAGCCATACTTTTCATTTACCTGCGGGAAGTTCGTCACTTTGACCGATATAAGGTGGTCGTTATTTGTAAATTGCTCTAGGCGCTGCTTTAGAACGGTGCGGTTAGGCAGCTCAGTTCTAGGGTCAATGCGGTAACTGGCCAGCAGTGAATCAGATTGTGCTTTTAGTCTCTTCTCCATCTGCTGCTGCATGGTATCGACATCATCCAATGCATTTTTAATGAGAGAAAAGAGCGGTGGAAGATTTTCCTTTTTCTCTTGAGCTTGTTCACTGATCAAAGACTGAGAGATTAACGGGGTTTCTCTTTCACTCAACGCGAGTAACGTCATAGAGTGATGCATAATGCTGTGCTGACCCGCAGTATAAAAAAACTCCCCCATGCAGAAAAAACCCTGCGCCTTTACTCCCTCAATGTCATCAAACACTTCTAGCTCTTCGTCCCCTTCCATAAAGTCTAGACGCGACAGACAGTTATAAACAAATAGTGCTTGCGGAGAAAATCGTTTGAGTTGTTTAACTGCGCCATTAACTTGGTTTAGAGTTAAGCTGGGGTGGTTGTAGCAAAATCGAACTCGATCCCCCTGTTTCAACTCACCGATAAAGTCCATACTGCCATCGGCCGATATTGACGTTGGGATGAAGGTATCTTGACCAGACTGAGTATTCTTAAGTAGCGGGAAATCACGAGCGACCTCATAGGCTACAGGGTGGCCTTGATTGAGGTATTTTTTGTAAAAATGAAGAGGTGGTTGTCCATCCAGCGAATACACTCGCCCAAATTCAGCCTCTGTAACTTCAAACTCTCGGCCTATTGGGTGCCATTCAGTGAAGCACTGACGCTCAACACTGAGTTGCTCACCACATAGCAACACAGTGACTAAGTGGCGCTGGTAAGTGGTCTGATTGAGCAATACCCAGCTTTCTCCATCCACCTCATGTGACACACCACCAGAGATCGGTAACATTGGCTCATTGCGGGTGAGTTGAGAAAACAGCGGGTAGTCATTTGCATTGATACTATCGGCAAAACCAATAAGCGCTTTTCGATCTTTGTGTCGACGATACATCGGTGCAATATCACTGCAGGTATCGACAATATCGTCCATTATCGGTGTGTGATAGGCGAAGAGCTCACTTGTATCAAACTGAGTGATGTGCACAACACACTGTTTCTCAAGCGTGCGCCCTTGCGCAATTGTAAACTGAGCGCTTGCGCCAACGATGACGGCGTTAGGGATCGCGCTTTTTAACGCAGATGAGTACTGTTTGGCTTGGTCGGCGCTACATGCAGCAAAAAGCTGAACGAGATAATCTGCATCTCTGTGGATCACAGTCTGCTCTAAATGCTCATTAAGCTCATGAATACTTTGAAATATTAGTGATCGACTATGCATGGTGACTCTTATCAGTATGATATACTATAACTATGCCTGATTATCCGTTTTGTTCCAAGAAAAGCTTACCAGATTCGCCTTACGCAAACGATTTCTTAGGTCGAAATCACGTAAATTACAACGAAAGTAGCAGACGAAGGTCGCTAAGCTCAATATCCGGTAGACTCTCAACATTCAGCGAGTGACGTAAGCTACGATTACTGGTGTTTAGCCAGGCTGACTTAAACCCTGCAGCATTGGCACCCGCAACATCGCTAATTAAGTGATCACCAACATGTAAAATACCCTCAGGGTTTAAGCTGAGCGCCTTCGCGGCCTTGTTGAACAGGTGTGGTTCTGGCTTAGCCACTCCATCGGGTCCCGCACTGAAAGTATAAGCAAAATAATGACTGAGTCCTATAGCGTGACAGTCTACATTACCATTTGTAATTGCCACCAAGGGGTACTTTTTAGCTAACTTGGAGAGCACGTCATGTGTTGAAGGTAAAATCTCAACCTCATTTCGCCATTGATACACACGCTGCATTGCAGCAGTCGTAATCGAATCAATGTGAGACTTAGTATAGCCTTGCTCTGATAACCCAGCCTCAATCGTAGCAATACGAAGTGCGGTCATATCATTTTTTAGTGATGGTGCTCGTCGCAGAGCATGCTCTCTCAATACTCGCCAATGCATCCGGTCCCATCGCCTCATCTGTGCGGCATTGTCGTTTAGCCACTCAAGAAAGCGAGCTTCCAAGCGAAGCATAACGCTATGATTGTCGTAGAGGGTATCGTCTAAATCGAAAGTGATGGCCGTTAAAGGAGGTAAAGAGCGGTAAAACTTCATAGCAAGTGCCTTCTATGGTGTGCCAATAATCATTGTGACAGGCCGAATTACTGATCGGTCTTTTTACGCTTTGCTCTAGGATGTGCGCTGTCATAGACAGACGCTAAATGCTGAAAGTCCAAGGACGTGTATACTTGCGTCGTAGACAGGTTTTCGTGGCCTAGTAATTCTTGAACAGCCCGCAGATTTTGACTGGACTCCAATACATGTGTCGCAAACGAATGACGCAGTTTATGGGGAGTAATGTGGCTGGTCACCCCCTGCTTTAGGCCCCACTCTTTTAACCTTACTTGCACCTGGCGTGTAGAGATCTGTCGACCAAGCTTAGACAAAAACAGCGCACTTTGCGGCGTCTTTAACAGTTGTGGGCGCACAGTTAGCCACTTATCCACCCATCGTTTCGCTTCGCCGTTAAAGGGAACCATTCGCTCTTTGTTGCCTTTTCCGAGCAAGCGAATTTCGTCGCGACCATCCGTCACTTGACTCACTGTTAGGCCCACCAACTCACTGAGGCGCATTCCAGTGCCATACAGCAGCTCCATCATCGCTCTGTCACGAATAGATAGGGGATCGTTGTCGCTAACCTCCAGCAACTGAGACACTTCATCGACGTCTAGGTTTTTGGGCAGCGGTTTGGATTGTTTCGGTGCATTGACCGCTTGGGCTGGGTTCACAGTGACTTGATCGGTGAGCATTAAATAGTTAAAGAAGCTGCGAAGTGCCGACAATCGAAGGGCAATAGAACGACTCGAAAGACCGTTACGAGCGCTTTTGGCCACCAACTGTTTTATCCAATTAACATCCAACTGTTCCCAGCTCGTTAATCCCAACTCATCACTTAACGTTGCGATCGCATTAAGTTGAGTTTTATAGTTGGCTTGAGTTAGGGGACTGTAGCCTTTTTCGTTGATGAGATACTCAAGAAATGATGTCACCCACTGATGTGACATCATTGCTTGCGCATTAGCCCTAGTCACCGGCTACTTCCACGGTAGGTCGGCAAGCATGTGGGCAGTCACTAATGCTAAGTGACGCAAAAACAGCGTGTCTTGTTCTGGCCTAAAGTGCCCACCGTCTTCACTTGCAAACACCAAGCACCCTTGTAAACCCGCCTTATCCAATGGCAAAATCACGTAGGATCCCAGCTCTGGGATCACCGAGGAAGGAAGCGTGTCAAACAACGCACTGCGATCCCCTTGTTTCAATCGACCAAGGTACGCTGACTTACCGTGCAGATTATTTTGCTGAAACCGATGCCAGCTTTCTGCCGAAAGTGGTAAATGCTCGCTGCCGACAAGTGCCACATGGGCGGTCAGCTTGAGATCGCGTGCTTTGGTCGCAATCGCATTAATCACGTCACTGCCACGCTCACAACTCAATACTTGTTGCTGCAGCGACATAAACTCGTTGAAGGTTTTGTCGTTAGCCGAAGCGAGAGACATGAGGTCCGTCACTTCTTCTTCAAGCTCTTGGATTCGCTTACGTTGTCGTTGCAACTGGATCCCAGACAACGACACCGTACCCGTGTCTTTAGCTTGTATATTCAACCTTTCTAGCAGCTCTGGGTGACGCTCAAAAAAACCGGGGTGCTGTTCAAGATACTCAGCCACAACAAGATCGGTTTCTTCTGTACTCAGAGGCTCTTGGGGTTGGTTTTGTGTATTAACTCGACTCATGATTAGCAGCTTATCTGTCCGTCATAAACGTGGGTAGCAGGGCCAGTCATAAACAATGACTTCCCTTCGCCTTCCCACTTAATGGTCAACTCACCCCCCAGCAAAGTAACGTTCACTTCACTGTCGAGCTGTCCTTGAATAACGCCAACGGCCACCGCAGCGCATGCACCGCTGCCACAGGCTTGAGTTTCGCCTACGCCGCGTTCATACACTCGTAGTGCAATATGCTTGCGATCGATGACTTGCATAAAACCCGCATTAACTCGTTCTGGAAAACGTTCGTGTGACTCGAGCTCTGGCCCTAAAACGCTGACATCATCGGTATTAATATCCTCAACTGTGGTGACAACATGAGGATTACCCATAGATACAGCACCGCAAAACAGAGTCTTTTCACCAGTACGTAAAATATAGGTTTTTTCTTTCTGTTTTGCATTAAATGGGATGCGTTTCGGTTCGAACTCGGGAACCCCCATATCCACAGACACCAAGTTGTCCTGAGTTAAATTCAGTATCATTTTGCCTTTTTTGGTACTGACCTTAATGCTTCGTTTATTGGTTAAGCCCTTCATGGTCACAAAACGCGCAAAACAACGCGCACCATTACCACACTGCTCCACTTCACTGCCATCGGCGTTAAATATCCGGTAATGAAAGTCAGTTTCAGGATCATACGGTGCTTCAACCACCAGTAACTGATCAAACCCGACGCCAGTATGGCGATCGGCCATTCGCTTAATCAGTTCAGCGGAAAAAAACACGTTTTGGGTGATGCAATCCACCACCAAAAAGTCATTACCCAGTCCGTGCATTTTAGAAAAGTGAAAGTGCATTACGACGCATTACTCCGGTAAAATCGATTCGAGTTCCCACAAAGAGGAAAGTGTTTCGCGTTGACGAACTAAATGAGTCGCTTCTTTATCCACCATAACTTCCGCGACACGTGGGCGGCTATTATAGTTGGATGACATCACAAAGCCATACGCCCCCGCAGAGCGCACTGCCAATAGATCCCCATTTTGCAGTACCAGCTCACGGTCTTTACCAATAAAGTCGCCCGTTTCACATATTGGGCCGACTAAGTCATAAGTGTGTGCTTCGCCTTTTCTTGGGGCCACAGGCACAATATCCTGCCAAGCGGAATAGAGAGCTGGTCGCATCAAGTCGTTCATTGCTGCATCAATAATGGCAAAGTTTTTGTGCTCGGTGTGTTTTAAAAACTCAACTTTAGTCAACAACACCCCAGCGTTCGCAGCAATTGCTCGCCCAGGCTCAAAGATTAGCTCAAGCTCGGGATGGTTCTCCAGTCGAGACAGTAAGGCTTTCGCGTACTCAGACGGCTGCGGCGGTAACTCATCACGATACACCACGCCCAAACCACCACCAACATCCAAATGTCGGATTGCAATGCCACTGGCTTGTAGCTTGTCTATCAAGCCCAATAGTCGGTCGGTTGCATCGATAAACGGTGCCAAGTCGGTCAATTGCGAGCCAATGTGGCAATCAATCCCCATCACTTCAAGTGACGGTAATCCGTGAGCAAACGCATACACCTCTGGTGCGCGATCAAAGGCAATTCCAAACTTGTTGTCACGCAACCCTGTGGATATGTACGGGTGAGTGTTAGCGTCAACGTCCGGATTAATCCGCAATGAAATTGGCGCGCGAACCCCCATTTCGCTGGCGACTTTATTCAGCCTTTCCAGTTCAGGTTCAGATTCGACATTGAAGCATTTAATGTTAAGTTGCAAAGCGCGACGCATTTCGTCTTCCGTTTTACCTACGCCGGAAAACACTACTTTCTTAGGGTCACCACCGGCGGCAAGTACACGCTCAAGCTCCCCCATAGAAACAATGTCAAACCCCGACCCTAAACGAGCCAGCGTATTTAGCACCCCTAAGTTGGAGTTAGCCTTAACCGCATAACACACTAAATGAGGGTGCCCATCCACGGAACGATCAAACGCGTTCCAGTGACGTTCTAAGGTTGCACGCGAGTATACATAAGTTGGTGTGCCATAGGTGTCTGCAATTTGGCGCAAGGGTACCTGTTCGGCCCACAATTCACCGTCCTGCTGATAATTGAAGTAGTCCAAACGATTTGTCCTTTAATCTGGTTGTGGTTGCGATTGTTGTGTGTCGTCAGGCAGATAGAGCGCTCCTGTCTGGCCGCAGCCAGTAAGCCCTATCATCAACCCTAAGCTGACAATGATGTACAGTTTTCTCATGTTGGCCTGATATTCAATATTGTTTTTCAGTGATATAGTGCCTTTATAATCGCACCACCATTAAGAAAAGCAATAGGACAAAGCATGAAGGAGAGTGAATTTCACCAATTAGCGGATGCACTGCTGACCCAAATCGAAGAAATGATCGATGAATCGGGTGCCGATATCGATTATGAAGCGACGGGTAACGTGCTTACGCTTGAGTTTGAAGACCGCAGTCAGATTGTGATCAACAAGCAAGAGCCCATGCGAGAAATTTGGTTAGCGTCCAAATCGGGAGGCTATCATTTTTCATTGCAGTCGGACGCTTGGATTTGTTCAAAGTCAGGGTTGGAGCTCATTGAATTGGTGAAGCAAGAGTGTGTTAAACACGCTGATGAGCCAATAGACTGGCCAGAGTAGCCTTACAAACCAACGGCTTGTGAGGGCCTAGACTCTATTTCAAAGTCCGTACTATAAGGCACCACATAACATTCGCCCTGTTCAGGGTGAATGATTTGGTAATATTGAGGTAGATTGAAGTTAGCCATACTCACATCACCGTCATTGTTGATGTCGGTGTAGTGTTGATTGATTGATGCAATGACTTCACTTTTATCTGTGCGCTTATCAGTAAGCTGATGATACGCTTCCGCTTCGTTCTTCTCACCTAGCACATAAATGTTAAATCCATCGCTAGTGTCTTCAAAGAAAAACTGAATCAACCCTTCACTGGCAAACGTTTCGATAGCGTGTGGCAGCTCGAACGACTGATCGCGATCCATTTTGGTAAACAGTGAGCCATTCAGTTTTTGGTCAGCCACAGAGCGGTAAAAATCGACGCCGCCAACGAGAGCTTGTACAGAGACCCCTCGACGTTCGAAAAACAGTCCATAACGCTGCTGGCCCAAGCCGATTGTTTTGTAGCCACGTTGCGCTTTCTCTTCCACCGGTTGCAAACGCAGACGAACACACTCAGCAAGCAGCTGATAGACCGAATTTCGTATAAGGCTGCGATGGTTCTGGCTGTAACTAAATACATCCAATGATTCTGGAGGAATCGCACCTTGGTGCATTTTTCCTAGCAGCATTTTTAGTGCGTCAAGCAAGCTGTGCTCACCTTTGAAACTCATTGTCCGAACTTCATGCCAAGAGTTGCGATACACCACATCGACACTGCCAATAAGACACTGCTTCTGTTTGCCATACGAAAAGACATCCACTTTACGTGGGTCAAGCTTGGCGTCTTTACTGCTTAAACGACTGGTTGGGTCGTTTTCAAAATTGATAAACAGTGCTAGCTGGCTAATTTCACATGGGCTGGCCAACGCTTCCATCGTCGCTCTTCGTTTACGAAGCGAAAAGGTGTTTCTTAGATCGCTGACCATCTGATAAAACTTATCAATATCGATGTCGGACGATTTGACTACCGAGTGCAGACGAGTGGACTCCGTAATTAAGCCATTAAAGAATGACCAAGCGACCACTTTAGAGAGGTTTTCGTCATGCGCAATCTTAGGTTGGCCAATGATGCGATCCGCAATTAAAGGTTGCTTGTAAAGGTACCAGCCATGTTTGTTTACTGTGCCCGGATTCACTTGGATGAAGGTCAAATCAGACTCGTGTAAGTCGGTCGCGATCTGAGGGTTCAACAAAGTCACTTTACTCGGTAAGGCTTCGAACGCTGCGTACAACTTGCGGGCTAAAATGCTGATATCTTGCGGGCTAATGGCCGAGGTTATCTTGTTACGACGTGCAAACTGGATAAGGTTTCGATAGCTAAGCATCAAGGCTTCTAGCAACTGATGATGCATGCTTTTAACGTCTTCTACCTTCCAACTGCGTCGATTGTCTAGCCACTCAAGTGTGTCATGTTGCCAGTGCCATTGAGCGGTTAGCTCTTTCAGAGCTTTACGGCGCCACGCCACTGAGCCAGATTCCGGCTCACGCGTGATTTTTTCTTTGGTTTTTAAATAGAAGCAGCGTCTAACAAGCTCAAGTCTGGTGTGATCGCCAGTGCGCTCTAAATAACGCGTTACCTTTTCTAGCATTAGATAATAGGCATCCATGCTGTACAGATCTGGCTCATGAGCGAAGAATCGGCGCTTATAATCAAGGCTTAAAAGCTGAGTGTTAGGGTATTCCCAAGAATACGCTTCCAACAATATAGCTTTGAGAACCGACTTAAATGGAGAGTCGATGCTCTTGTACAGTTGCCACAAATTGGCGCCGAAGTATTCTTCAGCTGGAATAGAGTTTAATCGACCAAAGTCAATCCATTTGCTGCAATCAATGGCATTACTGTCGCATAACTGCTGAATATAGTCGTCGTAGCACTCTTCCATTTCTGGTGGAACGACTTGCCATAACAATCGATAGCCTGCAACTCGCATAGACGAGCGATAAAACTCGTCGAGTAAGAGTATATGTTGGCTAGAGCCACAATTGTCGCCGGTCATTGCTTCTGAACGTTGCGCCTTAAAACGCATTTCGTCCATAACAAAGAAGCTTGCTTCTACGCCCTGTTCTGAAGCCCATTGAGACAACAATGTACACTTATGACTGAGTAGCGATTTTTGCTCTGACGACATTAGCGATGACACGCACACCCATACATCAATATCACTGGTCGTAGACTGACCAATAGATGATGTGCTGCCCATGGTGTAAAGACCTAGGACTTGAGTTTCATTATGCGCTTTAAGTGTGTTATCGGTGACAACCAAAGAATCAAGCAACTGTTGAGCTGTCTCATCAAGCTGAAAGTCTGGAATACCAAAAGGGGTGTCACCGTCGACAAAGCCTGGTAATGCAGGGTGTTGATAGTGAAATAGTGCTGGGATAAGGTGGAATACTCTTTGCGCACTGGTGTCCATCAACGCAAGCGCACGAGCAACGCGTTGCTCGTTCAGCAAGTCTAAACGATGAATCATGCTTTTAGTGAATGACTGCAAAGGTATTTCCTATCTGGGCCAAAACGCCAAAGTTGAATAAACCTCCACCGAATTGACCATGAAAACGTGACAAATGTAACACTTTTTAGCCATCAGGTAAAGAATTCGTCTCGAGCATCCGTGCTTAAAGTCGGGCATCATCTTGCCTCAAGCACCGCATAGACTCAAGTAGTTTTTGAGATCCACATCACACTAGATCATTTGGCTAAGCCTATTGCTCAAAAAACGCCGCAACAAAGCTCTGAAAAAGTACACTTTCTTGCTCTGAATGTTAGGATAAAACCAACCTAATTGACCATACAAACCATCATGCCTCACTCGACTAATACGGTCCGTATTGCGACTAGAAAAAGCCCTCTTGCTCTTTGGCAAGCTGAATTCGTTAAAGCAGAACTGGAAAAGCATCACCCTCAACTTAATGTTGAGTTGGTCACCATGGTCACTAAGGGTGACATCATTTTGGATACGCCTTTAGCCAAAGTGGGCGGCAAAGGGCTGTTTGTGAAAGAACTTGAAGTCGCGATGCTCGAAGGCCGCGCCGATCTCGCCGTTCACTCAATGAAAGACGTTCCAGTGGACTTTCCTGAAGGCCTTGGGCTAGCAATAATCTGTGAACGTGAAGACCCGCGCGATGCATTTGTCTCAAATACTTTTGATAGCTTAGAGGAACTCCCTCAAGGAGCGACAGTCGGTACCTGTAGCTTGCGCCGACAATGTCAGCTCAAAGAACGACGCCCCGACCTTATTATTAAAGAGCTTCGAGGTAATGTAGGCACTCGTTTATCCAAACTTGATGCTGGGGAATACGACGCTATCATTCTGGCCGCCGCAGGTCTAAAGCGCCTTAAACTAGAACAGCGAATTCAATCGTTTATAGAACCAGAGCAATCGCTTCCAGCAGTGGGGCAAGGTGCGGTAGGTATTGAATGCCGCCTAGATGACGAGCGTATATTGGCATTGCTCGCTCCATTATCACATCAAGAAACGACTGAGCGTGTATTGTGTGAGAGAGCAATGAACTTAACTCTAGAAGGGGGGTGTCAGGTCCCTATTGGCAGTTATGCTACTATCGATGGCGACACCGTACACTTGCGCGCCCTGGTTGGTGAACCCGATGGCAGCGTGATTGTTCGTGGTGAGATTTCAGGCCCGAAATCACAAGGCGAATCATTAGGTGTGGCTCTTGCCAATCGGCTACTCGATGAAGGTGCAAGGGAGATATTGACTCGACTTTACGAACAGGAATCGTAATTAATGAGTGTGCTAATCATAAGGCCGCAACAAGCGGCCAACGAATTAGCGCAGCAGCTCGCTTTGCAAGGCATACAGGCTATCGCCTTTCCGCTGATTGAGTTTTCCCAGTCCACATCATTGTCTGAGAGTTGCATCGAACAACTGTCCCAAGCCGACATCATCATCTCAGTCAGCAAGCCAGCATCCATGTTCCTCAATGAGTGGATAACCACTCACCATTCTTCTTGGCCAACCTCTGCTTGTTACATGGCAGTGGGTAAATCTTCCGCGTACTGTTTGCAACAGTTTACCAAGCAACCGGTGCTGCATCCCACTATCGAAGACAGCGAACATTTATTAAGTCACCCTAAATTGCGCAGTGTTGATGGGCGCTCTATAGTTATTTTACGCGGTAATAGTGGGCGGGAATTACTGTATAAAACATTAACCAGCCGAGGCGCTCATGTCTCATACATAGAGAGCTACCAAAGGTACCCTGTTGTATGGGATAGCGAGTCTCACTTTAGACACTGGCAAGCTCAAGGTGTAGAAAAGCTGGTTGTTACCAGCGCAGAACAATTGAAATTGTTAATAAAAAAAGCCAATCTAGATCAATTAGCTTGGTTGCAATCACGGCAACTTTTTGTAACTAGCGCTAGGATAAGTAAATTGGCACAGCATTATGGCTTTAACCAAATAATCATAACTCATAAAGCCGATAACCAAACTTTGTTGCAGCACATTGCTCGCTGAATCACTATAGGACTCCTGTATGACGGATAAAACAAACGCCTCCGAGCCCAAAGACACTGACGTGACCCCGACGTCCGCTTCAGATGCCAAAACAACCGAGAAAGACACCACTCCGGCAAAGGAATCACCGAAAAGCACCGCAAATAAAGACCAGTCAAACGCCTCATCGGTTCAAGCTGATAAACCTAAATCACAGCCTAAGCCTAAGACGCCTGATGCAGACAAACAAAAGCAGCCTAGCAACAAGATTGCGTGGGTTGCGCTGATTATCGCGATCTTAACCGCGGCATACGGCTACTGGTACTTGCAACAGCAAAACCAACAACTGAGCCAAGAGTTAGCGACAATCAAAAACTCGATTACCAGTAATAATCAACAACTGAGTCAATCGGTGAATGACGCGAGTAAAGATCTTACCGCGCAAACATCTGAAATGGTCAGCCGAGTAGAAGTGACGCAAACGCAGCAGCAGCAAAGCATTGAAGCGTTGCAGTCCGCCGTCACCGACGTAAAAGGTCGCCGTCCTAACGACTGGTTACTGGCAGAAGCTGATTACCTAGTCAATTTAGCTTCTAGCAAGCTTCACTTAGAACACGATGTCGTTACTGCGACGCACTTAATGGAAAGCGCGGACCAACGAATTGCCGCCTTAAACGATCCTAGCTTGACTGAATTACGACAACACATTAATGACGACTTAACCGAGCTTCGCTCGACCCCCGTCTATGATAAAGATGGTCTGGTTCTTAAACTGATAAGTTTGCAAAAAACCATCGACGCCTTGCCCCTCGCCAATGCAGTTGTACCGGAAGCCGAAGAAGTTGCCATTAAAGAAGTCTCCAGTGACATTACCGACTGGCAAGATAATCTAATGTCGTCATTAAAAGCGTTTTCAGATCAATTCATCACCTATCGAGTCCGTGATGGCAGCGCCGTACCTTTGCTGTCACCTCAACAGCACTTCTATCTGCGCGAGAATGCCAAAGCGAAGCTTGAAACCGCGATCCGAGGTGTTTATCAAGAGCAAGATGAGCTGTATCGAACGTCAATCGACACAGTTCTGGAGTGGTCTGCGGTATACTTTGCGCAAGATGATGCCAAAGTTCAAAGCTTCCAAAAACAAGTTAAAGCACTCTTAGATCAAGATGTCTCCATCGAGTATCCAAGCAAACTTAGTACTCAACCGATCTTAGAAGAGATCATCCGCGTACGTTTACGTAAAGACGTGACTACCTTAGGCAGCAAGGAGGCATCATGATACGTATTCTATTCCTATTTGCGATCTTAGCGGCCGGCCTATTTGTAGGAACGCAATTTTCGGGTCAACAAGGTTATGTGCTGATATCAATCGCGGATAAAACACTAGAAATGAGCGTGACTACGCTTGTGATCCTGGTGATTATTTTGCTCGCCTTGCTGTTCTTAGTAGAGACCCTAGTTAAGAAATCATTTCGCTATACCAGCGCAACATGGAACTACTTCAGTGTTCGCAAACTTAAACGAGCACGCCGCTATACAAACGAAGGCATCATTAAGCTCGTAGAAGGCGATTGGAAGGCCGCAGAAAAGAAAGTGACCCGTTGGTCTAACCATCACGATAAGCCTCTGCTGTGTTATTTAGTGGCTGCAGAAGCGGCACACGCTCAAGGCAAGATTCCCGAGCGAGATAAGCACTTGGAAAAGGCCTCAGAGCAACCTGATTCAACATTGGCAGTCGGCCTAACTAAGGCCAAGCAACACATCAGTGTATTAGAGTACGAAAACGCGTTTGATGTATTAAGCACCCTACGTAATACGTATCCCGATAATCCAGTACTACTCAAGTTAATTAAACAGTGCTACGTGAAACTAGAACTGTGGCAGCCCTTGTATGAATTGTTGCCATCACTGGACAAAAAACATCTACTCGAGCAACCAGAACAATTGAGACTGACTCAACTGTCACAAAGTGGAAAGCTGAAAGATGTGGCGAACCTAGAGGGCACGAATGGGCTCATTAAATATTGGGACAGCATGCCACGCAAACAGCGCAAAGATCCTGTACTCATTGAGGCCTTTGTACGTCAACTGATCGAGCGACATGCCGACAGTACAGCTTACACCTTAATTAAGGAAACCATCGCTAAGCACCCTGAACCGGCTCTATTTCAGCTCATTCCGGAGCTACAACTCAAAGATCGTCATCCAATCATCAAGGATTTAGAAAAGTACACATCTAAGCATCCTGAGCAAGCCGATGCTTTCAGTGCGCTGGGTCAATTGCACTTGCATCAGGAAGATTGGAGTGCTGCGCAGCTAGCCTTTGAAACGGCACTTAAAGTGCGAAGTGATACCAAGGATTACGCTTATTTAAGTGATGCACTGCATAAGCAGAACTTTACCAATGCCGCTAATGAAGTCGCTCAAAAGGCATTGGCTTTAGTGGATGCTAGTTAACGCGATAGCATCATAAGTTAACTAGAGAAACACAGCCATTGGGCTGTGTTTTTTTATGTCTATACATTAGGTTTTTTCATACCAATCTGGTGGTTACGCATTGCTACCGTTACGTTTCGCTAGCGCAAAACGGGACGGTATCAAGTCGATATTGTGCGACGTTACCTCGATACCGTGCGGTTTTACGCGACAGCGTTAAACCTCATGGTAGCGAATCCAGAAGGAATAGGTCCGTTCGACTAAGGTGGCTTTTAAAGAGCACTCAATTGTCGCTTCGAGTGACATAGGAAACTAAGATGTGTATTAGGGTGTCGAGCGAGGAGGTTACTCCCCAAAAACACAAAAACCCCAGCATTTCTGCTGGGGTTTTGAATAGTGGCGGAGAGATAGGGATTTGAACCCTAGAACCGCTATTAACGGTTGCCGGTTTTCAAGACCGGTGCTTTCGACCACTCAGCCATCTCTCCACAAATTGTTATTGCAATAAAGTCTTATCTTAACGTGCTTCAGTACAATGATATTAAATCCCGATAATGTCCTACTCTCACATGGGGAAACCCCACACTACCATCGGCGCTATTGCGTTTCACTTCTGAGTTCGGCATGGAATCAGGTGGGTCCACAATGCTATGGTCATCGAGAAAAATCTCTTATTTGTCTTCAGCTTTTTCGAAAAAAGCCAAAAGCAAAAATTAATAATTCGGAAAGCTATTTAAAAGTTTTTGTCTTTATCTTTTTCTAAAAAAGATGAAAACCAATTAGCCACACATTCAATATTCTTATTTGAGTCCAATCAAAACCCTTTGGGTGTTGTATGGTTAAGCCTCACGGGCAATTAGTACAGGTTAGCTCAATGCCTCACAGCACTTACACACCCTGCCTATCAAC
>NZ_JXQD01000025.1:0-190681 GCF_002100145.1 Vibrio sp. qd031
AGACTAGAACGTTGATAGGCAGGGTGTGTAAGTGCTGCGAGGCATTGAGCTAACCTGTACTAATTGCCCGTGAGGCTTAACCATACAACACCCAAAGGGTTTTGATGGACTCAAAGTAAGAACTTTGAATGTGTAAGAGAACAGATACGAGAAACGAGCGTCGAGAGACGAGTTTTTTGCTACAGCTTTCCAAAGTTAAATAGAGACGATAGATGACTCGCTTCTCGCGACTCGCCTCTCGGCTCTAAACAAATTTGCTTGGCGACCATAGCATTGTGGACCCACCTGATTCCATGCCGAACTCAGAAGTGAAACGCAATAGCGCCGATGGTAGTGTGGGGTTTCCCCATGTGAGAGTAGGACATCGCCAGGCTTTAAATTAAAGTGATACTTGCTTAGGCGAGTAATACCACTGCGGAGTGGTAGTTCAGTTGGTTAGAATACCGGCCTGTCACGCCGGGGGTCGCGGGTTCGAGTCCCGTCCACTCCGCCACTTTTTCAAAGACAATGTTAAGTCTCTAAAATAACTGCAGGGGTGTAGCTCCAATTGGCAGAGCAGCGGATTCCAAATCCGCGTGTTGGGAGTTCGAATCTCTCCACCCCTGCCATTTTCGAAGGCTCTGACTTAGGTCAGAGCCTTTTTCGTTTTCGCTTTTTCTAAAGTGATGTGTTGTGAGTTGGAGTGTTAGCCCGGTCGAATCTCCGGTTGGCTTTCCTGGTACCCCGAGCAATTTTTAAGGCCTCACTCTTTGTTAATAGAAAGTGAGGCCTTATATTAGTGGTTAAGTTTATTGCTTTGTTTAATCTGGTTTTTTACACTTTGCTGGCATAAAAGTAAGTTAAGTAAAAAGTCGCCTACAGCTTTGAGTGTGTATTTACCCTCCTTAGATAATAAATATCGATGTTCAACTCACTACTATGAACTCGTACATGTTGTCATAGTGGCTCCAATTAGCATGGCAGTTACAATATATTTGCTTGTTAAGATTCCTAATCCTAGAGCGTTGATGGCTTTGTTCATAATTCTCTCCTGAAACTATCGCGAAATACTTTTGTTCACTATAGCGGTTATGCTTAAGGTTTATGGGAGATGAGCTGAGTTTTGGATAATTGTTAACGTATTGTTTTTAAATATGTAATAGGGAGCTCAGGGTTACATTTGCATACAAAGTGTTTCTATTTGACGTATCTCTGAACGATTGATAGCTAAAGTGGTGTCAAGGGCAAAGTTGCCTGGAACTTGATTGATTTAGGCGAGACTGTAGTAATTGTAATTAAAACAATTATTGAAGAGATTCTTGTGTTGTTTCACTTTAAGCACCTTGAACTTAGACGTTGCTGATTTGCTGAGTGAAGTAATAAAACGTTAAAAGTACTGTGCAAATCACACAAAATCGCTTAAGATTTGCGCCCTCCCAATGCCACTAGGTGGCGTTGTCCTGACTTGATATCAGATTAGAGTATTTAAAATATGTTTACACCAGAATTACTATCGCCAGCCGGTAGCCTTAAGAACATGCGTTATGCGTTTGCTTATGGCGCTGATGCGGTTTACGCCGGTCAACCTCGATACAGTCTTCGCGTTCGAAATAACGAGTTTAATCACGAGAACCTACAAATAGGAATCGACGAAGCTCACGAGCTTGGAAAGCGATTCTATGTGGTTTGTAATATCCAACCGCATAACTCAAAACTCAAAACCTTTATACGCGATCTCAAACCTGTAGTAGAAATGGGGCCAGACGCACTAATCATGTCAGATCCTGGTTTGATCATGATGGTTCGTGAAGCTTTCCCGGATATGGCCATTCACCTCTCAGTTCAAGCAAATGCGGTTAACTGGGCTACAGTGAAATTCTGGAGCACACAAGGTGTAGAGCGTGTAATTGTATCGCGTGAACTCTCTCTTGAAGAGATTGCAGAGATCCGCGAACACTGCCCTGAGACTGAATTAGAAGTGTTCGTACACGGCGCGTTGTGCATGGCTTATTCTGGTCGCTGTCTTCTATCTGGTTACATGAATAAGCGCGATCCAAACCAAGGTACTTGTACTAATGCTTGTCGTTGGGAGTACAACGTAGAGCAAGGCAAAGAAGACGAGTCGGGTCAAATTGTCGAAAAATTTGATCCTACTGCCCAGGCTATTGAGGTTCAGGACGAAAGACCAGAAACAACGATTGGTGCAGGAAAACCGACCGACGAAGTTGTACTGCTGTCAGAAAGCCACAAGCCAGATGAGAAAATGGCCGCATTTGAGGATGAGCATGGTACTTACATCATGAACTCTAAGGATCTTCGTGCGATTCAACACGTGGAACGCTTAACTAAAATGGGTGTCCATTCGTTGAAGATTGAAGGACGTACTAAGTCTTTCTACTACTGTGCACGTACCGCTCAGGTTTACCGTAAAGCCATCGACGACGCGGTAGCGGGTAAGCCGTTTGACGAATCTTTAATGACTACCCTAGAAAGCTTAGCTCACCGTGGATACACCGAAGGGTTCTTACGCCGTCACACACACGATGCATATCAAAACTATGACTATGGCTACTCTATTTCTGATTCACAACAGTTTGTCGGTGAGTTTACCGGTAAACGAGATGGTGATTATGTTGAAGTCGAAGTTAAGAATAAATTCTTAGTGGGTGACAGTCTTGAACTGATGACGCCAAACGGCAATGTTGTGTTTAACCTTGAAGCGATGAAAAACCGTAAAGGCGAAGTCATTGACGACGCTAAAGGTAACGGCCACTTCGTGTTTATACCTGTGCCAAAGGATTTGGACCTCAACTTTGCATTGCTTATGCGTAACTTGAGTGAGGGGCAGGATACCCGTAATCCAACAGGTAAATAGGTATGGCGCTCAAAATTAAGTCTAACTGCATTAATTGCGATATGTGTGAGCCAGAGTGCCCCAATAACGCCATTAGCATGGGAGACGAAATTTACGAAATAGATCCCGATCTTTGCACAGAGTGTAAAGGTCACTATGACGCACCAACCTGCCAGTCAGTATGTCCCATTACTAAGTGCATCATTACCGATCCACAGCGAGTGGAGACTGAAGAGCAGCTTCTTGATAAGTTTGTCATTATTCAGGGATTAGCTTAGCCTGTTTCGTCACTCACAGACAAAAATGCCCAGTATCGACTGGGCATTTTTTATTTTTTAGGTACCGTCAGTACAGTACTTATTCTGAATCAAACCCACCTAGGGCATCATATAAGTTTGGCAAAAAGACCTCGAACTCTCCACAAATGAGCGCCATATCGGCATCAAAGCGAGCGTCTTTATCCTCACGCGGAATGTCATCGTTCTCGTCTTTTAGCTCATCCGAAAACTTAAGGCGTTTAATACTGCCATCGTCGGCTAGGACAAACTCAATTTTATCTTCCCACTGTAACGCCAATTTGGTTACAAGTTTATCCAGCTCTAAGTGTTGCTTGATTTCGTCACTGAACAAGTTTTGATTTTTACAGCGAATGACGCTGTCGTCGGTAACTGACTTAAGCTCAGCTTCCATCAACACTTCGTAGTTTGCTGGGGCGCTATCTTGCTTAATCCATTGCGTGAGCGTCACTTCGATTGCGTCGTTTGGAATCGCTGGAACGACAGGTAGGCTGCCAATTGACTTACGCAGCAATGCAAGAGCTTCTTCTGCTTTCGTGTGGCTGCTGCTATCGACAACGACCAGGCCTTGCTTCTTTAAAATGACAATGGGAATAAAAGTACTTTTGGTAAAAGCTTTAGGGAGCAGGTCAATCAACACTTCATCTTTAAGCGTGTCTTTCTCTTTTTTGGTTAATGCACGTGACTCGTCAGCTTGGGCAAGCGCAACTTTTGATTCTACCTGATCTTTAACGACTGAAGCCGGCAAGATTTTCTCTTCTTTGCGAGCTTTAAGAAGCAAGTTATTGCCGACCGCATGGATAAGCGTATCGCCCAACACTGAACTCCAGCCAAATTTTTGTTTGTCTTGGCTACCACATGGCGTAAAAGCAAATTCAGCCAGCTGGCTTTCGAAGGTTTCTAGGTTATCGTCCAGTTCTTTGTTTAGTCGGTAAACCAGCGCGTTCTTAAACCACATATTTTTGTCCATCATGTCTCAAAGTAGGTCAATCATAGGGATTTTTAGATAAATTTCTATGATTTTTAGCGTGGTATGACTAAATGAATATTGTGTGATATTTTGATTGCACAATTCACATTAATGTCATACAAAACATTGATAATCCGTCGCAACGTTATGGAATAAGGGTTTATTGACTATGGCTATTCGCGTTCTCATTGTTGAGGATGAAGCTCCAATTCGCGACATGTTGACTTTGGTGCTTGAACAACAAGGCTATCAAGTAACAGCAGCTGAAGACTACGATGCTGCGCTGCGTTTAATTTGTGAGCCTTATCCTGATCTAATCTTATTGGATTGGATGCTACCTGGTGGTTCGGGCATTAATCTTATTAAGCACCTCAAACGTCAAGAAATGACACGCAGTATTCCCGTTGTGATGCTTACGGCTCGTGGCGAAGAAGAAGATAAAGTGAAAGGCCTTGAAGTCGGTGCAGACGACTACATCACTAAGCCATTTTCTCCTAAAGAGATGCTTGCACGCCTTAAAGCGGTTATTCGTCGTGTCTCTCCGGCTGCTCTAGAAGATGCCATTGAAGTGCGCGGACTAAAGCTAGATCCTGTATCGCATCGTGTATCGGCGGATGAGAGTCCAATCGATATGGGACCGACAGAGTTCAAGATGTTGCATTTCTTCATGACGCACCAAGAGCGCGTATACAATCGCGAGCAGCTTCTCAACTACATTTGGGGAACCAATGTTTATGTGGAAGATCGTACGGTTGACGTACACATTAGACGATTGCGCAAAGCACTAGAGCCAACAGAGCACGACAAGTTGGTACAGACGGTACGTGGTGCTGGTTATCGTTTCTCAACCAAAGTATAAGGTTGATAATAAACTGAGATGATTGAAAAACTGACCTGGAAAACGCTGCTTTGGCAGCTCAGCTTGTTTTATCTTCCGTGGTTCTTTATTGGTTGGCTCACCGGTAGCTACGCCAATTTTTTGCTATTGGGATCGGTGATCCTAATCGCATGGCAGACAGTCAATCAGAAGCGCTTATCGGACTGGTTATTTAGCGATAGGCGCCTTAGTCCTCCTAAAAGCAGTGGCAGCTGGGAGCCTTTACTCAACGGATTATATCGTTGGCAAGGACAGCATCGACGTAAGCGTCGTGATCTGTCTAATCTGATTCGTCGCTTTAAAAACGGTGCAGAATCTCTACCCGATGCCGTTGTCGTATTTCGCAGTGAAGGACAAATCGTCTGGTGCAATAGGCTCGCGCAGCAGCTGCTTGGTTTTCGATGGCCAGATGACAGTGAGCAATCTATCTCTAACCTCATTCGCTCCCCCGACTTCATTAAATACTTACGTCGCAATGAGTTTGACGAGCCACTGCAAATGCGGTCGCCGCGTAATGTAGAGAATATTCTTGAATTTCGAATTGTTCCTTACACCGAAGGGGAGCATTTGATGGTGGTGAGGGATATTACTCAATTGCGACAACTCGAAGGTATGCGAAGAAACTTCTTTGCCAATGTTTCTCATGAATTGAGAACCCCGATGACGGTGCTAAAGGGCTATCTCGAAATGATGGAAGATCCCGCAATGGTGCCAGGCCTTTGGCCTAAAGCACACGGTGTGATGACTGAGCAGCTTAATCGAATGAATGGGCTAGTAGAACAGTTACTGACATTGTCAAAGATCGAAGCCGCTCCTCATAATGCTCTCGATAATGTCGTAGAAGTGCCCAAAATGTTGTCAATATTAGAAGATGAAGCCGTTGCACTCAGTGGTGGTCGCCATAAGATTGTGTTTGACGTCGATACTGAGTTACGCGTGTTTGGCGATGAAGATCAACTTCGCAGTGCGATGTCCAACTTAGTGTATAATGCCGTTAAATATTGTGGTGAAAACGCAACCATCAACGTCACCTGGAAGCGCAAGGGGACAGGTGTTCTATTTTCGGTGAAAGATAATGGTGTGGGCATTGAGGCTAAGCACTTACATCGATTGACCGAGCGATTCTACCGGGTCGACAAAGCGCGCTCTCGGGAGAGCGGTGGCAGTGGACTAGGCCTTGCGATTGTTAAACACGCACTGAATCACCATGAATCGATGTTGCAAGTTGAGAGTGAAGTAGGGAAAGGGAGTCATTTCTATTTTGAATTTCTACACAACTGGGTGGCTTAGCAGAAGACACGTAGATGAACGCAATAAGAGAGTAAAGGCGGTCAATGGGTAATCTCTTTCACCCTGCGAAGGTACTTTGTTTTATCGTTTTACTAATTAGCGTCCCGCTACAAGCGAAATTAATCGATTATCAAAAACAGCCCTCACTTCGCGGCGAAATAAATTCAGTAGGCTCAGACACTTTATCCACGTTAATGGATGAATGGGTGTCTGAGTTTACGCGTCTATACCCTAGAGTAAACATCCAGGTACAAGCCAGTGGTTCTTCTACAGCAGTACCTGCACTTACGGAGGGCACAGCGCGATTTGGGCCAATGAGTCGCCCAATGCGCGACAGTGAAATTGACGCATTCAAACATGCCCATGGGTACCCTCCTATTCAACTTAAAGTGGCCATTGATGCTGTCGCTGTTTATGTCAATAGTCGTAACCCTATTGATGCGTTAACCATTGGTGAAATTGACGCTATTTTCTCTGCAACCAGACGCTGTGGACTGCCGCAATCCATTCGTAAATGGGAGCAGTTAGGTGTGTCCGAAGATTGGTCTCAACGTACAATTCAAAGCCTCGGGCGAAACTCGGTCTCTGGGACCTATGCTCAATTCAAAGACTTGGCATTGTGCCAAGGTGACTTCCACCGACAGGTCAATGAAATGCCCGGATCGGCATCGGTGGTGGAATCGGTTGGTCGAGACATTAGCGCTATTGGCTATTCCGGTGCAGGGTATGAAACATCCAGTACCAAGATTATTGGAGTGATCGGGTTTGATAATCAAGTGACCTACCCGATATATCAAGATATCGTCGGTGATAGGTACCCGCTTTCTCGTTACTTATATCTCTACATCAATAAAGCCCCTAATATTCCGATGCAAGCGGCAGAGCGCGAGTTCCTAAAATATATTTTCTCCACTGAAGGGCAAGCCATTGTTGAGAAGGTTGGTTATATTGCGGTTTCTCCTGAAGTAGCAGAAAGTGAGTTAAGTAATATCTCGTCAGCAAGCCTGGGAGAGTAGCGGTGGCATTTAACTTACAGGAAAATAACAGCAAAAGATTAAGGCTAGATCGTATAGGTCGGTGGACTGTCAGTATTGGTGGTGTAAGCATATTGGCAATGCTTCTGCTTATCTTTGTTTTCTTAACGATGGAACTTATTCCCATCTTTAACCAAAATAATCGGCTCTCTGAAGGCACCGACAGTTTGGTGCTACCAAAGAACGCACGAGCCATTTACGCCAGTCAAGTTAGTGACACTCTCTATGCAGTGGACGATCAAAATGAGTGGTTCCAACTGTCGACGCCCACACCTGTAGCAAAAAGAGAGTCATATATTCACCCCGGCTTTACACCGATTAATCGCGGTCGCGAACTGTGGCGTATGGAGACTTCGGGCAGCAATCAAGTCGATGTCTATTCATTAGATGACACTGTCGCCACCTCACACAGCATAGAGTTGCCTGTCGAACTCAATCAGGTGCAATCCTTATCGTATGTTGCTAAAAGCCAAAGTCTAACCTTGGTTGGCACAACAGATAGTGAGTTGTTTACAGCTTACTTGAGCTCAACAGGCAAGCGTCAGGTAACGGTGCTCAATAGGCAGCGTCTCGCTATTGAGGGTGTTGCATTATCCAGTGCCGGTGACGGACTTCTGTTGTGGGGAAAGGATAGTATTTTGATCAGTCGCCTTAATGGCGCCGATATCCACACGTTAGCGACGATTGAAGGCATTGACGAAGATATCGTAGAGGCGCATTTGATACCAGGAAGTTTTGGCTTTGTCGCGCAAACGGCAAGTGGAGAACTACAATATTGGTCGATGTTATCCCTTCAGCAAGGTTTTCAGATCCAAAAATTAGCGCACCTCGATATGGATGATCCGCACGCTGAATGGGACTTAATGCATCGTCACCGAACCGTACTTATTTTTGAACCAAGCAAAGGGGTGACGGCTTGGCAATTGACCAACAATACGACTTCTGAACTCCTTTATTTTGACACCGCAGTGTCAGAGTCGGTCAATTTTACCTATTTACCTAACATCGACAAAGCGGTGTGGTGGAGCGGGGAGCTGCTACATCGCCTTCCAATGCGGGGCTATCGACCTGAATTGTCACTTAAAAATGTGTTTGGAAAAGTGTGGTATGACGGCTATGAAGAGCCTGAGTTTGTATGGCAAACAACAGCGCTGGCAGATAACTATGAGGCTAAGGTCAGTTTAGTGCCGCTAGTCTTTGGTACAATCAAAGCCGCTTTCTATGCCATGCTGTTTGCAGTGCCAATAGCCATTGGTGGCGCCATTTATACCGCGTATTTCATGTCATCGACGCTACGAGCGTGGGTGAAGCCGACCATTGAGTTAATGGAAGCGTTGCCTACCGTTATAATCGGCTTTCTAGCCGGTTTATGGCTTGCACCAATGATAGACGAAAACCTGGTAAGCAGTGTGCTCTTTTTATTGCTGTTTCCACTGCTTATTGTACTGGTATCTTTTATCTGGTCGTGGGTACCCAAAAAGGTCACCAGCAATATCCCAAGTGGTCTGCACCTAATCACTGTTGTGCCGATGATTATTTTCTCTTTGCTGCTAGCCCAATGGGGCGCACCAATCATTGAAAATGGCTATTTTTTTGGCGACGTTCAAACCTACTTAGCCGATCGTGGTATCGCTTATGATCAGCGCAATAGCCTTATTGTGGGAATTGCGATGGGGTTTGCGGTCATTCCAACCATATTTACGTTAGCCGAAGAGGCCATTTACTCTGTCCCTAAACACCTTTCCCAAGCAGCGTTTGCATTAGGCGCGTCGAAATGGCAGGCTCTGAGCAGCGTCGTACTACAAACCGCCAGCTCCGGAATTGTGTCAGCGATTATGGTGGGACTGGGCAAAGCCGTTGGTGAAACCATGATAGTTTTGATGGCTACGGGTAATACGCCAGTCCAGGAATGGAATATTTTTGAAGGCATGCGTTCACTCGCCTCCACAATTGCGATTGAAATGCCGGAGTCGGAGGTTGCGAGCAGTCACTATCAAATACTCATTCTGTCTGCATTTTTGCTGTTTGTATTTACTTTTTTACTCAATTCATTGGCCGAGATGATTCGCCAACGATTGAGAGAAAAGTATCGATCTTTGTAATCAGTCTGGAGCTTGAACAAAATGAAATGGTTACGAGATGGAACAGGATGGGTTTGGTTAACTGCGGGAATGCTAGGTATTGCGCTGTTTTCTGTATTTAGCGTTTTGTTGATCGTTGGCTGGCAAGGGTTATTTTATTTTTGGCCTCAGTCACTGATTGAGTGGAATTCAAATGACACCCAATCAAGG
Source organism: Vibrio sp. qd031 (assembly GCF_002100145.1). Classification (GTDB taxonomy): domain Bacteria; phylum Pseudomonadota; class Gammaproteobacteria; order Enterobacterales; family Vibrionaceae; genus Vibrio. The sequence goes on from NZ_JXQD01000025.1 coordinate 9,592, forward strand.
ATCATTGGTCAGATCTATCAGAAAAACAGCAGCAATTGGCAGCCCGTAGATGAAGAGCTATGGACGATTAAAGTCGCGAATCGAGGCTATAATGATCTGGACTTTATCACGGTTGCTCGCAGTCAATTGCAAGACCCTTTAACACCTAAAGATGTAGCGGTTGTTGGTCGTTTAAAAGGTGGGGACTTTTTTGGGCGCGTTGTAGGCCTGAAAACGGAGCTCGACGGTATTATCGAACCTTCTATAGAGAGCATTGAACAAGTTGTCGATGCGGCGCAAAACAGTCGCGATACCATTGAATCTCTAACAGATGACAATATCAAAGCAAAAGCCTATCTGATTGAACAACTAAAACAGAAGCTGTCTCAACCAATTAATGACAGTGGTTCACGTGTTCTCGCACAAGAGATAGCACGGTTGGAGGAACAGGTAGAAGCTTCTGAGTTACGAGTGACGGAGCTTCGAGAAGGGCTCATCGCAGAGCAATTAATAGTCGAAGAAATGGGGGGAGCTAAGGTCGCTATCCCTATGTTACTGGTTGAACAAGTCTATTTTCCCAATGCGATGAATACCTTTGAAAAAACCACTCATTGGTTGGTGCAAATAGGGCGATTTATTTCAGATAACCCGCGCGAGGCGAATTCCGAAGGGGGGGTCTTCCCTGCGATATTTGGCACTGTGTTTTTGGTGATCCTTATGTCAATTGTTGTTATGCCTTTAGGCGTGATAGGCGCCATCTATTTGCACGAGTATGCAGGCAATAACGGGTTCACTAAAATGATCCGAGTCGCGGTGATTAATCTTGCGGGTGTGCCTTCTATTGTGTATGGCGTATTTGGACTCGGTTTCTTTGTCTATTCGTTTGGAGGCAGTATTGATGCTCTGTTTTACTCCGAGAAGTTGCCGACACCGACGTTTGGCACACCAGGGTTGCTCTGGGCTGCGTTGACACTTGCTTTGTTAACGCTGCCTGTTGTGATCGTCGCAACAGAGGAAGGGTTGTCCCGAATTCCACCGGGTTTAAAAGATGGCGCTTATGCGTTGGGAGCCACCAAGTTTGAGACCATATGGACGTTAGTATTACCTATTGCAAGACCTGCACTGCTTACCGCCTTAGTGCTAGCGATTGCTCGAGCTGCAGGAGAGGTTGCGCCCTTGATGTTGGTGGGTGTGGTTAAACTTGCCCCTAATTTGCCCGTGGATGGTCAGTACCCCTTTATTCACCTAGAACGTAAATTCATGCACTTAGGCTTTCATATCTATGATGTCGGCTTCCAAACCAGTAACTTGGAATCCGCGCGACCTTTAGTTTATGCTACGTCGATGTTGCTATTGACTGTGGTGGTGGGGCTTAACCTCACCGCAATCCGTATTCGTAATAACCTTCGTAAGAAGTATCAAACAATGGGAATGGAGTAATATGTCGTCGAGTTCCGCCTTTACATTTAATGCGCCGACGCGTATTCAAGACCTACCCAGCGAAAAAATCGCCATTGATATTGACGATTTTAGTTTGAGCTACAACGACACGCCTACACTACACAACATCAGTATGCGTATACCAAAACGCCAAGTGACAGCATTCATTGGGCCCTCAGGTTGTGGTAAGTCGACGCTGCTTCGAAGTATTAATAGGCTTAATGACTTGATTGAAGGCTGTCGACTGAGTGGTGATATCAAAGTTCACAACAAAAACGTCTATGACGCCGATGTGGATGTCTCTAAGCTTCGACGCCGGGTTGGAATGGTTTTCCAAAAGCCGAACCCATTTCCCAGCTCCATATACGACAATGTCTGTTATGGTCTTCGCTTACAGGGAATCAAAGAGCGCCGCACCTTAGACGACGCCGTTGAAAAGGCGTTGCGAGATTCAGCGCTGTGGAAGGAAGTAAAAGATAAACTCCATAGCAACGCATTCGAGCTTTCAAGTGGACAACAGCAACGCTTAGTTATGGCCAGAGCGATTGCTATCGAGCCGGAAGTGCTGCTATTGGATGAACCCACCTCATCCCTTGACCCAATCTCTACGTTGACCATTGAAGAGCTTATAAACGAGCTTAAAACGCGCTACACCGTTGTGATTGTCACTCACAATATGCAGCAAGCTGCCAGAGTGAGTGACTACACGGCGTTCATGCATATGGGGAAATTGGTCGAATATAGAGATACAGACTCACTCTTTACCTCACCAAGGCAAAAGCAAACAGAAGACTACATCACGGGCCGCTACGGCTAATAGTACGCAGGGATTACACAGGGTAATACAATGCAATTTGGACGACACATATCCGAGCGCTTTAATGTCGAACTCGAAGCCATACGCAGTAATGTATTGGCTATGGGCGGGATGGTTGAGCAGCAGTTTGCTTTTGCTATGCAAGCGTTGCACAAGCAAGATTTTGAGCTTGCCCGCCAAGTGGTGAAAGATGACCGCAAGGTGAATGCCATGGAGGTAAGCATTGATCAAGCTTGCACTCGTATTATCGCTAGGCGACAGCCAACGGCTAAAGACCTGCGTTTGGTGATGGCAATTATTAAGACCATTACCGATTTAGAGCGAATTGGGGATGTTGCCAGTCGTATCGCTAAAGCGGCCATTGAGACACCGAACACAGAACCTTATCAAAAGTATCGCTCTGCGTTAGAAGCGCTAAGCCAAAAAGCACTCAATATGCTGCATCAAGTGCTCGATGCGTTTGCTCGAATGGATGTTGAAGCGGCAGGAGAGATCTACAAGTTGGATGATGACTTAGATAAAGAGTACAAACAGGTAGTTAAACACCTAATGGAATTTATGCAAGATGATCCAGACACCATTCCCGATATTCTTCAAGTCATGTGGTCTGCGCGCGCCATAGAGCGAGTCGGAGATCGATGTCAGAACATCTGCGAGTACATCATTTATTTTGTAAAAGGAAAAGATGTGCGTCACCTCGATGAGGATGAAATTGCCGATCTTCTCCGTTGAGAAAGCAATCAGTGTTGAAGTAAGACTATTTAAATAGCTGTGTGACCGCCTGGATCTTGTCAAAATCGGTTACAGGGATAGAAAAATCATCAACATCCAAACTTCCCATGGTTGCATCCACGTTTCGATATTGCATGTTACTGTCGCGTAGGGTTTTACCCGATAAATGAACTTCACGAACCCCAGTTTTTGCGACAATATTAGCGACATTAGCCTGATTAATGCCGGCGCCCGCCATAATCGATAAGCGGCCATTTGCCTGTTTAACCATGCTAGATAGAGTTTCAATGCCCCGTTCTGCGCTCGCTTTACCACCAGAGGTCAGTACACGCTCAACCCCTAGAGAAATGAGTGGGTCTAGGCCGCCGATAGGGTCGTTACAGTGATCGATGGCGCGGTGAAACGTTACTCCTAATGGACCCGCTAGTGCAACGGCTTCACGGCAGAACTCTTGGTCGATATTACCATCCGCATGCAACGACCCTATTACGATACCATCAAGATTAGCTTGTTTGGCTTGATGTATATCGAATAACATCTGTTCTTTGTCATGATCGCTAAATAAGAAGTCTCCTTGCCGAGCCCTAATCATAGCGTATACCGGAATGTTGCAATGGCGCCTAGCCAAACTCATCAGCCCAGCGCTTGGGGTTAAGCCACCGACTTCAAGTGAGGAGCACAACTCTATTCGCCCAGCGCCGGCTTTGGCGGCAATCAGCAGTGACTCTATATGGTCAACACACACTTCAGTAAAAACAGGCATCAAAACACCTTAGTTAGTTAAGTGGTTGTAACAATAGCAAAAAAGCCAGCACTGAGTGCTGGCTTTCATCAATTTTACGGTTTGTTGGCGAGTTACTTAGCAAAATCTTGTGTACTAATTACTTAGCCTTTACCTTGATTGCTAATTATTTAGCAAGGTCACCTTCGTGCTCAGATAGGAATGCAGCAACACCTGTTGGAGATGCATCCATACCTGCTTTACCTTCTTCCCACTGTGCAGGACAAACTTCACCGTTTTTCTGGTGGAAGTTTAGTGCATCAACCATGCGAAGCATTTCGTCAATGTTACGACCTAGCGGAAGATCGTTAACCACTTGGTGGCGAACTAGACCATCTTCGTCGATTAGGAACGAACCACGGAAAGCAACACCATCTACTGGATGCTCAACGTCGTACGCTTTGCAGATTTCGTGTTTTACGTCAGCAATAAGTGGGTATTTTACTGGACCGATACCGCCGTCTGCGATGTCGGTGTTACGCCATGCGTTGTGAGAGAACTGAGAATCGATTGAAACACCGATTACTTCAACGCCTTTGGCTTTAAAGTCTTCGAAACGTTTGTCGAACGCGATCAGCTCTGAAGGGCAAACAAAAGTGAAATCTAGAGGATAGAAAAAGACTACCGCTTTTTTGCCTTTAGTGAACTCTGCAAAGTTGAATGAATCAACGATTTCGCCATTACCAAGAACAGCTGCAGCAGTAAAATCTGGTGCTTGACGGCCTACTAGTACCATGTGAACGCTCCTAAAATTTAATGTTTTGCCCGTATGGGCTCCTTTAATCTCGAGACATACTATAGTACAGATTTCATGATTGAAAAAAGCGAAATAAACGAATTGAAACAATCGAAAAAAACGATTGCACGTGGTATATAAAAGGTTAGCCTCAAACAATACAAACTAAAGAGAGTGATATGCAGAAATGGCCCAGCCTAAAACAGCTTAATTATTTGGTAACTTTGTATGAAACAAGGCACTTTGGTGAAGCCGCGCGGCGATGTTTTGTCAGCCAGTCAACATTAAGTAAAGGCATTCAAACGCTCGAAGAGACGGTGTGCTGCACATTGTATGAAAAGAAAGACAGCAAAAGTCCTTTGGTGTTTACCGCAATGGGAGAGAAGATTGTTGCCAGCAGCCGTGAGTTACTTGCCAAAGCTCAAGATCTGGTGGAACTAGGTGCATGCGGTGAAGGGCGAGAAATGGAGGGAGAGCTCCGTGTTGGGTGTATTCCAACAATCGCACCGTTTTTATTGAGTGATTTGGTGCAAGAGGTTAATCGTCGATATCCCAACTTAACCATGCTATTGCGTGAAGACACCACCAGCAACTTACTTGAGGCGTTGCAAAATGGCCAGTTGGACGTGTTGATACTAGCGCTACCGGTTGATATTGGAAATATGGCAAGCAGAGTCGTCGGGCAAGATCCTTTTCGTATGGTGATTAGTCGTGATCAAGTTAACGCGATTAAAATTCCAATTAGGTATAAAGATTTACCCGATGAGTCGGTCTTTTTGTTAGAGAACGAGCACTGTCTTACCGAACATGCTGTATCGGCTTGTCGCTTAACCGAAAAAGAAAAAATTAACCCTTTTACTGCAACGAGTCTTCATACTTTGGTTCAAATGGTGGCCAACGGTCTAGGGACCACCTTTATCCCTCAAATGGCTATTGACCATGGATTGCTCGACAACCAGAGCCTAGTCGTGATTGAGCCTCCAGGTCAGTCAGCGTATCGAGATATAGGCTTGGTATGGCGTCCTAGCTCATCACGTATCTCTACATTTGAGCAGTTGTCCGAGTTGGTGAGTGACTTGCTATAGAAGTGGTAGATAAATGCTCGATGATTAGACTAATATCTAATACAAAGTGTTGAGTTACGGCAAGGATAAACAATAGCAAAGACCGTTTAGAATGGTGTTTATTTTCCGTCAATTGCCGTCTTTAAACAGGTTAATCCACAGTATTGCAAAGAGGTGGTACGTGCAGATTAGTGTTCAACACGACGAAGAGCTGCGCGCAATTCGTGTGAGCTGCAACTATACCATCCCTAGCAGCTGAAGTGCGTCTACGATCTTGCATATGCTTGCGATAATCTCACACGGTTTAGTCCGAAATGTGCACTTACATTTCGCCGATTTCAGCCAGAAGGGCAGGCTTATTGATAGATAAAACGTCACTAATATAGAACTATTGCCTAAATATCTTCCATGTTTGAAATGAAATTTAGTTACGTAATTTTCTGCAAAACTTAAACAAACTCGCGGAAAAGTAGAATAGTTTGAATTTCACATTTTGTTTGCTTTAGGTCTTTTACTCTAGTCTCTATTAGTGTAGTTTTTGGTCTACACACGGGGTGTGATAAATATATTAACCCTAATAGATACAATGATTTATATTTTTTTTATACCTAGTTCTTTAGTTAATATTAGGAGGAGTTTTGGGATTGAAAGAAAAAAGCAATTTCAAACTGATATCTCAATATGCATCTTGGAAAACACTTTTGCGTTCGAACAATTAAATGTCCCTCCGTTTTTATTGACTGAGTTCAAGGGAGATCCTCTTCAATTAATGCATTAACAGGCTCAGTTGAAGACTTTAAGTTGACACTGGTATTGTGAGCAAATACTTAAGTGAATAACTGTTCCCTAAACTTGTGGCTTTTCCACACCACCGCTAACCATTGGTTAGCGGTTTTTTTATGCAATTAACGTGATCGAAAGCTCAAATTGACCATCCAGCGTACGGTTTTGTTACAAATAGTAATAGAAGTATTGAAAAGTGTCGTATAATTGTGTTCTCAATCTTGAGACGGATATTTGGTCTTAGGTTGTATAAATTTAAAGCGTACAGATTGCATAATAAACTAAAAAACTAGAAGGATAGTTGAGATGGGAACGCAATTCCGAACGGATTCGGTACCTGGTTCACTAGTCGTCGTCGGTGGTGCAAGGGAACCTTGGTTGCCAGTGTTAGAACAAGTGGGGTGGCAGTGTCATAACTGCGCCGATTTACGAAAAGCGGATACGCTTTTTGCTCAGCTTGGGCCAAGCATTGGTATTGTCGATCTAAGTCGTGACGAGTTCAGTCTTCACGGGTTAGCTAATTTAGTTAGTAGTCACAAACAGGTTCGTTGGATAGCTTTCATCCGCGAAAACCAGCTTAAATCAGATACAATCTGCCAATTTATCGTTAATTTCTGTATCGATTTCTTTACCGCGCCAATTCCAGACGCTCAGTTGCATAGCACGATTGGTCACCAATTGGGCATGCTGAAGCTAGAGAAAAAAGTGTGGCCTGAATTAGGATCGAGTAACGATCTTGGGATCGTCGGGCAATCCATACAGGTTAAACGCCTACGAGACCAAATTAAGCGAATTGGAGCGACAGACGTCAGCATATTGGTGTTTGGAGAGGCCGGTAGTTACAAAGACCATGTTGCCAGAGCTGTTCATACCAGTTCATCGCGCTCTAAAGGCCCGTTCGTGCCAGTCAACTGCGGTGCAATTTCAGAGGCGCGTATGGACAAAGAGCTATTTGGTAACTGTGAGCAAGGGGACAGTTGCATCCTCGAGCAAGCCAATGGCGGGACGCTGCTGCTGACCGAAATTATGGGAATGGCTTACAGTCAACAAGTGAAGCTATTGCGATTTATGCAGGAAGGGTCAATTGAGACACCTAACGGCGTAAAGGAGTTGGATGTTCGTATTCTCGCAACAACCAGTGCCGATATTGAGCGCAGTTTGACCGATGGAGACTTTAATGAAGAACTCTACCACCATCTCAATGTATTGAGAGTCAATGTTCCGAATTTAAGAGATAGGAATGGTGACATAGAGGTCCTCGCTAAGCATTTCTTAGAGCAGTATTCACGAGAATACAACTCACAGGTGCGCAGTTTCTCTGAGGATGCGATAGATGCATTATCGCAGTACCACTGGCCGGGCAATGTTCGTGAGTTAGATAACCATATTAAGCGTTTAGTGCTTATGGCCGATTCGGTGGTTCTCACAGAGCAAGAACTCGACCTACCAAAACGTTCTGACGGCAAACTGAGTCTCAAAACGATTCGTGAGCGTTCTGAGCGAGACGCTTTACAGATGGTGCTAGAGCTTCATGGAGGCCATGTGTCACCAGCGGCTAAAGAGCTTGGTATATTACGAGCGACTATGTATAGGTTGTTGAATAAACATAACTTGATCTCAGAAGGTCGTTTATAACCAGTGCTAAGAATCATGTGAATACGAAGGAGTCAATTTGGCTCCTTTTTTGTGCCTATTATATTTAGGCTCGGTACAGCGATCAACGCCAGAGGAACTCTCCAATATCTATGTGCAACCAGCCTCTCAATTAGAGGATCCAATGGGTTGAGTGAAAATGTTTCGACTTTTGTTCTTTTTTTGTTCTAAGTGGTTGATTCATTCTATTTAGAATGTATCCTATAAATGTATATAAAATACAGCGATTAATTAATTTTCAAGGAGGTCATTATGTTTAATTCAAATCATTCAATAATGATCTCTGCTGTCAGTAAATCATTCATTGCACCTACTATGGCGCCGTGTTTTGGTGTTCAAACTCCGAACAGTACTGATATCAATTAATTAATCCGCCTCTCTATTTAGGGCTGCGGAAAATAGCAGCCTAACCAAAATGTTTCTATTTTCTGTACCTTGAATCAATAGCACTGACTCAATATATAAGGAAATAGTTATGCGTCATTCTCTCTACATTCAACTCGCTAAATTTCTTCTACTCGCTGACGTAAATGCCGAGCAAAGAAAGTGGCAAAGAAACGCTCGTCGGACGCAGTATATGCTTCCATACGAAAGTAAGCACTTGCTAAAAGACGTTGGTTTGGACCGCGATGGTTTTGCAAACAAACACAATGGGGTAACTGTCCAAGCGGTTGAGCGCCGTGTAAGACTTATTCGATATGTTTTAACTTCTAGACTGGTTACGTAATGCTAGGGAGGGGCGGGAGACCCCCCTCCCTAATTTGGTACGTCTATAGCATGACTCATCGAAATATATTTATTTCCATGCCCCGTTAACGTCATAAATAATGACCTTAATTATTATTTTATGATGCGGATTGGCACATAATGCTCTACTTAAAATACGGTTATTGAGCTAATGCAAATTAATTAATTAGCATCACTTCTTTTTACCTCTAAGGATTGATTTGTACTTATTTGTCTCGGCGACGATGAAGCATGCTTGAGAATTGAGGGTTTTTTGTTAATGTGATGTTGCTTTTTTGGGCGTTCAGCACGTAAACTGAATGAAACCGCAGGAGGCGTCTATGCGTAAGCAACAGTTAGAGCATTGGGTGCATGCCGATAAACAGGCAGACCACGCAATTCCGAAAATCTTTGTGATCAGTTGTGCTGACTCAACCAGTTATCAACTCGCGGTCGAGTTTAAGCATAAACTCGAGCCGATTGTTATTGAAGGGCAACCCATTAAGTATGCATCCATCGATCAAGTGAAAGATGAGCTTGCTCGGTTGGGCGTAGATTCGGCGTATTTGAGATTACACAATGCGTATGATGAGTGTGGTCCTGATCCCGTTCAAATGTATCATGACATAGAGTTATCCATAATAAAGCACTGACCTACCATCGTGATGTGAGTTTGACTCTCTAGCGTTGGTTCGACGAATTTAGTCCGTCGATTAAAATCTGCTTAGTAAACCCTTTTCTTAGGTAAAACCCTCTAGGCCTTGTTTTAATGCGATTTCCAGACTCACCGTAAGCGTCTGTAAGAGCTTGTCCGTTTGCCGCTTTTGGCCGCAACTGCATCGCTTCACCAATTCGTGCCGAGATACTTTGTACCTTTCCCAATACTACAAGATCCATGATTTCGTCCCAGTCTTGCTGAAGTTGCGCATCTTGATCTGGCGTTGGTGTCCACAATATAGGAAAGCCGACAACACGGTCGCCTACAGGCACTTCACGTTCTCCAAGTACAGGCACCCATAAGACTTTCGACAATTTGTTCTTAACGTGGCTTTTATCCCACGTTAATCCTTGCACGCCAATCAATGGTGCGACGCACACGAATGTGGTTTCTAATGGGTTTCCAGAATAATCCACCGGTATGGTTTTCAATTCGATGCCTAGGTCTGGAAAATCTTGCTCTGGTCTGCTGCCAGCGGCTGCGCCCAAATGGTGCTCGATAAGTTGACCAACCCAACCTTTTTCTCGCCGCAGATCAACGGGTACAGACATGTTCACTTCCTGAGCGAGTTCAGTGAATGTTTTTCCATAAAGTTGATTGGCACGCAAGATCAATTCTTGCTCATTACAAGGTGTCGATAGCATTTCTTAAGGCAGTTTTCTTCGTGGTCACGCGATCTTCCACTATTTTAAAATGTTTTTCCACAGCTTATTTGAGTTTATCTACAAGTTGTTTCGAAAGCGCGGTAACTTCTTCAATGTATGGTTAAATTAACAGGGGTTTTTAATGAGATTGAATAGTGATTGAGTCTTGATTTTTTTGAAGTAGGTCTACTTTGTGTGGATAAGTTCAAAGGTGGTTTTTTTTTGCTCGATCGTTAAAGATCAAAATTTGCACAACAAAGTTGAGTCTGAATTTCGAGTGGATTAATTGGTAAGTTCATGAAAGTATGAGGTAAAAGTCAAATTCCTTGATTGTGGAGAAAAAGACACTCGCACGGTTGTTAGTCGACTGTTGACAGATTCCTGACGCTTGCACACATGGTTATTCACAGAATAGGTGAATAATTGTGAATAGACCTTGCTTTGGGTGAATTTGCTTTGAGAATAGGCCAAATCGCACAGTGAATTGGGATTTTCACTGGGGTTGGGTCATAGTTCAACAAGTTGGGCTGTGAGTTTGATTGCGCCCACTGGGGATATGTGGAAGAATCTCTACAAATACAAAAATATTGAGGTTAGCCAGTGATCGATGGCGATGGTTACCGCTTAAATGTGGGAATCGTAATTTGCAATAACCACGGTCAAGTATTCTGGGCTAAACGATATGGACAACATTCATGGCAATTTCCGCAAGGTGGAATTGACGAGGGCGAATCAGCGGAACAAGCAATGTACCGCGAGCTCTATGAAGAGGTAGGTCTCACTAAACAAGACGTCACAATTGTTGGCACCAGTCGCCATTGGCTGCGATATCGGTTGCCCAAACGTCTTGTTCGTTGGGACTCTAAGCCTGTCTGTATTGGTCAGAAACAAAGATGGTTTTTGCTTAAACTCACAAGTGATGAGTCAAAAATAGACATGAACAAAGGTAAATCACCTGAGTTTGATGGATGGCGTTGGGTAAGCTACTGGTACCCAGTAAGACAAGTGGTTTCGTTCAAGCGTGATGTATATCGTCGAGCAATGAAGGAGTTTGCTCCATTAGCGATGCCTTTCAAAGAGCGTAAACCGCACAAAAAGAAAAAATTTAAACGAGGATAGTCATGCTGAATCAACTAAGGGACATAGTTGAACATGTATCTAGAGTTGAAGATGTCTATCAAGCGTTAGAAGTCTTTGTAAACGAGACACAAAAAGCAGTGCACACGGAGTGTTGCACTGTTTATCTTGCCAACGATTCGTTTCAACGGCTCGAACTTATGGCAACCAAGGGCCTTACCTACGATGGTGAGACCATCCATATCCCTTATAGTGAGGGTCTAGTAGGGCTTGTTAAACGCTCCGCCGAACCCATCAATATTGCAAAAGCTCAAAGCCATTCTGCGTTTAAGTATTTCCCCCAACTTGGAGAGGAAGTGTATCAGGCGTTTTTGGGCACCCCTATTATTTACCGCAAGCAAGTGCTTGGGGTCGTGGTTTTACAGCAACGCGATTCTCGCCAATTTAGTGAAACCGAAGAAGCTTTCCTAGTGACTTTGGCCGCTCAGCTTGCCGTGATTATTGCGCACGCACGTGAACAGGGGCATTGGCTGATTGACGATAAAGGGCTCAATTCGCTCAATGGTATTGCAGCCTCTCCAGGCGTCGCAATAGGCCCTATCTGGCGAGAAGAAGTCAGTATGCGCCTGCATGATGTTCTGCCAGCTTCGACCATAAACGTGGAACGTGAGTTGGAGTGGATGGCTGTTACTATAGAAAACGCGCTGATCGACTTTAGACGAATGCGTAAGAAGCTTGATGGCGATATCAACAAAGATGCGTTAGCGATTTTTGACCTCTACACGCACTTACTTAACGATCCCATGCTACGTGGCGATCTTAAAAAACAGATCCAAAAAGGCGACAGTGCGGATTGGGCGTTGCGCCAAATTATTGAAGCGTACTCAAATCGATTTCTAAAAATGTCTGACGCTTACCTTAGAGAACGAGCGCAAGATATTCGAGAGTTGGGGGAACGACTGCTCTTTTTCCTCCATAACTCGCAGCGACCGCAATTTGACATTGATAAGCCCGTCATCGTGGTCGTAAGAGAACTGACGGCTACATTACTCGCGGCGATCCCTAAAAAGTATCTATTGGCAGTCGTCTCTCAAGAGGGGGCGACCAACTCGCATGCAGCCATATTGTCACGTGCTCTCGGTGTACCAGCCGTCATGGGTGTCGGTATTTCAGATACTGTCGCCGCAGATACAACGGCCATTATCGACGGCTACTCGGGTGAGGTCTTTATTGATCCACCTAAAGCAATAATTGACGAATATGATGCTCTGTATGACGAAGAAAAAGAGCTTTCTTCGTTGGTGGATCAGGACATTGCGCTTCCTTCACAAACCTTAGACGGTCGTGCTATCACCTTACTATTGAATGCAGGGTTAAGTGCCGATTCAAGTATTGCAATTAACGCAGGGGTTACAGGGGTTGGGCTGTACCGTACAGAGATATCTTTCATACTTAAGCAGCGTTTCCCATCGGAAGAAGAGCAGGTTAATCTTTATGGGAATGTCTTAGAGGCTTACTCAGGGCAAAGTGTTGTAATGAGAACCTTAGATGTTGGGGGAGACAAATCGTTACCTTATTTACCCATTCAAGAAGAAAATCCGTTTTTAGGCTGGCGCGGCATCCGGTTTACTCTCGACCACCCCGATATTTTTCTTATTCAAATTAGAGCGATGTTAGTCGCGAGTATTCAGCGCAATAACCTATCTATATTGCTGCCTATGATCTCAAACATGCAGGAGCTTGACGATTCGTTAGAGCTTATAGAACAAGCATTCACGGAAGTTAAAGAGCAATACCCCAATGTGCGCCGACCACGAATTGGTGTGATGATTGAGGTGCCATCCATGTTGTATTTAGTTCCACAACTGGCTCAAAGTGTCGATTTTGTTTCGGTAGGTACCAATGACTTGACCCAATATCTGCTTGCGGTTGATCGAAACAATACCAAAGTGGCGAATGTTTACGAATCGGTGCATCCGTCCGTACTACGAGCGCTCAAACTATTGTTAGACAGTTGTCAGCAGCACAATTTACCCATCTCTATATGTGGTGAACTAGCGGGCGACCCAGTAGGGGCAATCTTGTTGGTGGGAATGGGCTATCAAAGTTTGAGTATGAACAGCGCTAATGTGGGACGAATAAAGTATGTATTGCGTCACGTAGAACACAGCAAACTTGAGCGGTTAAATGAGCAAGTAATGAGTATGAATCATTCCAGCGAAATCCATCAGCATTGCAAACAGTTTTTAGAACAACAAGGCTTGGCCGGATTTGTTCGCGCTGGTAAGTCTTAGTAGGGCCCCTTCTGTGTGATGAATGCCATTTGTCATAGATATTAACGACTTTTCGATACCATGGTATGGTAAAAACCCTTGTCACCGCATTTGAACGACATGCATAATGTTTTGAAATGAGCGGCGTTATCCGCTGACTACCCTAGGAAATAATTGTAATGAGTACCGAATTTGTGACCTTTCCTCAAATCGATCCAGTATTGATAGAGATAGGTCCTTTAGCCGTACGTTGGTATGGGTTGATGTACCTGTTTGGCTTTATGTTTGCAATATGGTTAGCCAACCGTCGAGCCGATAAGGCAAACAGTGGATGGACGCGAGAACAAGTGTCTGATCTTCTGTTTAGTGGATTTCTTGGTGTGGTCATTGGTGGCCGTGTTGGTTATGTCCTCTTTTACAACTTTAGCGAGTTCCTCGGTAACCCACTGTACCTGTTTCAAGTATGGACAGGTGGGATGTCATTCCACGGTGGCCTCCTAGGCGTTATCACCGCGATGTATATCTACGCTAAGCGCAATCAGCGTACCTTTTTTAATGTCGCGGATATGGTCGCTCCTTTGGTTCCTTTTGGTCTAGGTTTAGGTCGAGTCGGTAACTTCATGAATGACGAGCTTTGGGGTCGCGTTACTGATGTTCCATGGGCGGTAATGTTTCCAAGTGGCGGATACCTACCAAGACACCCTTCACAATTGTATGAGGCATTTCTAGAGGGCATTATACTGTTCGTTATCCTCAACCTGTATATACGCCACCCTCGTCCTGCAGGGGCTGTTTCAGGGCTGTTTTTGGCCGGCTATGGCACATTCCGTTTCATCATCGAGTACTTTAGAGAGCCAGATGCCCATTTAGGACTGTTTGGCGATTGGATCTCGATGGGACAAATACTATCTACACCTATGATTCTTATTGGCTTTGCAATGATGGTGTGGGCATACAAAAATAATTCGACACATTCAACCAAATAGAGATTGCGTTCATGAAACAGTATTTAGACCTCTGTCATTCAATTATTGAACAAGGGAAATGGGTAGAGAATGAGCGCACCGGAAAACGTTGTTTGACGCTCATTAACGCCGACCTAGAGTACGATGTAGCAAGCGGTGCATTCCCACTGGTAACGACTCGAAAAAGTTTCTGGAAAGCGGCAGTTGCTGAGCTGTTAGGGTACATTCGCGGCTATGATAACGCTGAAGATTTTCGACAGTTAGGCACCAAAACTTGGGACGCCAACGCCAATGACAATCAGGTGTGGTTGAACAGTCCGTTTCGAAAAGGCCAAGACGATATGGGCCGAGTCTACGGGGTTCAAGGTCGCCATTGGGCAAAGCCCGACGGTGGTGAAATTGATCAATTGAGAAAGATTGTTGATGATTTAACTCGTGGTCACGATGATCGCGGCGAGATCCTAAACTTTTATAATCCAGGTGAGTTTCACATGGGCTGTTTGCGTCCGTGTATGTACAGCCACCACTTCTCTTTATTGGATGGGGAGCTGTATTTAAACAGCACACAGCGTTCTTGTGACGTTCCACTAGGCCTTAATTTTAATATGGTTCAAGTCTACGTCTTTTTGGCCATTATGGCGCAAATTACCGGTCACAAACCCGGAAAGGCGTATCATAAAATAGTAAACGCACATATCTATGAAGATCAGCTAGAGTTAATGAGAGATGTGCAACTAAAACGTGAGCCTTTGGCTGGCCCAACGTTTCATATTAATCCAGAAATTAAGACTTTAGAGGATCTTGAAACATGGGTGACCCTAGATGACTTTAGTGTCGAAGGTTACCAGTGCCATGATCCGATTAGGTACCCGTTTTCAGTGTAATTGCGGCAGCAATAGACCAAGGATGGTAAATGCAAAAACTCGTTGTTGCAGGGATTGGCACAGCGTTAATAGCTCCAAGTGGAATGAGTGCGGAAACGATCGTCGATCCTGCCGCACATTATGAAGCTGTGATCTCTGCAGCCCTCGTTATTAGTGAAGGCGACTTACTTTCTTTTGGCTTCAATGTTTTTGATCCAAATAAGATTTTAGGAACAAACAACCCTAATCTTGGTGGCGCTGACTCTATTGAAGCGGCGGATCGCATTAGTAGTATTTCATTGCCGACGACATTTTATGTTGGTAGTGAGGAAGGCCTGTGGCTACACCGAGTGAAATTACGAGCGGCCTGGATGGGGCTGAATAGGGAGATTAACTATTCTATTCTCGATGTCCCAGCCATAGAGGAGTGGCCCAATGACTACTCTGATGATTCTGTTTTAACGGGCTATGCCGAGTACGCTTTAGGCTATAACTTTGCACCCAGATGGCATGTATATGGAGGTACAGGTGTACATCTCATGTATTATCAAAACGTGTTTGATGCCAATAGCCCGCTGATTAGTGAAGTCGAAAAAATTGGTTTGGACACATATGCGAATACGGACACATTCGCCTGGGTAGTTGAACCCCAAATTGATTTCAATTATACCTACCAATACCCCCTCGCTGAATTCCAGTTTAACTCCCAATACCACTATTTTTATGGGCAGAATTTTGGTGGGTCTGGAGGGCAATATCGTGCAAGTCCAGAAAGCTGGACCATCAGTAACAGTGTTCAACTTAAACATCACCTACCCACGTTTTTTGAGCATAAGCAAAATATCCTATGGCGGTATAGACGCATCGATTTGGGTGGGGACCTCAGACAACCTCTGAGAGCGACACATTACAACGAATACAGTGTGGGATGGATTATCGATACCTCTCGCTACTCATCTCTTATTTACAATGTGGGCTTGGGGATCAATATCAATTACGGGAGCTCACTCAATGGAGGCTCGATTGTGTTTTTCTACAACGAATAAAAAAACCTCGTCATGAAACGAGGTTTTTTGGTTTTAAGTATTTTGTATCGTTTACATGGTTGCCGCTAAGATAGCACCAGGAATGACGATAAACACACACGCAAGATAACCCGCAACTACAGACTTGTTCTTAATGGCCATATTTGAAATGTAATCGGCACCTTTAAGTGGTAGTTCTCGTAAGAACGGAATACCAAAGATGACAGCCGTTGCAGTGAGGTTGAATATTAGGTGAACAAGCGCTATCTGCAATGCAAAGGCTGCATGTTCACCACTCACCGCAGTGGCAGCCAGTAGAGCCGTAATACAGGTACCAATGTTTGCCCCTAGCGTGAATGGGTACACTTCGCGTACTTTTAATACACCAGAGCCGACAAGTGGAACCATGAGGCTTGTCGTTGTCGACGATGATTGAACCAATATCGTCACAACAGAGCCAGAAGCGATGCCGTGCAGAGGTCCACGCCCAATAGCATTTTTTAGGATCTCGCGTGCACGTCCTACCATTAGTGTCTTCATTAATTTACCCATAGCGGTAATGGCAACGAAGATGGTCGCAATGCCTAGGAAAATAAGAACCACACCGGCTGTAACGTCATTAAAGTTAGCGGTTAGGGGATCTTTCACCATCGAAATTACAGGTTTGGTAAGCGGTTTAATAAAGTTGAATCCGCCCATGCTCATATCACCTGTCGCAAGCAGAGGTGATACTAACCAATGAGAAATTTTTTCGAAAATGCCAAACATCATTTCCAGTGGTAGGAAGATAATTACGGCAAGAAGGTTGAAAAAGTCGTGCACTGTTGCACTAGCAAACGCTCGCTTAAACTCAGTGTTACAACGAACGTGACCTAAACTGACAAGGGTATTGGTCACTGTCGTACCAATATTAGCACCCATAACCATAGGGATAGCGACTGAAACCGGCAAACCGCCAGCAACAAGTCCCACAATGATAGAGGTTACAGTACTTGAAGATTGAATTAATGCAGTGGCAACTAAACCAATCATTAATCCAGCAATAGGGTGAGAAGCAAACTCAAAAAGTGTCTTGGCGTGCTCACCGGTAGCGAGTTTAAAACCGCCGCCGACCATGCCTACTGAAAGAAGCAGTAGGTACAACATGACAACTAAACTAGCCCAGCGTGCCCAATTGCCCGTTTTTGTGACCGGCGTGGCCGTGGTTTCTGTGGCTTGATTTAACATTGTATTCTCCGCGACCGTATAAAAGTTTGGTCAAAATGAATTATCCAGCGGAATAGTAGTGTGCTTATATTTCAGTTATATGACAGTTTTGAAAGAAATCCTTAAATAAAGTGTCATAAAGCAAACGATTGGCATAGTGTTAACTTTATGATTTTAAAAGCATAAAATTGAAAAGATCCCGCGATAGTTTGATAGAAATGTTTTGTCATATTTGTTAGTTATAGTTGATGCGTTTCGAATGATATTTGGTTATTTATCGGAAAAAGTATATATTTCCAATCAAACAACAAGAATTCCCGAGGTATTATCGACGGATGTCACATCTTAACTATAACCACCTTTACTACTTTTGGATGGTGTGTAAGCAGGGGAGTGTTTCGAAGGCTGCTGAAGCGCTGTATTTAACACCGCAAACGGTCACTGGCCAGATAAAACTGTTAGAAGAGCGCTTTAAAGGTAAGTTGCTCAAAAAGAGTGGTCGCTCTGTCGAACCCACTGAGCTAGGACTGTTGGTGTTTAAATATGCGGACAGGATGTACAACTTGAGCTATGAGATGCTCGATATCATCAATTATTCCCAGCGAGAGAATTGGTTGTTCGAGGTTGGCGTAGCTGATGCCCTCTCTAAGCGTATCGTCAGTCATATTCTTTCTATTGCGACAGAAAGCCAGAGCAATGTTCATATAAGATGCTTTGAATCGACGCACGAGCATTTACTCGAGAAACTATCCCAACACAAATTGGATATGATAATTTCGGACTGTCCTGTCGATGTGAGCCAAAGCAGTGGGGTGTTTAGTAAGAAGTTAGGAGAGGTTGGTATGAGCTTCTTCAGCGCTAACAAGCAAAAAGGAAATGTGTTTCCGGAAAACATCGAAAGTTACAAACTTCTATTGCCAAGCTCCAACACGACAATGGGCCGTAAAGTATGGCGTTGGTTTGACAGTCTAGGCATCACGCCAAATGTACTTGGAGAGTTTGATGATGTCGCCTTAATGAAGGCTTTTGCTGAAGTGCACCGCGACGCCATTTTTATTGCGCCTACACATCATCTTAATGGTCAGGCAATCGCTCAGGCTCAATTTCACCCAATAGCAAAAATTGAGGAGTTGAGGGAAGAGTACCATGTGATTTTTGCAGAACGGATGATACAACACCCTGCCGTAAAGGCGATTTGTGAGATCCACTTCGAGCAAATGATTTCTTAGCCTTGCGGTAATTTAGCCGCCAAGGTGCTCGTTTTACAAAGGTTTATAAAGACGATACTATTTTGCCTGAACAAAAAAACAGGCATAGAGTTAATCAGTTGGAATTGAGAAATGAATATTAGAGATATGGAGAAAAACTCGGCCAAGGCAATTACCTTGCTTAAAGCGGTAGCCAATGAGCGACGTTTACAGATTTTGTGCTTGCTCTATGAGCAAGAGAGCTCGGTGACGGATTTAAGTGAACGGCTAAACTTGAGCCAATCTGCTCTGTCTCAACATTTAGCGTGGCTGCGTCGCGATGAGTTAGTGACCACTCGAAAAGAGGCGCAAACGGTGTTTTATTCGCTAAATAGTGAAGAAGTGAAACGTCTGGTCCATCTGTTGCACGATATGTACTGTTAATGACATAAGCATCGTAGAAGACGGTGCTTTATTTTTAAGCTCTCTGAGTTTCAGATACAAAAAAACCGGCCATGGCCGGTTTTTTTTAGCTTAAATCAAAACAATTATAGAGCTTTGATAGCCGCTGAGAAGCGAGACTTATGACGAGCAGCTTTATTCTTATGAATAACGCCTTTAGTCGCCATGCGGTCTAGGATTGGTGCAACTGTTGCTAGTGCTGCAGTTGCTGCTTCTTTGTCGCCAGCTTCAATAGCTGCAACAGTTTTTTTCATGTAAGTGCGCATCATCGAACGACGGCTAGCGTTGTGCTGGCGACGTTTCTCAGCTTGGATAGCGCGCTTCTTAGCAGATTTACTATTTGCCAAGGGTCTAACTCCCAAAAACTTTATTCGGTACTAATTAAGGCGGTGGAGCATGCCTGTTTACACACCGAAAGTCAAATGAATTGTGTAAAACAGAGGCAAATTCAAACAAAATATGTATTTGCAGGTTCAACACGGTTAAGATGGCGGGGATTCTACCAGTATTCTTTTTTCATTGCTAATAAATCTGTATTGAATAGACGTCTAATTTAGGCTCTTTTTTCAGAAGCAATTTCGTGTGTATTCTAGAGGCAAATTTTGAGCCGAAAACTTCTCAAATCGGGGCTAATTGTCAGCAGCATGACGATGGTGTCGCGTGTACTAGGTTTGGTCCGCGATGTCGTGATCGCCAATCTAATGGGTGCAGGGGCCAGCGCCGATGTCTTTTTCTTTGCCAACAAAATTCCCAACTTCTTACGTAGACTGTTTGCCGAAGGGGCTTTTTCTCAAGCCTTTGTTCCAGTGTTAACCGAGTACCAAGCTAAAGGTGATGAGCAAAAAACGCGAGAGTTGATTGCCAAGGTCTCGGGAACATTAGGCGTCATAGTGTCTATTGTGACGCTGCTAGGAGTGATAGGATCAGGCGCCATTACCGCGCTGTTCGGTGCAGGTTGGTTTCTAGACTGGCTCAATGATGGTCCGTCAGCACCCAAATACGAATTAGCCAGCTTTCTTCTTAAAATTACGTTCCCGTATTTATGGTTTGTCACTTTCGTCGCCTTGTCTGGTGCAATATTGAACACCTTAGGGCGGTTTGCTGTCTCATCATTTACTCCCGTGTTCCTTAACGTGATGATTATAGGGAGCGCTTGGTTTTTGTCACCAAGGCTCGAGCAGCCAGAAGTGGGCTTAGCTATTGGTGTATTTCTAGGTGGACTGGTGCAGTTTCTTTTCCAGATCCCTTTTCTCTATAAAGCAGGTGTACTTGTTCGTCCACAGTTTGGATGGTCTCACCCAGGTGTCACTAAAATCAGAAAATTGATGATCCCAGCGCTGTTTGGCGTTTCGGTGAGCCAAATTAATTTGCTGCTAGATACCTTTATAGCCAGTTTCTTAATGACTGGCTCCATCAGTTGGCTGTACTACTCGGATCGATTGCTTGAATTTCCGCTTGGTCTATTTGGTATAGCGATCGCAACGGTCATACTTCCAGCGCTATCCCGAAAGCATGTTGATGCTGCGCCACAAGCGTTTGCCGCAACAATGGATTGGGGGGTTCGCATGGTCATTACTTTAGGTATGCCAGCGATGGCAGGGTTAGTGGTATTGGCGAAACCCATGCTTATGGTGTTATTTATGCGTGGCGAGTTTGGTATGCACGATGTTCAGCAAGCGTCTTATTCGCTTATTGCCTATGCCAGCGGGTTGCTTAACTTCATGCTGATTAAAGTACTGGCGCCAGGGTACTATTCGCGTCAAGACACCAAAACCCCAGTGAAATACGGCATCATCGCTATGGTCACCAACATGGGCTTTAACCTTATTTTTGCCTACTTCTACAGTTATGTGGGGCTTGCGATCGCGACAGCACTGTCCGCTCTGGTGAATATGTTGCTGCTTTATAGAGGGTTGCATCAGCAGGGTGTGTATAAAATAGAACGCTCAACCCTGTTGTTTATTGGCAAAATCACAGTGGCTGTAATAGCTATGGTGATGGTGTTGTTGCAAATTTCTGCCTCGTTCGACACTTGGCTTGCGATGAGTTTTGCGCAGCGAAGCACAACACTTACTGGGTTAATTGCTGCGGGTGGGTTAACGTTTGTTGTTACTTGTGTGATTTTGGGCTTAAGACCTCGCCATTTTAAAGCAGCAGCCTAATTGGGTAACTTCTGTTCTGGCGTAGTAGTGAACGAATGTTATATAATTCGCCAGTTTTACTAATTGATAGATTTTAAGCCGATTAAATGGAACTTATCCGCGGTATTCACAATGTTAAACCACAGCATCATGGCTGTGTGTTAACGATAGGCAATTTTGATGGTGTGCATTTAGGGCACCAATCAGTTTTGGACAAACTGTCAAATAAAGCGAGTGAGCTAATGTTGCCTACCGTAGTGATGACGTTTGAGCCACAGCCTATGGAGCTATTTCTAAAAGATAAGGCTCCCGCTCGGCTTACTCGATTACGAGATAAGTTTGTACAACTCGATAAGCTAGATATCGATAGATTGCTGTGTATCAACTTCACTCAAGACTTTGCTCAATGGGAAGCGAAACGCTTTATCCAGGAGCTATTGGTTGAAAAACTAGGCGTGAAGTATTTAGTCGTTGGCGATGACTTTTGTTTTGGTCGCCATCGTCAGGGCAACTTTGACATGCTTAAAAAAGCCGGCGATGAGTTTGGCTTCGAGGTCGTTAATACACAAAGTTTTGTACTAGAGCAGACGCGAGTGAGTAGTACCTATATTCGCCAAGCGCTGTCTAACGATCAACTGTCGACGGCTCAGCAACTGCTTGGGCGTCCATACAGCATCAGTGGGCGTGTGTCTCATGGTAGAAAGCTTGGGCGTACCATTGGCTTTCCTACGGCAAACTTACCTTTAAAGCGCAACGTAAGCCCAGTCAGTGGTGTGTACGTGGTGCAAGCTATCGATTTAGATGGCAATAATGTAGGTGGCGTGGCGAATATTGGTAATCGCCCGACGGTAAATGGCGTCAGACAACAGTTAGAAGTGCACCTATTCGATTACTCTGGTAATTTATACGGTAGACAGCTAGAAATTGCGTTGCTGCACAAGCTGCGTGATGAAATTAAGTTTGAGTCTTTTGATGCGCTCAAACAACAAATAGAATTAGATGCGTCTTCGGCACGAATGTGGCTGAAGGCACAACAGGATTTATAGTTAAGCGGTGGCTTCTCTATAAGGTAATAATGTCAAAATCCACCCATAATGAACGGAAAATAGAATCGATGAGTGAGTATAAAGATACCCTGAACCTTCCTGAAACAGGGTTTCCAATGCGCGGTAATCTGGCGAATCGTGAGCCAGAGATGCTTAAGCGTTGGTATAAGGAAGATCTTTACGGTGAGATCCGTAAAGCCAAGAAAGGAAAGAAATCCTTTGTTCTTCATGATGGCCCTCCGTATGCAAACGGCGACATTCATATTGGTCACGCACTCAACAAGATTCTAAAAGACATTATTATTAAGTCGAAGACCCTTTCAGGCTTCGACGCTCCGTATATTCCAGGTTGGGATTGCCACGGCCTACCCATTGAATTAATGGTAGAGAAAAAAGTGGGCAAGCCAGGGCAGAAAGTAACGGCGGCTGAGTTCCGTGAGAAGTGCCGTACTTATGCTCAAGGTCAAGTTGACGGCCAGCGTGAAAGCTTTAAGCGCCTAGGCATCTTGGGTGAGTGGGATGCGCCATACCGCACTATGGATTTTGGTACTGAAGCCAACATCATTCGTGCTCTGGGTAAAATCGCCGACAACGGACACCTGCTAAAAGGCTTTAAACCTGTGCACTGGTGTACAGATTGTGGTTCCGCTTTGGCAGAAGCTGAGGTTGAGTACAAAGATAAAGTTTCTCCTTCTATCGATGTTCGCTTTAAAGCGGCAGACGAAGCGTCTCTAGTCGAAAAATTCACCTTGGCCGAAGGCCATGCAGGTGAAGGTGACGTGTCGGTTATTATCTGGACCACCACACCTTGGACGTTGCCAGCAAACCGTGCAGTTTGTATGCGTGATGATCTTGAATACGTACTGATCCAGATCGAGGGCGAGACTAAAGAGCGTATTATTGTTGCGTCTGAGCTTGCAAAAGATGTGATGGATCGTGCCGGTGTTGAGCACTACCACAACTTAGGTTTTGCTAAAGGTAGCGATCTAGAGCTGTCTCAATTTAAGCACCCATTCTATGACTTTACTGTTCCGGTCGTACTTGGCGATCACGTGACAACGGAATCAGGTACTGGTGTGGTTCACACCGCGCCAGGCCATGGTCAAGAGGATTTCGCAGTAGGTCAAAAATATGACCTAGAAGTTGCAAACCCTGTCGGTTCAAATGGCGTGTATCTGCCCGATACAGAGCTTTTTGCTGGGCAACACGTATTTAAAGCGAACGATGCAGTCGTCGAAACGCTGAAAGAGCATGGAGCACTATTGCACCATCACGCTTACGAGCATAGCTACCCGCATTGCTGGCGTCACAAAACACCGATCATCTTCCGTGCAACCCCACAATGGTTTGTCTCAATGGATCAAGCTGGACTTCGCGCTAAAGCGCTAGAGGCAATTAAAGGCGTTCAGTGGATGCCTGATTGGGGTCAAAGCCGTATTGAAGGTATGATCGAAGGCCGCCCAGAGTGGTGTGTGTCTCGTCAACGCACTTGGGGCGTGCCAATTGCTCTGTTCGTTCACAAAGAGACCTCAGAGCTTCATCCAAATAGCTTATCACTGATTGAAGATGTGGCTAAACTGGTCGAGCAAAAAGGTATTCAAGCGTGGTGGGATCTCGAGCCTGCTGAGCTGCTTGGTGACGACGCAGACAACTACGAAAAAGTGTTAGATACGTTGGACGTATGGTTTGACTCTGGCGTGACACACTATTCAGTGGTAGACGCTCGTGAAGAGTTTGGTGGACACAGTGCCGATCTTTATTTGGAAGGGTCGGATCAACACCGTGGCTGGTTCCAGTCGTCGTTGATCTCTTCAATTGCAATGAAGGGCGTTGCGCCTTACAACCAAGTGCTTACCCACGGCTTTGTGGTTGATGGCCATGGTCGTAAAATGTCGAAGTCTATTGGTAACGTGGTTGCGCCAAAAGATGTGACCAACAAGTTGGGTGCCGACATCCTTCGTTTGTGGGTTGCGTCAACCGATTACACAGGTGAAGTTGCAGTTTCTGATGAAATCTTGAAGCGAAGCGCAGACGCATACCGTCGTATTCGTAACACCTCTCGCTTTTTCTTGGCAAACCTAAGTGGCTTTAATCCAGAAACGGATTTGGTTGCACCAGAAGACATGGTAGCACTGGATCGCTGGGCGGTAGGGCGTGCTCTAGCGGCTCAAAACGAGATCGTGAAAGCATACCAAGAGTACAATACCCACGCCGTTATGCAGCGTTTGATGCACTTCTGTTCTATCGAAATGGGCTCGTTCTACCTCGATATCATCAAAGATCGTCAATACACAGCAAAACGTGGTGGTCATGCACAACGCAGTTGTCAGACAGCGTTGTATTACATCGTTGAAGCCTTGGTTCGTTGGATGGCACCAATCATGTCATTTACTGCTGATGAAATCTGGAACCAAATGCCACAAACGCTGCCAACTGGCGATAGCCGCGGTAAATTTGTGTTTGCTGATGAGTGGTTTGATGGTCTGTTTGGTCTTGCTGATGGTGAAGAGCTAAACGATGAGTTTTGGAATGATGTGCAAAGCGTTCGAGGTGCTGTGAATAAGCTTCTTGAAGCGGCACGTAATGAGAAAACCATTGGTGGTTCCCTGCAAGCTGAAGTGACTCTGTATGCTGACGATACACTGGCAGCGACATTGAACAAGCTGAGTGATGAACTGCGTTTTGTTCTTCTAACGTCTAAGGCTGCGGTTAAACCACTTAGCGAAAAATCTGAATCGGCTCAAGAGACCGAGCTTGAAGGATTGTTTGTTCAAGTTGATGGCTCGGAAGCACAGAAGTGTGACCGTTGCTGGCACCATACGGCAGACGTAGGCACTATTGAGGGTCACGAGACCATTTGTGGCCGTTGTGTGACGAATGTAGACGGTGAAGGCGAAGTTCGTCAGTTTGCCTAATACCAATAGACGTAATTAACGGGTCAGAAAATTGCGCCGGAAAAATCGCTAAGAGCAAGGCAAAGATTACCGTAGATAGTTGTTCTACCTTCAAAATCTTTAACGCCGCTATTTGCGATTTTAACAAGCGATAATGATCAGTTAATTGCTTTGGTTGGTATCACTTCAATGACATTGGTGTTGTCGCGGCAATGCGGCAACACCAGACATTGCTTGTCTGCTTGAAAGCGCATTCGTTAAGGAAGAACTCATGAAAGAGTCGGCATTGCCAGTGAAAGAGTCTGGACTTCGTTGGTTGTGGCTTGCACTGCTGCTGTTTGTTTTAGACATTGGTGTAAAATACCTAGTCATGAATCAGATGGGCTATGGCTGGTCTAATCGCATAGAAATCTTACCCTTTTTTAATCTGTTGTATGTCCATAACTATGGGGCAGCCTTCAGTTTCTTGGGTGACCAAAGTGGTTGGCAACGTTACTTATTTACCGGTCTTGCGTTTGTTTTCTCACTCGTTTTGATGACGTGGATGAGAAAGCTACCAAAATCTGCTGTTTGGTTGAGTATTGCCTACGCCTCTATTATTGGTGGTGCTTTGGGTAATGCCTACGATCGTGTGCTGCACGGTTACGTCGTCGATTATTTAGACTTTTACTGGGGAACGTATCATTGGCCTGCATTTAATATTGCCGACATGGCGATTGTAATAGGTGCCGCAATGATTATTCTTGATGGATTCTTTAGTAAAGAAAAAACGGAATCTAACCCTTCTTCCAGTAAGTAACGGTTTGGAGCTCCTGTAAAACATGCGTTTTGCCCGTATTTTGAGCGATTGTCTCTCTAAAGGGTGAAATGATGAATTTTTTGCTTGTCAGCGCCTGAGCCTTTCGTTAGTATTTGCTCCGCTCTCAACGAGAGACGCGTTAGCTATATTGTAGAACGAATGGTTTTGAATCATTTATAATAGCGCTGGCGGAACAAATTGGAACATAGGTGGAAATATGTTTGAAACTCTACTTGTGATTTACCTGTTGGCTGCGCTTGGTGTTATTGGCCTAGTTTTAATTCAGCAAGGTAAAGGCGCCGACATGGGCGCGTCGTTTGGAGCTGGAGCGTCAAATACCGTATTTGGTGCGTCTGGATCAGGTAACTTCCTGAGCCGAATGACTGCAATATTTGCAACAGTATTTTTTGTCGTTAGCTTGGTGATCGGTAATCTTACCGCACACAAGCCTGAGTCTCAGTGGGTTGACCCTACTCAAGGCCAGGTGATACAACAAACTAACGATGAACTGGGGTTACCGGTCGAAGAAAATTCGAACGATATTCCTCAGTAGAATAGTTGATGCCGAGATGGTGAAATTGGTAGACACGCTAGCATGAGGTGCTAGTGCCTTTGGTGTGAGGGTTCGAGTCCCTCTCTCGGCACCATTATTCGACTTGATAATCAAGTCGTTGAGCGTATAATGCTCGACAGTCGGACGCGGGGTGGAGCAGCTTGGTAGCTCGTCGGGCTCATAACCCGAAGGTCGTCGGTTCAAATCCGGCCCCCGCAACCAATTTTCAGGACGTGATTGTTAAGTCAGCCAAGTCGAGGTTTTTTACCTCAAAGCGGTCCGCTTAACTTGGCAGCTAAGTTAAATCTAAGCTATTTTTTAGCGGGGTTTAGTTTAGTAATATCAGGGTCCAGCAACAAAAACCCCGACTTTTCGGGGTTTTTTGTTATTTGAGATTTATCTACGTGGATACTCTCAAATAGTGTGCTAGGTATTAAATTGGGCTTTAGGCCCTTTTTTTGTTTCTGGAGTGGTAAGAATGACTGGATTAGAAAGACAGTTGACCGAAATGCTGCAGGCGCCGGTAGAGGCACTTGGGTATGAATTAGTGGGTGTTGAATTTATCCGTGCAGGTGAGTATTCAACCTTACGCATCTTTATAGACAGCGAAAACGGCATTAACGTTGACGACTGTGCCGAAGTAAGCCATCAGGCGAGCGCGGTTTTGGATGTAGAAGATCCAATTTCGGTGGCTTATAACCTAGAGGTTTCTTCTCCAGGTCTAGAGCGCCCTCTATTTACAGCTGCACACTATGAAAGATTTATCGAAAGCGAAGTAAGCATCGTTTTGAAAATGGCGGTGGGCAATCGTCGTAAGTGGAAAGGTGTAATCAAAGGTGTTGAAGGTGAAACCATCAGCGTCGAAACCGACGGACAAGTCGAAGAGTTTGCACTGAGTAACATTAACAAAGCGCACCTAATTCCGAAATTTTAAGCCAGTGTATAGGGCATTAAGAGGCTAGAAGGATGAACAACAAAGAAATTTTAGCAGTTGTAGAAGCTGTTTCAAACGAAAAAGCGGTACCTCGTGAGAGTATCTTTGAAGCACTAGAAATTGCTTTGGCAACCGCCACTAAAAAGAAATATGAGATGGAAGTAGAAGTCCGTGTTGCGATTGATCGCAAAACCGGTGACTTTGATACATTCCGTCGTTGGGAAGTTGTAGAAGAAGTAGAGTTTCCAACCAAACAAACTTCACTAGAAGCGGCAAAATACGAAGACGAATCATTAGAAATTGGTGATTATGTTGAAGATGATATCGACTCAGTGAAGTTTGACCGTATTGCAACACAAACCGCTAAGCAAGTCATCGTACAGAAAGTACGTGAAGCTGAGCGCGCTCAAATCGTGGGTCAATTCATCGATAACGAAGGTGAGCTTCTTACTGGCGCGGTTAAAAAAGTCAATCGCGACACGGTTATCCTAGATTTGGGTAACAATGCAGAAGCGGTTATTTTACGTGATGACCAACTTCCACGTGAAAACTTCCGTTCGGGCGACCGAGTGCGTGGTCTACTATACAAAGTGGATCCAGAAGCACGCGGCTTCCAACTGTTTATGACTCGCTCTAAACCAGAGAT
Source organism: Vibrio sp. qd031 (assembly GCF_002100145.1). Taxonomy (GTDB): domain Bacteria; phylum Pseudomonadota; class Gammaproteobacteria; order Enterobacterales; family Vibrionaceae; genus Vibrio. The sequence goes on from NZ_JXQD01000025.1 coordinate 37,736, forward strand.
GTTGACTGAACTGTTCCGTATTGAAGTGCCAGAAATTGGCGAAGACTTGATTGAACTAAAAGGCGCTGCGCGCGATCCTGGTTCACGCGCAAAAATTGCTGTGAAAACCAACGACAAGCGTATTGACCCTGTAGGTGCTTGTGTTGGTATGCGTGGAGCACGTGTACAAGCGGTTTCTGGTGAGCTTGGTGGTGAGCGTATTGATATTGTTCTTTGGGACGATAACCCAGCACAGTTCGTTATTAACGCAATGGCTCCAGCGGATGTTGCTTCAATCATTGTTGATGAAGACACCAACTCTATGGACATCGCGGTAGAGGCGGACAACCTAGCACAGGCTATCGGCCGTGCAGGTCAAAACGTACGTCTTGCGTCTCAACTTACCGGTTGGGAACTAAACGTAATGACCGTTGAAGATCTAGAGAAGAAGCACCAAGAAGAATCTCAAGAGTCGATTGAATCGTTCATGAAGCACCTAGACATCGAGCAAGATTTTGCTGAGTTGTTGGTGGAAGAAGGGTTCTCAACACTTGAAGAAGTAGCATACGTACCAGTAGCTGAGCTACTGGAAGTAAACGGCTTGGATGAAGATCTTGTAGAAGAGTTACGTGGTCGTGCTAAAGATGCACTGACAACGCTTGCGCTTGCACAAGAAGAGTCGTTTGAAGGTTTAGAACCAGCAGAAGACCTATTAGGTCTTGAAGGTCTAGAACGCGAATTGGCGTTCAAACTTGCCGCTAAAGGCGTAGTGACATTAGAAGACCTAGCTGATCAAGGCGTCGATGAATTAGAAGACATTGAAGGCCTAACTGAAGAGCGTGCTGGCGAGCTGATCATGGCCGCGCGTAATATCTGTTGGTTCAACGAAGAATAATCAGCAAGGGGAGGTAGTGGAATGACACAACTTACAGTTAAAGCGTTAAGCGATGAGATTGGTACACCAGTTGACCGTTTAGTAGAGCAACTTGCTGATGCAGGTATGAATAAGTCACAAAGCGATATTGTGACGGAAGATGAGAAACAAGTACTTTTGACACATCTTAAAAAAGAACATGGCGATACAGCTGCTGAAGCTGAGCCAACACGTCTAACATTGCAACGCAAAAAGAAGAGCACGCTAAGCGTTGCTCAAACTGGCGGTAAGAGCAAAAACGTACAAGTAGAAGTACGTAAAAAGCGCACTTACGTTAAGCGCAGCGTTGTTGACGATCAAAAAGCGGAAGCAGAAAAAGCACGCTTAGAAGCAGAAGCTGCTGAGCAAGCTGCTGCAGAAGCGAAGGCAAAAGCGGAAGCAGATGCGAAAGCAGCTGCAGAAGCGAAAGCCAAAGCAGAAGCCAAAGCGAAAGCTGACGCAGAAGCGAAAGCCAAAGCAGAAGCGGAAGCAAAAGCAAAAGCTGAGAGCCAAACTCCAGAAGAGCGCGCTGCTGCAGAACTTGCTAAGAAAGAAGCGGATGAGCTTCAACGTCGTCAAGAAGAAGAAGCGGCACGTCGCATCGCTGAAGAGGCTGCGAAAGCGGCAGAAGAAGCGAAACGTCTTGCTGTTGAATCTGAAGCGCGTTTGCAAGAAGAAGCTAAGAAAACCAAAACCGTTGACTTCCATACCACAACCTCTACTTACGCTCGTGAAGCCGAAGATGAACAAGAGCGTCGTGATGAAGGCGGTCGTCGTAAGAAGAAAAAGAAAAAAGCACCTGAAGCAAACAATCGCGGTGGACGTAATAACCAACGTGGTCGTAAGGGTAAGTTAGCGAAACCTACCTCTATGCAGCAAGGCTTTGATAAAAACGCAACCGTCGCTAAATCTGACGTTGTCGTTGGCGAAACCATTGTTGTTTCTGAGCTAGCGAACAAGATGTCTGTGAAAGCAACAGAAGTGATTAAGGTCATGATGAAAATGGGCGCTATGGCGACCATTAACCAAGTGATCGACCAAGAAACTGCACAACTAGTGGCAGAAGAAATGGGTCACAAAGTGGTTCTGCGTAAAGAGAACGAGCTAGAAGAAGCGGTACTTGCAGATCGTGATAACGACGCATTGGCGGAAGGCCGTGCACCTGTTGTTACTATCATGGGTCACGTTGACCACGGTAAGACATCAACACTGGATTACATTCGTAAAGCACACGTTGCTTCTGGCGAAGCGGGTGGTATTACTCAGCATATCGGTGCTTACCACGTAGAGACTGAGAACGGTATGATTACCTTCTTAGATACTCCTGGACACGCCGCGTTTACCGCAATGCGTGCTCGTGGTGCTCAAGCGACAGATATCGTTGTACTTGTGGTTGCTGCCGATGATGGTGTAATGCCTCAGACTATCGAAGCGATTCAACACGCGAAAGCGGCCGGCGTGCCACTTATCGTTGCTGTGAACAAGATCGATAAAGAAGATGCTAACCCAGATAACGTTAAGAACGAATTGGCTCAGTACGATGTTATTCCTGAAGAGTGGGGCGGTGAGAACATGTTTGTTCACATCTCTGCTAAGCAAGGTACTAACATTGAAGGCCTACTAGAAACTATCCTTCTACAATCTGAAGTTCTTGAACTTACAGCCGTGAAAGAAGGTATGGCGTCTGGTGTGGTTGTAGAATCTCGCCTAGATAAAGGTCGTGGTCCTGTAGCTACTGTTCTTGTTCAGTCTGGTACCCTAAACAAAGGTGATATCCTTCTTTGTGGTCAAGAGTACGGACGTGTTCGTGCAATGCGCGACGAAAACGGTCAAGAGATCTTTGAAGCTGGTCCATCTATTCCTGTCGAAATCATCGGTCTATCTGGTGTTCCGTCTTCAGGTGATGAAGCTACTGTAGTACGTGATGAGCGTAAAGCTCGTGAAGTTGCGAACTACCGTCAAGGTAAATTCCGTGAAGTTAAGCTTGCACGTCAGCAGAAATCGAAACTTGAAAACATGTTCTCGAACATGACCGCTGGTGAAGTTGCTGAACTTAACGTCGTTCTTAAAGCTGATGTACAGGGTTCTGTGGAAGCAATCTCAGACTCACTACTGAAACTGTCGACTGATGAAGTGAAAGTAAACATCGTGGGTTCTGGTGTTGGTGGTATTACCGAAACGGATGCAGTACTTGCTGCAGCGTCTAATGCTATCGTTCTTGGCTTCAACGTTCGTGCTGATGCTTCAGCTCGCCGTACTGTTGAAGCAGAAAGCTTAGACCTTCGCTACTACTCAATCATTTACCAATTGATTGATGAAGTAAAACAAGCGATGGGCGGTATGCTTGCTCCTGAATTCAAGCAAGAGATCATTGGTCTTGCTGAAGTTCGTGACGTATTTAAGTCGCCTAAACTGGGTGCTATCGCTGGTTGTATGGTTACCGAAGGTACCATCAAGCGTAACAACCCAATTCGTGTACTACGTGAAAACGTTGTAATTTACGAAGGTGAACTTGAGTCACTACGTCGCTTTAAAGATGACGTACAAGAAGTTAAGAATGGTTACGAATGTGGTATCGGCGTTAAGAACTACAACGATGTACGCGTAGGTGACCAAATCGAAGTATTCGAAATCGTTGAAATCAAGCGTACGCTTGATTAATCAGTACATTGACTAATCAACACATTGACTAAAATCACCTTCGAATCTAATTTTGAAGGTGATGGTTGTTGAATACACCATGAGGGGCCTTAGCCCCTCATTCTTTTTATAGTGAGAAAAGAAATGTCAAAAGAATTTAGCCGTACCCAGCGTGTGGCTCAACAATTACAAAAAGAACTGGCTGTTATCGTGCAGCGTGAAGTGCGTGATTCACGCATTGGTATGGTGACAGTCTCTGACGTAGAAGTGTCTCGTGACCTTGCCTACGCGACAGTTTTCGTTACTTTTTTGTGTGTGGGTGAACAAACACCTGAGTCGTGCCTAGCTGCGCTAAAAGAGCATGAAGTGATGGTACGTATGGCGCTAGGCAAGCGTATTCGCCTACGTCTAACGCCTGAAGTGAAGTTTGTATACGATGAGACTTTGGTTGAAGGCATGCGCATGTCTAACCTAGTCAGCGAAGTTGTGTCTAATGATGCACAGAAGAAAGGCGAAGCAGGTCGTCAAGACGAGGAACGTGAGGACGAAGAGTAATGGCACGTCGTCGTAAAGGTCGTCCAGTCCACGGTGTATTACTGCTCGATAAGCCAACCGGTGAATCGTCTAACCACGTCTTACAAAAAGTAAAACGCCTCTACTTTGCAGACAAAGCGGGACATACAGGAGCGTTAGATCCATTAGCGACTGGTATGCTACCAATATGCTTAGGTGAGGCGACAAAGTTCTCTCAGTACCTGCTTGAATCAGATAAGCGTTACATTGTTAAAGCTAAACTTGGAGAGCGTACCAACACCTCTGATTCAGACGGTGAAGTGGTTGAAACTCGCCTTGTGAAAGTCGATCGTGGTCAATTAGAGCGTTGTGTGGCGAAGTTCAAAGGGACCACCAAACAGATCCCTTCGATGTTCTCGGCATTAAAATATCAAGGTCGCCCACTGTATGAATACGCCCGCGAAGGCGTTGAAGTTCCTCGCGAAGCGCGTGACATTACGGTGTACACCATTGAGCTGCTAGGCTTTAATGGCGATGAAATCGAGATGGACGTTCACTGCTCAAAAGGTACCTACATTCGCACCATCGTCGATGACTTAGGCGAAATGCTTGGATGTGGTGCTCACGTGACCTATTTGCGTCGTACACAGGTAGCGAAATACCCTTACGAGCGCATGGTGACTTTAGAGCAACTCGAAGCGTTATTAGAACAAGCTCATCGTGAAGAGATCGCGCCGCGTGAGCTGCTTGATCCATTGTTGCTCCCTATGGACACAGCGGTTATCGACTTGCCAGAAGTGAACATGCTTCCAGAGCTCGCCGATATGGTCCAACACGGTCAGCCGGTACAAATTTTTGGTGCACCTGTTGAAGGGCAAGTTCGAATGACGTCTGGCGAAGAGCGCTTGTTCATAGGTGTCGGCGAAATTGATGACGATGGGAAGGTTGCGCCTAAACGGTTGGTTGTTTTTAGGTAAAAGCGAGAGGCGAGGGCGCTGCGCTTTGAGAGGCGGCGAGTGCGCTGGCGCTTCGAGGATCGAGGACGCTGCGCTTTGAGAGGCGAGGGCGCTGACGCTTCGAGAGGCGAGGGCGCTGCGCTGCGAGGGACGGTCGGTGAAGTGGGCTTATTTGCTTTTGCTCGAAGCTTTTCGCAAGAAAAGCGCCTCGCAGTCACGTAGTGACGCCCTCGCACCTCGAAGCGAAGCGCCCTTCTATCTCGAAGCTTTTCGTAAGAAAAGCGCCTCGCAGTCACGCAGTGACGCCCTCGCACCTCGAAGCGAAGCGCCCTTCTGCCTCGAAGCTTTTCGCCAGAAAAGCGTCTCGCAGTCACGCAGTGACGTCCTCGCTCCTCGAAGCGAAGCGTCCTGCTTTTCCGCAAACAAAACCCGCTTGCATCCCAACTGCAATCCCGTATAATACGCCGCTCTCGTGTCGGCTGAATCAGAGATTGGCTGGCACACATTGATACACTAACTCTTTAGGAGAGAATTATGTCTCTGAATGCAGAAACTAAAGCAGCAATCGTTGCTGAATACGCTCAAAGCGAAGGCGATACTGGTTCACCAGAAGTACAAGTAGCACTACTAACTGCTTCTATCAACCACCTTCAAGGTCACTTTAAAGCGCACAAAGGCGATCACCACAGCCGTCGTGGTCTTCTACGTATGGTTTCTCGTCGTCGTAAGCTTCTAGACTACCTTAAAGGTAAAGATCTAGCTCGCTACCACGACCTAATCAAACGTCAAGGTCTACGTCGCTAATTGGCGTAAGCATTAGAACAGTTTGTATGAAAAGGGGCTTAAAGCCCCTTTTTTTATGACCTAAATTCTGCACTTATCGGGCAATGTGGTTTATACTACGTCCCGACTTCCTCTGCGTGTCGCAGCGGAAACAAACGCTCACTGCATTACAGTCACCGATGTCGACCAAAAGGTCGCGACTACTCAAAACTGCCTTATATCGAGCAGCACCTTTTAAGGATGTTTTGACTAGTCGCGATTCGTAATGTGTTGAGTCAATACTACAAGCTCTAAGCTAAGCTTAGAAACAAGGAATCGAAATGTTCGAAAAACCAGTTGTTAAAACGTTCCAGTACGGTAACCACACCGTTACCCTAGAAACTGGCATCATTGCTCGTCAAGCGACAGCAGGCGTTATGGTTACAATGGACGATACGTCTGTATTCGTATCAGTTGTAGCGAAAAAAGAAGCGGTAGAAGGTCAAGACTTCTTCCCTCTAACGGTTAACTACCAAGAGCGTACTTACGCTGCAGGTAAAATCCCAGGTGGATTCTTCAAGCGTGAAGGCCGTCCTTCTGAAGGCGAAACTCTTACAGCTCGCCTAATTGACCGTCCAATCCGTCCACTTTTCCCAGACGCGTTTAAAAACGAAGTTCAAGTTATCGCAACAGTCATGTCTGTTAACCCAGACGTACAGCCTGACATGGTTACCATGATCGGTACTTCTGCTGCGCTTGCAATCTCTGGCGCTCCGTTTAACGGCCCAATCGGTGCGGCACGTGTTGGTCACATCGATGGTCAACTTGTGCTTAACCCAAGCATCACTGAACTAGAAAACTCTAAGCTTGACCTAGTGGTTTCTGGTACTGAAGGCGCTGTGCTAATGGTTGAGTCAGAAGCGGACAACCTAACTGAAGAAGAAATGCTTTCAGCGGTTGTTTACGGTCACGACCAACAACAAGTTGTTATTAAGGCGATCAACGAGTTTGCTGCTGAAGTTGCAACACCTTCTTGGGATTGGACTGCTCCAGCGGAAAACACAGAGCTGAAAAACAAGATTGCTGAACTTGCTGAAGCAAAAGTAACAGAAGCTTACCAAATCACTGAAAAAATGGCTCGCTATGACCGCATCCATGAGATCGGTGACGAAGTAAAAGCGACTCTTCTTGCTGAAGACGCAGAGCTTAACCCTAAAGAGATACACGCGATCTTCCACGATCTAGAGAAAACAGTAGTACGTGGCCGCATCATTGCTGGCAACCCACGTATCGATGGTCGTGAAAAAGACATGGTTCGTGCTCTAGACGTACGTACTGGTGTTCTTCCACGTACTCACGGTTCTGCACTGTTCACTCGTGGCGAAACTCAGGCTATCGTAACAGCGACTCTAGGTACTCAACGCGATGCACAAATCATCGATGAGCTAACTGGCGAGCGTAAAGATAACTTCCTTCTACACTACAACTTCCCTCCATACTGTGTGGGTGAGACTGGCTTTGTAGGCTCTCCTAAGCGTCGTGAAATCGGCCACGGTAAATTGGCAAAACGCGGTATTGCGGCAGTAATGCCTTCTGTAGATGAGTTCCCATACACTGTACGTGTTGTATCAGAAATCACCGAATCTAACGGTTCATCTTCAATGGCTTCTGTATGTGGTACTTCTCTTGCTCTTATGGATGCAGGTGTACCAATCAAAGCGTCTGTTGCGGGTATCGCAATGGGTCTTGTGAAAGAAGGCGACGACTTTGTTGTCCTTTCTGACATCCTTGGCGACGAAGATCATCTTGGCGACATGGACTTTAAAGTAGCCGGTACTAACGAAGGTATCACTGCTCTACAGATGGACATCAAGATCGAAGGTATCACTAAAGAGATCATGCAAATTGCACTTAACCAAGCGCAAGGTGCACGTAAGCACATCCTATCTGTAATGGATGAAGCTATCTCAGGTGCTCGTGAAGATATCTCTGAATTCGCTCCGCGCATTCACACTATGAAGATCAGCGCTGAGAAGATCAAAGACGTTATCGGTAAAGGTGGCGCTGTGATCCGTGCTCTTACAGAAGAGACTGGCACAACCATCGAAATCGAAGATGACGGTACTATCAAGATTGCTTCTGCTGAAGGCGCTGCTGCTAAAGAAGCGATTCGTCGTATCGAAGAGATCACTGCAGAAGTTGAAGTGGGCCGCATTTACGTAGGTAAAGTTGCTCGCCTTGCTGACTTCGGTGCTTTCGTTACGATCCTTCCTGGTAAAGATGGTCTAGTACACATCTCTCAAATCGCTGATAAGCGTGTAGAGAAAGTGTCTGATTACTTGCAAGAAGGTCAAGAAGTAAACGTTAAGGTTCTTGAAATCGACCGTCAAGGCCGTGTTCGTTTGAGCATGAAAGAAGCGGTAGAACAAGCACCAGCCGCTGACGCACCAGCAGCCGACGCGGAATAAAAGTTAAATTTTTGATATTTAACTGATAAAGCGTGGTATAAAGAGGAGCATTGATGCTCCTCTTTTTTTTATATTAGGCATCTAACTAGGACCCGCTAGACTTAATACAGTCAGTGTTGCTGGTTGCCCATGGAGCGATTAATTAAAAGGATAATGATGTGAAGCTAAGAATTGTCGCCTTATTAGGGCTTGTTATGGTGTTGGCAGGGTGCTCGAGTCCCGGTTCACAAACTGGGTGGGCTTATCCACCAATGGCAGTACCGCTACAGCCAACGGTACAACAAGAAATTCATATTGCTCGAATCTCTCAATTATTGCTGCGCAAAGATCTAGACGATGCTGTCCGCGCGAAAATGCACTACGAGCGCGGCATGCTGTACGACACACTGGGTATGCGTGATTTAGCCCGTTTGGATTTCAATCAAACACTTTCTCTCAATCCTGCACAGCCAGATGTGTTTAACATCTTAGGTGTCTACTTTACTCAGATTGGCGAGTTCGATGCCGCGTACGATGCCTTCGATTCAACACTAGAGCTTGACCCAAAAAATTACTATGCCGAGCGAAATCGAGCGATTGCGCTTTACTATGGCGATCGCATTGAGCTTGCTCAAGAGGCGATGGTTAAACATTACGAGCAAGACTCAAGTGATCCTTTTCGAGCGATCTGGCTGTACGTGATTGAATATGAGCAAGACCCAGAACTCGCTCGTCAGCACCTTTTAGAGCGCTATGAAGATCGAACCAGTGAATGGAGCTGGATGCTCGTGGCGATCATGCTGGATGAAGTCCCAGAGAAAGAAGCATTTAAGACCATTGTTGAAGGCGCACAAAGTAACGAAGAGCTCGCACAACGCCTAACCGAGGCCTATTTTTATCTTGGAAAACGTTACCATTTGGATAACGAGCTCGGCAATGCTATTTCCCTGTATAAGCTCGCGTTGTCGTTCAATGTCTACGAATATGTTGAACACCGCTATTCGTTTTTGGAACTAGGTCGTATCTTTAATCAGGTTACCGAGCAGCGAAAGTAGTTGCTGGATAAAAACCTTAAAACAAGTCACATAACGCAGAAAAAAGGCAACTCATTGAGTTGCCTTTTTGTTTTAAATATTTTTAATGTCTAAACCGGCCAGTTGATGCCAATAGCCATTGCATTGACGATCATCAAGTGTTTGTGGCTGCTCACCCTGTTCATTATTGATGAAGGCTTTGAGTTGCTGGAAGGTCGATACGCCTAAAGGACTCAAGCGCACCACATCAACCACGTCTTTCATTGCAGGGACATCGTTTACCAGGTTATAGCAGTAGCCTGATTGAGTCTGGATACCGTTGAGGTTAAACACACTCTGACCCTCTTGACTGTCAACTTGGATCCCTGTTGGGTATTTGATGCAGCAGGTTTCACAATCATCCTTTGCCTTGTTTTCGGCTCGTGCGGTAAAGCATCGCGCTGAATAGGCCAAAGGAAGGTAGCCATGCCCAAAGATCTCGATATCGAACTGATCACGTATACCAAGCTGTTCACACTGTTCCAGCGTATGTGATAGCCACTCTTTTGACAATTCAACCGGCATGCACCAACGCGTCATACCTTGCGACAAAAACAGCTTAAGTGTGTTGGCATTGTAGGTGTTCACCGCAGGGCCAACCACAAAGGGAACGCGTTTTTGATGTGCAAGTTGAATCGCAGATACGTCATTGGCTTCGATAATAAATTCGCCATTATCAATGTACTTTTGCATGACTTTCAGCTCACTTGGCGCTTCAAGCAGCGCCATAGTAGAGAGCACCACTTGCTTGCCTTCACCAGCGAGGTTTTTGGCTACTTCCATCCAGTCATTGGGACGCATTTCACGACGTTTTGAACAAACAGTCTCGCCCAGATAAATGATGTCAGCTTCACTGCTGGCAGCTTGATCATAAAAATCAAAAACATTCTGTTTTGGCCAAAAGTAGAGCAGTGGACCGAGTGCGTATTTCATGGGTATTCTCCTCTACTGCCATTTACGATGATAAGCACCTAACGTCGTCTGAGAGCCCTCAGAGACGTTTGCCAATGTGTTATTCCATGCTTCTTCTACACGGTAGTTTGTTGGGTCTGCGAGATAACGATCGATGGCTGCTCGCCATGTGCGAGTAACCTGCTCAACATAAGCGGGGCTGCGCTGACGACCTTCGATTTTGACCGAGGCAACATTTGCTGCAAACAGCTCAGGAAGCATGGCTAGAGTGTTCAAGCTAGTAGGCTCTTCTAAGGCGTGATAGGTTTTAACCTCACCGTCGAGCTCGGCATTAAAGCGACCTTTACACAGTGTAGGGTAGCCTGCATTCTCACCGTGGGCATAGCGATCTATCAAAATGTCATTGAGTCGAGACTCCAAGCCTTGCTCGGTTTCTTGCCAACGAACATATTTAGCCGGTGAGCATGCTCCAACAGTGTTAGGAGACTCTCCTGTCATGTAGGAAGATAAGTAACAGCGCCCCTCTGACATGATGCAAAGGCTTCCAAAGGCAAAGACTTCAAGCTCGACAGACTTTGGAATAGAACGGGACAGCTGTTTAACCTGATGAATAGATAATACGCGAGGAAGGACAACGCGCTTCACGTTAAAGTTGTTCGTGTAATACTCAACAGCGGCAGCATTGGTTGCAGACGCTTGTACCGAAAGATGAAGCTCTAAGTCTGGGTAGCGAGTTGCTGCATACTCTAAAACCGCAATGTCAGCAACAATGAGTGCATCAACGCCAACAGCGGCGGCTCGATCAACGGCGTCGGTCCAGCGGGAAAACCCATCAGGATGAGCGAAAGTATTGAGTGCTACGTGGATTTTTTTGTTGTGCTGGTGAACATAGTCAACGGCTTTGTCGAGTTTCTTACCAGTAAAGTTAAGCCCAGCAAAGTGACGTGCGTTGGTGTCATCTTTAAAGCCGATATAGACCGCATCAGCGCCATAATCTATGGCTGTTTTTAGTGCTGGTAAGTTGCCGGCAGGGCAAAGTAATTCCATTTCAACCTATCCATAATTAAACATGCTGAACGAAATAGTAGAGCCATTTTTTGATCAGGCCTTGATGTCCAACAGGTTTACAGTGAGTTTGCGTAAAAAAGACTCACTTTTTATGGCGTAGGTTTTGTAACAGAAGCTGTTCGACTTCGTGTTTTGGTTGAGGACGATAAAAATGAAACCCTTGGATAGAGTGACAATTGAGATTGGACAACAGTGTCGCTTGCTCTCGAGTTTCAACCCCTTCTGCAACGACGGTTAGCCCTAAAGAACGTCCAAGATTGATGATATTCTCAATGACGGTGACTTGCTTTGGAAGCGTGTCGATTTCACTAATGAACGCGCGGTCAATTTTAAGCTCATCGATAGGGAATCGAGCCAAATAAGACAGTGATGAGTATCCTGTACCAAAATCGTCAATGGACAGCGCAAAACCGAGTTTTTTAATGCCCTCAAGCATCTGTATGGTATGGTCACTGTCGCTCATTACTGCGCTTTCGGTAAGTTCGAAAGTAATGCAACTCGCGGGTAGGTTGGTGGTTCTGAGTAACTTTTCCATGTACTCAATCAGCTTAGGGTTACCAAACTGCTCTGGCGATAAGTTGATCGCAACGCGGCCAGGTAAAATCTGTTGTGACTTCCAACGCTTGACGGTGTTGAACACTTCTCGCATCACTACGCGGCCTAACTTTTCAATCAAACCCGCTTTTTCAGCCACTGGGATAAATGCGCCTGGGCTGATGTACCCTTCGACAGGGTGTTTCCAACGGATCAAAGCTTCCGCGCCATTAATGCTAAAGTCTCTAGCGTTAACTTTAGGTTGGTACCACACTTCTAATCCATTATTTTGCAGTGCTTTTTGTAGCTCAATTTCGAGCCAAAGTCGCATGCGTGCTTCTTTATTCATTTGATCATGGAATTTGATCAAGCGATTTCGTCCACGACTTTTTGCTTCGTACATTGCTGTGTCGGCATTTTGTAGAAGAATTCGTGCGTCCACACCGTCTCCAGGGTAGACAACACTGCCTATGGAGCACGCAAGCCGTTTACTAAAGTGATGGAGATTGAATGGTCGGTTTATTTCGGCCAGTATTTTCTCCGCATACTCATCGGCGACTTTTTCGCTGATAGGACGAGGAAATAGAATACCAAACTCATCCCCCCCCAAATGACCGAGTATGGCGTCACTTGGAAGAAGTTTCTGAAGGCGATGAGCCACCTCAACGATGACTTTGTCCCCAACGTGATGCCCTAAAGAGTCGTTCACATTTTTGAAGTTATCTATGTCTAAATAGAGCACCAATAACGGGGTGTCGCTTTCTATCATTTTGGTCAATGAACCAGTAAACCCAGCGCGATTGTAATGCTTGGTTAAGGCGTCAATATGGCTTTCTCGATCCTCACATTGTTGTGCATCGCTGTCGTGTGTGGTTTGTTCTGAAAGCAAAAATAAGCACGTATCTTGACCGTAAAACAGGCTGTTGTCAGCCTTTAACCTGATATGCCGTTCGACAGGGCAGTGGCTACTGGTAAAACAGTTGAGAGGTTCATCCTTAACCAAGGTTTCTAGTGGGACATTGAACGCCCGTTTACTGAGTGAGTCGACAAAAAGACGATTAAAGGGTTGTCCAAGCAATTCATTGTTGTTGGTAAATCCAAGAATCCTTTTGCACGAGTCATTGATGAACACAACAACGTCATTTTCGACGATGACAACACCATCATTAATCAGTGCAGACAGCTTAGTGAATTTCGATTCTGAGTGGTGTAATGATTTTGCGAGTATCTGCTTTTCTGAGGTATCAACAGCATGAAATGATATGCTTTCAATATCGTCACCACTTTGCAGCGGGGTAATGCAGAAGTGCAAGCTCGACTCTAGATGCAAGTCATCGATGACAATTTCAGCTTGTAGAGATTCGCCTTCAAAGCCTCTTTTGTAGTAGGGGGCCATTGAGTGATAAAACTTTTCACCCAATACGTCCTGATCATTGAGTCCAATTAGCTCCGCGAGATCCAAACCCGCAATTTCACCATAGCGCTGATTGACAAAGCTATAGTTGTGATCGCGATCGAGCACCGCAAAGAAAAACGGACTCTCTTGCGAAAATGACGAAAACCAATTGTGAAGCTGTTTTGACGGCATCCATATCACCAGAAAATTTGAACAGGTCCCAAGCTTAGAGAGCTAAGCAAAAAAGAAGCAAAAAGTTACATGTATTGCTATCGACTGACTCATCAGAATCTTTAACGTAAATTGGAGTCCGGTCGATTTGACTTTAAACAGTGTAACGAGTGAGATCTTTAAGTACACTACTCTAAAATCACCCCTATAGTAGAGGATTTTCGTGCTTAATAAAGTTCGTAGTCATGTTGTGCAAAACGCAGCAGCAATTTTTAGACCGCCGGCCAAATTATGCCCTGCCATCATACAAAAAAATGTACTACTAGAAACACTTAAAAAAGTGTTTCATGAGGCATTGGACGATGGAGATTTTGACTTTTTAGATCAACAATGGCTAAAAGTGTCAGTACGCGATCTTGATGTCCACTGGTTTATCAGTTATCAAGACGACCAATTAGTGGTGTCTGAACAGGCAGAGCACCAAGTGCACTTTTCTGGCGACTTAAATGATTTGGTGCTGATAATGGGCCGTAAAGAAGATCCCGATACACTATTTTTCCAACGCCGCTTACAAATTGAAGGTGACACTGAGTTGGGATTAGAGGTGAAAAACTTGATGGACAGTGTAGACTGGGATGCATTACCCGCCTTTTTGGTCACTGCTATCAAACAATTAGCTAATTTTGTCGAGCAAGGGGTGGCGGATTCGAAACCAACCACGGACACCACACATGCTTATTCGAACTGAAGCACCGGCTGATATCCTATCTATTGATTCGCTACTAAAGGCGTCGTATCCCACTCATGCGGAAGCCGAGTTGGTTATGTCACTTCGCGAGAATGGACGCTTTACCTTGTCGTTGGTGGCGTGCAGTGATGAAGGGCAGGTGATTGGTTATGCACTGTTTACCGCTGTGACCATTGATGGTGAGGAATTAAACTGGCAAGCTCTAGAGCCCATCGCGGTGCTTCCCGAAGCTCGAGGTGAGCACATTGGGCAACAGCTGATTGCTGAAGGTCTTGAAACACTCGCCGAGCTAGGGTATCCAGTCTGTGTGGTGGTCGGTGATGATGCTTATTACAAGCAAAGCGGATTTGTCGCGGCTGACGCATTTAGTCTAAGTTGTAATCGACACGCTGCAACCAGCGAGTTTCAAATTAACGAACTCTTGCCAAACAGCGTCGCGCAGCATCAGGGTGAAGTGTCGTATTTCCCTGAGTTTGATACCGAATAATTGCAGTAGTTATGAACGATCACACACTAATCACAGAATCAGCCATGCTCCAAGAAATGGGGATTGACCTCTATTCGGTGCGTGAGTCTAAGTTTTTTGATGTTACCGATAATCATTCCATTGTACCTTCAGAAGGCTGCAAGTTATTGCTGGTTGCCAACACGCCTCCTAACGCAGACGAACTGTCTTATCTACAAAAAATATTAGCCACCCTACCGCTTGAATTAGAGCAGGCGGAGCGAGTAATGGCCGATGATCTTCTGCAAGTCTGTTTGGATGGCATAGAGTGGGTGTGGTTCTGTGGAAGCAGCTCAACACCGGTTAAAAATGTCAACGTGTTGAAGTCTCAGCCGCTTTCATTGCTGATGAGCGATGTCGAGATGCGCCGTGAATTGTGGAATCAAATTAAATCGTACAAGGCTGCTTAATGAGCACCCAAGCTTCCCCAATTATTGCTGAAGATACCCAGCTAGTTCGTCTTAATACGTCTCACAGTAGCGCAATAATCGCTATCGAAAACGAGGTCCACACGCACCCGTGGAAAACCTCAATGTTGAACAATTTTGACGGACGTGGTGCGTGTAATTTTGGTTTGTTCGATAAGCAAAACAGATTACTTGGCTACTTCTATGCGCAGAATATTGTCGGTGAAGTTTCGCTGCTTAACATTGCGGTGGCGAAGCCGTGTCAAGGTCGAGGTGTCGGTCGACTACTACTCGAGTCGTTAGTTGAGAAAAGCGAAGCTGCCGACGCTGAAACACTATGGCTGGAAGTGCGGCAAAGTAACGTTGCAGCAATCAAGCTGTACGAGTCTGAAGGCTTTCATGAAGTCGATCGTCGTAAAGACTATTACCCTACCCAACAAGGTAAGGAAGACGCGATTGTTATGTGCCTTACCTTAGCTTTTTCTGGTTTTTAGCCTCCACTCCTATTAGCCGGTCTAAACCGTTAACCCAGTATTACCGTTTCCTGCTTGGATGACGCCAACAAATCAGTCGATTTTCCCATACACACGATATTAATTGACGCTTTAGGTTAGTGTGCAACTTGGGTATAATCCGCGCACACAAAATAGGTAACTAAGCTTTGGACAGTCGCATGTAATCCAACCGCATCCCCATTTGTACCGTATTTACATATTGTTTGAGGCCAACATTCATTGGCCAATCAACGACAGGACTTATTTATGTCATTTCAACAAGAAGTGAGCAAACGCCGCACGTTTGCCATTATCTCTCACCCGGATGCGGGTAAAACCACCATTACAGAAAAAGTGCTGTTATTTGGACGCGCAATCCAAACGGCAGGTACCGTAAAGGGCCGTGGTTCAAATCAACATGCAAAATCCGACTGGATGGAAATGGAAAAAGAGCGTGGTATCTCGGTAACGACCTCGGTTATGCAGTTTCCTTACAACGATGCGCTAGTTAACTTATTAGATACTCCAGGACACGAAGATTTCTCGGAAGATACGTATCGTACTCTTACCGCCGTTGACTCGTGTCTAATGGTTATTGATGCCGCAAAAGGTGTCGAAGATCGTACGCGTAAGTTGATGGAAGTTACTCGTCTGCGTGATACGCCTATCGTTACTTTCATGAACAAACTCGACCGTGATATTCGCGACCCTATGGAGCTGCTGGATGAAGTTGAAGCAGAGCTGAAGATTTCTTGTGCTCCAATTTCGTGGCCAATTGGCAGCGGTAAAGAATTTAAAGGTGTTTACCATATTCATCGTGACGAAACGATTTTGTATGAGACTGGACAAGGCCACACTATTCAAGAAAAACGCGTGATTAAAGGGCTGGATAACTCGGAACTTGATGACGCTGTGGGCGAAGATTTGGCTGAGCAATTACGTGAAGAGTTGGAGCTTGTTATCGGTGCCTGTCCTGAATTTGATCAGGAGTTGTTTCTAGCTGGTGAACTGACCCCCGTTTTCTTTGGTACTGCTTTGGGTAACTTTGGCGTAGACCATATGCTGGATGGACTGACACAGTGGTGTCCAGAGCCTCAAGCTCGTCAAGCGAATGAGCGTGCGGTTGACCCGAAAGAAGAAAAATTCTCTGGCTTTGTGTTTAAAATTCAAGCAAACATGGATCCTAAGCATCGTGACCGCATTGCATTTATGCGTATTGTATCGGGCACTTATAAGCAGGGTATGAAGATGAACCATGTCCGCATGGGGAAAAACATCAATGTATCGGACGCCGTGACCTTTATGGCAGGTGATCGTTCTCGCGCAGAATTTGCTTATGCTGGCGATATAATTGGCTTGCACAACCATGGAACCATTCAAATTGGTGACACCTTTACCCAAGGTGAGTCACTCAAATTTGCCGGTATTCCTAACTTTGCTCCTGAGCTGTTCCGCCGCATTCGCTTGCGTGATCCTTTAAAGCAAAAACAGTTGCTTAAAGGGTTAGTGCAGCTTTCAGAAGAAGGCGCGGTTCAAGTGTTCCGTCCTATGCAAAACAACGATCTGATCGTTGGCGCTGTGGGTGTACTTCAGTTTGATGTGGTTGTCGCCCGTCTTAAGTCTGAGTACAACGTTGAAGCGATTTACGAAAGCGTCAATGTAGCGACCGCTCGTTGGGTTGAGAGTGGCGATGAGAAGAAGCTCGATGAGTTTAAACGTAAGAGCCAAGCGAACCTAGCGTTAGATGGGGGCGATAACCTGTCTTACATTGCTCCGACTATGGTGAACTTGAACTTGGCGCAAGAGCGTTTTCCCGATATTCAGTTTAGAGCAACGCGCGAGCACTAATGTTCTAGTATAGATAGCAAAACAGTAGGGCAGAGTCATCTGCCCTTTTTTGTGTCTTGTAGGTAGAGCAGCATGAAAAGATAACCCCGCTTATGAGAACCAACAGCTCATGAGAATCAATAACTCGACCTAGCTTGATTACATTGATCCCACCAATTATTCATAGCCAAAAAAAACGGCTACCATCAGGTCGCCGTTTTAAATCTTTAAGTATTAACGCTACTCGCGTTCTTTACTGTACGGAACGCCAATCGCTTTAGGAGCGACTGATTTACCCATGAAGCCTGCTAGAAGGACTACGGTAAGGATATAAGGAACCGCTTCAATAGCTTGAACAGGGATCTCGTAACCACCCAATGTCTTACCTTGCAACTGTATTGCCATGACGTCTAAGAAGCCAAACAGTAGACAGGCGCCAAGGGCTGTGAACGGTCGCCATTTACCAAAGATAAGCGCTGCTAGAGCCATATATCCCTTACCCGCAGACATATTTGGAATGAACTGAGCCGTTTGTGCAACCGATAGGTAAACACCACCGATACCGACCAAAATACCACAGATGATTTGAGCGCTGTAACGCATTTTAACCACTGAAATACCTGCAGTATCTACCGCAGATGGTGATTCACCCACTGCACGCAAACGCAGTCCGAAGCGCGTTTTAAACATCACAAACCAACATAGAGGTACAGCAATAATCAGCATGTACTCAATCAGGGTGCGCCCGCTCAAAAGTTCTGAGTAAATCAATCCGATTACCGGCACATCGGCAATCGCATCGGCACCAGGGAAGTAAATTGGTGCAAAACGAGCATCACCTGATAGCGCTGGAGTTTGACCACCTTGGCTAAACCAGTGACGGCCAAGCGTTACGGTTAAACCTGCCGCCAAAATGTTGATCGCCATACCACTGACAACTTGGTCACCACGGTGAGTGATGGAGGCAAAGCCGTGAATAAGCGACAGTAGTACTGACACTAATACGCCAGCGAAAAGGCCAAGCATCGCCGAGCCTGTCATGTAAGCAACAGCAGCGCCGGTAAAGGCTGAGCCTAATAACTTACCTTCAAGACCAATGTTTACAACACCAGAGCGTTCAGAAAACATACCTGCTAGCGAGGCAAAGATAAGTGGAGTAGCAACACGAATGGTTGCATCCAACATTAAGATAATAGTCTCAAACATAATTAAGCCGCTCCCTCTTTAGACTTGTCCATGTTGTTAGAGCTTTTTTTAGAGCCAAACAGCTTGAGGTATGTGCGCTCTAAGCTAGGTTTAAACATGAACTCTAAGGCACCTGAGAACAAGATAACTAAACCTTGAAGAACGACAACGATGTTGCGGTCGATACCGTATTCAAAACTAAGTTCTGCACCACCTTGGTACAAGAAACCAAATAGAAGACTCGCAAGTAAAATACCGATAGGGTGGTTACGCCCCATCAATGCTACAGCGATGCCCGTGAAGCCGAAGCCTTCAACAAAGCCCAGCTTTACTTGGTGAAGCTCGCCCTGTAATACGTTGAGGCCGAAGAAGCCTGCCAACATACCAGAGATTAGCATGGTCACAACGATCACTTTGACATAGCTGATGCCAGCATAGCTTGCCGCAGTGGCGTTAGAGCCGATAGAGCGAATCGCATAACCCCAGCGGGTATGCCAAATGAATAGCCACACGAATACACAACATAGCAGAGCAAAGATAAAGCTAATATTGAGAGGGCTTGGCGAGACTTGCATACCAAACACAGCCAATACTTCATGCATTTTTGGTAACCAACTGCTTACCGCAAATACACGGCTTTCTGCTGCCATCGTATTGTCTGGCTTAAGAATGTTGACCAATAGGTAAGCCATCAATGCCGAACCAATAAAGTTAAACATGATGGTTGTGATAACGATGTGCGAACCACGTTTGGCCTGTAAGTACGCAGGGATAAATGCCCAAGCAGCACCGAATAAACCGCCCGCCACTAACGCAACTGGAATAGTAATAAACCAAGGCGCGTATTCACCTAAGGTCAGACAAACCAGGCCGATGCCTAAACCACCAATGTAGGCTTGACCTTCACCACCAATGTTAAACAGGTTAGCGTGAAACGCGACCGCGACCGCAAGACCAGTAAAGATAAAGCCGGTTGCGTAATAGAGGGTATACCCAAAACCTTCCGCATAACCAAATGCGCCAATCCACATTGTTTTAGCGGCTTCTACAGGGCTTACACCGATGTACATAAACAGGAACGCCGAAACCAAAAAGGCGACGAATACGTTAATGGCAGGAAGTAAGCCTACCGTGACCCATGCAGGGACTTTTGCTTGACTCATGATACCTCTCCTTGAGTCTTATTCTGGTCTTTAAGATGTTCAGGCATAATGTTTGCCATCATCAGACCAAGTGTCTTCTCATCGGCTTGTTCTGCTGAAACTTCACCAACGATAGTGCCATCAAATACAACGATGATGCGATCCGATAGATTGAGGATTTCGTCTAATTCAGTCGATACCAGTAACACGGCTTTGCCATTGTCACGGGCATTAATGACTTGTTTATGAATGTACTCAATTGCACCGATATCAACACCACGGGTCGGTTGACCGACCAACAGCACATCAGGGTTTTGTTCCATTTCACGTGCAATGACCAGTTTCTGCTGGTTACCACCAGAGAAGTTTGCTGTTTTCAGATGCGGATCTTGTGGACGAACATCCCACTTGTCCATGCTCTCTTGACACGCTTTAAGAATGGCAGCTTTATCTTGCAGCAAGCCTTTGTTGTATTCCGGCAGATTGTGGTAGCCAAGGATGTACGCTTCTTTTGCGTCAAACTTATTAATCAAACCTTGTTTATGTCGGTCTTCTGGAATGTGGCCAACACCGATTGCGCGAACTTCTTGGGGATCTTTAAGGTTATTGGCATCAATGGTATTGCCGTTTAACTTAATTTCACCAGATGCAGGTTGCAAAATACCTGATAGCAGACCCAAAATCTCAGATTGGCCATTCCCTGATACACCCGCGATGCCAACAACTTCACCTTCACGAACCGAGAAGTTCACTTTCTGCACGCGCTCAACACCAGCGTCATCAATAAAGGAAAGATCTTTTACGGTGATCAGTTCTTTTTTCGGTTCAGCAGGACTGCGCTCTACTTTTAGGCGAACTTTACGCCCGACCATCAGTTCAGCAAGCTGCTCTTGATCGGTGTCTTTAGTCACTACGTGCGATACCATGGTGCCTTGACGCATCACCGAAATATTGTCGGTGATCGCGAGCACTTCACGCAGTTTGTGCGTGATAATCATCACTGTAGTGCCACGTTGACGTAGTTTATCTAGAATTCTAAATAGGTGGTCGGCTTCTTGCGGTGTAAGAACGCCCGTTGGCTCATCCAAGATAAGAATGCGCGCGTCGCGGTATAACGCTTTTAAGATCTCAACGCGTTGTTGCAGACCAACCGGCAACTCTCCTACGATGGCGTCTAATGGGACCTCTAGTCCGTACTCTTTAGAAATCGCTTTTAGTTTCTTACGCGCAGCACCCAAGCTTTCAGACAGCTTCCAACCGTCCTCTGCGCCTAGAATGATGTTTTCTAAAACCGTAAAGGTATCCACCAACATAAAGTGTTGGTGAACCATTCCGATCCCTGATGAAATAGCTTCTTGCGAGTTTGATGGCAAAAACGGCTGTCCATTGACTTTCATGGTGCCGCTGTCTGCGTGATAGAACCCGTAAATGATGCTCATTAGGGTTGATTTACCAGCACCATTTTCTCCAATGATGCCGTGTATAGTGCCTAGTGGAACTTGGAGATCAATGTCGCGGTTGGCATGGACTGCGCCAAATCGCTTATTGATTCCATTCAGTTCTATGGCAAAGTCAGTATTCGCTGTGCTCATGCTTTTATCCAATACTTTTAAGTGCTTATCTCAGGCTGAAAATTTTCTATCTGGTTAACTCTTTTACAGCACTTTGTGCGGTAATCTTGCCATTATCTGGCGTGTTAATGGGTCATTAATTCAAAAGAGTTAGCGAGATAGTAATCGAGAAGAAACGCCGCAACCGGAGTAGCGGCGTTAATAATCAACGAGTGTGATTAGATGTTACAAGTGTTGTCAGCCATGTAGTCGTGTACAGAGATTTCGCCAGCAATGATTTTTTGCTGAAGATCTGCTGCGTACGCTTCCATGTCAGCTGTGATAAGTGGCTTGTTGTGCTCGTCGTAAGCCCACTCTACAGCGCCTTCTTTAAGACCTAGAACCTTAATACCTGGCTCCCAAGTGCCTTCCATCGCTTCTTCCCAAGAACCGTAAGCAGATACGCCTACTTTCTTAACCATAGACGTTAGCATGCTGCCTGATTGAAGGTGGTTTTGGTTTGAGTCAACACCAATTGCATATTTACCCGCATCCGCTGCTGCTTGGTAAACACCAAGACCAGTACCGCCTGCTGCTGCAAAGATTACATCAGCATCTTTAGACATTTGAGACTTAGCAAGCTCAGAACCTTTCGCTGGATCTGCAAACGCTGCAGGTGTAGAGCCTGTCATGTTTTCTAGTACGGTGATGTCGCTAGATGCGTATACAGCACCTTGCTTGTAACCACATGCAAACTTACGAATTAGAGGGATGTCCATGCCGCCTATGAAACCAACAGTGTTTGTTTTAGACGCTTTCGCTGCAAGTGCACCAACAAGGAACGAACCTTCGTGCTCTTTATAAACGATAGATTGAACGTTTGGCTTGTCCACAACCATATCAAGGATTGTGAATTTGATATCTGGGTATTCTGTCGCCACTTTTTCAACGGCTGATGCCATGTTGAAACCAACAGCAACGATAGGGCTAAAGCCACGACTAGCTAGGCGACGTAGACCTTGCTCACGTTGTGCTTCATTTTGAGGTTCGAATTCACGAACATCAACGCCTTTGTCTTTTTTGAATTCTTCAACGCCGTTACGAAAAACCGCTTCGTTGAAAGATTTGTCGAACTTGCCAGCTGTATCATAAACAACGGCTGGTTTAGCATCTGCTAGTGCAGTGAAAGACGCAATAGAAAGCGCAACTGCAGAAAGAGTAGTAGTGAGTTTTTTCACGAGACAATTCCTAGTTTTAAGAAGTTATTTCCTTGTTGACTCACAGACTGTACGTGGAGTCAAAAACTTCTTCGTATGCGGTCAAACAATTAAAATTGAATGAAAAAGAGCAACCCGCACCGAATTGACAGGGATTTTACACTTTTATGGCGTGAATTAAAGTGAGATTGAACTCACTTTACTAGACCTACCCTGTAAGCTAATTACGTGAATTCCTTATAGAAAAACGATTAGCTTCAAATTTTTATGTATACAGCGGTTACTTTAATACAATTTTATGTGATCTAGCTCAATATTGACGGGGTGGGGGAGGTGAAAAAAAACACAGCAAATTGTTTAATAAATATTCATTTTAGCGTTTGCGTTCAAAATATACCCTGTTTATCCTTAGATATTCCTCGTCAAAGAGTTGTCACCGATGTACTTCGACACGCATTGTCACCTAGATTTCCCAATTTTTGACGCTCAACTCGACCAATGGTTAAAAAAGCTGCAGATGAAGCAGGTTTCTCATATTTGCGTCCCCTCAATCGGTCCCTCAAATTGGCAGCGAGTTTTACAACTTGGGAAGTTATACCCAGATCAAGTTTATTGCGCCTTAGGGATTCATCCGTGCTTTCTTCCTGCTCAAAATGATTCGATTGAACGATTGACCAATCTTGTGCAAACCCATCGGCATGCCATTAGCGCCATTGGCGAGATTGGCTTAGATGGTCGCTATAGCAATGATGACCAGCAAGAGCACATTTTTGGCGAGCAGTTATTGTTGGCAAAAAGAGTGGAATTACCTGTATTGGTTCATTGTGTTAAACGCCACCATCGTCTTTTACCCATGCTAAAACAAGCGGCATTGAACCAAGCCGGGGTGATTCACGCTTTTACGGGTGATTACAAAACAGCTTCTACCTATATAGATATGGGATTTAAGCTTGGAGTTGGGGCGAGTTTCATGTGGCCGTCAGCCAGTGCGCTCAGAGAAGCACTCACTAAACTCCCACTGCAAGCGATTGTTTTTGAAACGGACGCACCAGATATGCCACTACCTGGTCATAGAAAAGGCGATGCGACACCACTGGACGTCATCGAAGTCGCTAAACACTTTGCCGCACTAAGGCAGGAATCAACAAAAACAGTAATAGACGCGGTTTATAAAAGTTCTTGTATGGTTATTAGACGAAATGCTTGATGTCTTACGCCTTTTTTATATTTGTTTAGCTGTTTGTAGAATAAAAATGTCTAATTTCCGCTCTCCATAGCACTAAAACAACATTTTTGGTGATTGCCACTTTTTATTTAAACGTTTGCCTCGTATAATGCCGCGCGAAATGTGCTACTCGTCACATTTAGTCTAAATCTGGGTTCTTATAATCCCGCTGAAAATTTTTTAAACCATACTTATCTCTGGCCATTAACCAACTAAAATAGGCAACTTAATCATGAGCATTTTAATGAGTCTTGTCGGCATAGTGGTGCTACTAGGCATCGCATTCTTGCTGTCAGACAACCGAAAAGCAATTAACTTACGTACTGTTGGGGGCGCGTTCGCCATCCAATTTATCCTAGGGGCATTTATCCTTTATGTTCCTTGGGGTAAAGACATCCTAAAAAGCATTTCTGATGGTGTTTCTAATGTCATCAATTACGGCGCGGACGGTACAGCGTTCTTGTTTGGTAGCTTGGTCAACTTTTCAGTCGATGGCATCGGCTTCATTTTTGCGTTCCAAGTACTACCAACCCTAATATTCTTCTCTGCGTTGATTTCTGTTCTTTATTACCTAGGCGTTATGCAATGGGTCATCAAAATCATTGGTGGCGGATTGCACAAAGCGCTAGGGACATCTAAAGCTGAGTCTATGTCTGCTGCTGCAAACATTTTCGTAGGCCAGACAGAAGCACCGCTTGTGGTACGTCCGTTCGTTCCTAAAATGACCAAGTCTGAGCTATTTGCCATTATGTGTGGTGGCTTAGCGTCAATTGCAGGTGGTGTACTTGCGGGCTATGCGGCGATGGGTGTTAAAATTGAATACTTGGTTGCAGCGTCATTTATGGCAGCACCAGGTGGTTTATTGTTTGCAAAAATCATGATCCCAGAAACCGACAAGCCGGTTGATCAAATTACAGACATTTCAGACAACAGCGCAAATAAGCCTGTTAATGTTATTGATGCCGCTGCTGAAGGCGCCACTTCAGGTCTTGGTCTAGCTCTAAATGTGGGTGCAATGCTGATAGCCTTTATTGGTCTTATTGCATTGATCAACGGCATGCTAGGTGGCATCGGTGGATGGTTTGGTATGCCTGAACTGACACTTGAGTTTATTCTAGGTTGGATTTTCTCGCCGCTAGCATTCCTTATTGGTGTTCCATGGGAAGAAGCGGTTATTGCGGGTGAGTTCATCGGTCTTAAGACTGTAGCCAACGAATTTGTTGCCTACTCACAGTTCGCCCCTTACTTGGGTGATGGCGCTGAAGTCATTCTTTCTGAGAAAACTAAGGCAATCATCTCGTTCTCATTGTGCGGCTTTGCTAACTTGTCTTCGATCGCTATTTTGCTTGGTGGTTTGGGCAGTATTGCACCAACGCGCCGACACGACATTGCAAAGATGGGTGTTAAGGCGGTAATCGCAGGTACGTTATCAAACTTGATGGCGGCAACCATTGCGGGTCTGTTCATCTCGTTCTAATTATAAATGCCCCGGCACAACGGGGCTTATTCAGCAAAATAAGTAACTTAAGTGCAGCCAAGCAAGTAAAGTTGAAGGTTTTTTGAGATACAAACCGTTTGCTTTAATGTGAAGGGGCCAACCCTTGTTTGGTTTCGCACTATACTTTTAGACAATAAAAAAATGAGAATTTAACTATGAGTGAAGTATTAATGGCCATGGCAGCAGGTTTGGTATGTGGGCTGATTTTCTCGGCATTGAAGCTACCTATTCCTGCTCCACCAGTATTATCCGGTGTCATGGGTATTGTTGGTGTTTACATCGGTGGCATGAGCTACCAATGGATCGTGGAACGTTTCTTTAGCTAATTGAATCAGGTTGCACTAAACGAGCAACCTTAAACAGAAAGAATTTAAGTGGAGAGTGGAATGAGCGAACTAAAAGCAGCAGCATTGCGAGCGCTGAAATTGATGGATTTGACGACCCTAAATGACGACGACACTGACCAGAAGGTCATCGAGTTGTGTCATGCAGCCAAGTCTCCAGTAGGTAACACCGCTGCAATCTGTATTTACCCGCGCTTTATCCCAATTGCCAAAAAAACATTGCGCGAGCAAGGCACACCTGATGTACGTATTGCGACCGTCACGAACTTCCCTCACGGTAATGATGATATCGAAATCGCCGTGACTGAAACCAAAGCGGCTATTGCTTATGGTGCCGATGAAGTGGATGTGGTTTTCCCATATCGTGCACTTATTGGCGGCGATGAGTCATTAGGTTTTGAGCTGGTTAAACAGTGTAAAGAAGCCTGTGGCGACACCCTACTTAAAGTTATTATCGAAGTCGGTGAGTTGAAAGAAGAAGCTCTTATTAAGAAAGCGTCTGAAATTTCAATTAAAGCCGGAGCGGATTTCATTAAGACATCGACCGGTAAAGTGCCTGTTAATGCAACGCCAGAATACGCGCGCATGATGCTTGAAGTTATTCGCGATATGGGCGTAGCGCAATCTGTTGGCTTTAAGCCTGCTGGTGGTGTTCGCACAGCTGATGACGCAGCCGCCTACCTTGCGATGGCCGATGAGATTCTTGGTGACGATTGGGTCGATGCACGACATTACCGTTTTGGTGCTTCTAGTCTGTTAACGAACCTATTAAACACGCTAGACGTTTCTGACGAAAAAGCGGACCCAACAGCTTACTAACCGTTTGGGCAGCAGTGACGAATGCTCGCTGTTGCCAATTTCCTGTTTTGGATAAATCTATGTACTTACCTCAAGAAATCATTCGCAAAAAGCGCGATGGAGAAGTGCTGACTCGTGAAGAGATCCAGTTCTTCATTCAAGGTGTGGCTAAAAATACGGTCTCTGAAGGCCAGATTGCCGCATTTGCCATGGCGATTTTTTTCCAAGAAATGACCATGGATGAACGTATCGCACTAACCTGTGCAATGCGTGATTCGGGCATGGTGATCAATTGGGATCATATGGGTTTTGATGGCCCTATCGTTGATAAACACTCAACGGGCGGTGTAGGAGACGTAACCTCATTAATGCTTGGCCCAATGGTGGCAGCATGTGGCGGTTTTGTTCCGATGATTTCGGGTCGCGGCTTGGGGCATACAGGTGGTACGTTAGATAAGTTAGAGTCCATTCCAGGGTACAATATTACCCCAGATAACCAAGTGTTCGGTGAGGTCACTAAAAAAGCAGGTGTTGCAATTATTGGCCAAACGGGCGATCTTGCTCCTGCTGATAAGCGTGTTTATGCGACCCGTGACATTACGGCAACCGTCGATAACATCTCTTTGATTACGGCATCGATTTTATCTAAAAAGTTGGCGGCAGGATTAGACTCCTTAGTCATGGATGTTAAAGTGGGTTCTGGCGCATTCATGCCAACCTACGAAGCATCGGAAGAGTTAGCGAGATCCATTGTGGCGGTTGCCAACGGTGCAGGTACAAACACCACGGCCATTCTTACCGATATGAACCAAGTCTTGGCGTCATCTGCCGGTAATGCGCTTGAAGTGCGTGAAGCCGTTCGCTTTTTAACTGGGGAATATAAAAACCCCCGTCTCTACGAAATTACCATGGCCAGCTGCACCGAAATGCTGCTACTGGGTAATTTAGCTAAGACTGAAGAGGAAGCCCGTCAGAAACTCGATCATGCTCTAGACAGTGGCGAAGCTGCACAGAGATTTGGACGCATGGTGCATGGCCTTGGTGGCCCTGCTGATTTCATCGAAAGCTACGATGATTATTTAGACACGGCAGAGGTGGTTAAACCTGTCTTTGCCGATACTGCCGGCACAGTCTCCGCTATGGATACTCGTGCTATTGGCATGGCGGTGGTAGGTATGGGCGGTGGACGACGCGTAGCCACTGACACCATCGACTACGCTGTGGGTTTTGATGGTTTTGTTCGATTGGGTGAACAAGTGACCACTCAAACACCACTAGCCACCATTCATGCTCGAAATGAACAACAATGGCAACAAGCCGCGAATGAGCTAAAACAGGCCATTGAAATAGGTACGAGTTACGCATCAACGCCTGATGTTTACCGAAAAATTCGTGCAAGCGACGTATAAACACAGGAAGGATTTGTTATGAAACGTGCAATTATTTTAGTTTTAGATTCGTTTGGCATCGGCGCTTCAAAAGACGCTGTCGATTTTGGCGATGTGGGTTCAGATACCATGGGCCATATTGCGAAAGCCTGTGCTGAAGGAAAAGCCGACAGTGACACGCGAAAAGGACCACTGCGTCTACCTAATTTGAGCATGCTAGGTCTTACTCTTGCGCACCAAGAATCAACAGGCAGCTATGCACTTGGTATGGATCCGGCGAGCGACATTATAGGCGCTTACGGGCATGCGGCTGAGCTGTCTTCAGGAAAAGACACGCCGTCAGGTCACTGGGAAATCGCAGGCGTACCGGTGCTATTTGACTGGGGCTACTTTAGCGACAAGCAAAATAGTTTTCCTCAACAGTTACTCGATAAAATCGTTAAGCGTGCCAATCTACCTGGGTATCTAGGGAACTGCCATGCATCCGGTACTCAAGTGTTGGATGACTTAGGCGAAGAACACATGCAAACCGGCAAACCTATTTTTTACACCTCGGCTGACTCGGTATTCCAAATTGCCTGTCATGAAGAGACTTATGGGCTGCAGAACCTATTGGACCTTTGCCACATTGTTCGTGAAGAATTGGAAGACTACAACATTGGCCGCGTAATCGCGCGTCCATTTGTTGGTGACAAAGCGGGGGCGTTTGAACGTACCGGAAACCGTCGAGATCTATCTGTTGAGCCACCTTCAGCCACTGTGCTTCAGAAGTTGGTGGATGAAAAGCAGGGTAAAGTCATTTCTATAGGTAAAATTGCCGACATCTACGCCAATTGCGGGATCACCGATAAAGTAAAAGCAACAGGGCTAGAAGCACTATTTGATGCAACGCTAGAGCAAGTTAAACACGCCGGCGATGACTCGATTGTGTTTACTAACTTTGTTGATTTTGACTCAGCTTACGGCCACCGCCGTGATGTTGCAGGGTACGCGGCAGCGCTCGAGTACTTCGATTCTCGCTTGCCGGAGATTTACGGTCTTCTAAAAGCCGATGACCTACTTATCTTAACCGCCGACCATGGTTGCGATCCTACATGGCCTGGTACTGACCATACCCGTGAGCATATCCCAGTATTGGTGTACGGTGAAAAGGTGAAAGCAGGCTCTTTAGGTCTACGCGATACTTTTGCAGACATTGGTCAATCACTGGCAAGCCATTTTGGTATCAGTGACATGGACTACGGTAAAAACTTTCTATAAAACGCTCTCAATTTAAGTAATAGCAACGGCGCTTTTGCGCCGACAAACAACAATTTAACAAGGAATATTTGAATGGCTACTCCACATATTAATGCAGAAATGGGTGATTTCGCTGACGTTGTTTTGATGCCTGGCGACCCAATTCGTGCAAAATACATCGCAGACACTTTTCTAGACGACGTCGTTCAAGTCTGTGACGTACGTAATATGTACGGTTTTACTGGTACGTACAAAGGTCGTAAGATTTCGGTCATGGGCCATGGTATGGGTATTCCATCGTGCTCTATCTATGTGACTGAGCTAATTAAAGACTTTGGCGTGAAGAAGATCATCCGCGTTGGTAGCTGCGGCGCAGTAAGCAAAGACGTAAAATTGCGTGATGTGGTTATTGGAATGGGCGCTTGTACTGACTCAAAAGTGAACCGTATCCGTTTTAAAGATCACGACTTTGCTGCGATTGCAGATTACGACATGGTGCACAATGCCGTCGAAGCCGCAAAAGCGAAAGGCATCGATGTTAAAGTGGGTAACTTGTTCTCGGCTGAGCTGTTTTACACGCCAGATCCAGACATGTTTGATGTACTTGATAAGTACGGCATCGTTGGTGTTGAAATGGAAGCCGCAGGCATCTATGGTGTTGCTGCTGAGTATGGCGCAAAAGCACTGGCAATTTGTACTGTATCGGATCACATTAAAACAGGCGAGCAAACCACTTCAGATGAGCGTGCGACAACGTTTAATGAAATGATGGAAATTGCACTAGATTCTGTTCTATTAGGCGACTAATCGCGTCCTAACCTAGACAATAAAAAGCCGAACTGGATGTATTCAGTTCGGCTTTTTTATTGTCTAGAGATATTGGTATTAATGACTGAACCAGCTGCGGATCTTTTTACGGCGGCTGCTGTGCATAAGCAGCGTCAGCGCGATCCCGCTGGCAAAGCTCAGTAGGATCATTAATGACATGTAGCGGTCGCTGTTACGGTAATGATGGTCTGAGAATGCCGTAACTCGCCCTTTTTCAAAGGTTATGCGCACGAAACCCACCACACTTTCATTGTTGTAAATGGGTTCTATCAGCTGCTGACGACCAATCGCTATTGTGCCCAATGGGCTTGTTAGTCCGGTTGCATCCATTGCATTTAGCGCATTGTCACTTGCCGCCAGTTTAACGCCTTCGGCATCGTAAATGGTGGCATCCAAAACCAAAGAGTTACTGGCCAGTTGATGGGTGAGCGTAAGTAGGCGCTCTTGCTCATTGTTAGTAATGAAATCACCGGCAGATAAAGAAGCCTGCGAGACCAGTAAATTAGAAAGAGTACTCAACTGCTTGGATTGGATAGCTTGGTTTCCGCGACTGATGACAACACTGTTGTTGACGATCACCGCAAAAGAGGCGATTACGCCAATTATAGCGATGATACGGATGACATTTCTAATAGAGAAAAGAGATTGATTCACTGGTTGCTCGCGGTCTAATCTGAAATTGCCTCTTGCCATTTTATAGTCAAGCAGGTTAACTAGCCAGAAGAGTTAAGATAAATGGGAATAAATACGCAATATGGATGGTTCATCACAACTGGCTTGTAAAAAGTCGATGCCGTTAATTCGACGCTTTCCAGAAGTCATTCGGGCAAGCCGTCATGATGTAAAGCAGTCAAACTGGGTTATCTTTGGCGAGCACCTGTCGCCGACCAACTTTGAAGATATTGAACAGCATATACGCCAAGACGTGTTTATCACGCGCGTCTGGAAAGTCGGAAAGTACGAAGTTGCTCTAATGTACGGAGAGCTTCCCGCAGCAGCTCCATCGATTGTTGATGCGTTGAAGTTAGATTGTGCCTCGCTCAGTGATCTGCCCCAATTGGATAATACCGGATTGGTTGTCTTTGATATGGACTCAACGGTCATTCAAATTGAGTGTATCGACGAAATTGCCGCGCTAGCGGGTGTTGGCGAAGAGGTTTCTGCGGTTACCGAACTTGCTATGCAAGGTGAGTTAGACTTTGAGCAAAGCCTACGCCAGCGAGTGGCTAAGTTGGAAGGTGCGGATGAATTTATCCTATCTCAAGTTCGCAAAACCTTACCTCTGATGCCCGACCTTACCGAAACCATAAACGCGTTACAGGACTTTGGGTGGAAAACAGCCATCGCCTCAGGTGGTTTCACGTACTTTTCTGATCACTTAAAAGAGCTTCTCGAACTCGATTATGCACGGTCCAACCAGCTGGAAATCAAAGACGGTAAATTAACGGGCAAGGTGCTAGGTGACATTGTGTCTGCGCAAACCAAAGCGGATATTCTAGACGAGCTAGCGGTCAAATATGATATTGACCAGCACAACACGATTGCCGTCGGTGACGGTGCGAATGATCTGGTAATGATGGATAAAGCGGGTCTTGGTGTCGCGTTTAAGGCAAAGCCCAAAGTGCGTCAGCAAGCTCAAGTTGCGATCAATCAAGCGGGACTAGGCGGGTTGATCTGTTTACTCAGTGCTGGCCTCATTAAACAACAGCGTTGGTACTAATTTAGCGCGCATACAGTGGGTGTTACCGACACGGCTAGGTCAGTTCAAGTCTAACCAGCACTTCTTCGGTAATATCCACGATCTCTCCATAGCCTATCAGCCCCGAAAACTCATTCTCAAGCGATCGTGCGTGGTGAATGGCGTCTACCGCAATCTCCTCCAATTCTCTACGTAATAGTTCGCTCATGACTTTATTCACCGGCGACGCAGAGATACGTATCGCATAAAACAAGCCGACCATTTTGGCTTTCTTCACAAAGTGGATACGGCTTTGTGCGTTATCGAAGTCTTCGAATATTTTGCTTTCGATATTAACGATATGATCGCCATTTTTTTCAACCAGCATATACACTTCATGATAGACCGGTGTGGTGTTATCTCGAGCTTTCATTGGCGAGGCCATGAGTCGGTTAGAGCGCCCTTTCAATAAGGTGTCCAGTGAAAACTTATCTTTGCTACCAAGTGCATGTAACAATTGACCAACGCGACCAAGGGGAAAGTTAGCCCCAACAGAGCGTGGACGAAGAGAATGGTCTTTTCGTTCGACAAAGTAAGGTATACAGGCAATTCTAGACAATAGTGACTGGTGTATTGATCGCAATAAATTGGGGTTTGGTAATTGCTCTTCTTTTTCGACCAGTTTGTTCTTGTTATGTGCAATTAGAGAGCGCAAGAATTTTAGACTGTTGCTCGTGTCTTTACTCTCTTGAATCGAAAAATGCATCATTTGGTAGTTGGGTTCAATTCTTACCGCGCAATAGGGCAGGTTGCTAAGGTTGATTTTTGCGTTGTATTTTTGAAGCTCTAGAAAATGTACTTCAGCGATATCGCCACATCGCTGTTCGAGTGGCTTAGCAAGCTTAACGCTCATGCCCCTGTTAGAAAAGTTGAGAGTTGTGCCACGCACCGAACCATTTTTAAAATTGAGGGTAACCGGTGTATTAAATTCGAACCTTGGCTCTTTACGTCGTGATCGCGCATCGAAATAGATCGCATTTGGTGAGCCAGTAATCTTACGACTGTGTCTAAACCGATTCAGCGCTGATGTTGGTAAGTTTGGTTTTTCGGTTAGGAGGTAATCTGAAGCCGTATCTTTGTTACTTAATTCAACCAATAACACCATATGCGTAATACTCAGCATTTCCTGCGTATGATTTGGATCGGCTTTCGCCATGCGGCTGATTTCTTCGTCCAACAATTCATATACGTGGATGCGAAAAACTTTCCAGCTGTCTTTTCGTGCACCCATGTGCCAAAACAGTTTTCGCTCTTGTATGTTGGATTCAGGTAGCATCAAAGAATAGAAGAGCTCCTTCTGCTTGTAATCGTGTTTGAACGCGTAAATGACATTGCTTGATGACCTAACTCCGTCATGGATCAAGGATTTTATACGGCTAGGGTTAAACAGACTGCCAAAGTTTTGTTGGTTACGTTCATCGTGCCAGTAACGCCAAATGGGTAAGTTGTTGTCGGTTAACATGGTGAACTTGAGTTCTGTGCCACTAAAAAACAGCGGCAAGTTAGCGCTGTTTCTTAGGTGCACATGCTCATAGCCGCCAGCTTTAACGCGAATGATCCTATCCTGCTTATCGTGCAGTGCTTTTTTGGTGGTGCCCTTGAGCAACTTACGAATGGCATGATCCATGTAGTCATTTTCAGACAGCTTTAGCAGTCTCAACCAACGAATACTGGGATTTTCTGGGCAAAGATCTACCCCTAGTACTCGGTAGTTATTTGGGGCCGCTAATTGGCGGATAGCGCAGCGCTCAGCCAGTTTGATAAAGCGAGCTTGTACGACTTCGCCTAAGTGATACGAAAATGCGCTGGGGACTTTAAGTTTAATGCCTGAATTCGAAATATCGATCGACAGGGCGTTAATTTGCTGTCCTGTGGGTAAAGTCAGCTCGACTTCTGTGGCCAAACGCATGCGTTTTTCTTGTCGCTGTAGGTCGACCCCAAAATTGACAATATCACACATGAAGTTTTCATCTTGTTCAATATCGCCAGTGCGCTTCATTTTGCCATTTTGGTGCAGGATACGAAAATTATTGTGGGTATTGATTAACGCTTCGTACACACCTTCTGTATAGCCACCGAATCGCACTATTTTTTTGTGATAGGTATTGATGGCTACATCGTCTAACCAGTGGGTTAACCCATCGAGTTGATACTCTCTGCACTCTCCATTGACTCGTCCACGTAAGTCTATCGATTTTGTGCACGTCGACATTACTCGCTTCAGCTCCATTTTAGCGAGCAATTTTAGCGAGGGTGGCTCTCCTTCGGTTAGGCTGTCTATAAGCTGTTCAAAATCGGCAGCGTGATAGGCGGGAATAAGCTGCTCGACCAGTGATATTACTTCCGCTTGATTCATTTAATGGCTAAAGAGTGTTTTTCTTATTACAAGGTATCGGTATAGTTTAATGAATCTTTAACTTTATAGAACGATTGCCCTTAAAAAGTGTGAAGGTAAGGGTAATTCAGTCTGGTAAATTAACGATTCTCAATGTAATGAGTAATTGGCTATCCAGATTAACAGACTTAGGTATAACAATGGCTAAAGCAAAGCGCGCGTATGTGTGCAACGATTGTGGTGCGGATTTCCCCCGTTGGCAAGGGCAATGTAATGCGTGTGGTAGTTGGAACACCATCTCCGAAGTGCGCCTAGCGGCTTCACCTGCTGCAGCACGAAATGAACGGATTATGGGGTATGCAGGAAGCGGCGAGTCAGAGGTTCAGCTATTGGCCGATATTGATCTGCAGGAAGTCCCACGATTTGGCTCGAGTTTTACAGAGTTTGATCGTGTATTGGGGGGGGGGATTGTTCCAGGCGCAGCCATACTTATAGGTGGTAATCCAGGGGCGGGTAAGTCGACGCTGCTACTTCAAACTATGTGCCGACTATCGGCAAATATGCCTACCTTGTACGTCACCGGAGAAGAGTCACTGCAGCAAGTTGCGATGCGCGCTTCTCGTTT
The DNA here is from genome assembly GCF_002100145.1 of Vibrio sp. qd031. Classification (GTDB taxonomy): domain Bacteria; phylum Pseudomonadota; class Gammaproteobacteria; order Enterobacterales; family Vibrionaceae; genus Vibrio. The sequence continues at coordinate 72,193 of NZ_JXQD01000025.1, forward strand.
GGGCTTACCCAAAGATAACTTGAAAATGCTGTCTGAAACCAATGTGGACCGAATTTGTCAGGTTGCAGAGAAAGAGCAACCCAAAATTATGGTAATCGACTCTATTCAGGTGATGCATGTGGGTGATGTGCAGTCGTCACCGGGTACGGTCGCACAAGTGAGGGAGTCGGCGACTGCGTTAACTCGTTATGCTAAACAAAATAACGTGGCTGTTTTTATCGTAGGGCACGTGACCAAAGATGGCTCACTTGCAGGGCCTAAAGTGCTAGAACACATTATTGACTGCTCCGTTCTTCTTGATGGCGGAGCCGACACACGATTTAGAACCATGCGAAGTCACAAAAATCGATTTGGCGCGGTTAACGAGCTAGGTGTTTTTGCAATGACCGGCGAAGGGTTAAAAGAGGTCAGCAACCCATCGGCCATCTTTCTGTCTCGTGGCGAAGAAGACACCTCAGGCAGTTCGGTTATGGTGGTCTGGGAAGGAACTCGACCTCTGCTGGTCGAAATTCAAGCCCTAGTGGATTATTCACAGCTGGCCAACCCACGGCGAGTGTCCGTTGGTTTGGATCAAAACCGATTGTCCCTCCTACTAGCCGTGTTGCACAAGCATGGTGGACTTCAAATGGCGGATCAGGATGTATTTGTCAATGTGGTTGGCGGCGTCAAAGTGACTGAAACTAGCGCAGACTTGGCATTGATCTTGGCTCTGCTTTCAAGTTTTAAAGATCGTATATTGCCAAAGGATGTTGTGGTCTTTGGTGAAGTTGGACTTGCGGGTGAAATTCGACCAGTACCAAGTGGCCAAGAGCGCCTTATGGAAGCTAAAAAACATGGCTTCACTCGGGCCATCGTCCCGTCGAAAAACTTGCCCAAGGGGGGAATCGATGGCATGCAAGTTTTTGGTGTAAATAAACTTTCCGAAGCCATTTCTGCTTTCGATGATTTGTAATAAAACCAACGTTGTATCTGCTTTGGTTGTAATTGTAACAAAATTGTGAGCGGTACGGCATATTACGGGTACGCTTAATGATTTGTGTTTCATTCGCCCTGTAGAATCTAACGAGCTGCCTAGGCTCGAAAAAGTGAAGGCGAATGAGAGATAAAAAACAACACCGATGGTTCGATTCAACGTTGTGGGTGCTAGGCTTGGTCTTGGCGCTTGTCGTTGTGCCGCGCTTTTGCCTTGCCACTGGCCACGCTATTGAACAAGACCTTACGTGGTTTCAATTCGATTATCCTATCGAAGACAGTAAAGGGTATGTCAGCCAAAATGTCGACTCGCGCAAACCAATCCTGATCGCACAGCCAAAGCTTACTGGTGGACATTACTTGTCGGTCCTCTCCTTTACCGTGCCAGCTTTAGATTGGTATGTAATTGATTTTTCTGGGTCTACTTTGATAGGACAGTTTCATCATCAGATTTTAGACTCGGAAGGCAAGAATGTTGCGGTTTTCTCAGGCGGTATTTTAGACTCTACACCCAACCCTATGATGCTACGACATGGACGCAGACTCATTCTTCAACCGGGTGATTATCAGCTTTTTACTCAACAACAATCTCAGTTTAACATTGCTACACCAACCCCATTTATCATGCTCGAAGTGGATTATTTAGCGGATATTAAAAGAGGGAATGCAATCACGCTGGTTGGCCTGGGTATTCTTGCCGGTCTCGGTATGTTGTATTTGATTCTGGGGCTATATCGACTGCGCAAAACCGACTTTGCGTATGCGGTGTTCATCTTAGGAAATCTATTATTTAATGCGTCCAGTCTTTTGGTGTTCTCTGACTTGTTTGGGGTGCACTGGTTTACCGGGGCGAGCCTGCCCATTTGTATTTCAAATATGGCCTATGTGTATTTTGTGATGCGACTGCTTGGCATTCAATCTCACAACAAGCCACTCTTATATAAAAGCGGCTACGCGATTATTGGGCTCTATGTGATTGTATTGTTGGTGGGGCTGATCGCGCCTAATTGGCAGAACGAGATGAATCGAGTAGGAGTAGGCGTGTTCCTAGGGTTTGGCGTTATTTGTGGGATTTCGCAGTTCCGTAGTGGTGTCTCCATCGCGAAGTTTTATTTGCTCGCCAATCTTGGTTTTGTGCTGCTTGGCACTATTGCCATTTCCAATAACGGTTTGCAAGGTCAGCCAACCCTGTATATGAGTCACGTTGGTCTACTCGGAGTCACTATTGAAGTGGTGCTACTCTCTTTTGTCTTAGCGTACCAGATGCATTTGACTGGTCGTGAGAAAGCTTCTGCAGTCAAGGCAGCGCAGCAATCTCTGGCACTAGCACAAACAGACGAGCTTACCCAGCTAGAAAATCGTAGAGCCATGGATACCGCATTGTGTGACGCTCTAGAGTCGGTTGGGTTTGCGTACTTAGATTTAGATGGTCTTAAGCAATGTAACGACTTAAAAGGGCACTCGTTTGGCGATCAGTTGTTGATCACGTTCTCGCGTGTGTTGACTCAAGAGCTTAAGGGAGAAGGCCGTTTGTTTCGCATTGGCGGTGATGAATTTGGTCTGCTGTTTGACGCTCAATCAACAGGAGTGATTAAGGCTGCCATTTACTCGACAGAGCAGAGGCTTAAAAAAGAGCTTTATCAACCGTTTGGGATAAGTTTTGGCATCGCTCTAAGAGAAGACTATTCGTCGGTTTATCGTATGGTAGAAGTGGCTGACCAAAAAATGTATAAGCATAAAACCGCGCGTCGAGTCGCTCGCTCTCACGCCGCACATCCGCCTCCGGAAGAGAACACGCCTTCAAGCACTAACGCAGTTTCGTAGCGTCAATCGCTGTAAAACTTCTTGCCGAGCTCACCAGCGATGGTTAGAGTGGCACTGAGCTAATTTTCATCTACTATTAACTTCTGACCTTTCCATAGACAACTATGGTCAAACAAGGTGGGAGTTTAAGCTAGTTCGAGTTTGCAAATCGCTGTTAGCTCAGTCTTTATGCGGGTTTCGAATTATTTTTTTTCCTAGCGCGTTAAGGGGTATCAGTCTTGACGGATTGTGGTATACTCTGCGCGCATTTTATATCCTATTAACAGAGTAAAACGATGACTGATTTATCAAAATACAGAAACATTGGTATTTTCGCGCACGTTGATGCGGGTAAAACCACGACGACTGAGCGTATCCTAAAGCTTACCGGCCAAATCCACAAAACTGGTGAAGTACATGATGGTGAATCAACTACTGACTTCATGGAACAGGAAGCTGAGCGCGGTATTACTATCCAATCAGCAGCAGTAAGCTGTTTTTGGAATGACCATCGTCTAAACGTTATCGATACTCCTGGACACGTTGACTTCACAGTTGAAGTATACCGTTCTCTAAAAGTTCTTGATGGCGGCATCGGCGTATTCTGTGGTTCTGGTGGTGTTGAGCCTCAATCAGAAACTAACTGGCGTTACGCTAACGAATCAGAAGTATCTCGTCTGATCTTCGTTAACAAACTAGACCGTATGGGCGCTGACTTCTACAACGTAGTTGATCAAGTGAAAAACGTACTAGGTGCTACGCCACTAGTAATGGTTCTACCAATCGGCCGCGAAGATGACTTCGTAGGTGTTGTAGACCTACTTTCTCGTAAAGCATACGTTTGGGATGACTCTGGTCTTCCTGAAAACTACGAAATTCAAGATGTTCCAGCGGACATGGTTGACGAAGTAGAGCAATACCGTGAAGAGCTAATCGAAACTGCCGTTGAACAAGACGACGAACTAATGATGGCTTACATGGAAGGTGAAGAGCCTTCTATCGAAGACATCAAACGTTGTATCCGTACCGGTACTCGTGACCTAGCATTCTTCCCAACTTACTGTGGTTCTGCGTTTAAAAACAAAGGCGTACAGTTAGTTCTTGATGCAGTAGTTGACTACCTACCAGCTCCAACAGAAGTTGATCCTCAACCTCTAATGGACGAAGAAGGTAACGAAACTGGCGAACACGCTATCGTTTCTGCTGACGAAACATTTAAAGCGCTTGCATTCAAAATTATGGATGACCGCTTCGGTGCACTAACTTTCGTTCGTATTTACTCTGGTAAATTGAACAAAGGTGACACCATCCTGAACTCATTCACAGGTAAAACTGAGCGTGTTGGCCGTATGGTTGAGATGCAAGCCGATGACCGTAAAGAACTGACTAGCGCACAAGCTGGTGACATCATTGCGATCGTTGGTATGAAGAATGTTCAGACTGGTCACACTCTATGTGATCCTAAAGACCAAGTAACTCTAGAGCCAATGGTATTCCCAACTCCAGTAATCTCGATTGCTGTAGCGCCAAAAGACAAAGGCGGTTCTGAGAAAATGGGTGTTGCGATTGGTAAAATGGTTGCAGAAGATCCATCTTTCCAAGTTGAGTCTGACGACGAAACTGGCGAAACCATCCTTAAAGGTATGGGTGAGCTTCACCTAGACATTAAAGTTGACATCCTTAAGCGTACTTACGGTGTTGACCTAACTGTTGGTGCTCCTCAAGTTGCTTACCGTGAAACTATCACGCAAGCCGTTGAAGATAGCTACACGCACAAGAAGCAGTCTGGTGGTTCTGGTCAGTTTGGTAAGATCGATTACCGCATCAAGCCAGGTGAACCAGGTTCAGGTTTCGTATTCTCATCAACCGTTGTTGGTGGTAACGTACCTAAAGAATTCTGGCCTGCAGTAGAAAAAGGCTTCAAATCAATGATGGAAGAGGGTGTTCTTGCAGGATTCCCAGTTCTTGACGTTGAAATTGAACTGTTCGACGGTGGCTTCCACGCAGTCGATTCATCTGCAATCGCATTTGAAATCGCAGCGAAAGGCGCATTCCGTCAGTCTATCCCTAAAGCGGGTGCACAGCTTCTTGAGCCTATCATGAAAGTTGACGTGTTCACTCCAGACGATCACGTTGGTGATGTTATCGGTGACCTTAACCGTCGTCGTGGCATGATCAAAGATCAGCAAGCGGGTGTTACTGGTGTTCGTATTAAAGCTGACGTACCTCTTTCAGAGATGTTCGGCTACATTGGTCACCTACGTACAATCACTTCTGGTCGTGGTCAGTTCTCTATGGAGTTCAGCCACTACGCAGCATGTCCACAAAACGTTGCTGAAGAAGTTATTGCTAAAGTTAAAGAAGAGAAAGCTAAGTAATTTAGCGGTCACTTCCTGACTTAGAGAGCCCAGCCATTTGGCTGGGCTTTTTTTTTGGCTAAATTTTTTCTAAACTTTCTCATTAGTTAGAAAGTATGGGGTACGGTTATTAGGTAAGCTAAGGCGTTTCTAAATTATGGATGATGTAAGGATTTAGGTATGCATAGCCGGAGCTTGGCGTTCAAAGGGGTTGTAGCCACCGGGTTAGTAATTTTGCTCGCAAGTTGTGGTGGCGATGACACTGCAGCTTCTGGCGGCTTGCTACCAGAAAAGGGCGAGTCCACAGTCAACAGTACCAGTATCGATCTAGTCATTTCAGATGATAGGCTTGAGCCAATTATCAAGCTTGAGCCCATAGTGGCTATTAGTGAACTACCTTCGCACGTTAACGCACTTTTTAAAGTGGTCGATGACGATTTGAATCCAGTCACCGGCTTGGCTGAAAAGCACACTGACCTTTGGAAAGATCACTTTAGCATCTCTTACGAAGATGACTCTCCAATGGATGTTGAGTCTTACACTACGATTCAACCTGCTACCAATTTGCAATTACCGACTACTATCGCTATCGATATTTCATCCAGTGTCAGCAATGATGACTTTATTGCATCGGTCACAGGGGTAAGAGATGCGCTTATAGACACCTCTGGTGCTGAGCCTACAAGTCGCCTTTTAGATGAGCAGGCTGTATCCATAATTGTATTTGACTCGACCGTGACTCATTACCCCGCAACAGGGATTACTCGCGATCCAGTGCAGATAAAGGCAATATTTGATGAGCTACTAGAAAGTGACTATCGAAACCTTAGAGATTCTAATAACAGTACCGCACTTTACAAAGCTGCCAAAGAGGGACTTTCGACCACGCTAAATCTGTTTTCACCGACAGATACGCCTTTAGGAACGTTAATCGTTATATCTGACGGTAACGCAAACTCAAATTTAGTTACTCTCGATGAAGTGATTAGTGATAGAGATTCTACAAAACAACGCGTGTTTACATTGTCTAGTCAAACCGAACGTTTAGAGTGGTTTGATATTGCGAGCGCCCCAGAAAATGAAATAGAAGTAGCAAACCTCTCTGAAGTCAGCGAGGTTGTAAGTGATATTATCTCCGGTCTATCTACCTCATTAGACGGCTATTATGTACTAAAACACTCCACTGCATCACAATCCGGAAGCCAAAAGTTAATTTTGGAATATGAAGATAGCATTGGTAACCTGTATCAAATGGATTACGAATACGATACAGGATCGTTCACAGGCTCGGTAATCTTGCTCTCAATGGATGTGGAAAAACAGACGTTGAAAGAAGCAGGGTTTGACCCATTCGCATTAACCGCGACAGCCTATCCATACTTTAATGTTTTAGACCCTGATCTGCAGCTAGATTGGTATTTAGATGGTATTGAAATTGATAGCTCAGTAAATGAGGTTGATATTGATATCAATACTCACGGGGTTTATAAACTGCAAGTGGTTAGCGATCGAGAAACGGACACCACGCTCGATGATGTTCAAGCTACTTCTTGGTTTTCGGTGGCTCCTTATGAAATTAGTTCTATCAATTACTTTGGCCTTTGGGATTTGAAGTTAGAGACTGCCGAGCAATCTATTAGTCACGTTTGGAGTGCAAAACCTTACCTCGCTGATGGTCAACAAAAGCTTGATGACGATGATCAACCAATCACTTGTGACTTTGATCCATCAACTCAAGCATTTACGTTATGTGAGTGCTCCTTTACTGGAAGTGAACGTAATGTATTGATGTTTATGAGTGATGATATTCAGTCTTGTGTTGTTGAAGCGGTAGATAGTACGAATGGTGACTTACTTGGTGCAACTTACGCTGAGGTGAAACCTTTTGTCATGGAATATACATTGACCGCTTACTATATTCGCTCGTCACTAGACCAAGCGATTAGTTTTGAGGTGGGTTCTAGTGATCCCCACCAACTGTCTGAACAGTGGCAAGTAGTATCCGCAGAAGGGTCATGGCACGAAAAAATGGGCAGTTATGTCCTAAAATCTCAGTCAATTGGTCATGGCCAGCAGAGCACAATTAAGTTTATGGCGAGTTTTTCTACGATAGGATTTGATTTTTTAACTCGTTCAGAAGAAGGTTATGACTTCCTAGAGCTTTACATTGATGGTGAGCGAGTATTTTGGTACTCGGGGATTATGAGTGAATGGCGCTCAACTGACCAAATTGTGGTGCCATTTGGCTTGCATAGTGTTGAAATTAAATACAAAAAAGACGCAACCAAATCACATTCATCTGATGCTGTCTACATTGATAACATCGTCTATCTGTAGAGAATGGATATGTACATTAAAGGATTGATAAATGAACAAATCGTATAAATTGCTCGCTCTTTGCCTTGTAGCACTGTTTACTCATTGTGCTCAAGCAAGCGTCGATGACACTCAAGGCTGGAATTTAGGTGTTGGTGCTGCTATGTCGTATCATCAATACGGATCTGACATTGATGATACGCTTTATAACGCCCATGTGAGTGCTGGGTATAGATTCAACTCTTACTTAGGCATTGAGGCACGTATTGGTAAAGGTTTCACCGACATTGAGCTGCCCGCTTACGAGAGGATAGTTGAGCAGGGGCTGTTTTATTCTGGGTATTTGAAAGCGATGTATCCATTATCTTCGGGTTTCACTCCTTACCTCTTGGTCGGTGCGCAAAATAGCGAAATAGAGATCGATCCTGTTTCGACTTCTGATACTAGTTTGAGCTACGGAGTAGGTCTGAGTTATCGATTACAAGCAAAAACCGTTGCAGTAGATCTAGGGTTGGAGGCGTTGAATGCATTTCAACATGGTGACTTGGACTACGATGTGTGGGATTTTGGTGTGAAGATTGGCTATCAATTTTAATATAGGAGTTAGGTAGCATCAGTTTTTGCTGCTAATAACAAAGGGAGGCTAGCCTCCCTTTGTATTATCTATCAAATGGAAAAATCAGTTTACTCTTCCCAAACTACAACTTTATCTTTTGGCCAATTGACGCCAACATCGTGATATTTCTTCTCTAGAATATGGCGTTTAATTTTCAGTGTTGGAGTTAAGATACCGTTCTCTATGCTCCAAGGCTCTTTGATCATCAGCACGCCTTTAATTTTTTCGTGTGACTCAAGCTGTTCGTTCATTTTCTTCAGTACTTTTTCAGCTGAACGTTGATAACGTGCCTTATCAAAGTCAGGGAACTCGTGCGGTACGACTAATAGTATTGGCGCGGGCATCCCAAGCCCTACTAAGCAAAGCATTTCAACCCTAGCGTACTCGACCAGCTTCTTCTCAATAGGAACAGGTGCTACAAATTTGCCTTTGGCGGTTTTAAATGTGTCTTTTTTGCGTCCCTGAATGGTGAGATACCCGTCAGAGTCGATTGAACCAATATCACCAGTATGCAACCAACCCTCAGAATTAAAGCTCTCTTGAGTAGCTTCATCATTCTTGTAATACCCTGCAAACAACCCTTGACTGCGAACCAAAATTTCTTGATCTTCACTCGCTATTTTTAGTTCAATGCCAGGACCAGCATTGCCTACAGTACCAATCTTGTCCGCGCGGAACGGGTAGTTGAGCGTGCTATAAGCAAATGTCTCCGTCATGCCCCATGCTTCGGTAATATTAAGCCCAATAGAGTGGTACCATTCTAATAGCGCTGGAGACACTGGTGCAGACCCACAACCTAGCACTCGGCCTTGGTCGAGTCCCAGTCCATCAATGATTTTTTTACGCACAATATTATTGAGTACAGGGATCTTCAATAAAATATTGAGTCGAGATTGAGGCATTTTGTCTTGAATACGCTGTTGAAACAGAGTCCAAAGACGCGGTACGGAAATAAACAGCGTAGGTCGCTGCATTTTGACGTCTTCAATGAAGGTGTCTAGCGACTCCGGAAACGCTGTTTCTAATCCGGCGGATATTGATGAGCCGAATATGTAGACACGCTCAGTGATATGAGCAAGTGGCAGATAAGAGAACAAACGGTCATCTTGTCTAAGTCCAATATGGCTTGCTAGATTTGCACATGACCAATTAAACCCACCATAGGTAAGCATTGCGCCCTTAGGTACCCCCGATGTGCCGGAAGTATAGACGAGCGACATCAGCTTTTCATCGTAGTGCTGCACGCGATCAGTTAGAGGTTCAGTTGACTGAATGAGAGCTGTAAATTCGTGGTCGCACGGCGGTGCGGAGTCGTAAGGGAAGGATATGGTGATCAAGCCATCTACTTTAGCCGCCGCTTCAGCCGTCGGCGTGCTGTCGTCCAACTTACCCGCTATTAGTACCTTACTTTCACTGTGCTCAATACAATAAGCGATAGTATCCGAGCCCGCCGTCGGAAAAATGGGCACACTTACAAAATCACCCAGCATCAATGCTAAGTCGGTAATAAACCATTCAGCGCAGTTTTTAGAAACAAAAGCCACCTTATCGCCAGGATGAACGCCCAGTTCACGTAAGGCATTAGCAAAGCGAAGTGCCATGTCTGCTACTTGCGCAAAGGTATAAGTCGTAAACTTCCGATTGATGATTTGCTTGAGGTAAATGTCGTTCGGGCGCTGTTCAGCCCATTTCAAGATCAGTTCATTGGGTGGTGTATGAGTGCATGGTCCGTTTATTTCTAAGTTGGGCTTCACGTTATTGTCCATATTCCGGTCATCCTTCCAGCTTATAAGTCGCCGATTGTTATTGTTAATTTGTTGTTAAATTGTTGATCGCCTAGAGCAAATAGTCAATCTAAACACCTGTTAGAATGTCTGAAATTTGAGCTTAACTCTCGTAGTCCCAAAGGGGTAGTCCAATTTTTAGTCCTCATTATGGGTGATATAACCTCTATGACTAAATATACCACTTGACATGACAATGCTGCATAAAAACGCACTATTTATGCTAAATGTCATGTGTTTGTTAGTCCTGAGGTTTATTTGTGTCAAATGGTTAACGCGCCATGGAAATGTTTACATGCTAGCAATGCTAAAAACGTCTCAATTGTGATACGTTTTACATCAAGTTTACAGTATCTTGCATGTTGCAATACTTAGTAATTAAATTTACGCTTGCCGTTGGTTTCTAATCTTAAAGTTTAAAATGAGACCAATTTTTTAACATCAAGGAGTGAATAAAATGTTTTTGAAAACTATTACTAAAGCACAGGCTGCGCTACAACAATTTAAGAATGACGAGCGCGGTGTAACTGCGATTGAATACGCGATTATTGCTGTAGCGATTGCAGCGATTGTTTATTCTGTATTTGGTGGTGACGGCACAAGTGGTCTAGCTGGTGCGCTAAACTCAGCTATGTCTAGCATTGTCTCTACGGTGACTCCATAACACCCTAGAGCCAGCATCAAATAAAATGAAGTTGTTATTTTTGTTCCTAATAACCTACTTCTTGTTTAGCGTTGCTATTAGTGATTGGTTGAAAAGGACCATCTCGAATAGCACGCTATCCGTCTTATTTCTCGCAGTCATTGGTCTTAGATATGGCCAGGAAATTTACCTAGTACAAGCTTTGATGACATTAGCTGCGGGTATTTTGGTATGGCGTCTAGGAGGGATCGGAGCTGGTGACATAAAACTGGCTTCAATACTGGCGCTAGCCATTTCCCCCGTATTTGCTTGGGACCTCATACTGGTGGCTGCAGCCATAACACTATTATTGGTTATACTTCTTTTAATTGTGGATAAGTTGTTATTAAACAACTATTTAGAAAAAGGTGTGCCAATGGGAATCCCAATAAGTATTTCCGGTTTAGCTGGAATAATTGCCACATTGGGCTAGGAGTTTAAGGATGAGTTCCAGAATAGTATTACCTGCTGCACTAATTGCAGTTGGAGCTGGCATGTACGGCTTTTCTCAAGACTATTTAGCGAAGCAGCAGCAAACTCATGCTACGCCTGTTTTGCAGGTTGAAAAAGAAGAACCTATTAATATGGTGGCAGTTTGGGTGGCGAATGAAAGCCTTACCCCTCGAACCCCTATGTCTACAGCGCTCTTTGAGCTTGTGTCTGTTCCGGAAAATGAAGCCATTTCAAAAGGGATCGACCCTTCAGATGTTATCAATATATCGGACTCATGGATCCTTAGTCAGCCAGTTGAAAAAGGACAGTGGTTGACAACAGCTATGTATGTAACGCCAAGTTCTGAAGATTACCTTGATTTCGCGCTAGGTCAGGAAAAAGTACCTTTCCCTATGATTGTTAAAGGGAGTAGTGTTATTGGTGGTTCGGTTAAATCTGGTGGTCTTGTAGATATTATAGCGTTAACTAAACAAAACAAGAGTGAAGGAGCCTACCGGGTTAATTCGGTCAATATTCAACCAATACTCGCAGCAAAAAAAGTCCTAAAAGTGGAATCTGATGATGGCGTATTTAACTCAACAGATGATGTAACGGTAGTATTAGAGCTTAGTAGAAAAGAGGTTGCTACGTTAATCATTGCAAAATCAGTGGCGTCTTTAGAGTTGCATAAATCAGCAGGTATAGAACAAGCTGCACTTCTTCAAGCCAACTCAGGCGATGTATTACCCCAATTTAAAGCAATAGCAGAGTATCGCGGAAGTAGCCTCACGGTGCGATGAGAGAATAAAATGGAACTAAAAACTTACAAGGATTGTTGCGCCAAGTTTTGCTTGTCATTACTTGCGTTTTTATTCGTATCTGCCACACATGCCGCTAGTTTGATAAATATAGGTGTAGGTGATGCGCATTACGTATCGACCAAGAGAGATATTGGTTCGGTTTTTATCTCAGATCCCAGTATTGCTGACTACCATATCATTCAGAAAGATAAGATCATATTTTACGGGAAAAAAGTAGGTACCACCACCTTGCTAGTTTTCGATGATGAAGGTGGAACCATTCTGAGTAACAAGCTCGTCGTCAACAAAAGTCTGGTACACATTCAGCAACAGCTCCAAATTCAATATCCAGATAGTGAAGTCTCTGTAAGTAATTTGGGTGATCAGGTGGTGCTAACCGGAACTGTTGCAACAGAACAAATAAAAGATGAAATACACTTGATGGTTGGTGAATTACTTGGCAAAGAGGGTGTCTTTATTTCGAATGGATTAATTCGAACGTACCGCTTCCCGGGAGTCGTTAATAACGTCAAAGTAGTGACTACAAAACAAGTTAATGTACGTCTAACCGTTGCAGAAGTATCCCATACCTTTATGGAAGACTTTGGTGTTCAAATAGGTACAACCTCACCTGGCGTTTTTGTTGATCAATTGATTAATTTTAGCGCGGATGATATCTCAACAATCATTACAGCTGTCAATAATGACAATGTTGCACAGGTTTTGGCAGAACCCAATATGAGTGTTATATCGGGACAAAGCGCTAGTTTTCTTGCGGGTGGTGAGATTCCAGTTGTGACAGTATCGGATGGCGGAACCAACGTTATTTATAAAGAGTATGGTGTAAGGTTGCAGCTACAGGCACAGGTACTACAAGATGATAAAATCGTATTATCACTGGCACCAGAAGTCAGCTCTATAGATAACCAATATCAAGATGGTACTTACGATCTCCCTTCTTTAACTAGTCGTAAGGTTGATACTACGATAGAACTTGGTGATGGGCAAAGTTTTGTTTTAGGTGGATTATTGAATTCACAAGATAAAGAAAGTTTGCAAAAAATCCCCTATATCGGAGACATACCTATTTTAGGTGCGATGTTTAGAAATACCTCTACAGAAAGAATTAAGACTGAATTGATCATTGTCGCCACAGTGAACTTAGTGGAACCGGTGGAGGCCAATACCATTCAGCTTCCAACTATGAAAAAGACCAATAATTTAGCCCGCTTTTTTGCTATTGAACAGGAATACCCCACAGCCATTCGCCGCTGGAGTGAGCAAGTACTGTCTAAAGGAGGGTTTAAGCGATGAGCCTATACAATAAAATATTGGCAATTTTCGTTTCTATATCTTTAGCCGCTTGTGCCGATACTCTTGGTGACAGGCAATCTGTTGCGATTGATGTTGTGCCTCTTAAACATAGTTACTCGGTAGAAATCAAAAAACTGGATGAAGCACTGTCTGAAGTGACAGAGTATATCGAAAGTAATTGGGATACATTAGCTCAAGCAGAAATAGAGTTGGTTATGCTTACTGACTCAGGCTCCAAGATCGAAAAGCATGTAAGAAAGTTGCTAAGAAAGAAAGGTAAGGATCCTCTACAAGTAACCAGTGTAAATGGTTTAGAGGATAGTGATTTTGACTTTCGATTGATTAGTACAGACTACAGAGTGTTTACTCCCATTTGTGATTACTATCAAATTGGCAAAATAGGTGACACGGCAACAGGATGCTTTGTTGAAGGTGCAAGATGGCAGTCTATGACCAACCCAAATAAAATGGTTAAGTAAAAGGAATTCGCATGCTCGATCTAGCCTCCATATTAAAACAGGAAACAAGCTCTGGTAATGCAATTAAAGAGCAGAAGGGCTTTGTTTGCCTTTTCCAGACTACCGAATGCAAAGAATTGATTACTGAAGCGAGTAACTTTGAAGGTGAAATCCCACCTCGTTTTATAGAGCTAAAAAAAGAATCATTTAAACAATTTTCGAATCCAGAAGCGATTGAAGTTATTGCTATTGAGCTCAATGAGTCGAACGATGTCTCTGCTGATGCTGAAAAGTATAGCCACCATATACCGAATAGTGCTTCGGTGGTGATTATAGGTAAAGAAGACTCTATTAGTACTATTCGTAACCTAAAGGCTCTAGGATTCTACTATCTTTTTTGGCCAGTAACTAAACAAGAGTTGATAGATTTTTTAAAGTCAGTTAAAGAGAATAGACAGCGCTCAGCTGGCATCAGTAAGTCTAGAAAAGCTAAACAAATTTCTTTTATAGGCTGTAAAGGTGGTGTCGGAACTACATTACTTTGTGCCGAAACAGCAAGTCTATTTGCACTAGAAAAAAACATGTCTAGTGTTGTTGTGGATAATGCGTATCAAGGCGGCAATATCGATATTATGCTGGGTTACGAAAAATTTGAAAAGAGGGACATCAGGCCAGGTTCGATGGCAGTTAATCTAGATGAGACCTCTGCCCAAGCCTTGCTACGAAAACAACATCCAACCCTATCCGTTCTATCTCTGACTTCTAGTGATATTGAAAATACAGATCTAAAGGACTATACCAAGACAGTTGCAGGCTATGTCTCACAAGGCAGTAATTTTGTGTTCGAAGATATATCTTCGAATGCATCAATGATCTACTCAAATCAGGATCTAGTTGAAATATCGGATTGTATTATTTTGGTGTTTTCTGCCACAGTTGCGGCACTTAGAGACGCTGCTAAGATTAAAAAGAAATTAGATTCAGCTATCGACGAAGGAAGTAGTAAACGAATTTTAACTGTTCTCAATCATAATCAGCCTGAAGCCAATGCGTCGATAAACTTAGAAGATATCGAAAAGTTTTTGAACTGCAAAGTCGATATTGAGGTTCCATTTGTGAAAAAACTAGATCAGCAAATTCTATCTGGTAAAAAATTGATTAATCAAAACAACAAAGCTAGTAAAGCAATACGTCAACTGAGCGCTTTAATATTAGGTGAAGAAAAGAAAAAACGCTTTTTTTCATTTGGTTAAGGTTGTTTTATGGAAGGTGCAAAAGAGATCTATCGCGGAATTCGAGATCAAATTTTCAAAGCAATTGAGCCTGAAGTAATTAATCAACTGACAGGTGATGAACTCTCTAAGCAGCTATTGAATGCGATCGAGGTCGTGATCGAGCAACAACAGCTAGCATTACCAAATATCATTAAGCAAGATTTCGTTAAGAGTTTAGTCGATGAGTTGCAGGGCTTAGGCCCGTTACAACAACTTATGGACGATGAGTCTATATCCGATATTATGATTAATGGTAGCGAACAAGTATATATTGAGCGCAACGGCAAGGTAGAGATAGCGGAAGTAAATTTTGTCGATGAAAAGCAATTAGTCGATATTGCCAAGCGAATGGCGTCACGCGTGGGCAGGCGGGTCGATGAGTCTTCTCCACTATGTGATGCGAGACTGGCCGATGGCAGCCGAGTCAATATTGTAATCCCACCGATTGCGATAGACGGTACTTCAATTTCAATTCGAAAGTTTAAAAAGCAAAGCATTGGACTAGAAGAGTTGACTGGATTTGGCGCTATGAGTAATGAAATGGCTCAACTGCTCGCTATTGCTTCACGTTGTCGGCTCAATATTTTGATCTCTGGCGGTACTGGTTCAGGTAAAACGACCATGTTGAATGCACTGTCTAGACACATATCGAATGGAGAACGAATTGTCACCATAGAGGACGCGGCAGAACTTAAAATGCAACAACCTCACGTAGTTCGATTGGAAACTAGGAAAGCTGGTATAGAAAATACAGGCGAAATTCACCAGCGAGATTTGGTGATAAATGCGCTGCGTATGCGCCCTGATAGAATTATTATTGGTGAGTGTCGTGGTAGTGAAGCATTTGAAATGCTCCAGGCTATGAATACAGGTCATGACGGTTCAATGTCCACACTCCACGCAAACACCCCTAGGGATGCGCTTGCCCGTGTCGAATCGATGGTTATGATGGCGACAAGCAACCTACCTTTAGAGGCTATTCGTCGGACCATCGTGAGTGCCGTTGATATAATTGTGCAAATTAGTCGCTTACACGATGGAAGTCGTAAGGTAATGAGTATTACTGAAGTGGTTGGATTGGAGGGTTCTAATGTCGTTATGGAAGAGATATTTCGCTTTGAACCACGTTCTTCCGACAATCCTAGTGTCGTAAATGGAGAGTTTTTAACAGCTGGATTGATGCAACGCTCCGCGCTAGTTGAAAAAGCAAAGTTTTTTGGGCTGGAAAAACAGTTGGATTCGTTGTTTTATAAGGGGCAATAGAATGTGGTATTTGTGGCTAATAGTAGTAGGAACGGGTGTTGTTGTTTTTCAAATAGCACAACAGCGTAAACACTCTAAATATAAATACTTAAAAACGACTAATGCCACACGTCATGTCAGCAGTCTTGCCCACGCAAACCAAGCTGTTGATTTATTAGCACTGACAGAAAAATCCCGATGGCAAAAAATCAAAAGTCGTTTTGCTAATATCAATAAACAAATAGGAAATTTCGCCCTAGTTAAAGTGACTGTTGCGATTGTCGTGTTGGCAATTGTAGCACAGCTTATCAATGACAGCTTTTTAAGAGTATCTCCTATTATAATCATAATAATAGTTGAGATATTAGGGTTGACCTATGGCTTTTTATGGCTACAGAAGCGCGAAGAAAAACAATTCGAGGAATCTTTTCCTGACGCTCTAAATATGCTAGCTAGTGCTGTATCTGCAGGTGAAAGTATTATGCATGCGATAGGATACGTAGGTAAAAATCTTGAGGGAAACGTAGGCAAAGAGTTTAATTTAATGTATGAAAGACTTCGAATTGGCGAGACGCCAGATGAAGTCTTCCGGAAAGCTTGCGATCGTTTACCTTATGCCTCATTTCAATTTTTTATCATTACATTGCGAGCAAATATAAGTCGCGGTGGTCAATTGAAAGATGTGATAAATCGAATTAATAGAGTCATGTTCGACGCTAGAGCGATTGAAAAGAAAAAGTACGCGTTAACTTCTGAAGCGCGAATGTCTGCAAAAATCGTAGGCTCAATTCCTTTTCTCTTTTTGATATTCATGCAGTTCATGAGTTCTGAAAACTACGAGTTCGTCATGTTTAATGACAGAGGTCGGCCAATTCTATATTACATGCTGATTAGTGAATTTATTGGTATGGTCATAATTTGGAAACTAATGAGGAATGCGACGTAATGGAACGTATTATCCTTTTCATTGATAGCTTACCGATAATATATTTAGTTATTATAGTGTCTGCATGGCTCGTTATCATTGGTATCGCCACGTTTGTTTATTCAGCTTTAAATGAGTCGAAAAGAAAGAGAACACTATCAAAATATGGCATGCAAAAAGCTGAAGAGTCGAAGAGTTCTGAAAAGGGTTTAGATCTAATAGTTTCAATTAATGAATACCTGAGTCGAGTTTTGTCAACTTCAGATGAAGAAATCAAAGAGAAGCTTGGCTCTGCAGGTATATATAGTGATAATTTTTATAAACTTTATATACCCATAAAGTATGGATTGTTGTTGTTTTCCGTTCTGGGTGTCTACTTAGCAAAGGGTTGGTTGGGTCTTACGCTGCAACAGGCTGTTGTAACGGGGCTCATTTTAGTCGTTGTGATATTACTAGGCCCAGATTTTTACGTAGACTCTAGAATAAAATCAATGCAAAAAAAGCTATCAGATCAACTGCCTTACCTAATCGATATGATGGGGATATGTGTTCAAACTGGAATGACGATAGAAGCATCCATCTCTTACCTAGCACAAGAGATGAAGGGGTTTGATGAAGATATTGCAGCAATATTAGCGAAAACATCAGACAAAGCCCGTGTAATTGGACTAGAGGGTGCGCTCGAAGATCTATACAAAAGAGTACCTACGCCAGAGTTTAGAAGCTTTGTGATGACGCTCAATCAGAGCTTGCAATACGGGTCGTCAATATCACAAGTATTAACAAATTTAGCCATGGATATTCGAGAGGTACAAATGTTAACACTTGAAGAACGAATTGGTTCCCTGTCGGCGAAAATGTCTATTCCTCTTATCTTATTTATTATGATCCCGATAGTTATATTAATCACAGCGCCAGGAATCATGAGGTTAATGGGATGAGTCTTTATAAATTAATAATCACTTACGCGCTTGCAGTATGTTCTATTGCCTGTACCTCTACCGTTTCAACGGATAATCAGATTAGTGAGCTCTCTTACGATAGACAAGAGGAAGTGTATAAAAATACTTACGAATATACTAAGCTTGTTAATCTATATAAAGAAAGATTAATAGAAAACGACCTTATTGACACTCGATTGAAACTTATAGAAACATACATAGCTATGAATGATATAGAGTCGGCAGAGTTTTCTCTAAATATGCTTGGCTCATCGTCTAACTATCAAAGTCAGATTGATTATTTGTATGCACAAGTAAACTATGAAAAGTCTTATTATGGAACAGCCGCTATATATGCTAAGTCTGCGATTGAAAGGCGCGGTAATTTTGAGCAGGCAGAAAATTTACTAGGCCTAATCTATGCCACGCTAGGTGACTATGAACAGGCTAAGCATTACTTCTATTTGGCTAGGCAGCATCTTGCCGACGATGTGAAGATTAAAAATAATCTTGCTGTTGTTGATATATTAGAAGGTAATTATCAACAGGCAGCATATAGATTGGAGCCATTAATAGTTAATGGGATTAGGGATGAGCAGGTTATTTCTAATCTTGCCTTAGTTTATGCTAAAACTGATAATTTTGAATCTTTCACTGCGCTTCACTTTGATTCTGGTGTTTCTGTGGAAGAGCTACAACAAGCATTCTATGCACTTAAGTCTGTCGAATCCCATTCTGGTAAGAAAGAAGGGGACAGACTAAATGGCGCTAAGCCAGAGTTGGAGGTCTCGCTATGATTAAGAGAAAGTCACAAAGCGGTGTAGTAACGCTAGAATTTGCTACAGGCTTTCTAATTTTCTGGTTAATGATTGTCGCTTGGTTAGAGGTGGCGTATGTCTCATACGTAACCTCAATCAATGATTTAGCCATAAATGAAGCTGCGTTAACCGCAAAAAAGAACTCTCAAGACTATTTAACTACCTACGGTAATGTTCTTAAAGAAAATGACAGTATTTGGAGTGGTTTTATCGATCCATCTAAAGTTATTTATACGGTTACTTATAAAAAAGGACTGACAGAATTGTCTCAATCTAGTGAGAAATGTTTGCCAGAACTCGACGAAAATGGTGTTTATAAAACATTTACTGAAACATGTGGTAGTTCTGCTTCAGGAAGTGCACTTGCTGTTTATTACATGAGTTATGAGTTTGACGGAGTATTCAGTCGATTTTTTAATAATCGATGGGCGACAGCTAGAGAAATTATCGTGGTACAAGAATATGAAAGGGATCAATTTGTATTTTAAAACTAAAAGCACACAGCGGGGCGCATTTCTAGTAGAGTTTGCAATAATGCTACCCGTTTTAGCCACGCTATTTTTATTTACCATGGACGTAATGTTTAAGGTTTCAACCAAGGGTAAGCTCGATAGGTTGTCTTATTCTGCAGTTTCGATACTTAAAGAACGGACACAGTTCTTTCAAGAGCGAGAAAAGTTTAAATGGGTAGATGGCAATCAAGTATCGGATGGTTATTATGATTTAAAAGTAATGACAGATGAAGATGCAGATTTAGTCTACTCAATTAGTAAAGACTCTATGGATAGAACCATGGGAGACTTTGATGTGGCTAATTTAGGTATGATTTTAGAAGCGCAGAACTATACAGTTAACGCTGATGGGACGACGACGATAGATAATGTAACGACCTTTAATCGTGGGCAAATTGAGTGCAACTTATCTCAAAGGTTGCAAGAGTTAGAGCCAAGCTTAAGAATCAAAACTAGCTGGGGACGCAACGCCAATTTGTACCGAGTTTCAGTATGCTACGAAACGGAAAATTATGTAGCAGGCGTACTGGGGAATGGCTTTACTCACGTTACCTCTAGCTCTGTCATGGTAGGACGATAGTAAGGAAACTTTATGCATAAATTTAAGAAGCAAAAAGGTGTGGCAGCACTCTTTTTCATTCTATTAGTTCCGCCACTGTTTGGTATTTACAGTTTGGGGACTGATGGAGCCTTAATGATTCAAAATAAGGCTCGAATGAATGACGCTTTAGAGGTTGCAAGTTTAGCTGTCTCAGCATTAGACGATCCAAACTGGCCAGTGTATGCAGAAGGTGAAGCCCCTGCCGACTTTTTAGGTAGTGACGACAGCATTGCGGTAGCAAAGACTTACATTGAGCAATATATGGGCAATGCCAATGAAGTTGATTGGGTCAAAGTTGAAAAGTTAAGTTGCGATGAAATAGTTGCTTGTAAAGCTGGCTTAGCGAATGGAGAGCAGAGCTATTATCAATATCAAGTGTATGCAAGCAGTAACCACAACGTACTTTATCCAAATCTTATGGCGGGTGGTGACTCTGAATATACTGTTGGTGCCACAGGAATTTCGGAAAAGTATCAGGGACTCCCTGTAGATGTGGTACTGGTTGCGGATTATTCAGGTTCAATGTTAGACAATTGGAATAATACGCCGAAGTACGAACAAGTTTACGATGTTATCTCTAAGGTTACCGAAAAAATTGACGATGCCAATGAGGTTAGTGTTGCACAAGACAGTACAATTGCCATTACAGGTTTCAATAGCTTTCCTAATGTAACGGATAGTTCGGACAATAACTGTTACATGGAAATGCTGCATCTAAACTATACACTCAATCAGAACGAAGACGTGACAGCAAGAAGCATAGATTACACTGGCACAATCACAGCCGCTAACCTACGTAACGGAGAACTGGCTCTTAATCGTAAACGAATCCCCTACTATGACAAAATAGTGTATGTTATCGAGGATGCAACGAGTGACCCGGAAATACGCCTACGAAGTGACGAAAGTAATAACAACGGAGAAATTACCAAGGTTGCCGATGATGTAAACGGTAGAGTTTATGTAACATCGAAAGAAGGCGGCAAAATCTATAAGTATACGAAAGATGCTGATGGGAAAGTAAGCAGATATAGGTATAAGTCAAATCAGAACGTTTGGGAGCAACAGAGCGAAAATACAGTCTTCGAAATTATAGTGTCTGAATGTCTGAATTTAAGCAGGATTACCGACTACGAACGCGGATTCGAAGACGCGACCTTCCATGACGTCGACCTTACTTCTGAATTTTCTACTATCAATAATAAAGTGGCTTCCTTTTTACCAAACTGGGCTACCGCCTCCCACCAAGGCATTATTCGCGGTGCGCAAATTGCAGCAAAAGGTAGTAACCCACGGAAGTTAATCATAGTGTTATCTGATGGTGTTGACCAGCACAAAAACCCGTATATAACGTCTGGGACCTCAAACTTAGGCACCATTTCATCGACTCTCTATGGCAATCAATACTCGATGTGCGATGCAATTAAGACTGCCTTAGACCAAGATACATTTAATGTGGATTTGGGGAATAGCACCGCTGTAGATTTGCAAGTCGAATCAAGCATATTTGTTATTGGATTTGATTATGAGTTGAGCGGAAACTTAGCACTAACGACTTGTGCTGGCTCTGAGAATGTTTATTTGGCACAAAATAGTGACGAAATACTATCCACTATTTTGGAGTTAATTAGTGAAGAAGTCGGTCATTTAAGGTAAAGGATTAATAATGAATGTAATTAAGTTGCTGGCCGGAGCAGTTATTATGAGTGCAAGTCAAGCCAGTTATGCAGCCCAGGATGAGATAACCTATTACTGCTCTCAAGGAAGTGTAAACTCCCAGTATCAGGTGACAATGGGAGAGATAAAAAGTGTTCAAGTGCACGATGGCCCATTTATGTTACTCAGTACTGAAAGTGACCTAAGCTTAGCTAAAAATTATTTGCGAAGCGAGTTGGATAAAGTCGATTTACCAAGTGCTTGTAAAGAGTATCTTATATCTCAAGCAGGGTTTGCTACTTATTCCGAAGGGGAGTTAATTGCTCGTGTGTATTTTGAGTTTGACCGCTCTTCTTTAACAAAGGAGTCGTTATATATATTGGACCAATTAGAAAATGACCTAAAATTAGGCAGTACGAGTTTATTGATTGAAGGTCACACGGACAGCTTAGGGGATGAGTCATACAATATGAGGCTAGGGTTGAGTCGAGCCAAAGCTGTTGAGAACCATTTACTTACGTTGGGAGCCGAAGCTGGAGACCTTACTATTAGTAGTCTAGGTGAAAGTGATCCCATTGCAAATAATGACGTTAACGAAGGGCGAGCGAAAAACCGTCGAGTTGACCTGTCAATTTATGACTAGTTTACAAAGGAGTAGGAAGAATAGAGGTTGTAACAGATTCTGTGTGCTATTCTTCCTTTTTTTTCAGAAGTCTATACTGACTCAGCTTGCAATGTTTTACTCTTTTGCTCGTTGTTAGACGTTAATAGCTTTCCCACAAGCTTCCAAAGCAACAAAGTAATCAAAATACTAGCGTAACCATCTACCGCATAGTGCCAACCTAAGTGAACGGACCCAATTTGAATCGCCGCTAGGTAGGTATAACCGATATAGCCAAGGGCACGACTATGCGCTCTAGCACCTAAAGCCATCACTGTTGTTGTTGCGACATGCATACTCGGCATCGCCGAAACTCCAGCCCCGAGAGTTGATGCTTCAGCCACATGGCTATTCCACAGGTTTTGCTGTGTAGTAAGGGCCCATAAATCAATACCGTAATTTTCTAGTAGCCAATTTTGGTGTTCACCTAACTTGTGAAAAAGGGATCCATACCAATCGACTCCCAATTCGTTTGCTACAAAACATGGTCCAGCTGAAGAAAAAATGACCGCTAAAAGCCCTCCGGTAAACATCCACGTAACGATATAAGTCACTAGAAATTGCTTGCGGAAATGATCGTTACGAAAGTAAACCAGCAGGTATGTTAAAAATACAAGAAAGAACCAAATATTGTAGAGAAGGTTTATAATGAAAGTAACAGTAGGACCAGAGAATATATTGTGAGTGATCTTCCATGGTGAAATACCACCATGAATTAGTTTGTCTAGATCATAAAATGACCTGTCATATATGAAAGGGTAGGTAACTCCAATTGTGGTTTTAGTATTGGTATAAGCCGAGAAAACTATAGACGAAATAACAATGAAAAATAGTACACCCAGCCATGTTTCAGGTTTTGTTAGTAAATGTTTTAAGTCTGAGCTAACGACCTTCATGGGACTTTTGCCGCCGACTTTAAGTACATGAAATAAATAGAAAAGGAGCAAGAACCTGATAGAGAAATCAAGCTGAGATGACATGAATATGCCATACATAGTTAGGTTCAGTTGGTCTAATAAACCAAGGTATGAAAAATAAATGACAGTCAATATTACGGAAATGGCTGCCGCAATATAAAATGCAGTATCCCGAGCGACTGTTTCTTTCGTTCTTTTTAATAGGCTGTGAAGTTTTAACATTGATTGGCTGCTCACTAACTCTTTATCTTCGCTGTTGCGAGCGCCATTTTTGAATGCTCACTCAAAGGTTGTGTCGTCATCGCAGTGAGTGACGCACAGATTGAAAAGAATAACATTAACGGGGCCCCATGATAAAAATTACCGTCGACTGTGCCTTGTATTAGTAAGGCAATAAAGCCGCAAAATAGAGGTAGTGACGAAAACTCAGATTTGAAAGTATGAGTAAGTAACACTTGCAAGCTTAGAATTGCAAGCAGGGCTATCAGGGCAATTGTGGCGAACAGACCAAATTCAATTAACCATTGCAGCAAAAGGTTGTGTGGCTGCAAGTAACCTATGTCAGTGTTGAAAAAATGCCCCTCCGCACCATAGCCAAATAGAGGCTTTTGGGTGAAATTCTGTATTGCTTCATGCCATAAACTTACACGTGCTTGAAATGCCCCGGAACTCATTGCTTCAACAGACTCACTTTTTTTAGCAAACCTTACGAGACCATTCCACGTGAAAATACTAAATGGAATAGAGGCAATGGTGCTTGCAACTAATACGCTAATAAGTCGCAATACTTCTCTTAAGGACAGCTCTTGTTTACTTAATAATAAAAATAGAGCAAGACATAGCGTTACAAAATAAGCAACAAATGTACCTCGCCCACCAAGCCATATCATGTAACCAAAAGAGAGCGCCGTCAGTAAATATGTGTGTTTCTTTGCATTTGTTGTGAGTAACGTGATTGTCAAACTGATTGTGCTGAAGAGAACCAAATATCCTTGATATCTGCGATTCGCACTAAAGAAAAAGTCCCCTTGTGCCAATGCTGCATTAAGACTTGGTGTCCAATACGAAACTAGGCTAAAAAGGATGGCTAGGCAAGTTGCTAGCGCTATTGGAGTGGTTATGTCTATCGCTGTGTTGGTAATGCGTAAGTGCAGATACAGTACGAAGCCATAAGCGAAGTGCATGACAATGAAGAGACTTCTGTATAGGGCCGCAATGAAGTGTCCATCATCGACAGGCTCCAGATATACACCAAACAACCCAATACACAAGCTGATGAAGAACATGACCAAGGGAACTTTAACCGCCTTGGGTACGAGGCATAGGCTATTTTTATAATTGAGATGTTTAAGTAAATGGTTAATCATCAGTAATTCAATAAAAAATACTGCGAACGAACCATAGAAAGGTGTGTGGAAAGTAACAAAAAATATAGTGAATAAGCTAGCGCTTACTGGGGAGATTGAACGTAAAAAGGGCACAACAAAATCCATTTTTAAGGTGCTATTCCACAAGTACGTAGAATTGAATATTTATATTAAATAATAAAGTTGAAGTTAGGGGGGGTCAATTGGTACCTGCATTAAGTTGCAATAAACATCGGACAGTTCATAAATTTGTCAGGGTTGTGAGTAATAAAACGAAACAATCTTGTGTAACCGTTTCAACTTATCATTAATCTCACCTTTCGCTACCCAGATCACGTTCTCCAACGATTTCCCCAAAAATCCCCGCTATCAGTACAAAACTGTGCCCTAGATCGACTCTTTTTCTCTTTTAAACTGCTAAATTTTGCCGTGTAAACGTTTCCACGAGAGACGAACTTACCCCAACAATAAAAAGAGATAATAAATATGAAGAAACAAATGGTAAAAGGATTAGTTGCTTCTGCGGTTACACTAGCTTGCCTAGGGAATACTGCGTTCGCTGGTGAAGTTAAGGTATGGGCATGGGATCCAAACTTTAACGTAGCCATCATGGAGAAAGCGGCTCAACAGTTTGAAGCAAACCATTCTGGTACTGACATCCAAGTGATTGAATCTGCGAAAGCAGACATCGAGCAGAAACTGCACATCATGTTAGCGTCAGGCCAAACCTCTGAATTACCGGACATTGTACTTATAGAAGATTACAATGCCCAGAAATATCTTCTTTCTTACCCAGGCGCTTTTGAACCGCTAACTGGCAAATTAGACCACTCTCAATTTGCCCCGTACAAGGTTGATACGGCTACAGTTGGTGGAGAAGTGTACAGCGTACCATTCGATACTGGTGCTACAGGTTTTTATTACCGTACAGACATCCTAGCGGAAGCGGGTTTTTCAGCGGCTGACCTAGAAAACATCACTTGGGACCGTTTCATCGAAATCGGTAAAGTTGTTAAAGAGAAAACAGGCGTTTCATTCGCGGTTTACGATCCATCAGACATGGGTCTTGTTCGTGTAATGCTTCAATCTGCGGGTTCTTGGTACTTTAACGAAGACGGTTCTTTGAACATTCAAGGCAACAAAGCACTGGCTGAGTCTCTAGACACTTACGCAGAGCTATTTACGTCAGGTATTACTCGTCCAAACTCTGGTTGGGGTGAGTGGGTAGGTGCTATTAACAGTGGCCGTGCTGCAACCATCACGACCGGTGTTTGGATCACAGGTTCTGTTAAAGCCGCTCCAGATCAAGCGGGTAAGTGGGCAGTAGCTCCAACACCTCGCCTAAGCATCGAAGGTTCTCGCAACGCGTCTAACCTTGGTGGTTCTAGCTGGTACGTACTGAGCTCGTCGAAAAACAAAGACGAAGCGATCTCGTTCTTAAAAGAGACCTACACCGATAACCCTGGTTTCTACGACGAAATCCTGCAAGAGCGCGGCGCGGTAGGTTCTTACGTTGAGTCTGCGAACTCGCCAGGCTACGCTGAAGAGCAAGAGTTCTTTGGTGGTCAAAAAGTTTTTGCTGATTTCTCTAAGTGGGCTGCAGATATTCCATCTGTAAACTACGGCCTATACACTTATGAAGTCGATGCAGCACTTGCAGCGCAGCTTCCAGCTATCATGAACGGTGCGGAAGTAGAGCCGCTACTAAACGTTGTTCACCAAGAGCTTAAATACAGCCTTGAATAATAATTAATAGTCTTTCCTGTTATTTTACTCGGCCCTCACCGGGCCGAGGTTTTTCTCCTTTTTTTGGTATGCTTATGAACGGTCGTGTTGATACTGTGGGTACTTCTATGCAAAAGAAAACTCCACCCAAATCGAGAAGCTTCCATCGTTTTTATGATATAAACGGTTGGAGCTTTGTTCTTCCTGCTGTCATTTTGATAGCCCTATTCCTACTTTATCCAATAGCAGAGTCGCTATGGATGTCGCTTCACTCTGGTAAAGGGGTAGTGACCAAGTTTGTAGGACTTCGTAACGTCGAGCGTCTGTTCAACGATCCGGTTTTCCTTAAAGCACTGAGTAACACGTTCATCTTTTTGATCGTGCAAGTGCCAATTATGATTCTTTTGTCATTGATCTTGTCATCGTGCCTTAATCAGCCGAACCTCAAGTTCCGTGGCTTCTTCCGTCTTGCGATATTTTTACCATGTGTGACCTCTCTGGTTGCCTATTCTATTCTGTTCAAGAGTATGTTCGCACTCGACGGTGTCATCAACTCAACCCTTCTGTGGTTAGGAATTATTGAGTCTGCTATCCCTTGGATGACGGATCCATTCTGGGCCAAAGTGATGATCATCATTGCCATCACTTGGCGCTGGACGGGTTACAACATGATTTTCTATCTCTCAGCGATGCAAAACATCGATAAGTCGATTTACGAAGCGGCGAAAATTGAAGGTGTGAGCCCAGTGCGTCAGTTCTTCTTTATCACTGTGCCTTTGCTAAAGCCAACGATTCTGTTTACGTCAATCATGTCCACTATTGGTACCTTACAGGTATTCGATGAAGTGATGAACATGACCCAAGGTGGGCCGGCAAACGAAACGCTCACGCTGTCGCTATACATCTACAACTTGTCGTTCAAGTTTGTTCCAAACTTCGGATACGCTGCGACTGTGTCGTACGTCATCGTATTCTTCGCCGCTATTCTTGCAATCTTGCAGTTCAAAATTGCTAAAGATAAGTAGAGAAGGGAAATAAAATGAATAAATACAAAATCTCCAAGTACGGTATGTACTTTTTCTTAAGTGTGGCAGCCTTTGTCTCTCTGTTCCCTTTTTACTGGATGGTCGTGTCTGCCACAAACCTAAGTGCGGACGTAACCATTGGCAAATGGACATTTGGCAGTGCGCTTTTCGAAAACTTTGCGAAATTAAACGAGCAAGTAGATCTTACACGCATTTTCTACAATACCGCCAAAATTGCCATTATCAGCAGTATCTGTACGCTGCTTATCTCATCTATGGCGGGCTACGGTTTCGAAATCTATAAGAGCAAGCGTCGTGATACGGTCTACAATGGTCTGCTACTGACTATGATGATCCCGTTTGCAGCACTGATGATCCCACTGTTCACAATGATGGCTAAAGCAGGTTTGCTCGATACACACGCTTCTGTCATCTTGCCAACTGTGGCATCAGCGTTCATCGTGTTCTACTTCCGTCAGTCGACCAAAGCGTTCCCAAGAGAACTTGTCGATGCAGCGCGTGTTGATGGCGTGAGCGAGTGGAGAATCTTCTTCTTCATCTATATGCCAGTCATGAAATCTACCTATGCTGCGGCATTTATCATCGTATTTATGACCGCTTGGAATAACTTCCTATGGCCATTAATTGCCTTGCAATCGCCAGAGCAAAAAACCATTAACTTGGTGCTTTCATCACTGTCGAGTTCGTACTTCCCAGATTACGGTGTGATCATGGTAGCTACAGTAATGGCGACAATTCCAACGTTGGCCGTGTTCTTTGCCATGCAGAAGCAATTTGTTGCTGGCCTAACTGGTTCCGTGAAGTAGGGGGCGTTATGAAATCATTTCAACAAATCATTGAGGCGCGAGATTGGGAAAACGAGCAAGTGATTGCTGCCAATCAATACCCTGCGCATGCACCGCTTCGCAGCTATAAAGATGCTGAGCAAGCCATTTTAAAACAAGGCTCAGACAACTACGTTTCGCTTAACGGCGATTGGAAGTTTAAGTTGTTCGATAAGCCGGAATGCGTTCCCGCCGACGTTATAACGCCAGAGTTATCAGACTCAGATTGGGATAACATTGTTGTACCAAGCAATTGGCAGATGGAGGGCTATGATAAAGCCATCTACACCAATGTTAAGTACCCATTTGCCGATACGCCGCCGGTTGTTCCTGCGGAAAATCCAACAGGAGTGTATCGAACGGAATTCACCCTGGCTGAAGGCTGGAGCAAGCAGCAAACACGCATAATTTTCGATGGTGTGAACTCTGCGATGCACCTTTGGTGTAATGGCGAATGGGTCGGGTATGCACAAGACAGTCGTCTGCCAAGCGAATTTGACTTAAGTGAGCACGTGCGTGAAGGCAATAACCAACTGACGGTGATGGTGATCCGCTGGTCGGATGGCTCTTATTTAGAAGACCAAGACATGTGGTGGCTAAGCGGTATTTTCCGCGATGTTAGCTTATTGAGTAAGCCTCAAGTCCATATTGCCGATGTGTTTAATACCACCGAATTAGATGCGTGTTATCGCGACGCAACGCTGAAAACAGAAGTGGTGCTCAACACACTGTCTGACACGCATCAAGTACAGGTTACCTTGTACGATGGTGATACGGTTGTCGCTGAGTCCGAGAAGCAAAATACCGCCACTCGCTTGGTTGATGAGCGCGGGTACTGGCAAGATAAAGTACATGTAAGCATCCCAGTTGTTGAACCAAAAAAATGGAATGCCGAAACGCCTAATTTGTATCGCGTCGTGGTTTCTTTGCTTGATGACGCAGGCCAGGTGATTGAATGTGAATCATACAACGTGGGCTTTCGCCAAGTTGAAATCAAAGATGGGCAGCTAAAACTAAACGGTCAACCTTTGCTAATTCGTGGCGCTAACCGTCACGAGCATCACCAAACCAAAGGCCATGCAGTCAATCGCGACGACATGCTAGAAGACATTAAACTGCTGAAACAGTACAACTTTAATGCTGTTCGTTGTGCGCACTATCCTAACCATCCACAATGGTATGAGTTATGCGACGAATACGGGTTGTATGTGGTTGATGAGGCAAACCTAGAGACACACGGCCAAATTCCAATGTGTCGCCTATCGAACACTGTATCGTGGCTACCCGCCTACATGGCTCGTATGACGCATATGGTAGAGCGCGATAAAAACCACCCATCTATTATCATTTGGTCGTTGGGTAACGAGTCGGGCATTGGTAATAATCACCATGCTATGTATCAATGGACGAAACAACGCGATCCATCTCGCCCTGTGCAGTATGAAGGTGGCGGTGCAGAAACCGCGGCAACCGACATTATCTGCCCAATGTACCCTCGTGTTGATAAAGGTAGTGCTTTCCCAGCAGAAGGCCAGCCCGAACACGTGTTTTTGGGCATTAAAGGTTGGATTTCGAAACCTAATGAGACTCGACCTCTCATTATGTGTGAATACGCTCACGCTATGGGGAACAGCTTAGGCAGTTTTGACGAGTATTGGGATGCGTTTCGACGTTACCCACGCCTTCAAGGTGGCTTTATTTGGGATTGGGTTGATCAAGGTATTTCAAAATACGACGAGCAGGGCAACCATTACTGGGGTTATGGTGGCGACTTTGGCGACGTTATTAACGACCGTCAATTCTGCATCAATGGTCTTATGGGACCCGATCGCTCGCCACATCCGAGTGTGTTCGAGGCGAAAAAGGCGCAGCAGTTCTTCCAGTTTAAACTATTAGAAGCGCAGCCTCTGCGTCTGCAAATCCAAAGTGAGTACTTATTTACTCACGCAAGCAATTATCAGCTTAACTGGACGATTGTAGAGCAAGGTGTTGCGGTAGAGTCAGGCTCATTAGACTTAAATGTGGAAGCGCAGGGCTATCAAATTGAAACGCTACTCACTGATTTACCAGCCACCAAAGCAGGGAAAGAGTACTTCTTGAATATTCATGTGGTACTTAAATCGGCAACGACTTGGGCGGATGCAGGCTTTGAAGTAGCACAGCAGCAATTTGCATTACCTGCTTCGACGGAAATCATCGTACAGCCTTTGAGTGTTAAAGCGAGCGAACTCACCGTCGCGGTCACCAGCACTCATACCACGTTCGGTGGTGAGTCGTTTGAATTGGCGTTTGATAAGTCAACGGGTCTTATTGCAAATTGGACACGCAATGATAAGCCTGTGCTGATTGATGCACCGGTAGATAACTTCTACCGCGCACCACTAGATAACGATATTGGAACCAGTGAAGCGGACAACATGGATCCGAACACATGGTTAGCGATTTGGGGCTCAGCGGGTTACGACAAACTTGAGCGCTCTCTGATCGACATGCAAGTGGTCCCTGCGGGTAGCTCCGCAACTGTCGTTGTCCGGTTTGCGTACTCGGCGTTTGAGCAAGTCCGTATTGTGAGCACGTGGAGCTATACGGTTGATGTCAGCGGTGAGGTGTTGGTTGATGTATCGGTAGAGCTTGCGCAAGGGCTACCAGAATTGCCTCGTGTTGGGATGGAGCTGGCGCTGCCAGTAGAGTCAGACTCTGTGACTTTCTACGGCCGTGGGCCACACGAAAACTATCCAGACCGCATTTTGTCGACCTATGTCGGCTTGCATACTCAAACCATTGAGCAGATGCACACTAATTACGTTTTCCCAACGGAAAATGGCCTACGTTGCGATGTGAAACAAGCCACCATTGGCAGTTTGCAGCTTAATGGTCACTTCCACTTGGGCGTGAGTCAGTACACTCAGAAAAACCTGATTGAAGCGCAGCACATCAACGAGTTGGTTAAGCAACCTAAACTGATTGTGCGTGTAGATGGGTTTCATATGGGGATTGGTGGCGACGACTCTTGGAGTCGAAGTGTGCACGAAGAATTCTTGCTACGAGATAAAAAATATCGCTACCAGGTCAAATTAAGTGGCGTGTAAAACGTTTACACTGACCTATAATCAAGCTTTTAAGTAGTAAGCAAAAACAATAACGATTAAACGTGAGCCGCCTTACGAGGCGGCCAAAAGGAAAGTAACATGGCAGATATCAAACTAACCAATCTGGTCAAGTCTTACGGTAAAACAGAGATCATTCACGGTGTGGATTTAGACATCAAAAGCGGCGAGTTCGTTGTGTTTGTCGGTCCTTCAGGCTGTGGTAAGTCGACACTGCTACGTCTCATCGCGGGCCTAGAAGAGATCACCGACGGTATACTGGAAATTGACGGTGAAGTGGTCAACCACGTTAACCCTGCCGAGCGTGGCATTGCCATGGTTTTCCAAACCTACGCACTGTACCCACACATGACTGTGGAAGAAAATATGGGCTTTAGCTTGCGCATGAATGGCGTTGACAAAGCTGAAGTGTCTAAGAAAGTGGAAGCTGCAGCAACCGCGCTTCAACTTGGCGAGTTAATGAAACGTAAGCCTAAAGAGCTTTCCGGTGGTCAACGTCAACGTGTGGCGATTGGCCGTGCCATTGTCCGCGATCCGAAAGTGTTCTTGTTCGATGAGCCTCTGTCTAACCTCGATGCAGAGCTGCGTGTTGATATGCGTCTGCAAATCGCATCACTGCACAATGAACTTAAAAACACCATGGTGTACGTAACCCACGATCAGGTAGAAGCCATGACGCTCGCCGATAAGATTGTGGTACTGCGTCTGGGTAATATCGAGCAGGTGGGTTCACCGCTAGAGCTCTACAACCGTCCAGCAAATGAGTTTGTGGCAGGGTTTATTGGTTCACCGAAAATGAACTTCCTCCCATCCGATGTGATGGAAGTTACTGAGCGCGGCGTCACTATCGAAACGCCTGATAAGCAATCATTCACTCTGGATGCGAATGTTGATCAAGTCAAAGTAGGGGACAAGATCACGTTAGGTATTCGTCCAGAGCACTTGTGGGTCGACAAACAAGGCGAGCACACACTGCACTTTACCACTCATGCGGTAGAGCGCTTAGGAAACAGCACCTATCTATTTGGTCAAGTTGGCGGATACGATAACTTTAAGGTGCATGTGTCTGGTGACATGGAAATTAAACGTGGGGACGAAGTGGAGCTGAACTTCGATATTTCCGACTGTCATCTATTCTTAAACGAACAGTGTATTACAAACCTTTAAGGTCTTTCCCAAACCCCCGCCTTGTGTGGGGGTTTCTTTCTCTCTAAAAAGCACGCCCATGTATGCGGTTGTGCTTCATTATCAACATTTTCACTTTCTTCTGTTTATCGAGTAATGACTATGTACTTTTCTTCTTCTAATCATATTCAGCTCAACAGTGAGCAAAACACACTCTTACTCAAGCTGTCTCCAGCGCCAGAAATCGTCTATTGGGGGCGAAGCTTGCCTCAGCTAGGTGAAGAGCAGCTAACACGGTTTGACATTGGCATTGATCGCGGTGTTCCTCAGGCTCGAATTGACCATGATGTGCCTGTTTCATTATGTCCAGAGTTTGGTCGTGGCACCTTTGGTTCGCCCGGTCTTGAAGGGCACCATCAGGGCCAAAATAGTACTCCAATTTTCACCTATCAATCGCACCAATTTAATCAGCATGTGCTGTCGATTAACTGCTTGGATGAAAACGCTAAACTTGAGCTTTCTATCGAATTGCAATTGCATCAATCAGGTGTACTTGAGAAGCGCATTAAACTGACCAACCTTAATACTGAGCCTTATCAGTTAAATCGTCTTTCTCTGACGGTGCCTTTGCCTTATCAAGCCAAAGAGATCGAATCATACAGTGGCCGCTGGGCGAAAGAGATGCAGCCACAGCGTCAATCGGTTGAGCACGGTATCTTTACTCAGGAAAACAGACGCGGTCGTACCTCTCATGAGTACTTCCCAGGTTGTCTTGTTGGTACGCAGCACTTTACGGAACAAACCGGAGAGGTTTGGAGCTTCCACCTAGGGTGGAGTGGTAACCATAGTTGGCGCTGTGAAGCGAAAAGCGATGGTCGCCGGTTCGTCCAAGCGGGTGAACTGCTGACGGCTGGTGAAATTGAACTATCGACCAACGATTCGTATCAAACACCGTCATTGTTTACGGCGTACTCATCAACTGGCATTAACGGCTTGAGAGAGATTAACCATCAATTTTATCGTGAAGTGATCTCTCCAATTGATGCAAACAAAATTCGTCCTGTTCACTTAAATACCTGGGAAGGCATTTATTTTGAACACGATCCTAAATACATCTGTGAAATGGCCACTCAAGCAGCCGACATTGGTGTTGAACGCTTTATCATTGACGATGGTTGGTTTAAAGGCCGTGACCACGATAAGGCCGCACTAGGGGATTGGGTATTAGATACCACCAAATATCCTGATGGCCTTGAGCCTGTGATCAAGCACGTGAATGATCTAGGAATGGAATTTGGCATTTGGGTGGAGCCTGAAATGGTCAACCCAGATTCTGATCTATACCGTGCCCATCCGGATTGGGTGTTGAAAGCGCCAAACTATGAGCAACCGACAGGTCGATTCCAGTATGTACTCAACTTGCAGATTGCTGACTGCTTTGACTACTTGTTTGAGCATTTAGACGCCATTCTTAAGAGCTATAACATTGGCTACTTCAAATGGGATATGAATCGAGAACTGGTGCAAGCAACACACAAGGATCGCGCTGCCGTTCATGGTCAAACGAAGGCGGTATACGCACTGCTGGATAAGTTACGCGAGGCAAACCCAGAGGTCGAAATAGAAAGCTGTTCGTCCGGCGGTGGACGCATTGACTATGAAATCTTAAAACGAACTCATCGATTCTGGACATCAGATTGTAACGACGCGTTGGAGCGTCAAACCATTCAAAAATCGATCGGTATCTTCTTCCCACCAGAAGTGATGGGAGCACATGTAGGACCAAAGCACAGTCATACTACTCGACGCACACACGACATGAATTTCCGTGGGCTTACTGCGTTAACCGGTCATATGGGCGTGGAGCTAGATCCTGTGAAAGAGAGTACCGAAGAGAAGCAAGCATTTGCCAAATACATTGCAATGCACAAGCGCTTTAGGCCGTTGCTTCATACTGGTAAAGGGTTCTACTTAGACAGTGATGATACGGCGAGACACGCCTATGGTGTGAAGTCAGAGCAGGAATGTTTGGTCGTTGTCGCGCAACTTGAAGCGCCAAATTACATGTTGCCACAGCCTATTTTGTTCGATTGGTTAGACAACAGCAAAATCTATCGCGTCGAGTTGGTGGACTTCCCAATGCAAAGCGCTGCCCTAATGAAACGTCATCCAGATTGGAGCATGCAATCGCATGAAAACGGCAGTGTTGAACTTTCTGGTGCATTGCTCAAGCAAGTTGGATTGAGCTTACCTCTGCAAGACCCAGAAACTGCATTACTGCTTCATATTGTCGAGATTTAGCAACCTACTACTATTAAAAACTCCGCAGTTATCTAGCGGAGTTTTTTTATCAGAACAGTGATTTTTTTTGGGGTACATTCATCTCAACGCGGTTTCGGCCGGCTTGCTTTGCTGCATAGAGAGCTTTGTCTGCTTTTGACAAAGTCTCCGCCATAGGGCACTCGATATTACCCTGAGCGATACCGATACTTACCGAGCACTGAATTTTATGTTTTTGTGAGTAGACGCTAAGTTGCTCGATTGCTTGTCTCACTTGTTCTGCATAGCGATTAATTTCAGCGATATGACTGTTTTCCAAAAGGATACAAAACTCTTCTCCCCCGATGCGACTAATGTGAGCTTTAGGAGGGAAACTCTGCACAATTTTCTCTGCGACTTTCTTTAGCACTGCATCCCCCGAGACATGTCCATAGGTATCGTTAATTTGCTTAAAGTGATCAATATCAATGACATAGACTGCATACTGAGTATTTCTACCCAGTGAATCAATATTCTTAAAGTATTCGAACAAATACCTTCGATTATTAAGCTCTGTTAGCTCGTCTGTGATAGAAAAGTGGTGCAATGTAGCGAAGCCTTGTCTTAGCACTAATGACACATGGTAGCTAATTAGCACAAGACCTAAGCAAGAAAACGATAACGCTGTAAAGTACAAAAAATCATTTTTCCCTGGCGTGAGTTCATAAAGTGGGGGCGTGCTAAATAGCTCAAACTCTAGTACGAAATACAGAGTTATAGATAGAGATGCGATGAGGTATTTATTGATAGACTTATCTAAGGGCATAATAAACAACACAGCCATGGAAAGGCTTAACAAATAAAATTGCAGCCCAGTGTCTCTGCCTAAGAATAAAAAACAAGTAACGGCGACTTGCACGACAAAAAATTGCAGAGCTCCGTAGCGCAGTGCATTAGTAATCTTTTTCTTAGTGTGCGCTAGGTAGAAGAAAATTAAATAGGGGAAAAGGCAAACGAAATCGAAAGCGGCGACCCAACGGAGGTCCCACACAACGAGAAAAAGATAGGTATAAGTTATTGTCCCTACAAAGCCAATAAGCGCAATTTGCTTAAGCAAGTTGCGCTGTTGGGTTTCAGCAAGTGAGGCTGCAGACGTTGGCATAATAACCCATTAAATAGAATGATATTCTGTACTTTAATGGGGGACGCGGTTGTCCACAACAAAAATCATACTAGTTTGAAGCGTGTCCACACATTTGAACGCCAACGTAGTGCCATAATAAGACCGCGCACCCATTCATCGGCTGCAATCGCGAACCATGCACCAATTACTCCCAATTCAAAGTGAATGCCAAATACGTATGTTAGCCCCACGCCAAGCCCCCACATGCTGACGATACCGATTTGAACTGGAAACTTAACATCACCAGCGCCTTTAAGAGATGAGATGAAGATCAGATTAAAGACTCGACCACCTTCTAATAAAATAGATGCTAGCATCAGGCTTGCAGCAATGGCGATGACCTCAGGATCTTGGGTAAATATCGACAATATGGGTTTGTGCAGTAGGTAGAATGTGCTTGAGATCACAATTGACACAAAGAAACCCACTACAAAGTAGCGTTTTACTCGGCCAGTGATTTCTTCGATCCAACCTTTACCAACAAAATAGCTGGTTTGAATTTGGCTCGCTTGCCCTAGCGCAACGGAGAAAGTGAAGCCAACTCGAGCAATATTTTGCGCATAGGTATAAGCGGTGAGTGACGCGGTGCCCATCTGCACTACAAAGTAGACAATCACCATTTGGGCTAAGTTGTAGAATAGCACTTCTCCCGCGTTCATCACACCAATGCGTAAGATTGACTTAATGGTTGTTTTAGGCGCTGAAAGTATCTCTGACAAAGTAGGCGCCAAATTGCGCTTTTTCAACAATACCCAAAAACAGATAGCCCCTAAAAGTTGAGTCGTGACCGTCACACACGCAACCCCAGTTACCCCATAAACAGGGATGCCGAAAGGTTCGAACAACACCATGTAGTTACCAATAACATTGATCACTCCAAATACAAGGTTGACCACCATAGGAGAGCGTGTGTTGCCATAGCTGCGTAATACAGTAGAGAACACGACACTCATGGTAACAAAGCCACTTAACGAACCACTGATGATCAAATATTGATACGCATAAGTGTGAACCTGAGGATCTAACCCGAAAAAAGAGACGATATTGTCGGTTTGGGTAAAGAAGAGCAATCCCATTAATAGCGACACCAGCACACCTAACCCGATACTCGCGGCAGCAACTTGCTTGGATTTCTCTGGCTGATTAGCACCGTTGTTCTGTGCGATCAATATACCGGTACCGGTACTGACCATCATTGAGATAATAATGATGAAAAATGTGATCGGTGTTATTACACCGACTGCCGAAACGGCAAGGTCAGAGTAGCCACTGAGCATGAACACATCGGTCATATTGAGCGTATTGCGCAGCAGCATTTCAATGAAAATCGGCCAAGTGAGAGCGACGATATTCATCTTTTTATCTAGGCTAGACATAAGGTTAGGAGCCAAAAAGTAAGGAAAGATTAGAGCGTACAATTATAAGGGTTATTCTTTAACCATCCCATTCCTTTTTTTAACTTTAGGTAAAACATCTTTAGTGTAAACGTTTACACTTCTTGCGGTGGATCACAGACAGAATATAAAAGCTTGCTAAACTATATCGCAATAGAACGATTATGATTTTTAAGGTAAGTAGGATATTCACATGAAAGTGTTAGTGACAGGCGGGGTTGGCTACATTGGCAGTCATACTTGCATACAGCTCTTAGAAGCCGGTATGGAACCGGTGATTATTGATAACTT
Organism: Vibrio sp. qd031; assembly: GCF_002100145.1. Classification (GTDB taxonomy): domain Bacteria; phylum Pseudomonadota; class Gammaproteobacteria; order Enterobacterales; family Vibrionaceae; genus Vibrio. Next base: position 109,595 of record NZ_JXQD01000025.1, read on the forward strand.
GTGCAACAGTAAAGAGCAGGTTATCGACCGTATTGAAGCGTTGACGGGTAAACGTTTACCCTTTTATCAAGGCGATGTTCGTGACGAAGCATTTTTAGACTCTGTATTTGCTGAGCACGACATCTCATCGGTGATTCATTTTGCTGGATTAAAGGCTGTAGGTGAATCTGTTGCGAAGCCACTGGAATATTACGATAACAACGTAAACGGCTCGTTAGTGCTCGCTCGCAGCATGCGCAAAGCCGGTGTGAAGAGCATCGTATTCAGCTCTTCAGCGACAGTGTATGGCGATCCAGAAGAGGTGCCGATCACCGAGACCTCTCCTACCGGGGCAACCACCAACCCGTATGGCCGAAGCAAGTACATGGTCGAACAGTGTTTATCGGACTTCTATCAAGCGGCACCAGATTGGAGTATTACGTTATTGCGTTACTTCAACCCAGTAGGGGCGCATCCGTCAGGGACTATGGGAGAAGATCCTCAAGGTATACCTAACAATCTAATGCCATTTATCGCGCAAGTCGCGGTAGGTCGTCGCGAGTGTTTATCGGTGTTTGGTGACGACTACCCGACGCCTGATGGTACCGGTGTACGAGACTATATCCATGTGATGGATCTGGCCGACGGCCATGTGGCTGCGTTAAAAGCCGTAGGTGAAAAATCGGGACTGCATATTTACAACCTTGGCACAGGCAAAGGGTCGAGTGTTCTAGAAATGGTCAACGCATTCGCCAAAGCGTGTGGCAACCCAATACCGTATCAAATCAGTCCGCGTCGCCCAGGCGATATCGCGCAGTGTTATGCCAGTACCGACAAAGCAGAAGCCGACCTTAACTGGAAAGCAACGCGCACCGTCGAAGCTATGGCTGCAGATACTTGGAAATGGCAATCAAATAACCCTCAGGGTTACACCGACTAATTAACGTTTATGAGCAATAACATGTCTACTATTGAATTTAACCCTGTCGACCATCCACATCGTCGCTATAACCCACTAACGGGTCAGTGGATTTTGGTATCTCCGCATCGCGCAAAGCGCCCATGGAGCGGCCAAGATGAAAAGCCTTCTACAGCAGAGCTGCCACAGTACGAAGAGTCATGCTTTTTGTGTCCAACCAATACGCGCATCTCGGGAGATAAAAATCCTGATTATGATGGCACTTACGTATTTGGTAATGACTTTGCGGCGCTGATGCCAGACTCACCTGATGCCCCTCAATCGGACAACCCGTTATTTAAAACGCAAGGTGTACGTGGATTGAGCCGCGTGATCTGTTTTTCACCAGACCACAGTAAAACGCTTCCAGAGCTTCCAGTTCAAAAAATTCGTGGCGTTATCGATACGTGGAACGAGCAAATTGAAGAACTAGGAAAAGAATACCTATGGGTTCAAGCCTTTGAGAACAAAGGCGAGACGATGGGCTGTTCTCAACCGCACCCACACGGTCAAATTTGGGCAAACAGCTTTTTGCCTAACGAAATTGAACGCAAAGAAAAACTCCTTAAAGAATACCATCAGCAGCAAGGCAGTAACTTGTTGGTCGACTATGTAGACGCTGAGCGTAAAGACGGCTCTCGCACGGTAGTCGAAACCGAACACTGGATTGCGGTTGTTCCATATTGGGCTGCTTGGCCATTTGAAACCATGCTACTGCCAAAAACGCATATTCGTCGTATGAGCGAGCTAAGCGATGAGCAGCGTGACGATCTGGCATTGGCGATTAAAAAACTAACCAGTCGCTATGACAACTTGTTCCAATGCTCGTTCCCGTACTCGATGGGGTGGCACTATGCGCCATTCTTTGAGGAAGGCACCGATATCGATCATTGGCAACTGCATGCACTTTTCTACCCACCACTATTGCGTAGTGCAAGTGTGAGAAAATTCATGGTGGGCTACGAAATGCTGGCTGAATCGCAACGCGATTTAACCGCAGAACAAGCGGCTGAACGTCTGCGCGCGTTAAGCGATGTACATTACAAAGAACAAAAATAATTGAAGGTCATTACAGATGAAAGAATTAATAGACGCAGTGACTGGCTCATTTGAGCAGGTACTTAACTACGCGCCAACGCATATTATCCAAGCTCCAGGACGTGTGAATCTTATTGGTGAACACACCGATTATAACGACGGTTTTGTTTTACCTTGCGCGATCAACTACAACACCGTTGTGGCTGCGGCAAAACGTGATGACAGCATCATCCGCTTGATTTCAGTGGATTACGATAACGCCACTGATGAGTTTGATATTGAACAAGAGATCGAATTCATCGAAGACAAAATGTGGGCAAACTACATTCGTGGCGTCGTGAAGTATCTGATGAAACGCGGTTACACCTTGGGTGGCGCCGACATCAGTGTGAGCGGTAACGTTCCTCAAGGTGCAGGACTGAGCTCTAGTGCAGCTTTGGAAGTGGTGATTGGTCAAACGTTTAAAGAGCTATTTAACCTCGACATTTCACAGTCTGAAATCGCGTTAAATGGTCAGCAGGCTGAAAATGAATTTGTAGGCTGTAACTGTGGGATCATGGACCAAATGATTTCAGCGGTGGGCAAAGAAAATCACGCAATGCTGCTCGATTGTCGTTCATTAGAGACCCAATTGGTGTCTATGCCAGAAGATCTAGCCGTAGTGATCATCAACTCCAATAAAAAGCGTGGTCTGGTCGACAGTGAATACAACACTCGTCGTGAGCAGTGTGAAGAAGCGGCTCGCATCATGGGTGTGAAAGCACTGCGCGATGCCGACATGGCGCTGTTCGACAGTAAGTTTTCTCTTATGTCAGAGGCAACGGCTAAACGTGCTCGTCACGTGATCACAGAAAATGAGCGTACTGTTGAAGCGGCTAAAGCGCTAGCCGATCGAGACATGACTCGTATGGGCGAGTTAATGGCGCAATCTCATGCTTCAATGCGAGACGATTTTGAGATCACTGTGCCGGCAATCGATACTTTGGTAGAAATTGTCAAAGCTGTGATCGGCGATCAAGGTGGTGTACGCATGACCGGTGGCGGTTTTGGTGGCTGCATCGTATCCTTAATGCCACCCGCTTTGGTAGACGATGTAAAAGCAGCGGTAGAAGCGCAATACCAAGCTGCAACGGGTCTTAAAGAGTCTATTTACGTTTGCCAAGCAAAAGACGGCGCAGGACTGGTTAAGGAAATCTAAAAATGACACAAGGCTCTCTGAAAGAGCGAATCGAAGCTGGGTTGGCCAAGGATGGTCACCCGGTGAAGGTCGTTGAGCTCAAAAACTCTCATGGTATGACCGCCACGTTTATGGATGTGGGCGCGACATGGTTAAGTACGACTATGCCAGTGAAAGGGCAATCAAGAGAGTTGTTACTGGGTGTAGGCAGTATCGATGAGTACTATGATCACGGTGGCTGCTTAGGGTCTACGGTAGGGCGTTATGCCAACCGCATTAAGCATGGCCAACTGGTTATCGATGGCGAAACCTACTCACTGCCAACAAACGCTGCTGGTAATACATTGCACGGTGGCAGTGATGGTTTCCATCGCCGCCGTTGGACAATCGAAAAACAGACCGATGACAAAGTACAGTTTAGCCTTGTGTCTAAAGATGGTGACCAAGGCTTCCCTGGTGAAGTCGCGGTTTTGCTCACCTATGAGCTAACAGAGTTGAATCAAGTCCAGATCCACTTTCGAGCGGTAACGACGCAACCGACAGTTGTGAATTTGACTAACCACGCTTACTTTGATTTATCTGGTGGACAGGCCGAAGATTGCTTGACGCATCAAATGATGGTGAATGCACCGCAGTTTTTACCGTCCGATGATACGGGTATTCCTTTTGGCGAACTGTTGGATGTTGAAGGCACCAGTTTTGACTTCCGCGCTCTCAAACCAATTGGTCATTCGTTTAAATCGGATGAGCATCAATTGCGCGCCAACGGCTACGATCATTCATTTTTACTCGACAGAGAGTGCATGTCTGGTGAGGTTGCCGCTGAACTGATTTCGCCGCAAGGTGATCTGAGCATGAAAGTGTTTACCACTAAACCGGCGATTCAAGTGTACACCGGTAACTTCTTAGCGGGTAACCCTAAGCGAGAAGGCGGCGAGTACAGCAGTTACGCTGGGGTCGCATTAGAAACTCAATACATGCCGGATAGCCCAAATCACCCTGAGTGGCCACAGCCTGATGTGGTGTTGCGTGATGAAGAAGAGTACATGCAAAGCACGATTTATCAGTTTGACGAAATCGGATAAACATTAATGGGTACCCAGCATCCATTAATGTAAGAGACAAAAAAGCCTCGTGGTGAGTTCACAACGAGGCTTTTTTTTATTTGGACTTTTCTTATAAAGTCAGTTTAGTCGGCACGTTTTTGCACAGAATCTCTTTTGACTAGAGTGGGTGAGAACATTAGGACTTCGCTCGGATCTTTTTCGCCTCTGGCCAAGGCAATAGATAGGCGAGCGGCTTTTTCGGCCATCAATGCGATTGGGTAGCGCACTGTCGTTAATCGTGGCTGTAAGTAACGGGCAATGAGTCCATCATCGAACCCAATAATTGAGATCTCATCGGGCAGTTGTCGGCTGTTTTCTTGCAGTACCGAAATCGCTCCTGCAGCCATATAGTCGTTATATGAGACAATAGCAGTCATCTTTAACGACTTTGCCAATAAATTGGTCATCGACGTTTCACCACCGTCGTTATTAGGCTCACCGTATTCAATAAAGCTTGCTGGCAAATTAATGTTGTGCGCGTCTAAAGCGGCTTGATAGCCTTCTACACGTTGAGTGGAGTCTTCAATTTCATGAGATGACGCGAGGCAAGCGATATTTTTGTGACCGAGCTTAATTAGGTGCTCGGTGGCCATATACGCGCCGCGGTAGTTGTCTAGAGCGATGCAGCGCGTTTCGAGTCCAGGAATGCTTCTATTGATGATCACCAATGCGGGTACTTCGTCAGCATAAGCGATAAGTTCTTCATCGCTAATGCTTTTTGCATGAATCACTAACGATTCACAGCGACTGTTAATTAACAGCTCTATGGCTTTTCGTTCTTGCTCTTCATCGTGGTACCCATTACAAACAAGGATGTGTTTGCCATGTTCATGAGCAACATTATCGACCGCTTTTACCATCGCCCCAAAGAATGGGTCGGCGACATCGCTCACCAATACACCAACAGTGTTGGTAGATTGATTGACCAACGCCCTAGCATTAGCATTAGGACGATATCCTAGCTTTTTCATTGCCACAGTGACTGCCGCAACAGACTGTTTACTGGCTTTAGGAGAGTTATTGATCACCCGTGATACGGTGGCGACAGATACACCAGCGTCACGGGCAACATCTTTAATCGTTGCCATTGCTATTAGGCCTATTAACAAATACTTACGCTATTACAGCGTACAAGTGTAATTTTTGCAATTTCCATTACACAGATCTGTGATTCAAAGTGCAAACCCTTTATCAGCGGGGGATGAGAGAGTGAAATCGTTTACAAAATTGTGTGTGGTGGTGCATTCTGTTTCATGGCAACTTAAACAACAACTTAGACATTTATTGACTAATATTAACCTTTACAGGATGGCTATCTGATATAGTCCGGCGCTATTTTGAAGCACGAAATAAATGTTAGGAGGTATTCATTTTATGGGTACACAACGTAAATATTCACTGACCACTCGCGTCATTATCGGTATGGTCAGTGGCATTTTAGTCGGGCTATTGCTCCGTACTCTGTTTCCAGAGAACACGTTCGTCCAAGAGTATTTGGTGGACGGTTTGTTCAATGTTGGTGGAGCAATCTTCATCGCCAGCCTTAAGATGCTGGTAGTGCCTTTAGTCTTCGTTTCATTAGTTTGCGGAACCAGTTCACTTAAAGATATATCCACTCTGGGACGCTTGGGCGGGAAAACCGTTCTCTTTTACTTGGTCACAACCTGTATTGCGATCACATTGGCCATTTTCATGGGTAACCTGTTCCAACCAGGTGCTGGTGCGGATTTAACCGCCGCGGCAACGTTCGCCTCCGCTGATGCTCCTGCATTAGGGACGGTGATCATTGATATGTTCCCAACCAACCCAATTCAATCTATGGCTGAGGGAAATACTCTACAGATCATTGTGTTCGCCATCCTATTTGGTGTCGCGATCAGCGCAGCAGGTGAACCGGGCGAACGTATTGCAGCCGTATTCCAAGATCTCAATGAAGTGATCATGAAGCTGGTGACCATTTTGATGAATGTCGCGCCTTATGGTGTGTTTTTCTTGATGTCCAAGCTGTTTGTAGGGTTAGGTGTCGACGCGATTTGGAATCTTGCGGGTTACTTCTTAGTGTTAAGCGGAACATTGCTTATCCACGGATTGGTTGTTTACAGCCTGTTTTTGAAAGTGTTTACCGGTCTAAGCCCGCTTAAATTCCTGAAAAAAATGGAAGATGCAGTGATGTTCGCTTTTTCTACAGCGTCATCAAATGCAACTATTCCTGTGACGATGGAAACCGCAACTCAGCGCATGGGTGTAAAAAACCGCGTGGCGTCGTTCACCGTACCGCTTGGGGCAACGATTAACATGGATGGCACCGCCATCATGCAAGGTGTAGCGACAGCTTTCATTGCGCAAGCTTATGGTATTGACCTAACTATAGGGGATTACTTGATGGTGATCTTGACCGCTACATTGGCCTCTATTGGTACGGCAGGTGTTCCTGGTGTAGGTTTGATTATGTTGGCAATGGTTCTTAACCAAGTAGGCTTACCTGTAGAAGGCATCGCTTTGATTATGGGTGTCGACCGATTGCTTGATATGATCCGTACTGCGGTGAATATCACCGGTGATACTGCGGTGAGTGTTATCGTAGCTAAATCTGAAGGCGATTTAGATGAAGCGATGTTTAATGATCCAAAAGCAGGTGAAAAACAAGAAGAGTTGGACATTCACCACATTAAACCGTAGCAATTCGTTCACTGTTATCCCTATTAAAAAGCCTGACACTTATGTGTCAGGCTTTTTTAGTTTGAGTATCTCGTCCTGCTGTGTGTTAACACATTAAGGACCCAATATGGCAACGGATTAGTTGTTGCTATGAAGCTCGCTGTTAAGCTCTACAGCGCTCTTGTTGGTCAAGCACTCGACACAGCCAGTCTGAGAGTTACGACGGAACAGTAGATCGGATTTACCTGCAAGATCGCGCGCTTTAACGATTTCAACTTCTTGGCCGCTGTTATCTAGCATGCGCACTTTAGTACCTGCAGTGACATACAGACCAGATTCAATGGTGCAACGATCACCCAGTGGGAAACCAAGTCCAGCATTTGCACCTAGCAAGCTGTTTTCACCGATGGCGATAACCATTTTACCACCGCCAGAGAGTGTACCCATGATGGATGCACCACCACCGATGTCAGAGCCATTGCCCACTAATACACCCGCAGAGATACGGCCTTCAACCATGCTAACGCCTGTGGTTCCCGCGTTAAAGTTAATGAAACCTTCGTGCATAACAGTGGTGCCTTCGCCCACATGCGCACCCAAACGAACGCGTGAGGTGTCGGCCACACGGATACCCGTTGGGACAACGTAGTCTACCATCTTAGGAAACTTATCAACGCAATCGACAGTGAGCGCACGACCCGCTAGGCGGGCTTCAATTTGGCGATCAGCCAATTCTGGCAAGTCGATAGGACCTTCGTTGGTCCAAGCTACGTTGTGGAGTAAACCAAAAATACCATCTAACACAGTACCGTGAGGCTGAACTAAACGATGTGAAATAAGTTGCAGCTTAAGAAAGCCCTCTGCAACCGTTTGTGGTTTGTCGTCAGACTCTAGAATTACCAAAACTAACGCTTGCTCAGACTGAGCGGCTTTTTCTGCAAAACTTGCGTTGGCTACATCACCATGCGCTGCAAATGCGGTCGCCAGTTCAGCGGCTTGAACTTGGTTCACTTCGATATCAGAATTTCCACCTTGATAACCCACTAAAGCAGCAATGGCATCGACCAGTGCGGACGCAGGATTAAGAAGAGGATTTGGGAAGAATGCTTCGAAGATTTTTCCGTCGCGGTTTTTGGTTGCAGCGCCAAGGGCTAAAGCAAAATGTGCCATGTTGTGTGTCGTCTCCATCGATAGTGTGTTCTCTGCCTCGATACGTATGTCTTGGCAGGATTGTGACACCATCATAGTCAGACTAATCACAACTGAAAAGAGCTCGATGCGAAATTATGCAGGGATTTTTACTTTGCCTGACTTTTTATTCCATAAAAAACAAAAGAGGCCGCCTAAGCGACCTCTTTAAACTGGGGTTAGGGTTGGATTACGCAGCGTCGTCTGCTACGTCCGTTTTCACCGCTTCTACTTTAGGCTTTTTAGGCGCAGGTTTGCGCTTAGCCCCTAATGCAATCAACACATCTTCTTTATGCTTGGCAAGATACATAGCGATCTCTTCTTGTTTTGACTCGTCGTCAATGAGCTCACTAGTGCCAAGAAGCTCAAATAGCTCATCGGCCATATCCAACATTTTGTCATAGGCATCCGCTTCGGCTTTTGAGGTAAAAGTCATCTTTTCTTCTCCGTTGCGCTCTACCACGTACTTCACGATCACAGCCATGGTGGTTCCTCTATAATTTCATGGTTAACTATACTGGCTTTTTATACAGTTTTTAGGGCTTTTCGTCCAGTGACATTTCCTCAAACTCTGACCTAACGCGCAACAATTATTCGATTGCAACGTTGAGGCTAACCGAGCAATTTCGCCTTATGCTACAGTGAGTAAACAGACAGCACATTCAACTAACAGGCTACTTCGTGTTTACGGTATATCACTCCAATCAAATCGACTTGCTTAACTCTCTTATGATTGAGTTGATACGCAACGATCCATTGCCCAACCCACTGCAAGCGGAAGTCATTTTGGTGCAGAGTCCAGGTATGTCGCAATGGTTAAAACTGTCGATTGCCCAGCAACAAGGGGTGGCGGGTAATATCGAGTTTCCGCTTCCAGCCACTTTTATTTGGCAGTTGTTTGAAAAAGTGCTTCCAGATGTGCCGTCGAAAAGTGCCTTTAACAAAGAGTCGATGACTTGGCGGTTAAACGCGATTTTACCGAACTATTTAGACACCGAAGAGTTTGCGCCGCTGTCGCGCTATTTAAACGATGCTGATCCACTAAAACAGCTGCAATTGGCTGAAAAAATTGCCGATACGTTCGACGGGTATTTGGTGTATCGGCCCGATTGGATAGCAGCGTGGGAAGGGCATCAAGAGGTTGAAGAGGTTCCAGCTGAGCAAAGTTGGCAGCCCATTTTATGGCGTGCCCTGTTTGATCATACTGTTGCGAGCGGAGCGTCTCCTTATCACCGTGCAAACCTCTACGATGACTTTATTGATACTCTTGCTCATTATCAGGGGCGGATTGAAGGCCTTCCTAGTCGTTTGTTTGTCTTTGGTATTTCGTCGCTGCCACCACGCTACTTGGAAGCGCTGCACGCGATAGGGCAGCACATCGACGTCCACTTCATGTTTGCTAACCCATGTCGCTACTACTGGGGCGATGTACGTGATCAAAAAACCATAGCTAAAATGGCCGCACAAACTCGTAAGCATATCCAATGGCAGGGCGATCACTCTGTCGTGGGTAACGAAGCTCACGTGCTCAAAGGCAGCGAAGCGCAAAATATTGAAGACCCCACTCAGCAGGCTCAAGTTGGTAATGCTTTGCTTGCCAGTATGGGAAAACTGGGATGTGATAACCTGCTGCTACTCTCCCAGTTGGAATGCCAAGAGATTGAAGCGTTTGTTGATCATGACCTTAACGCAGCAACGTTGTTACAAAGAATTCAGTCCGATATTTTGGAGTTGGATCAGCGCGACATCAGCGACGATGATAGCATTCGACCAAAACACATCGTTGCAGACTCAGACCGCTCTCTGACGCTTCATCAATGCCATAGCCCAACTCGGGAAGTTGAGGTATTGCACGATCAGCTATTGCATCTTTTCGATAGCGATCCATCGCTGACCCCAAGGGATGTGATAGTGATGGTGCCAGATATTAACCGTTACACACCCGCTATTGAGGCTATTTTTGGACAAGCGAATGATGAGCGTAGGATCCCTTATTCCATATCGGATCGCACAACAACAGAAGCCAACCCATTATTAAATGCCTTTTTCAGTTTGCTCGATTTGCCTAACTCACGAGCTCAATCCTCGTTGATGCTTGAACTGTTAGAGACCCCTGCTGTTTTGCGCCGCTTTGAGTTGTCGGTTCAAGAGTTTGAGCGAATTAAACTGTGGGTGGAAGAGGTAGGTATTCGATGGGGATTGACCGAGAAAACGGCCGCAGAGTTAGGGTTTGAAGCCCCACTCAACACATGGCAATTTGGCCTACAGAGGATGCTCATGGGCTATTCTCTGCACCCAGATGTTGGCTTGTACGAGCAAGATGATAGAGTCATCTCTCCCTTTAATCACATTCAAGGGATGGACGCAGACGTTGCAGGTCGACTAGCGCAATACATCGACAACTTAATCGAGTTTCAACAGCGGTTTGCCCAGTCACATAGCATTGAAGCGTGGATGGATATCATCAATCAGCTACTCAGCCAGTTCTTTACCCCAGAGTTAGATGAAGAGCTGATGGTGAGTGCGATCCGTGACGCACTGGTGTCGCTAAAGCAGCCACTTTCTGAGTTGGACGACGCACCGCAATTAGACATTGATTTGATTCGATACTGCCTCAAACAGAAGTTAGATCAAAGTCGCGTTAGTCAGCGTTTTCTCGCGGGGCAAGTAAACTTTTGTACGCTAATGCCAATGCGCTCAATACCTTTTAAGGTTGTCTGTTTATTGGGTATGAATGATGGGGCCTACCCACCAGCAGAAATGGTGGAAGGGTTTGACTTGATGCAAAACAAGAGTCGCCCTGGTGATCGTTCACGACGCATAGACGGCCGCTATATGTTTTTGGAAGCGCTGCTCTCTGCGCAACACACTTTATACATTAGTTATGTGGCTCGCTCGATCCGAGATAATAGTGTGTCTGAGCCATCGATATTAGTTTCTGAGCTTTTGGAATACTGTGAGCAGAATTATTCGGTGCAGCTAGACATTCAAGCAGACGACAATACGAATATGGGTGCCGATAACGAGTTGACCGATTTCATCACCTACTCTCACAGTATGACGCCTTACAGTCGTCATGCTTTTGATAGTGACACGCCGAGTTACGCGAGGGAGTGGTTGCCTGTTGCTCAGGCCAACAGTGGTAACGATGCCTCGCACACTGAAGTAAAACCACTGGCTGAAGACCAATGGCAATTACCGAGTTTCACCGATGAAATTGATGGCGAATTGATTGTAGAGCTAGACGTGCTTTCTCGTTTTTGGACACTCCCCGTTAAGCGTTACATGAATCAGCGGCTTGGGGTGTATTTCGATCCGTTTGATATCAAAATCGAAGACGATGAACCCTTTGCTATGGGGGGATTAGGGAGCTATTTGTTGCGGCAACAGTTGTTAGAGCATTCGTTAGAACAGAGCATACAGGCTGGCGAAGTTGTCACCGATCCGCAGAGTTATCTCAAGCATAAGCGCGCTGAGGGGGTGTTACCCGTGGGTGCGTTTGGTGAGCTTGATATTGTCAGCAGTGAGCAACAAATCGCTATGTTGTTAGAGCGTATATTGCCGTATTGCAGTCGTCCGCAGCCCGCTAGGAGCATAGATCTTCACCTCTCTCCGTTAAGCGATACCCGCAGCGTGTTTCTCCAAGGTTGGTTAGACAATCAGTATGAGCAAGGCATGGTGCGTTATCGATGCGGACAGTTGAGTGCAAAGTATGTGTTAGGTTTTTGGATCGACCATCTCGCGGCTATGGCAACAGGTGAACAACGCAGTACTCAACTGTTTGGACTTGCTAAGCAGAACGTTGTTGAATGGACGCTACTGCCGCTGACGAGTGAGAATGCAAAGCATCACTTGGAAACCTTGATTCAACTCTATGTTGAAGGATTAGACTTACCGTTGCCATTTTTTGTCGACACGGCATGGGAGGGCGCGTTAGTGATTGAGAAAGCCGGATTAGTGCTAGACAACCCTCCAGCAGACAGCGACGATGGATTAAAGGCGATGGCCAAAATGCAGCAGACGTTCGAGGGCAACAGTTTCCGTCCTGGTGAATCTGACAATCCTTACATTCAAAGGGTTTGGCCTCAATGGAACGATCAGGTTGCTGAAAAGTGTTATCAACTCATGCTGGCGGTAATGCTACCGCTACTGAGTCATTGCGAGAGAGAGAAGTAGCAAGAAAGGGGGTGGCCGCCAGCTTTTTTATAGTGTGTAGGGTAAATTCTGTGCGGCCACAGGTCAGAGAGACCTATTTTTATTCTGTATGCAAACTTGCTGAGCGTGGTTTGCCTAAAGGCATCGACATAAGCAGCAATATTGCGAAACTTTTTAACTGCCGCGGATAGTAGCCATAAAAAGAGTAAGGCGTTGTGAGTAAGATCTCGTCTCGTACCCAACAGCCTATTTCAACTCGTGCTAATTCAAGTATTTGGGTCAGACCTCACAAATATGACCCTTTGCTAATATTCCAAAGTAAGATGATTTTTAATTACGTTTGAACAAATATGGATTGAGTTAATGCCAGTGTTAAACAACGGTGACACCCTTGCGACCAAATTGGACACAATACGCTTTCCACTGCATGGCGCACGGTTGATTGAAGCCTCCGCAGGGACCGGAAAAACCTTCACCATTACGGGGCTGTATTTGCGCTTATTGCTAGGGCACGGTAGTCAACCCAATCCAACCCTAGGCCTCGAAGAATCAAGGCATACCGCCCATCAACGACCATTGACGGTTGACGAGATTTTGGTGGTGACGTTTACAGAAGCGGCCACAGCAGAACTTAGGGGAAGAATAAGAAATAAAATTCGTGATGCTAAGTTAGCGTTTATGAACGGTAACAGCGACGATCCTGTGATCAGCGCATTGCTGGAAGCCACTCAAGATCATCATCAGGCTGCACAGACATTGTTGGCCGCAGAGCGCCAAATGGACGAAGCCGCGATCTATACCATTCACGGCTTTTGTCAGCGCATGCTGGTGCAAAACGCTTTTGAGTCGGGGAGTCGCTTTAATAACGAGTTTTTGACCGATGAGAGTAAGCTAAAACAGCAAGTGGTCGCTGATTTTTGGCGCCACTCTTTTTATTCTTTGGATCGCCGCATTGCCAGTATCATTAGGCAAATTTGGTCCTCGCCGCAGGGCCTTTACAACGAAATACATCGCTACATTACCAATGACACGCTAAGCATCGCTCCTGCTATTGATACCGTTGATATTGCTCAGTTGCATGCTGCTATTATTCACCATATTGAGACAATGAAAGCTCAGTGGCTCAGTGATTATCAAGACGCAATGGCGAACTTGCGAGAATCTGGTGTCAGCAAGCAAAGTTATTCATCAAGGCATTTGCCCGTCTGGATCGAGGCGGCAACGCAGTGGGCGCAAAGTCCTACTGAGGATTACACGGTTTTCGATAAGCTCGAAAAATTTACGCAATCGACTCTTAGTGAGAAAACTAAAAAAGGCCAAGCCCCCGATCATCCGCTGTTTAGTCATATCGAAGCGTTCTTAGAGCAAGATTTGGATTTGAAAATTCCATTGATGTCATGCGCCATCAACCACTGTCGTGAAGCCCTTAAGAGCGAAAAACAAAGGCAACAACTGCTATCTTTTGACGATCTCTTAAGTCAGTTAAACCATGCGCTGCATACAGACAGTGGCGATACGCTTGCGGCAAGAATTCGGACCCTATATCCGGTTGCTATGATCGATGAGTTCCAAGACACCGATGCCCAGCAATACGATATTTTTAAACGGGTTTATCTGGACCAACCGCACTGTGGATGGTTTATGATTGGCGATCCAAAACAAGCGATATACGGGTTTAGAGGAGCTGATATTTTCACTTATATTGAAGCTCGCAAGCAGGTTACGTCTCACTTTACTCTAGATACAAACTGGCGCTCGAGCCACGACATGATTGCAGCGGCAAATGGATTGTTTGAGTTTGGCATCAATCCGTTTATCTACGACCAAGACATTCCTTTTATTCCAGTAGCTGCAAGCCCAAATGCAGATCAACGCGGATGGACGTTAAACGACCAAGCGCAACCCGCTCTCAATGTATGGGTCGCGCCTGATAGAGAGCAGCCTATCTCAAACGCGGACTACAAAACTCAAATGGCCCAGGCAACCGCCGCGCAGATTCAGCTTATACTTGAGCAAGCTCAGTGTGGGCGTGCCAATCTGCACAGCGAAAAGCATACTCGCCCTATTGAAGCCAGTGACATTGCGATATTGGTTCGTACAGGTGCTGAAGGAAGATTGATTAAACACGCACTGGCGCAGCAGGGCATCGCAAGTGTGTATATGTCCAACCGTGACAGCGTATTTAAAAGCGCTGTCGCTCAGGATATGTACCGCGTTATGGACTCACTGTTGGGTGTAGACAATGAGCGAAAACTGCGGGCCGCACTGGCGACGGGGCTGCTCGATGTATCGGTAGAACAGCTTCATCAACTAGGGCAAGATGAAGTGTTGTGGGAGCGTACTGTCAGTGAGTTTGCGCTCTACCGAGAGCAGTGGCAAAAACAGGGTATATTACCGATGTTTCGCTCGCTGATGAATCGGCGCGAGATTGCACAGCGATGGGTGAGTGAAGTGTCGCAAGATGGTGAACGAAAGCTGACAGACTTTATGCACTTAAGCGAGCTGCTACAACAGCACAGTCAAATGCTGGAAAGTGATCATGCTCTGCTTCGTTGGTTTGGTGAAGCGATCGATAACGCTCATAGCGGAGAGGCCGCAGCGGACGATCAAATTTTGCGTCTAGAATCAGAAAAAGATCTGGTGCAGATTGTGACAATCCATAAATCGAAAGGGCTCGAATACGATCTGGTGTTCTTACCCTTTATTATGGGCTTTCGTCAGGCCAGCGACGCGAAATACTATGACCCCGAGCACGCAAAGTCGGTGCTCGATCTTGCTAAAGGTGAGCAGAGTCTTGAGCGTGCAGACACTGAGCGTTTAGCCGAAGATTTACGTCTTTTGTATGTAGCGATGACGCGGTCGGTTTATGGCTGCTTTGTTGGTGTCGCACCGGTGAAAAAAGGCAACCAAACCAAAGGCAATACGGGCGTGCATTTAAGTGCCATGGGGTACTTACTGCAACAGCGCAATCCAATGGACTGCACCGGTTTTTATCAATCTATGGCGCAGTTTTTCCAGAGCTTGTTACCTCAAACAACTCGACAGGCATCCATACTGGAGTTGTCGCCGACCCCGTTTGTGTTAAGCGAAACAGAAGAATTCACAGCTAAGCCAGCCACGCTTTCTCATACAATAAATAATCAATGGAGAATGACCAGCTACTCTGGGTTGGTGAAACAAAGTCAGCATGGGCATGCAACGATCTCCGACTTAGAGTTGACTATACCGGCGTTTGATCTAGATTCGGCTCGCGAAGAGCAGATTGAGCAAGACGAGCTTATAGAGCAATCAATGTTCAGTTTCCCACGGGGTGCAAGGCCAGGTACGTTACTGCATACCATTTTTGAAGAGATTGATTTTACTGAGCCAAATAGTGACGACAATCAAATCATCGTAGCGCAGCTGCTGGAAAGAGAGGGTATCACTGGCGACTGGCTACCCGTAGTGATGGACAT
Source organism: Vibrio sp. qd031 (assembly GCF_002100145.1). Lineage (GTDB taxonomy): Bacteria > Pseudomonadota > Gammaproteobacteria > Enterobacterales > Vibrionaceae > Vibrio. Next base: position 125,309 of record NZ_JXQD01000025.1, read on the forward strand.
GGTGAGCAAAGTGCTTAGCGCAGATTTGAGTCTTGCTCAACCGTCACAAGACCACTTAGATTGCCTTAAGCTTTGCGATAAAAATGCACAACATACTTTGGTGGAAATGGAGTTTGTCTTACCGTTAGAGTTGTTGTCAGCCACTCAATTTAATCAAATTGTTCGGCGTCATGATGCGCTGTCTAAGCAGGCAGACAACCTAGAATTTCGACCGGCTCAAGGGATGCTTAAAGGCTTCATCGATTTGATTTTCGAGCATCAAGGCAAATATTATGTGCTCGATTGGAAGTCGAATCATCTAGGTAATGACAACAGCGATTACCACCAACAGGCCTTACAGCAAGCAATGCTTGATCATCGCTATGATATGCAATATCAGATCTACTCCCTGGCACTGCATCGTTTTCTTCGGCAGCGCATTGCAAACTACTCCTATGAACAACATTTTGGTGGTGTGTATTACCTCTTTTTACGTGGAATCGATGGACAGTCCAACAATGGGATTTTTTATACCAAGCCTAGTGAAACACTGCTCGATGAGTTGGATGCGCACATTGCAGACAATGAGGAGGCGCTATGACTGAGCAGCTCAAAGTGAACCAGAGCAGTCCCAACGTGTTATCACAATCGGTCGTACATGAGCTCAGTACATTGGTAAGCGAAGGTAAGTTGCGAGCCATTGATATGCAGTTTGGCAAATTGATGTTGCAGCTTTCTCGCCCCGCCGAGCCTTGTTCGCAATGGCTGATTGGGCTAATGGCTGCATTAGTCAGTTATGAACTAGGCCAAGGCAATATCTGTTTAGTGTTGCCACCACACGGCGACTTGCAGAGTTGGTTGTGTCAGCGTTTAGGACTATCCACCGAGCAGCGTCATCGACTGTCGTCCCAATGGATCGTCCGAGAGCAGTGGCAATCAGACTTAAAAGCGTTCGCTGTGGTTGGCGAGGCGACTAGGCGTAGTGCAACCCCGATGATTCTTGATGGCGAGAGTTTGTATATTCAGCGGTATTGGTATTATGAGCAGTCGCTTGCATCGGCACTTGTTGAAATGGCGCATAACTCGGCAATTTCGCGCGAGCATCAAGCGCAGTTGGCGGCAACCCTAGAGCAACTTTTTAAGCGAGATTACCGTCTACTTTTTCAGCTTTGGCAGCAACAGACATTGGGCGAGGCAGACGCTAAAAATTGGTTGGTCTCCGCGCTCGATATTGCCGAGCCGCAGTCTGTTGATTGGGGCGCAATTTTCAGGCTGTTTGACAATGCAAAGTTATCCTCAGAGCTTGAGAGTCTAGATACACTGGTGCCCAACTCGGTGTGTTTGAATTGGCAAAAAGTCGCAGCAGCCGTGGCGCTGTCTAAGCAGTTCGCAATTATTTCTGGTGGGCCAGGAACAGGTAAAACCACCACCGTCGTGAAATTGCTTGCGGCAGCAATAGAGCAATCAAAGCTTACTCGCAATCTGCAAAAAGACGAACAAGCCAAGAGTATGGTCATTCAGTTGGTGGCACCAACAGGCAAAGCTGCGGCTCGACTGACCGAATCCATTGGTGGCGCATTGCAAAAGCTGCCCATCGATCCCGAGATTAAAGCGCTCATTCCAACCAAAGCAAGTACGATTCATCGACTGCTAGGCGCTATCCCAAATAATCCCGAATTTAAACATCATAGTCGTAACCCTTTGCATCTTGATATGTTGATCGTTGATGAGGCATCGATGGTCGACTTATCCATGATGGTGAAATTGGTGGATGCGTTACCCAAGCATGCTCGTTTAGTGCTGCTGGGAGACAAAGATCAATTGTCCTCAGTGGAAGCGGGTGCTGTATTAGGTGATTTGTTTAGCTTTCATCGACCAGGATACAGCGAAGCAACTCAGCTGCTGCTGACTCAGCTAACGGGCTATCAACATGTGCAAGCTCAATCATCGGTAGGTGTGTTGACCGACAACCTCTGCCTATTACAAAAGAGCTATCGCTTTGACGCGCAATCTGGCATTGGCCAACTTGCACGTGCCGTTAATATCGGCAGTACCGCGCAGTATCATAAGATCAAAGACGACAACTTTAGTGACATTGAACGATACTCGTTGGACAGTGAACACTATAGCCAGCTTTTTAAACAGCTAGGCAAGCGATATCGAGCTTATTTGGATCACCAAAGTTCGCAGGATATGGAAAGCGATGTGCCTGAAAGCCAGATGTTTGAGATTGCCAAAGCTAAGCTCAAACTGTTTCAAACGACCCGGCTGTTGTGCGCGGTGAGAGAAGGTGAGTTTGGTGTTGTTCAGTGTAACAGGCGCATAGAACGAGAGTTGGCCGCGCAAAGGCTTATCCAACCTAGCGAGTTGTGGTACGTTGGGCGGCCTATAATGGTGACGCAAAATGACCATAGCTTGGGACTGTTTAACGGTGATATTGGCATTTGTCTGATTGACCAGTCCAACCCTGAGGGGCGATTGAAAGTCTATTTTGAGCTGCCCGATGGCAATATTAAAGCGGTACTTCCAAGTCGAGTACCAGCTCATGAAACGGGCTTTGCGATGACCATACATAAATCACAAGGCAGCGAGTTTGACGCCACCTATATGCTGCTTCCGCAAAACTATACGCCGCTGCTAAGCCGAGAGCTGGTGTACACCGGGATCACAAGAGCCAAAAAGTCACTACACTTGTACGCGAATACTGATGTCATAGAACGGGCGATTAACTCACCAACACAACGGGCGAGTGGACTGGCTCGTGCGCTTGAGAAAACGAAGGTTTAGCTTTGATAAATCGCTCCATGGCCCAAAGGGTTTTACCATTTGGGCCATGACAGCGTCTAGATGATGTCTAAAACGAGGATCTTAGAGTTACGATGGTAGTTGTATAGCTGCTGTTTTTGCACAGGTAGAGACTCTAACTGTGACTCGTAAAAACCTTGCTCTCTAAACCAATGCAAACTGTGCGTGGTTAGCACAAACATTTGATCAATGCCTTGAGCAAGACATTGCTGCTTCATATGCTCTATCAGTTTTAACCCTCTGTTGCCATCACGGTAGTCTGGGTGGATAGCAACGCAGGCCATTTCGGCCATCTTTTCATTCGGGTACGGGTAAAGAGCGGCGCAACCAATGACCACCTGATCTTTTTCGATGAGGGTGAAGCGCTCGATTTCTTGCTCCAATTGCTCGCGAGAACGACGAACCAATACACCTTGTTGCTCCAGAGGTTGAATTAGATCCAATATCCCGCCAATGTCGGAAATACCGGCAATACGTACTTGCTCCGCGCTGTGGGTTACGATTTGAGTACCAATACCATCTCGTGAGAAAAGCTCTTGGATCAACGCCCCATCATCTTGATAGCTCACCAAGTGCGATCGATATACTCCGTTGAGACAGGCTTTAACCGCGCCGTGTAAAAAGCGCAATGTTCCTTCAGTGTTATCGGCTGAGGATCCGTCACTGTTCATTTCTGCTTGGTGCAATAGGTCGTCAATTTGACTTGGGAAGAGCTCGGCTATGACGTCACCATTGGTATCCAAGTACCCTTGCTGCGAACTGAATCCGATGAGTTTTGCAGCATTTAGCTGTATCGCCACTGCTGTGGCAATTTCTTCAGCGGGAATATTAAAACACTCTCCAGTGACGGAGCCCGCCACAGGACCAAGCAACACAATCGTGCCTTGATCGAGCTGTCTATTGATGCCCGCCACATCGATACGTCGAATTTTACCACTATGTTGATAGTCGACCCCATCATCGATACCTAAAGGCTGTGCAATGACAAAGTTGCCGCTGATGACATTGAGCTCGGTCCCCGCCATTGGGGTATTGTTCAGGCTCATGGATAAGTTGGCAGTAATGGCAAGTTGCAGTTGTCCGGCAATGCGCATAATAGTCGTCAGTGCAGCATGATCGGTAATGCGTCGCTGTTTATGATAACGCGATGAACAATTGGTATTGGCTAACTGTTGGTTAATTTGAGGTCGGGCACCGTGCACCAGCACTAACTTAACCCCTAAACTGTGTAGAAGTGCAATATCACTGATTATATTAGAAAAATTGCTATGGCTGATGGCTTCACCGGGTAACATGATCACCATGGTTGTTCCACGGTGCAAGTTTACATAGGGCGTGGACTGCCTAAACCCTTTAACCAGAGCGGTACTTCGTTGCATTGCTGCGTCCTTACACATTGATGTTATTGCAAAATCGTCGATATTGTGACTAAAAATGCAATAATAATCAATAAATATTCCACATTATGGAGTTGAAACAAATGATTGCTTTCGATTGTGCCTTTGCGATGAATTTGCGATCATGGCGCAAAATATTCGTTAAAAGGACAGCGACTTGATTAACACCGTCAAGGGAACAGGCCAATGGGGTAGCGTGGGACTCATTGCCTCGTTATTTCTCTTTGGATGTGCCCCTTCCAATGAGCTTGGGAAACAACACTATGAGCAGGAATTTACGGCACCGTTAACTGAAACCGACGTAATACAGTCGACGGTGACGCGAGATTACACGCGCTTTGGCGATCAAGCGGATCTTGTTCTGATTAATTCTCCATCTCTTAATCAGCGCTATCGAGAGTTGTATAACGCGCTAAGTGACTGGGCGATTGCGGATGGCGATCCCGAGAACCTAGCACAGTATGATATTGAAGTTGCTCAGCTTTCCGGCGGCGATCGTAAAGGCAATGTGTTATTTACTGGGTATTTTTCACCCGTCATCGAAATGCGTCATCAGCCGGATGAAACCTATCGCTTCCCAGTGTACTCAAATCCTGGGTGTGGCGAGCAGTGTCCAACACGCGCGCAAATTAACGACGGCGCATTAGAAGGCCAAGGGCTTGAAATTGGTTACGCAGCCTCTCAAATAGCCCCTTTTCTGATGGAAGTTCAAGGCAGCGGGTTTGTGCACTTTGGTGATGACAATAGCATGCAATACTTCGCTTACTCAGGAAAAAACAACAAACCTTACGTGAGCATTGGTCGAGTATTGATTGAAAGCGGCGAGGTTCCAAGAGAGCAGATGTCGGTGACGGCAATCAAAGAGTGGGTGGCCAGTCAGCCAGAAGAAAAAGTCACACAGCTACTGGAACAAAATCCTTCTTATGTGTTTTTTCAACCCAACGATAATTTAGATGTGAAAGGCAGCGCAGGCATTCCACTGTTGCCTTTGGCCAGTGTCGCTGGCGATCGCTCGTTATTTCCTATGGGAACCCCAATACTAGCTGAAGTTCCCTTGCTGAATGCCGATGGCAGTTGGTCGGGTGTACATCAACTTCGGTTGCTGATTGTGTTGGACACCGGTGGTGCGGTAAAAGGCAGTCACCTGGATCTGTATCATGGGATGGGGGCACACTTAGGAAAACAGTCTGGTTACTATAAACATTTTGGACGAGTGTGGAAGCTGGGACTCAGCGGCACAGAAACCGCGCAGCCTTGGCAGTTAACTGACTAGACTTTTTGCCAAAGAGTGCGTATAAAACGCACTCTTTTTTGATTTACAATCCAGGTTTGAATATGCGCGAATTATCTTCACCAGCAAGCGATGGCTACCAGCAAAGATTTGGTGGAACAGCACGACTGTATGGAGCTCAGCAGTTAGAGCTGTTTAGAGCCGCACATGTATGTGTAATCGGTATTGGTGGAGTGGGTTCTTGGGCAGCAGAGGCACTTGTTCGTTCAGGTATTGGTGAAATTACGCTTATTGATATGGATGATGTCTGTGTCACCAACATCAATCGTCAAATTCACGCGATGCAAGGCACAGTAGGTCAAAGCAAAATTGAGGTCATGGAAGCTCGAATAAAGCTGATCAATCCAGAGTGTAAGGTCAACTTGATCGATGATTTTATTGGCCCAGAGAATCAAGCCGACTATTTGAGTCAGGACTATGATTATGTGCTGGATGCTATCGACAGTGTAAAAGCCAAAGCGAGCTTGCTGGCTTATTGTAAGCGCAACAAGATCAAGGTGATCACAACCGGTGGTGCTGGTGGCCAGATTGACCCAACTCAAATTCAAGTTGCTGATTTAACTCGGACCATTCAGGATCCTCTCGCGAAGAAGCTTAAAGATCATCTACGCCGCTTTCATAACTTCAGTAAAAACCCACAACGAAAATTTGGCATCGAATGTGTTTATTCCACGGAGCAACTTAAATACCCGCAACCGGACGGCAGCGTATGTGGTGTAAAGAGCACGGCAGAAGGGCCAAAACGCATGGATTGTGCCAGTGGCTTTGGAGCCGCAACCATGGTAACCGCTACGTTTGGTTTTGTTGCGGTGTCGAGAATTTTGGATAAGTTAGTCGCTAAACATATTATTAAGTAAGGTTTCCCATGAGTTTTGACGCCAGCGCTTTTGGTCCGCAAATCAATCATCAGCAAATTGTTGAAGAGTTGTCTCATCTTAAAGGGTGGGAAAACAAATATCGTCAGGTCATCAAATGGGGCAAGCTACTGCCCGTTATGAGTGACACTAATAAAGAGCAATTGGTTGAAGTCGCTGGATGTGAAAGCCAAGTGTGGCTCTATTGTGAGCCGGTTAAAGTGGGTAAACTTTCATTTTGGCAAGTCCATGCAGATTCCGATGCACGTATTGTTCGAGGGCTTATCGCTATCGTACAAGCGGCGTTTAATGGTCAAACGAGTGAGACGATACTGGGTTTTGATGTCGCGGAATATTTTGAAAAGCTCGGTTTGATTGAGCATTTGAGCCCTTCTCGAGGCAACGGTTTACGTGCCATTGTTGACCAGATCATTGAGCAGGTCGAGCAGCACCAAAACTAATAAAAAGTGCCGAAAATGGTTCAGCAGAGCTTACTCTTTAAGCTCTGCTTTTTCCTGTCTATAGCCTACGAATTCACTGATTAAAAGCTGCAATACATCGAGATGCTACAGGATATCGAGCGCCTTAATCACGGCGCTCACAAACGCATCGACCTCTTCCACTGTATTGTAAATCGCAAACGACGCCCTCACGGTTCCTTTTACGCCAAGAGCATCCATCATTGGATGAGCACAGTGGTGTCCAGCCCTAACTGCAATGCCTTGTTGATCGAGCAGCGTCGCGATATCTTGATGGTGAACACCATCAACAACAAAGGTTAATACTGAGGCATCGGCTTGATAACCAATAATGTTTATATCTTCGACAAGTGAGAGCTTGGCATAAGCTCGATTTTGCAACGTCTTAATGTGAGCTTCACAGGCTGCTCTATCTAGATTGTTGAGCCATTCAATGGCCGTTGCTAACGCAATTGCCCCAGCGGTATTTGGCGTTCCTGCTTCAAATTTTCCCGGTAAATCGTTAAAGGTGGTTTTGTCAAAAGAGACTTTGGTGACCATTTTGCCACCACCATGCCACACAGGCATACTGTCGAGTAGAGACTGCTTTCCATACAATACGCCGATACCGGTCGGGGCAAACATCTTATGTCCAGAAAAGACATAAAAATCGGCATCAAGGGCTGATACGTCGACGTTTTCATGGGCAACGGCTTGGGCACCATCGACAAGTACAACGGCACCAATGTCATGGGCAAGGGCAATGACTTGTTCAATCGGTTGATGGGTCCCTGTGACATTGGATACATGCCCAATCGCAACAATCTTAGTGTTGGCGCTGAACGCGCTCTGATAGTCCTCAACCTTCATGGTGCAGTCTGGCTGCATAGGCACTTTAACAATAGAAGCGCCTGTTTGCTCTGCAACAATTTGCCAAGGGACGATATTGGCGTGATGCTCCATTTCACCGATGACGATTTCATCGCCTTCGGTAAGTATCGATCGAGCATAGCTTTGAGCCACTAGGTTAATGGCTTCGGTTGCACCACGTGTCCAAACAATTTCTTTGCTAGAGCTGGCACCGATAAACGTTGCGACAGTATCTCGGGCTTGTTCAAATTGCTCGGTCGCTTTTGCTGTGAGCCGATGACTGCCGCGATGTACGTTCGCATTTTGTTGGCTGTAATAATGGGTGATGGCATCGATCACCACTTGCGGTTTGTGCGTTGTCGCAGCGCTATCTAAATAGACAGTGCATTCATCATCATGCGATCCGTTTTGGACTGCGGGAAATTGAGCTCGTATGGCGAGTTGATCAAACACGGCTTTTCCCCAAGTCCTGGTAGTTTAAGTTTGGTAAAGTCACCATGGGCTCAGCGACACTCCAGGCAAACGGCTTACCCGATAAATAAATAATGATCTCGATTGCAAATTCAAGTGCTGACCCCGGCCCCTGACTGGTGAGAAGTTTGTGGTTAACGTCTAGGGTTACGCGCTTGTCTCGCCACATAGATGGACTAATGGCATCGCGAAAAGCGGGATGGCAGGTCATGATCGCATTGGGAAACAGCTGATGGTGCTGAAAGACTAAAGCAGGCGATGCGCAAATAGCCGCAAGTAATTTGCCATCATAATGGTGCTGCTTCACCATTTCCAATAATAGTGTGCTGTCACGAAAAGTCTCTGCGCCTCCAACACCACCTGGAAGGGCAATAACATCGAACTGATCGTCGGCAACATCAACCAATCGGCATTGTGCGGTCAAAGGAATGCCTCTAGACCCAATCACCTGTAGCTCACCTTCAGGATCGACACTGGCAACGGTGACCTTGTACTGTGCGCGGATTAAGGTATCGATGAGAGTGATAGCTTCAATCTCTTCACTGCCAGCGGCGATGGGAATTAATATCGACTTAGACATACATGTCTCCAATATGTGTGTAACTATGGTGACAGTGAGTCACGAGTTTATGTTGCTGAAACTGGACTCAAGTTCTTTTACTTGAGTATAGAGACTTTGATGAACAGGTACATCTATACCTTCGCGCTGGGCAACGTCAAGAATATGCCCCGCAATATAGTCAATTTCAGTTGCACGGCTATGCTGAATATCTTGATGCATTGATGAAAAATTGTTGGCAGTAGCCTTGATGACCCGTTGAACAATAAGCAATAACTGCTGCGCAGACACCTCAACCGATTGTGTCTTCATGACCGCAGAGAGCTCGTCGCAAAGTGGATGAAGTATCTTATCGAACTCAGGTTTAGCAAGCTCACCATTAGTGCAGTTATGAATGGCGGTTAAAGGATTAATCGCACAGTTAATGGCGAGCTTGTTCCATAACAGAGGGCTAATGTTAGCGTGCCAAAAGGCTTTGGGTAGCGCATGATTAAAAACCTCAACCAAAAAATCGCAGCGATGACCTAAACGATTAAATCCCCCCATTTGTGTCTCACCGACCCCAGTGTGGCTTACATGTATATCATTCACTGACTTACTTAGCAGCAGAGCACCATGGGTGGTAGTAGCCTGCACAACAGGATAGCCGTCCAGCTGCTTGTTAAGTGTGTCGAGCGCTCCCATACCGTTGTGCATGAACATGATTATGGTGTTTGTATCGAGACGAGAAAGAAATGGCGTGATAGCAGCATTAACCTGCCACGCCTTTACGGTTACTAGCAGTAAATCGCACTGTTCGAGTGCTTCCCATTGATTGCAAGAAAAGGACAGTGAAGGCTGCTGATCGAGTTGAATGCTGCAGAGCGGTTGATCGTCGCGGGTAAATAAAGAAACGTTGTGGCCTGCATGTGCTAGGTTGTAGGCCCAAAGGCTGCCAATGGCGCCGGCTCCCACGATAGATATATTCATAATTTGAAATTCGTCATTGATAACCTGTTGAATGTTAATCAATGAGCGCCGATTCTGAAAGAGAAAAGTCTAGGTTGTGAAAGTTAGGCATTAAAAAAGGCGCTCAAGGCGCCTTTTTTATACCAATCAACACATCAATTAGAAGTTGTACTTCACAGTGTAGATGATTGCGTTGTCAGTGTTTGGCTGACCAAGTTTGTTGTGCGCGTAGCGGTACTGGATACCAGCAGCAACTTGAGGAGTCGCGTGCCACCATGCTGCGATTGCACCGTTTGCTGACAGATCGTCAGTTTCGTATTCACCATCACCAATGTAGTCACTGCTACGAGCAAATTCAGTTTCGTGCCAGTTTGAGATTGAGAACGCTTGTGAACCAAGGTTAAAGTTGTAGCCAACTACCCAGCCAACCATACCGCCGTTAAAGTCAGCAAAATCAACGGTGTTGGTGTAATGAGCACCAACAAACGGGTTGAAGAACCAAGCATCACCACTTAAGTTATAAGACAGACCTGCGATCGTGCTACGAGTATGGAAACCTTGGTTTTCAGTAGAGTATGTTTGAGCGTAAAGACGTAGCTCTTCGAGACCAGTTTTTACTGCGATTGAACCTTTGGTCGACATTGCCATGTCGCCATCTTGATTTTCGAAGTCAGCAAAGCCGTATAGTTCACCCCAAGTAAAACCAGCGCCACCTTCAAGTTCTAGGAAACCGAAGTCTTGCTTACCAGAACGACTTTCAGTGCCATTTGACCAGTCTAGGTAGTTAAGTGAAACATCACCCCAACCGTATAGGTATTCTGCGTGTGAAGGAAGTGAAAGGGTCGCTGCTAGTACACCCACTGCTGCTAAAGTTTTACGCATTGTGCATTCTCTTATAAATAAATTGGATAAAAAGTAGCCTTTCCGTGCTAACGCAATCCATTGCGCGCTATTTTAGCGATCTATTTCGCAACTTCCACCTGTAACGATGAAAAGTTCATTATGATTTAGTGATCTGGATCACATAAGTGGCCGCATGTCATTCTGCACCTAAAAAACGTCAATATGGGTGGGGAGTGATCCATCATGAAATAGACGCGTACAAAAGAAGGAAATGTAAACAAGGAAAGAGTCCATGACCGAGATTAAGCTGTTCCCGTTAAGTTCTGTTGTTTTACCTAAAGGAAAAATGAACTTAAGAATCTTCGAACCTCGATATAAGCGCCTGATCAGCGAATGTTGTCAACGAGGAGAAGGTTTTGGTGTCTGCTTGGTCAATGAAGATAGTCAAACGGCTCCTTCTAACATTTCTACTGCCGGCACGTTAGCAAACATTATTGATTTCGAACTTCTTTCAGATGGTTTGCTTGGTGTCACAATTGAAGGCTCTAACAGGTTCACCATCGAAAATGTGTGGAGCGAACCTGACGGTCTGCGTTGTGCTCAAGTTGAGATACTGGATGAGTGGCAAGCGTCACCTGTTGATTCGCGTAACTTGTTCTTGAGCGAACAATTGCAACGTGTCTATCGTGACTTCCCTCAAATTCAGCAGCTGTACCCAAGCCCAAAATTTGATGATGCAAGTTGGATTGCACAACGTTGGTTAGAACTACTGCCATTACGGTCGACCGTTTTTGATCAATTAGTGTTGCATCCTGACTGTACTGAAGCATTGCATTTTCTTAGCCAAGCTATCGACCCTTCAAAAGATTAAACGGAGATTTTCTCATGAATACCCGCATATTAGCCGCTACGCTCACCGCGTCAGCGCTGTTTTTGACTGGCTGCGGCAGTGACAGCGACGACGATGGTATCGCTGCGGATACAGCAAGTAACTCACTCACCTATCTTCAAGCCGTACATGCCTCACCGGATGCACCACTAGCCAATGTTTGGGTCAACGGTTCGCCACAACTGGAGGGCGTGGACTATGGAGTGGCGTCCGGCTATCTGACTTTAAGCTCTGGCACCAACAGTGTACAGGTCGATATTCAGGTTGGGTTAGGCAATACCGCAACGGTGATTCCAGAGTCTGATTTAAGCTTAATGGAAGGCACTCGCTACACAGTATTGGTTACTGGGTATGCTGACAGCAGTGTCGGGTTTCCAGTTAAGCCGACCATTATTTCCCGTCCTGTAAGCAGTTATGCAGATGCTGATAACTTAGATGTGCAAGTTGTCCATGCGGCAGCGGGTGTGCCTGCGGTGGATGTATACGTGACTGCGCCAGGCGCAGATATTAATACAGCGCAACCGCTAGATACTCTCGCGTACGAAGACGACACTGGCGTGATCACCATTGCTGGGGGCAGTTATCAAGTTAGACTGACCTTGGCGGGAACCAAAACGGTAGCCTTTGATTCAGGAGCTGTTGATCTCCCCGCTGGCGCTGATCTTACTATTGCGGCAATACCAAACGTGAATAATGCTGCCAATTCAGCTTTGGTCAAATTGCTGGTGATGGACGGAACTAATGGGCAGTTTGTTTACAATACCGCAGAGCAAGCGCAAATTCAGGTCGGCCATTTGGTGAACAACGCGCCAACGGTAGATGTTGCTCTAAATGGTAGCGAAGCGATTTCAGACCTCGTGTTTGCCGAAGTTAGAGGATATGTGGACGTCGCTGTGGGTGAATACGATATAGGTGTGTATCCAGATAATACACCAGGGACACTGGTTATTGACGAAATGGATGTACCCTTTAACGCCGCCCAAGACTACACGGTGTATGCAGTAGGTACGTTAGACACGATTGCCCCTCTTGTTATAGTCGATGAGCGACGCTCCGTTGCCACTAGCGCGGTACTTAATGTGCTACATGCCGTACCTAATGCGGCAGCCGCTACGGTGGATGTGTACGTCACTGCAACAAATGATATTACTCAAAGTGATCCATCTATACCCGGCTTTGCGTATAAACAAAGTGTACAACAAGTTTACCTCCCTGCAGGCAGTTATTGGGTAACTGTTGCACTGCCCGGAACCAAGACCGCTGCGATAGGACCTGTGCAGGTTAGCGTAGAAAATGGTAAGGTCTACCAGGCAATTGCGATCGAATTAGCAGAAGGCGCGGGCTTTGACCTCCTTCTCGATGAGATTACCGAATAGCAGGATGGTGTGGGAGCATTGTGCTCCCACAGTGGAAGGATGAATTATGGACAACCAATTGGCAGATACCACCAAAATGTCACGGCAAGAGTGGAACGACTGCATGACTAAGGTACAAGCGGGAGACAGTGCAGCGTTTGCTGTGATCTTTACCCACTTTACGCCGAGGCTAAAGCAGTTTGCGATGAAACACGTTGGCAGTGAGCATGTTGCGATGGAGCTGGTGCAAGACACACTTGCGGCAGTATGGCAAAAAGCACATTTGTTTGACGGCACTAAAAGCGCTCTATCTACATGGATTTACACAATTGCTAGAAACTTGTGTTTTGATCTTTTGCGTAAACAGAAGGGCAGAGAACTGCACCTTCATTCCGAAGACATTTGGCCGGATGACTATTGTCCGCCAGATTTGGTCGACCATTATTCACCTGAACAAAGCATGCTCAAAGAGCAAATCGTTCGATATCTCGATCTGCTACCACTGAAACAAAAGCAGGTGGTGAAAGCCATCTACCTTGACGAAATGCCACACCAGGACGTGGCGGATAAATTTGATATACCTTTAGGGACAGTGAAATCTCGCTTGAGACTGGCTGTAGAAAAACTAAAAGATACGATCAATTCGGAGCAATTATGAAACATCATCCTAGTAACGACACGCTCATGCAGTATGCGGGCGGCACCATTGACGCTTGTAACGGTTTGATTGTAGCGGCGCACCTAGAACGTTGTCCGCATTGCAGCGATCTAACCAGCGAATTAGAAGCTAAGTTTGCCAGTGACGAAATAGATGTCGCACCAGCCAACAACGCGATCGAAGTAGATATGGCTGCTTTGCTTAGCCAGATCACCGATATGACTCAGTCCCAGCCAGTTGAAGGTAAGCCGTCAACATTGGCAACTGTTGAGGTGAATGGCAAGACCTTCAAGTTACCTGCGGCGTTGAAAGGCATCGCTGGGCAACTGCAGGACTGGAAAAGCTATGGCGGCAAAGTGTTCTCTGCATCGTTCGATATTGGCGAGGAAGAGCGAGTCAGTCTTCTGTACATTTCGGAAGACGTACAGGTACCTCAACACACTCACAAGGGTATTGAAGCTACATTAGTGTTGCACGGTGAGTTTGAAGACGAGAACGGCCACTACGCAAAAGGCGATTTCATGATCGAAGACGGCGAAACCAAACACGCCCCACGTACGATGAAAGGTCAAGACTGCTTATGCTTAACAGTATTGACCGAGCCTATGGTGTTTACTCAAGGCGTGGCACGTATCTTCAATATGTTTGGTCGCGGCATGTACCCATAGTAGAGCCTTGCCTCCAGAACGAAAAAAGCAGCGATTGTGTTCGCTGCTTTTTTATGTGTGCTGATCAAATTCGGTAATGACGATGTTACTCTGTCAATATCGTCATTTTTTTGATCACGATTTGCTCGGTTGGCACATCAGAAAATGGACCATAGCTTCCGGTTGGAACGGTTGACATTTTTTGCACCACGTCAAATCCATCAATGACTTTACCAAACACGGCATAGCCAGGGTTGGTAAACGTATGGTCTAAGAAATAGTTGTCTTTATAGTTAATAAAAAACTGACGTGTCGCAGAGTCTGGATTATTGGTTCTCGCCATCGCTACCGTCGCAGTGAGGTTTTTCAGACCGTTGCTCGCTTCGTTCTTTATTGGTGCTTGCGTTGGCAATTGATTCATTGACCCGTCAAATCCTCCTCCTTGCGCCATAAAGTCCTTTATTACCCGATGGAAGATGGTGCCTTCGTAACTACCATCTTCCACATAGCTTAAAAAATTTTCACTTGAGATCGGCGCAAGTTCACTGTCTAAATCGATAACAAAGTTGCCCAACGTGGTTTCAACTTCAACTAAAGGGGCCGCATTTACCCATGCAGACGCACAGAGTAACGTGATGAGCGGTAGTATTGGTTTCATTAGAATTGTTTCTCTAAGTAAGTTTGTAATTCAACATCATTGGCGATGGTCTCTAGTACAACGTTTGATACTCGGTTGAGTACAGAAGCAACTTTGTCTTCATCAACACCGCTGCTTTCAAGATTAGCTTCGCCACGATAGGTTTTGACAAACTTACCCTGCGGTGACTCTGCCGTCAATTGAACCGCCATTTTGGCACTGGTGGTGGCCGTAAACGATCCTGGTGTGACATTGGCTAATAATTCTAATATCTCGATCTTTACACTGTTCTCACCATTAGGTGTTAAGGTGTAACCGAGATCGCTAAATAGACGGCTGAGTTCAGAATCTAATGCAATTCGTACGTTTTGACGGGGATGGATTGGCATAGAACGATCATCGTTCACTCTGTATAGCCCCACATATTGAGCGGTTCGCAGATCTTTACTGGTTAAGGTAAAGGCAACGGATTCTGCACCTGCCACAGACTCGACTTCAGGTGCTTTAGGTTGGTAGCTAACTTGCTGAGGTTGGGTTGAGCTGCATCCTGCCAGTAATGCGATAGTGAATATCGTAAACAGCTTTTTCATTGTTTTTATTCCTTTTTTTGTTCTAACGCTTGATCGCGTCAATAATGACAAATTTACGGTTTTGAGTCACCAAACTCACCTGCTCACGTCCAAACAGTTTGACCAGGGCTGCAAAATACCCCAAATGGCGATTACCAATGACACGTAAAGTGCCTTTAGAGCGCAGTGTGCTCTTCGCATCCCCAAACATTTGTTGAGCAATATGATCCGTGATGGCGTTTTGCTGGTGGAAAGGGGGGTTACAAAGGATGATGTCAGCACTTTTGTTAGGCGCGGACTCCAAGCAGTTGTCAACCCTAAAGCTACAACCATCTAAAGTGCCGATATTACTAACAGCGTTCCTTTTAGCAGATTCAACCGCCATAAAGCTTTCATCAACAAAGGTGACGGATGATGTAGGATTGAGCTGTTTATACCGGATCCCAATAATGCCATTGCCACACCCAAGGTCAATCACGTCACATGCCTCGCAAGACGGTGTGGGTAGGTGTTCTAGCAATAGGCGAGCACCTTGATCCAGTTTTTCTCCGCTATACACATTGGCAAGATTAGACAGTTCGACCGGAGTGGGCATTGCGCTCCACGATACAGCTTCTTCCGCTTGCTTAGGGGACACATTGTCGGCAAAGCTAAAGATCAAACGATGCTTTTTATAGGCAAGAGAGGTGGTCGTTGTACCAAGGTGTTGCTCAAATAGCTTCAATGTAGAGCTATGAATCTGTTTAGCTTTATCGACCGCTATAACCGGTATGTCTGAAGGTAAAACGGCTCGTAATTGAGTGAGCTGCCAGCACAACATTCGATTGATTTTAGGTAAGCACATTACGACCACGTCATACTTGTTGTTGATAGAATCAATGCTGGTTAAGCAGTTTACTTCTGGTAACTGATTAAGTAACAGATTATGACGCAAGGCGAGATGTGCAACCTTTGAGTCACTCATGAAAGTGACTTGATTGTTGGACGCCAAAAGACAACTCAAAGCGCCAAAATGATCGTTTAGAATCAATATGCGTTGATGCTTATCCAATTGTTGCTCTTGCAAGTAACGATATAAATACTCATCGCCTGCGCTCCACGCCTGCAAATCACTCCCCTCTATATAGGGGTAACGTTGTAATTGAAGAGTTTGGTCAGGCAACTGTAATTGGGTTTTCATATAGGCTTTTGTCTATTGATGTTGCTGAAAGCAAACTAGTTTACGGGATGAAGTCAATATCAGCCAGCATCAATATTAAGGGCAGAATTAAAACTTGAGTGCTAGTGCTGAGTTTCGGGTTTTTACACTCACATTTTGTGGTCAGTCAGTTATACTTGTGGCATTCAATTTGACGTAGATTGTTAATAGGTCGTAAAGGAGTATGGATGAAACAACCCCAAATCGAGAAAAAGCTGCATCAAGAGCTCAACCCTATTCATCTGGAAGTCATTAACGAAAGCCACATGCATCATGTGCCACCAGGCTCAGAAAGCCATTTTAAATTGGTGGTAGTGAGCGAACAGTTTGAAGGAAAGCGCCTCATTGCGCGCCATCGTATAATCAATCAGCTTCTATCCGATGAACTATCCGACTTTATTCACGCGTTATCTATGCACACTTATTCTCCACAAGAGTGGGAAACTGTGCGTGGTGATGTGCCTGCCAGTCCAAAATGCGCTGGGAGCAACAAGCAAAAAACGTAATGTTTTTTGTTGATATGAAACAATACTAGGTGGCTATTATGCTTCTTTTTTTGTGCGTTACATCAAGAAAATGGGCATTTTGTAATGAGCTGGTCACTTAGTGGTCAATATATTGGGGGGTTAGCCCAGGGCGATCATGGTATTGAAGTGCGATTTGATGCTAGACTACGTGCCCGGAGAAAACTCCCTTTAGATTGCGAGACAGCAACCAGGATGTTGCGAAAGTGGCCCAAGACTTTGCCTCTATCGAAACTCGTTGCTGCTTCCTGCAGTTAGACGATTTTTTAATCCAATAAATAGTGCAAGTGCGTATGATTACAATAAAAAAGGGTCTGGACCTTCCTATTTCAGGTGTTCCAACTCAGGTGATTGATGACGGTAATACCGTTACTAAAGTCGCCTTGCTTGGCGAAGAATACGTGGGCATGCGACCAACCATGCATGTTCGCGTAGGTGATGACGTGAAAAAAGGTCAGATTCTGTTTGAAGACAAAAAGAATTCTGGCGTTAAGTTTACGGCTCCAGCTAGCGGTAAAGTTATCGAAGTAAACCGTGGTGAAAAGCGTGTTCTTCAATCTGTTGTGATTGAAGTAGCAGGTGACGACCAGGTGACTTTTGAGAAGTTTGACGCAAGCAAACTGGCATCTCTACCTCGTGAGCAAGTCGTGAATCAGCTGGTTGAGTCGGGTATGTGGACTGCGTTTAAAACGCGCCCATTTAGCCGCGTTCCAGCAATTGACTCCTCTACCAATGCGATTTTCGTTACTGCGATTGATACCAACCCATTAGCTGCCAATCCAGAAGTGGTGATCAGTGAACAAGCCGATGCGTTTGTTGCGGGTTTGGATCTGTTGTCTGGCGTGACCGACGGTAAAGTGTTTGTTTGTAAAACAGGCACTAGCTTACCTCGTTCTAGTCAAGGTAATGTCGAAGAGCACGTCTTTGATGGCCCGCATCCAGCCGGCCTTGTTGGCACTCACATGCACCATTTGTTCCCAGTGAACAAAGAAAATGTGGCATGGAGCATCAATTACCAAGATGTTATCGCAGTGGGTAAATTGTTCACAACAGGTGAGCTATTTACCGATCGAGTGGTTTCACTTGCTGGTCCTGTGGTCAACAAGCCACGTCTAGTGCGTACTCGTATGGGCGCTTGTTTGAGTGAACTGGCGAACAACGAAATGATGCCTGGTGAAGTACGATTGTTGTCTGGGTCAGTACTGTCTGGTACACAAGCTTCGGGTCCTCATGGCTACCTTGGCCGATATCATGTTCAAGTATCTGCCCTACGTGAAGGTCGTGACAAAGAGCTGTTTGGCTGGGCAATGCCTGGTAAGAATCGCTTCTCAGTAACACGTTCTTTCTTAGGTCATCTTTTTTCGAATCAACTGTTTAACATGACAACATCCACCAACGGCAGTGACCGAGCGATGGTGCCCATTGGTAACTACGAAAAAGTGATGCCTTTGGACATTGAGCCAACCCTACTGCTTAGGGATCTATGTGCTGGCGACAACGACAGCGCGGAGCGTCTTGGCGCACTTGAGCTAGATGAAGAAGATTTGGCACTGTGTACTTTTGTTTGCCCCGGCAAATACGAGTACGGACCGCTTCTTCGTGAATGCCTAGACACTATTGTTAAGGAAGGGTAATTCATGGGCCTTAAAAAGTTTATTGAAGATATCGAGCATCATTTTGAGCCTGGTGGGAAACACGAGAAGTGGTTTGCGCTCTACGAAGCCGCTGCAACGTTATTCTACACCCCAGGTCTTGTGACCAAACGTGGTTCACACGTACGTGATAGTGTCGATTTAAAACGCATCATGATCATGGTGTGGTTTGCTGTATTTCCAGCGATGTTCTGGGGCATGTACAACGCCGGTAACCAAGCGCTTATCGCGTTAAACCATCTGCATTCAGCGGCTGAATTGACCGCTATCGTGGATGGAAACTGGCACTACTGGTTAACCGAGCTCTTAGGTGGCACCGTCGGCGCAGAAGCCGGGTGGGGCACCGCACTCATACTCGGGGCAACCTACTTCCTTCCTATCTATATCACTGTGTTTGCAGTGGGCGGATTTTGGGAAGTGCTTTTCTGTATGGTACGTAAGCACGAAGTGAACGAAGGTTTCTTTGTTACTTCTATTCTGTTTGCATTGATTGTTCCGCCAACGCTTCCTTTGTGGCAAGCCGCTTTAGGTATCACCTTCGGTGTTGTTGTCGCCAAAGAAATCTTTGGTGGTACAGGGCGTAACTTCCTAAACCCGGCTCTTGCAGGCCGTGCGTTCTTGTTCTTTGCGTATCCAGCGCAAATTTCAGGTGATGTAGTATGGGTTGCGGCAGACGGATTCTCTGGTGCTACTGCGTTGAGTCAGTGGGCTCAAGGTGGCGCAGGTGCTCTCGTTCATAACGTAACTGGCGAAACCATCACTTGGATGGACGCGTTTATCGGTAACATCCCAGGTTCTATTGGTGAAGTATCGACGCTAGCGCTCATTCTTGGTGCTGCGCTGATCGTCTACATGGGCATTGCGTCTTGGCGCATTATTGCTGGTGTAATGATTGGCATGGTGGTGACCTCGTTCTTGTTCAACATAATTGGTTCAGACACTAACGCCCTATTTGCAATGCCTTGGCATTGGCACTTAGTCCTAGGTGGATTTGCATTCGGTATGTTCTTTATGGCAACCGACCCTGTTTCGGCTTCGTTTACTAATAAAGGTAAATGGTGGTACGGCGCATTGATTGGTGCAATGTGTGTGATGATCCGTGTGGCAAACCCTGCGTACCCAGAGGGTATGATGCTAGCGATTCTATTCGCGAACCTATTTGCCCCAATCTTTGACCATGTTGTTATCGAAAAGAACATCAAACGGAGGTTGTCACGTTATGGCAAGTAATAACGACAGCATCAAAAAGACCCTTTTTGTTGTTATCGCCCTTAGCCTAGTCTGTTCGATCATCGTATCGGTGGCAGCTGTGAGCTTGCGTGATAAGCAAAAAGCCAACGCATTGTTGGATAAGCAGTCTAAAATCATTGACGTTTCTGGCGTAGAAGCCGAAGGCACTGTCGCTGAGCTTTATGCGCAATACATTGAACCTCGCTTGGTTGATTTCGACACCGGTGAGTTTGTTGATGAAGATGCCGAAAGCTACGACCAACGCGCTGCTGCAAAAGATGCGTCTCAAAGCACTAAGCTGGAGGGTGATCAAGACAACGCTAAGATCCTACGCCGCGCTAATACGGGTGTTGTGTATCTGGTGAAAGAGAACGATCAAGTCTCTAAAGTGATCCTTCCTGTTCATGGTAACGGCCTTTGGTCAATGATGTACGCGTTTGTTGCGGTCGAAACCGACGGCAACACCATCGCGGGCATTACCTACTACGAACAAGGTGAAACTCCAGGATTGGGTGGTGAAGTTGAAAACCCAACTTGGCGTGCACAATTTGAAGGCAAGCAATTGTTTGATGACAACTTTGAGCCTGCACTTAAAGTCGTAAAAGGTGGCGCACAGCAAGGCGACATTCACGGTGTGGATGGTCTGTCAGGTGCAACCCTAACGGCAAACGGTGTTCAAGGCACATTTGACTTTTGGATGGGCGACATGGGCTTTGGTCCTTTCCTAGCCAAAGTTCGTGATGGAGGTCTGAACTAATGTCAGCAGGTGCAAAAGAACTCAAAAAGAGCGTAATGGCGCCAATCTTGGACAATAACCCAATTGCCTTGCAGGTATTGGGTGTGTGTTCAGCACTGGCCGTTACGACCAAGCTTGAAACTGCGTTTGTTATGACTCTAGCTGTTGTCTTTGTAACAGCATTGTCTAACTTATTCGTTTCTCTGATCCGTAATCACATCCCTAACAGTGTGCGTATCATTGTCCAAATGGCAATTATTGCATCGTTAGTCATCGTGGTTGACCAAGTGCTTAAAGCTTACTTGTACGACATCTCTAAGCAGTTGTCGGTATTCGTTGGCCTTATCATTACCAACTGTATCGTAATGGGCCGTGCAGAAGCCTTCGCGATGAAGTCTAAGCCACTGCCTTCTTTTATCGATGGTATTGGCAACGGTTTGGGTTACGGTTTCGTTCTATTAACTGTCGCATTCTTCCGTGAGCTTATCGGATCAGGCAAGCTATTTGGCTTAGAAGTGCTACCTCTAGTGAGCAATGGCGGTTGGTATCAGCCAAACGGTTTGTTCCTACTAGCACCTTCTGCGTTCTTCCTAATCGGCTTCATGATTTGGGTGATCCGTATTCTGCGTCCAGAACAGATCGAAGCGAAGGAGTAATCGATGGAACATTATTTAAGCCTACTTGTTAAGTCGATCTTCATTGAGAACTTAGCATTATCATTCTTCTTGGGAATGTGTACTTTCTTGGCTGTTTCCAAGAAAGTGAAAACGTCGTTTGGTTTGGGCGTTGCGGTTGTTGTGGTACTGACTGTTGCAGTACCGGTAAACAACCTGCTTTATAACCTAATCTTGAAAGAGAATGCTCTGGTCTCAGGTGTTGATCTAAGCTTCCTTAACTTCATCACCTTTATCGGTGTAATCGCAGCGTTAGTACAGATTTTGGAAATGGTGTTAGACCGCTTTTTCCCACCGTTGTACAACGCACTGGGCATATTCTTACCGTTGATCACAGTTAACTGTGCAATCTTTGGTGGTGTATCGTTCATGGTTCAGCGTGATTACAACTTTGCCGAGTCTGTCGTATACGGCTTTGGTTCTGGTGTAGGTTGGTTGCTTGCTATTGTGGCATTGGCCGGTCTACGTGAGAAAATGAAGTACTCTGACGTGCCTCCAGGACTTCGTGGTTTAGGTATTACCTTTATCACTGTTGGCTTGATGGCTCTTGGCTTCATGTCATTCTCTGGTGTTCAACTGTAAGGTAAGGAAGAATCAATGGACATTATTCTAGGTGTAGTGATGTTTACACTGATTGTTCTAGCGTTGGTTTTGGTGATTTTGTTCGCCAAATCGAAGCTAGTGCCAACAGGTGACATCAGTATTGCAGTTAATGGCGATCCAGAACTTGCGATCACCACACAACCGGGTGGCAAGTTATTGACTGCGCTAGCCGGTGCGGGCGTATTTGTATCGTCTGCTTGTGGTGGCGGTGGTTCTTGTGGCCAGTGTAAAGTGAAAGTGAAGTCAGGCGGTGGTGATATTCTCCCTACCGAACTTGATCACATCACAAAAGGTGAAGCTCGCGAAGGCGAACGTCTAGCCTGTCAGGTAGCAATGAAAACTGACATGGAAATCGAGCTTCCAGAAGAGATTTTCGGCGTTAAGAAGTGGGAATGTGAAGTTATCTCTAACGATAACAAAGCGACCTTCATCAAAGAGCTTAAGCTGCGTATTCCAGATGGCGAATCGGTGCCGTTTCGTGCGGGTGGTTACATCCAGATCGAAGCCCCAGCTCACCACGTGAAATATTCGGAATTTGACGTTCCGGATGAGTATCGTGAAGATTGGGACCGCTTTAATCTGTTCCGCTACGAGTCTAAAGTTGACGAAGAAACCATTCGTGCTTATTCAATGGCAAACTACCCTGAGGAAGAAGGTATTATTATGCTTAACGTGCGTATCGCTACGCCGCCGCCTAATAATCCTGACGTGCCACCGGGTATCATGTCTTCGTTTATCTGGTCACTGAAAGAAGGTGATAAGTGTACGATTTCAGGTCCGTTTGGTGAGTTCTTTGCCAAAGAAACTGACGCAGAAATGGTGTTTGTAGGTGGTGGTGCTGGTATGGCTCCAATGCGTTCACACATCTTTGATCAGCTTAAGCGACTAAATTCTTCACGCAAGATGTCGTTCTGGTACGGTGCACGTTCTCGTCGCGAAATGTTCTATGTAGAGGACTTTGATGGTCTTCAAGCAGAAAACGAGAACTTCGTATGGCACTGTGCGCTTTCAGATCCGATGCCAGAAGATAATTGGGATGGTTACACAGGCTTCATCCACAACGTTCTTTATGAAAACTACTTGAAAGATCATGAAGCACCAGAGGATTGTGAGTACTACATGTGTGGTCCACCAATGATGAACTCTGCGGTGATTGGAATGCTTAAAGACCTCGGTGTTGAGGACGAAAACATTCTACTTGATGACTTTGGCGGTTAATCCCACCTAAGCTTCACTGCAAAATGGCTGGCTCTGATGAGTCAGCCATTTTAATTTTACAAACACTGATTTTTCTTATTCGTCATTGCCCGATATTTCCTAAACCGCTATTTGCTGTGAAAGAATGTCCGCAATCACGAGGTCTTTTTTATAAGGAGAGACGTAATGGGTCGAGGTTTATTACAAAAACTGGTTTTGGGAGTGGCGACGCTACTGCTTTTGGCGGGTTGTGATAATGGTCCTAAACAAGAAGTGCTGTCGGGTGCAACCATGGGCACCAGTTACAACATTAAATATTTGGTTGAGGGTGACCTTGCATCCCCGAGTGAGCTTCAGCAGCAGATTGATGACTTACTGGAACAGCTGAATGCACAGATGTCGACTTATAAAAAAGACTCAGAGCTGAGCCTGTTTAACCGCTCTCGAAGTTTAAAACCTTTTGCCGTTTCTGCGGAAACCGCACTTGTGGTTAACGAAGCGATTCGTTTAAGTCAGCTTACCGATGGCGCTCTTGATGTCACTGTAGGCCCACTTGTTAATTTGTGGGGCTTTGGCCCTGAAGCGCGCCCAGATAAGCGTCCAACCGAGGCTGAGCTTGCAGAGCGCCGCGAGATTGTTGGTATTGACTTTCTGGACGTGCAAAGCAGCTATTTAGTAAAGAAAATTCCAGAGCTTTATGTCGACCTATCGACGATAGCTAAGGGGTGGGGGGTTGATGTCGTCGCCAACTTCTTAGAGTCGGAAGGCATCCACAATTACATGGTTGAGATTGGTGGTGAGCTTCGCTTAAAAGGGGTGAATGCAGAGTTAAATCCTTGGCGAATTGCGATAGAGAAGCCAACGGCCAATGGCGAGCGCCAAGTGCAACTTATTGTCCAACCTGGTGACACGGCTATGGCCACGTCGGGTGATTATCGTAACTATTTTGAAGAAGACGGGGTTCGCTATTCACACATCATCGACCCAACCACAGGCAAGCCAATCAACAATAAGGTTGTGTCCGTTACGGTTCTTCACTCTTCTGCAATGACCGCCGATGGCCTCGCGACAGGCTTGATGGTGATGGGCGATGTGGATGGGATTAATATGGCTAATCAGCAAGGCATCGCCGTATTAATGGTGGTTAAGACGCAAGACGGGTATAAGCAGGTTCATACCGACGCATTTGCTCCTTACTTGCCAAAGAGCTAACGACTGTAATAAGCTAACAAACCTTACCCGCCAGTGATTAACCACGCTCGGTGTGGAAGCCAGAATTAAGAGAGAAACTATGACCACATTTCTATTAGCCTTTGGCGCATTTATGTTAGTGATACTACTGATGTCTGTCGGGTACATTTTCCAGAAGAAAGTTGTAAAAGGCAGCTGTGGCGGGTTAGGCGCTGTGGGCATAGACAAAGTCTGTAATTGCCCAGAGCCGTGTGATGCTCGTAAAAAGCGAGAGGCGCGAGAAGCCGTGAGAGCCGCAAAACTGGCGCAGTGGGAAAAAGAGAAAATTCTTTAAACCACCACAAACAAGCTATCCATGACACAACGGATCATCCAAAAAAGATGATCCGTTTGTTTTTTTAGGTCATAATACTGTATTAATAACCAGTTAGTCGACCTTTGACTATGAGTGAAGCCCTTAGAAAAATCATTCATATTGATATGGATTGCTTTTACGCGGCCGTTGAGATGCGTGATAACCCTAAGTTGCATGGTAAGCCCATTGCTGTGGGCGGTCGTGAACGCCAACGTGGGGTCATTGCGACCTGTAACTATGAGGCTCGCGCGTTTGGGGTACGTTCTGCGATGGCGACTGCGCAGGCGGTAAAACTGTGCCCTCAACTGGTTGTGGTGCCCGGCCGAATGGATGTGTATAAATCCGTCTCTAAACAGATCCGCAAAATTTTTGAACAGTACACGTTACTTATCGAACCGCTATCGTTAGATGAAGCGTTTCTCGATGTGACCGACTCACCACATTGTCGTGGCTCCGCTACCCTAATGGCTGCCGAGATCCGTCAAAAAATTTATGATACAACAGGACTGACTGCCTCCGCAGGGATTGCACCATTAAAGTTTCTTGCCAAAATAGCCTCAGATGAAAACAAACCCAACGGTCAATGCGTTATTGCACCCGCCGATGCTCAAGAATTTATTGATCAACTCGATCTCAAGAAAATACCTGGAGTTGGGAAAGTCGGGATCACTAAACTGAATGCGGCCGGTCTGTACACCTGTTTAGACGTTCGACAAAGTGATTTTAGACAGCTGCTGACGCGATTTGGTCGTTTAGGGGCCTCGCTATGGCGAAAGAGCCACGGCATTGATAATCGAGGTGTAGTGACTGAGCGTGAACGAAAATCAGTCGGTGTTGAGCGTACGTTGAGTCAGAATATTTCTAGCTATGACGAGTGTTGGGCACTGATTAAGCATAAGCTGTTCCCAGAGCTAAAAGGTCGGCTTGAGAAAACAGAGCGAGAGATCATTAAGCAGGGGATCAAGCTAAAGTTTGACGATTTTCAATTGACCACCATTGAACATGGGCATCAAACTTTAGAACTGAGCGACTACAAAAGCTTACTAAGACAAGTGTTGGAACGTCAAAAGGGGCGAGAAATCCGTTTAATTGGATTGCACGTCACCTTGAAGCCGTTGGCACAAGCTCAGCAATTATCGCTTTTGTAGTGGGTTGTTCGGTTTCTTAAACGAGTAGCGTTTTAGGAATGCACCTTTACCTAAACTGTCCAACATCAGGTAGATATTCAAAACCGCCTTTAGCTAACTTCTTTTCAAGTTCATCGCGACTAATATCGTAATACGCGACTAACTGATCAAGTTGACCGCCAAAATCATCGCGTAACTTCATGTTGATTATGCTCATCAACATCACAACATCCATGCTTTCAAATTTAGCCAAATCCATCACTTAGACCTTATCTTCAAAGTCAGAAATAAACAGGTTAGCGGCTGCGAATGCGGCTTTCTCGCGAACGGTAAGTGGTAAGCTGTCGTCGCTGGCAATATCATTAAGTGATTTTAGTGCGCAGGTAATGGCTTGTGGAATATAGGCTTGGTCACCACTGCCGATTTGAGCGTAGAGTTCGCGGACGAGATCGCAACAGTCGTAAATTCTCATAAAGAGTTCCTTAGTCTTTGTCTAAAAATATTTATACCAATCGAAGTCATTAACGGGTGAGGTCATTGCTTTGGTTGGTATCAGATTAAGCGTAAAAAGTTGAGCCATTAAAAAAGGCCAGTTTCGAGCGCTCGAAGCTGACCTTTTTGGTCAATCATTCTGCGTTACGCGAATTGCGCTTGCAGATGCTCAACAATTTGTTCCATCGCGATAGGTGTTTTGTCACCAGTACGACGGTTTTTGTATTCGAAGTTACCTTCTTTCATCGAGCGATCACCAATGACGACAGTATGTGGAATACCCACAAGCTCGATATCGGAGAACATCACTCCAGGACGCTCTTTGCGATCGTCAAACAGCACTTCAATACCCGCTGCTGTTAAGTCGGCGTATAGCTTTTCGGCCGCCGCTTTAACTTCTTCAGACTTGTGCATGTTCATAGGGACAATGGCCACCTGAAATGGTGCAATCGCTTCTGGCCAAATCACGCCGTATTTGTCGTGGTTTTGCTCGATGGCAGAAGCTACTACGCGTGATACACCGATGCCGTAACAACCCATCTCTAAGATGGTGTTTTTACCGTCTGGACCGAGTACGCCACAGTTCATTTTTTCAGAATAGTTTTTACCAAGCTGGAAAATATGACCCACTTCGATACCGCGTTTAAGCGCGATAGTACCTTGACCACAAGGGCTTGGCTCGCCTTCAACAACGTTACGTAGATCTTCTACCTGACCGAGTTCAACGTCGCGACCCCAGTTAATGCCGAAGTAGTGCTTGTCATCCACGTTAGCGCCAGCACCAAAGTCACTCATTTTAGCGACAGTGCGATCAACGATGAATGGAAGTTTAAGGCCAACAGGACCCAGTGAGCCTGGACCTGCACCGATCAGCGCGCGGATCTCTTCTTCTGTCGCCATCTCTAGTGGAGAAGCAACTTGTTTTAGGTTTTCTGCTTTTACTTCGTTCAGTTCGTGATCGCCACGAATGATCAATGCGATGAGATCTGCATCAACCTCGTCTGAGGCTTTCACAAACAACGTTTTAACGGTTTTCTCGACAGGCAGATCAAACTGTTCTACCAACTCAGCGATGGTTTTGGCATTAGGTGTATCCACCAAAGTCATCTCAACAGTCGGCGCGGCCAGCTCTCCAATAGGGGCTAGAGCTTCTGCTTTTTCGATGTTAGCGGCATAGTCCGACTCGGTAGAGAAGGCGATGAGGTCTTCACCGCTTTCTGCTAGTACATGGAACTCATGTGAGCCACTGCCACCGATTGCGCCGGTATCAGCAAGCACTGGGCGGTAATCTAGGCCCATACGGTCAAAGGCTTTGCAGTAAGCTGCGTGCATCGCATCGTAAGACTTTTGCAGGCCGTTTTTGTCGATGTCAAAGCTGTATGCGTCCATCATGCTAAATTCGCGAGCACGCATTACGCCAAAACGCGGGCGACGCTCGTCACGGAACTTAGTTTGAATTTGGTACAGATTAAGTGGCAACTGTTTGTATGAGTTCACTTCGTTGCGAACAAGGCTAGTGACGACTTCTTCCGCTGTTGGACTTAGTACAAATGGACGCTGATGACGGTCAGATAGGCGAAGTAGTTCGGCGCCCATTTTTTCGCTGCGACCCGTTTCTTCCCATAGTTCAAAAGGTTGAACTACCGGCATAAGGATCTCAACAGCACCTGCATTGTTAATTTCTTCGCGAACAATGTTTTCTACTTTACGTAGAACACGTAAACCGGTGGGAAGCCATGTGTACAGTCCCGAAGCCAGTTTACGAATCATGCCTGCGCGTAGCATAAGCTGGTGGCTTATTACTTCCGCGTCATTAGGCGTCTCCTTTAGGGTAGAAAGAAGATAGTTACTGGTGCGCATTTATCTCATCCGTCAGTTAATTATACGTTAATAGTTTGCAGTCCAAATACCAATGCATCGGGCCACAAAGTTAGCCGCCTATAATAGCAGTCAATCCTTGCTGGCTAAAGGGGTAATTGAGGTGACAATGATCTGCTGCTCATGCACTTTAAATTGAACGTTTAGATGAAACAAATGCACACCGTAGTCATTGTTGTCGTCGGCATTTTTTTTATAGGCGGGTCTTGGATCTTGAGCGAGCACTTCGCGAATCACTTGTCTCTGGTGCTGGCCATCAGGTTGCTGATTTAGGGTTTTGCTTGCTGCAGGGCTAAACGCGACCTCCAATATGTCGGGCTCAGACTCTGCATAGCCACCTTTAGCATTAGCTACGCTGTCTGCATAAGGCAAATAGGGTTTGATATCGATAACAGGCGTGCCATTCACCAAATCAACGCCAGATAATTCGAGACTCACTTGTCCATTGGATTCTGATACCCCAGTGAGTTCGACCAACGACATACCTATATGGTTTGGACGAAACGTGGCACGAGACGCGAACACTCCGACTTTCTGATTACCTCCTAACCGAGGAGGTCTTACTCTAGGCTTCCACCCTTTGTCGATATTTTGATCAAACATAAATAGCAGCCAAATATGACTGAATTGACTGAGACCTTCGACAGCGAATAGGGTATTAGCTTCGCCAAGTAAATGAAGTTTTGCTTTGGCACTTGGCACCAAGGACGGTTGCCTAGGTACAGCAAATTTTTCTTGGTAAGGAGAGTCGATAATGCCAATTGGCTCGACGGTAAATTGGCTCATGTTGCGCCTATTTTTGCGTTGGATAGTGACATTATCGCCAATTTTCGACCAAAGAAAAGCCATTCTTAACGTCAAATTCAAATTCAAAATAATGATCTAGATCACGCTTTACTTGGAAGTTTGTTTGTTTTGTAAAATAGATAAAAAACCATAAAAATCGCTATCAATCATAGGGTTGA
The DNA here is from genome assembly GCF_002100145.1 of Vibrio sp. qd031. Lineage (GTDB taxonomy): Bacteria > Pseudomonadota > Gammaproteobacteria > Enterobacterales > Vibrionaceae > Vibrio. The sequence goes on from NZ_JXQD01000025.1 coordinate 154,361, forward strand.
GTTAGGTGGTGTGTCATTTGAGAGTGGGGGCTGGTTGGAGTTTGTACAGCGGTGTTGATAAGAATTTATTTTTATACCTTTTCTTTATGGGGGTGGGCGCTATTCTTTGCAGCCTTCTGCACTAAGACAGAATGGATAATTATAAATAGGAGGAAGTGATGAACTCATCATCTTCGCAAACACAACAAGCACCAAAAAAGCCTCTATTTACACGCTTTCTCGATGGCGTGGAATACTTAGGTAATTTACTGCCACACCCAATCACACTTTTTGCAATCTTCTGTGTGGCTATACTCGTCTTATCCGGAATCGCTGGATATTTTGACGTTGCGGTAATGGACCCGCGCCCAGTGGGTGCACCAGGTCGTTCAGCTGATGGCATGATCGAAGTCGTTAGCTTACTTAACGCAGATGGCCTTAGACTCATCGTAACCAACCTCGTCACTAACTTCACCGGCTTTGCTCCTTTGGGTACAGTGCTCGTTGCTATGCTAGGTGTGGCGATTGCAGAGCACTCAGGTATGTTATCTGCTGCAATGCGTGGCATGGTTATGGGCGCGTCACAACGCATGGTTACTGTTGTGGTGGTGTTTGCCGGTATTATCTCTAATACGGCTTCCGAGCTTGGCTACGTGGTATTAATTCCTCTGGCAGCGATGCTCTTCCATTCTTTGGGCCGTCACCCTCTAGCGGGTTTAGCGGCTGCGTTTGCTGGTGTATCGGGTGGATACTCGGCAAACCTTCTGATTGGTACTGTTGATCCACTGCTATCTGGCATTACAGAAACCGCAGCGCAGATGATTGACCCTACCTATACCGTTGGCCCAGAGGCGAACTGGTACTTCATGTTCATCTCTACATTCTTTATCTCGTTTATGGGCGCATTCGTAACCGAGAAAATCGTTGAGCCTAAACTGGGCAAATATAATGATGAAGAAGCTTCCGAAGATTTGTCTCAAGATACGATGGGTTCACTCACCGCGATCGAGAAGAAAGGTCTAAAAATGGCCGGTATTGCGGTACTAGCAGTGAGTGTATTACTCGCTCTTACTATCGTTCCTGAAAATGGCGTACTACGTCACCCAGAAACCGGACTGGTTGCTGGCTCTCCCTTCCTAAGAAGTATTGTTGCGTTCATTTTTGTGTTCTTTGCAATCCCTGGCTTTGTCTACGGCAAGGTAACGGGCTCAATGAAAACAGACCGTGATGTGATTGATGCGATGGCAAAATCTATGTCTTCGATGGGGCTGTACATTGTACTGGTGTTCTTCGCGGCTCAATTTGTTGCCTTCTTTAGCTGGAGTAACTTTGGACAAGTATTTGCGGTAGCCGGTGCAGACTTCATTCAGTCTATCGGTCTTACCGGCCCGGCACTGTTTTTCGCGTTCATCTTAATGTGTGGTTTTATCAACCTTATGATTGGGTCGGCATCCGCACAATGGGCTGTTACTGCTCCTATCTTTGTCCCAATGTTAATGTTGGTGGGTTACGCACCTGAAACGATCCAAGCGGCATATCGTATTGGTGACTCAACCACAAACATTATCACGCCAATGATGAGTTACTTCGGACTGATCCTTGCGGTCGCAACGCGTTATATGAAAAATCTAGGTATAGGTACATTGATTGCAACTATGTTGCCTTACTCAGTCTGTTTCCTAGTTGGTTGGAGTGTTCTCTTCTACCTTTGGGTATTTGTGTTTGGCCTACCTGTCGGTCCAGGTTCAGCGACGTTCTACACGCCATAACCCTAAATTGATGAATTAATTCGAAATTAAACGCGGCTTAGCCGCGTTTTTTTCGTTTATATTGGGGGGCGTCAAGCGGTTGATGTGGTACTCTGGCGAAAGGTGTGCTCATTAAATCGACTAAATACAATATCTATTTGAAAAAATGAATAATAACGTCCGAAAACGCGTTCACTTTTTGTTGCTGCTGATTACGTTTGTGCTTGGTACACTCTATTATCAAGTGGAACATAAATTAGTGACTCAATCAGCCCTTATTTCTCTAAACAGTCGTACGGACATTGTGAACCGCTATTTAAACTTACTGAGTGTGAGCGAAGAGAGCATCCGTAGTACGGCCGAATATGCGTTTGCACGTCGCTACTGGGTAAGCCGTTTGACAGAGTTCGAATCACTACTTAAGCCTTATCCATCGTTAGGGATAAAAGGAGTCGCTTTTTCTGAGCTAACGAAAGGTGTGGATGTTGAAATTCAAGGATCGTTCAGTGCACTTACCGATGTAGAGTTAGATCACCCCGACACTCTGAGTGAACTAAAAGTCATACTAAGCCTTAATCCACAACTAGAGACCATCATTAGCGATCCTTTGGTCAATCACGTGTACTACTTGTCGGCGAAGCGTTTTTTATATGTGTTACCAGAGCTTCCATTTGAGTCGTATAGAATTAAACCACAAATGTATGAAAGCCACTTTTGGACCCAAGCGCTACCAGAAAACAACCCTAAAAGAGACACCTTTGTATCACCGGTTTATAGAGACGAGGTGTCTGGGAGCACCATGGTGACGTATGTCAATCCACTTGATGACATAGAGGATTTTGTAGGCGTGATCGCGTATGACATTAACACGCAAAACTTACTATCGCTGATTGCCGAGCCCTTAAACGTGGGTCAAAGTTATCTTTTGGATGCGACGGGCCAAGTCGTTGACGTTAATGATGCTATGCAGCCATTCACTGAAATTTCACAATCCGCTATTAGCAATACTCATAAGGCGTTTGAAGTAAATTCGAGCGGGTATTTTTACGGGGCGCCATTGATTGAAGACAGCAAACACCAGCAATTGGTTTTTGTACACAAAATTTCACACCGGCAACTTAATCTTTTAGCCATGGAGAGCTCAGTCAAATTTTGGCTAGTGCTACTTGGACTGTATGTTCTAACGGTAACAGCTCTGCGAAAGCACGCCACAGCCCAAGCAAGTCAGCGCCTAATGATGATCGACCCACTGACGGGAGTGCTCAATAGACGTGGCTTTGAAAACCAAATACGTCCATCGTTAGATAAAATACAAAATGGCGGTGATAATTACGCGATCTTGTTGGTGGACATTGACCACTTTAAGAGAATCAATGATGAGTATGGGCACGATGTTGGCGATGAAATCTTAAAGTTGGTAGCACTGCAATTGCAAAACAGTTTACGTGGTGATTGTGAGCTTGCACGCTGGGGCGGTGAGGAGTTTATCGTGTTCGTCCCTCAAGGCGATGGCCCGCTAATAGAGAAAATTGGCCAAAGACTCAGGCGAGCAGTATCTACTCATCAAAGTAGTCATATTTCGGACATCGTCTCGGTAAGTGTCGGGGGGAGTATCGGAGTGCAAGCCAATGACCTCGAACAATGCATCAAGCGAGCCGATACTGCGCTATATAAGGCAAAGCAGCAAGGGCGTGACCAAGTTGTTGTGGTTTAATTGCCAGGCAATATCGCAGTCATAATGGTGAGGGTTGCTTCGGTTTAACGGAAAAAAGGCTGACAATGTCAGCCTTTTTTACTACAAATTGTTATGGGTTATTATGGCTGTTACCAACCTTTTACTACGCCGCCTTGGAAGATTTCTGACGCTGCGTTGTACACTTCATCAGACTGGTAAGCCTTGACAAAGTTTTGTACATTTTCTGCATTCAAATTTTCTTCTCGTGACACAATAAGGTTTACATAAGGTGAATCTTTGTCTTCAACAAAAATACCGTCTTTTTGTGGCGTTAGGTTGATTGAACTGGCGTATGTCGTGTTAATGATCGACAGGGCAACATCGTCTAGCGAACGAGGCAATTGAGCCGCATCAAGCTCTACAATTTCGATGTTTTTAGGGTTCTCTTCAATATCGCGCACTGTAGCAAGCAGACCGGCACCTTGTTTAAGGGTGATAAGGCCTTGCTGCTCAAGAAGAAGTAATGAACGACCAAGATTCGTTGGATCATTTGGAACCGCAATGCGATCGCCTTCATCAATGTCGTCTACACTGGTGACTTCTTTTGAGTAACCCGCGATTGGGTAAACAAAACTGTTACCAGCAATAGCGAGTTTGTATCCACGATCCGCAACTTGCTGATCTAAATAAGGCTTATGTTGAAAGGCATTAATATCAACAGAACCATCATCCAGAGCTGCATTTGGCGTTACGTAATCGGTGAATGTAACCAATTCTACGTCAAGATCGTATCGCTCTTTTGCAATTTTGGCTGCAACTTCAGCTACTTGTGCTTCAGCACCTGCCATCACACCGACTTTGATTTTTGACATGTCTTCAGCCTGATCACTACAACCTGAAAGCAGCAGAGCTGAGGTTGCTGCAAAGGCAGCCAAAATGGTTTTTGGACTAAATTTCATAACTATCTCCGTATAATTTTAATTATTAACTTATCAATTTTTAACGATGATCCACGCGGCGAACTAACGCGTCACCAATCGACTGGATCACTTGAACTAAAACAATCAGCATAACGACTGTCACCGCCATGATCACTACATCGTAACGGTGAAATCCGTAACGTATTGCGACATCACCAAGACCGCCACCACCAACCGTCCCCGCCATTGCCGAATAACTCACTAGGGTCACTAGCGTAATGGTGACAGAGTTTAGGATGGTTGGCAGTGCTTCAGGCAATAGAACCTTGCGAATGATTTGATAAGGTGTCGCACCCATAGATTGTGCGGCTTCAACAAGCCCGCTTGGGACTTCCAATAATGCCCCTTCAATCAAGCGAGCGACAAAAGGAATAGCACCAATGGTTAATGGAACAATGGCTGCTGTCGTGCCGATAAAGGTGCCAATCAAAAGTTTGGTAAAAGGAATGATTGCAACCATCAATACCAAAAACGGCACAGATCGCCCAATATTTACGATGGCGCCAAGTACTTTATTTAGACGAGGATTTTCAAGCAATCCACCTTGTTTTGTGGTGTGTAAAATCACCCCAAGTGGAATGCCTACGGCAAAGCCAACGAGACCCGATACACCCACCATGTACAAGGTTTCCCATGTGGCTTTAAGCAATAAATTGCCATTTTGGCTTAACCATTCACTTAGAATTTCAAAGGACATAGCCAAGTACCTCTACTTTTACTTTGTGTTGTTCTAGAAACGCGATAGCAGCTTGATCGTCTGATTCAGAGCCAAATAGTTCAGCGACCATCATGCCGAACTTAACGCCACCGGCGTAGTCAAGATCCGAACTTAGAATGGAAATATCAATATTAAACTGGCGTGCTATCTGGCTGATGAGTGGTGCATCCACAGTATCGCCAGTAAACTCTAAGCGGACCAAAGGGTGGCTCCCGACTGCGCGTTGCTGTTGCAGTTTTGCTTGGTAATCCTCAGGAATTGAGAGATCCAATGTGGAGCGGATAAATTGATGTGCTAAGTCTGTTTTGGGGTGAGCGAAAATTTCGCCGACACTGCCTTTTTCAACCAATTCGCCATCTCCAATGATGGCCACTTGGTGGCAAATGTTTTTTACGACATCCATTTCGTGGGTGATCAGCAAAATGGTGATGTTGAGCTTGCGATTGATCTCTTTAAGTAGTGCCAATATTGATTGCGTGGTTGCCGGATCCAGTGCGCTGGTGGCTTCGTCGCACAATAATACTTTCGGATCCGATGACAGAGCACGTGCAATGGCTACACGTTGTTTTTGCCCACCACTAAGGTTTGATGGGTACACATTGTGTTTATCTTCCAACCCAACGAGTTTAAGTAGCTGCTGGACCTTCTCTGAGATACGCTCATTTGCGACTCCAGCCAGTTCGAGCGGCAAGGCGATGTTTTCAAACACAGTCCGAGACGACAGCAAATTGAAGTGCTGGAAAATCATGCCGATGTTTTGACGTGCTTGGCTTAGTTGCGATTTGCTCAATGCCGTCAAGTCTACGCCATCAACAATAACAGAGCCTTGTGTGGGAGCTTCCAAAAGGTTAACGCAGCGAATGAGCGTGCTCTTGCCTGCTCCCGATGCGCCAATAACACCAAAGATTTGCCCTGCAGGAATGTGCAGATCTATCTCTTTTAGGGCGTGTATCGGAGTTTGACCTTGGTAAAAGGTTTTATTTACGTTGTTTAATTCGATCATCGCACTGCCTAACCAGTAGAAAATGTTGAGCAATCTCTCAATATGTAGTGGATGCTAGGGTGTAATGTGATCTAAGTCAATAGATATTTTTACGTCTAGACGTCTAAACGTTCAGGAAGTCATTTGCCATTGGTTTCCCACCATAAAGCATGCGATAATTTTCCAATCAAATAGTTTCCAAGAGCAATGTCAATCCCATGAGTAAGTCTAGGCTACAACCTGCTGTGTTTTTAGATCGCGATGGTGTCATCAATGTCGATACTGGCTATGTGCACGATGAGCACGACTTCGAGTTTATCGATGGTGTGTTTGAGTCGGCCAAAGCGTTAAAAGAACGTGGTTACCTAATTGTGGTCGTCACTAATCAATCTGGCATTGCCAGAGGGTACTTCACCGAAGATCGATTTTTATCGCTCACTCAGTGGATGGATTGGAACTTTGAAGACAATGGTGTCGAACTGGACGGGATTTACTACTGTCCACATCATGCTGAAAAAGGAGTGGGTGACTATAAGGTAGACTGCGATTGTCGCAAACCCAAGCCTGGAATGTTTTACTCAGCGCAGCAATTTTTGAATATTGATTTAGAAAACTCAGTGATGGTGGGTGACAAGGCTGACGATATGCGCGCCGCACAGGCTGCGGGAATTGGTACCAAAATTTTGGTTCGAACTGGGAAAGCGGTCACTGAGGAAGCTGAAGCTCTTGCGGATGTCGTGTTGGATAGCATCGGCAATGTGGCTGATTACTTGAGCTAATTAATGTAGTGGCATTAATTTTTGACTGCCGTACATGAGTGTCCGGTTTTTTTAATCGAAACGACTGGTGAGTCAAATGCGGCGATTCAAATACTAAAAAAGTACTAAGAGACAGTACGAAAGTGTAAAATTCTATTAGCGAGGGGGGCTACCTCTCGCTTTTTAGATGGAAGTCTCTATATTGATGGCACGTTCCCTCGTTCGATAAAAATGCCACTTGATGATTTCTACCTCTTTATTCAAACCGCGTGACCTGCATCGTAGCTTGCAAGTGTTTGCGCTGCTTTTTAGCGTTTTTAGTATGACTGCACAGGCAAACAATGTTGCTGCAACAGTTTCCCCTGTAGAGCAGTACGATGTCACTCAATCGCTCAATCTTGTTGGTAAACTCGCTGCAAGCCGCTCTGTAGATATCACCTCAGAAGTCACCGCAAAAGTAAAAAATATCTCGGTCAGTGCCAACCAATATGTTGTCGCAGGGCAGCCTTTGATTGTGCTTTCCGATGATAAAGCCACGGCGTCTTTGCAAGAATCGACCGCCTATTTATTGAATGAAAAGCGGAAACTTTCCGAGTACGAACGTTTGTTCAGCCGTGGTGCGATAACCCAAACGGAAATCGAAGCCCAAAAAGCCAACGTCGATATTGCGATTGCGCGTCAGTCGGCGGCAAAGGCTAATTTAAGCGACCATCAGCTAAACGCCCCTTTCTCTGGTCATATTGGCTTGGTCGATTTAAACCCAGGGGAGTTTATTAGTGTAGGACAACCACTTTTGACGCTCGATGACATGAGCGAAATGGAGTTGGATCTGTTGATCCCAGAACGCTACCTTTCACAACTAGTGATTGGTATGGTCGTAGATGTTCAAGTTCAGGCTTGGGGAAACCAAAGATTTGTTGGTACCGTGGATGCCATCGATACACGAGTGAATCCAGAAACACTAAACATAAAAGCGCGGGTTAAAATTTCTAATCCAGACAGTAAACTGAAACCAGGCATGTTAAGCGCTGCCACATTAACGTTTGCTCCCGAACCTGTCGCCATCATCTCAGTACAATCACTGGAGTATTCTGGCACCAAGCGTTATGTGTATCGGGTGGTCGACGGTAAAGCCCAGCGAACAGAAGTCAAAGTCGGTGCTCGAGTAGACAACCGCGTGGTCATTGAGAGCGGCATTGAAATCGGCGAAGTCATTGTTGTAGAAGGGTTGGTTAACATGCGAGATGGCGTTGCCATTAAAGAAGTCGCAGCGGAGTCTCCCTAGTGTTGTTATCGGATATCTCAATTAAGCGTCCAGTTGCCGCAGTCGTGCTTTCACTGCTGCTGTGTGTGTTTGGCCTTGTGTCATTCAATAAGTTGTCGGTTCGGGAAATGCCTAACATCGATAGCCCAGTCGTCTCGATAAACACGCGATACGATGGTGCGTCGGCAACCATTATTGAAAGCCAAATTACGACTGTACTTGAAGAACAATTGTCGGGCATCAGTGGTATTGACGAAATCAGTTCGACGACTCGAAATGGGTTCTCGCAAATTACCATCACTTTTGAGCTTTCCTACGATCTTAATACGGGCATCAGCGATGTGCGAGATGCCGTTGCACGTGCGATGCGGATGTTACCTGATGCGGCAGATGACCCTATTGTGTATAAAAACAACGGGTCAGGGCAGGCGTCTTGGTACGTAAACTTAAGCTCAACGGTTCTCGATAGGCAGCAACTTACCGACTATGCTGACCGAGTCTTATTAGACAGGTTGAGCTTGATCTCCGGTGTAAGCTCGGTAAATGTGTCTGGGGCGTTATACCAAGTGATGTACGTGCGCCTTAAGCCAGTATTAATGGCTGGTCTTGGGGTGACCGTGTCCGATATTAGTGACGCTTTGCGACGCGAAAATGTGGAAGCACCAGGAGGCGTGGTGCGCAACGATTTGACCACCATGTCTGTTCGAACCGCGCGTACCTATCAAACCGCTGAAGACTTCCAATATTTGGTTGTAAAAACCGCATCCGATGGCTCACCGTTATACCTTAAAGACGTGGCGGATGTGCATGTTGGGTCTAAGAACGAAAACTCCATGTTTCGCAGCGATGGTGTCGTGAATGTTGGTTTAGGGATAGTGCCACAATCTGACGCTAACCCGGTGGAAGTCGCTAAACTGGTGCATAAAGAAGTTGATGATATTCAACAGTTTTTACCAGAAGGAACGCGTTTTCATATTGATTACGATTCCACCATATTCATAGAGCGCTCCATTGAAGAAGTGTATAGCACACTGTTTATCACTGGCGGGTTAGTGATTTTGGTGCTGTATATATTTATTGGGCAGGCTCGCGCTACCTTGATTCCAGCGATAACGGTACCAGTGTCATTAATATCATCGTTTATTGCGGCTTACTATTTTGGCTTTAGTATCAACTTGATCACATTAATGGCGCTTATACTCGCCATTGGACTGGTGGTGGATGATGCCATTGTGGTGGTTGAGAATATTTTCTCTCACCTAGAAAAAGGCGAAACGCCTTTGGTCGCAGCCTTTAAAGGGACACGTGAAGTAGGGTTTGCGGTTATAGCGACCACGCTGGTGCTGGTGATGGTGTTCTTACCGATTTCTTTCATGGATGGCATGGTTGGATTGCTGTTTACCGAGTTTTCGGTGTTGTTGTCTATGGCAGTGATTTTTTCTTCATTGATTGCTTTGACTCTGACCCCAGTGTTAGGCAGTAAGCTGCTGAAAGCAAAATCGGCTCCCAATCGTTTTACCCAAGCGGTTAATCATCTGTTTTCTATCATCGAAAACGGATACAAAGCGTTGTTGAGAAAAATCATTCCTCTTAAATGGTTAGCGCCACTGATAATATTACTCAGTGGTGGCGGCGCGTATGCATTGTTTGGCCAAGTGCCGAGCCAATTGGCCCCATCGGAAGATAGGGGCGTGATCTTTGCCTTTGTTCGAGGCGCAGATGCCACCAGTTACGACCGAATGTCGACCAACATGGACATTGTCGAAAATCGTTTGATGCCTCTATTGGGACAGGGCTTTTTAAAATCTTTCAGTGTAGAAAGCCCGGCGTTTGGTGGTTCAGCAGGAGACCAAACGGGGTTTGTAGTGATGATCCTCGAGGATTGGAACGACCGTGAAATTAGTGCTCAACAGGCTCTGGTGGAGGTGCGCAAAGCACTCGCAGATATAACGGATGTTCGAGTGTTTCCTTTCACACCAGGCTTTCGAGGCGGATCGAGCGAGCCAGTACAGTTTGTGTTAGGAGGAGCTGATTACGACGAGTTGCAACAGCATGCTGAAAAACTAAAGTTAATCGCTGAAGACTCTGAGTTTATGTATGGCGCAGAAATCAATTACTCTGAAAAAACCCCAGAGTTAGTGGTGAGTGTCGACAGGCAGCGAGCTGCTGAGCTGGGTATTTCAGTGCGTGAAATTTCAACCACGCTAGAAGTGATGCTTGGGGGAAAAACCGAAACCACCTACGTTGAACGCGGCGAAGAGTATGATATTTATCTACGAGGTGATGAGGCCAACTTTAATAGCGCAACGGATCTTAGTCAGATTTACATGCGCACCTCCTCGGGCGATTTGGTGACACTGGACACCATCACTCAGGTGGATGAAGTGGCGTCATCTATTCGTTTGGCGCACTACAATAAAATGAAGTCTATTACCTTAAGCGCCAACCTTACCGATGGTGCGACATTAGGTGAGGCGTTGGATTTTCTTGATCAGCAAGCCTTGGATCATTTACCTAGAGATATTGCGATCAGTTATTCAGGGGAGTCTAAAGACTTTAAGGAGAACCAATCCAGTATCGCTGTCGTGTTTGCGTTAGCGTTGTTGGTTGCTTACCTGGTATTGGCTGCCCAATTTGAGAGCTTTATCAACCCTCTAATCGTCATGTTTACTGTGCCGTTAGGCATTGTTGGTGGACTGATAGGGCTGGTTGTCATGGGGCAAGGGCTGAACTTATACAGCCAGATCGGAATGATCATGCTTATCGGTATGGTCACCAAAAATGGCATACTGATTGTAGAGTTTGCCAACCAATTGCGCGACCAAGGGTTGAGCTTTGATAACGCAATCGTAGAAGCCGCTGCTCGTCGATTACGTCCTATCATGATGACGGCCTTCACGACATTGGCGGGGGCAATCCCATTGATTCTATCCACCGGCGCGGGTTATGAAAGTCGAGTCTCTGTTGGTACGGTGATCTTTTTTGGAATGGCTATCGCAACCGTCATCACGCTAAGTGTTATTCCCGCCATGTATGCATTGATGGCTCGTTCGACACGTTCGCCAGGTCACGTTGAGAAACAACTTAAAGAGCAACTCGCTAGTGAAGTCGTGAGTCGCACAACACACTAATTGAATAGGCAGCATCGTAATGGATGCTGCCTATTAATTTTATTTGTAGTTGACGGCATACCGAGTCGGTTTGTGGTTCATCCACAAAATGATATTGATGGCGATAGCCGCCCCAATAGACCAGGCGATTTGTACCGGTGAAATAAAGTATAGTGACGCTACCAGAATGGAAGCATCAATAACCAGCTGCGTCTTACCTACCGAGATTCCCGTCTTGTCTTGAATCACTAAACACAACACATTAGATCCACCAAGGCTGGCACGGTGTCGAAATAAGATCAGTAGTCCTAGGCCAATCAACAGTCCGCCAATGATGGCACTGTAGGCAATATGGAGATTATCAAACTGGACAAAATGATGCAGATTATCGGTAAAAATAGAGACTAGGGTGACTGCGATTAAGCTGTTTACAGTGAAGCGAGGGCCAAGACGCGACCAAGCCAAAAAGTAAAACGGTACGTTAATCAAAAAATAGGTGGTACCAAAACTTAGCGGTGCAAACTGATTAAACAGTAGGGCAAGACCCGCCGTTCCACCAACAACCATTGAAGAGGTCTTAAGAAAAAAGATGCCTTGCGCGACAAGCAGGGTGCCGGTCAACATTGCGGCACAATCTTCCATAAAAGTGTGTTTTTCCATTTTGTTTTTACAAGTTGATGCGATTTAGCGCGAGATTCTAGTGAAACTTGCGGTGAGTTAGAAGTTTTTTGAACTTTTAAAATTCTGTTTAGGTGTTTACTCAGATTTACACATTGTGTGTACAAGCCACTGTTTTTTCGGTAAGTGTCTGATGTGAAATGCTAAGCATCAATTTCCTTTGATTGCATCATGAATAAACTTCATGCAATTATGTTGAATATAGGGGTTTCTGCATCTAACCAAATTCGGTAGAATCCACTCAACTATTATTGAACCGAAAACGTTTGCGTCACTGAGAAAAGTGCTAATAATCGGTTTTTCGGTTCTAAAGTCGTTTACTCTGATTCAGGAGAGAGAGATGTTAAAGCGTGATATGAACATTGCAGATTACGATGCAGAATTGTTCGCGGCTATTCAGGAAGAGACTCAACGTCAAGAAGAGCACATCGAGCTAATCGCTTCCGAAAACTACACCAGCCCACGAGTGATGGAAGCTCAAGGCTCTCAGCTTACGAACAAGTATGCTGAAGGTTACCCAGGCAAGCGTTACTACGGCGGTTGTGAGTATGTAGATAAAGCCGAAGCTCTTGCTATCGATCGCGCTTGTGAGCTGTTTGGTGCTGAATACGCTAACGTACAGCCACACTCAGGCTCTCAAGCCAACAGTGCGGTTTACATGGCACTGCTTAACCCAGGTGATACTGTGCTAGGTATGAGCTTGGCGCATGGTGGCCACTTAACGCACGGCTCTCCAGTTAACTTCTCTGGTAAGCACTACAACGTTATTCCTTACGGTATCGACGAAGCAGGCCAAATTAACTACGACGAGATGGAAGCGCTAGCTCTAGAGCACAAACCAAAAATGATCATTGGTGGTTTCTCAGCGTATTCGCAAGTTGTTGATTGGGCGCGCATGCGTGAAATCGCCGATAAAGTGGATGCGTACCTATTCGTCGATATGGCACACGTTGCCGGATTGATTGCAGCGGGTGAATACCCAAGTCCTGTAAAACACGCACACGTTGTCACGACCACAACACACAAAACATTGGCAGGCCCTCGCGGCGGTCTTATTTTGTCTGATGCTGGCGAAGACATGTACAAGAAACTGAATTCTGCTGTTTTCCCTGGTGGTCAAGGCGGTCCTTTGATGCACGTTATCGCTGCGAAAGCAGTGGCGTTTAAAGAGGCGATGGAGCCAGAATTTAAAGCCTATCAAGCACGCGTTGTGAAAAATGCGAAAGCGATGGTGGCTCAGTTCCAAGAGCGTGGATACAAGATTGTGTCTAACAGCACTGAAAACCACTTGTTCCTTGTTGATCTGATCGACAAAGACATCACGGGTAAAGAAGCGGATGCTGCGCTGGGTGCTGCAAACATCACGGTGAACAAAAACTCTGTACCTAATGATCCTCGCAGTCCTTTTGTCACTTCAGGTATTCGTGTTGGTACTCCTGCAATTACTCGTCGCGGCTTTACCGAAGCAGACGCAGTAGAGTTGGCAAATTGGATGGCTGATGTTTTGGATAACATCGACAACCAAGACGTGATCGAAGCGACTAAAGCGAAAGTGCTTGATATTTGTAAGCGTCTACCTGTTTACGCTTAATCGAAAAAGCAAATGATAAGGGGTCATGGCAACTGCCATGACCCCTTTTTTAATGTTTGCTATTTTGTTTGGCGGGCTATTTCTTGCTGATGCTGATCAAAGTGCCAGATTTACAGCTAAACGAGTAGTATCGGTTGCTCTCGCTAAACTTACCCAGACCTTCACCGTCGCAGTAATCGAGGTTGATATCACGCATCACGTCGAGTGTTTTTTCGTTTTGTAAGGCGAATTTAGAGCCGTCTGAACAGATGATACGAACGCGTCCATCATCAGAGACTGAATAGACGTCGACTTCTGTATTACACAGCTCGAAAGAAGCTTCACGGTAGTTGTCTTGCGTCGTTGGGGTGTTCATACAGCCAGCAAATAATAACACTGGAATAAGTAGGGCAAGTTGCTTCATTGTATCATCCTTGTTAATTACATCTTGCTAACAAGCATAATCAATAGTGATGAAAAAAGAAAATGAAGTTCTCAGATATTAAAACGGGGTGATTGGTTTCTTACCAACACCCCGTGCTTGTCACACTATTGAGAAGTGGTTATTTCACTTCTTCGCCTTTTGCTTGCAGATCGGCATGGTATGAAGAGCGCACAAATGGACCACATGCAGCATGAGTAAACCCAAGCTCTAACGCGATCTCTTTAAGCTCTTCGAATTCTGCTGGTGGCACATAGCGCTCTACCGGTAGGTGATGTCGACTAGGCGCGAGGTATTGACCCAATGTCAGCATAGTGACGCCGTGCGCTCGCAAGTCCTTTAACACCTCTACAATCTCTTCCTTGGTCTCACCCAAGCCCATCATTAGGCCCGACTTCGTTGGGATGTCAGGGTGCTGCTGCTTAAACTTCTTCAGCAGATCTAAAGACCATTGATAGTTAGCGCCTGGGCGAACTTTTCGGTACAGACGAGGTGCTGTTTCTAGGTTGTGGTTAAACACATCGGGTGGACACTCTTTTAACTGATCGAGTGCTTTGTCCATGCGGCCGCGAAAATCAGGGACCAGTGTTTCGATTTGAATGTTTGGGCTGAGTGCGCGGATCTCGCGATTACAATCAGCAAAGTGCTTTGCACCGCCATCACGAAGGTCATCACGATCGACTGAAGTGATCACCACATAGCGCAGCGCCATGTCTTTAATGGTTTGTGCAAGCTTAGTTGGCTCTTGCGCTTCTGGAGGAAGCGGACGGCCATGAGCAACATCACAGAAAGGACAGCGCCTTGTGCAGATGGCACCCAAAATCATAAAGGTTGCGGTGCCGTGATTAAAACATTCAGCTAGGTTGGGGCATGAGGCCTCTTCACACACCGAGTGAAGATTGTTTTTGCGCATTGCCGATTTAATGTCTTGAATGCGCTTACTGTCACTTGGTAGCTTGATTTTCATCCATTCAGGCTTGCGTAGCATTTCCTTAGGCGCAGTTTCGACGGTTTTAGTTGGGATCAATGCCATTTTATCGGCGTCGCGATACTTAACCCCTTTCTCCATTTGAATCGGTTTGCTCATGCTAAAACTCTTGTTGTGTGCTCGACGGATTGATAATCAAGCTGTGATGTTAACTGTTGCAGTAGATCTTGTGCAACCTTATCTATGTCTTGTGGGCCACCTAATTGTGACACCTGAACCATCTCCATCCCTTGGTAACCACAAGGGTTAATACGCAAAAACGGTGACAAATCCATGTTTACATTCAGTGCGAGGCCATGAAAGGAGCACCCTTTGCGTATACGCAGCCCTAACGAAGCAACTTTTTTACCGTCAACGTAAACACCTGGCGCATCTGGCTTAGCTGCAGAGTTGATGGCGTATTGCTTCAGGGTATTGATGATGATGGTTTCGATGTGTGTAACCAGTTCACGAACTCCCATGTTTTTGCGGCGTAAATTTAGCAAAAAATACACCACTAATTGACCGGGTCCATGATAGGTCACTTGCCCCCCTCGATCGCTTTGGACAACAGGTATATCGCCTGTTTCTAATAGGTGCTCAGCTTTACCTGCTTGCCCTTGAGTAAACACAGGATTGTGTTCAACAATCCATACCTCATCGGTCGTTTCGTCGGTGCGCGTATTGGTAAAATCGTGCATCGCTTGCCAAACAGGCTGATAATCTTGGCGTCCTAATAAACGTATAGTTAGGGCTTTTGGATCGGCTGGCATGTTTATCTCTGGTCGAGGGGTCAAAATTGGGGTACTACAATACCATACGGACGATATCGATCTCGCCCAATTCTTTATACAGAATTTCTACTTGTTCAATGGACGTCGCGGTGATGCTAATCGACACTGAATGGTAGTTTCCTTTGGCACTAGGTTTCACTGTTGGGCTGTAATCGCCAGGGGCATGCTTTTGGATCACTTCTAGGACCAAATCAGGCAGCTCAGGCTTTGCATAGCCCATCACCTTATAGGTGAATTGACATGGAAACTCTAAAAGATCTTTCAATTTTGGTTGCTCTTGCATGGCAAACTCCAACGAATAATGACAAGGCGAATAGTACTTGGCTACTCAATAAAACTCAATAAACAACAAAGCCGCTATCAGAGCGGCTTTGTTTCGTTAATCTGGTGGGATAGATTATTTGAACCAACTCTTAAACAGCAAGATGATGTAATCCATAAGGCGGCTGAACAAGCTACCTTCATTGACATCTTCTAATGCAAGCAGTGGGTATTGCGCTACATCTTCACCATCCACTTGATAATAAAGCGTGCCCACTACGTCACCCTGAGAGATGGGGGCTTGTAGCTCTTTTTCAAGTACAAAGCTAGCTTTCAGGTTTTTAGCGACGCCACGTGGAAGAGTTACATAGGTATCTTCGTTCACACCCAGTGCGACAGTTTCTTGAGAACCCATCCAAATCTTTTCATCAATGAAGGTTTCGCCTTTTTTGTGCGGCGCTACAGTTTCAAAGAAGCGGAAGCCGTAGTTAAGCAATTTTTTGCTTTCTGCTTTACGAGCGTTAGCGCTATCTGTACCCATGACTACTGCAACAAGACGCATCTTACCTTCGGTAGCGGAACTTACTAAGCTGTAACCGGCTTGGCTAGTGTGACCGGTTTTAATGCCGTCCACATTCATGCTTTTATCCCATAACAGGCCATTACGGTTGTATTGGGTAATGTCGTTGTAAGTGAATTGCTTTTCTGCGTAAAGCGCATACTCTTCAGGCACATCACGAATTAGAGCTTGTCCTAACAGGCCCATGTCGTACGGTGTTGAATACAGGCGGTCATCATCCAAGCCGTGTACGTTTGCAAAATTGGTATTGCTCATGCCCAGTGAAGAAGCCCATGCATTCATCAAGTCAACAAAGGCATCTTCTGAGCCAGCAACATGTTCTGCCATGGCCACACACGCATCATTGCCCGACTGGATCACTATGCCACGGTTTAATTCGTCTACTGTGACCGTAGTGCCTACTTCAATAAACATTTTTGAAGAGTCAGGAAAGTTTTTTGCCCAAGCATTTTTACTGATCACGACTTTATCGTCAGAACTGATGTTACCGCGCTTGAGCTCTTGACCAATGACGTAACTGGTCATCATCTTGGTTAGGCTGGCTGGCGACAATTGCTCGTCTTTATTTTTCTCAGCGAGTATTGCGCCAGAATGGTAATCCATTAGCACAAAGCCTTTTGCCGAGACTTGAGGAGCATCAGGTACCACAATCGGAGCCGCTGTCGCGCAGGAAGCCACAACAGCCAGCGCACCTGCGATAGCCATTTTAAAATGTACGTTAGATAAGGTGATTTTCATTATGAGTGCAATCGTATCCGTGAATTCAAACAATCAGACGGTATCTTAGCAGAATTCACCGTTAAGGCTAGACTCGCTAAGTGTTTATAGAAACAACGAAATGTAAATATGTTAACGAATCCTCACTTTTCGAGGCGCTTTTTTGTGATGAAAGCATCAGAATAACCTTCACTTTTAACGCTCTTTAGTGTGGATTGAACAGTCTGATAGTCATTAAAAGGTCCCATAAAAATTTTTGTAAGACCATCATTTCGTTCTAGATATCCCGCCTGCTTGGTCAGATCGACCAATCTTGACAATACATCGTGCGCACGTTGATGGTTCGAACTTGCAGCGACTTGTATCGCATAGTGTTGTGTCGCTTTGGGAGAGGGTGCTTGCGTAGTAGTTATGTGCTCAATCTTTACATTGGCGGTTCCAGTCTTGATGACATCTAACTTGGTCGCAGCAGCGTAGCTTAAATCTATAATGCGCCCTTCATGAAAGGGACCACGATCATTAACACGGACGATAGCGGTTTTGTTATTGTCTAAGTTGGTGACTTTTACGTAACTTGGTATTGGTAGCGTTTTATGCGCCGCACTCATTGAATACATATCGTAGGTTTCGCCATTGGATGTTAAATGGCCGTGAAACTTACTGCCGTACCACGAGGCTTCACCTTGTTGGGTAAAATTGGTTGGATTATGAATAATCGCGTAACGTTGGCCACGCAAAGTGTAGTCCTTATTACCACCTAGGCTATATTTTTCGTACTTTGGTGTGGCGTCTTCAATGTGTGCGACATCCAGAGGTCGCTCGGGTGCTTTATCATCTTTTAAACTGTACCGCCCGCCGCTAGTTGAGCATCCGACTAACACTGCTAGGAGTGTACTTATGGTGAGCAGTCTGAACAGTTTCAATGGTTTAACTCCGTGCAAGGTTGAATGAACGTTAAGTTGTTTTGGACAGCATTTTTCGGTGTGTTTGAATAGACATTAAAATGCCGAATCCAGCCATTAGTGTCATCATCGAGGTTCCACCATAACTGATGAGGGGCAGGGGTACACCAACAACAGGTAAAATCCCACTCACCATACCAATGTTTACGAATATGTAGACAAAGAAGCTTAACACAATACTTCCTGCCATCATTCGACCAAACGCAGTTTGAGCTTGTGATGCCAGCAATAGGCCACGGCCAATGATGAATAAATACAACAGCAATAGCATGAGCACGCCGATAAGCCCCCATTCCTCTGCGATAACCGCAAAAATAAAGTCGGTGTGTCGCTCAGGTAAAAATTCGAGTTGAGATTGAGTGCCTTGTAGCCACCCTTTGCCCGATACGCCACCCGACCCAATCGCGATCTTGCTTTGTATAATGTGGTAGCCAGCGCCGAGAGGATCTGACTCTGGGTCAAATAAGGTGCGTACCCGAACTTTTTGATACTCTCGAATAAACCCCAAAAACCATAGCGCTGGGGCCAAAATTCCAACAAATAGCCCCGCAGAAAATATAATTCTCCAGCTTATGCCGGCCAAAAAGATAACAAATATCCCGGATGCAGCAATCAAAATAGACGTACCAAGATCGGGCTGTTTGGCAATGAGCAGGGTCGGGAAAAGTACCATTGTTAAAGAGATGGTTAGCGTTTTAAACGACGGAGGTAGTGATTGGCGACCAACATATCGCGCCACCATCAAAGGTACGGCAAGTTTCATCAGTTCTGAGGGTTGGAATCGAACAAAGCCTAAATTAAGCCAGCGCTGAGCGCCTTTAGAAGCCTCACCAAAAAAGAGAACCCCAAGTAACAAAATGATACCGGCAGCAAATAAGAACGGCGCACTAGCTTCATAGGTGCGAGGCGTGATTTGAGCGAGCACCACCATAACGCCTAGAGAGAGGAGCATGCGCATAAACTGACGTTCCATCATCGCCACATTCTGACCGCTCGCGCTGTACATCACCAGCATCGAGACTGCCATGAGTAGGATTAACCCAAGAACCAATGGCAGGTCTAGGTGAATTCGTTCGAACAGTGAACGGCTTTTACCTGTAGTAGGATCTAGCTTCATGAAGGGTTCTCGTCGGTTAACGTCGTTTTATCGATTATAATATGGTCGAAAATGCGGCGCGCTACAGGTGCCCCATTAGTGGAGCCACCACCAGCGTTTTCTAGCACGACGGTTACCACAACTTGAGGATCATCTAAAGGTGCAAAACCTGTAAATAAGGCGTGATCCCGTAAGTGCTCCGCTAACTCGTCAGCGTTGTACTCTTGGTCTTCGGCTAAGCCAAAGACTTGGGCGGTACCCGATTTACCCGCACTAAGGTAAGGCGTGTCAACAAAGGCACGCCGCGCGGTGCCTTTTTTTCCGTAGTTCACCAACTTCATCCCTTCAAAGGCAACGGCCCAATAGCGTTCATCAACTTCGCTGACCGGCGGGTAAGATTCAGGAACAATGTAGTCTTTTAAATGCTGGTTACTGACATTATCCATGGTGGCCATTAGGAGGTGGGGCGCGATGACTTCCCCTCGATTGACCAGCACAGAGGTTGCCTTCGCCAGCTGCATAGGTGTTGCGGTCCAATAACCTTGTCCAATACCTACAGGAATGGTGTCACCCTGGTACCAAGGGGTACGATGGCGTGCCATTTTCCACTCGCGAGTGGGCATGTTGGCTTTACTTTCCTCGTGAATATCAATGCCTGTATAGTCACCAAACCCAAACATCATCATCCATTGGGAAAGACGATCTATACCAAGATCATAAGCAATCTGATAGAAAAATGTGTCGACAGACTCTTCAATCGCCTTAACAATATCGACTTTTCCGTGTCCCCAACGAAGCCAATCACGGAACGGCTTAGTTTTAGAGTTAGGGATTTTCCAATAGCCTGGATCGTTGCGTGTTGTATTGGTGGTGATGACACCTTCCTGTAGCGCCGCAACAGCGATAAAGGGTTTGACGGTAGATGCGGGTGGGTAGATCCCTAGGGTAGAGCGATTGACTAGTGGGCGGTTTTTATCGTTGAGTAACGCGTTATAATCTTTACTAGAGATCCCATGAACAAATGAGTTTGGATCGTAGCTTGGGCTTGATACCATCGCCAACACGCCATTAGTGCTTGGGTCTAGCACAACCGCAGAGCCCCTGCGTTTATCTAGCAATCCATACACATACGTCTGCAGGTCTAAGTCTAGATTGAGGACTAAGTCTTTACCCGGAATAGGCGGCACATATTTTAACGTGCGGATCACTCGCCCGCGACTGTTCACTTCTACCTCTTGGTAGCCTGCTGTGCCGTGTAAGATGGTTTCATAATAGCGTTCGATACCTAGCTTACCAATGTCTCGAGTCGCTTGGTAATTGGTGTACTGTTCTTCTCGCACAAGTCGTTGCACGTCACGATCGTTTATTCGTGACACGTAACCAAGTACGTGGGTCAGCATTTTTCCGTGCGGGTAGTACCGCTTAAGGGCGGCGTTAATCTCAACGCCAGGAAACTTGTGCTGATTGACCGCAAAGATTGAACGCGTCTCTTCATCCAACTGACTGACGATAGGGATTGCGTTAAAGCGGCGAGAGCGTTTTCTGTCGCGGTGGAATCGCTCTATTTGTTCGTCAGTAATGGTAATGAGAGTACGCAGGTCTGCGATAGTCTGGTCAATATCGCTGATTTTTTCTGGGATTAACTCGAGGCTAAATACCGGCTTATTTTCTGCGAGTATCTTACCGTTTCTGTCGTAGATTAAACCGCGATTGGGTGCAATTGGGACGACTTTGATTCTATTGTCGTTAGAGCGAGTTTTATAATCTTGAAACTCACTGACTTGGATTGTATAAAGGTTAGCCACAAGCGCACCCATCATCACCACAATCCCCAAAAAGGCGACTATGGCTCGACGAGCAAACAGCTGAGACTCTTGTTTGTGGTCTCTTAAGTGGGTGCGCTGCTTCTTCATGTCACTCTATTCTCTGTGGTACGGGTGGTTAGCCGTCACGCTCCAAGCGCGATACAAGCTTTCGGCCATCACGATTCTTACTAGCGGGTGAGGCAGCGTCAACGCAGAAAGCGACCAACTTTGATCGGCAGCAGCTTTACACGCGGGTGCTAAGCCTTCTGGCCCACCAATCAAAATGGAGACGTCTCGGCCATCCAGTTTCCAGTGTTCTAACTGCTGAGCAAGTTGTGGGGTATCCCATTTTTTACCTGGGATATCCAGAGTGACAATCCTGTTGCCTTTTGGCACAGCCGCAAGCATGGCTTCCCCTTCTTTTTGCAGGATCCGTGCTATATCGGCATTTTTGCCCCGTTTGCCTGCCGTTATTTCGACGAGTTCTAACGGCATGTCGTGAGGAAATCGGCGTTTGTACTCCTGAAAACCTTCTTCGACCCATTTAGGCATTTTAGTGCCCACGGCAACCAGTTGAAGCTTCACGATTTAGCTCCACAATTTTTCAAGTTGATAAAGCTCTCGATGTTCTTGTTGTAGAATGTGCACCATCGCATCGCCCATATCGAGCACGACCCACTCACCTTCTATTTCGCCGTCCATACCAAGTGGCTCTAGGCCCTTCGATTTTGCTTCTTGAGCTATGTGCTCGGCAATCGACGAAACATGTCGTTTTGAGGTGCCAGTACAAATGATCATCGTATCGGTGATGCTAGATTTTCCGGTGACGTCTAGTGTGATGATGTTTTCGGCTTTCATATCGTCGGCTTTATCAGCCAAAAAGTCACAAAGTTGTTGTTGTAGCAAGGTGTTGTCCTAGTGTTGTCGTTGTGGCGTCATACCGAGTGCGCTCGGTACACAAGTTGCCAATGTAAAATGTTGCATAGCTAACCAGTGATTAGCCTCGTAATCGGTCTTTACCGATCGTTCCAGTTGCGCGAGTAACTGGATAAGCTTGGTTAAGTGTGTCTGAGACAATCTCGTTAGCGCGGCTTGGTATTGGGGCCGCTTGCTGGACCAAATTCTATGTTGGTCAAAAAGAGTGTTTACCGGAGTCGTACGCATTTGCTGAGACAACGAGGCTAATAATAGCAACTCTTTCTGCACCGTACGCAGCATAATCACCAGTTCGACACCTTCGGCTTTTAGCTCGGACAGTACTCGCAATGCACGATTGGATTTTCCTGCTAGCATCGCATCTGTCCAGTGGAACACCGTGAAGTGATTGTGACGGCTTAAAGACTCTTTGACACGGTTTAATGTTAACTGTTTATCTGGATAGATCAGCAGTAGCTTTTGTAAGCTCTGACTCAGTGCTAGTAAATTGCCTTCATGCCAGTGCGCGAGAAGTTGAACCGCCTCAGCGTCAGCTTGCAACCCAAGGGCATGGCAACGCTGACGGACAAACTGCGGTAAGCGACTGCTATCCGGTGTCATACAACTGATGCAGCAACCTTGTTTGGTTAAGGCTTTATACCACTTACTGCTTTCTACTTGTTTGTTTAGCTTTGATGCGGTTAACAACAGCAGCGTATCGGGTGTTAATTGTTCCACTAACGACACTAACTGCTTGGCGTTCGCAGCCCCTGGACCAGAGTCTGGAATGGTCAACTCAACTAAGTTTTTTGACGCGAAAAGACTCATCGCCGTACACGCGTTGTAGATGGCATTCCAATCGGCTTGATTATCGAGTACAAATGGCGCAGCGGCTTCAAAACCGTGCGATACCGCCATGGTTCGCAGCGTTTCACGTGACTCGTTGACCAACAGCGGCTCGTTTCCGGCGACCAAGTATATGGGATGCGTTTGACGCTGAAGGTGAGTGACAAGTTTGTCTGCAAAAATCTTCACAATACTGTTCTATGGATTCTAAGGCGTTGCAAGTGAGGGTTCGCTTTTATCATTGTTAAAATCGACCTCGACTTCTTTGTATGGGCTAGTGAACTCTTCGCTCTCTTTGAGGCGGGCTAGCTGGCGGATAATCTGCTGCGCAGCTTGTCCACGCATTTCATCTTCAATTTGATCGCGCTCGACCGACTTAGCCAAAACGGTCAGTGGGTTATCTAAAAAGCTGCGGGTCACTTTAGCACTAAACGATGTTGCCCCTTCATTGGGAATGGTGACTCGATAATTGGCCACATAGGTGAGTTCTTTTTCTGCGGCGCGGCTGTTTTGGTAAAGAGACAGTGTGCGCTCACTCACCGATTCACTCGCTAAGTGCAGATTGGGGGTACTTGCAGCCGGGGTCACAACCTCGATTCCATTTAAGCGCAGCTCGGTATTAATGCGTCGTACCAAAGGTGAATACTGGTCAAAACTGGTCACCGAGAGTGTACCGATGTTTTCAGGAACGAAATAGTCACCGCGGAAGTGGAAACCACACCCCGCTAAAATGCTAGAGATAAATAGAGCCGAGATGAGTTTAACACTCAATGATTTGTACATGGATACCACAGCGTATTGGTTAAGCCTATGTTTACTGCCATTACTCTTTGCAAAGCAGCAAACATAGACGCTCTCGTAAGAGCGAAATATAGACATTGCCGCTTTGCGGCAATGTCTATTAACAGGAACTAGTTAGCAACGATGTTCAGTAGCTTACCCGGTACGTAAATCACTTTACGAACCGTTTTCCCTTCGGTGAATTTCACCACATTTTCGTCGTTAAGACCAAGAGCCTCAACGTCGTCTTTCGATGCATCTGCAGCAACCGTAAGCTTCGCACGTAATTTGCCATTCACTTGAACAACAATCAGCTTTTCGTCTTCAACCAGCGCTTTCTCGTCATGTTTTGGCCATGCGGTGTTATCGATGTCTGTTTCACCCAGTGCTGTCCACATCTCAAAGCTGATGTGTGGAGTGATTGGGTAGAGCATCACAATGATGGCTTTAAGTGCTTCATCAAGGATAGCACGGTCTTGCGCTGTCTCTTGTGGCGCTTTGCCCAGTTTGTTCATCAATTCCATGATTGCAGCAATCGCGGTGTTAAAGGTTTGACGACGGTCGATGTCATCGGTCACTTTAGCAATGGTCTTGTGCACATCTCGGCGCAGTGCTTTTTGGTCAGAGGTAAGAGCCGCTGCATCAAGTGCAGGAGCGGCACCTTTTTCGGTGTGTTCTTTAACCAGTTTCCAAACACGTTTCAAGAAACGGTTTGCGCCTTCAACACCAGATTCTTGCCACTCAAGGGTCATGTCTGCAGGTGACGCAAACATCATAAACAGACGCACAGTATCGGCGCCGTATTTGTCGACCATTTCTTGAGGGTCAATACCGTTGTTTTTAGACTTAGACATTTTGATCATGCCTGAGTGTTCGACACTGCGACCTTGAGTATCGATGGCGCTGGTAATGCGGCCCTTGCCATCGCGATCAACGTTGACGTCAGTTGGGGCAATCCACTCTTTAGTGCCTTTGTCGTTGGTGTGGTAGAACGCATCTGCCAGTACCATACCTTGACACAGTAATTTCTTAAACGGCTCATCAGAGGTGACGTAGCCTGCATCACGCAGCAGTTTGTGGAAGAAACGTGAGTACAATAGGTGCATTACGGCGTGCTCAATGCCGCCAACGTATTGATCCACAGGTAGCCAGTAGTTGGCTTTTTCTGAATCAACAATTGCGTCAGCTTGTGGGCTACAGTAGCGTGCGTAGTACCAAGATGATTCCATAAAGGTATCGAAGGTGTCGGTTTCACGCAGTGCTGGTTCCCCGTTGAACGTGGTCTTCGCCCACTCTTTATCGGCTTTAATTGGGCTAGTAACCCCATCCATGACCACGTCTTCTGGCAAAATGACAGGAAGTTGATCAGCTGGAACTGGGTGTACTTCACCATCTTCAGTCGTGACCATCGGGATTGGAGAACCCCAGTAACGCTGACGTGAAACACCCCAATCGCGAAGACGGAAGTTTACGGTCTTCACGCCTTTTTCTTCAGCTTCAAGCTTTGCAGCGATGGCATCAAAGGCTGCTTGGAACTCAAGACCATCAAATTCGCCAGAATCAAACAGCACGCCTTTTTCTGTGTACGCCTCAGTCGAAACGTCCAGCTCAGAGCCATCGATAGGCTTGATTACCGGTACAATGTCTAGGTTGTATTTAGTCGCAAATTCATAATCACGCTGATCGTGTGCGGGTACCGCCATTACTGCGCCTGTACCGTAGTCCATCAACACGAAGTTTGCGACAAATACGGGCACTTCACGACCGTTCAATGGGTGGATCGCGGTAAGGCCAGTCGCCATACCTTTCTTCTCCATTGTGGCCATGTCAGCTTCTGCAACTTTGTTGTTCTTACATTCTTCGATAAAGTTTGCAAGCTCGGCATTGTTTTGAGCAGCAGCAGCAGCCAGAGGGTGACCTGCCGCAATACCGACGTATGTTACGCCCATGAGCGTGTCTGGACGTGTGGTGTACACCTCAAGATCGTTGTGGCCCTTAACTTCAAACTTAAGCTCAACACCTTCCGAGCGGCCAATCCAGTTGCGCTGCATGGTTTTAACCATTTCTGGCCAACCATCTAGGTTGTCGAGGTCATCAAGTAGCTCTTGCGCGTATTCGGTGATCTTAATAAACCACTGAGGAATTTCTTTTTGTTCAACAGGGGTGTCACAGCGCCAGCAGCAGCCATCTTCAACTTGCTCGTTCGCCAGTACCGTTTGGTCATTAGGACACCAGTTAACAGAAGCCGTTTTCTTATAGACCAAGCCTTTTTCGTAAAGCTTGGTGAAAAACTCTTGTTCCCAGCGGTAGTATTCTGGCGTACAAGTGGCAAATTCACGATCCCAGTCGTAACCAAAGCCCAGCAATTTTAGCTGGTTCTTCATGTATTCGATGTTTTCGTACGTCCAAGGCGCAGGAGCGGTTTTGTTTTTAACCGCCGCGTTTTCTGCTGGAAGTCCGAATGCATCCCATCCAATAGGTTGCATGACGTTTTTGCCTTGCAAGCGCTGGAAACGAGACACAACGTCACCTATGGTGTAATTACGTACGTGACCCATATGCAGTCGACCACTTGGGTAAGGGAACATCGACAGGCAGTAGAATTTTTCTTTATTTGGGTCTTCACTTACAACAAAGGTCTTATTGTTGTCCCAAAGCTCTTGAACTTTTTGTTCAATCTGTTGCGGGTTGTATTGCTCTTGCATTAATGCTGTCCGTTTTTTGGAATCTGTGAGATCGGTAAAACCAGATCATTATTGATCAGCATAGAATACCTAAAGGAACCACTGGCAACAATAGTCAAAGTGACGATTGGGAGGTTTGTATGCCAAAACGTAAAACTGGTTATGAAGAAATGCTCACTAGAGTGGTCGATTCGCTCAAACACAGCCCAGAAGAACTGTCCAATGCGCTCGATAAGTCAGCCGAAGTGGTTCAAGCCGCCAACGAGATGACAAAAGATGAGATGGCGTTGATTTCTGCCTATGTAAAATCGGATCTTAAAGCCTTTGCCAACGATTATGAGTCGAGCAAAAGCAGCCCTTTTTATCTAACCATCACCAATTCCATCTGGCAAGGCTTGCTCGAGATCACCGATAGGACAAAAGTAGAGTGGGTGGAGTTGTTCCAAGACTTAGAGCATCAAGGCGTGTATCAAGCAGGGGAGATCATCGGTCTTGGCGTTTTGGTGTGTGAAAAATGCGGTCATCGTACCGAGTATAATCATGCCACCGAAATTACACCGTGTTTGCAATGTGACCACCGCTCGTTTACTCGGCAGTCACTCAAGCCTTAATTATGGTTACCCTTATTCACGTATAGCTAAGCTATCAAGGGTGGAAGCTCACCTATTGTCTTCCAATGGACTATTTGGCTCACTTTATTCATAAGTGAGCCAAATTTTTCACATCAAAAATGTGTCTAGTCTTTGGATTGTCTTAGGCTAAGAACGCTGATCATAAATAGAAGTAAAACCAATATCTTTAGCGGCAGGACACCAAAATTTAAGAAAGGAGTCACTCCTTGGGTGGGCGTTATCTCCGCGCGTAGCACCGCGGTGGTAAATTGCGGGATCTCTGCGACTATGTCCCCTTTATGGTCAGTGACCATGGTGACACCATTGTTGGTGGCTCGTATTACTGGTTTACCCAGTTCTAGTGCTCTCATTCGAGCAATTTCCATGTGCTGCCAGGGACCAGCAGAGGTGCCAAACCAAGCATCGTTTGATAGTGTGAGGATATAGTCACTGTCTTGCGTAATATTGTCGCGAACCAATTGGTTAAAAATGATTTCGTAACAGAGCGCGGTGACTAAATGATGATCGCCTGCGACTAAGTTAGGTTGAATTCGTTCGCCACGAGCAAACGACGACATCGGCAAGTTAAAAAACGGTGCCAGAGGACGCAGCAAAGACTCTAAAGGGACGAACTCACCAAATGGCAACAGATGATATTTATGATAGCGCTGCTGCGTTGCGTAGTCGTAAGCGTCGTGATTGGTTTTGCCTAACGTGATCACACTGTTGTAGTAGTCCCCCTGTTCAGCGGTGACGACCCCAGTGATGACGGCGCTGTTATTAAGTTTTGCTGCTTCATCGAGAGAGGTGAGAAAAGATCGAACTTCGCGCTCAAACGCAGGGATGGCGGCTTCTGGCCAGACAATAATGTCTGCGTCCCAATTTTCACGGGTTAAGTCCATAAATTTGAGCAGGGTAGGCCAGCGCTCGGCGGGCAGCCATTTTTTCTCTTGTGCAATATTACCTTGAACCAGTGCCACCGAAGTCACTTGATCGTGATCTGGTGTCACCCAATCCGTTTTGCCCGCTGTGACAGACAATAACCCAATAGCAATAGTGGGAATCGCCCACTGCCATCGTTTATTCGTCACTGCAATGTAGAGACCTAGCGAGCTGGCAACGACAGAAAGCGTCACTAAGTCGACTCCACCAATTGGGGCGAAATTGGCGTAGGGTGAGTCAATCTGGCTATAGCCTAATAAGAGCCACGGAAAGCCCGTTAACATCCAGCCTCTAAGCCAATCAATACTAAGCCAAGCCGCAATAAGGAACGCAAAGCTATGTGCGCTGTTCAGTTTCGGTGAGTAGCGTCGATTAACGTAGCCGAATAAGGCGGGAAACAATGATAGATAGCTGACCAGCACGAGCATTAAAAAAAGGCTAGCAAGCTTTGGCATCCCGCCAAAGGTATCGATGGATACGTGCACCCAGCTAATGCCAAAACCAAATAACCCTAGTCCGTAGCTAAAGCCACTCATAAGACCCTGCTTGGCAGTTTGCCTGTGCTGAATAAGCAATAAGGCGAGTACGGAGGCAAATGCAATTGGCCAATAGGAGTAGGGTGCAAAGGCGAGAGGGGTTACAGCGCCCACAAAAAAGGCCGCAAGCGGCCTGATGAGGCGATGAATAAATACAGAATTCATCATATTTTAAACGTTACTCTGGTTGCTGTGCTTCGACCACTTGCTCTGGGACGGTCACTTGCAGTTGGATGATTCGACGATTATCTGCGGAGGTCACTTTAAACGACAGTTCGTCAATTTCAACGATTTCACCGCGGCTAGGAAGGTGACCAAATCGAGTCATGACCAATCCCCCGATAGTGTCGACTTCATCATCGTCAAGATCGGTACCAAAGGTGTCATTGAACTCACTGATAGGCGTAAGCGCTTTTACCGCGAAGGTATGCTTACTGAGTTTGCGAATGTCTTGCTCTTCTTCGTCATCGAACTCATCTTCGATTTCGCCAACAATTTCTTCAAGAATGTCTTCGATGGTCACAAGACCCGATACACCCCCAAATTCATCGACAACGATCGCCATATGGTAGCGCTCTTCTCGGAACTCTTTTAGCAGTTTATCGACACGCTTACTCTCTGGCACTACAACCGCTTGACGAAGCACTTGCTCAATATCGAACGGCGCACTGTCTGAGCCTAAGTACCCAAGTAGGTCCTTAGCCAGCAATAGACCTTCAACATGATCTTTGTCTTCATTAATGACTGGGTAACGGGAGTGTTGTGCATCAGTGATGATGCTAATCAGCTCGTCTAAGTTATGAGTGCGTTCCACCGTGACCATTTGCGAGCGAGGCAACATAATGTCTCTCACGCGTTGATCAGCGATTTCCATCACCCCTTCGAGCATGTCGCGGGTGTCGTGGTCGATGAGGTCATTGACCTCAGAATCTCGGATCACATCGACCAGTTCTTGTTTATCCTTAGGGTCGCCGTTAAACAGCTGTGCTAAGCGTTCAAAGAAGGACTTCCGACTGGGACCTTCTGATTTTTCCTTCGTTCCTTCCGGAGACGTCGAATTGTCGTCGTTCATTGTTTCTCTTAAGTTAGCGCTACCGAAGTGGGATAGCTCACTGTAATCGCAGACGCGTGAGCGATTACGATTTTTCGCTTAGATAAGGGTCTTCAAACCCCATTCTTTGCAATATTTGAGTCTCAAGCGATTCCATTTCGATCGCTTCTTCATCGTCAATATGATCATAACCTAGCAGATGTAGGGCACCATGCACAACCATATGTGCCCAATGTGCTGCTAAGGTCTTATCTTGGTCTTTCGCTTCTTGCTCGACAACCTGTTTGCAAATGATTAAATCGCCCAACAAATTGATCTCGACACCTGGTGGTGCCTCAAAAGGAAAAGAGAGCACATTGGTGGGTTTGTCTTTGCCTCGATAATCGAAATTAAGCCGGTGACTCTCTTGCTCATCGACTAGGCGTACCGTGAGGTCAAACTCGTCATCGAGTTTTTCTGTTGCGGTATTTAGCCATAGCGACACTTGCTCTTCGCTAGGAAGGTTTTGCGACTCTTCGCACGCTATTTGAAAGTCTAGATTAATGCTCATTAGGTGTTCACCAGCCTATTAAAGGTTACTTATTTGAGATAGCTTGCGCTTGTGAAAGTGCCGCGTCGGCGACTAATTTAGCTTCTCTGGCCTCGCGCTCTTCACGACGTTTTTTATCCATCGCTTTTTTCTCGAGAGCGTCTTTGGCTTCCCAGTTCTCGTACGCATTGACGATACGAGCAACCACAGGGTGTCTCACTACATCGTCTGACTGGAAGAAGTTAAAGCTGATGTCATCGACGTCAGAAAGCACTTCAATCGCATGACGCAATCCAGAGCGCGCTCCACGAGG
Organism: Vibrio sp. qd031; assembly: GCF_002100145.1. Classification (GTDB taxonomy): domain Bacteria; phylum Pseudomonadota; class Gammaproteobacteria; order Enterobacterales; family Vibrionaceae; genus Vibrio. Next base: position 184,654 of record NZ_JXQD01000025.1, read on the forward strand.
TAAGTCAATTTGGGTTACATCACCTGTGATCACTGCGCGAGAATTAAAGCCGATACGCGTTAGGAACATTTTCATCTGTTCTACAGTGGTGTTTTGGCTTTCGTCCAAAATGATGAACGCATCATTAAGGGTACGCCCGCGCATGTAAGCAAGTGGCGCGACTTCAATGACGTTACGCTCGATGAGTTTTTCCACTTTCTCAAAGCCGAGCATTTCAAACAACGCATCGTACAAAGGGCGCAAGTAAGGATCGACTTTTTGGCTTAAATCACCAGGCAGAAAACCCAGCTTCTCACCCGCTTCAACAGCAGGTCGGGTCAGCAGAATACGGCGAATCTCTTGGCGCTCTAGGGCATCTACAGCCGCAGCAACCGCTAAATACGTCTTACCTGTACCCGCAGGACCAATACCGAAGCTGATGTCATGGGTAACCATATTCATCAAGTACTGGCCTTGATTTGGCGTGCGAGGCTTAATGATGCCTTTTTTGGTCTTAATAAAGACTTCTTTGCCGACGGTAAACTCAGCTTCCTCGGTTTGCTCTAGCACACCTGACTCTTTCACCGCCAAGTGAATTTGCTCAGGCTCAATATCGATTTGCTTGCCTTTTACCGGAGCGGTTTCGATGTAGAGGTGCTTAATGATATCCAGACCCGCAGCAGCAGTATGAGGTTTACCTACTATGGTGAAGAAATTTCCGCGGTAGTTGATTTCAACGCCTAGACGGCGCTCTAGATGTTTGATGTTGTCATCAAAGGGGCCACAAAGGCTGGACAGACGTTGGTTGTCTGCAGGTTCTAGATTAATTTCTAGAGTGACAATTTTATTGCTCAATTCACATCCCTTAAACTTAAAGAGCCCGATTGTGACCGGGCTCGTGTTTGTCTTTTTAGTGCGGTATCTACTTCCAGTTTAGATCTGTTCAAACTGAAGATCTAGCGGAAGATCTATGGCGTAAACGTGGCCACACCCAATTCATCTTCGCGACGGGTTTTTTCCATCATCTGTTTTGGCGAGGTGATAGAACGTAACCCTAGCTCTGCTTCAGTGCGCAGCAGTTCTGCACGTAGAGAGTTTGCGAACACGTCGGTAATTTTAACATCGACATATTGCCCAATTAAGTCAGCGGAGCCTTCAAAGTTCACCACACGGTTGTTTTCAGTACGACCGCGCAGTTCCATCAGATTCTTCTTAGACGGGCCTTCTACTAATATGCGTTGCTCAGTATCGAGCATTAAACGCGAGTAGCGCATGGCTTGGCTGTTGACCTGCTGCTGAAGCTCGTACAAGCGCTCTTTCTTCTCTTGCTCACTCAAATCACACGGGTAGTCTGCCGCTGGCGTGCCTGGACGAGGTGAGAAAATGAAGCTAAAGCTCATATCAAAGTCGACATCACGAATAAGCTTCATGGTGTCTTGGAAATCTTTGTCGGTTTCACCTGGGAAGCCAACAATGAAATCAGAGCTGATCTGAATGTCTGGGCGCGCTTTACGCAACTTTCGAATAATAGACTTGTATTCGATGGCAGTGTGCGGCCTTTTCATCATGGTAAGAATGCGATCTGAACCACTTTGTACTGGTAAGTGCAGGAAGCTCACAAGCTCTGGGGTATCTTCGTAGACGGCAACGATGTCGTCTGTGAACTCAAGTGGGTGGCTGGTGGTAAAGCGCAAACGGTCAATACCGTCGATAGACGCCACTAAGCGCAATAGCTCCGCAAAGCTGCAGATATCACCGTCGTGAGTAGGACCACGGTATGCATTTACGTTTTGGCCAAGTAGGTTAACTTCACGTACCCCTTGCTCCGCCAGTTGTGCCACTTCAAACAATACATCGTCCATTGGGCGGCTAACTTCTTCACCACGGGTGTAGGGAACTACGCAATAAGTACAGTATTTTGAACAGCCTTCCATAATAGAAACGAATGCTGTTGCCCCTTCCGCGCGTGGCTCAGGTAAGCTATCGAATTTTTCGATTTCTGGAAAAGAGATGTCCATGACAGGTGCATCATCATTTTGTGAACGCTTGATCATCTCTGGTAGGCGATGCAGCGTTTGTGGGCCAAAAATAACATCGACATAAGGTGCTCGTTGACGAATGTGATCGCCTTCTTGAGTCGCAACACAGCCACCGACTCCGATAACGAGATCTGGCTTTTTGTCTTTGAGCGTTTTCCAACGACCCAATTGGTGGAAGACTTTCTCCTGCGCTTTTTCGCGGATGGAGCAAGTATTGAGCAGCAGAACATCAGCCTCTTCTGGGACTTCGGTTAATTCGTAACCGTTAGCAGCATTTAATAAATCGGCCATCTTAGATGAATCGTATTCGTTCATCTGGCAGCCCCAGGTTTTAATCAGAAGTTTTTTACTCATGTCTGTTCGCTCGATCGTTAGTTTAAATAAGGGAGCAAAGCCCATTGTTATTTGGTTGCCGTTGTAGGAAATCTCACCACACACGGCAGGGCGCGTATTGTACTGGTTTCCACGCACTGTGACCAGAGCTAAAGCGCAGGGTGAATTTCTAAGTTTTAGCAGCAATCAATTTCACTTTTAAGTACAATCATTTGAGTACAGTTCTCAGCGTTATGGACAGCATGAAGCAATTTGATTTTACGATTATTGGCGGCGGAATGGTGGGCAGTGCAACTGCCATTGGATTAGCGAAACAGGGATGGAAGGTCGCGGTAATCGAGGCTCAGCTACCCCAACCATTTTGCCCAGAGCAACCCGTCGACTTGCGGGTCTCAGCTATTTCGGCGGGCTCGGTCGAGTTGCTTAGCGAACTGGGAGCTTGGGAAGGTATCTTAGATAGGCGCTGTTGCCCCTATAAGCGCCTTGCAACATGGGAAAGTGATGGCTGCCAAATCGAGTTTAGTGCCGAGCAGTTAGCGTTAGAGTCGCTAGGTTATATGGTTGAGAATCGAGTGGTGCAATTGGCGCTGCTGGAGCAGTTTGAGCATTACCCTGAGATCGAGCTATTTTCCGGTGAGTATTTAGACCGTCTTACCCCGCAAAACACTGAGGGTGACGGCGCAGCAACCCTGGTTGCGCTGTCTAATGGAACCACGCTGAGTACTAAGACCGTCATTGGCGCAGATGGCGCTAATTCGAAGGTGAGGCAGTTGTCCAACATTGGCATTACCGCATGGGATTATCGCCAGCATTGTATGCTTATTCATGTTGAAACGCAGCTGCCGCAACAAGACATTACGTGGCAATGGTTTACCCCATCGGGGCCACGCTCGCTACTACCACTTAACGGTCAACAAGCATCGCTGGTATGGTACGACGCGCCCGCGACGATCCGCGCTTTAAGCAAGATGAGCAATAGTCAACTTGCAGAGGAAATTCATCGAGCGTTTCCGGCCAAATTAGGGCAAGTTAACGTCCTTAACCAAGGCAGTTTTCCCCTAACTCGGCGTCATGCCAATCACTATTATGTTGGTCATACCGTACTTGTCGGTGATGCCGCTCATACCATCAATCCACTAGCTGGCCAAGGAGTCAACTTGGGCTTTAAAGATGTCATGGGGCTGGTGGAGAGTGTGGCAAAGCAAGGGAACAACACCCATGCCTTTAAGCGTTATCATCGAATCAGATATCCCGATAACTTATTGATGCAAACCTCAATGGATCTTTTCTATAAAGGATTTAGCAATGATTTGGCCGGACTAAAGTTTGCGCGTAATGCGGCGTTAAAGCTGGCGGATCGTAGCGGTGTATTGAAAGAGAAAGCCCTAAAATACGCTTTAGGGCTCTAGGAGCGTGCAGCACGGCGTCATTTTTCGTTTACATAGAATGACTATGCAGCTCTCCTTATTCCTTGTCCTGAGCGCTCCTAGAGTGAACGAAGTTTGGCCACGAAAGGTCAACACACCCTAGTATGTGGGTGCGATTAAAACAGCACACACACGGGTGAGCCTAAGCTTAGTGTGTGAGGGGTATTGCTGAGCATTCCACTGTTTTGGTCAATGTTTAATACAGACAGAGTGTGGCTGTGTTGGTTGCCGACAACCATCCACTGGCCACAGGGTGATGTCGAAAAGTCTCTTGGAAATTCTCCACCACAATCAATGATTTGCAGGGGGGATAGCTCTCCACTATCAGAGACTCTAAAACTCACGATCTTATTTTGAGCACGGGCACTGGTATAGAGCGTACGGCCATCAGTTGAGAGCTTTATTGCCGCTGCAGCTTCTTGGGTTGGCTCGTTCTCTAGAAGCGCAAGCTCATTATGCAGCACCCATTGATGTTGGTCATTCTTTCTAAAGTGGCACACCGATTCCGATAGTTCACACAGCACATAGAGCTGATCTTCTGTTTCGTTAAGTACCACATGCCGAGGGCCGCGACCTGCAGGCAATGTAATAACGCTCGATAGTGTTGCCTCACTCATACATCCAGGCTGTGGCGTTAAGTCGAACAGCAGCACTTCGTCGCACCCTAAGTCGACCGCGATTAGTTGGTTAGAATGAGTTAGAAACTGAACTTGGTGTAAATGCGCACTTTCTTGGCGGTGTAGGATTGGGCCACTTCCCGAGCGGGTGATAGTAAGAGACTGTGAAAGATCGTCACTATCAAGGAGGGTAATATTGCCACCCATATAGTGCGCCACGGCAATGCATTGATGTTTCTCGCTGTAAACGATATGGCAAGGAGCATCGCCTGTAATCTCGGTTGTAGACAGCACTTTTTTAGCTTTCGGGTCAACAATATTCAGGTACGGTACCTGGGGCGTGCAGTGTTCTGTGACGACGGCTAGGTGAGCGTTTGCGCTACACAAATAGGAGGGCTGTTTGCAAGAGATGGCTGAGCGATCAAGTGTCTTTTTGTCAAAGGACAACGTACCACTGATACTGTCGAGATTGACTTGAGTGAGTCCTGGATTGTACGAAGGCTGGCTTGAATCATTGTCTGAGTAACTGCCAATCCACATTGAGTGTTGCATAGTGCGTCCTGCTGGCCTGAGTTTATGGGGTGAATCATCTCAAATTGAGTAGCAGGTGCAAGCGCTATTGGTTGAATACTTGATTGAACACTAATTATACCAACCAAAGCAATTAACTGGTCATTCTTGCTTGTTAAAATCGCTAATAGCGGCGTTAAAGATTTTGTAGGTAGAACAACTATCTACGGTAATCTTTGCCTTGCTCTTAGCGGTTTTTCCAGCGCAATTTTCTGACCAGTCAATTACTTCGATTGGTATTAGGGCGATAATTACAACAGGGAGTGTAACGGGATGTAATACTACCCATAGCCATTCACTGACAATGGCGTTAAAGAGTTTGTAGGTAGAACCATTTTCTGTGGCAATTTTTACCACTGCAACGCCACAGCAATTTTCTGACCAGTTCATTACTTCGATTGGTATAACCAGCTACAGTATGCACAAATAAAAAGGGCTCGCTAAATAGCGAGCCCTTAAAGGATGGTGCGGAAGGAGAGACTTGAACTCTCACACCTTGCGGCGCCAGAACCTAAATCTGGTGCGTCTACCAATTCCGCCACTTCCGCACAAATCTGTAGTCTTCGCTGACAATTGGTACTCAACGAGACGTTGTTTTCTTTTTCTCTCTTTAAATTAAAAAGAAAGAATGGTGGCTACGACGGGATTCGAACCTGTGACCCCATCATTATGAGTGATGTGCTCTAACCAGCTGAGCTACGTAGCCACACTCGGCATCGCTGCCTTAATAATGGTGCGGAAGGAGAGACTTGAACTCTCACACCTTGCGGCGCCAGAACCTAAATCTGGTGCGTCTACCAATTCCGCCACTTCCGCACAAATTTGTAGTTAAAAGAGTAATTGGAGAACTCTAATAACGTTGTCTGCTTGTTAGAACAAGCACCACTTAAATAGTGTCAGGGCTAACTAGAGCCGAACCAGGGACTATAGATGGGGCATCAAAACCACACTGTCTACAATCCACTACTAAATAGTGGCAGGGCTACCTGGATTCGAACCAGGGAATGGCGGCATCAAAAGCCGCTGCCTTACCGCTTGGCGATAGCCCTACAGCGATTCTTAC
>NZ_JXQD01000025.1:190870-191333 GCF_002100145.1 Vibrio sp. qd031
TTTGTAGTCTAAGTTGAAAATTGGTACTCAACTTGACGTTGTATTGCCTGTTTTGAACAAGCACCACTTAAATAGTGGCAGGGCTAACTAGAGCCGAACCAGGGACTATAGATGGGGCATCAAATTTCTTTCCCCATACTTACCCTTAAGTAAATATGGCAGGGCTACCTGGATTCGAACCAGGGAATGGCGGCATCAAAAGCCGCTGCCTTACCGCTTGGCGATAGCCCTACAGCGATTCTTACGAATCTGAATAATGGTGCGGAAGGAGAGACTTGAACTCTCACACCTTGCGGCGCCAGAACCTAAATCTGGTGCGTCTACCAATTCCGCCACTTCCGCACAAATCTGTAGTCATCGTTGACAATTGGTACTCAACGAGACGTTGTTCTTTATCTCTCTTTTAACAAAAAGAAAGAATGGTGGCTACGACGGGATTCGAACCTGTGACCCCATCATTATG
>NZ_JXQD01000025.1:191450-209066 GCF_002100145.1 Vibrio sp. qd031
CTCTAAATTTTGGACGAAGAACTATATAACATCTTTCGTCTTCTGCCAATCAATTTTATTGTTTGGCGAGCGATTGCTTATTTTGCAAGTAATCACTTTAAATGTGGCAGGGCTACCTGGATTCGAACCAGGGGATGGCGGCATCAAAAGCCGCTGCCTTACCGCTTGGCGATAGCCCTACAATGATTCTTTCGAATCTAAATAATGGTGCGGAAGGAGAGACTTGAACTCTCACACCTTGCGGCGCCAGAACCTAAATCTGGTGCGTCTACCAATTCCGCCACTTCCGCACAAATCTGTAGTCTTCGTTGACAATTGGTACTCAACGAGACGTTGTTCTTTATCTCTCTTTTAACAAAAAGAAAGAATGGTGGCTACGACGGGATTCGAACCTGTGACCCCATCATTATGAGTGATGTGCTCTAACCAGCTGAGCTACGTAGCCAAATTTCCTGTTCCTTTTGACAGTAGCGACTGCCTTGAGAACGGAGCGCATTATGCTGTTCAGACCGAAAGTCGTCAACACTTTTTTTGAAGATTTAGAGTAAAACGGAGCGTTCGGGTTTTTTTTAATCAAAGCAATCTATTTTTCATCAATTAGTGACGTTAAGTCCGCCACTAGCTAAGTCTAAAAAGTTGAAACTACAGTGATGGAATAATGTGTAAGTGCACTATTTTACTTAGCAATGCCGTAGAATACTATTGTCATAGTGAGAGGTAGTGGAGTTAAGCAAAAAATGAGGTTTGAATCTTTTGACTCAATGTATCAGCGGGCGTGTGACCGTAAAGGTGGGCAAGCCGCACTTGAGTCGTTGTTACCACCATGTCGTACGCCAGACGAGTTGATCGATATTGGTGACGATCGATATTTAGCTCAGTTTACTAAATCGATCTTCCAGTCAGGCTTTGTGTGGCGAGTGATCCACAACAAGTGGCCCTCATTTGAGGAGGTGTTTTGGCAGTTTGATGTGAGTAAAATACTGTTAATGCCCGACGATATGCTCGAGCGTAAAGCGCAAGACCCCAAAATTGTCCGAAATTTTAATAAAGTGAAGACCATTCCAGCTAATGCAATGATGATGCGTTCTGTTCAGCTTGAACACGGCAGTTTTGCTGAGTTTATCGCCAATTGGCCAGAAGATGAAATCGTCGAATTGTGGTTGTACCTTAAAAAACATGGTCAACGTCTTGGGGGTAATACAGGACCATACGCGTTAAGGCAGTTAGGAAAAGATACTTTTGTATTGAGCAGTGATGTCGAAAGCTATTTGCGTGCTCATTCCATCATAGAAGGTGGCCTATACAGTCAGAAAAGCCTTCGTGCTACTCAGCAAGCCTTCAACCACTGGCGAAGTGAGTCTGGCAGGAGCTTGTCGGATATCTCTAGGATCATTGCCTATGGTGTCGGCGACAATGTGGTGTTGGCGGATTAGTTACTGTTTAGAGTATAAAAAAGCCCTCTGGCAGAGGGCTTTTTTGAGATTAAACGTTAAAGCGGAAGTGAATAACATCTCCGTCTTTTACGATGTAGTCCTTACCTTCAAGACGCCACTTACCCGCATCTTTAGCGCCAGACTCACCATTGTTAGCGATGAAATCGTCATAGCCAACCACTTCAGCGCGGATAAAGCCTTTTTCAAAGTCAGTATGGATCTTACCTGCTGATTGAGGCGCAGTGGCACCAATTGGAATCGTCCACGCGCGCACTTCTTTTACACCCGCTGTGAAGTAGGTTTGAAGGGTAAGCAGTTCGTAACCAGAACGGATCACTCGGTTAAGGCCTGGTTCTTCAATGCCCATATCGGCAAGAAACTCTTCACGATCTTCGTCGTCAAGCTCAGCTAGCTCAGATTCAATGGCTGCACATACGGCAACAACAACGTTATTTTCGTTGGCGGCGTATTCTTGTACTGCGTCTAAATATGGATTGTCTTCGAAGCCGTCTTCGTTGACGTTAGCGATGTACATGGTTGGCTTCATGGTGAGAAAGTTTAGGTAGCCGATAGCCGCCAGCTCTTCTTTTGCCAACTCAACAGTACGTGCCATGCCACCTTCGGTAAGGATAGGAAGCAATTTTTCTAGAACAGAGAGTTCGAATTTCGCGTCTTTGTCTTGGCCTTTGGCTTTTTTCGCTGCACGCTGCATTGCGCGCTCACAAGTATCAAGGTCTGCAAGAGCCAGTTCTAGGTTGATCACTTCGATGTCTTCAATCGGTGATACTTTACCTGACACGTGCACGATGTTGTCGTTTTCGAAACAGCGTACTACGTGGCCAATGGCATCCGTTTCACGAATGTTGGCCAAGAACTTGTTGCCTAGGCCTTCACCTTTTGACGCACCCGCAACCAATCCAGCAATATCAACAAACTCCATGGTTGTTGGCAGGATTTTTTGTGGGTTGACGATTTTCGCGAGTGCATCAAGGCGTAAATCGGGTACAGGTACCACGCCTGTGTTTGGTTCGATAGTACAGAACGGGAAGTTCGCCGCTTCGATACCTGCTTTAGTCAGTGCATTAAAAAGGGTGGATTTACCTACGTTTGGTAGGCCCACAATGCCACATTTGAAACCCATGATAGTAACCTTATTGTATAAAACGATTATTCTGCTTTGAAAGTATGCAGGCGATTTTGCGCTTTTGCTAAGCCATCTTTAATTAAGATATCTAAACTTCGCACCGCTTCATCGACTACAGCATCTAAGCATTCTTGCTCTTTGATTGGGGCTTTACCTAACACATAGCCCGCAACGCGATCTTTGTGTCCAGGATGGCCAATACCAATACGCAAGCGATAAAACTCTTTGTTGTTGCCCAAGCGGCTAATGGTATCTTTTAGACCGTTATGCCCACCATGACCCCCGCCTTTCTTAAACTTTCCAACTCCAGGTGGAAGGTCCAACTCGTCGTGAGCCACCATAATTTCTTCTGGTTTAATTTGGTAAAACTTCGCAAGTGTCGCAACGGCTTTGCCAGACAAGTTCATAAAGGTCGTTGGGATCAGCAGACGCATGTCATGGCTACCCATCTGGATACGCCCCGTTAACCCAAAAAACTTAGGTTCGTTCTTTAAGGTCACATTATGAACTCGAGCCAACTCTTCTACGACCCAACCGCCAGCGTTATGTCTGGTTCGGGTGTATTCTGGCCCAGGATTGGCTAATCCAACCAACAGTTTAATTTGCTCTGACACTGCGGACTCCAAATAAAAAAAGCGCCGTATGATAGCACAGAAAATAAAAAAGGACCGACTTCGATTTAGAAGGCGATCCTTTGCGGGTATATAACTACTCTCATCAGCGGGATTGCACAATCCTGTTTACGATTTCCGCAAGTCGCCGTGAAATCTTCCGTGATGGCTCAAACACGGCGTCCATGCCATCTATGCGAACAAAGAGGGCTTGCTCCAATCGTACACAGAATTGAGCTTAGATCTCGTACTGTAGAGTAATTAGTTAAACATAGCCGAGATAGATTCTTCGTTGCTGATGCGACGAATGGCTTCTGCCAACATGCGAGACAGGCTTAGTGTAGTGACTTTACCTGTTGCCGCCATCTCTTTAGACAGGCTAATTGAGTCGGTCACGATCACTTGGTCAAGAACAGAGTTTTTAATGTTGCTTGCTGCATTGCCAGAGAATACTGCGTGAGTTGCGTAAGCAAATACACGCTTAGCACCGCGTGCTTTTAACGCTTCAGCAGCTTTACACAGTGTGCCACCAGTGTCGATCATATCGTCAACGATTACGCAGTCACGGCCTTCAACGTCGCCGATTAGGTTCATCACTTCAGACACGTTAGCGCGCGGACGGCGCTTATCAACAATCGCAATGTCGATATCGTCGAGTGCTTTCGCGGTAGCACGAGCGCGCACAACGCCACCTAGGTCTGGAGAAACCACTACTGGGTTTTCTAGGCCACGTGATTGCATGTCTTCTAGCAATACTGGAGTACCAAAGATGTTGTCTACAGGCACATCGAAGAAGCCTTGAATCTGTTCTGCGTGCAAGTCGATGGTTAGTACGCGGTCAACACCGACATTAGACAAGAAATCCGCCACTACTTTTGCAGTGATAGGCACACGAGCAGAACGAACACGACGATCTTGGCGCGCGTAACCAAAATATGGGATTACAGCAGTAATACGGCCAGCAGAAGCGCGACGCATTGCATCAATCATTACTACCAATTCCATTAGGTTGTCATTGGTTGGTGCACAAGTCGATTGAATAATGAATACATCACTACCACGAACGTTTTCGTTGATTTGAACAGCGACTTCGCCGTCAGAGAAACGGTCGACTACAGCATCACCAAGTGAAATGTAGAGACGGTCAGCAATACGTTGAGCCAGTTCAGGGGTAGCGTTTCCAGCAAAAAGCTTCATATCAGGCACGGTAAAAAACCTCAGGGTTGCGTACAGATTGTTTGAGTTAAGTGTAGGCTTGTTGGTACTTAGCCAGTGTCACATTGAGTGGCGAAAGATTAACTCCTTTAGTAACAAAGGATTGGCAATCTTTGGTGACATTTTTTTGCAACTCCAGTGCCTTTGCACTGTCGTCAAATTCCGAAAAAACGCACGAACCGGTGCCAGTCAATCGTGACGGCGCGTATTGTAGCAGCCATGAAAGTTGCTTATCAACCTCTGGATACAGTGAACGGACTATTTTTTCGCAATCGTTTTCGTATGGGGTTTGATTTAGCTCCTCCCAAGTCCGTTTTGGCGTGTTTCTGGGAAGATCTTTGTGACTAAAAATGTCTGCGGTAGAAATATGCACATTGGGGCGAACAACCAAATAGGTTTTTTCGATAGGGGAGACGGGAGTCAGTTTTTCACCGACGCCTTCAGCAAATGCAGCAACACCTTTTATAAACACCGGAACATCGGCACCCAATTGAATGCCAATCTGTTGTAATTCGGTGTTACTCAAATTGAGTCCCCACAAAAAGTTCAGTGCCACTAATGCGGTCGCTGCGTTGGACGAACCGCCCCCAATGCCCCCGCCCATAGGCAGAGTCTTAAACAAATGTATATGCGCTCCAAGCTGACAGCCTGTGTGTGCTTTCAGTGCCATAGCCGCTCGGTAGATTAAATTGTCCTCAATCGCTAGATTCTCAATAGCCGGTGCTAAGGTCACACTGCCGGAGTCATTGGCTTGAATATCGAGCTTGTCACCGTGTTCGACAAACTGAAACAAAGTTTGCAGATTGTGGTAGCCGCGTTCGTTTTTACCAGTGATATACAGAAATAAATTAAGCTTTGCGGGTGATGGCCAATGAGTAAGATCGAAAATTGGGGTCATGATAACTACTCTGAGATTGTCCACTTGGAAACTGAGACAATCAATTTGGTTTGTTGGTGGTTGAGTTTCATATTCTGCGGTAGCGTAAACTGCTGGGCTTGAGTGTATTCGGTGTAGTCAACCGTCCACTTGGCGTCACTGGCGGTAGTATGAGTCGACTGCAAGTAGAATTGAGGGTTCAATGTGAATGCATCATTGGCTCCAGGTAAGCCAATGATCCAGTTATCAAAATGTTCTATCGGAATGTCTAAACCGGTCAGGTTTTTGATTAGATAGTTCGCATCGAGGTGAGAAAATATGTCACCGTCGCTATTTTCTACCCGTGCATAGCGAGGCGTGATCGTTAGTGACATGACTTTTGTACCCAAAAACGTAAACAAATTGAGTTCGGTTTTATCGGCGCTTTTCGACCAAGTGAAATTGAGACTTTGACGCTGACTTGGGTCGATGTAACCCAGTTTCCCACTGGCTTGATAGTGGGTGAGCTGAAGCAACTTTTGTTGATGCTCTTCCCAACTACTCACAGGCTCAAGAGGCTCTTGAGTGGGTTGTTGTCCAAGTTGAGAACAAGCAGTAAGAAAGGCCAATGCGCAAAGTGTGACTATCCGTAGTAGCGATTTCATGGGGTAAACCGAGATTCCATAGCAATGTTTTTCAGCGCAAACTATAGCATTATTACAGCGATTAGGCTCAAACAAATCGCTTAAACGCTTTCTTTAGCACCGCCCATCAAGTAACATCTGCGATTGAATTTTTGCAAGGTATTACTCTTTTCGTTTATGCCGCTTTTAGTAATTGGTATCAATCACAATACAGCCCCCGTAGAGCTTCGCGAGAAAGTGGCTTTTTCTGCGGATGCTTTGGATGTAGCGTACGCATCGTTAAATGATGTGCCCCACGTGATTAGTGCCATGATCTTATCGACCTGTAATCGTACCGAGTTGTACGTGGAAAGCTCGAGCGAATGCTCAGACGCGATCATTGACTGGTTGGTCTCTTTTCATGAGCTCGATATGTCGAGCTTACTGCCATCGCTGTACAGCTATAAAGAAGACCAAGCGATCACTCATCTTATGCGAGTGGCGTGTGGGTTGGATTCTTTAGTGCTGGGCGAGCCTCAAATCCTCGGGCAGGTAAAACAAGTATATTCACAAGCGATAGAGCACAGCGCACTGGATGGTACTCTCGATAAGCTTTTGCAAAAAACGTTTTCAGTCGCTAAGCGTGTGCGCACCGAAACTGAAATAGGCAGCAGTGCTGTTTCAGTTGCCTATGCGGCTTGTAATTTAGCGAAGCACATTTTTGAATCGTTAGCCGACGCCTCTATTTTATTGGTAGGCGCTGGTGAGACCATTGAATTGGTCGCAAAGCATTTGCATGACAGTGGCGGTCGGAAAATGGCTGTCGCAAACCGAACCAAAGAACGCGCGCAAGGGCTAGCAGATAATTTTGGCGCTCGAGCCATGTCGTTAAGTGATATTCCTAATCATTTAATGAATGTCGATATAGTGATCAGTTCAACCGCAAGCCAGTTACCTATTATTGGTAAAGGGATGGTGGAAGATGCACTTAAAGCGCGTCGTCATAAGCCGATGTTGTTTATTGATATCGCAGTACCGAGGGATATTGAATCGCAGGTTGCCGATTTAAACGACGCCTATTTATATACGGTGGATGACCTTCAGAGTATCATTGATAAAAATATGCAGCAGCGCCGTTCAGAGGCTGTGCGCGCCGAGGCCATTGTAAAAGAAGAATGCGCTGCATTTATGGAGTGGCGGCACTCTCGTTTAGCGGTAGACAGTATCCGAGACTATCGTTTATCTGCCAATGACGTTCGCGTCGAACTGCTGGCAAAAAGCCTGAGCGCACTGCAGTCGGGAGCCGCTCCCGAAAAAGTGCTGGTCGAACTGAGCAACAAGTTAACCAACAGGTTAATTCATGAGCCGACCAAAGCGCTGCAAACTGCGGCACAATCTCAACAATTCGATAAACTTGGAGTGATACGACAAACTCTAGGTTTAGATGACAATTAGCACACCGAGCCTGGTACTGGTATCCCACCAGCTGTTTGGTATTAATCAAAGAAAAGACCACTATGAAAGACTCTATACTCGCAAAACTGGAATCGCTTGTTGAACGCTACGAAGAAGTTCAGCACCTGCTGGGCGATCCCGATGTGATCGGCGATCAAAATAAGTTTCGTGCTCTATCAAAAGAGTACTCGCAGCTTGAAGAAGTCACCGCTTGTTTCCAACAATATCAGCAAGCACAAGAAGATCTAGACGCAGCCAAAGAAATGGCCAATGAAGACGATCCTGAAATGCGTGAAATGGCTCAAGAAGAGATCGCCGAAGCGAAAGGCACCATCGAATCGTTGGCAGCTGAATTACAGATTCTATTGCTACCAAAAGATCCGAATGATGAACGTAACTGTTTCCTTGAGATCCGCGCGGGTGCGGGTGGTGATGAAGCGGGCATTTTTGCCGGCGACTTGTTCCGTATGTACTCTAAGTTTGCAGAAAAGAACGGTTGGCGTGTCGAAGTCATGAGTAGCAATGAGTCTGAGCAAGGCGGCTACAAAGAGATGATCGCTAAAGTGAGTGGCGACGGCGTGTTTGGTACCTTGAAGTTTGAATCTGGCGGTCACCGCGTGCAACGTGTGCCTGAAACAGAATCTCAAGGCCGTGTACACACTTCTGCGTGTACGGTTGCTGTTATGGCTGAAGTGCCAGAAGCTGAGCTTCCAGAAATCAAAGCGGCTGACCTGAAGATTGACACGTTCCGTGCATCAGGAGCTGGTGGCCAGCACGTTAACACCACTGATTCTGCCATTCGTATTACCCACTTACCGACAGGTACAGTTGTAGAGTGTCAAGATGAGCGTTCTCAACACAAAAACAAAGCCAAAGCGATGTCGGTACTGGCCGCGAGAATCACTCAAGCTGAAGTGGAAAAGCGTGCCGCTGAAGTGTCGGACACTCGTCGTAATCTATTGGGCAGTGGTGATCGCAGTGACCGAATTCGTACATACAACTACCCACAAGGGCGTGTATCGGATCATCGCATTAACTTAACACTGTACCGTCTGTCTGAAGTGATGGAAGGTGATTTATCTGCGTTGATTGATCCTGTAGTGACAGAGCACCAAGCGGATCAGCTTGCCGCTTTGTCTGACCAGCATTAATCGTTAGCGATGCAACATTTTGCGTTATCGGCCAACTCAACGGTTGAGTTGGCTTTAGAAAGTGCCACACAAGCTTTGCTGGAGCATTCCGAGTCCGCAAAGCTCGATGCGCAGGTTTTACTCTGCTTTGTGCTTCAAAAGCCTCACAGTTACTTGTTCACATGGCCAGAGAAGTCACTCACTAATCAGCAAGTTTCTCAATATAAGTCGTTAGTGAATCGCCGAACCCACGGTGAGCCTATCGCGTATATTGTCGGTACGCGTGAGTTTTGGTCTCTAGAGTTGGAGGTTTCGCCCAGCACATTGATCCCAAGGCCCGATACAGAGCGCTTAGTTGAATTGGCTTTGGATAAAACCACCGATGGCCAGGCAATTTTAGATCTTGGGACAGGGACTGGCGCTATCGCATTGGCCCTTGCATCAGAGCGTCCACAGTCGTCAGTGACTGGGGTCGATTTTCAACAACCCGCAGTACTGATCGCAAAGCAAAACGCTCGCAGACTTGGCATAAAAAATGCTGAGTTTAAACTGAGCGATTGGTTTTCGGCCGTTGACAATGACACTCGATTTTCGACCATAGTATCTAATCCACCGTATATTGACCCAGCGGACCCCCATTTGTCTGAAGGCGATGTACGTTTCGAACCGGTAACGGCGTTAGTGGCAACGAATGAGGGGTTATCAGACCTGCAACATATTGCCACCCAAGCGCGGGGATATCTCACTGAAAAGGGTTGGTTGCTTATGGAGCATGGCTATGATCAAGGTGAGAAAGTTCGAGAATTTTTGAACGATTTGGGGTACAGCCAAGTGTGCACAGAGCTGGACTATGGTGGTCGAGACCGTGTCACGCTTGGGCAGTGGACGACCGCATACTCAATGGATTAACGACCGAATCAATAAGGATGAATATGTATTTTGCTGCAAAACACGCTCACTTATTTTTTATACTTCTTAGCGTCACACTCTTTGTGATTCAGTATGTTCTTAAAGTGAGAAAGTCGCCATTGCTGGAGCATCGATTTTTTAAAATTGTTCCTCACGCGGTTAATGGTGCCCTAATTGTCTCTGGGTTGACTATGTTAGCGGTGACCGGTTATATGCCGTTTACCGAAGGCTCAGCCTGGTTGACCGAGAAGCTCACCTGTGTATTGGCCTACATTGCGTTAGGGGTATTTACCATGAAAATTGCGGCTAATGAAGGGCTGCGGGCGTTTGCGTTTTTTGGTGCCTTAGGGTGGTTAATAATGGCGGCGAATGTCACTATTTCCAAAACACCAATGTGGTTTTAATTTCGCTGTTATTCAGCACCAGCAGTTGAAGTAAGAGGTAACTGTGTTCGATCTATTTGACGATGATTTAGACCAGATGGAATTGATCGAAGGCGCATTAGCACTAAACTGTGCGGTTAAGCCTTCTGTAGACAAAATAGATGTCATGCGACAGCTTGGCGAATTATTCATTGAAGCCGAAATGAAATTGGCTCACGAACCGAACGAAAAGCTTCGATTTGAATCGCTGCTACGCCTTTTCTATAACGAATGGGGTTTTAAAGGCGATCAAGAGTCATATTTTTCGTCTGATAATGTCTTTGTCGACAAGGTTTTAGAGCGTCGACAAGGTATTCCAGTTTCACTGGGAGCAGTATTACTGTTTCTGAGTAACAAGTTGGGTCTTCCAGTCTCTGGCGTCACTTTTCCAACGCAATTTATTTTGCGCGTTGACTGGCCCGGACAAGAAACCAAATTTATTAATCCGTTCGATGGCGAATATGTCACACGTAGCACCTTAAAAGCGTGGATGATTGGTCATGATGGCCCCCTTGCTAAAGTGGCCGAAAAAGACACTCAAGCCTCAGATAACCCAACAGTAGTAGGCCGTTGGCTTGCGGTAATGAAAAGCGCATTACTGCGCGAAGAAAGCTTCACACTAGCACTTCGCTGCTCAGATATTGCGTTAACGCTTGTGCCCGAAGATCCATACGAAATCCGCGATCGCGGCTTTATCTATCAGCAACTAGAGTGCCACTCAGTAGCGGCAGAGGACTATCGATTCTTTATTGAACAGTGTCCCAATGATCCAGCCGCTGAGGTATTAAAGCTTCAAGTTAAAGTTTTTGATGAAAGCCCAACGGTGCTGCACTAGATTTCGGCTACACTAGTTCCTTATTGATTATCGGTCGTTTATTACCTTATTTAGACGTTTTGTTAGAGAGAACCCCATGACCCAAAAAACAGTCAACATCGGCAATATTCCTGTTGCTAACGATAAACCATTTACTCTTTTTGCTGGAATGAATGTCCTCGAGTCACGCGATTTGGCGATGCAAATTTGCGAACATTACGTGAAGGTGACCGATAAGCTTGGCATTCCATACGTGTTTAAAGCGTCTTTTGACAAAGCGAATCGCAGTTCTGTCCATTCGTACCGTGGCCCTGGTATGGAAGAGGGATTGAAAATATTTGAAGAGCTGAAGCAGACATTCGGCGTGAAAGTGATCACCGATGTACATACCGAAGCGCAGTGTCAACCTGTGGCCGAAGTGGCCGATGTGATCCAGTTGCCTGCATTTTTAGCTCGTCAAACTGATTTGGTTGAAGCGATGGCAAAAACAGGTGCGGTGATCAACGTTAAGAAACCTCAGTTTATGAGCCCTGGGCAAGTAGGCAACATCGTTGATAAGTTTGCAGAGTGCGGTAATGAGCAAATTATCTTGTGTGAACGTGGTTCATGCCTTGGATACGATAACCTAGTGGTAGATATGCTGGGTTTTGGTGTGATGAAAAACGTGTCTGGTGGCAGCCCAATCATTTTCGATGTGACTCACTCACTGCAAATGCGTGACCCTTCAGGCGCGGCTTCTGGCGGTCGACGCGAGCAAACGGTTGAATTGGCAAAAGCGGGTCTTGCAACTGGGATCGCTGGTTTGTTTATCGAAGCTCACCCTGATCCAGACAAAGCACTGTGCGATGGTCCTTCAGCTCTGCCACTTGATAAGCTTGAGCCATTTTTGGCACAGATGAAGACGCTTGATGATTTGATCAAAGGATTCGAGCACATCGATATTAAATAGTCGTACCGACAGGACTGAAACTTTTAAGCGAGGCTCATTGATTGAGCCTCGCTTTTTTTGCTGCAATGGAGTGCGGCAAACCTCTTTTACGCAGACATGACCGTGTTTCGACCAGATTCTTTGGCGTTATAGAGCGCCATATCTGCTTTGGCGATGGCGTACTTTAATTGGCTATCAAACGGTTTTCCGTGCCAAAAACCAATGGATAGGGTTACCGATGAGCCATGCTCGAATCGCTGTTTCTCACATTGCTGCTTAAGGTAATGACTGAAGAGTTCAACGCTCGCTTTGTCTGCATTGGGCAACACAATTAAAAATTCTTCTCCACCATAGCGGATCGCAGTCGCACCTTCAGGTAGCGCTTGCCGTATTAGCGAACCGAGCTTTTGTATGACATCATCACCGACATCGTGACCAAACTTATCATTAATCGATTTAAAGTGGTCGATATCTGCAATGATGACCCCCAGTTGGCTAAATTCTCGTACCTTGGGTAATACGGTATATCTCAGGTAGTGACGATTATTCAAGCCGGTTAAAGCGTCGGTCTCACTTAACTGTTTTAGTTTTCGAGATGAACGCGTTAATGCCAGTGACTGGCGGCGAACTTGTCGTTCTTGTTGGTAACGACTTTGAACCTCTTTTTCTCTTCGAAATGAAGCCAGAGCGCATATGATCATTGTGGTGATCACAATCGAGATATGGTCGGATTCTTTATTGTAATCCATGTCTAAAAGTCGTGGGTAAAGGAAAATAAGGTAGGGGATTAAAATTGTCACCATACTGGTTAAGCTGAGGCTAAATCGCATGCGAGATAATGTGCCAAGATAGAGCATAATGAGCATGACACCGCTTTGATAGTTGTTATTTCCCAAGTCAATCGCGATATACCCAACCAAGTTAACTAACCAACCCGCAAAAATGAAAAACACCATCTCGATCGCTTCTAAGTACTTTGATTCCCTTTTAACCGATACATGTAGCGACGTGGCAGCAACGATAACAAATAGAAATCGTGTGATGACAATGTTAAGCGAGTCATGACCCAAGGTTTGATAATCAAATATGGCAAATGCTGCATAAACCACGAGAGCAAACTGAGTATAGTGAATGTAAGGCTTATAAATTTTGAGAAATACGAAATGGCGGAAACGTAGCTCTGAAAAATGGCTCATAGATAGATATGCGCGAGGGATTTATTGGTATGATATTCTGTTTAATTAGCTGTGTCACTTCATCGCGTAATAAATCTGTTAAGTCGAGCAGGTATTGTTGTACAGTGTCACCCGTGAACTAAACGTTTGCGTGTGAGTTAGTGAACAAAAAAAAAGTTTGCTTGGCAGATAGTTAGGTTTAAATCAATTAACCCGATTACACTATGTTTATCGACACACGCCCCGTTGTGAGTCGTAACACAGTTTTCGTATGTTGAATCAAAAAAAATAGGCGAGATAATGAAGGAACATAAGTTTTTAAAAACAGCAGTAGCCTCTATGCTACTTGCCACCCTTGCAGGGTGTGCATCTCAAGGACCAGCCTGGGAAGAAGATAAAACCTACCAATTAACTGTTTTGCACACCAATGACCACCATGGTCGTTTTTGGCATAACAGATACGGTGAGTACGGCATGGCAGCTCGTAAGACCCTGATCGACTCAATTCGCGCTGAAGTCGCTGCATCAGGCGGTGAAGTATTGCTGCTATCTGGTGGTGACATCAATACTGGTGTTCCTGAGTCAGATCTGCTTGACGCAGAACCCGACTTTAAAGGCATGACCATGATTGGTTACGATGCGATGGCTATCGGTAACCACGAGTTTGACAACCCATTGCACGTACTCGACATGCAAATGGGCTGGGCAGACTTCCCTATGCTCTCAGCAAACATTTACGATAAAGAGACAGGTGAGCGTAAATACCAAGCGTATCAAGTATTTGAAAAACAAGGCATCAAGATCGCCGTTGTCGGTTTCACTACAGCAGATACTTGGAAAATTGGTAATCCAGAATACATCGGTGGTTTGGAGTTCCGCGCGCCTGAAGATGAAGCCAAAGTTGTTTTGGCTGAAATCGAAGCCAATGAACAAGCCGACTTAGTTTTTGCTGTGACGCACATGGGTCACTTTGCCGATGGCAAACACGGTGGCAATGCTCCGGGTGACGTTACCCTTGCACGCTCACTTGAGCCAGGCCAGCTAGACCTTATCGTTGGTGGTCACTCTCAAGAGCCAGTTTGTATGGAAGGTGAAAACCGCGTTGCAGACTTTAGCCCAGGTGACGAATGTAAACCAGACCAACAAAATGGTACGTGGATTGTTCAGGCGCATGAGTGGGGCAAATACGTTGGCCGCGCTGATTACGAGTTCCGCAACGGCGAATTGAACCTTGTTAGCTACGACTTGATCCCTGTAAACCTTAAGAAAAAAGTAACGGTCGATGGTGAGTCACAACGTGTATTCATCCAAGACGAAATTGCCGCCGATGCAGAGATGCAAGCGTTCTTACAGCCTTATCAAGACAAAGGTCAGGCTGAGCTAAACGTTACCATTGGTACTATCAACGATACCTTGGTGGGTGAGCGCGCGATTGTTCGTTCTTCACAAACTAACTTAGGCCGTTTGATCGCAACCGCACACATGGAACGTGCTAAAGCTGATTTTGCGGTCATGAACTCTGGTGGTGTACGTGCTTCTATTGCAACTGGCGATGTGACGTATAAAGACGTGCTAACAGTTCAGCCGTTTGCTAACGCACTGACTTACACCGACATGAGCGGTAAAGAAGTGCTTGAGTACCTAACTGCGGTAGCAACCAAAGAAAAAGACTCTGGTGCATTTGCCCAGTTTGCTGGCGTATCGCTTACAGTATCTAACGGTCAAATCAGTGACGTATTGATTGGCGGTATGCCGGTAGATATGGCTAAGACTTACCGCTTCACTGTACCGAGCTTTAACGCATCTGGTGGTGACGGATACCCGAAAGTGACAGGTCACCCTGGCTACGTAAATACTGGCTTTGTGGACGCGGAAGTGCTGAAAGAGTTTATTGAAACCAACAGCCCAATCGATGTTTCTAAATTTGAGCCAATGGGCGAGATTACGTACAAGTAATCAAACTTAGTAAAACAGCGTAATGACTAAGAGGCTAGACTTGTTCTAGCCTCTTTATTATTGTGAGTATTAAACCCAACCACACTGCTGCCATGACTCCTGCTGTTAATCTTCTTAAAAAGAAAAAAATCCCGTACTCACTGCACAGCTTTGAGCACGACCCAAATAGTCGAAACTTTGGTATGGAAGCGGCCAATGCATTAAATCTCGATCCTAAGTGCGTATTTAAAACGTTGCTTTTCTCACTAAATGGCGCAGCCAAACAACTGGCCGTTGCGATTGTCCCAGTGGATTCGTCACTGAATTTGAAGCTGGCGGCCAAGGCAGCAGGCGTTAAAAAAGCCGAGATGGCTGAGCCTACCATTGCCCAGGTGGTGACAGGGTATTTAGTGGGTGGCATTAGCCCAATCGCACAGAAAAAAGCGCTGCCAACCTTTATAGATGACAGCGCACTGGAATTGGAACAGATTTTGGTGAGCGGCGGTAAGCGTGGCCTCGATATACAACTGTCGCCGCAAGATTTGGCGGCCGTTACACGTGCCAGGTTTACGCCTCTTAAACAGAGTGACTAACGCTTAAGTCCAAGTGTACCGCTTTTACGTGGTCGACCCGGTGCTGAAGAGCCGTTGTCTGAACCTGGTTTGACGCCGTGGCGTCTTTTATTTGGATTCGATTTAGGTGCGTGCCTAAACTCATCGGCACCATGGCCTCTATAGGTCTTCTGGTTGCGCCTTGCCTTAGAGTTTTGGTTTTCTTCGCGGCTATCAAACAATTTAGCATCAGTAGCTCTACGAATACGTTGACCGGTTTGATCCTTCTTTGATGCTTCTTCTGTACCGCTAGAGCCTTCAACCAGTGACAAAATTTGTTTAACTTCTGCATCGGTTAAGTAACGCCATTCTCCATTAGGAATGCCATCGATGCTGATGTTCATAATACGCACTCGACGCAGTTTAAACACTTCATAGCCAAGCGCTTCACACATGCGGCGAATTTGTCGATTCAAACCTTGGGTAAGTACAATGCGGAAACTGTATTTGCTCTCTTGAGTCACCTTACACGGAAGTGTCACGGTGTCTAAAATAGGAACGCCGCGTGACATGGACTGAATAAATTTATCCGTGATAGGTCTGTCTACTCGTACTACATACTCTTTTTCGTGGTCATTACCCGCACGTAGGATTTTGTTGACGATGTCTCCGTCGTTGGTCAAGAAGATCAAACCATCAGACGGTTTATCCAAGCGACCAATAGGGAAGATGCGCTGCTTATGCCCAATGAAGTCTACAATGTTACCGGGAACGTCTCGTTCTGTTGTGCAGGTGATACCGGTTGGCTTGTTGAGAGCAATATAAATCGGTTTTGCCTTAGCTTTTAATGGCTTGTCGTCGATCAATACGGTGTCGTTATCGGTTACTTTAAGCCCCATCTCTGGCTTAATACCGTTCACAGTGACTCGACCCGCATCGATCAACTTGTCGGCTTCGCGGCGTGAGCAAAATCCTGTTTCGCTAATGAATTTGTTTAATCTTTTTTCAGTATGCATAGGTATCCTTTACGTTTCTCAACGGCTTGTTAGTTAGCCAAGACGCTTTTGATGGCGTTCGCGAGTTTCTTGCTTTTTAGCGTCGCTTTTTCTCAGCATTAAATAGAGTGCTCCGGTCCCACCGTGCTGCGGTAGAGCAGAGTGCGCACACATTACCTCAGGGATGTGTTCAAGCCAAGCAGCAAGATAACTTTTTATTAGTGCTGGTGGGTTTGAGTGATACCCCTTACCGTGAACAATGACCACAGTCCGAATATCAAGACGCATGCAGCGTTTTACAAACTCTATGACGTCATCACGAGCATGCTTAAGCGATTTTTTATGCAAGTCGAGTCTTGCCTGAATAGGGTACTTGCCTAATCGGAGCTTTTTATACACACCATCTTGTACGCCGTCTTTCTTATATTCGATAAGATCGTCGGGTTTGATCATCGGTGCATTATCGAGCGTGAGGAAATCGCTCAATGGCTCTGACTCTTTTACCGCAGCGGCTTGTCGAGCTAGCTGAGCATCGGTAATGCGAGATTTATTATCGTGGTTGGTGGTGTCTTGTTTGAGAGGGGTAACATCTCCCATCATTTGACGAAACAGATCTTCGCCATCTAATGCGTCATTGGACATGATTGGAATCTCAATGGATATTTTGTCCAATTATATTCAGAGTTGTGGGGAAATCCCAATAAAAAAACCGGAGCGATTAGGAAATCACTCCGGCAGCAACATACCCATTGCGAATTGATTTAGTGAGGAGATTTGTCACTCATAACTTTGTAAACAAAAAAGCCGAAAAAGAATATCATCAACGCGAACGCGCTAAAGATGACGAATATTGAAGAGAGGCCGACACTATTTCCAAACAGCTGGTCCATCCAAAAATCCATTTTCAAACCCTTGTAGAAAGTCAGAAGACAAGCACTAAATTAAGCTGATGATGCTTTTTTGTACTGATCTGGATCAATTGTTTTTCGTTTGTTGTGGATGTGGAAAGGTTGTAATAACAAAATGTTAAAGAGATCACTGTGGCGTTCTTGATGGGTTGCAGTCGTTAGGATAAAAAAAATGAAAAAAGGGTTGCATCGTTCACTCGAATCCGTATTATTGCGGCTCTCGAATGGCAACGGCCATTGTGAGACTGATTCGGTGAATAGCGCAGCTTGGTAGCGCATCTGGTTTGGGACCAGAGGGTCGGGGGTTCGAATCCCTCTTCACCGACCACCTTTAAAAAAGCCTCGCTAATATAGCGAGGCTTTTTGCTATCTGAAGTATAACAATTCAAACGTTAATGCGTCATTGGCACCGACAGCCCAGCGGGTCGGGTGCGGAAGCCCGCCGCGTACGAATCCCTCTTCACCGACCACCTTCAAAAAAGCCTCGCTATTTTAGCGAGGCTTTTTGCTTT
>NZ_JXQD01000025.1:209416-344041 GCF_002100145.1 Vibrio sp. qd031
TTGGATTCTAAAACTTGAGTTCAAGTTGGAGAGGTGAAATAACTTGTACTCGAACCTCGAACCTCGAACCTCGAACCTCGAACCTCGAACCTCGAACCTCTCTTCCATCACTCTCAACTTGCCTCCCTCTTATATCTTGCTAAAATGTCGCGCAAATTGATTGATTTCGGCCATCCGGCCCATAACTAAGGTTAACTCATGACGGTAAAAACACGTTTTGCTCCAAGTCCAACTGGCTATTTACACGTTGGTGGTGCACGTACAGCACTATACTCTTGGCTTTTCGCTAAGAAAAATGGTGGGGAATTTGTGTTGCGTATTGAAGACACAGACATTGAGCGTTCAACGCAAGAAGCTGTGGACGCAATTTTAGAAGGCATGAGCTGGATGGGTATGGAGTGGGACGAAGGCCCTTACTACCAGACTAAGCGCTTCGATCGTTACAACGAGATGGTTGATCAGTTACTTGCCGATGACAAAGCGTATAAATGCTACGCATCAAAAGAGTTACTAGATGAGATCCGCGCTGAGCAAGAAGCAGCGAAAGAGATGCCTCGCTACGATGCTGATCACCCTAAAATCAAAGCGGTCAACGAGGCGGCAAAAGACGGCGATCCTTGCGTGATTCGTTTCCGCAACCCTAAAAGTGGCAGCGTCGTTTTTGAAGACCAGATTCGTGGCCGCATAGAGATTGGAAACGAACAGTTAGACGACCTGATTATTCGTCGTACAGATGGATCTCCTACTTATAACTTCTGTGTTGTCGTTGATGATTGGGATATGGGTATCACTCACGTGGTACGTGGTGAAGACCATATCAATAATACCCCGCGTCAAATTAACATTTACGAAGCGTTAGGTGCACCAGTTCCTACGTTTGCACACTGTGCAATGATCTTAGGTGATGACGGCGCTAAACTGTCAAAACGACATGGTGCTGTATCAGTGATGCAATATCGCGATCAAGGTTATTTGCCAAACGCACTGAACAACTACTTGGTTCGTTTGGGGTGGTCTCATGGTGATCAAGAGATCTTCTCTCAACAAGAGATGATTGAATTGTTCTCGTTGGATGCGATTAGTAAGTCAGCGTCTGCATTCAATACCGACAAACTGTTGTGGCTAAACAACCACTACATCAAAACCTCTGATCCAGCGTACGTCGCTGAGCACCTTCAGTGGCACTTAGATGACCAAGGCATTAACACAGACAATGGTCCAGCCATTGAAGCTGTCATTTCACTCGTAGGTGAGCGTTGTAACACCTTGGTTGAATTGGCTCAGCAGTCTCGTTATTTCTATGAGGATTTCTCAGAGTTTGACGCCGCGGCAGCGAAAAAGCATCTTCGTGGTGTGGCAAAAGGCCCGCTAGAGCTGGCATTAGCTAAAGTTGAAGCTCTATCAGATTGGTCTACGGACGAAATCAAGCAACAGGTTATCGCCGCGGTCTGTGAAGAGCTAGAGATAGGAATGGGCAAGATTGGTATGCCTCTTCGCGTTGCAGTCACAGGTGGTGGTCAATCGCCGTCAGTTGATGCAGTAATGGAGCTCATCGGAAAGGAGCGTTGTGTGCAACGTATTAAGTTGGCGCTAGAATTCATCGCTCAGCGCGAAGCGAACGCCTAATCCTTTAACTAAAATCACTATCGAGCCCGTTCATAGTTTGAACGGGCTTTTTTGTACTTATCAAACTAATAATTTTGTCCTATTCACATCGCGAACCCTGTCTGATTGAATATTGATTCAACATGTCGTATGGTTAAACGGCGGATGGTATAGGAATAATAATGAATAAGCTAGGTTGGGTACGACAACTGGCAGTATGGATACTGCTTGTCTGTGCTCCAGTGACGTTTGCTGCGATTGAAGGAAGATACGTCGTTGCAACAGAATCTGATGATGTAATTACCAAAACACTCTTCGACGAAGTGTCTGAGCAACTAGGCTTAGACATCGTCTATTTAGAGTACCCCAATTTTGACGCTTTGTTGAAAGGGGTCGCAAGTGGCGAAAGCGATTTTGCTGCAAACATCACCTTTACCGAATCTCGAGCAGCAGATTACAATTTTTCCAGTCCGACGAATATCGAATATACCTACCTGTTCACCCAGTACCAATCCGAGTTTAACTGGGATAAAGCCACCAAAGTGGCCGCTCCCAAAAATACTATTTTTGTTGAGCTCATCAAAGAGCGCTATCCACATGTTTGGGTAGCAGAATTTGATGGCGTAGAACAAGGGCAGTTGTGGTTGTCTATGTCTCTTGTTGACGCGATGATAGATGCGATTCATAACTTAAAGCCGATGCTCGAAGAAGGGTATGAGGCACAACTTCTTAACGATCAATTGCCGATCAAGCCTGTCTCTATTGTTGCTCCTAAAGGCCAGCACCAAGAGTTGCTCGATGCTATGGTTAAAGTGATCCATCAGCCAGATGTGCAAAGAAAGCTTCGAGAAAATATCCTAGCGTATCAATTTGAAATTAGACAAAAGGCCTTACAAAAACAGTCTCAAGATCTTTCCGAGAGTCACTCTGCACCGATAAGCATTGTGATAGAGAACCTATATCCATTTGCACGCTATTTGGATAACGGGAATATTGAAGGGATCAGTGCTGATACGGTTTTGCATGCCTGTGATTTGATTGGGGTTGAGTGCGACATAGTGAGTCAGGCAGGCGACAGTTGGGACGATATTTACACGGCTTTCAAGCAAGGGGAAGTGGATGCAATTGCACCTCTGACGATTTCTGATTCGCGTAAAGAATTTGTCCATTTTACCAGCCCTCATTACTTCCCAGTTGCTGTTTTAGCTAAGCGCAGCGGATATAAACATCAGGTTTATGGCAATGTATCTGAGTTATTAATCGAACGCATTGGCGTTGTGAAAAATGACTTCTTTGAAGAGCTGATGAATGAGTTGCTGCCGCAAAAGCAACTCTATCAGTATGAAAATCAGGACGAATTACTAAAAGCACTACTGCGTCAGGAGATAGATTACATCGCTCTAGATCGCAGCAAGCTAAATCAATGGCTAGTGGAAGACGATAAGCTTGGGATTGAAGAAGAGCTGAATATCGAACCGTTTCATGTGTCTGAAATCGCGATGGGATTCCAAAAAAATCCATACGGTGAGCAACTGGCGCATTTGTTTTCAATGGCGTTTAGGTTAATTGATACTGAGCAGATCAACGCGCTTTACGATTTAACCCCAGACTGGAGAGAAACGCTCGCTCGAGAAAAAGAGTACGCCAGCAAGTTCCAAATGGTTTTATGGTTTGCCCTGGTGCTAGCGGCATTGACAGCGTGGTACATGTTTAGACTCTCGCTAACCGATACTTTAACCGGTCTTTACAATCGTCGTGCCATGTACCTACTTTATGGCCGCGGGCTAAAGGCAAAACAGTCGTTGTGCTACCTAGATGTCAACAAATTTAAGCAGCTCAACGATACCTATGGCCACCATTTTGGTGATCGAGTACTGCAACAATACTCAAGGCATCTGAAAATGCAGCTGCCAGGGCGAGCATTTCGCATTGGTGGTGATGAGTTTGTCGTGGTTTGTCGGATACCGAAAGAACCCTTGGTAGAACTGATTACCTCCCTTAAAAAGTTCAGAGTAGAGATTGAAGGGGCAAAACCGCTTGAAATCGATGTCTCCGTGGGACTTTATATTCATGAACACGTGAATTGGTCGTTCGAAAATATCCTGCGGATGACGGATCGCGCTATGTATACCGCAAAGAAAGAAAGTGACGACCAGTGTGTTATCGTTCATGGCCTGCAGACAAAAGTCGCGTAATAACGAATGATGGGTTATTGTGGGTCTTGATGTTTTACTTGGTACATCTTCTCATCGGCTTTTCTCAACAATACATCAATGTCCTTACTGTCTTTGTTAAAAATGGCATACCCAAAGCTGCAGCTGATAGTCACCTGTTTTTCTGATTTTACGTTCTCGTCAAGATGAATAGGCTCTGTTTCTAAGCGGTCTTTTAGATTGTTAATAATGATGTCTACATCCGACTCAAGCCCCACCCTAGGTATAAGAGCGATAAACTCATCGCCACCTACTCTCGCGACGACGTCGGTGCCTCGTAGCCCCGACTTGAGTCGGTTGGCTGCCGCAAGTAAGACTTTGTCACCGGCGCTGTGACCGTAGCTGTCGTTAATGGCCTTAAACTTGTTTAAGTCGATATTGAGCACGGTAAACACACTGTTGGTTCGTGTCGCGTGATCGGCAAGTTGATTGAGCGTATACATCAGGTAGCGTCGATTGGGTAATTGTGTAAGGTCATCTTGCAGTGACTGACGATTTGCGGTTTTGTAAAGGCGATAGATCATAATGAAGGCTATACACAACAGCGCCAAAATTGCGTAGCCAATTAAGCGAATTTTGGCGTAACTGTTCCATATATCCCAATGCAGGTTGGTTTGATTTTTCCGACTTTCAATCCGCCACTGATTCAATGGAAAGTAGATCTCTTGGCTCGCGTCGCTGTGATCGATTAACTCGCCATAGACGGGGTTTTTCTGGTCAATACCGTAATCGTCAGAGTAGATGGCAATCTGATATTCATCGGTCAGTGCTAGCACTCCAGCTTGCTCTAGCAGAGCACTCCAGTCTAACTCCAAACTTAACCCTCCCCAATAAAGGTCGTTTTCTGGGGGATCGAGATAGACAGGTAAACGCAGTATAAGTACCTCTGAACTCATGTTGGTTCTCATCGGCCCATTGAGCACCGGAGCTTGATTGACTTGTGCTGTTAAAACACCAGGCCAGTGGCTGGGCGAAAACGGCAACCGCATACCAACGTATTGTTGGCTGTTTGCCATTGGGTAGACAGTTGCAACTCTATCGTGAGGGGCGATGATCACGGTTCTTAGTATTTGCGAATCCCTCAACATTGACTCAGCGAGCGTTTGCCAATGCTGTTGTGACGTATTTTGTGCAACCACGATGTAGTTGGTGAGTCGAGAGGCGCGAAGAATTTCGTTGGTTATAAGAGTTTCAAAGCGAGCACTGACGGATTGCAACGTAATGGTTGCCGCATTCAGTTTGTCCTGTTTGTTGGATTGATACGCGGCATATTGCATCTGTTCTATAATTATCACAGCGACAACGATTAACAAAATTAACATCATGCGCATAAACCAACGGAAGTAAGTGACCGTGTCGTTCAAATATCGAGCCCCTACATCTGTGTTCAATCTTGAAGTCTAGACCAAAGTAGTGTGGTGTGCTTTCGCACCTACGTGACACAGCTTGAGAAATGTCATTAAGATCGAGAACAATTTCTTTTAGTGTGACCACCGCAGTTACACATCGCTTAACATTAGTTCAACATAGTCCCAACGGTAGTACACCAACAGAATTTATCGAGAGGCAGTGGGTGACGAATAGGATTTTGGTGGTCGATGATGACCAAGAAATTGGCGTGTTACTCAAAGAGTATTTTGAGCAAGCCGGTTATCACTTAGATGTGGCGGAAGACGGTGACGCATTGGAGGCGTACTGGGCTTCGCATTCTGAGCCGGACTTAGTTCTTTTGGATGTTATGCTTCCGGGTGATGATGGCTTTGAGTTGTGCCGTAAATTACGGGCTCGATCTAACGTCCCCATTATTATGCTGACAGCCGTTTCGGACGAGATGGATCAGATAGTCGGCCTTGAGCTTGGTGCGGATGATTATGTGGCCAAACCGTTTAATCCTCGCCAGTTGATGGCAAGAGTCAAAGCATTGCTCAGGCGAACCAAAGCTTCCCGCGACGCAGGGCATGAGGGGCCGCCAAGCTTTTACTATTTTGGCGATTGGAAGTTAGAAACCTTGTCGCATCGTTTGATCCACCAAGTCGATCAAACGATGGTCGATTTGTCGGGCAGTGATTTTGCTTTATTGTTGCTTTTTCTTCAGCATCCTAACCAAGTGCTCGATAAAGACACCATAACAAGACAGACCAAAGGACGTGAAAGTTTACCTTTTGAGCGGGGATTAGATGTGCAACTGAGTCGGTTGAGGCAGCGCTTAGGGTCAAGTGAAGAGACACCGGTATACATTAAGACAATTCGTGGCAACGGTTATCTCTTTACAGCGTCTGTCGATGCACAACACTCGTAAGGACTGACATGATTCTGATTCCACGGACTTTGGTATCACGTACCATCACTCTTACTCTGTTTGCGATCATCTTTGCGCAGGCAATCACCACCAGTATTTGGTACGTAAATGAGAGAAAACAAGCGCTTACAGGAATTGAAGCGACCGCGACTAATATGGCGAATATGTTCGCCTCGACGGTGCAATTCTTTGATTCTCTCCCCATTGAATACCGTCATATTGTGCTGGATCAGATCCGAAATATGGGAGGAACCCGGCACTTTGTGTCGTTCAACCAAAAAGAACTGTCTATGCAGTATTTGCCGGCCACCGAGTACACCGAGATTGCCATTAGCTCAGTAAAAAGTGAGGTCAATAAAGCGCTACCTCAAGTGCAGGATATTGTGGTCAACTTTGCGCTGGCAAAAGATCTCAAAATTTTAAAAGACGATATCTATCTTGATGATTTGCCTAAATCTTGGGCGCATCATACATTGACGGTTCCATTGGTTGATTCACCAATTATGGTTGTTCAGCTGCGAATTGCAAAGGGGCAATGGATATATATCGCGGCATTGCTGCCGTCTCCCTACACTATGCTTGGGCGAAACTTGATGCCGTGGGAGCAATTGCAAGTCACCAGTATTGCCACGTTGATCGTTCTGTTGACCACATTTTTAATGCTTAGGCGACAAGTTAAACCTCTTAAACGTTTGGCAGGCCGAGCGCGCTCTTTGAGTTTTGACAGCTCGCAACCGCCCCTTAAAGAGGAAGGTGTAACTGAAGTATTGATTGCCACCAGAGCATTCAATCGCATGCAACAGAGAATACAAGCTTATATACGTGATAGAGAAACCTTGTTTAGTGCTATCTCCCATGATTTAAAAACACCTATTACCCGCTTACGTCTGCGCACCGAGCTACTGGTTAGCGATGAAAAGCGGATGAAATTTACTCAAGATCTTGATGAGCTGGAATTAATGGTGAAAGGCGCCCTTCAGTGCGTCAAAGAGACGGATTTGCATGAAAATGTTGAACCTGTACATATAGGAAGACTGATAAAAAGTGTTGCAGAAGTGCATAACCATCAAGGGGTGAAAGTCGTGTTGCCTAAAGATGAATGGCCTGCACTCTACGCTCGGCCATTAGCACTGAAACGTGCGTTGACAAATTTGATTGATAATGGTGTGAAGTATGGTTTTAGGGTCACTGTTCGACACACCAATTTGTTCGGCACCTTATTCATTTTATTGCAGGATGATGGCCCGGGTATCGCTGAGAAGCAAGTAAAGCGTGTGTTCCAACCTTATGTCAGGATTGCAAATGACGATGATGGCCACGGTCTTGGGTTGGGCATCGCGCAGAATATTATACACGGGCATGGTGGAGAGTTACTCCTGAAAAACCGACGTTGTGGCGGTCTGAACGTGTGGATTTTACTGCCGCTCGAAATGTAACGCTCATGTTACATTGCGGTTACACTTTGTATCGGTGACATTGAATAAAACCACGTAGACTGATTGTGTTGGAAATCCAACCACAACTACATGGAAGAATAATAAAATGAAACTGAAACAAACCCTACTTACACTATCTGTTATGGCTGCCACGGTAGCTCCTGCCTTCGCTGGCGAAGTTGAAGTATTGCACTGGTGGACTTCGGGTGGCGAAGCCAAATCGGTTGCAGCACTGAAAGGTATGCTAGAAGAACAAGGTCACTCTTGGAAAGATTTCGCGGTTGCTGGTGGCGGCGGCGAAAGTGCGATGACGGTTCTCAAAACGCGCGCAGTATCTGGCAATCCTCCTTCGGCAGCTCAAATTAAAGGTCACGACATTCAAGAATGGGGTGGGCTTGGCTTCCTAACCACCCTAGATGACGTGGCAGCGAAAGAAAAATGGGACGATAACGTGCCATCTATGGTTACGGACATTATGAAGTTTAACGGCGAGTATGTGGCCGTTCCTGTCAACGTTCACCGTGTAAACTGGCTGTGGGCAAACCCAGAAGTGTTCGAAAAATCAGGCGCTCAAGTTCCTACAACTTTAGATGAGTTTTTTGTTGCAGCAGAAAAAATCAAAGCAGCAGGCTTCATCCCACTTGCGCATGGTGGCCAAGCGTGGCAAGACGCAACAGTATTTGAAGCAATTGCATTAGATGTTTTAGGCTCAGAAGATTATGTGAAAGCCTTTGTTGACCTAGACATGGATGTGTTAGGCGGCGAAAAAATGGTGGAAGTCTTCGCTAAGTTCCAAAAAGTTCATGGCTACATCGACTCCAATTCTCCAGGTCGCGACTGGAACGTCGCTACGTCTATGGTAATCAACGGTGAAGCTGCGATGCAGATCATGGGTGACTGGGCGAAAGGTGAATTTACTGCAGCAGGAAAAATGCCAGGCAAAGATTATGTGTGTGTACCAGCGCCAGGCACAGCAGGGCAGTTTACCCATAACGTAGACAGCTTTGCGTTTTTCGAGCTTGACGATAAAGAGAGTCAAATGGCTCAAAAAGCACTCGCAGCAACTATCCTAGATAAAGATTTCCAAGAAGTCTTTAACCTTAATAAAGGCTCAATTCCAGTTCGCTTGGATATGGATATGAGTAAGTTTGACCAGTGTGCACTGGATTCGATGGCTACCTTTAAAGAGTCTGCGACAACAGGTGATCTTGTCCCGAGTATGGCTCACGGCATGTCGACCACCAGTTATGCACAAGGGGCTATCTACGATGTAGTGACTAACTTCTTTAACGACTCTTCAGCCGACCCTAAAGAAGCCGCCTCAAAACTGGCTAAAGCTGTTAAAGCGGCCATGTAGTTGGCATCAAACCCTTTCAATATGGGCACGTAACGCCCGACATGTAAACGCCTATCTCACCACCATTGCAGTGGTGAGATAGCTCATTACCTTACCTTTCCCAAGGACTTGATATGGATACGGTGGTTCCTATGACGAGTTCGAAACAACGCCCCTCTATTATGGATAGATTACAATCTGTGTTACCTAAACTGGTGTTAGCCCCGAGTATGGTGCTAACAGTAGTATGTATTTATGGATTCATCTTTTGGACTGGGCTTCTTTCGGTTACTAACTCGCGTTTTTTACCTAGCTACGATTTAGTGGGTCTAACACAATACCAAAAGTTGATGGAGAACGATCGTTGGATTACATCGATCACAAACTTAGGCATTTTTGGACTGATGTTTATGCTGGTGGCCATTGGTCTCGGTGTATTTTTAGCCATTTTGTTGGATCAAAAAATTCGTAATGAAGGCGCAATTCGCACGATTTATCTCTACCCAATGGCATTGTCGTTCATTGTCACAGGTACAGCTTGGAAGTGGATCTTAAACCCAGGCTTAGGCCTTGAAAAAATGATGCAGGATTGGGGCTGGACGTCATTCAAGTTCGACTGGTTAGTCAACTCAGATATGGTGGTATACACCTTGGTTATTGCTGCAGTGTGGCAATCGTCTGGGTTTGTTATGGCGCTTTTTTTGGCGGGGCTGCGTGGAATCGATGAATCCATTGTTCAAGCAGCACGCATCGATGGTGCATCGCTACCCACCGTGTACCGACGTATTTTGCTACCTTGTTTGCGACCGGTCTTCTTCAGTGCGGTTATCGTCACCTCGCATATAGCGATCAAGAGTTTTGACTTGGTCACCGCAATGACTGCGGGTGGACCAGGGTATTCATCGGATTTACCAGCACTATTTATGTACGCACACTCCTTTACCCGAGGTCAGATTGGTCTTGGTGCTGCCAGTGCCATGATGATGCTAATGGGGGTACTGGCGATTCTTGTACCTTACTTATACTCAGAGCTTAGGGAGAGACGATAATGGGACGTTCAATGTCGTTTCATCGCTTTGCGATATACAGCTTATTAATACTGTTTTGTCTATTTTACCTAATGCCACTGTTTGTGATGGTCACAACGGCGTTTAAGACTTTACCGGACATTAAAGCCGGTAACTTGATGAGCCTTCCTCAAGAGTGGGTGTGGGATGCTTGGTCCAAAGCTTGGTCTAGCGCATGTACTGGCGTGAAATGTGACGGTGTGAAAGGCTATTTTTGGAACTCTTTTCAGATGGCAGTTCCTGCCGTAGCTCTGTCTACCTTGTTAGGCGCATTTAACGGTTATGTGATTTCTAAGTGGCGTTTTAGAGGCAGCGATCTGTTTTTTAGCTTGCTGTTGTTTGGCTGCTTTATCCCGTTTCAAGTGGTATTGCTGCCAATGGCTGCGCTGCTTGGTAAACTCGGCCTTGCTAATACTACCGCTGGATTAGTTTTTGTACACGTTGTCTACGGTATGGCCTTTACGACTCTGTTTTTCCGAAACTTTTATATTGCAGTACCGGATGAATTGATTAAGGCAGCAAAGCTTGATGGTGCGGGCTTCTTTACCATGTTCGTCCGCATTCTGATGCCCATATCAACCCCGATTATCATGGTGACGGTGATATGGCAATTTACCTCCATATGGAACGACTTTTTGTTCGGAGTGGTGTACTCAGGTTCTGAAACGCAGCCAATCACGGTGGCATTGAACAATCTGGTGAATACCTCTACTGGGGTGAAAGAATACAACGTCGACATGGCGGCAGCGATCATCGCCGCACTTCCAACGCTGTTGGTTTATGTACTAGCAGGCAAATATTTTGTACGCGGTCTTACCGCGGGCTCAGTCAAAGGATAATGACATGGCAACTCTACAACTAAAATCTATTCGCAAAACCTATCCTAAGGCTGACATCGAAACCTTAAAAGGGATCGACATAGAAATCGACTCAGGAGAATTTCTTATCCTAGTCGGGCCTTCTGGATGTGGTAAATCCACCTTAATGAATACTATTGCCGGGCTGGAAAGCATTACCGGTGGTGAAATCAAAATTGACGGACGAAATGTGGAGCAAGTTGCTCCTAAAGATCGCGATATTGCTATGGTTTTCCAATCTTACGCGCTGTACCCAAACATGACAGTTAGAGGCAACATCGCATTTGGTTTGGAAATGAAAAAAATGCCTAAACCAGAGATTGATTTAGAAGTTCAGCGCGTTGCCGAAATGCTTCAAATCGAGCAATTGCTGGATCGTAAACCGTCGCAGTTGTCTGGGGGGCAAAGGCAGCGCGTTGCAATGGGCCGTGCGTTGGCGCGTCGACCTAAGCTGTACCTGTTTGATGAGCCATTATCCAACTTAGATGCGAAATTGCGTGTTGATATGCGTCATCAAATTAAGCGCCTACATCAGCAACTTGGTACAACAATCGTCTACGTTACTCATGATCAAATAGAAGCGATGACACTGGCCGATCGCATTGCAGTAATGCGTGATGGAGAGCTGCAGCAACTGGGTACTCCAGCAGATATTTACAATACCCCGAGTAATTTGTTTGTGGCCGGATTTATGGGGTCGCCGTCGATGAATTTTGTTAGAGGTATTGTTGAGGTTCAGGAGGGGAAATCGCTGTTAGCGCTGGTTGGGGATGATGGTGCAAGATCGATGTTGCCGCTGCCTGCTGGTATGGAATTATGGCAAGGAAAAGAGGTGGTTATGGGGATTCGACCTGAACATCTCTCTGAAGGCAGCGATATGAATCATCAAGACACTAAAGTGACGGGATTGATTGAGGTGTTAGAGCCCACAGGGCCTGACACCATTGCCATGGTGCGCTTTTTAAATCAGGAAGTGGCGTGTCGATTGTCACCGGATAGCAAAGTGAAAGTGGGTGAAAGCGTCACCTTGAGTATTGATTTGCAAAAAGTGGTGTTATTTGATGGGCAGTCAGAGAAGCGCATACAACTAGGTAACGTCTAGAACACCACAAAACCTAGAGCCAAACTGGGTCTGTGACATAGAAGCAAGGGATTAACCCTTGCTTCTTCACGTTTTGACAAAAATAAATTTGCACCATTTCTACTTCGTTAGTGCATTGATATTAAAAATTATATTGTGCTAAAAACCCTCAACTTGAACGAAAAACACACTGAAAGGTTAATTAATTGACATTTCCCTGATTTAACTTTTGTGAGAGTCTTGTAGTATCCGTTTTCGCTCAAGTAGGCCCTATGTGGGTATGCCTAACAGAGCTTTTACCGATACACCGGTGATGCTTGGAGGAATTAGGATTGTTCAAACGGTAAGGAGACTGAATCTAAGCCATTACGAACGTATCAATAAGTCTATTTTTTTAGAGCAAGATTAGTATTAATGACCGTGAAACTTTATTCTATTTTTATTGCCTGTGTAATGTTAGCCCTTCCGCTAACCATCTCTGCAAACATCAATACCAATGCGGTGAAAGCCAAAAATCAAATTGAGTACGATATTCGACAGTCTTACCACGATATTGGTCTATCTGACGTTGTAAATTTTAAACTCTATAGCGAAGCGTATCATGCATACGCGACCACTGAAGGCAAAAAGAAGCCCTTACTTACCATCATCGATTACGAACGCCCTTCATCTGAAAAGCGTTTCTACGTTATCGATCTCAATAAAAAAGAGTTGCTTTACCACACTTACGTCTCTCATGGTGTCAATAGTGGGTTGGAAACCGCAACTCAGTTTTCAAATGTAATGAGTTCGAGAAAAACCTCGCTTGGTACGTTTTTGACCGACGATACGTACTACGGCAGCAACGGATATTCACTTCGTTTAGATGGCCTGACAGAGGGTCAAAACGACCTTGCTCGTGAACGTTATATTGTTGTGCACGGTGCTGACTACGTGTCGGAATCATTCATAGAGCAAAACGGTTATTTGGGTCGCAGTTGGGGATGTCCGGCACTTGCGCCAGAGCTGACCAAAGAGATCATCGACCTAATTAAAGGTGGCAGTGTTATCTATGCCAGTGCATAACACCTAGCATTAATACGAACATAGATAGTCTCTTTAAAATTGAAAACGGGCGTGTTTATAACACGCCCGTTTTTTATTGTTTTTTGTTAACAGTTAGGAGGCCGCAAGCGAGTTGAGCCGCGTAAATAAATGGGTGACTATTCACCCATTATGGATAAGAGGTGAGGGTGAATTATCACCCAAATGGCAGCGTGATAATTCGCAAAATATTGTAAGTTATTAATAATTAAAGCTTTAGTTTGGATGGCGCGTATCTTGATATAGATAAAGGGACAGCAGGGAAGATGATGTACCCCGCGAACAAAAACGTGAAACAGCCATGTGGCATATAAGAAAAGGACGATTCCATGAAAACCACACTTACCCTTGTAGCAACCTCACTGATCGCTTTATCAAGCGCCAATGCTTTCGCTAACTGTGATGACGGCGAAACCGTTGTTAAGTTTAGTCATGTAACTAATACTGACAAGCACCCTAAAGGGATTGCAGCTTCACTCTTAGAGCAGAGAGTAAATGACGAGATGAACGGCAAGTTGTGCATGCAAGTGTACCCAAACTCGACACTTTATGATGACGATAAAGTTCTCGAAGCACTGCTTAATGGTGATGTGCACATGGCGGCACCTTCTTTGTCTAAGTTTGAAAAAATCACTAAAAAGTACCGTATTTTCGATCTTCCTTTCTTGTTTGAAGATGTTGATGCAGTAGACCGATTCCAAAACTCAGAGGCGGGTGAAAAGCTAAAAAATGCAATGAACCGTCGTGGTGTGAAAGGGCTGGCGTTTTGGCATAACGGGATGAAGCAAATGTCTGCAAGCCAACCGCTATTGACTCCTGAAGACGCAAAAGGATTAAAGTTCCGTGTTCAGGCATCGGATGTACTGGTGGCGCAATTTGAGCAGCTGGGTGCTAACCCACAAAAAATGTCGTTTAAAGAAGTGTATGGCGGCCTACAGACAAAAGTTATCGATGGTCAGGAAAATACTTGGTCAAATATATACGGTAAGAAATTCTTTGAAGTTCAAGATGGCATCACCGAAACAAACCACGGAATTTTGGATTACTTGGTCGTAACCTCTACGGATTTTTGGGATTCATTGCCTGATGATCAACGTCAGCAGTTGGCTACCATATTGGAAGAAGTCACCACTCTACGAAATGCAGAATCCACGGCAGTTAACCAAGCCAACAAAAACAACATCATAGAAGCGGGTGGGGTAGTACGCAGTTTGACCCCCGAGCAGCGCCAATTGTGGGTTGAAGCTTTGCAACCTGTATGGAAAAAGTTCGAAAAAGATATTGGTTCTGATCTGATTGATGCCGCTATCGCATCAAACAACTAACCCTTCATTACCCCTTTAATGAGCGGGTGCGCGTGCCCCGCTCTGTTGTTACCTTGGTATATGGATGACCTATGACTTCTAACAACCTAAGCAATCGTAGCTGGACTGATTTTGTGGAAGAAACGCTGATCGCTTTTTTCCTCGGTGCTATGACATTGCTGACATTTACTAATGTTGTATTTCGTTATGTGTTTAACGATAACATCTTATGGGCACTGGAATTGACCGTATTTATGTTTGCTTGGATGGTGCTGGTGGGCGCATCCTACGGTGTGAAACACCATTTTCACATTGGTGTCGATGTGGTGATCAACTTGGCTTCACCTGCAACACGAAAAATCTTTGCGTTAATTGCAGCCTCCCTGTGTTTGCTGTTTTCTGTTTTGCTGCTTATTGGCTCTTGGAACTATTGGTACCCATTTGTGACCGATCGCGCTTGGTACGAGACCGACGATATTCCCATGCCTGAAATTTTGCAGTTTTTATCTGACTGGCTTAATGAAGGCGAGCGTTATGAAAAACTTCCTCGTTTCATTCCCTACGCAGCCCTTCCAATTGGCACATTACTGCTGACTCTCCGTTTTTGTGAAATCCTTTATAAAGTCGCAACCAACCAGTTGGACCGAATGATCACAAGTCATGAAGCTGAAGAAGATCTTGAAGCGCTGTCCGCAGAGCCAGAAAACATGGATAAGGAGAAACTCTAATGGCGATTCTCGTACTATTTCTCATGGTGATTGGCTTTATGCTCGTTGGCGTGCCCATTGCCGTTTCTCTTGGCCTTGCCAGTGTTTTGTTCTTAATGGTGCATTCCGATGGGTCGCTCGCATCGGTTGCACAAACGTTATTTAACGCCTTTGAAGGCCACTATACGTTACTTGCGATCCCGTTCTTCATTTTAGCGTCTAGCTTTATGTCCACTGGTGGCGTTGCACGCCGCATAATCCGTTTTGCTATCGCGATGGTTGGGTGGTTTAGAGGTGGGCTGGCCATGGCATCCGTTGTCGCCTGTATGATGTTTGCTGCGCTCTCTGGCTCCTCACCCGCAACGGTTGTTGCTATCGGTAGTATTGTCATTGCTGGTATGGTGAAAAATGGTTACACCAAAGAGTTTGCTGCAGGGGTAATCTGTAATGCGGGTACGCTTGGGATTTTGATCCCGCCGTCCATCGTGATGGTGGTCTATGCCGCTGCAACGGATGTGTCGGTTGGTCGAATGTTCCTTGGCGGTGTCATTCCAGGCCTATTGGCTGGGTTGATGTTGATGATTGCCATTTATATTGCCGCCCGAGTTAAAAACCTCCCTAAACAGGACTTTGTTGGGTGGGGAGAAGCCATTCAAGCGGCGAAAGACGCCAGTTGGGGGCTATTGCTCATTGTGATCATTTTGGGCGGTATATACGGCGGAGTGTTTACTCCAACAGAAGCTGCAGCGGTGGCCGCTGTGTATGCATTCTTTATCGCAAACTTTATCTACAAAGATATGGGGCCTTTCGCTGATCCTAATAATAAAGCGAACCCCCTGCTAAAAGCCTTACAAACTTTCGTGCATAAAGACACTCAACATACGTTATACGAAGCGGGTAAGCTGACTATTATGTTGTTGTTTATCATAGCGAATGCACTAATTCTTAAGCATGTGTTGACCGAAGAACGCATCCCGCAAATGATCACTGAGTCGATGCTTTCTGCAGGCCTTGGACCTATAACCTTCTTGATAGTGGTGAACGTTCTGCTGCTCATCGGTGGTCAATTTATGGAACCTTCGGGGCTGTTGATTATTGTTGCGCCGCTGGTATTTCCAATTGCTATCGCCCTAGGGATAGACCCAATTCACTTAGGGATCATGATGGTGGTGAATATGGAAATAGGGATGATAACGCCGCCTGTAGGGCTCAATTTATTCGTCACCGCTGGGGTGGCGAAAATGTCGATGCTTCATGTGGTGAAGGCCGCGCTGCCTTGGGTTGCGGTGATGTTCTTGTTCTTAATTATTGTGACATATGTACCTTGGGTCTCTACCTGGTTACCAACGACTTTGATGGGGCCGGAAATTATTACCAAGTAGCGTCATTATCCTATTTGTTAGCCTGCATTGCTTTAGCAATACAAAAAAGAGCCAGTGTTCACTGGCTCTTTTTATACATGTTCATCAATATTTTTGGTTTCTGGAATACGCTTATCACGCTGAGTTCTGCGGTCGTAGGCTACCTTTGTTTTTGCGCAGCGTCGGTCGTGTTTGTAGCGACGCTCCATCATAAAAGTGCCTTTCACTTCCACCGTTTCGTAGATGGACTCTATGACCAACTTTTTGCAACTCTTCGACATCGCTAATCTCCAAACCACTAACTCTTATAATGAGCTATACGACAATGGTAGTGATTGAGTTTATAAGTTTATCGCTTAATAGTAGTGATAGTTTACTCATTTTTGAAACAGCGCTTGTCTATTTGATGCTTTTTCATCTTGTCGTAGAGGGTTTTTCTCGGCAAATCAAGAAGCTTTAGAGTTTGGGTAATACTGCCATGAGATTGAGCTAAAGCCTGCTCGATTAGCGCTTTTTCGAACGCACTGACTTGTTGAGGCAAACTGGTTGAAGCAGAAGCGGATTCTGGATTCTCACTTTCCATCGGAATGGAACCAAGCAGCACAAACCGTTCGGCACAGTTACGCAATTCGCGTACGTTTCCTGGCCAGTCGTGGCGGACCAATGCTGCTTTTTGTTCAGCCGAGAGTGCTTGTGCAGGCCGAGCCAGTTGCGCCGCACTAATTAATTGGAAATGGTGGAAAAGTGCCAGTACATCATCGGCACGTTCTCGCAGAGGTGGTATATCGATGTGTACCACGTTAAGGCGATAGTAGAGATCGTCTCTAAAAGATCCTTGCTGCGAAAGCTGTTTGAGATCGGTTTTTGTCGCAGCAACCACTCGAATGTCGATGGGCATCAGTTGATTGGAGCCGAGACGCTCAATTTCACGCTCTTGTAAGGCGCGCAGTAATTTAATTTGAGCCGCCATTGGCATGGACTCAATCTCGTCAAGAAACAGAGTTCCTCCGTTGGCGTACTCTAGTTTACCGATGCGTTGCTGCTCGGCCCCAGTAAATGCACCTTTCTCATGCCCAAACAGTTCGCTTTCGATTAAGTTGTCTGCCAGTGCACCGCAATTGATGGCGACGAAATTATTATCTCTGCGCGAGCTTTGTTCGTGTAACGACCGAGCAACCATCTCTTTTCCGCACCCAGTCTCACCAAATATCAGTACTTCCGTTGGCGTGTCAGCAATTTTGTCGATCAGCAATCTTACTTGTTCGATACCGTTTGATTGGCCAATAATTCTTGGACCCAGTGTTTGATTATGCTTCAGTGCACTTTTTAATCGGCGATTTTCGACCAGCAGAGCCCGCTTTTCGGCCGCTTTCTTGACCGACTTAATTAAGAAATCATTGGAAAAGGGTTTCTCGATAAAGTCATAAACCCCTTCTCTCATTGCATCGACCGCCATCGCGATATCGCCATGGCCGGTAATTAAAATAACCGGAATATCCGGTGACTGCTTGAGCAACGAGCGGTGCAGCGAGAGACCGCTTAAGCCAGGCATACAGATATCGCTGACCACAACGTCTACATGTGGGTCTTGCTTAAGCGCTAGCAACGCAGACTCAGCACTGTCAAACTGAGTGACGGTCAAATCGGCTAACTCGAGACTTTGGCTGATTGCATCACGTAAATCGGCCTCATCATCAATTAAGAATATGTGTGTCATCGCGTCTCACTTGGATCAGTTGGGTCGTACGAGTAGGGCAGCATTACCGTAAAACATGCACCACCCAATTCGGAATTACCCGCAGTCAATGTGCCTTTCATGCTGTCGATAAGCTCTTTAGAGATGGATAACCCCAGCCCAAGACCTTGGGTTTTGTTGGTGACAAAAGGCTCAAACAGCA
Organism: Vibrio sp. qd031; assembly: GCF_002100145.1. Lineage (GTDB taxonomy): Bacteria > Pseudomonadota > Gammaproteobacteria > Enterobacterales > Vibrionaceae > Vibrio. Next base: position 227,664 of record NZ_JXQD01000025.1, read on the forward strand.
TGCTGTGTAATTCAGGGTCGATTCCTGTACCAGAATCGTCAAACGCGATGTTTAGCCACGCTCCATCAACGGTAAGAGCAATATCGATTTGCTTCAGTTTGCAGGAGGCAGTGGCCTGAATAGCATTGGTGATGAGGTTGATAAATACCTGTTCAAGCTGAACCGCATGAACTTTTACTAAGGGTAGCGGTGATTTTGGGGGGGTAGGCGGATTGATCACTATCCCACATCGCATCGCTTCAGGACGCGTGAGCTCTAAAGCTAGCTCCAATATCGGCAGGACTTCTACCCACTGCGCGTCATCGGCACTCGACTTACGTGCAAACGCACGTAATTGTTGAGAAATCTTAGCCATTCTTTGGGTCAATGAGACGATCTTTTCAAGGTTTTGTTTTGCGCGGTCATAATCGCCACGCTCGATAAACTTCACGCCGTTATCTGAGAAGCTCCGAATCGCCGCCAGTGGGTTATTGAGTTCATGACTGATGCTGGCAGAGAGTTTACCCAACAGGGCTAATTTCGCCGCTTGAATCAAGTCTTGCTGAGCCTGCAACAGGCGCTGCTCTGCAAGCGTTCTCTCTTTTATCTCCACCTGCAGTTTCGCCGTGCGCGCCATAACTTCAAATTCGAGCTTTTGTTGGGATTGCGCTTGCAGCAAATTGAGTTGTTGTAACTTTCGTTTGCGATACCCAGAGAACAGCCAAAAGCTAATGATTAACGCATACACCAGGTGCAAGAAAACCAAGAATCTAAGCAGCCCCCACACTAAAGTCTGCTGTTTAGAGAGTACCCACACCTTAAGTTGGTGGTTAGGCAAAGGATGGTGAGCATAGTAAAACGTATCGGCACTGATTGGTGTGCGCTTTTGGGTTATGCGACCTTGCTGAGAGTTAGGAATAGCGAGAAACCCTAACGAGGGAATGGTGAGGTCCAAGTAGCGACGCTCTTGCTGGATTTCTCGCGTGCGATCGGGTGACAGAGGAAGCAGCGAGTGAAACAACCACTGCTGACGACTGCTCATAAACACAATATTGTCGCGGTCAGTCACAATGTAGGTTGCACCTTTGGTTATCCAGTCTTGCTCAATCAATGAAAGGTCCATTTTAATCACAATGACCCCAATTAAAGAGGCGCCATAATGTATGGGGTAAGCATAGTAATAGCCGCGCTTTGTCGAGGTGGAACCAAGCGCAAAATATTGTCCAGTCGTACCTTGCAATGCCTGCTGAAAATAGGGACGAAAAGCAAAATTACGTCCAATGAACGAGGTTTCCGACAACCAATTACTGCTTGCAATTGTGGTGCCGTTATTATCTAGCAGGTAGGTATCGGCGGCACCGATGATGCGGTTGACGTTTTCTAGGTAGCGGTTGGTAATATCCAGCTGAGCGCTGTTAAAGGGGGCATTAAGCGCGTCTATAAGCTCACGATCCTTTGACAGCAGCCTCGGTAAGTAAGAAAACTGCTCCAATTGCGCTTGCAGTTGAGTCTGAAATTGACTGAGAGTCGATTGATTGTCTCGATTTTGCTTATTGGCAGCTTCGTACCAATACCACTGCCCCAGCGCGGTTGTGATGAGGATATAAGTGCATCCGATCATAAAAAATGTTCGTATTGAATCCTTAGTCACTCAACCACCTAACTGCTTAAACTCTAACGACTATTGTTGACCATCTTTAGGGAACATTCTGGTGGATTGATCTCTTTTTAATCAATTGCACTTTTTTTGTGTTCAGAAGCCTTGAAATCGTGGCACAAGACCCCATTCTCAGTGCAGGCTTAGTGTGTAGTGGCTAAAAGTGCGCGCTAGCCCCGATTTTGTTACATCGGCGTGCCTGTTATTAGGGGGTGACTCGACAGCCGATACCCATGTGGGTAGAATGTCGCGTCTATTTCACCCTGAGACTAATCATAGACAACTTTTCAGGCCTAACCGCTGAGTGAAGTTATCTCTTATTAGTCCTCCAGTAGCCCTGGTAAAACTTAGGTTTTACTACTCGATCGTGATGGGCTGTTGGATTGAGTCACGAATACGCGCTATACGTCAACGCTATACGCAAAAATTAGGAAAGCCTACTCAAGTAGGTAAACGCTCTTTTTAAAGAGTACGATTTGAGGTTATGAAAACAATGCAAGCTACTGTTGAAACTTTGGAAGGCCTAGAGCGCCGTCTAACCATTACTGTTCCTGCTGCAAACATCGAAGATGCAGTAACAGCGGAACTACGCAATATCGCTAAGAACCGTCGCTTTGACGGCTTCCGCAAAGGTAAAGTGCCTTTGAAAATGGTAGCGCAAATGTACGGTCAATCTGTACGTAACGATGTTATGGGCGAAGTGATGCAACGTCACTACATCGAGTCAATCGTTAAAGAAAAGATCAACCCAGCTGGCGGCCCAACATTCGCACCAGTTGAAATCGCTGAAGGCAAAGATCTTGTGTTCACTGCAACCTTTGAAATCTTCCCAGAAGTGGAGCTTAAAGGTCTAGAAAACGTTGAAATCGAAAAGCCATTGGTTGAAGTGAAAGACGAAGACGTTGCTGAAATGCTAGAAACGCTACGTAAGCAACAAGCTTCTTGGACTGAGTCAGACGTTGAAGCGGGTGAAGGCACTCGTGCAAACATCGACTTCATCGGTTCTATCGACGGCGAAGAGTTTGAAGGCGGTAAAGCTGAAAACTTCCCTCTAGAAATGGGCGCTGGTCGTATGATCCCAGGTTTTGAAGACGGCATTGCTGGTAAGAAAGCAGGCATGGAATTTGAAATCGACGTAACCTTCCCAGAAGATTACCACGCTGAAAACCTGAAAGGTAAAGTGGCCAAGTTTGCTATCAAAGTAAACTCTGTAGAAGTTCAAGAGCTTCCTGAGCTAAACGACGAGTTCGTTGAGAAATTTGGTGTTGCTGAAGGCGGTGTTGAAGGTCTCAAAGCTGAAGTTCGCAAGAACATGGAACGTGAGCTTAAAGGCGCGATCAAAAACCGCATCAAAGAGCAAGCGATTGACGGTCTTGTTAAAGAGAACGACATCGACGTACCTTCTGCACTTATCGATCAAGAAATCGGTGCACTTCGTCAACAAGCTGCACAACGTTTTGGCGGCAACGCTGAAGCTGCAGAGTCACTACCACGCGAAATGTTCGAAGAACAAGCTAAGCGTCGCGTAGTGGTTGGTCTTCTTCTTGGTGAAGTCATCAAAGCAGAAGAGCTAAAAGCTGACGATGAAAAAGTAAAAGCGTTGATCCAAGAGATGGCTACAGCGTACGAAGACCCGTCTGAAGTTGTTGCTTACTACGAAGGCAACGAAGAAATGATGAACAATATGCGCAACGTTGCACTTGAAGAGCAAGCGATTGACGCAATTGTTGGTAAAGCAAAAGTGTCTGAAAAAGAGCTAGGCTTTAACGACTTGATGAACCAGCAACCTGCTTAATTCTTAGGGGTTAAGACGGGAAGTTGTTGACTTACAGTCTACTATTCTGCTAACAATGGCCCTATACTTAGGGCCATTTATTTTTAAGGGATCTAAAACTATGAGCTTCCAAGAAAAAAGCGCCGCGTCGCCTATAATTGACGCACTTGTACCTATGGTTGTAGAGCAGTCTTCCCGTGGAGAGCGTTCATACGATATCTACTCACGCCTGCTTAAAGAGCGCATCATCTTTCTGACTGGACAAGTCGAAGACCACATGGCAAATCTTGTGGTTGCTCAACTGTTGTTCCTTGAATCAGAAAACCCAGATAAAGAGATTTTCCTATACATTAACTCACCAGGTGGGAGTGTTACTGCGGGTATGTCCATCTATGATACTATGCAGTACATCAAGCCAGACGTAAGTACAGTGTGTATGGGACAGGCATGCTCAATGGGGTCTTTCCTACTTGCTGGCGGTGCGCCAGGTAAGCGTTATGCATTGCCAAATTCTCGTGTAATGATCCATCAGCCATTAGGCGGATTCCAAGGTCAGGCATCTGATATTCAGATCCATGCACAAGAGATTCTTACGATTAAGAAGAAATTGAACACTCTTTTGGCGGAACATACAGGTCAGCCACTAGAAGTGATCGAGCGTGATACTGACCGCGACAATTTCATGTCAGCGGATCAAGCAGTAGAATACGGAATTGTAGATTCTGTATTGGCACGTGCGTAATAGAGAATATAGGTTTAGCTTTTCATCTATAATGATATAGATGAAAAGCACCAAACTAAAATGCTCCAAGTAAAGAGGTAGCAAATGACAGACAAAAGCAAAGAGGGTGGAAAATTACTCTATTGCTCTTTCTGCGGTAAAAGCCAGCATGAAGTACGTAAGCTTATAGCAGGCCCGTCAGTATACATTTGTGATGAATGTGTGGATCTCTGCAACGATATTATTCGTGAAGAGGTTAAAGATGTACTGCCTAAGAAAGAGGCAGAGGCACTGCCGACACCACGAGATATTCGCGAACACTTGGATGATTACGTCATCGGACAAGAGCACGCGAAAAAGGTATTAGCTGTTGCAGTTTACAATCACTACAAGCGATTGCGCAACGGTGACACCAATTCTGAGGGCGTTGAGCTAGGCAAGAGTAATATTCTGCTTATTGGTCCTACTGGTAGTGGTAAGACTTTACTAGCGGAAACGTTGGCTCGTTTTCTTGATGTGCCATTTACCATGGCAGATGCAACGACCCTAACCGAAGCCGGTTATGTGGGTGAAGATGTTGAAAACATCATCCAAAAACTGTTGCAAAAATGCGATTACGACGTAGCGAAAGCAGAGCGTGGTATTGTATACATCGATGAAATTGACAAAATTTCTCGCAAAGCAGAAAACCCATCAATCACGCGTGATGTGTCTGGTGAAGGTGTACAGCAAGCTCTGCTAAAACTGGTTGAAGGTACCATCGCTTCTGTACCACCACAAGGTGGCCGTAAGCATCCTCAACAAGAGTTTTTGCAAGTTGATACCTCTAAGATCCTCTTTATTTGTGGTGGTGCATTTGCTGGCCTAGATAAAGTGATAGAGCAGCGTGTTGAGACGGGCTCTGGTATCGGCTTTGGTGCTGAAATCCGCTCAAAAGACGATACTCGTACCGTTGGTGAGTTATTTGGCAAAGTTGAACCAGAAGATTTGGTTAAATACGGGCTTATCCCTGAATTTATTGGCCGTCTTCCAGTTACCACGACACTGACCGAGCTTGACGAGACGGCGTTGGTTCAGATCCTTAGCGAGCCTAAAAACGCCCTAACAAAACAGTATGGTGCGTTGTTCGACCTTGAAGAGGTTGAGCTTGAGTTCCGCGAAGATGCACTTAAAGCCATCGCCAAAAAAGCGATGGAGCGCAAAACCGGTGCACGTGGACTGCGTTCAATTTTGGAAGGTGTGTTGCTAAACACAATGTACGATCTACCTTCTGAAACTGATGTAAGTAAAGTTGTGATTGATGAGACCGTGATTAACGGTGAATCAGAGCCACTGCTTATTTACAACGGAAAAGACGCTGCAGTTGCAGAGTAATCGCTTTTCAAATTGAGATAAAACCAGAGTTTAGGCTCTGGTTTTTTTTTGCAATAACCCCTGTATAACTCAGTGAATTAACTGGACTAAAGCATCATTTTTGTAGGAATGTTCGCCAATTGTTACCTTTTTCTACATAAACTTATCCCTTTGCCGTTGAATACCTTAAAATTACCCCTATATAACAACTAATACCGCCAAATATAGAGAACCAACTATGAACTTGGAACGTTCTGAACGCACAGAGATACCAGTATTGCCGTTACGTGATGTGGTGGTTTATCCCCACATGGTGATCCCGCTGTTTGTTGGTCGTGAAAAATCGATCACTTGCCTTGATGCAGCGATGGAGAACAACAAACAGATCTTGCTGGTGGCTCAAAAAGAAGCCGACAACGATGAACCAAGCAAAGACGATTTGTTTGACTTGGGTACCGTTGCGACGATTTTGCAATTATTGAAACTTCCAGATGGCACTGTGAAGGTATTGGTTGAAGGACAACAGCGTGCCAAAGTGCACAGTATTCGTGATGATGAATTTTTCATTGCTGATGCTGAGTTTTTAACGACCCCAGAGATTGATGAACGCGAGCAAGAAGTCGTTGTAAGAAGCGCAATTAATCAATTTGAAGGCTTTGTAAAACTCAATAAGAAGATTCCACCAGAAGTGTTGACCTCACTCAACGGCATCGACGACGCTGCTCGCTTAGCCGACACCATTGCAGCGCATATGCCACTGAAGCTTGTCGACAAGCAACAGGTACTTGAGATTTTAGACGTCAACGAGCGCCTAGAGTTTCTGATGGGAATGATGGAATCTGAAATCGATCTGCTGCAAGTTGAAAAGCGTATCCGTGGTCGCGTCAAAAAGCAGATGGAAAAATCTCAGCGTGAGTACTATCTCAACGAGCAGATGAAGGCGATTCAAAAAGAATTGGGTGACATGGACAATGCTCCAGACGAGTTTGAAGCTCTACAGAAAAAAATCGAAGAGTCGAAAATGCCCACTGAGGCGCGTCAAAAGACCGAAGCCGAGCTGCAAAAACTGAAAATGATGTCGCCAATGTCTGCTGAAGCCACCGTGGTGCGCAGCTATATTGATTGGATGATTGGGGTACCTTGGTCAAAGCGTTCAAAGGTGAAGAAGAACCTAGGCAAAGCAGAAGAAGTGCTTAACCAAGACCATTACGGTCTTGAGCGTGTGAAAGAACGTATCCTCGAGTATTTGGCGGTGCAAAACCGTATCAATAAACTGAAAGGGCCTATCTTGTGTTTGGTTGGGCCTCCTGGTGTGGGTAAAACGTCACTAGGGCAATCTATCGCAGCGGCGACAGGTCGCCAATACGTGAGAATGGCACTGGGTGGCGTGCGTGATGAGGCAGAAATTCGCGGACACCGCAGAACCTATATTGGTTCGTTGCCAGGTAAGCTTATTCAGAAAATGTCTAAAGTGGGCGTGAAGAACCCACTGTTCTTACTTGATGAGATAGACAAGATGTCATCAGACATGCGCGGTGACCCAGCGTCTGCATTGTTAGAGGTGTTGGATCCAGAGCAAAACAATGCGTTTAACGACCATTATCTTGAGGTCGATTACGATCTTTCTGATGTCATGTTTGTCGCAACGTCTAACTCGATGAACATCCCAGGCCCACTGCTGGATCGTATGGAAGTGATCCGTCTTTCGGGTTATACCGAAGACGAGAAATTGAACATTGCTAAGCGCCACTTGCTCACAAAGCAAATTAAGCGTAACGGACTAAAGCCGCATGAAATTGACATAGCGGACTCTGCATTGGTTGGCATTATCCGCTACTACACTCGTGAAGCCGGTGTACGTAGTTTAGAGCGTGAAATTTCAAAAATCTGTCGAAAAGCGGTGAAGAACATTCTGCTCGATACAGACCTCAAGAAAGTTGAAGTCAACCAAGATAACCTTAAAGAGTACTTGGGCGTTCAACGCTTTGACTTCGGTAAAGCGGATGACAACAACCGCGTTGGTCAGGTGACTGGACTGGCGTGGACTGAAGTGGGGGGTGATCTGCTCACCATTGAAACGGAATCTATGATCGGTAAGGGTAAGTTGTCGCAGACCGGTTCGTTGGGTGATGTGATGCAAGAGTCTATTCAAGCGGCGATGACGGTTGTAAGAGCTCGCGCTGAAAAACTGGGTATTAATAACGACTTTTATGAAAAACGCGATATCCACGTTCACGTTCCTGAAGGGGCCACGCCAAAAGATGGACCTAGCGCTGGTATCGCTATGTGCACAGCATTGGTGTCAAGCTTGACTGGCAACCCAGTGAAAGCCGATGTGGCTATGACCGGTGAAATTACGCTTCGTGGCGAAGTATTACCTATTGGTGGACTTAAAGAGAAATTGCTTGCTGCTCACCGTGGCGGTATCAAGACGGTCGTTATACCAAAAGACAACGAGCGTGATTTGGAAGAGATTCCAGATAATGTGATTGCTGATCTTAAGGTTATTCCCGTGCAGTGGATTGACGATGTGCTTGAGATTGCTCTTGAAAAATCACCGCAAGGTTTCACTGTAGCCTCTTAAAACAGTGACCTAGACCAAAAATACTAAAATGAAATAAGCTGGCAAGTTAAAACAACTTGTCAGCTTTTTTTTGTGACGTTAAGTTAACATCAGCTTGAACGCTTGTTTACATCTTGCTTAAGCTCTAATAAATAACATGGACAACGTTGCCCGGCAGTGGTGTTTTAGGGCAACACAAGGGGAATACACTGTGAACAAAACTCAATTAGTAGAAAAAATCGCAGAAAGCGCTGATCTTTCAAAAGCGTCTGCTGGCCGTGCACTGGAAGCGGTTATCGAATCTGTATCCGATACTCTAAAAGATGGTGACCAAGTAGCCTTGGTTGGATTTGGTACATTCAGCGTACGTACTCGTGCTGCTCGTACTGGCCGTAACCCTAAAACGGGTGAAGAAATCCAAATCGCTGAAGCAAAAGTACCAGCGTTTAAGCCTGGCAAAGCGTTAAAAGACGCGTGCAACTAAGCGAAAAATCGATTTAAGCTTGAACGATTGCTCATGCTAGCGGCCTGGGAGAGTTCTCTGAAAGTGCAATACATCAAGTAATCGTTCACAAACAACAGAATAATGCGCATCGTTACTGGTGCGCATTTCTTTTTCTGATATTATTCGATAAATCGAAAATTGGCCGAGTTGGCCTAGTTTGGAGTATATAAACAGATGATGGAAAGGTTACGCGAAGGCGTGAATAGCATCGCGGTAAAGATTATTTTGGGCTTGATTATCTTGTCCTTCGTTTTTGCTGGTGTAGGTAGCTACATTGTTGGCGGAAACGCGAATGTTGCAGCGACAGTGGGTAACGTCGATATCGCGCGTGGTGAGTTTGAACAAGCGTATCAAAATGAGCGTAACCGTTTACAAGCGCAGAACAGTGATTACTTCAACGCGCTTCTTGGTGACCCAACTTATGTAGCGCAGCTGCGTCGCTCTGTGTTGCAACGTATGGTGAACCAGGCGCTGCTAGAGCAACAAGCCGATGAGCTCGGATTGCGCATCAGTGACCAACAAGTTCGTGATCTCATTGTCACTATGCCACAATTCCAGAATAATAGTCGTTTTGACCAAGAGGTGTATCAATCTTTCTTGCGTCGCGCTGGCTTTACTCCAGATTCTTTCGCTGAATACTTACGACGTGACATGATTCGTACACAATTGGCAGGGGCGTTAGCCAACACTGATTTTGTATTACCTTCAGAAATTGCTATCGCTAGCGGATTGATCAGCCAAACGCGTGATATTCGCACTTTAGAAATCAATGTGAATCAACTGGCTGAAACTATCGAAATCAACGACGAGCAAATTCAGCAGTATTATGATGACAACGCACAGCGTTTTACTCGTCCTGAACAGTACCGTATTTCTTATGTCGAGCTTTCGGCTCAGCAACTGCAAAATGAGTTTGCCCCTACTGACGACGAAGTTGAAGATTATTACCAAGACAACCTCTCTTCATTTTCAACTGAAGAGCAGCGCCAAGTTGCACACATCTTGATTCAAGGTGATGACGAAGCAACGGCTCAAGCTATTTTAGATGAGCTAAACGCAGGTGGCGACTTTGGCTTACTGGCTCAAGACAAGTCTCAAGATCTTGGCAGCGCGGAAGAAGGTGGCGACCTAGGCTGGATTGAAAAAGGTGTCATGGATCCAGCGTTTGAAGACGCTGCATTTGCACTGACTACTGTCGGCGACATGACAGGGTTAGTTAGGAGTGACTTTGGTTACCACATCATCAAGCTGAACGCGATCAAAGAGCCTCAGGCTAAGCCACTCGCAGAGATTAAAGATGAACTTACTGCTGAGCTTTCAGGTCAGAGAGCGGTGGATGAGTTTTATCGTCTACTCACTGAGCTAGAAACGGTAGCATTTGAGTTTCCCGACTCACTAGACGATGCAGCGACGGCAATTGGTGCAGACGTAACCACGACCGATTTTGTGTCGGCCTACGAGCTGCCAGACGTTCTACGTAGTCAAGGCGTATCGAGTGCGCTGATGAGCGAAGAAGTAAAATTTGACGGCCTTAACTCAGAAGTTATTGAAGTCGGATCGGAGCATGTCGTTGTAGTTCGCATCGAGGACGCTCGTGAGCAGACCGTGTTGCCATTAGAAGACGTTAAGGCAGACGTAGAGTCACAGTTAACTTTATCGCTTGCTCGTGAGCAAGCAGATGCGCTAGCGCTTGAAGTGATTGACGCATTGTCTGTTGGGAACGAGACCGTTCTTACCGATAATAATCTGAGCTTTAACGAAGTCAGCACTGTTGATCGTGGCTCTGAGTTTGCGGATGTGGTGTTTGCTATGCCGCGCCCAACCGAGCAAAGTCATTTTGCACAGACGCAAAGCCTCATTGGCAATGTGATCGTGGTCGAGTTGTCGAAAGTGAATGACGTGATCAGCAGCGACTTTAACCAGCAAATCGAAGCTCAGCTATTTCAAACCTTCCAGGGGCAAGAGCAGCAAGGGTTAGTGAGTCAACTGGCAGAAACGATACAGATCGAATACTTCATCGGTGAGTAACTTCACAGCACAATGAAAGCTAAAGTAATAACGGGCTGCATTTTATGCAGCCCGTTCTATTTTTATCTTCGGTAACGTTTGTTCTATATGAATTGTCGGTAGGGTTGTGTTGCAACTTAAAGGAGAACAACATGACTAAAACACTATCGACTATTTGGCTGACTCTACTGGCACTGTTTAGTGTCGGCTGTTTCGCTGCGCAAGAAACGGAGTCTCAAAACGAAAACGTTAACATTGTCGTTAACATCAATCAGGCGGATGCTGAAGAACTTGCTACCCTTTTACAGGGGATTGGTCTGAAAAAAGCACAGAATATTATTGAATACCGAACGGTACATGGCCCATTCACCAGTGCTGATCAATTAACCAATGTCAGTGGCATAGGCGCAGCTACGGTCGATAAAAATCGGCAACGTATTGCGTTGTAAGTACTCATGTCGCGATTTGCCGCGAATCACTTGTGAATGAATAAGGCCACTCTCAAAGAGTGGCCTTATTATTGCAAGTTATTCATTATGTGAAGCATCAAACCAATATACCTTAGAACAGCACGTGCATGAATGGATGAAATCTTGAGCCATTCGACACGAGCAGGTAAGCTCAGACGAATAATTGAGTTGTCACTATAAAACTAGTTCTACATAGTATTGTTGGCACGATAATCGCTTAGTACTAAGTAGTCACACCAAAACGGTAGAAAAGGGGCAAACAATGGCCATCAGTTTTAACAATGCATTAGGCGTACATCAGCACACGGTCGGTGTGCGTGAAAGTAATGCAGAGCTGATTTCTACCAACATTGCACAAGCTAACACCCCAGGCTACAAGGCTAAGGGTATGGACTTTGATAAAGCAATGGCCGCGGCGAAGTCGGGTCAGAGCATGGGATTGAGTCGAACCAATGGGCGACATATTGCCGCCTCGACCAATTTTACCTCTGGGACTGAATATCGCTTGCCAACTCAACCCGATACCGGTGACGGCAATACTGTTGATGTTGACCTAGAACGAAACCTGTTCATGGAAAACCAACTGCGCCATCAAGCGTCACTCGATTTTTTAGGGTCGAAGTTTAAAAATATGACGAAAGCGATCAAAGGGAGCTAATCGATGAGTTTATTCAATGTTTTTAACGTGACGGGATCTGCAATGAGTGCAGAATCTATCCGTCTAAATACAACATCAAGTAACCTCGCCAACGCAGATAGCATTAGCAGCAGCGCTGAGCAGACCTATAAAGCCCGTCATGCGGTTTTTGGTGCCGAATTGAGTAAAGCTAAATACAACAGAGACCACAGTGTTCCCGTAAAAGTGATGGGCATTGTAGAGAGTGATAAACCGCTGAATGCGGAGTACAACCCAGATCATCCAATGGCAAACGACGACGGCTATATTTACAAGCCTAACGTAAATGTCATGGAAGAGATGGCAAATATGATTTCCGCATCCCGTTCATACCAAACAAATGTACAGGTTGCTGATGCAAGCAAACAAATGCTGCTGCGTACGCTGCAGATGGGTCAATAAGGTAAGGAGGACAGCTGATGGCTATTGATAATGTCGGTCAAAGTGGCTTGTCTTATATAGACCAACTTAAACAATCACAAGAGCAGACAAAAACCCAACAAACGGGCGGCAAAAATGAGCTAAAGCAAGATGACTTTTTGTCATTGTTGACTAAGCAGCTTGCGCACCAGGACCCGTTTAAGCCGGTAGAAAATGACCAAATGATCGCTCAGATGGCTTCTTTTGCAACTGTTGATGGTATCAATAAGATGAATACACAGTTTGATAGCTTGAATTCGTCTATGACCTCAAATCAAGCGCTGCAGGCGTCGTCTCTTGTAGGGCGCGACGTACTGGTTCCAGGTGCTGCGGGAATGAAAGATCAAATGGGTGGCCTTGCCGCTATGGTTAACTTGCCAACCTCAGTCGATAACTTAATGGTGCGCATCGAGAATGCCGCTGGTGAGTTAGTCCGCACCTTTACCGCAGGGGCAAATCCTGCTGGTGAATCTCGCGTAGATTGGGATGGTTTGGACGACACAGGCAATGCAATGCCGGCCGGAAGATATAACGTAAAAGCCAACGGCTTAGTCGATGGTCAAAACACTGAGTTCGATGTATCAACATACGCCAACGTAAACAGCGTATTGCTTGGTAAAGGGGACGGCAACGTACTGCTTAACCTAGAAGGGTATAACAGCCCAGTTAAACTCGCTGAAGTAAAGGAAGTTGGCAAAGGTTAATTGCCTTAGGAGAAGGGTATGTCTTACGTATCATTAAGTGGTTTATCTGCGGCGCAGTTAGACCTCAATACAACCAGTAATAACATTGCAAACGCCAACACCTATGGCTTTAAAGAGTCTCGTGCTGAATTTGCTGATGTGTATTCAAATTCGTTATTTACCAACGCCAAGACCACCCCAGGGCAGGGCGTTCAAGCAAGTTCTGTGGCGCAGCAGTTCCATGAAGGGTCAAGTGTTTACACCAATAACCCGATGGATCTTCGTGTCCAAGGTACGGGCTTTTTTGCGGTGGCAAAAGATCGCCTCACACCGAATATGAACGAGTTAACTCGTAACGGTGCGTTCCACTTAAACAAAGACAACTACATGGTGTCGAGCGCCGACGAGTACCTATTAGGTTACAATGTTAACCCTGACAGCGGTCAGGTTACGTCATACGAGCCTAAACCACTGAAGATCCCGGCAGAGTTTGGTAAACCAAAGATGACGGAAAACATCACTTTGGGTGTAAACCTGCCAGCGACGGGTGAGGCTAAAGATCCAGCCGCATTTAACTTTGAAGATCCAGATACATTCAACCGCTCTACGTCAGCGACAGTGTATGACTCTATGGGCCAATCTTACAAAGTCACCACCTATTATATTAAAGATCAAAATACCCCGAACAACTGGCAAGTGTATTACACCATGACAGATGGGGAAGGCGAGAAAGCGCTCAACATTGACGGTGGTGATGCGTCCACTCCAGGTGGCCACGCCGGCCATACCATGACCTTTAACAACGACGGTACGTTGGCTTCTGTCAACTCAGGTCAAGCGGTTAATACCGTGGCGCTTGGCAGCAATGTTCCGCCAATCGACCTCAACGGTGCCGATGTTAATCAGGTGATGAACTTTAACGTGAGCAGCACGACTCAGTTTGCGGCACCCTTTGAAATGACGGCATTTGATGAAGATGGCGCAACCACTGGTTTCTTGAGCAAAGTTGACTTTGACGAGTATGGCAGCGTGATCGGAACCTACTCTAACGGTAAAAGTGTCACTCTTGGTCGTGTTGCTTTGGCACGTGTCACCAACGAGCAAGGGCTAGATAAAAAAGGCGGTACTCAATGGGCGAGCACTCAAAACTCCGGTGATAAGATTTGGGGTGAGTCCAACAAAGGTGCTTTTGGTAGTATTTCCAGCGGTGTTCTAGAGCAGTCAAACATCGACATGACGCAAGAGTTGGTCGATTTGATCAGTGCTCAGCGTAACTTCCAAGCGAACTCTCGTGCGCTCGATGTTCATAACCAACTGCAACAAAACATTCTACAGATTCGATAACCGCGACTCCTTGAATAAGACAAGCTTTGCCGCGGCATGCGGCAAACTTGTCTTTTCTTTCCTCTCTGCTGTTAAAAATGATCTTTATTTTCATTTAGATCATTGAAAAACAAGATAAATTAAACTTGGCACATCAATTGCTATATATCGGTTAGTACACAGTAATCGAGGAAGGCAAAATGGATCGTGCACTCTTTTTGGCCATGAGCGGCGCAAAACAAAACATGCAAGCGATGCAGCTAAGATCAAACAACTTAGCCAACGTAAGCACTACGGGTTTTCGCGCAGATCTAGAGCAGGCTCGCTCCATGCAAGCTTACGGTCAAGGGTTGCCCACCCGCGTATTTTCCATGACAGAACGCCCTGGACACAGCTTTCAACAAGGTAGCGTGATCACCACAGGTCGTGACTTAGACGTCACCATTGAGGGTGATGGCTGGATATCGGTCATGGATGCGACGGGTAAAGAGGGTTTAACTCGAAACGGCAATTTGCACATCGATCAGAACGGTTTGCTAAAAAATGGCGCGGGTCATTTGGTGTTGGGCAACAACGATGCGCCAATCACCTTACCAGTTCCATTGAGCAAAGTTGAAATAGGTCGAGACGGAACCATTTCCGTTATCCCAATGGGCGCTGCCGCAGATGCCGTTGAAGAGATTGATCGCATTAAACTGACTCGACCTGATAATCAGACATTGTTTAAAGACAACAATGGCCTATTTCGTTCAAAGCAGCCTAACGCTTTCTACGAAGCTGATGCACAAGTCAAATTAGCGACGGGAACCATTGAAGGCAGTAACGTCAATGCGGTTGGAGAAATGACCAATCTTATCGATTTACAACGCCAATTTGAAATGCACGTAAAAATGATGAAAACCGCAGAAGATATGGACAAGGCGTCAGATTCTCTGCTTCGTAGCAGTTAACGCCAACAGGGAATAAGGAAAGGGTAATATGCAACCAGCACTATGGGTCAGTAAGACCGGTCTAGACGCACAACAGACAAACATTGCCACGATCTCCAACAACTTGGCTAACGCCTCGACCATTGGCTACAAAAAAAGTCGTGCGGTGTTTGAAGATCTGTTTTATCAGAATATTAATCAGCCGGGTGGTCAATCGTCGCAAAACACTGAGTTGCCAAGTGGGTTAATGTTGGGGGCGGGCTCGAAAGTGGTCGCCACGCAGAAAATCCATACCAATGGTAATGCGCAAACCACCAGTAACTCATTGGATATGATGATTGAAGGTGACGGATTTTTCCAAGTTATGATGCCGGACGGCAATATTGGCTACAGCCGCAATGGTCAATTTACGTTAAACGATGAAGGTGTTGTGGTCACCACTGGCGCAGGTTACGCCTTAGAGCCAGAGATTACCATTCCGGAAGACGCAATTTCGATCACCGTAGGTAACGACGGCGAAGTGTCAGTGCGCCTACGTGGTCAACAAGACAACCAGGTTGTGGGACAAATCACCACTGTCGATTTCATTAACCCCGGCGGTCTTGAGCCTATTGGTCAAAACTTGTACTTGCCTACCGGGGCAAGTGGTGAAGCTCAAGAGGGCGTTCCAGGTTTTGAAGGTCTAGGCTCGATAAGGCAGTCGATGCTAGAAACCTCTAACGTTAACGTGACTGAGGAGTTGGTTAACATGATCGAAGCTCAGCGCGTTTACGAAATGAACTCTAAAGTCATCTCGGCCGTCGATAAGATGATGAGCTTTGTGAATCAGCAGCTGTAAGGGGAGGCAAACCATGTTTAAGCATATTTTTGTTGGATTATGTGTTGTCTCTTTGGCCGGTTGTGCGCAAGGTTGGATTTTTGAAAACACTGGCCCTCAGACTGATATGGAGTCAGGTACAACTGTTGTCGATGCAGTTGAAGGCGATCAGTCTGCTGCAGAGTCTACAGGTTTGGTGGATACGCTTAGAGGCAGAAACGATCCGGTGGCGAATGATCCGGCATGGGCACCTATACATCCACCGAAGAAACCAGAGCATTACGCGACCGCAACAGGGTCATTATTTAATGATGCCTTAGTTCAAGATCTCTACAACGATTCAAAGCCACATGGTATTGGCGATATCGTTACCGTGATGCTTGATGAGAATACCAAAGCGGCAAAAAGTGCCGATGCGGACTTATCGAAAAGTAATAACTCTACGTTGGATCCTATCATCTTGGGTGGCCAGCCGATAAACATCGGCAGTTATGACCTCTCTTATGAGCTTAACAACGACAACAACTTTGAAGGCAATGCTTCGGCGAATCAAAGTAACAGTATCAGTGGTTCAATAACGGTCGAAGTTACCGATGTCCTGGCAAACGGCAATTTAGTGATCCGTGGTGAAAAATGGTTAACCCTAAATACCGGTGACGAATATATTCGCCTCAGTGGCACAATTCGACCTGATGACATCAGTTACGAAAATACCATTGATTCTACTAGAATTTCTAACGCTCGAATCCGTTATGCGGGCACGGGTACCAATCAAGATATGCAGGAACCTGGATTCTTGGCACGATTCTTTAATGTCGCTTTATAACGGACAGTGAATGTGATGGAACTTTGACGGATGAAACAACTATTAATCGTACTAGGCAGCTGCTTAATGCTGCTGGCACAACCCGCCCACGCGGCGCGCATCAAAGACATTGCGCAGGTTGCCGGCGTTCGTAGTAACCAATTGGTTGGCTACGGGCTAGTGACAGGTCTACCGGGCACGGGTGAATCAACCCCTTTTACCGATCAAAGTTTTAACGCCATGCTGAGCCAATTCGGCATTCAGTTGCCGCCAGGCACAAAACCAAAGACAAAAAACGTTGCCGCAGTTATTGTCACAGCAGAAATGCCAGCGTTTACCAAACAAGGGCAACAAATTGATGTGACGGTATCGTCGATTGGCTCTGCAAAGAGCCTTCGCGGCGGTACCCTATTGCAAACTTTTTTGAAAGGTTTGGATGGAAAAGTCTATGCGGTAGCTCAAGGCAACCTTTTGGTCAGTGGATTTAGTGCTGAAGGCGCTGATGGATCGAAAATTGTCGGCAACAACCCAACCGCTGGTACCATTTCAAATGGTGCGATGGTAGAGCAAGAGATTCCATCCCCCTTTGGTCGTGGTGATTATATTACCTTTAATCTGTCAGAGTCTGATTTTACTACCGCACAGCGCATGGCCGATGCCGTTAACGACTTTCTTGGGCCACAAATGGCTAACGCCATTGATGCCACCTCAGTCCGTGTGCGCGCACCACGAGATGTAAGCCAACGCGTTGCATTTTTATCGGCAATAGAAAATTTAGAATTTGAACCCGCTGATGGTTCAGCAAAAATCATTGTGAACTCTCGTACAGGCACCATCGTAGTGGGCCAGCATGTACGCCTAAAACCTGCTGCAGTCACTCACGGTGGAATGACCGTCGCGATTAAAGAAAACCTCAATGTAAGCCAACCAGGGCCATTTGGCGATGGGCAAACTGTAGTGACGCCGGATAGCGATATTCAAGTTACTGAAGCCGATGGCAAAATGTTTAAATTTGAACCTGGGCTAACGCTAGATGACCTAGTGCGTGCGGTTAACGAAGTTGGCGCTGCCCCATCGGATCTTATGGCGATATTGCAAGCGTTGAAGAACGCCGGTGCGATTGAAGGCCAGTTGATCATCATCTAAGCAGGAGGCAGTATGACGGTAACGACTCAAGACGTTGGTTTTATTCATGACTTGGCAAGCTTAGACAGTCTTCGCCAAAAGGCTGTTGCTGGCGACGAAGACAGCAAAGAAGCGTTGACCGCTGCCGCAAAGCAGTTTGAAGCGATCTTTACCAACATGTTGTTCAAATCGATGCGTGATGCAAACTCAGGCTTTGAAAGCGACTTAATGAACAGCCAAAACCAGTCCTTTTATCGTCAGATGTTGGATGAGCAGATGTCGAGTGAACTCAGTGCCAACGGATCGCTTGGGTTAGCCGACATGATAGTTAAGCAGCTACAAGCAGCACAAAGCCCAAGCGTCGAAGAGCATACTCCAAACCATGAGCTGCAAGCGCGTACAGGTGGATTTGGAACGGTTGCCGCGGCAAGCTCAACGTCTTCAAATGCTGACATGCCTGATATACGTGACATTCTACCTTCACCAGAAGGTAAAACGATCTACGACCAAACTCGTAACAGTGGTTCGTTTACTGTCCCAAGTAGCATGGCAAGTGCATCATCCGTTGCCGCTCCTAAACAATCTACGCCTACCTTTGATACACCCAAACAATTTGTGGCACAGTTGACCCCATACGCGGAGTCTGCAGCGCAAGTATTGGGCGTTGACCCATCACTGCTTATCGCGCAAGCGGCATTGGAAACAGGCTGGGGCAAAAAAGTCATTGGCAATTCACAAGGAAGCACGCACAACCTATTCAATATTAAAGCCGATCGCAGTTGGAAAGGGGATAAGGTCAGTAAGCAGACTCTGGAATATCACGGTCAAATCCCAGTTACTGAGCGCGCTGCATTTC
Source organism: Vibrio sp. qd031 (assembly GCF_002100145.1). Classification (GTDB taxonomy): domain Bacteria; phylum Pseudomonadota; class Gammaproteobacteria; order Enterobacterales; family Vibrionaceae; genus Vibrio. Next base: position 246,327 of record NZ_JXQD01000025.1, read on the forward strand.
GTTCTTACGAGAGCTTTGAACAAAGCTTTAGCGATTACGTTTCTTTCTTAAAACGTAATCCTCGTTACAAAACCGCATTGACGGATTCACAAGACTCTACACAGTTTATTCAAGGCATTCATAAAGCTGGCTACGCGACGGATCCTGCCTACGCTGACAAAGTACTATCGATTAAGAATCGCATTGATAGAATGTAATCGGATGTGCTTGCGAGCATCGCTATAAAAACAGCCATATAACAAGCAGCCTCCTAAGGTTGCTTGTTTCATTTTTAATCCAGCGAGTCTTGCACACCTCTTTGTTTTTCCGCAAGTTATCATTATTGGCATAGGTATTGCTTTAGTCTATTCAACAACTATTTTTTGTATGAATCGGTGGAGTTTCCCTTATGGCATCGGATCTTCTGAGTGTCGGCACCCAGAGTGTCTTAACCGCTCAGAAACAGCTCAATACCACGAGCCACAACATTGCCAATGCAAACACGGACGGGTTTAACCGCCAATCTGTGATCCAAGAAGCCAATACGCCTCGCTTATATGGTGGGCAAAGCTATGGCATGGGTGTGCATGTGGAAAATGTTCGCCGCTCTTGGGATCAGTTTGCCGTTAACGAACTCAATTTATCGACCACCGACCTACATCGCAATCAAGCGGTTGAAACCAATTACGAAATTCTCAGTGGCTTACTCGCCTCCAATGCATCAAAGAAAGTGCCTGAAAATATGAATGCTTTTTTTGATGCGGTGAAATCTTTGTCTGATTCTCCAAACGATATGGGCTCACGAAAAGTGGTGCTGGAGCAGGCAAAAGTGATCGCCAAAAACCTCAATAACTTTCATGAAACCGTCAGAGTGGAAGCGGCAAACAGCAATAAGCGGTTAGATGCCACGGTTAACAGAATCAATGGCATCGCCTTGGAAATTCGTGATGTGCATCGAGCAATGATGAAAACCAATGGGCCTAAAAATGATCTTTTAGATCAGCACGATAAGCTGATAAAAGAGCTTTCTCAGTATACCAAAGTCACGGTTACACCTAAGTCCGGTAATGAAGCCTTTAACGTACATATTGGCAATGGCCACAGCATAGTGTCCGGTGTCGATGCAAGCCAGCTCGCTTTGGTGAATGGCGACCCTGATCCACAGCAAAGACAATTGGCCATTGTTGAAGGCAAGGGCATTAAGCGGATCTCACCAAAAGACATCGATGGTGAGCTGGGCGCATTATTGGATATGAGGGATAAACATATTCCTCAAGTAACCGATGAATTAGGTCGATTGGCGTTAGCATTTTCACACTCCATCAATACATTGCAAGAATCAGGACTGGATTTAAACGGCCAGGTGGGTCAACACATGTTTACCGACATTAACCACCCAGACTCGATGAAAGCTCGGGTTGTGCAAAATCCACAATCCAGTGCCCAGATGGCAGTTAAAATCACCGATCTTTCTCAGCTATCGGGTGGTGAATATAAACTGCAATACGATGGCTCTAAGTACACCGTCACAGATGACCTCGACAATCAACAAATTCTGTATCCAGCCAGCGACGGCAGCATTAGCTTTGATGGCGTTAACGTAAATATCCAAGCGCCGCCTCAGGTAGGTGAAAGGATCCTAATACGCCCAACGCGAAGTGGTGCACAAGATATTCAAGTGGCGATGAGAGATGCCGCTAGCATTGCCGCGCAAAGTTATGACACCTCTCACAGCTTTACCACAGGTAAAGGTGAAGTTGAGATAAACAGCGTAGGTACACTAAAAGAATTTCAAGTGGTGGTGAGTCCAACAGGGACACAATTTGCCGTCACCGACATGAATGGCAACGTACTATTGCCACCCCAAGCGTATCCGCCGGGTGCTTCTATATCTCTGCAAGGTACCAGCTTTTCATTGACCGATGGTGCACACGCCAATGACACGTTTGCGTTTAACCTCAACCATGCAGAAGGTGATAACGGCAACCTCAGAAAAATCCAAAGCTTGCAAACAGATAAATTGATGAATGACGGCAATAGCTCTGTGATCCAGCTCTACCACAACTTAAATACTGATGTGGGTTTGCAGCATGCAACTTCGTCGCGAGCTACTCAAGTGTCAAGGCTCGAAAACGAAGCCGCGCAATCAAGAATTGCCTCAATATCTGGGGTAAACCTAGATGAAGAAGCGGCCAACATGATGAAGTTTCAGCAAGCATACATGGCATCGTCAAAAGTCATGCAAGCGGCAAATGACACCTTTAACACGATTTTGCAGCTAAGGTAGGGAGGTAGAGTATGATCAATCGAATTGCGAGCTTCCATAACTATCAATCTGTGCAAAACGAGCACCGCCGATTGGAAAGTAAGGTCAATTACAACCAACAACAGTTGGCGTCAGGTAAACAGTTAATCTCGCCTGGAGACGACCCTATTGCGACGCACTATGTACAGCAGGTGAAGCAACAAGACGAGCAAGTGAACCAGTTTATCGATGCGATTGTACTGGTCCGAAACCGTCTTGAGCACAAAGAAGTCCTTATTTCTTCAGCTGAACAATATTCCGATCAAGCAAAACGAACCACGATGGAAATGGTGAATGGTGCGCTGTCACCCGAAGACAGGCAAGCGCATGCGACTCATCTGCAAGAGCTGTCTCGTAATCTGTTGCAATTGGTCAACAGCCAAGATGAAACCGGTAATTATACGTTTGCAGGAACAAAGCCTAAATCCCAGCCTTTCTTTATGGACGCAGCGGGTAAGGTAAGTTATGCCGGGGACAGTTATCAGCGACTAATGAAAATTTCAACCAACACTGAGGTCGCGACGAACGAGCCTGGAAATAAGCTGTTTATGGAAGTCGTTAACCCATACGGAGACTACCGCCCTAGTTATACTTTGCAAAGTGGCTCTGAAGTGCAGTTATCTTACGCGCAAAACTTGGACGCTGCCGATACCGCCAGTTATAAAGTCACTTTTGTGGCAATGCCAAATGGTGACTTTGGGTATCAATTAGAGCAAAACGGCGTTGCGGTAAAACAAGATATTTACGAACCAAGCCAAGGGATCCAATTTAACGATCTCTCCGTAAGCGTCAAAGGGCTTATTAAAGCTGGTGACAGCATCGACTTAAGTCCTCAAAAAACCTTCAGTGTGTTTGATACTTTCCAAAATGCGGTGGCGTTAGCAGAAGAATCGGTTTCAGACGCCTCGGCCACGGCAGAGCTTCACCGAGCAACGGATGAATTTCAGGCGGCCTTTGGCCACCTAGCTAAAGTGCGTACATCGGTGGGTACTCGATTAAGCAGTTTGGATGTGCATGAAGCGCAACATGAAGATTTTAAACTCAGTTTAGCCAAGTCCAAAAGTCGATTTGAAGATTTGGACTATGCCAAAGCGGTGATTGACTTTAATGAAAATCAAATGGCGCTCAAAGCGTCGCAAACCGCATTTGGTAAAGTAAAAGATTTAACTCTGTTCAACTATATCTAGTCTGTACTGATTGCCTTATGTGCTATGCCATAAGTGCCCAGTAATACAGTTGAGATTGAACAGAAACATGTGGCAATAATTGCCGCCCTCACATTGCCGATTTTGTAAACGGTTAAGTGAAACTCAAGAATAGGCTGTAACCGCGTATTCTTAACTTTTTTCTAGAATTTCAGTATCGCTGAAGCCCTTATAAACAAAGGGGTCAGAGAAATTGGGTAAATTTTTACAATTATTTTTAGAATGTTGGCACGCATGTTGAATTACTTAAATCAGAAGCGAAAACAACGCGATGTTTTTCATTCAACTTGATGAGAGCTGAGTTTGCCGCTAGCCAAGCAAACGCAAAGGAAGCTGCTAGCTGACCGTTAAGGTCTGGCAAATTCGAAAGGAGAGCAATACATGTCTGTAACAGTAAATACTAACGTCTCTGCAATGACTGCACAGCGTTATCTAAACAAGGCCACTGGTGATCTTAATACGTCTATGGAGCGTCTGTCTTCTGGTCAACGTATCAACAGTGCTCGCGATGACGCGGCAGGCCTACAAATTTCTAACCGTTTGACTGCGCAATCACGTGGTCTTGATGTGGCAATGCGAAATGCTAACGATGGCATCTCTATTGCGCAAACAGCAGAAGGCGCGATGAACGAGTCTACCCAGGTACTGCAACGTATCCGTGACTTGTCACTGCAATCTGCCAACGGTGTAAACTCGGATCAAGAGCGTGTTGCGATACAAGAAGAAGTGTCTTCTTTGCAAGATGAATTGAACCGTATCGCAGAAACTACGGCCTTTGGTGGACGTCGTCTACTCAACGGTACCTTCGGCGAAGCTTCGTTCCAAATCGGTGCCAATGCTGGTGAAGCTATGGTGATGGAACTGACCTCTATCCGCGCCGACGATACCCGTATGGGCGGGTCGACATTTGAAGGTGCAAATGTTGTCGGTAAGCAGTGGGAAGTTGCAGCAGGCGCAAATGACTTAACCATTGATTTTACAACCAAAGACGGTGAAACGGTCAATATATCTCTCAACACGCCGGTGGGTGATGACATTGAAGAGCTAGCGACCTATATTAATGGTCAAGCTCCATACCTTAAAACGTCTGTTTCTGATGACGGTTTTTTGCAAGTATTCCTACCAGAAGACAAGCTAGATGGTAATGTTACCTTTGGTGGCACCTTGGCCACCGACCTAGGCTTAACCTCGGGTGCTGGGGTTGTAACAACAGCGCAAGACATCGATGTTCGTACTGTAGCTGGCGCGCAAAACGCTGTGTCGGTTGTCGACTCAGCGCTACGTTACATCGACTCACAGCGTGCGGATCTTGGTGCGAAACAAAACCGTCTTGATCATAGCATCAATAACTTAGCCAATGTTCAAGAGAATGTTGAAGCGTCAAACAGTCGTATCAAAGACACTGACTTTGCAAAAGAAACGACGGAAATGACCAAAAACCAAATTTTGCAGCAGGCTGGTACTTCCATTCTAGCCCAAGCAAAACAGTTGCCAAACTCTGCAATGTCACTATTGCAGTAGTTGTTTCGCTTTTGAGTGGTGCTTCCGACGGGAAGCGCTATGCGAATCAACGACTTGGTAACGGTATTTATCTTATGGAGAGCAGAGCTCTCTCACTCTCAACTCTTGCTTGATATTAGATAAATACGTTTAGTGCGTTATCTGTGTGGTCAATCTCTCTCGATCTCCAACACAGTTAGCAAGCCATTAAACAGCCCCGGTTCTCTCAAAGATAGGGGCTTTTTTCACACCTCAACTGATTGCGCAATGCCAGTTGTGAGCAATATCTCTGCACTTTTCCACAGAAAAATCTTTCTATATCGGCATGTTATGACCGAGCTTTAGCCTTTTTAAAATCTGCGTGTCCGTTTTGGGCGCTTTGTCGCACTCCCCAATTGAGCTTCTCAAAAAAGTCCAATTCTATTTAAAGCTTCTCTCAAGAGGGTCGCTAATAGATATAACTTTGAGAGAACGATTTGGTTTTCCGAGACGTCGGAAGCCGCATTTAAATGGAAAATCAATTGGAGACAATCTTATGTCTATATCAGTAAATACCAATGTCGCCGCGATGACCGCGCAACGTCATTTGAACAGTGCTTCGGCAGATACGCAAAACTCCATGGAGAGATTGTCATCTGGCTTCCGCATCAACAGTGCAAAAGATGACGCTGCAGGTCTGCAAATTTCGAATCGCTTGAATTCGCAAAGCCGTGGCCTAGACGTAGCAGTACGTAATGCTAATGACGGTATCTCGATTGCACAAACGGCTGAAGGTGCAATGAATGAAAGCACCAACATCCTGCAGCGTATGCGTGACCTTTCTCTACAATCTGCGAACGGCTCAAACTCAAAAACTGAGCGTGTAGCGATTCAAGAAGAAATTGGTGCACTTAACAACGAATTAAACCGAATTGCAGAAACAACGTCATTTGGTGGTAATCGTCTACTTAACGGCACGTACGGGACAAAATCGTTCCAAATCGGCGCAAATAGCGGTGAAGCAGTACAACTGACTCTGAACAATATGCGTTCAGATACAGCAGAAATGAGCGGTAAATCGTTTGTATCGGGTAGTGCAAAAGACGCTGATTGGTCTGTGCAAGCAGGTACCGATCAGTTGGACATCGGCTACACCGATAAAGCTGGCAATGCTCAAACCGTCAGTATCACGGCCAAAGCAGGCGATGATATTGAACAACTGGCGACATACATCAATGGTCAGACGCAAGATTTGCAAGCATCCGTTGGAGAGGACGGTACACTGCAAGTTTTCGCTGGTAGCAACAACATCGATACAGCTCAAGCGGTTTCTTTTTCCGGCACGCTTGGTACTGACTTAGCGATGGGTGCGGGTACCGATTCAAGCGTAGCATCTTTGGATGTGACCAGTGTTGCAGGTGCGCAACAAGCTGTATCTGTGATTGATAATGCGATGAAGTCTGTGGATAGCCATCGTGCAGAACTTGGTGCATTCCAGAACCGTTTTGACCATGCAATCAACAACTTAGATAACATTAACGAAAACGTTAATGCGTCTAAGAGCCGCATCAAAGACACTGATTTTGCAAAAGAAACTACGGCTATGACCAAGTCTCAAATTTTGCAACAAGCGTCTACTTCAATTTTGGCACAAGCGAAAGCTGCGCCAAACCAAGCACTTAGCTTGCTATAATCGAGAGTCCTCAAAGCTCCTCGTAAGCAAACAAAGTCTCCCAAATCCGGTGCCCGCCATAAGCACCGGATTTTTTTATGTCCGCAATTTCGTCTCTTTTTTGCCCCCTTAAATGCCGCTCTGTAGCGACTCTCAACTCGCTGGTGTTTAGCTCAAAACACATCGTTAGATAAATCAGTAACGGATGCTCATTACGTCACTATGAATCTCATGAATACGATTCTGATTGTGTAAAAATACGTCGTTTATTTTCTTTGATTTTAGTGATTTACCTAAAGTTCGTTGGTTTTTGGCCGTTATAAGTGACGAGAGAAAAATAAATGTGTGATGACGGGGTGAGAGCCGTTTAGCGCGTTTAGACCAAAGCCAAAAGGAGATCACTATGGCAATAAATGTAAACACGAATGTGTCTGCAATGACGGCGCAGCGTCATCTAAATAACGCTGCTGCCGATACGACGAAGTCTATGGAACGCTTGTCGTCTGGTTACCGTATAAACAGTGCCAAGGACGACGCAGCGGGACTGCAAATTACTAACCGCTTGAACTCTCAAAGTCGCGGTTTGGAAACAGCGGTTCGTAACGCAAATGATGGTATTTCGATTGCTCAAACTGCCGAAGGCGGGATGAAAGAAACCACCAATATTTTGCAACGCATGCGTGACCTTTCGCTGCAATCAGCGAATGGTTCAAACAGTATCCATGAACGTCGAGCGCTGAATGAAGAAGTCACAGCGCTTAACAGTGAACTGAATCGCATTGCAGAAACAACATCGTTTGGCGGAAAACGCCTTTTGAACGGTAATTATGGCACTCAGTCGTTCCAAATCGGTTCGAACAGTGGTGAAGCGGTCGCACTGACTATTCGTAGTATGCGTTCTGACGAATCCGAGATGGGTGGTAATGCTTATGTTGCTCAAAACTCCGTCACGAAAGATTGGCGTGTAGGCGCTGGTGAAGACATTACGTTTGACTACACCGACACCGAAGGTAACGCACAAAGCGTCACCGTTAATGCCAAAGAAGGTGACGATATTGAGAACCTAGCCACGTACATAAATGGTCAGGTTGACGACATTTCAGCATCGGTTGGTGAAGACGGCACAATGCAGCTGTTTGCCTCTAACCGTAATGTTCAAAGTGGTGTCACCGTAAGTGGCAGCCTAGCAAGTACCTTTGATTTCGGTGCTCAGCAAGCTGTGACTGTGGATGATGTTGACGTCACAACGATTGCAGGATCGCAACAAGCGGTTGCTGTTATCGATGCGGCACTACAAAGTGTGGACAGTCAACGTGCTGAATTGGGTGCGTTTCAGAATCGATTTGGGCATGCGATCAATAACTTGGATAGCATTAACGAGAATGTAAATGCATCAAGAAGTCGAATCCAAGACACCGACTTTGCGAAGGAAACGACGCAATTGGCGAAGTCTCAGATTCTTCAGAACGCTAGTACCTCGATCCTGGCCCAAGCAAAACAGACGCCGACTTCAGCGCTTGCATTACTGGGCTAACGCCTAAGGTAAGTTGAAAATACTTACGCAAGTACTGATAAGTTGGAAGGGAGAATGTGATGGATATTTCATCTTACACATCGAACGTCCAGCCTTACGGCTTATCTGGTGGCACGAACATTGCTTCAAGTAAGGAAAGTACGCTACAAACGATACAGCAAGTCGAGAAAGAAAGAGAAACAGCGCTGGAGAAGAGCAACGCATCTTTAAATAAAGAGCCTGCTTTGCCCATCTCTGATGAAGAGCGAGACGCACTTATTGAGCGAATCAATGAGTTCGTAGACTCGATGAATACTGGATTATCTTTTCGAATCGATGAAGACACTGGGAAAGAGGTGGTCACGATCTATGACGCCAAAACAGGGGATACCCTGCGACAATTTCCGAGTGAGGACATGCTGGAAGTGTTGAAGCGTCTCTCCGAGCACTCTACGGGTTTAATTGCGGAGAGTGTGTAGTATTTTGAGGTGATTTGAATGAGTTTGAGCCCTTTAGGGATGTCGGGTGGTATGGATATTAATTCCATGGTCACCAAAATTGTGGATTCGGAGCGTATACCTAAGCAGCAACGAATCGACAATGAACGAACCGAAATCCAGTCGGATCTCAGTGCGTACGGCAAGCTCAGAGAATCTCTCGATAGCATGCGCTATATGATGTCTAGTTTTCGTATGGATAAGGCCTTCGCTTTGCGCTCGGTCGAATCTAATAACGAAGCTGTGGTATCAGCGACTGCAAGTACAGAAGCGATTGCGGGCAGATACTCTGTCGATGTGTTGCAGCTGGCACAGAGTCACAAATTGGCTTCTCATCCGGTGGAAGACAAAACCCGATTTGGGCCTGGCAAGCTGCAAATCGAACTGGGAGACCGAGATTTTGACATTGAGGTCAAACCCAACTCGAAAATGGTGGATGTGGTACGCAGCATCAACCATGCGAAAACTAATCCAGGCGTGCGGGCCTCGGTTATCAATGATAGCCAAGGTCAGCGCCTGATTATTTCGTCGGATAAGTCTGGCGAAAAAAACAGCCTTTCGGTTGCCGTGGACGCGTCCCCAGACAGTGCACTGCAACAATTTAACTTTCAATCTCTTGAACAACGTGTGAAACGGCTCGAGCAAGCTCAAACTCAGTCTGTTGAAGCGCTTAATCAAACCGTTCTAGGGCAAGAAATTGCCTCGTACGGCAATTATCATCAGCGTAATCTCGAAAAAATAGACCAGTTAAAGCAGCAACTGGCGCAGATGGATGCTGAGCATCAGCAAAAAATGCAAGCCATCGCCGAAGCGAACCCTGTGAACCCAAACGATCCAACCATCTATGGTGACGCCGCAGGAAGTAAAGAAGCACAGCAATATGCGGCGTATAAACCAGGTACTGGGTTGGATAAAGAGGATATTCCTGGTTGGAATGCATCGACCGCAGGGGTGTTAAACGACTCCTATAAGATGCGAAAGCCTGAACTCGATCCTGCAGCAATAAAAAAGAAAAATGATGTGCCTGGCTGGACCAATTCTGCGTCTGGAACATTGACTCACTCTTATGAATCGGTGCAAGAACGTCAGGCGAAAGCGAAAGAGCGTGAACGTTTAGAAACCCTCGAGCGGACTGAACATCAAAAGGCCAAAGCGGAAGCGATCAACCAATTTTTGGAGCAAAGCAGTGCTGACAGCGGTGAACTGGCAAAGCTCGAACGTTCCGTCCTCGCTAAAGCCATCGATGATGGCATCGTAACCCAGCAGCAAGCCGAATTGGAGGGGGTAGACGCGCTACCCGAAGAAGAGCAGCAAAAGCTCAACAGTATAAAAGAGACGCAAGAGAGCCTGTTAAATGCGCTGCAATCTGTCGAAAACTATGATGGCTTAGCGCAAGTCTCGCAAGCACAGGACTCTAAAGTCATTCTCGATGGTATAGCTCAACTGAGCAGTGAAACCAACGTCATTGAAGACGCCGTTGACGGCATTTCGTTGACTCTAAAAGGGGTGAGCGAGCCTGGCGCCATGCCGTCAGACATCAATGTGGAATACGACGTCCAGGGCGTAGTCAGCCGAATAGAGCAGTTTGTGCAAGCGTATAACCAGTTTGACGCGACCGTTCGTGAACTGTCGAACGTTGATCCTGTGAGTGGCAAAAAAGGAGCGTTAGCTGGCGACTCTGTGGTACGAAATGCGACGTCAAAAATAAAAGCGGTGATCAGCAGCCCAATTGAAGGCGCACCTGAAAACTTAAAATCGTTAACCGAATTCGGTATCACAAGTACCCGCGAAGGCCCGTTAGAGATTAACTACAAAATGCTAGAAAAGCAGGTGGCGGGTAACTTCACTCAACTTAATGAGTTTTTCACTGGCTCAAATGGATTTGCACGAAAGCTGGAAGACGCGGTAGCAACCATGACAGGGGTCACTGGTGGGATTCGAACTCGCGAGTCGAGCTTGGTGGAACAGAATTATCGACTAAGAGATCAGCAAGATAACTTAGACCGCCGCATGAGTGCATTGCAACAGCGTACTCATAACAAGTTTGCGTCTATGCAAGATGCGACGTCTAAGATGCAAGGCCAATTAGCTGGCATGATGAATGCATTAGGTTAGTTAAGAGATAAGCTTAGTCAAGAGATAAGCATAGTCAAGAGATAAGCTTAGTTAACAGATAAGGTTAGCTATAAAAGCAATAGACGACAGGCTAGTCATTAGGTCAAGGCGCAGTAATTTATTTTAGCCGCCAAACGATCACAGTGAACTATGAAGCTAAGGTGAGCTAAAAGAGCATCAAATCGCATACAGCGGTAACGCTTTGCCACCCCATCACTTCACGGAGAGATAAGGTTATGATTCAGATAGAGCAACAGCAATTGATAGACAGCTGGCACGACAAAGTCGAGATTCTCGAAGATCTGGATCACAAGATCGAACACGTTTTAAGTGAAAGCGAGACGCAACAATCGGATCTTATACCGTTAATTAACAAGCGGGAACGGTTATTGCAAAAAGTTACAACGATTCTTCGTCAGCTACCGCAACTGTATCAATCTACAGCTTGGGAGCAGGCGCTGGCACGGACGAAAGGCATTGTTGAAAAGATGGAAAGCCAAACTGCGATACTGCGTCTTCAGACCCAGAAAGTGCAGCACGGCAATCAATCTCTAAAGCAGTATCAACGATTTAGATAAAGAGGACACACATGCGAGGTTCATTACAGGCGTACAAGAAGGTTTCAGTTGATAGTCAACTGTCGGCAGCGTCGCCCCATAAAGTCATTCAGATGTTGATGGCGGGCGCTATCGAACGTCTAGTACAAGGCAAGGCAGCGATGCTGCAAGGTAACATCGCGGTTAAGGGAGAGCGCTTAGGTAAAGCGTTGGATATTGTCGTTAGCTTACGTGGTTGTCTTTCTATGGACGATGGTGGAGAAATCGCTCAAAACCTAGATCAACTCTACGACTTTATGATTGCGCGTATTATTCATGCCAATCAAAATAACGAGCCAGAGCCGATTGATGATGTGATTGATATCATCCGCGAGATCAAGTCTGCTTGGGATCAGATCCCTAGTGAATACCATAATATAACGGCTGCAGAGGTCGGAATTTAACCGAATACCATTCAGATTTGAGAATTTGGTTCACTTCCATGCCGATGGGAGTTGCCTTAATTGAAATATGAAATAAAATAGCCGCTTCTTTGTAAGTGGCTATTTTGCTACGTACTCTATTAAGGTCTAGGTAAGGTTTTAACATCCATTATGCATACAGCCACTAAAGTCTTAGTGATCGAAGACGATAGACAGCTACAACGTGACATTCAAACGATTCTCCATTTTGTTGGGGAAGAGTGCCAAGTCGTCGCGTCGCAGGATCTAAACCAAGTAGACTTTTCGACTGTTTGGACCGGATGTATATTGGGTAACTGCTCAACGTCTGCAGATTATGCCACTGTTGTGGGCACCATCCAATCACAAAGCCACATCCCTCTACTTGTCATGGGGGGGGAATATGAAGTCGACACACTGACCCACTACGTCGGCGATCTTGAGCTACCACTTAACTACCCGCAACTCAGTGATGCACTCCGTCATTGTAAAGAGTTTTTGGGTCGTAAAGGGATTCAAATCCCATCAGCGACACGCAAAAATACGCTGTTCCGTAGTTTAGTCGGCCAGAGTCAAGGCATTCAAAGTGTTCGTCATCTTATAGAGCAGGTTTCTGGCAGTGATGCCAGTGTTTTAATATTAGGTGAGTCTGGAACCGGTAAAGAAGTTGTTGCACGAAATGTTCATTATCACTCGTCTCGCCAGAAGGGCCCATTTGTCCCTGTAAACTGCGGTGCGATACCGCCCGATCTCTTAGAAAGTGAGTTATTTGGGCACGAAAAAGGTGCGTTTACTGGCGCGATCACTTCTCGTAAAGGGCGCTTTGAACTGGCAGAAGGCGGTACCCTATTTTTGGATGAAATCGGTGACATGCCGATGCCGATGCAAGTCAAACTGCTGCGAGTAATCCAAGAGCGTTCTTTTGAACGTGTCGGCGGCAACCAAACCATTAAGGTGAATGTGCGTATCGTGGCCGCAACGCACCGCGATCTCGACAGCATGATTCAAAAAGAGACCTTCAGAGAAGACCTTTACTATCGCCTAAATGTATTTCCAATAGAAATGCCAAGTCTTAAAGAGCGAAAAGAAGACATTCCTCTGCTGCTTCAAGAGTTGATCACTCGATTGGAAGCCGAAGGTGGGCACCCAGTGTGTTTCACACCAAGAGCGGTGAATTCGTTGATGGAGCACCATTGGCCTGGCAACGTTCGTGAGTTAGCAAACTTGGTCGAAAGAATGATCATTTTGTATCCTGGTAGCCTGGTGGATGTGAATCACCTTCCCACGAAGTATCGATACAGTGATATCCCAGAGTTTCAACCTGAATATAATGATGACATTACCATCATAGAAGACCAAGAGCGTGATGCGCTATCGGACATTTTTTCAGGAAACATAGCTTTAGATGAAATGCTCGAACAAGAGCCGAACGACTTCGACATGCCATCATCATTACCTCCAGAAGGGGTGAACCTAAAAGAGTTGCTGGCAGATGCAGAAGTCAACCTCATTAATCAGGCTCTAGAAGCGCATAACGGTGTTGTTGCACGTGCCGCAGATATGCTGGGTATGCGTCGCACGACCTTGGTTGAAAAGATGCGTAAATATAACTTACAACGCTAGTTAACCGTCATTCATTCCATAAGAGTCAATTCATTGACTCTTTTTTAATACGCTCACCTTATCTTAACTATATGATATTTAACGATATTATGTTGGCACACTGTATGCATTATAGTCGTTCATAGTCTAAAAGACGGAAACACGACATGAATCAGGCGGTCAGCGTGGATGACCTTGCACACCACTCAACATCCGATGATAACGCTTCACAACTTGCTAACTTACATGCTCAGGTCGCTCAGTATCAACAAGTACTCGAAGTGATGCCTGCGGGTGTCATATTGTTGGATAATCACGGCGTGATCCAAGAAGCCAACCCTGAAGCTCAACGACTTCTTGAAATGGAGTTGCAAGGTGTGAAATGGGGGGACGTCATACACGTTGCTTTTGCTCCACAAGATGATGATGGACATGAAATCTCGCTTCGCAACGGCCGAAAAGTAAGACTTGCGATTTCAGCGTCTGCGGCTGGGCAGTTAATTCTAGTCACCGATCTGACCGAGACTCGACTGCTACAGGCTAGAGTCGGTGATTTACAACGTTTGTCATCACTGGGTCGAATGGTGGCATCTTTGGCCCATCAAGTGAGAACTCCGCTTTCTAGTGCTATGTTGTACGCCTCTAATTTAGGTGCACCTAATCTGACGCCACCAATGCGAGAGCGTTTTCAAGGCAAGTTAGTCGATAGGCTTCAAGATCTTGAAAAGCAAGTCAATGATATGTTGCTGTTCGCAAAAGGTGGCGACAATAAGGTGATCAAACCGTTCACCTTACAAGCGTTGATGGATGAGCTCAATCCCATGATTGAAACCTCAATCAAGAGCAATCACATCGATTATTTTCTCGAAGTTGAACAAGGCGATTGCGCGCTGCTGGGTAACATCAATGCGATTGCGTCTGGTCTAAGTAACTTAGTGATAAACGCCATTCAGATAGCTGGAAAAGAGTCGCAAATCGACGTCTATGCAAGAGCAGTAGGCGAAGAGATCCGCATCTCGGTTCAAGACAACGGACCGGGTGTTCCGATAGAGCTACAAAGCAAAATTATGGAACCATTTTATACCACCCGCTCACAAGGTACCGGACTCGGTCTTGCGGTTGTACAAATGGTTGCGCGCGCCCACAACGGGCGATTAGAACTCGAATCAAGAGAGGGTGAAGGCGCTTGCTTCACACTCTCTCTGCCAGTTGCAGAACTGGCAACCCAAGAGCAGCAAGGAGATTAATATGGCTCAAAGCAAAGTATTGATTGTAGAAGATGATGAAGGGCTACGTGAAGCTCTAGTCGATACATTAGCCTTGGCCGGTTATGAGTGGATTGAAGCCGATTGTGCGGAAGATGCCCTGGTAAAGCTAAAGGCAAATAGTGTCGATGTGGTCGTCACCGACGTGCAGATGGATGGAATGGGCGGCTTAGCATTACTGCGTAATATTAAACAGCATTGGCCAAACTTGCCGGTGTTAGTCATGACAGCGTACGCGAATATAGAAGATGCAGTAACGGCAATGAAGGAAGGCGCGATAGACTATATGGCCAAACCTTTTGCACCAGAAGTCTTACTTAACTTGGTCAGTCGTTATGCACCGGTTAAGTCAGATGACAATGGCGATGCCGTGGTCGCGGATGAAAAAAGCTTGAAGCTGTTGTCGCTGGCCGACAAAGTGGCAAAGACCGATGCTAATGTAATGGTGTTAGGCCCAAGTGGTTCTGGTAAAGAGGTGATGTCTCGCTATATTCATAACGCATCATTACGTAAAGATGGCCCTTTCATTGCGATTAACTGCGCAGCGATCCCAGACAATATGCTTGAAGCCACACTGTTTGGTTACGAAAAAGGCGCATTTACCGGCGCTGTACAAGCGTGCCCAGGTAAGTTTGAACAGGCGCAAGGTGGCACCATTTTACTGGATGAGATCAGTGAGATGGACTTATCGCTGCAAGCTAAATTGTTGCGTGTGCTCCAAGAGCGTGAAGTAGAGCGATTGGGCGGACGTAAGAGCATTAAGCTTGATGTGCGAGTCTTGGCAACCAGTAACCGTGACTTAAAGCAATACGTGTCAGAAGGCAACTTTAGAGAAGATCTCTATTACCGCCTCAACGTTTTCCCAATCAGCTGGCCGCCATTGTGTGAGCGTCAGGGTGACATTATTCCCCTTGCCAAACATCTTACTTCGCGACACTGTCAAAAAATGGGCCAGGCTGTGCCGGAGTTTACCCAAGATGCACTTAATAAACTGACGCACTACCAATGGCCAGGTAACGTGAGAGAGTTGGATAACGTGGTTCAGCGTGCACTGATCCTAAGTGAAAACGGTCAGATAGATTCAAGCAGCTTGTTGCTTGAGGGCGTAGATTGGAGCGACGCGTCGTCGCTGCAAAATGCGGTCGAAAGTGGCGTAGCTCCCACAGTAAAACCTCAAGCGATAGAGCAGCCAAGCGTGCCTGTTATAGAATCGCCCACTAATATTCACCAAGCTGTTGCCGGTGCTGAAAGCTTAGGTCACGAACTGCGAGATCAAGAGTACGCGATTATTTTAGAGACATTGGTCGCGTGCAACGGTCGACGTAAAGAAATCGCCGAGAAGCTCGGCATCAGCCCACGTACTCTTCGCTACAAACTGGCCAAGATGCGTGATGCTGGTATAGATATTCCCTGCTAACTCAGTGAAATGAGTCTTCGGGCGGCAATTATTGCCGCCCTTTTTTTGTTTGAACCTGTGCTATATCGCGTTCTAAGCGCCCTTTAGTAGATAGATAGGCAATTCTTTTCCGCTTGGCATACTCTTTGCTTTATTTAAGGTACGCGTAAAAGGATAGTCAAACTATTGACCAATGAGGGACTATGAAAATCGATCCAGTGATGACCGAGATGCAAACCATGAAAATGGAAGCAACTAACTCTAATGTACCCGCTACTGGTGCTCAAGTAGGCTCGGAGTTTGGAGAGTTGCTCAATAACGCCATGAATAATGTCAATCAGTTGCAAAAGAGCTCTAGCGACCTTCAAACTCGCTTTGATTTGGGCGATCCTAATGTGTCACTTTCCGACGTTATGATTGCTAGAAACAAGTCTAGCGTCGCTTTTGAGGCAACAGTCCAAGTTCGTAATAAGCTTGTTGACGCATACAAAGAACTAATGAACATGCCGGTGTAAAACCGACAGTTTTGAGCATTATTATAAGATTAAAGGGACGTCAACTTGGCAGTGCAAAACCCCTCAACCGAAATAGCAGTGGCCGATGGGGCAACAATGGATAGCAGCGAACTTGCTCTGTCCGATTCATCTACATCGCTTTCACAAGACTTGGATTCTGGAGAAAAAGTCAGCAGTAAGCTAGATATGCTGGGTGACTTAGATCTGCTTCGTCAGGTCGTGTTGGTGCTATCTATTTCCATTTGTGTTGCATTGATCGTTATGGTTTTCTTCTGGGTTAAAGAGCCAGAAATGCGCCCATTAGGTAGTTACGAAACCGAAGAACTGATTCCAGTCCTCGACTACCTTGATCAGCAAAAACATACCTATACCCTTGATGGAAACGTCGTACATGTCCCAGTCGATAATTACGACTCATTAAAACTTGAGCTAGTTCGTGCTGGTATGAATAGCGCTCGTCGGGAAGGCGATGATATTTTATTGCAAGACATGGGCTTTGGGGTGTCACAGCGCCTAGAAACAGAACGCTTAAAGCTCAGTCGGGAACGCCAATTAGCCAAAGCTATCGAACAGATGCGTCAAGTGCGCAAGGCGCGCGTGCTACTGGCACTGCCTCAGCAAAGTGTGTTTGTTCGCCATAATCAAGAAGCGTCTGCCTCGGTATTTTTAACCTTGGCTACCGGTAACACCCTTAAACAAACTGAAGTCGACTCGGTGGTTGATATGGTGTCTAGCGCGGTCCCGGGGATGACTCCCAACCGAATTACCGTCACAGACCAAATGGGTCGTCTATTAAATTCGGGTTCGCAAAATGCAGCAGCAACCGCACGTCGTAAAGAACAAGAACTCGAGCTTAAACGCGAACAAGACTTAAGAGAAAAAATTGACTCGGTACTTATTCCTATTCTTGGACTAGGGAACTATACCGCTCAGGTTGCGGTCGAGTTGGACTTTAGCGCTGTTGAGCAAACCCGTAAGCAATACGATCCAAACACACCAGCCACCCGCAGTGAATACACTCTCGAAGATTACAATAATGGCAATGTGGTTGCAGGCGTACCAGGTGCCCTTAGCAATCAGCCACCAGCAGACGCATCTATCCCACAAGATGTTGCGCAAATGAAAGACGGTAGCTTGCTTGGACAAGGCTCAGTGCATAAAGAAGCGACTCGCAACTTTGAGCTTGATACCACGATATCTCACGAACGTCGTCAAACTGGCGTCGTTGATCGGCAAACGGTTTCGGTTGCTGTTAAGCAGCGTCCTGTGACCAACCCTGATACAGGGGATGTGACCTATGAGCCGATTTCAGACAGTGAACTGAACGCTATTCGCCAAGTACTGATTGGTACTGTGGGCTTTAGTGAGGCTCGTGGCGATCTTATTAATGTATTGAGCGTGAAGTTTGCAGAGCCTCAAGTTGCCGAGTTGGCTGATGTCGCCATTTGGGATCATCCAAGATTTAACGACTGGGTTCGTTGGTTTGCTAGTGCACTGGTGATTATCGTGGTGGTATTTGCGCTAATCCGTCCTGCGATGAACCGCTTGCTTAACCCAGCGGCGGAAGAAGATTCTATATTGGGTGAAGATGGCCTGCCACTAAGCACCGACGAGACCACATTGATTGGTACTGATTTAGACGGCGCCGACGCGTTTGAGTTTGGCAACGGCATTGAACTGCCGAACCTGCACAAAGATGAAGATGTATTAAAAGCTGTACGAGCCTTGGTAGCGAATGAGCCAGAGTTGGCAGCACAAGTAGTGAAGAGTTGGGTAACCGATGGCTGATGAGTTAGTGCCAATTAATGGCGAAGTAGCAAAAATAGATTTTGATGTCACTGAGCTGACGGGTGAAGAGCGCGCAGCCATTCTATTACTGAGCCTCAACGAAGATGACGCCGCTGGCATTATTCGACACTTAGAGCCTAAGCAGGTTCAAAGAGTTGGTGGTGCGATGGCCAAGGTTGCCGACCTCAATAATGATAAGGTTACGGCTGTTCACCGCGCATTCTTAGAAGATATTCAGAAATACACCAACATAGGCATGGGAAGTGAAGATTTCATGCGCAAAACGTTGGTCGCGGCGCTGGGTGAAGACAAAGCCAATAACTTGGTGGAACAAATCTTACTGGGCACTGGTTCGAAAGGGTTGGATTCATTGAAATGGATGGATCCACGTCAAGTTGCAGCAATCATTGTAAATGAGCACCCACAGATTCAAACCTTGGTACTTTCCTACTTAGAGTCTGATCAATCCGCAGAGATTATTGCTCAGTTCCCAGAACGTGTGCGCCTAGATTTGATGATGCGTATTGCCAATCTAGAAGAAGTTCAACCTTCAGCATTGGCAGAGCTAAACGAAATCATGGAAAAACAATTTGCAGGTCAAGCCGGCACGCAAGCTGCGAAGATTGGTGGCCTGAAAGCCGCGGCAGAAATCATGAACTACCTCGACAACAGCGTCGAAGGTATTTTGATGGACCAAATTCGCGATCAAGACGAAGATATGGCCACCATGATCCAAGATTTGATGTTTGTGTTCGAAAACCTCATCGAAGTGGACGATCAAGGTATTCAGAAATTGCTGCGTGATGTCCCTCAAGATGTATTGCAGCGTGCGCTTAAAGGTGCCGATGAAGACCTGCGTGAGAAAGTCTTTAAGAACATGTCCAAGCGCGCCGCAGAATTGATGCGTGACGACATCGAGGCGATGCCTCCAGTTCGCGTGGCAGACGTAGAATCTGCTCAAAAAGAAGTACTCACTGTTGCTAGACGCCTTGCTGATTCAGGCGAGATTATGCTGTCCGGCGGCGCAGATGAGTTCTTATAATTAAGGTGTACACATGAACCAACCTAGAAAACGTGGATTTTTGCGCCCCGATGACGAGGCGAATCTGCAGCCACAAGATTGGGGATTGCCGGACTACACCTCGCAAGCTCGTGGCGATGTGCGCGAAACGGCCCTCAACTATGATCCAGGTTGGATGCCCGATCTCGAAGAGACCAGCGAAGAAGCGCCAAAGCCATTAACCTTAGAAGAAGTCGAACAAATACGCCAAGACGCCTATCAAGAAGGCTTAATGTCGGGTAAAGAAGCCGGCTTTAACCAAGGCTACGAAAAAGGCAAAGAGCAAGGTATTGCTGAAGGTCAAAAAGAGGGCCATGCCCAGGGACTTGAGCAAGGTTTAGAAGCCGCGAAAGAGCAAGTTGCCGAGCAAGCTGGCCAGTTTGTGGCGCTTGCAGACCAACTTACTCAACCGCTAGAACTGATGAACTCGCAAGTCGAGAAACAGTTGGTGGATATGGTATTGCATCTCACCAAAGAAGTGACGCATGTTGAAGTGAGCATTAACCCTCAGGTGATTCTCGATACTGTTAAAGAGTCGGTAGAGTCACTACCGATGACCTTTATTGACATAAACTTTAAACTTCACCCCGAAGATATCGACCTTATCGAGCAAGCCTATGGCAAAGAGTCATTGACTGAGCGACGTTGGACACTCATTGCTGAACCGGCCCTTAACCGCGGCGATCTGCAAATAGATGCAGGCGATTCTCGCGTGGACTTTATGTTGGAAGACCGCATTAAAGCGACCTTGCAACGATTTTGCTCTGCCAATCGCCATCAAAGGCAAGTGTAATGCTCGATTTATCGCAGCGTCTTGCTCACTATCAAACCGACAACCTCACCAGTCGCGCAATCGCGTCAGGAAAACTGGTGCGAGTGGTAGGGCTCACCTTAGAAGCAACAGGTTGTAAAGCACCGATTGGTAGCTTATGTATGGTCGAAACGCTCAGCGGAGAAATGGAAGCTGAAGTGGTTGGCTTTGAAGGCGATCGTTTGCTGCTTATGCCTAGTGAATCCATTGCTGGTGTCTTGCCAGGAGCGCGAGTGACGCCAGTAGTACGCGATGCGGGTTTACCTGTTGGGATGGAACTGCTAGGTCGAGTAATAGATGGAGTGGGTAATCCACTTGATGGCCTTGGCGAATTGTATACACAGCAGCGAGCCAGTCTCGATGCGATACCGATTAATCCATTACAACGAAAACCTATTAGCGAACCCCTCGATGTGGGCATTAAAGCGATCAATGGGTTACTCACCGTGGGCAAAGGGCAGCGTATAGGTCTATTTGCCGGCTCTGGTGTAGGTAAATCGGTGACACTTGGCATGATGACTCGTGGCACAACAGCGCAAGTGGTTGTGGTAGGGCTTATTGGTGAGCGTGGCCGTGAAGTAAAAGAGTTTATAGAAGAAATTCTTGGTGTTGAAGGTCGCAAGCGTGCGGTGGTCGTTGCGGCCCCAGCGGATGCATCGGCACTCATGCGCTTAAAAGGGTGTCAAACCGCACTGACCATTGCTGAATACTTCCGAGATCAAGGTCTTGATGTGTTGCTGCTCATGGATTCCTTGACCCGTTTTGCACAGGCACAACGTGAAATAGCGTTGTCTGTTGGCGAGCCTCCTGCGACCAAAGGTTATCCACCTTCTGTGTTTGCCAAATTACCTGCATTGGTCGAAAGGGCAGGTAACGGTGATGACACTCAAGGCTCGATTACCGCGTTCTTTACGGTGTTGACTGAAGGGGATGACCTACAAGATCCTATTGCCGATGCCTCCCGTGCGATTTTGGATGGCCATATTGTGTTGTCACGAGAAATGGCCGATGCCGGTCATTATCCTGCCATCGATGTTGAGCGTTCAGTCAGTCGTGTTATGCCACAAATTACCACCGATGATCACCTCACGATGTCTAAAGCGGTAAGGCAAGTGCTGGCGACGTGTCGTAAAAACCAAGATCTGGTGTCTATTGGCGCGTATAAACCGGGGACAGATCCTGCCATCGATACCGCATTTACTTTAAAGCCGACTATCGATCAGTATCTACAACAAGGTATGAAAGATTCGATACCTTATGACATGTGCGTCAATATGCTGTCGAGTATGCTGCAAACCGCAATGAATAATTCAGCGAATCAGAATCAGCAAGGTCATAACAGATGAGTCAGGCCATAGAGTTTTTGTTGGATCAAGCCAAAGAGAAAGAAGAGCAAGCTGTACTGGGTTTGACTAAAGCTCGCGCCGATCTTGACGAATACTATCAACAGTTGAGTCAGATTGAGCAATACCGAATAGATTACTGTAATCAGCTTATTGACCGCGGTAAAAATGGATTATCAGCAAGTGAATACAGTCACTTAAACCGATTCTTAACGCAGTTAGATAACACCTTGTCGAAGCAGAAAGAAGCGGAATCTCACTTTACGCAGCAAGTTACCCAGTCTGAACAAGTGTGGATAGAAATGCGCAAGCAGCGACGCTCTTATGAATGGATGCTAGAGAAAAAAGCGACACAAACAAAACTGGCCGCCGATAAAGCAGAACAGAAATTGATGGATGAATTCTCGACCCTTAGCTATGCCAGAAAACTAAGTCGAAAGCCGTAACTCTCTCGTTATTCCCCCGCATTCCCTCAATAAAACTGCTCTCGTGGTCTGTTTTTTGCATATATCTAACTATAAGCAAAAACGCCAAAAAATACGCTTAGGGAAAGGTGTCATGACAATGCAAACTGCGGCAGCGCAAGCCATTACCACTAAGGCCACATTGCCAAAATCAGAGATGTCAGCAAAATCTCCTGCGCCAAGTGCGTCTGCAGATAAAGCAGATAAAGCAGATAACTTTGAGCAATCTTTGACAAAAGCCAGCCAGTCAGACAGCGATTCAAAGTCAGATAAGTCGACAAAAGTGTCAAAGCCGCAATCCTCTGAAGAGGCTAAAGCCGCTGAGAAAGCAGGCTCCACGTCAGCCCCCAAAACTGACCAAAAGGTGACCTCAAAAGACACTCAAGGCATTGATTCGAAGTCACTTGTTACGCCTGGGGATGAGTCTTCTGAGTCGTTTCTAGGCTCATTCTTTTCCAGCGACGACGCATCGAAAGGCGATAAGATCGATGCCTCAAAGCAAACGGCAAACCCATCGAGCAAGACCGAGTCAACTGCAACGGGTAAAGACGACAGTGCTGTCGATGAAAACATGCAACAAGCATCAGATTTACTAAAACGACTCGATGAATCCAATGCAGCGTTAAAATCTGAACAACTAGAAGACGCGGCTAAGTCGTCTACCTACGCCGCAGATTCAGTTCAAACTCACTCTTCTAAAGGGCAATTGGCAAGTCGCAATGGCAAACAGGAACTGTCTACAGAGCTTTCTTCTACAACAGTGGAGAGTGACGGAAAGTTGACGACGGCGCAAAATTTGACGAAGTCTGATGAGAGCGTTGCTGTTAAAGACCGCGGGGAAGGGATTTCAGCCTTAAAAGAAGGTGAAACAGGCTCTAATCAAGGCCGATTCTCCAGCGAAACTGTAACATCGGTAAAACAGACCGATGAGGAGTCGGCAAGCACTGCTGAGCCAATGTCGCAACAATCTAATCTAAAATCATCTAACCTTGAGTCATCGAGCGGTGAATCATCTAACCTCAACACGGCAGGTAGCAACAGGTCTCAACCGGTGAGTTCAGAGGGTATTGAGCCTCAATTGAATACAGCCACTCAAGGTGAAGCAGCAAGTTTGAAGGCGCAAGACGGTGAGTCATCAATGACTCAAGTGTATGGGCCCACTAACAGTGATGATCAAATCGTGTGGGACAAACTGGAGCAGCAAGATACACCTAATGCCGTCACAACCGGTGTTGGCGCTTCAACAGTAACCGCTACCTCGGCAACGACAAGCTCTGCGGCGAATCAAGGTTCAGCTACAGCGGCAGGCGCCACTGTGGCAGGGCAAAACGCGGCAACGTCGCCACCATGGAGCCCAAATAGCGTAGTACAAATGGGAGTGGAAGCACCTGCTAATGCGATTGCTACAGGGGCTGTCAGCCCAGCCTCTCCTGAGCTTTCGGGTAAACAACACACAGCGCTAACAGCCGCTGGTTTACACATGGCGCGCACTCAGAAAATGGATCCTAATCAACCTGAAGCCGCCACACCATTTGATTCAGTCACGTCCCTGCAAAACCAACAATCATTGTCGGGATTACAGCGATTAGAACAAGCGCAACAAGCACAAACGCCAGTGCAGGTTAAAAGTGATTTGGCCGCCGATCAAATGGCTGAACGCGTGCAAATGATGATGTCAAAAAACCTGAAAAATATTGACATTAGACTCGATCCACCAGAGTTGGGGCGCATGCAAATACGAATGAACATGAACGGCGAAGTCGCGAATGTTCAAATCACGGTTAACAACCCTGCAGCGCGTGAATTAATTGAACAAACTATACCGCGACTGCGTGAGATGTTGGCACAAAGCGGTGTAGCGCTTGCTGATACCTCGGTTCAGCAACAATCGAGTCGTGGCGGTCAAGCGCAACAAGGCAGTGATGGTCAACTTTCCCGTGGCGGCAACCATGATTTTGATGGAATAGCAGAGGATGATCCAGCTATTCAAGTTAGTACAGCTAGCCCCGAGCAGGGCATAAGCTTTTTTGCATAAATAAATAGGAACAAAGCAGACTCATGGCAGACGACAATCCAGCTGATAGCGGCAATAAAAAAGGCAACAAACTTATTATCATCATTGTAGCCGCGGTTGTGCTGATCGCGGGCATAGGTGGGGGCGCATTTTTCTTTTTGTCATCAGGTGATGACAGCTCAGCAGCTTCCTCTGCGCAATCTCAATCGGTGTCTGCTCCACAAGTTGAAGCACCAGCGTTGTATGTCAACATACCTCAGCCGTTTCTGTTTACTGTTCCTGGCAATGACCGCGATCGGTTAGTGCAAATTAAAGTACAGTTGATGGTGCGTGGCACTGACAATGAAGGACTGGCTAGACACCATTCGCCATTAATCGAAAGTACGCTGCTGTCCTCCTTTGGTAGCGCGTCACAAGAGCAGCTTCGTTCGCCATCCGGTCGAGTTGACCTACGTGATCAAGCAACCAATGACATTAAACTAACGCTGACAGAACTGGTGGGCAAACCAGTGATTGAACGCGTATTGTTTACCGATTTTGTAATTCAATAGGTGCCAAGTGACTGACTTACTCACTCAAGACGAAATCGACGCGCTCCTGCATGGAGTTGATGACGCCGATGAGAACGAAGATGAACTGCCTTTGGTCGAGGAATCCGGCCAGGCAGTAAATTTCGACTTTTCGTCACAGGACCGTATTGTTCGTGGGCGGATGCCGACCCTTGAACTGATCAATGAGCGATTTGCGCGTCATTTGCGGATCAGCCTGTTTAACATGTTACGCAAAACGGCTGAAGTGTCGATTAACGGTGTACAGATGATGAAATTTGGTGAATACCAAAATACACTGTATGTCCCGACCAGCCTCAGCATGGTTCGATTTAGACCCTTAAAAGGGACAGCGTTGATCACCATGGAAGCTCGTTTAGTGTTTATCTTGGTGGAAAACTTTTTTGGTGGAGACGGTCGTTTCCACGCCAAGATTGAAGGTCGTGAGTTTACCCCAACAGAGCGACGTATTATTCAGTTGCTGCTTAAGATTGTATTCGAAGATTACAAAGAAGCCTGGTCCCCAGTCATGGGCGTGGAGTTTGATTACATTGACTCCGAAGTAAACCCAAGTATGGCTAACATAGTAAGTCCGACCGAAGTGATCGTTGTCAGTTCCTTTCATATTGAAGTCGATGGTGGTGGCGGTGATTTTCACATTGTCATGCCGTACTCGATGGTGGAGCCGATTCGAGAACTTCTCGATGCAGGTGTTCAATCCGACAAAATGGAAACCGACGTTCGTTGGAGCACGGCACTTCGAGAAGAGATCATGGATGTACCAGTCAACTTTAGAGTCGACCTGTTGGAAAAAGACATTTCATTACGCGATTTAATGGAGCTGCAAACCGGCGACATAATTCCGGTGGATATGCCAGAGCACGGTGTGATGTTTGTAGAAGAACTACCAACATTTCGCGTCAAAATGGGTAAATCTGGCGAGAGCATCGCAGTACAAGTTTCAGAAAAAATTCGTCGACCGGACGTGGTTAAGACCGATCTTGCGTTTCTAAGCAAGGATATTATGTCGGAAATTGAAGGCGAAGAAGAGGATCCGGAACTGGCGTAGTAACCGCAGTTTTGGAGTAAGGATTTTACGAGGAAAATTATGTCTACATCTGAAGATCAAAAATTGGCTGACGAATGGGCCGCAGCCCTTGGCGAAGACCCGCTGGCAATTGCCGCCGCGGAAGAAGCTGCCGCAGAGGCAGAAGCCGATGCGTTAATGGCTTCTCAATCACAAGCGCAACAAGCACCGCTTGACGAGCTGACAGACAGCTCGACACCGATCTCAGACGATGAGCGTCGTAAACTGGATACCATTATGGACATTCCAGTGACCATTTCGATGGAAGTTGGGCGCTCTCAAATCAGTATCCGTAACTTGTTACAGCTTAACCAAGGTTCGGTTGTAGAGTTAGACCGTATTGCCGGTGAATCATTGGATGTCATGGTTAATGGTACCTTGATAGCCCACGGTGAAGTCGTGGTGGTCAATGATAAGTTTGGTATCCGTTTGACGGACGTTATTAGCCAAACTGAACGTATTAAGAAGTTACGGTAACATGAGTATTTTCCCGCGTGTTTGGCTAACGCTAATTCTATCAGCGGCCAGTTCTTCAGCTCTCGCTGCATCGGCGCCCAACCTCGATCTTGCTACCACGCTTGGCTCGCTGCTGCTGGTCATTGCATTGATACTTGGCATGGCTTGGATGCTGAAGAAAATGCGTTTACCGAGCATGTCGGGACAAAAAGACTTTTCCATTAAACGTCAAATTACTTTGGGTACCAAAGAGCGAATGATGGTAGTTCAAGCGGGTGATGAGCAATTTTTGGTGGGTGCCACAGCGCACTCAATCCAATTGATCGCCAAGCTCGATACGCCGTTGGACGATGAGTCTCCACAACAAGTGCCTTTTGGGGCTCAACTCAATCAGCTACTAAAGAAAAATGGTCATGCGAAATAATCTTACCAGACTGTCGACGCAGTACTGGGTTCTTGCCTGTATGCTTTTGGCAACGCTGTTGTTTGCCACGCAATTGCACGCGCAAGAAGAGATCCCGAATAATACCGCTCCAGCAAGCAGTGTGACGGTTTCAGAAATAGAGCGTGAGCAGGGCGGTTCGACGCTTTCAATTACTGACACTCGAAGTGGCGCGGGCGTGCCAGCATTTACCATGGTTACCAATCCAGATGGTAGTGAAGATTACTCAGTTAATATTCAAATACTAGGTCTTATGACCATGCTGGGCTTCTTGCCTGCCATGGTGATATTGATGACCTCTTTTACGCGCATTGTCGTGGTGATGTCGATTTTGCGTCAAGCCATGGGCTTGCAACAGACACCGTCTAATCAAGTCATTATTGGTTTGTCGATCTTTATGACGTTTTTTATCATGTCACCGGTCTTTGACAAAGTGAATCAAGATGCCTTGCAACCGTATCTCAATGAACAAGTGACGGCTCGTGAGGCCTTCGATTTGGCGCAAGAGCCCATGAAGGCGTTCATGCTAAAACAGACTAGAGTTAAAGATCTTGAGACCTTTGTGGGTATGTCTGGCTCTCAAGTGGACACCCCAGAAGACGTGTCAATGAGTGTGCTGATCCCAGCGTTTATTACTTCTGAGCTAAAAACCGCCTTTCAAATTGGTTTTATGCTGTTTTTACCGTTTTTGATTATCGACCTGGTGGTTGCTTCCATCTTGATGGCGATGGGTATGATGATGCTATCGCCAATGATCGTTTCATTGCCGTTTAAGTTAATGCTGTTTGTTTTGGTGGATGGGTGGAACCTTATCTTAGCTACCTTAGCCAGCAGTTTTGCGCTTTAGCGAGGGTAATTGATGACACCTGAAGTCTTTGTCGACCTTTTTCGCGATGCTCTGTGGATGGTTCTTATCTTGGTATGTGCCATCATTATTCCGAGCCTAATGATCGGTCTGCTGGTTGCCGTTTTCCAAGCGGCGACTTCCATCAACGAACAAACCTTGAGCTTTTTACCCCGTTTAATTGTGACGCTACTGGCGCTAATGTTTGCGGGGCACTGGATGGTGCAGATGTTGATGGATTTCTTTTTTGAAATGATCGCCCGCATGCCCACCATCATCTATTAGGTGACCTGATGGAATTCACCAGCACAATCATACTCGAATGGATGGCCAGTTATTTCTGGCCGTACACGCGTATTTCCACCATGTTTATGGTGATGACGGTGACTGGTGCAAACTATGTGTCTAGGCGAATTAGGCTCTACTTGGGTTTGGCGGTCACCTTTGGTGTAATGCCAATGATCCCAGTGCCTCCCAGTGACCTCGCACTTTTATCCGTGCAAGGGTTTATCACCACCGCAGAGCAAATAGTGATTGGCGTCGCGATGGGTTATGTGACGGTATTTATTACCCAAACTTTTGTTTTACTAGGTCAAATTCTAGGTATGCAATCAAGTTTAGGTTTTGCGTCAATGGTGGATCCGGCGAACGGTCAAAACACGCCACTGTTGGGGCAGCTGTTTTTGTTTGTTGCGACACTGTTTTTTTTGGTCACTGATGGACATTTACAAATGATCCAGATGGTAGTGATGAGCTTTACTACACTCCCCATTGGCGGCGAAGGCTTGTCCTCGGCGGATTTTCAAGAGCTGGCTTCGTGGATGGGTATCATGTTTAAAACCGCACTGAGCATGGCGCTATCGGGGATTATTGCGCTGCTCACCATTAACCTTTCTTTTGGTGTCATGACGCGTGCCGCGCCGCAGCTCAATATATTCTCGCTCGGATTCTCATTTGCCCTGATGGTAGGTTTATTGCTGTGTTGGTACATTCTTCTTGGGCTATTTTCTCACTACGAGCTCTATTGGGCGCAAGGTGAGCAACAATTGTGTAGCCTGATCAATATCAGCTGTTAGGGAGTTGCTTGTATGGCAGAGTCAGACGGTCAAGAAAGAACAGAAGACGCAACGCCCAGGCGCTTGCAACAGGCTCGAGAAAAAGGGCAGGTTGCAAGATCTAAAGAGCTAGCGTCGGTGTCAGTGCTGGTGGTCGGTGCATTGTCGCTAATGATGATGGGTGAGCCACTGGCAAAAGGTGTTGGTCAAACGATGACTCGGTTGTTCAGTTTGAGTCGTGAAGAGATTTTTGACTTTAACAAACTTATTGAAATTGCTTTGGGCTCGTTAGTCGCGCTTATTCTACCGCTACTGATCATTCTTTTAACGCTCTTTGCTGCCGCGTTTGCTGGAGCTGCCGGATTAGGTGGTGTAGGATTTTCAGCTCAAGCTGCAGCCCCTAAAATGTCTAAAATTAATCCTATGAGCGGCTTTAAACGGATGTTTGGCATGCAAAGTTGGGTGGAGCTACTTAAGTCAATCTTAAAAGTATCGCTCGTGGCAGGTGTCGCGTTTTTTCTTATCTCAACAGCGCGTCAAGATCTCTTTCAGCTAAGCCTCGATGTCTATCCTCAAAACATTTTTCATGCGTTGGATATCCTGCTTAATTTTGTTCTATTAATTAGCTGCTCATTGCTTGTCGTGGTTGCGATAGATATTCCTTTTCAAATTTGGCAACACGCTAATCAGCTAAAAATGACCAAACAAGAGGTTAAGGACGAATTTAAAGACACTGAAGGTAAGCCCGAGGTGAAAGGTCGGATCCGAATGTTGCAACGGGAAATGGCGCAACGAAGAATGATGTCGGAAGTGCCAAGCGCAGACGTTATCGTAACCAACCCCGAACACTTTTCTGTGGCGCTGCGCTACAAGCAAGGTCAGGACACCGCGCCAATCGTAGTGGCTAAAGGTGTTGACCATACCGCAATGAAAATTCGTGAAATTGCTCGCGAGCACGATATTGCAATAGTCCCGGCGCCCCCACTGGCTCGAGCTCTTTATCATACTGCTGAACTAGAACAACAAATTCCTGACGGTCTATTCACCGCTGTGGCTCAAGTGTTAGCTTACGTATTTCAATTGCGTCAGTTCCGTAGTAAAGGGGGCCAACGGCCATCATTGGACCCTAAAAGTATGAGTATCCCTGACGATCTAAGGTATTAATTCCAGATATCTTCGCATAATACTTTAGAGCCAATAAATTGACTTTACGGTATGGCATAATTATTGCTGTCTAGTGATTAGATAATGGAATACGCTAGAAACTTAACCACATGAAGTTAGCCCTGCCGTTTGCAGATAAACTTGCGCCAATTACCCAACGCGGAATGCCATCGATTGGCGCGCCTATCGTTGTTTTGTCGACCTTGGCAATGGTCGTGCTGCCGATACCAGCTCTACTATTGGATTTGTCGTTTACTTTTAACATAGCGCTAGCTATGGTGGTGCTGTTAGTCACCATTTATACTCGACGTCCTCTCGATTTTGCTGCTTTCCCAACCGTCCTACTGATCGCGACATTACTGCGATTAGCACTTAACGTCGCGTCAACCCGTGTGGTGCTTTTAAAAGGTCACGAAGGGCCAGGGGCGGCAGGTAACGTCATTGAAGCATTTGGTAACGTGGTTATCGGTGGTAACTATGCCGTGGGCTTGGTGGTGTTTTTGATCTTGATGATCATAAACTTCATGGTTGTTACCAAAGGTGCAGGTCGTATTTCTGAAGTAAGCGCTCGTTTTACCTTGGATGCGTTACCCGGTAAACAAATGGCTATCGATGCCGATCTCAATGCAGGATTGATAGATCAAGATCAAGCACGACTTCGTAGATTCGAAGTTACCAAAGAAGCCGATTTCTATGGTTCGATGGATGGTGCCTCTAAATTCGTAAAAGGTGACGCTATTGCGGGTATATTGATATTACTTATCAATATCTTGGGTGGACTATCCATAGGTATGGTTCAGCACGGCTTAGGCTTTGGTGAAGCCATCGAGATTTATACTCTGCTTACCATCGGTGATGGTCTTGTCGCACAGATCCCGTCACTTCTACTCTCTATCGGCGCGGCAATGATGGTTACGCGACAAAACACCGATGAAGACATGGGCCAACAACTGGTATTCCAGTTGTTTGATAACCCTAAAGCGCTGATGATAACCGCGCTGATCCTCGCGGTGATGGGCGTTGTACCAGGCATGCCTCATTTTGCGTTTCTATTACTTGCGTCAATCGCAGGTGGTGGTGCGTACTTCATGGATCGTAAACAAAAACGTGAAGCGCAAAAACCGAGTGTGCCAGAAGTCAGTCCAGAGAATTCTCCAGCACAAAAAGAGCTGTCTTGGGATGATGTACAACCTGTCGATGTAATTGGTTTAGAAGTTGGTTACAGGCTGATCCCAATGGTGGATCGTGATCAAGGTGGTGAACTGCTCGAGCGAGTAAAAGGCGTTCGGAAAAAACTGTCACAAGATTTTGGTTTTTTGGTTCCGTCGGTACATATTCGAGATAACTTAGAACTGACTCCAAATAGCTACCGCATAACCTTGATGGGAGTGGCAGTTGGAGAGTCAGAAATTCACCCAGATCAAGAGCTAGCGATTAACCCTGGGCAAGTCTATGGTGCGATAGAAGGCGAACCGACTACGGATCCCGCTTTTGGCCTAGATGCTGTTTGGATAGGGGAAGAGCAAAGAGAACACGCTCAAGCGCTGGGTTATACCGTCGTTGATTCAGCCACTGTATTGGCGACACACTTGAGTCAATTATTGACCAACAATGCCTCTCAACTAATTGGCTATGAAGAAGTTCAGAACCTGCTTGATCTACTTGGACAGAGCGCGCCTAAGTTAGTAGAAGGGTTCGTCCCTGATCAATTGAGCTTGAGCACTGTTGTGAAAGTACTGCAAAACTTGCTTAATGAAGCCATTCCAGTACGCGACATACGTTCGATAGTACAGACACTGTCAGAATATGCGCCTAAGAGTCAAGATCCCGACGTTCTTACAGCGGCAGTTCGTATTTCCCTTAAACGCTTAATCGTCCAAGAAATCAATGGTATTGAGCCTGAGCTTCCAGTTATCACGCTGATCCCAGAGCTGGAACAAATATTGCATCAAACTATGCAAGCCTCAGGTGGTGAATCCACCGGAATTGAGCCAGGTCTGGCAGAGAGATTGCAGTCGTCATTAAGCGGCGCAACTCAAGACCAAGAATTAAAAGGTGAGCCAGCTGTATTGCTCACATCAGGCGTACTGCGCTCAACACTCGCTAAGTTTGTGAAAAATACCATACCAAACTTGCGGGTGCTTTCTTATCAAGAGATCCCTGATGAGAAACAGATCCGAATCGTACAAGCGGTCGGTAACTAGCCTCAAACAGTAGGCGAGTATTAGAAAACGTTAACTAGGACTGTGACAGTGAAAATTAAACGCTATTTTGCCAAAGACATGCGCCTTGCGTTGCAACAAGTGAAAGAAGAGCTTGGTGCGGATGCGGTGATCATGTCTAACAAGAAAGTTGCAGGTGGCGTTGAAATTGTGGCGGCTGTCGACAATGACGTTGTCGAAAAGCAAATGACGGCTCCTGCCGCGCCGCAAAGTCGATATAATATTGCGTCTTCGAACAGCACGTATGGTCGAGATCTAAAACAAGATAGAGTGAGTTTGGGTGGACATCGCCCTAGCTCTCAAGACGAGCTCTCATCGGGTGAAGTCAGCCGTCAGTTCGCCAATATGTTGCAACGCTATCAAGATAGCGAAACGCAGAATAACGAACCTGAGCCTGACTCATTAACTAAATTGTTACAGCGACAAGCCAAAGCCAAACATTCGGCTAACCAGGCTTATCGTGACCAATCTGCGCCATCTCGTGCGCCTCAACCAAGACAAGCTCCAGTGCGATCGTCTCTTGCAGAAGAATCAGGGCTATCAAGACTCATCGCCGATGACAGCAGTGTTCGCCCAAGGAAACCTAGACTCGACCCGACACGTTACGATAAAAATCAAGCTCAGCCACCCTCAGCGGCCAATCAAGAATTGGAAAGCATGCGTGAAGAAATGAGCTCTATACGTCGTTTACTCGAACATCAAGTTTCCGGCCTGATGTGGCAAGAAGTTGAACGACGCGAACCGCTTAGAGCAATGCTTATTAAGCGCTTAGAGCGCATGGGCTTAGCCCCTGACTTAGCGGATCAACTTGCGTGTTATATCCCTGAAGATACAGAGCCCAAAAAAGCATGGGTTGCATTGCTCGACCTATTGGCCGATCAAATCACGATCAATAAAACAGATTTAATAAAGAAAGGCGGCGTTGTTGCGCTACTTGGTCCAACTGGGGTAGGTAAAACAACGACCGTTGCTAAACTGGCTGCACGCGCAGCAATGGAGTACGGCCCTGATGAGGTCGCACTGGTTACAACCGATACATACCGTATAGGTGCCCACGAGCAACTCTCCATTTATGGGCGAATCATGGGATGTGCGGTAAGAGTCGCTAAAGATTCTGAAGAGCTTGCCGATATATTATATCAGTTGAGAGATCGTCGCCTGATATTGGTTGATACGGCAGGTATGGGCCAGCGTGATGTTCGATTATCCGAGCAGCTCGATACCCTAATGCAAGAAAGTGGGGAAGTTATTCATAGTTATTTGGTGCTTCCAGCAACAGCACAGCGGCAAGTACTGCAAGAGACATTGGATCATTTTCGTCGAATACCATTGTCAGGGTGTATCCTGACTAAACTAGATGAATCATTGAGTCTCGGTGAATTTATCAATGTAGCTGTACACAATGCACTGCCAGTATCATATGTCGCTAACGGCCAGCGTGTTCCGGAAGATTTAGTCTTGGCACAAGCGCGCTATCTGGTAGCAAAAGCGAGTGA
This sequence comes from Vibrio sp. qd031, assembly GCF_002100145.1. Lineage (GTDB taxonomy): Bacteria > Pseudomonadota > Gammaproteobacteria > Enterobacterales > Vibrionaceae > Vibrio. Next base: position 279,661 of record NZ_JXQD01000025.1, read on the forward strand.
ATTGCTAGAGAAATCTACGCAAGATGAACCGCATTTCTGGACCAGTGACATGGATGAGTACTAGGCGGTCGATACGATGATAGAGAATATGTTACAAGATCAAGCAAGTGGATTACGTCGGCTGACCAAACCGTCATTGACTAAGGTAATTGCTGTTACAGGTGGTAAAGGCGGTGTGGGTAAAACCAACGTCACACTTGGACTGGCCATTTCCATGGCACGTCAAGGCAAAAAAGTATTGGTACTCGATGCAGACCTTGGGTTGGCGAATGTAGACGTGATGCTTGGCATCCGCGCTAGACGCAATCTGGGGCACGTGTTAGCTGGCGAATGTACTTTGCAAGAGGCCATTGTAGAAGGGCCACATGGGATCAGGGTTATTCCTGCCACCTCTGGCGCTCAAAGTATGACAGAGTTAACACCTCAACAACACGCCGGGTTAATTCGTGCCTTTGGTAGTCTCGAAGAAGACATGGATGTGTTGCTAATCGATACGGCAGCTGGTATATCTGACATGGTCGTTAGTTTCGCCCGTGCGGCGCAAGATGTAGTGGTGGTGGTATGCGATGAACCGACATCGATTACCGATGCCTACGCACTGATTAAACTGCTAAGCCGAGAGCACCACGTTCAACGGTTTAAAGTGGTGGCCAATATGGTGCGAAGCTACCGTGAAGGACGAGAGTTGTTTGCCAAGCTCACTTTAGTGACAGAACGTTTTCTAAATGTGACGTTAGAGCTGGTGGCTTGTGTGCCATTGGATGACAAAGTCAGACAGTCGGTGAAGCGGCAGAAAATTGTGGTCGATGCTTTTCCGCGTTCGCCAGCGGCACTGGCGATCAGTTCACTGGCGAATAAGGCCTTAACCTGGCCGATTCCGAAAGCACCAAGCGGTCACTTAGAATTTTTTGTCGAGCGTTTACTGAACAATCGAGAAATTGTAGGGGAGCCTTATGTTGAATAAAGCTCTTACTTACGATTCCAAAGTTAACGCGAATAGCCAGCAGGAGTTTATGCTGCGCTATTCCGATCTTGTTAAACGGATCGCGCATCATTTAATGGGGCGTCTACCCCCTAGCGTGTTGGTTGATGATTTAATTCAAGCGGGAATGATCGGCTTGATAGAAGCACAGCAGAATTATGATGGCAGCAAAGGGGCAAGTTTTGAAACCTATGCTGGCATTCGTATTCGTGGCGCGATGTTAGATGAAATTCGTCGTGGGGATTGGGTACCTCGCTCGGTACATAAGAACAACCGAACGATCAATACCGCTATTAGCGAGCTTGAAAGCAAGCTTAATCGCGATCCAAATGATATTGAAATCGCTGAGCACTTAGGTATGACAATGAGTCAATACCATAGTGCGTTAAACGATATTAACTGTTCTCGTTTGGTCGGTATGGAAGATCTAGGGGTATCAGAAGATGCGATATCTCCAATTGAAGAGGAAGAAGACAACGCACCGTTTCAGGGGGTTGCTGACGAATCATTCCGTAAAGCGTTGATCGAATCGATAGAAACGTTGCCAGAGCGTGAAGCACTGATGCTCTCTCTCTACTATGACGAAGAGTTAAATTTAAAAGAAATTGGGGAAATATTGGGTGTCAGCGAATCTCGCGTCAGCCAAATTCACAGCCAAGCCATGCAGCGTTTACGTGCCAAATTAAGCGCGTGGACGCAAAACGAGTAAATCGCTCTCTTATTCACTGGAGGATATTTTGGATAAGAACATGAAAATCCTAATTGTTGATGACTTTTCAACAATGCGCCGAATTGTAAAAAACCTACTGCGCGATCTGGGTTTCAACAATACACAAGAAGCAGACGATGGTCTGACTGCTCTACCTATGCTGAAAAAGGGCGATTTCGACTTTGTCGTGACCGACTGGAATATGCCGGGCATGCAGGGAATCGATCTTCTGAAGAACATCCGCGCGGATGATTCATTGAAACACTTACCAGTACTTATGATCACCGCTGAAGCAAAACGCGAGCAGATTATTGAAGCTGCACAGGCGGGTGTAAACGGTTATATCGTCAAGCCATTTACTGCAGGCACTCTCAAAGAGAAGCTGGACAAAATTTTCGAGCGCCTATAAAGGCCATTTCACGGAAGAGTAATTACCAAGGACTGCGTTGATGGTTTCACTACAAGATGCCCAACAGTTGGTTGCCCTGTTAGAAAGTGGCGAGCAGCAGCAAGCCAATCAGCTCTTTGAGCAGATGGCGACAGGGCCTATAAACCCCGTACTTCAGCAGGTAGGCGAACTCACTCGCGACCTGCATGACTCACTCAAGCAATTCAATATTGAACAGCGAATGAGTGAGATCGCAATTGATGAAATTCCTGAAGCGCGCGATAGACTGCAATATGTATTGGATAAGACAGAAGATGCAGCCAACAAAACAATGGATGCGGTTGATGCCTCCTTGCCTATCGCCGATCAACTCAATGAAAAGCTCACGCAGATTCGTCCAAAGTGGAATGACTTGATGCATGGGCGCATTGAACTTAATGAATTTAAAACCCTCTGCCACAGCATCGACGCGCTACTCGTAAGTATCGAAGGTGACAGTGTGGAACTCCGCAGCCAGCTTACCCATATCTTGATGGCGCAAGACTTTCAAGATCTGACAGGCCAAATCATCCGAAAAGTGATCAACCTGGTAGGCGAAGTAGAAGAACGTTTGGTTGATATTCTCACCGTATTTGGTGTGGAAGAGGCCACAGAATCGACTAAAACAGCTAAAGAAAAATGTGTAAAGGCCGAAGGGCCTATCATAGATGCGGAAAACCGCGATGACGCTGTTTCGTCTCAAGATGATGTCGATGACTTGTTAGCAAGTCTCGGATTCTAGGGGTATTGTATGAGTTATGATGTAGATGAAGATATTCTTCAGGACTTCCTTGTTGAAGCAGGAGAAATCCTTGAGCTTCTTTCAGAGCAACTGATTGAGCTTGAAAATGATCCAGATAACAAAGAACTTCTGAATGCTATTTTCCGTGGGTTCCACACCGTTAAAGGTGGAGCAGGATTTTTATCGTTAGTCGAATTAGTCGACGCCTGCCATGGTGCAGAGAACGTATTTGATATTTTACGCAATGGTCAACGTTCTGTGACGCCAGAGCTGATGGACACTATTTTGCAGTCTCTAGACGCCGTAAATGTTATGTTTGAGGCCGTTCAAAATGGTGAGTCTTTGACGCCAGCCGCTCCGGCACTTTTAGAAGAGTTGCACCGTTTGTGTAAACCTGAAAGCGAAGAGCCCGCAAAGAAGGCACCGACTGTAATACCAGAGCCAGTTATCGCTGAGCCTCCCGTCTCTAAGGGAAGTATTAACGCAGGCTCTGTAGATGAAATTTCTGAAGACGAATTTGAAAAATTGTTGGATGAATTGCATGGCACAGGCGGCAGCCCGACGGTTTCTGCTGCAAGTAATGTCACCTCTATAGAATCTAAAACACCGGCGGTATCGAATGAAGATATTACCGATGATGAGTTTGAAAACCTACTCGATGAATTGCACGGCGTAGGTGGAAGCCCTACCTCAAGTGATGCCACTCAAGCAACTCCGGTTGCAGCCGCTCCATCGAGCTTTGGTAGCGACGAAGATCTCATGACTGACGACGAATTTGAGAAAATCCTCGACGAGCTTCATGGATCTGGCAAAGGGCCAACGCTAGAAGAACTTGATGCAGCGACTAGACCCGCCGCGACGAACCCCGCTCCAGCGCCTGTTTCGTCAAAAGCTGCCCAGTCCGCTCCAGCGCCAAAAGCCGCGGAGCCTGAAGTTGCAGCAAAACCCGCTCAGGCGAAAGCATCAGGTAAAGAAAAGTCTAAGCCTCAAGCCGAGTCTTCTGTTCGTGTTGATACCTCGACGTTAGACACCATAATGAATATGGTGGGCGAGTTGGTATTGGTTAGAAACAGACTGGTTAGCTTAGGTTTGAACAGCGCTGACGAAGAGATGTCGAAAGCGGTGTCGAACCTTGATGTCGTTACTGCGGATCTGCAAGGCGCGGTCATGAAAACGCGCATGCAACCAATTAAGAAGGTATTCGGTCGATTCCCACGTGTCGTTCGAGATTTGGCTCGTAATCTAAACAAAGACATCGTGCTGGAAATGCGCGGAGAAGAGACAGACCTGGATAAAAACTTGGTCGAAGCGCTTGCCGATCCATTGATTCACTTAGTGCGAAACTCTGTGGATCACGGTATTGAAATGCCGGACGAGCGTGCCAAAGTAGGTAAGTCTCGAACAGGTAAAGTGATTTTATCGGCGTCTCAAGAAGGTGACCACATCGAACTGTCTATTGTTGACGACGGTGGCGGTATGGATGCGGATAAGCTTCGTGACATCGCGGTAAACCGAGGTCTCATGGATACGGATGCGGCATCTCGCTTAACCAACAAAGAGTGTTTTAACCTTATTTTCGCACCGGGTTTCTCAACCAAAGAGAAGATTTCAGATATTTCTGGACGCGGTGTCGGTATGGACGTTGTTAAGACGGCCATTAATACACTCAACGGCTCAATTGATATTGATTCTGAGCTGGGTAAAGGCACTAAGATCACCATCAAAGTGCCACTGACGTTAGCTATTCTACCGACACTGATGGTCGGTGTCGCGAACCAACCTTTTGCATTGCCATTGGGTAGCGTTAATGAAATTTTCCACCTTGATTTAAGTAAGACCAATACTGTGGATGGTCAGTTGACCATTATTGTTCGAGAAAAATCGATCCCACTGTTCTACTTACAAGATTGGTTATGTCCAAATGAATCACGAGACGCAAGTAAGCGTGGTCTTGGGCATGTCGTCATTGTACAGCTTGGCAGTCAACGAGTTGGGTTTGTCGTAGACGCGCTGATCGGTCAAGAAGAAGTGGTGATTAAACCATTGGATGCTTTATTACAAGGGACACCAGGAATGGCAGGGGCAACTATTACCAGTGACGGACATATCGCACTGATTTTGGATGTACCTAACTTGCTGAAACGTTACGCTACGCGCTCACGAGCGTACTAAAGCGTAATCGGGAGGATAAAAGGAAGTTATGGGGTTAAAAGTACTGGTCGTAGATGATTCGAGTTTCTTTCGTCGACGCGTAAGTGAAATCATTAATGGCCACCCGCAACTGGAAGTGATTGATGTCGCTGTAAATGGTAAAGAAGCCGTGGAAAAAGCGGCTTCGATGAAACCTGATGTGATCACCATGGACATCGAAATGCCGGTAATGGACGGAATTACTGCTGTGAAAAAAATCATGGCAGCAAATCCAACACCCATCTTGATGTTCTCGTCGTTGACACACGATGGCGCTAAAGCCACGTTGGAAGCTTTAGATGCCGGTGCATTGGACTTTTTGCCTAAAAAGTTTGAAGACATTGCTAAAAACAAAGACGAAGCGGTTGCGCTGCTGCAAAATCGCGTCGTTGAAATCGCTCGTAAACGTCGGTTTATGCGACGCTCTGCACCTACGGCAGCACCTGTTCGAGCCGCGAGGTCGGGCGTTGCTGAAGACGTAAAACCAGCGCCCGTTGCGCGACAAGTCGGGTTTAGAGCGAGTGGCAAAAAGTATCAATTAACCGCGATTGGCACCTCAACCGGTGGGCCTGTAGCACTTCAAAAAGTGTTAACGGCGTTACCCGCGCATTACCCGCATCCTATCTTATTAATTCAGCATATGCCTGCGACCTTTACGTCAGCATTTGCGGCTCGACTTAATACACTATGTAAGATTAAGGTGTGTGAAGCTCAAGATGGCGACGTCCTAAAACCAGGCGTAGCATACTTAGCACCGGGTGGTAAGCAGATGATGGTCGATGGGCGCAGTGGTTCAGCTCGCGTCCGCATCATTGATGGTGGCGATCGCATGAATTATAAGCCTTGTGTTGATGTAACCTTCGCATCGGCGGCAAAAGTGTACCAAGATAAAGTTTTGTCAATGGTGCTAACCGGTATGGGGGCTGATGGACGCGATGGTGCCAAGCTGCTTAAGAATGCAGGTTCCACGGTTTGGGCGCAAGATGAAGCCAGCTGCGTAGTGTATGGTATGCCGCAAGCGGTAGCCAAAGCTGGGATTTCGAGTGAAGATTTGCCGCTAGAACGCATCTCTGAACGCATCCTCGTTGAATTGGGGATGAAGTAACCGATGATAGTGTGGAGCATTGCCAACCAAAAAGGTGGTGTGGGTAAAACGACCACAACCATAAGCTTAGCAGGATTGCTGGCTAAAAAAGGGCATCGAGTGCTAGTGATCGATACGGATCCCCACGCATCATTATCCACCTATCTTGGTGTTGACAGCGATGAGGTGACTCATTCATTGTTTAATCTGTTTCAGCAATCAAGCACCTCACGTGATGCTGTTCGCAACGTTATTCAAAAAAGCGAAATAGAGAACATTGACTTAATTCCAGCCCACATGTCATTAGCGACATTAGACCGTGTTATGGGCTCTAAAAGTGGGTTAGGTTTGGTGGTCAAAAAAGCGTTGAGCTCAATTAGAGACGATTATGACTATGTACTGATCGACTGCCCACCTATATTGGGGGTGATGATGGTTAATGCTTTGGCGGCAAGCTCACGGATACTCATTCCTGTACAGACAGAGTTTCTGGCGATGAAAGGGCTGGAGCGTATGACTCGCACACTCGCGATTATGCAAAAATCCAAAAAACGCGGTTTTAACGTCACTATTGTTCCAACCATGTATGACAAGCGAACTCGAGCATCTCTACAAACGCTCAATCAGCTTAAGCAAGACTATCCTACGCAAGTATGGCCATCGGCGATCCCAATTGATACCAAATTTAGAGACGCTAGCTTAAGACGGCTGCCTATTTCTCACTGCGCTCCGGGAAGCCGAGGTGTGTTTGCCTACAAGCAGTTGCTTATATATTTAGACAGGTTGGCTCAAAATGACCAGCAGTAATTCAACGCCAGAATATGCCAGTGCCGATGAGGTATTGAATGACTACTTCGACGCTCTACTCATTGAAGAGCCAGAGGCGGCGATTCAAGCCAGCTCTGCTATGGGTGAAGTAGGTATTGAACCTAATACGCCGACTCACGATGACTTTGTCGTATCAACATCAACCGCGACGGTCATCCGGCCAGAGCCAGAGCCAGAGCCACAATCTTATTACCCAGTAGTGGAAGTCCCGCTATTGGAAGACGTTCAAAAACTGTTTGATCAGCTCAATCAAAAAAATGTGGCCGATGAGCCCGAAATTGAGTCAATCATAGAACGCAATACGGATAATATAGCCAGAGCCGAAACCGCAACAGCTAAGCAAGTTGAAACGGCGATTACTGAGACGCCTCAAGCTGAAATTATTCAACCCGTTATTCCGGTTGTTGACATTAAGCCGAGTGCTAAAGTTGTGACAGACCCCACTCAAGATACTCAGTTGCTGGCCGATACAGAATCAAAGCCCGCATTTTCGCACGTGGAGCCCCAGTGGCAAAGTGGAGAGCGAGAAGGTGAGTTTCAAGTGCTCTATTTCGAAGTGGCTGATGTGCTATTCGCAGTGCCACTTGAAGAGTTGGGCGGGATCCACCGTTTGGAAACGCTGAGTCATCTCATTGGCCGTCCTAATTGGTATCTAGGGCTGCAATCAACCCGCGAACTCAAAATTGATGTGGTTGATACTGCACTTTGGGCTATGGAAGACAGGTTGAGTGGTACTGAGCATCAGTCCAACTATGAATACATTATTATGCTAGACCAAAGTAAATGGGGATTGGCGTCAAATGCATTGAAAGGAACCGAATCGCTTCCTACCACTTCAGTCAATTGGCGCTCACAACCGGGTAAGCGACCTTGGTTAGCGGGTATGGTGAAAAAGAAAATGTGCGCACTTATTCACGTAAGTGCAATGATCGAAATGCTCGATTCGGGTGTTTCTATGTCAATGTTAAAGAATCAGAAAGTCGTCGGTAACGTATAAGGAGATATCAATGTCTCAGACAGCAGAACTGGAAGTGAGAAAAGACCAGGTAAACGATGAGGTATTGCAATGGGTGACCTTCCAACTGGAAGACGAAACCTATGGCATCAATGTAATGCAAGTGCGTGAAGTACTGCGTTACTCAGAAATTGCACCCGTACCGGGCGCACCAGACTATGTTCTGGGCATTATTAATCTGCGTGGTAACGTAGTAACGGTCATCGATACACGCTCTCGCTTTGGATTGATGCAAGGTGAAATCACCGACAATACTCGTATTATTGTGATTGAATCAGACAGCCAAGTGATTGGTATCCTTGTCGATAGTGTTGCTGAAGTGGTTTACTTGCGCTCTTCACAAATCGATACCACACCAAGCGTGGGTACGGATGAAAGTGCTAAGTTCATTCAAGGTGTCAGCAATCGCGATGGTAAGTTGCTTATTTTGGTGGATCTTAATAAACTGCTTTCAGACGATGAATGGGAAGAAATGGCTCACTTGTAATGCCAATCAGTATAGATTCACAATTGATTCCTTATGTAGCTGCATTAGCAGCTACATTGCTGTTTTTAGCGCTGCTGTGGATACGAGCAAAGCGTGCGGCTAACCTTGCCACAAAAAAACAGCAAGACCGATTATCAAGGCAAGAAAAAGATCTTGCGACAGTGAACAAACAGCTGCTAGAGGTTCGTTCCGTGGTGATAGGCTTAGGGCAAAAAGTGTCTGAACAACAAGATATCATTCAAATTCTCAATGATAGAATTCGAGAAATTGAGAATAACGATAACGATGGAAGACTCTACTCACGTGCCTCCAAGATGGTTAAGTTGGGTGCCGACGTGAACGAGCTCATTCAAGAATGTGATCTTCCAAAAGCGGAAGCAGAGCTGATGATGTCGTTACAAAATAAAATTGCTAGCAAACAAGAAAACCGCTCGCCGCAGCGTGCTGCGACTCACCGTGCGCAAGCCCCACGCGCAAAGAACACCCAACCGTCCGCTTATCCATCAAGACGTCCTCTAAAACGTTAATTTCTCCGCATAAACGAACCACGAATACAACCTTGATCGCACTTTTTTAACAGAAGTGCCAACGTACGCTACATTTCGACATTTGCAGGCGTCTCAACTCTTCTTCGGCACAACTGCTATGTGGTAGACTGACGAAAATTTTTCAATCCTGGTACCCATGCTTACCGTCCAACAAGTCACCGCCATTCGTGATGATCGCGTGTTGTTTGCACAATTGTCGTTTGAAGCCAAATCAGGGGATCTTATCCAGATTGAAGGCCGCAATGGGACAGGTAAAACGACTTTATTGCGAATTATCGCCGGTCTCGGCGATAAAGAAGAAGGTGACATCCTGTGGGAAGGAACCGATGTAGAGCGCGACCGGGATACGTTTCATCAAAACTTACTGTTTCTTGGGCACCAAACTGGGGTGAAAAAAGATCTCAGCGGACTCGAAAATTTGCAATTTTATCAGTCGGTGTTCGGTCTTAGTCATGATAGGAAAACTCTTTTTGACGCGCTAGCGCAAGTTGGACTTGCGGGGCGTGAAGATATTCCGGTTTCGCAATTGTCGGCGGGGCAGCAGCGTCGTGTTGCGTTAGCTCGGTTGTGGCTAACCAATCAAACATTGTGGATATTGGATGAACCGCTGACTGCAATTGATAAACAAGGTGTCAAAGTGTTGGAGTCCTTGTTTCTCTCGCACGCTAACCAAGGTGGGATAGTGCTATTAACCACTCACCAAGACATGTTCATCGACAATCCAAAATTGCGAAAGATTACTCTGGGGTAAAGAACGGATGCTAAGTACCATGCTCGCCATTATTCGACGGGAGCTACTGATCGCATATCGGCGTCAAGCAGATGTGTTAAACCCATTGTGGTTTTTTATCATTGTGATCACTCTGTTTCCACTGAGTATTGGTCCTGAGCCGAACCTGCTCGCTCGCATTGCACCGGGTATTGTGTGGGTTGCTGCGTTATTGTCCGCGTTATTGTCTTTAGAGAGACTGTTTCGTGACGACTATAACGACGGTGCGCTTGAACAAATGATGTTGATGCCCATTCCTCTTCCGCTCGTGGCGATGTCGAAAGTACTCGCACACTGGCTGCTAACCGGTTTGCCGTTGATTATTATCAGTCCACTGCTCGCGGTGTTATTATCATTGTCATTCGATACATGGTTGGCGGTGGTTGTGACACTGCTTTTAGGGACGCCGACGCTTAGTTTTATTGGCGCAATCGGTGTAGCACTGACAGTGGGGCTGCAAAAAGGAGGTGTTCTTCTGAGCCTTTTGGTACTGCCTCTTTATGTCCCAATTTTAATTTTTGCAACGTCTGCGATTGATGCCGCCACGTTAGGAATGGCGTATAACGGTCAAGCGGCAGTGCTTGGCGCTTTTTTAGTAGGCGCAATGACTTTAACTCCATTCGCTATTTCGGCTTCGCTCCGAGTCAGCGTAAATTAGTGATTCATAGGAATTTTTGACATGTGGAAATGGTTACATCCCTACGCCAAATCAGAAACGGCTTATCAGCTTTGCAACCGATTACTGCCTTGGTTTGCGGTGTTGACACTGCTTACTCTAGGGACAGGAACGGTGTGGGGCCTCTTTTTTGCACCGTCGGATTATCAGCAAGGCGAGAGTTTTCGCATGATTTATGTGCACGTACCTTCCGCGATATGGTCGATGGGCGTCTATATGTCGATGGCTATCGCAGCATTTATTGGTCTGGTATGGCAACTGAAACTCTCTAACATGGCAGCATTGGCGATGGCGCCAATCGGCGCAGTGTATACCTTTATCGCTCTTATGACTGGAGCGATTTGGGGCAAACCTATGTGGGGCACATGGTGGGTTTGGGATGCTCGTCTAACCTCAGAACTCATCCTACTGTTCTTGTACTTGGGGGTTATTGCCCTTTACCACGCCTTCGATGATCAGAAAACGGCCGCTAAAGCAGCCGGTATCTTGGCCATCGTTGGGGTGATTAACTTGCCAATCATCCACTTCTCTGTCGAATGGTGGAATACGCTTCATCAGGGGGCGACTATCACCAAATTTGAAAAACCGTCCATTGCGCCCAATATGCTGTGGCCGTTACTGCTTAATATTTTGGGCTTTGGTTTCTTTTTTGGATCAGTGATGCTGATCCGATTTAAAAATCAAATCCTTCAAAAAGAATCGCATCGACCATGGGTACAAGCCTTGGCAGAATCTGAAACCACCACAGCGCAAAAAGGAGCATAGTGATGCAATTTGAATCATTGGGTGATATTTTCGCGATGGGGGGTTACGCAAAGTACGTGTGGAGCGGATTTGCTGTGACATTTTTATCGATGTTTGCGCTTTTGTTCGCGAGTCGGAATGATACCAAGAAAATTTTGAACGAAGTGAATAAGAAAAAACACCGCCAAGCACGCATAGACGCGGCGAAAAATAGGGAGAACACGCTATGAATCCAAGACGTAAAAAGCGCATGGGGTTAATCTTTACCATCGTACTTGGAGTGGGTTTAACTGTGGGCCTCATGATTTACGCACTCAACCAAAACATGGACCTATTTTATACCCCAACTGAGCTGGTAAACGGTAAACCAAATGGTACCAAACCAGAAGTAGGTCAGCGTCTTCGCATCGGCGGCATGGTGGTAGAGGGCTCTGTTGCCCGCGATCCTAATTCGTTACAAGTCAGTTTTGATTTGGCCGATGTGGGCCCCAAAGTCAAAATCGTTTATGAAGGCATCTTGCCAGACCTATTTCGTGAAGGGCAAGGTATCGTTGCACAAGGTGTTTTGACGAGCCCAACGTCGATTGAAGCCTTCGAAGTACTGGCAAAGCACGACGAAGAGTACATGCCACCAGAAGTGGCTGAAGCAATGAATGTGATCCATGAACCTTTGACATACACAGACGAACAGTTGGAATCTAAATAATGGTCGCTGAACTAGGTCATTTTGCACTGATAATCTCACTAGGGTTAGCGCTGCTTCTCAGTGTGCTTCCTATGTGGGGTGCACATAAGAACAATGTACAGCTCATGCACACGGCGAGACCACTCGCGTGGGGTATGTTTTTGCTGCTGCTGTTGTCATTCGTAATTTTGTGTTGGTCGTTCTATGTGAACGACTTCACCGTTCAATATGTCGCGACTAACTCTAACTCTAAACTGCCGTGGTACTACCGCATAACCGCTGTGTGGGGCGCGCACGAAGGCTCACTGCTACTATGGGTGCTCATCCAAGCCGGTTGGACAGTTGCGGTAGCGTCATTTAGCCGCGGAATGCCGAACGAATCGGTCGCTAGAGTGCTAGGCGTTATGGGGATCGTCACCGTTGGTTTCTTACTGTTTATCATCGTGACATCAAACCCGTTTGATCGAACACTGCCGTTTTTCCCAGTGGATGGTCGTGACCTAAACCCACTGTTGCAAGATCCCGGACTTATTATTCACCCGCCGATGCTTTACATGGGCTATGTGGGCTTCTCCGTTGCGTTTGCCTTTGCGATTGCGTCACTCATGACGGGGCGATTGGACACAGCATGGGCGCGTTGGTCACGCCCGTGGACGACGGCAGCTTGGGTCTTTTTGACGCTGGGTATTGCGCTGGGTTCCTGGTGGGCGTATTACGAACTTGGCTGGGGCGGCTGGTGGTTCTGGGATCCGGTAGAGAACGCGTCATTCATGCCATGGCTTGCTGGTACTGCTCTAATGCACTCATTAGCGGTGACTGAAAAGCGCGGAACCTTTAAAGCGTGGACAGTATTGCTTGCCATCTCAGCATTCTCGTTAAGTTTATTAGGGACATTCTTGGTTCGTTCGGGAATATTAGTGTCGGTTCATGCCTTCGCTTCAGATCCAGAGCGTGGCTTGTTCATTCTCGGATTTCTCATTGTGGTGATAGGCGGCAGCTTATTGCTGTTTGCGTTGAAGGGCGCATCGGTAAGGGTTAGGGGTAACTTCGATCTCGTGTCTCGAGAAAACGGCTTACTCGCGAATAACATTTTACTCATCGCCGCATTGGTGGTGGTGCTAGTCGGCACCTTGCTGCCGTTGGTTCATAAACAAATTGGCTTAGGGTCAGTGTCGATTGGAGCACCGTTCTTCAACACCTTGTTTGCATGGTTAATGATTCCATTTTCGGCTTTGCTCGGCGTGGGTCCTCTGCTGCGTTGGAAACGAGATTCGCTCACTGCGCTGTATAAACCAATGGCGATTGCTGCAACAGCCTCGTTGATCTTGGCCGCAGCGGCTACCTTGCTACTTGCAGACAGCTTCAAAGTGATGGCGTTTGTCGGATGGGTGATGGCTTGGTGGATCATATTGATGCATGGCTATGAGCTTCATCAGCGTGCCACACACCGTCACGCGTTTGCGGTTGGGGTGAGGAAACTCCCTCGAAGCCACTGGGCAATGATGACTGCGCATATTGGCTTAGCTATTACGGTCATCGGCGTCGCGATGGTTCAAAATTACAGTATCGAGAAGGACGTTCGTTTAGCACCCGGTGAAAACTTTGTGCTCGAAGAGTACAACTTCTACTTCAAAGGGGTGCGTGATAATGACGGACCTAACTACGACGGTTACATTGCTGACTTTGAAATTACCAAAGACGGTAAGTTCATCAACGAACTGCATGCCGAAAAACGATTTTATCTAACTGCGCGCTCTATGATGACCGAAGCGGCCATCGATCGTGGCATTACGCGCGATCTGTATATCGCAATGGGCGAGCAGCTCGGTGACGGTCGTTCGTGGGCGGTACGTATTTATTACAAACCGTTTGTACGTTGGATTTGGGCTGGATCATTGTTTATGGCTATAGGTGGCGGGCTCGCCATTAGCGATAAGCGTTACCGACTGAAAAAGAACACCGTTGCTGAGTCAAAAAAAACTCAGGACGCGACTAAGCAGGAGGCGTAAATGAATCGTAAGTTACTGTTTATTCCGCTCGGGCTGTTTATGGTGTTTGCGGTTGTGGCGCTGATTGCGCTTAACCGTAATGCTCAGGGCGATGATCCTACCAAGCTCGAGTCGGTGTTAATTGGCCATCCGGTACCAGAGTTTCGCCTAGAGGATCTTGTCGATCCAACCAAGCGCTACGACAGAGACATCTTTGTGGGTGAACCGTTGCTGCTTAATGTATGGGCAACGTGGTGCCCAACGTGCTACGCAGAGCACCAATACCTTAATCAATTAGCGTCTCAAGGGGTTAAGATTATTGGGCTTAACTATAAAGATGAACGCAATAAAGCGGTTGGTTGGCTTAATGACCTCGGTAACCCTTATCTCATCAGTCTATTTGATGGAGATGGCATGCTAGGGCTTGATCTTGGGGTCTACGGCGCGCCGGAAACCTTTATTATTGATGCTAAGGGTGTTGTGCAATACCGTCATGTTGGCGATGTGAATCCAAATAACTGGGCCACTACCTTAGAGCCTCTCTACAACCAATTACTTGCGGAGGCGAAACAGTAGATGAAAAGTTTAACCAGCAAGTCTCTGTTGAGTCATGGGATGTTTGTTAAGAGCCTATTTATTCTGTTGGCTGCCTTGTCGACACTCACCGCCTCGACGATCGCTACGGCGGCCATCGAAGTATATGAATTCGAGACACCTGAACAAGAAGAACAGTTTAAAGAGCTTGGCAACACGTTACGTTGTCCTAAGTGCCAAAACAATACTATCGCTGATTCGAATGCACCGCTTGCTCAAGATTTACGTCAGAAAGTCTACGAAATGACCTCTGAAGGAAAATCAAAGGGGGAAATCGTCGATTATATGGTTGCGCGCTACGGCAACTTTGTGACGTACAAACCGCCGTTTACCTTTGCCACAGCAATTTTATGGCTAGGGCCATTGTTTGTCGTCGTTGGCGGCGTTGGTTTGATGGTTCTGCGAAGCCGAAAACGCCCTTTAGTAGAGTCAAATAATGATCTTTCTCTCGATGAGAAAGAACGTCTTAAACAGTTACTCGACGAAGAGGGAGAGAAGTAACCATGGTTGAATTTTGGTTAGCCGCAGGGGCCTTATTGGTTGTAAGTGCTCTGTTTGTGGTCATTCCCCTGCTTCGCAGCAGAGATAACACCGACGAGCAATTGCGTGATGAACTTAATAAAGCAATTTATAAAGACCGCCTAGCAGAGCTCGAAGTTGAGTCGGTTGAAGGCATTGTTCAAGATAAAGCGGAACTCGAAACCGATTTGAAATTGGCACTCCTCGACGACGTTCCCAACAGTGAACAGCATGGGTCGACTCAGAAAGTGTCACCTGTCGTGATTGTTGTTTCTCTAGCACTGCTGATCTTCGTGACACTGTTTTGTTATCAGCGCTATGGCGCATTGGACAAGGTCAGCCAATGGCAAGAGGTAGCAAATCAACTGCCTCAACTTAGTCAAAGGTTGATGTCTCAAGATGCTGAACCTTTAACTGACAGTGAAATGCGCGATTTGATCTTAGCGTTACGTACCCGCTTACATCATACGCCACAAGATCAACAAGGTTGGTTGCTGTTAGGGCGTATAGGCCTAGCGGATCGTGATATTGATACCGCCATTGGTGCGATGAAACGCGCTTACCGTTTAAGCCCAGATGACGAAGATATCCAACTGGGCTATGCGCAAGCGTTGATGTTATCTGGTGATGCGACCGATACTGAAATTGCAGAAGGGCTATTGATTGGCCTTGCTCAACAAGAATATGTCGATCTACGAGTGATCTCTTTGCTGGCTTTCAATGCGTTTGAAAAGCAAGATTTCGCTGGTGCAGTGAAGTACTGGACAATGATGCAACAGATGATTGGCCCAGAAGACAGCCGCTACCCAATGCTGGAAAGCAGTATTCGTAAAGCTCGCGCGAACATGGGTGAGTCCATGGCCGATATGGTGGCAGTGGAAATCCGTGTCGCTGATGATGTGCCTGTTAACCCTAACGGTGTGCTAGTTGTTTCTGTACACAGAGCTGATGGCTCGGCAATGCCTGTTGCTGCGGCAAGGTATAATGTTGGCGCGTTCCCTCGAACGCTGGTGTTGGATGATGGCAATAGTATGATGCAAGGTCAGAACCTTTCCGATCTTGATGCCTATATTGTTCGAGCACGCATTGACAGTGATGGTAATGTGGGAACACGAGAGGGCGATTGGTACGGTGAAAGTGCCGTCACTCAGAAAGGCAATCCTGTTAACTTAGTCATCTCTAACCAGTATTAATGTTGAGACTTTGACGAAGACAAAAGGCTGACACTCGTCAGCCTTTTTTAGTATGCTTATAACAATCGAAGTCATTAACTGGTTAGGAAATTACGCCGGGAAAATCGCTAAGAACAAGGCAAAGATTCCCGTAGGTATCTGTTCTAACAGCAAAATATTTAACGCTGTTAACAGTGATTTTTGCGAGCAACAATGATCAGGTAATTGCTTTGGTTGGTATTAAAACAGCCTCACAGCACCTCGTTAAGGATTGACGGTTATGGCGACACTGAGCAAATCTACGCACACTACCCACACTAAGTTTCGTTTAGTGTGCGTGTTACTGTTGCTGCTTATTTCAGGGTGTGCGTCCACAAGCAGTGTAGAAGGCGAACCTCATCCTAATGACCCATTGGAGCCGTTTAATCGTGCTATGTGGGCGATTAACTATGATTTTCTCGACCCTTACCTGGTTCGCCCTGTTTCGCTGACGTATGGGTATGTTATGCCCAATTTTGCGCGTTCGGGGGTGTCCAATTTTCTCGCCAATCTCGATGAGCCTGCCAGCGTGGTTAATAACTTAATCATGGGAAATGGCGATCTTGCTCTTCTTCATTTAAATCGCTTTTGGGTGAACACCACTTTTGGTGTAGCTGGCTTAATGGACGTCGCGAGCAGAGGCGGTTTAGTCAAAGAGGAGGAGAGGGTTTTTAGTGATGCGGTCGGACATTATGGTGTGGGTAATGGATGGTTTTTAATGATCCCTGCCTATGGCCCGTTAACAACCCGAGAAGTAACCGACTATGCCGATAATTTATACCCTCCGTTGTCTTATCTGAATTTTTGGGCCAGTTTTGGGAAATGGCTATTAGAGGGGGTAGAGACCCGAATCGACTTGGTTGAGCAAGAAGCGTTGCTTGAAAATTCTCCCGATCCTTATGCGCTAACTCGCGATGTATACCTCCAACGTCGAGACTATCGCGCAGACATCACGCAAGACATTCCAGTTGATCAGCAAGAAGAAGATGATCTCGATGCTTACCTAGACGATTTGTAATTACGAGCTAACCACGCAAGACATTGAGCTGCACCACAACAGTGATAGGCGCCCCCAACAGTGCATGAAATAGATCTTTCACGGGACTTTCAAAAATAGCTATGTCCCTCGTTGCGTATGAAAACTTTAAGTGATTTCAATAGTTAATAATTAGACAGTACAACTCAAAGCTCGATCTGGCGTAGTAATTGCTGAATATATAGTGAAACGTAGGAATGTGTAATATTTCCTCGTTCGGTTAAACATCGCTGAGCTTTTAGTGAATAACCTATCTAAGGTGTATCGATTTGTAATTTCACTACAGATGATGTTTTTCACTCAGTAATTAGCCACTAGGTGGAGCATCTAATATGGAAATTAAAACCAACAGCACCGAGTTTAGTTTTCTTTATCGCGCAGCGGATTGCGTACTTATTCTCTTATCACTCTATATATGTGCCAAAGCCCAATATGTTGAATTGACCAACGCCTATATTGTAATAGCGACTTATTCCGTGGTGCTTTTTTTACTTACGAGTGAAAGTGTCGGGTTATATCGTTCATGGCGAACGTCCAAGATGAGCGAACAAATTATGACTTTGCTGTGCAGTTGGGTCATGATGTTCACGGCTATCTTACTGGTTAATTACGCGATTAGTTTTGATCTTACCTATTCTAATGCACTGCTCAAGGCCTGGTTTCTATTTACCCCTATCTGCTTGGTTTTTTGGCGCCTCATCATCATGTTGGCCAAAGAGAAAGCACGAGATATGGGGTATAACCGCAGAACGGCTGTGATTATTGGCGTTACAGAAAATGGCTTGCAGCTTGCGCAAGAGTTGCGAGAAAACCATCAGTTAGGCATCGATCTCGTGGGCTTTTATGACGATCGCCAACCGGACCGTCTGGATCAGCAACGCATGCAGTCGACGTTAGAAGGCAATGCCGATGTGGCTTTAGAGTATGTCCGTGGCAACCATGTCGATCACGTTTATATCGCCATGCCAATGAGCGCGCAATCGCGCATCGCTCATTACTTAAAAGAGTTTTCTGATACAACCGCCAATACCTACGTCGTGCCTGACTTCTTTGTATTCAATCTGATCCAATCACGCATTAATGTGATTGGTAATGTACCGACATTAAGTGTCCACGATACCCCATTTTATGGCGGCACGGTGTGGTTAAAACGCTTACAAGACATCATCTT
The DNA here is from genome assembly GCF_002100145.1 of Vibrio sp. qd031. Lineage (GTDB taxonomy): Bacteria > Pseudomonadota > Gammaproteobacteria > Enterobacterales > Vibrionaceae > Vibrio. The sequence continues at coordinate 298,066 of NZ_JXQD01000025.1, forward strand.
ATCTAGCCTGATATTGGTGTTGATCAGTCCGGTGTTAGTCGCTGTTGCACTGGGTGTGAAACTCACGTCTGCCGGGCCTGTAATCTTCAAGCAGAAGCGTTATGGTTTGGATGGTCGACAAATTTCAGTTTGGAAGTTTCGTTCTATGACCACCATGGAGAATGGTAATGAAGTGAAACAGGCAACCAAGAATGACGCTAGAGTGACCCCATTTGGCGCGTTTATTCGCCGTACCTCTTTGGATGAGCTTCCTCAATTTATCAATGTACTGCAGGGTAGAATGTCCATTGTCGGACCAAGGCCTCATGCCGTGGTGCATAATGAGCAATATAGAGTGATTGTGGATAGGTATATGCTGCGTCACAAAGTAAAACCTGGAATTACTGGTCTCGCGCAAGTGAGCGGCTACCGCGGAGAAACCGACACGTTAGAAAAAATGGAAAAGCGTGTGGAGTACGATCTTCGCTACATCGATTCTTGGTCAACCTGGCTGGATCTAAAGATAATCTTTATGACGGTATTTAAAGGATTTGTGGGTAAGACGGCTTACTGAGGTGGCCTGATATTTGTTTAGCGCTACGTTGTATGTAGCGCTATGTTGACTTCGATATTTATGGTTGCAGATAGTTAGAAAGCGGGGTTGATGAAGTGTTTATCGTATTGTATTTGCGTACCGAACTATTCAAGAGCTTGTTCATTCAGTACTAACCCAAAAACTAGTTAAGCTGTTGGGTATATTGCTCCAACACAGCCATCTGTGGCTTATCTTGTCCTGATTTTGGTGAGATTGAAAATGGATAGCTGCCCCACCAAGCTCCGGCAGCCCACCAAGTCCATCCTAGCCAAACGTCTTGATTGGCATCAATGTATGCGAGAGTATTGTCCAACGCAGCCATACAAGTTGGGTTATCGGCAGCACCAAACTCACCTAGAAAAGCGCGTTGTCCATGGTCTCGCATCCATTGGGTTACTTTAGCCAAGCGGCGGCGGCCAACTTCGGTATCGACACAATCAAATGACGTACCTGACGAGTTTGAGTCGAAGTACTGATGGATTTCAAAGGCGAGATTGTCGGCTGGATCGACGATGGTAGCCATAACGGTAGCGTTAGGTGTACCGTACCAATCACTGTACCAAGAGTGCCCACCGCTGTACCCATTGCCAGGAACCAAAATTAAGTGCTCGGATCCTGCGTCACGAATAGCGGCAATTGCAACATTTGCCGCGTCTCTCCACTGTTCTGTCGGCATTCCATGGGGTTCGTTCATCAACCCTATGATGACCGCAGGGTTATGTTTGAAATGTGAAGCAAGTTTTCTCCATACATCTGCTAGGTCGTCAAAAGATACTGAATCTCCTCCAACAACTTCCCCGTGATAACGAGCGTAATTGTGAATGTCGAGAATAACGCTAGTACCATTGGTAGTGGCGTAGTCAACAGCTGCTGTCAAACGTTGCAGTTCTGCTTGGTCTAAGTCTGATTTCAAGCTGTGCTGGATCCGTTCCCATCGAAACGTTAGCCGAAAGACATTCATTCCTTTTTCAATAAAATAGTCCATCTCACTGGGCTTCGGGTAGATGTAGTTGTATCCATATCGGCCCGGAAGCTTATTGTTGCCAAATCCAGGGCCCGCTAAATTGACGCCATAATAGGTTCCATTTTTGTTTACCGGGGTAACCGCCTTATTAGCGAGCCCTTTGGTTGATGAAAATCCAGTGGTGGGGAAGGTAATACTTAGTGATAGTGCAATACAGGCAGAAACATGAGTGCGTTTCATGGGTAACTCCTAATGGCGCTAGTACTGCGACTGTCTATTCATAATGGACAACTCAACTAACTGGTTTTTAGCTTATCTTTCCAAGATAGGGTGGCACGATGTAAGTCGTGGTAACACCGTTCAAACGCCGCGGTATCTTGATTAAATGGGTCATCAATGGCGCTTAATCCAATCCATTGTCCGACCAACAGAGTTTTGGCACCTAAGGTTGGCGCAGTCTCCAGAACTTGTTGTTGGTGGGTTGGGTTCATCACCAGTATGAGGTCAAACTGTTCGGCAAGCTCAGCGGTCAACTGCTGCGCACCGTGCTGCTCTAGGTTAAGTGAAAACTGTTTAGCGATGTCTATTGCTCCGACATCGGCAGGACGGCCTCCATAGCCTAAGGCATCCACTTTAATACCAGCAGAAGCAATGTGTTTAGCTGGAAGGTGCTGTTTGAACAGCGCTTCAGCAAGAGGTGAGCGGCATACATTTGCGGTGCATACCAATAATATGGATTCAAACATATACGAAACTTTACCGAGTGTTGGTGGTGCTTATTAAATTTGAGCGCTGATGACTTTCGGGTGAGTCGTTGTAAACGCCACACAGAACGTATAAGACTGTAGGTAACCTTGTTCTATTTAGGTACTCATTATGTGGTGAGTAAATAACGAGTTATTTGCACAGAAGACGACAATATTATACTCGCACGAACTATTCACCTTGCTTGACTTTCAACAGCCGATAAAACCCAATGCCAATAATCAAACACGTAATGTTAAGTGTCAGATCTAGCCATGAGAATTGACGGGTTGCAATCAGAGCTTGTGAGCTCTCATCCAGCGTTACCAATACAAAAGGAAGCGCTAGCATGGTTAACTTAAGTGTCTCGTTCGAACGTTGCGATACCCAACCTGCTGTGGAAAAACCTAATAACAGGGCCACGGCGCAATGCAGTACAGAGGCGCCGCCCACGTTACGTTCAAACTCGCCAAACTGTAAAGCAATGAGCCCGCTGCTCTTAAGTAAAGATGCTCCACCACCGAGTACAATTATCAAAAAAACAAGGTGCTGATAACGTATCGCCACATCTTTACTCCTAACTTGTTGCGACGGCCTCTATGCCATCCTATTGGGTTTGTTACTAGGACGCTGAATATCGCGCCTTAAGCGCAGCTTCACTGTTTACCCTTACTATCTACGCTGATTTGATATTGCGGCTAACACCGCATCCACTCGTTGCTGTGAGCTGTGTGGTGACTCTGTTTCAACGTAACAACGTAACTCAGGCGCATTACCCGAAGGACGAAGATGCAGATAACTCTGATCGCTTAACTGCAGCCTCAAGCCGTCAGTTTGATCAACATCGACAACCTGCAAATGAGCAAGGCCGACGGATTGCAAAAATGCAGCGTCGTCAATGAGAGCTTGCTCAAGTAACTGAGCAGACATTTCTCGTTCAATACCTTGCAATCGATCGGCTGCAGTATACCGCTTGGGTAACGCCGCGACTTGATCCTGAATGCTACTGTGTTCGACGTAAGACAGCAGCGCGATAACAGGCAGCACTGCGTCACGGGTTGGAAGAGCAGGCAGTGCCTGACCGTTGATAGTGAGTTCGCTAGCCAGCAAGAATCCGCCATTGGCTTCAAACCCCGCAACACAGCGACTGGTTTGACACAGTGTATCAAAGGCTTCAATTACGTACGGTGAACCTATTTTGGTTCGCATTATCTGAGTAAATTCGCCACATCCTTCAACGCTGGTGTTGCAGCTCACTGGTAACGCGAGCGAATCGATGCCTAAGGCTTTCGCCGCCAACAGCCCTAAGATGTCACCGCGTAAATATTCGCCTGATTCATCCGAAAGAAGCGGTCGGTCGCCATCTCCATCGGTTGAGAACACTGCATCCAGTTGATGCTCGGTCACCCAGCGTTTTGCCTGTTCTATATCCTCAGCGGCGACCGCTTCTGTATCAATGGGTACGAACTCGTCACTTCGCCCTAACGATAATGTGGTAGCACCTAGTCGTTCAAATAGCGTTGCATATAAATCGCGACCGGCACTGGAGTGTTCATAAATTCCTATACGCTTGTTCTTCAGCGTATTATTTGCAAATAGTTTGGTATATCGTTCGATGTAGTATTGCGAGGCTGAGTGTGACGCTTTGGGCAGAGAATGTTGGTCTATCCCCGATAGCTCCGCTATGAGCGGCGCATCCAGCTGGTATTGGTTACCAATGATAGCTTGCTCGTCGGCCTTGCTGATTTCACCATCGGCGCGATAGAACTTGATGCCATTTCGATCAAACGGGATGTGGCTACCGGTGATCATAATGGATGGGATGTTAAGGCTCATCGCGTATGCAGCGAGAGCCGGCGTTGGCAATACACCGCAGTATTCGACCTGATACCCAAGCGACTGCGCGGCAAAAGCGCAATAGCTCGCAATAAGTGGGCTGCTTGGGCGATTATCGATACCGATTACAACCGACTTTGACTGTTGTGAAGTAAGAAACCCTAGGGTGAAGGCCGCACAAATTGGCGCGGTAAAATCACTAACCAGTCCACGGGCACCGCTGGTACCAAACGCAATGTTGCCTTGTTCAATTACCGTAGAAACTGTGGTCATGTTATTGTCGTCCATATTTATCGTCTAAGCGGATGATGTCGTCTTCTTCTAAATAAGAGCCCGAACGAACCTCGATGAGCTCCAATGGGATTTGGCCTGGGTTTTCTAAGGAATGGACCTCTCCAACAGGGATATAGGTAGATTGATTTTCGGTGAGCAGGACTTCTTCTTCACCAATGCGCACTTTGGCTGTTCCTGACACCACAACCCAATGCTCTGCTCGGTGATAATGCATTTGCACCGACAATTTTCCGCCTGGCTTAACCGATATGCGTTTCACTTGAAAGCGCTCACCATTGTCGATGGAATCAAATTTGCCCCAAGGGCGATAAACTTCTCGGTGATGCTGCCATTCGCTGCGTTGCTCTGACTTAATGGTATCAACGATTTGTTTAACTTGCTGAACCTTGCTTTTGTCGGCAACCAATACCGCATCTTTGGTTTCTACCACAATCAGGTTGTCGACACCTACGGTCGCGATAAGTTTTTCTGTAGAGTGTAAGTAGGAGTTCGTTGTTTCTATGCTTAGCACGTCGCCTTTGCTGGCATTAAGATGATTGTCATGCTCTGCTACTTCCCATAAGGCCGACCAACTTCCTACGTCACTCCAACCACAGTCTAGGGGGACTACGGCGGCTTTTTCGGTGTTTTCCATCACGGCGTAGTCGATGGACTCGTCTGGGCAGGCCTCAAATGCAGCTTGATCAATACGAACAAAATCGAGGTCCGCTGATGTATGCTGACAGGCGAGCTCACACGCTCGGTAAATGTCTGGACGATACTGCTTGAGTTCATTCAAATACTGAGCAGCTTTAAACAAAAACATGCCACTGTTCCACAGATAATTACCTGTTGCGACATAGTCTTGTGCGGTGGCAAGGTCGGGTTTTTCAACAAAGCTATCAACCATATAGCTGTTACTACCCTTTATAGGCTGACCTTGTTTAATGTAACCATAGCCAGTTTCTGGAGTCGTAGGAACAATACCAAAAGTAACGAGAACGTTTTGTTCAGCCAATGGCATGGCAGACTCGATCGCACTGACAAACGCTTTAGGATCTTTAATGATGTGATCTGCGGCAAGCACCAATAAAGTTGCTTCTGAGTCTTCTTCAACCGCCCGAAACGCAGCTAGCGCCACGGCTGGCGCAGTATTACGTCCTACGGGCTCCAAAATTATATCGTTCTGTGTGTGGCCGTGAAGACGCAATTGCTCTGCAACCGTAAAACGATGATCTTCATTACAAATGACCATTGGGCTACCGTGTTGCAAGGTATTCAACCTTGCTAGAGTATCTTGCAACATGGTGTTGTCGCCTTGCAGATTTAAAAACTGCTTAGGGTAGGCTTGGCGCGAAAGGGGCCACAGTCGAGAACCTGAACCGCCGGCCATAATGACGGGAATTATCATAACTGTCCTTGATTATCTGAGTTTAAATCCATTTTGAAGAGCGCGTTGGTTCGAACAAAGTCACTTTCAGTATAGTCAATCAACATGTGATTGTTTGCGCCCAATATGAGACACAATCATATTGATAATTAAAGATTTACCACTGCTCAATTGGAAACGCTTCGAGCAATACACGCTGTCGCTCATTTAACTTGTCAATCGGTTTGTTGTTGATGGAGAGCGCCTCTTCCAACGAAGAAGCAAACGCGTACTCGCCTTCTTGACGACCGGTGCCTAGGTAGTAATCGTGGTATTTAAAGTCATGCTCGCCATTACCGCTTTTAAAGTAGACAGCAGGGATACCGTAGGCCTCGGCGAGAATGACACCGTGTAGTGAACTTGAGACTACTCGCTTGGCGTTAACGATCGCTTGAATAAATTGATATGGATGACAATCTGGAGATAAAAACCGAGTACCTTCGCCCACCAGTTCATCGTATCGGTCGTTACCTTCATTAAAGTGACGAATAAGCAGTACATCGCAAGATTCTGGTTGGTTTTGCATCCACTGTTTATTGTAAAAAAGTGGTGCCAATATTCCAGGGTCGCCGAATACGTCAGGGCAACTGATCCCTCTGTTTTCGAGAAACTCTTTAGTGAGTGGGCCCCTAACAGCTCTAACATCCAAAGATGAAAATGTATGGACTTTAGGATCGATTTTGCCGTTAATCCCAGAGCCCCACACGGTATCGCCGTCATTACCGAAATGCATAATGGATCCAATACCAAGCAGCTTGCCAGCCGCTTGTCGTTCTACAAGGACCTTTCCATGCATTTTCAAAACGGAGGTGACCAACTCATATGATAGATGGTCGCCAACATTTATACGCCCGTCCTTAGGCTCCCACCAAAACAGGCGCTTTTTCTCAAAGTAATTGATGAGTGATTTACTTGATATCATGGGCTAGCTTTTTCCAAAAGTGAATAGACAATAATTGTTTAATAGATTGTATTTTTAAAGTGACATTAAACCGTGTCTTACGGTGAAGAATTTCAAAAATAAAAACGTTAAAGAATGATGTGACAATCAAAGCGACTGCAATACCCTCAAGGCCCATTCTATTAGTCAATAGATGACCTAAAGTGAACATTACTGCGCAGGATAGGAAGTTTCTTATTAATGCGAGGTGTTCTATTTTTTGCACTGAATAATAAATCCCACCAACGTTAGAAAGGAATAGCATTGGTAGAGAAATAGCGAGAAGCTCCAGTATCGCAATACTCTCGCTATACTCTTCACCTAACGTAAATCGAATTATATGCCCGCCTAACGCATACATAAATATGGCTAAAGATATTGAGACAACAATAGAAATTATATAAATCGTGGTGATTGACTCGAGTTTTTCGGCTTTGTTTTCGTTCGAAATCATTGGTAATAAGAAAGAATTAATCATGCCAAGCAAAGAGATGATCTGTTCAATAAATTTATATGCGGCTACATAAATACCCAGCGCATAAAAACCAAACTTTGCTTCCACGATCAATTGATCGAGTTTGTTGTAGTAGGTGAGCAAGATAAGCGACATAAACAGATAGAGCGCGCGATAACTATTGCTGTAATTGAGTTTTTTAACCCGGGACTTAATTGGGGTGAAAAACAGCTTCATGTCACGTACAAGGTTTTCCTCCGACAGCATTAAATAACCAATTAGCTTGACGATACTTACGGTGAAGTGGATAAGAACAACATGGAAAATCATATTGTCCGATACGTAAAAAACAGCGATTTTACTAAAGGAGCTTATGCTCTCAATCACAATGTGAAACAACGAAATCTGCTTGATTTTGAGTTTGGATTGGCAAATATAGAAATAACTTTGGATAGGTTGAAGCAGTGTGAGTACTGCAATAGTAACCAATTGATAATCCGGGATACTGCCTCGCAGGTAATATGAAATTATTGCGGTCGATGGAATGAGAAGCAAAAACTTAGTCTTAAGCAAATAGTTGAAAAACTGACGTTTATAGGCACTATCACGCATGCTTAAGTAGACACGGCGAAAACCCAAATCTGACAGAGTGAAAATTAAGTACACGATCAGGTAGTAGTAACTGAGCGCACCAAAACCTTCACCACCGAGTGCTCGTATGATCAAAATGTTAGAGATAAACGCCAGTAAGGTGAGCACGATTTTTTCGACGAAAACCCAAACCAGTTTGACAATGTTTTCTTTTTTCATGCTTTTCTCTGTGACAACGTGTGAATATTAAAGAGTCTTAACACACTATGAGCGCAATACGTGCACAGGCTGTTTACCATCGAGTTACTCGAGATAATGGGGGATTGTATACGGCTCATAGCGATCTTCCGTTAGAGCCTGAGATAGCTTGTTCAAACCCTAAGAAGACTTGTTGATCCGAGTAGCACTCGTATGCCTGTTCTATCAGTTGATTGGCGCAAACGCTCGCTTGTAGAGCATGGTTCAGTTGTGGCTCCAAAGGCTCACCTCGAAGCAATAGGTGGCAAAACGGATGTTTGTCCGCCATGTTGCGAGCAAAGGCGTTATCCGACATAAGCAGATTGCATCCGTAAGTGATGGCATGATAAAACGCGCCCGAGACGATCATCGAGTCTTCACTGTGCGGCAAAATGGCATATCGAGTTCGTTGTAATAGTGCGTTCAGCTCTTCATCCGGTATGAATCTGTCGTCCCAAATGATGTTTAAGTTTCTGCGCTGTATGACGCTATTCAGCTCGTCGCGTAGCTCCTGAGATTCGGCTTTCCCCACTAACGTTAAAGCGATACTTTGTGGCCAAATTTCGAACAGTGAGGTGAGGTTTTTGTACTTTTTGACCTGGCCAAAGATAAGAAAATCGATGTCCCTGCGGTGATTGTGTTCGATGTATGGCTCTCGCAAATATAAAGGGTGGGGGACAACAATAGAGTTAACATCTTCTACGCGATCGTGAGTAATGGTATTGGTGGATAGATGACTCAATAGGTAGGTAATCCACGCGGTCAGTCTTTTGGCTAGAGCGTCTTGGCTGTCGTGCGGCTTATGGTTATGTTTCACCCACACTATTGTTGAACAAATAAGCTTTAGGTAAAGCAAAATGGCCACGCATTTTATAAAGCCCAAAACAGGCGCTCTAGAGTGGCTTACCTTAGACTCAAACCAATTTAAAATGGCCACCGTATTGCGTCGCTTTAGGCTGAACGGCTTCGCTAAAGCAGTGCTAATACTGATCACATCATGTCGTTGCGCCAGAAGACTCGAGACAATATGAATGTACTGATTGTTCTCCGCCGAAATCGGGTCCATGATGATGGTTTTGTTGATACTGCTAACAGATGATTCCATGGTGTTACTTACCTATCGGTTGAACGCAGTCTGCGTCTTCAGCGCCACCAAGTGTGAGAAGAATACGGGAATGCCAATAACGTAACGCCGAAACATCCTTTTAGGCTCGCTGCCCAGTCGATAGGCCCACTCTAATCCGGTTTTCCTAAAGAATGACGGTGCTCGTTTTACTTTGTTGGCCTGAAAATCCAGCACAGCGCCACCGCAAATCACCACGGTGCGAGATAGATTCAGTTTTTTAATCTCGCTGGCCAGTTGCTCTTGTTTGGGCATCCCCATCGCCAAAATCACGAGATTGAGCTGGCCATCGTTGTGATGCCTCTGAAAGAGCGATACATAGTGATCAATTGTCTCAAAGCCGTGATGCTTAACGCTACACAGCTCATCGAGTCCCAAGTTGGAAACCCCTTTACTTAACCAAGGGTCTTCAGTACCAAAAGCCATGACATTGAGGGGTTGCTGTTGTGCTTTAGCCACAATACGTGGAATCAAATCGGTTCCATTCATATTGTTACCCGGTGGTCGTTCAAACAGGCTCATCGCCATCTTCATCCCTATTCCGTCGCGCAGCAAAACGTCTAGATCCATGAAATTGTTGAGCAGAGCGGGGTCAGAGCAAAGGTTAAATCCGTGCTGATTGACAAAACCAAGGGTTAACGTTGCGTGCTGGCTCAATACCGATTCAATCAGCTGCTCTTCATCGGATACGGATTGGATTTTGGTGATCATATCGAGGTTATCGTAGCGTTTCATATTAGCTTGCCGTTTTTAAAAATGGACTGTTGAACAGGGAGTTAAATCTGAGTGAGTTGGACAGTTTGTACAAAATTATGGGTCCAGCAATACCGACGACGGTACCCACTACAATGTGCAGCCAGGGTTGGTCGATACCCAGTTTGATAAGTACGATCCGCAGCCCGCTAGCAAAGACAATGTGAGCCAAATAAATCGGCATTGACAGTTCCCCTAATTGGGTCCAGAAGGTCTGTTTGGTGTGACTGAGAAATCCTGCTACTTGCAACACAAGCGCAATCGAACTGACCGCAGTAGAGTAATGAACAAACGGCATGAACCATGACTCACTATGCATCCAGTAAAGTCTTGTGGTTTGCAGCATTGTTACCACAATTAGCGACAGAAGTATGGCGGAGCGTGAGTGAAAATGAGTGGTCTTAGTGATCAGCGCTGGGAACAGAGCACCGAACAGGAAAAATACCAAGTTATCTTTGATATAGAGGTACAGATAATAGATCTGCGACTCAAATTCGACAGGAAAGCAATAAAGTAATATAGCGACAAAAAATAGGATAATTGGATTGCGTGGATGAGCATTCGCCGCAACGATGTAGACCACGGAAAACAACATTAAAACATATAAAAACCAAAAGTGAGCTCGTGGAAGCCAGACGACAAATACCCGCCATAACTCGACGTTGCCATTGGTGTAGTTGCTCATTGCAAACTCAATAAAGCCTTGAATCAACATCCATATTAGGTATGGGTACATCAGTGTGTGGAGCTTGCTGGTAATTAATGTTGATGCTGAGCGTTTGGCCACACTTTTAGCCATAAAGTAGCCCGATATTACAAAAAATAACGGCATGTGAAAGCTATACACTATGGAGTCGACATAGTCGAAGTAGGGGACTTCAATAGCAGCGTTATCTAATCCTCTTAGGACGTGACCAAACACGACCAACAGGATGCCAATTCCCTTACAGATATCAAAGGTTGTTAGACGTGTTTGCATAGTACGGTCTACTTTGTTGAGATTTAATCAGGCCGAACCCCATCCATAGGATAGGAGACGTTTTCATTGAATAGATGGCATTGCCACCGATGAGCAAATTGAGTGAAATGTAGAAGATTAACAAGGTCGAATAGATGATGGCCCTGTCGCTTTGATTGGTTAAAAATGCGTGAATGAAAAAAATGAACATTGCGGCAAGCAAAATCGTGTTTGAGGCCAATAAGTACGCGTATCCACTGTCCCAGTACTCATTCAGATTGGCGTAACCAAAACCTAGAACCTCGATTACCTCTAGCTCGTAAAAGTGAGACATGCCCAGACTAATACGCCCGACAAAGTTATCGCCGGTATATTGAAAATCGTTTTGGTACGCAATAAATGTCGCCAATAGCACAATGCTTGCCATCAATGTGTTTTTGATACTGACAACCGTTTTGGGGTTGGACAAAGTCAGAAACCGGATAGCAAAGCAGACCACAAGAAGGGCGCTTGCCGTTCTACTGTTGTTGGTTAACACAATGAAGACCAACGTAAAGAGGATAATGTAGCGATGTTTTTTGCTAAATGTATCCCAAAACGCGACCAAGTAAATGGCAACAACTGAGCAGTAATTGGCAAGGGATACCTGCTCCAAAAATATCGATGACGTGCGATGAGAAGAGAAAAAACCAAAGTTAAATCGCCCTTCGATAGCCAAAGAGTTACCAAATAGCCCCAACTCGTTAAAACTTTTAATCTCCATTCCTCGAGTACTCAAATAGTATTGAGCTGGCTCAAAAATGGTCACATAAGTAGTAACGCTAATCGTCTCAATCAACAATACAACCAGCACTAAAACCGTGGTGTAGAGTACCAATTTATTCAGTGTTTCGATGTCGACCCTCATGCCGAGTAAAGTAAAAGTCGAAATAATAAGAAAGTTGCGGATCGCCTCAATGGGAATAGCGCCGTTGGCGACATAAATAAGGGCGCTCGACAACGCAATGGAAACCATTAATAAGTAAGGCAGAATCTCATCTTTATTGGGCTTTTCTATAAAGGCTAAGCCCAGTCCAGCACCAATGATAAACAGCTCGATGATCACGCTGTGATTACGACTTACACTCATAGCGTGAGCGTTAAGAATGGCAAGCACCCCATTGTAAACAATGGCAAGCATCGCTAACGCAAAAATAAGGGTGACTTTACTCGTCCTTGAGTGCATCTGGTTAAGAGTGTGTCGATAAAGTTGAGTAGACTTTGGTGAAGTCACTGGCTTTTTTACTAAAGCTGTAGAGTTGCGATTGTTCAATACAACGGGATTTTTCTCCTACTAACTCATCAAAGTTAATGCTTTTAATAAATTCACTGACACTGGCACTACTGGTAAAGTCAATCAGCATGCCGCATTGAGTTTTATTGTGAATGGTGACAAAACTGTCAATATTGGACATGATCGGAATAAGCCCACCGGCCATGCACTCAATAATGGTCATGCCAAACCCTTCATATTCAGACGCGCTGGCAATAAATGACGATTGAGAAACGACTTGGGCGAGCTCGTCTTCACTCGCTTCGATAACAAATTCCACTTTCGACGCCAAATCCAAGTCTATGACTTGCTGCTTTAACTTATGGTAATTGTTGTCCCAATCTTTTCCTGCAATCACTAACTTAAATTGGTTATCAAGCTGGTTGAGCTGCGAAAACCACTGAATCAAAAGGTCGACCCTTTTATTGTCAGAAAAGCGACCAATAAACAGAATCTGCTTGTTGGCTGAGTCGTTTTTAAACTTGGCAAACTTGTCAGTGTTAACACCATTTTCAATCAGCAGCGTTTTGTGTGGATAGAGGCGTTCAAAAATCTTGTGATCGTTTGAGCTGCACGTCATGACTTGGTCAACAGAGCGAAGTGAGAAACGGGTGACCGTATTAAAAAAGAGCTTTTTAAGATTGGCGGCAAATTTAGTATGAAAGAATCCACCATGGGTCGATAAAACTATGGGGGTTTTTAAGCGAAATTTATTGAGACTGATGTAATCAATAAAAAAGTCTACTGCGTGCACATGAATTACATCCACATCGTCAAGGTGCTTGAGCACTGAGAGCGCAATGGGATAGCGGTGACTGCCCACAAAAGGAATGCGCACAATGTCCAATCCAAACACACGTTCTTCGGCGTCGAGCGATTGGTCGGTGTCGTAGCGTCGATCAAGTGTGACAACTTTAACGTCCATACCTTGTTTCACTTGCTCTTTCGCTAAATCGAGGACGAAATTTTCTAAGCCACCAATGGCGGGGTAAAACTGTCTAACAACGTGGGCAATTCGCATGAATACTCTACTCTCTACAACGTTATGAAAGGGCGTTGGATAACTGTAAAAGTTGAGTTGCTTTAGTCGACCAGCAGTGCAGCTTTAGCAGTGCCTTATCGCGCTCAACATGGGTGTTTGGTGTTAGGTTAGCAATACGCTCAATAAACTGCGCTTGCGTTTGATAACGCAACACCCCTGGCATGCCGGCATCGTCAAAGTAATCGGGGACGATCATCGGCTTGTTGGTGGCTGCGTACTCAAAAAACTTCATTGGACTGCGGCCTTTATTATTGGTGGTAAATGTAAAGGGCATTATTAACGCGTCGTAGTGGGACAAAACGGTTGGTAAGACTTGATAGTCAACAGCCCCTTTATGCTTAAGATTTGGCAGCGTGATATCCAATGTGTGCTGTAAATCTGGTGAATGGATACAGAACTCGATGTCTGGTAAAGCTTTTGCTGCGCTATTGATTAATGGAGCGTCAAACCGCGCATCGAGGCTGCCGACATAACCAACCTTTATCGCAGAGCTGGATTGGCTGTCTAAGTCATTACGAGTAAAGGTGGCAAAATGGTTGAAGTCGAACCCGTTATTGAGCACGCTCGCTTGCTGGTCATTCAATTGGTGGAACTTAACAATGGCTTCGCTGGTGGCCACAACATGATCGGCTTGCTCTATCAGCCTTTGTTCGACCTGTTTGTATGCTGCCCCTTTGGGCATTTCTGTATAAATATCGGTGGGGCGATAAATCACCTTACGACAGTCCAAATGTTGAATCGCCTTTTGAAACACAGGATCATCGACAAAGCAGACATCAAAGTGTGGAATACTGTTTTTTTGTGCAAGTTGAGTGATCGCTTTAGCAAGTGTCCGAGAATGTGAACCATAGCTAAAGCTCATGGTATGCCATTTACTTGGTAGCCAACCACCCACTTGAAATTGCCACAAATTAGGCTCAATTTCGCCCGATAAAAACGCCTCTCTAGGCCCACGCTTGATTTGGTGCAACTGCGACCATGGGTGAGGGATGTGCATGACCTTGTGCCCTTGCTTTGCCAATTGCTTCGCAAGGTGATGGCTGCCCACAACGTATTTATTTCCAATGAATGTGTGACTTAAAAATAGAATATTCATAGTTAATCTTTAACGCCTACGGTGTCCATGTTGGGATCAGATTGAGTGAAACTAGTGCTGCTTGGTGATGCTGTGATCCTTCAAAGCATTTACATAACCGAGCGTGTTTACGTCTGCCAGGCAACCAAAGCTGTATCTATCGCGAATAGTTGTAATAGTAATCTTCTGTTCTTGCGTCGTTGGCTAACGTTGCATTAAGTACGGTGCCACTCAGTTTGATTTTGTGGCGATGCAACTGATCGATCACAAACTGAACCGTCTCTGTTTTAGTGCTGTTTGCTTTGACCACTAACGTTACATGGCCTATCAAGCTACCCACGATTAACGTATCGCTTATGGATGACATAGGGGGCGTGTCGATAATAATACGGTCGAATTGGGTCAGTGCTGTGTCGATAAATTGCTTAAACTTGGCGTCGTTTAGGGTTTGTTGAGGCGAGGCGGTAGCAATGCCCGAGACCGCGATGCTTAGGTTGTGATCAACCTCTTCAACAATACATTCTTCAAATGCTGCATCGGCATGGATGTAATTGGTTATGCCTAATTGTGAGCGAGAGACATCGAAGCATTTATAAATTGAAGGCTTACGTAAATCAGTATCTATCAGTAATACTTTTTCAAACTTGGCAAATGAACGAGCCAGCTGGATTGCCGATGACGTTTTGCCTTCATTTGGTAGCGATGAGGAGATCACTGTGACGTTGCTATAATGGTCTTGATTCTGGTTTATGATCATTGCGGTGCGAAGTGAGTCGACTTTTTCGGTGTAAATTTCATAGAGCACGGCTTTAGTTTTGCCTTGCTTGGTAATGGGGTGATTCTTCTTATGACCTTTCACTTTTGGCAATGCAACCAGTGGCAAAATACCGAGTTTTTCTTGGAAGTCTTGCATATTGGTGATGGTTTTACGGAAGGTATCGAGCACGATGACAAGCAAACATGCCCCAAATAGGCTAGCAATAAAGGCGACCGCGACTATTTTTGAGCGTGATGGCTTATATGGTGAGGACGGCACCAAGGCTAAATCACTGATGCGGGCGTCTGCAGTACTAAAATCGGCAGTTGCGTTGGTCTCTTTTTGACGCGTTAAGAACAGGTCATAAATATTGGCGTTCGTATCCACTTCACGTTTGAGCGAGTCGTATTGCCCCTTTACAAGGCTAACCGACTGAAGCTCCGACTTTTTGTTGTTGAGCTCTTGTTTCAACAGTTGTTCGCGAGATTGAGTGGTTCTAAGATCGCTTTCTAACCCTTGCAGTACTTTATTGACGACGTTGTTGCTGCGCTGCTTAGCTGACGCCAGCTGTGCTTGCGCTTGGATCATTTTGTCGTGTTTAGGGCCGTAGCGTTTCGAGAGTTGCGCTAAGTTGCGTTCAGCTTCACTTTCGGCTGAGCGAACTTCTCTAATTTGAGGGTGATTATTGATAGCAGAAATAGTGGTTAAATCTCCACCTTGGTTATCTTTTAGCGCGTTATACAGAGATTGCGCTTGAATACGAGCTTCAGTGGCGTTGGCCAGTTGATTGGTCAAGTTGGCCAACTCATTACTGGCAAGTGCTTCAATGCCACTGTTATCGATAAGCTCTCGTTGCTGTAAAAAGTCATTGAGTGCTTGTTCAGACGCTTCCAGTTTTTGTCGCAATTCGGCAAGTTGCTCGTTGATCCACGAGGTGGCTTGCTCTGTTGCCAGCAGTTTCGAATCTAAGTTACTTTCTATGTAGGCTTGGCCTACTTGATTGGCGATGTTCGCAGCCATATGCGGTGATTCTGACTCAAAGGCTATTTTGACCAGCTGGGTTTTTGGGATGGGTATGATGGTCAGCTTAGATTTAAACGTCGACAATGCAGAGCGAAACGCACTTTCTTCCAACTGAGCTGCTGTGGGTTGGGGTGTTTCTTTTGCAAAATAGTTTCGCGCTAATGGTAGTTGTTTGACTTGCTCTTTGAGGCGGTCGAGTAGGTTAGGCTCTTTAAGTATTAACGCGGGATTAAATTCTGGGTGCTCAGTGAGGTTGAGCGCATCGATGACTTTACGTGCAACAACGTTAGAGCGCATAATCTCATACTGGGTTTGATAATAGCCATCAGCGCTGGTATCCAACCCCACTACCGCTTCAATGGATACGGTATTGTTTTGCGACGACTCAATAAACAGTGTTGATACCGCTCGATAAGTGGGTGTTATAGAGAGTGCGCCCATCACAGCAATACCGGTGCAAACCGCAGTAAACAGCGAAATCTTGAACCAGTGCTTTGCCAGTAAAGACACATAGTAGAGAGGATCGAGCGCGAGAGGGCGCTGCATTGCTGGATTAGATATAGTCATATTCTCGTATTCGTCGCCTGCGTGAAAATTTAGAAAAAGCTTTGTTCAATCACTATGATGTCACCAGGATTAACTCTGGCCGACAATGCTGCTTTGATTTTTGTATTGACGTCATTTGAGCGGGTAATGTAGATTTTTTTACGTGCAGCTCTATCGGTAAAACCGCCCGCCAGTGCAATGGCTTTATCGACAGTTAGACCAGGTTGAAACTCGTAGCCACCAGGTTGTTTTACCTCACCATTGACATAGATGTTGCGATAGCCTACAACGCTCACCCTCACTTTTGGCGAGACTAAATAATCGCCCTTTAGACCTTTGATGATCTCTAGCTTGAGTTGCTCGGGAGTTTTGTTAATAGCGGTCAGTTGGCCTAAATAGGGGTAATTAAATCGCCCGCTGCTACTTATGAGAAGGCCGCTGATGGACAGTTCTTGCTCGTCGTAGACAACAATTTCAATGCGATCTCCTGCACCAATTTTGTAGGTTGAATCGGACTCTTCGGCAGCTGTGACAACCGTTGCCAATAGGCTAAGAGAGAATAGGATAAAAACAGAAAATAATTTGCTCATAAGTTATCTATCAAAATGCAAAGTTAGCGTTGAGGGACCAAACGTTTTGGTTGTAGGTGTATCCAACAGAATTAGAGTCGTTATCTTCACCGCGCCAACCCGCAACGAGGTCTACACGTTCATACAGTTCGTAACCCAGTTTTATTGAGGCGCTGGAAGTGTCATCGGTTCGCGTTACGCTGTTGTAATCTTTGCGGCTATAATTTAAACCCAAATTACTGTAAACATTTGCCAACCAGTAGTGCTTCCACTGGGCGCTAATGCGGCTTCCATCCAGATCGCCTTCTTCTGTATCCGCGTCTTCGTTTCGTAACCCACCGTCAATGGTAAGTGTGGAGTATTCTAACGGTTTCCACTCAACGGTGAGGTCCCAACTGAAGTTGTCGCTCCCTTCGCGAGAGCTGTCGTCGTACTTTTTGTCTTGGATACCCAGTCGTAATTTACCGTTCGTTTTACCGGTTATTTCCCACACAGCACCGGTTAAGTAGTAAGTTTCGTTGTAGTCTTGAGAGCCGCCACTGCGACTGTTTTTAGTGTATTGGCGGTTGTTGTAATCCAACTGCAAAAGCAGTTGGGTAGCGGGCAGCACTTGGACATAAAATGCACCGTCAGCGCCGATTTGCAGGTAGTCATCAAAGGTTGTGTCTAAGACATCGCTGCCGCGATAGTTGGTGTAAGTTCGGTCTTCAAAATCGAGGGTTGCTTCGATTCTGCCTTTCGCATTGTCGGAGCCAAATATGTACGTTGCGTCGGCGACATGGGTTTTGTACTCAACAGGAGTCGTTAAGTTTGCAACTAACGCATCACCTGATGCGATGCCGCTGCCTCGAGCATCATGTTGGGTGAGAAATGCATAGTTAAACCCTAAGGCATGTCGGGTGGTAAATCGCACTAAATTATTGGTCGCAAAGGTATGATCAACGTAATTATCGTCACTGGTGTTGGAGTGAAAGCCCGCGTCAAGTTGATAGGCGACTCTATAGCGATTACCGTTGCGGTCCGACTCTATTGCCACTCCAGGTTTTACATCGAAGATAGCCGATGATTGTGCGTCACTGGTGCGGGTATAGTTGTCGTTATAACGCAAACCACTTTCCAAAATGGGAATGATGGTCAAGCCATTTTCGGTGGTGTATCCGTTGCTTTCTAACGCCAATACGTGCGATGTGCTCATTGCTGCAACGATGGCAAGGAAAACTCTACAGTGCTTCATGCGCATTCCTATTTAAGTCCATTTAGTACGCGGTTTTACCGACAAACCCTTTAAATATGGTTAAGAAAATGATTTTAAGATCCAGGTACGTCGACCATGACTGTATGTATTTGAGATCGCATTCAACTCGCTTTTCCATTTTCTCTAACGTGTCTGTCTCCCCTCTGTAACCACTGATTTGCGCAAGCCCAGTAATGCCGGGCTTTACCTTGTGACGCAACATGTAGCGATCCACAATAGCGCGATACTGCTCATTATGCGCGACAGCGTGAGGGCGAGGGCCTACGATAGACATTCGACCTTGCAACACATTAAAAAACTGTGGCAATTCGTCCAGAGAGGTGCGTCGAATGAATGCGCCAAACTTAGTCACTCGCGGATCATTTTTGGTGGCCTGCTTCACTGTCGAACCATTGTCCATGGTGCGCATTGAGCGAAATTTCCACACTTTAATTTGCCTGCCGTCTAATCCATATCGCTTCTGTTTAAAGATGATGGGCCCAGGTGATGAGAGCTTTACGCCAATAGCGACAGCGAGAAGCACCGGACTGATAAACAGAATAATTAAACTCGACACAATGATGTCCTGTAGACGCTTACTCCATATATTAAATCCATAAAACGGCGTGTCGTGCACACTTAATGTAGGGATAGTACCAATCGATGAAAGGCGAGACTGTATCAAGTTGTAGACAAAGAACTCGGGGATGACGTAGGTGTTGGCGGTGGTATCGGAGAATTGTTTTAGGTACAGGGCAATGCGTTCATCGGCTCTCATCGGCATTGCAATGTAGACATGATCGATAACGTGTTTTTTAGTGAGCTTCAACCCTTGCTCAATGGTTCCTTTATAAGGGATGGGTAGGTCAGAAAGCTCAAGGCGAGATAGGTCGCGATCATCATAAAACCCAACTAAGTCGATGCCAAACTCCGGGTTGTTTTTGCTTTCCTTAGCGAGGCGAATGCCGTTGTCTGTAACACCAACGATGATGGCGCGGCGTCGATTAAAGCCCATATTCCGAGCGCGTATTAACAATTGACGAACGATTAAGCGCCAGAAGATTAATAGTGTCGGGGTTGCAATTGCCCAACTGCCCATCACCACGCGCGAGTATTGGTCGCTGGATTTACTAAAAAACACCCAAAACACCACAACCACTAAAGCAGCAATCCAGCATGTTAGTGGAGCAAGAACTTGTTCCCTAATGGATGCTGTTCGCCAGGAACGATACAGCGCAATGCTCTCTGCGGTCAGCATAAAGGCCACGATCGCCAATAAAGCCGCAGCTAATACGCTGGTATGAATGCTACCAATGTAAGCTTGTGCACAGAACATCAAAGTAGAAAAGATGACAAGAATGTCAGTGCTTCTATACAGTAATGCGAACTCTGTTCCATGAGTTTTTATACCGTGTGACTTGTCCATTTTGGGCCTTTTAAAACGCTAGCTTAATCGAAAAAGTTGTTTGATTGCTTAACTGCAACATGCAATCAAACTATTGGCAGTAAGGTGGGCGCTCGACACTATTTGTCGTTTTTATAATGCGTTTTAACACGCTACCGCCCTTGGGTTTTTGGCTCCCACTTTGCCTTGTAGTGTTGATGACTTAGATGACTCTTTTGTGAATAACACAATGTCTATTATGAATTTTTATTGACCAGTGTGGGAGCCATACACAAATGAGTCTCAGTACGACTTGTATGAAATGCCACCACGACTGCGCGATAAGTTCATAATAGCAATCGATTAGTTAAATTTATTGTGATGTGCATCACACTTAAGGGGCGTAGTTTTAGTAAGGTGGGGGAGTCTCAACAGTGAGAGAGTGAAATTGGCTATTGTCGTATTCAAGTTCAACAGCGCATAACAACATACTCTTTGTCGTTACAATGTCTCGCAAATTGGACACTAGCGAAAATAGTTCTCACGTACTTTAAGAGAGGAGGGATAAGAGGAGAAGCATGGAAGAGAATCTAAAGATCTTGCACGTAGTCAATCGCATTGGTAATGGAGGCTCGGAATCGGGAACCATCCACCTATCTTGTGCTCAAGCTAAGTACCATTCGATTCTACTGGTGGGGATCAAGCCTCCGCTCGATATTTACGCTGGAATCGCGGACGAGTTACTTGCGCGACTCAAACAGAGTGGTGTCGAGTACGAGCAACTCAACTTCTCCAATCTCCCCCCTGGATTATTGGTTAGTGCGTACCAACTACTGTCTATCATTCGTCGATTTAAACCTGATGTAGTTCACTTGCATACCGACCACCCCGAATATCTGTATGCGCTCATAAAACCTTGGGTGGATGCGTTGGTGGTGAGAACAATCCGAAACACTGTGTTTTGGCCAACCAGCAAGGTCCGCGGAAAGTTTGCAGAACGCTCGCTAACAAAAGCTATTACTGCGCACTTTACGCCCGACAGCATAACGGCGCTTAATGCGCGACGAGCGGAGTTTGGCTTACCGCCGCCACAGACCAATAAAATTGTGCCTAATGCCATCAACCGCCACTGCGAAGTCAATCAAGAGCAGAGTGTAGTACGCTATCAAGAGGGGAAACTTAATCTTGGGTTTATCGGGCGGTTGACCTATCAAAAAGGCCCTGACGTTCTTTTGGAAGCAATAAAGCAGCTTCCTGAACAGAGCATTGCGCTGCATTTTATTGGTGATGGGGAAGAAAAACAGACCTTAGAAGCGATGAGCGAGTCGATTCCGCAACTGATCTTTTTCTATGGCGCGGTGCCTTACGCTAGGCAAAACATTAAGGATTTCGATTACCTTGTGGTGCCGTCACGCTATGAGGGTTTTGGGTTGATCTCGCTTGAAGGTCAGATAGAAAAGACGCCCGTAATAGCCGCACGTGCTCCGGGACTGACCCCTTCTTTGCCAGAGAAGTGGCCCCTACTTTTTGACAATGAGTCGAGTGAGCAACTCGCGCAGTTATTGCAACGCTTAATTGAGCACAAGGACGATCAGTCTGACATTATAAAACTAGGGTTTGAGAATGCGCTGAACTATACCATGGAGGCTCAAGTTGAGCGCTATACCAAGCTGTATCAGCAGCATTTGTAGGGATATGTTTTGTCTATGTTTCGATAAGTATTGGATGCATAGCGAGAACAAAAAAAGGGCTGATTTTCATCAGCCCTTTTTCGCAAAATCTATAGATTAGATTTAGAAACGGTGGCTGTATTGAACACCGTATAGCCATGCGTCAGCACGGGTTGTTGCCGTAACATAAACTTGCTCAGTAAGGACGTCTGTTACTTCAACATCGTGACCAACTAGGTATGTTACACCGAAGTCTAGGCTGTTGTTTTCAGAGAAGTGGTAACTTGCGCCTGCAGAGAACCATTGGCGATCAGAGTCTGGTACAGAGATTGAAGTGATTTCGTCTTGTGCACTGGTGTCGTACATGTAACCTACACGAGCTTCCCAGTTTTTGTTGATGTAGTACGTACCACCGATTGCGTAGTGCATACCATCTTGCCACTCATAATCTTTGATCAATACATCATCAGTAGTTTCTAGCTTGTCGAATGCGCTCCAACCGATCCATTGTACGCTATAGTGCACGGCAAAATCAGTTTGGTTAATGCGGTGGTAACCAGAGAACTCTAGCATTGATGGCAATGGGAGAATTAGGTCGCCAATGTCATCATTTGATTGATATTCTACTGTACCGCTCGCTTCAATTGTTGGGCTGTAGTGATACGCTAAACCAAAGCGGTTATTTTCGTTTAATTCAAATACGGTACCTAGATTGAAGCCGAGGCCGTACCCTTTAGCGTCAACATTGAGTAACTCTGCAGGTTCTGGTAATGCTCCAAAATCTGAGGTTCTATATAATTCACCGGTACCATATACAATGTCGAGTCCACCGCCAATACTCCATTGACTGTTTAGTCGATAGGAGGCAGCAAGTGCAATGTTAATACTTGAAACATTGGTCGTTCCACCAAAAGCATCAGCGCCCGGGATAAGTACTGGACCAAGTGCAGCACCAGTGGCACGGCCAAAATCATCAGAAAACTCATTGCTAGTGCCAAAATTTGAATATACACCAGCACCAAGAGCTAATTTCTCATTCATTGGAACAACAAGGTAGATATTAGGCACTGGAGTTGTACCGCCGTTGCTTGCATCATCGATGCTACCGCCACCGAATGGACGTGTATATTCGATGTCCGTCACACTAATATCAGTGCTAATCGCATTCACACCAACAGAAAATTCAGTTTTATCAAACAGCGCCATTGCCGCTGGGTTACGAGCCATGACTGATGCGTTGTCCGCAATAACCGCGTCACCAGCAAATGCACGGCCTAGGCCTGTTGCAGATTGGGCGTTAAGTTGAAAACCAGCAGCGAAAGCTTGTTGGCTTGTAAGGGCAACCGCTGTTGCCAAAATCGTGCGGGTAAATATACGTGACTGCTTCATTATTCATCCTTATTGACCGTCTCTACGGACGGTTGTGATTGTGTAACGCCTTAACGTTAGTATTACTAATTGTTTACCATTAGTTTAGGCGCGTATCCTATCGTATTCGTCCGTTAAACATATCAGACCACTTGAGTTTGTGGGGCTAAATGTTCTGAAATGTTGCCAAAATAACGCTAATGTAAGCAATTAAGTTATTATTAGCGTCTTTACTCTATTTTAACACTTCGTTTACATATTAGAGCGTAAGAAATACCTTTGGCAAGTTTTTTTATTGTCGCCAGTTTTTTGTGTGCTACTGGTTGTAAAACGAAAAAAGCACCCCGAAGGGTGCTTTTGCCTATTTCAATTAATCGCGAAAACGGAGTTAACTGGTTGGCTCAATAATGGAGACCAATCTCTCTACAATTGCGTTTAGGTTTTCGTCTTGCTCACCGACCACAATCAAGGTGGCGTCACCCATTGGGGCAAGTTCACCTGCGAAGGTTTCGTCAGAGAACTGGCTAGCGCTGTCGGCGGAAATTTTGGTGATAAACAGAGTAACCCGTCCTTTTTCACCGGCAAACTCAACGTGCATCGCGGTAGACTCACCAAATCCACAGTGGTTTAAGTAGTAGACATGGTAGGGAAAGTCTTCGGTAAACTGAAACTCAAACGGCTGCAGCTTCATGTTCAGTTGTGGCATTTCTGCTTGTTCATCCAGCGCGTTTGTAAATGGGCGCTCTGCATGCACATGCTCCATCGCGGTTTGCGACAAGCTTGCATAGGCAGGTTGAGCAATCAGTGCTCCCCAATTTAGCTGGCCTGCAGCCAAACCCACCGCAAATGCCACGGAAGCCGCAATGCTGAGTGCACGCTTGCCAAAACTGGGCGTCACCACGTTATTTGAGCTTTGGAACAAGATTTTGTCGGCCAGATCTTCGGGAACATCCACACGCATAGCTTGTTCAATGCGGGCATCTAGGCTGAGCATCTCATCAATAAACTTAGCTTGGCTTGGGTTGTCTGACACATGCTCGGCGACGTCGGCATCACGATTTTTGGGATCAGAGATGACCCGACGGCGAAATTCTAACTCATCCATTGTGTCTCTCCTTATTTGTGTTGGACTCGTCGAGCAGCTCTTTCAATTGATTGCGTGCTCTAAACAAGCGAGTCATTACAGTATTGGTGTTTAGATCTAAGATCGTTCCGATCTCTTCACCAGTAAATCCGCCCACCACTTGCAGGAAGAGCGGTTCGCGGTATTCGACGTCTAAGCGGAGAATTTGCGCTTGAAGCCACTCTTGCTGATGAAAGCCATCGTCGTTTACAAAAGCGTCGCCACTGTGATCGTCGATGTCGACCAGTTCAAGCTGCTTGCGTTCAAATCGACGAGCGTTTTCGCGGCGCAGTATGGTGATTAGCCACGCTTTCGCTGCTTTTTCGTCTTGTAAGCTATCGAGCGATTTCCAAGCCCTAAGGCAGGTTTCCTGTACCAAATCTTCGGCTACTGTGCGGTCTTTACACAGCCAGTAAGCGTAGCGAAACAGGTCGCGATGATAGGCCCTCACTAGGGACTCGTATTTGTTTTGCTTATCCATGTCAGAGTTGACCGTGGATGTGGCTTTTTTCTTTCCAAAAAAGTCAGAAATTGACACTGCAACCTCCTGTTGCCGATTTGTGCAATTTACTATTTCGTTGAAATGATTGATCTATTTCAATTCGTTAAGCTTATTTTTACGTATATTACACGCTGTTGCCCAGTTAGTCATGGCAGATTAACTCGTTGAGCAGGGCAACACTTCTTATGAAGGCTGACTTTACTTTCTCCTTATTATCGGGAAACTGATAATTTGAGCGGGCTACAGATTGCCCCACTAAAAAAAGAAATTACTCTACCACGCCATTGAGCGTGGTTTTTTTTATCTAATGATTCTAACTAGCCTCGATTCTCGATTCTCGATTCTCACCCCTGTCGACTCATTTAGCACAAATACTTCAAACACTTTGCTTGTCGGCAACGCCCCATTCTGTGCTTTGTAACACTTTTCTAACTATTATTTTTAAACGCACGTTTGAAGTTGTTAACAAATTGGTTACAATGGCCTGAGGTCTGACCTCTGATTTTTGTTAACTGACGCAGAGGCAACAACGACAATAAAGACAAACCGTCGGTGATTTTTTCGCCACGGACGCGTGAATGGATAAAGGAGAAGCTATGGGCGTTCAAAATTTGAAAACCCCTTCAGGTGAAAGGATTGCCGTCGTCTCAGGACTGCGCACGCCTTTTGCGAGACAGAGTACCGAGTTTGGCCAAGTGGCTGCCGTAGATTTAGGCAAAATGGTAGTGAACGAACTGATGGCTCGAACCGACATTGATCCGGCTCTGATCGATCAAGTGGTTTTTGGGCAAGTGATCCAGATGCCTGCAGCCCCAAACATTGCGCGTGAAATCGTGCTGGGTACCGGAATGAATGTGCACACCGACGCGTACAGTGTGACTCGAGCTTGTGCGACGTCTTTCCAAGCCGCTGCAAACGTTGCAGAAAGCATTTTGTCAGGCACCGTTGAAATTGGTATTGCTGGCGGTGCGGATTCATCGTCTGTGTTGCCGATTGGGGTATCAAAAAAATTGGCGGCTAATCTATTGGCGCTAAGTAAGACCAAAACCGTCGGACAAAAACTGAAGATTCTAAAAAGTTTGTCGTTTAAAGATCTTATGCCAGTGCCACCGGCCGTTGCAGAGTATTCAACAGGCCTTAGTATGGGGCAGACCGCCGAGCAAATGGCTAAGTCACACGGTATTACACGTTTAGAGCAAGATGAGTTAGCGCACCGTTCACACTCGCTAGCCGCGAAAGCTTGGAATGATGGATTGCTGCGTGACGAAGTAATGACCGCCTATCCAGAACCTTACAAAGCGTTTATTGATAGAGACAACAACGTTCGCTTTGACTCTCAATTAGAAAGCTACGCCAAACTGCGTCCTGCGTTTGACCGTAAGTTTGGGACTGTTACCGCGGCAAACGCAACGCCTCTTACTGATGGCGCGTCCGCCATCATGTTAATGCGTGAAGGTCGCGCAAAAGAGCTTGGTTTAGACGTTCTGGGTTACATTCGCTCTTATGCATTTTCTGCCATTGACGTGTGGGAAGACATGCTGATGGGACCTTCTTATGCAACGCCTATCGCGTTGGATCGTGCGGGTATCACGCTACAAGATCTAACACTCATTGAAATGCACGAAGCCTTTGCTGCTCAAGCTCTGTCCAATGTGAAAATGTTCGGTAGCGAAAAATTTGCCAAAGAGAAACTGAATCGAAGCCGCGCGATTGGCGAGATTGATATGGACAAATTTAATGTAATGGGAAGCTCGATTGCTTACGGTCACCCCTTTGCGGCTACCGGAACCAGAATGATCACCCAAACTCTTCGCGAGTTGAAACGACGTGGAGGTGGCCTTGCGCTTAATACAGCGTGTGCCGCAGGTGGACTAGGCGCTGCAATGGTGTTGGAGGCAGAATAATGATTCAAGATAAAGCATTTACTCTCACGATAGACGAAAACAATCTGGCTTGGTTGGCAATTGACGTACCTGGCGAGAAAATGAACACCTTACAATCGGCCTTCGCTGACGAGATGGAAGAGATCTTTGTTGAACTCGAGTCCAAACAAGACAAACTGGCGGGATTGGTGGTGCACTCGACCAAACCCGATAATTTTGTCGCCGGTGCTGACGTACGCATGCTCGATGCTTGCACCACCGCAGCCGAAGCTGAAGGGCTTGCGGCTAAAGGCCAGCAAATGTTTGATAAGCTGGCGTCTATGCCATTTACGACCGTTGCGGCTATTCATGGCCCGTGCCTTGGCGGTGGCCTAGAGCTCGCGCTGGCGTGTGATTACCGCGTCAGCAGTGATGCAGACATCACGCGACTGGGTCTGCCGGAAGTTCAGCTTGGGTTGTTGCCAGGCTCTGGTGGCACGCAGCGCCTACCGCGTTTGATTGGTTTGCTGGCATCGTTGGATATTATATTAACCGGCAAACAGCTGCGCGCTAAAAAAGCCAAGAAGCTAGGCCTTGTAGAAGAGTCGGTGCCCAATACGGTGCTGCTGACTGTGGCTGCCCAATATGCGGCTAAGTCCAAGCCTAAGCGCAAAGTCTCGACAAAAGAAAAATTGATGTCGGGTGTTGGGCGTGGCGTCATTTTTGATAAAGCACGCAAGCAAACACTTTCCAAGACACGAGGCAATTATCCAGCGGCAGAAGCGATTTTAGATGTGATCCGCTTTGGCCTTGAAAAAGGCATGAAAAAGGGCCTTGCGAACGAAGCGAAGCGATTTGGTGAATTGGTGATGACCTCTGAGTCCAAAGCACTGCGCTCGATCTTTTTTGCTACGACAGAAATGAAAAAAGACAACGGCGCCGATGCCGAGCCTCAAGTCGTTAACCGCATAGGTGTGTTGGGTGGCGGCTTGATGGGCGCAGGTATAGCACATGTGAGCGTTGCCAAAGCTAAAGTGCCGGTTCGGGTTAAGGATGTGAGTGAAAAGGGCGTGCTGAATGCGCTTCAGTACAACTACAAACTGTTTGAAAAGCAGCGTAAGCGTCGCATTTTAACCAGAGCAAAAGTTCAAGCTAACATGAACCAGTTAACCGGCGGAACGGATTTTACTACCTTTAGTCAGGCCGATATGGTGATTGAAGCGGTGTTTGAAGACCTTTCACTAAAGCAGCAGATGGTGAATGACATCGAGCAAAACGGCAAATCGGGTGTGATATTTGCGACCAATACGTCGTCTTTGCCGATCGCGCAAATTGCTGAGCAGGCGGATAAGCCAGAAAATGTCATTGGTTTGCACTACTTCTCACCAGCAGAAAAAATGCCCCTTGCAGAGATCATTCCGCATGAAGGAACGTCTGAACAAACGATAGCAACCACAGTCGCGTTTGCCCGCAAACAAGGTAAAACACCGATTGTTGTGAAAGACAAAGCGGGCTTTTTCGTCAACCGGATCCTAGCCCCGTACATGAATGAATCGGCTCACTTATTGTTGGCTAATGAACCCATCGAACATATTGATAAGTCATTGCTCGATTTCGGCTTCCCTGTAGGACCGATCACCTTACTCGACGAAGTAGGTGTCGATATAGGCTCGAAAATTATGCCAATTTTGGTTAATGAGCTGGGGCCACGATTCCAAGGGCCGGATGTGTTTGACATCTTGCTTAAAGATGATCGTAAAGGGCGCAAATCTGGCAAAGGTTTCTATACCTACAAAGGCAAAGATAAGAAAGTTGATGAGACGGTGTATAAGGTATTGTCCATTACGCCAAATCAAAGCATTAGCGCTGAAGACTTAGCATTGAGATGTGTACTACCAATGCTAAATGAAGCAGCGTTGTGTTTGGAAGAAGGGATCATACGCAGTGCTCGTGATGGCGACATTGGCGCTATCTTCGGTATTGGTTTCCCTCCATTCTTAGGTGGGCCATTCCGTTATATGGACCAATACGGCTTGCCAGAGCTCGTTGCTAAGATGAATAGCTTTGCCGATTCTTACGGTGAACGCTTTAAGCCTTGTGACGTGTTAGAACGCATGGCCGAAAATGGCGAAAGCTTCTACGACAAGTGAATTGCGAAATAACAGCGGAATGGCCCTTTGTTGAGGTTAGGTATTGAGTATTACTTGTAGAGAATAACTCGATACTTAGCCAATAGAAATTAAGTCCCTCATCATGCGTAATCGCGGATGAGGGGCTTTTTTATCCTAGTTCGGTATTTCGGGGAAGAGTGTGAAACTGCTCTATGCTGAGGATATCTTGCCCAAATTGGACTTTGGGCTCGTTCTCATGGCTGGTTCCCTGAGTCGACATTACTAAGCGCGTTGCGGTGCGAGGTTTGAGCTGTTCAACGACAAAGCGGATCATGTCGGCTCGGCTTAGCTGTTTAATTTCTTCTATTACGGTATCGCGGTGAGAGAAGCCATGATCTTTGTTGCCAATAGCTACCCAAAGGCGTTGCCCCTTCGCTTTTAGATTGGCATCAGGCGTCATGATTTGGTTGAGTAATCCGCGCTTACTGCTATGCCATTGGTAGTCGGTTAGCTCCAATAGCACCATATAAAACGCATTCAAAAACTCGTCGATGGCGGACAACAAATGTCCAGATCCCGCAGTGGGAGACTGAACATAAAACACGATTCCAGGGTGGCGGTTTAGCGGCATATTGCCCGTCCCAACCATATAACCCAGTTGCTGTTTGGTGCGGATCTGATGGAAAAATTCTGACGACATCAATTGGTTGGTTAAGGTAAATAGAGCCACATTTCTAGGTGTGGAAGTTTGCGCTTGATGGTACACCACCACCGCCGAGTCTGGTTGTTCACAAAAAACCTCTCGGTGGGAAGAGCCAGTATTGCCCAACATTATTAGTGGTCGCAATGATTCACGATACACCTGATCTTTAACTCGCAGCGCATCTTTAAGTGCGTCGCCCATATCTAGAGCTTGATGCCTTTGCCAATCTCCGTAAACAAACATTTCGACGTGTAGGGTATCGAGCAATTCGCCAACAAACACCGGCAATTCATCGACGTCAATATCGTTAAGTGCTTCTAGCAATACTTTATGTGGTGGATTATTGGGTTGTAGTAAGCCGCTCAAGCAATTAAACAGCTGTGATATAGGCCTATCATGGCGTGAATTGGCCCAAAAACGCTGCAGTTGCTGCTTAATCTCGTCAAAGCGTGAGCTTTGAAATTCGCGTTGTTTAAAGCGCTCTAAAATTAGGCTTAACAGTTGCGGCATCTTTTCACTAAAGCCATATAACGCTAAGGTTAAGCCGCCTTGATGGGCATAGATGTTGTAGCTCATCCCAGCAAGCTCTGCTTGATAGGTGCGCTTACTGAGTGCGTCCATAAATAGTTCAACACATAATCTCAGCATAACAATTCGCCGAGGGGTTTCGACCGATTTTGGGCTGTCGATGGCGACGTAAATCGCTCCTTTGGGAACTCGGATTTCAGGCTCTTGTAAATGCCACAGCGTAAACCCTGGAAGAGTCTGTATTTGCTCGGGAAGGGTGGCTTCGGATTCTAAGTTTTGAGTTTCTAAATGGTGACAGATATACGGATTCTCGTCGGCCAAGTACATCTCTGGGTGAGCGGGTGCTTGGCGCCACTTTTCAATCAGCTCTGCTGGAATGTCTGCGATAGAGTAGGGCGTGTCATACCAATTGGCTGTTCGATCAAACTCGCCTTGCTGCGAAACTAACGTGACGCGACAGTTTTCTGGGGTCAGAGTCGAAGCAAGTTGCTGGGTGAGCTCGGCGTCATAGGCTTGCATCATGTAGTCCCCATAAACAGCGTCATCAGGCTGATAGTGCTGCAAACTCATCACTAGATGAGAAGCCAAATCCATAGGCTTGATCGACTCTTGAAAGCGAAACGCCGCTTCCATAACCGCACGTTTTTCGTCATAACGCCATGCTGACAGTCCGTGTTGTGCGACTAGGCGTATGTACTGAAACAGCCTCTCGATAATCTCGTCACAGTGCTCGAGCCCTTCAGGCGTGAGCATACAACTGACGGTAAACTCTCGAAAATTTGACCCACTTGCGCCGCCACCTGCTGCCAGCGACGTGATCCACTCTTTGTCTTTCAGCCACTGGGTAACACTTCCACCACCTTCATAGCCGATCATATGAGCGATGTAAGACAGGGGTTTGGATTGATAGTGCTCTATCATTGATGGAAACTCAAACGCAACGGTGAGTTTTCGCATCTCCTTAATGGGTTGAATGTGGACCCATTGTGGTGCTTGATTGGGCGTCCAAAAAGGAACGGTGACCGATTTATTGGCTTTGTGTCGGTTGATGACATCGCTAAAAAGCTCTTCGACCGCTGATTGCTGTTCGTTGAGCGGATGTGGCGACACTAAACACAGAGTCATTAAGTCGGCAGAATAGTGTTGCTGGTAAAATGCAAGCAGTTCGTCACGGATAGGGCTGTCGGGTTTATCTTGCAGAGTATGGGCATTGCCCACCGAAAATTTGCTAAAAGGGTGCTGCTGATTGACCACGGCTTTATGCACTTCGTATAGTCTGCGTGCGTCGTCGTTGAGCTTCATTTGAAATTCTGAGTCGACCGCCATGCGTTCTTTTTCGACCGCTTCGGCATGAAAAAGCGGAGACACAAAAAAGCGGCTGAAGCGAGCGAGCGCTTGCTCAAAATGCGAGTTTGAAATGTCGAAAAAATAGCAGGTGTGCTCCGGTCCAGTCCAAGCGTTATTGCTGCCACCGTGCTGCGATATAAAGTTCTGAAATTCACCTATGTGTGGAAATTCTTTGGTGCCCAAAAACAGCATGTGTTCTAAAAAGTGTGCCAGCCCAGGTCTATCGTTGGGATCATCATAGTGGCCCACATTAACGGCGAGTGCGGCTGACGACTTTGGCGACTCATCAGATTCGACCAACAAAACCTTGAGCTGGTTACCCAGCAGTAGATGCCTGTAGCGGTTTTTATCGTTGGGACTGGTTTTCACAATATCCAATGTGTGCTCTCCAAAAACGAGCTATCCTAAAAACAGGCGCTCAATCAGTTAATTATGAACGGCTTATGTTTTTGATCAAATCTTGTTACTCACTTTATTTGTATTTGTGTTAGCGAAGTCGAAGTCTTTTCAGTTACAGTCACTATAATCGGCTCAATTATTAAGTGCTTTTGTTGGCGCTATGATTATGGTCCACACTCTAGGCGTTGCGGACATAATTGGTAGGCCAGCGCTTGCGGTAAAGGTAAAGCAGAATGAAAATATACATCATGCGTCACGGGGAGGCGGAAATGTTTGCCAATAGTGACGCTGAGCGAGAATTAACCCCACGGGGTGAGCAAGCCTCCGTTGCTGTCGCTCAAAAATGTGTTTCGATGGGTATCGAGCACTTTGATCAAGTGTTGGTGAGCCCTTATGTGCGAGCTCAGCAAACTTGGCAGCAGGTTAGCCAATGTTTTCAGGCAAAACATCTCGATAACTGCGACGATATTACTCCGTATGGTGATGCGTTGGATGTTGCGCAGTTTTTGTATGCCTTGGCGGAGTCTAAACAACTAGGATCAATTTTGCTGGTCTCGCATTTACCACTGGTCGGCTACCTCACTGCAGAGTTGGCTCAAGGGATCAGTCCACCGATGTTTCCAACCTCTGGTCTCGCGTGTGTAGAAGTGGATGTTGAAAGACAAAGTGGCGAGCTTCTTTGGCAAGTCACCGCGTAACATATCACCGGGTAACAAATCACCGGGTAACATAGGCTGACACAAGCGAAGAAAAAAACGGGCGGATTGTCTATGGCAATCCGCCCGTTTTAATTGTTGCTATGGTTTTAAATTTCAATGGGTTGCAATTTCTATGAAGCGCTACTTCTCTGGAATAGACAGCAAAACCAGAAGCGCGCCATCACCGCCAAACTCTAGCGGTGCTTGATGGTAAGCCATTACGTCGGGATGTTGCGCTAGCCACAAAGGTACTTTCTGTTTTAGGATATGCTTTCCAATCCCGTGCATCACACAGGCACACGAGACACTTTCTGACAGACAGTGTGCGATCATCGCGCCCAGTTCTCGCTTCGCTTCTTGTTGAGTCATGCCGTGCATATCCAAATATACGTCGGGCACATACACCCCACGACGCAGTCGTTTTACTTCGTATTTAGATACATCACTGCGGGCATAACGTGTTGGACCGTCTTCGCTAAGGTGAGGAACGAATTCGTCTGAAAAGAAAAATTCATTGTCTTTGGCTTCGCGGTCGGTCTTGAGCAGTTGCTTCTGTTTTTGGCCTCTGCCAGTGGTCGGAAGTATGGTATCCTGTTGAAACTTTTTGACGCCTTTTACTTCGTCACGAAACAGTGCCCACTCGTCTTCAAAATCTTGATTAGACATAGGGTAATTAAATCGATGACAATATAGGTGCTATTGTAACCCTTTTTGGAGTTCATTTTGGATAAGATTTTTGTCGATGAAGTCGTAGGCGAATTACGTACCCTACAAGACATGATTCGCTGGACGGTAAGCCGTTTCAATGCAGCTGGCCTTTTTTATGGTCACGGAACCGATAATTCTTGGGATGAAGCAGTACAACTGATCCTTCCTTCTATTTATCTTCCTATTGATGTGCCCGCGCATGTCCTTGATTCTCGTCTTACTTCAAGCGAGCGTCATCGTATTGTGGAAAAAGTGATCCGCCGTATTAATGAGCGTGTACCAACATCTTATTTGACCAATAAAGCGTGGTTTTGTGGCTTAGAGTTTTACGTCGATGAACGCGTACTGGTGCCGCGTTCACCCATTGGTGAGCTGATAGAAAATCAATTTCAGCCATGGCTAACCGTTGAACCTACTCGCGTTATGGATCTGTGTACTGGTAGTGGTTGTATTGCTATTGCTTGTGCGTATGCGTTCCCTAACGCCGAAGTCGATGCGGTAGACATTTCTATAGATGCGTTAGCGGTGGCCGAGCAAAACATTCAAGATCATGGTTTAGAGCAACAAGTATTCCCAATTCGCTCTGATCTATTGCGTGACATCCCGAAAGATCACTATGACCTGATTGTGACTAACCCACCTTATGTCGATGAAGAAGACATGGGTACATTACCTGAAGAGTTTAAGCATGAGCCAGAGCTCGGCCTCGCCGCAGGCAGTGACGGTCTTAAATTAGTTCGCCGAATCTTAGCCAATGCGCCAAACTACTTAACAGACCAAGGGATATTAATCTGTGAGGTGGGCAACTCTATGGTACACATGATGGAGCAATACCCACAGATCCCATTCACTTGGATTGAATTTGAAAATGGCGGCCACGGTGTGTTTATGCTGACCAAACAGCAGTTGATAGAGCATGCCGATGAATTTGCTCTGTATATCGACTGATATTCCTTTGTAGCGGTATAAATACAGTGAAACGTCAGCCTTTGGGCTGGCGTTTTTTGTATTTCATTGAGTCAATCAACGCTTTACAAGCCAGAAATGACAAGCGACTATGGGGGATAGGAAAAAACAGCACTAACAAGAGGAAGTAATGGCAGGAAACAGTATTGGGCAACACTTTAGAGTGACCACTTTTGGAGAGAGTCACGGGCTGGCTTTAGGCTGTATCGTGGATGGATGTCCTCCTGGCCTTGAGCTTTCAGAAGCAGATTTACAAGGTGATCTTGATCGTCGTCGTCCTGGTACCTCTCGCTATACCACCCAACGTAGAGAGCCGGATCAAGTGAAAATCTTATCTGGTGTATTTGAAGGTCAAACAACGGGTACGTCTATCGGTTTGTTGATTGAAAACACCGATCAGCGCTCTAAAGATTATTCAGAAATTAAAGACAAGTTCCGTCCAGGTCACGCGGATTATACCTATCACCAAAAGTATGGTGTTCGAGACTACCGTGGCGGTGGTCGTTCGTCAGCTCGTGAAACTGCGATGCGGGTGGCTGCAGGTGCTGTGGCGAAAAAGTATCTTAAACAAGAGTTTGGGGTGGAAGTTCGCGCATACCTGTCACAAATGGGTGACGTATCGATCGATAAAGTCGATTGGAACGAGATAGAAAATAACCCGTTTTTCTGTCCTGATGTCGACAAAGTTGACCAGTTTGACCAGCTTATCCGCGATCTTAAAAAGCAAGGTGATTCTATTGGTGCCAAGCTTACGGTTGTTGCCACGCAAGTACCTGTGGGGTTGGGCGAGCCGATTTTTGATCGACTGGATGCGGATATTGCGCACGCACTGATGAGCATCAATGCTGTAAAAGGTGTTGAAATTGGTGACGGCTTTGATGTGGCACAGCAAAAGGGCAGTCAGCACCGTGACGAGCTAACGCCAAATGGGTTTAAGTCAAACCATGCGGGCGGTATTTTAGGCGGTATTTCTACAGGACAAGATATTGTGGCCAGTATTGCACTTAAGCCAACGTCGAGCATTACGGTTCCTGGTGAAACCATTACCAGACAAGGTGAATCGACGCAGCTGATCACTAAGGGTCGCCACGATCCTTGTGTGGGTATTCGCGCGGTCCCGATTGCAGAAGCAATGCTTGCCATCGTCCTGCTGGACCATCTGCTGCGTCATCGTGGCCAGAATCACGGTGTCACCACCGAGACTCCAGCCATTTAATACAATTACAGTTGCATAATGAACTGAGCGGCAACGCCATAGTTGTTGTCGCTTCCATAGCCCGCTGATAGGTCTATACCTGCTGTACCAAACAGCTTAAGGCCTAGACCAGCAGTAACCATGTCTTCAGAGTGATCATTTAAAGACATAGAGTAACCTGCGCGAATCTGTGCCCAAGACCATGCGTCAAATTCTGCACCGACACGTGCAAATTGTGTTGCGTAGTCTATCTCTTCGAAGTATTTTTTCTCGTTAATATCAAAGTCAGCTGAAACAGCAAACAGTTTCGTTTGATAGGACGCACCAATTACGTACTCTGGCCCCACAACGTAGGTTGCGTTAGTTGGGCTGCCATTAACGCCAGTGTAGCTGTTGGTTTCCAAAGCGTTTTCGATCAGGTTTTTAGCACTAAAACCCAGTTGGATCTTATCGTTGACGTCGTACGCCAAACCAATGTCTAAGTTAAATCCTGTGCTGGTGTTTGAGTCATCGAAGTCAAAATCGTCATCGTCCGCATCTTCGGCTGAGGCGCTGTAACCCAAAGCAAGTAACTGCTGGAACTTAGGTGAAACACCTAAGTATAAACGGCCGGGCAGGGCGTCTACTTGAAGCTCTCGTGCTAAAGTAAGACCGATGTCGACCGTTCCTGCGCCTAAACCTAGCACGCTTGATTTTAGCTCTTCGTCTGGGTCGGTAATGTTGAAATCGCTATCGGCAACACTTGGCGCTGCAAATACAGTGGCGTTGACCATCGCAAATAAGTTTGCGCTCAAGTAACGGTTAGGGATGGCAATCACCATACCTGTACTTACGTCAGCATTGACGACTTCACCGTCCATTGCCGAAAGTGCGTCGATCCACTCTTGTCTTGCTTGTTCGTCACCACTATCTTCCCAACGGTCAAACGCGTCAGAAAAGTTATCGATACTTGTGACGAGATCACCACCGTCGTGCGCACGCACGTTAACGGTAGGCAATATCATACCAAAGTCATCACTGTCTGAGTAACGCGCGGCTAACGCGGGGTTGTGAAAACTGCTGGTAAGAAAGTTTGCGTTTGATACGCCGGTTCCGCCCATCGCGAAAGAGCGTGCATCAAGCGCGGCAGTTGCCGATGCTGAAAATAGCGCCACTGCAAGGGCGGTCAACTGAATGTTACGTTTCATAGTTCAAGTTCCATTGAATGAAATTATTGTTATAGATTACAACAGCCTACAGGTAGAATTGGTGCGGGCAAGTACAAGAGTGTTGCAAAGTGTTGATTCGTTCTAGTAAATGCTTAACACTATGCAGCGCAGTTTCCTGAGGCGTAGCGTTTTCATCGTGCATTCTATCAACGATATTATTAACATTTTTAATACCACTTTTTGTCATTCTTATGCCACTCGCTTGGAGTTGGGAGGTGACGAACCTATTTACTTGCCAGCCGATAAGCATTGCGCTCATCATCGGATCATTTTTGCGCGCGGTTATTATGCTTCTGCTCTTCATGAAATCGCACACTGGTGTGTGGCTGGACCACAACGACGTCTACTGGAAGATTACGGCTATTGGTATGAACCCGATGGCCGCTGTGCCAAAAAGCAGGCCGAGTTTGAGCAGGTCGAAATCCGCCCTCAAGCCTACGAATGGATTCTTTCTGCCAGTGCAGGCTTCCAATTTCGAGTGAGCTGTGACAATTTACATGGTGAGTTTGAACCCGATAGATTGGCTTTTACCGCTAAAGTACAGCAAGAAGTATTATCCATACTGTCTGAAGGGCTACCCGAGCGCGTCGCGATGTTATCAGAGGCGCTGCGCAATTTCTATGGTATCTCACCACTGTCTCCTACTGACTTTTCAATCAGTTAAACTATTTAGGACCCCCGTTACATGATTTTAGATTTTGAAGAACAACTACTGAACCAGATTGACCAGCGTGTCGACAATGCCTCGGACGACGAATTGTTTGCTGGGGGCTACTTGCGCGGCCATATCTCATTAGCGGTGAGTGAATGTGAAGAGCAGGGCGTCGATTCGGTGGATGAGCTCAAAAACAAAGTTGCTGCAAGCCTTAATGCAGCACGTTCTGAATTGACACCGGCAGATAGAGTGATTGTTGACGATTTATGGAATGACCTCGTCGAGCAACTGTAATTTCGAACAACACCTGTTTCCTTATTCAACAAATTTGAACATCTTGTTGCACTTTATTCTCTGATGTTAGCAACCAAGTATGGCTATAGTTGATGACATCAACCAGATATCAAATTTGTCGAAAAGGAACGGTTATGAATGTTGTCGCTTTTGGAGCTTCAAACAGCTCAAATTCAATCAATAAAATGCTTGCTCACTACACTGCGGCTCAGATACCTGATGCGACAGTAGAAGTGCTTGATCTTAATGACTTTGATGTCCCAATGTACAGTGAGGACGTGGAAAAGAAAATCGGTCAAGCTGAAGGAGCAAAAGCGTTCTTGGACAAGCTGCAACAAGCCGATGCCATCGTGGTCGCCTTTGCTGAGCATAATGGCAGTTACACGGCAGCCTACAAGAACCTGTTTGACTGGACGTCACGCATAGAACGCAACGTATTTGGTAATAAACCTGCGCTGTTCTTAGCAACCTCACCAGGCCCAGGTGGCGCAAAAAACGTACTGGCTGCGGCTGTCGCGTCTGCGGGATACTTTGGCGCCGACCTCAAAGGCTCGCACTCGGTTCCGAGTTTCTATGACACCTTTGACGTGCAATCTGGTGCGCCAATTGAAGCAGATTTAGAGCAGCAGTTAAAAACACTCGCCTCGACGCTCAGCAACTAAGTCAAATAAGCGATAATAAACACCATCAAGCACGGCTGTTCCCGCCGTGCTTTTTTACGTCGCATCTATTTGTGGTTATACGATCGACTTCCCTTTACGGATTTTTCTCACCCACATACGGCTCGGGTCGATAGCTTCTAGCAACTCGACACTCAATGGCAATGGCTCGTGACACATTTGCGCTGCTAATACTTCAGCGAGAAGAGGTGCAGTCGTTAGCCCTCGAGAGCCCAATCCTAATAACGCGTATAAGTTTTGATAATGCGGTGTCGCTGCTGACGGATCGACGGCGCGCTGTTTCTGCAACTCTAAATCGCTCACTCCGCCAATAAAGGGCAAATGATCTCGACTGACACAACGAATTCCCTGTTTAGCCAGATTTCCACTGACGTCAACGTCCGATATCCACTCGGCATCGGGAAGACTGGTTTGCAATTTTACTTTGTTGTGTAGCTGCGCCGCTTGATTAAAGTCTTCATCTATCTTTCCTCGATCGTAAGAGGCACCAATTCGATGATGTTGGTCCAAATCACTCTTTGGTGTCATGTAGCCGTCGTAGCATAAAACAGTGTTGAGTTGACTCAAAGTTGGTGTGGTCGGGCAATTGCTCACTTGGCCTTTTACTTTCGTTAGCGGCAAGTTCTTGGTCGGTAATAACTGATCAAACAGATGGCCGTTTGCTATGACAACACAATGATGATCTCGTGTTTCACCGTTGGCCAGTGTGAGTTGCCAGTGCTGGGCTTGATTGAGATCCACGACCTCACTGTTTGTCTTTACGCTCAAGGCTTGTGTGTCACTTAGGTATTTGGCCAGTCCCTGAACTAACTGTTGCGGTGCAAGCCACCCACCGTGGGTGTATAACAGTGACTCTTTATCGATGGTTAAACCAGTCACCTGGTTGGTTTGTTCTGCGCCTAGAAACGTGACCAATTCTGTCGGCAGAGAAAGCGAGCGGATTTTACCCAGCTTAGTGGCCTGTTTTTCATTCCATAGCAGTTGAACCACCCCACACCAATTATGATCAAACTCTACCTTTTCTGCCGACTGTTTGTAGAAATTAAGGGCGTATTGATAAGCACTGCAGAACAGTTGGTGAATCAGTGGCTGAGTTGCGCTCAGTAAAGGGTACAACGCCCCTTGCAAGTTTTTTGAGGCGCCTTGGGCCAACTGTTCGTCTTTGCAATACAGTGTTACTCGTTTTCCGCGCTTAAGCAGAGCTTGGGCTAACACCACGCTGGCAATGCCACCACCAATAATAGCGACCTCATCGGACTCATTAGAGCTGTCGCTGTGTTGCATGCCATCTCTTGGCAAGTCGGTGGTTATCGTAGCGTGATCATTACTGTGCGCCAGGCTGCCTATTAACATGTCTCGTTTCGTCCCGAAACCCTTGCCCTTGCGCATCTCAAAGCCTGCTTCGATGAGCCCCCGGCGTACAAATCCTGCTGCAGTGAACGTCGCAACAGTACAGCCAGAGTGCCCTAAATTGACCATGCCGGTAAAAAGGTCTTGAGACCACATGTCGGGATTTTTACTCGGAGCGAAACCGTCTAAAAACCAAGCATCAACCAACCCTTCGGCAGGGCAAGGGACGTTAGGCAAAGTGGTCTTAATATCACCAAACCATAAATCTAGGGTGAGGCGACCCTCTAAAAACGATAAACGATGGCAACCTGCTGTTGCGAGAGGGTATTGCTGCTGCAGCTGCTTAGCACAGTGCGCAAGCTCGGGCCAGCGTTGATGAGCTTTGACTAGATCCTGTTGCGTCACAGGGAACTTCTCAAAGCTAATAAAGTGCAGCCTCGGTAGGTCGGATTCTTGTAGTGCTTGTTCATACACCTCCCAAAGCGCCAAAAAGTTTAGCCCGGTACCAAATCCCGTTTCTGCAACAACAAACTGGTCTCGGTTGTGGGTAAATAAGCGTTGAGGTAATTGATTTTGCTCGATAAACACATAGCGGCTTTCATTTAGGCCGTTAACGTTTGAAAAATAGACATCATCAAACTGTTCAGAGACGGGTGTTCCCGCGTCATTCCACTCAAGTTTGGCATTTTTTATCTGTGTCATAATGGCTCAATGGAAGGCAAATAGAATAAAAGTGTGACCCAAGTGGATAGACCAAGTAAAGGTTTAGCTGAAAGCTGACCAGTTAAGCTACCCTCTTTAGGTATTATCTGTCGCATATTAAACGAATAGGAATAGGAAATGAAACGAGTCGTCATCACTGGCATGGGGATTGTCTCTAGTATTGGTAACAACGCTGAGGAAGTTCTGCAGTCTCTTAAAGCGGGTAAGTCAGGCATAAACGCGTCTGAACAATTTAAAGAGAAAGGTCTCCGTTCACAGGTTTGGGGCGATCTTAAAATCAATCCTGCCGAGCATATCGATCGTAAAAAAATGCGTTTCATGGGCGATGCGGCAGCGTACGCTTATTTGTCTATGGAGCAAGCTATTGCCGATTCAGGTCTAACGGACGATCAAGTGTCTAACGACCGCACCGGTATTGTCGCTGGCTCTGGTGGAGCATCATCGCTCAACCAAGTGAATGCCGTCGATATCTTGCGTGAAAAAGGCGTGAAACGTGTAGGTCCTTACATGGTGCCACGTACTATGGCGTCAACCGTATCTGCGTGTTTGGCTACGCCGTTCAAAATTCGTGGCGTGAACTACTCTATGAGTTCGGCATGTGCAACGTCTGCGCACTGTATTGGTCACGCCATGGAGCTAATCCAGCTTGGCAAGCAAGACGTTGTTTTTGCTGGTGGTGGTGAAGAGCTCGACTGGTCACTGACTATGATGTTTGATGCAATGGGGGCATTGTCTACAAAATATAATGACACGCCAGATCAAGCGTCACGTACCTACGATGCTGATCGTGATGGTTTTGTTATTTCTGGCGGCGGCGGCATGTTAGTCATTGAAGAACTTGAGCATGCCTTGGCGCGTGGCGCGAAAATCTACGGTGAAATTGTAGGTTACGGTGCTACATCAGATGGCTACGATATGGTAGCACCATCGGGCGAAGGCGCGATCCGTTGTATGAAGATGGCCATGCAAAACGTGGATGGCGTGGATTACGTCAACACCCACGGCACATCAACACCTGTAGGCGATGTTAAAGAACTTGGCGCTATTCAAGAAGTGTTTGGCGACAACAGCCCTGCAATTTCTGCAACCAAAGCGATGACGGGTCACGCACTAGGTGCGGCAGGTGTGCATGAAGCGATCTATTCAACCTTGATGCTGAATCACGGGTTTGTTGCACCAAGCATTAATGTAAACAACTTAGATGACGCTGCAGAAGGGCTCGATATTGTTACCGAGACCCGTGAGCAAGAGCTTAATACCGTTATGTCTAACAGCTTCGGTTTTGGTGGCACTAACGCCACGCTAGTGATTAAGAAGTTTACTGCTTAGTAAATAGCCTCGGTTATTTTGAAAGCCCAGCTTATGCTGGGCTTTTTTGTGTTTGTCGAAAATTGGGTGGTGTCTGAATTTCTAGGAAACAGAGGTAAATTCAACGGCTTTACGAACGGGTATAGAATTTACTGTAACAATAGGTAGAATATGCCTCAAATGGCACTTGGCCTTTTATTCAAGAGAGATAGTATGCGAATTGTTATTGACGAAAACATGCCCTATGCACAAGCGC
This sequence comes from Vibrio sp. qd031, assembly GCF_002100145.1. GTDB lineage: Bacteria > Pseudomonadota > Gammaproteobacteria > Enterobacterales > Vibrionaceae > Vibrio. The sequence continues at coordinate 339,538 of NZ_JXQD01000025.1, forward strand.
TGTTTTCTCAATTAGGGGAAGTGATAGCCCTCCCTGGACGAACCATCACCGCCGACGATCTCATCGATGTTGATGGGTTGATGATCCGCTCTGTAACCAAGGTGAATCAAGAGTTATTGCGTCATGCCAACAAACTCAAATTTGTGGGTACGGCAACGGCAGGTAAAGACCATGTCGATGAAGCGCTACTGGCAGAAAAAGGGATCCATTTCACCGCTGCACCGGGCTGTAATAAAGTCGGTGTTGCCGAGTACGTGTTGTCGTGCTTGATGGTGCTAACGCAGGAGCAGGGCAGTTCTATTTTTGATAAAACTGTGGGTATTATCGGTTTAGGTCAGGTTGGCAGTTACTTAGCAAAATGCCTCCAAGGCTTAGGCATTAAAGTGTTGTTGAGCGATCCGCCACTAGAGCAACAAGGCGATACACGATCGTTTACAGCTTTGGATTCGTTACTGCAGCAATCTGACGTGATCACCCTACACACACCGATTACCCGTGATGGTGAGCATCCTACTTATCATTTGCTAAATCGAGACCGGCTAGACGCGTTGCGTGGCGACCAGATCCTAATCAACGCGGCCCGTGGACCTATTGTCGACAATCAAGCCTTAAAGCAAAGACTGCAACGCAATGATGGTTTTTGCGCCGTGCTCGATGTATTTGAGTTTGAACCTCAAGTTGATTTAGACCTGTTACCCTTGCTTCGTTTTGCAACGCCGCATGTCGCCGGTTATGGTTTAGAAGGTAAAGCACGTGGCACCACAATGATTTTTAATTCATTTACTGAGTTTTTGGCGCGTGAAGAGCGTGCAGACTATGCAGACTTGCTGCCAACCGCTCCGATATCTCAAATGCGACTAAGCTCAGAGTTAACCGAATCTACATTGCATTCAATTATTCAGATGATCTATGACGTACGTCGAGATGACGTTATTTTCCGTCGCCAAATCGGTCCAGAAGGGGCGTTTGATGCGATGCGTAAGAATTACTGGGATCGCCGCGAATACAGTGCGGTGACCATTGAGCTTGATACAAGCAATACACAGACAAAACATGCTAAAGCGGCACTGAGCGCGCTTGGTTTTAAACTAGAGGTTACACAATGAGCCAACAATTTAACGTTGCAATTTTTGGGGCGACAGGCGCCGTAGGCGAAACCATGTTGGAAGTACTACAGGAAAGAGAATTTCCTATCGACAACTTATATTTGTTGGCCAGTGAACGCAGTGAAGGGAAAATATCTCGTTTTAAGGGCAAAAGCATTAAAGTTGAAAACGTCGAAAACTTCGATTGGTCTCAAGTGCATATCGCGCTCTTTTCTGCCGGCGGTGAGTTGTCAGAGCGTTGGGCGCCAGTGGCTGCAGACGAAGGGGTAGTGGTAATCGATAATACCTCCCAGTTCCGTTACGACTACGATGTTCCTCTAGTGATACCTGAAGTCAACCCAGAGGCGGTAGCGGAGTTTCGAAATCGAAACATCATTGCCAATCCAAACTGCTCAACCATTCAGATGTTGATGGCACTTAAGCCTATTCACGATGCGGTTGGTATTGAACGTATTAACGTAACCACCTATCAATCGGTATCAGGCGCAGGTAAATCGGGTATTGATGAACTTGCCGGCCAAACAGCGGCGCTGCTCAATGGGCGACCAGCGGAGTCGAGTGCATTCAGTAAACAAATTGCTTTCAACGTGATCCCACAAATTGATCAGTTTATGGACAATGGCTACACCAAGGAAGAGATGAAAATGGTGTGGGAAACTCAGAAGATTTTCAATGACCCTTCAATCACAGTAAATCCTACTTGTGTACGCGTGCCAGTTTTCTATGGCCACGCAGAAGCGCTGCATATTGAAACGCAAGCGCCAATCGATGCAGATTATGCGGCTCAATTACTGGATCAGACTGAGGGTGTTGAAGTTTTTCAAGGAGAGGATTACCCAACGCCCGTCAATGACGCAGGTGGTAGTGATACGGTGTATGTAGGACGTATCCGAAATGATATTAGTCACCACAGTGGACTCAATTTGTGGGTTGTGGCCGATAACGTCCGCAAAGGCGCTGCGACTAATGCCGTGCAAATCGCCGAAGTGTTAATTCGCGATTACTTTTAAACTACTTCAGCGGTGCCCATTGCGGCACCGCTCGACCATTTGGTCATCAATAATTTTCTTTTAATCACTCATTCCTAGCGCAGCAACACATTTTTATCGTATGGCACTACAGTTTTGCTGTTTGTTTCCGATATATTTGACAGATTATAACTAGGTTCGTTTTAGCAGCTTTCATATATGCGATTCTTCTCAAGAACAAAATTATTACTAGGTATAGCGGTAGCAGCGATTGCTTCCACTGGCCTACACGCAGAAACCATACGATTGGTAGGGCCAGATGGTGCTGCCCCGCAACCACCTAGACCAGATATTGTCTATGCCGCTCCAGTACAAGAATCCACCAGTTCGTCCGCATTTTATGGCCCTACAGGCCAAACCGAAACGCTGTGGAGTATTGCGAGTGCCCAAAGACCCAGTGCCCAATTTAGTGTTCAACAGACTTTATTAGCGATATATCGATTAAACCCACGCGCGTTTGAAGAGCAAAATATTCACCAGTTGGTGCCAGGAAGTCGATTGCGCATGCCTTCGGCAGAGCAAATTGCTGCCAATTCGACAGCCGAAGCTCAGCGCTTGATGCAAATTCACCAAGCAAAACTGGACCGAGCAACGCAGCGTCCACAACCTGTGGTCCCAGCAACTGACGTTGCGCTGCCAGAGCCGGTTATCGAGCCTGTGGTTGCGCAACAAACAGTCATTCCTGTTGCTGAAGTCCCCGCTGTAGAACCTATCTCAGAGTCAAGTGTTTCCGAAGTAACGCCAGCAGAAACTAATGCTGAAGTATTGGTACCTGTTGTCGATGATGAAAAAGTTGACCAACTTGAAGAGCAGCTTCAATTATCAGAGAGTGAATTGCTGCTCTTAGAAGAAAAAAATCATGAATTGCGAGTCATGCTATCGACCGTGCAAAACCAGGTTCAAGAACTACAGACGGAACTTAGCGATGAAGATAGGATCCGTGATGAAGTTGAGAAACAGCTGGCGGCTGAAAAAGCAAAACTGATAGAGCAGCAACGCCTCCAACCCACGTTAATGGACCGTTTATTGTCAAATATTTGGTTTATCGTGGGCTTGGTTTTACTGCCAAGCTTGTTGGTGTTGTATTTGATTATTCGCCTACTGGTTAGCAAACCGCAAGCTGATGAAGAGCAACACACCACCGAATCTGTCACACCAATCGTGTCGATGGACGAAGACATTCCAGACCTAGACATGGATGATGACGCGGCCATCGATGACGATGAGCTGCTCATGGATATTGAAAACGAAAATTCTGACTCATCAATTAACGCTGAAGACGACCCATTTGCCGATCTTGGTGACGACGACCTTGACTATGATCTTACCGATGAAAATGGCGAAGATCCGTTTGCAGACATTGGTGAAGACGGGGACTTTGACCTCGACGATGGTACTGACGACGCCTCGGCAAACGGTATTAGCGTTAATTCTAGCGAACCTGCTGTTGGGCTCGAAGAGATGGAGGCGGCATTAGATTCTTTCTCTATCAGTGAACAAGAAGCTCGTTTGGAAGCTGGCATCGATACTATAGATTTAGACGATGGCGCTCTCGACAATGAACCGCTAGACGGTGGTATCGATCAGTCGATGTTGGATGAATTGCTCAATGACTTCGATGAGTTAGACGAGTCGAGCCCATCAGACCAGCCACAAAGTCAAGATGACTTTGATGCATTGTTCGATCAAGCTGTTGCTGAAACCTCAGAGTCTCCAGCGTCTATGGAAGACGAGTTTGATCTTAGTGTCGATGAGTCGATTGCGCCAGAGCTACAAAGTGACGTTGCCGATCTTGATGATTTTGTTGTTAAAGCGCCCGAGCCACAAACTCAAGATGAACTTGATTCATTGTTTGATGAGTTTGCCACCGGTGACGACATAGACCTGCCGTCGGATGAGAATGTTTCAGCTTCGAATAACGATGTGGTCGACCCGCAGCAAGAGCTGGACTCGTTGCTTGACGAATTTAGCCCAGATAATAATGTCGCCAGTAATGTTAAAGCTCAGGATGAACTTGATGCTCTGTTGAATGAGATTGCTGGACCGGAAGAGAGCAATGACACCGCATCCGAAGTTGACGAGATTGATGACTTACTGGATATGTTTAGTGAGCCTGTCGCCGAACTTCCGTCCGATGAAGCAGAGATAGAGAGTGTTCTTGATGATGAGCTTGATGCCCTTCTAGAGGCGAATCAACCTCAACAGGCGACAGTCGTTGAGGATGAGCCACTAGACATCGACAGCATCATAGAACAAGCTTCGATGCCAGAGCCAGAGCCAGAGCCAGAGCCAGAGCCAGAGCCAGAGCCAGAGCCAGAGCCAGAGCCAGAGCCAGAGCCAGAGCCAGAGCCAGAGCCAGAGCCAGAGCCA
>NZ_JXQD01000025.1:344165-870817 GCF_002100145.1 Vibrio sp. qd031
CCAGAGCCAGAGCCAATAGTTGATAGCTTAGGGTTACCTGAAAACGAGTTTGGTCAACCGCAAGATGACGATTGGAATGTGCCAGAATTGGACGCACCTATCGATTTTCAACCGCAGCAGCAGCCAGTTGAAGAACCGAGTGTGGATGAAACTGCTCCAAGCGAAGTGGCTGCAATTTTTGACCAGCCATCTTCGAAGCTTGAGCCGGAGTTAGAGCCGACTCACTCGCTGGAAGAAGAGCCATCTGCGCCAACGAGCGACCGCGATGATGTGTCTGAGCCGTTGGTACTGAGTGTAGAAGATTTACCTGAATATACAGAAGAGCAAGCGCTGGCTGATGCTACTGAGTATGAGCAAGAGCCAGAAGGGCAACCTGAACAGCAACTGTTAGCGCCAGAAGACGTCATTTTATCTGATGATGATCTAGGCGTCTTTGACGAGAACACCGCCTTAGAAGGCTTGCTCGATGAGCCAACTCAACAGTCGAACAGTGAACCTATTGCCGATCAACAAGCGCTTGATGCCGCAGCTCTGGATTTGGATGCATTACTTTCTCAAGAGCCCTCTGATGAAACAACTGTGTCTGAGCGCGAATCAGAAATAGACGAAGATGACCAAGAGTGGCCAAGCTTTGAACTTTCTGATGAACAGCGTCAACAGATTGATGAAAACATTCCAGACGAAGACCAAGCAATCTGGGAACAGCAAGCGACTCAACCCGAATTGACGCAAGAGGACTGGTCTTCACAAGAAGTGGACGAAGAACAGGACCTTGTTGCCAATTCAAATTACATGAGCATCGATGAGCTCATGGGGCAAATTGAGCAGCAAGAGAGCGGCACTGCAGCTGACGAAGAAGAGCTTAATCTCGATGTCGGTCTCAATGAGTTTCCTGACGTGATTGGTGATGTTGAAGCGTATGACGTAGACAACAACAGCGAAGCGATTGGTAAATTGGATCTTGCCAAAATCTACTTAGAGATGAATGATGTAGACGGCGCAGTTCGATTGCTCGACCAAGCTATTGAACTGGGGGATGAGAGTGTTGTTACCGAAGCGACCCAAATTAAAGAGGGTTTGTCGTAGCGTTACTCATCATTTAGCCATCAAATAATAGTAGGGAGTAAACATCGTTTACTCCCTTTTTCTTTGTGCTTGAGTCGGTATATACTGCGCGCAATTAAAAGGTAGGTAATACAATGAAAATAGCCTTAGGAATAGAATATGACGGTGCCTCTTTTTACGGGTGGCAGCGTCAACGCGACGTAGTATCGGTGCAGCAGAAGCTGGAAAAAGCGTTATCGGTGATAGCCAACGAACCGATAGAAGTGCAATGCGCTGGGCGCACAGATTCTGGCGTACATGGCACGGGGCAGGTTGTCCACTTTGAAACTAGCGCGTCAAGAAAGCTCGTGGCTTGGACTATGGGGGTTAATGCAAACCTGCCAGACCAGATAGCCGTACGTTGGGCTAAAGAAGTACCAGAGAGCTTTCACGCACGATTTAGTGCTACTGCACGCCGTTATCGCTACGTCATTTACAACAGTGACTACCGCCCAGCGGTATTAGCAAAAGGTGTTAGCCACTACCATGGCGAGCTCGATGAGACATTGATGCATGAAGCTGCACAATATTTGCTTGGCGAAAATGACTTTAGCTCGTTTCGTGCAGCGCAATGTCAGTCCAACTCACCAAACCGCAATATTATGCATGTGAATGTTGTTCGCTATAATCAATACATCGTGGTTGATATCAAAGCCAATGCGTTTGTGCACCATATGGTCAGAAACATTGTGGGCAGCTTAATCACTGTTGGGCGTAAAGAACAACAGCCAGAGTGGATTAAGTGGTTGTTAGAGCAAAGAAATCGCACACTTGCGTCGGCAACGGCAAAAGCACATGGTTTGTATTTGGTTGCGGTGGACTACCCACAAGAATTTGACTTACCACAAGTCCCTATGGGGCCGCTGTTTTTGCCACAGCAGTAGTAAATTCGTCTTCTAATGATTGAAATAGCGTGTAATTCATCTACTTTCTGATAGGTACAACCAGTTTTTTGTAAACAGAGCGCTGGATCTATGGTTTAATTCCACGCACAAATACACCATATTTCATTATCTTGCGTCTTGACGTGAGTGTTAGCTAATAAGGACTTCCATGAGTTGGCTTGAAAAGATTTTTAACAAATCCAATGTTGGCACGTCTCAACGTAAAGCGAATATCCCTGAAGGGGTGTGGACTAAATGTACCTCTTGTGACCAGGTGCTGTACCACGCTGAGCTTGAAAGAAACCTAGAGGTGTGTCCTAAGTGTGACCATCATATGCGTATTGCTGCGCGTTTGCGTTTAGAAAAGTTCCTAGACGAAGGAACGGGCGTAGAAATTGCGGCTGAGCTAGAGCCGCAAGACAAGTTAAAGTTTAAAGATACGAAGCGCTACAAAGATCGTATCACTACCTATCAAAAAGCCAGCGGTGAGAAAGACGCGCTGATTGCGATGAAAGGCGAACTTCTCTCTATGCCGATTGTTGCCTGTGCATTTGAGTTTAAGTTCATGGGTGGTTCTATGGGCTCTGTTGTGGGTGCTCGTTTTGTAAAAGCGGTAGATGCGGCCATCGAGAACAATTGTGGACTGGTCTGTTTTTCTGCCTCTGGCGGTGCGCGCATGCAAGAAGCGTTAATGTCGCTGATGCAAATGGCCAAAACCAGTGCGGCGCTCGAGCGATTAACGCGTAAAGGTCTGCCGTTTATTTCGGTCATGACAGACCCAACGATGGGTGGTGTTTCTGCAAGTTTTGCGATGCTAGGTGATATCAACATTGGTGAGCCAAAAGCGGTCATCGGTTTTGCAGGACGTCGCGTCATCGAACAAACAGTACGTGAAGATTTACCGGCGGACTTTCAAACCAGTGAGTTTTTGCTCGACCATGGCGCCATTGACATGATTGTCGATCGCCGCGATATGCGCCAAACCATTGGTGGTTTAATCGCCAAAATGACCGCGCAATCATCGCCATTGGTGGTTTCTGTGACAGAAAAACCTCAACAAGAGGAATACACAGTACCCGTCGCGGACGAAAACGAGTAAAGTAGTTCTCAATCGCAGTGAACAGGCACAGCCTTAATATAGATTGATGAATCAAAACGCTTCCCCAAAAGCCACATCTTCACTCGAGATGTGGCTTCATTATTTAGAGAATATTCATACTAGTGCCATTGATCTTGGTCTCGACCGGGTCCAAAAGGTCGCTCAGGATGGACAATTATCTCGCCCCGCACCAAAAGTGATTACCGTAGCAGGAACCAATGGCAAAGGGTCCACCTGCGCTATTTTAGAGGCGATCTTACTGGACGCCGGCTATTCGGTTGGCGTGTATAGCTCTCCGCACCTCATTCGCTATACAGAGCGTGTGAGAGTCAATGGCAATGAACTCGTCGACGATTTACATAGCGAAGCGTTTGCCCACATTAATGAGCTGCGCGGTGACACCAGCTTAAGCTTCTTTGAGTTTGGCACTTTGGCTGCCTTGTGGCTCTTTCAACAGCAAGCGGTCGATGTGGTCATTTTGGAAGTAGGGTTAGGCGGTCGATTGGATGCGACCAACGTTGTTGATCATGATGTTTCAGTCATTACTTCCTTAGCCGTGGATCATGTTGATTGGTTAGGCGACGATATTAATGTGATTGGATATGAGAAAGCGGGGATTTTTCGTAGTGGAAAACCTGCTATATGTGGCCAACCAGATTCACCGAGCACAGTCGCTGCACACGCAGATGACATTGGCGCTAAGTTGTACCAAGTGGGTATTAACTATCATTATCATAGTGATGGTGCTCAATGGTCTTGGCGGTGTGGACAGTTTGATCTAGAAGAGTTGCCCATTCCTAATCTTCCATTGCAAAATGCAGCAACAGCACTGACGGCACTGGGCGTGTCGGAGCTCAATATTACCGATGTCAATGTGGTGAATGGATTGCAAAATGCCAATTTAAATGGTCGAATGCAACTGCTTAGTACCGATCCTGTGGTTCTGCTGGATGTTGCACATAACCCTCACTCTGCTCAATATTTGGCCGGTAGTCTGAAGCAGCGTTACCCAAAGCAAAAGGTCATTGCGGTTGTGGGAATGTTGAAAGACAAAGATATTGCCGAGACGCTCAATGCGATGTCTGAGGTTGTTTCTGATTGGCACTTAGCAAGTTTACCTGGTGATCGCGCGGCCCAAGCACAGCAACTGGTTGAGGTTGTGGATAAATTTAGCACAAACTATCACACCTATGGTGGTGCGATAGAAGCCTACCAAGAGGCCCTCAAGATCGCAGATAAAAACGACATTATTGTGGTTATGGGATCGTTTGTGACGGTGGGTGAAGTATTAAAGTTTTGTACACAAGGAGCGTTGAATGGCCACTAAGTTTCAAAGCCGCATTGTTGGAACCATCATTCTTGCCGCCGTTGGTGTGATTTTCTTGCCTGACATTCTCGACGGCGAAAAAAAACATTTTCAAGAAGATTTTGCCAAGATCCCTATCAGGCCGACAGTTGAAAGCGAAGCGGTTAGCTTTGAGGTTCTTGAACCCATCAATGATGATATCGAGTTACCAGAGGCGCCGGTGGAGTTTGTTGTTCAAGAAGAGTCCAGCACGAACAACGGTGAAGAAGCGTCGCCGTCGGACGAGCCACCACAGGTGGAGGTCGTCATTAACGATGTACCCGAGGCGAATGACTATGCCGATAGTGCGTGGATCATACAGCTGGTGTCACTAAAAAATGAAGATAACGCTAAGGCAATAGTGGCTGATCTGAAAAACAGCGGCTACCCAGCCAATATCATTAAGCAAGATAATGGCTTTAATCGGATTGTTGTTGGTCCAGATGTCTCTAAAGAAAAACTGGAAAAGCAGATTATTGAGTTAAAAGCAATTATTGGCTTAGAAGGTCAAGTGCTCAAATTTAAACCACTAAATCCATAAGAAAACGTTTGCGTCACCATTTTTTCTGTTAAAATGCGCGCCAAATACGAGATGTACTCAAAATGAACACAGTCGATTTTATCATTATTGGTTTAGTAGCTTTGTCCGCTCTGATCAGCTTGGTCCGCGGTTTTGTCAAAGAAGCGTTATCGTTGGTAATTTGGTTTGGCGCATTTTTTATCGCCAGTCAGTATTACAGCAAACTAGCGGTCTATTTCACCAATATAGAAGATCAACTGATACGAAATGGCGCAGCCATCGCTGCGCTGTTTATATCAACTTTGATTGTGGGCGCTATCGTTAACTACGCCATTGGCCAGTTGGTCAGCAAAACGGGCTTGTCGGGCACAGATAGACTGCTGGGCGTGGTGTTTGGTATGGTTCGGGGTGTATTGATTGTTTCCGCGTTGCTGTTTTTTGTTGACGCCTTTACCACTTTACCAGAGTCACAGTGGTGGAAAGAATCTGTGCTTATCCCAGAATTTGGCCAAGTGATAGAACCGTTTTTTGAGCATCTTCAGCAATCATCTAGCTTTTTGAAGAACGCCATTTAGGCGTGTTCGTTTGCCATAGTCGAGGAAAAAAACATGTGTGGTATTGTTGGAATCGTGGGCATCACCCCCGTTAACCAGTCAATTTATGATGCGTTAACGGTGTTACAGCATCGTGGTCAAGATGCTGCGGGTATTATTACCATAGAAAGCAATCGTTTTCGTCTGCGTAAAGCCAATGGACTGGTTAAAGATGTTTTTGAAGCGAAGCATATGCAGCGCTTACAAGGTACGGTTGGTATAGGCCATGTCCGTTACCCAACGGCAGGAAGCTCCAGTGCCTCTGAAGCTCAACCTTTTTACGTCAACTCGCCTTTTGGTCTTACGTTGGCGCACAATGGCAATTTGACCAATGCACACGAAGTACGTCAGTCGCTATTTGAAAACGATCGTCGTCACGTTAACACTACGTCAGATTCGGAAGTGTTGCTTAATGTGCTCGCGCATAACTTGGACCTAGCGCCAGGGCTTACCATCACTAAAGAAGACGTGTTTAAAGCCGTACGTAACGTTCACAACACCATTCGTGGCGCTTACGCAGTGGCGTCAATGGTGATTGGCCACGGTATGATTGCTTTTCGCGATCCTAATGGCATTCGCCCTCTTTGCTTAGGTAAGCGAGAAGTAGAAGGTCGCACCGAGTATATGGTTGCATCTGAGTCTGTGGCGTTGGATGCCGTCGGTTTTGACTTCGTGCGCGATGTTGCGCCTGGTGAAGCTATTTATGCAACTTTCGAAGGGGAGCTGTTTACCGAGCAGTGTGCAGACAACCCAAGCCTAAACCCATGTATTTTTGAATATGTCTATTTTGCCCGTCCAGATTCATTCATCGACAAGGTGTCTGTTTATAGTGCACGCGTAGAAATGGGCAAAAAGCTAGGCGCAAAAATTAAGCAAGAGTGGGAAGATTTGGACATCGATGTGGTGATCCCAATCCCTGAGACCTCATGTGACATTGCGTTAGAAATTGCGCAAATTATTGATAAGCCGTATCGACAAGGTTTTGTGAAAAACCGTTATGTTGGCCGTACATTTATTATGCCTGGACAGCAGCAGCGTCGTAAATCGGTGCGTCGTAAGCTGAATGCGATTCGCTCTGAATTTAAAGGTAAAAATGTTCTGCTCGTCGATGACTCAATCGTTCGAGGCACCACTTCTGAACAGATTATTGAGATGGCGCGTGATTCAGGGGCAAATAAAGTGTACATAGTGTCCGCAGCTCCAGAGATTCGATTCCCTAACGTGTATGGCATCGATATGCCGACCGCCAATGAGTTGATTGCTCATGGACGTGACGCAGATGAAATCTGTAAAATTATTGGCGCGGATGGATTGATGTTCCAATCACTGGAAGATCTTGTTTCTGCAGTAGGCATGGGTAATGCCGATATTTCTCTATTTGAAACATCAGTGTTTAATGGAGAGTATGTGACCGGAGATATCGATCAGAAGTACCTCGATTTCTTGGACGGGCTTCGTAACGACGACGCTAAACTTGAGCAAAATATTGCTCAAGAACTTGCCAACCTAGAGTTATACAACGAAGGCGCATAAGCGTACGCTTGCACAATTTATAGACCAACTAACACTTAACTAGTTGGTACTAAAGCATTAGAATGCCGACCATCTCTAAGTAGATAGTCGGCATTTTTTTGTCTAAACCAATGACGCATTCGAGATCGTTTTCGCAAAAAAAGGCCTTGACAGTGTAAAGAGTACGCCATTTTTTGAGTTTCCTGTAGCTATTGACTACTGTTATTAAAAAGTTGCTTTAATAATAAAAATAGACAGATTTAATTTTAATTCATAGTGGTTTTGTGAGTTGTAAGGGAAGTATAGATGAACAGACCAGGCGCGGTCGCACAACATACAGCCATAGAGGCCAGCACATCAAGCGTAGTATTGGTGGTGGATGACGACGCAATATTTCGTCAAATGACGCGAGCCATACTCGAAGCGAATAGCTTGATGGTTGTAGAAGCAGAAAACGGATTACAAGGGCTGCAAATGCTCGATAGATCGCACCCCGATCTTGTGGTGTGCGATATCGATATGCCGATCATGAATGGACTTGAGTTTGTTGAGGAGGCCGCTCGTGAATACCCTTCGTTGCCCATGATCGTTGTGTCGAGTACTGACCAGATGTCGGTCGTCGCCAACGCGTTGAGATTCGGCATTAAAGATTTTTTAATCAAACCCATTAAGAACCCACAACATCTTTTGGATGCCGTTGACGAAGCACTTAAACACTCTGATGACGGTCGCGAGTCATCGGACTTTGCCAGCGAATGGTTTGGTTTGAGTAGTGAAGGGCAACTGCCGGACGAGCAAGAACTGCACTGGCACTTAAAACAGTTGGACTCGGAACCGGTATTAGCCAATCAACTCCTGCAAGCGCTTATCCCCTCAAATAGCTCCAGCCAAGGAGATTGGTCTTGTCGTTTTCAATTGATGCAAAACGCCGACACCGCGCCCTTAGTCTACGATTATGTGTGGCTGATGAACGGGCAGTGGTTGATGTACGCCATTGATACTAATACGGCCCCTGAGCACGGTGTTGCAAGTGCGCTAATGGTAAGAGGGATCGTAAACGACTACATCCGACGTCACCATGGCAGAGTGGACAGTTTTTTCCAGTTGGTTGAGTCGATCAATAACTCTATCCATCAGATTAATTATTTAGAGCCCGTTGCCAGTTTTTTTGCTCTTGCAGATTGTCCGTTAAAACAAATTCAGACATTAAATTTTGGTATTCCTTTAGATAACAGCTCTTCATCAACCGTTCTGCTTGGGCAAGCGGTTCAATCTGAGTTAGAAAAAGCGTGTCAAACTATAGACCTAGCTGCGCAAACGGTCTGGACGTTTTCGCCAAGCTCTGGAGCACGACTGCGCTTTAGCCTTAGCGTCGAGTAACGCGCGCGAATACCCTTACTTACTGTCGGTTTTTGTCTGCTCTTTTTTTGGCTATAGTCGAAGCAATTTTAATGAGTGTGATTCTCATTGTATTGTTTACTAGCAACGTTTTTGCTAGACCACGACCCAAGAAAGGAACTCTCCATGACCAGCATTGCTCTTGATACCTTAGACACATTCACGGCTCAAGTGTCGACTCAATCAAACGCGTCTCACTCTACAACGTTTAAAGACCCGTATAACATTGCCTATTTTCTAGGATTTGTTGCTGTTTTAGCGCTGCCACTATTGCCTGCCATTTTAACTTGGACTAAAGTCATGGGCGGATATTCGTTCTAGATTTTTTACCACTGATGGCTGTTGGGAGGTGGGTATTACTATTAAACGCTGGGTTTATACCGCGTTAGGTACCACCTTTCTGTTTATTGGTGTGATTGGTGCCGTAGTGCCAATTTTACCAACAACTCCCTTTGTTTTACTGGCGAGCGCCTGCTTTGTTCGGGGAAACCCCGCGCTTTATAAAAAGCTTAATCAGCACCCCACATTTGGTCCGATCGTACAGAACTGGCAACAAAACCGCTGTATAGAGCGCTCGGTAAAGAAAAAAGCTTTTGTGTTTATTGTGGCGAGTTTTACCGTCTCAATAATCGTAGCACCACTCATTTGGGTAAAGATGCTACTAGCGGGTCTGTTTTTAGTCTTGATTATCTGGTTTCGATCAATTCCTACTCATGTCGATATTGCCCCACCCACAGAAAATCACTAACATTAGCCCCTAATTAATTTAAAGAGCATTTTGCTCGACTCAGAGGCTCAGGTATGAGCCCAAAAAGTGAACACTATGAATACACAAACTCTAACGCTTATTAAAGACAGCATTAAATCTATTCCTGACTACCCAAAACCAGGCATCCTATTTAGAGATGTTACTAGCCTTCTTGAAGATGCTAAGGCCTATCAAGCAACCATTGGATTGCTTGTCGAAAAGTATCAATCAATGGGCTTTACTAAAGTCGTTGGTACGGAAGCTCGTGGTTTTTTGTTTGGAGCTCCTTTAGCGCTTGAATTAGGTGTTGGATTTGTACCTGTGCGTAAACCAGGTAAGCTTCCTCGTAAAACTATTGCTCAATCGTACCAACTAGAATATGGCGAAGACGTACTCGAAATCCACACTGACGCCATTGTAGAGGGCGATAAAGTGTTAGTGGTTGATGACCTATTGGCAACCGGTGGCACTATTGAAGCAACAACGGCGTTAATTCGTCAGCTTGGTGGCGAAGTTGAACATGCCGCGTTTGTGATTAACCTTCCTGAAATCGGTGGAGACAAACGTCTAGAGAAACTCGGTCTTAATGTATTCTCAATCTGTGAGTTTGACGGTCACTAAATCGTGATTGCGACTGTTCGCAGCACGACACATCTGGAAATTGAATGAGCTACTTAGCGTTAGCAAGAAAATGGCGTCCCGCCACCTTTGATCAAGTCGTAGGCCAGCAACATGTGCTGTCTGCGATTGGTAATGCCTTGGACAATAATAAGCTGCATCATGCTTATTTGTTTAGTGGTACAAGAGGGGTGGGTAAGACCACCATCGGCCGAATTTTTGCCAAAGGGCTAAATTGTGAAACGGGCGTGACAGGGCATCCGTGTGGCGTTTGTGCAACCTGCAAAGAAATTGACGAAGGTCGATTTGTTGACTTGCTAGAAATTGACGCAGCTTCACGAACAAAAGTAGAAGATACCCGAGAGCTTCTGGATAATGTCCAGTACAAGCCAGCTCGTGGACGCTACAAAGTGTACTTAATTGATGAAGTACACATGCTGTCACGTCATAGCTTCAATGCGTTGCTAAAGACACTAGAAGAGCCGCCAGAGTATGTGAAGTTTCTGTTGGCGACAACGGATCCCCAAAAACTACCTGTTACCATCCTATCGCGCTGTTTGCAGTTTCACCTTAAACCTCATCAGCTTGATGATATTTCCGGTCAACTGGAACATATACTTAAGCAAGAAGGGGTTGAGTTTGAACTAAAAGCGCTGCAGCAACTTGCTCATGCTGGTGACGGTAGTATGCGTGATGCGCTCAGTCTGACCGATCAGGCAATCGCATTAGGTAATGGTGTCATTGACCAGCATACTGTCCACTCAATGCTTGGCACCATCGATGCTAATTATGCATTGCAAGTTGTTCGTTCACTTGCACTCAATGATGCACAGTCACTTTTTGCCACCTTGGATCACGTTGCTGGCTTAGGTGCTGATTGGGATGTCTTGCTCAAGCAGATGGCAGAGCATTTTCATAAAATAGCGATGCTGCAGGTAATGCCTAAAGCGCTCAACTCCAATGAGCCTGAGAGCGCAATCTTTGCAGCATTGGCTCAGCAATTATCGCCAGAAAGCGTTCAACTGTATTACGAAATCACCTTAAAAGGACGCCAAAGTCTGCCTTTGGCACCCTTGCCAAAACAAGGTGTAGAAATGGTATTGCTACGACTGTTGGCCTTTAAACCTAAGGCGAAGCAGACTTATGCATTATCGATTGATGCGCAAGCAGCCGATACTCCTGCAGTGGGGGCGGTAGACGTTGCTGTGCCTAAGATTGCACCTGTTACAGATGTTAAGCCAAAGGCAGTAAGTCAACCTGAGGTTAAAGCTAAGTTTGAGGCGGTTACAAAGACAGCTCCGATTACTGTGCAGGCTAACGATGAAGCGTCTGCTTCATTGAAAACGTCACTGCAAAGCAATGCTCAGACGTCTTCGCCAACGGCTGATCAAACACCGGTTGACGATAGAACTCAATCACTGGTGGACAGCCAGCCGGAATACCCGTCGGAAGACGATTACCAGCCAATGTCCTACGACGATTTTGCAGAGTCAAATCCAGTGCAGTCTCAAGCACCACAGTCTGAGCCACCTCAACCATCGTCATCAGAGCGAGACAACGCACCAGCAACAAACCAGCAACCAGCAACCTCACGCACCGCGAAGTCGAGTGGACAGGGCTCTGCTATTGGTGGGCTGCGTCATCAATTGCGCTCGAAGCGAGTACAGCTCGATAAGCAATCTGAGACAGGAGCTGACTCAGCAAAAAAGCCCGGTAAGGTAGACAGCAAAGCGTCCATTTTTGATCGCTTAGCAGATAAGTCGAGTTCGGCGCCTGTGCGCTCTCTACCTACTAGCGCTTCGCCTAATGACACGGCCTTTAGCAGGTCTCAACAGCAAACCGCTGCAACAGCCAAAGAACCTTATCAATGGCAGCCAAGCGAAGCGGCTAAGCAGAAACAGCAGCAAGCGCAGCAGTCGGATAAGTTGACGCCAGCGCAGCTCAAACAGGCGCTGCAACATGAGCGTACGCCAGAAATGAACGCTAAGTTGCAACAAGAAGCGTTAGAAAAAGACCGCTGGGCAACGGAAATAGCCGAACTGACCATCCCTAAAATGGTGGAGCAGCTCGCGCTTAACTCGCATTGTGAAGAGCAGGGCGAGAATTTTCAGTTATGTCTACGACCAAGCCAAGCCCACCTCATTAGTCCCAAAGCCATTGAGATCTTAACGGAAGCTCTAAGTGGTTTGCGTGGCAAACCGTGTCAGGTGTCGGTTAAAGTAGGTGAACAAGGCGAGACGCCTTTGGAAATTAAAGATAAGCTGTATCAACAAAAAATGACTCAGGCGTATGACGCACTGCAGCAAGATACTCATATCCAGTTTTTGCAGACCCGTTTTGGGGCGCAACTGGACAGTGATACCGTAAGACCTATATAGGGTGATACTTGAAATAGCGTCGTATTACCCCCATTAATAAATCATAACTTGGTACGTGTAGACGTGCTACAAACCTGAGGTTTGCCAGCAAGCGCAACGTGGCTAAGTCTCACAGTTAACTACTCAGCAGAATAGAGAGAATCGAGATGTTTGGAAAAGGCGGAATGGGCAATATCATGAAACAAGCCCAGCAAATGCAAGATCGTATGCAGAAAATGCAAGAAGAGATCGCCAACATGGAAGTAACAGGTGAATCTGGCGCAGGTCTTGTAAAAGTGACCATTACTGGTAGCCACAGTGTTCGTCGTGTCGACATCGACGAAAGCTTGATGGAAGATGACAAAGAAATGCTGGAAGATTTGATTGCAGCTGCGTTCAACGACGCTGCACGTCGTATCGAAGAAACGCAAAAAGAGAAAATGGCGTCAGTTACTGGTGGAATGCAACTTCCACCAGGCATGAAAATGCCGTTCTAAGTTAGGCTTTCTCGATGCGTACCAGTGTAAAGCTGGATCAGTTAATGGAGGCGTTACGCTGTTTGCCTGGAGTAGGACCCAAATCTGCTCAGCGCATGGCGTTTCAGCTTCTTCAGCGAGATCGTAAAGGCGGCTTACAATTGGCCGATGCGCTGTCACAAGCGATGACAGAAATTGGCCATTGCTCTCAATGTCGAACGTTCACCGAAGAAGAAACCTGTCATATCTGCCTAAATCCTAAGAGACAGGCTAATGGGCAGTTGTGTGTGGTTGAAAGCCCTGCCGATATAGCCGCGGTGGAATCCACGGGGCAATTTTCTGGTCGTTATTTTGTGTTGATGGGGCACCTATCGCCACTTGATGGGATTGGCCCTTCGGATATTGGGCTGGATGAACTTGATTATCGTTTGAAAGTGGGTGATATCGAAGAAGTCATCCTTGCCACAAACCCCACAGTAGAGGGGGAGGCCACGGCCCAATACATTGCTGAGCTTTGCCACCTGCACGAGGTTAATGCCAGTCGTATTGCACATGGTGTTCCTGTTGGCGGCGAGTTAGACTTGGTGGATGGGACAACACTGTCTCACTCCTTACTGGGTCGCCAAAAAATATGATCTAATACCAACCAAAGCAATTTTCTGACCAGTTAATTACTTCGATTGGTATAAAAAGCCGCATTTAAATGCGGCTTTTTTTGATTAGAAAACTCCAACCTATTAAATCAACGGGATCACCCCTCAGATTCACTCGATATTCCTCGATAGATTGCAGCGCCTAGTATTGATCCAATAATAGGGGCAACCCAAAACATCCAAAGTTGTGTTAAGGCACCATCACCGACAAAAATAGCCACACCCGTTGAGCGCGCTGGATTGACAGATGTGTTGGTAATTGGGATAGAGATTAAATGTATTAGAGTTAATCCCAAACCGATCGCTATTGGGGCAAATCCTTGAGGTGCACGCTTATCCGTTGCGCCGAGAATAATCACAATAAACATCATTGTCATGACGACTTCGGCAATAAAACCTGCTGAAAGATCGTAGCCACCAGGCGAGCGTTCTGCATAACCGTTAGTGGCAAAACCAGACTCTGCGACATCGAATCCTGCCTGACCGGTTGCGATTAAGTAAAGGACTCCGCCGCCAAGTATTCCGCCAACAACTTGTGCCACTATGTATGGAATGATTTGGGAAGCATCAAAACGCTTACCCGCCCAAAGACCTATGGTGACTGCCGGATTGAGGTGACATCCCGAAATGTGCCCAATGGCGTAAGCCATAGTTAATACGGTAAGGCCGAATGCCAGTGAGACTCCCAAGAGCCCAATACCAACCTCTGGAAAGGCTGCGGCTAATACAGCGCTACCACAGCCACCTAATACTAACCAAAACGTGCCAACTGCTTCTGCTAAGTATGCTTTCATTATTGTTCCCTTGATTTTGAAACATATCTACTTAACTGTAGACAACAAAATGCATAGTGCGAGTGGCTTCAATAGGAAAAATGAGCGGCAGAGATTAGGTGACTTTCTCAAGATAGATTAAATTGTTCATGGCTTGTGGGTCGGAGTCACCACAAATATAGACGTCTGGAGCAAAATCGAGGCAGACTTTTGGACGACTGTCTAATCCAAATAGCCGACATAAGTTATCATCGTTGAGTTGAATGCAGCGAGTATTGGCAGGCTTGCCGCTAGGCATGCCGGGAATAGGCGAAGATATACTTGGGGCGATACAACAGGCGCCGCATCCTAACCGACAGTTCAATTATTCGCTCTGCTCTGTTGTTGAGTCGTTAATTGCTGTATCGGTGTTGGCTTCTACAGTGTGTTCTGCTTGTGTTTTTTCCATTTCGGCGCGTTCTGCTTTTGAAATGTAACGAGGCTTATTACTTTTGTGCAGCTTCGCGTTCTGTTTTTTCAGTTTCTTTTTCAGTATGTCGTTGATTTTCTTTTTGCGGTTCATAGTGCCCCTCCAGTGTGTGCGCGCATACTACTAAAATTTTTTAATGAGTGCGAGATGAAGTGTGTTGGAGATAACTTGAGTTTCGCTGTCAAAATGGTATAACTCAGCGCTCTTCTTTGCACCACCGAATAGGCCACGACATGAGCGCACCATATTGGAAAGAAAAATCACTTGAACAAATGAGTGAACAAGAGTGGGAGTCGCTGTGTGATGGATGTGGTAAGTGTTGTCTGCATAAGTTGCAAGATGAAGAAACCGATGAAGTCTACTACACCAACGTAGCCTGCAGCTGGCTAAACAGCAAAACATGCAGTTGCAAAGATTACCCTAACCGTTTTGAGTCTGGTGAAGATTGTCTTAAGTTGACGCGAGAAACCATTCACGAGTTTCACTGGTTACCGTCAACCTGTGCCTATCGTCTTCTTGCGGAAGGCAAACCGTTACCCGAGTGGCATCCGTTACTCACAGGTTCAAAGTCTGCTATGCATGCAGCAGGAGAAAGCGTGCGCAATAAAGTGGTCTACGAAATAGACGTGATTGACTGGGAAGATCACATCTACCCATTTGGAAAGAACCTGAAATAAACGCGCTAATGATCGAACTGTAAAACTCGATCAGCCGACGGCCAGCAAAATGCCGCCTATGGTTGCCGCGGCCGTTAAGGCTTTTTTCATCGAGAAACTGCGATCGCTTTGATTGTTTTCTTCACCACCAGACAATGATTCTCTGGCAAGCTCGGATTCTTTTTCAATGTCTTGCAACGCTTGAATGAGCGCTTTCCCCTCTGGCGTCAACCCTTGTATTTGTGCAGGCTTTGTCGTTTCGTCCAATGGGACTGACGCTCCTGCGGCAATACGAGGCGAATCGTTGCCGCTTTGTTCAGCGGCGCTTGAGGCGTATGGCGTGTGTTGAGATCCAGCAGAGGCGATAGATTGAGAGGAATTCAGTGGATTCATTACCCTTCCTTTTGGCTATTATGGCAATACTGAACGCGGTAATGCGTAATCAGTGCGTCTATAGAAGCTAAGCAAAAAGTGTTCCCGAGCTGCCAATGAGTTGTTGGTGGAGCTCATCTTTACTATTGCTAGATGTTACTTGGCTTTTGGTAGGTATGAATAGCAAAGCTAGATTCGCATTCAAAGTTTGGATTTTGCTCTAATGCAGCTATGGTTTCTTCGGTCGCTTTCCATGCAAACGGCGTCATTTGCAATAATGCTTTAGCGTCATTGCTGGAAAGAGTCATCAACGTCTCTAACTGCGTATCGTTAACCTTGGTGAACGGCTCTAAGGTTTCAGTATGTTGATGCAGCTTAACTTCATCGTAAATAAGCTCGCGCAATTGATAAAGATGTCTTGCTGCTGGAGTTACTGTGACCACATGACCACCGGGTTTGAGAACTCTTAACAGCTCTTCTGGCTTGCACGGCGCATAAATTCGAATGACGGTATCTAAACTATTGTCGGCAAAAGGTAAGCGATGGCTAGAGGCGACACTAAAGTGACACTGTGGGTATCGTTTGGCGGCATAACGAATCGCCACTTTTGATATATCTAATCCGTAGCAATCACCGTTGATTCGCTTGGCAATATGCTGCGTGTAATAGCCTTCGCCGCATCCAATATCCAATACATGGCCTTGAGCTGGGGTCACGCTTGCTACAAGCTCTGCAATGTGCTGTGCCAGCGCCTGATAGTGCCCGGACTCAAGAAATAAGCGTCTTGCCTGCATCATCTCTTTGTTGTCACCAGGGGCTTTAGAGCGCTTATGCTGCGCTGGCATTAAGTTCACATAGCCCTCTTTTGCGAAATCGAACTGGTGTCGATTACTGCACGTTAGTGTGCGATCAGCCAAATTGAGTGGTAATTGACAAAGAGGGCATTGGTAGTGCATTGCGTAATAGTCTCTACAATATTATTTAACGGACAGATGTGTAATAAGTTGGTGCTTCTCACCAGGTTCAAGCTTTTTACCTTGCTCCAAACTTGCTGCGTGCAAAGTGGATTCGATGCAGAGCATGGTTTGGTAGCCCGTATCATGCATGTCAGCCATTGCTTTCGCTCCCTGTTGCCACGGGTTCCATAGCACCGCGCTATTGTCACCTTGATTGCGCACTTCGATATGTCTGTCCAGTACAGGATCAAACAACACGATTGGGGAAACTGGCGCAGTATACACTCGGTCGATAGTGTCAGTCAGCATCAGTTCTTCATTACCGGTGCAAATTTTTCCTTGTTGCAAGCTATCTTGGTAGGTTGGGCCCATTCCAGTGACTTTGGTTTGAGTAATGTCACCAACATTGAGATAGGTATGGAGTGCACCAGAAAACGTCCAAGGGCTGCTGTCGGTGTTTTCAACCTCGAGCGTCAGGGTGATGGTGTCTGCGATTTCAATGAGCAGTCGAGCAAAAAACTTATGTGGCCAAATGGCATGAGACGGTGCGCTATCTTGAAGCGTTAGCTCGATGATGACGCCACGGTCATTTTCTCTATGTTGGGCTAGGGTCCATTCACTGGTACGCGCAAAACCGTGTGCAGGGGCTGCAATTCGCCCAAACCAAGGCCAACAAACTGGGACACCGCCTCTGATGGCTGCCTTATTATCGAAAATAGCGTCTTCACTCATCCAAATAAGATCAGCCTGTCCAGTTGGTTGGAACGACAATAGGTGGGCACCATGAAGAGAGATCAGTGCCTGAGCGTTAGGGTGAATAACGCGAACAGCTTTGCAGTCGCCCATGTTGATGATGGAAACACAGTCTGATAGGGCTGCAATAGTGGGTAGGTTAACGTAGTCCATAGTGAGGTCACCTTAGTATCGAAGAGTGGGAGATAGTCCGTCGCAAGTCAATATTCATTTGGAACGCATATAATACCAATCGCATCAATTAACTGCTCATTCTTGCTTGTTAAAATCACCAATATCTGCGCTAAAGATTTTGTAGGTAGAACAGCTATCTACTGCAGTCTTTACCTTGTTATTAGCGATTTTTCCAGCGCAATTTTCTGACCACTTAAATAATCCGATTGGTAGAAGGGCAGTGACATCTAGCCTTTTCGCGTTCCTTTAAAATGCAAAAAGGCGACTCGAAAGTCGCCTTTTACTAAACCAAGTTTTTGGCTAATGCTTACTTAGAGATGTGAGCAATTAGGTCAAGAACTTTGTTTGAGTAACCGATTTCGTTGTCGTACCAAGATACAACTTTAACGAATTTGTCAGTTAGAGCAACACCAGCTTTAGCATCGAATACTGAAGTTTGTACTTCACCGATGAAGTCTTGAGATACAACTTGATCTTCAGTGTAACCAAGAACGCCAGCCATTTCGCCTTCAGAAGCTTCTTTCATTGCAGCACAGATTGCTTCGTAAGATGCAGCTTCTTTAAGGTTAACAGTTAGGTCAACTACAGAAACGTTAGCAGTTGGTACGCGGAAAGCCATACCAGTTAGTTTGCCGTTTAGTTCTGGAAGAACAACGCCTACAGCTTTAGCAGCACCAGTTGAAGATGGGATGATGTTTTGAGAAGCACCACGGCCACCGCGCCAGTCTTTAGCAGAAGGACCATCTACAGTTTTTTGAGTCGCAGTAGTTGCGTGAACTGTAGTCATTAGGCCAGACTCGATGCCCCACTTGTCGTTAAGAACTTTAGCGATAGGAGCAAGACAGTTAGTAGTACAAGAAGCGTTAGAAACGATGTCTTGACCAGCGTAAGAGTCTTGGTTTACGCCCATAACGAACATTGGAGTTGCGTCTTTAGAAGGACCAGTTAGAACAACTTTCTTCGCACCAGCAGTGATGTGCTGACGTGCAGTTTCGTCAGTTAGGAAGATACCAGTTGCTTCAGCAACAACGTCAACACCAATTTCGTCCCACTTAAGGTCAGTTGGGTTGCGCTCTGCAGTAACGCGTACAGTGTTACCGTTAACGATTAGGTTACCGTCTTTAACTTCAACAGTACCGTTGAAACGACCGTGAGTTGAATCGTATTTTAGCATGTATGCCATGTATTCTACGTCGATTAGGTCATTGATACCTACTACTTCGATGTCATTGCGCTCTACAGAAGCACGGAATACGAAACGACCGATACGGCCAAAACCGTTAATACCTACTTTGATAGTCATTATAGTTGCTCCACAACTTATTTTTTTCGATTGAAAGATAACTTGGTAGTAAAATTACAAAACTAAGCGCCGAATCGCAAGCCGAAATTGCGGTTAACTTGTCTAACATCAAAAAAATGTTAGAAACTTACATACCGAATAACGAGTTGTTCACCTTCAGCTGTTGTATTTGTAGACAAACCAAGCTGATTCCTGAAATAGACACTTGAAATACAGGCTTCAACAAGTGTCGAGAATGTCACAAAGTATGTGCTACAAACCGCTACATTTGCAAGTTTTGTTTTAACAATCTACTGCCACGACAATTTGCGACACCAATTTAATCATAAGGCTACGTATTAGTGAATGTTTTAGGAGTGAATGCATACACGCTTGGTTGAGATGATAACCATCAAAAGTTGAGCCAGTAGTGGAGAAAACGGTATACTCGTTGTGATTTTAAAAGGATGCAAAACCATGAAAAAAACAGAACAACAATGGCGCGAACAATTAAGTGATGAAGAGTATCGAGTTTGCCGAGAGCAAGGCACTGAAGCCCCGTACAGCGGTACTTTATTGCACAATAAAAACAGTGGTGTTTATCACTGTACGTGCTGTCGCGCACCGCTGTTTGTATCTGATAACAAATACGATTCGGGTTGTGGTTGGCCAAGTTTTGATAAGGCCATTGACGACCAGGCAATTCGTTATATCAAGGACATGAGCCATGGCATGATCCGCACTGAGATCCGATGTGCGAAATGTGATAGCCATTTAGGGCATGTGTTTGAAGATGGCCCTCAAGACACCACGGGCCAACGTTTTTGTGTTAATTCTGTGTCATTAAAATTTGATAGAAAAGAGTAATGATTCTCAAGATTTAAAAAACGCATTAACTCCCATGCTTGTTGTCAGCATTGCCTCTAAATTTAGAGGCTTTGCAGATACGATTGCGAAGGTAAAAGGGTGGTGCTGTAAGTGCCTTTTTGTAAGTGAGTTACAATTTCTGCTGCCTTTTGGTCCAAAAACGCTTTTTTCTGTTCGTTGAACGAATAATAGACTGCAAGAGTGCGGTCATCTGAAACAGGTAATTTGAAACTTCGCCCCACGATCGCCCACATATACGCCATTTCAATATTGCCCGCAGTTTGATGAATAGTTGCCAGCGACTGGATGATGCGATTGTCGACGTTGTCACTGTCAGTTAAGTCTAGGGCTTTATTCAAAATCGCTAAGGTATGCTCAGGATCTCGATTGCTGTAATAAGTGGCCAGATAATATTGCAGTGTTGGGGTATCGAGTTGTCCCGTTGGCTCAAGCTGTAAAAATTTGCGTTTCGCGTAATCATCGCCATGTGTCCACAAAAAATAGTAGATATAAGGGTTATCAATTTCTTGCATTACCGCGGTAAGCCGCTTTTGTTCGTTATAACTGTATTGCAACGCATTAAAGCGATTTTGTGATTGAGCGGTTGTTTTCAGAGCACGAATTTGCGCCGCCAGTGTTAGGCATCGCTGGTAGTCCGCCAGCATTTCATATTCTGTGATCAGTTTTAGATCGTCGGGCTTTTTCAACATGTCATAACGGTGCCATATGAGATCGGTTCGTTGCACCCTGCATTTGCCGTCGTTAATGTTGAGCTGTTCACACTCCAAGCTTGGATTACTATTACACAAACCCTCTGTGTTTAAACGACTTTCGAAACAACCGCTTAAAGTGAATGCAAGCATAGCTAAAAACATGCAGCGAAAGGTTAATGCAAATGGTTTCATTGGTTAGTGATGCTCCTAATCCCAAGCACTGTGATCCATATGCTTGTGTATCGGCGAGCAATTGCGTAACTTGAGCAAAATGTGCCACAAGGAGTTGTAACGGCAAATGAATAAACAACAATTAATAGAATCGATCACACCTGAAGCTTATGACCGACTGCTGTATGCTGTGGAAACGGGACGCTGGCCAGAAGGAACTGAGCTGACCAAAGAGCAGCGTGACCATTGTATGCAGGCAGTAATGATGTACCAGTCTGTACACAATGAGAATCCGCAACACATGTCTGTTGCGACCGATGGTGAGATAGCCTTTAAATCTAAAGCTGAACTTAAACAGCAGTTTATTCCTCAGCAAAGCATCGATGTGCAAGAATTAGACTAAACCTTACCACCACTTAAGTATGTCAATAGTAAGGGGCAAGGTTAATTATCATGCCCCCAGCGTTCTCACTTTCACTCAGTCATTGTTGGATTATTACCGCTCACTTACCCAAGCTAGGCATGTGTTTACCGACGGTAGTCATCGAGTTAAAGGCTCATTTCGCCGCGCATGTCCTGTTGCATCGCCGTTTTTATCTCAGTATAGCTAAGCCCTTTACTTAATAGGAAGTGGAGCTTAGCCAGCGCGGCTTCCGAGGTCATATCATAGCCACTGATCACTCCAGCATCGGCAAGTGCACATCCTGTCGCATACCCGCCCATATTGACTTTACCCGCTAAGCATTGGGTTAGGTTAATCACAATCACACCACGTTCTGAGGCCTCTTTTAGATGGCCTAATAGTTCTGGATTTTGCGGTGCATTGCCCACCCCAAAGGTAAGCAGAATCATCGCATTAACGGGCTGGCGAAGCGTATTTCGGATCACTTCATGCGAAATCCCAGGGTACATGGTGATCACACCAATCGGTTGAGGGGTGATGGAGTGAAGTTTTAGTGGTCCAACAGGGAGTTTATTGATTTCAGTAAACGGAGAGAGTTGGATGTTAATGCCGGCCTCGAGTAATGCAGGCAAATTCGGTGAGGTGAACGCTTTAAATCCATCCGCATGGCTTTTCGTGCTGCGATTACCGCGCATCAGCTGATTATTAAAAAACAGCGTAACCTCATTGATTGGGTAGTTCGCTGCAATGTGCAGTGCATTTAGTAGGTTCGCTTGTCCGTCCGAGCGCAATTCTGCTAGAGGAATTTGCGAACCGGTGACAATGATAGGCTTGCTTAAGTTTTCAAACATGAAAGACAGCGCCGAGGCAGTGTACGCCATAGTATCAGTGCCATGTAAAATAACGAATCCATCGTACTTATCGTAATTTTCATAGATGTCATTGGCGATCTGCTGCCAATCATTAGGTGACATGTCTGAGGAGTCGATCAGCGGTTGATATTCATGAATGGTGTATTCAGGCATTTCCGGTCGGTGAAACTCTGGCATGGCCGCCAGTTGCTTCTCCATAAAACCAGCCACGGGCACATAGCCTTGTGACGATTTTTGCATACCAATTGTGCCACCTGTATAGGCGATATAGATGTGCTTGCGACTCATTTCAGTAACTCTTTTGAGTGGTATTTTAACTTGCCGCAAGTATACGCACAAAATTCCAAAAATTAACTGTTTTGTCTCACTAACCGCGCTGTTTGACGCGCTTCTTTCCAGACGCGATTAAAAGTAAGTGTAGCGTTCGAGAGACTGAGCAATTAATGCCCGTGTTGGTTCAAAAAAAGATCCACACAATCTTTCAAATACTCGTTTCTCTGCGCGTCCGTCTGCTGCGAGTCCTGTCCGATCATTGCCCAATACACGGCTTTCCCATGGAACATCATGATCAACTGCACAGCGGATTCGTGGGGATCAAGGGATAGCGTAATGTGTTGCTGTTTTTGCTTAACCTCTAAGTAGCTCGCAAGAGAAGCGATCGTAGGTTTTGGACCCGAGTTTAGATAGGACGCGCCAATTTGAGGTGTGTGGGTCGCTTGGCCTACGGCATTGCGAAACACTTGAAGCACTTGAGGTTCAAGCATCATTGATTGAAAACGCATAGCAAATGACAGCAGTACCTCAGAAATAGGCGCGTTTAAATCAAAGGCTTCTTGGTCAACTTGCCTTTCAATACAGCGCGATTGAACACAGGCTTCAAACAACGCATCTTTATTTTGAAAGTGAGAATAAACAGTCTGTTTAGAGACACCAGCGACTTTAGCTATCTGCTCCATATTCACGTTATACCCGTGTTGCATAAAGAGTTGACCGGCAGCACTCAGTATAAGTGTTCGTTTTTCTTGGCTTTTTGGCTTCATCCGTGGTGGTTTCCTAATGAGTGAAATGATAGGCTATCAAAACAAAACTAGACCGTCCAGTCTAGTTATGGTACTTATAGATAACCGCCTTGGATAGGAAGCCATCATGAAGCGACTATTGTCGAGTTATCCTCTTATTGTTTTGTTAGTTACTCTTGTTGGATGTAATACGAGCCAGCCGACTGCATCACAACGCAGTACCGCACCTATATCCGTAGAGACCATATCGGTTAAGTCAGTGCCTCACTATGAGGTAGTTCGAGAGTATGTGGGGCAGGTGAGACAAGCCCAGCGCGCGACCTTAGGGTTTGAACTCAGCGGTAAAATCATCGCTATTCATGCTGACGTAGGTGATAGTGTTAAAAAAGATACGCCATTACTTCAATTGGACACTCAGTTTATTGAAAACGAAAACATGGAGTTGAAAGCGCAGCAAGATGAAGTTGTTGCACAACTCGCATTGACCAATACCACCTTACGTAGGCAAAAACAGCTAAAACAAAAAGGGTTTAGTGCTGACGCCGAAATTGATTCACTCAATAGCCAAGTCTTGGTGTTGAAAGCAAAATTGGCTCGTATAGAAGCAGCGCTTAATAATACTCAGCTAAAGCTAAAAAAATCGACCATCTACGCCCCGTATGATGGTGTGATCGCGCAGCGTAATGTATCAATGGGAGATGTAGTGAATGTAGGGACGTCGACAATGACGTTGCTCTCGAGCGCACATCAGGAAGTCGTTATCGGTGTGCCGATTAGTGTCGTACCTTTAGCCAAACAACAATCGCCTATTACCATTATCGTCGGTGAGCAAGAGTGGACAGCCAGGCTGCTCAGTGCTGCGCCAAATCTTGATGCACACTCACGAACTGTGAGCTTGCGCTACCAGCTTCCTGAAAACAGCCACATGCTAGAAAAAGAGTTGGCGCACATCAGCCTTGCGCAGGTTATCCAGCAGCCAGGCGCTTGGGTACCCATTTCCGCCCTTTCAGGTGGCGTGCAAGGGCTGTGGAATGTGTTGGTTGTGAATAATGTGCAGATCGTTGAGCGTAGAACCGTCACTGTCGAACATGTGACCGGCACCCAAGCCTTTGTCTCTGGTGAGCTGTTTGACCAAGAAAAGGTGATATCGACAGGTCTGCATCGTGTGGTCGCAGGTCAAAAGGTTGTGGCAATCAACAGCAGCGAGAAGGCGGTGAACGATGACATTTTATAGCGCTATCACTAACCCAAGGTTATTAGTGCTGCTATGCGGATTACTCTGCGTCAGCGGGCTGGTCGCCATTAATGATCTTCCTCGGGCCGAAGATCCTTTAATCAGCAACCGTTTTGCGACAGTCACCACCACTTACGCAGGAGCAAGTGCTGAAAGAGTGGAAAAGCTCGTCACCGAAGTCGTTGAGAATAAATTGTCCGAGTTGTCTGAGGTTAAGACCATCTCTTCAACATCGCGCCCTAACATCTCAATCATCACGATCGAGCTGCATGATGAAATAGTAGAGCCAGAGCCGGTTTGGACATTAGCAAGAAACAAACTTAGAGATGTTCAACGCTTGCTGCCTTCGGCAGCGTCAACGCCCAACCTAGACAGTGATAGAACCTATGCTTTTACCACGATTGCGGCACTAAAATGGCGAGGTGAGAGTGAGATAAATCCGTTAGTTTTAGGCCGCTACGCTAATGAGTTAGCGACGCGACTAAGAATGCAGCCAGGAACGGAATTTGTTGACGCCTATGGTATTCCCCAAGAAGAGATTAACGTGGAACTTAATTTGGCTGACGCGGCAGCGCTCGGGCATTCTCCAGTCACACTGTCTGGCTTAATCGCAAACAGCGATACCAAAATCGCCTCAGGCCAGTTAGTTAATTCGCACGCTGTTTACGGGATTGAAGTGGATTCAAACCTTGATTCGGTGCAAACCATCGGTGACATTATTGTGTACTCAGATCAGAGTGGCCATACTGTCGAATTGCGCGATATCGCCTCAGTGCGAAGAACAATGAGTTCACCAACGTCAGAGATCGCATTGGTTGATGGTGACAACGGCGTCTTAGTCGCGGCGCGAATGCAACCTTCATTGCGCGTTGACCATTGGACTAACAATGTTCAGCAAGTAATAGCTCGATTTGAGCAGACCCTGCCACAACAGATAGAGCTGGAAATTGTATTTAGCCAGCAGCCCTACACCGAACAAAGGTTAATCGATCTAGTCCAAAGTCTACTACTAGGTTTGGGGTTAGTTGTCTCTGTATTATTCGTTACCTTGGGCTATCGTGCCGCGCTTTTGGTAGCTGCTGCGCTGCCGTTAACGACGCTACTCACCCTGAGTATGATGAAAGTGACAGGGCTACCCATTAATCAAATGTCGGTAACGGGGTTGATCGTCGCCCTTGGGATCATGGTGGACAACGCCATTGTCATGGTTGACACCATTCAATCCTATCGGCATCAAGGAAAAGGTCGATTGGAGGCGATGCGCCAAGCGATTCGCCATCTTGCGATCCCATTGCTAGGGTCAACATTAACCACTGTGCTGGCGTTTACACCGATTATGCTGATGCAGGGGGCAACCGGTGAATTTGTTGGGGCTATCGCTGCAACGGTATCTTTTTCTTTAGTGGGGTCTTATTTAATTTCACACACCATAATTGCCGGACTTGCCAATCACTTTCTAACCGACAATACGTCATCAAATGCGTGGTATGTCAACGGACTACGAGTCAAAGCCCTTTCACATACTATGTCTAGAGCTATTCAAATTGCGGTGTTGAAACCTAAATCTGCCATCATCAGTGTGGCGCTGGTATCCATGACAGGGTATTGGAGCCTCACGCAGTTGACTGAGCAGTTTTTCCCACCTTCTGATCGCGACATGTTTGAAGTCCAGCTCTACTTACCTGCTCAAACCAGTATCGAGGCTACCGAGACAGTTACTCGTGAAGTAAACCGTTTAATATACCAACATGAAGGCGTCGAGCAGGTCAGCTGGTTGGTTGGAGCCAGCTTTCCTTCGTTTTATTACAATCTTCAATCCTCGCTTCGCGATGCACCCTATTATGCGCAAGCCATGGTAAAGGTTGTCGATGTTGATGTCGCAAACTACCTGATTCCGACACTACAAAAGCAACTCAATACACAGATCCCAAAGGCTCAGATATTAGTCAGAAAGCTAGAGCAAGGGCCTCCGTTTACCGCTCCTATCGAGTTAAGGATCTATGGCGAGGACTTACATCAAATAAAGTTACTAGGTGAAGATATTCGATTGATGTTATCGCGCATAGACCATGTCACGCACACACGTGAGACCCTTCAGCCAGGCGTCCCTGATATACACATAGAGTTTGATCAAGGCGCTTTGCAATTAAACCAGTGGTCTATGAGTCAAATGAGCCAATGGTTGCAGACCACGTTAGTTGGCATAGACAGTGGCTATGTGGTGGAGGGTGCTCAATCACTACCGATACGAGTTCGTGTTGGTGACGGACTCAGGCAAAGTGATGAGCAACTGGGTAATTTAATTTTGCCACTGACGACAGAGTCGGAGCATCTCGGTGTCAGTCTCTCGTCGATAAGTTCGCGTTCTCTGACGTCGAACCTCGGCGCGATTACTCGCCGCAATGGAGAAAGGGTCAATACTATTGAAGCCTACTTAGAAGCAGATACGCTGCCACAAGCGGTGCAACAAAAAGTGCAGCGTGCCCTGCAAGACATATCGTTGCCAGCCGGCGTGTATATTGAATTTGGCGGAGAGTCAGCGCAGCGCAATGAGTCGGTTAATAGTCTTGTCTCCAACATTATGCTGGTGGTTGTGTTAACCATACTGGTGGTGGTAATGGCCTTTAATTCATTTCGATTTAGCTTACTCATTTTTATGGTGGCGGGGCTAGCGGGAGGCTTAGCGATATTGTCCGTGTACGCGTTTGGCTATCCTTTTGGGTTTACCGTAATCATTGCTATGTTAGGTGTGATTGGATTGGCCATTAATGCCGCTATTGTGATTTTGGCTGAATTAAAAGCAACCCCTAAAGCGATGGCAGGGGATATTGACTCAATCGTTGGTGCGGTGATGATGTGCACCAGGCACATTGTTTCGACTACCATCACGACGGTTGGTGGTTTTATGCCACTTATTTTGGCTGGGGGAGGGTTTTGGCCTCCGTTTGCAATTGCCATTGTAGGTGGCACGGTGTTGACCTCGATCGTTTCATTCTTTTTTGTGCCGGCCGGGTTTGTGTTACTGACTCGCGGTAGAGCAAGGTTGGGCAATGGACTTCCCGTCAACGATGTCGCCGTGACTCATTGATGAATACACCCTTAGTTGGATCAAACCAAAAGGGAGTGCATTGCACTCCCTTTCTAATGAAGCAGATAATCGTTTATTCCACGCTACAGGTTAAACACATCGCATACACACCGCGCGGATCATTGAGCTGATTCACTAAACTAAGGTCAGATTGTATCTGTGACACTTGTGGTAGCAATGCGGCAGGGATCCATTGTTGAATATCTGCACCAAGCCATGATTGGGCGTCGCCAAAGAACTGCAGGAAAAACTCCTGCGCTGGGGTAAGCGGTTCTTGGACCCAACTGAGGTTGTATTCATCAAGCTCTGCCAGCTGTGCGGCAAGTTCGACGGCAAAGTCAAAGTCACCAATTTCATCGACCAGACCATGCTCTTTAGCATCAACACCTGTCCACACGCGGCCTTGTGCTACGGCGTCAACAGCGGCAATGTCCATATCACGAGCATCAGCAACCAGCCCTGTAAATCGACTGTAACCATGTTCAATGCCCATTTGCATGGCAGTTTGTGCACCTTTGTTTAGACCCGTCGCCACACCTGCACCACTAAATGGAGAGGTGCCGACCCCATCGGTATGAATGCCTAAGGATTTGAAACTGTTTTCAAAGGTAGTGATCACACTGAAAATTCCGATAGAGCCGGTCAGTGTTGTAGGCTGAGCAACAATTTTATCGGCGTTCATCGAAATCCAATAGCCACCTGAGGCCGCCAAGCTAGACATTGAAACCACCACTGGTTTTCCGGCTGCTCTCAACGAGACTACTTCGTTGCGAATGACTTCTGAGGCAAACGCACTGCCTCCTGGGCTATCCACGCGAAGTACTACCGCTTTAACATCATCATCTAAGCGCGCTGCGCGAAGTTGTGCAGCCGTCGTGTCACCGCCCACATTTCCACGCTGCTCTTTGCCGTCCATAATTGCACCGCGTGCAACCACAATGGCAATGTCGCTGTCGGCAGTCTGTGGCGGCATTTTGACGCGATTAAGGTAGCTATAGTAGCTAACGTGGTTATAACTGTTGTGATCGTCGCTACCAAAGGCATCTATCATAACCGCTAAGCGTTGATCTCTCGTCGCGAGCATATCCACAAGGTCGAGCTTCTTAGCAAGGGCAGCAAGGTCTCCACCGACACTTTCGAAATCGGCCAAGAAGGTCTCCATACTAGGGTTGAGCACTTCGGCATCAATTTGTCGGTTGGTGGCCACATCATCAACGTAGGCGCCCCAGAGTTGACTTAACCAGCGTGACGCAGACTGCTTTGCTTCATCGGACATGTCGGTGCGCAAAAACGGTTCGACGGCTGATTTGTAGGTGCCCACACGAAATACGTGGGTAGTGACGTCCAACTTTTCTAATAACTCTTTGTAGTAAAGGGTGTAACTGCTGTAGCCCTTGAGTAGCACGCCGCCATCCGGTGCCAGCATGATTTTGTCTGCGTAGCTGGCTAAGTAATACTGACTTTGATTGTAAAAGTCACTGGACGCAAACACTGGTTTGCCGGATGCCTTAAATTCGTTAATCGCTTTTGCAATGTAACGAAGTTTGGTGAGGTTGGTTTCGGGCATTTGCTTAAGAACTAGCACTAAGCCACTGATGCTGTCATCGTCGGCCGCGTGGCGAATGGTTTCGGCAATTTCAAACAGTACATTTTCCCTTGGCATATCTCGACCAAGTACGGAATCTGAGAGACTGTCCATTGGATTGATGTAGGTGCGTTGCTCGACAATGGGACCAGAGAGGTTTAGTACCAATGCAGAGGGCGTGACGTCTTCAATGGGTTGCGCAGTGGGATCTTGTTGATATTGCATAAAGGTGTGGTATAGCACCCCAATAACAAATAAAAAGAACAGGTTAACCACCAGCAACCGAATAATGTTGAGTGTATTCAGTAAGAACTTGAACACTTTGCCGATAAACTTGAACAGCTTAATCATTCGATTCCCTTTAACTGTATGAATTCAAGGATTTGATTTAACAATCCTACGTCAATGCTCTCATAATTCAAACTGTAGATTGATGTTTGTTGCATTTATGTAAACAACTGTTTGAAATCTGAAACAACAATGATATCGTGGTCAGACCAGAATAATAATGACAATACGCGTAATGGACGACTCCAAACTGCATTCCCTTGAGCCAATTCTAGCCAGCGGTGTGAGCAGTTGATTACAGTAATTGATACCAAAAAATGGATGGAAACAACGATGTACCCACACCTACTTGAGCCACTGGATTTAGGATTTACCCAACTGCGTAATCGCGTATTGATGGGGTCAATGCATACTGGACTTGAAGAACATAAAGAAGGGCTTGGAAAGCTGGCGGCCTTTTATGCCGAGCGTGCAAGAGGCGGTGTCGGCTTGATTGTTACCGGTGGTTTTTCCCCTAATTTACGTGGCCGCTTGCACCCGCTAAGCGCAGAGTTTAGCAAGCCAAAACACGCTAAAGCGCACCAAGTAGTCACAGAGATGGTGCATGACAATGGTGGGAAGATCTGTTTACAGTTATTGCATGCAGGTCGTTATGCGATGCATCCATTTGCGCAAAGTGCGTCTAGCATGAAAGCGCCCATTTCTCGTTTTGCCCCGAGCGAAATGAGCGACAAACAAATTAAAAAAACCATCGACGCTTTTGCAAATAGTGCGCAACTGGCGCAACTTGCGGGTTACGATGGTGTTGAGATCATGGGCTCAGAAGGCTATTTGATTAACCAGTTCATCTGTCAACGCACCAACAAGCGTTACGACGAGTGGGGCGGTACCTATAAAAAGCGCATTCGCTTGGCATTAGAAGTGGTTAAATCTGTGCGTAAAGCGGCCGGGAAAGAGTTTATTATAATTTTCCGTTTATCGATGTTGGACTTGGTAGAAGAAGGCAGCACGTTAGACGAAGTGATTTATCTTGCTAAAGCGCTAGAAGATGCGGGCGCGACCATTATCAATACTGGTATAGGATGGCACGAAGCTAAAATCCCCACCATCGCCACGCAAGTACCAAGAGGCGCATTCTCTTGGGTTACCGAAAAAATAAAGCCCCATGTCAATGTACCGGTTATTGCAACCAATCGTATTAATACCCCAGAAGTTGCGGAAGAGATATTGGCAAGCGGGAAGTCCGATATGATTTCCATGGCTAGGCCATTTTTAGCCGATGCTGATTTTGTGAATAAAGCGGCCAACCAACAGTCGCATCTCATTAATACCTGCATTGGGTGTAACCAAGCGTGTTTAGACAATGTGTTTAAGGGTAAGCGTGCAAGCTGTTTAGTCAACCCGCGCGCTTGCTATGAAACCGAAATCCCGATCACTCAAGTTACCCAAAAGAAACGAGTCGCCGTCGTCGGTGCAGGTCCTGCGGGACTTTCTGCCGCGACCACAGCCGCGGGGCGTGGCCATGAAGTGGACTTGTATGAAAAAAGCGATCGCATTGGTGGTCAGTTCCGCCTAGCGATGCAAATCCCGGGTAAAGAAGAGTTCCGCGAAACGATTCGTTATTTTGCCAACATGCTCGATGAGACAGGAGTGAACCTTAAGTTAGATACTGTGGCCACTCTTGATACGCTCAAAGAGTATGACGAAGTGATCATGGCGTCGGGCGTTGAGCCTCGTAAAGTGAATTTAGAGGGGCTTGAAGGCAGTGACAAAGTGATTGACTATCAAACGTTGATCCGAGAAAAGACGCCAACAGGTAAAAAAGTTGCCATCATGGGCGCAGGTGGCATCGGCATAGATGTTGCGACCATGCTCACTGAACCTAAAGGCCATGACCTAGATGACTGGCTGCACGAGTGGGGCATCGATAAGCAAATTGAACATCCTGGTGGTTTGTTCCCATTCCCTGACGAAGAGACAGACCTCACTGTTTGGGTCATGCAGCGTCGTAAAGGGCGTGTGGGTAAAGGGCCAGGTAAAACCACAGGCTGGATCCATAAACGCACCTTAGAAAAGCGCGGAGTAAACCTATTAGGTGGCGTCCAATACAAGAAATTGGACGAGCAAGGCTTACATATTGTGAACGGAACCGGGGACAGGTTACTCGATGCTGACTCTGTGATTGTCTGCGCCGGTCAAACATCGGTACGACCTTTTGAGTCTCAGTGGGCAGAGCTTGGTGATAAACTGCATGTGATTGGTGGGGCTAAAGAAGCCGGTGAACTGGATGCGGTGCGCGCAATTCGTCAAGGAATGGAAATCGCAGTTAAAATCTAATCGTAACTGTGATAACGTTAATGAAAATCATTCTTAGTTTGTGCTGGCCACGTTGGCACACCAATATGGACGTTGTATGGAAGGATTGGATTTACTGCTTAATCGTCGCTCAATTGCTAAATTGAGCGAGCCCGCGCCCGACGGCGAGGCGCTGGAAAATATATTGCGTGCAGGTTTACGCGCACCGGATCATGGCAATCTTACCCCTTGGCAATTTATTATCGCCAAAGGTGATGGTCTTAAAAGACTGGCCAATGTGTTGGTGGATGCCGCCGAAGCTGAAAATAGCGAACCAGAGGTGATTGAAAAGCTTGCGAAAGCGCCATTTAGAGCACCTATGGTGATCACTGTGGTTGCCAAAGTCACCGAGCACCCTAAAGTTCCAGTTTTAGAACAACATTTGTCGGCAGGTTGCGCGGCCCATGCGATGCAAATGGCGGCCGTTGCTCAAGGTTTTCAGGCGTTTTGGCGCTCTGGTCCTTGGATGTTCAGTCGCCATGTTCACAATGGATTACAATTGGCCGCTACCGATCAAATCGTCGGCTTTTTGTATTTAGGAACAGCGGGTTGCACACCGTTAAAAGTGCCGGAGCGTGACCTCAGTCAGTTCGTTGATTATTTGTAGCTGTATATATTCACAGTTATTTGATTATAATAGGCCTTCCACATGGAAGGCCTTTTTTATGACACGACTTTATATTGCAGAAAAACCCAGCCTTGGTCGCGCGATTGCCGATGCTTTACCAAAACCGCACTCAAAACAAAATGGGTATATTCAGTGCGCAGATGGCTCTGTGGTTACTTGGTGCATCGGTCATTTATTAGAGCAGGCCGATCCAGATGAATATGACAGTCGCTACAAAAAATGGAACAGTGCTGATTTACCTATTGTTCCTGATCAATGGATATTAAAACCTCGAAAATCCTCCTCTAAGCAACTGACGGTCGTGAAAAAGCTGATTAAGTCCAGCAGTGAAATCATTCATGCAGGCGACCCAGACAGAGAAGGGCAGCTGTTGGTCGATGAAGTGATCGATTATTGCAAAGTACCTAAAGCAAAAAAGCAGACTATCTCTCGCTTACTCATCAGTGATTTAAACTTAAGCGCAGTCAAAAAAGCGTTATCGCAACTTAAAAGCAATCAAGAGTTTGTGCCACTATCGGTGTCGGCTTTAGCGCGCTCACGCGCAGACTGGCTTTATGGGATGAACATGACGCGTGCCTATACGTTGCTTGGTCAAAAAGCGGGGTATCAAGGTGTGCTGTCGGTGGGCCGTGTGCAAACTCCGGTCTTGGGTTTGGTGGTACGCAGAGACCAAGAAATCGACAATTTTGTGGCAAAAACCTATTACACCCTTGAAGCGCATGTTGCCGTAGATAATCCAAGTGGCACGGTGATCGCTAAGTGGAAGCCCAGTAAAGCCTGTGAAGCTTGGCAAGACGAAGAAGGGCGGGTGTTAAATCGTCAATTGGTTGAGCATGTGGCAAAAAAAATCGCCAATCAGCCAGCGACAGTGACACTCAGTGAACACAAAACCAGCAAGCAAAATGCGCCTTTGCCTTACTCGCTTTCGGCGTTGCAAATTGATGCGTCCAAGCGTTTTGGCATGAGTGCTCAGCAAGTTCTCGATACCTGTCAGGGTTTGTATGAGAAACACAAGTTAATCACTTATCCTCGTTCCGATTGTCGTTATTTACCTAAAGGGCATTTTAGCGAAGCAAGTAGCGTACTTTCCGCAATCAGCAATAATAGTCAGCCGCTACAAAGCGCCGTGCAGGGGGCGAATACCGCGCTGCGTTCAAAAGCGTGGAATGACGCTAAGGTCGAGGCGCACCACGCGATTATCCCAACCAGTAAGTCTTTAAGAAGTGCCGTTTTAGGTAAAGATGAAGCCAATGTGTATCAGCTTATCGCGAGACAATACTTGATGCAGTTTTATCCGGCCGCTGAGTACGCCGAAGCTCAACTGGGATTTGACATCGAAGGCGGCGAGTTTACTGCAAAAGGGAAAACCCTGTTGTCCCCTGGATGGCGGTCTCTACTTGAGCGCCCATCAAAACCCAAAAATGGCTCTGCATCTAACGAGCCAGGGAGTGCGTTCATTCCTAAATTGCTAATGGGTAGCACTCATCTATGTGTTGGTAGTGATTTGAAAGAAAAACTCACTGAACCGCCAAAACATTTTACTGAAGCGACGTTACTGCAAGCAATGACGGGCATTTCACGATTTGTGCAGGATACGCAATTGAAAAAGATTCTGCGCGAGACAGATGGACTGGGCACTGAAGCAACACGCGCAGGGATACTCGATTTACTGGTCAAACGAGGGTTAATCAATCGCAAGGGTAAATCGATGCTGTCGACACCTGCTGGACGTGGATTAATCGGTGCGCTACCTGAGCAGTCAACCTTTCCAGACATGACCGCGCATTGGGAACATCAGTTGCAAAATATTGTGGAAAAGAAAGAATCTTATAACCACTTTATGTTACCGCTGACTCAATCGTTACAGGCACTTATTGATCAGAGCAGCAATGGTGCCATTCCTGAATCACTCAGGAATTTACCTCCAGCTAAAGCCACGTTTAGAAAGAAGCGATCGACCTATAGAAAACGATCATGACGCCATTGTCTTCGCTTGTTTACCAAGGAAGCTCTGTACCGTCATAGTTTAAGAAGCGTCCCGAGTCCTTCTTGCCAGCATTCGCAATAACATTAAAAAGACCAACGGTGGATTGTGCAACGTCAATCAGTGCATTGGGTCCGCCCATATTCGTTCGAACCCAACCTGGGTGTAACGCTAACACGGTGAACCCATCTTTTGACAAATCATTCGACAGACTTTTAACCACCGAATTGAGTGCTGCTTTCGAAGACCGGTAAATATACCCGCCACCAGAGGTATTTTCTTGCATAGAGCCAACTTTGGAACTGATACAGACGATCTTTTTGTGCTTGCCTCTTGAAAGGTTGGGCAATAGTGCTTCAACCAGCTTGAGAGGCGCAATCGTATTGACCTCAAAAACATGTCGCCACTCTTTTTGGTCTGTTTGACCTAGCCCATAATTTTTGGGGCCGTAATAGCCTGCGTTATTGATTAACAGATCAATGTCATTGAGCTCGTCGGCCAATCGCTCCACGGCGGCATAGTCTGTGACATCCAGTTGATGCAGTGACAATTGCGGGTTGGCTGACAACGTGGTGAGTTCACCTGCTTGTTCAAAATCTCGCGCTGTTGCATGAACACGCCATCCATCTTTTAAGTATTGTTGAACTAACCCTAATCCAATCCCGCGGTTTGCTCCTGTAATAAGTACTTTTGGCATAGAAACTCCTTGTGATGAGAAACTGGTCGCTAATGAGCAAAAAAGCGCCTTTGCAGGCACTCTTTTATTTAGCTTTTGGTTGAGCATCAATACATTGCCCATTAATGTCTTGGCTTTCTGCCGACATTAAATATAGATATAACGGCATAAGCTCTAAAGGGGTTTTAAGCCTATTTGCATCTTCCGCAGGGTAAGCTTGAGCACGCATGTTAGTGCGAGTTGCTCCTGGATTGATCGCGTTAATGCGTACGTTAGTATTGGACATTTCATCGGCCAGCACTTGCATCATTCCTTCGGTGGCAAATTTTGAGATTGCGTAAGCACCCCACAAGGCACGTCCAGAATGGCCTACAGTGGAGGATGTAAACACAACACGTCCTTGAGGCGCTTTGCGTAGTAGTGGTAGCGCAGCTTGGGTCATAAGAAGCTCAGCTTTTACATTCACCTGCATGAGGTCATCAAAGCTGTCTTCTTCAATATGTTCAAATGGACCGATCATGCCAAGCAAACTTGCGTTATGAAGAATCCCATCTAGACGACCGTATTCTTGCTCTATGGTGTCGACCATATCGAGATAATTCTGTTTAGACGCTCCTTTTAGATCAAGAGGCACGATCGCGGGTTCAGGAAAGCCAGCAGCAACGATCTCATCAAATGTGGCCTCGAGCTTATTAACCGTCTTGCCAAGTAAAATGACGGTTGCGCCATGTTCTGCATAAGACATAGCTGCTTGTTTGCCAATTCCAGCGCCCGCTCCGGTCACTAAAATAACATGGCCTTTTAAGGCCTGAGGCTCAACTTGATAATCCACTCTACTTTTCCTTGTTTATTTCGGTATTATGACGGTGCAATACCTTACACCAAATTGAGTTACTGAGGATACTACATTGGAATTTTTGCTCGACTATGGACTATTTTTGGCCAAAATCGCGACCTTTGTCATCGCTATTATTGTGATTATGGTCATCGCTAAATCGGTCAATTCAAAGGGCGGTCAAAAGGGCAGCCTTAAAATCACTAATTTATCGGAGCAGTATAAAACCAACATCGAACTGATGGAGCATCATCTGCACGATGCATCGTTTATTAAGGCGCGTGACAAGGCTCATAAAAAAGCGGAAAAAGAGAAGCAAAAATCGCGTGATAAAGAGATCAAGCAAGCGGTCAAAGACGGTGGACTAGACGAAAAACGCAAACCGCACCTTTTTGTGCTGGACTTTAAAGGCAGTATCGATGCTAAAGAGGTGGCCCCCCTTCGTGAAGAAATCACCGCAATCTTAGCGGTGGCACGAGAGGGCGATGAAGTCCTTGTTCGATTGGAATCTGGCGGTGGCATGGTCCATGGGTATGGATTGGCTTCATCTCAGCTCGATCGCATTAAGGCGGCAAAATTGCCGTTAACCATCTCTGTCGATAAGGTTGCGGCAAGCGGTGGATACATGATGGCCTGTGTTGCAGACAAAATTGTCGCAGCCCCATTTGCCATTGTGGGCTCTATAGGTGTTATTGCCCAGCTTCCAAACTTCAATAAGTTACTCAAAAAACACGATATTGAGTTTGAACAACTGACGGCGGGTGAATATAAGCGAACACTGACCATGTTTGGCGAAAACACCGATAAAGCCAGAGACAAATTCAAGCAAGAGCTTGAAGAGACTCACGGCTTGTTTAAAGACTTTATCGCGCAGCGCCGACCTGATCTTGAACTCGATAAAGTCGCAACAGGAGAGCACTGGTTTGGCACACAAGCAAAAGATCTAGGGCTGGTGGACGACATCACAACTTCTGACGATGTGGTTATTGAAGCTTGTAAAGATAAGACTGTATTAGCGGTTAATTATGTAGAGAAGAAAAAATTGTCTGAAAAAGTTGCCAGTGGCGGTGCGCAGCTCGTAGATCGATCACTGCTACAGCTGATTGAGCGCGGACAAAAGCCGATCGTCTAAATAAGTGATCGCAAAGCAATCAAAGGCCAAGCACTGTTCGGCTTGGCCTCTTTTATTTTATAGGGGTCATCATAACTTATTCGTCAAAGATGAGTGGTTAAAGTCCTACATTTACGAGAGCATGCGGTACCAATATGGTGACGGATACTGCATTGCAAGGGAGCGACCCTCTGTGGGCAGACAACAAAAAAGCGATCCAAAGATCACTTCTTAGCTGAACAGGCTGTGCTGTCATTCATTCGATGTTTAACAGCCGGAGGCAATCTTGCCAATCAGCGGGGGGCTACCATCCTCGCGATTGTAGTAATAGAGATAACAGCTATCTGCAACGGTAGTGGCTATTGGCCAGACATATACGCCACGTCCACCGTTAGCTCCTGGGACATCCGGCATGGATTGCTCATTGCCATGCGTACAAAAGCTCGTCGGGCACAGTTCATCCCAATCAAGGCCGGTGGTGATACCCGAAAGCTCGACCACTTTCAAAAAAGCATCGGCTCCCCGACCTTGCATATACCCTTCGACAACCAATACTTCCTCGCCTCCGATGTCGACCTTTCCATTGGAGATCCCTTGGAGTTGCCCTTTCAAAAAAACAAACTCGGATGCATTTTTAGTCGCCGCAACCGCCGTGTTCAGCATCACTTGCCGGGCGTCTTGTCGCAAATTGATAAAGTTGGGTAACGCAATCGCAGCGAGGATCCCGAGTAGGACAACAACCGCCACCATTTCGATAAGCGTAAAACCACCATCTTCCCGATAGGAGTGACCAGCGGGCAACTTGTCTTCCCAGTCCATAATCAAGCAATCAATTCCTTATACTCTATCGTCCAAGTCATGCTTCTCACCCAATTGGTGAGAAGCATCTGGATTTCTTTTTTACTCCGACAGCAAAGAGCAGGCATAGCTACAGACTCGCTATATCCCGCCCCCATGCCTTGGTGATGGGAACGTTACCCCAGCAAAAGCCCTTACGTTAACCCAACACCAACGGGATAAACGTGATTAGACCAATAAACCTTACTTCTTACAAGGTTATTTAATAAAAGATCAAATAAATCAACCTGTCGGCAGCAGGGCCTCCAGACCATATCGCCTAGCGCCGAGCTTTTCTATACTGTGCTTAACCTCCTCCACGCATGAGTGCGTTTAAGCAAGCTGACGCCAGTGCGACTGGCGAAATGAATTGAAGCGCCAAAGCTTTATCAGAAAGCAAAAGCGACCTTCAGCAGCTTGGGCAATCGCTAAAATTAATCCACCCACCAAATCAAGGCAAAAGCCAAAGCTAATGCAGTTCAATAACCTCAATTTACCCTAGCCGGTGTTCACGAGGGCTCTCGCGCTAGTTACACCAAAGGCTCGCTGAT
Source organism: Vibrio sp. qd031 (assembly GCF_002100145.1). Taxonomy (GTDB): domain Bacteria; phylum Pseudomonadota; class Gammaproteobacteria; order Enterobacterales; family Vibrionaceae; genus Vibrio. The sequence continues at coordinate 382,125 of NZ_JXQD01000025.1, forward strand.
GGTCGGTGTGTTCCGCAAAATTGCGCAACGACGCTTCTCGGGCTGTGGCTCGGCTAAACTTCTGTTATATATTGCCCCAACAATATCCGTATAGCAGAGGGTCACAACCTTAGTTACTAATGACGACCATAGCGGGTAATGTACTGCGGTTACCACTGTGGCTACGCCAGGTCGACCTAGTATTTTTAGACAGTAACCTCAATGGCTCCTGTATTAGGAGCGACATAGAATCACGTTACACTCGTGAAGGGGTTTTTGGGTGTGAGGTATTGACGTTTGATTGTTCTGAGCGGTTTGCTTTTGTTAGACTCTTCTTCCAACCTTTCTAGACAGTATGCTTGTCATTTGAGCCGTTTGAAAATCTGTGTTGAAGAAGCGGTAGTGTCAAATTTCAAATGTAACGTTGTCGCTGAATGATCATGAGCTACATGGGGGTGCTACCGGTGACTATAAACGTCAATATAGGTTTAAAGCATGTGTGTTCAGTTTGTGAATAGACTTTAGTGACATTATATTAAAAATGGATTTTGCAGCCGTTAACATGTTTTCACTAAGGTTTAATGGCTTTTGAATCTATGCAGCTTCCTGTATAATCCGCGCCAAAATTTAGAGGATTTCCTCTAAGCATAATAACTATCTGGAGTGATACATGACTCAACCGTACCCTGTTGTCACCGTTGACGGCCCAAGTGGTGCAGGCAAAGGCACTCTGTGCATGCTGTTGGCTAATAAACTAGGTTATCATCTGCTAGACTCTGGCGCGATTTATCGCGTTTTGGCTTTGGCCGCACTGCATCACGGTGTGGATTTAGAATCCGAAGACGCTCTTGTACCTATTGCGACTCACTTAGACGTTCAATTTATCGCTGAAGGAGACCTAGTTAAAGTGATCCTTGAAGGCGAAAATGTTTCGGACGAATTACGTAAAGAAGAGACGGGTATGGCAGCATCAAAAGTGGCCGCTTTACCTCGTGTTCGCGAAGCATTATTACGCCGTCAACGCGCCTTTAGCGCGGAGCCTGGCCTCGTTGCCGATGGCCGTGATATGGGCACAATTGTGTTTCCAAACGCAGAAGCAAAAATCTTTTTGGATGCCAGCGCCGAAGAGCGCGCTCAGAGACGCTATAATCAGTTGCATGCTAAGGGGTTAGAGGTTAATATTGACCACCTTTTGAGCGAGATCACAGAACGTGACTACCGCGACCGCAACCGAGCGGTGGCTCCTTTACGTCCTGCGGATGACGCTTTAGTGCTTGATTCTACAGAGCTTTCTATTGAAGAAGTGGTAGAAAAAGCCTACAAATTTATCGAATCTAAGTTGTCCTGATTCCGGTCAGGGCACATAGGCCGTTGGTCCCAAGGATGATGACCGGCGATTTTATCAACCCCCACGAGCTAGGATGGCCGTGGAGACTTAAACTATGAAGATCAAATAATGACTGAATCTTTTGCTCAACTCTTTGAAGAGTTTCTATCTGAAACTGAATTCCAACAAGGTACTATCGTTAAAGGTACTGTTGTTGCTATCGAAAACGGCTTTGTACTTGTAGACGCTGGTCTTAAGTCAGAATCTGCTATTCCTGCTGAACAATTCAAGAACGCTGCTGGCGAACTTGAAGTTGAAATTGGTTCAGAAGTAGATGTTGCTCTTGACGCTGTTGAAGATGGTTTCGGTGAGACTCAACTTTCTCGTGAGAAAGCGAAGCGTCACGAAGCTTGGATCGTACTTGAGAAAGCTTACGAAGAAGCTGAAACTGTTGTTGGTATCATCAACGGTAAAGTTAAAGGTGGTTTCACTGTAGAACTTAACGGTATCCGTGCATTCCTACCTGGTTCTCTTGTTGACGTACGCCCTATCCGTGATACTGCTCACCTAGAAAACAAAGAGCTAGAGTTCAAAGTTATCAAGCTAGACCAGAAGCGCAACAACGTTGTTGTTTCTCGTCGTGCTGTTATCGAATCTGAAAACAGTGTTGAGCGTGATGAGCTTCTTGAAACTCTACAAGAAGGTAGCGAAGTTAAAGGTATCGTTAAGAACCTTACTGACTACGGTGCGTTCGTTGACCTTGGCGGTGTAGACGGCCTACTTCACATCACCGATATGGCTTGGAAGCGTGTTAAGCACCCATCTGAGATCGTAAACGTTGGTGATGAGATCCAAGTTAAAGTTCTTAAGTTTGACCGTGAGCGTACTCGCGTTTCACTAGGTCTTAAGCAACTTGGCGAAGATCCATGGGTAGCAATCGCTAAGCGTTACCCAGAAGGTCACAAGCTTTCTGGCCGTGTTACTAACCTAACTGACTACGGTTGCTTCGTTGAAATCGAAGAAGGCGTTGAAGGTCTAGTACACGTTTCTGAAATGGATTGGACTAACAAGAACATCCACCCTTCTAAAGTTGTGAATGTTGGCGATGAAGTTGAAGTTATGGTTCTTGAGATTGACGAAGAACGTCGTCGTATTTCTCTAGGTCTTAAGCAATGTAAAGCTAACCCATGGCAATCATTCGCTGAAGCGCAAGCTAAAGGCGATCAAGTTACTGGTAAGATCAAGTCAATCACTGACTTCGGTATCTTCATCGGTCTTGAAGGTGGCATCGACGGTCTAGTACACCTATCTGATATCTCTTGGAACGTTGCAGGCGAAGAAGCCGTACGTGACTTCAAGAAAGGCGACGAAATCTCTGCAGTTGTACTTGCAGTAGATGCAGAGCGTGAGCGTATTTCTCTTGGCGTTAAGCAAATGGAAAACGACCCGTTCAACAGCTTCGTAGCTGATACTAAGAAAGGTACTCTAGTAAACGGTACTATCACTGCTGTTGACGCGAAAGGCGCAACTGTAGAGATCGCTGAAGGCGTTGAAGGTTACATCCGTGTATCTGAAATCGCTCGTGACCGTGTAGAAGACGCTTCTCTAATCCTAAGCGCTGGCGACAAAGTTGAAGCGAAGTTCACCGGTGTTGACCGTAAGAACCGCGTAATCAACCTGTCTATCAAAGCGAAAGACGAAGCTGAAGAGCAAGAAGCAATGGCTTCACTGAACAAGCAAGATGAAGCTTCGTTCGGTAACGCAATGGCTGACGCTTTCAAAGCTGCGAACAAAAGCTAAGACTGACTTTACCGTCTATTAGTAAAAAGGAGCCTTAGGGCTCCTTTTTTGTTTTAAGGGAAAAAGAGGCAAGACGTTTTACTGAAAACAGAGTCGAGACGCTTTGCTTCGAGAGCGCTTGCGTTTTGAGAGAGGAGGGCCATACTTTCTCGCATCTCGCATCTCGCATCTCGCATCTCGCATCTCGCATCTCGCATCTCGCATCTCGCATCTCGCTTCTCGCTTCTCGCTTCTCGCTTCTCGCTTCTCGCTTCTCGCCTTTCATCACCACACCCAATAACCTTGGACGTAACTTCCTGTCCCTGCTACACTTTTGCTAATTTCCAATTAAATGCTTAGTTTTTCACCAAATTAGACTAAAAGGTAACCCAGATACTTTGACTAATTGGCGATCTTGGCGTATTAATTAAATAACTCTATATAAAAGAATAGTGTACGAGGAAACAATGACAAAATCTGAGCTAATAGAAAGACTATGCGCGAAACAAACGCATCTTTCAGCAAAAGAGATCGAGGACGCGGTCAAAGAAATTTTAGAGCATATGGCGACTACTCTGGAAGAGGGTGACCGTATCGAAGTTCGCGGCTTTGGCAGTTTCTCTCTGCATTTCCGCGAACCCCGTGTTGGACGTAACCCTAAAACAGGTGAGAAAGTCACTCTAGAAGGGAAATACGTTCCTCACTTTAAACCTGGCAAAGAGCTGCGTGAGCGAGTTAACGACTCTCTGTAACTTTCGATGCAACTTAGACGTCAAGTAGCTAGTTAAGACGTCAACAAAGGCCAACATTGTGTTGGCCTTTTTAGTTCATTACCACCCATTCGTCTGTTCAATGTGTCGATAACTGATCGGGTATTAAGCCAATAAACGGATTAAATACACTAATTTACAGCCATCTGGCGCGAAAGGTAGCAATAGATTTGGTGTGCAGTGGTAAACTATTGCATAATGTTCAAAATAGCCTAGTAAAGGAATAACAGCGTGAAAATACTCAAGATAGTTTTAGTATTGATATTGTTTGTCATCGCCTTGGCATTGGGTGCCCAAAACCAAGAGATCGTAAACTTCAACTATTTGCTTGCTCAAGGCGAGTTTCATTTATCGACTCTACTGGGTATTGTTTTCTTAGTCGCTTTTTTATTTGCATGGGCGATTTTTGGCTCGATGTTATTTACTCAAAAACTGGCCAACCGCAAGCTATCACGTCAACTGAAAAAGCTTCAGGGTGATGGTGCCGAGTTAACTAAGGCCAAAGGTTAGGTAAGAACGCCTTCATGTTAGAGCTTCTGTTTCTGCTACTGCCGATAGCCGCTGCCTACGGGTGGTATATGGGCTATCGTAGTGCCAGTCAAAAAAGGCAGGAGCATTCCAACCAAATTTCGCAGCAATATGTCCGTGGACTCAACTTACTGTTGTCTGAGCAGTCAGACCAAGCGGTTGATCACTTTATCGAACTGTTGCAAGTCGATAAAGAAACCATCGACACTCACTTGGCACTCGGTAACTTGTTTCGCTCTCGCGGTGAAGTCGATCGCGCAATACGAATACACCAAAACCTGATTTCTCGTTCTGGGTTAACGTTAGAGCAAAAAAACATTGCTTTGCAACAGCTGGCGAAAGACTATATGGCCTCTGGCTTTTTGGATCGCGCCGAAAGAATTTTTGAACAGTTGGTTGAAGAGCCGGCACACAGAGAGCCTGCACTCACACAATTAGTGGCGATCTATCAGCAAACCCGTGAATGGTCAAAAGCCATTGATTACGCGCAGCAACTGCAAAAATACGGTAAGCGTAGTACCAAACGTTCGACGTCTCGTTCAATTTCTCACTATTGGTGTGAGTTGGCGGTGATTGAACAGTCGGCAACCAATACTCCAAAAGCCATTCAATTCTATAAAAAGGCCATTTCGGCTGATGCTAAATGTACCCGCGCAAATATAGAGTTAGGCAAAATATTCCTCAGCGATGAAAATTACAAGCAAGCGATAACGCACTTTGAGAATGTATTAGACCAAGATCCAGACTTTATCTCTGAGGTCCTGCCCAATCTCGCAGATTGTTACTACCATACGGATAACGAAGCAGGTTTGGTACGATTCCTCAAGCGTTGTACAGAGCGAGGTGGTGGGGCATCAGTAGAGCTTATGTTGGCTCAAATAGTTGCAAAACATGAGGGCGCAGCAGAAGCGCAGTATTTACTAACGGGTCGACTGATTAAGAACCCGACCATGAAAGGCTTTTATAGGCTTATCGATTACCATATTCAAGAGGCTGAAGAGGGCAGAGCAAAAGCAAGCTTACAAACCATTCAAAAGTTGGTTGGTGAGCAGCTCAAAGTGAAACCACACTTTCGCTGTCGTCATTGCGGCTTCTCGACCCATGCCTCTCATTGGCATTGCCCTTCGTGTAAGAACTGGGGCACCATTAAACCGATTCGCGGGTTAGACGGCGAATAACTCAAACCAAGAAGATTTAACTAGGAGAAACAATGATCGATCAAAAAGTAATTGTGGCATTAGATTATGAGAACCAGGCAGATGCATTGGCGTTTGTGGATAAGATCGATCCAAGTTGTTGCCGATTAAAAGTCGGTAAAGAGATGTTTACGTTATTTGGGCCAGAGTTTGTAAAGCAGTTACACGCTCGAGGATTCAGTGTCTTTCTAGATCTAAAATTCCACGATATTCCTAATACTTGCTCAAAAGCTGTGCGTGCTGCTGCCGAGCTGGGCGTATGGATGGTCAACGTTCATGCCGTTGGCGGTGAAAAAATGATGACCGCTGCTCGTGAAATCATCGAGCCATATGGTAAAGATCGACCACTGCTTATCGGTGTGACCGTACTGACCAGTATGGAGCAATCGGATCTGGCCGGCACAGGCATTTCAGTCAGCCCTCAAGAGCAAGTGATGCGTTTGGCGAAGCTGACACAACGTTCTGGACTGGATGGAGTCGTATGCTCGGCTCAAGAGTCGTCATTGCTTAAAGCTGAACTAGGTCAGGACTTTGCGCTCGTGACCCCAGGTATTCGACCTGCAGGTTCGGCTGCTGGTGATCAAAAGCGCATTATGACGCCAGTAGAAGCGATAAAGGCAGGCTCTGACTACTTAGTGATTGGTCGTCCAATTACCCAAGCTGCTTCTCCTGCGCAAGTGCTTGCGGACATCAATAGCAGCTTAGCAAACAGCTAGTATCCAATTGGTCATTTCTATTTTAGACGTGACCAATTTAATTAAAGATCAATCGCTTGCTGGCGAACCGCTGTGAAACTTAAAATCGGTATCCTTTGTTGAAATAAGCTCGGCTTCGACCTCCCCAAAAAAGGCCACACGCGCTGTGATATCCTCTGGAGATATCTGTTGAGCCAAGGACAAATAGTCTTGGTAATGTCGAGCTTCTGAACGAAGTAGTGATACATAAAACTGCTTAATTTCTTCATCCATATGCGGCGCTAGAGCCGCAAAACGCTCGCAAGAACGGGCTTCGATGTACGCACCAATAATTAACTTGTCGACTAATGTTTGCGGTTCGTATGTACGCACATGGGAAAGCATCCCTTTAGCGTAGCGACTCGCAGGGACATTGCTGTATGGGATCTTTCTCCGCTCTAGAATCTCAAGCACTTGGTAGAAATGATGAAGTTCTTCCTTAATCAACAGCACCATCTTATCAATGAGGTCTTGGCTATAAGGTGAGTTATTTTTAGCGACAATATTTTTGCTTAGGGCATTTTTGCCTTTTAACGTGGTTAGGCCCCCAATGTACCGATAGGCAAAGTCTTCGTAAGGTTTAAACCATGAAAGTAAGTCGTGACAACTGCTTTTATCTACTGCGTACTTTCTCAGCAGGTACATGGCTGATTGCCCAGCTTTGAGCTCACATAGTAGATGGTCATTAAGAATAATCGGGAGATTCTCTGGTTGTTTGGCTTTATCGATCCACCTATGCGGTGTTTCGCATTGCAGAAAATCATGAATAGGGTCGAGGAGTGATTGGTATGAGTTCATAGTGCACGTTGTCTACATTAAAAAAGGTCTACATTAAAAAAGATCTACACAAAAAAAGGTCTACATAAAAAAAAGCCGCGATTGCGGCCAGTTTTTGGGATAAGCAGTGGTTACCACTTCTTTTTTTCGCCGCCAAAGAGTACGTCAATGTCGCTCTCTTTTTCACGGTCTTCAATCGCCTGCATTTGCTGCGCTTGTTTATCTTGCTGTCGCTTATCAAGCTCGGCGAGCAGCGCCTGCAATTTTTGGGAAGCACCATTTGAGTATGCGTCATTTTTAGACGCAAGCGCGTCGATACCTTTTTGCAATAATTGTCGCGCAGTGCCAGCTTGCCCACGCAATAAGGACTCTTTCGCTCGCTTGGTTAAGTTTTCGATGTGGATTCGCATTTGCATCGACTCGAGTCGAGCATTTTCGTTTACAAAAGTCTGCGTGTCCATTCGACCTTTATTGTGTTCGCTTTTCACTATATCACGTAGGCGCTTCACCAACTTAAGCATAGATAAGGCTTGCTTATCGTTACTTGGTGACTTAAAGCTGGTGGACTCTTCATTTCCAGTCAGCTTATCAAGTTTTTCTATTTGCTGTTGAGTATTAGTGATACGTTGATTTAATGCAGGATTGTTGTCGACTTCCGACATCGCCTTAAGCGCGTACAATATACGATTGTTTAAAACGCTTAGTAGCTCTTTGCTGTACGGTAGGTGGTGTGCATTACCGATTAATTCTTCGGTCGTTTCAATGACGGCGTTTTGTTTAGCAAACTCCTGCTTTTTCAAGTTTTCTGTTTTAACGCGGTACTGGAGCATAATGTTGTATGCAATAACCAGTACCAGTAGCACCGCAACCAGAGCGATGATCAATCCCATATTCATAACAAAGCGCCGTTTATCCGTACAATGTGCTAATAGGGTAGAATAACTGATGTTCGGTTAAGGTAACAGGATAATTGCCTCAAAACGCGTTGATTTTGTTTGAATTGGAATAGGATTTTTAGACGATGTGACCCTATTCTAATTGTGAGTAGCTTTATTTCTCAGTTGCAAACCTTTTGAGTAAATTGACTGTCAATTCTTTGCGGATCAGTTTATAACTAAATTCATTAATAGGGACTCATTTAGAAATAAGGGACAGGGATGAAGTTACAGCAACTGAAGTATATCGTTGAAGTCGTCAACCATAACTTAAACGTCTCAGCCACGGCAGAAAGCCTATACACATCGCAACCCGGCATCAGCAAGCAAGTTAGATTGCTAGAGGATGAGTTAGGGATACAAATCTTTGAACGGAGCGGGAAACATTTAACTCACGTAACGGATGCAGGTGACGACATCATCCGTATTTCACGGGAAATTTTGGCTCGTGTAGAAAGCATTAAGTCAGTTGCAGGTGAACACACTAATCCCGACATGGGTACGCTCAACATTACCACTACCCATACCCAAGCCCGCTATGCTTTGCCTGATGTTATTAAAGGATTTACCAAACGTTACCCTAATGTCGGTCTCAATATGCATCAGGGTACGCCCAGTCAAATGTCCCAAGCCATCGCGAAGGGTACCGCTAATTTTGCCATTGCGACTGAGGCTTTGCACCTGTACCAAGATGCCATCATGTTACCGTGTTACCATTGGAATCGTTCGATTGTTGTACCAAAAGATCACCCACTAGCACAACTGGGCTCCGTTTCCATTGAAGATCTTGCACAGTATCAACTGGTCACTTACGTCTTTGGGTTCACTGGGCGTTCTGAGTTGGATGCTGCGTTTAACAAAGCTAACTTAACACCTAAAATTGTCTTTACGGCCACCGATGCGGACGTCATTAAAACCTACGTTAGAATGGGGATTGGTGTGGGTGTGATTGCCAGTATGGCCATTGATGAGAACTTGGACCACGATCTTGTGGCTATTGATGCAAGCCATATCTTTGAAGCCAGTACGACGAGCATTGGCTTTCGTAGAGGCACCTTCTTACGCTCTTATATGTTCGATTTCGTTGAGAGGTTTGCGCCTCACTTGACCCGTCCTGTGGTCGAACAAGCCATCTCGTTAAAAAATAATGCGGAAATTGAAGCGATGTTTGAAGGAATAGACCTACCGGTTCGTTAATAGGCGCACCTTCTTATCCAGCAGAGGTTTGCGTGCACACGTATAGCGCTTACAATAGGCGCCACTCAATACACAGTGGCGCTTTTTTTTGAAACGATTTGCACTCCTCACTCAGTGGTTACACCACTATCAGCTGTTATGGCGAACCTCGCCGTTTGTTGATTCCGCGCGTTCAGAGCCTGCTTGGGCGACTCAATTCAATGCTCTATGGGTGGCATTACAGAACTTAGACACTCTCCAAATCAGCGAATTTAAGGGTAGCGATGAGGCTCTGCTGGATTTCCTTGGCTTAATTGACCCATCTCTACGTGATTACTACCGCTGGGTCAGTGTTGAGTTGTTAGATACTGACAAAATACGTCCTATTGATGAGACAATGTGTGTTGGTATGCCTGGGAATAAGCGTATTCAAATTGAGCGATTAATCGCGCAGCTCCCATCGACGCGCGAACAAGAGTCGTGGGTAGAGTGGTGCGCGGGTAAGGGGTATCTTGGACGAGGGATTGCATCGCTTACCGGTCAACACGTGACCAGCCTAGAGTGGCAGGCTAGTCTAGTTAAGGCTGGTCAATTGTATTCTGACAGTCACGGGTTGGATATGCAGTTTTATCAGCAAGACGTCTTTGACAGCGAATCCACCGTGTCGCATGTTCATCCCCACATTCATTGTGTTGCCCTTCACGCCTGCGGGGATTTACATGTTGAGCTCATACGCTTAGCCAGCCAACGACTACCAAAAAGTGTGTCCATTGCACCGTGCTGCTATCACTTAATTCGGGGTGATCATTACGTACCTATGTCCAGTGTAGGTAAAGATTTGGACTTAACGCTGGATAAGTCGGCCTTACGCGTGCCATTGCAACAAACGGTAACGGGAGGTGCAAGGGTGAGCCGACACAGGCAGCAGGAAATGACATTTAGATTAGGGTTTGATGAGCTATTAAGAGCAGAGCTTTCGTTTAACGAGCAAACTACGGTGCCAAGCATCAAGAAATCCCTGCTGGATGAAGGATTTCAATATTTTGTTGAATGGGCTGCGAATAAAAAGAGCGTCGAATTACCTCGAGATGTCGATTTTAAGCACTACCTCGAAAAAGGAAGGCTGCGATTTTGGCATATGGAAAGGCTGTCGCTTGCACAACAACTGTTTCAAAGACCGCTAGAAATGTGGTTAGCATTAGACAAGTGTTTGTATTTAGGCGAAATAGGATACGAGGTCAAATTAACGGAGTTTTGCTCGCGTGAAGTGACGCCTAGAAACCTGCTTATTCAAGCGGAGTATCCACAATAAATGCTACTTAGTAAAAAGCCCGCTATATGTTTAGCGGGCTTTGAAGCGTTCAGCACTGTGACGAAATTTAGATTAGCTGAATTTAGCGATTGCGTCTTGCGGCGCTAGGTAGTCTAAGTTAAACCCTTCAGCCACTTCTTTGCAGGTGACTTGTCCATGAATAACGTTTAGACCTAGCATGAAGCCTTTGTCTTGCAATAGCGCTTCTTTGTAGCCAAGGTTTGCCAGTTTTATGATGTATGGCAAAGTTGCATTATTTAATGCAAACGTCGAGGTGCGGGCGACGGCACCTGGCATGTTAGCTACACAGTAGTGCACAACGTCGTCTACGATGTAAGTGGGCTCTGCGTGTGTTGTCGCGTGCGACGTAGCAAAACAGCCACCTTGGTCTATCGCAACATCAACCACCGCTGCACCAGCCTTCATCTTCGCAATGTGATCTTTTGTAACAAGTTTTGGAGCCGCTGCACCAGGAATAAGCACCGCACCAATAACAAGATCAGCTGAGGTTACGTGCTTTTCTATCGCGTCTGTGGTTGAGTATACCACTTTAGCACGTCCTTGGAACTCTTCATCTAAACGACGAAGTGTATCTAGGCTACGGTCTAGGATGGTGACGTCGGCACGCATGCCCACAGCCATACGAGCTGCGTTAGCACCCACCACACCGCCACCAATAACTACAACTTTAGCAGGTTCTACACCAGGCACACCACCTAGTAGAAGTCCTTGACCAGCTTGAGATTTTTCTAAACATTGAGCACCAGCTTGGATAGACATTCGACCTGCAACCTCAGACATTGGTGCTAATAGTGGTAAGCGACCCATATTATCTGTTACAGTCTCATAGGCTATGCAGACGGCTTTGCTATTGATTAGTTCCTCGGTTTGTGGAAAATCTGGTGCAAGGTGCAAATAAGTGAATAGTATTTGCCCTTCACGTAGCATAGCTCGCTCAACAGCTTGAGGTTCTTTAACTTTAACGATCATCTCAGCTTTAGCGAATACGTCTGCAGCAGTTGGAAGAATGGATGCGCCAACAGCAATGTAGTCTTCGTCACTAAAACCTATGCCAACACCTGCGTTAGTTTCGACATAGACTTCATGCCCGTGAGTAATCACCTCACGTACGCTAGATGGCACCATACCGACACGGTACTCATGGTTCTTTATTTCCTTTGGGATACCAATGATCATCCTGACTCCTCCTAAAAAACTAGTTGTTGTAACTGCCTTGTGGTTGATAGTGGCAGATTTAACGCTAGTATAATGGCCACAACATAAAATTAGATGCTAAAGATTATAAAGTTGTAGTATAAATGTTTGCAAGGAAGTAAAAAGGTGGAATAAAAAAATGGTAGATAACAATAATAAGCCGTCCAAGGAGCTGGACCGAATTGATCGCAATATCCTTAACGAATTGCAAAAAGACGGTCGAATCTCGAATGTAGAGTTGTCAAAGCGCGTAGGTTTATCACCTACACCTTGTTTGGAGCGTGTACGTCGTTTAGAGCGCCAAGGCTATATTTTAGGGTATACCGCTCAGCTCAATCCTCAATATTTGGATGCATCATTATTAGTATTTGTTGAGATCACTCTCAACCGCGGTGCACCTGATGTGTTTGAGCAGTTTAATAGTGCGGTTCAAAAGTTGGACGATATTCAAGAATGCCACCTTGTGTCAGGAGATTTCGATTACCTACTTAAAACACGTGTGTCTGATATGAGCGCCTATCGCAAACTTCTAGGGGATACTCTACTGCGTTTGCCTGGTGTAAACGACACTCGTACATACGTTGTGATGGAAGAAGTGAAACAGAGCAATCACTTAGTGATAAAAACGCGCTGATTCACGAGAAAGAAAACTCAACTCTCATCGGGATTGGGTTTTACTTTCAACAAGGTTACACTAAACAAATATGAGCGGCGCTTGCCGCTTTTTTTGGTCATTAGGAAGTAGAGTCGCGGTCCTTACAGTGATCTAGCGACACCAACAACGGTCTTTATGTTTACAAAGCGCGATAAAATCACAATCATCGAACACAGTGGTGTTACATCGGATAAATCTCGTCTCTCTGGAGGCCAGCGTTTAATGGAAGGGGCTTTTATTCTTGGAATACTCGCCAGTATTCTGCTATCTGTCGCCCTGTTTTCTTTTGACCCCGCCGATCCATCATGGTCTCAAACGGCGTGGCAAGGCACCATTAATAATGCCGGTGGTCAAATTGGTGCTTGGCTTGCCGATACGTTTTTCTTTTTATTTGGTGTACTCGCCTACACCATACCCGCGTTACTGTTGTTATTGGTTTGGGTTTTCTTCCGCCGTCGTCATTCTAATGAACCTATCGATTTGATGATTTGGGGCACACGAGCTCTAGGGTTTACGTTAGTACTTATTACCAGTTGCGCTATGGCAGACATTAATTTTGATGATATTTGGTACTTTTCATCGGGTGGTGTGATTGGCGATGTGATCACAGGTCTTGTGATGCCAATGTTAAATAGCCTTGGTACTACTATTGCAATGCTGTTTGTCTGGGCGGCAGGGATGACTTTATTTACCGGTATCTCGTGGATCTCGGTTGTCGAAGGCATCGGTAAAACTGCAATCATCGCGACGGTTAGCGCTCTAAACTTAGTTCGTGGTAAGAGTACACAGCAATATGAAGCCTCCCTTGAAGCGGAAGACCCTCCATTAACTGAGCTGTCTAACTCAAACAACAGCGACGAACTCGATGCTTCAAGTGGTACTTACACTATTGACCCACCACTTATCAAGCCAAGTTCAGCGACCAAACTAGTCGACGAAGCGCGGGTTACCGCAAAGAGTGAGCCAACAGAATACAAAATCCACATTCCTTCGGCTGCGACGCCGTATCAGGCACCCGACGTGGATGATGAGCCTGAATTTGATCGCACCGCTAACTTGCACGCAACCATCGACCAGTTAGAACATGATGCTGTAACGCACAACGATATTGATGCACAAAGCCAACATCTGGAGTTAAGTCAATCTGCCGTTGCAACACCGATAGAGCAGACGCCACCATGGGTTAACGACAGTGCAACTGACAATGACGTATTGCTTGGCTCTATTGATGATATTGACGTTGAGGATTCTCCTTTCTCTATAGAAGAGAGAGAGCCAGAGCGCGACCATGCAGGACATATTCCTCCAACAATCGATTTAGAACAGCTCGACACTCTGGGTGCAGCTACTGACAGCGACATCGTCGCATATGCGCCAGCTCAAGCCGAGTCAGAGCCAGAAGGTAGGACAGAGCAGCAACAAAATGCAGACGCTTTAGGGGCATTAGTTAATGAAGCACAAAAGAATATGGCTGGTAAACAGAATCCGTTCTTAATGAAGAGAGAACAAGATTTACCTAAGCCTACGACGCCGATGCCAACTCTCGAGCTTTTGTATCATCCAGAAAAACGCGATACCTTTATTGATAGAGAAGGGCTCGAAAATATTGCGCGATTGGTCGAGTCTAAGCTGGCCGATTACAAGATCACCGCTAAGGTCGTCGACATCTTCCCAGGGCCTGTTATCACTCGTTTTGAACTCGATCTTGCTCCAGGGGTTAAGGTATCTCGTATTTCGAGTCTCTCTATGGACTTGGCACGATCACTCTCTGCTCTGGCGGTACGCGTGGTAGAAGTGATCCCTGGTAAGCCTTACGTTGGCTTAGAGCTTCCTAATGTGAAACGCCAAACTGTCTTTTTCTCTGATGTTGTGGGCAGCGAACAATTTGTAAACGCCAAATCGCCAACCACGGTGGTTATGGGGCAAGATATTGCAGGTGAAGCGGTTATCGCCGATATCGCCAAAATGCCACACGTGCTAGTCGCGGGGACGACAGGCTCGGGTAAATCGGTTGGGGTCAATGTCATGATCCTTAGTATGCTGTACAAAGCGAAGCCAGAAGATCTTCGCTTTATCATGATCGATCCGAAAATGCTCGAGCTTTCAATCTATGAAGGCATTCCTCACCTGCTCTCTGAAGTGGTCACCGACATGAAAGACGCTGCTAATGCGTTGCGTTGGTGTGTTGGCGAAATGGAACGACGCTACAAGCTGATGTCGGCATTAGGAGTTCGTAACGTCAAAGGCTTTAATGACAAACTCAAAATGGCCGCAGCGGCGGGCCATCCCATCCACGACCCATTGTGGCAAGATGGCGACAGTATGGATGCAGAACCACCGCTGCTAGAAAAACTGCCGTATATCGTAGTGGTGGTGGATGAGTTTGCTGACTTGATCATGGTGGTCGGTAAAAAAGTGGAAGAACTCATTGCACGAATTGCTCAAAAGGCGCGTGCAGCGGGTATTCATCTAATATTAGCGACCCAACGACCATCGGTAGATGTGATTACTGGGCTTATCAAAGCGAACATCCCAACCCGTATGGCGTTTACTGTTTCGACGAAAACCGATTCAAGAACCATACTGGATCAAGGTGGCGCAGAGTCACTCTTAGGCATGGGTGATATGCTTTATTTACCGCCGGGCTCTAGCCATACTATTCGTGTACATGGTGCGTTTGCCTCCGACGATGATGTGCACGCGGTGGTAAACGATTGGAAAGCGCGTGGAAAACCGAATTACATATCAGAAATAACCCATGGCGATCAGTCTCCAGAGTCACTACTGCCTGGCGAAAGTCCTGAAGGGGAAGAAGAGCTGGACGTGCTTTTTGACCAAGTTGTGGTTCATGTGACTGAAACACGAAGAGGTTCAGTTTCTGGCGTACAGCGTAAATTTAAGATTGGCTACAACCGTGCCGCGCGCATCGTTGAGCAATTAGAAGCACAAGGGATTGTGAGTGCCCCTGGCCACAACGGAAATCGTGAAGTTTTGGCCCCACCACCGATTAAAGATATTTAGGAGTCCCGATGTTAAAATACTGCGCCCTGTTACTGGTGAGTTTTGGAGTACTGGCCAACCCTCAACAAGAGTTGGTAGAGAGAATAAACAAAACCGACGGTTTTAGTGCCAACTTTTCACAGCAAGTGCTCAGCCCCGATAATGAAGTGCTTATGGAAGGTGAAGGTAAAGTTGAGATTTCTAAACCAAGCTTATTTCGTTGGACGCTGACGGCCCCTGATGAAGAAGTGATGGTCTCTGATGGTAAAGCGCTGTGGTACTACAGCCCGTTTATTGAGCAAGTTTCCATTTATGATGCGCAAACGGCCATTGAGCAGACGCCATTTGTGTTACTAACACGCAATAAAAGCAGTGACTGGGACAAGTATTCTATTACCCAGCAAGATAACCGCTTTGTGTTAACGCCGACCGCAATCGACAGTAACCAAGGTCAGTTTTATATCGACATTACCTCAAAAGGCGTGGTTGAAGGCTTCAGCGTTGTCGAGCAAGACGGTCAGCGCAGCCATTTTGAATTCAGTCAATTTGCCAGCACGGTTCCAAGCAAAGATCGTTTTGTGTTTACAACACCAGACGGTGTTGAAGTGGACGATCAACGTTCTAACATTGAGTAGCCGCCATGAGTAACCTTAGTCTGGATTTTTCTGGCGATGAAGATTTTCGCCCCCTAGCGGCCAGAATGCGTCCGCAAACTCTTGAGCAATATGTTGGCCAGGCTCACGTGGTGGGTGAAGGAAAACCTTTGTACCGAGCTCTGCAAGCAGGCCAGATTCATTCGATGATACTCTGGGGTCCTCCTGGCACGGGCAAAACAACCCTTGCCGAAGTGGCTGCAAATTACGTCAACGCCGATGTTGAGCGGGTCTCAGCGGTGACCTCTGGGGTCAAAGACATTCGTGCTGCTATTGAGCGAGCGAGAGAAAACAAACTCGCGGGTAGAAAGACCATTTTGTTTGTGGACGAGGTGCATCGCTTTAACAAAAGCCAGCAAGACGCTTTCTTACCGCATATTGAAGATGGCACTGTTACCTTCATCGGTGCTACCACCGAAAACCCCTCGTTCGAGCTCAATAACGCATTGCTGTCTCGGGCACGAGTGTACAAACTAACCTCACTCAGCAATCAAGACATCGAACTCCTCATCAGACAAGCAGTTGAGGATAAAGAACGCGGGTTAGGAGAATATGAGGCGCATTTTGACGATGGCGTCGTTGCGCGTTTGGCAGAATGGGTAAACGGCGATGGTCGTATGTCGCTGAATTACTTAGAGCTTTTGTATGACATGGCGCAAGAAGTCGACGGTGTCAAACAGATCACACTGCCGCTGCTTGCCCAAGTGGCTGGCGAAAAAGTGTCTCGTTTTGATAACAAAGGCGATATTTGGTACGACTTAATTTCAGCGGTGCACAAATCAATTCGTGGATCGGATCCCGATGCTGCGCTCTATTGGTCGGCGCGCATGATCAGTGCAGGCTGCGATCCGTTGTATATTGCAAGGCGATTGCTGGCCATTGCTTCTGAGGACATCGGTAACGCCGATCCTAGAGCGATGCAGGTCGCGGTGAGTGCATGGGACTGCTTTACTCGAATAGGCCCCGCAGAAGGCGAGAGAGCGCTCGCACAAGCGGTCGTATACTTGGCGTGCGCGCCTAAGAGTAATGCGGTGTACACGGCATGGAAGCAAGCGTTATCCGATGCACGAAATCTGCCAGAGTTTGAAGTGCCACCTCACCTCAGAAATGCACCGACTAAATTGATGCAAGAGCTAGGTTATGGTGAAGGCTATCGTTATGCTCATGATGAGCCTGGCGCTTATGCCGCTGGCGAGAGTTACTTTCCGCCAGAAATGGATACCACTCGCTACTATTTCCCTCAAAATCGAGGGCTTGAGACTAAAATCAGCGAAAAGCTCGACTATTTGCACTCTTTAAACCAAAATAGCCCGCAAAAGCGCTACAAAAAATAGCTTTTTTTGGCTATTGTTAACCGCTATATTTTAAGATTCAAATTTGGTCGTCTTACGACTCGTCTGACGCCCGATTTTCTCCGTTACATTACGCACAGGAACAGTAATGCTAGATTCAAAATTACTTCGTACCGAACTGGACGAAACAGCAGCTAAATTGGCGCGTCGAGGCTTTGCCTTAGACGTCGATACACTCCGTCAACTGGAAGAAAAACGTAAATCCATCCAAGTTGATGTAGAAAACCTGCAGTCCACGCGTAACTCGATCTCCAAGCAGATTGGCCAAAAAATGGCGGCGGGTGATAAAGAAGGTGCAGAGGCGATTAAGCAGCAAATTGGTACGCTAGGTGCAGACCTTGATGCGAAGAAAGTCGAGCTTGCTGACGTTCAGTCTGAGCTTGAAGCGATTGCATTGAGCCTACCAAATCTTCCAGCAGACGATGTGCCAGACGGCCGTAACGAAGACGACAATGTTGAAGTCGCTCGTTGGGGAACCCCAAAAGAGTACGACTTTGAAGTTAAAGACCACGTTGACCTGGGTGAACTAGCGGGTGGTTTGGATTTTGCCAGCGCGACTAAAATCACCGGTGCGCGCTTTATCGTGATGAAAGGGCAATTTGCTCGTCTTCACCGTGCGATTGCACAGTTCATGCTAAACCTGCATACCGATGAGCACGGCTACAACGAAATGTACGTGCCATACCTGGTGAATGCAGATAGCCTATACGGCACTGGTCAACTGCCAAAATTTGGTGAAGATCTGTTCCACACAGAGCCACTAACAGAAAAAGTGAACGATGAAGAGCCTCGTAAACTCTCTTTGATCCCAACGGCCGAAGTGCCAGTGACCAATATGGTACGTGACACCATTACTGATGAAGCGGATCTACCGATTAAAATGACGGCTCATACGCCGTGTTTCCGTTCAGAAGCAGGCTCGTACGGCCGTGATACACGCGGTTTGATCCGTATGCACCAATTCGACAAAGTTGAACTGGTGCAAATCACCAAGCCAGAAGAGTCGATGAACGCACTGGAAGAGTTAACAGGCCACGCTGAGAAAGTACTGCAACTGTTAGATCTGCCTTATCGTAAAGTGGTCCTGTGTACTGGTGATATGGGCTTTGGCGCTCGTAAGACTTACGATTTGGAAGTCTGGGTTCCAGCACAGAAAACGTACCGTGAGATCTCTTCATGTTCAAACTGTGGTGATTTCCAAGCGCGCCGTATGCAAGCTCGTTTCCGTCGTAAAGGCGAAAAGAAACCTGAGCTTGTGCACACGCTTAACGGCTCTGGTTTAGCAGTAGGTCGTACTATGGTTGCGATTTTGGAAAACTTCCAACAAGCGGATGGTCGTATTGCGATCCCTGCAGTGCTTCAGCCTTACATGGGCGGCTTGACGCACATCGGTTAATGTAACTCTGTAAAGCACAGCGCTTTTGACGTCACTTTACGCTAAGTTACGTTAAAGCAGAGATTCAAAACAATTAGGGACATTTTCCAGTTTGGAAAATGTCCCTTTTTTTTATTAGCTAAATTGCCCAGCTATCGAGCGTGGCCTTGCCACTTAAATAGATAGGACCCAAGTCCTAAAAACCCAACGGTCATAGCACACAACACCGCCACATTTGGCCAAACGTCCATCAAGCTAGCACCATCCAACATAATGGCTCTTGCCCCTTCCAGCAAATGAGTGAGTGGGAATACCTTAGTGAGGGTTTGAATAAAATCGGGACTGCCCTCCAACGAAAACCACACACCCGATAGCATCATCATTGGCCAAGACACTAAATTGAGCATTCCACCTATAAATTCCTCGGACTCAGAGCGGCATGCAATGAGCAGAGATAATGAAATAATGGAGGCGGTGCCCAAAATGGCAATCAGCAGTAAATCCAAATAGCTGCCTAACATATAAAAACCAAACATGAAGTTACAGGCAATAAAAATACCGCTGGTGATTGCCGTCACGATCAATAGCCGAGAAATGACTTGTGCGGACAAAAACTCAAACGCTTTAAGCGGCGTTGCGTTGAGTCGTTTTAATACCGAGTTTTTACGATATCGAACGATCACATACCCCACACCAAATAGGCATGAAAACATCATGTTCATGGCTAATATCCCAGGGACAACCCAGTCTAAGTAGCGAATTTGTTTTCCGTCAATGACCCCTTTTTGATATTGGGTGTCTTCGCCTAGTAGTAGCTTCTCAACGATGTATCCATTGGCTGAGCTACTGTTTATCCAATACTGTTGTGACTGACCTGAGACGACCAAATCCACTTTATGCTGGCTAAGCTTGAGCATCGCTTGTTGCTCGTCGTCGTAAGGAATAAATTCCAAATACTCTAGAGCTTGAAGAGGGTGTGAGCTTGATTGGTTTAACACCCCAACTTTATAGAGCGTAGGGTTGTCATTGGAAAATACAAAGGCAAACCCCACCACCATCAATACAGGAAAGACTAAGTTCCAGCCTAAGGCTGACCGGTCGCGGGTGAACTCATAATTTCGGGCAATGAGAATGGCTAAAAATCGTTTAAACATGCTGAATCTCTTCCTGTGAGTTAGGGCTATCTTTCTCCAGTGAATGGCCGGTAAGTTTTAAGAACAGATCATCGAGTGTGGCAGACTTAACTTGTAAACCTTCTAAACTGATCCCCTGTTTAATTAACGACGACAGTGTTGACTCAACATATTCGCTTTGGATATACCCACGCCCGTTACTGACCCTAATGGCCTCTTTTGAGGCGGTAGTGTTGAAGTTCTCTTCTGGCAAGCTTACTAAAGCCCCGCTAAAGTGATGTTGTAGAAGCTGATTTGGCACGCCTTGCTCGATGATTTTCCCTCGGCTCATGACCGCAATTTCGTCACAGAGATATTCGGCTTCATCCATGTAATGTGTGGTGAGGAGAATGCTTCTTCCAGACGCTTTGATATCGTTAATCAAGTCCCAAAATAGCCGACGGCTATGGGGATCGAGTCCTGTGGTGGGTTCATCCAGAAACAGCAGTTGAGGGTCATTGATTAATGCCAGTGCGAGCAACAAGCGCTGTTTTTGGCCGCCGGACAGTTTTCGATGGTCTTGGTTTAAAAACTCGCTGAGTTGACACTGCTCTATCAACGTCTCAATAGGCGTGGTATGCGGATAAAACGCAGAAAACAGAGTCAGTGTTTCTTTCACAGTAAGGAAGTCTTGCAGCGCGGTATGCTGAAACTGGATCCCCAGTTTCTCGTACACGGTTTTATCAATTGGTTGCTGCTGATACAAAATTTGCCCAGAGGTCGGTGCTACAATGCCTTCAAGCATCTCTATGGTGGTAGTTTTTCCTGCGCCATTGGGGCCGAGTAGACCGAAGCAACTGCCTGTTTTTACGCCAAAGCTAACGCCATCAACGGCTTTTAGCGTGCCAAAGTGGCGCGCCAAATCGCGCGCCTCTAGGATGTATTCCATGTGTGATTCCTTTCACAGGATCGTTATGACCCCTTGCATTAGCGAGGTAGTGTTAGTTGATCACGAAATGTTGTTTGTTGGAAACCGCTTTTTCAATAGCCTCTATCAGCAAGCGTAAATCGGACTCACTGCTGACGTAAGGTGGCATTATGTAAATGAGTTTTCCAAATGGACGGACCCAAACACCTTGTTCAACAAAAAATGCTTGTATGGATTCCATCGCGACTGGATGCGTAGCTTCAACCACTCCAATAGCACCTAACACTCTGATATCATGAACATACTCACACTCTAGCAGAGCAGGCATTTTCTGCTTAAGGAACTGCTCAATGTCGCGTACTTGCGACTGCCATTGTCCAGATTCGATGAGTTCAAGGCTTGCACACGCGACGGCGCACGCTAAGGGATTACCCATAAAAGTTGGGCCGTGCATAAAGCATCCTGCCTCACCGCCACAAACGATATCGGCTACGTGCTTACTGGTGAGCGTCGCCGAAAGCGTCATGTAACCACCGGTTAGCGCTTTACCGACACACATTATATCGGGCTGTATATCGGCATGTTCTACCGCAAACAGTTTACCGGTGCGGCCAAAGCCAGTAGCTATCTCATCACAAATCAACAAGATCGAGTAGCGATCGCACAGGGCACGAACTTCTTTTAGATAATTTGGGTGATAGAAGCGCATCCCTCCAGCGCCTTGAACGATTGGCTCCAATATAATGGCTGCGATGTCTGAATGTCGCTCAGCAAGCATCGCTTTTAGGGGGGCTATATCCGATGGATCCCAAACTCCGCCGAATACAGAAGAGGGAGAGTCGACAAACAAGTGTTCTGGCAAAAATCCTTTATACAGCGAGTGCATCGAGTTGTCTGGATCGGTCACTGACATCGCTGCGAACGTATCTCCATGATAGCCATGGCGAAGTGACACAAATTTCGAACGGCGCTCGCCTTTACTGTGCCAGTATTGCAGCGCCATTTTTAAACTGACTTCTACTGCGACAGAGCCCGAGTCAGCGAGAAACACTTGCTCGAGATTGTTGGGTGCCATTGCCAGTAATTTCTTGCATAGCTCAATGGCGGGTTGGTGGGTAATACCGCCAAACATAACGTGTGACATTTTATCCAGCTGCTCTTTTGCCGCGTTAGTAAGAGCTGGGTGGTTATAGCCGTGGATGGTTGACCACCACGATGACATGCCATCGACCAGTGTCGTTCCATCTTCTAAATGCAGATGTACACCTTTGGCGCTGACCACTGGATAGCAGGTCAGAGGAGATAAGGTTGAGGTGTAGGGATGCCAGATATGCTGGCGGTCAAACTCTAAATCCATGTAAAATTCCAAATTACAATCGGTGGATTTTTAACCACCTGTAAACTTTTTGCGATCTGTGAAAGTTGACAGTCTACCTACTCTCGGTAGACTAGCCAATATTAAAACGAAAATCATCAGAAAGGACGCCCTGTGGAAGCGAATTTGGAACTTAAGCACGACTGGACATTGGAAGACGTAAATGCGCTTCTTGATCTCCCCTTTATGGATCTACTGTATCAGGCTCAAACCGTGCACCGCCAGTATCAGCAACACAACTATGTGCAAGTGAGCACGTTGCTGTCGATAAAAACCGGTGCATGCCCCGAAGATTGTAAATATTGCCCGCAAAGTGCTCGTTACACCACCGATATTGATAAAGAGCGATTGATGGAAGTCGAGCGCGTTTTGGATGCGGCTCAAAAAGCCAAAGCGTCTGGCTCAACCCGTTTTTGTATGGGCGCGGCTTGGAAAAACCCCAAAGAAAGAGACATGCCGCTACTTTCAGACATGATTAAAGGTGTGAAAGACCTTGGGCTAGAAACCTGTATGACTCTAGGCATGCTTACACCTGAGCAAGCAGAGCGTCTGTCGGATGCGGGCCTTGATTATTACAACCATAATCTGGATACCTCTCCCGAGTTCTACGGCAACATCATTACCACACGGACATACCAAGATCGCTTGGATACCCTGTCCCATGTGCGTGACGCTGGCATGAAAATTTGCTCTGGCGGGATCATAGGGATGGGCGAAGGAGTAAACGATCGCGCCGGACTGCTAATGGAGCTGGCGAACCTACCCGTACACCCAGAAAGTGTGCCTATCAATATGCTGGTAAAGGTAAAGGGCACACCGCTAGAAAATGCGGAAGATGTTGAACCTTTTGACTTTATTAAACTGATCGCTTGTGCGCGTATCATGATGCCTCATTCTGCGGTTCGTTTATCGGCCGGTCGCGAGAAAATGAACGAGCAAATGCAAGCGCTCTGTTTTATGGCGGGTGCTAACTCAGTATTTTATGGCTGTAAATTGTTAACTACCCCCAATCCTGATGAAGACAGCGATATGCTGCTGTTTAAAAAGCTGGGCATTAACAGTGTTGAAAAGGCTCAAAAACCCGACGAAGTGCAAGAGAGCGAGTTGCTGGATCAGGTTGTAGAGCGCGTCGCGTCTAGACCCACTAAAAACGATCTGTTCTACGATGCCAGCGTTTAACGAGCGAATTCAACAGGCACTTGATGCGCGTCACTCAAAGGGGCTGACGCGTATTCTGACCCCTTGTGATGGAGGAAACTCCACCACGGTCAGCATCGCGGGCCGTAACTTACTCAACTTCTCCAATAACGACTATTTGGGCTTAGCGAATGATCCTGAGCTTAAAAAAGCGTTTCAGCAAGGGATAGACGT
The DNA here is from genome assembly GCF_002100145.1 of Vibrio sp. qd031. Classification (GTDB taxonomy): domain Bacteria; phylum Pseudomonadota; class Gammaproteobacteria; order Enterobacterales; family Vibrionaceae; genus Vibrio. The sequence goes on from NZ_JXQD01000025.1 coordinate 405,674, forward strand.
TTACGGTAACGGAAGCGCGGCCTCGCCGATGGTATCTGGCTTTTCTAATGCGCATCGACTACTCGAAGATACGTTGTGCGATTGGTTAGGTTTTGATCGAGCGGTGCTGCTGAGCTCGGGTTTTTCAGCTAATCAAGCGCTACTATTTTCGTTGATGCACCAAGGCGACACGCTGATCCAAGACAAGCTCAATCACGCATCTTTGATGGAAGCAGGGCAGTTGTGTGATGCGACAATGGTGCGTTTTCGGCACAATGATATTGCGCATCTAAAACAGCGTCTTAACGCAGCTAAGTCTAGCCCAACGCTGGTCGTGACTGAAGGTGTGTTTAGCATGGATGGCAATCAGGCCCCCCTTGCTGAGCTGCAACAAGCGACAGACCAGCAGGCGTGGCTAGCGGTTGATGATGCACACGGTATTGGCGTGTTGGGCAAAACAGGCGGCGGCAGTTGTGAGCAAGCGAATGTGCGTCCCGACTTATTGATTGTGACGTTTGGTAAAGCGTTTGGTTTGTCTGGGGCTGCAATTATGTGTAACCACACAGTAGGCGACTACCTTACGCAATTTGCCAAGCACCATGTTTATTCTACTGCGTTTCCTGCGGCTCAAGCCTTTGCATTAAATCACGCAGCTAAAATGATCCAGTCCCAGACGTGGCGTAGGGAAAAGCTCGCGGAGCATAGCGATAGAATTAGGCATAAATTGGGTCATTTAGCAGGCTATGTGGATACTTCCACCCCCATTAAGCCATTCATCATTGGAGATGCTGATCAAGCGGTCGCTGTGGCAAGTGCGATGCGACAGCATGGTATTGCATTGACGGCAATACGACCTCCTACTGTTCCACCTAATACCGCTAGGTTGCGTATCACCGTAACGGCGGCGCATAGCGATAAACACGTTGAAACGTTATGCCAAGCCCTGAATCAAGTTGTAAAGGAGTAACTGTGGTCAGTTGTATCGAAGCAGAGGCTCAAGAACGCATTGATAGCATTGCCGTCGATTTGCGCGATGAAAATCTGACGCAATCGAGTATGGCGAAAGAGGCGATTAGTCAAGCCTTTGATCGCGCAGCAAAAACTTATGATGCTCATGCGCAATTTCAACGTGACGTTGCCGATTGGCTTATGTCAGAAGTGGCGAGCGATCTCACTGGATTGCATTTTCTCGATCTCGGTTGCGGCACCGGATATGTCGCTCAGCAGTTGATTGAGCGGGGAGCACATGTAACCTGCGTTGACTTATCTCAAGCGATGCTCGATCAGGCAAAAGCAAGGCTTACCTCAACACAAACACGTTTTGTTCAAGCAGATGCAGAGTGTTTACCTTTTGCTGATCAAAGCTTTGATGGCGTAGTCAGTAGCTTGGCTTTGCAATGGTGTACCGAGCTTTCGCATCCGCTAAAAGAAATGAAGAGGGTGCTTAAACCAAACCGACAAGGGCTTTTTACCAGTCTAAGTGAAGGGTCATTATACGAGTTGAAACAAGCGTGGGCCGAAATTGACCAACATCAACATGTGAATACTTTTTGTCATACAAATAAGATAAAAATTGCGTTACAGCAAGTTTCTCCATGGGACAACTCATTACACTGTCGTCAATTTGTGATCTGGTACAGCAGTGCATTGAGTCTAATGAAAGACTTGAAAGGTATTGGTGCAACACATGTAGATGGCCGCAGTACAGGGCTAACTTCGCGAGAAACTCTACGTGATGTCGAGCGTCACTACCAACGATTTGCGCAGCCAGATGGTCTCCCTGCAACCTATCAAGTCTGTTTAGGAATTCTTTAATGACACACACACTATTTATTGCTGGAACGGATACCGATGTCGGCAAAACTGTCGTTTCAAAAGCGCTTTTGCAAGCTGCGGATAAAATGGGAATGACAACCGTTGGCTACAAGCCTGTCGCTGCGGGTTGTGAAGTCACGCCTGATGGCAATCGAAACTCCGATGCATTGCATTTACAAGATGCCGCTAATGTGTCTGTTGCCTATGATAAAGTAAATCCTTACGCGCTATTAGAGCCTTGTTCGCCGCACATAGCGGCAAAATTGGAAGGCGTTAATATTGATGGGACAGTTTTATCGAATAAACTGGAAGAGCTGAAACAACAAGCCAACTTCGTTTTGGTTGAAGGGGCTGGTGGATGGAGAGTGCCAGTGTCAGACAGTGAATGCCTATCTAGTTGGGTTCAGCAACACAACTTACCGGTCATATTGGTGGTCGGTGTTAAGTTGGGATGTTTGAGTCATGCGATGTTAACCGCAGAAACGATTGAACGTGACGGTCTCAACATTGTGGGTTGGGTGGCGAATCGTGTTAACCCAGGCGAAAAACACTACCGAGAGATCATTAGCTTGTTAGAGCAAAAGATTAATGCGCCTAAACTGGGTGAGATCCCATACATGCCGAGTGTTAAAAAACGCGATTTGAGTGAATATGTAGATTTAACGTTGATTGTATAAGCAAATCCATCGTCTTAGTAAAATAAATAACCACGCCTTAGCGTGGTTATTTAACATTGAAATGTTTGATGTTTCACCCGTTACGAGTGGTTATCTTCTAACCCCATGAAAGCAGCTTGAACTTCCGCAATTTGCTGTTGTTGCAATTGAGCTCGGTCCTCAAGGCCTAATTGTGCAGTGGCTTCCTCTTCGCTAATACCCAGGTGACACATCAATAAATCGATGGCCATTTGATGGCTTGCTTTGGCTTCCATATTGTCTCTCCTTGTCGAGAATCTCATGTTCTCTGTAATGTGCCCTGACTTTACCACCCTATAGGTATGGAGCAATAAGACCAAAGTCTATGCTCGGCGTTGTCGCGTTAATTTTGACATTGATCAATTTAGTATCATATTGTAAATAGGCCTTGTAACTTCAAATTAGCGCGCCAATATATACACATAATTAAAACGAGAGTGGAGAAGTTCGATGAAGCGTATTGCTTTATTTTTGGCGACTAACTTAGCGGTCATGCTAGTGCTAAGTGTCGTGTTAAACATTGTTTATTCGGTAACAGATGTTGAGCCGGGCAGTTTATCTGGCTTGTTAGTCTTGGCTGCGCTATTTGGATTTGGCGGGTCATTAATTTCGCTGTTAATGTCCAAATCGATTGCTCTTCGCTCAGTTCGAGGCCAAGTCATCGATAGTCCTCGCAACGAAACAGAACATTGGTTAATTGAAACGGTAAAACAGCAGTCTCAAAAAGTAGGCATCGGCATGCCAACGGTTGCCGTGTATGACTCTCCAGACATTAATGCGTTTGCCACAGGGGCCAAGCGCAACGACTCTTTGGTTGCGGTATCAACGGGTCTGCTGCGCAATATGTCACGAGATGAAGCCGAAGCAGTTTTGGCACATGAAGTCAGTCACATCGCTAACGGTGACATGGTCACTATGACGCTAATGCAGGGGGTCGTAAATACCTTTGTAATCTTCTTATCACGCTTTATTGCCAATATCGTGGCAGGCAACCGTGATGAAAATGGTGGCGGCAGTATGATGGTCTATTTCGGTGTCTCTCTCGTCCTAGAGATGGTGTTTGGTATATTGGCCAGCTTCCTAACACGCTGGTACAGCCGCAAACGCGAATTTGCTGCTGACGCGGGTGCCGCTGAACTAGTGGGCAGTCACAAGATGATTGCTGCATTAGAAAAGCTCAAAGTGAGCTATGAGCCTCAGCTTGAAGGCTCGATGATGGCGTTCGGCATTAACGGTAAACAGCAAACCTTGAGTGAGTTGCTAATGACTCACCCGCCGCTCGACAAGCGCATCGATGCGCTGCGTAGCCGACGCAGCTTCTAAATTTAAGAACTCACCTAAAATTTGGGCATTTACAGTCATTGTAAATGCCTTTTTTTGCGCAAATTTTCAGATATTTATCATCAATTAACTTATTACCTCCCACCATCCTTATCATCTTTAGCATTGACGGTTTCTCTCGAGCAGTGCATTTTTTTAGATGATTTTGTCATTTTGTCACGGATGAGAGCCTGTCGAAGCCTTAGACCGCGCGGCTACTCCCTCCCATAGTGCGTTGAATCCCAAAGAATTCGCATAAAAAAGTGGTGCTGTAGGCAACAATGTAGTACCCATATAGGGTAAAAGGTTTTTTTTACTAACCAATTGATCCAAAAGCTCTCTTTGATTCGTAGATAACTACTGAAGCAAACACTTAGGATATGAAAATGGACATTTCAACAGTTTCTCAAGTTTACAGTAAGTTGAGTAAGAACAATCTCAACTCGCTATCAGACATCTATCACCAAGAAGTTATTTTTGAGGATTCAGCGCACACCATCAACGGTTGGACTAACCTGCAACGTTATTTCGAGAATCTATACCTCAACGTCAACAGTTGTGACTTTGAGATCCACAGTGAACACCAGTCTGATGACTGCGGATTTTTGGTGTGGACGATGCATTTATCTCACCCAAAACTCAAAGGTGGAAAGTCGGTCGCGGTGCAAGGGGTTAGCCACATAAAGTTTGCGGAAGGTAAAGTAATACACCATCGTGACTACTTTGACATGGGTGAGATGCTCTATGAAAACTTACCCGTGCTGGGCGGTGTCATCCGAACCATTAAGCAAAGATTGGGTCAATAAATGTTTGAAATAAACCATCAGACCGTATTGGTCACCGGAGCGACGTCTGGCATTGGCCAGCAGGTTGCTCAAGATTACGCGAAGAAAGGGTGGAACGTTGTCGCTTGTGGACGCAATCAAGCTAAGCTTGCCGAGCTTGCGCTCAAATTTCCGAACATTGCGACTTTAGCCTTTGATATCACAAATGCAGATGCGTGCCGAGAAGCACTCAGCGGATTAGAGCCCTGCCCAACGTTGTGGGTACTCAATGCAGGTGACTGCGAATATATAGACGACGGTGTTATGGACGCCGCGCTGTTTCGCCGCGTTATTACTGTCAATGTCATTGGTTTGAGTAACTGTATTGAAGCCATTCAAGACCAATTTACAGCAGGGCATCGTTTGGCCATCGTGGGCTCGATATCGAGTGAACTGGCACTGCCTAGGGCGGAAGCATATGGGGCATCAAAAGCGGCAGTAAAATACCTTGCTCATACCTTACGCATGGACCTCGCTGCCAAGCAAGTGCATGTGTCGACCATCTTCCCAGGGTTTGTTGAAACGCCACTGACAGACAAAAATAATTTCGCCATGCCAATGATCATCTCAGTTGAGCAGGCATCGAAGTCTTTGATTGAGGGGTTGAGCAAAGGGAAGAGCAATCTCTACTTCCCGCGTCGTTTTACTAGCATTATTAGATTGTTAGGGACTTTGCCATACAGCTGGCAACATGCGCTTATTGGACGTTTGTTAAAGCAGCCAAAAGAGTAGTGCTTAATAACCCAACAGCAGTAGATAGAATTAAGGACAATTAGATGAAAATTGCAATTATCGGAACCGGAATTTCAGGGCTAACGAGCGGCTATTATCTTCACAAACAGCATGATGTCACCTTGTTTGAGGCGGGCGATTATATTGGCGGCCATACGGCCACAATCGATTTTGAGTGGCAGGACCAAGACTATCGCGTCGATACCGGCTTTATTGTTTACAATGACAGAACCTACCCTAGGTTCATTAAAATGATGAACGAAATAGGCGTAACCGGTACGCCAACTGAAATGAGCTTTAGTATCCGCAACGACAGCAGCGGATTAGAGTATAACGGTCACTCTTTGAGCACCTTATTCGCGCAAAAACGAAACTGGTTTAACCCTCGCTTTTATAGTTTTATCCGCGAGATACTCGCGTTTAACAAGCTGGCTAAAGCGTCAGCACACGATGATACAGTCACGTCTGAAACGCTCGGCGATTTTTTGCAAACTCACAATTTTAGTGACTACTTTTGTGATAACTACATACTCCCTATGGGCGCGGCTATCTGGTCTTCAACGTTGGCCGATATGCGCGGATTCCCACTACGCTTTTTTCTGCAGTTCTTTCTAAACCATGGACTCCTCGATATTAAGAATCGCCCTCAATGGTTTGTGGTTGATGGTGGGTCCAAGGCCTATATTGATCCACTCACTCAAGGTTTTAAAGACCGTATTAGGCTCAACAGTGCTGTTGAGCGTGTAGAAACAGACAGTGCAGGCGTAACAGTCACTTCTAACGGCAAAACTGAGCGTTTTGATCAGGTCATTTTTGCCTGCCATTCTGATCAGGCTTTGGCGATCTTGGGTGAGTCGGCGAGTGCCGCTCAGCGAGAAATATTAGGGGATATGGCGTATCAAGCGAACGAAGTAATATTGCATACCGACACCTCTTTACTTCCCAAGCGACAAGCTGCTTGGGCATCTTGGAATTACTACCTAGATGGTCAAAAGGGCCAGGCTGCGAGAAAACCCGCTCTTACTTACGACATGAATATACTTCAGCATATAGAGAGCGAACACACGTTTTGTGTATCGCTGAATAGCCGTGAACGTATAGATGCAAGCAAAATCATTAGGACATTTAGCTACGATCATCCTGTATTTACGCTCGAGTCGAGAGCTGCGCAGCTGCGCAGAGACGAAATTCAAGGGGTGAATGGACTGTGGTTTGCTGGCGCATATTGGCACAGCGGTTTTCATGAAGATGGTGTGCGTAGTGCATTAGATGTTGTAGAAGAACTTGAGCGCTCTTTACAAACCTCCGGTGCACCTCGAGGCGTTGCTTGATAGCAGGAGATTCTGATGAGCAGTGATGGTAACAGCACATTAATGGTAGGAAGAGTCTCGCACAGGCGCTTTTCGCCTCAATCTCATCACCTAGATTATCCATTGTTTATGCCTTGTATTGATGTGGATGAACTCGATGACCTAGCCAAGAGCGTATGGGGGTTTGGTTATCGTTGGTGGCATTGGGCACGATTTAAGCGCTCAGATTATGTCGGCTCTACAGGCGATATAAAACAAGCAGTTCAAAACAAAGTGTATGCGTTGACTGGTGAGAAAATCGAAGGAACGGTCAAGATGGTGTGCCACCTTCGATACTTGGGTCTCTACTTCAGTCCGGTCAACTTTTACTACTTGTACGACGAGGGCGGGCAGTGGCGCTATATGTTGGCGGAGGTGAGCAACACGCCATGGAACGAGCGCCATTACTACGCGGTGAATGCCGATGCTGGTGTTGATCACAAGAATTGGCAGCAGCAAAAAGCATTCCATGTCTCACCTTTTAATCCCGTTGATCAACGTTACCGTTGGACACTCAAGCCGCTAACCAACACTCTGATGGTGCACTTAGAGTGTCACAAGCCAGCGTTAAAAAGTGCTAGCGAGGAAGAACAGCTAACCAGTTCAAGTAAGGTATTTGATGCAACGTTGAAACTCAAAGCAGAACCACTTAATTCAAAAAATTTAGTGTGGCAGTTGATCAAAATGCCTGTTTTAACAGTAAAAGTAGTGATAGGTATTTATTGGCACGCGTTTAAGCTGTGGAGAAAAGGGGTTCCTTTATACACCCACCCAGCGAAACAAAAATAGCTAGAGCCAACTATAAACTAAAATTTGCATGACAAAAAAGGGAAGTACTATGTCGTCAATATCCACCCAAACCAAGAGTGCAACACTCAACGAACGTAGCCAACTTGGATCTGTAGAGGCCGGGAATATCCAAGCAGGGATGAGCCGTATGCAGTCAGCTGCGCGACAACTCATGTTGTCAAAAATGGCTTTCCTACAACATGGCAGCATTACGTTAATTGAGCAGTTTATTCAGGGTGAGGGGACACAGGCGCACGTTTTTGGAGACAGTGATCATCCCTTGTCTGTCACCGTAGAAGTACATCATCCAGACTTTTATCGTAGAATGCTTACAGGCGGCAGTATTGCTGCGGGTGAAGCTTTCATGGACGGTTGGTGGAGCAGCCCCAACCTGGCTCAAGTCATGGAGCTAATGGCGCTTAACCTTGCAACACTCGATGCGATTAGTCAACAATCCAGCTGGTTCAAGAAATCCGCATATAAAATTGCCCATTGGCTTAATCGAAATACACAGGCCAACTCTAAAAAAAATATCCACGCACACTACGACCTAGGTAACGACCTTTATGAGCTTTTTTTAGATTCTAAAATGTTGTACTCGTCCGCTATTTACCAAACCCCCCAAGACACGCTAGAGCAGGCTCAAGTCAACAAGATGGAACGTCTTTGTCAGCAACTGAATCTGCAACACGGTGAGCGCGTGATAGAAATTGGGACCGGGTGGGGCGCCATGGCCATTTATATGGCGCAGAACTATGGTTGCCATGTCACAACGACGACCATTTCAAAAGAGCAGCTCGCTTTTGCCAAACGGCGTGTGCAAGAGCTGGGTTTAGAAGACCGTATTACCCTTTTAGAGCAAGACTATCGAGATCTTGAAGGGCAATTCGACAAGCTGGTATCCATTGAAATGATAGAAGCAGTCGGTAAGCAGTTTCTAAAATCTTATGTGCAAAAATGCAATCAACTATTAAAACCGGGTGGCAAGATGGCAATACAAGCGATCACCATTGCGGATCAACGTTATGACCATTACAGCAGTAACGTCGATTTTATCCAAAAATACATCTTCCCTGGTGGTTTTCTACCCTCCACGACGTCTTTATTGGCCTCTACAACAGAATACAGCCAGTTGGTGTTGAGGGATCTGCACGACATTGGTCTCGACTATGCACAAACATTAGCGGACTGGGACAAGCGGTTTAACTTGTCGTTAGAGTCTGTTAAATCTCAAGGCTATGACGAGCGTTTCATCCGGATGTGGCGCTATTACTTAGCGTATTGTGAAGGGGGCTTTCGTGCCAAAAGCATTAGCACCGTTCAACTTACTTTTGATAAAGCGGCCTCGTAGGGGGATGTATGCAACGTTCAGTTATTATTGGCTCCATATGGTTTCAGCTGATATGGTTTATGGCCGTGTTGGGACGGGAAACGTTGATATGGCCGTTGCTTATACTGGTTGTTGCAACGTACATTTGGAGTTGGCGCAACCGCGTTATCTCTTTTGAGTTAGTTGCCTTGTTAGGGATGGGGTTAACGGTTGATTTTATTCATGTTCGAGTGGGCGTGTTCCAATTTGAGGGGGGCAGCCTAATGGGCTTGCCCAGTTGGTTAGTGTTGTTGTGGTGCATGTTCGCTTGGTATGCGGTGATGATGAAGCCAGTTATACAAAAAGTAAAACCGGTGATCGTGGTCATTTTTGGCGCTGCTGGAGGAACACTGAGTTATATCGCCGGTGCTCGTTTTGGAGCCGTTGAGTTGCCCTGGGGTATTTGGCATTCATCACTAGCGCTTGCAGCCGCATGGACAGTGTTATCTACCATTATTGTGTCAATTAATCAAATACAACTGAGATCCAATCGCCAAAGCACTGCGTACAAAGAGAACAAACTCATTTAAACGCAGCAACTTACTATGGCAACTTATAACCCCACATCTCTGTTACGCTCGATGGCGTGTGCTATATCTCTTACTTTCTTGACGTTTACTGCCAATGTCTCGGTTGCCGGTGATGCATCGAAACAGCCTGTGAGTGAGCAATGGCAACAGTGGAAAACGGTCGGGGAAGCTGACCTGAATGTGCTGTTCTTTGATATTTACACATCAAGACTGCTTTCTCCCGACGGTCAGTACCAAGTGGGTGAGGACGTAACCCCTCACCCTATTGCACTTCAAATACGGTATGAACGGTCGATAAGCAGCGATCAATTAGTGAGTGCAACGGTAAAGCAGTGGCTTCTGCAAGGTGTGGAACCGGCATTGGCTAATCGTTGGGCTAGCCGATTAACCACGCTGTTCCCTGAGGTTAAAGAAAATGACCGCTTGTTGTATGTGACAGATGGACAGAGCGGCGAGTTTTATTTTTCTCGAAACTTTGCACCATTTAGTGCCTTGGGAAAAATAGACTCCGAACAGTTCAACGATGCTTTTGTTGCTATTTGGTTATCACCCAACACGGAATATCCAGACCATCGTTTGGCTTTAATAGGGAAAAAATAGATGACTACTATACGAAGAAAGGTCCTAAGTCTGTTTGCTTTAGGCTGGTTAACGCTCTTGGTTGGCTGTAGCGCTGATCTCACTGACTACAGAGAAGCCGGTCCGAATTTTGATTTGTTTGAGTACTTCGAAGGTGATACAGCTGCATGGGGAATGATCCAAGAACGAAGTGGAAAGCAGACGCGGCGTTTTGAGGTCGCTCTTAAAGGTACCATCGACGGCAACACGTTAACGCTGGTTGAAGATTTTTTGTTTGATGATGGCGAGGTAGATCAAAGGATTTGGGTCATAACAAAACTGCCTGATGGTCGGTATAGTGGTCGAGCTGATGATATTATTGGCGAGGCCAGCGGCGAAGAACAAGGAAATGCATTACGTTGGTCTTATGATTTTGAGCTTCCTTATGGAGAGTCAACCATCAATGTCTACTTTGACGATTGGCTTTACCGTCAAGACGACAAACATGTGTTTAATCTAACCTCGATAAGGAAGTTTGGCATTGAAGTGGCGACTCTGACCTTATTTTTCCAGAAACAGTAAACAGAGAGTGCAGCACGATCTTACACCAGAGTAAAGAGGCATCTGCATAGGGTTGAGGCAAAGATTAAATCACCTCAATCACATCCTGCTGTGGTCTAGCTTTTACAGCCAGAGCGATACGAGCCGGTGGGATTTTATTACGCCGTTTCGGATAGCTTTCTCAAAAGATCTGTTTTTACCATTTCCAACGCACTTAGTGCTGTCGAAGGGTCAATATGATTACTTTCAAAAAGATAAATTAGGTCAACCGCAAGTTGCACGTCTTTAGGCGCTGATTGCAAAGGATCGGTGTTGTCTTTCACGCCATCGTCGGTTTTTTTATTGCTCATATTCGTCATCCTTTGCGTCGTGCTGTTGTTCACGGTTCTCTTCTCGTTGTGGCAATTTCTTTTTAAGCTGTTCGATGGCGCGTTGGCACCTCATTAGTCGCTGCTCTGTCGCGAGCAGTGCTGATTCGGCATGAGGGGTGCGACCAAAACGGTGAAACTCTTGTCGTTTCGTCGAAACTAATGCGGTAAGGCGCGCCTCCCAAACTTTGAGCTGGTGAAGCTCGTCATATAAGGTTGTGGTCGGCTTGGCTTGGTAAAGAGCGACTGGATTGTGTAGAAGCTTTATTACCGCGCTCAATTGGTTTTCAACGATCTCGCCCAAATACTCAACTTCTTCGACCTGTTGTAAGTCTACGCATCGTGCAAGCTCAGCAATATTATGCTCTATCTCGCTAAAATACGGGGTGAGGGCTCGGTGGCTGTGGTTAAATACCCAGTCATCAAAGGCCATTTTCGAACGTGGCGGGTTATTTTGATCAAACGTCTGCGCTTGTATTTTCAGTGTCTGGGATAACGCAGACAGTTTGTTGACCATGACATTACTCATTATCGACCTTTATAATAAAAGGGTTCACATTGTGCGCATGCAACAGGCGCTCACTCACTGCCTAAATAAACCAAGCTTCGAACGCTAACTTTATGGCCAATACGCTAACAACTGTGACAAATACAGGGCGAATAAATTTGGCGCCAAACCTGATTGCAGAATGTGCGCCAAAATAAGCGCCAGCCATCAGACAGACCCCCATTGTTAACCCCAAGACCCAGTTTATGTGGCCTAAAATGGCAAAAGTTACCAGTGAGGTGAAGTTACTGGTAAAGTTCATTGCTTTTGCTAGGCCGGACGCCAGTAGTATATTTATGCGATATAACGCCATGCTACTGACGGTCCAAAATGCGCCAGTACCTGGTCCCGCGACACCATCGTAAAACCCCAAACTTAATCCTTGTAGCCATTGCTGCTTGGTATGTCGTTTGCTCGGCTCCGGTAGCACATTGGTGTTTGCATCATGTGACTTGTGAAACACGGTATACATGGCTGCCGCGAGAATGACCAGTGGCAAGAACTTTTCTAACAGCTCGGTTGAAATGAGATCAACGATAAGGGTTCCCATCGTTGCACCAATTAAAGTCGCGATAAACGCACTTTTCCAAAGAGTCGGATCAAACAGCTTTTTCTTATAATAGGTGAGCGCTGCAGTAGAAGAGGCGAAGGTTGCTGCGAGTTTGTTTGTACCTAACGCGATATGGGGAGGTAGCCCCAGAGAAAGCAGTGCAGGTACAGTAAGCATACCGCCACCCCCGGCGACAGCGTCAATGAATCCCGCGGCAAATGCCACACAAGCTAAAATGATGAGCGTGGTTGGCTCAATAAATTCCATATTGTTCTCTATTTATGAATGGTGCGCTTGAAAGGAGGCAGCGAATCAAGCAGCAACTTTCCATAACGTTTGGTGACAACCCTGCGGTCTAAGATCACAACTCTACCAGAATCTTTTTCTTTTCGCAGCAGGCGACCCGCGGCTTGAATCAACTTTTTACTGGCTTCTGGCACCGCAATTTGCATAAACGCATTGCCACCTTTGTCTGTGATGTATTCCGTGTGCGCTTGTTCTACAGGGGAGGTCGGGACGCCAAATGGAATTTTGGTGATCACGACGTTTTCAAGTAGCTCACCCGGTAGGTCCAACCCTTCAGAAAAACTGCCTGTTCCAAATAAGATGGAGGTTTTTCCTTGCTTGATCAGTTTGCTGTGACGTTTCAAAATCGCGTTTCTTGAGGTTTCGCCTTGCACTTGCAATGCCCAGCCTAATTTGGTCCAGCGTTTTTGGACAGCGTCGGCGACTTTGTTCATTTGCCAGTAGGACGAAAAAAGGACCAGGTTGGCTTTATCGGGCATTATCCAAGTGTCGAGCAGTTCCGATAGATGTTCCGTATAGGCGTCAACTTGTGGCTCGCATGGGAAGCTAGGCACTAACAACTCGGCGTTATTCGGGTAATCAAACGGTGACGCTAAGGCCAAATAGCGAACGCCATCTTTTTCGTCCAGCGATACCCCTGCCTCACGAGCAAAATAATCGAACGAGTTGAGCGCGCGCAATGTGGCCGATACCAATATTGCGCCGACACACTGACTCCAAAGCATTCTGTCCAACTGCCAACCGACTTCCAACGGCGAAACAGACACCATAAAATCATCTTTATCCGCAATGTATTCTAACCAGCGAGCGAGTGGCGCCCCTTTATCACGAGGTGGCTCTGCCATGAGCTGCCAAACTTTTGTTAAATTTTCTAAACGGTGAATATAAAAACCCAATTCTGCCATTGCAGGCTCTGCCAAGCGGCTAGAGACTTGACCATCTTTGACTCGCTCGGCGATGAGGTCCGAAATTTTTCCAACCGCATGCAGCGCTTTTTCACTGTGTCCTTTAAGCTCTTTGCTTTCTGCTTGTAGCCAGTCGGGAAGGAGCCCATGCTCAAAACGATAGACACCCTCTGCAAATTCACTGGGGTCAAAACGCTTACTCAATTGGCTAAGTTGCGGAATAAGCTGTGCAATTTGACTTTGCAGTTCGTTTTTAAATCGACTCGATCGGCTTTCGTCTGTTAACCCAATAATTTTAGGCAGTTGCTTAGTTAACGACTCTAACCAAGATGCGCCTCCTTTTAAACTGGCCGATGCCGACGAGTGATCACGACAAACCCTAGGTAGGTGATGCGCCTCGTCAAAGATATAGAAGGTATTGTTAGGCTCAGAAAGAATAATGCCTCCACCAAGGTCTAGATCGGCCATCACCAAGCTGTGGTTGGCGATCAATACGTCGGCCCGATCCAGTTCACTGCGAGCTTTTTGGAACGGGCAGTGGCGATGTGCCGGCAAACTGTTATTACAACTATGCTTATCACTCACAATGGAGTTCCACAGCTCATCTCTTATCGGTGACTCTAACGAGTCTCTTTCGCCGTCCCACTTAGCCTGATTCAATGTGTCGTAAAGCTGTTGCAAAGTTTCAGTGTCACTTTGCTGTGGCTTAAACTCAAACATCGCCAGTTGACCTTCGTCTGCACCTGAAGCAACAGCCAGCTTTTCTGCGCAGCAGTAGCGTTGCCTCCCTTTTACTAATTGAAAACTAAACTCAAAATCGGTGAGTCGCCGATATAGAGGAAGGTCTTTATTGATCAACTGTTCTTGCAACGCTACGGTTGCCGTAGAAATGACCAGTTTTCGATTGTTTTGTTTTGCTACAGGAATCGCAGCCATTAAATACGCCAAAGATTTGCCAATACCGGTACCTGCTTCACCCACTAAAATCCGGTGGTCGTTGCTGTACTGGCCTGCCAGCGTCTTAGCTATCTCGGAAACAAGGTAGTTTTGCGCTCTTCTAGGAATAAAGTGTGGCAATTGATGTTGTAAGTTTTGGTAACTTTTGCGAATGGATTGTTGAATGTTTGGATTAAGCATTAGTGTGACCTGCGTTGTGTTAGGGACATGATAACACAGCTGAAGCCCCCATAAATAAAGGGCTGCAGACAAGGCAAATAAATGTTTTTCTGAGCTAAATCACAAAAATATTCACAACTTCAATAATTTTTACTTGTTATTTAACTACGAAATTTTATGTGCTTTGCGGTGTAATATCTAATATTTTATACTTTATTGTCCATTCTAAATCTGATTTTTTGGTCTATTACTCTTTAATGGGGTGAAAAATGAGCACTAAAAAAGCGTTCTAAACAGGGGGGGAAAAAGTGTTTTAGATCAACAAAACCAGTGTAAGTCATTGTTTTTTATAGTTTTATGTTTTTTTGTTGTTATTTTTTTATGCCGTTGACAACCTTGAGCAGATGACGCAATCTTGTTTTCGAATTTTGAAGGCGCTGATGGAAGCAGTGTGAAACTGCTCAATTAGCTCTCAATAAAACTAAAAGGGAATGAAATGGAATTCCCAACTCTAAGAAAAAGGCAGTGGATTAAAATGAAAAAGACTCTATTAGCACTTGCAGTTGTAGCTGCAGCTGGTTCTGTTAACGCAGCAGAGCTTATGAACACAGGTAACGTATCTGTAACTACAGATGCTGACTTCGAAGTTAAACTTGTTTTCGCTCCTGGCGCTGACGATCCTACAATCAATTATGATGGTGCAGAAATCGGTTTTGCAGCTGAGTCTGTAATCAGCGATGATTGGACAGCATTCTTGAAGTATGGTCTTGAAATGCCTTACGGCGCAGACAATGTTGTTACAACTGACATCGTTGCTGGTTTCAAATTTTACCAAAACCACATGATTGAGTTCGGTGAAACTTCTCACGTACTTGACCTTGGTAACAACCAATCTAAAGACATCGGTATAGATTTCGATAACTCTGAGCTTCCAGCAGTAGAAGACATCATTGTTTACGGTTACACAGGTGAGACGTTCGGCTTTGGTGCTTCTTACGACCTTAACCGCATTGAAGGTGGCCAAGACGATAACTTCGCATTCTACGTAGACGGCACATTTGGCGATGTATACCTACGTGGTGACGCTGGTTTCGGTTCTCAAGGAGATGTTAACGAAGCGGTTTACGGCATTAAAGCTACATACACTGCGGACGTATTCTCTGTAGGTGGTTCTTACGCTGCAACTTCTGTAGATGACGCAGAAGATATTTACATCATCGATGCATGGGTTGGTTTCTCTGCAGTTCTTGACTGGTACCTAGGTACTCAGTACGGTGCACAAGGTGATGCTGACGCATACAACGTTTACCTAAACGGTACTTACGCGCTAAATGACGTTGTTGGTCTATACGGCGAAATCGGTACTGAAGGCAATGACGACGATAGCGATTTCGGTGCTTCAATTGGTATGACTATGTCATTCTAATTAAACCCTTACCGGTTTAGTATAAAGGGTTGCTTCGGCAGCCCTTTTCGTTTTTATAAGGAATGGATATGTTACAGAAAGTGCTTGTATTGACCGTCGCTGCTTTTTCATTAAACGCGTTTGCAGCGGAACTGATTATTGATAAACCCATTTCGGTATTAGCGCTTAATGGCTCAGCATTTAGCGAAAGAAAAGTACAGCTTGAACCGGGAGTACATCAGCTGGTCGCTCGTTATTCCCATCAATTGGCAGACACAGGCAATAAGAAAAAGCGTATTCAATCGGAAGTTAAAGTGTTTGACGTTGTTGTCACTAATGAAGAAACCATAAGATTAAATGCGCCACGTTATAATCGATATTCACAGGCGGAGTATGCATTTGCCAATGATCAAATTGAATGGGTAATGCAAGACCAAAACGGGGCTGCTCTTGAGTTTACGACAGAATTTATTCCGGGTCGACCAGGACTGCTGCCTTATAGCGATATTGAGCGAGTCGTTGAGGACTACAACAAGAAACACAGCATTGTGGTTGATGAAGTTAAAGGCATTATGACTGAAAACTCACAATTTGTAGTGGATGCGTCGAATTCCGTAGCCTCGGGATCTCCGACTCTAGACTCGACAAAGCATCATTTCTTACAACTTAGTGACGAGGATAAGAAAGCGTTCAAAAAGTGGCTCGTCGATGTGGATTAATCACAATCGCAGAACTTGTGTCGCCTTAGTGTAAATGTTTGTCAAGATTCACACTTTTTAAGTAAATTAATGTAAACCCCCTAACGGTTATGTGATCTGGGTACTAGATTGTAATTGTGATTAAACGAAACACGATTATTTTCACCGACCAATTTATACGGTGATCGTTTGTGAGGAATACGTTATGAGAGCACTTACAGTACTTAGCGCTGCACTATTGATGAGTTCTGCAGCATTCGCTGGCGAAATGGAAAGTATCCATACTAACCAAAATGCCATTTTTATGTCCGATGCAGTAGCAACACAAGCTGAAGCTGAAACTCTCGGTGCTGCGTATATCGAAAAATTAAGCGCGACAAGAGACATCGATTTGGCGCAAAGTTTACCTACACCACATCGCAAAATTGACCGCCGTAGTATGAGTCTCGATTCAACAGAAATGAACGTCATTTCTGAAGAGGCCGATGACGGAACCATGGAGTATTTCGCACAGGTCGAAATTGGTTACTCCTACTCCTATCGCGATGAGAAATAGTGTAGCGTGAATCGAAATTGAGAAAGAGCTTGGCGAGTGCCAAGCTCTTTTGTTTTGTAGTTACAAAACCGTTACAATGTTGACGGGAAAACGTTTCAAATGGATTTGAATGAAGCTCAATGTAAAGTTCACCGCGTTGCTCGTTGTCATGATGATTTTCATCGAGGTAACGGTATTTAACTCAGTGCAAAAATTTGCCGAAGAAGTGGTGGCCGATGTCTTAGTTAAATATGGCGAAGCGATAGCGCAATACGATCAAGAAAAATCGTTTGCTCCAATCATGGAAGAAGCGCGTTTGATGCGCAAATTTGCCAAAGAGCCACAATTGTTAGACTGGGTTCAAAACCCAACGGATCCTCAATTGTACGAAGCGGTCCAACCTCTTTTAGAAACCTATCGCTGGGCCTTTAAAGGCAATAATTTCTATGTCGCGTCTACTGCGAACCTTGGTTACTACTCAAACAATAAAACCAACGACTTTGAAGAACAGTTATTTCGTTATCAACTTGATGACACCAAAAACACCGATCGATGGTTTTTTCGCTTTGTTGAATCAGAAAAAAGTTCACGTATTTTAAGTAGTTATGATGAAAACTTGCACATTAACCGCTTATGGATTGATCATCAATTAAAAGATGAAAATGGCGAGGTTATTGGCGTCGCCGGTACCGGAATGGAGTTTAGCCGTGGCTTAGAACCGTTGCTTGGTGGTCGTCACGAAGGCATCGATACCATTTTTATTGATGCCGATGAAATCATTCAGATTTACCGTAAACGTGACCCTTATTTTGAAGACGACATCATAACCGGCCAGTATCAACTGTTACCCATCGAAGACTACATCATGAGTGATGTGGAATATGCCAAGTTAAAGAGAGAGCTCATATCGGCTCAAGGCTCATCGAAAACCGTCAGCACCATCATTACTCAAAACAACAAGCGTTATCTCTACGTAATAGACCATATAGAGTTGCTAGACTGGTACGAGTTAACGGTAATCGATATGGAGGTCATATTTCCAAGTAGTAAGTTTACCTCGCTGTATGTGGTACTTGGAGGGATCATCATCCTGCTTGTGGTTATTGTAAACTTAATGTTGCAGCGTTGGGTAACCAGTCCCATTACCGAGTTGGAAGAAAAAACTTGGATCATTACTCAGCCCAATACGGATTACTCCAAGGTAGTGTTTTCACGTAAACCGCGCGATGAAATCGGTGCGTTGATGGACAACTTCGAAAATATGGCGAAAGCACTAAAAGTAAGCCGCGCTGAACTTGAAGAAAAAGTGCAACAGCGGACAGAAGCGCTCGATCGGCTAGCCAATGTCGATTCACTCACTGAGCTGCTTAACCGGCGAGGTATGGAACGCCAACTTAGTCAAGAGCTCAATCATATTCGGCGAGATAGGCATCGTGTTGGACTTCTGTGTATTGATGTCGATAACTTCAAAGAAATCAATGATACATTAGGGCATGATAAAGGTGACCAGGCATTAGTGTCGGTCGCAAAGTGCATCAACAGCATGATCCGAGACTACGACAGTGCAAGTCGATGGGGCGGAGATGAGTTTTTGGTGCTAATTCGTTTGGATAAAGATATCGATCTGGAAGATGTAGCACAGCGTTTGTTACGTACAGCCCGCCAAATTGAAGTCTCCTCCCAAGATAAAGTGGTTTCAATGTTAATGAGTGTATCGATTGGTGGCACCGAGCTTGACCACACCAGTGTTTTGAAAGAGGCGTTAAGTCGAGCGGATTTGGCGTTATACAGCGCTAAACATGCGGGACGAAACTGTGTTAAATTATGGGAAGATTTGGAACCTCAGCGTAGTAATGGGAATCACGCATAATGAAAAATATAGACCTTTGGTACGTGGTCAGTGAACTCGCTGGTCTCGTAAAAAGTGGTGGTCTTGCCGACGTTGCAAAGGCGCTTCCTAAGGCATTACAAGAGCAAGGTAAAGAGGTCGCCATAGCGCTACCTGCTTACGCAAAAATTATAGAACAACATGAAAGTGACGTAATTCTCTCCACACAACTCACTCACTGGCCGCATACACCCTATCAAGTTAGACATATGGTGTTCGATGGTGTGAGCGTTTATTTGATTGAAAACGATCACTATTTTAATCGCCCTGAAATGTACGCAGAGAATAATCAGGCATACCCTGATAACGCCGAACGTTTCAGCTTTTTTAGCTCGGCAAGCCTAGATTGTCTAAGTAAACTTGAGCTAAAGCCAGCTATCGTGCACGCCAATGATTGGCATACTGGGCTGGTTCCGCTATTGCTGAAAGTGCGTTATCAGCACGATGCGTTTTATCAGTCCATACGCTCTGTAATGACTATTCATAACGCAGTCTTTCAAGGCAACTTTGCGCAAACTGAACTCTCTTCCATCCAAGAGTTGGTGCACCTTCATGACGACAGAATACGTGTTGGTCACGACGGGATTAGCATGCTTAAAGCGTCTATTCACTATGCAGATAAGATCAATGCGGTGAGTCCCAATTACGCCGAAGAGCTAAAAACGCAACTAGGCTCTCATGGATTATGTAACGACTTTTTGTCTCGAAGCGAGGATTTAAGCGGCATTGTGAATGGGTGTGATTACAGCGAGTGGGATCCTCAAACAGACGCCTACCTGCCTCAAACGTACAAGCCGACTAAAGCAAGCTTAAAAGCCGGTAAAAAGGCGTCTAAACGAGCACTGCAACAGAAATTGGGCCTTCCAGAATCCAATGCGCCGATGTTTGGCATGGTGTGTCGCTTGACCCATCAAAAAGGTTTTCACTACATCATCCCCATTCTAGAGCAATTTTTATTGTTGGATGTGCAACTGGTTATCGTCGGCACTGGCGATCCGGAAATCGCGACAGACTTGGAATGGCACGCTAATTTGCATCAAGACAAGTTTAAGTTTGTCGAAGCATACGACAATGAATACGCGCACTTGGTTGAAGCGGGTTCAGACTTCTTTTTGATGCCTTCTGAGTTTGAAGCGTGTGGGCTTAATCAGATTTATAGTATGGCTTACGGAACCTTACCGGTAGTACGTGGGGTTGGTGGGCTGAAAGACACCGTTAAAGATATTGACCAAGATAGCGACAATGCAACCGGTGTTGTATTTGATGCACCAGAGCCAAGCGCGCTTCTTATTGCGTTGCAGCGCGCTATCTTGTTCTACCTGCAAGATCCAAAAGGGTACACCGATGTGCAACTGCGGGGCATGAAGTCTGACTTTGGTTGGCACATTGCGGCTAAAGAGTACGACACCATGTATCAGGCAGCGTTACAAAAATCCTGGTAACGAGAAGCACCGTAATTTGAGTGTCCATGATTATAACGTGTCTTACTCATAGCTTAAGACTTGCCTAATATACAATGCCGACGCTGAATCAGCCTCGGCATTTTTATGAGCAAAACTTAATGTTTAAGAGTGTGAATGAATAAACTTAATCGACGCTCGATTAAACTGTTTAGGCTTTTCGACATTGCATACGTGGCCACACTCAGCCAATTCGAGTAGAGCGCTATGTTGATGCTTCGCCACCATCTCTTTAACCGGCGCAATAAACATGTAATCAAGCTCGCCCATTAAGTAAAGCGTAGGGATAGAGAGCTCATTTTCTTTAAAATACCGCATCATAGGGTTTACGTCAGCAGCCAGTTTAAACCATCGTTTGAATTCTTTTTGGCATAGCTTTCTCGCCTCCCTAACGAACAGGTGACGACTTTCTATTTGCCCTCGCTGTGGCATGACAATATAAGCAAAAAGCTTATACAGCCACATATAGGGCAGGAAATTCTTACTTAAGTCACCTAACTTAACCAAAAATTGAGATTTACCGTTTAAACGAGTTATCGCGCCGCCTAAAACCATGGTTTTAACGCGCTCAGGCTCAAGTTCGGCGATATTACGAATGATGATGGTGCCCAACGAAATCCCGACAAAGTGAGCTTGGGTAATGTTGAGGTGATTTAAAACTTCTATAACGTCTTGAGAGACCATTTTAAAGGTGTAGTGGCTTGTAACGAACGCTTTTGTCGGTGACTGTGAGCGGCCGTGCCCGCGTAGGTCAATAAGAACGCAGTTAAAATGTTGCTTGTACTCTTTGAGCTGTTTAAACCATATCGAAGAACTGCCACCCGCTCCATGAACAAACACCACCCACTCTTGACTGGTCGGGTGTGAATAGATTTTGTGATAAAGCATATTTGTTCTAATACCAAAGGAATTTATTTCTCATTATATCGTAGTAAAGGAGCAAAAGGATCACTGTCTAACTTTTGCTACCACTATGCGCGTTTGCAGTTAATGAGCGGTAGAGCACTGCCAGCAAGCGCCGAACTGCGGTTCATTTTCTTCACCACAGTGTTCGCAGCGCCAATTAGGCCCAGAGGTGTCATTGGCTTGGCTTACAAATTCTTGCACAATTTTTTCGGCTTGGTGTTGTTGAGTAAGGTCCAATAACCAGACATAAGGATCGCTGTCATCGGTTAAAGGCAGTTCACCCTTTAACGAAAAAAGTGCATCGCCTCGAACCTCAACCTGTATTCGTTGAGAGCGAAGAAGCTCACTCAATAGATGCGCTTCGGTAGGGTTGGCGGCGCTGTAGAGCTTCATGAGTGTTTTTCATCTAAGTTTGGACGTACTTTTTGCATGATCCATTTAGCGATAATTGGGAAAAGACCCAGCAATACAAACGACCCAATAACGGTTGGCGACGCAATTCCTGATAACGAATCAATCTCGGCCAGTTGAGTACCTGCGTTCAAATACACCATGGTGCCAGGCAGCATACCCAATTGGCTGACTAAATAGAATCGAGACACTTTAAGTGGTGTAAGACCCATTAATAAATTGATCAGGAAAAACGGAAATACTGGGATCAATCGCAGCGAAAATAGGTAGAAGCTGCCGTCTTTTTCAATACCTTCATTGATAGAGCCTAGTTTGTCACCAAACTTGCTTTGTACCCAGTCACGTAGCAAGTAGCGGCTACTAATAAAAGCGATGGTGGCACCAATGGTACTGGCAAAAGACACCAACACCAAGCTTGTCCAAAAGCCAAATAGAGCGGCGCCTAGCAATGTGACGACAGCGGCGCCCGGAATCGAGAATGCAGTGACTGCAACATAAACTGCGAAATAGATTGCAGCAGATTGAATAAAGTTATCCGCAATAGTTTGCTTTAACGCTTGGTGTTGTTGCTTCGCATTTTCTAACGTGAATAGGTCACCAAATGAGTAACCTAGTCCAATAATGACCAAAACAAAGATTAGGCCAAGAATGAGTTTTTTGTTCATCTTACTGCTCCATGATGATGTGTCTTCCATAGTAGACAGAGGCACTATGTGGAAAATTTCATGGAAATACAAACTTTTTGTGTTGTTGGCTTTTTTGCTTGAGGCTCATCTATGCACTGGTCAAAGAGCCCGATACTCGTTCCAATAATTGTTTGCGTCGTTCTTGGCTAACGAGTGACCAATGCATGCCCTTAATCGCCCCTTCTAGTGCCCACAAAAGTTGCGTTTTTGGTTCGACGTCGTGGCTTATTCGGATCGCATTATAAGCGTCACTGGCACCTACATTTTGCAGTTGTTCAACAGAAACAATGCCCGCTTTTTTCAGCATGCGTTCTGTTGCGAGACGCATGTTGGGTAAATCTTTAAGCCGTTTCTTTTTTTGAACGGAGGCGAGTTTATCGTGTTTAGCGTGCTGGAGAGACTCCCTGGCTAAAGACAAAACGTGGTCGATATCCTCACAAGTGGCTTTAGGCACTAAATAATAGCTCGTGGTGACGGGGAACCCTTTTTTCTGATAACAATAAGGAACCATACCTAATGATAGGTAACTAGGGAGTAGGGCGGTATTGCTGCGAAGCGCAATACCATTGTCGACCAAAACGGCGAACATCACGTCGTCGACAAATAAGCCAAATCCACCGAACATTGAGCGCGCTTTTAGCGTGTCGCCAAGGGGGGAGAGTACGTTTAAGGCTTGGGTTAACTGCTTTCTATCCATGTCTTATTTTATTCCGTAGGCATGATGGTACTAATGCGTTACTGAGAATAAGTGATGAACATGAAATTATTGTTAGGGCTGCGTCAATTCGCGCGAACAAAAAAACCAGCACAGGGTGCTGGTCTTCTCATTTGAAATTGTGACGTTATTTTAAGTTGCGTACACTCTGGCGTTCGACAATTTCTGGGTGCATTTCAAAGATTTGTTTTTCGTGCTCTTTATCTTTGATGCGCTCAAGTAATATTTCAAATGCCGTTTTGCCTACACGACGCTTAGGTTGGTGCACAGTCGTCAGCGGCGGGCTAAAGTAGCCTGCAAGGTCAATATTGTCGTACCCTATAACGGACACATCTTGAGGTACACTTAATCCACGCTGTTCAAGGCGACTGATTAACCCAAGTGCCATGATGTCATTGAAGCAGAATACCGCACTAGGGCGTTTTTCTAAGTTTACAATGCGATCCGCAATCTCAACCGCAGTGTCGGCTTCAAAGTTACCTTCAAATATCCACTCAGGATTCAGTGTTAAGCCTGCTTCTTCCATAGCGCGGCGACAGCCCGCGACACGTTCGATACATGCCGATTTCTCGGCTTGACCTGTTAGACAAGCAATGTCGGTATGGCCGTTTTTGATAAGGAACTTACCAGCAAGATAACCGCCTTCTTCCGAGTTATCGATAATTTTATCTGCTCTAGAACTTTCAGGGCCCCAGTCCATGATCACTTTAGGAATATCACTATGTGCATCCAGCATTTCACGCAGTTCTTCTGTTAAATCAGAGCACATAACAAGCATGCCATCGACACGTTTCTCTGCAAGCATACGGATGTAATCGCGTTGCTTTTCGTAGATTCCACCGGTGTTACACAAGATGAGCGTGTAACCTTGGCGGTAACAATAGCTCTCTACACCATCAACCACTTCCGCAAAAAACGGGTTAGTGGACTGGGTAACCAGCATGCCAATGGTTCGTGTTGAATTACACTTAAGACTACGGGCTACGGCAGAAGGAGCGTAATTAAGCTCTTTAACGGCTTCCATAACACGTTGTTGGGTGCTTTCGGCTACAAATCGAGTTTTGTTAATCACATGCGAAACAGTGGTGGTGGATACGCCCGCCAGTTTTGCGACGTCTTTGATTGTTGCCATAGTATTTCCTGTCAATAGCGAAAATTAGCTAGGGTTGGTAAAAGAGGACCCCAACTTAAAAAAGAAAACGTTTGCGTGAAGATAATAGCTTAGTTTTTATGGGGTCACACAATATCGGTTTTTTGGTTAAATGTCATTGAGGTTTAGCAAGATATTGTAGGTCCAATTCACAGAAACGTACCACGAGCTCGCAAACCGCAGCATAGAACCCAAACTCATCGACTTGGCGGCATTTCTCCGAAAATTGAGGTGCCCAACTTAGCACATGGCGATCGAGAAACTCAGCTTGTTGCACAAAGGCGTCTTCTAAATGAGCCTCTTTTTCCAATTCATTGCTTTTAATGATCAGGTGACCCAAAAAGTCGAGTTGGATAGCGATGTGATCTGCCGGCTCATTGAAGTTTTGACCGACACTGACATTATGCTCGGCCAACAGAGTGGCCATTTTTTGTGCGGGCTCGCCATGTAATTGTTTGTCATCAGTGAGATACACCGAGGCATAAGGTAAAGCGCTACTTTTATCGGTGACTAGAAAGGCTTGACAAAAATCGGAGGCAAGTTCCAATTGCGCATCATTTCTGTCTTTTAAACGATTGAGCGCCGTGATCATGTCGTCCACAGCTTGTTTTAGCGCTGGGTTTTCTGCAAGACCGGTCAAAAATGACCGTATTTCTGGCGTATGGTAGTTGTCGAGTTCGTTTTGTGACAACTCTTGACTTAAAAGACTCGACAGCCACCAATAAATTTCTGCGCGTTGCTCGTTAAACGCTTTAACTTCTTGCACCTTTTCAATCCGTTAATCTGTTTAGCATAGCTAAAGTGTAACTGAAACCGTCAAAACATAAAGCACGCAATACTGATTAAAAGGGTTTTGCGTGCTCCAATGTATCACTGGTTGCTGACGGTTTCTTTCATCCAGTGCCACCACTGGCCGAGCTTCTCGTGCCAATAGAGCTCTGTTTGCTCTAGATAACTGGCGCGTGGGGTGTATTTTGACCATGGCTGCTCGATGTCACGCTGTGCCATAAAATTGGTTGGAGCCGGGATAGGATCTAAGCCGACACGCTCAAACTCGACTAATGATCGCTGCATATGACTTGCAGAAGTCACTAACACCATACTTTTTTGACGAACGAAACCAGCGGCTTGTTGTGCTTCCTCTGCAGTATCTTGAGCAGATTCTAACAGCACGATGTCCGACTTAGACACACCCAATGCAATCGCGACTTTGGCCATCATTCGAGCATGGCTTGTCTCTGTCCCACCAGAATAGCCCGATAAAATCAGTTTTGAACCTGGGTAAAGACGATGTATGGAGATACCTTCAGCCAAACGCATTAATGCAGTACGAGATAACTCAGAAACAGGGCTAATGGAGTTGTCTACTACATGAGAGTGTCCTAATACCATAATGTAATCAACGCTGTCGGCAGAGCCGGTAAACGTCGTGTATTGACGCTCCATAGGCATCAATAAAGAAGACGATACAGGGTAGTAAGAGACGCTGAATAACCCTGCTAATGCAGTGAAAATGACCATGCAGCCGAATCGACGTCGGCGAGTAAACATGATCAACGCCAAGCCAATAAACCCAAGGATTAACAAGGCTGGCAGCGGCATCAACAGTGAAGATATTATTTTTTTTGCTTCAAACATTCTAATGCAGTCCGAAAATTGCTCAGTTAGTGACAAAAACGAGGATTTCCTTTTTTCTCGCCCAATGAATGTGCCACAATAGGCTCAACTTAATTTTTGGAACATCATACTCTAAAAATGGTGAGTCACGATCGCAATTTCGACGATATCGCCCACAAATTTGCTAAAAATATTTACGGTTCTGAAAAAGGCGATATTCGCCAAGTCATACTGTGGCAAGATTTGTGCGATATTCTCACACATTTCCCTTCCTCTACTCTGAATATCTTAGATGCAGGAGGCGGGCTAGCGCAGATGTCTCAAAAACTGGCAAAGCAGGGTCATAATGTCTGCTTATGTGATGTGTCGCAAGAGATGCTCTCTTTAGCCAAAAAGGATATACACGCTAACGGATTGGATAAACAGTACCAGTATTTACACACTTCTGTACAACAACTTTCGCAGTTGTCTTTACCCAAATCTGACATCGTGTTGTTCCATGCTGTGATGGAATGGCTTGCTGATCCGGAAACTGCGCTAAAGTCTTTGCTCTCGGAGGTAG
Organism: Vibrio sp. qd031; assembly: GCF_002100145.1. Classification (GTDB taxonomy): domain Bacteria; phylum Pseudomonadota; class Gammaproteobacteria; order Enterobacterales; family Vibrionaceae; genus Vibrio. Next base: position 432,020 of record NZ_JXQD01000025.1, read on the forward strand.
TGACTGGTGGGATCGTGTCGGTCATGTTTTATAATCATCACGGCTTAGTGTACAAAAATGTTGTGTGTGGCAACCTTCCTCATGTTTTGAAAGGAATGCCACATCGCAAACGATTTAAATTACAACCACAACGTGGGCTGCTTCCAGAAGACGTCTATCAATGGATCGAGTCGCAAGGCTTCAGCATTCTCGGTAAATCTGGGATACGCTGCTTTAGTGACTACATTGGCGATCGTGAGTACCTTGGTGATTACACCGATGATGACGTACTCGAGCTAGAGCAACAATTGTGTCGCAAAGAGCCGTATGTCTCGATGGGACGCTATATCCACGTGTGGGCAATGAAACAATAGGAACTAAAATGAGTCATCATTTAGATTCAGCGGATGATCACTCGCTAGAAGGTGTGGTGGATTGGGTGCAGCAGCACGACTTTTCCGTCAATCTTACACCAGAGAAGCTGAGCTTTTTGATCGCTATCGCGCTGCTTAGCCAAGAAAAACTCGATGAAGAGTTGGGTGAAGGTGAATTACACGATGCCTTCAAATTGGTCAGTGACCGTTTTAGCGATACCGGCGAATCCAGCGCTTTTCGCGCGAATAATGCCATTAACGATATGGTGAAGCAGCGCCTCATTAGTCGTTTTACCAGTGAGCATTCAGAAGGAGCGGCAATCTATCGGTTGTCACCTCTTGCCGTGGGCATTACCGACTACTATCTGCGTCATCGGGCTTTTTCTAAGCTTAAGCTGTCTATCCAGCTCTCTTTAGTCTCTGCTGAGCTGAAAAAGGCCGCAGACAATGCCGTCCAAGCGGTGACGGAAGAAGACTGGCGAAAAGAGGTGTACGCCATTTTGAAGTATTCGGTCAACGAAATATTTGACCAAATAGATCTCAATCAGCGCGTCATGGATGAGCAGCAAGGCGAAGTAAAAAACAAAATTGCCGAACTGCTTAATATTGATTGGCGTGAAGCCATTTCTGAGTGTGAAAAACTGCTCACCGAAACATCCGACAACCTCAACGAACTGCAGTCTTCGTTGCACGCTGTGGGTGATGAGTTGCAAACCTATCTGATGGGCTTGCAAGACGCCGTCTATGCTCAAGATGAGTTGGACTATATTGGTAACCTACTGTTTGGGTTGCAAACTAAGTTGGACCGCATCGTAAACTGGGGTCAGCAGGCGATTGATCTATGGATTGGCTACGACAGGCACATTCATAAATACATTCGTACCGTTATCGATATGGATAAGAATCGCGCGTTCAGTCAACGACTGCGTGAATCTATACAAAACTTTGAATCTCTGCCGTGGCAATTGGTTGTGGCAGACGCTGAAAAGCTGCTCGATCTCCGTGACGAGTCTATGGTACTTCGCGATCAAGAGGTGACAGGTATTGTACCGCTGGAAGTGGAGTATCAAGAATACAGTCAAGTGAACGATCAGCTGTATACAGCTATCTCTAACACGTTGAGCGCACATCAGCATCAACACCGTTCCATCGATCTTGGTCAGGTTCTAAAAGATTACCTGGCTGAACATCCCCACGCGCAACATTTCGATATCGCCAGAATGGTGGTTGATCAGGCCGTACGACTCGGATTCTCCGAATCTGACTACGCGGCGATCCAACCTGAATGGCAATCTATAAATAATCGAGGCGCAAAGGTACAAGCAAATGTTATCAACAAATTCTGAATCAGCGCTAACTGAAAACTTAGCTAAAGCGCTGGCAAACTCTCTATTTCCAGCCCTCGACAGTGCCCTTCGTGCGGGTCGTCATATCTCTAGGGATGACCTCGACAATTACGCGCTGCTGTCAGACTACGAAATTGACTTAGGCACCTTTTATCGCCGCTACAACTGTGAGTTGGTTCGCGCGCCAGAGGGTTTTTTCTATTTACGACCTCGTTCAACCAGTTTGATTGGTAAAAGCGTCATGTCTGAACTGGATATGTTGATTGGTAAGGTATTGTGTTTCTTGTATTTAAGCCCAGAGAGGCTTGCTCAAGAAGGCGTATTCAGTAACCAAGATCTTTATGACGAACTTCTCGCCATAGCCGACGAGAAAAGACTCATGCGCTTTGTTGGTTTAAAGGCCACAGGAACCGACTTAGATCGCGAAAAACTGTTTGAAAAAGTGCGCGGCTCTCTTCGCCGACTCAAGCGTGTAGGCATGCTACTGCCTATTGGCGATACCAACAAGTTTAGTATCAGTGAAGCTTGCTTCCGCTTTGGCGCGGATGTTCGCTCTGGTGAAGACATTAAAGAAGCACAACTGCGCTTGATCCGAGATGGTGAAGCCGTTGTTGAGCCAAAGCACAGGCAAGCATCGTTACTCGACGAGCAGACCGAAATAAACCATGACACAGAAACACATCAACAGCAGCTGGAAGGTGAAGCATGATTGAGCGCGGTAAATATCAATCGCTAACCATGATCAATTGGAACGGCTTTTTTGCTCGTACCTTCGATATTGACAACTTAGTCACCACACTTTCTGGTGGTAACGGGGCAGGCAAATCCACCACAATGGCGTCGTTTATAACGGCGCTCATTCCCGATCAGTCACTGCTCCACTTTAGGAACACCACAGAGGCAGGCAGTTCCAGCGCATCTCGTGACAAAGGCCTCTACGGTAAATTGCAGCCTGGCGTCTGTTATTCGGTACTTGAAGTGATCAACTCACGCAATCAGCGTCTGCTTTTTGTGGTAAAACTGCAGCAAGTTGCAGGGCGCGATAAAAAGGTCGACATCAAACCGCTGCTTATTCAAGGATTGCCAAGTGCAATCAAGCCTGCCGAGTTATTAACAGAGACCTTGGAAAACGGTCAAGCTCGCGTGCGCCAACTTAGTGAATTAAAAGAGTTTGTCGCGAATATTGACGGCGTACAATTTAAAGCCTTTAACTCTATTGTGGATTACCATGCGCAAATGTTTGAGTTGGGTGCATTGCCTAAAAAGCTTCGCAACAGCAGCGATCGCTCAAAGTACTACAAGCTCATCGAAGCGTCTTTGTACGGTGGTATTTCAAGCGCGATAACGCGTTCTTTGCGCGATTATTTGTTGCCGCAAAATGGTGGGGTTAAAAAAGCATTCCAAGACATGGAAACAGCGCTGCGGGAAAACCGAGCCACGCTAGAAGCGATCAACACAACCCAGCGAGATCGTGATCTGTTTAAGCATCTACTGACAGAATCTACCAATTATGTAGCCGCAGACTACATGCGCCATGCCAATGAACGTTCGCAGAAAATTGAACAGGTACTGATACATCGTCAGGCGGTGATGTCTCAAAAGAGTGAATTGACCAGCCGAAACGATCTATTGAATAAGGTCACTCAAGAGCTTAGCGACATGGCTGAGCAAGAACGTTTTATAGAGCAAGATCTTCAGTCTGCTAGTGACCACTTGCAATTGATGCAAACGGCGCTTCGCCAACAAGAAAAAATACATCGTTATCAAGATGATCTCGAAGAGCTCAGCGAGCGTTTAGAAGAGCAGATGATGGTTGTTGAAGAAGCGCAAGAGCTTCTTCATTCGCAAGAAGAGCAGCTTGAACTGAGTGAAAGCGAAGTCGACTCGCTAAAAACGCAACTTGCTGATTATCAACAAGCTCTCGATATCCAGCAAACTCGTGCTCTGCAATATCAACAGGCCATAGAGGCGTTAAATAAAGCCAGTGATTTGCTCGAGAGTGATCTCTTGGACTTAGACGAGGTTACTGAGCTTTCAAAGCAATACAAAGACCAAGAAGCACAAGTGACTGAGCAGTTGTTGGCGGTGAGACATACCCTCGACATTAGCCAAGCGGCGCAGCAACAATTTGAACAGGCATTTGCACTGGTCAATAGCATTGCACCAAATACCGCCCGAATCGACGCTCACGAAGTGGCGAATCAACTATTACAAAAAGCCCAAGACGGACAGACGGCGCTGAGTCAACGTTCGCATTGGCAGTCTCAGCAAAAAGATGTTTTGCAGCGTATAGCAACGGCAAACAAAGCGCAGCAATTGCTTGAGAAACTCGCCAAAGAGTATCAACTTCAGATTTCGCAATCGTCGGATTTGGAGTTGGAAAAAGAGCAGCAGCGAGAAGTGCAGTCTTCGGCGGAAGAGCAGTTAGAATCGGCCCGTGAAGAGCGAGCAGAACTCGAGCAAAAACGCCAAGCACTGCAAGCTGAGGTTAAGCGATATCAATCCTTGGCACCAAAATGGATCCAAGCAAACGATGCTCTGTATTCACTCAATCAGCAGATTGAATCGCCGATGGCCGATGCCAACGCCGTCATGCAAACCCTGCAATGGGCGATGGAGCAGCAGCAAGACAATGCTCAGTCTAAGTTAACGCTTCAAGCGCGCCGTACACAATTGGATACCTCAATTGAACAGCTGGGCGCAGCAGGTGGTGCCAACGATGCAAGGTTAAAGCAAATTGCAGATTCTGTCGGTGGCGTTTTACTGTCTGAAATTTATGACGATATTGCCATTGAGGATGCGCCGTATTTCAGCGCGATGTATGGCCCTGCACGAAACGCCATTGTCGTCTCCAACCTAGACGGTATTGCAGAAAAGCTGCAAGAGTTTGATGACTGTCCTGATGATGTATACCTGCTAGAAGGTGATGTTGATGCCTTTGATGACAGCGGTTTTGCGGTCGAAGAGCTAGAAGGTGCAGTGTGTGTTCAAGTTGCTTCCTCACAATTGCGCTATTCTCGTTTCCCGGCCATTCCAATATTTGGTCGAGCAGCTCGCGAGGCGCGATTAGAGCAGCTTCGTGACGAGCGTGAGCAAGTACAAGAAGCTCACGCAATCGCCTCGTTTGATGAGCAGAAATACCAGCGTCTATGTGCAAGCTTTAATCAATTTGTGGCCAAGCATGTTCAAGTCGCGTTTGAAGACGATCCTGAGCAAGCGATTATTGAGTTAAATCGAGAGCTCAATGCTGTGCAGCGTCGACTCGAAGAGCAAAGCACTATTCAATCAAACTGCAAAGTCGCTATAGAGCGCGCGTCTCAAGTGGTTAGATTGCTCGACCAGCTTACTCCTATTTTTGACAGTGAAGACCGAGCGCTTCTCGCACAGCGCGAGCAAGAAATAGCAGAACAGTTACAGACTGTGAGCGAACAAATTCGATTTGTTGAGACGCACGGACAAACCATTAGCAAACTCAAACCTTTGGTGGGTTCATTAAGCGTTGACCCAGAACTGTTTGACGAACAACAAGCACATGCCAATACGCTAGACAGTGAGTTGAAAAAAACCAAAAGCGTGCTGTTTGCGTTATCCGATATTTTGGAGCGCCGCGCGCACTTTAGCTATTCAGACTCCGTAGAACTTCTAGACAAAGAAAGTGAAATGAGTGAACAGCTCAAGCGAAAATTGGCGCAAGCAGAGCATAATCGCACTCAAGCTCGTGACGGACAAAAACAGCAGCAGCAACGCTGTTCTGAGTCGAACCAAATCTTGGCATCACTGAAAAGTGCGCATCAGGCTAAGCAAGAAACCCTGCAAGAGTTTAAACAAGAAATTGCGCATATTGGCATTGTGGTTGATGAACACAGTTTGACCCAAGCCGAATCGCGTAAGCACCAGTTGGCAGAGCAGTTAACCACTTACCGACAACGCAAGAGCGAACTAGAGCGGACATCGACTGCCACAGAGCTAGAGTTGAAATCTTTGGTGAAATCACTGAAGAAAGCTCAAGCCGACTATCAGCAATTGCGCACTTACGTTGTGAATGCAAAAGCGGGGTGGTGCAGTGTGCTTAAACTGGCCAAACATCACGATGTAGAACGTCGCTTGCACAAACGTGAGTTGGCTTATTTATCTGAAGCAGACTTGCGCTCGATGTCTGATAAATCATTGGGTGCACTGCGTTTGGCAGTTGCAAACGAAGATGACCTAAGAGATTCGTTACGTGCATCCGAAGATACGAGCCATCCTGAACGCAAAGTGTTGTTTTACATCAGCGTGTATCAGTATCTTCGCCAACGTATCCGTCAGGACATTATTCATACCGATGATCCTGTTGAAGCCATTGAAGAGATGGAGATTGAGCTTGCGCGTCTAACCGACGAGCTTAACCTGCGTGAGCAGCGATTGGCGATCAGTTCAGAGTCGGTGGCGACCATCATTAAAAAGACCATTCAACGCGAGCAAAACCGCATTCGAATGCTAAACCAAGGCTTGTCGAACATTGCCTTTGGGCAAGTGAAAGGCGTTCGCTTGAATGTGTCGATTCGAGAGTCGCATCAATCTCTACTAAAAGGGTTGTACGATAGCGAAAACCTGCATAGTGATCTGTTCGAAAATGCTCGGTTCACCTTCTCTGAAGCGATGGCTAAGTTGTTCCAACGTGTCAATCCGCATGTGGATGTAGGTCAACGTTCTCCACAGGTATTGGGTGAAGAACTATTAGACTACCGAAACTATCTAGAGCTCAGTGTCGAAGTTAATCGTGGTACCGACGGGTGGCTACAGGCCGAATCGGGCGCCTTGTCAACAGGTGAAGCCATTGGTACAGGTCAATCTATTCTATTGATGGTCGTGCAGAGCTGGGAAGAAGAGTCTCGCCGACTGCGCAGTAAAGATATTTTGCCATGTCGTTTGCTGTTCTTAGATGAAGCGGCTCGATTGGATGCTAAATCCATTGCTACATTATTTGAGCTGTGTCACCGCCTCAATATGCAGCTATTGATTGCGGCCCCAGAGAATATCAGCCCTGATAAAGGTACAACTTACAAACTGGTGCGAAAAGTATTTAAAGATCACGAACATGTTCATGTGGTGGGTCTAAAGGGCTTTGCGCAAATTGGAGACAGCTCGCATCTTCCTAAAGAGGAAAATGTGGCAGACCCAGTTTAATTGTATTGAAAGTGATGAAAAGGCTGAAGATTATGTCTTCAGCCTTTTTTGTATTTCATACTTTGATGGCGTTGAGCGCGTCTAGCACATGCTCAAACTCAAAATGGTATCCGATTGATAGGAGTTTATCGGAACTGACTCGTTTGGCCGGTTTGTTGGATACAGTGGGTAGCGGTAGGTCGCAGTCCGCAGCATCAAGTGCAGCCTGATAGAACTCTGCTTTAGAGCAGGTGTGCGGGGTGGTGATGTTTATCGTTTCGCCGCGTTTTTGGGGATGTGTGGTCAGCCAATTGATGCAATGGGTGATTGCACCAATCACATCGTTTAAATGCACCATGTTCACTGGTGCAGCTTGGCTTACAGTGGATAGTTTAGCCACAAAACGTGATGGGTGACGATTGGGGCCAATAAGGCCGGTACTTCGTAAAATTAAGTAACGGTAGGAGGATTCAATAATTAGCTGCTCTGTTGCGAGCAGTTTCATCGACTTGTCAGAAAACCCATTCACACCTGTTGCGGTGTGCACATTGGCATCTTCTTCGGTAGCGACATCAAGATAGTCGGGGTAAACAGCGCTTGAGCTCACCATCACCACTATTGGATTATGGCACTGCTTTGCTAATACTAAAACCTTCTTCCAACACTCCATGTACGGGTTTAGGTCTTTATCGTCAGCGGATAAATGCCTGTACCCTGGAGGAAAGCATCCAACAATGACGTCAGGATTAAAGCTTGCAACGCTTTGTAATGCCTCAGCAGGGAGATCTTCCTGTAAGTTTAGAGGTATTGAATGAGCAGTAGAAGGGGGACGCGAACGATGGGTGGCTAGGACTTGCTGGCCAAGTGCAGCAAAATGGTTGGCCAGAGGATCCCCTAACCAACCCGCACCTATAACTAGTACTTTAGACATAGTTCTCTAGATTTTTGTACTCAGTACGCGCAAAACTTTATCTGCACGTTCTGCAACTTCAATCCCTTCATCGGTCAGGTAACCACCATCAACTTGGGTACACAACCCTTTCTCAAAAAGGCTCTTTGCGGCGCTTTGCAACTCTTGTGCAGCGTCTGAATGCACTTTAATCCCTGTGGCAGCACTGCTTACGTCAAATTGGCGCAGTAGATTAAGCTCTGCTAAATGCTCAGGTGTAAATTTCATAGTGGTTTTCCTTTTTGTAAATACTTCGCTGACAGTACTGTTTTATTGGTCTGAAATCAGTGGAGCGAGTCACATTAACTCACTAATACAAACTTATGAAAACGGTTATCCACACAATTTGTGGATAAGTTGCTCTTTGTGGATTCAAATTCTCAAATAGATTGATAAAACTCGGATAAAACAAGCTGCAAAATAGTTGAGCGGAAACAATGTGCAACATTTTTTTCGTGTTTTTTACAGCATAAACTAAAATTATATTTCACGTACTCTAACTGTAGGTTACCGCAAACTATGAGTAAATCTGAGCAAGTCTCTTCTGCAGAGACCAAGTCGTTAGAATGGCAATCTTTCTTTTTTATCGCCGTGGTCCTTTTTCCAATCCTCAGCATAGTTCTCGTGGGTGGGTATGGTTTTGTGATCTGGATGCTGCAAGTGTTTGTTTACGGTCCACCTGGGGCTCACGGCCCTTTGGGATAGGTGACGCTTTTGCCTGTATCACGTTGGTCGTAACGCCAGCGCTCAACCATATTGATGTGAGAACGAAATATTATGCTAGCTCTTATTAAGAAACTTTGGGCAACCATGAGACGCCCAGCGGTGCATATTAGCCTTGGTGTATTGACGCTTGGTGGCTTTATTGCGGGTGTGCTTTTCTGGGGTGGTTTTAATACCGCAATGGAGTTCAGTAATACTGAAAAGTTTTGTGTGAGTTGCCATACCATGCGCGACAACGTGTATCAAGAGTTGCAACATACCCCACACTGGAAAAACACCTCCGGTGTACGCGCAACTTGTCCCGACTGCCACGTCCCTCACGAGTGGACAGCAAAAGTGGCCCGTAAAATCCAAGCATCTAAAGAAGTGTTTGCGCAAATATTTGGTGACCTCGATACCCCAGAAAAATTCGAAGCACGAAGACTAGACCTCGCAATGCACGAATGGGACCGATTCTCTTCGAATGGCTCGTTAGAGTGTAAAAACTGTCACAACTACGACTCAATGGACTTTGAGTCAATGCGACCAACGGCACGTTTACAAATGAAAAGTGCGGCCGAACGTGATCAAAGCTGTGTCGATTGTCATAAAGGCATAGCGCACAAGCTTCCTGCCAATATGGAAGCCGCGAGTGGTATTGTGGGCGAGCTTGAGCAAATCGCGAGTGCGACCTCGTACAGGGCTGGAAATAGTTACGTGTCAGTACGTCATTTGCCAATGTATGAAGATGCGGGTCTGACCAAAGAAGCGGGGTTACTCAACCCAGCCTCTGAAGTCAAAGTATTGCAAGTGGATGGTAACGCGCTGAAAATCGAATTGGCCGGGTGGCGTAAACTCAAAGGTTTTGGACGTGTATTCCAAGAAGACTTTGGTTTGAACATCGCGGTGGGCTCTTTGCTTAAAGAGTCCGCAGAAAATGCTCAGATTGTTCAAGGCTATGAAGAAAAAGAAGACGACTTAACGGGTCTGCCTTGGCAGCGCGTGACAGCAACAGTGTACCTAAAAGCTGAGGCTTTGATTGACGGATATCAGCCCATTTGGGACAGAGCGGGCGAGTCTTACAAAACCAACTGTTCGACCTGTCACACTCAACCTGCCCCCGCGCACTTTAGCAGCAATAGTTGGCCTGGTATGTTTAACGGTATGTCTGCATTTGTAAACTTTGATACGGATACAGAAGCATTGGTACTGAAATACCTTCAGAAACATTCATCGGACTTTTCTGATGAACACCACTAGATCTTGATGGGAGTAAAACAATGTCACTAAGTAGAAGAAGCTTTCTGAAAGGTGTAGTTACCACCAGTGCTGCGACGTTGATTGGTCCAAGTTTAATTAGTTCAGCATTAGCCGAGACCAATTCCACGGACGGTATTTGGAAAACATCAGGGTCACACTGGGGAGCGTTTCGAGCTCGAGTGTGGGCAGGCAAAGTGCAAGAAATCAAACCGCTTGAGTTGGATAAACATCCAACAGATATGCTCAACGGTATAAAAGGCGTTATTTACAACCCGTCACGAGTGCGCTATCCAATGGTACGACTGGATTGGCTTAAAAAACATAAATATGCCGCTGATAGCCGTGGTAACAACCGCTTCGTTCGCGTCACATGGGATGAAGCGTTAGACCTGTTTTATCGAGAGCTAGAAAGGGTTCAAAAAGACTATGGCCCTTGGGCACTCCATGCAGGCCAAACAGGGTGGCGCCAAACAGGTCAATTCCACAGCTGTAATAACCACATGCAAAGGGCAATTGGACTACATGGGTATTCTGTCAAAAAAGTAGGTGATTACTCAACGGGTGCTGGTCAAACGATATTGCCTTATGTGCTTGGCTCCACGGAAGTCTATGCGCAGGGCACTTCGTGGGAGCTGATTCTTGAAAATAGCGATAACATCATCATTTGGGCTAACGATCCGGTCAAGAACCTTCAAGTCGGTTGGACCTGTGAAACCCACGAAAGTTTTGAATACTTAGAGCAACTGAAACAAAAAGTCGCAGAGAAAAAGGTCAATGTTATTTCGGTAGATCCAGTTAGAAATAAAACCCAACGGTTCTTAGAGAGTGAGCATTTATATGTTAACCCTCAAACCGATGTGTCATTTATGCTAGCCATTGCGCATACCCTGTATACTGAAGATCTGCATGATAAAGAGTTTATCGAGACGTACTGTTTAGGGTTTGAGGAGTTTGTGCCTTATCTGATGGGCGACACTAAAGACAATGTGGAAAAAACGCCAGAGTGGGCCTCAGAGATCTGCGGTGTCGACCCACAAAGGATTCGTGATTTTGCACGCATGTTGGTTAATGGTCGCACGCAGTTAATGTTTGGTTGGTGTATACAAAGGCAAGAGCACGGCGAACAGCCTTATTGGATGGGAGCAGTCATTGCCGCAATGGTTGGTCAAATCGGTCTTCCTGGTGGCGGCGTTTCATACGGTCATCATTACTCGGGTATCGGTGTGTCATCCACCGGGTTTGGCGCACCAGGCGCATTCCCCCTTAACATCGACACTGGTCAAGAGCCAAAACATACCAACAACAACTTTGAGCGTTATAGTAGTGTAATACCCGTTGCTCGTTGGGTGGACTGTCTGCTTGAACCTGGCAAACAAATCCAGTCAAACGGTTCAAACGTTACCCTACCAGACATTAAAATGATGGTGTTTAGTGGAAATAACCCGTGGCACCACCACCAAGACAGAAATCGAATGCGCGAAGCGTTCAAAAAACTGCAAACGGTAGTCGCTATTGATTTTGCTTGGACTGCGACGTGTCGTCATGCTGATATTGTGTTGCCAGCTTGCACTCAGTTTGAGCGCAACGATATCGATGGCTATGGCGCGTACTCAGGTCGCGGTCTTATTGCAATGCACAAGCTTGTGGATCCATTGTTCCAATCTAAAACCGATTTTGAGATCATGACCGAGCTCACCAAACGTTGGGGACGAGACAAAGATTATACGCGAGGCATGGACGAAATGGAGTGGATTAAGTCACTCTACGACGATTGCAAAGCCGGCAACCCGAGTTTTGACATGCCTGAATTTGAAGCGTTTTGGGACAAGGGCTACTTAGATTTTGGTAAAGGTGAACCTTGGACTCGCCATGCGGCATTCCGTGAAGACCCAGAAATTAATGCGCTAGGTACGCCGTCAGGCTTTATCGAGATCAGCAGTCGTACTATTGGGCGTTTTGGCTACGAACACTGTCAAGAGCACCCAATGTGGTTTGAAAAATCAGAGCGCTCTCATGGTGGCCCTGGCTCTGATAAATTCCCGTTTTGGTTACAATCTTGTCACCCCGATAAACGGCTACATTCACAAATGTGTGAATCTGAAGAGTATCGCGCAACCTATGCTGTTCAAGGCCGCGAGCCTATTTATATCAACCCAGGCGATGCAAGAGACAAAGGGATTAAGGATGGCGATCTAGTCCGGGTGTTTAATGACCGTGGACAACTGCTTGCGGGCGCCGTATTAGATGAAGGCTACGCACCTGGCGTAGTGCGAATTGAAGAAGGTGCCTGGTATGGACCTATGAACGAGAAAATCGGGGCGCTGGATACTTATGGCGATCCGAATACACTGACCCAAGACATTCCATCGTCCGAACTGGCACAGGCCACATCGGCAAACACCTGTTTGGTGCAGTTTGAGAAGTTCAAGGGTGACGTGCCACCGGTTACCAGCTTTGGTGGGCCGATTGAAGTAGCGTAATATTTGGTGATAAAACGAAAAAGCTTCGCCTGGACGAAGCTTTTTATACATCGGCTAGAAACGTAAAAAAGAAGTGCACATCTAGCGCTTCTTAGTACATCGATGTTTGTTTTTATTTGATTGCAAACATTGACCCAAAGTTAAAACATTGGAACCAAACTTCTGCGCTACTAAAGCCTATTTCTGCAAAACGCTGTTTGTGCAGGGCTATTGAGTCTGGACGCATCACGTCTTCAATGGCGGAACGTTTTTGGCTAATTTCTAATTCACTGTAACCGTTAGCACGTTTAAAGTCATGGTGTAAATCGATAAGCAGTTCATGGGACTGTTTATCGTCAAACACATACTTTTCAGACACGATGAGTACACCGCCAGGGTTTAGGCCTTGATGGATTTTCTCTATTAGGGAGAAGCGATCGTCTGGGGATAAAAACTGCAGAGTAAAATTAAGCACAACCATAGAGGCGTTGTTGATCTCTATGTTACGAATATCGGCTTCGATAACGTCTACAGACGTCGGTGAGCGATAAGCATCAACGTGCAGCTTGCATCGTTCAACCATGGCAGAAGAGTTATCCACCGCAATAATCTTCGCACCTTCAACTGAATCTATATGTCGACGAATCGACAACGTTGCTGCGCCCAGTGAACAACCCAGGTCGTAAACGTTACTGTTTGGTGAAACAAAGCGTTCTGCCAGCATGCCAATAGCCGAAATGATATTGCTGTATCCAGGGACGGAACGCTGGATCATGTCTGGAAAGACTTCGGCTACGCGAGCATCAAAGGTGAAGTCTCCAATCTTATCGATGGGAGCTGAAAATATCGTATCTTTTTTCATAATGGTGACGGTGTAATAATTAATGCAAGATTGTAGGCGATAGCACAGTAATTGTCACATGGGTTTGCTTATAAATGCACCTAAAAGCATCTCTTTTAGTCAAGTGATTAGTACTGATTAATTTTTACAGTTGGTTACATTTTCTTATGCGGTTAGAATATTTACTCTAAAGAGGCGCGTTGTCACGAACAGGCAACTAAATTAATCAACTCATACCAATCGAAGTAATTAACTGATCAGAAAATTGCGCCGGAAAAATCACTGATAACGAGCAAGAATGATCAGGTAATTGCTTTGATTGGTATCAAACCTTAGGTTTGCTATTTGCAGGTCCTGTCCATGACAGAAGTAATATCATCTCAAAGCTATACAGTTTCTGGCCCGTTCGACGCGGTGCTCACTCGCAATCAAGTATTGCTCGAAGACTTTGTAGCGAGTCCTTATAATCGCATTGTCGTGATGGGGAATGTCGTCACTCGCCGCCGCCGACCACATCGCCAAGGTTATTTGACTAATTACTACCTTAATGGACGCCGCATTTCATTAGCGGCGTTACGAGTTTTCTTTGCAAAACCGTTGCCCGAGCTAACGTTATACCAAGTTGAACTTAATCAGTTGTGCGGTGCGTTACGCACGGAAGTCATCGCTGAACACTTACCCCAGCGTGATAAATCTGATCGCTCCTGGAGCACAGAAAAGGTCATTGATAATGATCGGGTGACTAAAATAGTGGATATAACCAACGGCAACAAAGTAACCTTTAAGCTCAATGGTCGTGCAATCACCCTAGCGAAGTTAAAAGAGCATTTTTGCTATGGTGACCTATATGAAGAGATCCATGACTTTTCCTACCATGCTCCTAAAGTGACGCAAAAGACAGAAGAAGAACCCCTTCGATTTGAGTCTTCTGACGTGACTTTCATAAAGGGGCAAGGAAAGTACCCTATGCTGGGAGAGAAAATTTTTTCAGGGTTTTGGAGGGTGGTTGAATATGCTGCACCTTATCTCGTTTGCATCGGTATTTTTGTGTTGATGGGCAAAATGTACCACGGCGTTTAAGCGCAACCTATTTAATCGAATATGCATGATTTTCTGCATTTCGCTGCTTTTGTATACGAAAACGCGTTTTCCCTATAAAAACTATTTAAGTTAGTCGATTTTCTTTCCATTTTTGCGTATAAAGACCATTCTTCTGCCAGTTATTTGGCAGTGTTTTTTTTCACTAATTGAGAATGGGAATTCACTATGCGTAGCCATTATTGTGGTCACCTGAACAAGTCCCTAGCAGGACAAACAGTAGAGTTGTGCGGTTGGGTCAATCGTCGTCGTGATTTAGGCGGCTTAATCTTCATTGATATGCGAGATCGCGAAGGTATTGTTCAGGTTGTAGTGGATCCCGATATGACTGGCGCTTACGAATTGGCCAGTCAACTTCGTAACGAGTTCTGCATTAAGCTAACGGGTGAGGTTCGTGCCCGTCCAGATAGCCAGATCAATAAAGACATGGCAACAGGCGAAGTGGAAATTTTGGCAAGCGGCTTAGAAATCATCAACCGCAGCGAAGCATTGCCACTGGATTTCAACCAAACCAACAGCGAAGAGCAGCGCCTAAAGTATCGTTATATCGATCTTCGTCGTCCTGAAATGAGCGATCGCATTAAGTTGCGCGCCAAAGCATCAAGCTTTGTACGCCGTTTCTTGGATGATAACGCGTTCCTAGACATCGAAACGCCAGTACTCACTAAAGCGACACCAGAAGGTGCACGTGACTACTTAGTACCAAGTCGTGTACACAAAGGCAGCTTCTACGCATTGCCACAGTCGCCTCAGTTGTTTAAGCAGCTGCTTATGATGTCTGGTTTTGATCGCTACTACCAAATCGTAAAATGCTTCCGTGATGAAGATTTACGTGCTGATCGTCAACCTGAATTTACTCAGATCGATATCGAAACGTCTTTCATGAGCGCCGACCAAGTTCGTGGTCTTACCGAGAAAATGATTCGTGAAATGTGGCAAGAGCTGCTCAACGTTGATCTAGGTGAGTTCCCTGTTATGCCATTTAGCGAAGCGATTCGCCGCTTTGGCTCAGACAAGCCTGATTTGCGTAACCCGCTTGAGCTTGTTGATGTTGCTGATCTCGTTAAAGATGTCGAGTTTAAAGTGTTTGCAGGACCAGCTAACGATGAGAAAGGCCGCGTTGCCGTTCTTCGCGTTCCAGGTGGTGCAAAACTGACTCGTAAGCAAATTGATGGATACGCAGAATTCGTCAACATCTACGGCGCTAAGGGCCTAGCTTGGATGAAGGTGAACGATCTGGACGCAGGTCTAGAAGGCATTCAATCACCTGTAGCTAAGTTCCTCAACGAAACGGTCATTAACGGCATTTTGGAGCGCACTGGTGCTCAAACTGGCGATATCATTCTGTTTGGTGCCGATACTGCAAACGTCGTTGCTGAAGCAATGGGCGCACTTCGTCTTAAAGTCGGTAAAGATCTTGAGCTGACCGACGAGAGCAAATGGGCACCACTTTGGGTTGTGGACTTCCCAATGTTTGAAGAAGACGACGAAGGTAATCTTCACGCAATGCACCACCCATTTACCTCTCCATTGGGCGTAACGCCAGAAGAGCTGAAAGCAAACCCTGCCGCAGCAAATTCTAACGCCTACGACATGGTATTGAACGGTTATGAAGTCGGTGGCGGCTCTGTTCGTATTCACAATGCTGAAATGCAAGCAACAGTATTTGATATTTTGGGCATTGAAGCGGACGAGCAGCAGCAAAAATTTGGCTTCTTGTTGGATGCACTAAAATACGGCACACCACCTCACGCAGGTCTTGCGTTTGGTCTGGATCGTTTGGTGATGCTGCTGTGCGGTACGGACAACATCCGTGACGTGATCGCATTCCCTAAAACAACCGCTGCAGCCTGTCTGCTGACGGATGCGCCAAGTGTTGCTAACCCTGCAGCATTGGAAGAGCTAGCGATAGCGGTGACTGCTGCACAAAAGAAAGACGCAGAATAAGCGCTCGTTAACGCAACCAACAAAAACTCCCGCATTGACGGGAGTTTTTTGTTTTAATTGAGTGAACAACCCTTAGAGTGACCCAACGTAGTGAGTATTATTTTAGGCATTGATCCCGGCTCTCGTATTACCGGATATGGTGTCATTAGGCAGCAAGGCAGACATCTGCACTACTTAGGCAGTGGTTGTATTCGAATGTCAGAAAAAGAGCTCCCTGGACGGCTTAAGCAAATCTATGCAGGCGTGAGTGAAATTATTACGCAGTTTCAGCCGGAGGTGTTCGCTATTGAGCAAGTGTTTATGTCGCGAAACGCCGATTCGGCGCTTAAGCTTGGCCAAGCACGAGGCAGTGCCATTGTGGCGGCCGTGAATGCTGACTTACCTGTGTATGAATACGCTGCACGACTGATAAAGCAAGCGGTTGTCGGAACGGGAGCTGCAGACAAAACGCAGGTTCAACACATGGTACAACAGATGCTAAAACTGCCCGCAAAACCGCAGGCCGACGCTGCCGACGCCCTCGGCGTCGCAATTTGTCATGCCAATACCAATAAAACGCTGGTGGCGCTTGCAGGACAAGCGAGTAGCGCCAGAAAAGGGCGCTATCGTTGATAGCCCCCTTGGTTTTTTGACAAAGAAAACCGGTTACTTTGTTTGTGTAACGGGGGCGAGTTCATCCAGCTTGTTAGGCATAGCGCCCGTTAACACTTCTTCTTCATTATAACGACGCATCAATATCACCCCAATAAACGCAAGCAAACCCGCCAAAACAGCACTTGCAGTCACACCAAAAGTCGTTGGTTGGGCACTTTGGGCAAAGTTTGAATGTGAACCCAAAATAATAATCGATGGAAACACCAAAGCGGTCAGTGACGTTGCGGCCTTAAACGCAAACATATTTGCCCCATAAAATAACGCCTCTCGCTTAAAGCCGGTTTCTCGACTGTCAGCAATCGCCAAATCAGCCACAATAACATTGGGAATAATACCGAGTATCGCAAGCGGGAAGGCAAACAACACAATGATTCCCCAGCCCAATAACTCCGGATTAGGTGCAATGCCACTAAAGGAGAACGCAATAAGTAATATGCCTTGGCCACCAAGCGCTAATTGGAATAGATGCTTTTTGCTCATGCGGCGACTCAGAAGCACTACCACTGGGTACAATACAAAGCTTAAGCCAAACAGGCTCATCATCATTAAAGAGACTTTTTCTTCGGGCAATCCCATCAGCATCGTAATGTAATATATGGCGCCCACTTCTAAAAAGAATCGAGACATAAACGCTAGACCATTCGATACCGTGAATGTCGAAAAGTGACGATTGGCAAACGCAGACTTTAGCGAAGCAAACGCCCCCATATGGTGTTGTGTGGTTGCTGAGCTCTCATCAACCTGGCAGTCGCGCTGTTCGTTAATCACCAGAATGGGAATTAACATGCCAATCAGTCCAAGGGCGCCAAATAGACACACCGAGATTTGAATGGCTTCCAACGGCGTGTATCCGATATTTTGTAATGCACCTTTTATCACCCAAATGAGCTGACCAAACGCAAACCCAAGCGCCCAGGTCACCGAGCAGAAGGTTGAAATAAGCACTCGTTCGTCATTGGTTTTTCCAAGCTCTGGGATCAGTGACATGTAGGGCACGGTATACATGGTTAGACTTAGCGTCACAACAATGCAGCACGCAATTAGCCACACCACATTTATGGCGCTCACACCTAGGGTCGGTGGGAAAAATATTAACGCCGCGGCAACAGCGGTAGGAATAAAACTGTACAACATAAATGAGCGACGACGGCCAAGCTTGCTTTGGCTCTTGTCACTTAAATTGGCAATAATCGGGTCAGAGACTGCATCGACAACACGATTCAGTGCATACACAAGCCCAACAATTGTCGCGCCAAATATTATCGGTGAACGAGTAATAAACTCGGGCAGTTCAGCACTGCCTTCTATAATGGGCGGGTAATAGAAGTAGGTGATCAAAATGGTGTAGGAGAAAGTGGCGATGCACCAACCAAAATTACCCATCGCGAACGCGGCTATTTTCCATTTGGATAAGGAGTGAGTATCCATAAACGTCTCTTTAATTTTGGAAAAACAGAACGAAAAGAGGGCAATGATGCCCTCAAGTCTGTGAAAAACTAGAACAGATTGGTTAAATCGCCGTTGTATTCAACAAAGAGGCCAAACCCAAACGCATTGAAGTTGGTATCTTTGCCAATCTTAAGCACATAACTCATACCGTCTCCTTGGTAGCCACTGTCGGTGTACATGAAATCGATATTGTACTCAGTGTAGTCTTCGTTAGGGGATAAGACTCTGTCCATGAGTGCAAGCTCATTTAAATCCGTTCCATTGGCGTTCGCAACGACCCCTTGTACGCGCCAACCAGGCATGCCAAAGGCTTCGAAGTTGTAGCCACCGACAAGAAAGTAAGTGCGCTGCCCTGGAAGATCGAAGCGGTTAAGAATGGCCATATCGCCCCAAACCGCGGTGCCACCGCCGGCTTTTTCGCTGCCCTGAGTTTCAAATCCTGCGAACTTTTGGTCGCCTATTTGTGTCATGCCCAATAGAAAGTCGAGCCCGCCGTGCTGTAGGCCAGCAGCGACTTCCCACACATCGGTTTTGTGCTCGCTATTTACGCCTTTACCCTGTTCGTAGCCGACTTTACCCATGTATTTAATGAAATGGTCTTTGTCGTACTCGCTGTCGCCAATGCCAAATAGCGAGTAAGGGATCCCAGAATAGACTTCGATAATACCGTTACTGAGGTAGTCTTCAGCGTAAGAAAATGATGCGCTGCTGGTGAAGTAGTCGGTCTCAGTATGAAAGCCGACATTGATGATCGCGTCGTAACTGCCGTTGAGATAGGTGTTGAGGCCATTTGCACTGTAATTTGGGTCTAGATCGTCTTTAAAATTGATGGTCTGTTCATTGTATTCACTGGAAAAACCCGTGTAGTAGCTCGCCCATGGCTGTATGAAACCACCCCACAATGGATAGTCACCTTGTAGCGACAGCCCTTCATAGACTTGGTGCAATGCGTAGTAGATGGTATCGGGTCTATGGAGGAGGTTATAGATGGTCGGCGTCATGCGGCCTACTACCAGTTGCGTGTTGCTCTTATCATCGCCAACTCGCAGACGCGCGTTAGCATTACCCAGTTTACCGACATAGCTGGCATCTGAATCTGGACGATAGAAGTAGGGGTTGTCCATGGAGAGAGTATCGGTTGCTAAACCCATACCTGGAATCTCCGCAGAGTAGGTAGAGCTAAACTGCCCTGATTGGTCGAATATTGCCGCGCCTTGGTACTCGACTTCGACAGCAAACACATTCGCCAGCCAGCCCGAATGCCAGTTAAGCCACGCAGCTGTGCCAAAGTCGTTGATGCTCATGTCGTTGACCAGATCCGCTTGCATTTGCATGGCTAACATAGAGGGGTCTGGGATCATCGCCGCGAGTTCAGGCTTTAATGCCACCACTTCACCGAGAGAAACGGGAATTTGACTTTTTGCCCCTTCGCCTTCGATATCGTAGTAATTCACACGCCATTTAAGATCGAGCGTTGAGTCGGTGAAAAATGGCGATGCTTGTGCACTTGCAGCGATGGCAAAGCCAACAGTTAGCGCGAGAGTAGACAGTTTATTCATAGAATTATTCCTTCAACTACATTCTAAAGTTCCACGAAAACCTGATGGGCATGGCTTTTAAATAAGCTCTTTTTTGCCATAACAAAATGTGAATCAGATTTATGTTTAGAGTGTGCACTCTAAAATGTAACGATTCAAACCTAAATATGAATTCTATTCATGTTTTATGCTGTGGGTCACTTTTTGATAAATTACCGGTACGTAAACAGTGAAACACAGAAGGTTTCATGCCAGAGTGATGAAGTATGTCTCGCAGTGCATTGTGGGAAACTCGTCAACGTTGAGGAACATCTAACATGACTAAGCTAGAAGTGGCGCCAACCAATCGCCGCAGACCCACGCAGCAACGAAGCCGTGAAAAAGTTGAAAATATTTTGAGCTCAGTAAAGGTTCTGATTGCGCAAGATGGGGTTGTTAATCTAAAAATTAACGATATAGCCGCGCATGCAGGAGTATCACCAAGCTCCATCTACCAGTATTTTTCGGATAAAGAAACCATCATTCAAGCCTTAGCGCTGGACTACATGGATCAAATTCGAGCGTTGCTAAACCACAATATGAGTAAGCTGCAAGCTCACACCGATGTCATGGAAGTGATTGGTAGTGCGTTCTACGATATCTATGAACTGCACCTTAATGAATTGGCGCTGCAACGAATTTGGTTCGAGTCCAATGATCCTAAGCTAAACTTAATGGCGCTAGAAGATACCCAGCGAAATACCGACATTATTGTACAAACCATAACGCCATGGGTATCACCGGATAAACTTGCAAAGCTAAGCGAATTTGTGATGTTGGTGAATACTCAGTTTGCTGCAACCATGCGTTTGAATATTCTGTCGCAACATCAATATGGGACCGACTTTATCGACATGCACCTAAAAATGATCGATGCCAGCATTGAACAATACTTAGGCAGTAAGTCACTTTAACCTCAAAATGTGCGTGAAGAACTGGATAAACATCCAGTTCTCAATTATTCTAGCCTACTCATTCTTTAGGTTAGGATAGATAAGCGTGATTGGACGACTTCGCGGCATTTTAGTCGAAAAACAACCCCCAGAACTTCTCATCGAAGTGAACGGCATTGGCTATGAAGTGCAAATGCCGATGAGCTGCTTCTATGAGCTGCCAGAACTCGGAGAAGAAGCCATCATCTATACTCATTTTGTGGTTCGAGAAGACGCACAGTTGCTGTATGGTTTTAATAGCGTGAAAGAGCGTGCGTTGTTCCGCGAAGTGATTAAAGCTAATGGAGTTGGGCCAAAGCTTGGATTGGGTATTTTGTCAGGCATGACCGCCAGTCAATTTGTGGCTTGTGTTGAGCGCGAAGATATTTCTACATTGGTTAAACTGCCGGGAGTGGGTAAGAAAACCGCCGAACGCTTGGTGGTTGAAATGAAAGATCGCCTTAAAGGGTGGGGAGCAGGGGACTTATTCACGCCTGCGACCGATGCCGCGCCAATTGAATCCGCGTCAAGCAATAAAGTAAGCGCCGACGATGAAGCGGTGAGCGCATTGCTCGCGCTAGGCTACAAGCCTGTGCAGGCATCCAAAGTCATATCGCAAGTGGCCAAACCGGGTATGAGCAGCGAGCAGCTGATTCGCGAAGCCTTAAAATCGATGGTGTAAATAATGATAGAAGCCGACCGACTGATTGCCCCAGATAACCCATCATTTAAAGATGAAGAGGTGATCGATCGCGCGATACGACCGAAAAACCTGTCAGACTACCAAGGCCAAGATCATGTTCGCGGTCAGATGGAAATTTTTATTAAAGCCGCGCAGATGCGTGGTGAGGCGTTGGATCACCTGCTGATTTTCGGCCCTCCGGGTTTGGGTAAAACCACTTTGGCCAATATTGTCGCAAATGAAATGGGTGTGAGTATTCGCACCACTTCAGGACCAGTATTAGAAAAAGCCGGAGATCTGGCCGCTCTACTGACCAACCTCGAAGAGAATGATGTGTTGTTCATCGACGAAATTCATCGGCTTAGCCCTATGGTCGAAGAGGTCTTGTATCCTGCAATGGAAGACTACCAACTCGATATTATGATTGGCGAAGGTCCTGCCGCGCGTTCGATAAAAATAGACTTGCCTCCTTTTACGCTTATTGGGGCGACAACTCGAGCAGGCTCGTTAACCTCACCACTAAGAGATCGTTTTGGTATAACCCAGCGACTTGAGTACTACAAAACCGCAGATTTGCAAAATATCGTCCAGCGCAGCGCCGACTGTTTAGGGCTCGCTCTTGAAGGTGAAGGTGCACTCGAGATTGCACGCCGTGCACGTGGGACCCCTCGTATTGCAAACCGACTATTAAGGCGTGTACGAGACTACGCAGAAGTCAAAACAGACGGTAATATCTGTGTCGATGTCGCCGATAGTGCGCTCAATATGCTGGATGTCGATACACAAGGGTTTGACTATATGGACCGCAAAATGATGCTTGCCATCATAGAGAAGTTCATGGGTGGCCCCGTTGGATTAGACAACCTTGCGGCAGCCATTGGTGAGGAGCGCGAAACTATCGAAGATGTGTTAGAACCATACCTCATACAACAAGGATTTTTGCAGCGGACCCCCAGAGGCCGTATTGCTACCCCAAGAGCATATCAGCATTTCGGGTTCGATATCCCAGACTAATATGTTTAACCGCTGATTCAATCAGCAGTAGAGCATTTCTTAAACTAGTTTTGCTCCATGAGCCAGTACACGGTTAATTGATACAATTAGCTGTGTACCGCGTTTGCCAATCGTCACTTAAACGGCGCAAAATTTGCCCACGTTCTCTCTAAACTTCCTCAATATATTGATTGAAATCATTTGCGGTTAAAATTTCCACAGTCGTTGTAATTCAAATTGATTTGAATCAATGCAAAAATATTTGAAGAAACAAATTGAATCGATTTGAAAATCCTATAATATTGTTTTCAGCTATGATTACGGTGTAAAACACCCATTTTTTACTGGCCAAAGTCAATTTTACAATATTTTTAACTATTGATAACAGTTAATTTACAGTTGTTGACTGCGGACGGTGCCTGCAAGGAGCTTTTATGATCGATGTAGTGGAGTTATCGCGGTTTCAGTTTGCGCTGACTGCGATGTATCACTTTCTTTTCGTCCCTCTCACTTTAGGATTGGCATTTCTACTTGCCATTATGGAGTCGGTCTATGTAATGACCGGTAAAGAGATTTACAAGGACATGACTAAGTTTTGGGGTAAGTTATTTGGTATTAACTTTGCTCTAGGCGTAGCCACTGGCCTAACTATGGAGTTCCAGTTTGGTACAAACTGGTCTTACTATTCCCACTACGTCGGTGACATCTTTGGTGCACCGCTCGCCATTGAAGCATTGGTTGCTTTCTTTTTAGAATCTACTTTTGTTGGCTTGTTCTTCTTTGGTTGGGATCGCCTCTCTAAACGCCAGCACTTGGCAGTAACGTGGTTGGTGGCGTTAGGTTCAAACTTCTCTGCATTGTGGATCTTGGTTGCAAATGGCTGGATGCAAAACCCAGTAGGCGCCGAATTTAACTTTGAAACCATGCGTATGGAAATGGTGAGCTTTGCTGAGGTAGTAATGAACCCAGTCGCTCAAGTTAAGTTTGTCCATACTGTTGCTTCGGGTTACACCACAGGGGCGATGTTCGTTCTTGGTATCAGTTCGTACTACCTATTGAAAGGCCGTGATGTCGCGTTTGCACGTCGCTCTTTTGCTATTGCAGCATCATTTGGTATGGCCGCAATATTGTCGGTTATCGTACTTGGCGACGAGTCTGGATATGAGTTGGGTGACGTACAAAAAGTGAAGCTCGCGGCTATAGAAGCCGAATGGCACACCGAGACTGCGCCTGCACCTTTTACCGTGTTTGGTATTCCTAATCAAGAAACCATGCATACCGATTACGCGGTAAAAATTCCTTATGTGATGGGCATTATTGCTACACGTTCATTAGATAAGGAAGTCACGGGCCTTCGCGATCTTCGTGAAGAGCACGTTGATCGTATCCGTCAGGGAATGGTTGCTTACCAATTACTTGAGACGCTTCGAGCAGGTGATGCTGATGAACAGCTGCGCGCCGATTTTGATGAAGTAAAAGAAGACCTCGGTTACGGCCTACTTCTTAAGCGCTATACCGACAATGTAGTCGATGCGACAGAAGAGCAGATCCAAGCTGCTGCTGATGACTCTATTCCAACAGTGTGGCCACTATTTTGGTCATTCCGCTTGATGGTTGGCTGTGGCTTCGTGATGCTGTTTGTATTTGGTATGGCGTTTGTTCAAACCTGTCGTCAACGCATCGAGCAGAAACCATGGCTGCTTAAAGCGGCGATGTATAGCATTCCACTACCTTGGATTGCGATTGAAGCCGGTTGGTTTGTTGCAGAATATGGTCGACAGCCTTGGGCCGTTGGTGAGATTTTACCTGTTGACGTTGCCGCATCTGCGCTTACCCCAGGTCAGCTTTGGAGCTCGCTGGGTGTGATCATCGCTTTCTATACGGTGCTTTTGATTGCAGAAGTGTACCTGATGCTCAAATTCGCACGCAAAGGGCCTAGCTCTTTAAAAACTGGGCGTTATCACTTCGAGCAGGAAGGTAATGCAGAAACTAACATCGACAAAGCCGTAGAAGCGTAAGGGAGTACGATATGTTTGATTACGAAGTACTACGATTTATTTGGTGGCTACTGATTGGCGTTTTGCTGGTTGGTTTTGCAATCACCGATGGATTTGACATGGGCGTTGGCGCGTTGGTGCCAATCATTGGTAAAACCGACAACGAACGCCGTGTCATGATTAACTCAATAGCGCCGCACTGGGATGGCAACCAAGTATGGTTGATCACCGCAGGTGGTGCGCTGTTTGCTGCTTGGCCTCTAGTGTATGCGACGTCGTTTTCTGGCTTTTACTTTGCCATGATTGTGACGTTAGCGGCATTATGGCTACGTCCTGTTGGGCTTGATTACCGCTCTAAAATTCAGGATAAACCGTGGCGTAAGGCTTGGGATATCGGTATCTCTATTAGTGGATTTGTACCGCCAGTAATATTTGGCGTCGCGTTTGGCAACTTGTTGCAGGGCGTACCGTTCCAGTTAAGCGACTTTATGATGCCGACCTACCATGGCTCTTTCTTTGGCCTTTTGAATCCATTCGCTCTGTTGTGTGGACTGGTGAGTTTGTCGATGATTTTGATGCAAGGTACAACTTGGCTGCAAATGAAAACGACAGCCGATGTGCATCAACGCGCTAGAACCTTATCTCAGATCTTTGGTCTGGTGACTGTTGTGCTATTTGTTTTGGCTGGCTTTATAGTGAAAAACATGGATGGATACGTGATCACGAGCGTGATGGACACAAATGGTCCTTCCAATCCTTTGCTGAAGGAAGTGTCGGTAGAGCAGGGCGCATGGCTCAATAACTATACCGCGTATCCGTTGATGTGGTTGGCACCCGTTATTGGTATTGCTATGTCTCTGCTTGCGGTTGTCTTTTCGAAGATGAATCGAGCTGGATTTGCATTCTTGACGTCATCCCTTGCAAACGCCGGGATCATCTTTACCGCGGGTCTTAGCATGTTCCCATTCGTGATGCCGTCGATTCTAAATCCTGATCATAGTTTGACTATGTGGGACGCGACATCTAGTGAGCTAACGCTCGGATTGATGACGGCAGTGGCTGTAGTGATGGTGCCAATTATTTTGGCTTACACCGCTTGGAGCTACTACAAAATGTTTGGCCGTTTGGACGAGCAATATATTGAAGACAACAAGAACTCACTGTACTAAGGAGACAACACCATGTGGTATTTTGCTTGGATTTTGGGCGTACTATTAGCCTGTGCCTTTGGCATCATCAACGCATTGTGGCTAGAGCACAGTGAGATGATGGACAAAGACATCAACGAGTAATGTAAAAGGCGCTTCCCAGAAGCGCCTTTTTAGTTGGGGTCAGAGTCAACGGTTTGTTGGGGTCAGAGTCAAAATGATCAATTTTCCCAATGGGGGTCAGAGTCAATTTTTCATTCGGAACACCAAGTTGAACTCGGGGCCCATTTGACTCTGACCCCAACAAACTGACCAACAGGCCATTCCCGTTAATTTTTTGTCTGAACTTGCCCAAATATTACGCCTTGCTCGCTGCTGTGTTTGTAAGCTGACATGACTGCAATTAACAAGACAGCGGTGGTCGAAAACCTAGTTCAATCCAGCGTTCGCATATGCAACAGCGAAGCTTGCTCACCTAGCGATTGACTCTGACCCCATCGAGGTTGTCTTATTTTTGGACATTTATCATGCATTTATTCCACACTAATCAAAAATTTGCCTAAATAGAGTCACAATGTTCAGTACTTTGTATATAGTGGGGTATTTGGTGAAAACCGCGTTTACAACGTACAAGGAATGACTCGTGAGCAGCACTTCCCATTTTCAATGGCCAGTCAGAATTTATTACGAAGATACCGACGCCGGTGGGATTGTATATCACTCTAATTACCTTAAGTATTTTGAGCGCGCTCGAACCGAACTTTTAAGAAGTAAAGGTGTCTCACAACAAGTGTTGTTAGAGCAACACACGGGCTTTGTGGTTCGCCATATGGACATAGATTTTAAGCAAGGAGCCACTCTCGACGAAGCGTTGATAGTGAACACTTGGATTAAAGAACAGAAAAAGGCCAGCCTGATCTTTTGTCAGGAGATGGTTAATGATAATGGGCGAGTATTGTGTAGTGCCACAGTTAAGGTAGCATGTGTCAACACTCAGAAAATGAAGCCCATGGCTATACCCAGCTATTTAGTAACGGAGTTAACGACCAGTGTCAGCTGAAATTAATTTTATCGATCTTATCCTAGAAGCCAGTTTACTTGTTCAGCTTGTGATGCTGACGCTAGTAGGGATGTCAGTCGCTTCATGGGCCATGATTATTCAGCGCAGTAAAGTGATCTCTGCGGCCAAGGATCAAACCGCAAAATTTGAAGACAAATTCTGGTCAGGTAAAGAGTTGTCGCAGCTTTATCAAGAAGTGAAAGCGCGCAAAGACTCGATTTATGGTATTGAAGAAATATTCTATTCAGGCTTTACCGAGTTCGCTCGTTTACGCCGCAGCAATCCCAATTCGCCCGATTACGTGATGGAAGGCACTGGCCGTTCTATGCGAGTGTCTGTGGCACGAGAAGTAGAAGAGCTTGAAACCAGCTTGCCATTTTTAGCTACAGTGGGCTCAATCAGTCCTTACATCGGTCTGTTTGGTACTGTTTGGGGCATCATGCACGCGTTTATTGCCCTAGGTGAAGTGAAACAAGCGACGCTTGCTATGGTAGCCCCTGGTATTGCCGAAGCATTGATTGCGACCGCTATGGGTCTGTTTGCCGCAATTCCAGCGGTTATGGCCTATAACCGCTTAAGCAACCAAGTATCAAAACTAGAACATTCCTATGCGACGTTCTCTGAAGAGTTCCACAGCATCTTGCATCGTCAAGCAATGAGCACGACAGAAAGAGACTAAGCATGGCCGGTTATCAACCTAAAAAACGCAAGTTAACTGCCGAGATTAATGTGGTGCCTTACATCGATGTGATGTTAGTACTGCTGATCATCTTTATGGTGACGTCACCCTTTATCACGCAAGGTGTGGATGTTGAGTTGCCACAGGCGTCCACCGCTAAGCCTGCGTCAGAACTCGATGGCAGTGATGTGGGCAGCTTTATCATTGTCGAAATTGCAGCAGACGGTGTACTGGGACTCAGCGTAAATGATGAAGACATGATACGCGGTCTAAGTCTAGACGAGGTGATAGTGAGAGTAAAAGCAGAAATGTCACTCTCTCCAAACTCACCGGTTGCGGTAGGTGGAGACGCCGCAACACCGTATGCTGATGTTGTATTAGTGCTTGACGAACTCAGTCAGGCAGGCATTCCTAAAGTAGGATTGTTAACGGATATTAAGGAATAACTTCCGTTGGTTGTATGAAGAAAAACAATAAATTAACCAAATCACTCATCATCTCGTTTGCCATGCATGCTTTGCTCGTGGCGGCGTTGATATGGGGGACCGATTTTAATATGTCTCCCAAAGAACCGTCTGGGCAAATTGTGCAGGCGGTGGTGATCGATCCAAGTGCCATACGCGAGCAAGCTGCAAAAATCCGTGAGCAGCGGCAGGCGGCTTCTAAAGCAGAGCAAGATCGTTTAGATAAACTTCGCAAGCAAAGTGAAGAGCTTGAGAAGAATCGCAAGCAAGAAGAAGAACGCATTCGTAAACTTCAGCAAGATAAAGCGCGCGCCGAAAAAGCCGCTGTGGAAGCGGATAAAAAACGCAAGCAGCAAGAAGAGCAGCGAAAAGTAGAAGAAGAGAAAACGCGTCAAGCAGAGGCAGAGCGCAAGCAAAAAGAAGAAGCGACGCGCAAAGCAGAGGCAGCAAGGCTGGCAGGAATTGCAGCAGCAAAAGAAGCCGAAGAGCGGGCAGTAAAAGAGCGCCTTAAAGCTGAAGAGGCTGAAAAAGCTCGTATTGCCAAAGAGAAAGAAGCTGCCGAAGCGGTGAAGAAAGAACAGTTAGAGCGTGAACGTGCCGAGAAAGCTGAGCAAGAGCGAATTGCCCAAGAGAAAGCAGCAGCAGAGGCGGCAGAGAAAGCCAAAATTGAGCAGCAGCGTTTGGAGCAACTTGAGCGCGAACGCAAAGCGCAAGAAGAAGCACTTAATAATATTTTTGCCGGTATGGCAGAAGAAAACGCAGCTAACGCGGAAGCGGCCGCTCGTGCTCGAAGTCAACGCAATGCCGATGAATTGGCTCGATACTCTGCCATCTATACGCAACTTATCCAAAGTAAACTTCGCATAGATGATGCTTATCGGGGAAAGCAATGTCGCGTCAATCTTAAGTTGATACCGACTGGGGCTGACGCGATAGTGAGTCAGGTAAAAGTGATCAGTGGTGATAATCAGCTATGCAGCGCGACACGAAGCGCGATTAGCCAAGTAAGCAGTTTCCCACTTCCAACAGCAGCCGAGGTGGCAAAACAATTGACCAACATTAATTTGACGGTAGTACCAGAATAAGGATGTTACAGTGATTAAGAACTTTTTTACTTCACTTGTGCTGATCGTAGCTATGGCAGCACCCAATGCCTATGCAGCATTAGAACTGGTGATCACCGATGGCATTAACTCAGCAAGGCCTATTGGCGTTGTACCGTTTAAATGGACAGGTAGCGCGGAGTTGCCTCAAGACGTCTCGGCGGTTATTGCTTCCGATTTACAGCGCAGTGGTAAGTTTAGCCCCGTTGCTGTAAGCAAAATGCCCCAAACCCCTTATAGCGATAGCGAAGTAAACTTCGATGCATGGACCGGTTTAGGTGTGGATGCCGTGGTTACTGGGACCATTACGCCAACCGCAAACGGCGACTACGAAATTAATTACCAATTGATCGATGTGGTGCGCGGTGCGCTCACTGGTGGTGATGCGAAAGCACTTAATGCCAATGGTGAACTTGAGCTGTCACGTGATCACGTCCTATTTACTAAGCGCGCGACGGTTCCCGAATCGCGTTTAAGAGAGTACGCACACCGCATTTCAGACCTTGTCTACGAACGCCTTACTGGTGAGCGCGGCGCCTTTTTAACGCGCGTTGCTTATGTGGTGGTAGAAGACAACGCTACCTACCCTTACCAACTTCGCGTAGCCGATTACGATGGCTACAACGAACGCATGGTGCTGCGCTCAAAACAGCCACTGATGTCTCCAGATTGGTCACCCGATGGGCGTCAACTGGCGTACGTAAGCTTCCAAAGCGGCCAAGCAGAAATTTTTATAATGGACATCTACACAGGCAAACGTGAGAAGTTAGCGTCGTACCCAAGACATAACGGTGCCCCTCGTTTCTCCCCTGATGGAAAGTCATTGGCGATGGTATTGTCTAAATCGGGAAGCCTGCATACCTACGTGATGGATCTTGAATCTCGCAAACTGACTCAAATTACTCGCGGCCGTTCAAATAACACGGAACCGTTTTGGCACCCGAATGGCGAATCGCTCATATTTACCTCCGATAGGGGTGGTAAACCACAGATTTATCAAGTAAATTTGTCGAACGGGTCGACAAATCGTATAACCTGGCAAGGCAATCAAAACCTTGGTGGTCAGATCACTCCAGATGGCAAATTTCTCATAATGGTGAACGCGTCACGTGATGGATTTAATCTGGCGAAACAAGACTTGGAAACTGGTGCCGTTCAAATACTGACCAAAACTCAGTTGGACGAATCCCCAAGTATTGCACCAAACGGTGGAATGGTTATTTACAGTTCAATGTATAACAAGAAAAACGTTCTTTCGATGGTTTCTATTGACGGCAGATTCAGTGCACGACTGCCAGCCACTACAGGGCGTGTAAGAGCGCCAGCTTGGTCACCGTTTTTGTAACTCCGATAACTTGACGTATAAAGGAAAAAAAATAATGCAACTTAATAAAGTTCTTAAAGGGCTTCTTATTGCGCTACCTGTTCTAGCAATGACTGCTTGTAGTTCAAGTGACGACGCAGCTAACGCTTCTAACGCAGAGCAAACCACTAACCAACAAGCTGGCGCAACTGACGGCACAACGGACACGACTGTCGTTTCTCCAATTGACGAGTCTGCTCAAATGTCTGAGCAAGAGCTGAAAGAAGAAGCTCTTCGTGAATCTCAAACGATTTACTTTGCGTTCGATAACTCAACCATCGAAACGTCATACGAAGAAATGCTAGCGGCTCACGCAGCTTACCTAAGCAAAAACCCTAACCTAGATGTTAAAATCGAAGGTCATGCGGATGAGCGCGGTACTCCTGAGTACAACATCGCACTAGGCGAGCGTCGTGCAATGGCGGTTTCTCGTTACCTACAAGCATCTGGCGTTGAAGCTGGTCAAATCTCTATCGTAAGCTACGGTGAAGAAAAACCAGAAATTCTAGGCCAATCTGAAGACGCTTACGCTAAAAACCGTCGCGCGGTTCTAGTATACTAATCTTCAGTACACTTAAATAAGAGTCAGTAACATGAAGCGATTAATGACGCTTTCGTTACTGGTAAGTGCAGCAAGCGTTACGTTTGCTGCACCAGCTCCAGTATCGGATCTCAATTCTACAACCCCATCAGCATCGGCGAGCTCTTCGAGCGAATCGTCTGTGCAACGCCTCGAACGCCTCCTGCAAAACAGCAATCGACTGCAAGTAAACTTACAGCAACAGGTCGATGATATGTCACTGGAAATCAGTGAACTACGCGGGGCATTAGAACAAAGCCAATACGATTCAAATCAAATGGTATTGCGCCAAAAAGAGTTGTTTATCGAACTCGACAAAATGCGTACAGAACTGGCTGAACTTAAGCAAAACGGTGTGGCCGCTGCTGTGCCAGTTAACACTCAAGATCAGCCGCAAACTGCGGGAACGTATACCGACAACGAAGCGGAAAAATCCGCTTACCAAACCGCGGTAGATTTGGTGATCAAGCAGCGTGATTATGATGCTGCGCTAGTCGCTTTTGAAGCGTTTAATAAAGATTACCCACAATCCGTATACTCGGCGAACTCTAACTACTGGCTAGGTCAGCTTTATTTCACTAAGAAAGAAGACATAGATTCGGCTAAAGCATTTGCCATTGTTGTTTCTAATCAAGATTCGAACAAGCGCGCTGATGCCTTGGTCAAATTAGGTGAAATAGCCGCGCGTAACGGTAACTCTGCTGCTGCGAAACAGTACTACCAACAAGTGTTGGATGAGTATCAAGGTAGCGCATCGGCAACCAAGGCTGGCGAGCGCATGCAAGCGTTGAACTAGCATTAAGGTTTTAGATACGAATAAAGCCAGACAACGACATAGCCTATGTCGTTGTCTGGCTTTATTGCATCTAGAAGAAAGTATTAACTCCAAAACTTTATTGCGGTACACTTACGCTAATATAGTAACAGGTATCAGAGCCGTCTCATGAGCCACATTCTCGACATCGTTGAATCACCCGTATATCCATTTCCACCAAAGCCAGTACCATTGAGTGATGAGCAAAAGGCTCAGCATCTTGCTAATGTTAAGCGACTTCTCAAAGAGAAAGACGCGGTGCTGATTGCGCATTACTACACCGACCCAGAAATTCAAGCTTTGGCAGAAGAAACGGGTGGGTTTGTTGGTGACTCGTTAGAAATGGCCAAGTTTGGTAATCGCCACGACGCAAGTACCTTGGTTATTGCTGGCGTGCGCTTTATGGGGGAATCAGCAAAGATTCTCACCCCGCAAAAACGTATCCTTATGCCGACACTCGATGCGGAGTGTTCACTTGACCTTGGGTGTCCTGCAGACGAGTTCAGTCGCTTTTGTGATGAGCATCCAGACCATACTGTGGTTGTTTACGCCAATACCTCTGCAGCGGTCAAAGCGCGCGCCGATTGGGTTGTTACCTCAAGCATCGCCCTAGAAATTGTCGAACACTTGGACGCCGAAGATAAACAAATTATTTGGGGGCCCGATCGTCATTTAGGCTCTTACATTCAAAATCAAACTGGCGCTGAAATGCTACTGTGGAATGGCGAATGTGTGGTCCACGATGAGTTTTCGTCTAAAGCACTCAGCGACATGAAATCGCTCTACCCAGACGCTGCGATCTTGGTACACCCAGAATCTCCAGCCAGTGTTGTTGAACTCGCAGACGCTGTTGGCTCAACCAGTCAGTTAATTAAGGCCGCTAAAGAGCTGCCTAATAAGCAATTGATTGTCGCCACAGACAAAGGCATTTTCTTTAAAATGCAGCAGCTAGTCCCTGAGAAAGAGCTCATCGAAGCCCCAACGGCCGGAGCGGGTGCAACGTGTCGCAGCTGCGCACATTGCCCTTGGATGGCAATGAATGGATTGGCAGCCATTGAGAACGCGTTAGAAAATGGTGGTGACAACCACGAAATTTTTGTCGACGAAGAAGTTCGCGTTAAATCGCTTATTCCTCTCGATCGTATGCTCAAATTTGCGGAAGAATTAAACATTAAGGTAAAAGGCAACGCCTAGCGTTAGAGCCGGTAAACCATTCAAAGCCTCGCTATAATGCGGGGCTTTTTTGATTGAAGGCTAAGAACAATTGGTTTCATTAAAGCCTATTAATTCAATGGCTTATATGGACTTAAACGACGTATTTTGTAACACTTACGCAATTGAAGGGTGCTTTAAAATTCGCCTATTATTGGGCGGCATCGTTTCAATAAAAGCGAATACGTTGCTTGGCTATTTAAATAAAAATCAAAAATTTGGAAATGAACTATGAAATCTATTTTTACCTTTGACTCAATGCTTACACCAAAATTGGTGACCATTTTATATTGGCTGCTTATTGCAGCGTCTATCATCACGGGTCTTACTACGATGTTCGCAGGTTACTACGGAGTAACAGCCGAGTCGGTCATTATGGGTCTATTGACTATTGTAGGTGGTATGTTGGCCGCACGTATTTGGTGTGAATTGATGATTGTGATATTTAAGATCAACGAGAATCTACAAGCGCTGCGCGAAAAGCACGACGCATAGAACCAACCAAAGCAATTACCAGATCATCCTAGCTCGTTAAAATCACTGATAACAGCGTTAAAGATTTTGTAGGTAGAACAA
Source organism: Vibrio sp. qd031 (assembly GCF_002100145.1). Classification (GTDB taxonomy): domain Bacteria; phylum Pseudomonadota; class Gammaproteobacteria; order Enterobacterales; family Vibrionaceae; genus Vibrio. The sequence continues at coordinate 465,406 of NZ_JXQD01000025.1, forward strand.
TTACCTACGGTAATCTTAAGCTTGTTCTTAGCGATTTTTCCGTCGCAAATTTCTGAACAGTTAATTACTTCGATTGGCATAACAAAAAAGCCGCTAACCAGTATGGCTAGCGGCTTTATCTTTTGTGTCTCTAGACGGTGTTTACTGCTTTGCGAGCATAACGCCTTTTTGAGTGAGTCCACACAGCATCACAGGGATAGCATTGAATATCTCCTCAAACTGGTCAAGTCCTTCAGCGCCTTGATCTTTCAATGTTTCCATCGCTGTTTCTGGGTCAAATAACATGCTTATAGAAAGTAGCACACCGCCAAGCAGAGCGTTATCTTCGCTGTGCTCTGGCATCAACGTCTCCCAATCGTCTCTGGCCAATTGCCAGCCTTGCAAAATGCCTTCACAAAAGTCTCGAGCATACTGATTCACAATCTCTTCATCATCGATTGATGCTTCTGCCGGCCATTCCCAGTTACCATCAAGAAGTGCAGGGCGATACGCATTCCAAATCCCAATCACAGCTTCTGCGTAATGTTCTAATTGTTCTGCGCTAGAAAAGGGTGCCGTCTCAGCGCCGCCCCACAAAAAGGGTAGCCATTCTTCAGGAGACAATACATGAGGCGCTGCCGCCATAGAGCATACAAAACCACGAGTTTTGGCTTCGTTAAGTACGGTATTCTGCAGCTCAGGAAGAGCCAGTAAACTAGGTAAATCCACGATAAAATCCTGCAAATTGTTTGCGCTGATTCTATCAGTTATTAGGGCTATTTCGCACAAAATTTGCCAAAACAGCTAATAAATGAACACTCAAGCCCCAAAGTACAGCTTTTTGCGTATTTACACTTGACCATTGACCTCTAAATCTTTAGATTAACGCTCCGTTAGCCAAGCTAACGCTATCAATTACGGTGAGTTGGCCGAGTGGCTGAAGGCGCACGCCTGGAAAGTGTGTATACGGAAACGTATCGAGAGTTCGAATCTCTCACTCACCGCCACATTCAAGTTTAAAGACGTCTCAGGACGTCTTTTTTCTTATCTGAAACTTATCAAAATCAATCAGTTACGATTCCGTAGCATCCCATAATGTTCCGTAAAAGCGTTTGTTTTTCGTAATACCTAAAGTAATACCTGGTATTCCTATCTAGTGCTAGTATTACTTTAGAGCGTAAATTCAGGTATTACTTTGTTGTTATTTTTTCCACCAGCATGATCTATAACTTAATGTAAATTAATCAGTTATCAGGTCATAAGTAATACCTATATTTTTCAATTTTTATGCTCGTACCAGGTATTACTTGAGGGATCAAAATGGCGAATAATCTAACGGCAAGGCAAGTCCAAACGGCAAAACCCAGAGATAAGCTTTATCGACTATCTGATGGTGGCAATCTTTACTTTTGCGTGCGTCCGAGTAACTCCCGTTCTTGGCAGTTTCGTTACAAGCGACCAGGCCAAGATAAAATCACTTATCTCTCTTTTGGTACCTACCCAGACGTAACTTTGGCAGAGGCGCGAGATAAAGCGCTAGAGGTAAGGAAACTGTTAGCTGATGGCATTGATCCTCAATTGGCTAAAGCAGAACAGAAAGCCAAAGCGATCACTGAGCAAAATGCGACATTCAAGTTTGTTGCCGAGCAATGGAAGGTGACAAAAGAAGGTCAGATCAAAGAGAAGACGTTGAATGGGAACTGGCGTAAGCTCGAACTCTACGCTTTTCCAAAGCTTGGTACCATTCCAGTCAGTAAGATCACGGCGCCAATTGCTATCGCTGCTTTACGGCCAACTGAGTCACAGGGCCTACTTGAAACAGTGAAACGTACCGCACAATTAATGAATGAGATCATGAATTACGCTGTGAACAGCGGGGTTATTCATGCCAACCCACTTTCTGGAATACGTGATGTATTTAGGAAGCACAAAGTGGTGCACATGAAAGCGCTACAACCTCATGAAATGCATGAGTTAATTCGTACCATCGCTACAGCCAACATACAACACGTGACGCGCTTTTTAATTGAGTGGCAGCTTCACACCATGGTACGGCCTAATGAAGCTTCAGGAGCTCGCTGGGAAGAGATAGACACAGTCAATAAGCTCTGGGTCATTCCTAAGGAGCGAATGAAGATGAACCGTGAACATGTAGTTCCTCTAACGGCCCAGACTTTGGCAATCCTTGAGGCAATAAAACCGATTAGTGGCCATCGTGAATTTGTTTTCCCATCGAGCCGTAATCCTAAGGTACCCACTGATTCCGAGACAGCCAACAAAGCGCTTGGCCGAATGGGCTTTAAGGATAGAACGACGGCTCACGGCATGAGGGCACTTGCCAGTACCACCCTCAATGAAAAAGGTTTTGATGCCGATGTGATTGAAGCGGCGCTGGCTCACACCGATAAGAACCAAATACGCAAAGCCTACAATAGAACCGACTACCTCGACTCTCGACGCCAACTCATGTCCTGGTGGAGTGAACATATAGAGAAATCAAGCTATGGAAGTTACAGTGTTACCGGTGGCAGTTACTTGCAGCAGGTTAACTAGTGTCTTGCGGCTAGAGCAATGGAGAGGTTCTAGTTGATGGCCAATAGACATCGATACCATATTTTTACAGACATATGTCATCAGAGTGAAATCTACTAACTGATGAGGTGTCACAATGCCAAACAAACCGATTCGTTTAATACGCCTAAATGAAGTACTCGCGATGACTGGGTTATCTAGATCTGGTGTGTATCGTTCTATAGTAAGACAGCAGTTCCCTAAGCAGGTGTCGCTTGGTGATAGAGCTGTAGCCTGGGTCGAGTCTGAGGTTCAAGCTTGGGTGATTGATAGGGTTATTAACCGATAGTCAGTGTGCAAATGGAGAGCGTGATTGTTCTCCATTTGTCTACTAATTTCACAATTTTGACGGTCCACCTAAATGTTCAAATTCAAGGTCAATAAGTTCTTTAATTACAGCATTGATTTTTTGGTCTTTATTTTCTGCTAGCCAGTTTAAGCGTTTATTAGTTCTTTCTGACATGGATATACTTCTAGATTTGGTGCCCTTATTTTTATTCTGAAACTTTCTTTGATTCCAAGCTGACCTAGCTTCTTGGAAAAATAATTTAGCAGAAGTGAATTTTATTAAGTAGTGATAATGAAATTCTGCATGTTGTATGTAGTAGTAATCATTTATATTAGTTGGCTCCCAAGGAAGAGCTCTATCAGGAGATTTTTTAATGAAGTACTCCTGTAACCAAGAGATTTGGTTTGTATCTTCAATATTTAACCACTTATTAAATTTTTTGCAATATTCACTTCTAGATGTTTTTTTCCATGCGTCAGCTAATAAGTCTAGGATGTATTTCTGGCCAATTATATCAATTTCACTTTCATTAAATGCAGTTTTAATACAGTTGATAAGGTCTGAAATAGTATTGGGCGTTAGTGTACGTTTTACAATTGAAGGAATTCTAATTAGATCTCTATTTTCCAGGAAGGTGGGTAACCTAGGGAAGGTATTAGTTTTAATTAGTGGTTGACGTGAATGTTTTGGATCTAATACCTTACCTTCATTATCCTTGATTTCATCACCAATATGGCTCGAATTGAAATATAGGAACTGATAACAAAAAGCACAAAATGTCAGGTTACCCTCCATTAACAGATAGGCGTCGTTTGGTAGTTGATGCTTTTCGGAGAACTTACTTTTAAGATGAGTGGCTAGTGGATACTTATCATCAAACAGGTTTGTTTTTATACCTAAGTTATTGACTACTTCTGATGCTTCAGTTTGGGGCATGTTGAATAAGATGCCGCTCAAGTAATCTTCAGCTTCTCTCAAATTGCGAATATGGTTGAGTTCTACGACACAGCCTAACCTCAATAGCCCATCTAACTCACGGGCATAAAAGAAACCCTCTCTCCAACTACCTAGCTGTAAATCCATTTGATTATTCCTTCAATCCAATCACACCATTGCTACTTGAATTTACACTAAGTTAGCTATAAATAACGTGTAATTATCACATAATTATTACGTAATTATAAAGTAAGGATTTTCTTTCATAACCCTCGGCTATAAGGGGTTCTAGTCAAAATGGTTGGTTTATCGCAGCTTTTGTTGGAATTAATAACTCCAGAGTGAATCATGCGGTGTTACGTATCTGATTTCGCAAATGCATAGAAGAGGGAATCACGTGGCAGGATCGCGGTACCAGTGTTGGTATAGTTATATACATAGCTCTAAGTGAACATACCTTAGTATGATCACGTCGCTGTCACGTCACTAAAAAATTAATGCAGTTCATCACCTATGAATGAAAACCCATAGGAGAAAAAGATGAACGGTAACAACTTCAAAGGAATGCCAATACAAGGCAATTTAAATGACTACAATGTAAGGTACCTAGATCGGATACTAGACACGATCAATCATGCATGTGATGACTACAAGCGTGTCTTCGCAGTAAGAATTGATTTAAAGCTGCCACATGGTCCTCAAGACCTTGATTGCTTGAGTAGAGATGAAATAGTCAGTCATTGCCGATTTAGAGGTAGGCTAATGTCTAGATTTATCGACTCGCTTAAGGCAAAAATAAAAGCAATGGACCGAAGATATCAACAAGTGAATAAAAGAATTTATCCTACTAGTGTTCGATTTATTTGGTGTAGAGAACGTGATACTTCTGAAAATGACCATTTCCATATGTCCCTATTATTTAATAAAGATAGATTTTATACTTTAGGAAACTGGGAGAATAGAGAAAGCCTGTTAGGAATTATTATAGAGTCGTGGGCAAGTGCTCTTGGTTTGGAGTTTGATAGCGTAATTGGTTTAGTGCATTTTTCTAAAAATGGTAGATATCATTTAAATGAAAATAGTCGAGATTTTAACAAACAATACGCGGATCTTTTTTATCGATTAAGCTACCTGGCTAAAAAAGACACTAAGCACAATGGAGAAAGAAAAAGAAACTTTGGTTGCAGTCAAAGGTAATAAAATAGGCCAGGAGTCCCCTCTGGCCTTTATATGATTAATCCCAAATGGCATCCCAACACTTAAAAATAACATGCACAGGTGCAAACGCTGTGTCTATAACTGTTTCGGTGGTGCCATAAATTAATTCTCCAACGGCACCAGTAATATCTCCACTGCCTATTTTATCGGTAGTATTAGATATCGTTTTACCAGCGCCATTAATACATGACTCCAACGGTTTAGATACTAAATCACCAGGGGTACCAATGACAGTATTGACTCTGTCTGGAAGGCCAATGGCTTCACCAGCGCCCTTAGCGAGGGTAGAGCTGATGGTGACGATGCCAAGAGGCCCCTTTGCTACCTCAGCGGCTCCCCTGCCTAGCAGCCCAACACGCGCAGCGACATGCGCGCTTATGTGATAGTTGTTGGCTACTTGGGCAGATGTATGATGATCATCCAAGCAGTAGTTGACGAAGTGCTCGCAATTGTTGGTAAGAACATGGTAGCCCCGATAACCTAACTTGTTGTGTGCTTTGCTGACTGCACGTTTAGGGCTACTGGCGTGTCGCTTTATATGTAAGCTGCAACCATCACGAAAGTTATCTATGCAGTCGGTTGTAACCTCATCTAACTGAGCATTAAAGTGAATCACCATGTCATCACCGACATAAAGCCCATGATGTTTGGAGCCAACGTAACGAGTATATTGCTCGCTGGTGTTGTTGCTTATATCGACCACCAGGTGATCGCCAGGTTGTAAGTGTTCCATGATAGAACCTCTCTTAGTTACAGTTCGAGTGATACGAAGTCTTTGTCGACTTCATCTTGAGTGATACCGATATAACGAAGCGTCACGCCCTCTGAGGTGTGGCGTAGCATCTTCATCACACGACCGATATCCTTTGTGGATTGGTAGAGGAAGTAACCTCGTGTTTTGCGCATGGAGTGAGTACCTAACGCTAGCTTGAGTTCTTGCCCTACTTGTTGAAAGGCCATAGACACCGCACGCCGAGAGATCGGCTGCGGCGGTTTATGTTTTAGTTGCTGGCATCGATGTGATTGAAATAGGTACACATGGTCAGGGTACTTCTCTCGCACTTTGGCAATGTGTTCTCGTGCCTTGGTGTTTAACTGGATGTTTGCCAGTTTGCCCGTTTTGCTTTCACGAATAATGAGTCGGTCATCATTGATGTCTTCAAAGCGGATAGAGAGTAAATCGGATATTCGTAGTGCCAGGTTTAACCCTATATGCCAAACGTCAGCCATTTGCGGATTACAACGAATAGCGAGTAAGTGGCCAATGAGTCGTATTGTGTCGTCGTCTTTGATCGCGTGGACCTCAGCCATAGCCTGCTTCCTTTTTTGTCTGTAGAGGGGTGTTTTGGGAAGCACAGAGAGGCCGACACCGCTAAACCCTTATGTATCAAGGCTTCCAAGCTTCCCGTTTTAACAATATGGGAAGCAGCGACATCTGCACTCATGTGTGCCAGTGAAGAGTGTTTTTGAACGTGGTTCTAGGTTGGTTTGTTGTCGTGATGGTTGTGCGGGGATTTAGTGGCTACTGACTTTGATTTCGTCGTAGGCGTCCATGTCGACATAAGCGACAAAGTTGCTTTGCCACAATTCGTACAGTTCCGCCATCAAGGGTTCACGGATACTTTGCCATCCCCCGTAGCGAGAAAATGCCATTCCATTGCCGATATCAAAATCGACATCTCTCTCCAGTTCTGGATAAGGGCCACCGCAATAACTAAAGTCGGTAATGTACAAAATGGAGTAATGCGTCCCTTCCATCTTTTGCAGTGCTATCTCGACAGGGTGAAAACCTCCATTAGTAGCACTGTAGTTTTTATCGCGAAAATTAAGGGTTATGTGATTAGCCAAATCTTCATGATGCTGGTTAAGCGTTTGGGCCAGGCATTTTTGAAATCCCTTCGATACTGGTAGGCATGAATGGGCAAAACTAATCATTGATGCTTTTACAGGCATAGGGCCTCCGAGCACCGCTTAACGGCGCCTCGTGTTGGTGTGTGACGGATTTAAGCAGTGGTTTGGGCTGAACGGTTGATTGTTGAGATGGCAAAAGAATCAAAGCCTCCAGTGCGGAAAACCTTAAGCAATGCCCGTTGCCATGAATGGAACAGATCTATCACTTCCGGTCGGTTAAGTTCACACCGATCAATATCAGGTTGATAGAACCATTGGTGATTGAAGTTAAAGTAGAGCTCGACTTCCAACTCCGAGCTGGAGTCGTCAGGAAAGGCGAAGCTCGTCATGGTGGTAATCTTCCAAACTTGGCTATTGTCTAACCTTGTTAAGTGGACCTCTAAAGGATGAGGTCCTTTTTTATTGGCGTGATAGGCAGAATGACGAAAGTTAAGGGCAATTCGTTCTGCGTGCTCAGGGACTGCCGCTAAGTCAATTAAAGCCGAGATATAACTCTGTAGATTCTGTGAAAGGGAAATACATTCATAACGGGTAATAACACTGTTCATATCCATCCCCTTTCTGCAAAAGAGACACAGTTTTCACCTACCACAATATGATCAAGCACTCGAACATCAATGAGTGATAAGGCATCACTCAATCTGGTGGTAATACGCCTGTCAGCACTAGACGGTTCAGCGTCGCCACTAGGGTGATTGTGGGCAAATATCACAGCACCAGCATTGGCATTGAGTGCAGCTTTAACCACCTCCCTTGGGTATACACTTGCCGCATCGATAGTGCCAAAGAACAGCTCTTCAAATCCTATTAACTGGTGTTGATTATCGAGCAGCATCAAAGCAAACACTTCTCGGTCGTATGACCCTAGCTTGAGCCTTAAATACTCCTTTACATTATTCGGGTTCGTAAATGTTCCCTCGCGCTTGTACTTTTGTGCGAGGGCCTCTGCTGCTGTTTCAAGTAGCTCATTTAAGCTCGATGGCTGGTGGGGAGGGTAGTTGTGTCTTGGCATGGTATGCCTCCTTAAAGTGAATGGTGTTTCCGGTTCACTTTGATGACATATATCTGAATGGTTTTTGAATGAAGGGATTGATGTGCTAGGTGTGACAGCGTGGGACCTGTTCAGTCTTCTTGAGACGTCTTGGGTAAAAATTTAATGGCGGACTCCTGTTATGTCGAATAACAAGGAGATCAACCCATGAGATTTTTAAAACTAAAAGAAGTGATGGAAAAGACAGCCCTGAGTCGCTCCGCGATTTACCGCAAAATGAATGATGATGAGTTTCCGAAGTCCATCAGCTTAGGGGATAGGGCCGTGGCCTGGGTGGAAAGTGAAGTGGAGTTGTGGATGGAGGATTGTTTGGCTGTTAGGTAATTCAAAGATTGTTTGGTAACAACAAGACGGTCACATTATCTTTTTTTGAGATTCATCATCGCCTTATGCAACTATGGTGTATAACATCGTAAGTTAATGATCTTTTGTAGTATTGATAGGCTTTGGTTAGTGAACAGTAGAATAGAAAGTTCAAAAAACATATTGAAATCCTGGCATCTAGTGGAATTTTTCCAAGCCTACTCGGTACCAGATAAAGACGATAGTAAAATTGCACCAGTTAACGTGACCGGTCACGAACTGCAGTCGCAGGGTAATTACCTACTTCCGTGGTTAAATCCCGCTGCTCGTGACAAGCTCGGTCTTACTCCAGGTAAAAAGTGTGTTTATACCTTATATCTGGGGTTGTTCGATAAATCGGCGATAGATAAAAAAGTTGCAGAGTACTTCTCAACCAACCGCCAGGAGGATTGCTTCTCTGAAGAGATAGAGCAAAGAAGAGACAATGAAGGGGCGTCTTGCTTTGCCAAATTGATGTTGGATGAGTTTGGTACTCCCCGACTTGATACTTTTTCGGTAAGCACTCTACCTTGGGCTTTAGCCGAGTTACTTGGCGGCAGGGCTGGAACGATATCTCAGGAACGATTTGATAGTCGGTGTGACGATCTCAACGAGTTTGTGGAGCGCTGGGAAGCAACCTTGCCAGGCCACCCCAACTCAGAGGGACGACATACTCTTTGTGTAAAAACTATAACGAGTTTGGTCGAGGGACTTTATCAATGGGCTGGCATTTCCAATCGGGACTTATTGTTTTCAGAAAACTCAAAGGTTTATCCATTTCAGATGGCTTTCTATGAATATGAAGCTAAATCAGACTATCTATTGGAAAACAAAAAGAACTCAGAAATAGTTGAAGACGATGATGAAGATGAACCTAATGATGACGAATCTCAGTTACCCATTCTGAACAGCTTTTATATTCGAGATATAGAACGTGCCATTAATGCGATTTCTACCGGAAGGGCCAGCAAGCCTCTGCAAACCTATCTGGGACAGTCCGGTCATAAGCATGTCGATTTGTATACAAACGATTCGTTACCATTGATTCATAAGCATCTAAGCCCTAAAAACACGCCAGAAGGAAGATGGCTGACAGAGCCTGCTCACAACATGTCTTTAATGCAGCAGTTTGCTATCAATACTGTGTTCAAGGAGCTAGATACTGGTGGTCTTATCTCAGTTAATGGTCCTCCTGGAACAGGAAAAACGACGTTATTACGAGATATAATTGCACAAAATATCGTTGAAAGAGCGAAGGTGTTAGCGTCCTTTTCAAATGCTCGTGACGGACTAAGCCCTGACGGGGTTCTTATTGAAGACCTTACTGATTTTGAAATGGTGGTTGCATCCTCGAACAATGCAGCGGTTGAAAATATCTCAAAGGAGCTTCCTCAAGCAAAATCGGTAGCTGGCAGATATGCTGATACCGCTTTTTTTCGCTCTGTAGCCAATCAAGTAAGTGCTGATGAGAAGAAAGGACGTTTACAGCCCTTGGACGATAATAGGCAGAGCTGGGGGAATATCTCTGCTGCTATGGGAGCTTATAAAAAGAGGCAAAAGTTTCTCGACCGCTTTTTCTTTAAATACCACCATGAAAAAGGCAAGGAGCCAGCAGTTAGAGAACCATCTTTAGACTTCTTGAACTTTTGGCAATATCGCTCAACTTATACAGGGCCTTCTTTTAACACGGCCAAAAAATCTTTTAACGAGAAGTTATCTCGTTTTCATGAGTTAAATGACAAGTTAGCTTATTTTGAGAGTCTGCAGAAAACTTTCGATGACAACCAATTCGATGTTGACTTACAACGAATGAATGATGATCTAGATGAGCTTGAAAACTATGCCCATTCGCTCTCTGTGGAGCTCGATGCCCTTAATTCAATAAGAAACGCTGGAGTGAAAAGGGAAGAAGAAATCGCAGTTTCCTTAGAGTTACTAAAGGTTAACTCTCCTGGTTGGTTCAGTCGGTTCTTTAACACTAAGAAAAATAAACAGTACAAAGCCTCACTATCCCAAAAGCTTGGTGAGTACGAAAATGTAAAAAAAGCTATACGGCTGACTGTTGGCGATGTTGAGGCCAAAGAGCTCAAGATAAAAGGTTGGACAAAGAAAATTTCACAGCAGCAGGTTGATATTCAAGCTAAAGAGCTTGAAAAGAAGAAGCTTCTAGATGAGTTAGATGTCTATAGAACGGAGTTTAAAGGGTATCACTTACCGGAAGTTACTGATGATATCGTCGGTCATGACAGGCAGAGACACGCTTGCTGGCAGCAGGAAAAGATAAATGCATTGCGGTCTGACATTTACGCGGCAGCGTTACAACTGCACGAGGCTTGGCTGATAGAGGCCAGCAAGCAGAGTACCTTTCTATCACAGATAAGAAAAATCAACGATGTTGTATTAGGGAAGAGTAACGAAAATGCACTGGCGATTTGGCAGATTCTATTTATGTTTGTCCCCGTAGTTTCGACGACTTTTGCTTCCTTGGGGAACATGTTTTCTAAGTTGCCACCAGAGTCTCTAGGTTGGCTAATGATTGATGAGGCAGGGCAAGCAATACCCCAAGCAGCGGTCGGTGGACTGCTTCGTGCTAAGCGAGCCGTGGTTGTTGGCGACCCGCTGCAAATCGAACCAGTGTTTACTTCCCCACCAGAACTTATTGACTACTTAATGCAATCTAAGTTGCAAGAGGAATCTGAGAAGTGGGACCCTTGCATGTGGTCAGTTCAGACGTTATCCGATCGCGTTAATCCGTATGGCTGTATGATAGATATGGATGGTGAGGACCAATGGATAGGCATTCCATTATGGGTTCATCGTCGATGTATAGAGCCTATGTTTAGCATTTCGAATGAAATAGCTTACAACAATCGAATGATACATGGTTCTGATAACGGCAAAGACGTTGAGCCAAGAATTCATAAGGCTTTAGGACATAATCGATGGAATGATTCACAAGGCGACTGTGTACTCAAACAGTACAAACGTGAGTTGGGTGAAGATGTTAAAGCCCTTTTACTCGAATTAGCAGCACACAAGGGTGACTTAAGCTGCATCTATCTAATAACACCGTTTAAAGCGGTAAAAAAAGAGTTGAAAGAAGATCTGAGACACTGCAAATCAGAGCTGCTAAGTAACTCTAGTTGGAGCGGGAAGGAGTTTAATAGCTTTTTGAATTACAACGTAGGGACCGTGCATACCTTCCAAGGTAAGGAAAATGATACAGTCATTTTGGTACTTGGTTGCGATAAAAAAAATAATGGTGGGGCGTCTTGGGCTTCTTCAAAACCAAATTTGCTGAACGTTGCTGTTACCCGAGCTAAAAAACACTTGTTTGTGATCGGAGACATACAGGTTTGGTCCGACAAGCGCTATTTTGATAAAACATACATGAAACTTAATGTTCGTAGTCAGAGTGGTTATTCACGAGACGATAGCATCACAAAATGCAAAGAGGTATTGCCAAGTTTGTAGCTTATTGCTTGCTCAAGGTGTTTAGAGGTACAGGTCTATCAACATAGCGCGAATTTTTCGGTCATGTTATCCCCATCAGCAAATGCTGATGGGGATGTAGTTAATTTTATGCACTTAATCAGTTTGATTGCCGAGCCCGAGGCTCAACTAACTTAGGAAGGCTTGATTGCAAGCAATATAGTAATTTTCAGATATACTCTGGCTCGCTAGCTTGTTCATTAAAGGAGCACTGCTAGGTTAATCAATGAACTGTTCAAATAGAGCGGGTTCTTCGTTTGCTTATCAAGAAATTGGTACTCTAGAGGGGAGGGATTGTGAAAAGAGTTAATGAATTTTGTGTAGGGGAAAATAGTGGCGGTGTATAACACGGCTTCAGATTCCGCAAATACTGCGGTGCGAGCCTTTCTGACGAAAGTCGGTGAATATTATTTGGGGTTTTCATTTAATACTGGAAGCGGTAAAGGGAAGAGGCTCTGGGAAGAAATAAAAACAGTTCGATTTGAAAATCGATGTGCTTATTGTGGTGAAAAGAGTGGAAAATTACAGATTGAGCATGTGTTGATGTTCAATCGCACTGAGTTTGGTTTACATCACCCGGGGAACATCGTGCCATGTTGTAAAGAGTGCAATAAGCGGAGTAGGGTGAGTGGCTCTACCTATTGTGATTGGAGGCAACACTTGAAAAATGTCTGTGCTATTAGGGTACAAGAACACCTGTATGAAGAAAGAGAGCGAAAGATCCTGGAAAACTTCCAGTACTACAACTATCCGTGTCTTAACGAGAATGAACGCCACGCAATTCGAGTGATTGCTAGCAGTTTGTACGTGAACATAAAAACAGAGTCAGATAAGTCTCTTGAGCTCTACAAGCAGCTCGATGAGGCATTTGTGAAAAGTGATTGACGCGATTTCATGGTATTTTTTCTGCAAATCAGTAGAATGTGGCGGCTAAGTATTTTGAGGTTTTTTGATGTCAGTTAAAGCTATTGATTTGTTTGCCGGTGCGGGAGGGTTCACTCTCTCAGCTCATGATGCGGGAGTGGAGGTTTTAGCGGCAATTGAGTTCGATAAAGCAGCTGCAGATACTTATGATAGGAATTTCAATCAAAATCAGAAGCATCAGGTTAAATTGCTCAACGAAGATATTAACCTGATCAAGCCGGAAGCACTTCGTCAAGAGCTTAAACTAAAGCAAGGGGAACTGGACCTGATACTTGGGGGGCCACCGTGTCAAGGTTTTTCAACACACCGCATAAAAGATGCGGGTAAAGATGACCCGAGAAATGCTTTGCTTCTTCGATATTTTGAGTTCGTCAATGAATTCTCACCTAAAGCTTTTTTGGTGGAAAATGTCTCAGGTCTTTTATGGAAACGCCATAAACCATTTTTAGACAAGTTCATAGCATTAGCTGAATATTCAGGCTATGTTATTAAGTTCTGCGATACAGTAAATGCGAAAGATTACGGGGTCCCTCAAAACCGTAAACGCGTTTTTATCTTTGGAATTCGGAAGGATTTGGACTCGGACGAAATTGTATTCCCACCTGCAGAAACGCATTTTTCTCCTGCTTCAGTAAACAAGCCTGAATGGTTAACAGCATCATCAGTATTTGAAAAGATCCCAGAACATCTATACGCGGTTTACTGGGAAGACTTTTTCGATAAGAAAGATAAGCGTGATAAAGATGAAGTGTTTAAACTTCTCAAATCACTTCCGCATGGAAAACCGTTTAAGACAAATGACCCATGTAACATTCACATGACGCCAAGTGACATGATGAAAGTGCGCTTTGCAGACACCCCACTAAATGGTAGCCGTGAGGATGCTGGTGAACAACACCGGCTAAAGTGTCATTCAAATGGCTATAAAGGGCACAAAGATGTGTATGGACGGATACTGGTTCATACCCCTAGCAATACAATTACTACTGGTTGTAATAATCCGTCAAAAGGCCGTTTTGTACACCCATGGGAAGATCATGGAATGACACTTCGCCACGCTGCCCGCTTACAGTCGTTCCCTGACTGGTTCAATTTTTATGGCAGTTCAACCGAACAAGCTCGGCAAATCGGCAATGCGGTCCCTCCATTGCTCGGGAAAGTTCTCATAACTGATATATGCAGTAGATTGAAGTAATAAAAGCGACTAAAATGCAAGGTACTTTTTTGTATCTAAATTACTGAGATTTAGCTAAAAATGGCCAAGATGAGTGTTAGTGCCAGAGCTGTTGATATGTTAGGTCGACAGCAGATTGCTGGTATCCCCACAGCTATACATGAGTTGTTTAAAAATGCACACGACGCTTATGCGAAGAATGCTGAGATAGATTACTACGAAAACCAGAATTTGGTAACCTTACGTGACGATGGCGTAGGTATGACTGAGAGTGACTTTATTGACAAGTGGCTAACAATTGGTACTTCAAGTAAATATGGTGTAAATCGAAAGTCTGAGTACATTCCTGATGGCATGACAGAGCGCAAGCTTATGGGTGAAAAGGGAATAGGCCGTTTAGCCATTGCTTCTATTGGTAGGCAAGTTGTGGCCTTGAGTCGTGCAGAACGTGAAGGCGGTTTGCATGAAATGATTGTAGCCCTTATTCATTGGACGCAGTTTGAGATACCGGATATTAGCATTTCAGATATTGTTATTCCTACACGTACTTTTCCTGAAGGTGAGCTTCCTACAGAAAATGATTTAAAGGAAATGTCTGAAGAATTGCTAGACAATTTAAATGTTCTAAGAAGTCGGATTCCACATGAATTCTTTGATGTAATAAAGGAAGATTTAAAGCTACTCACTTTTTCTCCAGAAGTGCTTTTTAAAAATTTGCAGCAAAAAACAGTAGAAAATTGGGAAGAAGCTCACAAGGGCCTACCTCAAGAAGATAAGTGTAAACTTGGCCCCCCCCCTGTTTTAGATGGGCTAGGTAGAGGAACTCATTTCATAATAATGCCATGTGACGAGTCACTAGAGCTTGATGTCAAGACTGATGAGAAGGGAACGACCGAATTACAAAAAATACTAGTTGGATTTTCTAATTCATTGTCTACAAATGAGTCCAATTTGTTAGGAACTAAGTTTCGTCGTCATCAAGGTTCAGCTAAACCTGTAGAACTAATCGAAGAAGGCTTTTTTACACAAACAGATGCTTCGGACGGAGATCACTTTGTCTCAGGAAAATTCGATGAGTTCGGACAGTTTAGTGGTGCAGTTACGGTATATAAAGGTGAAGAGCAACAACATATTATCAACTGGAATGAAAGCTTTGGATCCAAGACTAAATGTGGCCCATTTAGCATTAAATTTACGTATCTTCAAGGAGAACCTTCTGAAAGTTTCGTTCCACCAAAAACTTATGCTGATATAAATAATAAACTTAAAATGTATGGTGGGTTATATCTGTATAAAGATGGTATTCGAGTATTGCCATATGGTAAGCCTGAGTTTGACTTCCTCAAATTTGAAGAGAGAAGAACGAAGCGAGCTTCTGATAACTTTTTCTCATATCGATTAATGTTTGGTGCTATAGAGATTGAACATGATGTTAATAAGAATTTAGTTGAAAAGGCTGGTCGTGAAGGGCTAATAGAGAATATTGCGTATAGAGAATTTAAAAGTATTCTTATAAACTTTTTCAAGCAACTAGCTGTTGACTTCTTTCGTGAAAATTCAACTAATGATCGCTTTGCAGAAATAAAGAACGATTTTAGAGTTCAAGCAGCTCAAGAGAAGGAAATTCTAAATAGAAGAAAGAAGCAAGTAGGACTAAGAAAGAAAAACTTCGAGAAAGACCTAACGAATTTCTTCGATTTATTGAAGGATGACTATTTCACAAAACAAATTCAATCATTAGAAAGTTACGTAGAGATATCTTTAACTAAGACAGATGATAAGTGGCCAGAACGTAAAAAGTATACTTTTATTAATGAGCTTAAAAGTGAGGTCTCTGATAAATGGAAGATTATTAATAAATCTTTGAAAATAACTAAGCCTAATATAGGCATAAATAAAAACCTGAGAAGTGACTGGGAAGCATACTTAAGAAACAAAGAAAAGCTAAACGCAGAACTTGTAGAACCTATACGTTTTTCTATTGAAAAATTAATTTCTGAGTACGTGTCTGAAAATGGATTGTCATTTTCTCTAAGAGAGCGTGTCAACGTTCTGTTGGAACAAGAGAGGAAGTCCCTCACAAAAAACATTTCTTTATATAGAGATGAGTTGAAAAATAATGTAGGTGAAATTGAGTTAGCAATCAAAGACAAAGCTAGGGCTAAGTCCATCGAGTATACACAAGAACTATCAAAAATCATTACGTCAGTTAACTCGGTTGATATTGATGCCATATCAGATGAAGAATCAATGGAGTTAATATCAGGCTGGGAAAAAATGCTTGAAGAAGTGAGCAGTCAGACTGAGCAATACTTCATTAAGATGCGTGACACTGTTGAATTAGTTATAAATGATATCAACAATGAAGATGCGAGTTCAATTGATATATTGACGGCATTAGAAAATGAAAATGAACAAGTGAAAGAATCACTTAATAAGTACTTTGAGTTTGCACAGCTGGGAATGTCTTTGGGTATAATCCAACATGAATTTAGCAGTACAGCTAGAAGTGTTCGTAGTTCAATTAAATCTCTTAAACCTTGGGCTGATAGAAACCCTAAACTAGGGGATTTATATAAAAACATTAGTCATAGCTTTTCTCATCTCGACGGCTACCTAAAAATGTTCACTCCCCTCAATAGAAGGTTATATCGAAGTAAAGTAGATTTGTCGGGTAAGGAAATTGAAGCTTATTTACTAGATATTTTCAATGATCGCTTAGAACGTCATAGCATCAAGTTAAAAGTTAGTGATGAGTTTAGAGCTAAAAAAACACATGTTTTTCCTTCATCATTTTTGCCTGTATTTATTAATGTGGTAGATAATGCTATTTATTGGTTGAACAGGCAGCCTGAGAGTGAAAATAGAAATAAATTTATAAATCTTGATGTAGAAAATGATGAACTTATCATAAGTAATAATGGCCCTGAAATTTCTGTTATTGATGAAGAAAGAATATTTGAATTCACCTTTTCTCGTAAATTGGATGGTCGAGGTATGGGACTATATATAAGTAAGGAAACTCTTAATAATGAAGGCTTTGATATCCAATTATCAAGCAATAGGTCTGGAGATCCTGTAAGTTTCATTATCAGCAAGTTAAAGCAGGAGAATGAGTGATGTCAGACTTTAAAGAGCATTGTAGTATTGTTGCCAAAGAGTTTATACAGACTGTTTTAATCATTGATGATGGGGCGAGTCTAGGAGACAAGGGTGAAAGCGCAGCTGTTGTGGATGCTCCAGGTGACCCTTTTGCACTTGAAGAGCCAACAGTTGATTTCGACACAAACGAAGAGGATAGTGATGAGCGTGAAATGAGTCATCCTCTCCGAACGTTAGAGTTGACCAATGCATTTTATGATTTGGGGATTGTCCCTGGAGTTTATCAACCTCAGATTAGAGATGATGAGGATGAACTTGAGTTTGCTTCAAAAGCGGTACGGGTGTCCGCGAGTGCGGATATAGTGATATTGGATTGGATGCTTAAAGAACAACAAAGCCAATATAGCAAAGCCATAGTAAAAAAAATTCTTGAGCATGATAAAGAGTCCGGCGGTAGGTTACGTTCTATTATTATCTATACTGGAGAAACTGATCTTTCAGATTTGAGAGATAAATTGCTGGTGTACTTAAACTTTGATGAAATTCAAGCTGATGGTGACTATAGGATAAGCGGGAAAAACTTGATTATTGATTTTTATGGCAAAGATAAGCAAGTACAGATCAACCGAGCACTCACTGAAGAAGAGCTCCCGGAAAAATCCATCGAATGCTTTTCTGAACTTCTAGATGGTTTGATGCCAGTGTTCGCAGTCAGGTCAGCTTCAGAAATTAGAAGAAATATTGGTAGTTTAACTTCAAAGTTTGCAAAGACTGTTGATGCAGGGTACTTAACACATCGCTCTCTACTTCCATCCCCGGAAGATGCAGAGCTTTTTATGTTAGAGATTTTTGTTACTCATTTAAGAAGTTTACTTGCTATATCTAAAGCTGACCAGGAATGTCTAGGTGTTAAGGCTATCGACAAGTGGATCTCTGAAAACCAGATTATTTTGGAAAGAGATATTGAAGCTGGAGGAGGTCAATTCAATTTTACTAAAGCTAACCTTATTGAAGTTCTAACCGACGGCTATGATAGTCAACGAGATGATTATGGCCTAAAAAAAGTTCTGGCGTCTTTGAATGATAAAAATAATCAAAACAACAAACTTTCAAAAGGTAAAGTAAATAAGATTCTTAAAACAGATATTCACAACGCATTCTCAGTATACTCTAAATCGGGGGATGCTCTAGAATCCATTAAGGAGCTTTCGGTTCTTTCTTTGTTCAAGAGAACAAGAGTAGATATTTCTAAAGACTACCCTTATTTAACGCAAGGCACTGTGATTTACTGTATAGGTACCAGTAAGTACTATTTATGCGTAACTCCAAAATGTGACACCGTTCGGCTTTCTGGAGTACATAATTTTTCTTTTGCACCATTAGTTGAATCTGATAAAGGTTTTGATCTAGTAATTAGAGACTTAAACTTAACTGGCTACATAACGTTGAGTACGCAGAATAAGTTTTTCAACTTGGAACACATTGGGTTTGCACCTTTAGAAGGAAGAGTTCAATGTCGCGATGAGAACGGAATGCTAATATTTGAATCTTCAGATAGCCTTAGAAAAAAATACCGATGGATTGGCGATTTGGAGGAACTTCAAGCACAAAAGAGAGTGATTAATGTTGTTGGTGACTTGAGTAGAAATGGAGTAGATGAAATGGAGTGGTTGAGGCAACAGTAGCTTGTAGAAGAAAGCTTTTTGAGTCAGTCAGTTAGTACATATGCGCCGATTCAGATCTTGATACTGTCCAGAAAATGTTAACTAAGGTGACAACTAAGACGGCTTGAATTCCTTACTCATTAGTGTTGATAGGTCATGTTCTGAACTGTTCTGTTTGTTCGTTGTTGTTGAAAGGTACTGATCGTTTGGTTGTGAAGGTTTGATGAGAAATACACTGTTGTGACTCAATGTATTTTTTTAAGTAATACCTGTGGTAATACCTAAGTTTACTTTTGTACTTATAGTCATTATAAAGCAATAAGTTAAATGGTAAAGTCGAATGTCTCACTCCCGCCACATTTAAGACCGCAGCACTGTGCTGCGGTTTTTTTATGTCACATTTTCAATGCTTTAGTGTGTTGATATAAGTATAGAACTGTTAGTTCCCTACTAGCCTCTAGTAGCAGCGATACTTCCAGAAGCACCCTGGCCATTCATGTTTTTCAACTTCGCCACATCGTCAAAAGCCTCTAAGTCTTGATAAAGCTCGTCATGAATCGGGCTCAGCTTACGTGCTCTAATTCGCTTAACTTGGTACACAAATACCGCCACATTCGCAACAAAGCTAAGTATAGACATCAGCCATAGCGCTTCCACGCTGCCAGATGATTTTACGGCGAATGATGAGGTATCGACAAAAGCTGGGAAGGTCATCACAAACATCATCCAAAACCCTAGCGTGTGCGCACGGTGTTGCAACCATGCGCCTTTTTGGATGAAGAACGCTGGGATGGTGCACGACAAGAGCAGCGCAGCGCCAGCGTAGAAAGCATGATCGGGTACGCAGTTGTACACGTAAGCAAAGTTCCATAGGTCATAGGCGATGATCCAAAACCACAACATGTCCGGCCAAAGCATATCTTTGGATTTTCGGCTGCTAACAAATATGCCAACCCAGCCGCAAATGGTGACTATATTGAGGATGCCTGCAACACCATTAAAGATATTCCAAAGTCCACCTTGGATCATCATTCCATCTTGCAAGCTTGGCGATCCAAATGTCGACACTTGAAAATCTCGCAGTACTGCTTCGAGGATGTTGAGTCCTAAAATAAAGGCTGGAAAGAACAGCATATACTTGTTTTTTGCGGCTCCTTTAACATAGCGAAGCGCCATAAAGCCGATGCAACCTGCTAAACAGGAATACACTTTTGCCCAGTGAAACCAAGTGCCTACGGTCGAACCTTCAGCAGTGGTCGTGGTGGGCCATACAGCGAACGACAGAACAAGTGGCAGCACAATAAAACAAGCGATGCCTGCCCACATGCTGCGCCTTGATATCTCATTAAGAATAATCAGGCCAAACAGAACGGCAAAAAAAGCCGCCACTTGATGGGTCGCCAGTGGCTCGAATAAAAACATAGTCATACCTCCATGGAATCAAAATTTGTGCTCTCTTTGTAAAAACTGTTAGGTCCGAGAAGATCGGTTTCACAATTAGAGTATTAACACTATTTTAGGACTATAATTGACCCCGTTGAAGTGGGTAAGATGAGCGATAGATGACCTAAAAATAGGACAGCAACGATGCCAAGTATTGATGACTTACAGTTGTTTACGGATGTGGTCCGATACAAAGGAATTAGCAGTGCGGCTCGTGAGCGAAAGTTACATCGGAGTAAGGTGAGTCGCCGCATTCATGAACTTGAACGCAAACTGGGTTATCAACTTCTTATTCGCACTACGCACGATATTGAATTGACCAAACAGGGCCGGTGGCTTTACTCGCAGGTTGCCAAACCGCTTGCTTCAATAGAGACAACCATCACCCAGTTAGAAGAACAAAACCGTGAGCCTATTGGTACGCTTCGCATGGCGATCCCACCCGTATTAGGGGTTACAGAGTTTTTTACCCATGTTATTGAACGCTATACCTGCTTGTATCCAAAAGTGCGTGTGGTGGTTGAACATCATTCGCAAGCTGTTGACCTCGAGCGCACCAATACCGATATTCAAATGTTGCCTGCTTACGCACCTCCTTTAAGCGATGACTGTGTTCAACAACATTTTCTAGAGTTGCCATGTTGTATGGTTGCCAGTCGTGACTACTTAGAAAGAAATGGTCACCCAAAGTCTATGGCAGACTTATCAAACCATTTTTTACTGGGAAGTCGATATTGTAAAATGTGGCTTCCCAATCAAACCGACTTCTACGTGTACAGTGAAGATCTACATCTTCTTCGCAATCTAGCAAGAGACGGTAAAGGGATTACGATTTTGCCTACAGTAATGCTTAAAAAAGGCATTGAAGAGGGTTTATTTATCCCGCTGCTTACCAGTCATTCATTTCAAGATCTAAAGGTAACGTTAACCTACGCGTCATTACCCTATTTATCGCTCAAGTCTCGACTAATGGTGGACCTGTTGCGTGAAAGCATCAGAGAGGATGGCGTGATAAGCTATCCAGATAGGTTTTAGAACGCGGCTTTTTCGGTATCGCTCGACCCAGCAAGAGATCTGAGCTATAGAGATTGGTAGGAATTGCAGCTGGCAAAAAGCGCGCATTTTCGCGCGCTTCTGGTTTAAGCTTTAGACAGTGCTAAAGCGGTAAATCAGTATCGGGTGTCGACCCAGATCCAGAATCAGGAGTTGAAACTGAGCTTTCTTCATCCGCCGCCGAAACGCTTGCGGAACTAGCACCACCACTTCGGTTTCCTTTGCTAGTGCGGTATTCGTAACTGTACTTCACCACAACCTGGCCAAAATAGTCGGTACTGCCATCATCATTTTGTTGGCTAACGACTTCAACCTCTGTTGAGTCTAATCCCAGCGAGCGCTTGTCGACGCGTCTGTGGGGAGTGGGTAGCTTTTGGCTCAACTCTATGGCGCTCATGTTTTGCAGTGAATCTGCATAAGAGTTGGCCATATTTACCGCTTCAGCTTCGCCAGATGCTGAGTCACTTGTATACAGTGCGGACTGGTGGGTATTTGAGGTGCGATATTGGTCAGCCATTGCTGCTCCGCTGATCGCAATCGTAATAAGCAGCCCTACGTTTATTAGTGTTTTCATAACGAGTTCCTTGTATTTACCTAGCCGCCTAACTCAGGCGCAAATCGTGTACTGCTTGATCACGAGCTAGAAATATACGATCTAGATCACATTTTTGTTAGGGCGTTTACATTGTTTTACGTTGTTAACGTGCCTCAGGTTGCCGCGCTAATTAGACGAAATCTGTGTGAGGTAGGTATGTCGCGCTGGGCGGAAGCAGCACGGTGAGTTTGGCACGATAGGCCGATAAACTGCGGCAGAAATGGTGGGCTATTTGCCTAGCGTCGAGTGCGCTTATAGCCCACTGAACATTCGCTCGGAATAGACCGGCTGAACGCATTCAACGAGCTTAATTTTGTTAATATAAGGGTGTAATGGGTTGACTATGGCCACGCTAGACTCAGACAACCCAATAGCCACACTGGGAACAATCAACAACAGCGCTTGCTTAGCCAATAAAAACTGATCACCAATACGCTGGGTACTTGCAGGATAGGGCATTGACTGCCAGTCCTCGGGCAGTTTGCTGGTATCTAAGGAGTGTATCGGTACTGAGTTTGGAACTGTGTAGATGGCTTTACAGTGCGTTCGCGGCACCAATCGAGGACTAGGGTGGTAATTGGCGGCTTCTATTAAGGCAGTACCCATGTCTAATGCATAGTATATAACGGGGTTCCCGGCACTGTTCCAGCGAGCGCCATCGTCAAAACTGGCCCCCCGTCCACTGAAGTTGTTGGCAAACTTACTGTTAGTGACTCGATATAAGTTCATGATTAGGAGTATTCACCATACTCTATTTTTCTTAGAGTCTGACGCACCAGTTCTCGTCCGGCAGGGGTATCGATGAGCTCAATGGGTAGCTCGCCGCCTAGCGCAGGAATAGGCATACTCAACCACTCTCTAGCGAGATCTAAAGACCCGTATATATCACTTGCTTGCATATAAATGCGCACCGTATCGAGCACACTATCGCCAATTAATGAAGGCAACTTGTTTACCCGGTAGCTACGGCTTAGGTTAGATTTATCTTTGCCAATCACTTTGGCAAAAATGTCTCTGTCAGCAATAATTGAGACGACACTTTTAAGGTGCTGCCCGCTCACACCTTGATTAACCGCTTTGAAGTAACCTGAAGTGGTTAACAAATCAAACTCAGGAAAAATGGCGTTCAGTTGATCTGAGGGTTTATGTGGATTCGGGACGGTGATCATTGTGGCCACTCCAATTGTGAGAGTACTGGTTGATTATAGTGCATTGCCTACTATATCGTCAATTTGACGTTGAATTTTAGTCAAAATGACGATATCGGATGTTCACAAGGAGTTTTACTTAACTACTACTGTCTGTAGCATTAGTTGTATCACTTTATAACACGTGATCGTTTTTATACTCACATAGTGTGTTTCCTCAGTTCCAAACCCCGGAACCTGTCTATCAATGACGATCGTCTGTGCTTGTTCCTCACCAATTGAAAACCGATTGGTAAGAATTTGTACCGATAATATGAATTTAGCGCTTGCCACTAATGACAGTTCGATTACTTAATGTAAGCAACTGTAAAATATAGATTTTCAAATCAAATCCTAAAAAAAGTTACATGTAAATGTCATACAGACACTCTACATTGCTTGCAAATTAAATATTTGGATTACTTAATATATGTACAAACTATGGCTAACCATCGGGCTTTTAATTTCCTCAACGGGTATTTACGCAGAGACTATTTCCCAAGGGGATGTTATTCGCGTTGCGCTTAGTGACGTTCATCCAACTCAACCATCGGTTGGCTACGATCAGGTGTTCTATAAGCTAGGCCGCTTTGAGCACGATACTAAAAAGATGTTTGATGAAGTATGTGAAGCCAATGGACAAAAGGGACTGACGTCGTATTCGGAGCAGTCGAACCCAAAAGACTTAACTACCTTTGAATGTAAAGAGCCTATTGGGGCTCGTACAAAAGACATGAAAACGGTCGTCATCGCGCCCAACGGTCAATACTATCTCACCGACGGCCACCATACGTTTAACGTGTTTTGGCACATGCCTAGTGGCGGTGACGACTTTGGTGTTCATGTCGTCGTAGACAAAGACTATCGCGACTTAGCATCGATGGATCAATTTTGGGAGGCGATGATTGTCGATGGCAACACCTGGCTGTACGACAGTCATGGCGAGTCTATTGCCCATTCACAGCTTCCATCGACGCTCGGAATAGAGCATTTTCAGAATGACCATTATCGTTCAATGATGTATTTCTCGCGTGATGTGGGTTGGAACAAACCATCCTCTCCAGTGCCATTTTTGGAGTTCTATTGGTCTAAGGAAGTTCGTAAAGCTATCGATGTTTCTGAATTCGATTTAATGACAGCAGAAGGGTATCGCACCGCTATCACTCAAGTGAGTGAGCATATCTTGGCGATGAACAGTGACAATGTGGGTGAATCTAACAAATCGACAAAAGAGATGGGGCAGTTCGATGCCTTTGATCAAAAAGGTCTCGATAAATTGTTTCGAGACACTGGCAAAGTGACGTACATGCTCGACTACAAAGTGCGCCAGAAATTTTAAATTATCGACGCTACAGGAAATGCTAGTGAGCGGTAACGCCCACTGAGCAAACCAATGAGCCGGTTGTACTGCAATTCTTCCTTTGTCTTTTGGCGAGTCGTGGTACACCGACCTTTAGGTATTCGCTCGCTAGTGAGCGCTACAAATGTCTATTTTGAGAGTTTTAAGATGAGTTTGTCGTTTTCAATATAAGCGTTGTTTTGCGAAAAAGTCACCAGATTGGAATCAAATGTCCAGTCACCTTTACCCCAGCGCTTTGAGTCAAATGAGTTAAAATCATCGCGCCAGTCTAGGACAAATTCACCGTCGTGGTAGCGGTAGTACTCTATCCAATCTACTTCTTGGGTTAATGGCAGAGTAGAGGCATCGAACTTTCCTACCCACGCAATTGCTTCTGATATCCAGATGTTCATGCGATAGCTTTGTGGAGAATCTCGCATATCAATGACTTGCTGCGACTTGCTGGCCAACTCTTGGTGAAGCATTTCGCCATTAAGCAGCCAAGTAATGGCATCTGGCGTCCAGGTGAGCGTGTACTCGTGAAAGTCGTTTAAGTTGGGAATCGTCTCAGTGCGTTCTGAGTGCACACGTTGATTCGCCATACCTGTGATTAAGTTGGTTTGTAGCGTGTTGGGCGTTTTGCCTAGCGCTTCAATATCAATTTCACGCCAAGGGACACTGCCTTGCCAAGATTCATTGTCATAGGTAAAAAATGACGATACGACGCCAGGGTGGGACACCATTTTCATTCGGATAACAAACTTACCAAACAGTACTTTTTCATGACTGTATACTTCAGCACCGTAAAGCTGGACTGATGAACTGTTTTTTGAGCCTTGTTCTAATAGTGTGTCCTGATTCGGTGCTTGGTCGGCATAAGCTGTGTGGGAGACCGAAATGGCCATAGTCGCGAGTGCAATAGTCTTAATTTTCAATAGAAGTACCTCGTAAGAATAACTGTCCAAAAAGGGCAATACTGTAAGCAGGGTAATTCGAACTGAGGCAGTAGTGGTGATATGCAGTGGAGAGTTTTGATGTAGGAGGTATTGTCGATGCAAAATATCAACGAATATCACGTCATACGATGTACCTGTGAAAGAATTTCATACGAGGGGTCAGAGTCAATTGACTCTGACCCCAATAGATTACGGAGTGATAAAATCAGCGGTTAATGTTTCACCTGCCACCAGAGTGACCTCTTTGAGTTGACCCTCTGGGTTTGGAATAGCGATTTCGTCATATTGAATAGGATCATCGTTCGCGCTACATGAAAAAGCGACACTGTAATCGCCTGCAGGTACAAAACCGAAGGTATAATTTCCGATTTCATCGATATAGACCGAGGAGAAAGGCGCGACATACTGGGAAGGTAGGCTAGGGTTGGTAACATACTCGGAGTCAGTAGGATCGAGGTTGTCCACCAAGTCTGTCAAGATGTGGTTGTGCCCTTTGTAGAGGTAAACCACCTTGCCATCTTCTAGTGCGCAATCACCAGCGCTCCATAGATCTGATTCCACATTGCCGGTAAGCGTCGCCACCGCACTGTTATCCACAATACTGACGCCATGTGGTTTTAGGTTGTAGCCATTGTTCGAGCTAGAATTGCCTCTTAACACCAACGACTTTTGCAAATTAAAATCAATAGTGAAAGATTGAACGGCTTCTTGAGTGACTTCAAATCCGCCTAACTTGAGTTTGTTGCTTGGTATTTTTAGATAGTGTTGTCCATTATCGACGACATAAGAGTGCTGAGACAGTGTATGCAGGATCACCTCTTTGTAGGTACCAACCGCAATGGGCTCATTAGACAAAATAGGCAGAGCGTCATCACCTTGGTAATCAAGTAGGTTTACGCTCAAGTAGTTTCCGCTATTATTGGCGTCAGCTAGTTCAAAATAATAGCGCTCTCCATTTTGATGCTTTATCTCTATGGCGTCATACGCGACCACGACCTCTGTTGCGCTTAATACAGGGGCGTCA
The DNA here is from genome assembly GCF_002100145.1 of Vibrio sp. qd031. Lineage (GTDB taxonomy): Bacteria > Pseudomonadota > Gammaproteobacteria > Enterobacterales > Vibrionaceae > Vibrio. Next base: position 491,656 of record NZ_JXQD01000025.1, read on the forward strand.
GTAATGGCGAAAGACACTTTTGCAGTCTTTGTCTCTTGAGTGCTCGACTCTCCACCGCAGGCGGTAAGAATTAGGGGAAGGGTCAATAGTGTAATTGGATGTTTAGTAAGCATGGTGTAGACCTTTGGTTATTCATCCTTTTAGCTTAGCAGACTATATCTACAGTTAAATTTTAGACCATGCAAAATGGTCAACGTTGACCTAACTTTTGCTGGGACTTCACACAGTTGGTTGATTGACAGTCAATCTAGATATGTTGCTGACAAAGTCAGATAAAGCACTATCTCATTTTTGCCTTATTGGAAAATGGTTTGACTAACTTTTATCCATCTAGATCAAAGCGTCGACACTTTATTTCCCATTAAGTAGTTGAACCTTATCGAGCAGGCGCAAGAGGTGAGCTCTGAGAGCATCGAGACCGCAGGCTTTGACGATTCACTAAATGTGTTCGGTATCCGAGATGAGACGCCGCAACTTCCGAGCTTTCAACATGCTTACGGTGCATTGTTTAGCCAATGAGGATTGCCTGCAGAGTACACTATGTACTTGGGCGAAATTGTTGACTCAGACGGTCAACCGTTGGATGGAAGTAAGTACGATTATACAGTGATTTTTGATGCACCGACTTTAGAAAAAGGTGGATTTAGGTCTTATAGCGCATACGGCGGTTTAATTCGCGTAATGTATTTTAACGCAATGGCTCGCCATTCTAGGGGCGATCGTACTCTGCCCCCCAGATGCCGCTGATCCCAGATGCGGATGGTAGCTAAACGATTTACTTGAGCTCTGACACGAACGGGCACGAAGACAGTCCTAACTTCCTTCCTATCCGTGATCACGCGTGGTACGCAGTTTTAAGAGCGTATAAACCAGGGACAAGCCGTTCGTACAGATAAATGGCAAGCCGCAGCGTTTACTAAGGTAAACAAAGAGGGGGAGAGAAGGCTTATAGTAAGGGTTGTAGCTGCTCTAAAAAAACACCCAAGGAAAAGCTTTCCTTGGGTGTGTTTTTTTAAGTAGTAAATTGACGAGCCAATTGCTGCAGTTTATCCGCTAACCCCGTTTGTTCTTGAGCGGCTATGGCGATTTGTTTGCCACTTTCAGTTGTCTGCTCAACACTGTCACCGATAGCATGTGCACGTGCTGCGATATCGGAACTTACCGTAACTTGCTCGTCAGCGGCAGTCGCAATCTGAAGCGCCATGGTATGTATACTGACTATTGAGCTGACGGTAGTGGCCAATTGCTGTTTTACTTCACCCGCTTGCTCGACACTTTGGGTTACATACTGGTGGGCATCGTTAATCTGCTCAAACGCACTGTTGCTGATTTGCTGAAGTTGACTCACCATGGCTTCAATTTCTTGCGTTGACTGTTGTGTGCGCTGCGCCAGTGAGCGTACCTCATCGGCAACAACGGCAAATCCACGGCCTTGCTCCCCTGCTCGGGCCGCTTCAATAGCGGCATTAAGTGCGAGAAGGTTAGTTTGTTCTGCAATGCCTTGAATAACATCAACAACACTCGAAATACTGCTGCTGCTTTGATGCAAAGAACCGATGGTCTCAGAAACTGCGTGAATTTGAGTGCTGGTCTTTTCAAATGACTGTGTAGAGACATCGACAATCTTGCTGCATTCTGTAATTTGAACGTTGGCAGCTTCTGCTTCATCGGACGTATTTTGAATGTTCTGTGCGACCTCTTGAACAGAGGCTCGCATCTCTTCCATAGCAGTGACAACTTGAAGAACTTCTTGTCGTTGCTGCTCCAAATTCATCGAGTTTTGGCTGATGGTTGCCGTCGATTCTTCTGAGGCTGCGGCAAGTTGTTCACTTGAGCTGCCAATGACATGCACAGCTGTAGTCAACTCATTCAACATAGTATTGAGGTTGTTAGATATGCTGCCTAGCTCATCGTTTGCGACAATGTCACAACGCGAAGAGAGATCTTTGGAGGATGCACGCTTCATGGTGGTATTGAGCAGTTCAACTTGTCGGTTAATGCCTTTTAACAACAACCAGCTCGTCGTGACCACCACGCTAAGCATTAATATGGTCAGTATTAGGTAAACCCAAAACGTGCGTGTTTCGACGTCGACTATGGATCGAGACAGAGTCAATATTTCTTGCGTCAGCTGCTCTTCTACGTCTTTAAGTAGATTAATTCTGTTGGTTGCCGCACTGAACCAAGCTTTCGAATCTTGATCGAGCTGATTATTAAAGGCATGGGCTCTATAACGTTCGACTAAAGCAAACTCATTGGATTTCTCTGTGGTTTGATAAATCTGTTTAGCGTGTGCTGACGCGTAAACTTCAAAGGTGTTGAGATAGCTGTTTTGTTCACTCACCAAAGTAACAAATTTACGGAACATACCGTCTGAAAACGCGCCAGCCCCGAACGTGTTGCTCAATACCGCTCTCTCTATTCCTGCTCGCTCTTTACCTTGTAGAAATTCGTAGTATGCCGCTAAAGAGCGGCTGATGTCAGCGACTTCAGAAATTTGTACGGCCTGGCCAGGAATAGACAGCAGGTCGGCGTTGGCTGACGTATAAAAAGACAGCGCAGTATTGAGTGGAGCGCTGAGTGATTGGATTTGCTGGCGCATATTGCTGAGCCCTGCGAGCCTAGCATTTGCTCTATCTACAATACTCCAAAATTCTGGGAAGGCTTGAAGCGCATGCTTGTTGCTGGCTAAATAGTTATCCAACTCCCTAAAGCGTTGATCGGTTGCTTGGTATTGTGCTTTGAGTTCCGCTGCAAAGTTGCTCCCTTTAGAGCCTAAATAACCGGCCGACATGCCGCGCTCTTTTTGCAGTTCGTGAACCAAACGGCTATTTATTGCAGACAGCTCGACAAACTGAGTGATATCACTGGCAGATTCTTTGGCGTGGTAAGACTGAACGATTTGACGGTTTGCTAAAAATATCAGTGCCAGAGTTACCGGTACCAAGATACATAGAAGCTTTTGTTTGACACTTAGCTGCATACTGATTCACTTTTTGCTTTGGGAGTGAGTCTATTTTAGCAGTCCTTATGGTGTAGTCTAATTGGTACGGCATTCCGTTAAAAATAGTTGTTACATTTTTGATCTTACTCAACTAAGCATGAAATACGCGACCTCTGTTACGAATTAGATTCATTCTCGAATCAAGTTATGTGATGTAGCACGTAACTCTTTAGTAGTAAGGTTAGTTAAGCACGATGCTGACGGTAGGGGTCAGAGTCGATTGACTCTGACCCCTAACTGAACTGTGCCGATTCTACGCGCTGCATCGGTGGTTCATCGGGGTATTCTATTGCATGAATTACCGCTTCAGCCAAAAAGGTTCCCGCGAGCTCAACATCTTCTTTCGCAGTAAAAATCTGTGGTCTAAAATAGCTGAGGTAGGGAGAAGAGTTTTTGGTATATAAATCAATGTCCTCGGCAAGGTTTCTGCCAAGTTTATCTATGCACTTTATGGCCGATACGCTGGCCATGGTAGAGGAACAGATGATACCGTCGGTAAGTGGATATTCACGTAAGTAATCTTCTAACGCCGTGGTGATTTTTTGCTCGCTATCGTCGTTGTTGGCATTGGGTAAAATATTGAATTGAGCCTGATTGGCCATAGCAACTCGCTTCGCGCCTTCGGTAAGGTGCTGAGTGTACTGATGTTTTTCTGGTGGCGCGATCATGAGCAGACTTCGGCGTCCTTGCTGCAGTAGTTTATTGGCGGCATGACAGCCAAAATCATAATTGTCAAAATCGAAATAGGCGTGTTGCGCGCTCCACTGCGTCCGACCAAAGGTCGCAAACGGCATTTTATTTTCAAGTAGGTAGGCGACACGTTCGTCGTCAACTTCTGTTCGATCAAAAATCACCGCATCAGCTGCTTGGTTTTGCACCAGGTATTCAATAGGGTCCATGCGATTCTGACTCGGTAATTCTGGCGTGACCACAATGTGGTAGGAAGTGTGAGCGATGGCGTGAGTGATGTGGCTAATTAGCTCACCAATTAAATCCGATATATTTTCACTGGTTGAAAGCACCACCGCAATGACCTGACTTTTACCGGTTCGAAGTCGAATCCCTGCTCGATCTGGTACATAACCAATCTCTTTCGCAATCTGTTTCACGCGCTTTTTGGTGTTTTTACTCAAGTCGGGTGCATCTTTCAAAGCACGAGAAACAGTAGTAATGGCTAAGCCACTGATTTGAGCAATGGTTTTTAGGGTTGGTCTTTCGTCCGATTTGGAGTTACTCAAGGTGCACCTCGTTGATTTGCCAATAGCCTGTGACTCAGATCTATGTTTACAAAAAATTAACAGTAGCAGCTAGATTAATTTACACAAAGGGTTTATCCATTATATGAACTAAAACGTTGTAGATATCAAAGTTCGGTAGGATTTTACTGATTTTAGGAGAACTATTTAATGAGAGCCATGGAAAAATTACGTTCAGTAAGCATACTTAGCACCGCAATTATGACGGCGACAGCCGCACAAGCGGTAGATCTTGAAGTGACCCACTGGTGGACATCCGGTGGTGAAGCGGCAGCGGTCGCTGAATTTGCAAAGGCATTTAACGAAAACACCGACCACAACTGGGTGGATGGAGCCATTGCAGGCTCTGGTGGTACTGCTCGTCCAATTATTATCAGCCGAATCTTGGGTGGTAAACCTATGGGCGCGACACAACTTAACCACGGTCGTCAGGCAGAAGAGTTAATTGAAGAAGGGTTGCTTCTTGATTTGACCGACGTAGCGATGAAAGAGGGTTGGCAAGATGTTGTAAACCCAAGCTCGCTGCTCGACTCTTGTACCTTAGATGGCAAGATTTACTGTGTGCCGGTAAACATTCACTCTTGGGAGTGGATTTGGTTATCGCACAAAGCCTATAAAGACGCAGGTGTTGCTGTTCCAACTAACTGGGATGAATTTGTTGCGGCTGCTCCGGCACTTGAAAAAGCCGGAAAAATCCCACTTGCGATGGGTAAACAAGCTTGGCAGGCCAATGGTGCCTTTGGCGTAATGGCTATTGCCATCGCAGGTATTGATGCATGGAAAGCGGTAAACATTGATAAGAACGTCGATGTAGCCAATGGACCAGAGTATCAAAAAGTGTTTGAAGCGGCGGTTGCGGCGCGTGAAATGGCGTCAGAGTCAAAAGTTCAGGATTGGAACCAAGCCACTAACATGGTCATCACCGGTCAAGCAGGTGGCCAAATCATGGGGGATTGGGCACAAGGTGAATTCTCTGTGGCAAATCAAGTGGCTGGTGAAGACTACACCTGTCTACCAGGTCTAGGCGCGAACCAAGTTATCTCAACCGGTGGTGATGCGTTCTACTTCCCTAAACAAGACGATCCAGAAATTGAAGCGGCACAGAAAGAGCTTGCGTCTTTGATGCTGTCGCAGTCTGTACAAGTGGCGTTTAACTTGAAGAAAGGGTCACTGCCAGTGCGTGGCGATATCGACATGTCTACAGCCAACGACTGTATGCAGAAAGGTCTGAAAATACTGGCTGACGGAAATGTATTACCAAGTGGCGATATGTTGCTTTCGGCAGATACTCAAGGTCAGGTTGAAGACTTGATGGTTGAGTTCTGGAACGACCCAAGCTACAGCGCTAAAGATGCACAAATGCGTTACGCAGAAATTATTGCTGACGCAGATTAATACGCACATCTTTAACGACGAGTTAATAAGTATACCTCGAAGTCTATGGCAGCAGCGTTAGCTGCTGCCATATTGGAGTAGACATGGAACGTTCTAATTCTAATAACGTAAAACCCAAAGCGTCATGGCGTAAAAACCTCAGCGCAAAAATTGCAGCCATACCGATGATCATGACCGCTTTGGGCATTTTCATCGGTTGTTCGGTTTGGACGATCGTTCATTCCTTTACCAAGTCTCGACTGTTGCCCAAGCTCGATTTTGTTGGCTTTGATCAATACGAGCGACTATGGAGCACCAGACGCTGGTTGGTGTCCATAGAAAACTTAGCGGTGTTTGGCATCTGTTCGCTGGTGCTCAGTTTGGTGATTGGCTTTACCTTAGCCACTTTCCTCGACCGAAAAATTCGCTTCGAAAACGCCTTTCGTACTATTTTTCTTTATCCCTTTGCCCTCAGTTTTATCGTGACTGGGTTGGTATGGCAGTGGATATTAAACCCCGAATTTGGTGTTCAAAAGGTGGTGAGATCGCTTGGGTTTGAAAGTTTCACTTTCGATCCACTGTACGATCCCGACATTGTTATCTTCGGCATTCTTATTGCCGGGTTATGGCAAGGTACGGGTCTCATCATGGTCATTATGTTGGCGGGATTACGCGGTATTGATGAAGATATTTGGAAAGCGGCGCGAGTTGATGGTATTCCTACTTGGAAAACCTATGTGTTGATCATTATCCCAATGATGAAGCCTGTGTTTGTGACGGCTCTTGTGCTGATTTCTTCTGGCATCGTTAAAGTCTACGACTTAGTGGTGGCGCAAACGTCAGGCGGACCGGGCATCGCGTCCGAAGTCCCCGCCAAGTACGTCTACGACAAAATGTTTGCAAGTCAGAACCTAGCTCAAGGTTTTGCCGCTTCTACCATGATGCTGGTGACAGTTGCCATCATTTTAATTCCGTGGGCCTATTTAGAATTTAGAGGGAAGAAAAGTGGCTAATTCAACGATTTCATCGGGCCCTAAAGGCCCAAAACCTAAACGCCGGTTTAGTCGCACCAACATAATGCTGTATGGCACGTTGATTGTTGTGGCTCTGTACTACTTATTGCCCCTTTATGTGATGGTGGTTACCTCCATGAAAGGGATGCCGGAAATTCGCATTGGTAACGTGTTTGCACCACCAGTTGAAATCACCTTTGAGCCTTGGGTGAAAGCTTGGGCCGAAGCGTGTACAGGCATTAACTGTGATGGATTAAGTCGAGGGTTTGGTAACTCTATTCAAATACTGATTCCGTCTGTAGTGCTGTCGATTTTGATTGCATCAGTCAACGGGTACGCCCTTTCTAATTGGAAGTTTAAAGGGTCAGAAGTATTCTTTTCCATCTTAGTTATTGGCGCATTTATTCCCTATCAAGTGATGCTGTATCCCATCGTAATTATATTGCGAGAGCTGGGGCTATATGGGTCGCTTTGGGGATTGGTATTGGTGCATTCCATTTTCGGTATGCCTATATTGACGCTGCTATTTCGGAATTATTTCGCCAGCATACCGGATGAGTTGTTTAAAGCTGCCCGTATTGATGGTGCGGGATTTTGGGGCATCTATTGGAAAATCATGGTGCCCATGTCGTTGCCAATTTTTGTGGTGGCGATCATTTTGCAGGTAACGGGCATTTGGAATGACTTCCTATTTGGCGTGATCTTCACCGAACCTAAACTCTATCCAATGACCGTCCAACTCAACAATATCGTAAACTCGGTACAAGGCGTGAAAGAGTATAACGTCAATATGGCAGCCACATTATTGACCGGGCTATTGCCGTTGGTCATCTACTTGGTTTCAGGGAAATTATTTGTTCGTGGTATCGCGGCAGGCGCAGTAAAGGGATAATTAATGAGCAGTGTAAGCATTCGAAATCTGGATTTAAATTTCGACAATGTAGAAGTCTTAAAGCAGTTAAACCTAGATATCCCAGAAGGGGAGTTTTTGGTGTTACTGGGCGCAAGTGGGTGTGGGAAATCGACGCTACTTAACTGCATTGCCGGGCTTTTGGACATCTCTGATGGCCAAATATTTATTAATGGCGAAAACGTCACTTGGTGTGAGCCGTCTGATCGCGGCATAGGCATGGTGTTTCAGTCCTACGCGTTATACCCGCAAATGACCGTGGAGGGGAACCTCTCTTTTGGTTTGAAGAACGCGAAGGTACCAAAAGATGAGATCGCAAAACGGGTTAAACGCACCGCCGAGATCTTGCAAATGGAAGATTGGCTAAAGCGTAAGCCAGGCGCACTGTCTGGTGGACAGCGTCAGCGTGTTGCCATAGGTCGAGCATTAGTGCGTGAAGTGGATGTGTTCTTATTTGACGAACCTTTGTCTAATTTGGACGCTAAACTGCGCGCCGATCTGCGTGTAGAGATCAAACGGTTGCACAATCAATTGGGTAACACCATGGTGTACGTGACTCACGACCAAGTTGAGGCAATGACCCTTGCTGATCGAATTGCGATTATGCGTAACGGGAAAATACAGCAGTTGGGTACACCTAGTGAGATATACAATGAGCCTGCCAACCTCTATGTGGCTGGGTTCATCGGTTCGCCAGCAATGAACTTTCTTGACGGAAACCTCAAGGAGGGGCAGTTCCAATTTGGTGACGTGACTATCGATTTAACTCAATACCATTATGTCACGGATACTCGAGATGGCGACGCCATTTTAGGGGTAAGACCCGAACACATTTTGATTGGTGAAGCGATTAAAGATCATCACTTTAGCACCGAACTCGAAGTGGAGCTGTTTGAACCTATGGGTTCAGATACTCAAATCTGGACTCAATTGGGCGATCAGAGTTTCCGTATTCGTGTTGATGGGCAAATGAAGGTCAGTAATGGTGATAAGATTCGTATCGGTATCGACATTCAGCGCTGTTCATTGTTTGATCATAAGAGTGAATTGCCAATGTAGGCAAATTCTATTTCTGCATCAATGCGTATGGCGAAAAGGTATTGATGCAGAAATGACCTCCGCACTTCTCATAAGGCACAGATGAGCAGCCTCTAGAATAAGTGGGCAGTCACTCAAAATGATTAGCGTTAACTAGAGAGTGTCTTGGTGTTAGAGAGAGTACTCGCTTGGAACTTTTCTTTGAGTAAAGTCTCGAAGCTCGTTGTTGAAAGAGGTCGATAAAAATAGAACCCTTGCATATAGTCACAGCCAAACATCTGTAATTTGTCCATTTGCTCTTTCTTCTCAACGCCCTCAGCTACAACAGCAATGTTTAAATTTTTTGCCAAGTTAATCACTGTATGACACAGCGTTGCACTTGCCTCATCAGACGCAATCTTGCAAATGAAGCTTTTATCGATTTTTAGCATATCGACCTCTAATTTCTGAAGATAAGATAAAGAGGAATAGCCCACGCCAAAATCATCAATGGCAACATTAACGCCAAGGTTTTTCGTCGACATTAATTGATTGAGGGACGTCGCTTCACTATCAATGAGACTGTTTTCGGTGATTTCGATTAACAGCGCGTTGTCGCCCAATCTTGCGTCTACCACCAAGTCTATAAAACGCCTTACCCAAGGACTGTCCTTTTTAAGTTGGATAGGGGATACATTAAAACTAACGCAAAACTGTTCCGAATAATGACCGCGGACATGTTTTGTAAGTTCGATTGCCTCTCTAGCAACCCAAAGTCCAATGTCGTTGATGAGTCCATTATCTTCAGCTACGGGTATAAATTCTTCTGGATAAATAGTGCCTCTTACGGGGTGATTCCAACGTAAGAGCAACTCTGCCTTTTCGATTACACCTGTTTTGGTATTTATTATTGGTTGAACATAGGTTTCCAGTTGTTCGTCGGTAATACAGGCTCGAAGGTCATTGAGTAGGCGACGTTTTTTGAGGGCTCTTCTGTGCATAGAAGGCTCAAAAAAACGATAGCAATTTCGTCCTGCGGCTTTTGCTTCATACATCGCCATATCGGCGTTCTTCATTAACTCTTCGGTGTTTTTTCCTCGTTCGGGATACGAACTGATTCCAACACTGCCAGAGATATTAATGACCTCACCATTAATGGAGTAGGGTTTATTGAGCTCTTTTAAGATTTTCATCGCTACTTGATGTAAGTCTTCATGATTGACTAATCCATCAAGAATCACAGTGAATTCATCACCTCCGAGCCTTGCAATAGTGTCTTTGCTTCTTATCGAATGTTTAATTCGCTCTGAGACACAGACGATTAGCGAGTCGCCAAAATCATGCCCCATTGTGTCGTTGACCTCTTTAAAACCATCAAGATCCACAAATAGCACAGAAAACGGTGTTTCTTCTTCTAGTGTCATTCGATTGATCATTTCTAGAATGTAACGACGATTGGGCAGGCCAGATAAGCTGTCTATATAGGCTTGATTCTTTAGTTTTTTGTTTGCAACCTCTAGCTGCTCAGTTCTTTGATTAACAGCCCGTTCAAGCGTGTGGTCTCGTTGCTCAATGGTGTCTAGCATATCGTTAAAGCAGTCGGTCAGTTTACCCATTTCATCATGGCTATAACTTACGGCTCTAATCGAGTAGTTATTGGTAGAGGTTATTTTGGTGGCAGTTTCTGCCAATAAAACTATGGGTTTTACAAACTTTTTACCCAACCAGATAGATACGAATAGGCTGCTAGAGAGGATGATAATCAATATGCCGATAAGAAATGATACGTAAGCTTTAGTGTGTTCTTCTTCCGCGCCGTTGTCGGCATAGATCACAAGCTTACCGTAATAGGTATCATCCAACGTTAAGCGACTTGAGATGACTTTGTCAGCGATGTGGCTATTATCTTGAGACTGATCACTATTATGCGTTGAATAAAAGGAAACATTGTTTTTATCAAGTACTTCGACATTCACGATATTAGGCTGGAGCAATAAAGGTAAAATTAACTCCTTCGCAGTTACAGTGTCATCAAATAAAATGGCTGCGGTAAGGTGTGACTCTAACATGCCTGCAATCGAGTGAAGGCGTACATTTTCTGACTCGCGCATACGATCCAGTTCATACGCCGAAAATATAGCCGCAGTAATCAACACCGATAGACCCGCAACGAGCATGAGCAATGAGATGAGTTTGATATAGATAGATTGTCTAACGATTAGTCTTAAAAATCTCATTAATTGCCCTCTTTGACCAGGCGACCCATTCGCATAACCTTTGAGCTTAACTTCAGCCCGGATTGGGTTAGATTCTCTGGGCTCACTTCAAATCGTACTTTGCCTCCTGTGACAAAAAAGTTTAGATGTCCTCCTTGCTGAATAAAACCAGGGCTTTCGCCAACGAGCATCGTGTGTTCAAACTGTTTGGACTGAAAATAGGTTGGTTCGAGCAAATCTTTGGACATGAATAGAGAATGACAACCAGGGGTGGGTTCTGAGATATAGACTACTGAAACAGGTTGATCTTTAACGGTTTGGTCGGCGAGTGTCTTTTCGGCAACATCAACGAAGTTTTGACTGGTGCTGCATATTAGATACTGGTCGTCTTGCTGTTCATTGAACCAGCGACTTTCACTATAGCGAGCAAAGTTGAAAATAAACCCGGCTTTAATGGCCATTTCTCGCTCGAAAGCAGTGACACTATTCGAAAATAGTGTCACTGAGCAAAAGATGAGAATTAAAAAGCGTCGAGATACTTTCACAGCAGCGCCTTAAAAGTCGAGCTTCAGTCTTGCTGAATAGGATGTCTCAATATAACTAGGAACGGTGAACACCTCTCTACTGTTGTCGTACTCGAGCTCATTGTCATGAAAAAGGTTGGTTCCTGTAAGGCCAACTTGCAATGAAGGAGTTACCTGCCAGTTCCAGCTTAAATCAAGCGCTGCATAATCGTCCGTTTTGTAAGCATCTCCTGTTTCATATCTTAGCAGTGCAAAGAGAGAATGGTCTTCATGAAGTGACAGCGCAGCCTTAGTCAAAAACTGTTGCAGCGCAGTATCAAACCCAATAGCAGTGGTGGTGCCATCGGCGAGTTCGTATTCGTAATCCGTATAACTAAAACCAAATTCAGTTTTAAGGTTTGGTAGGGCTTGCCAGCCAATCACCCACTCACCGCCATAAGTGACCAGTTCAGCATTGCTCACCATAGACCAGTTATAGTTTGACGCAGATAAGTATTGCGCTAAAGCGGCAAAATTATTAGTAAAAATGGCAGTTTGAATGTCGGCCTCAGATGCACCAAGCACTAACTCAGGCTCAATGGCCAGAACATTTCTTGCCTGAGTATAGAAAAGAGACACATCGCTCGAAACACCGCTTAAGTTAATCCGATACCCTGCTTCTATGGAATCAGAGGTCTCAGCATCAATATTATCGTTACCGACAACGGTACTGCTGATATAAGAGTCATCGATGGCTGAAACACCAGTTTGTAGAAACTCAGAAACGGCGACACCATTTGCTTTAACCGAAAGGTTGTACTCTACGTAAGAGGGAATTCTCACACCTCTTGAAAGCGATGCCCATGCGGTACTTGTATCATTGATAGTCCAAATCAACCTTCCCATTGGCTGATGTTCCCAACCCGTAAAAGAGTTGTGTTCAGATTTATTACCCACGACTAAGCGTAACTCATCAGACAGTAAATCGAATTGAGCTTGAGCGAATAGACCATAAACTATGAGTTTGTCTTCGTCTGAAATCGTAGACACATAGTCGGTATTCTCAATATCAATCCCGATATATCGATAGCTCGCGCCAAAATCGAGTTTAGTTTCGCTAAGCTGAGTATTAATTTGATAGTCAGCATCAAACTGATGCTGGTTTTCTTTGTAATAAATTGTGTCAACCTCTAGGTCGAAATAGGCGATTTGCAACGCTTGACTAGAGTACTCGTTCAGCCAATGTTCTAACCGGGCATTGCCGGCATAAGAGCGACGATTATCCGATGCAGCCTGATACACTTTTCCGTAAGTAGTTGATGGGATCTCTAGGGTATTGTCGTAATCAGCATCTAGATAACGGCCTTGGGCTTGCAAAAAGAGGGACTCATTTAAGTTTAGATCTAACCTACCCCCAATGCTGTTTGATGCTGTCCCATCATTGGCTGCGGTATTGTTTTCTGTGCGAGATAAACCATCAGAGCTATCACCAAAAGCGAATACCCGAAAAGCGCCCGCCGTGCCTATTTCACTGCCATACCGGATACTAGCATCATAAGAACTGCCTGTGCCCACCTGACCCATCGCGGTTAAGCCTCGGCTATCTTCACTGTGTTTGGTGATAATGTTGATGACGCCATTGGTGGCATTACTTCCCCAAAGTAAACCACCTTGACCACGAACAACTTCAATTTTTTCAATGTCATATAAAGGAAGGTCAAGTGTTTCCCAGTTAACCCCAACATGCACAGCATCGTAAACACTGCGGCCATCGATCATCACTAGCAATTTACTTGAGTACCTTCCCGCCGTGGCGCGAGCAGTTATAGCCCAAGCGTTGTTGTCTATTTTTCTCACTTGTATTCCAGGAACAAGTGTTAGGGCCTGGGGAATTGAACTGACTCCAGACTGCATGATTTCATTTCCCGAAAGGACATAGACTGATGCTCCGGTTTCTTTGGTTGACTGTAATCTTTTCATTACTGAAGACAACTGGACGTCGGAGTCCATCAAAGAATCAAGGTCGAGTTCTTGTATTGACGTATCATTTGCAAGCGCAATAAATGGTATTAAACCTGCCCATAGGGCAATCCCTGTTTTCATTTTCTAACTAAACTCCCACCTAAATTTCTTTAATTTGCTTTTATAAATTCTTACAATTAGGTGTTGACAGCGGGTAAATATAACTGATGTTGACTCGATGCTCTCATTAATGATTTTGTAAATAAAGATAAAATCCAAATTTTGGCGTGTATCTGAAGTTAAATTGATCTGACCGGGGGTTTCATGGGCCTTTCGTTTGGCCGTTTACGTTAGTAAGGAAAGTTGTTCAGGCAACAGTTTGAGATTTACTCGTAATCGACCCTTGTGTACACCGGTCATAAAGGTTCGTGACCTTCAAGCACTCGTATGGAAATACTCGCCGCCGCGGTGCGATTATCCACATCTAGCTTTCTAAATATCTGCTCAAGGTGTTTGTTGATGGTTCTGGGACTAATATCCAAAATCTGCGCAATTTCCCAGTTGGTTTTACCAAATGAAAGCCAATACAGCACTTGCGACTCGCGCTTAGTCACGTTGAGCGCAGCTTGCAGGTCTTGCTCTTTGCCCATGACTTTTTGGGTGACTAAACGAATGAGAGAGTGGAGTTGGTCATAGTCGCCGGCGTATTCTGCCTGAAGAGGCGTTTCAAAATAGTGCAGGGCCAATGGGGTGGTTCGCTGCTCCGATTTAAGCCAAACAGCGATCTCAGATCCGATGGTTTCCCAGTCGTCGACTAAATTGCCGCTTAATTCTTCTAGCAGTTCCTGTGCGTGTGGGGTTGCCCATTCAAGCTTGCCGCTTTGAGATACGCAAAAGATGTATTGGCCAGCGTAATCAAGTGCAATTTGCGCCGATTTAGCTAGCTTGGCGTTGTGGCTGTGCGCTTTAATTCGCGCCAGTACTTCATTGGGCACGACGGGTTTGGTGATGTAATCGACACCACCAACTTCAAACCCTCTAACAATGTGCTCGGAATCGTTGAGTCCGGTCATAAATAGGATGGGGGTAGACGGGAGTTTTTCTTTAAGGCGAATACAGGTTTCAAAGCCATCCATCTCTGGCATGACGGCATCAAGCAAAATAACGTCAGGTTGCACTTTATCCACAATCGACAGCGCTTGCAGCCCGCTTAAAGCGACAAGGACAGTGAGCCCTTCCTGATTTAGCGTAGCGTTTAGCATCCCCAGAGATTCAGGTGAGTCATCGACGACAAGGGCGATTATGTTATTGGACTGGATAATGCTCATTTATTAACTCATCTAGGTGGGTGACAATTTTCTGAAAGTTACACTGTGACATATCGCTTTTGAGTGTAGCGTAAAAAGCGCTATTGTTTTGCTGCGCCGTTTGTAGCTCAGTGACTTTATCATTAAACGCAGACATGAATCCGATAGAGGCATAATCGCGCAATATGATTAAGTCTTCGTTACTAGGAATCTCTATAGTTTTGCTTTCGGTAGTGTCTTCAACATCATCAGCTTGGCCAATCTTTGCGTCAAAAACCCAATCGATGGCGAGCAGCTTATTGAGCTTTGCCAGCAATAAGTCACGGTCAACCGGTTTGCTTAAGTAATCATTATGATACTGAGCCAGCAGGTTACTTTTCTCAAGCTCGTGAATATTGGCCGACAGCATCATAATGGGGTTGCGGATACCTTGCTTTCGCAATTGGATGGCCAATTGCCAGCCACTGACTTGTGGCATGGTAATGTCTAGAATGAATAAGTCTATAGGATGATGTTTAATCAGCTCTAAAGCCGTGTCGGCACCGTCTGCTAGCAACACAGTAAACCCTAGTGGCGTTAGAATATTGCTGACCAAATTGCGCTGATCTTCAATGTCATCAACCACCAAAATAGTTTGTCGGTTGCCTCGATAGGCGATGATGTCGCCGCTTGCTAACTCGCTAATTGTGTCGGCTGCGGTGATAGGTGAGACCATCAATTTAAGCACAAATGTACTGCCTATGCCGAGCTCACTTCGACAAGATATCTCGCCACCCATCATACTCGCAAGTGCATTAGAAATGGTCAGTCCCAGGCCAGTGCCAGAGACCTTGTTTGCGTGAGTCGACTCAATGCGTTCAAAGGGCTTAAACACCAGTTCTTGCTCTTGTTCAGACAAGCCCACACCCGTATCTTCAACTTCAAAGCTTGCTACTTGATTGCGGTAATGGACATTGAATTTAACCGAACCATTACGGGTATACTTAACCGCATTAGTCAGCAAGTTTATTAGTATTTGGCGAAGGCGCTGCTGATCCGAAGCAATATGAGTGGGCAAGTTGGGGCTTGGGTGGTACTCAAAGGTGAGCCCCTTTTGGGCGGCCTGCATCGAAAACATGTCGACTAACTGCTCGAGCAGGTTGTGTAAATTAAACTCCTCATAGCGCAGCTCTAACCGGCCCGCTTCTATCTTAGATATCTCTAACAAGCCTTCAATGAGGTTAGCCAAGTGCTCCCCATTTCGGTGAATGGTGTGAGCGTAATCTCGCGTCTGTTTATCCAGCTCTTTGTCGTCGCCAAGTAACTGTGAATACCCAAGCAACACGTTAAGTGGGGTTCTTAACTCATGACTTAAGCCGGCCAAGTAGCGGCTTTTAGCATTGTTTTCAGTCTCCGCTAGTTTTTTAGCTTGTTCCAGTTGATGCGAGGTGACTTCGTGCGCTTCGATTTCGTGAACCAGCAATTGGGTGTGCGACTGTAATTCATTAATGGCCGATTTAGTACTATTGCGCGCAAGTACCAGTAAACCACTGATGATCCCTACGGGAATAAGGAGCATCACAAAAGCTTTAATTAGGCCGAGGTGAATGTTTTGCATGTCCTGCGATGAGACAAAGGGTATTTGGTTATACGCGACAATAAAGATGCACCCCATAAAGGTACTGACAATGGTGAGCACCGCGAAAAACTGTCCAACGGGCGATGAAATCTTGCGTAGCATCGACAAGGGTACAAATGGGGCCAACATCGTATGCAGCTGTTGTGACAAGGTGGCTTGTGGGCGACATTTGTTTTGGCAGCGCACATCCAATGAGCAGCACAGCGAACAGACATGTCCACCGTAGGCTGGGCAATAGGCCATGTCTTCGGTTTCAAAGGCAATTTCACAGACGCTGCAACCAATATCGCCATGGTGGTGTCCTCTAATCTCGGTGTCAGAGTCCACCAAGTAGTAGCGGCCTTTGGTAAGATAAGCGATGAGTGGGGCAGTAATAAAAGGCAGGGCAAACGCGATATAAGAGGCAAAGGCCTTAACCGTGTCGTTGTACATATCTAGGTGCGCAGTGAGCCCCACGTAAGAGGCTATGATCATCGAGCCAAGCCCGACTGGGTTAATATCAAACAGCTTAGAGCGTTTAAACTCAATCCCCGATGGGCTTAATCCAAGCGGTTTGTTGATCACCAGATCCGCCACCAATGAGCCTATCCACGCAAGGACCAATACAGAATAAATCTGTAGGGTTTTTTCGAGCAGTTGATAAACGCCCAGCTCCATGAGCAGCAACGCTATGATCACATTGAACACCATCCACACAACGCGACCAGGGTGGCTATGGGTAAGGCGAGAGAAAAAGTTGGACCAGGCCAATGAGCCTGCATAGGCGTTGGCAACATTGATTTTAAGCTGAGAGATGATCACAAACACACCGGCCATGATCAGCGCCAGTTGGGTATTTTCGGTGATGGCACTAAACACATTTAAGTACATGTTGGCGGGATCGCCCGCCACAGACGCGGCAACACCAGAGCTAATCGCAAGCCAAGCTAAAAAGCTTCCTAGTACCATTTTGGCTGCGCCAAACAGTATCCATCCAGGACCGCCTAGTAATATAGCCAGCCACCATTTGGTGCGGCCACACTCTTTTTGTTCTGGCAAAAAGCGCAGGATATCGACCTGTTCGCCAATTTGGGCAACCACCGACAACAGTACCGCAGAGGCTCCACCAAACAGCAACCAGTTAAACTCACTGTGCGAGCCAGAAATCCCTGCATATTGCAGCCAGTTTTCGACATCGGTTTGTGGGTGACTGAATACGTAAAACACCGCCACTAACTGCATTAACAGCCATAGGGGCTGTGAAAACATTTGAAAGCGACTGATGTTGGTGATCCCAAGCACCACGATAGGGATCACGATGACTGCGCTGAGTATGTAACCCCAAAACAGAGGCAACCCAAACATTAGCAGCAGTGCCATCGACATAATGGCGGCTTCTAAAGCAAAAAATATGAAGGTAAACGAGGCATAGATGAGTGACACAATGGTCGAGCCAATGTAGCCAAAACCGGCACCTCGACTCAAAAGGTCGATATCGACCCCGTGCTTAGCGGCGTAGTAGCAAATGGGGATCCCGCTAAACACCACCACGCCAGACACAGCTGCGATCGCCCACAGCGCATTAATGGTGCCGTAAGAAAGGGTGATCGACCCCCCTAATGCTTCGAGCACCAAAAAAGAGACAATGCCAAGAGCGGTATTGGCTATCCAGCCAGACGACCATTTTCGAGCTCGCTTGGCGGTAAAACGCAGCGCAAAATCTTCTAATAGCTCGTTGGCAACCAGCCGATTGTATTTTCGCCGTATAGGTGGAACTTCATGCATAAAGTGGGTTCATTTCTCAATAAAAAGTCGATCCGTCGTTTGGGTGAGCTTCCGTTTTAGGGCTATTGCTGTGTGTGCATACCCCGCACAATTGTGTGTGCGATTTCCGCAAGGCGCCGTAAAATCATCCATGATGGCTCAAACACGGCGTCCTTGCCGTGTATCCTTGCTCCAATCACACACACAATTGCGCTCAAAAATTTTTTACTCTCTCGCCCTAAGAATTTCTGCTCCTCAATCCCTCTTCGATTATACGCATAAAAATTCATCAAAGACTATGCGTAATTTGACGTACATAAGCTGCCCTAATTGCGCATACCCAAATCCGAGTGATGGGTGAATACTAGAGGTAGATGTTTGATAGGTCAGCGTGTGCTTTTCTGCCCTGTTACTGGTTTTACTTCAAAACAAACGTATTAAGGAAATCACTCATGAAAAGGAATTTAGTTGCTAGTTCGTTATTGGCGGCATCACTGTTTAGCATCCCTGCAATGGCAGCGGAAGACACCATCAAGGTCGGTGTTTTACACTCGCTCTCTGGCACCATGGCAATCAGTGAAACCACACTGAAAGACACGGTTATGATGCTGGTGGACGAGCAAAACAAAAAGGGCGGATTGCTTGGTAAGAAACTGGAAGCGGTCGTGGTCGACCCTGCGTCAAACTGGCCACTTTTTGCAGAGAAAGCTCGCGAGCTGATCGAAAAAGAGCAGGTGGATGTGGTGTTCGGCGGCTGGACTTCAGTATCGCGCAAATCGATGCTACCTGTATTTGAAGAGCTTAACAGTATCTTGTTTTACCCTGTTCAATACGAAGGTGAAGAGTCGTCTAAAAACGTTTTCTATACTGGCGCTGCGCCAAACCAACAAGCTATCCCAGCGGTGGATTACTTAATGAATGAGCTTGAGGTTGAGCGTTGGGTATTAGCAGGAACCGACTACGTCTATCCGCGTACAACCAACAAAATCTTGGAGTCGTATTTGGCGAGCAAAGGCGTTGCTGAAGCCGACATCATGATCAACTACACGCCATTTGGTCATTCTGACTGGCAATCAATCGTTGCTGACATCAAACGCTTTGGTGGCGAAGGCAAGAAAACCGCGGTGGTATCAACCATCAATGGTGATGCCAACGTTCCATTCTACAAAGAGCTAGGTGCACAAGGTCTTTCGTCTGAAGACATTCCAGTCATTGCGTTCTCGGTAGGTGAAGAAGAGTTGTCCGGCATGGATACCGAACCACTAGTCGGTCACCTAGCGGCTTGGAACTACTTTATGAGCGTTGACACCGAATCGAACGAAGAGTTTGTGGAAGTGTGGCAAGAGTTTATTAAAAGTGAAGACCGCGTAACTAACGACCCAATGGAAGCGCACTACATTGGATTTAACATGTGGGCACAAGCGGTGACCAACGCAGGTACTACAGATGCAGAAGCAGTACAAGATGCGTTGATTGGTGTCTCTGTACCGAACTTGTCAGGTGGTTATTCAACCATGATGCCAAACCACCACATTACTAAGCCAGTATTGATTGGTGAAATCCAAGACGACGGTCAGTTTGATGTGGTGTGGGAAACAACAGGTCTGGTTGCCGGTGACGCTTGGTCAAACTTCCTGCCAGAGTCGGCGAAGCTCTACTCTAGCTGGGCCAAACCGTTCTCTTGTGGCGCGTACAACATCGAAACTAAAACTTGTTCTGGCGCACAGTAACTGAGTAAACCCTGAGTGATCCGGCTTGCTGGAGCACTCTCAATAGTTTGTCTATTTTGGCGGCGCAGGTTCTTTTCTGCCTCGTCATTTACGCTCGCAAACGAGCAGGAAGTCATGCACATGGTGTCAAATTTATTGAAAGCAGTCTTGCTAATGTGGGCATTTACCGCCGCGTCTTGGGCCGAGGTAAATGACACAGCAAGTTTCAACGCTGCGCTGCTTGGCAAGAACAATTCAGATAAGACTCAAGCCATAGAGTGGTTGGTGGGCACTCAGTCTTCAGAGCAAGCCAAAACGTTGCTCAGCGCATGGTTAGAAGGCGATCTCTACTATTATGGCGACCGCAAAAGCGAACACTACCAAACCTTTTATGTGGTGGAAAACCCCAAAACCGATAGCGTTGCCCTAGCGGCATGGAGCGATTCGACCCTTGCTATCGACAATTCAAGAGATTTCAAAAAAGTACGAGTGAATAACCGCCTGCGCGGTGAAATTCGTGCAGAACTTGCGTCAATCGGCATTAATAGCGAACTGCAAAATGAGCGGTACAACGCAGTATCAACGTTATTAGGCACTACCGACGATGACTTACTGGCTGCATTGAGCAAGCGACTCACCATTGAAAATGATTCAGACGTCACCGAGATGATTGAGCTTGCGCTAGCAATTGATGCGGCCAAAGACAGCGCGTTAGACGAGCCTAGCCGAATTGCCGCGATAGAAACTGTCGCTGGCTACAAACTGCCTATCGTCGCGCAAACACTCAACCAAGTGGCTAACGATGTTGAAGAAAATTCGCCGGTTTATGAGGCTGCCAACAAAGGCATTGCCACCTATCAGCAGTATCAATCCCTTTATACCGGAATCGAAACCGCCTTTTTCGGACTGAGTTTAGGCTCTGTACTGGTGCTTGCGGGCATCGGCCTTGCGATCACCTTTGGCGTGATGGGCGTGATAAACATGGCCCATGGTGAGCTGATCATGATTGGCGCATACACCACCTACGTGATGCAGTTATTGCTGCCTAATCATGTCGGCGTTGCCTTAATCCTTTCTATTCCAATGGCGTTTATCGTCTCTGGCTTGGTAGGCGTTGCCATTGAGCGCAGCGTGATCCGCCATTTATATGGTCGACCTCTTGAAACACTGCTGGCGACCTTTGGTATCAGTTTGATTTTGCAACAAGCGGTTCGTTCGATCTTCTCACCGCTTAACCGCTCTGTGAGCACACCTGAATGGATGTCGGGTGCGCTGCAAATTAACCCAATGTTGTCACTTACCTATAACCGCCTTTATATCGTGCTGTTCTGCTTCTTAGTGTTTGTGGGATTGCTGATGGTGCTTAAGAAAACACCACTTGGCTTGCAGGTTCGCGCCGTCTCGCAAAACCGAGCCATGGCGCGCGCTATGGGGATCCGCTCTGAGCGCGTGGACGCAATGACCTTTGGTCTGGGATCTGGGGTTGCCGGAATTGCTGGAGTGGCGCTGTCTCAGTTGACTAACGTCGGACCTAATATGGGACAAGCGTACATTATCGACTCCTTTATGGTGGTGGTATTTGGTGGCGTCGGCAACTTATGGGGCACGTTGGTCGCAGGTCTTAGCCTTGGACTCTTTAACAAAGTACTCGAACCGTGGACTGGCGCAGTCTTGGCTAAGATTTTGGTTCTAGTGTTCATCATTTTATTTATTCAAAAACGTCCAAGAGGGCTATTCCCTCAACGCGGACGAGCAGCTGAAGGATAAGGAGCGCAGTATGCAGTCGAAGTCTTTCGTACTTTCAGCTTTTAAAGGTGACCGTGGTGGCCAACTGACGCTACTGGTCATTTTGGCGGCTACGATTTTAGTTCCGTTAGCCAACACCTTATTACCCTCAGGTCACCCATTGCATGTCGAGACCTTTACCATCTCGCTGATGGGGAAATACCTCAGTTACGCCATGTTAGCGCTGGCACTGGATTTAGTGTGGGGCTATTTGGGTATTTTGAGTTTGGGACACGCCGCGTTTTTTGCCATAGGCGGTTACGCCATGGGAATGTATTTGATGCGCCAAATTGGTACTCGTGGTGTGTATGGCGACCCAGTGTTACCCGATTTTATGGTGTTTCTAAACTGGGATGCGTTGCCTTGGTTTTGGCTTGGCTTTGATCAGTTTTGGTTTGCTTGCTTGATGGTGGTGTTGGTGCCAGGTGCCTTGGCTTACTTGTTTGGTTATTTAGCGTTTCGTTCGCGGGTATCAGGGGTGTATCTCTCTATCATGACCCAAGCATTAACCTACGCATTGATGTTGGCATTTTTCCGCAACGAAATGGGTTTTGGTGGCAACAACGGTCTGACCGATTTTAAAGATATTTTAGGCTTTAGCTTGCAAAGTGATGCCACCAAAGTTGCGCTGTTTGTCGCGACCGGTGTGGCACTGATGCTCAGCTATGCCGTGTGCCGAATAGTGGTAAGCAGTCGTCTAGGGCGAGTCGCGTTGTCGATTCGCGATACCGAATCACGCACCCGATTTATGGGCTATGACGTGGATGGCATTAAGTTGTGGGTGTTTGTATTGTCCGCAGTTATTGCTGGGGTAGCAGGCGCGCTGTATGTCCCGCAGGTGGGCATCATTAACCCAGGTGAGTTTGCACCGCTTAACTCGATTGAGGTGGTGGTGTGGGTGGCTCTTGGTGGTCGCGCAACGTTGTTCGGTGCGATTGTTGGGGCTCTGATTATTAATTACGCCAAAAGTTGGTTCACGGTTGAGTTTCCCGAGGTGTGGCTATTTGCTTTAGGTGGCTTGTTTGTGCTATCGACCATGTATTTGCCTCAAGGGGTGATTGGTTTTGTCAGCGAGCGCAGTGCTCAACTCAAATCTCGTCTTGGACGGTCAACGCCAGACGCCGCTAATACCAAGGAGGCCTCTGCATGACAGAGCTAAAACAACTTGAGCAGCTCAAGCGTAACTACCAGTCGTTTACTCGTCGTGATGAGGTGTTCTCTTTTCTAAAGCCGGATGTGCATCCGGCCATCGATACTCGTCACAATGTATTGCTGTATATCGAAGGGGTAAACAAAAGCTTCGATGGGTTTAAAGCGATCAACGATTTGAACTTGTATATCCGAGAAGGCGAGCTTCGCTGCATTATCGGTCCAAATGGTGCGGGTAAAACCACCATGATGGACATCATCACAGGCAAAACCAAACCAGATTCGGGTGAGGTTTGGCTCGGGTCGAACATTAACCTTCTTAAAATGAATGAAGCCGAGATTGCCAATGCGGGTATCGGTCGAAAATTTCAAAAACCAACCGTCATTGAATGTCTAAGTGTTTGGCAGAATCTCGAACTGTCGATGGCGGGAGCCCGCTCAGTGTGGGGAACCTTTACCGCGCAAATGAGTGGCGAGCAGCGCGACAAGTTGGCGTCTGTACTCGAGCTTATTCACTTAAAAGACGACGCGGCAAATCTGGCTAAAAACTTGTCTCACGGTCAAAAGCAGTGGCTAGAAATTGGCATGCTGCTGATGCAAAACCCGAAGCTTCTGTTGGTGGATGAGCCAGTAGCAGGAATGACACACCAAGAAATGGACCGCACCTCAGAGCTGCTGAATTCTCTTGCGGGAAAACACTCAGTGGTGGTGGTTGAGCACGATATGGACTTTGTCCGCTCCATTGCCAGTCACGTTACCGTTTTGCACCAAGGGCATGTGCTAGCAGAAGGCAGCATGGATCAGGTCCAAGCCCACCCCGAAGTCAAACAAGTGTACCTTGGAGAGTAGCATGCTAGAGATTGAATCACTGAACCAGTATTACGGTGAAAGTCATACCTTGTGGGATCTTAATATGAGTGTGCCTGAGGGGAAATGCACTGTGTTGATGGGGCGAAATGGCGTCGGTAAAACCACGCTGTTGCAATGCATCATGGGCTTGGTATCGGTAAAGAGCGGCGACATAACGCTATCTGGTCAGTCGCTGCTGTCCATGGAAACCGAAGAGAGACCACGCCACGGCATCGGTTACGTACCTCAAGGCCGCCAAATCTTTCCGATGCTGACGGTTCAGGAAAATCTCGAAGTGGGTTTGCCGATACGCGCCAAAGGTGATCGCCAAATTCCAGAATTTATCTTTGACTTATTTCCGGTACTCAAAGAGATGCTGCATCGCCGAGGAGGCGACTTATCTGGGGGTCAACAGCAACAACTGGCGATTGGTCGCGCGTTAGTGGTTGAGCCTAAGCTATTGATCCTTGATGAGCCGACAGAGGGTATTCAACCTAACATCGTACAAGAGATTGGTGACATTATCCGTATGCTCAACGAGAAGATGGGGTTAACCGTGTTGCTGGTTGAACAAAAGCTTCCCTTTGCGCGAAAAGTCGGCGACGTGTTTTGCATTTTAGACAGAGGCAGACAAGTGGCGTCGGGCGATATCAAGCAGTTGGACGAGCGTTTAATCAAAGAGTACCTCACTGTATGACGATGGTGAACGAATTAACGAAGCCAGGTCCCCAGCTGCTTACCCAAAGCCCGTCGCTTCGAGCCATAGATCAAGTGATCGAAGACGATATTCGTGAGGGTTGGAAAGCGGACTTGTCGCTGTCGTTTACTCAACGCGGCGATAAAACGGTGCTCAAACATCGTCATCAAAGTGGCCCACTGGCCATCCAACGCCCGTTATATCCAGATGGCACTACCTGTCACGCCTACTTATTGCATCCCCCAGGTGGCGTGGTGGGTGGTGACACTTTAAACATCGACATCACGGTAGAGAGTAATGCCGAGGTGTTAATTACAACACCTGGCTCGACTAAGTTTTACCGTTCTAATCACCGATACGCACAGCAAAAGCAAGTTCTTCGAGTAGAGGCTGGCGGGCGTTTGGAATGGTTTCCGCAAGACAATATTTTCTTTCCTCACGCCCATGTTCGCCTAGACACCGATATTCGCCTTGAAGGCGATGCACAATTTTGGGGGTGGGAGCTTAACTGTTTTGGGCGTCCTGCTCTGGACGAGCCGTTTAGCGCGGGGCACCTGATTGGAAAGACGCAACTGTTTATTGACCAAAAAATCATCCTCACTGAAGGCATACAGATGGTGGGTGGCGATGAACTGTTAATGGAAAAAGGACTGCTCAACTACCCATTGATGGGCACGTTATACATTCGACATTTTGAGTCGTCGCTACTTGAGCCGATTCAGGCATATCTCACCGAGCAAACAACTGCTTCGGCAGCCTCACCCACGAGTTGGATTGCGGGTGCGACTGAGTTGGAAGGGGTAATAGTGATGCGCGCGCTTGGGCATTGGAGCGAAGATCTTATTAACCTTTTTGGCGATATTTGGCGATTAACGCGCGGAAAGATGACAGGGGCAACCCCGGATAAACCACGGATTTGGGCGACTTAAAGAAAGCAAAAGTCATCAGTTGGGCAAAGGATACAAAGGCGGATAGCGGTATGGAACTGACACCGAGAGAGAAAGACAAATTACTGATTTTTTGCGCGGGCATGCTTGCCAATCAGCGCAAAGAGCGAGGCATAAAACTGAACTACCCAGAGGCGATAGCACTGATCAGTAGCGCAATATTAGAAGGGGCCAGAGAAGGAAAAACAGTGGCGCAATTGATGGATTATGGCCGCACCTTGCTCGGCGTTGAAGATGTGATGGACGGTGTTGCGTCGATGATCCCTGATGTTCAAGTGGAAGCGACGTTTCCTGACGGCACCAAGCTTGTCACGGTGCATGAACCGATTGTGTAAACAGGGAATTAAAGGAGAGTTCGATGGCTACCACAACCACACATCATGGATTTAAACCCGGCGAAATTCAGACCCCCGATGGCGACATTGTGCTTAATGAGGGGCGAGAAACGACAACGGTAAAAGTGAAGAACTTGGGTGATCGCCCTGTGCAAATCGGCTCTCACTACCATTTTTTTGAAGCCAACAACGCGTTGCAATTCGACCGAGACAAAACCAAAGGTTTTCGACTCAACATCGCTGCGGGAACCGCCACTCGATTTGAACCAGGCCAATCTCGCACGGTAGAGCTGGTGCGATACGCGGGTAAGCAAGAAGTCTACGGCTTCCAAGGCAAAGTGATGGGCAAGTTATAAGTGTATGGCGGGCAATGGATCACGCTAGGGCGCGCACATAAGGCATGAATTAGGGAAAGCAGATGGCAACGATATCCAGACAAGGTTACGCAGAGATGTTTGGTCCAACGCTGGGCGATAGAGTTCGCTTGGCCGACACCGAACTGTGGTTGGAAGTTGAACGAGACTACACGGTGTATGGTGACGAAGTAAAATTTGGTGGCGGCAAGGTGATCCGCGATGGCATGGGCCAGAGCCAAAGACCGAGCCAAGAGACACCAGATTTAGTGATCACCAACGCAGTGGTTTTGGACTATTGGGGCATCGTAAAAGCCGATGTCGCTATCAAAAATGGTCGTATTCAAGCTCTGGGCAAAGCCGGTAACCCAGATGTACAGCCAGGCGTGGACATTGTGATTGGCCCAGGAACCGAAGTGTTGGCCGGAGAGGGCAACATTTTGACGGCTGGCGGCATCGATTCGCACATTCATTTTATTTGCCCTCAGCAAATTGAAGAAGCGCTGGCGTCTGGGGTGACCACCATGATTGGTGGCGGAACAGGCCCCAATACTGGGACCAACGCTACCACGTGTACGCCGGGGCCTTGGAACATGCACCGAATGTTAGAGTCGTTGGACGACTTTCCTATGAATTTTGGCCTGCTGGGTAAAGGTAATGCCAGTCAGCCAGAGGCGTTACGAGAGCAAGTCGCCGCAGGTGCGGTAGGTCTTAAGCTTCATGAAGACTGGGGCACCACTCCAGCTTCTATCGATACCTGCCTATCCGTTGCTGATGAAATGGATGTGCAGGTAGCCATTCACACCGATACACTCAATGAATCAGGCTTTGTTGAATCAACACTGGGCGCCATTGGCGATCGTGTTATTCATACTTACCACACCGAAGGCGCAGGAGGCGGTCACGCACCCGATATTATTAAAGCCGCCGGTGAAGCCAATGTATTGCCATCGTCAACCAACCCAACACGCCCCTATACCATTAACACCGTAGACGAGCATTTAGACATGCTAATGGTGTGTCACCACTTGTCGCCGTCCATTGCCGAAGATGTGGCGTTCGCTGAATCTCGGATACGAAGAGAGACCATTGCCGCCGAAGATATTCTGCATGATTTGGGGGCATTTTCGATGATCGCGTCCGACTCTCAAGCCATGGGGCGGGTGGGTGAGGTGATCACGAGAACTTGGCAAACCGCACACAAAATGAAAGTGCAACGTGGCAGCTTGGCTGAAGATTCTAGCTACAGTGATAACTTTCGCTTAAAGCGATACGTTGCAAAATACACCATTAACCCTGCGATCACCCACGGAATGGCTCACGAAGTGGGCTCGATTGAAGCGGGTAAGCTTGCCGATCTAGTGCTGTGGAAGCCGGCCTTTTTTGGGGTGAAGCCAAGCGTCGTGCTTAAAGGGGGCATGATTGCCATGGCGCCAATGGGCGATCCCAATGCCTCTATTCCAACGCCTCAGCCGGTGCACTATCGCTCGATGTTTGGCAGCTATGGTAAGGCCAATAAAAGCACCTCAATGCTGTTTGTCTCTCAGCAGGCAAAACACGAAGACATCGCAGGCCAACTGGGACTGCAAAGTCAGATAGGTGTGGTGAGTCATTGTCGGGACATCAGTAAGCGCGACATGAAACTCAACGATTGGATGCCTAACATCGAGGTGGACTCACAAACCTATCAGGTGCGTGCCGACGGCGAGTTGTTGGTGTGCGAGCCCGCTGACGTGCTGCCGATGGCGCAGCGTTATTTTCTGTTTTAAATCTTTTCCTAATTGAGCTTGATAGGAGCGAAACAATGATTGAACTAACCAAAATTACGGTCAATGAAGGTGGTGCCGACGGCTACCTAAGTTTGCCCATCGACAGCCGCATTAAAAGTCGACTCAAAGTGAGCTTAGACGATGGCCGTGACGCAGGATTGTTTTTACCTCGTGGGCATATTTTACGTGGCGGCGAAAAGCTCGCCAGTGTGTGTGGCTTAATTGTGGAAGTAAAGGCTGCGCCAGAGCAGGTCTCGACCGTGTATTGCGACGACCCTCATTTGCTGACCCGTGTCGCTTACCATTTAGGCAACCGTCATGTTCCGCTGCAAGTAGAACCAGGATGGGTGCGCTATCAGCATGATCACGTATTGGATGAAATGGTAGAGGGACTGGGCGCAGAAGTTACCTGCGAAAAACAGCCCTTTGAGCCTGAAGGCGGCGCTTACGGCGGCCGGTCTGGCGGTCATCACCATCATCACTAATTTAAATTTTATGGATTTTTACTTTAAGGAACGCACTATGATTACCCCAAAAATGACTAACAAAAAAACGCTTCTAGTAGCTCTTTTAGCAAGCCCATCACTTGCCTTTGCTCACACCGGTCACGATCACCATTCAGTGTGGGCTGATTTGATTCACCTTCTGAGCAATCCAGACCTGCTTGTTAGCGTTGGCGCCATCGTTTTGCTCGGTGGCGCATACGCGATGTTCAAGCACAAAAAATCGTCATAAAGTGTAACTAGAGAACACTACGATGAAGCTAGCTACCGATGTCCGCGGCGAGACGCTCGTCAGTTATCGGCTATTTCAACTGATAAGTCCCGCACTGCCTATCGGTGGGTTTACCTACTCGCAAGGTCTGGAGTATGCGGTTGAAGCCGGTTGGGTCAACGATCGCGAGAGCATGGAACGCTGGCTTATGCACATGGTGGAGTCGAGCGTTGCCACGCTCGAGTTACCCATTATTGAGCATCTCTACCACGCTGTGTTAGAGAAGGATCATCAGGCGTGCACACACTGGAGTGACGTTTTGTACTCGAGTCGTGAAACCAGTGAACTGCGAGCCGAAGAGCGTCAGCGAGGAAACGCGTTATATACCTTGCTCAAGCAGCTTGATATGGACTTGTCTTGGCTAGACAACGTCGACAGTCACCCCAATCAGCTGCTTGGCTTTTGCGTTGCGGCGCACCACTGGCAAATCGACTTAGAGAGCTTAAAGCAAGGCTACCTTTGGAGCTGGCTCGAAAACATCGTAACCGCGGGTGTAAAACTCATCCCGCTTGGGCAAACCGCAGGTCAAGTAGCGCTTATTAATATTAGCGCTGCATTTCCATCGGTGATCGCTAAGGCTTCTCGTCAAGAGAGCTGGATGATTGGCAGTTTTACCCCCTCGATTGCGATGGCAAGTGCGCTTCATCAAACTCAATACACTCGACTTTTCCGGTCTTAAACATGTAAAGGAACCCTCATGCAAACTTATAAACAACCGCTTCGCATTGGCATTGGTGGCCCAGTTGGATCTGGAAAAACCGCGCTGCTCGAAATCTTGTGTAAAACCATCCGCGACAAGCTCAATATTGCAGTGGTGACTAACGATATTTACACCCAAGAAGATGCCAAAATATTAACTCGAGCAGAGGCATTAGAGCCTGACCGCATCATTGGCGTCGAAACAGGCGGCTGCCCTCATACTGCGATTCGTGAAGATGCCTCAATGAACTTGGCAGCGGTAGAAGAGTTGGCCAAACTTCATCAAAACTTGGACGTGGTGTTTGTCGAAAGCGGCGGTGATAACCTAAGCGCAACGTTCAGTCCCGAATTGGCAGATTTAACCATCTATGTGATTGACGTTGCCGAAGGTGAAAAAATCCCTCGTAAAGGTGGCCCAGGTATTACTCGTTCTGACCTTTTGATCATCAACAAAATCGATTTGGCCCCGTACGTGGGCGCATCGCTTGAAGTGATGGAGCAAGATACGGCGCGCATGCGACCGACCAAACCCTATGTGTTTACCAATTTAAAAGAAGGCATCGGCTTAGAAACCATTATTGATTTTATCGTGACTGAAGGGATGTTGACCCTCAAAGAAGCGGTGTAAATTAACGATGGTTACAAGGTTGCTGCTTAATCGTCGGCAACCTTGTGCTATTAAGCTATTTTCTAATCACTTACTTTCTCGAGCTTCACCGGCAAATAATACGTTGTCGGTATTTAGTACCATCATTGGTGATTACAATCAGAACTGCAATCTGAGCAGGTGTATGCGTTTAAATTACGACAAGCTTAATGGGCTTACTGGTCACAGAGGTCAACACTAACCTCTGTGGCTAACTATCAAGACTCTAGTGAGGCCTTCCATTCGCTCAGTCGTTCAATATGTTCTGGGCCTATGCCGCAGCAGCCCCCAATAATAGTAGCGCCAGCATCATACCACTGCTGGGCAAAGCGCAAATACTCGTCTGGTGACACACTCCGCTCTGCTTGAAAAAGTGTATTGGCTTGATGGTCGGGATCAATCGCGGTGAAGTTATTGGCGTAAACGCCCACTTCAATCTCTTTACCTTGTTCAGCTGCGCATAATTTAGCGTCTACTACCGCCTGCAACATGACCTCTGGCATTGAACAGTTAAATAATACCTTACTCTCTCCGGCATTTAATACTGCTTGTATGGCGTCAGTGACTGACTCGCCTGAACGAATGCATGCTGCCTCCTTAACAGTGTCTTGCAGTGAAAAGGCGTAGTAGCTTGGCAGTGTGCTGCTTGAGAGGACAATCTGTGCAGACTGAAATTCTTCAATGGAAGAGAGTGTTTCTACCATCCACAGATCGGCATGATCGCGTTGGGCTGTATAGAGGGTCTGGTATATATCTTCTGCACGCTGTTTATCAAACAGATCCGGTCGATAGCTCCCCATGGGTGGCGGGAGGCATCCCGCAACGTGCACATTAGGGTGTTTCAAAGTAACATCTTTGGCCAATTTTGCTGCCAAACGAGCAAGCTGAGCACCTTGTTGTCGGTAACGTTCTTCACCGAGGTGAAAGGGCACACAGGCATAACTGTTGGTAATAATGACCTCTGCGCCAGCATCAATAAAGCGTTGATGTGCTTGAGTAACATGCTGTGGCGACTCAATTAGGGCTTGTGCGCTCCAAAGAGGTTGAGAAAAAGGAGCCCCGATGCGTTTTAGCTCGCGACCCATACCGCCGTCGAGAAGAGTTAATGGCTTCATAGTGTTGTTTAAGTGAATGCTAGAGACAGGCTCTATCCTAATCTCAAATGGATCATATTGGTATCTTTGTCACGACACCGTAATCTTTGATATAGAATTATTGCTGATATTTATCGGTCAGGGATGTGGGAGATGAACACAGGACATAACGTATAAGTAGAAGCGACCCGAGGGCCGCTTTTTAAACGGTACAGTTATAGAACACAAGCGGACGAATGACGAGTAATGAAGTAGGTGACCAATGACGAAGTGTCATACTTATCTGCATGAATGGCAGTAACCTGTGCAGGTGACGGCAAATTAGGCAAGTTCAGTTTTATGGACAGTCTTTGTCGCTTTTGCAGCGAGTAGGTAGCCAAACCATAAGCCTAATGTACACAGCATGATCACCGCACCAGTGACTTCTAGCGCGTTGTAGGCAAAGGCGGCGACTAACGCACTGGCTAAACTACTGATGGCTATCTGGAAGCTATTTTGGAAGCCCGCTGCAGTGGCAGGACTTTCTTTTGCGCTGCTCAATGCTTTACTTACGACGATTGGGTAAAGCGCACCATTGACCATAGCAACAAAGCAGAACGGTATTAGCAACGGCCAAATTGTGGTCATCGCGGTTTGCGAGAATATACCGACTAACGAGGTCGCTACAGTAAACACAATCAGTAGAGCAAATAGCGTTTTGTCCGAGCCAAATTTTGGCGTACATTTTTTACCCAGAAAACCACCGATGATAAAGGCAATAGTTTGTGGTACAAAACTTAACCCAATATCTTTTGGCGAGTAACCCAGTTTATTCATGATTTCTGGCATACCAGTGAGGTAGGCAAAAAACACCGCTGACGCAAACGCATAGATCGTAATGTTACCCATATAGACTTTTGACTTGACGAGATTTCCAACATCTTGGGTAAAGCTACTTTGTTTTGCTGTAACCTTCGTTGCAGGCTGCGCCAGCGATGCGACGATAAGCAAGCCACCAATAACTGTTAGTGCAGTAAAGATACTTTCCCAACCGAATGTGCTTAGAAGCAATACACCTAGCTGAGGAGCAAGTGCCGGAGAAAGAGCGACAAGAGGCATAATGGTTGCGAGCAATTGCTGGCTCGTTTTTTCAGGGTAGCGACGAATAACCATTGCTTGCCAAATTACAGCAGGTGCACATACCCCTACAGCCTGAACAAAGCGAAATCCTAGAAGTTGAGACACTTCAGTACTTTGAGTCAGCCCAAATGATGCTGCCGTAAAGATGAGCAATCCCATAATCAGTGAGTTTCGATCACCATATTTATCGGACAACATACCCCAGACGATCTGACCTATCCCCAAGCCGGCTAAGAAAACGGTTAGTGATAGCGCCATTTGTTGCGGACCAGTAGCCAAAGAGGTTTGCATCGCATCAAACGCAGGCAAGTACATATCGGTTGCGACAAAACCCAGCATAGACAATGCGGAGAGGTAAAAAATTTGGTACTTAGATACGGTCATGCTATCTCATTTAAATTATTTGATTGTAAATATTCAGTGTTTAGCGACTAACATCGCAGTTGGCGAGGATTTTATGGGTATTAGGGCGTACAATTAAGCGATAATCTTTGTGGTTATCAATCAAATTATTTGATTGATAAAATTACATAGCGTTAAAAGGGTGTAAGTACATGTTTTCACGGTCTTCTTTAGAAATGTTGGTCACCGTTGCGCGGTTGGAAAGTTTTACGGCTGCCGCTGAGGTGTTGCATAAAGTCCCATCGGCGATTAGCTACTCGGTACGACAGGTGGAACAAGAGTTGGATGTGGTGTTATTTAAACGGCTTCCTAGGCGGGTCGAACTGACTCCTGCTGGCCAAATATTTATCGAAGAAGCACGGTCATTGCTGTTAAAAATGGAACAAGCGACGGTGCAAACTCAGCGCGCCGCTTTAGGGTGGCAGTCGCGTCTTAGAGTGACTTTGGACAATGTGGTTAAGCTCGACCGCTTGCAACCCATGGTGGACGATTTCTACCGCACATTCGAACACGCAGAGCTTCAGATCAATATGGAAGTGTATAACGGCTCGTGGGAGGCCATATCTCAAGGCCGAACCGATGTGGTCATTGGTGCTACGTCATCCATTCCAGTCAACGGTGACTTTGAAGTTAAAGACATGGGGCATTTGCAGTGGCAGTTTGTGGTGGCCAATACTCATCCTCTTTCGCAAGTGACCCACCTTACAGAGGATCAACTCTCGCAATATCCATTTATTTGCCTTGATGACACCTCAACACAACTGCCCAAAAGGCACATGGGAAACTACCCTCAGCAGCGACGTTTGCTGTTACCCAATTGGCACAGTGCAGTCTCTATGATTCGCAGCGGAGGTGGCGTAGGTTATTTACCTAAACACATCGCTAACCCAATGCTAGAAGAAGGAGAGTTGATTGCAAAAGAAATTCCCGCAAAACAGCCAGACAGCCACTGCTGCCTAGTGTGGAAAAGAGACCCCAATCACAAGTTACTGAGCTGGTTTATCGACTATTTAGGGAACAGTCAGCAATTGCATTCTCAATGGCTATCTTCCAAGAATTAATTGTGTTTAGAGTTCAATGGGTGTCTCATTCGTTGCGCAAGGTTTGTGCGGTTTCAGTGAATAGCTAAGGGTAGTGCGTTGGTAAATTGATCGTGGTCAATTGTTAGGTAAAGCAATGTAAATTATTGAAAAGATGAGTAAAACAAAAGGCTTACATATAGTGCGGGTATTATAGTTGGAGCTTAGCAACTGTGGCTAGTGTTTTGGCTTACAGGCGAAAAGGAAACCGCATGAAAAATATCAAACTGACTTATTTGTTTCTACTTGGGATTGTCTCTGCAGCATGGGTGCTTGCCGCTGATTTCTCTACTTACTCTGGCACGTTTATGAGCTTGCGTGGATTTATG
Source organism: Vibrio sp. qd031 (assembly GCF_002100145.1). Lineage (GTDB taxonomy): Bacteria > Pseudomonadota > Gammaproteobacteria > Enterobacterales > Vibrionaceae > Vibrio. The sequence goes on from NZ_JXQD01000025.1 coordinate 525,314, forward strand.
GTTGATTACACCGGATTTATGTCAATAGCGGTGATGAGCGTAGCGATGATTTTGGCGGCGCGACCCAGGTTTATTGAACCTATGATTAACGGGCTAGATAAAGGCTATAGACTTCATAAATGGCTTGGGATCACCGCATTAGTCACGTCAGTAACACATTTCCTCTTTGCTGTCGGTCCCAAGTGGGCATTTTCTCTGGGATTATTGGAAGGTGGTTCTCGAGGAGGAAGAGGGCCGCGCGGAGCGGGCGGCCAAGAGTTAGATGCACTAGCGACATGGTTGAGAAGTCAGCGAAGCCTCGCAGAAACCGTCGGTGAGTGGGCTTTTTACATTACCGTTGTACTAATAGCGCTGGCGTTAATCAAACGCGTGGCATATAACCGCAGTTTTAACTTCCACCGAGTGTTTTCAGTGGTCTATTTGGCCTTAGTGTTTCATGCGCTGATACTGGTGAAAACATCGTATTGGATGCAGCCAATCGGGTGGCTCACCGCGATATTGTTAATCGGTGGGACCGTTTCCGCGCTGTTAAGTTTGTTTGGTGCAATAGGCGCGCGAAACCGACATAAAGCAACCGTCGATAAAGTGACTCGTTTCAATAACACTCAACAAGTTAAAATAGATGTCACACTAGACGGTCGTTGGCCAGGTCACCGAGCAGGGCAGTTTGCGTTCGTGCGATTTAATGACACTAAAGAAGCGCACCCATTTACCCTTTCATCGGCTTGGGAAGACGACAATCGTGCGTCGTTTATAGTGAAAGCACTCGGCGATCATACCCAGCAGATCGTGCATTCAATATCAACGGGAGCAGAGGTATCCGTTGAAGGACCGTATGGAGAGTTTGACTTCGCGAGTCAGAAAGATGAGCAGGTTTGGATTGCTGGTGGTATTGGCATCACGCCGTTTTTAGCCAGAATGAAGTACTTAGCGATGACAAAACGCTTTGAACAACCCACCACCTTGTTCTATTGCGTTAAAGAAATGGATGTGCCAATGATCGAGTACGTCAGTCGCGCTGCAAAAAACGCTAATGTGAAACTTTATATCTTTGTCGAAGATAGAGATGGACAAATAAATGCAGAGATCCTGAAGCAACGGGTGGCAAATTGGCGACACGCAGACTACTGGTTCTGCGGGCCCACTCAGTTTGGTAAGGCCATTCAGTCAGATCTAGTTGATTCGGGCATTGCGAAAGACGCTTTTCATCAAGAACTGTTTGAGATGCGGTAACCTTTACCAGCGATCATTTAGTCGCATGGTTGGTTGATGGATCGCGACAGGATTGAATTAAAACCGTGGCTGACAGGCTGCGGTTTTTGTTTATGTGGCTCAGTATGTTATATACAGTACTCTATGGTTATTTAGCCGCTAACCCATATCGTCACCTCGTCAATATCTTGGAGTTAACATGTCAATATCGCTCAACCAAAGCATCGTTCCTATGTATCCAACATTACAAGCGCTGGACGTGGATGCGCTAGATTCAGGAGAGCACAAGTTTTGGTTTGCCGTAGCGACAGACGCGATCGGGCATCCGCAAACACTGCCAGTGCGTGTGTTTAAAGGAAACAAGCCAGGTCGAAAAATCATGATCACAGCTGGTATTCATGGTGATGAGCAGAACGGGATTTTGACCGCGCAAAAATTAGCACGCGAGCTAGTCAGTAAAATGGTGGCTGGGGTCGTGACTATTGTTCCCGCTATTAACCTTTCTGGTATTGCTCGGCACAGTCGGGATTTTCACTCGGCAGCGCCAGATAGCTCATCGACCAATTTAAATCGAGTCTTCCCTGGGCAAGAAGACGGTGACGATGCGCATCGTTATGCGCACAGCCTTTGGACTCATCTACTTAAACCTAATGCAGACTTAGCCATTGATCTGCATTCACAAACCTCGGGCTCGGCCTATCCATTGTATGCGTTTGCCGATTATCGGTTAGACGATGCGCTGTCCATGGCTCGTCTGATTAATCCCGATGTGATCCTTAATGACCCAGGCGATCCCGGAATTTTAGAAACCGCCTACAACCGAGCGGGTATCCCATCGGTAACATTAGAAATTGGTGTAGGTCGGTATACCGACCTCATCATGGTAGATAGAGCGGTAGAAGGTCTGCTGAATATTTTGCGAGCCTATAAGTTGATTGAGGGTGAGGTAAAAACGCAAACCTTACCCTGCGTCGAAGGGGATATCATAACCAGCGTGCGTGCGAAGCAAGGTGGCTTTGTCCTTTGTCACGTCACTTTGCTCGAAAAGGTGCGCCAAGGTGAGCACATCGCTACGCAATACAACAGTTTTGGCGATATTATCGACGAATACTATTCGCCCGGTGATGGTGTTGTGATCAGTCATAACGTTGAGTCGGTCAGAGCCCCTGGGTCTTTGGTGGTTCGCTTAATAAGCTAAACGGATGTTGGCCTATCTACTTAAACCCTTTATTACGTTAATAATTGACTAGGAATAAACCAACCATGAAAACGGTACTGTGTTTTGGTGATTCAAATACCTGGGGATACGCCCCAGACTTACCGCGACGTTACAATGAAACAGAGCGCTGGACCATGCGATTGCAAGATGCGCTGCAAGGGCGCTATCGCGTTATAGAAGAGGGGCAAAATAGCCGAACCACGGTATTCGAAGACCCGTTTGAAATTGGCAAGAAGGGGCTTGACTATTTACTGCCTTGTCTCGAAAGCCATCACCCAGATCTGGTGATCATTCTGTTGGGAACCAATGATCTTAAATCTCGATATAACGTGGCAGCGAGTGACATATCGAAAGGTGCTGCTCGTTTGGTTCAGGTCGTTCAACAGTTTCACCACGGGTTTATGGAAAAGCCACCAGAGGTGTTATTGATATCACCGCCACACGTTCTAGAAGTCGGCAATGGTCAAGAAGGTTTCGACGGTGCAGAGGATAAATCGAAACAGTTGGCACATTATTATGCGCTACGAGCAGACGAACTTAATTGTCACTTCTTGGATGCAGCAAAGCTGATCCGGCCATGCGATAAAGAGGGGATTCATTGGCCAGTCGATCAACATGCGACGTTGGCAAAACACCTATCTTCGCTGGTTCCAACCTTAATTCCTGCTGCCTAACGGGTATTAAAAAAGCGAGCAATGCTCGCTTTTTTGGGTCGTTGGGTTCACTTTTCTAGGCCGTTTTCATGTTTTTTTCTAGATTGAACACCGTTTTTCCCATCAACTTGAACATCACGGCAGTGGTTTTAAGTTGAAGCACCAGAATCGGTAACAACAAGATGAAGTGAGCCAAGCTGTACTTAACGATAATAGCATTGCCAATTAGCGCGTAGTTCACGAAAAAGAACCCAAATACTACCAGTGCAACACCCGGGCACACTAGACCGAATGTGGCTGGATTGGTTTTGTCACCAGACACAAACTCTGCAAAATAACCATTACGTTTCATTGCTTTAAGCCCAAACAGTCCCACAAAAAGCTGCAGTCCCAAAATAGCGCCCATCACCGTGATAAATTGGCTGTTAATAAGCGGTGCATCAAAATTATGGTGTGTACCCATGGTGTAGCGAACGTAAGTAATGCCAAGCAGCGTTAATATTGGGATTAGGATCCAAAGCGTTGGTGAGCCATTAAGGTCTAGCCCATTCTTAACGATTTGAGAAAACCCATTAATAAGCCAAATAACGGTAGTCACTGCAGCAAGCACGCCAAACATAACCGCAAGGGTGAGTGATACGCCACTGACTAATGTGCTGTGACTCATCGCCCCAGGGGCTGCAAGACCTACCGCCACCATAGCAAAGGTAAAGGGTGCGAGTAGTTGACTAAAATTAGTGTTGGCATCGGGATTAAATTTGCCAGCCATAACGACATTGGTTAGGAAGCGGCCATAAATAGTCAAAGCCCATACGCCAACGCTTAAAAACCCTAATGTTGCAACAGGAAATACCGGTTGGATGAACTGCCACAAGTTTGGCACAAACAGCGAACCTAGAATAAAGCCCATATTGATAGACATTGACACAGTTAATGGCATGGCCATCTCTGTTACCGCTGCGTTAGTTGAACGAAGTTGGTTGATGTCATCGCTGTGCTTGAACTGACGAAACTGTTTGAAGTTCCAACCCAGTAGGGTGAAATGGAGAATTGCCAGACCCAAAACTATTGATAGCACCAGCAGAATCAAAATCGAAGCGATCCCACCTTGAGCAACGATGGGTAACCAATGTTCCATTGCAGCCATCGGAGTGCCTTTGTGTGGAACGAGGAACATCAGGTACATAAAAAACGAGACAGCCAGACCACCTGGACCTAATGCTGCGAGAAAATAGAGTGGGGAATAGTGTTTAACATTTTGAACTAACATGATGAGCTCCTTGCCATACAAAGTATATTAGCGAAACCTAATGCAAGAATAATAACAGCATTTCCTTTATTAGCAATATCTAATTTAGTGATTTCTATTATTTGCGGCTTTTTAGTCGTGACCCGTTTTTTGAATTTGTGGCTAGTGTTTGAATTAACATTTTGTTTCATTGTGACTTTTTGCTGTCATTTAAGTTAAAAGTGACTGTCATACTTTCACTTTACTTTGTGTGCTCCGTCACAAACCTAACTGGACACACATTAATGAAACTCATCAAATCCCTCGTCGCAGCGTCTATCGCTGTTTCATGCAGCGCGTTTGCTTTGGATGCTCGCTACGAAGATCGTTCTGGTAACCTAGTTGCAGACGTCCCTACCGAGAAAAGTGAATGGCAAGATCCATCTACATTGATTTTTGCTTACACGCCGGTTGAAGATCCTGCGGTATATGCGGATGTGTGGAGCGAGTTTTTGGCGCACATGGAAAAGACAACCGGCAAAAATGTTCGCTTTTTCCCAGTACAAAGTAACGCGGCACAAATCGAAGCGATGCGCTCTGGCCGACTGCATGTCGCCGGGTTTAATACTGGCTCAACGCCACTTGCGGTAAATTGTGCAGGATTTGCCCCCTTTACTATGATGGCCGCAGAAGACGGCTCATTTGGGTATGAGATGGAAATCATTACTCACCCAGACTCTGGCATTAACAGTGTTGAAGAGCTTAAAGGTAAAAATCTAGCCTTTACGTCTCAAACGTCTAATTCGGGTTTTAAAGCGCCATCTGCGATCTTAGCTGCGGAATATGCGATGCACCCAGAAAAAGACTTCACCCCAGCGTTCTCTGGTGCTCATGATAACTCTATCTTAGGCGTGGCTCATCGCGATTACGATGCAGCTGCCGTTGCTAATTCAGTACTCAATCGTATGCTTTCTCGCAATGTTGTAAATGACGAGAACGTAACGTCTATCTACAAGTCACAGACGTTCCCTACTACTGCGTACGGCATGGCTCATAACCTCCACCCAGAACTACAAGAGAAGATCATGCAGTCGTTTTTCACCTTCGATTGGGCTGGAAGTAAGCTAAAAGAAGAATTTGAGCGTAACGGTGAATCTCAATTTATCCCAATCACCTACCAAGAACACTGGGAAGTGATCCGTACTATCGACACCGCGAACGACGTGTCGTACAGCTGCAGTTAATAGAGAGATCATTATGTCCGCACTAAGCATTAAAGGATTGACCAAGCACTACAGCGCTGACGATAAAGCGCTAACCAATGTCACCTTAAACGTCGAAGCGGGTGAAGTGATTGGTCTTATCGGTCCCTCTGGGGCCGGTAAATCAACACTGATCCGTTGTATTAACCGACTGACTGAGCCAACGTCTGGTGAAGTGAACTTTCAGGGTGTCAATTTGGTGGGCCTTAACCGTTCGTCACTTAAGCAGAGCCGTCGCCAAATCGGGATGATTTTTCAAGAGTATGCGCTCATTGAACGGCTGACGGTGATGGAGAATGTCCTCTCGGGTCGACTCGGTTATGTGCCTTTCTGGCGTAGTCTAATGCGTCGATTTCCGGGAAGTGATATTCAACGTGCTTATGCGCTGCTTGACCGTGTGGGCTTGTCAGAGCACGTCAACAAACGTGCGGACGCGCTCTCTGGTGGACAAAGGCAACGCGTTGGTATTGCACGAGCGTTGTCACAGCAGCCTTCATTACTGCTTATTGACGAGCCTACCGCGGCACTGGATCCAAAAACCGCTAGACAAATAATGCGCCTCATTTCAGACATCTGCCAGGAGCAGCAACTGCCTGCCATTATTAACATTCATGATGTGAATCTGGCAAAACGCTTTGTGGACAGGATTGTGGGTCTTAAAGCGGGCGAAGTGGTGTTTGATGGCACGCCTGAGCAATTGGATGAGCAGCAATTGACGCGCATCTATGGTGAAGAGGACTGGTCAAGCGATGAAGCCGCACCAGAGCCAAAAGCGCCTAACTTGGGCTTAGTGTTGGAGCCAGCGGTATGAGTTCTTCGGCTTCTAGCTCTGTATCCAGCTATGGGACACACTGGCGACGTCCGCCTATGATTTCGAACCCTTGGGTTCGGCATGGCTTGATGGTGTTGATTACGGTGTATCTATATGTGGCGTTTAATTCCATCGAGATCAACATCGAGCGTATCATTGCAGGCTCTGAGCGCGGAATGAAGTTTGTGGCTGGGTTTCTTAACCCTGATTTTGGCAGTCGTTGGGACAATATTGTCAAAGGATTGATTGAAAGTCTCACCATGACACTCTGCGCAACGGTGTTCGGCATAGTATTGTCTGTCCCATTTGCATTAGGGGCGTCTAAAAATTTGGCACCTAAGCCAGTTTATGTGGTCTGCCGCGCCTTTATTGCCGTCGCGCGTAGTATGCAAGAGATCATCATCGCCATATTTTGTGTGGCTCTGTTTGGCTTTGGCACCTTTGCCGGGTTTGTCACGCTCACCTTCGCCACCATCGGATTTTTGGCAAAACTGTTTGCCGAAGAAATAGAGTCTCTGGATCCCGCGCCATTGGCCGCAATGACCGCGACGGGAGCCAGTTGGTTACAGCGCATCAACTATGCCATACAACCGCAGGTGATGCCGCGTCTGTTAGGGCTGTGTTTGTACCGATTCGATATTAACTTTCGCGAGTCAGCGGTAATTGGCATTGTGGGTGCGGGTGGTATTGGCGCAACGCTGAACACAGCAATGGATCGTTACGAGTACAACACGGCAGCAGCCATATTACTTATCATCATCGCGATTGTGATGTTGGCGGAATACACGTCTACGCTGATTAGACAAAGAGTGAGATAAATGAAATACCCAACTCAATGGAGTAAACACTCCCAGCAGCAATCGCTGTTCCAATTCACGCTGTGGTTTTTGTTTGTTGTTTTGTGTGTCTTTTGCTGGCAACGAATGAACCAAGACACCTTGTGGTATTTTGTCACCGACGCGCCCAATCAAATGGCCGACATCGGTAGCAGAATGTGGCCACCGCGTTGGTCTTATCTTGATCAAATTTGGGGCGCACTATGGGATACCATCAATATTGCGACAATGGGCACCGCACTGGGTGTGGCAATCGCGTTTCCAGTGGCGTTTTTGGCCGCAAGAAACACCACCCCTAACCAATACATACTAAGACCCATTGCGCTGTTTATTATTGCGGCGAGTCGCTCGATTAATTCGATTATCTGGGCTTTGCTATTAGTGGCGATTTTGGGGCCTGGATTGCTGGCGGGCATCATCGCGATTGCACTGCGCTCGATAGGCTTTGTGGCAAAGCTGTTGTACGAAGCAATCGAGGAAGTGAACCCTTTGCAGGTCAATGCGGTTAGAGCAACAGGGGCGGGTGAGATGCAGATATTAAACTACGCTGTTTGGCCTCAGGTATTGCCTAACTTTATTGGTACATCGCTGTTTCGATGGGACATTAATATTCGAGAATCGACCGTGCTTGGGCTCGTTGGAGCGGGCGGCATTGGCTTAAAACTTGAAGAGTCGATGGCCGTATTAGCGTGGCCACAGGTAGCGGTTATTTGTTGCGCGATACTGGCAACGGTTGTGGTGTCTGAGTGGGTATCGGCAAGAGTCCGACACGCGTTGATATAGCGCTTGGCAACCTTTCACAATTGCGGTAACTACAATAATATTGCCCCATCCTAGGATGGGGCAATATTTTTAAAAGCGTTGACTAACAAAGAGGGGTTAATCGTGCATATTGTTAGCGACGCGGCTTTCTATTTTGTGCCTTCTTCGCTTTATAGGTGGAGGCTGCTTTTGCTTGCGAGTCCAAAATAGAGTCTACGGTTAACACCATTGGCTCTCTTGGCGTTACACCCACGGCAAACGTACGCTGCCTTGCGGGTGTTTCCATCTCTTCTGGAGTTGGCTTTGGCATGCGTTTGTAGCGAGACAGATAAAAGCGCTCTAGCTTTTCCCGTGCCCATTCCGTCTTTTTCAGATACTTAACACTACTGGCAATGGACGGGTTCATGTGAAAACAGTTGAACCGCATTGCGGTATCCAAAATATCCCAACCATAGTGATCCACAAGTTCAGTGATCACTTGCTCTAACCCCACACCGTGTAATGGGTTGTTTTGCTGCTCTTCGAGGCTTTTATCTTGCATGGTTAACTCAGTTTAATAACGTACAACGACCATTATAAGCTTAATTGGACAATTGCCCACGTGTTATCTTCACTCATGTTACGAACATAGACCTATGGGCAATGCACTCGAGAAAGCTTGCGGCTATTTTTGCACAAGTTGAGAGGGTTGCATTTCTTTCGCCTGTTCGGCGGGCTTAGTCATTACAGCACTGCTATCACCATGGCTTAGCTTTACGACGCCTTTTTGTAGGAGCAAATTATTTGGATAGCTGATCACGTCACCAGTGCTGTGCTTAATCAGCACATGGAACATGGTGATATTGACAATCTTACCTGTGATGTCTGCATCTTTTTCAATCACCTGAATTTTGTCGCCAATCCGATACGGAAATGCAAAGAAAATCAAAATACTGGCGGTTAAGTTACTCAATATCGACCATTGAGCAAACAGCGCAACCCCTAGAACCGCAAATATCGACGACAAAAACAGCGATATGTCGCCAAAACCGATACCCAACAGAATGGTCAATATCGACGCAAACATCAGAAATGCAGCGATGTTAAATGACTTTAGGATAAATTGCTTTCGTGGCAAAGAAACACGCTTTTTGTCTGCCAAAGAAGAGAGCTTGTTGTGGGCGATATTTTTGATCAGCAAGTATATGCCAACCAAAATCACACCAATCAATATTTGTTTTAGCAGCTGACTTTCTAATAGTGAGTTAATCATTTTATCCATTCATAAAAGGTAAAAGTGAGTTGATATGGCCTAATTAGCAAACGTTTCTACATAGCACCAACAAAACTATTTGTTCATTAAGACAAAAATATTTTGTAGAAGCAAGTTTGCCCCAATTTACAGGGGGTAATGGCCATGATAGCTGTATGGTTGAATTTAATGTGATTTATGTAACTTATTGTTATTTAATTTAATTTTGTGGGTTATAGACGATTGGGAGTGCAATGGCCTTACGGCATTCTCATCAAAAAACAGAAGCTTTTTGAACGATAAAAATTTCTATCGTTAGGATAAATATCTTTTACTGTATTGTTCAAAGATTGACGGATAAATTCGCCTCAAATTAACCCGTAACCTCCATTTGGACACAATCATGCGCATCGCAATTTTATCTAGAAATGAATCTTTGTACTCAACTCGCCGCTTAAAAGAAGCAGGAGAATTAAGAGGACATCAAGTCGATATCATCGATACATTGCACTGTTATATGGACATCACCAGCAGCAACCCAAACCTGCGCTATAACGGACAGGAATTGCCTAAATATGACGCTGTGATCCCACGTATTGGTTCGTCGATTACCTTTTATGGCACTGCGGTTGTGCGACAGTTTGAAATGATGGGGACCTTCTGCGTCAACGAGTCGATTGCTATCAGCCGCTCTCGCGATAAATTGCGTTCGTTGCAGCTGCTTTCTCGTAAAGGGATCGGTCTGCCGCGTACTGGCTTTGCGAGCAAGCCCGACAAAATTCAAGACTTGATTAAAAATGTCGGCGGCGCTCCGCTAGTGATCAAGTTACTAGAAGGAACGCAAGGGATCGGTGTGGTACTGGCAGAAACCAACAAGGCGGCAGAAAGCGTGATTGAAGCCTTTATGGGACTAAAAGCCAACATCTTGGTGCAAGAATTTATTGCTGAGGCGGGTGGCGCCGATATTCGCTGCTTTGTGGTGGGCAACCGCGTGATAGCTGCTATGAAGCGTCAAGCTGGTGAAGGCGAGTTTCGCTCGAACCTACACCGTGGCGGCAGTGCAGAACTGGTTAAGCTGTCTAAAGAAGAGCGTTTAACCGCAGTAAATGCAGCAAAAGCGATGGGACTGAACGTCTGTGGCGTCGATATCTTGCGCTCTAACCGTGGGCCGGTAGTCATGGAAGTGAACTCTTCACCTGGGCTCGAAGGCATTGAGCTTGCAACAGAAAAAGATGTGGCGGGTGTAATTTTTGATTTTATCGAAAAAAACGCAAAACCAAACGCCACCAAAACACGAGGTAGAGGCTAATGGCAAAACCATTGGTAATTGCTGGAACAGAGGTATTGCCAGGGCAAAAACTGCAGATAGATATTCCTGTGGCTAAACTGTACACCGATACGGAGTTTTCCATTCCTGTACACGTTCAGCGAGCTCGTCGCGATGGGCCAACGGTGTTTGTTAGCGCGGCGATCCATGGTGACGAACTGAATGGTATTGAAATTATTCGCAGGCTTATCGCCTCTGAGCTAAAAGTGATCCGTGGCACGCTCATTCTTGTTCCTATGGTAAACGTGTATGGCGTGTTAAATCAAAGCCGCTACTTACCCGATCGCAGAGATCTGAATCGCTGCTTTCCCGGCTCTGGAAAAGGGTCTCTAGCGGCGCGATTGGCGCACACTTTTATGAAGAATATCGTGAGTCACTGCCAGTATGGAATCGATTTGCATACTGGCGCGATACACCGCTCCAATTTCCCTCAAATCCGAGCCGATTTGAGTGATACAGAGACACTGGAACTGGCAAGAGCCTTTGGCGTGCCAGTGCTTCTAAACTCAGATTTAAGGGATGGCTCTTTGCGCGAAGCGGCAACACAAAACGATACTCGAATATTGCTGTACGAAGCTGGCGAAGCATTGCGCTTTGATGAGTTGTCGCTGCAAGCCGGCGTTAAAGGGGTAAAGAATGTGTTGACCAGGTTAGGACTGTTGACCAAAAAGCGCCTAAGCAAACGCAAGATTGACCCGTTTGTTGCCAACAAAAGTGAGTGGATCCGAGCGACGGCAAGTGGCGTGTTTAATGAGTTTGCAAAGCTCGGTGAACAGGTGGAAAAAGGGCAGATTCTGGCACAAATTAACTCCCCATTGGGTGAGTTGATTCAGCAAGTGGTATCGACCCGTTCGGGCATTGTGATTGGTAAGCAAAACATTCCCTTAGTTCAAGAAGGGGATGCCATGTTCCACATCGCCTATTTTGGAAAAGATGAAGATGATGTGGCTGAGCATATTGAGCGATTAAATGACACGCTCGTCGCACAGTAAGGAGAGTCCATGGACAGAATGATTATAGGTAATCTAGAGCTTTGTCAGCTGCCGGACTTAGGCATTACTGACTTAGAAGTTCGCGTTGATACGGGAGCAAAAACCTCCTCGCTGCATGTCGACAATATTCGACGCTTTCGCAAAAAGGGCAAGTTGTTTGTAGAGTTTGACCTCCACCCAGACATCTACAATTTGGGTAAAACCGTGCAGTGCTCAGCGCCTGTTGTGGACTCTCGGAAAATTAAGTCCTCAAACGGCGTCACAGAGCAGCGCTACGTAATACAAACCACGTTTGCCTTGGGTGGGCAGCAGTGGCCTATAGAAATAACCCTAACCAACAGACAGGAGATGAGTTATCTCATGTTACTTGGCAGAGAAGGTATGGGCGATCGCGTGTTTGTCGATCCGAGCCGTGCATTTACGTTAGAAGACGATCCACCACAGACAATGTGAATACTTAGGGACTATTGCAATGACCGACAATATTCAACCACACGACATTGAAACTCGCCCAGAGCTGCTGGCTGAAATTATCGAACTGAGCGCGACCAGTGAAGACTTGAGTTTACTGGCCAATCGCAGCGCAGCAGATATCGCCAATGTGCTCGAATCGGTAACTGTACCGATTCGACTCGCCATTATTGAAACGATCCCGGTTAGCCAGTATTGGTTGGTTCTTAACTTACTGCAGTACGAAACAGCGCGTCACATTCACGCCAGTCTGTCTGCTGAGCGAGCGAATGAGCGACTGGCGTGTATTAGTGAATCGGATGTCATTGCTTTTGCGGATTTCTTGCCAAGTGAGTTTGTCGACGAGTTTTTGCTTACCCAAAGCTCAGAGACTGCAGCGCATATTCAGCAGGCTTTGTCTTACTCAGACGATAAAGTGGGTCGTTATGCCGAGCCCTGTTTTTTGATGGCCAATGCCAAGAACAGTGTTGGCCGCATTCGAAACGAACTGCTTAAACGCATCGAAAGCCCGGTGAAAGTGATCATTGTTCGTGACATGACGGGCATTGTTGGCACCGTTGACCCCAACATGCTGCTACTGCAAGACGATACCACCAAGCTTAAACACCTAGCAGTGGCGTCACCACTGCTTGAAGATACTCACGACTTAGATGAGATAAGCAAACAGGTATCGATTGATGGTAGCCAGTTATGGTTTCCGGTGCTTACCGCGGGAAAGGTGATGGGGGTATTGTCTATGACGACTATTGCGCTTAGCCTGCGTGAGCTTGGGTTACAAGCTGTAGTGCAAGAAAGTGGTAAGAGCGAAGAAGACTTGTTCACTCCCCTAAAAGTCGCGGCGCGTTTGCGTGGCTTGTGGCTGGTGATTAATCTGCTCACCGCGTTTGTGGCCTCGGCGGTTATTGGGATCTTTGAAGGCGTTGTTGAACAAGTTGTTGCACTGGCGATACTAATGCCAGTGGTGGCGAGTATGGGCGGCATTGCAGGCAGTCAAACGTTGGCCGTTGCCATTCGAGGTATTGCGCTTAACCACTTGCATCAAAGCAACTTAAAAATGCTGGTGCAAAAAGAGTTAAAAATTGCCGCCATCAATGGCCTGGTGATGGGCTCGGTAATTGGCGCCATTGTGTATGCGGTGTTTGGCTCTATTGGGCTAGGACTTATTATTGGTTGTGCCATTGCCGTAAACAGCTTGGCCGCTGCTCTATCTGGAACGTTGATCCCTTTTACTCTCAAAAAATTTAATATCGATCCTGCAGTAGCAGGCTCGGTTGTATTGACCACAGTTACAGATGTGGTTGGTTTTTTAGTGTTTTTAAGCTTAGGCGCTGTTTTTTTGGTGTAAATTTATGTCTAATGGTCAAACCGTGCATCGCACACACTCAAAGAAAAAAGAGCATACAGTGGACGTAAGAGTATTAAGCACCTTTTTAGAAGTCGCTCGTGTCAGACATTTTGGCCGAGCGGCCGAAAACCTGCACATTACCCAAGCCGCTGTAAGCGCACGAATAAAACAGCTCGAGAGTTTTTTTGGGACCGTGCTGTTTACCCGCGACCGCAACAATATCAAGCTCACATCTTCCGGTGAAAGGCTGATAGCGTATGCGGAAGTGATGGTGAAAACTCTACAACAGGCAAAATATGAACTCTCTTTGGAGAGTTCTAAAGCGCTGCAACTGACCATTGCAGGTACCCCCAATATTTGGGATGCGTATCTGCAAAACTGCTTAAGTGTGGTCACCGACTCGTTTCAAGGATATGGATTTAATGCCGAAGTGCTCAGCAGAGAGCAGATGAACCGTGGATTGATAGAGCGTACCTTGGACATGGCTTTTTCGTTTGATCCCGTAAAAGCTGACGAGCTCGAGTGCAAAAAAATTGCTGATTTGCCACTGGTCTTTGTCTCGACAGAAACCCGCGATGTAGATAGCGCTCTAGAAAAAGGCTACATCTACGTTGACTGGGGGACCGCCTTTGCACAAGAGCACGCGGTTAGACACGCCCAAAGTAATGCGCCATTCCTCAGAACATCGACAGGCCGAATCGCCCTCGATTTTATGTTAGAGAAGGGCGGCAGTGCTTACTTACCCGTGTCGGTCATTAAGCCGTTTATCGAGTCAGGCCAGTTGGTGCGTGTCAATCATAGTTTAGAGTTAGAGCGACCTTTGTATCTCAGCTATCGTAAGAAAAGCTCGTCCATCGACGCGATCATGGAAGTTGAGAAACTGGTTCAAAATATTGATCCGTCTACCGCGTTCTTGCTGCAACAGGCTAGTGAGATAGATAGTTAACGATTGAAAACGAATCAGTAAGCGCTGAATTTTTTAAAGTATTATCAGTTTGAGTTTCAGACTTACGCCCTAACAAGCGGGTTATCCCGCGTTGGTAGGGCTTTTGTTGGAGGGATGCTTCTGCAGAGTTTGCTTTAATTTGTCGCTGTAACTCGCAATTGGGCAAAACCGTTCTCCTTACACCTGTGGAGATGGATTGGCTTTATGCAGGACTTTACGTTGACTGCGCAAATGACATCCTCATTGAAAGGGTATGTACAGTGCCAACTATTCTCATCCAGCAAACTTGGTAACCCTATACTCTAGAATTCCAGTGTAGGAAAGATGTTCGTTATCGCGAATAATTTGCTTTCCCCTGACTCAGTTGGTGTCACCGAACAGAGGTGCAAATGACTGAGTAGCTGCGACGTTCAACAAGTCTTTTTCCAACTCTTTACAGATCTTACTATAAGCATAATTCCCCATGCTAATGCGTTTTACTCCTAACTCGGAAAGAGCCCTAAAATCAGGCAAACGTTGTGTACACATTACGTTTAAGGGTAAATCCGTGAATTCAGCAAGAATCTTAATATCTTTTGGCTCGTCTAAGAATGGAACAAAAATGCCGTCTGCTCCTGCTCTCTCATACAGGGATATGCGAAGCTTTGTTTCCTCTAGAGGAGCAGCACTTTTAACTAAATAGGCATCGGTTCTAGCGTTTAAAAATATAGAAACGTCTGATGCACGTAAAAGTGCGACTAAACCAGAGATAGTCTCTTCCATTACATATGGATCTTTTAGAACTCTCTTTCCATCTATGACTATGCTATCTTCGATGTTAACACCAACAACTCCGATCTCCGCTAGTTGCTTAATATTCTCGTAGATTTCAGCAACGGTATCTCCATAACCAGCCTCAATATCAACCGTTAATGGAATGGTTGTGCGACTCTTAATCTTAATCACAAGATCGCGCAATTCAGAAAAAGATATTTCTTCTCCATCTGAATATCCAAATAGGTGCGAGATTGCCGCGCTGGAGGTACCGATACACTGGTAGCCAGCCTGCTCTGCTATAACTGCACTAGTTACATCCCATACGTTACATAAAATAACCGGCTGTGGTTGAAAGTGTAAGCTTCTAAAATCCATATTAATAACCCTTATACACATCTTTAGATACAAGCTAACACGACTGAGCGTACTATTGAATAGATATGCCGACTAAATTGTGTCTATAAGCGTCTGTTTTTATTGTAAAAGAGAGTTCTAAAGCATTGGAACTGCTTGTCTACCCCTAGTATAAGGACAGTTGATCTGTTGTGGGTATTATCAGTGTTCTGGTGCGCAAGTTTAAAACCGGGCATATCTGGGTTAGAACAATAACACCAACGACTTGTCACTAGGAGTTAGCATTATGCACCCATGTAATATTTAGAAGTCAATGTACGCCAACCCAAAATGACTGTTTAAGGGCTAGCGCATAAGCTGTATGAGGTATTAACGACGAGCACGGTAGCTTCTGTGGCAAGCTTTACAGGTGGTGAGGCCTTCCTTAATTGTATCGCTAGCACCGCTTTGATTTTGTGCTAAAACCGCAGTGTTTAACTGAATCATGCTGGCATCGAGTTTGGCTAACTGCTCTTTGAACTTGTCTGGGTTTTCCCAAATAGAGGTTCTTGCCTTACTGTCTTCAGTACTTCCTTGTGGAAAGGCGGTTTGCAGCAGCAGAGTCTGTTCGACCAATTGAGCGCTTAGTGTTGCTAGAGCCGCCCAATCGATCTCGGAGCCTCGCAGCGCAGCGGCAATGGCGTCGGTATTCTCTTCTACGGTTTGAAATGCAGCTTGGCGCGCTTCAATGATTTCTTTATGAGGGTTGGCCAGCGCAAGCGTTGGCAAGAGCATGCATAGTACGAGTAGAGGTTTGTTCATTACTCTGTCCTTTTAAGGTAATAACGTCCTGTTTAAGTGAATAATGTACCGAGTCCCAGTTGCGCATGCAAATTGGGTAGTGTAAATTTTTGTCAACACCGCTAAGGAAGAGAGCCATGCAAATCTGGGACTTACCGACACGCCTTTACCATTGGGGACAGGCCTTTTTGGTTGTCGCGATGATTATCACGGGGAATCTTAGTGAAGGACCGCATTTTGAGTTGGGTCTGCTGCTAATAACCCTGATTTTGTGGCGCATAGTGTGGGGATTACTGGGTAGTGAAACCAGCCGTTTTTCTCAGT
Source organism: Vibrio sp. qd031 (assembly GCF_002100145.1). Taxonomy (GTDB): domain Bacteria; phylum Pseudomonadota; class Gammaproteobacteria; order Enterobacterales; family Vibrionaceae; genus Vibrio. Next base: position 541,823 of record NZ_JXQD01000025.1, read on the forward strand.
TTTTGGCTGGTCCAAAGCGCGTGTTCAGTTATCTATCAGGTCGAGAAGATGACTCAGTAGGACACAACCCGGCAGGGGGATGGATGGTGGTGGTAATGATCTTGCTACTGTTTATTCAGTGCGTTACCGGGATGGTGGTTGGTGGGTTGTTCGACGAGGTGAGTATTACGGCGCTGTTGATCACCGATGACCTGTACGATTTAGCGGTTGAAACGCACGAATGGGGTTCGACCATTCTGCCTTACGTGATTGGTGTCCATCTGGCCGCTATTGCGATTTATAAGATCAAAGGCAAACCTTTAGTGAAAGCCATGGTGACGGGACGCACCGATCGTAAATCGTCACGGCAAGTGAAACTAGAGTCGACAAAAAAAGCGTGTATCGTGTTGCTGTTTGTCGTGCCTATTTCGGCATATTTCTTTTATATTCTTTAAATTAATAAATGTTAAAGCGCTCCGCAACGAGCACTATTGATTTTCAAAGGATTGTAAGAGCAGAGACTGATTTTATGCAAATCATCTTTTGATTGACAATTATTGATACTCATTATTAATACTAATAATCCCAACATAAAATTACCGTTTACAAAATATTTTGTAGACTAAAGCATCGGTAAAACTAGCATAAAGCGGGCGAACCAAGTCCCCAGTAAATCCCCTTTTTTACTGTCTAAAATTACATTTCTACCATGTTCCAAGCGATATGTTAAATAACGAAGTGCCATAAGTTTCTAGTAGCACGTGTTATTTATCATAGCGACTTATAAAGGTAATGCTTGAGTCAGAAACCTTATTTAAACGTAAGGTGATGACTGCCCTCAACTCGACACATACCCCCGTTACATTTTCTTACGGTATAAATTTTAGCCAAGCGACTTTGCGACACAGCTCAAATATTGGTCTGCTAAATGATGGTAGTATCACCGAAATTGGATGACCAATAGCACCACATAGGACAACCAGTTATCGTGGGTATCAGTTAAGATAGCTCTAATTGGTGGGGTATGTAGTTGTTAATCATGAGTTTTTTAAGGAGGCACGTTGATAGAGCAAAAATATCACAGCGCTGAAAAGGCTAGTTGATTCGAAATAATGTCTTTTCGGTTCGAAATAGCTACAGGAAAAGGTTCTTAATGAACCCCGCATTCAAATAATTTCTCAAACGTTTGCCGTTAGGCATTCTCTACAGTTGGCAGGAAAATAAATGACGATATTTAAGTCAAAGTTAGCGTTATTACCACTATGTCTCTCATACTCTTTATTTGCACAAGCACAGCAAATTGGCAGTAATAATATGGAAGTATTTCCAGAGACGCCAGTTATGTTTAGTGCCCAAGTTGAAGGGAGCTCTACCAAGAGAATTAATTTAGACGTGAATAATTTAGGAGCGTACGCAACCTTAAGCATTTTCGCGGATGATGAGCTGATCGCAGATAATATTAATGTACCCTCAAAAGGACAACAGCAACTTTCAGTCTTGGTGAACTTTAAGCAGCTTGGTGATATTTCAATAAAAATTAAAAGTTTGACTTCCACCATTATCGTTAACTCAATGAAGCTAGAGGATGTATCTGGTATTACGATTCCTCAATTCAAAGATATCTCGGAACAAGCTGGGATAGATAAGGTGAATTCACTTAAATACGCAGGCCCCACGGTCGCCGATATCAACAACAATGGCTTTTATGACTTTGTAGTCAATAATCATAATGACGTCACCAGTAAATTGTATTGGAATAATGGAGACGGTACGGTAACGAAGCATCACAAAGATCTTTCAAGATGGACAATGCATGACTTACACGGTACGTCTTTTGCTGATTATGATGGAGATGGTCACTTAGACATGATACTCGCGCAAGGGGGAGGAAACGGTCGCAACCCTGCAACGAACAATTTCTATAAAAATAACAACGATGAGTTTGTGCTTTACACAGGCGACGTTGGTATTGAAAAAGGTGCTCGGGGGCGAGGTTCGAAATGGGGCGATTTTAACCAAAATGGTAAACTCGATTTCGTCATGATTAACGAAATGGGTTTATTTGGAGAAACACCTCAACATCATTTCTATGAAAATGTAGGCGATGGCAAGTTTGAACTCAAAACCGTTCCTGGCATTGAAACGGAACAACCTGAAAGAGCGTTAGTTACAGACCTTAATAATGATGGTATCGACGATATTATCTTATATGGCCATCGGCACTCGCTCTCGGTGTGGTTGGGCAATGGGGATTTCACGTTTACCGATATTACTGAGCAATTCCCTCAAGAGTTACGAGACAGCAAGCAAATTTCGGCAGTCGTCGATCTAGACATAAACAACAATGGAATGACGGATCTGTATTTTGCTCGCGGCAAGGAATTTGAACATGGCCGTGGTGAAGCCACATCCGTTGATTTCGATCCAGAACTGAAGCAGTTCTCTATTAAACCACGTCCATACCATGGTAGTGACCGTTGGGAATTTACCGCTGACGGGCCACTGAAACTCGATAATTATTACTTCTTGGGGCAAAACGGCTTTCGCCACAAAGACTATCCTATCTATCTAGGTAAGGATAAAGTTGCAACAAACGTCACATCGGGCAGCGAGTTTGAATTTTCGGCTGAAGACGCTGAGGGATGGCCAGAGGATACCAATAAAAATGGTGTTTACTTTGGACATTTAGGAAATGGCAAATGGAAAGCAGCATTAGTACGTAAAGGCGATATCTTTTGGGCTTACAAATTTAATCTGACGGGTGTAACGTCGTACGAACTCGATTTTGTTCCTGAAAACCGAAACTTAGACGATGTACTTTTGCGCAACGACGGTGATGCTTTTGTTGATGTATCGCGCGAATGGAATATTCCAAAAGGTGGCAATGCGCAGGGCGTTATAACGGGTGACTTTAACAACAACGGTCAACAAGATCTGCTCATCTATCGCTGGGGTAATGTTAACCATCGTATTTCGGACCTAATGCTACTTAATAATAAGGATCGCTTTGAGGCGGTGACTATGCACGGCGCCGCCGACTTCGGTGGACCAGGCTATGGTGATATGGGTCAGTCTTTCGATTTCAATCTTAATGGTAACGTTGATATTTTAAGTGGTAGTGAGTTTGGTGAGTGGTATCTATACAGTAACCAAACTGAAAACATTGGCAACTATGCGTTAGTTCGAGTGGGTTACTCTCCTCGCGATAATGTTGATCCAATTTCGGCCAAGGTACGTGTTAAGACCGCCAAAGGTGAATGGCAAAAACGCGTTGGGTCAACGGGTGAAGTATTCTCACAAAGCTTGTTGAATACGGTTCATTTTGGATTGGGCAGCGCTGAAAAAATTGAGTCGATAGTGGTGACATGGAGAAACGGTGAAACCGCCGAGTTTAACAATAAATCGGTTAATCAAGTGTTCTTTACCGATGAGCTTGATCCTACGAATCTAGAGATAGTATCGGCGTATGATGAGGTTCGTGAGAATACGTCAATGCCGCTTAACATTGATGCACTGCCTCACAACTCCGATGCGTCCGTTACTTGGTCAAGCAGTAACGATAACGTTGTTAGTGTTGACGCTGACGGTATTGTTACGGCAACGGGTTCAGCGGGTCAATCTGCTGTTATCACCGCGCATAGCACTGTAAGTGAGACTAAAGCTGAGAAAACCATTACTGTTGCCAAGTGGACTGCAAAGCCTATCGAAGCGCTCTCATTAGTGGCGAATAAAAGCAGTGTTATCGTTGGTCAAAGTGTTGCCATCGAATCATCAGTTGAGCCAATCCAACCGGATAATAGCAACTTAGAATGGGTCAGCAGCAACCCACAAGTTGCTGTCGTCGACAATCGAGGTGTGGTCACTGGCGTGTCCGCTGGTGATGTTGAGATTGTCGCGACTTCAAGCGCAAATAGTGCGATTAACGATAGTGTTTCGTTGACCGTTGAGCCGTTTATTGAAGGTTTCGTGAACATCCACGACAGTGACAAATACGCAACGCAACCAATAGTTCTGGGTGAAAACATGACTATCGAACTTGATTATCATGCAGGTACAGGCAACAAAGTCATCTTTGCCGATGAAGGTGGGGTACGAGTATGGCTGCGTCATTTCCAACGTAAATGGTTACCTCAAAGAGATATCGTACTTGTAGAGTCTGATGCAATAGATACCGTATCTGGTACCTACTCTTACACAATACCATTGGATGGTGTGAAGCCAACAAGCGAGTTACCTGAAGGGCATTTTTATTCGCTTAGAGCAACCTTTACTGCGAGTGACGGAACGATGCATGACCACGAAATTTATCCTTTGAATTTCGTGAACAAATAAAATAGCAAAACCTAACCAAGCCTCCTTTACTTAGCTGTAAAGGAGGCTTTTTTTAACCCGACCCATTTAGTGCGATTAGTCGTAATTTAGTCGATGACTAACCGACCTCTTTAGCTCCAGCAATTTCATTAAACGATTTTTTCTGTGTTGTTGCAGCTCACATGTTGATACCACAGTGCCATAAACCGCTCAGTAATGGCTTGCTCAAGTTGGTGTGCTTCTTCAGTTGGACAAAACAAAGTAATCGAAAAGACCTGATGAGTGAGATCCGAGGTATGAATATCGATAAACGGCTCGATGGATGTGGCTTCGATTTCGAGACGCTTACTGATAAGGTTAGAGTATCGCGCTGCTACATCTTGAAACGGTGCGATCAGCTCGTTTATTGTCTGTGTGACAGGCTCTCTAAGCTCAAATAAATTTACACTATTGTCTCGATAAATCGAGAACTTGTGCATAACGTATCGACGCATGAAATTTAGGCTGATCACTGAGTGAGTGAGCAACACATTGTTCATAACGGTGATTGAACGTCCGGTATAGCTATAGCCATTTTCAAAGTCGACCTCGAGCAATCTAAATTTTATCCAATCAATTTCAGCCACTTCTCCATACTGATCGTTGATTTGAATCCAATCTCCAACACGAAAAGGGCGGTTAGTCGCCCAAGTAAAGAACCCTAAAAAGCACTGCAACAGTTCTTTTGTCGCCACCACAAAGGCGACGGTAAACGCTGCTACCGAGATTGCGAAGTTCTGCAATTCAGACAACCACACTGCAGCAATTCCAAGCACAATGGCTAGGTTACACAGGTTTTTGGCGACGCTAATCCAGCTCTTTTGTCGCTCCTCCAAACGTCGTCTCGAACGCTTGATTGTGGTAATCCATAGCTGTCTTACGATCCACACAGCAACGATAAAGGCCGCTGTGAACAAAACTTTGGGTGGGAGGTTGAACTCTGGGATTAGCATTAACTTGGCTCTTAATTGGTAAATCAGTTGATGAGGCGATATTAAATAGTGCGCGGATTATAGTAATTTATTTAGAACTGTCATTGGTTATTTTAAAAACTATGGTCATTTTTCATTGAATAATTTCTATTGATTCGATAATGAATTTTTGTGGATATTTTTCTGTATCGACAAACAGATTTTATTGATAAGAAAAAAATATTTCGTTGGAAAAATGCCTATTTAGCCAATATTGTTCACTTGAAACATGACCATCGATTCCTATTGAGGACAAGACAATGATAGACAGTGATATTCGTATTGGAGAAAGACGCTTTTTCGACAATGTAGCCTTCCCGCGTGGTTTCGGGAAATGTGGGAATTTCACTATTTCAGAAGATGAAATTCTTACCACTTTTGGACAAACCCTAATAGCGCTTGAGCTTGGAGAGATACTGCCGGTCAATGCAGAAGAGCGGCACTTTATAAAGGTGTTGCATAACCCCGGTAAAGCAAAGAGCAAAATTGAGCGTACGTGGTTAAAGTACCTTCAGTTAGCCAGAGGCCGAAAAACATTCCATACATTAAACAGCCGAGGAAAGTACCAGCCTGTTATGGCCAATCAATCGGATTATTCTGATGAAGCTGTTGAAGAGTATTAAATATATTATTAAATAAAAAAGCCGGAGTGGATGTTTATCCACTCCGGCTTTTTTATTGCAGTAACTTCCCTAGCTGCAACCTTTCTTGCGGCGTCATTTGGGTCTTATTAAGAAAAGGCATATCTTGGGTATGAACAGAGCGTGCTAATATTCTAGGTGCCCAGCGTTCAATCTCTGGCCAATTATCAAATTTTACCCCTCCGGGTGCAATGGTAAATACGTCATCACTGGGCGATTGGCTGTGGCAGCTTACGCAGCGCTGGTCAATAATAGTCATGACCACCTGCTGAGACTCCGTCAGTGAAGTGGATGGCAACGACTGCTTCGTGGCTGTTGGCATACTAGAATGCGGGTGGTTGGTTGGGTAACTCACTGCTATCGCTAGCGCGCACAACCCTGTCACACCACTTATGGCAACCCAGGGCTGCTTTTGACCCGAATGCTTAAGGTTAAAATAGTGCCGAACCCATGCGCTAAGCAGTAAAATTGCCATGCCCACCAGCCAATTATTGGCGTGTTGATACACCATCGGGTAGTGATTGCTGATCATCAAAAAAACGATGGGAAGGGTAAAGTAATTGTTATGGATGGAGCGTCTTTTTCCTTCGAGCCCTGGTTTGGGGTCGATGGGCTGCTTTGCCGCCACCTGATCCACCATTTTTCGCTGCCCCGGAATGATGCTAATAAACACGTTACTGGCCATAATGGTGCCAATTAACGCTCCCATGTGAATAAATGCACCACGCCCACTAAACGCATGACAGAACAGGTAAAAGAACAGCGTTCCTGCAATAACTAAGCTTGCCATTAACGAGATTTTTGTGCGAGACAGTGGTGAGCGCAATATGATTTCATAGGTCATTAACCCAACAAGGATCGCACCTAACCCTAAGCCAATGGCTTGAGGGCCGGTAAGATCTAATACTTGCGGGTCGACCAAATAGGCCGCGGCGTTGAAATAGTACATCCAGACCAGCAGCGCAGTCCCTGTGAGCCAGGTGGTGTACGCCTCCCATTTAAACCAATGCAAGGTTTCTGGCATCTCTTTGGGGCCTGCTTGGTATTTGGCCACTTCATAAAACCCACCACCGTGCACCGCCCACAAATCGCCTTTAATGCCGCGATCTTGTTTCCATTGCGGAGGGGTTTTTAGGCTGTTGTCTAGCCAAGTGAAGTAAAAACTCGCACCAATCCAAGCTATCGCACAGATGACATGGAACCATTTAATGAAGAGTGCAATCCACTCGTAGAGTTGTGGCCACATGACGTTGCTCCTTTTTGATACACTTGTTGTCCATTAACGTAGGTTTTTTCGATCAGGCGTTCATCGCCTAATGTGATGGCGGCAAACAGCTGCTCATCGAGGGTTTTGCAGCGCACTAATCGCTGCTGCAACATTGGGGTGGCCATTAAGTCGAGTTCGATAAAATCGGCTTCTGTGCCAGCGTTCAAATTACCAATCTGATCGCTAAGTCCCATGGCAGTCGCCGCCCCTTGAGTACAGAGGTAAAGCGATTCGAAAGGGTTTAGGCTCAGTGATTGAAGCTGGCAAATTTTGTAGGCGTCCGCTTGATTGGCAAATAAGCTAAGGCTGGTTCCTGCGCCAACATCACTGGCAATAGACACCGGAATGTTATGGTCTTGCATTGCGCCATAATCAAACAGACCACTGCCTAAAAATAAGTTGGACGAGGGGCAAAAACTGACGCTCGCGCCTGAGCGTGATAGCGCTGTATATTCACGAGAGTTTAAGTGAATGGCATGCCCAAATAGCGCGCGGTCGCGTACAAGGTCGTAGCGCTCGTACACGCCTAAGTAATCGGGGCAACTTGGATAAAGCTCTTTGATCCATTCGACTTCACCGAGATTTTCACTTAGGTGGGTTTGGATGAAAGTGTCTGGGTGCTCATTGGCTAATTGACCGGCTTTGGCTAATTGCTCTGGGGTGCTGGTAGGCGCAAAGCGAGGGGTAATTGCGTACATAGCGCGACCTTGTTTGTGCCAACGTTCAATCAGCGTCTTACTGTCTCTATAGCCACTTTCAGCGCTGTCTTGTAATGCCTCAGGGCAAAATCGATCCATCAATACTTTGCCGCAAATCATACGAGCGTTATACCGCTGAGCTGCTTCAAATAGAGCGTCGACCGACTGGGTGTGAACGGTGGCGAAGATACTGGCGGTGGTTGTGCCGTGAGCGAATAGCTGCTCCACAAAAAAGCCTGCTTGCGCTTGTGCGTAATGCGGGTTGGAAAACTGCATTTCGGTGGGGAAGGTGTATTCATTGAGCCAGTCTAGAAGCTGCTTGCCAAAGCTTGCGATCATTTCGATTTGTGGGAAATGGACATGGCTGTCTATCAGCCCTGGCAATAGAAGTCCTTTGTGTAACTCAACCTCGCCTTGTTCAAGACGTTGCTGATTGGTGCGGTCACTAAAAAACGCCTTTGCCTCACCGATATGACATATTTTACCGTTTTCGACGACCAATACGCCGTCGCTAATGTATTGGTAGTTATTGGCCGGATCGATGGTCGATTTTGGAAAGTGCAGTAAACTGCCGCGATGTATTTGTTGGTTCATACTAACTGCCTCGATAGGTGGAGTACGCGTAAGGCGATAACAGTAATGGGATGTGGTAACGCTGCTCTGGGTCGACGGTAAAGTGCACATCAACAAACGGATAGAAGGCGCTCTTATACTGCGCAAGGCAGTAATCAGCGGTATAAAATCGCAGCTGTAAAGTGTTGCTTTCGATGCTCTGGTTGCTGGTATCAAGGACGACTCGGCCATCGATATCGGTGATCCCAGTGGCGATGGGTTGCTGCTGGCCTAACACAAATAGCGAGACGTCAATGTTTGGTGCTGGCAAGCCTTGTGCGGTATCCAGTACATGACAACTGATGGTCGGCAGTGAAGTACTTTTGCCAGGAGGTTGTTGGCTCATTTTAGAGTCTCCAAAATAAGGTTATCGAGTCTAATCATCGAAATTTTTCGTTGCTCGGTGGTGGCTGTGTCAAATTCTTGTTGAGCATCGCGTCGAATGCGTCGTTTGAGTTCTATCAGCATCGAGGCTGCGCTTTGACCGGTGGCGCAGACGATAAAAATAAAGCCAAAGCGCTCGACATAATCTTGATTGAGGGTGAGTAATGAGCGCAGCTCATGTTCGGAGGCGCTTTTAGTCCCAGACTGCTCCTGTTCACTCAAAGCGGCCCCTTGGGCGTACTTTTTCTTGAGTGATTCTAAATTGCCGATCATCGGGTGCCCGGCGAAGGCTTCAAGCCAATCTTTTCGAGATAACTCATCAAACGCTTGTGTTGCCGATTTTATAAGGTGCTCTCGACTCACAAATGGCGCCTTTTGACCCATAACCTGTTGCCAATGCGCACTGCTGCACACGGTTTGCAGTTGGTCGCAGGTTAGGTCGATAAAGACCATGTCGTCAGTGATAGGCAGTGGATTATCCATGGTGACTTCCCTCCAAAGGCATTGCCGCTATTTGCTTGCGCGCCAGATTGGCCTGTTGCCATTGGATCTCGTTTGCTTTTTTCGAGGTGACTTTCTTCGAGGTGACTTGCGTAGAGGTGACTTGCTCAGAGGTGTTTAGCTTCGCAGTGGATGTTGGCACCTGTGTTAGAGAGCTATTTTTCTCAAATTGCTGCATCAACTGAGCCGCTACCGAAACTGCAACTTGCATTGGCAATTTGCCTTTGATGTCGGGAAGTCCAATAGGGCAGGTTAACTTTTCAAGCAGTTGGCTATTGTCCAATGACTGGTTTAACCGATAGCGAAATCGCTGGTTTTTAGACGCAGAGCCAATAAGTCCTACAAAGGGAAGGCGTGGGTTTTGTAAAGCTTGTTCTGCCAGTGAGTAATCGAGAGCGTGATCATGGGTCATGATCACTACCGAGGTATTATTGGGTAATCCCCGTATCGCGGACTCTGCACAGTTAAAAGACTGCGTGGCCACACCCAGTGCGCTGCATGTCGACAACCAATCGACTCTTTGATCGTAGACGGTGACGGCGCAGGGCAGTTTCGCCAATATGGTGCATAAAGCCTGACCAACATGGCCTGCGCCAAAGAGAGCGACCCTTTGGGGCGCGGTATTGAAATACTCAAGCAGTACTTGAACCGCCCCTCCGCAACACTGCGCTAAGTCGGCGGTGAGTGCAAAGCGGATGATTTCCGTCTGATTGGCGTTTGGTTCACTGAGGCGATGGGTTAATTGCTCCCGAGCATGATTAATGATCTGGTGCTCTAAGTTGCCGCCGCCCAGCGTGTCATACTGACTCGACTCGGTGATCACAATTTTACTACCGCTGTCTCTTGGCACCGATCCCATATGCGCTATTACCGTGGCGATGCAATAAGCTTGAGCCTCAGATTCTAGCCACTGACACGCCTCTAGCCAGGAGAGGGAAGGGGAATGTAATGATTGAGGCTTTAGTGTATTCATACCCACTCCTTAGCTCGCGAGTCCGTGGATTTAACCTCGGCGCGCGTGTAACCAATTTGTTCATACTGAGCCATGCATTGCTGCAAAATTTGTTCACCCGTCGCGGGGGCTTGCAGCTTAGGAGCAATGGTGTGATCGCTGATCGAACCAATAGCGTCATAGACGGCGCACCACACGCTAATGGCATGCATAAAGGGCGGCTCACCTACCGCTTTAGAGCGGTAAATACTGTGTTCTGGATTGGCGTGTTCACTCAGTGAAATATTGAGTTGTGCCGGGTAGTCACCAATGGTGGGAATTTTATAGTTCATCGGGCTATTGCTGGCGAGTTTGCCACTGTCGTCCCAGCGCAAATCCTCGGTTGTGAGCCAGCCCATACCTTGAATAAAGGCGCCTTCTATTTGACCATAGTCTAGGGCTGGGTTAAGGCTGTTACCCACGTCATGCACAATATCGACTCGGTCTACTTGCATTTCACCAGTGAGTGTATCGATGGTGACTTCACTGCATGAAGCGCCTAATGAGAAGTAGAAAAAAGGTCTACCCACCGATTTTTCCATATCAAACCAAATCTTAGGGGTTTTGTAGAAGCCATTGCTAGAAAGCGATACGCGGGCAAAGTAAGCCTCTTGGACAAGCTTGTGCCACGAGAGTCTGAATGCTCCACTCACGAGCTCATCCGCGATAATCTCAATGGGCTCGCTGAGTTTGTAGTGCTGCTGAGCAAAATTGATCAAACGCTCTTTAATCGTTTTGGCGGCATTGTGCGCAGCCATTCCATTGAGATCGGCGCCTGATGACGCCGCTGTGGGTGAGGTGTTAGGCACTTTATCGGTGCGCGTCGACGTCACCAAAATGTGTTGATAGTCGATCCCCAAAGTTTGCGCCACAATTTGCCCCACCTTGGTATGCAATCCTTGTCCCATTTCCGTACCGCCGTGAGATACCTGAACACTTCCATCGGTGTAGATGTGAACCAGCGCTCCAGCTTGATTCAAATGGGTAGCAGTAAATGAGATGCCGAATTTGACAGGGGTTAGCGCGAGTCCTTTTTTAAGTACTGGGTTGGTTTTATTCCACTGCTGAATAGCCAGACGTCGCTTGCGATAATTGGCGCTCTGTTCAAGCTGCTCGATGATCGCTTTCATTTCGTTGGTTTGTTCCACCTCCTGACCATAGGGGGTGATGTTTTTGTCGTCTCGATAGAGGTTAGCGAGACGAATATCTAATGCATCTTTGCCCGTCGCGATCGCTAAGTGTTGCATCGCCGCTTCGATGGTGATCATCCCTTGTGGACCACCAAATCCTCTAAAGGCGGTATGCGACACGGTGTCGGTCGCTAATCGGTTTCCGGTGATCGTCGCTTTATTGAGGTAGTAGGCGTTGTCGGCGTGAAACATGGCTCGGTCAACAATAGCGCCGGACAGGTCCGCCGAGTGACCGCATAATCCATTTACTGTAATCGATGCGCTGTTGATGATGCCTTCTGAGTTTGCGGACAGTTGATAGTGGTTGTGAAAAGGATGGCGCTTACCAGTCATGGACATATCCATGCCCCGAGGTAAACGCATTTTTACGGCTTTACCAGTATGGTGGACCCCTAAACTGGCAAGACACGCCCATTGAGCAGCTTGCGACTCTTTGCCACCAAATCCGCCGCCCATTCGCCTCATATCGACGGTGACCTGATTAAAAGGGATCCCAAGAACTTCAGCGACTAAAGTTTGTACCTCGGTTGGGTGCTGACTAGAACTTCGAACAAATATCCCGCGGTCTTCGCTTGGCATCGCCAAACTAATTTGACCTTCAAGGTAGAAATGTTCTTGGCCGCCAATCGACAGAGAGGAATTGATGATGACGTCGTCAGCGCTTGACGTGTCGCTGTGCCCTTCGCTGGATGTTTCGATGTGGTTTGGCCTGATAAATTGTCGAGCTGGCAATATGTGTGGCTCTCGCTCTGCGCTGTCGAATGCCACGGATGCAGGTTGATCCATGAGTGTGATCGACGCGAGCTTTGCCGCCTGCCAAGCGCTGCGATGAGAGGTTGCGAGAACTAAAGCAATGGGCTGACTGTGATATTTAATCTGACCATCAGCAAGCAGTGGATCACCCTCGAAGATGGGGCCAATATCCGATTTTCCTGGTATATCAGCCGCCGTTAGCACTTTCACTACATCGGGGTGCTGCTCAACGGCGCTTAAATCGATGGATTGAATCACACCTTTTGCCACATCACTGACCACCACGGCCGCATGTAAAGCGCCTGCTGGTAGTACAATGTCGTCGATAAATAGCGCGTCGCCACGGGTCTGTTTGATGGCGCTTTCATGGTGTTTGCTTTGGCCTACCACTTTCCATGATGTTGGCGCTTCAGCTGAAGAAGTGGAACTTGCAGGAGGAGTAAGTTTACGCATGTTGGCTTAACCTCGTATCGATAGAGTGGCACTCGAAATAGAATCGTTGTATTAGGCTTTGCAGCAGTTGAATCCGATACTCAGCACTGCCTCTTACATCGGACAGTGGATGAACGATCTCTGGAATAGCAGACTTCACTCGGTTAACCAGCGTTTGATTAAACTCACTGCCCAACATGATCGACTCAAGCGGAGCTAGGCGTACAGATCGAGCCGCCACGCCACCCGCCGCGATGCAGCACTGTTTAATACGGCGATCATTTCCAATCGCTAAATTGATGCCGAGCACGACCGTCGAAATATCATCTTCAAAACGTTTGCTGACTTTATAAATTCGGTGTTGCTGATTCAGGTTGGGTTTGGGCAGGTGTATGGCGCTCACCCATTGGCCGGGTTTTAAGCGTGTTTCACGGTAGCCGGTAATGTAGTCTTCGGTCTTAAATAGCTGCTTCGTTTGTCCATCATCCACTTCTACCTTGCCCGATAAACTGATCAGAAGAGGCGCAATATCGCCAATCGGGGAGGCGTGACTAAGACTGCCTCCGAGTGTGGCGCGGTTGCGAATGGTTAAACTGCCTAAACGTTCAAATACTTCGTTGGTGGTTGGAAAGTGGGTATTGAAAAAAGCGTGCACCTTAACCAACGGAACGGCAGCACCCACTCGCCAGTAGGTGCTGTGCTCAGTGATGGAACCTAAATCATCGACCTGTGTTAGGTCGATAAATTGCGAAATGTCGTTAAGTTGTTGCGTGATCTCTAACGCCAGGTCTGTGCCTCCAGCGACAAAGCTCGCATCTGGATGTTGTTTAATGGCTTTTGCGAGATCGAGGCGGTTTGTCGGTGTTTGGTAATGAGGCAGTGACAGGGGTTCACAGTGCTGCATCCAGTTAATAGCCGCGGCTTCTTTTTCGAGATCAACAGCGGTAGGCTCCAGTTCATTAATGGTGTTAGCAGCATCAATGATTGGCCCATAACCGGTACAGCGACACAGATTGCCAGCTAAATACTCTAGGGGCTGTTCGGATTTGCTTTTTTGCGCTGCAAGGGCAAACAGTGACATGACGATCCCGGGCGTACAAAAACCGCATTGAGTGGCGTGTTTGTCGACCAAAATTTGCTGGATTGGATGTAAGTTGTCGCTTTGCTTTAAATACTCAACCGTAAGGACTTGTTTACCATGTAAGGCATGCAACGGGGTAATGCACGCATTAATCTGTTGATAATGCAGATTGTTTGATGAGGCGTCTGCCAACTCGACCATAACAACGGTGCAGGCACCACAATCGCCACTGCCACACCCTTCTTTGGTGCCTGTGAGCCCTTGCTGCTCACGCAAGTAGGCGAGCAGCATAGTATCGGCTGTTGCTCCATTAATAACCTGTATCTGGTCGTTAAACATGATCTCTAACATTATGGTTTTCCTAACGTTTTAAAAAGCTGTCCAAATGGTCAATTTATTGGTTATAAAAAAGCTCACCGCTGAACCTGTTAAGTCCACCCGGTGAGCTAAAGGGGGTTAGTTAGGAATAGTGGCGTCGATGCCTTCAACGTACCAGTTCACACCGGCTAACTCGGTATCGGTTAAAGTGTGACCTGCAGGAACCACTTCGTTTCCTTGATTGTCCTTGATTGGACCGGTAAACGGATGGAACTCGCCAGATTTAATCAACTTGTGGGTTGAATCAATGGCTTCTTTCAGCTCGGCTGGAAGATCAGGATTGATAGAGACAATCTGCAAAATGTCGTCAGCAAACCCACCCCAATAATCTTCTGGAGCCCAGCTGTCGGTCATGACTTCTTCGACAGTTCGAATGTAGTGCGGAGCCCAAACATCACGCACTGAGAACATGTGCGATTTTGGCGCAAACGAACTCATATCAGATGCTTGACCAATGCCCATCACGCCGCGCTTCTCGGCCGCAATCAGCGGTGCTGGGCTGTCGGTGTGCTGTAAAATGACGTCAACGCCTTGATCCATCAGCGCGTTAGCTGCGTCGGACTCTTTACCTGGGTCATACCAAGTATTTACCCATACAATTTTGATTTCGATATCAGGGTTGACGCTTTTTGCACCCATATACACCGAGTTAATATCGCGGATCACTTCTGGGATCGGGAAAGAGGCGATGTAGCCAATGGTATTGGTTTTAGTGGTCATTCCTGCCGCAACACCCGAGACGTAACGACCCTCGTAGGTACGCAGTGCATACGTCGACAGATTGTCGCTACGCTTATATCCAGTAGCGTGCTCAAAGGTGACATCAGGAAAACGCTTAGACGCTTTAAGTGTTGGGTTCATAAAGCCAAAAGAGGTGGTAAAAATGACATCGTGTCCTGATTTTGCTAATTGAGTGATCACTCGCTCGGCGTCAGCACCTTCGGGGACGTTTTCTACGTAAGTGGTTTCTACTTTGCCAGCAAAGTGCTGCTCCATTTCCTTACGGCCAAGGTCGTGCTCATAACTCCAACCATGGTCCCCGACAGGGCCGACATAGACAAAGCCCACTTTAAGCGGATCGTCTGCCAATAGTTGCCCAGAATATAATGTTGCTAAGGAAACCGCTGTGGCAGTTAACCATTTTTTCAGTTGCATAGAATAGTCCTTCATCGCTTTCTCCATCACTGCTGACCGTAGTCAGCATATTTTTGTTTGTTACTGATATGTTGTGTTTGCAAAAAGTTGACCAATTGGTCGTGTTTTTTGTGTTACGGAGTGATTTATATTTAGTTTTGTTATTTTTCAATTACTTATGTGCTTGTTGTTTTTGTGGGTTAGCTGAGAAGTTAACGGAAATGTAATTTATATGTACCATTTATGCGCAGCTGCACATAAATGATGCATTCAAAAGTGCACAAAAAAAGAGAGCGGATTAAGGCTCTCTTTATCTTGTTGTGTAGACCCGACTAAAAGAAGCGGAAAGTTAGACGCGTGCGTCGAAGGGTTTACCAAGGCTCATTGGGGTAGCAAGCTTTTGCTTAAGCGCATTAGAGCTGATAAGGACCATGACAATGATGGTGGCCAAATAGGGGATCATCGCCAGTAAGTTTGGCGATATGTCCACACCCATACCTTGCATCACGAGGTGCAATATGGAAGCGAAACCAAATAGGTAGGCGCCTAGCACTAAGTAACCTATTTTCCATGAAGCAAACACTACCAGTGCTAGCGCTATCCAGCCTCGTCCTGCGGTCATGTTTTCCATCCACATTGGTGTGTACGCAAGGGATAGATAGGCTCCGGCTAAGCCGGCCATAGCACCACCAAATAGGGTCGCACCTAGCCTAACTGCCACAACTTTGATCCCTAGCGCGTTGGCGGCGTGCGGATTTTCACCCACCGCTCGCAGTGTGAGCCCAATGCGGGTATAGCCCATGACATAAGCGCTCACTGCCACCAAGATAAAACTCAAATACACTAATAAGTCTTGATTAAACAGCAGCGGGCCTAAGAATGGGATTTGACTCAGCCCTGGGATGGCTAACGGCGAGAAACCGTCTAAGGTTGCCCCTACCAGAGAGCTGCCTAAAAACGCACTGAGTCCGGTACCAAAGATAGTCAGTGCCAGTCCGGTCGCCACTTGGTTGGTATTAAGCTTAAGTGACAAAAGGCCAAACAATAGTGACATGGTCATGCCTGCAACCATCGCTAGCATCACTCCAAACCAAAGGTTACCGGTGTAAAACGCTCCAGCAAACCCTGCCATTGCGCCCATGAGCATCATGCCTTCTTGGCCGAGATTTAACACGCCCGACTTCTCACAAATCAGTTCACCTAGCGCGATCAGTAGCAGTGGAGTGCCCGTTTTTAACGCGGCTATAGCCAGTTGTTGAATCAATATTGCATCCATTAGTTCGCTCCTTGGACGGTCGGTTTGGTTTTGGTTTGAGTGCGTGACTCATCGAGCGCTTGACGGCGGTTTTTATTTGAAGGCCAAGGGACAATTTTAATTTGGTAATAGATTAGAAAATCGCACGCCAGCAAGAAAAACAGCAGCGTTCCTTGAAACAAACCGGTTATCGCTGTAGGCAATCCCAATTCAATCTGCGCGAGATCGGACCCCATATACAGGGTCCCCATGAAAAACGCCGCGAAGATGATACCAATTGGATTTAATCGCCCAAGATAGGCAACAATAATGGCGGCATAGCCGTAACCAGGTGAAACCGAGGGGATCAGTTGCCCTATGGGACCTGTGACTTCGGCAGCGCCTGCAAGTCCTGCTAGTGCACCAGCACATAACATGACTGCCCAAATTATCTTTTTGTTTGAAAATCCGCTGTATCGTGCAGCAGACGGCTCTTCACCAAACACGCGAAGTTGAAAACCAGGCACGGTTTTATACAGTATGATACCTGCTATGATGGCGCAGACCACAGCGATTATAATGCTAATCGTCGCACGACCTTGCTCCATGATCGTTGGCAGCAAGACTGGATCGGCGAATATTACCGACTCAGGAAAGCCAAAGCCTTGCGGATCGGCTAACGGCCCATGAACGGCCCATAGTAGCGTATACAAACCGACGTAGTTGAGCATGATAGTGGTCAGAATTATATTGGTGTGGAAGAGGCGATACAGCAGGGTAGGAATAGCGGCCCACGCCATACCTGCGACAATCCCTACAAGTAAAGCAAGCAGACTGATTGCGGCGCTGCTTTGCTCAGTGGCTTGGACCGCAATGGTGCTGGCGGCGACCGCACCAATGAGAAGCTGACCTTCTGCACCAATGTTCCAAACGTTAGCTTTATAGCAGAGAGCCAAGCCGACTGCACACAGTAGCAAAGGCGCTGTTTTTACCATTAGCTCGCCCAAATTATAGGGGTCGGTCAGCGGTTGGACAACAAACACGTCCAATGCGTCTAATACACGAATATCCAGCGCATTGAACATTATGCTGCTGACACACATAGTGAGTACGATGGCTAATACTGGAGACAGCCATCCCATTACTGCAGAACTTTCTACTCTAGGCTCGACCTTAAGCATGAGCGACATCCTTACGTTCAACGAATGCACCGGCCATCCATTGGCCAATGGTTTCTTTATTCAGTTTATCGACGGGTTCAATAGGCGACAGTTGCCCTTCATACAGTGTGCCAATGCGATCGCAAATCATGTATAACTCATCAATGTCCTCAGACACCACCAACACACTTGACCCAGCATCGCGAAGGGCAATCAGGTTACGGTGAATGGCACTTGCTGCTGCAATATCTACGCCCCACGTGGGGTGCGCGCACAGCAATAGTTTTGGCGTCTGTTCTATTTCTCGTCCGATAATGAATTTTTGCAGGTTGCCCCCAGATAAGCTTTTAGCCTGAGCAGTGTCGCCCGAGCACTTAACTTGGTGGCGCTTGATTAATGTTTGAGTCAATGCTTTCAGCGACTTTTTTGCAATCAGACCAAAACGGGTAAAGCGGTGACTGTTTGTCAAAAGCGTATTGTCTATAAGAGACATCTCTGGCACAGCGCCTTGACCTAACCGATTGGTTGGCACGTGAGTGATCCCTTTTAAACGGCGTTGATGAGGATCCAACTGCCCAATCTGGGCGTCCATAAACACAATGGCTTCATTTGGGATACGAGCATCTTCACCACTTAGCGCTTCCAGTAAGTCGTCTTGTCCATTTCCGGCGACACCTGCAATACCAATGATCTCGCCTTGCTTAATCGATAAGTTCACATTAGTAAGTCCGCAACCAAATGGGTGAGAAGCTGACAGTGTGAGTTGGTGGGTACGTAAAAGCTCGTGTTGTGCGTGCTTTTTAGTAAATGAGGTGGTGATCTCCGCTTCATCGCCTACCATCATGCGGGCGATGCTGGCAGAGGTTTCTTGCTTAGGATTACAGTGCCCGCTCACTTTACCGCCGCGCAGTATCACCGCTCGATCGCAAAGCTCGGTCACTTCATTGAGTTTGTGGCTGATAAACAAAATGGAGCTGCCTTCAGAGGCCAACTGACGCAAAACACGAAATAGCCCAGCGACCTCCAAAGGGGTTAAAACAGAAGTGGGTTCATCCAAAATAAGCAATTTTACATCTTGAATGAGGCAGCGAACGATTTCTACACGTTGACGTTCGCCAATGCTTAAACTGTGTACGTAGCGATCGGGGTCGACGTGTAAATCGTATTTTTGGCTAATAGTGTTAATGCACGCGGAGAGATCTTCAATATTGCGTAAAAATTCTTTGTCGAGCCCAAGTGCAATGTTTTCTTTTACCGTCAGGGTTTCGAAAACCGAAAAGTGTTGAAAAACCATTCCAATACCTAAGGCCCGAGCTTGGTTGGGAGATCGAATCGATACTTCTTTGTTTTCCCACAAAATAGCCCCATCGTCGGGACGATTCACCCCATAGATCATTTTAACTAAGGTTGATTTCCCGGCTCCGTTCTCACCAAGAAGCGCAACGATTTCGCCTTTTTTAATGTCGAAACTGACATTGTCATTGGCGATAACTCCCGGAAACAATTTACTCAGATTCCACAATTCAATCAGTGGTGTTGAGTCCATGATGACACACTCCCTTGTGCTTACTTTTTGTAACAATGGACTGATTAATGCAATAACTTGACCAAGTGTTCAGAAATGGCATTTGGGGGCTTTGTTGTTCATTTGTTGTGAAATTGTGTCGCCCTCTGGTGCAGTTGCACGATGTTGGTGCGATGTTTTGACCTGCGAAGGGTCTAGATGGTTGAGTAATTGCAGAGCGATAAGAGTTTTTTATTCACCTTTTGCTCGAATAGGCAATCACTCTTGAAGGGATGAAATACTTGACACAATTTCGCGGTTTATAGATGGTAATGATCTACCGAGACTATTTGATACGATAGCGATAAGGGTTTGAAAATCAGATGGAAAGTGTTCTAAAGGCAAGTGGTACAATACGTCAACGCAACGAAGCACGCATTTTACAAGCTGCCGCTAAACAGTTTGCTAAACACGGATTTAAAGGGACGTCGTTGCAAGCAATCGCCGATTGTGTGGACCTACCCAAAGCGAATATTCTTTACTATTTCAAGTCGAAAACAGGGTTATATAAAGCGCTCCTTAGCGACATAATGGATATGTGGAATCAGGGGTTTAGCGCCGATAAAGCCCAGCATGACCCTGCGGCTGTGCTGCGAACCTATATTGAGCAAAAGATGCAATACAGCCGTTCACACCCGTTGCATTCCAAAATATTTGCTATGGAAATTATACAAGGTGCTCCAAACATACGAGATGTCCTTGAACGACCGATGATCCAGTGGACCCACCATCAACATAGCGTGATTGAAAGCTGGGGCGAACAAGGGCTAATGGCCAAAATAGACCCGTACTATCTGCTGTTCATGATCTGGGGCACAACCCAGTTTTACGCTGATTTCGACACGGAAATTACTTTATTAAAAGGTCGAGAATTATCCGACGATGAGTTTTTACAGGCGCAAGAATTTACCGTAAGCACCATTTTACGAGGACTAAATTTAGCGGTTTCGAGCTCTTAAAACTAATTTCCTGAACAATTGGTCAGATTTTTGCTTAACCAACTGATAACAAGTTTGAAATGAAGTGCAAATCCAACAGACAAGTCAATGTCTTGGTGAGCGATTCAGTGTTAATGGTTAGGAGCAGTGATGACCAATCAATACCCAAGGGATCTCATAGGCTATGGAGAGCTTCCCCCAAACCCTCATTGGCCATTTGATGCGAAAATAGCGCTGCAATTTGTAGTGAATTATGAAGAGGGCGGAGAAAATTGTGTTCTTCATGGTGACGAAGGCTCAGAGCAGTTTTTGTCAGAAATTGTCGGTGCCGAGTCATATTCCAATCGTCATTTAAGCATGGAGTCGATATATGAGTACGGCAGTCGAAGTGGTTTTTGGCGCTTACATCGATTGTTTAATCAATACCAAATTCCCGTGACTGTGTTTGGAGTGGCCACCGCATTAGAGAGAAATCCAAGCGCTGTCGCAGCAATGCAGCAGTCTAATTGGGAGATTGCTAGTCATGGCCTTCGTTGGATCCATTACCAGCACTTTACTGAGCAGCAAGAGCGCGAGCATATTGAGCAAGCGATTGAGATCCACCAGCGCGTAACTGGCCGTAAACCCAAAGGTTGGTACACCGGACGCACAAGCCCTCACACGCTTAAAATCATCGCAGAGCGAGACGACATTCTCTATTGCGCAGACAGCTACGCCGATGATCTGCCTTATTGGGATACCCAATACAGTAAGCCGTTGTTGATTGTTCCTTATACGTTAGACAGCAATGATATGCGATTTGCTACACCACAAGGCTTTAATACCGGTGAGCATTTCTTCCAATATTTGAAAGACGCTTTTGATGAGCTTTATCAAGAAGGCTCTGATTCGCCTAAGATGCTCAGTATCGGCTTGCACTGTCGATTAGCAGGGCGTCCTGGCCGATTGGCAGGATTGCGACGCTTTTTAGATTATGTGAAGGGTTTCGATGATGTGTGGTGCACAACCCGAGAGGCCATTGCTGAGCATTGGCTAGCGGAGCATCCACATAATGCTGCGCCATCTAAGTTGGCGGCGCCTTTAAAGCAAAACCATGTGGTTGCGGACTTGCGCAGTGCGATCCCACAAAAGGGAGAAGGCGTGTTATCGGGTCTGACAGTATCGGTGAAGGATCTGTTTGATGTTGAGGGGACAATTACGGGTGCAGGATTACCTATATGGGCAGAAACCGCGCAGCCGGCAACTCAGCATGCAGAAGCTGTGACAAGGCTGTTGGATTCTGGGGCGCAGTTGGGTGATAAGACGCAATTGGATGAATTGGCGTATTCGCTTGCAGGATACAATAGCCATTATGGTCTGTCGCTCCATCCACACAGTGATGACCATCTGTCTGGCGGATCCAGCTCTGGCGCGGCGGTGTCCGTTGCCAGAGGAGAGTCTGACATTGGGCTTGCCAGTGACACCGGAGGCTCGGTAAGAGTGCCCGCCAGTTACTGTGGCTTATACGGCTTAAGGCCAACCCAGAACAGTATCTCGACCAAAGGAATGGTTCCGCTAGCGCCTCGGTTTGATACCGTTGGGCTGCTGACTCGCGATATGCAGGCGCTCAAAAAAGCCAGTTGTGTGCTACTCAATCACAATGAGCTGCAAACCTTGGCACTGCGTAAAAGTGTCGATCGGCCCCTAGCTTGGTGTGAGGCGTTATGGAGTGGCGTCGACGCTAAAACGAAACAGTTGTCGCGGAAACTTTTTGACGCTTACGAAGGCGAAAAGATGCAACTCGACCCTCCAGTATTAGCCAGTAAGCAGCGAGCAGCGTGTTTTTCAGTATTGCAGGCAGAGTCTATTTGGCGTACGCACTATGAGTGGTTATCCGCGCATAAAAATAGTTTTGGAGAATCGGTTCGTCAACGCATTGATTGGGGAGAATCTATTCCTTTAACAAAGCAGATTCAAGCCGACAAGTGGTTAAAACAGTGGCGTGATGCATTGCCTTTTTGGTTACCCAAAGGCGTGGTGTTGATGTTACCCACAACCCCAACTACTGCCCCAACAGCAGAGAGTCTGTTATCTGCCCATAGTACGGCCAACAATAATTCAAGGGAGCAGTTATTAGGATTGACAGCTATAGCAGGTTTAAGCGGTTGGCCTCAGTTAAGCTGCCCAATTTCGCCTGCGAGCACACAACTAAAGTCTGATGTGATGGAAGACAAAGTCAGCGTACATTCAATTAGTTTTTTAGCCCATCAACATCGAGAACTGGATCTGTTCGATATGGCTCAGCGTGTTCTAAGCGTATAGTACAGCAATTGGGCTTTTTTTAATCAAATCAAAGGAGTGAGTATGCAGCCAAGCCGCAACAAACCGGACAATGACACCCAATATCACGCCGCTGTGACAGCCCCTCATAAAAGTGCAGCTGCTGCAGGTGAACGCATTCTGCAACAAGGCGGTAATGCGATAGAGGCGTGTGTTGCTATGGCGAGCGCGCTGACAGTGGTGTACCCGCACATGACCAGTTTAGGTGGTGACGGTTTTTGGATGATCCATAAACCGGGTGAGGCGCCGGTAGCACTTAATGCCGCGGGCAAAAGTGCGCTGGAACTTGGTCAATGTGAATTTGGCGCGCATTTACGCGGTCCCAAAGTTGCATTGACCACAGCCGGGGCGGTATCGGGTTGGAAAGAGGCGTTACAGCGTTTTAAAGGCTCGCTTAGCCTGGACAAAATATTTGAACCGGCGATCTTGTTGGCTGAGTCTGGTGTTGAAGTAACGGAGACCTTAAAGGCTGGTATTGAGAAGCTGCATACTGACTACCCAAGCAACAACTTTACGCAGGTGTTTATGCCCAATGGCGTGGTGCCGAGCGTGGGAGAGAAGCTTTGCTTACCGGCACTTGCGCAGACTTACCGTCGACTAGCAAGCGATGGATTGCAAAGCTGGCTAGATGGCGAGCTCGCCAAAGAGAATGCCGATTTTTTGAAAGAGCAGGGCAGTCCGATCCGTTTTCAAGACCTCTGTGATACTCGCGCTGCGTGGCAAACTCCATTGTCCATATCGACTCAATGGGGGGCGTTTTTTAATGTAGCCGCGCCAACACAAGGCAGTGCATCACTGTCGATCGTTGCGTTATTGGACAAGTACATTAGCGCCAATTCAGTTTCACAAGGCCATTCTCAAAGTGCAGACGGTGAAGAAGAACTGCTGCATCTACTTATCGAATCCGTTAAGCAGGCATTTGATTGGCGTAACCAGCACTTGGCGGATAGTGATGCGTGCCGGGCAATGCAGCATCAGCAATTGAGCAACGCTGTTTTAAAAGGACAGCTCGCGAGTATTACTGAAAAAGCCGCACCTTGGCCATCACCGGGCCCCATTGGCGATACCGTGTGGATGGGTGTCGTCGATAGTGATGGGCTCGCAGTGAGTTATATTCAAAGCATCTACTGGGAGTTTGGCAGTGGTTTGGTTAATCCAACGACAGGAGTGGTGTGGAATAATCGCTCACTAGGCTTTAATGTTGACCAAACACACCCCAACGCTATAGCGCCAAATAAGCAACCGATGCATACTCTTAATCCTCCTATGGCATTACTTAACGATGGCTCTCGTTTAATTTATGGCACTATGGGTGGAGAGGGGCAACCACAAACTCAAGCGGCCATTATTTGGCGACATCTCGTGCAAGGCCAACCGCTAGAAGAGGCCATTAGTGCGCCAAGATGGTTGTTAGGCAAAACATGGGGCAAATCGGAAGATAATCTTAAATTGGAGCAGCCACTGTTTGACCTCTATGGAGCTCAACTGATTAGCAGAGGTCATGATGCGGTTGCTGCACCAGCATTGGCTGAGTTTTTTGGCCATGCCGGAGCGATTCATGTAAGTGACGCTGTCACACAATGTTCGAGTGACCCACGCAGCGATGGTGCGGGGATCCTCGTCAGTCAATCAATACAAGGTAAATCATAATTCATGGAACAACTTACACTACTTTTACCGGTGTTTTTTGCACTGGTCGCGACGGGTATTGTCGCAGGAATTTTAGCGGGCTTACTGGGTGTCGGCGGCGGCATTGTTATTGTGCCGGTGCTGTACTTTTTGTTCCAAGGGTTTGATGTGTCTCCTGTGTCAGCCATGTTAATTGCGACTGCCACGTCGCTAGCCACCATTGTACCAACCTCTATCAGCTCTATTCGTTCGCACCATAAAAATGGCAATGTTGACTGGGACCTGATCCGTTGGTGGGCGCCGTTTGTCACCGGTGGGGTGATCTGCGGAAGCTTAATGGTCGCCAAAATTGGTGGTCCATGGTTGACCGGATTGTTTGGTGTGGTTGCGACGGTTTCGGCAGTAAACATGCTGTTTCGTGCCAATGCAGCACCCTTGTCAAAGCAACTTCCCGCTAAGGCGGGACAAGGTGTAATGGGCACTGTCATCGGATGGCTTAGCTCTATGGTGGGCATTGGTGGTGGCACGTTAACCGTACCCACACTCACTGCTTGCAACTTTCCAGCGCACCGCGCAGTAGGCAGCGCAGCGGCAGTCGGGCTTTTAATCGCACTGCCGGGTGTTATCACCATGCTGCTAGTGGGCACAACGCCTGACGATGCACCTTTTGGGAACGTGGGGTTAGTCAACTGGTTAGGCTTTGCCTGTATCGTGCCGTTAACGGTGGTGTTTTCCCCAGTCGGCGCTCGAATAGGCAAAGCACTTGACAGCGTGATGCTGAAAAAGGTGTTTGCGGTGACGTTGGCCTTTACTGGCATCCGAATGCTAATTCAAGTCTTATAGCCATTCTTATTTGACCAGATGACCAGATGACCAGATGACCAGAAAAACAGGTGCACTCGTGCACCCAAGTACAAACAATTAGAAGAACAATAAGGAAATAACATATGGACATGTTTGAACGTTTATCGCCTGCGCCGCGTTTGTTAATGGGGCCAGGGCCGATAAACGCATACCCAAGAGTATTGCAAGCCATGAGTAATCAACTCATTGGCCAATTTGATCCTCAGATGACCGATTACATGAACCAGACGATGGCGCTGTATCGAGGCATTTTTCAAACCAATAACGACGCGACGGTTCTTATTGATGGTACAGCGCGTGCCGGAATCGAGGCAGTGCTGGTCTCTTTAATAGAACCCGGTGATAAAGTGTTGGTGCCAATATTTGGTCGATTTGGTCATTTATTAAAAGAGATCGCGGAACGCGCTGGTGCACAGGTTATTGCCTTTGAGGTGCCTTGGGGCACGGTTGTCCCTGAGTCCACTATCGAGTCTGCCATTAAGACTCACCGGCCAAAACTATTGGCACTGGTTCAAGGTGATACATCGACCACAATGTTGCAACCGCTTGCCGAAGTTGGCGAGATCTGTCGCCGACACGGAGTGTTATTTTACTCCGATGTAACGGCGTCCATCGTAGGAAATGAGCTCAAAAGTGACGAGTGGGGACTGGACGCTGTTTCCGCCGGTCTTCAAAAGTGTTTGGGCGGACCTTCGGGCTCAGCGCCCATTACATTAAGTGAAAAAGCCGTCTCTCTAATTCGCTCACGTAAACACATTGAAGAAGGGATCCGTACCGATGATCATATTAGTGGCAGTAACAGTCGAATAGCGTCCAACTATTTTGATATTGGTATGGTGTTGGACTATTGGGGCAGCGAAAGGCTTAACCACCATACAGAAGCCAGCAGTATGCTATATGCAGCGCGCGAGTGCGCGCAGCTTAACTTGCAAGAGGGCTTATCTAAGGTCATTGAGCGTCACCAACGTGCTGGCGCGGCGATGAGCGCAGGTCTCACTGCGATGGGGCTAACGCTGTTTGGCGACCAAAGTCATAAAATGAACAATGTGGTTGGTGTTGTCATCCCTAGTGGCATTGATGGTGAAGCGTTGAGAGTCGCGATGCTTACGCAGTTTAATATTGAAATAGGCACCTCATTTGGACCTCTGCACGGCAAAATCTGGCGCATAGGCACAATGGGGTACAACGCTCGCTTAGATACCGTACTCACCACGTTAGTCGCTTTGGAAGCCCTGTTAACGCAGGCTGGGGTTCCCGTAAATCAAGGGGCAGCGTATCCGAGTGCTCTTGCAGAGTTTTCTTGCTCACGACATGTGGTTGGTGGTGTGAACCACACATCACAGGCTACTGCTACTGAGGAGGGTTAAATGAACGAAACGTTAACTTCTCTAGACTCTTACAACAAAGACACTAACACCGCAGACACTAGCAGCGCAGTGACTAACGAATTAGCCGCGCGAGCATTGGAATACTGTGAGCAGTTGGCTTTATTGACTCAGACCCCAGGCCAAGTTGACCGTCGTTATCTTACCAGTGAGCATCAACAGGCCAACCACACACTGGTTGAGTGGGCAAGTGAGTATCAACTCAGTAGCTGGCAAGACGCAGCGGGCAATCAATGGCTTAGATTGCCAAGCGCCAATACTAATGCCAAGCGACTCATTATAGGCTCTCATACCGACAGCGTTCCCAATGCAGGCAAGTACGATGGAGTATTGGGCGTGGTGCTTGGGTTGGTAATTTTACAGCAGTTGTCCAAGCAAAAATCGCAGTTTGACTATCACATCGACGTTGTTGGTTTTGGGGACGAAGAAGGCACCCGCTTTGGGTGTACATTACTGGGAAGCTCGGCCATCGCGGGTAAGTGGAACCCTGCTTGGCGAGAGCTTACCGATGCTGACGGCATCAGCCTTGCACAAGCGATGCACGAGTTTGGACTCGATGCATCTAAAGTCTCTCGCGCCCACATCGACAGCAATGAAGTGCTTGGCTATGTAGAATTGCATATTGAACAGGGCCCTGTGCTAGAAGAGAAAGATTTGTCGTTGGCGGCGGTGTCTTCGATTGCTGGCGCGAGACGCTTTGACATTGAAATTCATGGCCATGCTGGGCACGCAGGAACAGTCCCTATGGCATTGAGAAGCGATGCGCTAGTGTGTGCCAGTCGATGGGTCGAGTCGGTGTACCAACGAGCAATGCAAACCGCTCACAGCGACCATCCTGTTGTGGCCACGGTGGGTAAAATGCAGGTGATGCCAGGAGGGGTAAATGTTATTCCTGGTAGTGTGGCGTTAAGCTTGGATATTCGAAGTAGCAGCGATGCGGCTCGAGATGCGGTCATCGAAGCACTACAACAGGATTTAGAGCAGCTGTGCTCTGACATGCCCAATGGCCGTTTAAAATGGCTTCAAACCCACAACGCAAGTGCTGTAGCTTGCGATCCTCTTATGACGAAGCGCGTGCTCACAATAATGGAACAGTTAGGTGAGTCATCGACTTGCTTAGTGTCTGGGGCAGGGCACGACGCAATGATATTGGCCGATAGAATGCCGGTTTCAATGATCTTTATGCGTTGCGAAGGGGGAGTGAGCCATCACCCAGCCGAATCGGTCACTCAGCACGATACTATGAAGGCAGTGCAATCACTGCTGCTCCTCGTGGAATCATATGCTCACGAGTAATTGTGCTTGTCCGCTGCTCTAAAGTGGTTCATCGCTTGGCTTAGTGATGTGGATTGTGAGTGTCACTTTTAGGAAATTTCCTCAATAGCGCCTATGAATTACTGTATCTAGCCGTTAAATACGTTAATTTTGACTATCTTAGAATATTTGCACTTGGGAAAAGGAAAGTCGTCATGAGAGCCCTAAAATACGTAGTCACAATCATCTCGTTGTTAGTTAGTTTTTCCAGCTTTGCTGCGCTAACGGCCACTAAAGTTGAAAACTGGATGGCAGCGATACCGGCAATTGAGCAGTGGTCTAGTGATAACGGCGACATTCTCGAGCAATTTGACTCTAAAGTTCAAGGGTTGAGCGACGAAGAAGCAGAGGCAATGCTCAAAAAAGAGTCATTTTATCCCGAGTTTTCAAAAATGATTAATGGCTATGGCTTCGATAGCATTACCGAACTCAAAGAGACCAGTTTCGAAATATTTGGTGCGGCGATGAGCCCCGAGATGGTCGCTCAAATGGAGGAAGGTCTTGCACAATCAGCCGCCATGCTTGAGAGTGAATACGCAAACGAGGCGATGAAGAAAAATATTGAAGCTGGCCAAGCGGCCATTACTTCGTTACTTGAATACGCCAAACAAACCACCGACGCCGACCGTGAAGCTATTGCGCCTTATCTCACTGAGATAGAGCAAATGATGAATAACTGATCACGAATACGCGAGCAGCAAAGATAGCAACTCCTGCTGCGAGTGGGTGTTAGTCCTGCGCAACAATACGTTAATGTATTTACGAGTCGTTTCGACACTCACCTCCATACGTTGCGAAACTCGCTTTCCAGATTGACCTTGCGCTAAAAAGCATAGGGTTTGATACTCACGCTCGGTAAGGTTAAACAGTGGTCTTGTCCAAGAGAAATCGTGTGCGATCGGCATAATCAATTGATGCAGCACACAATTTTTGCCTAGTGATGGCATTAACGGTAAAAGCCTAAACAGCATAGGCGCTTAGCTGATCCCGAGATCAAAACTGCTTTAAGGCTTCCTTACCTTCTTCTCCACAGCCATCACTAGATACCAACATCACTATGAGGTGTATACGGTATTTGACTTATATGCGCCTAGAATTCTTACATCCTTCAGTGATATTACTTCTCAATTTTCAACAAAGCTTTATCCATTAAAAGCTCTGCTAGAAGCGTATAGCGCTCAAGACCTAGTTGCTGTTTTAGTTGTGCATCAAACTGAGCTTTGATCTCTGTAATTTGCGTACAGATCTCTTTGCCTGTTGTGGTGAGAGTGAGTAGTTTGTTTCGCTTATTGTTGTTCTCTTCCGATGATTTGATAAGCCCTAGAGCGATCAATTGTTTGACCTGTTTGTGGACTGCTTGCCGACTAACATTCATGAAGCGCGCAGCGTCGCTGGCGCTGATTGGTTGATGCTGGATCAAGCTTAATAGGTAGGTATCTGTATCAGAAAATCTTAACTCAAAACGGGCATGGATTTTTTCCATTGTCTGTTTTCTCAAGGTTTTATGGCATTCGCTGATGATGTCTACCATGCCAAGCGTTTTCATGAAATCGCTGTGATTCACATTTAGGCCTCGTTGATTACAGAAAGGCGCCATGGTAAGCAAATCTACCATTTTTGTCAATTTAGTTGACAGTGCGGGGGTTGGTTCTGTATCTTTCGTCAACTTAGTTGACAATGTGGCAAGGTAAATAGATAAGATGGGTAAGAACAGGTTCGAAAATTTTGTATTTTCATTAACGATGTGCTTTTTTATGGTTTTGGGGATGACGACATACAACAATGCATTGATGACTAAGGATCCGATTGCGACATTAGCAAGCTTAGCTTCGGTGCAGGTTGCTATGGTATTTTTGGTCGCGTTTATTATTGACTGGTTTGCTGTTGCGCCTGTTGTAAAGAGCGTAGTGTCTCGTTTCACCACAGACACTACGCCAATGATTATTAAGATACTCTCTATATCAAGTTTAATGGTACTGCTGATGTGTACCGCAATGTCTTTTTTAGCAACAATTGCACTGGGTTATGAAGGGTCGTTTTTGCTGGCGTTTGCAAACGTATTCTTCATGAACTTAGTATTTGCCTTACCGCTACAGTTTTTGTTTGCTGGCCCGATAGCTAGGTTTTTGTTTTTCAAAATGTTCCCTAAGCCGCAACCGGCATTGAACGCTGCATAGCGAACACGCACAGTGACTATCAGCGCAACCGTTAATCACCTGATGTATGGTTGCGCTGTTGTTATTGTTAAGCAATAAAGTTAGAACGCGTAGAACAAGCGAACGCGCGCTCCAAAATCGTCGTCCTCAGAATAAGCGCTCTGATTATTCGTGTCGTTATTGATGGTGGTGTAGTACGTTCCCAATAGTACTGAAAAGTCATCAACCAACACATTAGTAAACTCATACGATGCATAAGTCGTGTTTACCGTAACGTTTCCTTTTGCCCACGTTGAGTCGTAGTCGTTGTTTGCGTATACATAGCCAATACCAAAGCCAGAGTGCATAAGGTTCAATCCTGCCGACAGGTTATCTTCGTCAACTGCGTCCATGTACGAGACATTGGCATTCACATTAGTATTGCCGGATTGCCAGTTACCCGTTACACCGTATCCGGTACGATCAGAGACGTCGACGCCATTACTGGTCACAGCCGCGTTACTCACTAAGTTAGTTTCTAGTGCAGCAGCGAATGTAAAGTCACCTGTTTGATAGGCGACTACCGGTCTAACGTAGAAGGAGTCTTTAGTCTGAGTAATCACTTGGCCATGGTAGGTTTTATCGACGCCAGTTTCGCCAGCAAACAGACCTGAACGATCGCCAAACATAGTCCCTAGTTCAACATACCAATTTCCAAAGGTTTGGTTATACATAAGTTGACCATCGGATCCGCGGCCGCGCGCTTCCTTCATTTGATAAACGTAAGCGCTGTCGTTGGAGTACAACTCATTAGAAGTATTACCTGAATACTCTAAGAACACATCTAGCCCTACTGGGAACATGTCGTAAGCTTCAAATCGACCCGCTGTAACTTTCCAGGCTTCTAGTTTTCCGAATTCAAAATACGCGTCGTCGAGTGCGATGTTGCCAGTGCTCTCAAAGAGAGGTTGGGTCTTTACGCCAACGAAATAGCCATTGTCGCTGTATTTCTCACCCGCAAATTCAATAAGTACTCGTCCATCTTGGTTAAACTCAGATTGTTGCTGTGCGTTTGAATCTCTTTGTTGGTAGTTGAAGTTTAGCTCTACGTTACCACCAATAGAAAAGTTACCTGTTTCACCGTCTACGATGTTGATCCCAGCGTTCGCCGTCATTGCTGCTGTAACGAAGAGTGACGTCACGGAAAGTCTAAATACTGTGTTCATTTTTCTATTCCTCTATGTCATTTATTATGTTTTGATTTTCTCTACTGAGTGTCCTCGGTAGGCACTGCAATTTTTGACCAAGTTAAATGACTGAGCAATCAACTAAAACCTTTTAGTAGAGTTTGATCACGGGCCTTTAGTTAAGTTTTATATGTTTTTATAATATTGGGTTATGTCTAAAAATAGGTCATTCTTATTCTATACCCCTTTGTAGCATATTGACTCGTTAAACATGCTCTAATGACCGATTTGAGGTGTTCTATATCAGCATCAAGAGCTCACTAACTTGGGTTGGTGAAAGTTAGGATTTTTACACAAAAGCGCATTTGGAATAATGTGATTCGTCGGACTAGTAGGCACTTTGTGCAAAAGTTACATCGCCTCAATCATATCGCTGGGCTAAATTTTGCTGTTATCAATTGGGCGTTAGAAAAAGTGGCGTCTATGTATTGCGTGCATTTGAGTATGGCTTTAGACCAAAGTAATTTGGGTAGTAAGAACATAACTTAAAGAATGAAAGTCTCGCGTAAATTGATGACCCGTAAACGGTTAGTTCAATCAGTTTGTCGTCAACTAATGACTAAAGAAACTGCGTGCAGTTGAAGCACTCACAGCACAATGAAACTGGCAACCAACTAGCGTGAGAATCAGGTGCCTGGCACATTTCGTGAACATCAATGCCCGAGCATTTTATTTCATCATTGAGCGTAAACGGAAAACGAAAAAAAGCCTGTAGCAAAGCGGCTACAGGCAATACGCATAGGCAATAACACTAAGTGGGGGGGATTATGCCGTCGCCATTTTGTTTTGCTTTGCTTTTTGGCGTGCACCAAGAACGATAGTCAGAGCAAATGACAGCGCAAAAGAGATCGCCATTCCAATTACGTAATAGCTGATATCGGTTGGGCGAATTGAAATTATTCCTGGTAGACCTGCCGCACCAAGTGCTGCTGCTTTTACATTGAACATCGTAATAAAGGCACTGGCCGTTGCCGCTGCACAGATAGCAGCAATAAATGGATAGCGCAATTTAAGGTTTACACCAAACATAGCCGGCTCGCTGATACCAAGTAGCGAGCTGATCCCCGCTGGCATAGCAATACCTTTGGTTTTGATGTCTTTTGTGGTGAATCCTACCGCTAGGGCTGCGCCACCTTGAGCAATGTTAGACATTGCGGCAATTGGGAAGATGAAAGAGCCACCGGTAATTGCAATATCGGTAAGGAGCTGAGTTTCGATAGCAATGAAGCTGTGATGCATTCCTGTGATAACGAATGGGGCATAGATGAAGCCAAATAGACCGCCACCAATAAGGCCTGCAGAATCATACAACCAGTTTAGGCCGTCACCTAGCAAGAAGCCGATATCGCGAGTAAATGGACCGACAACCGTAAAAGTCAAAAAGCCAGTAATAAAGATAGCCAACATTGGGGTAAGCAAGTTGTCCAAAACCGATGGAACAACCTTACGCAAGCCATGCTCGACTTTAGACAGAATGAACGTTGCAACTAAAACGGGTAGTACAGATCCTTGATAACCGACTTTCTCTATTTCAAATCCAAAGATGTTCCATGTTGGGATATTCCCGGCAATACTTGCGCTACCAAATCCCCATCCATTTAGTAGGTCTGGGTGAACCATCAACATACCCAAAGCGGCACCAAGATACGGGTTGCCACCAAATTTTTTGGACGCGGAGAACGCTAACAAGATTGGGAGATAAACGAAGGGGGCGTTAGCAAATGCATTAATCATATTGGCCAGATCGGCCATACCTGGGTAGAGGTCAATCAGCGACTGCCCTTCGACAAAAAGGCCTGTAGCAGTCAATAGGTTGAACACACCCATTAGTAGACCACCAGCAACAATCGCAGGAATAATAGGGACGAAAATGTCAGAAAGCCCCTTGATCATTCGTTGCAATAGGTTTTGTTTTTGCGCACCTGCTGCAGCGACATCACGGGTTGACATTTCAGCCATACCAGTCAGTTTGGCGAGTTCAGCATGAACATGGTTAACAATGCCTGAGCCGAATATTACTTGGTATTGACCTGCGATTTTAAATTGCCCTTTTACACCATCTAGGTTATCGATAGCGTCTTCCTTGATGAGGGATTCATCTTTAACGGACAGACGTAGGCGGGTAGCACAGTGTGCTAATGCCTCTAGGTTGTCTTTGCCTCCTAGCAAGTCCAGTAGATTTTTTGCGATTTTAGGATAGTTCATCTTTGTCCCCGTGGGTATTCGATAGTTCATAGTAACGTTCCCTAAAATTAGTACTTACAGGCTTGGGAACGTTTGCAATATGGATTTTTGATGATGCCACCGTTACAGTCAAAGATTATCTCACATTAGTGTGAGGAAGATCGTCAAATTTCTTTTGCTAAACCGATTGTGCAAAGTGGACTTTAGCGAGAATTCTGATAGTTTCTGCAAACAAATCTAATAATTTCAAGGGTCTTTGCCATGGCAAGCCTACATGACGTCGCAAAACTCGCGGGTGTGTCCAAATCTACTGTATCTCGAGTCGTTAACAACGAGTACGGTGTAAAAGCGGAAACAAAAATCAAAGTAATGGCGGCCGTGGAGCAAGTTGGCTATTTGGCCAACCAAGTTGCTAAGGATCTGAAAAGCCAAAAAACAAACTTAATTGGTGTAATTGTGCCAAGAGTGTCTTCACACGCCACATCAGAAGGTGTTGATGGACTCAGTCGTGTAATGGAAAAGGCGGGTAAGCAAGTGCTACTTGCCAGTTCTCAGCAATCGAGTGCAAAAGAGATTGAATATATTAAAGTGTTTAACCAGCGGCGTGTGGAAGGGATATTGCTGTATGCGACGCACATTGATGACGCACTGCTTAATGCCATTAAACACTCATCAGCCCCTGTTGTACTAATCGGACAAGACGGCTCTTTATTTAATATCCCTAGCGTTGTCCATGATGACCTACGTGTAGGGTTTGAAGCTGGTAACTGGTTGTTATCAGCAGGCGCTAAAAACATTGGCTTTTTGGGTGTTGATAAGTCCGATATTGCGGTTGATGTGTTGCGTTCTGATGGGCTTAAGCAAGCGCTACAAATGAATGGAACAGCGTCACTGCTGTTTCACTCCCACGGTGAATTCAGCATCGAGTCTGGGTATGAAAGCATGAAACAGCTTATACAGCATTTCCCTCATATTGATGGCCTATTCTGTGCAACCGATCGTATCGCCGTAGGGGCAATTAAAGCATTAAAAGAAAAGGGCATTGAGGTTGGTAAGCAAATTAAAGTCATTGGTGTAGGCAACGATGAACTTGGATATATCAACTCTCCTAGTCTATCTACTTTCAGTTATCTTTTTGATAAGGCTGGAGAAAGTGGAGCTGAAATACTGTTGGACCTTATTGAGGGTAAACCACAAGTCATGAGCAAACTGGTGTTGTCATTTGACAATATTGTTCGAGAAACCTGTTAGTTAGTGGCCTGTCGAGACAACACGACAATATCTATTCAGGGGAATTAATTCGCGTTATGTTTTGCTAAAACTTACCCTTTGAGTATTGCGCACAAGGAGATGATATTGTATTTTGCAAACGTTCCCAGAAAATAAGAAATAGGTAAGTTAACATGTCAATTGAGCGGTTCGTCGATGTATGCGGTGGATATTCCAATATAACCCGCGTCTTAGTACCAGACGATAAACTAATTTTCGCTATTAAAGACAAAGCGTTAGTTGTAAACAATGACATGGAATTAGTCATCAACCAAATACTAGGTGAGGAGCAAGTTGTTTTCACCCGACCAATCGAAATAACGCAAGACCAGCTTCTGTCGGTTGGCAAAATCATTTCTGAACAACAAAAACATCAAATGGTGCCGCTTTTTTCGCCAGTAGAATGTTCTCATCGTCCTGCTTGGCATGTTTCGCCACCGCGTGGTCTATTGAACGATCCAAATGGATTTGTGTACCACGATGGCCAATATCATCTATTTTATCAGTGGTACCCATACGCGTGTGTCCATAAAGACAAGCATTGGGTACATTTAACCAGTCCAGATTTGATTAACTGGAGTTGGCAGTCTGTTGCGCTTACACCGTCAGATTGGTTTGACTCACACGGTGTCTTTTCGGGACATGCTCTGAGCCATAATGACGAGTTGATGCTGTTCTATACCGGTAACACTCGGATTGGCGAACAGCGTGAACGTCATACGACACAGTGTTTAGCGGTGTCTAAAGATGGAGTGAACTTTGAAAAACAAGGCCCAGTGATCTTGGCGCCACCACCAGGTGTTACCGAGCATATTCGCGATCCTAAAATTGTTAAAAAGGGTGACGAGTGGGTAATGTTACTGGGTGCGCAAACTACCGAAATGAATGGGCGTATTGCGGTGTATCGCTCAAGCGATCTAAAAGAGTGGCAGTTTGATGCACTGTATGGCGACGAATTTGGTCACCTTGGGTACATGTGGGAGTGCCCAGATATGTTTGATTTGGGTGCGCAAACCTATGTGGTGCTGGGTCCACAAGGCATCGAGTCGTTCTCATCGCATAACACTATTGAGCACCATAATGGTATTGCTAAAGCAGTCTGGAGCGACGGAGAAGGGCTAACGCTGTCTGACTTTGAACATCTTGATTATGGTTTTGATTTTTACGCGCCGCAAAGTCTGCAAACCCCAGATGGTCGACGCGTTATGTGCGGCTGGATGGGGTTACCTGACGAGATCGATCAGCCATCAACGGACAGCGGCTGGGTTCATCAACTTACGACTATGCGCGAGATGAGTGTCCAAAATGGTCGCTTAATTCAGTGGCCGATTGAAGAACTGAACAATCTTGTTGAATCAGAGCACAACGTTGCACTGTCAAACAGTCTGTTTGATGCGGAAACTAAATCCTATGATCTTACTCTAACGCTGGAGTGGGGTATGTCGCTGAATCTCTTTGAGGGCGAGAGTCACAAGGTGGTTTTACGTGCGGATAAGGCGTCAAAGCGTCTTGTTTTAGATCGTTCACAAACACTTAATCGAGCCAATGATACGGTTCGTGAACTTCCACTCACCTCTGAAAAAATTGCATTGAGGATTTTAGCCGATACGTCGTCGATTGAAGTGTTTGTTAACGGTGGCGAAGCCGTTATGACGTCGCGGGTATTTACATCAAACGCGTCGACGTCATTGTCGGTAAATGGAGGAGTAGTAAAGGCTGTGCTCAAGCGATTGGCTCCTGCATCAGCGCCATTTATTCAGTAGGGTGTTTCTAACCTCATAAGCGAAAACCAATCCTTTGACGTGTCAGGGGATTTTTTTACCCATTATTTTTTTATGATCATACCCATCGATGGCATTGCGATTCCACTATTAATGCTAGTGTCTGAACGGCAGTGGATTGGCTGATGCTGACATAAAGGGCTAAGTATTAATTGGGCTGCTTGCCAGCCCGCTTTATGGGTTTTACATGTTACTATCACGCGGTCAGTCTCGACCTCACAGCATGAAATCATCTTCCAAAAGTGCTTAAGCCCAACAAACTGGTGTGTGTTTCAGGGTCATGCGTATTAGACTGATAACGTGACCGAATTCTTTGAAGACGATGACCTAAACATGGGGAGCCTCTTTTTAATCGAGGCTCTAATCATTCAACTGTGCGTTCCTGCGAATATGTATTTTTGCTGGGATCACAGTGTGTTGTATCGATTGGCTTGGATCGCTTAACAGAGCTTTACTCTGCTCAAACAAGGTTTTTGCAATTAGCTCGCAATCTTGTTCAGCGGAATCAATATTAATCGGCAAACAGTCGAGAATGTCATAGTTATCAAAAGTCCCAATGCGGATGCCTGAGTTGAGTAACTGATGCTCCGTAAGATATCGCAATACCCCCTCCAACAACGAATACGACGCTGTAAATACTGATTGAGGTAAGCGACCAAGCTGCTCAGTGAGCTGTGCCATCATTTGGTAGCCAGAAACAGACTGGTAGTCTTTGCTCAACACCAATGTCGATTGAAAGGGAACACCCGCTTGCTCTAAGCCAGTCTTATAGCCAGAAAATCGGTCTCGACTGGGTGAGAGCGTATGTTGACCACCAATATAAGCGCACTCGTGAATGTCTTCTACCAAATGCGCAACGACTTGCGCTGTTGCGCTGGCGGAATCGGTGCGAATGCTGGTTAATAAGGGGCTGTCGATGGTTCGGTCAAATAGAATGACTGGAGTTGTTCGCTTAACTTGGCTAAGAAAGACGTCGTCGGTCATTGATGTTGCGACCAGCAGCAGATCAATTTGTCTTTCAATCAAGCTTTGGATAGCTTGTTGTTCCAGTTTAGGGTCGTCTTCACTTGATGCGATCAGTAACTGATAGCCACTTTCTCGATATTTTGCTTCTAAAGCCTTAGCTATGTGTGCAAAGCCCATGTTGGTGAGATCTGGGATCACAAGGCCAATGGTGTAAGTTTGTTTAGACTTTAACGCTCTCGCATAAATACTCGGTGAGTAATTGTACTTCTTGGCGATAGCTTCTACTTTTTTAACGGTTGCCTCGTTGATGCGATGCTTTTTAGCGTGGCCATTAAGCACGAAACTGACGGTTGATTTTGACACACCGGCTAATTCGGCGATGTCAGCGAGTTTAAACTTTTTACTGGTCATGGTTGCCTTGTCTAACCATCTCTATGTGAGCGGCTTCGTTTCATTATGGGTAGTGTACTACGCTAGATGTAGATTGCTATGGCTGTTGCCAAACAGCGGCTGTTTATCCAACAGTAGTGGAGCCTAATCTAGATATTGATCACGTTATTGACGTGCATATCCCCATCAAACGCCATTTTGCATTGGACGGCTAAATCGTTTTAGCATTATAATTGGCACGTTGAAATGTCTATTTGAGGTAAGTGAAGTGAATAAAGTATGGGTAACCGGAGATGCGGTTGTTGACCTCATTCCAGAAACTGAAAATACCTACCTAAAATGTCCAGGGGGCGCGCCAGCCAACGTGGCTGTAGCCATTGCTCGTTTAGGTGGGAATGTGGGCTTTTTTGGCCGTGTTGGTCAGGATCCACTTGGTAAATTTATGAAGCAGACCTTAGCCGACGAAAACGTCGATGTTGATGCGCTCTGTTTCGATGAAAATGCCCGTACTTCAACAGTGCTGGTCGACCTTGATGCATCTGGCGAGCGCAGCTTTACTTTCATGGTCAAGCCGAGTGCGGATCAATTTACTCAGCAAGCGGATATTCCCGAGTTTAAAGCGGGTGAGTGGCTACATTGCTGTTCGATCGCGCTCGCCAATGAACCGAGCCGAAGTGCAACACTAGAGTCTATGCGCCGTATTAAAGCTGCTGGTGGTTACGTAAGTTTTGACCCTAACCTTCGAGACGAAGTTTGGCCTGACCCTCAAGAGATTCAACCTGTAGTGATGCAAGCCGTCGCCCTTGCGGATGTGGTTAAGTTTTCGGACGATGAATTGATGTTTTTAACTAGTACTGACTCGCTAGAGAAAGGGTTGGAGGCATTGAATGGCCTGAACAACACTTTGGTTTTAGTGACTCAAGGCGCAAAAGGCGCGCTAGTTGTGTTTGAGGGTGAGCAGCGACTCATTGCAGGCACGCCAACCAAACCTGTCGATACAACCGGTGCCGGTGACGCCTTTGTTGGCGGTTTACTGGGTAATCTCGCTCGTCAGCAGCAGTGGGCATCGAAAGACAGGGTTACACAAGCAGTACATTGGGCAAACGGCTGCGGTGCTCTGGCGACGACACAAAAAGGGGCGATGACTGCGCTGCCTACAGAGGAAGCGTTGCTTGATAGCCTGTCATTGAGCACTCGTTAACTGTTTCATAGACGAAGGCCCCAAACACGGTTTGGGGCCTTTTGTTTATGTCATTCACAGCATTGAGAGTTTACTGCTATTCGTTTGAGGCGCGGATCCAAAAGACATCGTAGGCGCCAAGCTCCAAATCGCGCTCTAGATTGATAGGGGTACTACTCAGTACATCGATAAGCTCTTTAGAGGCGAGCATGTCGCAGATAGAACTAGGTATAGATTGATGATGTTCACTGAAGTTACAGATCGCCAGCATTTTTTCACCGTTTTCATGCTGACGTGCGTAAGCAAAGAGGTGAGGGCGATACGTTTCTAAAATCTCAGTACTGGCTTCTCCAAACACTGCAGACTCTTTGCGTAGTGCAATCATCTGCTTCAGGTCGCTAAACACTGTTGCGCTAGCATTACTCGGGTTTTGTACCGCCTCGATATCACTTTCTGTTATCTGTGGTCGATTGACCCAGCGCGAGTCATCTTTCTTATACGGATCATCTAGGTAACTAAAGTCGTTAAACATGGCCAACTCGTCACCTTGATAGATCAATGGAATACCGCCAATGCTTAGGTTGATGCTGTTGAGCAAACGGATGCGTTTTTGCGCTAAAACGATGCCGTTTTGATCGTTATTTTTTACAGCCTCTTCCAACCCAGCCAGCGCGGCCAGTGAACCACAAACTCTGCAATCGCCTGTTGTTGGGTTTTCTTGAAATGGTACACCGTTGGCGAATGAGCCTTCAAAGCGTCCAGTGTAAAACTGATTTAAGAATCGACGGTGATCAAACCCGTTAATGCCGAGCTGGTGGGCAATGTCATCATCAAACGTCCAGCCAATGTCGTCGTGACAACGAATGTAGTTAACCCAGCCGCACTCTGGCGAAATGCTAAAGCTTTTCTTGAGCGATGCCGTTAGTAGTTTTGTCTCACGTGTGGCCAAGCTTTCCCACATCAGCGCCATCATCAAAGGGTTGTAGGAGAGTTGGCACTCTTTTTTGTCGATGTATTTGGCTACTTCGTCTGGGTGGACAATCGCTTCTGATTTAAATTGCACCGCTGGAGCCGCAATTTGCAAACATGAGTTAAAGCATTGGATCAATGTATGCGCCTTCGGCAGGCTCTCACATTGCGTCCATTTCTCTTTCCAAATAAAGGCCAACGCATCGAGGCGTAATCCCTCACAGCCAATATTAGCCAAAAATAACATTTCGTCAGTGATGGCGTTAAAAACTGCTGGGTTTGAGTAGTTAAGATCCCACTGAAAGCTATTAAAAGTGGTCCAGACCCATTTCTGTTGCTGGTCTAGGTAGGTGAAACTTCCACGTCGTACACTTGGGAATATTTCGCGGCACGTTTGATTGTATTCGTCGACTTCTTGTTTGTTTTCAAAAAAGTAGTAGAAGTCTTCAAATTCTGGGTCGCCCGCTTTGGCTTTTTGCGCCCATTCATGCTCATCTGAAGTATGGTTAAACACAAAATCCAATACCAAACTGATATCAGCATCGCGCAATGCGTTTGCTAGTGATACTAGGTCGCGACTGTTACCCAATTTAGGGTCGACTTTACGATAATCGGATACCGCATAGCCACCATCACTGTCTCCTTCAGGAGCTTTGTACAACGGCATTAGATGCAAGTAAGTGATGCCAAGCTCTTTTAAATAGGGGATTTTGTGCTTAAGTTTTTTTAAATCACCAGCAAACAAGTCTACATACACCGCCATTCCGAGCATCTTCTCACTGCGGTACCATTGAGGTGTACTTAGGCGCTGTTGATCTTGTTTCTTTAGTGCCAACTTGCGAGCCGAAAAGGCGCTGGCTAGGGTAACGACGAGATCTCGTAGGTATTTGAAAAAGTCTTTGTGTTCGCCATATAAAAGGTGAAGGTTTTGAGCAAGTTCTGGAAAGTGATTATTCAGCCGCTCCATGAATACAACGTTGTCTTTTTTAGACATTTTTGGAAGCTCTATGGCCGCTAAAACGTCACTCAATCTGTGATTGCTGGGCTGTTGGAAAGGCATGTGTTCTCCATGGGTTGAATTTTAACCGATGTGATTATCCGTTATTCATTGAATAAATACTGTGATCAATGGCCTAAATCGGTTTAGCTTTGGGTGTTGCTGGACATTGCCTATAAAAAAGCGATGTGGGCGATTGAAAGCTTTAAATTACTCCTTATTGCAAACGAGAGGCTTACTACTATGCAGAGAATTTGTGCATTATTTAAACATGGTTAAACAACATTAACTCAGTGCTAAAAATACTTTGTCTAAATTGGTATTCGACACCGCAAGCAGATTATCCCCTACATACCATTCAATTTTTGACTGCATAGGGTTATCGGTTCGCTGCGGGTTACCAATCCAAACTCCGTGCTCTTTGGCCAGCGTATCGCGAATATTGACCGCGCTTTCATAGCTGTGAGGTAGGTAAAGGTGCAACATGTTCGAGTTAGGTCTAATAGGCACGGGTTGCAATGTGGGGTAGTGGCTGAGTAGTTGGTAAAGCTCTTGGGTACGCTTAAAGAGAGCAGGCATGGCATCGATTCGTTGGTCAAACTGCATCATCGCAGAAACCACGTAAGGCGTTCTATGGTACAAGTTGCCACCAACACGCTGCATCCACACTTTTGCTGCATTGATCATGGATTGACTGCCGCACAGCATGGAGCCACCCATTCCTCCTATGCCCTTATACAGTGAGACATAAGTGGTATCGAATCCTGAACAGATCTCTTTATAGCTTTTGTCGTAGAAGGCTGAGCATTCCCACAATCTTGCGCCATCCATGTGCATGTGAATGTTGTTACGACGACAGTGAGCTTTGATTTCTTGTAGCTCTTCCCACTCTGGAAGTTGTCCACCGATTTCCCTCATCGGCAGCTCATAGAGAACCGCGGCTATTGGGTCGACAATTTGCTCCAAATCATTGGTTGTCCAAGGCGAAAACCGATGACCGACAGGAAGGACATTGAAACGGTTTTGCAGTTGAAACCCTTGATTTTCATGCAGAAGAATGTGACTACTGCTGTGCATCACGACGTTGGACTTGCCTGATTGTTGGGTGACCATTTCCAGCAAAGTGGGTTGCGTCATAGTGCCAGAAACAACGAACATCGCGGCTTCATAGCCTAAAAGT
Organism: Vibrio sp. qd031; assembly: GCF_002100145.1. GTDB lineage: Bacteria > Pseudomonadota > Gammaproteobacteria > Enterobacterales > Vibrionaceae > Vibrio. The sequence goes on from NZ_JXQD01000025.1 coordinate 583,890, forward strand.
GTCGCTATTTTTGATTCAAACTGTTGCAGCGTTGCTCCATCACCGTAAACGTCATGGTCGACGTTGTGCTTTTCACACCACGTGGCCATTAGCTGAAAATGTTCGGCAGGTGTTGGCTCGGCATTTCCTGGAATATGAATAGAGCACTGATTTTTAAACTGTTGTGACATGGTGATTTACCCTGAAGCTTGTGGGTTAAGGTATGAGATCGCGTAATTCAATCGTGTTAAGTCGCTGAACACTTTTTGCGTTGGGTTGAGTCACAGCGCTCATCATCGCTGTTGCGACATCTTCGCCAGAAATAGGCACATACTTTTTCAACCCTGCAATCATAAGCGGCTCTATCCACTTAGATACCCGTTGAAGCCATACTTCGTCTTTGCGAGTGGTTTCTCGTTCACCCGATAGGGGGCCTGGTTGGACAAACACTAAGGTATCAAAGCCCAAGGCTTCGACTTCCTGTTCCATTAACCCTTTACAGCGAAGGTAGTGCGATGCTGATTTGGCATTCGCGCCAATGGAGGACACGACAGCAAGGTGGCGAACGCCAGCCGTTTTCATTTGCTCGGCAATATTCACGACCAAGTGGCGGTCAATGGCTTCGAGTGCGTCTTTAGAGCCTGCTTGCTTTATGGTTGTCCCAAGGCAAATAAACCCATAGTGATAAGAGGTTTCAGTGCTTGCCACTATTGGCACAGCCAGTGGGGTGTGCATTGCAACCTGTAACTTGTCTGCCTGAAAAGGTAACGGTCGTCTGCTAAGCGCAGTCACATTGCTAATATTGGGCTCTAGTAGCAATTGCTTAATAAGTGAAGAGCCAATTAAGCCCGTGCTACCGGCAACAATGACAGTAGTATTTGACGGGAATGTCATTGAGTATCCTCGTTAAACTCACGTAGAGTGTTGGGTGAGTACTATGATTAAAAAGTGGCTGGAAATTGACGGATCGTCTGACCAATTTTGTCGAGCGTTTCTTGGTCCAGAACAACGTCAAACGCGGCGATATCTTCAATGAGCTGTTGTTGCGAGGTTGCGCCAATAATTGTTGATGTGACGCCATCGACCTGGTTACACCACGCTAATGCCAATTGTGCAGGCGTAAGATTGGCTTGCTTGGCAATGTTAACATAGCGCTCGACAGCTTGGTGAGTTTGAGGAGTATCTCTGTGCAGACCCCGCGGTTTGCTGATTGCCCAGCGACTACCATCAGGGCGGGCACCGTTTGCGTATTTTCCGCTTAGGGCACCACTTGCAAGCGGTGACCAGGGTAAGTACGCAACATTCTGATGCACGCATTGTTCAATAAGATAAGGCCAATCTTTTAGGCACAGTAAGTTAAATTCATTTTGAATCGAGACCATTTTAGGTAAGCCGTGCGTCTTAGAAAGCTCTAAATACGTGGTTATCCCCCAAGTGGTTTCGTCTGAAAGGCCGACATGACGGATTTTACCCATTTTTACGCAGTCATCGAGAGCATGTAATATCTCTAGCATTTGGTTACGTTCGTGCTGTGCATCAACGTCCGTAAACCGAATTTGACCGGGCCACTGCTTGCCAAAATGAGGCGAAGTACGATTTGGCCAGTGCAGTTGATAGAGATCGATGTAGTCGGTTTGTAATCGTTTTAGAGAGTGGTCAACGGCTTGAATGACCGCTTCGCCAGTAATAGGTCCGCCATTTCGAACCCAAGGAAGACCCGTCCCCGCAATTTTTGTAGCGATAGTTATGTCTTTGCGTTGGTTTTGGTGTCTTGCGATCCAATCACCAATAATGGTCTCTGTTGTGCCGTAGGTGTCGGGAGTAGGGGGTACAGCATACATTTCTGCTGTATCTATAAAGTTCACCCCTTGTGCCAATGCGTAGTCAATTTGCTTATCCGCATCGGTCTGGTTGTTTTGTTTACCCCACGTCATACTGCCAAGGCATATATTCGACACGTTAATATCGCTGCTGCCTAGTTTCACATAATCCATTCTGGCTTCTCCTTACTGTTGTATCACTACGTTAGCATAATTGATTGTGCTAAGTGTCGTTAAAGCGGCATAACTCGGTTTCGACCCAGTTGCTTCGCTTCATACAGTAATTTGTCCGCTCGTCCAATCAATGACAGCGCACTTTCTTTGTCGTCAATGTGAGCAACCCCAAACGACGCGGTAATAGAGGAAACGCTGCGGCCACTTTGTTTATCTTTTACCGCAATCTTTTCAATCGAACGTCTAGCCGATTCGGCATAGTGGCGGGCAATGCGCAAATCTTTGTCTGGCACAATGAGTGCAAACTCTTCACCACCATAACGGTAAGCACTAATGCCTTCGCGACTCACGGCTTTTAGCCGATTGGCAACGGCACGGATCACCGCATCACCAAGTAAGTGGCTGTAGTCATCATTCAGCTTTTTAAAATGGTCCAAATCCAGCAGTATAAGACTGAACGTATCACCACTTGTGCATAGCATCTGTATATCTTTGTCAAACGCACGGCGATTGTACAAGCCCGATAAGGCATCGAACAAAGCATCCTTTTGGACTTCTTGAAGCTGCTGTTTAAGCTTGGCAATTTCGCTAGTAGCGTTGTTCAGTTGGCTAGTGAAAAAGCTGGTGGAATGGCGTATTGATTTAGACTCTTTTACCAGCAGCCTAACGGTGTCCATAACCTGGTCCATTGATAGGCCTTCGTTTTGAACACGTTCGAGTTGGGCGAAGCTGGTGTCTAGCTTTTGTGAAAAATCGGAGCTGTCTACTAGAGTCGTGTTCATGGTGCTTGATAACTCGGCCACCATAAGTTCTAGGTTTCTTTTTAATTCATCTAAACTGGTTTCTTGTGTGCCGGCGATGAACTGTTTGTAGAGATTTTGGTTGGTGCTTGGTGTGCACGGCTTTTTTTCTTTGACAATTGAATCTAATGAACTGTTTAGATCTGGATTAGACTGTTCAACATAGGTATACCACAGCGCATAATTGGGCGGCGTAGCGGCGACTTTATGCTGCATCATCAATGGAACAGTTTGCTTTAGGATGTGTGTTGCTTTGGCGATGTCGTCTTGGCTCATTTGATGTCCAGTTAGCTCTGAGCGGTCTTTAGTTACAGTTATAGTATTCCATACGCTTATAAATTGACACCGCCCAAGTCATATTAACCTTATAAACTTTGCGTATATTACGGCAAGTGAGTATTGATGCGCTCAATTTTTTTGGTTCGCTATCCCTTAGGCGTGTCATTGCATGCACAATAACGAAGTTGTAAGGTGGTACCCTCTCATAGTATGGCTTCTTCAAATCGTTTATAAGGCACGAGTAAAAATGATTAAATTGATCGCTCTAGATCTCGACGGTACGCTACTAAAAAAAGACAAGACAATTTCTCCTCGTACACAAAAAGCCCTTGCGGATGCACACGCTAAAGGCGTAGAAATTGTGTTGGCATCGGGCAGGCCTAATGTTGGTATTGCACCTATATGGGAACAGCTCAAGATAGCATCGAAACCCAATTACATGATCAGCTTTAACGGCGCATTGTCGAGCAATTTGACTGAAGACAAAACGTTATTGAGCAAAGGCATCACTGGCAAAGACGCGAAGATGATCAAACAAGAAGTCGATAAACTTGGCTTAAGTATGCACGCATTCTCAACCATCCACGGCGTCATTACACCTTGTCACAACCCTCAAACCGCTCATGAAGCTAAAGTGAATAAAGTCGATGTCATAGAATACAATTTTGATGACTTAGAAGATGATCATCCCATCATCAAGGTATTAATGGTCAGTGAACCCGAGCGTTTGACCGATGGTATTGCGAAGTTACCCAATCATTTGGCCGAGCAGTTTACTTTGGTACAAAGTGCACCCATCTTTTTTGAGTTTTTAAACCCAGAAGTGAATAAAGGGGTGGCATTAAAGGCCATCGCTGAAGACAAAGGGATATCGATGGACGAAGTATTAAGCTTTGGCGACGCTGGTAACGACAGAGCAATGTTGCAGATGTCCGGCGTAGGTGTTGCGATGGCTAATGCGGATGAGGACACTAAGGCCATTGCGGACAGAGTGACGGCGAGCCATGAAGACGATGGTATCGCGCTGGTTGTTGAAGAACTGCTCCTTTCTTAAAACAGAGGCTTAATACAACATGGTCTTAAAAAAAAATGGCTCAGCTAATGCTGAGCCATTTTTTAGGATTCATCTTTCGCCGCTTTGTTTCTTGCCGCTTCGGCGCGAATTTCATCAGCCACGATTTTAATCGCTTGGCCTGTGCTGATACCTTCCGACATCATTTGCTGGATTTTTTCTACCGCTTGCTGCTGTTCTTTGTGAGAAAGCTGGGGAAGATCATCAAACATATTTGTGCTCCTATGTGTATGACGGCGCACTATAGTATTAATCGTCGACAGTATCAATGCCGCGTTGACGCCAGTTTAACTGTCGCCGCCTATTGTTAGTGCGTCAGTAAACGCATAGCGCCATGTGCTTCAAAAGCTGTACCAAAAATGATGGCTAAAGCTTAGATGTTTTGGGCTATACTGCCGCACAAAATCAATTCCCATTTCCAAGGCACACATGTACCAACTCTGTTTTTCTCTCGATCAGTTTTTAGAAACCTACTGGCAAAAAAAGCCCACAATCATCAAGCAAGGCTTTCAGCAGTTTGTTGACCCACTCTCACCTGATGAGTTGGCAGGTCTAACTCTGGAAGAAGAAGTTGACTCTCGCTTTGTGTCAAATATTGACGGTCAATGGATTGCTGAGCATGGGCCGTTTTCGGAAGAAAAGTTTGCCGAGCTTCCAGAGACAAACTGGTCTTTTATTGTGCAAGCTGCAAATCATTGGCATCAAGGTGCAGCGCAATTGGTCGAACCGTTTAAAGGTATGCCTAACTGGTTGTTTGACGATGTAATGATCAGTTTTTCAACCAAGGATGGCGGTGTAGGCCCACACATCGATCAATATGATGTGTTTATCATTCAAGGGATGGGGCGTCGTCACTGGAGTGTGGGTGACAAAGATATCGGTCAATACACCGAAACAAACTTAAGCAGTGGGTTGCGTCAGATTGAATCGTTTGATCCAATCATCGAAGACGTGCTAGAGCCCGGTGATATTTTGTATATCCCACCTGGTTTTCCTCATTGTGGATATGCATTAGAGCCATCACTGAGCTACTCGATGGGGTATCGCTCTCCAACCGAACAAGAGCTAGTCAGCAATTTTGCCGATTATGTGTTAGCACATGATGTGGGTAACGAGCACTGGCAGCAGCCTAATTTGTCCAAGCAGGTCCGATATGGCGAGATCAGTGCTTCTGCACTCGATGAATTAACTGAAATGTTGACTAGCGCCTCTGACAATCCAGATATGGTTGGGGACTTTATGGGCTGCATGTTGAGTCAATCTAGGCATCAACTTAATATCGTTCCTACTGAGCAGCCTTGGAGTCCACAAGAGCTTGCAGAGCACTTGCAAACAGGCAATGACCTTACAAAAGTATCGGGTCTGCGGGTGTTATTTCATCAAAACGATCGCAGCAAAGTGTTCATTAATGGTGAAGTCTTTGCTGTGTCACCATCAATGGTGGCTTGTGTGGATAGTATGAGTGACAAAGAAGTGCTCACCATCGAAGATACTTCAATGGAAGCTGACGTATTAGAACTACTGTGCACGCTGTTGAACAAAGGGTATTGGTTCGCTGACTAATACCAACCAAAGCAATTACCTGATCATTCTTGCTCGATAAAATCACTGAAAACGGCGTTAAGTATTTTGTAGGTAGAACAACTACCTACGGCAATCTTCACCTTGTTCTCAGCGATTTACTTCGATTAGTATAAAAGCCAATATAAAACCGCATTGCGAAGGATGGCAATGCGGTTGTATGCGTTATAAAAAGACGATTACGCGTCTTGATTTAAAATGAGCGGTTTAACAATGGGTCTGCCTGTTGCGTCAAAAAACAGGTTAGGTTTACTTTTACCGATTACTTTCCATAATAGTATTTGCCCAGCAACTTTCGCGAGAGTCAATTTGCTCGATTTTGGCAGGTGAGGGTTGTTGCCTTGTCGGTTTTGCGCTTGTTCGCTGTACACCGTGCCAATAACGGGTCCAAAGGTTTGTTCTAGGCTATGTTCTGGCGCGATAAAACTTGGCAGCAAACCAATAAAGGGAATAGTGGGCTTAGGCACGGTTCCAATCGGTGTATCACAACACGAGGTGTACCACCGGTTCATACCTTTGGGCGTTAACCTCATGCAAGCGACATGTTCCATTCCTTTATCGATCCGAAAGGTTGAAGGCGCAACCTGTACAGCCTCCGATCCACCAAACTCGTCGAGCAATTCTTTTCCATGTTCGAACTGATTAGAAAACTTGCGGCAATCTTTACAGTAGCAGATCAGACGATTACCACTTTTTGGGGTAACGTCTTTTAAGCGTCCTTGTACCTCTCCGCATTTACAGCTGAGCTTCACGTCGGTCATTTGCTGTCCCTAGGTTATTGTTATCGAAAGTAAAGAAAATGCTTGTTGTGCAAAATACTACGGAACGGCGATCTAGGCAACTGAGGGTAACAGTCGTGATGGTAAGTGTTTTGACAGGCCACTCTTCTTGGTACACTCTGGCACTACATTATTTTGCATTCATCGAAAAGGTTCAAAAAGTATGTCGTTAATCGCAAAGGGAACGCTAAGCAAAATGAAGTCTAGCTTAGGTGGTGATGTTCAATACCGATTGCCAGTGGGTGAAGAGTTGGTTGAGCTTAATCAGTTTCTAGAAAAGCCGCTAACACTTGTGCACACAGGAAACATTTTTTGCTCGTCTTGCGGAAAAAAGACCAAGAAGAGTTACTCGCAAGGTCACTGTTTTGTGTGCATGAGAAAGCTGGCCAGTTGCGACATGTGCATAATGAAACCCGAAACTTGCCACTACGACCAGGGGACCTGTCGTGAGCCAGAGTGGGGCGAAGAGAACTGCATGATTGATCATTATGTGTACTTGTCCAATACCTCAAGCTTAAAGGTGGGCATCACGCGGCATAACCAAATTCCAACGCGTTGGGTCGATCAAGGGGCCACGCAAGGCTTGCCGATTTTTAAAGTGAAGACTCGCCACATATCGGGCCTAATCGAAATTGAATTGGCGAAGCAAATCTCGGATAAAACCAATTGGCGTACTCTGCTTAAACAAGACGGAGAGCCTATGGATTTGGCTGAACAATTTTCCAAATTATTGCCGCTGGTAGAAGAGACGTTAACCGAGATCCGACAAAAATTTGGTGACGATGCGGTGCAAGTGCTCGATGGAGACACGACAGCCATTTCGTATCCGGTAAACGAGCATCCGGTGAAAATCACCTCGCATAATTTCGATAAGAATCCAGAAGTGACAGGGACATTAAAGGGGATAAAAGGACAGTACCTTATCTTTGATACCGGTGTAATCAATGTCAGAAAGTTCTCCTCTTATGAAGTGGAAGTGTTTGACTAAACTTTACGCGCTGGCGCTTAAACTAAACGCCTTATTCGCCCTCAATGTGGTTTCATATTGAGGGCGATGTATTTTGGTGAGTTGGATTTAGGCGTTGTGAAGCACAGCATCAAGGTTTCGAGTATCGAGAAGATGACAGCACCTTTAGGCTGCAGACAGAGGCCAGCGTTAAGCCGTGGGCCGTCATTCGTTGAATTCGGTCGTCCGTTTTCCATCCTCTCCCACAGAAAGTGTAAAAAACTCTTCTCCTATGTTAATGAATTGTTTATCTTACTGGTAAGACCATTCAAGGAGGATGTAATGGCTGAGCAAAAGCGAGTGACTTACACCATTGACGAACAGGGGATTGCTACGGTTTGTTTGAATAGAGCAGACAAGCTTAACGCCATTGATATGAGGATGTTTCAGGCCGTAAACGCAACCACACGCGCCCTTAAAAAAGATCCGTCTGTGCGAGCGGTGATTGTGAAAGGCAACGGCAGTGACTTTTGTTCAGGACTTGACGTTAAATCCATTCTTACAAGTAAAACCGACGCGATGAAGCTGCTCTTTAAATGGTGGCCATTTTCACCCAATGGAGCGCAGCGCTTTTCTTTAGGCTGGCGCGAGATCCCTGCTCCAGTGATTTTCGCTATTCATGGCCGCTGTTGGGGTGGTGGCTTACAACTTGCCAGTGGTGGGGATTTTCGTATTGCGACGCCAGACGCCAGCTTTTCAATTATGGAAGCAAAATGGGGGCTGATCCCTGATATGGGTGGCGCTATCGCGTTTAGGGAATTGATGCGCAAAGATCACACCCTTGAAATGGCCATGACCGCAAAAGAGATCATTGGAGAACAAGCAAAAGAATATGGTCTGGTCACCAAGATTGAGGAAGACCCCTTTGAAGCGGCTTACGCGTTAGCTTTGGAGTGTATCAATCGCTCACCCGATGTGCTCGCTGCAAACAAAAAACTGTATCACAACACATGGTGGTCATCACCAGGCAAAGCTCTGTGGCTTGAAACCTGGTATCAGATTAAGGTGGCGCTTGGAAAAAATCGCGCTATTGCGGTTAAAAGAGAGCGCAAACCTGACGACAAAAAAGCCTATATCGCTCGTCAGTTCAAGTAGACTGATTGCTTACAACCATGGGCTACATAGTAGCGGCTAAGCAAAACAGTGTTAAGCGCACCTCGCTTCGTTATTGGAACGCCTTGGGGCACACTTTGAGCCCCTTGGGGATTTCAACCCAGTCTAGTTTTTCTTGCGTCCAGATATGAGCGGTAGGTTCAAAAAGGTGAGCCGACTCGCTATCGACTGGCTTTAGTTTGAGTTTTACCGTGGCTTGGTCGTCTGGATTGAAATGGTAAATCCGATTTCCGCAGTTGGGACAAAACTTAGCACTATTGGTATTGCCACTGTCCGAGCTGCGTGACCATTCATTCATCGTGCCGCTAAATTCGATGTCTTGTTTAGCAATGATTGCGGTGACACTGTATGGGGCAGTAGAAAGCTTCTGACATTCGGTGCAATGACAGGCAAAAACTCCCTTTGGTTTGTTGTGCAATGTATATCGCACTTGCCCGCACTGGCAAGACCCCTTAACCGATTTTTGCATTGTGATAAATCCTCTGTTTTATTTATGTTCGAGTTAACCTTATTTCAATAATAGAATAAGAAAGTTCAATGTGTTGCTACCGCGATTCAATGCTTATTACTTAATTGAGCACAAGCGAACAAGATCACAGGGAGTGGATGGCATTTGGTGCCTTAGCGCAGTTGCGTTACTATACGATCCCATTCTTTTTAGCGGCCTATTTTTTGGTTTTATGCTGACATCGTTAAAGTACATCCAAGGCTACCCAGAGCACATAACTACGCCAGTTACCCAGTTAGCCGAGTCTGGTAAGCTGACTCAGTGGTTCGAAAAAAAATACCCACAGTCTCACCAGTATAAGAGTGAAAAAGCACTGTTCGATTACGCGATGCAGCTTAAAAATCGTTATATGCGAAAAACAGCGCCGCTGAGTAAAGTGGTGTACGACAACAAAATTCACCTGGTGAATAACGCATTGGGTCTGCACAGTTACGTCAGCCGGGTCCATGGCAGCAAAGTGAAAGCAAAAAACGAAATCAGAATTTCGACAGTGTTTCGGGATGCCCCTGAGCCGCTACTTAAAATGATCGTGGTGCATGAACTGGCGCACCTTAAAGAAAAAGAGCACAACAAAGCGTTTTATCAGCTATGTTGTCACATGGAGCCGGACTACCATCAGCTAGAGCTCGACGCGCGTTTATTTCTTATCTGCTTGGAGTTAAAAGGGTCATGAGCAACAATAAAACCAAAGCGACACTTTTAGTCTCCAAAAACAAATCCAAAGCGGGTTTGCACCCAAATAATCGCCATCAAGGTCGCTACCCAATGCAGGCGCTGTGCCAAGTGACCCCTGAACTGAGTGAGCACCTAATCACGGCCAAAAATGGTGACTTAAGCATTAATTTCTCCGATCCCAACTCGGTCAAATTACTGAATAAAGCGCTACTTGCGCACAGTTATGGTGTGCAAAAGTGGGATATACCTCAAGGGTATTTGTGCCCGCCGATCCCGGGGCGTGCCGATTATGTCCATCGTTTGCATGAATTGGTGTGTCGTGATCTCGACAGCAAGGATGTGGCAGTTAAGGCATTAGACGTTGGAACAGGGGCCAACTGCATCTATCCGATTGTTGGTGCGAGCGAGTATCGTTGGCATTGTGTTGGCTCAGACATCGATCCCGTATCAATCAATAACGCTAACAGCATTGTAGAAAACAATATCCATTTAAAAGAGCACATCGAGTGTCGTCTCCAAGTGAATGATCGCCACTTCTTTACGTCGATTATTCAGCCTCATGAACGTTACCACGTAACATTGTGTAATCCACCCTTTCACAAGTCGATGCAAGATGCACAGCAAGGAAGCCAACGTAAAGTCGCTAACTTGTCGAAAAACAAAGGGCAGGGCGCGAACAAATCATCAAAACTGGCAACGCTTAATTTTGGTGGTCAAAGCAATGAGTTGTGGTGCTCAGGTGGCGAGGCGGCCTTTATTCGCAATATGGCGTTGGAAAGCCAAAAATTTGCCCAGCAAGTGATCTGGTTTTCGACACTGATTTCGAAAAAAGAGAACGTTCGTCAGTTGAAGCGTGCACTAGAGAAAACCAGTGCACTAGAGATGACAGTTGTCGACATGAGTCAAGGCCAGAAGGTGAGCCGCTTCGCAGCATGGACATTTATGGACAACACTCAGCGTAAAGCCTTTGCCGCTTCAATCAGCAAATAACATCTGCTACGACTGGTTATACATCCGCTCAAAGTTTTTTTGATTCCACCCAACCATGACTTGATCGCCAATTTTTAGCACAGGGATTGAGCGGGCGCCCATTGCTTGCAACTCTTTACGGCCGCGCTGCATTTTTGCGTTGGTGAGACGGTATTTGTACCCTTTCGAGTCTAGGTAACGTTGAGCTTCTTTGCAGTGAGGGCACTTATCACCGACGTATAAGACAAGTCTTTTCATGAGCATTTATGTGTTTGATAATGACGTGAGCAGTGTAATTGAGACGGACGTAAAATGGAATATGTACCGTTACACGGTGAAATGGCCATTAGGCTCAGATTTAGCGATAAAATTACGTTATAACGATGTTTGGACTGAAGGGTAAACACAGTATGAGTAAGATTAAAGGTTATTTTGTAATGGTATTGGCCTCGCTACTACCGAGCATTGCGGCGGCCAGTGAACGAGCCCAAGCAGCTTGGGAGTGGATTGAGCAAGATGCGGTAGTCATAGATGTTCGAACCGTGGGCGAGTTTCAATCTGGCCATTTACAAGGTGCGTTAAACATTCCAGTAGCCGAACTCGATCGCACCGATCTTTCGTTTCTAGCAAAAAATCAGCCTGTTGTCGTGTATTGCCGAAGTGGCAATCGCTCTGGTCGCGCAGAGCAGATCTTGCTGTCAAAAGGCTATGCGAAAGTACATAACGGTGGTGGGCTGAATGAGTTGATGTCCGTTAAGCCATAGTAGTTGGGTTATGCACACAAATTTTAGGTCGAACATTTCCGACTAAAAGCTTCATATTTCAGCGCCTTACGAGAATACCTTAATGATCAGTATGTTTTACTAAACCAACCGAACTGGTTTTTTTTAGTATTTAGTAACTATGCTAGTTGGCTCTGTGGGTAGGTTGTAGAGATAAGCTAAAAAACTTAACAGCACGATTACGTCCCATCTTTTAATAGGACGTACCTGCCCACACAGATCTTAGGGTTTAGTTAGGTTAAGTTCGTTTATGTTTTGGCACGTAATTTAGCACCGAAATAGGGACCTCTTTGCGCGGCTCAAACCCTTCAACGACGCGGCGCTCTAACAAGTGCCCAAGTCTGCTTTCAATCATGCATAAGTTCTTGAAGTTATCTTTAGACACAAAAGAGATGGCTTCACCGGACAGGTCTGCACGACCGGTTCGGCCGATGCGATGGACGTACTCGTCTGCCGGGAATGGGAGATCGTAATTGATCACAAGAGGTAAGCCTTCAATGTCAATTCCTCGAGCACCCACACCTGTCGCTATCATGTATTGAATGTTACCGGCTTTAAACTGCTCCAGTAGGTTTGAGCGTATGGCTTGGCTGCGCCCACTGTGGAAAGGCTCAGCTTTAATGCCGCGCTTTTCTAGTTGCGCGGCAAGTTTTGCAGCACCATGTTTCGTTTCGATAAAAATCAATGCTTGTGGCCACTGGTTTTCGTTGATGAGGTGGGCAAGCAGCGCCGATTTTTTATCTTTGTCGACGGTGACTAACCACTGTTCAATGTTTGGCTTTGACGCATCCGTTGCAGCGATGGAAATTTCGAATGGGTCGTGTACTGCTGTTTTCGCCAGGTCGCGTACTTTTTTCGACAACGTAGCCGAGAACAGCAAGTTTTGCACATCTGCAGGCAGGCGATCTAAAATTTTGTTGATGTCTTCAATAAAGCCCATGTCGAGCATGCGATCAGCTTCGTCGAGCACGAGTACTTCTACTTCTTCAAAGTAAACGGCATGCTGGCCGTATAGATCCAACAATCGACCCGGTGTTGCCACTAAAATGTCCATTCCGTCGATCAACGCTTGCTTTTGTGGAGCGTCACTAACGCCGCCGTAAGCTACCGCCGATTTCAGTACGGTATGTTTTGCATAGTCAGCAATTTTGTCGTTAATTTGAATGGCCAGTTCACGAGTTGGCGCAACAATAAGCGCGCGAATACGTTTCTTTTTCTGGGTTTCACCTTTTGATAGCAGCTCCAAGATAGGAAGCACAAAACTGGCGGTTTTACCGGTACCTGTTTGCGCAGCAGCAATAAGGTCGCGACCTTCGAGAACCGCAGGGATCGCTTTGGTTTGTATGGATGTTGGGGTGGTATAACCCAACTCTTGAAGCGCGTTGGTAAGGTTTGAGTTAAGGCCAAGCTTAGAAAATGACATAATAATAAAGACTCAGAAAAAGTTGGGCGAAGTGTAGCACAACAGGCATAGCCACTGCATCGACTAAGCGGTACACTCGCCACTGTAAAGTGGATTTAGATAAGGTGTACACGAGGTATGTTAAAAATATCCAACACGGTATCGCTGGCGGACTGGGAAATACAGTTGACTGCTATACGTGCACAAGGAGCAGGCGGGCAGAATGTTAACAAGGTGTCCTCGGCAATACATTTACAGTTTGATGTTAACCGCTCAAGCTTACCTGCGGTGTATAAAGAGCGCATCCTAGCCCTGAATGATTCTCGGATTTCCAAACTTGGCGTGATCACGATAAAGGCGCAGCAATACCGAAATCAGGAGCAAAATAGAGAGGATGCGCTCAATCGTTTGGTGGCCATTATCCAGCAAGCGATGGTTGTTCAAAAAACGCGACGTCCTACACGACCTACACGCGCGTCTAAAGAGCGACGCCTTAAAGGCAAACAGGTTCGCTCTCAAACGAAATCGATGCGAGCTAAGATTGTTAAAGAGTGATTCACGTAAATATGTTGGCCAGCTTGGCTGGTATTTCGCTAACGCTCGCGACGTTATATCGCGAGACGATGATCATTTAGTCTGCGATCAGATCGACACCTTCAGCGATAAGGTATTGTTTGGGTTGGGTCGATTCTAGTGTCCACAGCTCAGCAAGTAACAAGGTGTTTGCCATATCATACGTAACATCAATCTCACCTTTGCCCGACACAATGGGAATTTGTGCAATTTTGTAGCGCAGTTTTGGTCGATAGTTGTCCCCGTCAGAATCAAATTGAGAGTAGATTGCAATGTACCCCGTTGTTGCTGTAGAGAGATCAAACGTCAAGTGGCGTGTATCGACCAACTCGTAGTCAAAGTCTGCAGCTACCGACAAATCGTGCATGCTCAAAATTATGTCTGTTTCTTCCGAAGAGGCTTCGCTAGCTGGCGAAGTACTGGTTGTGTTGCTGTCGGACCCACAGCCAGACATCCCTAGAGTCATCGCTAAAACGACAACCCCAAGTAATGAGCTGTAAGTGTTGTTATGTTGCTGCTTCATAATAATCATCCTATCAATGTACGTTTCTGTCTACTTAACGGTTTTGGAACGTGCGGTTAGGTATCGCATGGTGTTTTAGGTGCCAAAACGCATTGTTAATCCCACTGCTTTGAGCAAATTCTGCAAATTGTGGATAGGCCTGAAGCAGTTCGACGCGCTCGAGAGGCCATTGCCATTCCTCGGTAATTAACAGTGCCCACGGAAGATTATTGGCGGTTTTAAAATAAACACCTTGGTCTGGGTTACTCGCATCTACACCTAGATTCCACAGCTGTACTTGGTCAAACTTCTCAGTTGGTGGATGATCGGGAAGATGGACTTCCCATGATCTTCCTGGCTGAAATGGAAGCCCTTCGCCATGATAGTATCCTGGAGTGGCAAATATGAAAGGGTCATACGGCATGGCTATTAAGCTCTCGGCGCTCGCTGAATCGTTTAGGTTAATGTGCAGCTCAAACGAAAAGTTCTCAGGTGCGGAGCAATCAACGGTTGTACGGTGGTAGCGACACTGTTCAGTTTTTTTGGTCGATACATCGTTATCGACAATAAAAATAGCTTGGTTGCTGTCTTGTTCCAATCCACTAGCGGCCAGTTGAACACCATTGTGATATTGACGTGTGGTTGCTGCGTTCACATCAGCCCTTGTTAGTCCGGTTAAGCCGATAGCAAAACCGTTATGGTAATCGGCACCGACTGCCGCAAGACGTCCTTCAATAATGCTTTTCACCACTTTGTCCTGCTTTACGATCTCAGTCACGCGATAGTGGATCACGACATCGTTCATGTCGTAGTCAGCGGTGTATGGCCAGTTATCTTCGTAGGCGAGGGTGGCATAGCCGGTTTGTGATGGAAAGTAGCGTACTGTCGCCCCTTCGCCAGTCACTAAGATGGGATGGTCTTCCACCTCGCCAGATGTTGCTCCACCATCAAAACTGAGTCCTTGTTGCTGGCTAAATCTAAAGCGGCTCCAGCTGCTTCCAGTTTTTGCGTTTACTGGGACGTTGAAAATCAAAGACTGACGCCCTCCTACGACGAGAGTATCGGTAAAGGCTTGCTCACCCTCGTCAGAAAAGTCGCCGTCTTGGTTCCAGTCAAACCATGCCGATAAGTAACCAGATGTCGAAGCCTCTACTACAACGATAGAATCGAGCCCAGGCTCTATTGAGGTAACAAAGTTAACCCCGTCTTCGTCGTAATACCCAGAGTCTTGATCGCTTAGTGGCGCTGTAAACCCATCTTGCTCTCCATCAGGTACTCCGCTGCCTAAGTACGTAATACCATCAAGTTGGTGGCGAGGACCGTTACTTGTTAATAGCGTGCCATAACTGTCTGGTGCATCGCCAAAGTCAATCTGCGAGTCTTCATCAATTAAAGGGGCGAGGGCACAACGTGCACCATCATTTTGACCCGACGCAGGGCCATCGGCGAATTTTACCGCCGCGACTTGCCCATTTGCGATTTGCATTTCATCCGACAGATCGATTCTAAAAACTGCGCCATCTGAATTGCGAGATAGATAGTAATTCCCATTTACGTCAAAATATCCCGCCCCAAATGTTCCGGTAACTCCGGTGTCACCAATTTGAGTAGTAGAGCCATCGCTAGGATTGATTTCGTGCAATAGGCCTGTATTGTTATCGACGGCGTACAGCAATTGATTTAACGGGTGAAACGCAAAATCAGTAAGAGTCAGTGCTGCATTGTTGCTTACTAGACGAACAGTTAAATTGGCACTAGGGTCACTCTCTAGTGGGGTTAAATCGACGGCAAACAGACCTTGTCCCTTACGGTATAGATAGTACACACCACCAAATACATCGCCGACGTAGAAGGTAAACTCTTGCGGTAAGCCAACAACGTTTAGGGGCTCAACTTTAAAGTCTTTCCCTAGGCGTACTAAGCCTTTATTCGTGGTGTCGTACCCGTAGATATAACGACTGTCCATATCAAAACCCACACCATTGATGTTAGATGCTGTACCAGTATCTGCCTGTAGAAGCTTTGATTCGCCAGTGACTAAGTTAAGTCCATATACTTGCACTGGTTTGGATTGAAATAGATACGCTTTGCTGGGACAGGTGTCAAATGGGGCAGCAAATACATTCAAACTGAACAGTAAGGTTGCTGACAAGGTCAGTCCTCTGTGAAACACTTTTCTTTTGTTGGATATTGCGCATGGTTTATTCATTACGAATCCCTTACTTAATGATGTAGAACGTGCAATGTTGCGTTATCTGTCATTGCAAATTGTTGGTTTTGTAGTGATATTTGGCGATTTAATGGCCTTGCTTTCGCGAGTCATTGACTAAATACCCTATACCACCAATTAAGTTGGCTGCGTGTCCGAGCAACATGTAGTGGATTAGTTGCAAAACACGACTAGCATTGATCACCGGGATCATGGTGCCGGCAAGTCCAATGACGTAAACGGACAACTGTGCAAAAACAAGTACTTGGAAAATAGGTAGATGAATCATTTGCAAACTGCTGATAAGTGCAACCATCATTAGGTATGGAGTAAGCAAACGAAGCCCTTTACCGGAAAAAAACGCAAATGCAATGTGTCGAAACCGAGGGTGAAACAAGTTAGCCAGTAGTATGACTTGCTGCATGTTCCCCGCTGAAATTCTTAAACGGCGCGAGAAGTCGTTTTGGATAGTGGTGGCTTCAAGTTCGGTTGCAATTACATTGGTGTCGTACACCGAAGCGTAACCTTGCCCCACGATTTTCATCGGTATCACGAAATCGTCATTAATGGTATTGGCAGGTAATGGACTAAATAGGGCACTTCTAAACACGTAAAACGCACCGTGTGAACCTATTGTGGTCGCAATCTGAGATTCCGCGTATTTGATTTCGCTTTGATACTTCCAGTAGTGTGACTCGCCTTCAGAGCCTTTCTCAAACAGCGTGTAACGGCCGTTAACAACCCCTACATTATTGTCGGCAAAGTGGTGCTGGGCAATTTTGAGTGCATCGATAGACACCATGGCAGAGACATCACTGAGTACAGTAAGATCGCTCGACACATTGCGCATTGCCTCATTTAGGACCTGAACTTTCCCTCTATTGTGTTGATGAACATGAACTCGAAAAAAGGTATCGGCGCAGGTCGCTTCTTGGATTGTCTGTTGGGCAATCTTGGCCGTATCATCGGTGCATCCGTCGCAAATGATCTCGATAGTTAGTTTTTGTTTTGGATAGTCCAGCATAGCGACATTGCGAATTTTTTCGGCAATCCATTGCGCTTCGTTGTAAGCAGGGATGATGACAGTTATAGATGGCATTTCATCATCGGTACTTTGCGATGCGTATTGATCATTTTCGTTAGTTTCACGACGTTTTAGCACACCTAAATAGACTTTCAAAAGCAGCGGGTAGCCAACGTGATGATAAATAATCAGTGCCGCGGATAGACAAAATAGCGAACTCCAAATCAGGTCAAAAGTATTCATTGTGAACTCCCCGTTTTTATTAACTGTTGGTATTGCTTCACCATGCTTCTTACATCGAAATTGTGTTGGATGTACTGTCGAGTTTGAATGGCGCAAGGTTTGTCGAGTGGCTTAAGACGAAGAAGAATCTTTGCAAGGGCGATAGGCCTAAAGGGTGCACAGCTTAATCCCGATGTAGGGCATAAGGTTTGTACACTTGCGCCCACCTCAGTGACGACAGTGGGAATACCGCAAGATTGCGCTTCCAACGCACTCAGCGGAAACCCCTCGCGTCGAGAGGGAAGGCAAAACCCATCTAAACTTTGGTAAAACGCAGGCATATCATCCACTCGACCGAGTAATGTGACGCGATCTTGAAGGTTTAAGTGGTTTATCAGGTTTTGCAGTGTCTCTTTTTGACTGCCAGAGCCTGCAATGACGAGCTTGTAGTTGGTTGGTGTAAAATGCATTGCCTTGATCAATACGTCGTGTCCTTTGACGGGCTCTAAGCGGCCGGCGCTGCCGATGAGAATATCGCCCTTATTGAACTCAGATAAACCAAGTGTTGTCCGCGCATTATGACAGTCACCAAGTGAAAATGAACGAGTGTCGATTCCGTTATAAATGGTTTGCGGTTGAGTAAACGCAAACAGCGTCGAAAGGGTGGATTGCACCGCCTGAGCATCGGCAACTAAGATGGGATTGGTAAGTTTTAACAGTATTGTTTGTAGTGCGCGATTTTTGCTAGCATTGAGATGCCAAGCGTCGTGCTCGGTATGTATCGATGTTATTCGAGTCGAGATTAACGATGCTAGTTTTGCGGAGATTCCAGCGTAGAGAAGTGGGCCTATATGATGGCTGTGCACCACATCAATATTTTGGCTACGTAGGTAGTTGATGAGTTGCTTAATGCTTTTAACACTGACCCCTCGACCATTTTTATTAAGAAAGGTGATCTGGTTTGTAAAGGCTTGCAACGCAGGCCAGTCGTTTATTGCCTGCTCAGCCTCACCCTCGAGGGAGATAATTCGTACATCCCAGTGGGCAGGCGCGTAGCGCAAAAAATCGAGTACTAAGCATTCCAACCCTCCAGGACGTAGATGTTGGACAACATGCACAACCTTTTTTGTCTTATGTCCGCTGGAAAGATCCAAAGGTTGTCGATGTTTCAGTGTCTCTGTGATCATTCGTTGGTTCCCTATCCTCAGTGACCCGCTTCATCATTGATGTCTCAAGATGTGTGGATGAATGGTTTACTTACTAAGTGAACTGCATAGTACGTGCCAATATTTAACTAATTGTTTTTAAAGGTTATTAATTGTCATTCAGGTTGGCTTCTCATTTTGAGAAGCAAGTTGGATAGCGACTTGATTAAAATTAGGCAAACACGACACCACTGGAATGTCGGTGACTGCTTCTATGTCGCAGCGATTTCTGATCGTGGAATCAAACAGTTCAAATACGATAGCAAGACCAATGCCTAGTCCTAACCCGCCGACGACTCCTGCGGCGATATAAACCACGGTAGGGAGGTTATTGGCAGTGCTTGGGGTATAGGGACGATCGATCACTTTCACCCGTTTGTTTTCTTCAAAATCGCCAAGACTGCCCGTTAATTGCGCCATCTCATAACGCTGCAGTAATGCTTCGTACTGCTCGCGCTTAAGTTCAACGTCGCGCTGTAACCTAAAAATCTGCTTGGCTTTGTCACCAAATTGTTGGGTACGTTGCTCAAGATCGATGATCATGGCGTTCATGGTGATGGTTTCTTCTTTTAGAGCCTCATATCTGCCACGTACTTGTTGCAATCGCTCAAGCTGAGACATTAACAAAGGTTGAGTCGTGGTTGAGGTAGAGATCTTTTGGCTACTGGCAACATCCCATAATTGGTCAGCACTTAAAGTGGGATGATTGGCGGACAAAAGTAATGCACGTTCTTGCTCTAAACGTTTCAGTTCTCTCTGTTTTGCCTGAACGGCGCTATGACTGTTGGTGTACTTGGCTTGCAAGAGTGTTAAATCACTGCGGATATCAATAATCTGCTCTTCGATTCGGCCCACCACGGGGTTGGTCTTAGACAGTTGATCGTCCAAACTACCCAAGCTTTTTTCGACCCCCAACAACTCGGCTTCTTTCTCAGCCAAGGTAAGTCTTAAACTGGCAATTTGTGCGTAGCTTTGTGATTGCATTTCCGGAGTGAGACTGGAGTTTAGATTGGTAAAGTCGGCCAACTTTTGCTCGGCTAACTGCAGCTGTTCAAATCGAGTATCGATGTGACCGGCTAAGAACTCACTAGAATCACGTATCGAACTGCGTTCGGGCGCTAAAATCTGCTCGATAAAATGCTCACTTACTGACTCTAGTAGCGATTTCATGCCACTTGGTTCGTTAGAGGTGTACTGAATTTTCAGTAAGTCTTTACCCAATTGAGTCACCGTTAAGTTGGCGCCAATTCTTGCCATAACCTCATCTTTATATCCTTCTGGATCGCCCTCTTCGAATAAGCCTTGTTCTAGCGCGACCATAGTGAGTATGTGACGACTTTTAAGCAGCGTTTTAATGCCACTTATCCGTTCGTTGAGCATCGAGGAAACCGCTAAATCCTGCAAAAACGGGTTCATTTTTGACGTTTCTTGGATCAGCATGCTGGTGTGAGAAGTGTAGCTTTTTGGGGCATTGTTACTCACAAATACCGCCGCAATAGGTAACAGCAAAGTGGGCAGCAGAATCAGTACTCGACGTCTCCAGGCGGCTAGAATGATGTGCGTCACCCGTGCAGTAAGCTCTGTCATAATAACTCCAATAACCAATCTACAAATTGAGCTCGCGATGACCAACTATCCTGTTGGATTGACGCAGGCTGTGGTTGCTTTAGATCCTGGTAGGTGCGAAGTGCTCGCTCAAATTGAGCCGCATTATTAGCCAGGTTTGTTTGGTAAAGGTAGGGTTTAGCGGCATCAAAGTGGGTATGCACCACAGGGTTTCCTGCGGCAATGTATTCCAACAGTTTGAGCGGACTACAAGCTTGGATCTGCGGCGTGTCTAAAAACGGTAACAGGCTGACTTGCCAATGTTGGCTGTAACTGGGCAGTGCGGAGTGAGGCTTTGGACCAAGTAAATGTAAGTTGGGCGCTGGATTGAGCGGCGAATGAGAAAGCTCGTTTTTGCCAATAAAAACGAAATTCCAATCGGGCATGTTTGCAATAAGTTGGTTGAGCAAGGGGTAATCCAACCATTTTGATAAGCTACCATAAAATCCAGCAATGGGTTTACCTTGCGGTAAATCTAGCGCGCGAGGGGTAGGTTGGGTGAAACGTTCAAAATCAACGCCGTGCTGGATGAGCGTGGTTTTACATGCAGGAAACTTTTGCTGCACTTTCGCACTTGCCACTAAAATGAGGTCGGCTTTGTTCGACAGCTCTTGTTCGTGTGTCGTAACAGTGTCATGGTCTACGCCGGCTAAAGCGCCAAAGTCATCACCGCAATAATAGACCACGTTGGTGTCGCCTAGTTGGCCGCAAAGGTCAGCGGCTGTGGGCAGTGAGGTCCATAATATAGGTGCCTGTAATTGAAGCTTTTCAATCTTTGGAACGAGTTGGGCGCGAATCAGAGATTTTGCAAGTTGGCGCTCCCAGTGACGGCTAGGTGCTGGAATGGTGCGCACGTTCACCACATCGATATTGTGTGGTGTTGTGGAAGAGGTTTCTGTTCCACGAAAATCTGATTTTGACGCGCCAAATAGCTTGCCAATGGCACGTTTAGCATCGTTGATTGTGAGTTTGGGCTTTCTCAACCCAATGGAGTTTACCCATAGGATTTTTCGAGTCGTCGAAAGGTGTTTGACCAAATGTTGAGTGCTTGAGGGCAGGCCATTAAAGTCTTCACCAAATACAATTAGATCGCGCATGATTTGGCCTCCGTGTGTTTGGTGTGGCCGTTATTATTGATCTTATGCTTGTTGGGGATAAAACGCTGAGCCGACGGTGAGAGTGACTTAATCACCTTTGCTGGTGAGCCTGCAGCGATGACAAACGATGGAATGTCTGATGTTACTACGCTGCCTGCCGCAATGATGGCACCTTCGCCAATGACTACACCAGGTTGAACGATCACCCGGCTTCCCAGCCATGCGTCTTTTTCTATTGTAATGCTGCCTACTCGATCTAGCTCATCGGGTTTGCCTTCGGCACGTGACTTGGCGTCTAGAGGGTGTCCAGAGTAGCCAAATAAGTTACAGCCACCTGCTATTCGTACATTGTCATGAATACTGACCGTTGTGCCTACTGCAATAGTGGTTTGCCAGCCTATTCCTACGTTATTGCCAATAAACAGAGTGGGTTGGCAAACATGACTGCTTGCAGAAAAGGTTGTGTGACCAGAAATACGACATCGATCGCCACATTCGATGTGAAGGGGGCCTGTAATCAGTGGAACGCCACCATAGAGGTAAAGCTGTGAGCCGACTTTTTCGCAGCGACCACGGAACGCAGGTTGCGCAATAAACAAACGGCATGTTACGCCACACAACGAGCGAATAGCGACGTAAATGGTGTAGATACAAAAGTTAACCGCTTTAGGCATTCTAACTTCAAAGGTTCGAATTCGCTTAGCCAAACGAAACAGCTTTTTTGCCAACGGGTATTCACTGTGTTTTAACCAAACCTTCATGTGGTTTAGGGACGTTGTCATGGTCGACTCCTCGGACGGCATCCAATTAATGGGTGTATAGGGGTAATCCATGATCTGTGCCACTTATTAAAACGAATAATAACAATGGGTTAACAAGTGTCGCTTACATTTTCTCAAAATGAGAATCACAGCTTTGTTGAAATGCGATAACAGACTTTCATCAAGGAGACGGCGCTTCCAAAATAGGCCAACGAAGGGCGCGATATGGTTCTGGGTGTTTATGATTTTGCAAACGGGTCTGATTTTATTAGTCTATAAAGCGCCCATTGATTTGCTGCCCTGGACCGCCAGTGCGATCTCGTGTTACGCACTCTTTTTTCTCTCTGGCAGTCAGTTACTACGGTTACTCAGTGGCGTATTATGCGTTATTTGAGGTGCTTGTTTTTTGGAAGAAAATGTTACGTGGGCTGCTGTTCGCTAAGTTGCGCGACAGCGATGGTTATTGCTGCAAGGATATAGATCGGCCATACAAACCCTTGGGTTAAGAAGGTACCAGAAACCACGGTACCTGCTAATCCTGCGACTACCGCCTTGCTTGCAACAAACAGGTAAGTAGGCGGATTGTCTGCGCTTTTCAATCGTTTTAAAGTCGCCACTCCCGTTTTAGCCAGTGAGACGATTAAACCCAGAAACACAAACAGCCCTAAAAATCCTGTTTCTGCCATCACTCCAAACCAAGTACTGTGTACCGCGTGATTGAGGCCATCCCAATGAGGGCTGTAGAAATAGTAATTAAAGTAGAAATTGTTTAGCCCTACACCGGTTAAAGGATTATCCAATGCCATTTTGAATGCGGCTTCCCACGCATATAATCGACCCATTGCTGAGGCGTCGATTCCGGCTTCTGCGGCGCCTCCTGATGCTCGTTCTCCTATACCTGCAACAAAGTAAAGAACCACCGCACCAATAACTGCTAATGAAATAAGTACGGTTTTAGAACGGATATTTTGCTGTAAAAAAACGGCGTAGACGGTCATCATTCCTAGTAGCCCGCCTCGGCTTTGAGTTTGGATTATGGCAAAGGATAAACTTAAGCACACGATAACGGTCAAAAAGCGCAGTTTGTTACTTAACCTTGATGTAGACGCAATGCCACAGGCGAACGCTAGAGGAAAAAGAAGAACTAACGCAAGGTCATTGGGGTCACCCAGCATAGAGCCAATACTTCTGCCTATTGTGACGCGACTGCCTTCAACTAGGCCAATACCCAAAAGGGCATTTTGAATTGCGACCAGAGAGACCAATAAACCGCTTGCAACAATTCCCCAGCATGCCAACTTGAGTTTTGTAGGGTGATTGACAACCCAGATTATGGCGAGTGTCATGACCATGATTTTCCAATAGACACTGGTGAATGATGAAATCGCGATACCACGGTTAGACGCCATGACTAAGCCAACAATCACACAGATCCAAAACGCAAACAACCAACTCATCGGTCTTGACCAGTACAAGGTAAGGCTTCGGCTAACTAAACTGTGCCACGCCAGCGAGCCTAATGCTGCCAACGACAGCAACATGGGCAGTTTAAAAGGCATAAGGACTGGAAATACTTCATGTAGGCGGAAAAAAGAGAACAGCACAAACAGCAAAACCCAAATAAATAAATAGCGGATCGTTAACAAAGCAGCAATGGGCAATAGGCCAAGTGCGGCGGCGACCGCGGGGTGCGGGATCTTGGCCCACAGTGCAACAATTACTATAACGTAAGCGCAGCACATCAATACACTTGGGTAGCGGCTCATTATCATGACTTCACCCTTTGCTGCGTAAGAGTACGAGACAACTTATGACGCCAATCGCTGAGACCTCTAGGTGTCTGGTAGCTCCTAGATTGGGTAACCAATGTAGAGGCGATAGCCGCTAGAATGCCTAAAGCACCCAAAGTCGTAACTAAAGACATTAGCGCATGAGAGCTAAGGGAAAGGCCCAATATGGCCGCAATAGTCACCAAAAGAGTCGATGATAGGGTGATATAAGAATAGGGTAGACGCTGACCATATTGGCCGACGAGCAAAATGGTTAGTGCTCGAATTAACTGACCAACGCCTACAGCAATCATTAGCGCCCATAGCCCGTGATCCATTAACAGGTAACACCCAGCGAGGGTAATGAGTGTAATGGTGATATTAATCCTTAATAGCGAAACGGTGCGCTTTTGACTCAGCAAAGATAGATTCAACAGTTCGGCGCACTCTTTGCCCAACACCATGAAAATCGTGCCTGATATGATCGTCGCAACGGGAGCATAGCTTTGAGGGAGAATAAAAGTGATGCCAAATTGTCCAAAAAAAGTGACGATAATGGCTAATGTACATACCAATACAATACCTAACTGGGTGATGTCGCAGGCCTTTTGAGGATTATCGGTTAGCATCGCAAATCGCTTGGGCATCCACCACATCCCAAAGGGTTGCACCAGTACACACATTGCCAAAGCAAACTTTGCAGCGATAGCAAAGTATCCTAATGCAACCAGCCCGCTTGACTCAGCGATAAAGTAGCGCTCTGCACCATTTAACCCAAACGCGCACAGTCCTGAGAGCATCATTGGAACGCAATATTTTAGGTAGCGCTGAATGGTGTGGATATCGGGTAACACACGGGTAAATCCTGTCACTAAAACAAGAGTGAACAGCTGCAAAGAGTGCGCGATCACTCCCGCTGATACGATGCCAAATACCCCCCAGTTAGCGTTGAGTGCAACCAGCACCAGTGCAACCTGTAGGGCACTGCCGGCAACGCAGATTGCGCAAAATAACCTCACGCGATCTTGAAGACGTAACCAGGCCAACCCAACGGCAAGTCCCCCCTCAATACTAAGAGACAGCGCCGCTAAAGAAAGTACGTCTTTGGAGAGGCCATACAGGTTTGGTGAGGTCAGTTGGACAACAGTGGTGAGTAACGCTGCTCCAACGGTTGAGCACAACAAGGTTAGCCAAAATAGCTCTGCTGCGGCTTTGTTTTGTGCACTACCACTTTTTTGCGCGACAAAACGATACAGCACTTCATGCAGCGATAGACTAAAAAATAAGCCGATAAAGGATGTTGATACGGCTATAATTTCTAACTGACCAATGACTTCAGGTGATAAAAATCGCGTAATGATCGGTAACATCAACAGCGATAAACCTTTCATAATAAATAGTGCGAACGCATAAAGCAGCATTGATACGATGGGATTGCGTCTATCGGTCGTTGTGGCACTTGCGTTCTCAGGTCGAGTTTTGCTGGTAACGGTGGCATTTTCTGTCATGACTTAATCCTCAATGCCGATAATGCTCGACGACTGCTGTGTCGGCATGCTGTGGTGTCAAGTGAGGTTAGCGCATCAACAATGGGAGCGTAACAAGTATGTGCATGGTACCTCTGGGCATGGCGCTGCCCATTGCATGCGACGTATGCTAGCTTCGGACGATTTAAAAGCAGTTGGCCGAGCAAAAGATTAAGTGCGAATGGATCGTTTGCTTGATACTTGAAGCAGTCAACGCCATGTTCTAATTGCTGATCCCAATAAGCCCCATCTTTAGGAATTATTACCACTAGCCCTGCCGCTAATGCTTCCAGTATCGACAAGCCAAAGGGTTCTTGATGACTGGTCGAAATAAACAGGTGGCTTTGAGCTCGAATAAGGTCAAGATTTTTCGGATTCTGCATGGATACGCAGTTTTGAAGCGTAGTTGGCAACGAACTTTGTGGCTGATGTGAGTTTTTAGGTTGTATGTAACATATGCGTGTTCGGAATTGTTGGTCCAAGTGATTCAATTGCAATGCCTCGTCTAACACCGACAAGCCTTTCCATTTTAACAGCGACGCTGCCCAGAAAATTTGCAAAGTCGAGTCAAATGAACCTTCAATTGAGGTCGGCCAATCCTGCTTGTCCAATCCATTAACAAAGGGTAAGCAGTTGCGAGGTAAGCTGTCACCGTCTTGGTTAAGTGCCAACAAAGAGTCTTTAGCGCTCGGTAAGTAAAAAGTGGGATGACCTTGTCGAAATGCATAACTTGAGAGACGACTCTTTCCTACAGGGCCATGGATCAATTGAGTGATCTTGATGGCGAATAGCGCCGACAACCAGTAGCCCGCCATATCGACACCATGACCTGACGCAAGAACCAGTTGTAGCGGTTGTCGCTTATTTGTCATTTTTACCCGAGCGCAAAATAACCCCAAATAGACAGTAAGGTAAAACTGCTTTAACCAGTAGCCTATCCCTGTTGTTTGCTTTAACAAGACAGCAGCTATCGACAATGTCTGGATATGAGCGCTAGGCAAGCCTTTGCTCCAACTGTTGGGGGTGGCGGTCAAAATATAGAGTTTGCTGGTCTCGGGACACTGTTTTAACGCCGCCGAAGTTGCCACTTTGGATCCACCATGGAAAGGGATGGGATCAAACACAATAGTGGACGTTGTCGTAT
Organism: Vibrio sp. qd031; assembly: GCF_002100145.1. GTDB lineage: Bacteria > Pseudomonadota > Gammaproteobacteria > Enterobacterales > Vibrionaceae > Vibrio. The sequence continues at coordinate 610,466 of NZ_JXQD01000025.1, forward strand.
TGGTTTTCATAATGCAGACCCTTGTGTCGCAGAGGAGGAATTGGACAACCAGCGGCGTTTGATATGGTCTATAAGGGTAGGGACAGGCCTTAGCAGCGCGCGCAGTCGAGATTGAGCCTGAGCTGGGTTTTGCTCCAACTGCTCCTGATACAGTTGCTCCATGCTTTGTTGGTTAGCTGCAACAGTAAACTGTGTTTTGGCTTTTCGATACGCGTTGTAGGCAAGGCGTCTTGCCAATAGCGGATCCGATAACAGGTGTTCTATATGCTGAGCCAACAATGGTGCGGTATTAATGTTACTTACATAGAGAATACCCGTTTTAAGGTGGTCTACAACTTCACCAATCCCTCCCACATTTGGGGCAATGACTGGCAAACGAGCAAGAGCGGCTTCTACAAGAACCAGTCCAAAGGCTTCGCTTCGCGCACCGCTAACCATAAGATCGATATCACTGCAGAGCCATTTAGGTACGTCAGGTTGTTCCCCTACGAAATGGACGAAGTGTTCAAGTCCTAGGGTTGCAACTTGAGTTTGTAAAACGGTTTTTTCTGGGCCGTCACCTATGATGACCAAATGGCAACGAGACTGTTGGCGGTGTAAGCACTCTATGGCACTAATTACCCGATCAAATCCTTTGCGATGAATGAGCGAACCCACACTGACAACGACTTTTTCGTTTTGGTTTATACCCAAGTGCTGTTTGACACTAAATACATTTTGGTCTGTGTTTTGTGGTTCGGGCACACCATTGTGAACAACACTTAATTGCTGTTTAGGGTAGCCTTCATTGAGGAGAGCGTGACTTACAGCATGACTGACGCACACGATGTATGGCGCAATGTGTAGGCCTAAGGTTATTCTGTCATGCAAGTTGTAGGGGCTGTGCAAATGAGTCAATGATGGAACATTGCATTGTCTAGCGGCACCGAGTACCCATTGACAGGGCGCACCGCTGTTTATATGGATGAGCTGGATTTGGTAATGCTTGATAAGTTGAATGGCTCTGCGGCGCTGCTTTGCCCAAGCTAGCAGGTTAAAGCGGCGTCGAGACGAATCAAAGCTAATAGCAATATCAAAACGTTCAAACTCAACGGTGATCCCTGCACGTCGAGCTGCTGACGCCATAGCGCAATTGTTGGTCCATAAAACAGGCACATAATGGCTATCGAGATTATTCAGTAAATTCAGCGCACATACTTCGCTGCCACGGATCCAATTATCCCCAAAGTGTACAAACAGTAGCGGTATTGAGTTTTGCATTGCCAGCTCCTTAAAACGAAGACCACGATAATCCACGTGTCTATTGTTGTAGAGCAAGTGCAATGCCAGTTTTTAACTTGTTGTTTTTCAACGGTTAAGTTGATTTGTATTTGCTATTCTCAATTTGAGAATCAGCTTGGTAGCTTCAACTTAGACTCGGTAGGTTGCGCTGCGCTTGGCAGGCTTCTCTCATCAAGCCTAAAATTTATTGAAATGAAAGACGATACTGCCACCTTTTAGCGCAGAGCCGTAATTGAGGTTTAAGCCAAGACCAATATTTTTTATTGCGTCCCAGTGAGTTGGGTTGTTATAAAGCCAACCAATAGATGCGCCGTAGTAGTGTTGAGCGCCTAACTCAGATTGCAAAATGGCGGATAGGTCAACACGCTTTGCTCCTAAGAATACAGTGTGCTTTTGGCTTAATAGATCGTAATAACCGGTCACTCTATTGGTAATATACCAGCCATCTGGCTGACCTATATCTCCATCATTGGCATCGCCCCAAGCAATACCGTTGAAATAGTTCCATTTCGAGCTTGCGTGCCATCGTCCCCAGGAGGTTGGCAGGCGATAATCAAGAGTAAATCCCGGCTCAAACAGTAAGGCCCAGGCAGAGGTGTTAATAATACGGCCATTCAATGCGTCTTCAATCTCTTGGGCTTCTGGTACGTCGGTACTGTAGCTGTTTTTATAATAGGTAAGGTAGGTGTTGAATGACGGGTACAGTGTCCAATGTTCGGACAGCGGGATTTGATACGAGTAACCCACAGCCCCACCATAACTGTGTTCAGTAAGTTGTTGGCTATCGTCAAATGCATCGACAAGCGAAACGTCGTTCTTTGAGTTGATGTAAAACAATTTGCTGTTGATGCTGTGCTGATTGTGCGCACCAAAATCAAATCCGTAGGGAAGAATATAAGTAGACTTGTTGTTTCGATTTTCTATGGCAGAGTCACTGCCCAAATTGTCGTCGCCAGTGTCAATCAATTCGTTAGGATCAAAACTGGCAAAGCCAAACTCAAGCGCATCACTGTCGGTGAGTATAACCGCAGCCGCGAATCGACTTTGCAGCAGGGTTTTTATGTCGTCGTTTATTGCGTCAGCAAGCACTGAGCAGGGCAGAGCAATCGCAATGACCAGCGAACTATGTAATGCCGCTGGCAAAGCCCGTTGAATATTTTTCACTATCGTCATCCATGTCGATATGAGGTTTATTGGTTGGTAACGCTAAGCTATAGCATAGTGATTAAGCAGCTGTGTCACAACCGCCTCTGATGAGAACTCTTCCACAACCGTTTGACGAGCGCTGCGACTTATTTTATTGAGCTGTTGCGGTGTCAACTGTTGCCAGCGTTTTACATATTGAGCCAGCTGGTCTGGAGAGTCGACTAGCCAGCCATTAATGTCGTGTGCGATTAAGCTATCCATTGCGCCCACTCGCGTGCTGACCACAGGGATCCCTCGAGCCATGGCTTCTATGGCCGTCATCGCCAACCCTTCAAATCGTGAGCTTATAACGAGCAAACCAATGTTAGACCAAGCTTCATCCATATCTGATGCAAATCCCATCAAATGGACGTTGCTACCCGATTGTAAGGTGATTTCTGAGCGCATAGGGCCGTCACCGTAAAGATGAAACTCGGTATCTGGCATTTTTGCGGCTAGTGAGACAAATGTGTCGGGGCCTTTCTCGTGGCTTAATCGTCCGACAAAGGCTACTTGTTTTCCAGTAGAAGGCTGCACGTTATTGACAGCAATAAAGTTGTTTAAGGTCGTGGTTGAATAAGGAATTTTTTGCGAAATCTGCGCACTTACGGTTAAGTTGTGTGAAGCAAGACCGGCTGTGTATCGGTCAATAAAATCATACAGCCAGACTCTGCCTTTTGGCGTTTCACCACTGTGATAGGTAATAACTGTTTTGGCATTATGTGGAGTCAATTTATTGATAATGCTCGCTTTATAGCCATGAGCATGGATAACTTTTGGCTTATGTTTTCGCGACGCCATAAACAGTTGTTTGGCCAGAGCGGGTAACGAGGTAGAGGGTTGTGCGTCGACCAGTTGATGCAAATAACGAAAACGAATATTGGCCTGTTTTAATTTGTCGATAAGCAGTGATTCTTCGTCGTGCTTAGACAGTAAAACGACCTGCGCCACTTGTCCTTGTTGTTTTAAACCTTTTGCCAGTTCTAAAACATAACTTTCGATACCGCCGAACGTTAGACTGTCTAGTAGTAACCAAATATCTGTTGCATGACGAACCACGTTACTTCCTCCGCGATAGGATGAGGTGCACTGCATTACTCTATCTCGCTCTCTTGTGCTTCCCACTGCTGTTTTTTTCGATACACCGTAGCAGGGCTCAAATCTAACAGCACTGCTGCGTTAATGACGTTACCATCGCAGTATGCGATAGCATTTTGTATGGTTTCTCTTTCGACTTCCCACATCGGTCTAACAGGTCTCGGTGTAGACGGTGGCAGCGGTTCATCCAGCATTTCTGCTGATGGCTTTGGTGCAGCAACGTCAGCGGATAACGTCTCGATAGATCCCAGCGGCGTGTTGTGTTCAACAGTGGGTGGCGATATAGCCGGAGAGACGATTGACTCAGTAAAACTGGCCCCTATAATCGCAGACTTAGCGTGCTCTGAGGCTTTTGCGCCTGTCGCCGTTTGTTGATTGAGCGGTGGCGGAAGGTGCTCTAACTCCACCGTTTTACCGTCGTTTAACACGATGATATTGCGCACAATATTTTGAAGCTGGCGGACGTTTCCTGGCCAAGAGTAGCTCGACATGACATGTTTAACGTTACTGCTTATTTTAGAAAACTGCTTTCCGTCTTGCTTGGCGTACAGTTTCACAAAATGTTCCGCTAAAGTAATAATGTCCTTTCCTCGCTCTCTAAGTGGTGGCATATCAATTGGAATAACGTGAACGCGATAGTACAAATCTTCACGAAAACGACCTTCTCTAACTTCAACCATAGGGTCTCGGTTGGTGGCACACAAGATGCGAAGATCTACCTGAATTTCTTTGCTCCCTCCAAGGGGGGTAAATCGTCCTGTTTGCAAAAAACGCAGTAATTTCTTCTGCATTTCAAGCTCCATTTCACACAGTTCATCCAAAAACAGCGTCCCGCCATCGGCCTGTTGCGCAGCGCCTTTTCGATCGGAGGTTGCGCCCGTGAACGCACCTTTAATGTGCCCAAAGATCTCGCTTTCCATTAAGTCTTTTGGGATTGCGCCACAGTTAATCGCGACAAAGGGGCGTTTCGCGCGGGTGCTTTGTTTATGAATGGCCTCTGCGCACACCTCTTTACCTGTGCCACTCTCACCATTAATGAAGATACTTGCTGTGGTGGGTGCGGCGCTTTCAATGGTTTTATACACCGCCTGCATCGGCAGACTTGATCCAATAAAGCCATGGAAGTTATGGCGATCAAATTTGGTTTCAAAGTTAGTGATCAGTTTCTCGAGTTTGGATTGCTTTAGATGAAGTGCAATAGAGGTTTTTAGTCGTTCGGCTTGAATAGGCTTCTCTAGGAAGTCATTCGCTCCCTTTTGAATAAGGGTAACCGCAATATCTACCGAGCCGTGAGCGGTTGCAACGATCACCGAAGTAGGAAGTTGTTCAGCAACAATCCAGTCAAGTATCTCTTCACCAGAGGTATCGGGTAACTTTAAATCGAGAATGATTAGGGCAGGGCGTTGGTCACGAATAAATGCTTTCGCTTTTTCACCAGTATCAACCCGAAACAGATCATAGGGTTCATCTTTGACATACTGTTGGTACAAAATAGCCAGTGAATTGGAGTCTTCTACTAGTAAAACCTTTGGTCTCATAACGTATCCTTACCAATATTCTTAACCTATATAATCCTTAATGTAGGGCTCTATGGTTAGGTATCACTACCGAGTTCGTTGGAAAACTGTTCAAGCGCTTGATGTGATGAATGCAACAGCCCAACCAAATGTTGATGATGTGTAACGGCTTCATCGAGTTTTCCTGCTAAACAGAGGTGTTCGATTTTTCGAGCCGTATGTCCAAGTGCCAAAACCCCTAACGACAGTGATGTACTGGCCAGCGAATGAACGCCAAACTCAAGTTGTTCGGTATCTTTGTCAACGATAGCTTGGTTGATCGTATTCATCCAGTCACTGGATTCGGCTCGATAACTTTCGAAAAGAAGAGGTAATACTTCTCTACCAGTATCTTCGATGATCCTTTCAAGAACAGTGTGGTCCAAAATTGGCAGAGATTGAGAACTCATACGACCCTCCTTAGTCGACAAGATATACAGAACGATAACCCAAAAATTGGCATTTCACCAAATTTGTGAGCAAATTTGATGCTATAATTTAGACTCCGTAGCGAAACAGAGAACTTCGTGTTAGGTAGCTCTTGATTTTGCTTGAGGCTCGTGACCCCACAAAAGGCAATCGGGATATAATATTGGCGATGTCCTGCGCTAATGTGTTTTGCTGATGTTGATTTAGAATGATACCGCATACATTGGCGTGGGCTTTTTCTAGCAGTGCGGTCGCGGCTTTAAGGTCGCTAGAGTTGCTTTTACCTGCCGAGACAACCAGTAGCGTCCCCTGCACCACATTCGCAATGGTGACAGTAGGGATGTTGGATTGGTTGCATTGGTTTAACGCTGTGGTGTCGACGATAATTTTGTCGTACTCGGTTTGCCATTTCTCAATGCTTTTCATTAGACTGATAGGATCTCTAAATGCCAGTTGTCGCTCTAGTGTAGCAGGGGCTTGGATCCCAGAAAAAAAATGCTGACTCTGATTATGGCGAATAAATTCTGGCGTACTTCCTTCAACCTGTGTCTTACTAGGCAGTACAAAAGCATCAAAGCTGGGGTTAAACAAGTTAAAGTCGACCAACAATGTTTTGTAACCTGCCAGTAAGTAACGCTCGGTAAGAGCCATAGCCACGCTAGTCGCACCTGCTCCAGACTTGTCAGCGGTCACGCACAGGGTATCAATCTTATCCAGCTCAAGCTGAATGAAGATTTGTTCAATCTCTGACAACGTCGCAGATAGGCTCATTATAACGCTCCAATCAACACTATAGTGGTTACGATTTTGAATACATCATCTAGGCTGTTGCGAGCTTTTTGAGCAAAGCTCTCTTTTTCATGAGGAACGTACACCGTATCTCCAGCGCGAATAACAGGAAGCTGTCTAAAGTTAGCCGTTTTACTAAATTCGATAAGGTCAAAAATGCGTGCTTGGTTTTGACAACATGATAGGTTCACAATGCTGATCTTCTCTAAATAGGCAAACTCACTGGTGCCCCCTGCTTCGGCAAGCAAATCTAGAACCGTCATGTTGTCGTCAAAGTTATAGCGGCCAGGGTTATTGACTGCTCCTAACACGCGTACGGTGGTCTCTTTAGGAGTATCGAGCCAGTTTTTAGATTTCTCCGGAATGTATATGGTGTCTCCCGGTACGACAACAGGCAATAGTGATTCGTCCCCTGTTTCAAAGTAAAGCGATAGATTGAGTTTGCTGACTTGCGCGTGTGCCTTGTTACGATGAGTTACGCGAACATTATGGATATCGGCATCTTTAGTTGGGCCATCCGCGGCCGACAAAATGTCGAGAAAATGCATCTCATTAGTGAAGCGATAGCGACCTGGAGAGTTAACTTGTCCAAAGACGTAAATAGACGCATCAGAGCTTTGACGGACCCACTGGGATTTATTGTCAGACGGATCTTGTGGTAAGTCGTGTACTCGGACGATAGCACCGGCCGAAATTTGCGGAAGCTCACTCACCTGAGCGCCGTTTTTGATGTAATTGTCGAGGTCAAATATCACTACCGGTCCACGCCCTGATGCAATCTCAATTTTTGTGGTATCGGCGCGCAATGTAGGTCCGCCAACGTGAGCCAGTAAATCCATTAGATCCATCTCACTGGACCATTCAATGCGTCCAGGTCTAACGACTTCACCAATCACTTTCACGGCTCGACTCGGAGCCACTTTAAGCCATGACTTCTCATTCATGTCGGTTTTTTCAGGAACAAATAGTGCGTCACCAGCTTCAATTGCAGGGGGCATTTGATTGGTCAGCCCCTCCGAGTAGGCGGTAAGGTCAAAACGAATAACGCGACCATTTGCTTTAATTAGTCTAATTTGACGAGATTCGGCAAAGCGCGTCGGGCCGCCTGCGTTTGCCAGAATATCCATAAAGGTAGCGCCTTTGTTTCCCTCATAGGCACCAGGAAAAGCCACTTCTCCCATCACATACACAGTATTGGCGCCAGATTTGATCTCTTCTTCCATTTTTGGCACAAATACAGTCGCGCCAGCTTCGATGTTAGGTAATAGGCTTTCGTCGCCTGTGTCTAAATAGCGTTTTAAGTTAAACAACGCAGGGGTGTTTCCTGAAATCACGCGGATCTGCTCTACGCTGGCGTAGCGTGTAACGCCGCCAGAGCGCATCAACAAGTCCACTAGGTTCATCTCTTGTTTGTAGCTAAAAGAGCCAGGTGCATTCACTTCACCAAAGACTTTAATTGCGGTGCGGCTGTCGGCGCTGTCACCGGCATTGGCTAGCTTTGCGGCGTCAAATTCTTGTTCGATGTTGCCGACAAGCGGTGATGCTGGAACAAACAACGTATCCAATGAAGCCAGCTTAGGCAGTGTACTGTTCACGCCCGTATCCAAAAACTGTTTATAGTTAAATAGTTTTACTTCGCCCGCTCGCTTTAGCTGTAGGCGGTCTAATTGCGCACCAGCACGCAAGCCACCTGCGGCGTAAATCGCCATTTGCACCGTCGCGTTGTCAGCCAGAGTATATTCACCTGGGTTTTGCACGTAACCTTGCACTGAAATCAAGATTTGTCGCTTAGCCACAAACACTCTTAATGTGTTGAGATCCCGATAGACTTGGCTTAATTGCTCACGCACTGCTTTGTCTAATTGGTCATCTTTGTAACCGGCAACGTAAATTGGACCAACTTCAGGCAGCTCAATTCGGCCTGTTTTATCCACCTGAAAGGCTCTATTTAGACTGGCTTCACCAGGTAGGTTTATCTGCACGCTATCGCCAATTTGCACTGAGTTTGCGCTGGCAAAAGCAGAATAGCTGATTAACACGGCAATGATCGCGATGCGGCGAATGAGGGTGAGTGTAAGCGGTAAGATGCTCATTGGTTGCCTCCTGTCGAACTGGTCGATACAACATCAATGCTGACTCGGCGGTTAGTCAGTTTGGTTGCTACGCTTTCACCTTCAAAAAGAGGTAGCGTATCGCCAACAGAAAGGGTTTGAATGCGCATAGGTGGTAGACCAAACACAGTTAAGTAGCGTTTGACTTGGTCTGCGCGACCCATCGCTAGCTTATCGTTGTATTGAGCATCGCCAGTGGCATCAGCGTGACCGGTCACACGTAAATTTAAGTTGGGATATTGGTTAAGCAGTGTAGTTGCTTTGGCTAGGTGACCCATGTACTTTGGATTAATCTCAATCGAGTCTATAGCAAACTGATTATCAATGTTCAGCAGTTCCACCAGTTCAGTGATCACGGCAACTTCGTTTTGAAATGCAGCATTATGTTCTGGTGGGACGCAACTTGCTTGAGAGCGCACGTAATCGAGCTGATTTTCCAGTTTGGCTAGGTTTTTTCTCTGGATCACAATGTCATTGGCGGCATCAAGAAGCAATTGTCCTTCAAGCTCTCTTACAATGCGATTTTCTTTGGTTTTTGCTTGGACGACGGCCGCTGGAAAACACCACTCTGCGCCTTTTTGGATCAATGAGTCCAAATGCAGTTTGGTTAAATGAAAGTCAAAACGTAGGCCATGTTCCGGTCCCAGTGGCTCATCGGGCATCACGGGAGAGAAGTCTGACGCAGAGGCAAATTCACCTAAACCACCTTGGCCGTGGTCAGGATAGCTGGCACAACCGATAATGGTTGCAGCCAGCATTGATACAGACACGTTTTTTATAGTTAGATTAGCCATACTGTCGTTCTCCGTTGAGCGCAATTTTGTTGATTATTACTGTGTCGAAAAAGTTTGGGGGAAATAGCTGTGGTGCTATACCTGTGTTGCAACAGCGTTTAATGGGATTGCCTGACCTATGCGCAGCAGCTCCATCATTTTTAGCGGCTGTCCATGAGCATTACAGATGCTCAAGCTTCTATTGCGTTCATACAGGCGCTTGTAAAAGTAGACAATGGTGCCAATGCCAGAGGTATCGAGAAAATCTACGTGCTCGAGATCGATGCAGATGTGCTCGTGGCTGTCGTCGGTAAGTAGCTTATCGATACAGACTTGAGCTTCTTTTATGGTTTGAGCGTCAAAGTCTCCAATGACACAGAGTGATAGCGAGGTGTTATCTACTGGGGTGATTTGCAGTTCCATAATCCTGTCTCCTAACTGTGTTCTTGCGAATGCAATGTAGTTAGAGCAGATTACGTGCCAAAATATATTTTATATTATATTCAATGCCTTATAGCCTATTTCTCATATTGAGAAATAGGATTTTGGGATTATTCTCATTTTGATTATTCGTCTAATAACCATTTTGAGAGGACATTTGAGAGTTCAGTCGATGTATACGGCTTGGTTAAAATGTCATCCATGCCTGATTCAAAACAGAGTTCGCGCTCTGCAGCTGTCGTGCTAGCGGTGAGGGCAACGATTGGCAAAGTGAATCCGAGCTGCCGAATTTTGCTGGTGGTTTCAAATCCGTCCATACCTGGCATACGGCAATCCATTAGGATCAAATCGTAGTGGCTTGCTTTGACAGCGTCGAGCGCGTCGATACCACTGGCCATGATATCGGGGGTGATACCAATTTTGATTAACATCTGCTTGATGATGATCTGGTTTACCGTAATATCTTCGACCACCAAAATTTTGGTACTTTGCGGTAACTCTGTGGTGCGTTGTTTGGTTGTTTGGGCGAGGGATGGGGCCGATTGCTCTGCCTTATGCAGTGGTAAGTGACCGTAAAAGCGAGTCCCGACATTCACTTCGCTTTCAAACTGAATGTCTCCACCCATTAATTCGAGCAATTGATTACATATTGCTAACCCAAGCCCTGTACCCTCAAAATTGCGTTTGCTTGAGCGATCGGCCTGAGTGAAAGGTTGAAACAATTTATCAAAGTCAGAAGCATTGATCCCAATACCACTGTCACTAACCTCAAAGCTTAATATGTTGTTATGCCAACTAAACTTAACGGAGACAAAACCACGGTCTGTGAAACGTATAGCATTGCCAATAAGGTTAACGAACACTTGAGTAATACGCTCGCGATCTCCATTGACGAGACTTGGTAGCGACGTGTCACTATCGATACTAAGCTCTAACGATTTTTCAATCGCTTTCTGGGAAAATATACTGCGTAAAGTGTTAATTAAGCTGCACATTTCAAAGTTGTTCGGGATCAGCTCAAACATACCGGTGTTGATCTTACTGAAGTCGAGCAGGTCGTTAATGATGACCCTTAAAAATTGGCCAGATTGTGACAAGTTGTTGAGTAAAACATCTTGCTGAGCATCGAGAGGGGTTTGAGACAGTAATTCTGCGCTTCCCAATAAACCATTGAGTGGGGTTCGTAACTCGTGGTTGATCATCGCTAAGAAATCACGGGTAGACTGCTCTGATTGTTCGGCTTTTTTGCGAGATTCGATGTTCCTATCAATGATAAGCTGCCGGTTTACTGCACCAGCCAAGAGGGCCGCAACTAATTGAAATGAGCGCTGAACAAATTCTAAATCATAATCGGTTTCTATGACTTCTACACTCAGAATACCAATGTCTTCTTGCTTCGCCATCAGTCGAATATGCAACACGCGATCTTGCCATTGGGTTTCGGCAACGTCTTGCGCAATGGCACTAGACCCGTAATGTGGCTTTTGTAACTCGAGATTGAGTTTAGGGTTAAGCTTGACGTAACTGGAACAAATAAGCGGGGTTTGGGTGAGTCTGCGGACTAAGTTTGAGATTAAAACGTCGTCTAAGTGGTGGTTTAGAAACGCTCTGCCAAAGTAAATGAGCAACGCATCTATATGTCGCTGAAACTCAAGTTTAAGCATGTTCTGCTGTGATGAACGTTCGAGCTGGGCAACCGCAACTTCAAGCTTTTGATTAGCTTGAAATAACTCTAGACTCTTTTGCTCTAACAACTGCTCAGCCTGTTTTCGCGAGGCTATTTCTCGCGCTAACTTACGGTCAAGAGCGCGGGGTGAGACAGTGTTATTGTGCGGCTCAGGTATTTTGCTTTCCACGCCTAATCCTTAGCAGATACTCATGCAATTAGATTTACCACAAAACGAACTTCGCTTCCTTGCTCGTTAAGCGATTGAGATCCAATCTCTACCTGCTGGTCAAAGTGTTTTGCGCACCCTTTAAGTAGCCCAATACAGACATGACCCATGCAACGTGCACTAGAGTAATCGAACACCAGTTGTGTTTCTGTTTCTGATACAAAATCAAATTTTGGCGGGTTAGCATCTGGATACAGTTTTCTCACTTCTACATGGATGTATTCTTCTACATGGCGAACGAAGTCAAAACAGTGAGTGCAATCTAAAATGCCCGCATTATCAGGTAGCGTGTTCAGTAAACTGATAAAAACGGTTTCACCAAACACTTCTTGCAAGGCTTCCGCAGGGATATCGGTGGTTTTGCTTAGATTAACAATCAGTTTTACTAAACTTTGGTGATCGTAACTGCCTACTGAGGTGTAAACACCTTGATCTTCAGAAAGATCGAGTACTTTATCTAGTGTTTCTAGACCAAATTGTTGCTCTACAAGCTCTAAAAACTCAGTGAAAATTATTCCTTTCATGTCACCATCCTTAGTGATGTTGGTATCGCCTATAGTATTGAGTTTAGTCCAAAAATACTAGGTTACTTCACGCTGTACACTAAAGTTATCATAACAGCGATCCATGTAACGCTAATGACACCCATAGCGTAAAAAAAACGGCCCACATATGTGGGCCGCAGTAGTAGATTACAGAACGAGGGGATTACTGTACAAGACCCACTTCTTTGTAATATTTTAGTGCGCCTGGGTGAAGGGGTGCAGTTAGACCATCTTTTACCATCTCTTCTTTCTTCAGATTAGAGAAAGCAGGGTGCAATTTCTTAAAGGTATCGAAGTTTTCGAATACTGCTTTAACGATATGATAAACGGTTTCATCTGGTACATTGGTAGAAGAAACGAAGGTTGCACCAACACCAAATGTCATGGTGTCTGCATCGTTACCGTTGTACATACCGCCAGGGACAGTTGCTGTACGGTAGTAGCTGTTGTCGCTGATCAGTGCGTCAACTTTCTCACCAGAAACGTTAACGATTACGCTATCACATGAAGTCGTTGCTTCTTTGATTGCGCCACTTGGGTGACCCACTACGTACACCATTGCATCAATTTTGTTGTCACACAGTGCTTTAGATTGCTCAGACGCTTTAAGTTCTGACGCAAGTTTAAAGTCACCTTTATCCCAACCGTAACGCTCCATCAGCACTTCCATTGTCCCGCGCTGGCCTGAGCCGGGGTTACCAATGTTTACGCGCTTACCTTTTAGGTCTTCAAATGTTTTGATACCGGCATCGGCGCGAGCAACCACGGTGAACGGTTCTGGGTGAACGGAGAATACCGCACGTAAATCGTTGTATGGACCCGCATCAGAAAATTTGCTAGTACCATTGTAGCCATGGTACTGCCAATCTGACTGAGCGATACCTAGGTCAAGCTCGCCTGCTTTAATGGTATTGATGTTGTAAATCGAACCACCGGTACTTTCTACTGAACAGCGAATGCCATGGTCTGCACGAGACTTATTAACTAGACGACAAATAGCACCACCGGTTGGGTAATAAACGCCAGTTACGCCACCAGTACCAATAGTTACGAAGCTTTGGTTAGCGGTAGCGACTGATGAAAATCCAAGAGCTAATGCTAGACCTGTAGCGGTCAGTAATCCTGTTTTGCGATTCATAATTTTCCCTTTAATTGAGTTCTTCTCTGTTTCTAACAACAGTGTAGACCAGAATTAGTTTGTGCAACAAATCCTAGAGCTATCTATAAAAACAGTTGCTTAGCGCAACTAATTTCGATCACATTAAAGCATAGCAAAGCTAGTTCACGTGTGCTTTAACCTCAAATTTTGTGGGTATTTTGTGACTGAAACTATAGTTTTGAACATTTTCTTCTTAATCACTAAAATATTTTCCTATCTAACTAAGCGCTTAAAAATAGGTTTTCTGTTTAACAGATGAGAGCAATGCACAAATTTTAATCGGGGATTTGGCCTAACCTAGATTTAGTGTTCAGATTCTGGTTCATCAACCGCCCATTCACCATTATGGAAGGTTGTCAATTTAGACGGCAGCTCACAATAAGTGGCCAATGAGACGGCATATTCACAAGGGACTTCGCTTGGAGGCGGGAATGCAATACGATCTTATGCTTCTAACCGTTGTCACGAAAAAGCGACGTTATACTCTGTACTATAGTAACGTTACCCGTTAGATAACAACCTTACACCCGACAATCCGCTTCTTTCTCTGTGCCAGATACATTGGCTTCAGGTCGTGCCGTTTGTGGACGTTGGTGAGCGAGCGCCTTAGTACACTGCGACTGAGCAATTTTCTAGTTTCAAATACCATGCTGTAGTCTCTTTTCGAGTATTCGCTGCGAGGTTAGTGGTACGATTCGATTACGCTCAATGTCCGGAAGGAAGTACCCTGTGGTTAATAACAGGGCATCGAATATAGCGCTATTTATGCTCAAGTCTATTCGCACCTGATTGGGATAAGTTTAACTTAAGTAGCATCTCTATTGAGACAGTTGTCGCGATGGTCATCATAATAAAAATAGCCATCATGATCACAAGCTGATATTTGATGGCAATGAGTGGTGAAACACCGCCTAAAATCTGCCCTGTCATCATTCCAGGTAGCGACACCAAACCAGTAGTCGATATGGTTGCCAACGTTGGCGCAAACGCACTTTTAAGTGCATCTTGAACAAATGGTTGGCATGCATAGCGCCCGCTAACTCCTAATGCTATTGCACCTTGATATTCCATTTCTCGTTCTGAGAAAGCTTTGGTCAGTGTTTTAAGCGCAATTATTATAGCGCTCATGCTGTTGCCCAGTAACATTCCTCCCATTGGGATGAGGTATTGAGAGCTATACAGCGGTGTTGGTTGGATTAACAACACGACAGTGATACATAATACCGGAAATAGCCCACAACAGAGCCCGACCACGACGCAAGCTAAGGCTTGCTTACGAAGTAACTGCGCTTTAGTGGTGATGGCACTCCCACCCACCAAGGCCATCACTATTAACCAGCTAATATTGATGACAATACTATCTAGGGTAAATAGAAACTCTAAGTAAAGCCCGACAAGAAATAGTTGAATGGCCATTCTTGCGATGCTAATCAGTGCATCTCTGCTTATATTGAGTCGATAGCATTGGCTGATCCCAAGGGGTATGAGAAGCAGGGTGCTAAAAAGGCCAAGATCAAGCCATGCAATGTCTAAAGATTGCTGCATTGAAGGTCTCTTAGATATTTGAACGAAGGTGTAGTGTAGAAGTGCACACTTACTCTGGCAATGCTTTTGCTAGGTAGGTTTTTGAATTGGTTTGAAAGTCGTTTGAACTGTATAGCAAAAACGCAGCTTTATGCTGCGTTTAATCGGTAATCACTGAGTAATTAGTCACTCGGTTTGCACATGTATTCTGCCCGCCACATTAGGGGTGAGTGGTGTTTGATAATAGACAGCAATTGTGTACCGTTCATTTGCGGGATAGACAATTGAATTTTAGGCTCGTTATTACCCCTCGAATAGGCACTAATACGAGTAAATATGGCATTACTATGCGATTTAAGCGTCGATTTATTGAGACATAGTCCGTAGCAGTCGCGTTGCATGTGTACCTCCCATATATTGCGCAATCGTTTTCGTCGCCTTCTGAACTAATATTAGCCACTTTTTCGCAAGTAGGGGAAGTGAATTTGTAAGCAAAAATTATAAAATCGCCCAATATTGATCTCGATCAATATTGGGCGAAACTTGAACTAAATTTTACAATGTGAACTGTGCAACAAGTTGAGTAAGTTCATTAGCTTTTGTTTGTAAAGTGTGGCTTCTATCACGGTTAGACTGCGCCATCTCTTCAGATTGTTGACTTTGATCGGCAATCGCTACGATACGTTGCGAAATGTCTTGTCCAACGATGCTCTGCTCTTCTGTAGCCGTCGCAATTAAGTCGTTCATGTCCATGATGGTATGAATTGAATGCTGAATAGACTCTAGTGCAACTTTTGCCTGTTCTGATTCTTCGACCGATGCCTCACCACGTTGGGTACTTGAATCCATAGCACTTACCGCAGCATCTGATGCCGCTTTGAGGCTTTCTATCATGTCATGGATTTCACCGGTACTTTCTTGAGTGCGACTGGCAAGTTGACGAACTTCGTCGGCAACGACCGCAAACCCACGACCTTGCTCACCTGCACGTGCAGCTTCAATTGCAGCGTTAAGCGCCAACAAGTTCGTTTGCTCAGCAATGCCCTGAATTACCGATAGGGCTGCTGAGATGTTTTGAACATCTTCTTCGAGCTGAGAGATTACCGTATTAGCTTGGGAGACTTCAGTGGCAAGTTCGGTTACAGTATTGGCTGCAGTGATTACTGTATCCATGGCTTCTTTAGCGTTTGTTTCTGCTTCTTGCGCTGCGCTTGCGGCTTGGTTCGCGTTTCCAGAAATCTCGTGCGCAGTGGTGGTCATTTCCGTCATTGCAGTGGCTGCTTGCTCAGTTTCTTGACGCTGCGACTGGCTAACTTGCTGTACTTCGTTCGCGGTTTTGTTCATCTGCTCCGTTTCATCTTGAACGTTTACCGAGACCTCTCTCACCATAGTGATTATGGAATGCAAGTTACCTAGGAAGTGGTTAAAGTCGCTAGCTAACCTACTGAACTCAGGAATTTGTGAATCGTTAATGCGCGCCTTAAGGTCAGCATCACCAGACGCGAAGCGTGCTACTGACGTGCTAAATTCGTTAAGTGGGGTGCTAATGGAACGGTAAATGAAGAGCCCAAACGCCAGTGACAGCACACTGACTGCAATACACATAAGTATCGTTTCCCAGAGCACTTCTTTTTGTTTTTCTGCGGCCTGCGCTTGCATTTTCGCGAGGGTAGCATCAATAGAGTCGGTGTAAAAGCCTGTACCAACGATCATATCCCATTCTGGCACGTAAATGGTGTAACCCATTTTGGGCAAAGATTGAGTTTGCCCTAGTTTAGGGAAGTAGTAAGTGGTAATAGTGGATTCACCGCGTTTTGCGCGCTCAACAAGCTGCTGAATAAATAGATTACCCTCTGTGTCGCG
Source organism: Vibrio sp. qd031 (assembly GCF_002100145.1). Classification (GTDB taxonomy): domain Bacteria; phylum Pseudomonadota; class Gammaproteobacteria; order Enterobacterales; family Vibrionaceae; genus Vibrio. The sequence goes on from NZ_JXQD01000025.1 coordinate 627,115, forward strand.
AGAATTCCAAAAGTTGTCTCCGATACCAGCGTCGCTCTTACCTAACAGTAAACGAGTCCCTTTCGAGTCGTAGGCGAAGTAGTAGCCAGTTGGACCAAAAGCGAGGTTTTTTAAAAGTGATAAAGCTTGTTCTTTAGTACCATTGTTTTGACGAAGATCGGCGAGTGATGTTTCTGCAACCTCAACCAGCGAGCGAAGTTCGATACGCTTCATTTCCATCATCTGTTCTTCAGCAGACGCCATTTGTTGCTCAGTTAATAACTTGGCTTCATATTGAGTAAACGCTAGCATCGATATCGATATGATCAATATTGGGATGAGCGTCAAAGCGACTAAACGCTGTCGAATTGTGAGTTTCATAAGTTGTTCCTTTACCAAAAAATTCGGGGTAATGAGTGCATCCGACGTTTAATTTTTATAATTGCACCGGATACAAATTGTTACACTTTTCCGGTGTCTACTTATCTATCGACCTCAACAGCAAAACATTGAGTGGAATTTTTAACCGAACATTCAGAATATGAATAATAAAATCTTGTTCTATCCATAATGAGTAGGCGTTTATATGGCGAGGTTCAGGCAGTATATTAAGATATGTATGGAAACGTTTCATAACGTCATGGAAATACAATAAAACAACGCCCTTAGTAGTGTTGATCTACTATGGGCGTTGTTGTCGAGTAATCCTGGTTAATCAATAGGCAGCATTAGATGTTAGGGGTAGCGGAGCATCTAACTCGTACGCGCCACGCTTCACTCAATTCACAGGATACTACGTCGTAGGGGGGCTTTCTCTGAACTGCACACTGAACAGAGTTCAGCGAATGCTTTTGACATTGTTGTAGAGCTCCAATTCAACTTTTGCTTCAAAGCGCGTAAATACCAGATAGGCGGCCTAAAACATAAAACCCCACTACATAAAGTGTGTTGTGGGTATGAAGTTATTGCGGGCATTATTAACATCCTGGGATAATTTAGAGTTTTTGTAAATGCACCATTAGCGCGGATTCAGGGTCAAGAATAGGCAGTGTTAAACCAATTTCTTTGAGGTTGTCGCCACTTAGAGTGAGCGTTTTGTCTAACCATTTGGGACGCTGTTTCATTAGCTGGAAACTGGTTTGTGGCATCTCTACTAACTTCACTTGGTACTTAGCGTTAATGTCGGCACAACTGATCCGAAGTGGCGAAGGAAGCGCATGATCTAGCATGGCTAATTGACATACTGTGATCAGCATTTCGTTGTCGCTTTCCACTCCATATATATTCTGGTTTTTATCCGCAGGATCGATCCTAAAGCTTCGGCCGCCGTGCAACAGATGACGATATTGCTTGTGCAAGGCGATATATCGAGAAAATGCCGCTTTTTCTTGAGTAGACTCTTTTACCGGATCCAACTCCACGCCCATATGACCGCTTAATGCTGTCACACCGCGCATGTTAATACCGTGTCGACGGTTGGTTGAGTGGCACTCTGCAGGTCCAATATGCGCTCCCATCACTTCTGGTGGGAAGAAATAACTCATGCCTTTCTGGATGGCTTGACGCTCTAGGGCATCGTTACAATCAGATGCCCAAAAACGCTGAGTACGTTTAAGAATTTCAAAATCGATGCGACCGCCACCGGATGAACAGGATTCAATTTCGACATTGTTGTGCGCGTGATTGAGAGCATCGACTAATCGATACAAGGCGTGAGTTTGTCCATGAACCGCTGGGCGGCCCTGATGCCCTGGCTGGACGAGTTCACGGTTCATGTCCCATTTAAGGTAAGTGATGTTGTAACGAGTGAGCAGATCGTTAAGTCGCTCAAACAAATAATTAAAGCAGTCGGGATTTTGCAAGTCGAGAACGTATTGCCAGCGACCAGACGGCTGATGATACCCTTTAAGGCCTAGCACCCAATCAGGGTGGTTGCGGTAAAGGTTGGAATCTTCACTGACCATTTCTGGCTCAACCCATAGACCGAACTCCATACCTTGCTGATTTACGTGCTCAATGACAGGCTCCAAACCATTAGGGTATTTTTGTTCGTCTAAATACCAATCACCCAAGGCTGCTCGCTCACCGTCGCGGCCGATAAACCAGCCGTCGTCAATGATGAATCGCTCTACACCCATCTCTGCGGCTTCAGAGGCCATTTTTTTGATGTATTCTGGTTTGTGGTCAAAATAGATCCCTTCCCAAGTATTAAGGTGAACCGGGCGGGGTTTTTTAACCGGAAAAGATACAATATTGTCACGTACAAATTGCTGAAAGCGTTGGGAAATACCGTTGAGACCTGTTTGACTGTAGCAGCCATACAGCCAAGGTGTTTGATACTGAGTGTCTACATCTAATATCGACTCTCCTGATAAAAGCAATTCACCAGCCTGAACAAAACGTCGTCCGTCACTGCGAACGTCTGCGCGCATTTGATGGTTACCACTCCAACCTAAGTGAAAACCCCAAACTTGACCCAGTTGTTCACTAAATCCGTTACTGCCGACAAACAGACCCGGAAAGTTTTCGTGGGATGTTCTGCCGCGACGGTTTTCTTGTATAAACCCGCCGTGCTCAAAGCGTTGACGCTGAGTTTGGAACTCGTGGCACCATCGACCATGAAAGGTCATGAGCTCGTTAGCATGAGTAGGTAATGGCAGGGTAGAGGAGAGCTTTCCAAGATAGTAGTTGCTGTTGCCCGTATTTCTCACGGTCACTCGTTTTTGAACCACATCGGTAGCGTGATCCAATTTGATCTCAACGGTCAACTCGAGCTGAGCAACCTCGTCATTCATGACAAATGTGGCGTGATTGTTCTCAATCTTGGTAGAGCAAAGCTGAAAAACGGGTGCCCAGTCATAACCATCTCGATGGCCTTCAATACCTGGTGCATTAAAGTGGCCACTTCCTAATTCAGGACACAATGACAGCGGAACGTCGACATCAAGGCGCGCCTGTGAAATAGGACGCTCTGTTGATAGCAGCAAGTCTTCATCAATGTGTGCAATCTTAGCCCCCCAGTGAAGAATCTCTGGCACTTTATCTGTCTTGATGATCAGACTGTGGTTTTTGCTTTGCAGATGTAAAAATTTTGTCATACCAAACTCTTTATGTTTACGTAAACATTATCTGCTCGCAATAGTGCGTCAGTGACAAAAATTTAGTAGCGAAAATGGCGCTATATGTGATCTATATACATTGTAGACTGACCAAAATTAGCTCTAGATCGACTGTTTTCGAGAACAATTTGTAGTGTTTTCGAAAACATTTTTAGAGGTGGTACACAGTTCGAAAAGTGCAGTTGGAGTAACATCGACGAGTAGGGGTGAGCTAGGTGGTAAATACAATGAATGTAACCTTTAAAGATGTTGCAAAATTAGCTGGTGTATCGACTCAAACAGTTTCGCGAGTTACTAATGGTTCAGAGAGTGTGGCGAAACAGACGCGCGACAAGGTGAATCAAGCGATCAAGCAGCTAGGGTACGTGCCTAATAAAGGCGCGCAAATGTTAAGCCGAGCAAAATCGACCAATATTGGACTGATCACGTTGGATATGGCGTTGCATGGAGCAGCACTTATTGCAGACGGTGTGAGAACAAAGGCGCATCAGCTAAATTTTGGAACGGCCTTTTCTGTAGTCTCGGAGCCGGGTCTCAATAGCATACATGTGGCAATGCGAGAACTGATTGCTCAACAAGTCGATTGCATCATTTTGAACGTTCCTCTTTCTAAGGAAGAGGCTGTGACCTTAGTAGAACAATTTCCAAGTTTGCATCTCATCTTTATTGATGTGCCAGAATCGACTCCTGTCCATTGGGTTCATGGTGAGTATGTCCAGGGCGCAGCCCAAACTATTCGGCATCTAATCGAGGGAGGGCGAGAAAAGTTTTTATTGCTATCGGGCCCACACGAGTCCAGTGCAGCGAACAGTCGATTAAACGCATGGCTTAATGAAATAGGCAACGCTAATAAAGAGGTCACGTTTCAGTACCAAGGCGATTGGCAGGCAAGCAGTGGTTATTTGGCCGTGCGAGAAGCTGTGGGTAAGCACATTGAGTTTGATGCCATAGTAGTGGCGAGTGATCAAATGGCTTTAGGCGCACTGCGAGCATTGGATGAGCTGCAGATTAATGTACCAGAGCACGTTGCAGTAACCGGGTTTGATGGGATTGTTGATAGCGCTTACTTTACTCCACCACTGACAACGGTTAAGCAAGATTTTATTGCGGTTGGGGAGAAAGCGGTAAAAGAAGCCATTCAGTTGAAAAACCAAGACCCATTATTTCGTGGGCCACTAATACAACGCCGGATTGCTTCTGAACTGATCACCCGCAGAAGTAGCGAAGGTAAAGTTTCTAAGCAAAACAATAAACTTAAGATCAAACAATTACTGCGACAAGTAGAGCTGCTAGTCAATGAAAGCTGACGTTCGTCTATCCTCAGGAGCTCGCTGTCGTATGCGGGCACCAGTAGGTTTTTCGATGTGGTAAATAAAGATATTGCTCTTAACGCGCATTTGAATCTATTCCCGCCATTAATACTCATTTACTAAAAATCGCCACAATTTCCTTGTCTATATACTAATCCTTTAGTTTATATAGATTTGCTCATGAAACAGTTTCATGAGCAAATGAGATTTTGTCTAGACATTCACTCTTTGAATATTTACCGATAAATCCGCGTAGTCATTGTGATTTTACTCACGTAAATCCATCAATTTCTAACGGATACTCTGCTGTAAGCGGTTTCAAGTGGTGAGGGATTAAACCTGTGACAACGATAAAAGATGTGTCGGAACGAGCAGGAGTTTCTCAAGCTACGGTATCTCGAGTCATAAACGGAACCAGTGCGGTTAGCCCGGACAAAAAGTTTAAAGTCGAACAAGCGATTCAAGATCTGGGTTACCGACCAAACAGTATTGCGCAAGCGTTAGCTTCTAGCCGAACAGACAGCATTGGTATTGTCGTTCCTGAGTTGGGTAGTCCATTTTTCGCTAGCTTGTTGCAAGAAATAGAAGATAACTTACGACGATTTGGCTATCACGTTGTCGTAACAGCAGGCTCAAATACCCAAAAAGGGCAACAAGAGTCAGTGGATTTTTTGTTGGGACGTCGTGTAGATGCGCTGATTCTCCATACTCTGGAGTTAAGTGATGACTTCCTGATTGATTTAGATAAACGCGGTATTCCAGTGGTTTTAGTCAATCGCTTTGTACCAGAAATGGCGACCAGCTGCATAGGAATTGATAATGAACTTGGTGGTATAGAAGCCACTAAGCATCTCTTAAAAAATGGGCATACACGCATTGCGTGCATTACCGGACCTCTCGATAAGTCTGATGCGCGGGGTCGATTACTCGGTTATCGAAAGGCCATTGAGCTTGCAGGCCTAAAGTATGACGAGATGTTAGTCGCTCAATCGGGCTTCACCGAAAAAAGCGGTTTTAAAGCAATGGAAAAGCTCTTGCTACGTCGAGAGCAAGGACACTGTAATTTTAGCGCTGTGTTCGCATCGAATGACCATATGGCCGTTGGTGCAATGGAGTGTATGAAAGAACACGGTTTGGACATTCCACAGGATATCTCTGTGGTGGGATTTGATAACGTTAATTTCTCGCGCTATTTATCGCCGGCATTAACAACCATTCACTTTCCGATTGAACAAACTGGAGTGGAAGCCGTGAATTTGACACTGGCAAAACTCAAACAGAGTGTACGAAACGTGAATTTCACGCTATCACCTACCTTAGTAGCGCGGAATTCGGTTAAGGACCTAGAGAAAAAACCCTACGATTTTAATAAGGAAATAATATGAACTTCAAAACCTTAGCTCTATCAGTTGCAGTAGCTTCGGCCCTTGGTGCCACAGCTGTTTCAGCGGCAGACAGCCAGATCCGTTTCGACGGTTTTCCAGATTTTGATAGCAGCCTAAAAGTGATCCTTCCTGATTTTGAAAAAGAAACAGGCATCAAAGTGGATTACTTGATGAACAACCACGGAGATCACCACACTAAACTGACGACTAACCTAGCAACAGGTTCTGGCGCAGGTGATGTTATCGTAGTGGACGTAGAAAAAATCGGTCCTTTCGTAGCGTCTGGTGGTCTTGTAAACCTTTCTGAGAAATACGGCGCAGATAAGTACTCTGAGACATTCGCACCTTACGCTTGGACGCAAGGTAAAGGCGGCGACGGCGACGTATACGCTATCCCCGTAGACCTTGGCCCAGGCGTTATGTACTACCGTACAGACGTGTTTGAAAAAGCAGGTCTAGACATCAATGAAGTGATCAAAGATTGGGATTCTTACATTGCAGCGGGTGAAGTTCTTAAGAAGCAGAATGTACAGCTAATCGCTTCTGCAGCTGACGTTGCTCAAGCAATCATCTTTACTACTGTTCCAGAAGGTGAAGGTCTGTACTTTGATGCGGAAGGCAACCCAGTTGTTACCTCTGAGCGTTTCGTTCACGCATTTGAAACAGCAAAACGTATCCGTGACAAAGAGCTTGATGGCCGCATCCTAGCATGGTCTAACGAGTGGTATGAAGGTTTCCGTAACGGTACTCTGGCCACACAGCTGTCTGGCGCATGGCTACTAGGTCACCTACAAAACTGGATGGCACCTGAAACAGCAGGTAACTGGAACGTATCTAACCTTCCAGATGGTATCTACGGTAGCTGGGGTGGTTCATTCCTATCTATTCCTACTCAAGCCGAAAACCAAGACGAAGCTTGGAAACTTATTGAGTACATGACAACCAAACGTGATGTTCAACTTGAAGCGTTTGAAACTATCGCTGCATTCCCTGCGAACGTGTCAACTTACGATGACCCAATGTTCAATGAGAAAGTGGATTTCCTAGGCGGACAAGAAGCTCGCGTACTGTTTGCAGAAGTGGCTCAAAACATCAAGCCAGTTGCTCCAGCAAAAGGCGACCACGTTGCACGTTCAATCATTCTTGAGAATGCTTTGATGGAAGTACTTGATGAAGGTAAAGACATCAAAACTGCACTTGCTGATGCGGAGCGTCTAATCAAGCGCCGCACTCGCAACATGTAATAAAAACTCACTATTAATCTTTACACTTAATTGGGAGGCGATTTTCGCCTCCCGCATTTAAGAGGTCGTTACCATGAGCCACGTTTCTGACAAGGCGAGTGAAACCAATGAACAAGAGAGTTTTTTTTCTCGGTTCAATTTGAAAGCGCTTACACCGTATGGTTTCCTGTTACCTTTCCTAGTTATTTTCTCTATCTTCGGGATATTCCCGTTACTGTTCTCTGTCTTTCTATCCTTTCACGAGTGGAACCCCGTTGAAGGCTTAGGGGCCATGAACTATGTGGGTACAGAAAACTATCACCTTGCATTAACCGACCCGTGGTTGTGGCGTTCACTTCGCAACACCATTTGGTTAGCACTGACATCGGGTATTGCACAGCACCTTGTGGCGATTCCAGTTGCTTACATTCTTGTTTCGATGGGGCCTAAACTTCGTCATTGGTTGACCTCGGCTTACTTCTTGCCGTACATCACCTCGACCGTTGCCGCGTCGCTTATCTTCTTCAACATGTACTCTCCAAGCTCAGGCATCATCAACCAAACGTTGATCGCACTTGCTGAAAACCCGCTATTGGGTTGGGCGTTCGCGTGGGTACTTGAATTTCAACCAATTCGCTGGTTAGACGACGCGACAATGATCAAGCCGTCTATTGCGATTGTGGTTTTCTGGAAATACACCGGCTTTAACATTGTTCTTTACACCACTGGGCTTATGACGATTCCTAAAGAAATCTTGGAAGCAGCCCGTATGGATGGTGCTAATGCGTTCCGACGTTTCTGGTCTATCTCACTGCCGATGATTCGTCCGTTCATTTTCTTTGCCGTCACCATGACCATCATTGGTAACTTGCAACTGTTTGAAGAACCTTTTGTATTGACTCGTGGTACAGGTGGTACAGGACAAGCTGGTTTAACCATCTCTATGTACCTTTATAAAGTCGGTTGGGAATGGCTAGAAATGGGTACTGCATCTGCAATTTCTTGGCTGCTATTTGCTCTGATTGCCTGCTGTACACTCGTCCAATTCTTATTCTTCGGTAAAAAAGGCTTACAAGGGAATTAATATGTCTACTCAAACTGTTGCACCAGGGTCATCGACTTGGGCTGCATTGAAGCCTAGCGATAGAACCATTGAAATCACAACCAAAGTATTGATGGTCCTTTTAGCCATCGTACTGATAGTGTCAGCCTTTGTAACGGTGTTCCCGTTCTTCTGGTCTGCACTGTTGTCCACTCGTGATCGTAGCGAAATCTTTAGCACCGGTATCAGCTTTGCCATTGGCGATAGCTTGATGATCAACTATGCAAGACTTCAAGAGATCATGCCGTTTTGGCAAGCGATGTTTAACTCGATTTACATTGCATTTTTAGGCACCACTATTTCATTGCTGTTTTGTAGTATGGGTGGCTATGCGTTTGCGGTCTTTAAATTCAAAGGCAAAAACGTCCTGTTTGGTATGCTCGTGGGTTCGATGATGATCCCACCGGTATTGAGCCTCATCCCTTACTTTATGATTGTGAAGTTCTTGGGACTGATGGATAACCACATGGCGGTATGGCTACCGTTCACAACGACACCATTTGGTATCTTCCTTATGCGTCAGCACGTGGTTGCCTCTATTCCTAAAGAGCTGCTAGAAGCGGCAAAACTGGACGGTGCTGGCGAGTTTAGAACCTACTTTAGTGTGGTTCTGCCGCTGCTTAAACCAGCACTTGCGACACTGGCTATCGTACAGTTCGTATTCTTCTGGAACAGCTTCATGCAACCCCTTGTTGTATTAACGACACCAGAGAACTACGTAATTACACAGGCACTACGAAGTGTGCAAGGTATTCCAAACACCCCTTGGGGCGCGGTAATGCTCGGTACCACTATCTCCATTTTGCCACTAGTTGTGACCTATCTATTTGCGTCTAAGCAGATGATCAGCGGTCTAACCTCTGGCGCGGTGAAGGGGTAATTCATGGCAAAGTATGAGTTACCTATCAACTCACGCATGCTGAAGTCTGACTTTGTCTTTGGTGTGGCGACGTCGTCATACCAAATTGAAGGTGGCGCAGAAGAGGGCGGTCGTACGCCTTCTATCTGGGACACGTTTTGTAATGTACCGGGCAAAGTCGACAACGGTGACAATGGGGCAGTAGCGTGTGATCACTATCATCTGTGGAAGCAAGATGTCGCAATGATTGCAGAGCTCGGCGTCGATGCATACCGACTGTCCATCGCCTGGTCACGCATTGTGCCGCGCGACGGCGAAGTGAACCCTGAAGGACTTAAGTTTTACGAGAACATCATTGATGAGTGCCACGCACTTGGAATGAGGGTTTACGTGACACTGTACCATTGGGATCTCCCACAATACCTTGAAGACAAAGGTGGCTGGCTAAATCGTGAAACCGCCTACAAGTTTGCACATTACGCGGACATTGTAAGCCAATACTTTGGTGACGAAATTGATGTCTACAGTACCTTGAATGAGCCAGCGGTATCGGCATTTTTAGGTTACCGCTTTGGCATCCATGCCCCTGGCATTAAAGGCAACAAAGAAGGCTTTTTGGCTTCGCACCACACTATGCTCGCGCATGGTTTGGCGATGCAAATACTGCGTAAGAACGCACCTAACTCGATGCACGGTCTAGTGGTAAACGCATGGCCTGCGTACGCTGAGAGTGAGAAAGATCAGTTTGCAGTAGAGCTGTCTGAAGCCGAAAGTTACCACTGGTTTGTCGACCCAGTTTTGAAAGGTGAGTACCCAGCAATCGTAAAAGAGCGTTACCCACACGACATGCCAATGATTTTAGAGGGCGACATGGCAATCATTTCCGCGCCTATCGATTATCTTGGTGTGAACTATTACTCGCGCAATGTGGTTCGTTTAAACGAACACAATGTTGTTGAGAAAGTGGATCTGGATGAGGTGGAAAAAACGCACATTGGTTGGGAAGTTTACCCACAAGGTCTGACCGATTTGTTGGTCGCGATGAAACAGCGTTATGAAAACCTGCCTCCGATTTACATTACAGAAAATGGCGCCGCTGGTGACGACTCTGTAACGGATGGTGAAGTTGCTGACACACAACGCGTTAACTACTTTCAGACCCACCTAAAAGCCACGCATGACGCTATTGAAGCTGGCGTGCAGATAGACGGATATTTTGCTTGGAGCCTAATGGACAATTTTGAATGGGCCTTTGGTTACGAGCAACGATTTGGCATTGTCCACGTCGACTACACAACACAAACAAGAACACTTAAACAGAGCGCTAAGGCATACCAAGCTATGCTAGTTGAGCGTGCTGCGGGGAATAAATAATGGCTAAAGTTGAATTTAAGAACATCAAAAAATCATTTGATGATGTAGAAGTTGTAAAGCACTTTGATTTTACCGTTGAAGACGGTGAGTTCGTGGTATTCCTTGGTCCATCGGGCTGCGGTAAATCCACCACGTTGCGTATGCTTGCGGGTCTAGAAAGCATCACCTCGGGCGAAATCTACGTTGGCGGCAAGCTAATGAATAAGATTGACGCAAAAGACCGTGACTTGGCGATGGTATTCCAAAGCTACGCACTGTACCCACACATGACCGTGCACGAAAACATCGCGTTTGCACTTAAGCTTAAAGGCATGAAAAAGCCTGACATCGACCGTGAAGTGCGCGCTGCAGCTAAAATGCTCGAACTTGATCCACTACTAGACCGTAAACCTAAAGAGCTGTCTGGTGGTCAACGTCAACGTGTGGCTATGGGCCGCGCAATGGTTCGTACACCAAAAGTATTCTTGTTTGATGAGCCCCTGTCTAACCTAGATGCAAAACTTCGTGGCACCATGCGTGAAGAGATTAAGCAGCTTCACCGCGAACTCAAAACCACCACTATCTACGTAACGCACGACCAGATCGAAGCGATGACGTTAGCGGATCGCATTGTTATCCTCAAAGATGGTTACGTGGCTCAGGTTGGTACGCCAACGGACGTTTTCCAACGCCCTGCAAACAAATTTGTTGCTCAGTTCATTGGTAACCCATCAATGAACATGTTGGACGCAAAAATGGTGGATGAGAATGGTGAGTTCTTTATCGAAATCGGCGAGACGCGCATTCCACTTCCAGAGCGCTTTAAAGCTCACGCATCTAAAAATGTTGCGCTGCACTGCGGTGTTCGCCCAACTGACATCCACTTGCGTGCAGAATTGGTCGATCACGACCGTGTATTCCCGCTCCCTGTGAAGATCAAAGACAAAGAACTACTAGGCGCAAGCATCTTGCTTAAGACTGAAATCGCGGGTCAACCTCTGATGGTTGAAACTCAGGCGACAGAAGTTGCCGCAGATGAAGTCACGCTGTATCTCGATCTTGATTCATTGCATTTGTTTGACGCCTTAAGTGAAAACTCACTAGCAAACTAATCTGCATACTACTGGGCACTCTAGTTCACCGAGTATGAACGTTGTGAGCGAAGAGTGCTGTACTTACCTAGACTTTTATCGCCTCCCAGAAGGGGAGGTAAGGGACTAACATGAAATTTGGTTATTTTGACGACACCAACAAAGAGTACGTAGCAACGACACCTGTCACACCCATTAAATGGTGTAACTACGTGGGTACTTTGGATTTTGGTGGCATTGTAGACAGCAACGGCGGAGTATTGCTTTGTAAGGGCGATCCAGCACTTAATCGTATTACGAAATACGTCGCTCAGCTTCCAAACTCAGACTTTAAAGGGTCTACTCTGTACCTTAAAGTGCGTGATGAAAATGGCAACGAAGAGATTTTTTCACCGTTTTACACGCCAACACTTAAGCCTTTGGATAAGTTTGAAAACCACACCGGTTTGTCTTACACCACCATTGTAGCAGAAGCCTATGGCGTGCGCTGCGAGACAACATTTTTCGTGCCTAAAAACGATCCTGTGCTTTTACAAGACATTAAGATCACCAATATTTCAGATAAGAACCTGCACGTAGATGTGATCCCCGTGTACGAGTTCACTCACTTTGATGCCCTTAAGCAACTACTAAACGCGGATTGGGTTCCGCAAACCATGACTCTAAAAGCGCACAAACAAGCGCAAGGTCATACCATTTTAGAGCAGTATGCGTTCATGAAGCGTGACTTCTCAGTAAACCTCATGACCGCTGATCGCGTTGCAACGTCGTTTGACGGCGATCGTCAGCAGTTCTTGGGTAAAATGGGCTACGGCAGCTGGGCGAAACCTGAAGCCATCGAAATGGCTGAACTGGGTAACACCGAGTGTTTGCGTGGCGATAATATTGGCGCATTAAACTTGCGTCTTGGCTGGCTAAATAGCAATCAAACAGAGCGTACCGTTGTGCAGCTGTCGCAAGCTGAAACGGTGGAAGCGGCGATCCCAATGCTGGAAAAATACCGTGACCATGCGACGGTTGATGCTGCTTTTAACGAGCTTGGTGAGTTTTGGACTGATTACCTCAACACGGTTGAAGTAGAAACCCCAGATCCTGCAATGAACTCAATGTTGAACGTGCATAACCCACGTCAATGTCATACCACTAAAAACTGGTCGCGTTACCTATCGCTGTATCAGCTGGGCTACGGCGCACGTGGTATTGGCTTCCGTGACTCTTCACAAGACACGTTGGGCGTGATTACGCATATGCCAGAGGAAGCACGCGAGTTTATTGAGCGTCTGCTTTCGGTTCAAAATCAAAATGGCTCGGCGATGCACCAGTTCTTCCCATCAACGATGGAAGCTAACGCAGGTGACTCTCGTGAAGAAGAAGATCGTCCGGATTACTACGGTGACGACCACTTGTGGATTGTCTACGCAGTAACTCAATATGTTAAAGAAACCGGCAACGCAGAATTCTTAAACAAAGTCATTCCGTTCTACCAAAAAGATAAACAAGGCAATCCAGTAGAAAGTGCGACCGTTTGGGAACACTTACAACGTTCTATCGCCTTCACTTACGGCAACAAAGGCAAACACGGCTTGCCACTGCTTGGCTTTGCTGACTGGAACGATACGGTAAACTTACCAACTGGCGCTGAGTCAATGATGGTCGCTAGCATGTACGGTAAAGCTATTTTAGACATGCTTGATCTGTGTGATTTACGCGGTGATGTTGAGTTGGCAGCGAAGCTTCGCGGCCAGTACGACGAAATGAAAGCCACCGTCAATGAGTGCGGTTGGGATGGTGAGTGGTACGTCCGCTACTTCGATGAAAACGGTGCGCCAATTGGCTCTCACACTAACGAGCAAGGCCAAATCTATACTAACGGTCAAAGCTGGCCCGTTATTTCTGGCTTTGCAACACCAGAGCGTGCTCAACAAGCGCTGGATTCAGTAAACACTCGTCTTAATACAGCCAACGGTATTAAGCTATCAACGCCAGGCTACAATGGCTTTGATCCGAAACTGGGTGGCGTATCGACCTATCCACCGGGTGCGAAAGAAAATGGAGGTATCTTCCTTCATTCAAACCCTTGGGTGATGATTGCTGAAGCGAAAATGGGCAATGGTGAGCGTGCTTACGAGTACTATCGTCAAATTAACCCAGCGTCGAAAAACGACAGCTTAGACGTGTTCGAATCAGAACCCTACTGTTACCCACAAAACATTTTGGGTGATGAGCATCCTCAATTTGGTTTGGGCCGTAATGCTTGGTTGTCGGGTACGTCGTCATGGACGTATGTTGCTGGTACTCAATGGATTCTAGGCGTTCGTCCAGAAGTAGATGGTTTAACGGTTGATCCTTGTATCCCAAGTGAGTGGCCAGAGTTTAAAGTGAGACGTCAGTTCCGCGGTGCAACTTACCACATCCATGTCACCAATCCTGATGGTGTCAGCAAAGGTGTGAAAGAGATGCGCGTGAATGGTGAACTTGTCGATGGCAATAAAGCGCCAATTTTCACCTCTGGTGATCATCAAATTGATGTGATCTTAGGTTAAGCGCTATAGGGGAGGATGAGTCCTCCCCTTGTTTTCAAAGCACGTGTCAGTGGTCGCTCTTTGAGCAGCACGAGCCTTTTACCGACACACATTTTGCTTCTCCACGAGGCAATATCTAAGGCATAATTATGATAAACAGTATTCCCTACACAACTTACCACGGCAGTGCAGCACAATTGTGTCGCAAAGGCGATGCCGTTGAGTTTATTCAACCTTGGTACACGCCAATCTCGACAACTCCGGCAAATACTGGAATGGCTATCGGTGGCATTGGCAGTACCTTTACTCTGACCCCTCAGGGTCAAACGCCGAATTTTAGCTCTATTCCAGGCATTTTCATTGATTGCAGTGAAGAAGACATTCACTTTAACGATTTTTACTGCTCAGTGATGGCGCCGTTATCTTTAGATAATATTGCGCTTGGAAAGATGGATGAAGTCAGCATTTTTTTAAAGTTTTACCCAGCGTTATTCAATGGCAAAACGTTGGATCTCACCGAGGCTTCGACGGCGTTAGAGAGCATTAAGCAAGCTGCAATCAGTGGGTCGTTTTACGCGGACAACCGCGACAATTTCCAACGTTGGAACATCGAACTCAATTCAAAGACACGTAGCGCTATTGAAGCAGACGAACGCTCGTTAGAGACGCAGCTGTTAGTGCTGGTAGATTTCTTTAATGGCTTATTGATTAACACGTCAGCACAAAGCTTGGCACTGACCGCTGGAGAAGCGACTCGCGGTGAAGTCAATGCAGTGCCCGGCGAACAGATCGACTACAAAGCGCTGTACCCGATGGCGCATTTCGACTATCAGTCGTTTGGTGATATTGCGGTCAGCCGTAAAGTGGTGTCTCCTGTGGTTAAAGACGACAAAGTGCTGTGCTCATTGCCAATGCACTGGAACCACTTTAGCCTGAGTAACCAGGGCAGTGACACGCAACTCGTTACTTTGGTTCAACCACTGAACAACCTTATTGGCTCGACGTACCGAAAAGGCCGTGACGGCATTCAAGATTCCGCGTGTTCGCTTACTCAAAATCCAATCAGTCAACACCATGAAAATGTCCAGTTTACCCATGATGATCAGCTGTTTAATGGCGTAAGTCAAAGCAGCCAATCGGGGTATGCAGCTGACATCGAAGGTGAAGTCATTTACGGTGTTCAGGTCGACCGCTCGCTGGTTGAATCTGGCAAAGTAACGGTGACTACAAAGCGTAATGTCTACACCACCAAGCGCGATAAAGTAGTTAAAGCCGCGCTTGAAACGGGTCGCACTAACGATCATTTCGACTACGGTATTTATACCAAGCGCGAGGCGCTAGCCAGTCTTGTCACTGTGCAAGTGGAACTAAAACCAGGCGAGTCTGTGGACGTGCGTTTTGCGCAGCTTCACGACCATAAAAAAATATCGCTTAACGGCTGGGAATCAGAGAAAGCTTATACCCAGTTTTACTCAAATGAAAACACCGCAAACACCATTTTAAACGAGTGGTTGCCGCAATTAGAGAGCATTGAAAAGCGCATTGTTGACCAGCAATCAGACTACCTAGTAAAGGCTAAGCAGTCCATGAGCGACAGTGCGGCGGTTAAGCATGCGACAATGGCGATGAACACATTGTCTTTCTTAGCTGAGTCAACGGTATGGGATGCAAAAGACAAGTTTTTGGTGAAAGAGTGTGTTGATTACCCATTCTTTAACTCCCTTGACGTATACTTTTACGGGTCGTTCTCATTGCTCTATTTATTGCCAGAGCTAGATGGTTCGGTGATGAAAGAGTTTGCCAATGCAATACTTGCCGCTGACGATACAACACGTCGTTTTTGGGAGTACGAAGATAAGCCACACGCGGAGTTGGTTGACGCGAAATACGAAGGTGTTCGCGCAATCACGGGTGCCGTTATTCATGACTTGGGTAGCCCTTTTGACATTCAGCCAGATGCGTATACATGGCACAATGTGAAAGAGTGGAAGGATCTCGCGCCGAAATACATTTTGATGGTGTATCGTCACTATCAGCGTAGCGGTGATATAGAGATCGTGAAAGCCTGCTGGGAAGCGATTGGTGCAAGCTTGGATTACCTCGGTAACCTAATCGAAGAGGGGGATACGTTACCTCTCACTCGCGGCACCGATGATACCTTTGATAATTTGTCATCACATGGCGTGTCTATTTACTGTGGCAGTTTGTGGGTAGCAGGATTGAAGGCGGCGTCAGAAATGGCTTCAATGCTTGGGCATTTTGAGTTGTCTGCGGATTGGCGAGCACAGTCTGACGCTGCTTTAGTGACACTCGAGCAGGGACTATGGGACGAAAAGCAAGGTTACTATCACTTCTTTGTCACGCCGATTCAGGCAAAGCATCTAACAGGCGTTGAGTACCAAGCGTTAGAAGCTTTGGGTATAGCAATGACAGGCTCCCCACTTAGCGACATGGTGGCGTTAAACCAATACCTCGACAGTGTTGACGCTGACAGTCCATTGTCTAAGTTAGAACAACGCCAAGTGAAGAAAAAGCAGCTGAAACACATCGCGCCGCAGGCGTTTACGGAGGCTTTTGATCAGTTGGTCGCTGATTCAGACAATAGCTTTGGTGATGCGTTGCTTGCCGACAGTTATTTGAAGCTGATTGGCTTAGAAGGCATTTTTGATGCATCTCGCATCGAACGCAGCCTTGACTATATTTTGGCGCGTAACTACGAAGCAAACAGTCCAAAACTGGGTGTTGCTAACATGGTTTTGGCCGATGGCGCGCCACATGATGCGTTCCAAGCACAAGATGTTTGGATTGGTGTTCAGTTTAGTGTTGCTACCGCACTTCGCCTTGCAGGAAAAACCGAGCAAGCCGAAGCGTTGATGAACACGGTGTATGACGCACTGTATGAATTGGCGAAAATTCCGTTTGCAGCGCCAGAAGGCTTTAACTGCTCAGTTGCAGTCAATGCAGAAGACTTGGCGGCTCAGTTCGATTTGGCCTTACCCAAAGCTTGTGAATGGCTTACTGCACTAAAAACCAGTGGCTGCTTACTAAGCGATGGCCGAGTGCACCCATCGATCACTAAAGATCGCTCTGAGTTCTTTGAGCTGGTTAACAAAGACATTGACGCTGCCTCAATAACCAAACTTCACCCTTGGTTGTTAAGCACCGGATTAAAGTACACCGCAGGCCGTTACTTTAGACCGGGAATGATTTTCTCGTACCTATACTAGGGAGAATCGTCTTTAAAATGACCAAAAAGTCAGCCCTATCGAGGCTGACTTTTTTCTTGGTGATCACAAATGAATTGTGAACAGTACAACGTCCACTAATTGGAAACAAAACTATGTTTTTATACACAGTTTTGCCGCATTGTACTTAGCAATAACGCTTAACAGTCATATAGTAATACCTATGACTCCGACCTTGAAAATACTATGGCCCGAACAAAAACTTCAGCAAGTGTTTATGATGTTGCAAAATTAGCGGGTGTCTCCGTTAGCACTGTTTCTCGTTTCTTAAATCGCTCCAGTTTTGTCTCCGATGACAAGGCGCAAAAAATTGAACAAGCCATTATCGATAGTGGATACAAACCCAAATACCAAATGCAGGTGAATACTGCACGACGCTCAATGACCATTGGTGTGCTTGTTCAACATCCCGATAGTCCATTCACCAGTCGTATTCTCAATGACATGGAAAAAACACTGATCGCGCAAGGGTATTCGTTGGTAATCGCCTCAGGTCACTGGCGAAGTTCTTTGGAAGAGCACGCACTCGATTATCTGCTTAGGAGCAACGTTGACGGGATCATTGTGGTCACCGGAAACCTCGAAAAACAAAAAATCGTGCGCATGGCTCAATCGATACCTATGGTCACATTAGGTTATGACATTGAAGCACCTAATGTGCACTCATTGCAGCTCGATAACGAGCTAGGTGGCTATATGGCGACGCTTCACTTGATGCAGCAAGGCCATGTTAACATTGCGCATATAAAGGGCTTGCACAGCCAACCAGACTCGGGGGCTCGCTATCAAGGTTATAAGCGTGCGTTGTCTGAGGCCGATATTGAAATCAATCCAAAACTGGTCAAAGAGGGGGACTTTAGTTGCGAGCAGGGGTATGAGCAAACACTAAAACTGATTGACAGCAACATTCACTTTTCCGCTATCTTTGCGGCAAACGATCTTACTGCCTACGGCGCGATCAAGGCTTTGCATGACCGAGATATTCGAGTGCCTGAAGATGTGTCTGTGATTGGGTTTGATGACTTGCCTACGTCCCAGTACTTCACTCCGGCACTGACTACGTTAAGGCAACCGGTCGAAGAGTTAGGCGAGCTTTGCGCCAACACAATACTGAATCATCTTTCGGGTGATCGCCTTGACGAACGGTTACCTCCGATTGACCTCATAGTTAGACAATCGACAAAATCGTTATATCGTTAACGCTGAGAATGAGCAGTGAGCTAGAACAGGGAAGGTTCAATGGACAAACAATTTGATTTTGTGATTGTAGGTGGCGGAATTGTTGGGGTATCCACGGCGTGGCAGCTTCAACAAGCGTACCCAAATAAACGCATTGCATTACTAGAGAAAGAAACCCAATTAGCCCAACATCAAACGGGCCATAATAGCGGTGTTATTCACGCGGGTATTTACTATCAACCGGGGAGCTTAAAGGCGAAGTTTTGCAAGCAAGGATTATTGAAAACCGTCGCATTTTGTCAGCAAAAAAAACTGCCTTATAAACAAATTGGTAAGCTATTGGTTGCAACCAATGCACTAGAACTCGAAAGGATGCTTGCCCTTGAAGAGCGCGCCGCCGAATTAGGGATTAAGGTGGAGCTTCTCGACAAACAGCAATTACTCGCACGAGAGCCTAACGTCAATGGCATTGGCGCATTGTTTGTTAAAGACACCGGCATCGTTGATTACGTTGCGCTGTGTCAGTCAATGGCCGATGAGTTTGAACAGTTGGGTGGTAGTATCCTCTATCAATCTCCTGTAACCGCTATGCACGAGTCACAGGACAGTATCACCCTGGACACCAATACACAGTCAATCGAGGCAAGTTACGTCATCTGCTGCGGGGGGTTAATGGCGGATCGTTTGGCTAAAATGCTGGGACTAGGAAAAGACTTTCAAATTGTGCCATACCGCGGCGAATACTATCGTCTCGACGATCCATCGCTTACATTCAATCATCTCGTTTACCCCATTCCTGATCCAGAGCTTCCTTTTCTTGGTGTCCATATCACCCCGATGGTGGATGGCACGGTGACAGTAGGCCCAAATGCTGTACAAGGTTGGAAGCGAGAAGGGTATGGCCGCTGCAATTTTAGCGTTCAGGATACCGCCGAATTACTGCGCTTTCCTGGCTTTTGGAAGGTCGCGAGCAAACATTGGATGCAGGGTGCGACAGAGTTTAAAAATTCGCTGTTTAAGAGTGAGTACACCAAACTGGTTCAAAAATATTGCAATCAAATTACTCCTTCAAAACTATCGACGTACCCAGCGGGAATACGTGCTCAAGCGGTTAAATCCGATGGAACTTTAGTGCATGACTTTTTGTTTGAAGCGTCTCGTCGGAGTCTACACGTCTGCAACGCGCCATCTCCCGCGGCCACGTCAGCAATGCCAATTGGTGAATACATAGTTCAGCAAGTTACTGAAAAGTATAGCACTTTATAAGTTCTGATGATGGTACAGTGTTTAAATACAAGTACTGCATGTAAAACTACTGTATGAAAAAACAGTAAATTGTTTGACAAACGTTTTTCGCCACACTATAACTGTATGTATAGACAGCAATAGTGTGGAGGTGAACAATGCTAAATGACGTGATTGAACGAGTAAATCAGGCGCGCAAAAAAGCCATGCAAGATCCTGCATTTCTTAAATCTGCCGCCGAACACGAGCAAGCAATTAAACATCAATCGACCAAAGGTGGGGCAGCAAAAGGGCCCAAGTCCTTAGCCCAAATCTATTCACAATCGAGCTTCGGGAATACCGAAAACGCTTCAGTTCATTAACCTTGATATACTGCAAATAGACTCTGGTGATCTACCGAGTCTATTTGCTCAGGATTTAAATGTTTCAATGCATACGCCATATAGATTTCCTGACTGATAAACAGTGTCAGTAGATCCGCATCGATGTGTCTGTCTTTGGCCATTTTGGCTAGTATAGACAGTGCTTGTGATAATGTTTTTGGTGTCTTGTACGGTCTATCTTTTGCGGTGAGCGCCTCAAAAATATCGGCAATGGCCAGCATTCTTGCGCTAACTGGTAGGTGTTCTGCCTCAATGGACAGCGGGTATCCATCGCCAGACATTTTCTCATGATGCCCACCAGCAATTAGTGGAATACTCGCGAGGTAATTAGGGTAGGGCAACTCTTCAAGTAATTTGATGGTTTGGATGATGTGGTCGTTGATCAAGAAGCGTTCTTCTGGTGTTAGCGTGCCACGGGTTATCGACAGGTTGTAAACCTCGCCAAAATTGTACTTGTGTTTGGGTGCTTTAAGTGTGAAGCGTTGGTCATCTTGGTGTGACAAATCTCGGTCGATAATGTGGTTGTGCTTATCAGCAATTACATTCTCGTGTATTCCAACCAAGCTGTCTTTTGGCGTGGAACGTTGTCTTTCTTCCCACGACAAGCCAATACTTGCATCTAATGTTCTTACGTAAGTCCGGTTTGATATTCGTTGGAGGGCAGCGAGATCGTGTTCTGATACAAAGGCCTCGCCTAAATTGAGCTTGGCAACAAATTCGAACTCTTGAGTCAATGTATCGTGTTCTGGTTGGCACTGCTGCTTAACCATTTCTAGCGTTTTACTATCTACATGACTAGCGAGCGCTTTGATTTCTACATCTCGCTTTAACACTTCAAATCGGGTTCTAATTTCGTGAATACGATTGCTAAACATATCCAGCTTAGTGGATTTATCAATCACGTGATCTTGCGTGGTGAGCTTGCCACAGTCGTGCAACCAAGCAGCTAAATAGATCTCTTCCAGCTCTTCCTCGGTTAGATTGAAATTTTTCCATAAATCGTTGTCGGTCTGTGCCGCTTCTACCATCGCCATTGTGAGCTCAGGAACACGTTGGCAGTGTCCACCCGTATGAGGAGACTTGGCATCGATTGCTGAAGCTATGGTTTTAGTAAATGAAGCCAATAAGTTTTTTTGCTGTTTGAGCAATTGGTATTTGCTGAGCGATATTGCTGCTAGATTGGACAATTGCTCGATGAAAGCTTGGAGTTCGTTACTAAAGAGTTGGTTTTTGTGGGATCGTATAAACAGCACCCCAATGGTATGCCCACTTTCGTCAGTGAGATCGTACCTATAAGTCGTTGTGCTATCCGAGTTAGATGTTTTGACAGGGTAGTTAACAATTTCTTCTAGCACTCGCTCCTGCATCGTGTCGGCATCGATACATTGCTCTTCATTCACATAGAACAGGGAAACACTGCTTCCATACGCAGGCACAACGGCCTCGTGCAGTGTTGTATATAACGGATTAAGCGAGTTTGCTGAGGCAACATTAACGATCAACGATAGCAGTTGCTGGATAGTGGACTCTAGCTGTTCTATGGATTCGCTTAGCTGGCTGGTTTCTGAAATGTGGGACTTAGGGTACTGCTTAGCTGAGAAATCAAAGCGCGCTATTTTATTGGCGATGTCAGTGATTTGATTAATCTTAACCGTTGAAAACCGAGAAAGAATATACATACTCATCAGCATCATTAAAAAACTCAGCAACAATTGAGTGCCTAGTTCATTCACGATAGGGGAGAATTGTTTTGAGATCACTCTGTCTGGGACCGCAGTAAACATCAGAAACTGCGACATTCCTTTCTCGTAATAGATTATTCTATACTGCAAATCGTTATAGGTAACTTTAGCCGGACGCTCTTGGATGAGTGAGAATATTTGCTCATCATTCATAATCCCATTAGCTTGAAATGAAGAGATATTGTTACCGTTGTATTTATCGACTAAGTAAAAACCGACGTCTTGCTTGTCTTCTAAAAAATCTCGAATAGAGTCAAAAAATCGATTTGTCGATAACTGGATAACCATTTTATACGGCGGTGCTATTCTAAAGTTTGGCTCAAAATAAAACCCTTCATCGCCCTCGGCGGCTCTTCCATAACTCTGATGCAAAGAATCATGAACCGACTTTACATTTAAGTTAATTGCTTTTGGCTCTACTTCTATAAGTTGATGTGCGTCGTGATCATATTCAACACGAAGTAATGATTCGTCATCTTTCATCAGTGTTAAAGACAGAAATGTCGCGTTTGACTGAAATGCTCGCTTAATGATGGATCGGGTATTAAGTGTCAAATCATCTAGACGTGAAGGCGCCCCATCGTACTTTCGTTGATTTTCAAGCAGGTAAACAATATCTCTTATATTAATATCAATTTGTTGATAGGTACGGTGCATGACTTCGCTTTGTAAGTAAGCGACCTCATCAATGTAGGTTTTACTCATCGCGCTGAGTTTGCTTTGGAGTTGATTGCCTACAATAATTGCTGTTACTACCATCAGTAGTGTTAATGTAGAAATAATGTAGATATGGAAAGGAACTTTTTTCATTTTGGCAGTCAGACAAACTCAGATACCTGAAGCATAGACTACTGTGGTGTGAAATAGAACATAACACGCTGATAATTAGCAATAATTATTGATGTTTAGATACAAAAAAGCACCGCCTTGGCGGTGCTCTTTTCACAATTAGCGCTTGCCTTTAGGTTTGTGAGACGGTTTACCACCTTTCGCAACTGGCTTACCACCTCTAGCGACTGACTTGCCATGAGGTTTACTCGCGCCTGGTTTATTTGCTTTTGACTCTCCACCCTTTTTGGGGTGCATTTTGTCAAAGCCTGGCTGCGACTTAGTATGCTTGGTTGCGAAACGGTTCGCTCCATGACGCCCACTTTTTCGTCGCTGCGCTGGGGTTTTAGAGTCGATGTCTTCTGCAGGAACCAAACAGCTTGGCTTATCACCAATCAGGTGCTTTTTACCCATAGAAACAAGAGCTTCTCTTATGATTGGCCAATTATCGGGATCGTGATAACGAAGCAACGCTTTATGGAGTCTACGCTGTCTCTCCCCTTTAGCGACGGGGACATCAATACGTTTTTTATATTTAACGCGCTTGAGCGGGTTAGTCTCTGAGTAATACATCGCAGTTGCATTACACATTGGCGATGGGTAGAAGTTTTGCACCTGATCGCATTCAAAGTTGTTGGACTTGAGCCACAGGGCTAAGTTCAACATGTCTTCGTCTTCAGTACCCGGGTGCGCTGAAATGAAGTAAGGGATCAAATATTGTTTTTTCCCTGCCTGCTCACTGTACTTTTGGAACATGTCTTTGAAACGATCGTAGGTTCCCATTCCCGGTTTCATCATCAAATCGAGTGGGTTTTTCTCTGTATGTTCTGGCGCAATTTTTAGGTATCCACCGACGTGATGTGTTACCAACTCTTTGACATACTCAGGAGACTCAATGGCTAAATCGTAGCGGACACCAGAGGCGATAAGCACCTTTTTAACGCCTTTGACTTGGCGAGCGGCGCGATAGAGATCAATGGTATGTCGGTGATCGGTATTAAGCTTGTTACAAATCCCAGGGAACACACACGAGGGGCGGCGACAATTCACTTCCGCTTTGGGATCGCTGCATCCAAGGCGATACATGTTGGCGGTTGGGCCACCTAGATCGGAGATAGTACCGGTAAAACCAGGCACCTTGTCACGAATTTTTTCAAGCTCGCCAATGATAGACTCTTGAGAACGGTTTTGAATGATCCGTCCTTCGTGCTCGGTGATAGAACAAAACGAACAGCCGCCAAAACAGCCGCGCATGATGTTCACTGAGGTCTTAATCATATCGTAGGCAGGGATCTTTGCTTTGCCATACATAGGGTGAGGTACGCGCGCATAAGGCAGATCAAACACGTAATCCATCTCTTCTGTCGACAGCGGAATCGGCGCTTGATTCACCCACAATTCGCGATCACCGTGTTTTTGAATTAAAGCACGGCCTGAGTAAGGGTTGGTCTCGAGGTGCAACACGCGACTGGCGTGTGCGTATAATATACGGTCGTTTTTCAGCTTTTCGAATGCAGGTAAGCGCACGGCAGTTGTTTCTGAGTCGTGGCGACTTGGACGCACGTATATTGGCTTTGCCTCATCGGGCTCAGTGGCTTTTGTTTCACACTGCTCCTCAACCTGATAAGGGTTTTGTGGCTTCCATACAGCTTTGCTTGGTTTTTCTATACGCGAAGAGTCGACTACAGCAAAGTGCTCAGGAACTGCGGGCAAGTTGACTGCAGTGCCTCGAATGTTGGTCATGGTTTTTACATCGTCACCGGCGGCTAAGCGGTGGGCAACTTCGACCAGTGCTCGTTCGGCATTACCAAACAGTAAAATATCAGCTTTAGCGTCAAGCAAAACCGAGCGTCTAACTTTATCGGACCAATAATCGTAATGCGCGACACGGCGTAAGCTGGCTTCAATACCACCTAGTACGATCGGTACCCCTTTAAATGCTTCACGACATCGCTGCGAATACACAAGCACCGCTCTATCTGGGCGTTTTCCACCTTCATTATTTGGGGTGTACGCATCGTCATGGCGCAGTTTACGATCGGATGTGTAACGGTTGATCATTGAATCCATGTTGCCGGCAGTGATGCCAAAAAACAGGTTAGGCTTGCCCAGTGACATAAAGGCGTTTTTATTTTGCCACTCTGGTTGTGAAATTATGCCGACTCGAAAGCCTTGCGCCTCAAGCAGGCGACCAATAATCGCCATGCCAAAGCTTGGGTGATCAACATAAGCATCGCCTGTGACGATAATAATGTCACAACTGTCCCATCCTAGCGCATCCATCTCTTTGCGAGAGGTTGGCAAAAATGGCGCCGTGCCAAAGCATTCGGCCCAATATTTTTTGTGCTCATAGATAGGAGTTACGGGACTGTTCATTTATTACCTCACCAAATCGAGCCGGGAATTATAGCGATGCCTGAGTGATTTGTCTTGTAAGAATAGTGTAGCAGTTGGTGAGAGGTGAATTTAAACCTTTGTTGGTCGGTGTTGTTCGTTAATCAATGTTTTTAGGTGTGCAACAGTTTTTTAGTTATGCCGAATTTGGACTCGGTTCGAACGGAGCGGGGATACCTGATCTTGGCTTCTGCAAAGAGTTCACTGCGTCAGCGCTTGGTTTTAATGGTGAATATGACAATAACCTCGTCAGGGGTATTACACCAATCTGGATTACTTATGGTTTGACGAATCAATTGGCAGCGATTATGACTTTGAGACGTTAGTAGCGTAGAGACAAACTTTCTAAGTCGTTCACTTTTATTGCTGCGGCAGAATACAACGTATTGACGTCTGACCGTCGATTATTTCCTAGAATATTAAAACTCTATGCTGATCTGCGAGGGTTACCCTCGTTGGATAGCTCTACTAT
The DNA here is from genome assembly GCF_002100145.1 of Vibrio sp. qd031. Taxonomy (GTDB): domain Bacteria; phylum Pseudomonadota; class Gammaproteobacteria; order Enterobacterales; family Vibrionaceae; genus Vibrio. The sequence continues at coordinate 652,546 of NZ_JXQD01000025.1, forward strand.
TTGGTTGGGTGGGTGTGTATAGTGACACAGCGTCGGGTTTTTGGAGTAACCCGACTCCGGCAATAGGCACAGGTTTTCATTATTTAATGTCCAGACGAACTGGCACTCAAGCTGGTGTTGACATTGCGGTTAGTGAAGTTGATACGGCCTTTTATTTAACGGTTGGTACAGGCATTTAGGATACGTCGTTATTGACGTTGAGATTGAAGTAATAGGAATTAGGTTTTGTCGATAGAAGTAGTAAACGCAGTGTGGTTGGTCCCTGCAATTGTTGGTGCACTTTGGCTCATTATCGTCATTTTGTATAAAGGTGATATTTGCCCTGGTCAACGAGGCCGATTACATCGCTCAATAGCAATTTTATGTGGGTTGTTCGCCATTACTTGTGTCACTAATATTTGGCTCATACCTAGTGCCTTATTGTTAGGCTGGTTTTGTAGCCAAGTTCAAACTAAAAAAACACGGTTGCTGGGGCCGCGAGCGGCGTTAGTGATTGCTGCTGTGTGGGCAAGTCTAGTAGGGTGTTTGGCGTTTAACCAGCAGTTAAGCCAAACCTATTTATGGGAAAGTGTGGTTGGATTTGGCTTCTATTTAGTGATGACGCTACTGTTAGGCGCCAGTGTTGCACACTTACTGCTGTTGCTGGCAAGAACTCGACTACAAGCGTTTCACCGCATTCTGCCCATTGGCGCTGTTGTCATGAGTTTTGCTTATTTATTACTATGGCTTGGACTGGTGTCTACTGGTTTAGTGAACGGTATGCAATCTGCCGAATCTATCTTAGGCCCATTGTTGGTTGCCATAAGTACACTGCTTATTGCGTTAACAATATGGAACTGGCATTTGCTAAAGCGTGTTGAGATCCGTAAAAGTGCGCTATGGATGTCGGTCGCAGGGCTCTCTTCTTCCCATCTGATTTTTATGTATCTTTTACCTTAATCACGTTTTTGAACCGCTAACCCTTGCAAATCGGACTATGCTTAAAATGAGTTTAGGGTGTTTGCAGTCATAGGGAGCGCTAGGTATGGATCTCAGTAACGTCAATAAATGGGATGGCAATATCTTAATAGGTATCGTCAATGAAAAATTAAGACTCGAATGTCACAGCGTGGAAGAGCTTGCCACGATGTATGAAATTGATATGGAATCACTGAACAATAAGTTAGCTGATGTAGGGTTTAGCTACGATCCGTTGACCAATCAGTTTAAGTCTCAGCTTTAATGACTATTTAGCATTGAAAGCCGCCCTAATCAGGCGGCTTTTTTGTTTAGACCATCTTCACACCATCAAGGTGTTGCTGGCACTGCTGTTTGGCGGTTGAGAAGAATGATTGTAAGTATCGCTTATCTCTATCGGCATGTCTTACAGCGACAAATAGGCGGCGCCAAAGTCCTTGATCACCCAATGGGATTGACTCGATCAAGCCTTGGCGAGAGAACTCGCTGATTGCCCAGTTGGGAAGAGCGGCAACGCCTAGTCCAGCAGACACCATTTGAATCAGCATTAAGGTGTTGTCTGCTTGTTTCCATTTCTCAGGTTCGCATTGAGCGGGTGCCAAAAAGTGCTTATACACGTCTAGACGTTGCTTTTGTACTGGGTAGCTGATCATTGTCTGTGACACTAAATCGCTTGGCTCGATAATAGACTTTTGCGCGAGTGGGTGTGTAGTCGCAGTGACCAAACGCATTTCAAAATCAAACATAGATTCGTAGTGGACATCGGCTCGAGGGGCAACGTCCGAGGTGACGACCAAGTCGAGCTCCCCATTAAGCAAAGCAGGCAATGGCTCGAAACCGAATCCGGATGAAAAATCCAAACTCACGCTTGGCCAAGCGACTTGATATTCTTTTATTGCTGGCATTAGCCACTGGAAACAAGAGTGACACTCGATGGCCATATGCAGTCTGCCATTGGCGTCTTCTTTGTGACTGGCGAGCTCTCCTTCGGCTTTAGCGATTTGTGGCAACACTTGGTCTGCCAGTTTCAAAATAATATGGCCTTCAGGAGTAAATTTTACCGGACGTGTTTTTCGTAAAAATAGCTGCGCACCTAAACGGGTCTCTAAGTCCTTTATTTGATGAGATAGGGCCGATTGAGTTAAGTGCAAAGAGGTTGCTGTCGCAGTTAACGACCCCGTATCTCTTAAAGATACAATGGTTCTAAGGTGCTTTAATTCAATCATGGTTTTCCTTTTACCACTGTCTCATGCGACTCAGGCTAATTCGACTCAGGTTTGGCGGCCTTACTTAGGCTTGACGCTCATTACATCTGTATTACCTTGCCTAACTTTCTCCTCAAAGTAAACGTCTAGACGTCCAAATAACATGAAAAACTTTCAAGTTGCTGATGAAAGTTTGTCGTTTGTCGATGATGACAAGGCCACTTACTGTAAATGACATCGGAGCAAACACCCAAAGGACCGCAATCATGAGCCAAGCAAACACCCTTAATCATTCTTTCAAAAGTCACGTTTTAGGCTACCCAAGAGTTGGAGAGCAGCGCGAGTTAAAATTTGCGTTAGAAAAATATTGGAAAGGCGAATTTACCGAGCAGCAACTTCGAGACGTCGGCAAAACCATACGCCAGCAAAACTGGGCAACCCAATCACAGCTAAGCTTTGTAACAGTTGGCGACTTTGCTTGGTACGATCATGTTTTATCGACCAGCGCGTTGATAGGACACCTTCCAAAACGTCATCGCGGTGACAGCGATATTAGCTTGGATACTCTGTTTAAAGTTGCAAGAGGGCAATCGAACTCAGGCTGCTGTGGTGCTGCGGCATCGGACATGACCAAGTGGTTTAATACTAATTACCATTACATCACCCCAGAGTTTTCAGCTGATGATAAATTTGCTATAAGCTCGTCTCAATTGTTTGATGAAATTGAAGAAGCGTTAGCGCTTGGACACAGTGTTAAGCCTGTATTACTCGGACCGATTAGCTACTTATATTTGGGCAAAGAGGTCGATAGCTTTGATCGCCTCACTTTGCTACCAAAATTGGTGGCCGTCTATCAACAAGTCATCCAGCGATTGGCGGATTTAGGCATTGAGTGGTTACAAATTGATGAGCCAATATTGAGTTTGGATTTACCTTCTCAGTGGTTACAAGTCTTCAAACCTACGTATGATGAGCTTGGTGGAACCGTAAAACTGCTACTCAGCAGTTATTTTGACCGAATTGACGATAAGCTAGCCACAATTAATACGTTAAGGGTTGATGGTGTGCATTTAGACCTAGTGGCAAATGAAGCCCAGCTTATCGAGGCACTGTCGGTGTTACCTAACGATTGGGTAATCTCATTAGGTGTGGTGAATGGGCGAAATGTGTGGAAATGCGACACCCACTATTGGCTAGAAAACCTGTCTAATTCGTTGAATGGGAATGCTACGTCGGCTCGACAGATTTGGATAGGAAGTAGCTGCTCTTTATTGCATTCGCCACTAAATTTAGAATTAGAAACGCAGCTACCTGCTGACACCAAATCATGGTTTGCGTTTGCTAAACAAAAGGTATCGGAGGTTTGCCAGGTAACCAAGGCGCTTTCCAACCCAAGCGAGTATGCGGAAAGGGTGCTCGCATATAGTCGACCGATTCATCAACGAAAAAACTCAATCAATGTCCATAAACCACAGGTCCAACAGAAGCTACAACGTTTAAAAGAGCAGTCTAGCGATCGGCTTTTACCATTTCCAGAACGCCAAGTAGCGCAGCGAAATGCCCTTAACTTGCCGCTCTTTCCAACAACAACCATCGGCTCTTTTCCTCAGACGGGAGATATTCGCCGTCTGCGCAGTCAGTTTAAAACGGGAGCGCTTACATTCGATGCTTATCGCAAGCAAATCCAATCTGAAATAAAAGCAGTCGTTGAGCGTCAGGAATCGTTAGACTTAGATGTGTTGGTCCACGGTGAACCTGAACGAAATGACATGGCTGAGTATTTTGCCGAGCAGTTGAATGGTTTCCAAACTACGCAGTACGGTTGGGTCCAAAGCTATGGTTCTCGATGTGTTAAACCGGCAATAGTGGTTGAAGACATTGAAAGGGTAGAACCAATGACTGTTGATTGGACGCGCTATGCTCAGTCGCTGACAACTAAGCCAATGAAGGGGATGCTAACAGGCCCTGTGACACTAATGTGTTGGACTTTTCCTCGAGAAGACATCACTCGTCAAACTATCACCCAGCAACTGGCGATTGCGTTAAAAGAAGAAGTGTCTGACTTACAAGATGCTGGCATCAATATCATTCAAATTGACGAGCCCGCACTAAGAGAGGGGCTACCGCTGCGCCTTGCTGATCAACAGCATTATTTGGAGTGGGCAGTGGACGCATTTAAGGTTTCTGCATCAAGTGCGTTACCAGAAACACAAATCCATACTCATATGTGTTATAGCGATTTTAACCAGATTATTGATTCAGTCGCTCACTTAGATGCCGATGTGATCACCATTGAGACGTCGAGATCGAATATGGAGTTGCTGGATGCGTTTGAAGCGTTTGACTATCCAAATGAAATTGGACCGGGTGTCTACGATATTCACTCACCCAATATTCCATCGGAGCAATGGATGGAGCAATTGGTTAAGCGAGCGTCTACTCAGATTCCAAAAGAGCGACTCTGGATAAACCCAGATTGTGGTCTTAAAACAAGAGGTTGGGATGAGACCGAAAAGTCACTGAAAAATATGGTGAATGTAGCGAAGAAACTGCGCAGAGAGTTTGCGTAGTAATAGTCCGCACAGCCTTGAAGGCTGTGCGGCAATCAATTGGGTTTTAGTGCACCCAATCTTTTAACGTAAATTCTAAGGTGTTGATATCGTTTTCTAGGGTTAAGGTTTGTTTGGTTAGGGTGACGTCATTCCAGTCACTTAGCCCTTGTGACATCGCCATTTCATAGGTCATAACCTCTTCAGGACACATTTTCATGGTAGACGCCATTTGTGCAATTCTCAGTGAATTGCCTTCAAGTTCTACCTGGCCAAAGAAGTTGTTACAACCGGCGTTGCCGTTAGCGGTAAGTTTCTCACCAATTTCTAGGTTCGGTACCGAAAAGCCTTCTAATACTGTAATCGCTTCACCATTTACAGAGACAAGCTCCCAATTATGATGTTGTAGCTGCGCTGCAGAGAGCACCGTGGTAGCGTCGTTCATCGCTGCATCCGATTGTTCACTCGAGGTTGCGCCGCAGGCGGCAAGCAGACCGACAATAGCGGCTACGGTTAAAGTTTTACGCATAATGAAATCCATGTTGATTGATTACGATATTGAGTATAAACAACAATATAACGCAATTGTCAGGGTAAAGTGAGGGACTACTGGCTTTTATTTTTTCTACTGAGCTGTGTATAGTGATAATGATGTACAGCAGTACAATCGGTTTAGCGGCAACGTATCATATACGGAGAAAGCAATGGAACAGCTTGATTTTATCGGTGTTGCAAGCCCCTGCGTTGGCATATGCAGTATGAATGATAGCGGCTATTGTAAGGGCTGTATGCGCAAGCGTGACGAGCGTTTTCAGTGGAATTCTTACTCAGACGCCCAGAAGCAGCATGTCATCAAGCTGTGCCGCCAACGCTATGTTCGTGCTCGGCGTAAACAGTCTCAAAAGTCCGTTCAATCCGATGTAACCTCGCCATCACCGCAACAGCCGTTATTTTAACTTCAAAAGCAACTGTTGACCTTGTTCGTTATGGCACTGGCCGCAAATTAGTAAGGTCCGCTTACTAACACTGCATCCCATTTTTTGCAAAATACTCTTTTAAGAACTCTGCAACATCACTGTCTAGAATATCAAACTCATTAACCACATCATTGATTGAGTCAGCTCGTATTCGATCTGAGTCATCCACGTTCAACTCCTTGCTCATCTGGTTTTCGTACAATCTCCAATGGGTGAGTAATCCGTGATCATGGTCAGAACCCAAAATCTTAAACATTAGTGGCTTAAGCAAAATTGGGGTGGAGGCAAAATTCAAAAAATTCCATTTTAATATTGTGAGCTTTTCTTGCGAGTAAGTTAGGTTTTCGTCTTGATAGATTTCGTAGGCATTAAAAATGAGATCCAAGTGATCATGATTTCGCTGCTGCTCCTCTTCTGATTGCATTTTTACTGGGTCGGTCATTTGCGTACAAGCGAAGATCAGTTGAAAAAGTCGAGGACGTTTCATGACAAACGCCATCAAACACACAAGAAAACGATACAGTGAGATGTTTGAGTCGCTGTCGTGGTGGGTCACTTTTTGCAGTTCTATCATGTAGCGAGTCATATAATTGTGAGAGGCGTACAAAATTTCCTCCCAAATCTGATGCTTAGCGCCAAAGTAATGTCTGATTAAACTGTGAGAAACACCGGCTTTCTCACTAATATCCCTAAGCGAAACTTGCTGGTAGCCATGATCACAAAACAGAATGGTAGCCGTGGTCATTATCTTGATCTTAGTGATTTTTGCTTGTTCAGCGGTTCGACGACCTTGTTTCTTCGCTGCCATTATTTGCCTTCCAACACTGATAATTCCTACATTTCGCTCTGCCGAATAATTTTATTGTACGTTTGTAAAATATATTGTCAAACTTCAAATATTCAATATACTGCACGAGTGTGTAATAAATAACGGATTGAATAGTGAAGACCTCTAAAATAGCGTTCGCATTGATATCAACGATGTTGTTGCTTGGCTGTGAAGTGGAGTCGAAAGAGTCCCTATCACCGACAATAAAGCCAGTTAAAATGAACCAGTATCAAGAGAAAATTGGCACTAACCAACATCGCTTTTTGGGTGAAGTCGTCGCCGCAAATCGGACCGTCATGTCATTTCGTGTGGCTGGTGAGGTGACTCAACTTGATGTGGAAATGGGAGAGCAAGTTGCTAAGGGTGATGTTATAGCGACCCTGGATAAAAAAGATTACGAACTTGCCCTTGCTGCAAAGCAAGCTGAGCTCGATCTTGCTCGCGCACAACATCAACGCTCGGAGAGCCTGTATTCACAAAGCCTGATTAGCCGTGACCGCTATGACCAAAGTGTCACTCAGTTTGAGATTGCACAAGCTGAACGAGATCAAGCACAAACTGAGCTTAACTACTCGGTACTAAAATCGCCCTTTGATGGCATGGTGTCGATAAAGCATGTGCTGGCTCACGAAGTTGTTGGCGCGCAACAACCCGTGGTTACCCTTGTGGATACTCAAGCCTACGAAGTGCGGTTTGATGTTCCAGTAACGACGGCACAATCGACATTGGAAGCGGATTTTGGACTGATATTCCGACTTGACTCAAAGCCAAATCAACCGCTCATGGCGACTGTGACAGAATCCTTTATTCGCCCAGACCAAGACACCAATACTTTTCAAATTACAGCCTCTCTTGAATCAAGTGAGACACTAGCATTACTGCCGGGGATGACTGGCACGGTTGAAGTTGCAGAGGAAGGTGTGAGTTTTTCTACAACCATACCGTCATCGAGTTGGATAGAAGTGACAGCGACTGACGAGCAGACGAGCGGGTGGGTTTGGATATATAACCCTGCCAGTAATGAAGTAAGTAAGCGTCAAGTCACCATCGATCATGTACACAATACGTTATCTGGAATCAATGATGGAGAGTACTTCGTGACCACAGGAGTCAACTCGCTTAAAGACGGACAGCAAGTACGCCCTTGGGTGAGAGAGCGAGGCATATAATTAATGATACGGAATCATTCAATGAAAAAACTAGCGGTGATACTTTTGCCCTTATTGAGTGTGGGATGTAACCCTACCTCAGAACAAATTCAGTCTGCGCCGTTGGTCGTATCAACCTATACAGTTGACCAGGCGGTAAGCGTAAAACAGAGTCAATTTCAAGGTGCGGCGACGCCTTATGACCTAACCAAACTCTCTTTTAGACAAGCCGGAAAGATTGAACAGTTGCTGGTGAAAGCGGGGCAACATGTTGAAAAAGGCGACGTTATAGCAACGCTAGACGACGTAAAGCAAAAACAGCAAGTAAAAGATGCCGAAGCAAAGTTTGAACTTGCTCAAAATCAGCTACTGCGTTCAGAGCAACTAAAACAAAAAGGCATGATTTCGGCAGCCGAATACGAAGAACTTACCGCCAATTACACATTGGCAAAAATCTCATTAGAGTTGGCTAAAAGGCAGCTTACATTTACTGAACTTAAATCACCGTTCTCAGGACTGGTAGCAGAGGTTCCAGTAAAGCGTTATCAAGTGATTCAACCTGGTGATCTCATCGCGTCTTTGTATGACGGCTCAAAAATACTCGTAGCTACCACCGTACCGGATAGCTTTGTCACTTGGTTACAAGACCAACCGTCCGATGAATTAATTGCTGAAGTTGAATTCTCGTCGCATCCTGGGGCTCATCGAGCAACATTGAAGTCTCACAGTGGTGAGCCTTTGGAAACCGCTAACAGTTACGTCGCTCAGTTTGAATTGCCACAGCTGGATCCACCGGTTTTACCAGGTACATCGGCAACCCTCAAAGTGGATGCGAATGGCGAATTGGCAAAATCCAAAATTGCGGTACGTGTTCCCATTAATTTGCTTGTCGCGGGCGATGCAGCCGAGCAATTTGTGGTGTGGAAACTGGAGCAAGACCTAGCGGTGAAACAACCCGTTCAAGTGGGACTGGTCAATCGAAATGGCGCGGTTATCAATAGCGGTGTCGAGCTTGGTGACACGCTTATAGCTACAAGTCTGCTAAAACTCGATCAAGGCAGAGAATTACACATTGTGGAAGGGATTCATCAATAATGAATATGGCTCAATTTTTTATAAACAAGCGTGTTATCAGCTGGCTGTTTATTGTTGTTTTATTGGTTGGTGGGGCGCTGTCATTTCAGAATCTAGGTCGCCTCGAAGATCCTGCATTTACCGTGAAAGATGCCATGGTTATAGGTCTCTACCCAGGAGCAACAGCGTTAGAAGTTGAAGAAGAACTCACATACCCGCTCGAAAAAGCGATCCGTCAGCTTCCTTACGTGGATAAGGTGACGTCAAATTCGAGCAAAGGCAAGACTCAGATCATGGTCAGTATGGGCATGCAATATGGACCCGATGAATTGCCGCAGATTTGGGATGAAATGCGTCGTAAAATTAATGACTTAGAGCCAAGTTTACCTTCTGGTTTGCAAAGTTTAACAGTCTATGATGATTTTGGGGATGTATATGGTCTGTCACTGATGCTAACAGGTAAGACCTACGATTATATTGAATTGAAGCGCTTTGCCGACTATTTAGTCCGCGAACTAGAGCTTGTTGATGGGGTCGGTAAAGTCAATATTTCCGGCGCTCAAAATGAGCAGATCTTTGTTGAGGTATCTACTGAGCGTCTCTCGACATTCAATATCGATCTGAACTCCGTTTTAAGCCTGCTGACGCAGCAAAATGCTGTCCAGTCCGCCGGTGCTGTCATGATTTCAGGGGAGTCTCTTACCATTCGTCCTACAGGTACACTGACCTCCATCGAAGAACTGGGCGAACTGGTGATCCATGGTCGTGACACGGGCAAGTTGATCCGCCTTAAAGATGTGGCCACACTGAGCCGAGGTATTGCGGAAAAACCATCGCATCAACTGCTTTATAATGGTCTTCCTGCGCTTAATATTGGTATTTCTTACGCGGCTGAGGTGAATGTTGTCGAGGTAGGGAAGCGTATTGAAGCGCGCTTAGCGGAACTAGAGTCTGACACGCCTCTGGGCATGCAATTGGACACGTTTTATGACCAAGGAGCAGAAGTCGAACAATCGGTGAACGGCTTTCTAGTTAGCCTCGCGCAAGCTGTTGGTATTGTCATTGTCGTATTGCTGTTTGTTATGGGGTGGCGAAGCGGTTTAATTATTGGTTTGGTACTGCTGCTCACAGTGATGGGTACCTTTATACTCATGGACAACCATGGCATTGAGCTTCACCGAATCTCATTGGGTGCATTGATCATCGCTTTAGGTATGTTGGTGGACAACGCCATTGTCGTTGTCGAAGGGATACAATCCGGCATGAAGCGCGGCCTAAACAAAAAGGACGCCGCTATTGCGATAGTAAAGCAGACTCAATGGCCGTTATTAGGTGCCACAGTTATTGCCATTACCGCTTTTGCTCCTATTGGATTGTCCCAAGATGCAACTGGTGAGTTTATGGGGTCGCTGTTTTGGGTACTCCTGTATTCACTGTTCTTAAGCTGGGTAACGGCACTCACCATTACCCCGTTTTTGGCAGAACTGTTTTTGAAAGAGGCTAACTCTGATGATGGCGAAACTAAAGAGCCATACCAAGGGTTCGTCTTTACTCTGTTTCGCAAGAGTTTAGTGTTGGCGTTAAGATTTCGTTGGCTATCCATCATTATGTTGATCGCGTTGATGGGCTCTGCAGTAGTCGGTTTTAAAGAGGTTAAGCAACAGTTTTTCCCAATCTCTAATACGCCCATTTTCTTTGTGAATGTTTGGATGCCGCAGGGGACAGATATTCGAGAAACTTCGGCTCAAGCATCAGACATTGAAGCTTTTGTTCGTCAGCAACAAGAAGTTGATTATGTTGCAACGACCATTGGTCAGGGTCTACAGCGTTACATGCTGACGTACAACTCAGAAAAGTCCTACGAGTCTTATGCACAACTTTTGGTAAGAGCTAACGATTTAGATTCTTTGTTTGTTTTGGTAGAACGATTCTATCACCAGCTTCCTGCGGAATTCCCGTTGGCAAACTTCCGTATTCAAGTAGGCGAATTTGGGCCATCACCGGCGTCAAAAATTGAAGCGCGTATTGTGGGTCCCGATACACACACGTTGCGCTCCATCGCGACAGACATTGAAAAGATCATTGCGGCGGATCCTGGAGCGCGAAACGTTAAGAACAACTGGCAAGAGCGCACTAAAACGCTTGTTCCCCAGTTTAACGAATCGAAAGCGCGTCGATTAGGCGTCTCTAAGCAAGATTTCTCCAAAACGTTAAACATGGCGTTTGGCGGGAGCACTATGGGGAGCTTTAGAGACGGCACCAAACAACTGCCAATTGTAGTTAGACTGCCTGAAGCTGAACGTCTGGATGTAAATACTCTGGAGCTGCTTAAAATATGGAGCCCTACAATGCAGAGCTATGTTCCATTAACTCAAGTGATGGACGACATAACGTTGCAATGGGAAGAGCCGTTGATCATGCGCCGCGATAGAAAACGTGAAATTACCGTACTGGCAGACCACGACATATTGAGCCTCGAAACCCCTGCGGTGCTGTTTGATCGTATTCGACCTGCAGTGGAAGCGTATCCTATGCCAATTGGCTACGAACTGCAGTGGGGTGGTGAATACGAATCGCAGAATGACGCTCGTGAGGCTTTGGCAAGTGCAATGCCACTTGGATACGCCATTATGTTTATTATCACCATGCTTCTATTTAACTCGGTAAGACAGCCACTGGTCATTTGGTTAACAGTACCACTTGCTATTATTGGCGTGTCGTTTGGTCTGCTAGGGACTTCTATGCCATTTTCGTTCACGGCTTTATTGGGCTTGCTGAGCTTAAGCGGCATGATTTTGAAAAATGGTATTGTACTGATGGATCAAATCAACATGGATTTATCGAGTGGTAAAGCGCCATATGACGCGGTGTTGGACAGTGCGACCAGTAGGGTATTGCCGGTTAGTATGGCCGCTGTAACGACGATATTGGGGATGTTACCGCTGATTGTCGATCCGTTCTTTGGTTCTCTTGCAGTCACAATTATGGCAGGTTTAGGCTTTGCTACCGTGTTGACGCTCATTGTTGTTCCATTGCTTTATGCAACATTCTATAACGTAAAAGCTTAGGTTGAACCAACACTAGCAACCATAGTTCTAAAGGCTAACAGTAATGTTAGCCTTTTTAATTGAGCTCTAATACCTGCATCACTGCGGCGTGACTAAAGCCCAAATAAAACAAAACCCCGAGGCTGGTAAGGCCTCGGGGTTTCAAATTCTTTTTCGATTATCGGGTGGTAAATCCAATAGTCGTATATGCAAAAGGTTGGATTATCCTGCTAATTCCTTGGTAGGGAATTAGATACGGATGAAGTCCATGTGCTCAACTTTTGGCTTGAACGCGTGACGTTGAACGTCTTGTGGCTTAACCTTAACTTCTGCGCCGTCTACCACTAGAGTGATTGACTCGTAGAACTCAGGCTTGTCCATTTGGTTCAAAACTTCATCGTGGTTTAGAGCGATTGCAACTGCTTCTGCTTCACCACCATAGATAACTGCTGGGAATTTACCAGCGTGACGTAGGCGGCGGCTCGCACCTTTACCTAGTTCAGTACGTACTACTGCTTCAAATTTCATAGTATAACTCTCGAAATTGATGATTAATTAAGTCCCACAATGTAATGCGACCTTACTTGTGGCTAGTTCGCTAGTGTTTGTTTCATACTAAATGAATGGACAAACAGCTAAAGCGAGCGCGGAGTCTATCATCATGATTCGTTTGAGGCAAGATGTTCACCGGCTTTCGCATCGATATTTCGCTGTTCCATAATGGGCATTACTAACCGGAAAGCTCATCGTCAAAAATCTTCTCTTTTAACGTCCAAAAGCGCCCCTGTTTTGCCGCAATAATAAATGAGGGTAAACGAAAACGATGCTGATTGTCGACCGCTGCAGTTGGCGTTAGAGCGTTATAAGGGTTATGTTTATCAGCAAGGTGTGGGCGTACAAACTGTTTTGCAAAGCGCTGTTTTTGAGCTTTGCTGGTTAAAAACCATTGCTCACTGACGCGTGCTCCTTCTTCACTGACATAATCAACTTTTAAATAGTTTTTATTGTTCTTGTCCTTGCGCGTTTCCATCGTCATATCGTGACAGGCAAACACTAAGTGATTTTTTAGATTGAGAGCGTCTTTAAGCTTTTTATCGGGATCCACTAAAACGGCGTCGCACTCATGACATATTCGAGCCGCGATATCGTTGCCTGCTCCGCATTGGTTGCAATACTTGGCCTTAAATCGGTAGTCGCAATGCTCTCGGTGGCCATCATCATCTTCAAAGTAGCCTCGGCACTTTCGGCCAAAGTGCTCTAATAAGTATCCGTTGCTATCTAATTTACCCCAAAAGTTATTATTGAAACCACACGCTGGACAGGGGATAGTGACGATTTCACTGTCTGAGTCTGGTTTAGGTTCGCCAACCTCTGGCTGATACAAATCAAAGGTATTGCCCGCATATTCGAGTATCAGGCATTCTTGTTTCCCGTCGCAAAGTCGTAACCCGCGCCCGATAATTTGTTGGTAGAGACTTACAGACTCTGTTGGCCTTAGTATCGCAATGAGATCCACATGAGGGGCGTCAAATCCAGTGGTGAGTACAGACACATTGACAAGATACTTTATATCTCGTTGTTTAAAGCGCGTGATGATGTCGTCTCGTTCTTTGGTCGGCGTATCACCAATGACAATCGCTGATTCTTGATCAGGTAACAGCGTTAGTACCTCTTGAGCATGTCGTACTGTCGCGGCAAAAATCATGACCCCATGCTTGTCTTTGGCAACACTTAATATTTGTTGGACGATTTGTGGAGTGACTCGACGACTGGCGTCTAGCACCTGATCGAGTTCTGACTCTTTAAATCTTCCCATGCTCGTTGGTTTAAGTGTTGAAAAATCGTAGCTTAGCGTCGGCGCATCCAATATTCTGGCTGGGGTTAAAAAGGATTCATCAAGTAAATATTGTATTGGGAGCTCGTAAATACAATCTCTAAAGTACCGCTCTGTGTCTGTTCTCACCATTCCCTTTGTGTGGTATTGGTAAATCCATCCCAATCCCAAGCGATATGGTGTTGCCGTAAGACCTAATATACGAATAGTGGGGTTGATAGATTGCAGGTGACTAAGCACTTTTTGATAACTGGATTTTTTGTTGTCGGATACTCGATGGCATTCATCGATGACTACTAGCGAAAAAGGTTGGCTAAACTGCTCTAAACTGTTTACCACCGATTGTACAGACGCAAAGACGACTTGCTGCTGGTGTTCCTTTCGCCCTAAGCCTGCCGAAAAAATGGATGCAGTGACGCCGTAACTTTCGTACTTGGCGTGATTTTGCTCGACGAGTTCTTTGACGTGTGTCAGAACGAGAACTTTACCGCGAGCAATTCGTGCCAACTCAGCGATCACTAAGCTCTTTCCAGCTCCCGTCGGAAGAACAATTACCGCTGGTGAGTGATGACGACGGAAATAGTGAACAACGGCTTTAACGGCATCGGATTGATAATTACGAAGTTTGTACATCTGAAGGTAAAATTTGTCACACAATTAAGACGAATACTCGTATAATAGTGCCTTCGTTCGATTTCTTAGTCCACTCCTTCTGCAAGCAACATTTGCATGGGTGCCTTCAAGCATCGTCCATCCTCTCAAAGTAATAATAGGTGTAGCAGTAATGCGGTTAGACAAATTTCTTTGTGACTGTTTAGGAGTCACTCGCAAAGAAGCGACCAAACTTCTCAAGTCAGGTGCCATAGAACTAAATCAAAAAACAGTGAAAAGCGGCTCAGTTAAAGTCTCTGATCAAGATTCAGTGTGCTGGCAGGAACGAGAATTAGCCCTCAAGGGACCTCGCTATATTATGCTCTACAAGCCCGAAGGCTTTGTATGCTCGCATGAAGACGGGTTTAATCATACGGCGTTTGTATTGCTAGACGAGGTTCGTTATGACGATTTGCATTTTGCTGGTCGCTTGGATGTGGATACCACAGGATTAGTGCTGATCACCGATGACGGACAATGGTCCCATCGAATCACCTCACCAAAACACAAGTGTTCAAAAACCTACCTAGTAGAGCTTGCCGACCCTATCCAATCACACTATGCCGCTGAGATAGAGCAGGGGATATTGCTTCGAAATGAAAAAGAGCCGACAAAACCCGGTGTGATGGAACAAATTGACTTACATACCGCTCGCTTAACCATTTCAGAAGGGAAATACCATCAAGTTAAGCGCATGTTTGCCGCGCTCGGAAATAAAGTAGAAGGGTTACATCGAGAGTCGATCGGTGCGATCACTCTTGACCCAAACTTAGAGCCAGGCGAATACAGAGATCTCACCGAACAAGAAATCCTTTCCGTATGGCCTTCATCAAAGGAACATGAATGAACCAAGTTCAAGCCCCAAAGCTGAGTCTTTTCCTCTTTATTTTACTCGGTGCGATCAGTGCAATAACGCCACTGGCGATTGACCTATACCTACCGGCTATGCCCGCGATTGCTGATGGGTTAGGTACCGAAGCAAACCGTGTTCAAGTGACGCTTACTATCTACACGGTAGGGTTTGCGTTAGGGCAACTGCTGCATGGGCCATTGGCAGACAGTTATGGACGAAAACCTGTGCTGGTAGCAGGGGTGGCAGCATTTGGGCTGGCCGCGATTGGATGTACCTTCGCACCTAACATAGATACTTTAATCGCTGTTCGTGCAATACAAGGCTTTGCAGGCGCTGCTGCCGCTGTTGTGATCCAAGCGGTAGTGCGGGATATGTTTCAGCGAGAAGATTTTGCTCGAACCATGTCTTTTATTACGCTGGTGATGACCGTTGCGCCGTTAGCGGCACCATTAATTGGTGGCTATTTGTCGGTGTTTTTAGGCTGGAGATTTATCTTTGGCGTGTTGGTGGTGTATTCCATACTCATCATGATCGCTATCCTAAAATACATACCAGAAACCTTACCGGTAGAAAAGAGGCAACCATTACGCTTAAAGTCTACGTTACAAAACTACGCAAGACTTCTTACTAATAAAGTCGTTCTAGGATTAGTGTTGTGCGGTGCGTTCTCATTTTCGGGGATGTTTGCATTTTTAACTGCGGGCTCATTCGTCTATATCGATATTTATGGTGTCGCACCAGAACACTTTGGTTACCTGTTTGGACTTAATGTAGTGACATTGATTTTGATGACGACATTAAATGGCCGAATTGTGAAGCAAAAAGGCTCGCACTACATGATTCGTTTAGGGCTTACCATTCAGTCAATCGCCGGTCTCGGACTATTGTCTGCCTGGGTGTTTGATTTAGGGCTATGGGTGATTGTCCCTAGTGTAATGCTTTTTGTCGGTGTTATGTCGACTATAGGCAGTAATACGATGGCGCTTTTACTCGAAGAGTATCCGAGTATTGCGGGAACCGCATCATCGCTGGCAGGAACATTGAGGTTTGGCGTTGGTGGTTTAGTTGGCTTTGCTATCACCCTAATGCCAAGTGAGCAAAGTTGGCCAATGCTGGTTACCATGGCGTTTTGTTCTATGTTGTCTGTGGTGTTTTATTTTATTTTGGGGAGAAAAGCTTAATGAGTGTCTATGTTCAACAGATCCGCAGCGTGCTAGATGATGCGCTTGCTGAGCTAGCGGTAGCCCATGAGACTAAGAAAGTGGCCAATACCCCAGTGAGCAATACCAATTATCTGGCGCGATGGATCACTAATAGTATCAAAAAGCAGCGCTATGACAGCTGCGTCGCGAAGGACTTGATTGGTTGGCAAAAAATGGCGCGAAGCAGTGGCAATAGCAGTGCTCTGTATACGGAATTTCTTCGCTTACAGTCGTTTTACCAGCAATTATTACCGTCGATGGAAGAGTTGCAGCCTGTTACGGATTTACACATTAATCAATTGTTGGATCGCTTGGAAGAGGCCGGTTGGAGCTGGACCAACGAATTTGTAATCAGTGGCAAAAACCAGGTGTTTACTGAGGGAAAAAGTTCGGTCGTGATGTGCGCTAAAGAGTGCGAAGAGTGGTTTGAAGCTATTGATGGTTCTGAGGCTGAGCGACTTCACAAACCGATTAGAGTGTTTGTTAGAGGGGACCATCAGCAGTTTATAGAAACCGCAATGGAAGTAGGATTGTTGGTGCATAAGCAAAGTGATTACAAGTCGGTGATCAAATACCACGGCCTGTACTGGGTGTTTCCTGAAAATTGTGGAAAAACGCGCCCTGAAATTCCAAATGCGTTTCCAACACCAGTGTAAAACGAGTCTTAGGCGGAACGCTTTTGAGCTTTACGCACAATCGCTCGGACCATACCTCTAAATATAAATAGATGAGCTGGGAACATTGCGTACCAATAGATAAGCCCCCAAAATCCTTGGGGGTGCCACCAAGCCTTAACGCTTAATTTGCATTTTAAGGCTTGGTCTTGCTCAACTTGTTTAACAGTAAACTCGAGCCTTCCTAAACCTGGGCCTTTCATTCCAAACAGTAAAGAGACAAATCGATTAGGCTCAATACGAATAACTTTCCATGAATCTATGTGATCGCCTAGTTGTAATTCGCGGCCTTGAGGCCGACGCCTTATGGGTTTACCGCCCCCAACAAAAAAATCCAACCACTCGCGTAGACGCCACAGACCGTTAGCGTAGAAATAACCTTGTTTAGGGCTGCCAAGCCCCATGATCACATCCCATAATTGGGTTGGCGTACAGTCAGTAACAATACTGGCGCCCGCCACTTTTGGGTAGTACCCATAACCTGGCTGCCACCGCTTGAGCGCGGCTTCATCAAACCCCCACACTTTGCTTTTCACAAATTCACCTTCGCTACGCAGAGTTGCAGCGACAGCGTCATCAAACGAGGTCAATTGACGTGGATAGAGCTGTTCAATTCTCTGGTTATTACCCACAAAGTCGTGTTTTAGGCCTTCCAGAAGGGCTTGGCCAATGGTGTGAGGGACGGACGTTAAAACGCGTAACCAAAGGCTTGCAAACTTTGGCGACAGAGATGAAAAGCGCCATAATTTGTGTTTAACATTAGCGTGTTTAGCGATGATCGAAAATTGTTCGGCGTACGACAAAACGTCTGGACCTGAAACATCGATAACAGGGTCACGTTCTTGGTTTAACGGTAGAGCTATCAGTTCGGTTAAATAAAACAATAAATCGTCCAACGCTATCGGATTGGACTGCTTTTCAACCCACTTTGGCGCGACGATGTAGGGGAGGTGACAAACGATATCGCGCATAATTTCAAAGGCAGCAGAACCTGCACCAACGACAACTCCCGAACGCACTTCTATTACAGGAACGGGGCCTTCTCGAAGTCGTTCGCCCGTTT
This sequence comes from Vibrio sp. qd031, assembly GCF_002100145.1. Classification (GTDB taxonomy): domain Bacteria; phylum Pseudomonadota; class Gammaproteobacteria; order Enterobacterales; family Vibrionaceae; genus Vibrio. Next base: position 670,609 of record NZ_JXQD01000025.1, read on the forward strand.
TCTTACGCGCAATAAGGTGTTGGCTATCGGTATTTTTCGGCATCAGCGAACTAAGGTAGATAATTCGACCTACCAGTTCTGGCGAAAGTTGCTGAGTTAGATTCGAGGCCCACTCTAGCTCAAACTCAAGAAAATCAACGCCTTGCGCCATACCATGAACCAAGAAATAGACAACATCAAAAGGCTCAGAGAGTGCGGCTTGGATTTGCGCTTGATTGGCTAAATCTAATGGGCGGATCGTCAAGTTGCGGTGAGCATCAAGTCGCTGTGTAAGAAGATCGGTTTGTCGACTGCATGCAACAACCTTATGGCCTTGGTTAAGTAAATGTGGCACTAAATTGCTGCCAATATAACCGTTTGCACCAATCACTAGTATGTTTTGATTCAATTTTACCTCTGTGGCTCTTATTATTGATAAAGTTCAATGTGATAGTCGAAATACACAGTAGTATTGATGTGATTCGTGCAGCACAGTTAAAAGGGTAGCCCAATTGACTGGTTCTAGCATAACACCATGACAAATAGTACGTGTGTAATCAATTTGTTAACGAATGCTTTTTTTAGACCACATAATGTAGTAGATTTCATGGTCGCTTAACTTAAGGACATCTTTTGCATGCTCACACTTAAAAACCTGAGTAAAGGTTTCGTTGATGGAGAAGAATTTCACCCTGTGCTTCAGGGCGCTGAACTGATCCTAGAGCAAGGTGAACAAATAGCCCTTATGGGAGAAAGCGGCTCTGGAAAGAGTACGCTACTCAATCTAATTGCTGGTTTGGATAAGGTAGATAAAGGTGAGATCTGGTTTGATGATTTTGCCATGCATCGTTACAAAGAGAACAACCGTGCCAAATTTAGACGTAATAATATTGGCAACGTCTTTCAACAGTATAATCTGATCCCAACGTTAAATGTGGCCGATAACGTTCGTTTTTGTCGCCAGTTAAAAGGCCATGACAACGACGATGGCTTGTGGCGAACGATTATGTCTGCGCTAGACTTGTTGCCGTTACTCGGGCGTTACCCAGAAGAGCTGTCGGGTGGGCAGCAGCAGCGAGCGGCTATCGCTCGTGCTTTGTATATGGAACCAAAGTTACTGCTTGCGGATGAGCCTACGGGAAGTCTCGATGAACGAAACGCCGAAGCAGTAATGCGACTACTGACCAAACTTACCCGCGATCTAGGGTGTACATTATTGTTGGTCACACACAGTAATAAAGTGGCTGAATACATGGAACGAACCATTCGCCTTCAAGGAGGAGTATTGAATGATATGGCCCGTAGTTAAAGCACTACTTGGTCATTACCGGCGACATCCACTACAAATCTTAATGGTTTGGCTAGGGTTGACGCTGGGCGTTTCGATATTGGTAGGCGTGCTGGCCATTAATCAGCATGCTCAACGTAGCTATGAAACAGGTGGCCGGCTTTTTGCTAATCCATTGCCATACCGTATCGTTCCGCAAAACATAGCGAACAAAATCCCACAAGCCTTCTACGTCCATTTACGACGCCAAGGTTACAGTCAATGCGCACCCTTCGAGTTTTATCGGGTGCGCACCGAAGATGGCGCCGACGTGACTATTGTCGGCACGGATCCGCTTTCACTGATTCAATTAAACTCCAGTGACTCGCTTGACCAGCTAACATTGCTGGCATTGCTAGAGCATCCTCATCCTGTCTTAGCAAGCCAAGCATTTTTGGACTTTATGGGTTGGGAAAACGGAGATGTCATTCCTTTAATGAATGGCAACTCAATAGGACCGGTAGTTTTAGATAAAGACGAGTTCGTTAAAGGGCCTAATTTGCTGGCGGATCTCGCTTATATTCGGGAAATTCGTCAGAGTTCAGGACTGTCCTTTATTGGCTGCAGCGAGATCCCTCAAGCAAAACTTAATGCTTTAGCCGAATCTTTGCCCCCTGGCATGAAGTTGAAAAAGAGTGACCAATCTGAATTAATCGCTCTAACGCAGGCGTTCCATCTGAATTTGACGGCATTGGGTATGCTGTCATTTTTGGTAGGCCTCTTCATATTTTATCAAGCGATGTCGCTTTCTTTGATCCAAAGGCAGCCTATTGTCGGTATTTTAAGACAAGCTGGCGTGGCAGGTTGGCAGTTAATTATTGCATTAACCATAGAGTTAGTTCTGCTCGTGTTAATCAGCTGGGTCCTTGGTAACGCGTTTGGATTGTTGCTGGCGAATCAGCTGTTACCTGCAGTATCGAGCAGTCTAGGTGCGCTATATAATGCTAATGTGGACTTAAACCTGAATTGGAGCTGGAGCTGGAGTCGTTATAGTTTATTGATGGTGATTTGTGGTGCAGCACTATCGTGCTTTTGGCCTTTGATTCGCCTGCTACGCTCTCAACCTATTCGATTGACCGCGCGATTGTCGCTGGTTCGTTTTGCCGGTAAAGAGTTTTCTTGGCAAGCACTCATTGCTGCGGTTCTTTGCACCATTGCGCTGGGCATTTATCAGGCTCCACAAACCATTTTCTCAGGGTTTGTCATCATTGCTTTGATGCTGGTAGGGGTCGCTCTGTTTATGCCGTTTGTCGTATTTGAAGTGCTTAACCAGCTCTCATTTAGACTCAAAAGCATGAAAGTGAGACTGTTTTTTGCTGATGCTGCAGCAAGCATGAGCTATCGAGGTTTGGCCATGATGGCGTTTACCTTAGCTATGACTGCAAATATTGGTGTAGAAACCGTGGTAGGCAGTTTTAGAGCGACTACTCACAAATGGCTTGAACAGCGTTTGGCTGCGGACATTTACGTTTCTCCTTCAAAAGAGAGTGCAGATATTGTCTCTAGGTGGCTACTTCGTCAACCCGAAGTAAAAGGTGTGTGGCATCGATGGGAAACTGAAATCCCAACGCCAAAAGGGACGTTGGATGTTGTCAGTATTGGTTCGAGTCTTGAAGAACTTAATGGCTTGTCGGTAAAAGTGACCATGCCAATGTTTTGGGAGATGTTGCACTCGAGCCGCTCTGTGATGATCAGCGAATCTATGGCCCTTAAAAACAAAATTAGGATCGGCCAGAAAATACCGCTTCCTGCGCCACTTGGGCCAGACTGGTTGGTCACAGGCGTGTACTACGATTATGGTAACCCCTATGACCAAGTGCTTGTATCGCATACCAGTTGGAAGGCGACATTAAAGACGAATGGTAGTATCGCGCTTGGGATAGATCTCTATGACAAATCTGAACGTGGTGAGTTAGTCGAGAAGTTGGTTCAAAAATACCGGTTACCTGCAGAGCGAATTGTTGAAAATGAAATATTGCATGCACGTGCCATGGCGCTGTTTGATCGTACCTTTGGTATTGCCGACTCATTAGGCCACATTACCTTGGTGATCGCCGTATTTGGGATATTTTTATCTACCTTAGCGGGCGAAATATCCCGTCAACGTAATACCATCTTAATGCGTTGTTTTGGTATCTCGACGGCAGAATTATTAACCATAGGCGGATTGCAGTTACTGATGTTTGGTTTGATTTCTACTCTCATCGCTCTACCGTTAGGGCTGGCTCTAGCCAACAATGTCGTGGAGTTGATATTAAAATTTGCTTTTGGATGGACGATGCAAGTACATGTAATACCGTGGGAATACGCGAAAACCATCGCAGTAACGATGCTTGCTTTGGTGGTGGCTGGAATCTTTCCAATTTGGCAGGTAATCATACGCTCGCCAATGAAATCGCTTAGAGACGCATTGTAATGGGAATTACTACGACGACCAAGAAAACGGCGTTTGCCACTGTAATGGCTATTGCGGTGTTCTTAATTGCCTTTGCGGCTCGTTATACATTTGTTGCCCAACAAAGCAGTGAAAGCTCTAACACCTTCGTGAATCGAGAGATAGACGTGTTTAGGGTTTTCGAACCAGTATTGCCCGGTAAGGCAGTTAAGTTACCGGACGATTTTAATTTCCATCTAGATTATCAGCACGAATCCAGTACGTACTTTGCTTTGTTACATGACCGAGAGGGAAATGAGTATTGGGCTTCGTGGGACGTATTTCGCATCGCATTAGATGAGCATCGAGGTAAAGGGTGGAAACAGCCGCAGGTATACGTATCCAATGCTGCGTTGTCGACTCGGGAAATCAATCTATTTGAGCAGCGTATTGCGCGTGGTGGGATAGGACAAGTCGGTATTGAAACAAAACCTTTCCTTTTTTGGATTGATAGCTGGCAGTGGAAGGCTCTGACGCGTTACCCGTTGCCTGGAAAGCTAACTATTGATACCAACACATTTTCGCTAGATTTAAATTCGTTCTCAGTGGGCCCATATGTCCTTGAAGGTGATCAGGGCTATCGACCTAAGCACGATCTCTTGCCTGTCGCCAGTTATGAGTTTGGCGCACCATTTTTAAATGTTACCGGCACAATCGGTGTTGATGGCAAGAAGATTGAAGTGAGCGGTACGGGATGGTTTTCTAAAGAGTGGGGCTCTAATTTGCTCGAGAGCAAGCTACTGGGCTGGGATCGTTTTGGTGTTCGATTACAAGATGGCAGAAACCTATCTATTACCTTGTCTAGAATTAATGAGCAACTTCCGTATGTATATGGTGTGCTTGTTGATAAATCGGGAAGAATGATTAAATTAGGTGACGACGACATCAAAATCCGTCCGATTAAATACTCTTATCAAAATGTTGGCAAAAAAATACCCGTGACGTGGGCAATTACCATTGAATCTCAGCAAATGGATATCGTGGTAGACGCCTTAAATTATACACAATGGCTGCCGTCTCTAGTGCCATACTGGTCAGGAGCTGTCAAAGTGACAGGTTCTCATCAAGGGGGCGGGTATATGCACCTTATGGGGTATTAGTTCGTAGTTTTACGTCTACATGCTCTAATACCTCGGTTTTCCCGATGTTTATTTCAGTAACTACCGAGTTTATTAAGTCGCAAATGCTGCTTACACTTAAGTCATACAAAAGGACTTATAGAAATGCGTTATGCTTTTATATGAGTATCGACACAATTAATTAAGGTAATAGTGATGAGTGACGTCATTAAAGACTTCTTCAAAATGGAATCCGCTGGCGGGATCCTTCTAGTAATCGCAGCTGCCATTGCAATGGTAATCGCCAATTCTCCCCTATATGGCACTTACGATGCTGTACTGCATAGCTACGTTGCAGGCATGTCTGTATCACACTGGATCAACGATGGCTTGATGGCCGTATTCTTTCTACTGATTGGTCTGGAAGTAAAACGTGAGTTGATGGAAGGCGCGCTTAAGACTCGCGAAACCGCAATTTTCCCAGCGATAGCCGCAGTCGGTGGTATGGTTGCTCCTGCCCTGGTTTACGTGTTGTTTAACATGGGTGACGCTGCAGCGTTAAACGGTTGGGCTATTCCTGCTGCCACCGATATTGCCTTTGCTCTGGGTATTATGGCGCTACTTGGTAAACGTGTTCCTGTTAGCCTCAAAGTCTTCTTACTTGCGCTAGCCATCATTGATGATCTTGGTGTTATAGTCATCATTGCTCTGTTTTACAGTAGCGACCTTTCAGCAATGGCATTAGCCGTAGGTTTTGCAATGACCGCTCTGTTGTTCTGGATGCACCACAAGCGCGTTTCGCAGACTCGTTGGTACCTTCTAGTAGGCGCAGTCCTGTGGTTCGCGGTTCTTAAGTCTGGTGTTCACGCAACCTTGGCTGGTGTAGTACTTGGTTTTGCGATTCCACTTAAAGGCCAAGACGGCAAGTCTCCACTTAAGAAGTTGGAACACGCACTACACCCATATGTTGCGTTCTTAATCCTACCGATATTTGCCTTTGCTAACGCAGGTATTTCGTTGGAAGGTGTGTCGCTATCAAGCTTAGCAACGCCACTACCAATGGGTATTGCACTAGGTCTTCTTGTAGGTAAACCACTTGGTATCTTCACGTTTAGTTTTGCAGCCGTTAAACTGGGCTGGGCGAAATTACCAACGGGTGTTCGTTTTAACCATATCTTCGCGGTATCAGTGCTGTGTGGTATTGGCTTCACAATGTCGATTTTCATCTCGTCACTGGCCTTTACTGACCCATCACTTGGATTTGATACATTCTCGCGCTTGGGCATCTTGATGGGGTCAACCTTGTCTGCTCTACTAGGTTATACGTTACTGAGCAAATCCCTACCGAAAGTTGCTGCTGACGCTGATGTTGAGCAAGTGACAAACAATTAAGTACAAAGAATAGCTCCAATAAAAACCGCTCTCCTGAGCGGTTTTTTTATGTCTGTCGGTCAAGGTATGTCTCGAGCGCTAGGGTTTCTAGCTGTACAAGGGACAAAAAAAAGCTCATTCAAATTTGAATGAGCCATACAAACATAGGAGTTAATGAAAAATTAGCAGCATCGCAACGGCAGAAAAAAATACAGATAGAAGTCACACTCAACTTAGTATCTACCGTCTTCAGTAAATAAGACCCAGTTGGTCAACAAAGGTTCAAAATTAATTCTTTTTTTATGACATTGATGTGATCTGTGTGTTTTGTTGCGCTCTTGTTAATGTGATGTTGTTGGGGTAGTATTCAAACAGGTGTTTAATACGAGTGATTGAAACGTGCATAAAGTGAATACAAAAGAGAAGATTGTTCAAGTGGCGGAAGGGTTGTTTGCAGAGCAAGGGTTTAACGACACTTCATTGCGCGCTATTACCAGTAAAGCCGATGTCAATCTCGCTTCTGTTAATTACCATTTTGGTGACAAAAAGAGTTTGATTAGAGCTGTGCTTAATCAGTATCTAGAAGCATTTATGCCCGCATTGGGGCGAGCGCTAACCGAACTTGAGCAACAACCTCATCACGACATGCAAGCAGTTTTCGAAGCCATCAAAAAGCCACTAATGAATCTTAATGCGGTTCGCGACAATGGCGCGAGTCGTTTTATGTTGCTAGTGGGTCGAGGTTACTCTGATGTTCAGGGCCACCTTAGATGGTTTATTACTAATCACTACGATGACGTATTGCAGCAGTTTATTACTGCAGTGCACCGCGCAAGCCCAGACCTAACGCGCGAGCAACTGTTTTGGCGGTTGCACTTTGTGTTAGGAACATGTGTTTTTACCATGGCCAGTAGCCAAGCTCTAATGGAGATTGCGTTTAGCGATTTCGGTAGGGCCGCAGATTCAGAAGTGATCATTAATCAGTTGATCCCTTTTCTGGCCGCAGGCGTAAGTGCTAATAACTAAATTAATATTATAAGATAGATGTGAAAGAAAAGGATGAAAGTATGAGTTCGCTAAGACAAAAATGGATAAGTGACCCAGCCTTTAAACTGTTCAAAAAAGTGCTACCACCGCTTTCTAGTACCGAGAAAGAAGCGATGGAAGCGGGCAGTGTATGGTGGGATGGTGAATTATTTAGTGGTAAACCAAACTGGTCCACTCTACACAACTATCCGAAGCCTCAGCTAACGGCTGAAGAACAAGCGTTTATGGACAACAAGGTTGAGACCTTGCTCTCTATGCTTGATGACCACAAAATTGTGGCCGAGGATAGAGACCTACCGAAGGAAGTGTGGGACTTCATGCGCAAAGAGCGTTTTTTTTCGTTGATCATTTCTAAGAAGTTCGGTGGACTAGAGTTTTCTTCATTAGCTAACTCGACCATTGTAACCAAAATTGCTACGCGCAGTCTAAGTGCCGCGGTTAGCGTAATGGTCCCGAACTCATTAGGTCCAGGTGAGTTGTTAAGCCACTACGGTACTCAAGAGCAAAAAGACTACTGGTTGCCACGTTTAGCCGACGGCACCGACATACCTTGTTTTGCACTAACTGGACCTGAAGCTGGTTCGGATGCTGGTGCAATTCCTGATCAAGGCATCGTATGTACTCAAGAGTTTGAAGGAAAAGAAACGTTAGGCATTCGTCTGACATGGAACAAACGCTACATTACCCTTGCTCCAGTCGCTACTGTGCTAGGTTTAGCGTTTAAACTTAAAGACCCGGAAGGGCTAATTGGTGACAAACCCGATCTTGGGATCACCTGTGCACTGATTCCTGCAGATCACCAAGGCGTTGAAATCGGCGAGCGTCATGATCCACTCGGTCTAGCATTCATGAATGGTCCAACACGAGGCAACGATGTCTTTATACCGATTGACTGGATTATTGGTGGACAAGAGTACGCTGGTAAAGGTTGGCGTATGCTGGTTGAATGTTTGTCTGCGGGACGCGGTATCTCTTTGCCCGCACTAGGTACGGCAGTAGGACATCTAACCGCTCGTACTACCGGTGCTTATGCGTATGTACGAAGACAGTTTGGCATGTCAATCGGTAAGTTTGAAGGTGTTGCAGAAGCGATGGGACGTATCGGTGGACTAGGGTATCTGCTAGAAGCGTCACGTACCTTAACCACCACCTCGCTGGATATGGGCGAAAAACCAGGCATCGTGACAGCGATCGCTAAGTATCATATGACCGAAATGGCACGTACTTTATTGAATGATTGTATGGACATTCATTCTGGTCGAGCGATCCAGGTTGGACCAATGAACTACCTTGGCCATCATTATGCGGGTATACCTGTTGCAATTACCGTTGAAGGTGCAAACATCTTAACTCGTAACCTGATGATTTTTGGGCAAGGAGCCACGCGTTGTCATCCTTACGTGCTTAAAGAGATGGAAGCTGCGGCCAATCCTGATGCCCAAGAAGGTGCGAAAGAATTTGATGCAGTTTTGTTTAAACACATTCAACACGCGTTGGGCAACAAGTTAGGTGCATTAGGCTCGGCGCTAACTGGGTCACACTTTGTTGGTAAACCAAGTGGTCCGCTAGGGCGCTATTACCAGCACCTAACTCGTCTAAGTCGCGCATTAGCTTTTTCTGCGGATACGGCTATGTTAACACTCGGTGGTGAGCTAAAACGCAAAGAGGTGATTTCTGCGCGTCTTGGTGATGGACTGAGCTACCTATATCTTGCGTCTGCCGTGCTTAAAAAATTCAAAGACGATGGCTCGCTTAAGCAAGACTTGCCGTATGTTGAATACGCATTGCAACACTGTATGCATCAGGGCGCTAAATCGTTAGAAGAAGCGTACCGCAATTTTCCAAGCAAAGTTGCTGGACTAGGTCTCAAAGCCGTTGTGTTCCCATTGGGTAACCACTTTACTGCGCCTGATGACAAAGTGACTTTGGAAGTGGCGCAATTGATGATGGTACCGGGTGAGCAGCGCGATCGTTTAACCCATCTTTGCTACTTTGAAAATACCACTGACGACTCGGTAGGCTTAATGGAGCTGGCGTTTGAAGCGATGTACGGTATTAAAGATCTTGAGAAAAAGCTGTTTAAAGCTATCAAAGAGAAAAAGATATCCAAGGCACTACCGTTGTACGAGAAATTGGATGCAGCGTTAGAGCAAGGTATCTTTACCGAGCAAGAAGTGGATAAAATTAAACAAGCCGATGAACTGCGCTACCAAGCGATTCAGGTAGACCACTTCAGTCATGACTTTTCACAAACGCTGACTAATGGGCCTCAAAGTCCTGCTAGCAGCAAAAAAGTCGATGATGCAGCTTAAGCAACGGTAAGCTGCCAATGAAAAAAGCCAGGCAACGCCTGGCTTTTTTGTGCGCAATATAGAATATAGAATTAAAACTTCAAACTCAGTTGATAGCCTACAAATGTTGGATCGTAAGAAGCACCGGAGTCGATAGCAAAACTTGTTGCATTTGGATCGTCAAACCATTGATTAAACGTCAACTTACCTTCGGCGTCTGCGCCCCAAGCATCGGTTACCCAATAGTGAATATGACCAACAGGGTTTAAGAAGAACAAGGTGAAACTACCAAACCCACTAGAGCCCCATACTTCACCATCGTTGGCTAAAATGTGTTGTTCGCCTTGTAACATCAACTCGCCCACAACGGCGCCAAACATGGGTGTAATAAAGAGATCTTGCCAAGAAGGTACTTCGGCAAACGCTTCTACACCGTACTCCCAGAATAGTCCAGACATTGCCGCGGAGTAGAGGAAAGATTCAAACTCGTTAAAGCCTGCGTGACGAGCTGACGTATAATACACGCCACCAAAATAGGGGTGCATTACATAGTTGAGGAAGTGTTCATCTCTATCCCAAACTGGGCCCGCTTTGACATTTTCTTTCCATTTATTACCAAGGTTACTAAGATCTCTGGATTCTTCATCCCACTTGGTGATACTTTCGGGTAACAGAGTCATAATACCCACAGTGACAATACTCAAACCAAGAATGGTATAAGTTTGCTCTGCGAGGTAATCCCAATCTTTTTCTGATTGGAGGGTGAAGTGAATAGGCAGGTCTGGTTCATCAAAGCGCAAATAGTGATCGGCTGAAACGGTGGATTTATTAAATGCCAATGGTTCGGAACAATAACTGATGTTATTTAGACAGCTGTTATTGAGGTCGGACGTAAGTGAAAAATCTTCAAACGCTGAAGCAGTCGTTGAAACAGAGGTTAATAACGCTGCTGCCAAATATTTACTGCGCAAAACTTACTTTCCTTGGAGACAATACGTTGGAAGATTATCGCTTATTATTTGCAGTTTTAAAACCTATCTCACGTAAATCTTTCAATTTGTTTCGGTTTTGATGCGTAATTGATAATTTACTGAACTGATTTTTACCGCAGACTTTGCTTTGCAGATACAAGGTAAGATTTGTTTGGGTGCTAAATAGGCCATAGCAAAGCCTATATATTCGACGTCGCCTTCATCGAGTGTACAGCGACAGACACCACAGTGCCCGTCGCGACAGTTGTACTCCGGAATCAAATTGCTGCTCTCCATCGCTTCGAGAAGCGTTTGATCGTCTTCGGCGCGAATTTGAGTCAGCTTGTTCAGAGTCACTAAATGCATTACAGCTCGAAGTCCTCGAAATCGGTAGCCGATACTTCGTTGTCGATCTGACCAACAAGGTAAGAGCTGATTTCTGCTTCTTGTGGTGCAACCTGTACATTGTCCGATGATAGCCAAGCGTTAATCCATGGGATAGGGTTGCTTGTCGCGTCTGGATACGCTGCGTCAAGACCGACAGCCTGCATCCGAACATTGGTAATGTATTCCACATATTGGCAAAGAATGTCTTTGTTTAAGCCAATCATGGAGCCATCCTTAAATAAGTATTCAGCCCACTCTTTTTCTTGTTCGGCCGCTTCTTTGAAAAGGTCAAAACAGTCTTGCTTACACTCTTCGGCAATCTGCATAAAAGTGAAGTCGTCTTGACCGTTACGCAGCAGATTAACCATATGCTGAGTTCCGTTGAGGTGTAGCGCTTCATCACGTGCAATCAATTTAATGATTTTAGCATTCCCTTCCATCAACTCACGTTCAGCAAAGGCAAACGAACACGCAAACGAGACATAAAAGCGAATCGCTTCCAGAGCATTCACAGACATCAAACATTTGTAGAGCTGTTTCTTAAGCTCGTACAAACTTACGTTAACGGTTTCGCCGTTAATTTGATGTGTACCTTCGCCAAGACGGTGGTAATCGCCAGTCATTGCGATGAGATCATCGTAGTAATGTGAGATGTCTTTGGCGCGTTTTACGATGTGCTCGTTTTCAACAATATCGTCAAACACCACAGCAGGGTCTTTAACAATGTTACGAATGATGTGTGTGTATGAGCGAGAGTGAATCGTCTCTGAAAACGACCAGGTTTCAATCCACGTTTCTAGCTCTGGCAACGAAACCAGCGGCAGTAAGGCAACGTTAGGACTGCGACCTTGAATGGAATCTAACAGAGTTTGATATTTAAGGTTGCTGATGAAAATGTGTTTTTCATGCTCAGGGAGATTGTTGTAGTCGATACGATCGCTCGATACATCAACTTCTTCCGGACGCCAAAAGAAACTCAATTGTTTTTCGATGAGTTTTTCGAAAATCTCAAACTTCTGTTGGTCATAACGAGCTACGTTAACCGATTGGCCGAAAAACATAGGCTCTTTTAGTTGGTCATTTTTCTTTTGGGTAAATGTACTGTAAGCCATTTTAACCTCTTTGCAATGAGGGGCGTAAACGCCCCTTTGTTAATTCGTTTTACGGTTAGACGTTAGATCTTACAACCGCCGCCTGCACAGTCGTCGTCTTGCTCTACCACGACACCGCCGTTTTGCTGTTCGTCTTTGGCACCATCACGAGTGTTATGGTAGTAAAGCGTTTTAACGCCAAATTTATACGCCGTCAACAGATCGCGAAGCAGCAATTTCATTGGCACTTTGCCGCTGTCGTGAACGTTAGGATCGTAGTTGGTGTTAGCTGAAATCGCTTGGTCTACGAACTTTTGCATAATACCGACTAGGTGTAGGTAACCGTTGTTCGATGGAATGGTCCAAAGCAACTCATAGTTCTCTTTGTACTTGCGAAATTCAGGAACAACTTGCTTAAGAATGCCATCTTTTGACGCTTTGACCGAGACGTAGCCACGTGGTGGCTCAATGCCGTTGGTCGCATTAGAGATTTGTGAAGACGTTTCAGACGGCATCAACGCGGTTAACGTAGAGTTACGTAGACCGTGCGTCATGATTTCGTCACGCAGTGCATCCCAATCGAAATGCAATGGTTCATCACAGATCTTGTCTAGATCAGCTTTGTAGGTATCTATCGGCAGCAGACCTTTCGCGTAATTTGTCTCGTTAAATAGCGGACACGCACCTTGCTCTTTCGCGAGCCCAACGGACGCTTTCAGCAAGTAGTATTGAATCGCTTCAAAAGTACGGTGAGTGAGTCCATTTGCACTGCCATCAGAATATTTCACCCCATTTTTGGCTAGGTAGTAAGCGTAGTTAATTACGCCAACACCAAGCGTACGGCGATTCATGGTCGATTTGTACGCAGCAGGTAATGGGTAGTCTTGATAATCGAGTAGTGCATCCAAAGCGCGCACTACCAGGTCTGCAAGCTCTTCAAAATCATCAAGCTCATTGATTGCACCAAGGTTGAAGGCTGACAATGTACATAGGGCGATTTCACCTTCGTCATCTTCTACATTGTTGAGTGGCTTTGTTGGTAACGCAATTTCTAAACAGAGGTTAGATTGACGAACAGGCGCTACTTTAGCGTCAAACGGACTGTGGGTATTACAGTGGTCGACGTTTTGAATGTAGATACGGCCTGTCGACGCACGCTCTTGCATCAATAATGAAAACAAGTCTACCGCTTTGATTTTTTCTTGGCGAATGCTGGCATCGTTTTCGTACTTCACGTACAAGCGTTCAAATTCGTCTTGATCTTCAAAGAAGGCATCGTAGAGCCCAGGTACATCAGACGGAGAAAACAGAGTAATGTCTCCGCCTTCTACCAATCGGCTGTACATGAGTTTATTGAGTTGAACCCCGTAGTCCATATGACGAACACGGTTTTCTTCTACGCCTCGGTTGTTTTTTAGTACCAGTAACGACTGTACTTCACCGTGCCAAAGTGGGTAGAACACCGTGGCTGCACCACCACGAACGCCACCTTGAGAACAACACTTCACAGCGGTTTGGAAATACTTATAGAAAGGAATACAACCGGTGTGGAATGCTTCCCCGCCACGAATTTCAGATCCTAGTGCGCGAATACGACCAGCATTGATACCAATACCAGCGCGTTGCGAGACATAACGTACAATCGAGCTTGAGGTTGCGTTGATAGAATCTAGGCTGTCACCACATTCGATCAATACACACGAGCTAAATTGACGTGTCGGAGTACGAACACCAGACATAATTGGTGTTGGTAGTGAAATCTTAAACGTTGAGGTCGCGTCATAAAAACGCTTAACGTAACTTAAACGAGTGTCGCGCGGATAATTCGCGAAAAGGCAAGCAGACACTAGGATGTATAAGAACTGCGCACTTTCGTAGATTTCACCGGAAACGCGGTTTTGAACAAAGTATTTACCTTCCAGCTGTTTTACAGCGGCGTAGGAAAAGTCCAAATCGCGTTTGTGATCGATGTACTCACCAAGCTCTTCAAGTTCTGCTTGAGAATAATCTTCCAAAATATGGCTGTCGTATTTACCCATATCGACCAAGCGTGCCACGTGCTGATAAAGCTTAGGCGGCTCGTAGCGGCCATACGCTTTTTTACGCAAATGGAACACCGCAAGACGTGCTGCTAGGTATTGGTAATCGGGCGTCTCTTCGGAGATAAGATCTGCAGCTGCTTTGATGATGGTTTCGTGAATATCTGAGGTTGAAATGCCATCATAGAACTGGATGTGAGAATTGAGTTCTACCTGCGAAACAGAAACGTTTTCTAGGCCTTCTGCGGCCCAAGTAATCACTTTGTGGATTTTGTCGAGATCAATGTTTTCTTGACGTCCATTCCGTTTAGTGACGGTAAGTTGTTGGTTCATTTTGCTCTGTATCCATAACTTGGTAAGTAAAGCCGCGTTTTATTAGTTTTAAGACTTCAAATAACCCGACTTAGTGATCCATGTCTAACTAATTGGTTAGTTAGTAAACACAAGATATAGTTATAACTCTGTGCTGGTGCTACAAGATAGAGAGTTTATTGATAATGATCAAGTCTTGAATTTCTCATCAATATGGGTATAAGCAGTGATTTAAAAAAATATGTTAGCAACCACTCACGCAACAATTTAGCTATCACAAGACATGTGAAAACTCCCCTTTGAATGATGGGGGAAATATGAACGCCAATTCAAATAAATATGTTGATTTATTTAAATTATAGCGAGATCGACTCTTGAGGATCTTTTGAAGATCGAGTGCACGGTTTTGTACATTAAAACTGGCATAAACTAATGAATAAGCCTTAGTGATGCCATCGACATCACTAAAGTCATTTTTAGATTGAAATCTGGGGATTTACCGCTGTTTTTGAGTATGGACAATATAGTTGACGTCCACATTTTTCCCCAACCAGTAATTGTCGGTCAATGGGTTGTAATGGAGTCCGGTTATACCTAGTGGGATAAGGTCAGCTTGATCGACCATTTTGAGCAGTTCAGCGGGTTTGATAAATTTTTCGTGGTGATGAGTACCCTTAGGTACCAGCTTTAGCAGCTGCTCTGCACCGACAATGGCAAATAGGTAGGACTTTATATTTCGGTTGAGCGTTGAAAAGAACACTTTACCCCCAGGTTTAACCAATGCATAACAAGCACGTATCACGGATGCGGGGTCGGGGACGTGTTCTAACATTTCCATGCAAGTCACCACATCATACTTTTCTGGGTTTTGTTCAGCGTGAGACTCGACAGTTTGTTGTACGTACTCAAGTTTTGCGCCCGTTTCTAAGGCATGCAATCTCGCTACTTCAAGCGGTTCAGCGCCCATATCTAAACCGGTAACGACTGCGCCTTGGTGAGCCATGCTTTCGGCAAGAATACCGCCGCCACATCCCACATCTAGAATGGTTTTACCAAATAGACCGCTGCTATGCTCGATGACGTAACCCAACCGCAACGGGTTGATTTGATGCAAGGGCTTAAAGTCACCTTCTAGGTCCCACCAGCGAGAAGCCATGTCTTCAAATTTTTTGATTTCAGCTAGGTCAACGTTTTGAGTCACACATACAGTCCATTTGATGATTTTGAGCAAGTATACCGAATAAATTGCAAAAGGGATGCGTGATACGATAGATTTTAAGTTTGGTGAGTTAGAGTGGTTATTTTTCAATCACCTAGCAAATAGGGCGCCAAAAATGAACAATTAACGCGCAACCTATGTCACAACCTTAAAAACAGCCCGGGAAAGTAATTCAGGCTTTAAGTTATGTATGGTATATTTTCGGGTCTTGCACGTGTTGCGTCGAGTCGATGCAATAACGAAAAGTAATATAGAGGGATAGCGGCTCCATGAGCGAATTAGCAAAAGAGATCACGCCCGTAAACATTGAGGATGAGCTTCGCGGCTCTTATCTCGACTACGCGATGTCAGTCATCGTGGGTCGTGCACTTCCTGATGTGCGTGACGGCTTAAAGCCGGTGCACCGTCGCGTTTTGTTTGCGATGAATGTACTTGGCAATGATTGGAATAAACCATACAAGAAATCGGCGCGTGTTGTTGGCGACGTAATTGGTAAATATCACCCACACGGTGACAGTGCGGTATACGACACTATAGTTCGTATGGCACAGCCATTCTCGTTACGATATATGCTTGCGGATGGACAAGGTAACTTTGGTTCTATCGACGGTGACTCTGCCGCGGCAATGCGTTATACCGAAGTTCGTATGTCGAAAATCGCTCACGAACTGTTGGCTGACCTTGACAAAGAAACCGTTGATTACGTACCTAACTACGACGGCAGCGAACAAATTCCTGCGGTAATGCCTACACGAGTACCTAACCTATTAGTCAATGGCTCTTCTGGCATCGCGGTAGGTATGGCAACAAACATCCCACCTCACAACCTTACTGAGGTGATTAACGGATGTTTAGCTTTCATTGATAATGAAGAGATCACTATCGATGAGCTTATGGAGTACATTCCAGGTCCTGATTTCCCAACGGCCGCATTAATTAGCGGTCGTAAAGGGATTATTGACGCTTATAAAACGGGTCGCGGTAAAGTTTACATGCGAGCCAAAGCAGACATCGAAGCTGAGAAAAATGGCAAAGAGACCATTATTGTCAGTGAGATACCTTATCAGGTAAACAAAGCTCGTCTGATCGAAAAAATCGCCGAGCTGGTTAAAGATAAGAAAGTAGAAGGCATCAGTGCACTGCGTGATGAGTCTGATAAAGACGGTATGCGCATTGTTATTGAGTGTAAGCGTGATGCAGTTGGTGAAGTCGTACTGAATAACCTTTACTCACTCACTCAATTACAAACTACTTTCGGTGTGAACATGGTTGCCCTAGATAATGGCCAGCCAAAACTGTTCAACCTTAAAGAGATGATTCACCGCTTTGTTGATCACCGCCGTGAAGTGGTTACTCGCCGTACTATTTTTGAGCTTCGTAAAGCACGCGATCGCGCGCACATTCTTGAGAGTTTGGCATTGGCGTTAGCCAACATAGACGAAATCATCGAGTTGATTCGTCAAGCTCCGACTCCCGCAGAAGCAAAACAAGGCCTGATCGCTAGAGGTTGGGACTTAGGCAATGTCGCGTCAATGCTCGAGAGAGCTGGAACTGATGCTGCACGTCCAGAATGGTTGGAAGAGCAATACGGTATTCGTGATGGTCAGTACTTCTTAACTGAGCAACAAGCGCAAGCGATTTTGGATCTTCGTCTACAAAAATTGACCGGTCTAGAACACGAAAAAATCCTCGATGAGTACAAAGCACTTCTCGACGAAATTGCAGAGTTGATGCACATCCTGGCGAATACTGAACGCCTAATGGAAGTGATTTGCGAAGAACTGCATTTAATCCGTGATTCATTTGGTGATGAGCGTCGTTCAGAAATTACCGCTGCGATCCACGACATTGATATGGAAGAGCTGATTGCTCAAGAAGATGTTGTAGTGACACTGTCACACGAAGGCTACGTTAAGTATCAAATCTTGAGTGATTACGAAGCTCAACGTCGCGGTGGTAAAGGTAAGAGCGCCACTAAGATGAAGGATGAAGATTACATTGAGCGTTTGTTGGTCGCAAATACTCATGACAATATCCTGTGTTTCTCTACTCGTGGTAAAACTTACCGTCTAAAAGTGTACCAATTGCCTCAGGCAAGCCGTACTGCTCGTGGTAAGCCAATTGTAAACATTCTGCCGTTGGAAGACGGAGAACGTATTACAGCAATCTTGCCTGTATCTGAGTTTAGTAACGACAAATTTATCTTTATGGCAACCGGTGACGGTACAGTGAAGAAAACATCACTGGATCAGTTTGCTAATGTTCGTTCTAACGGCTTGATCGCCGTGAACCTACGTGATGAAGATTCGCTTATTGGTGTAGACATTACCAATGGCGAGAACGATATTATGTTGTTCTCTAAATCTGGTAAGGTGGTTCGCTTTAACGAAACACAAGTGCGTGGCATGGGTCGTACTGCGGCTGGTGTACGTGGTATTAAGTTAATCAATGACGATCAAGTGGTCTCTTTGATTGTTCCGCACAACCAAGGCGACATTCTTACTGTGACTCAAAACGGCTACGGTAAACGTACTGTACTTGAGGAATACCCAGCGAAGAGCCGTGCAACGCAGGGCGTTGTATCAATTAAAGTCTCTGAGCGTAACGGAAGTGTAGTAGGGGCAGTGCAAACTGAAGACGGTGATGAGTTCATGATGATCACCGATGCAGGAACACTGGTTCGTACTCGTGTCGCAGAAGTCAGTCAGGTTGGACGTAATACTCAAGGTGTTACATTAATCAGAACGGCTGAAGATGAAAATGTCGTAGCGCTTCAACGCATTGACGAGATAGAGGAAGAGCCTCTTCTTGAAGAAGGCGAAGAAGGCGAAGTAGTCGCTGAAGCTACAGAGCAGACAAGCTCATCAGAAGACGAGAATAAAGACGAGCCAACTCAAGACCAAGAGTAAAGCACGTACAACGATTTAAGCCGGGCATTGCCCGGCTTTTTATTCGGTTTAAAACGGTGAGTCACTACCAGGACGTTAGCTCCTGGTAGTGGTTTATGCAAATATAGTGGAACACACAATGATTCATCGATCGTTATATCTAAGCTGCGGTGTGGTCGTTGCGGTTACTTTTGGAAGCTGGTGGTATCTAAAAACGCCAGTTCCAGTAACACCCACCATCAATGAAATGGCCCAACACGCAATGGAACCGTCAAGCGATCCTATGCTTGAGCTTCAAGATGCGCTGCGTGATAACCCTAATGATGGATTGGCCTGGTTGGAGTTGGGCAAATTCTATCTGTTTAGCGGCGAGCTCGAGTCGGCGTTAACCTGTTTTGATTACAGTCGACGTTTGCTTCCCGATAACGCAGATGCATGGGCAGGTGGTGCAACTGCGCTGTATTATATTAACAAACAGCGCATCACCGCTGAGGTGCAACAAGCGCTTGACCAATCTTTGTCTATTGACCGTGACAATGAAAGCGCATTGACCCTATTAGCGTCAGATGCGTTTGTGAACTTTGAATATGATAAGGCTATAAACTACTGGGAGCAGATCATCGAGTCTGACCGATTGGGCGTTGATCGTGAAAGACTTATTAGTTTGATCCATCAAGCTGAATTGTTAAAACATTAGCCGCCCCTATTCACCAGTCACAGTATGTATACAAATAAAAAAGCGGCCACTTTTAAGTGGCCGCTTAGTCGTGAGGTTAGGAGATTAGTATGTTGTTTCGCGCTTTTTAGCTTCTTCTTCCCATTGAGGGACGAGAGTTTCTAAGAAGTGCTGTTTTTCAGCGTTTAATTTATCCATTGGCATACCCAATGCCTGTTGTGCTTTCTCTTTACTCGATATATCCGGTAGTGCAATTGGATCTGTTATACCTTTGGTCGCAAGTAGGCGAGCCAGCTTAGTACGTGCATCAGATGCATGGTCAACGGCAGTACCTAATACTTCTAACGCCACTTCAGGTGCATGCATATGTACGCCGTGTGATGCGATGGCGTAGTCCCAACGCCATTGAGCATGACGGATATCTTGTAAAATATCGTCCATCTCAGACTCTGTAGCGCCAGCATCCCAAGCCGCTTTCGCTTCAAAGTGTGCGGCAACGATATGTTTTTCGGCCGTTAACTTCATGTTTAGCACCTGAGCCTTGCGTGTTGAAACTATGCCTTGTAGCGTGTCTTTGCTTTGGGTGTGACAGTTCGCACAGGTATCTTCAAATTGGTCAAACGGATTGCCAATTTTATGGTCAGTGTAAACAGTGCCATCTTCTTTCGTTACTTTAGGCATATGGCAGTCAGTGCACACGACATTGTTTTTACCGTGTATACCATCTCGCCATGTTTCATACTCAGGGTGCTGTGCTTTTAACATTGGAGCTTTAGACACGCCGTGCGTCCAATCTTTAAAGCCTAGCGCATCATAGTACTGTTCCATTTCGTCGACGTTTGTACCCATATCCCATGGGAACTTCACGCTCTTGTTTGGACCGGTAAAGTAGTATTCTACGTGACATTGACCACAAACTGCCGCTTGTTGATCTAGGCGGTTCATATCTTCAAATGGTTTACCGATAGCGGTCATTGCACGTTCGACATACGGTTTAGTTAGTTTAAGTGCGGGTTCACCGTTCTTAAACTCTTCTGTGCTGGTGTCGTGACAATCAGAACAACCGATTGGGTTGGCAATTTGAGCACCCAAACGTGCCCATTTACCTTCAAAGTAACCGTCTTCACCGCGTTCGGCAATCACTCTACCAACGTCTGGGCTTTTACAGCTCCAGCACGCCATAGGCATTGGACCTGTATTCTCGTCAGTTGGACCACCAGTACGAAGTGTCTGGCGTACATCGTCGAGTGCGTAATAGTGACCACGCGCTTTGTTATAGTCTTTTGCAAAGCCATATCCTGCCCACATGATGACCATGTTTGGATCGCCTTCTAACGCATCTTCTAGCTCACTGCTTTCCGACGTCGCTTTCCAAGTATGGAATTGATCAGGGTGGTTGGCTTCAAATGTCTCGTTGCGGGGATCATCAAACTTGTCGTCAGCGGCGTACACCAACGAAGAGCCAAGGGTGGCTCCCATTATTAAACCCAATACCGCAGCGGAATGTTTTATCCATTGCTTATTCACGATGCTATCTCCGTATTTTAATTTTGATACCTAGCGTTGTGAGGTTAGATTTCAAATGTTGAATCGAAGATGTTTCGTATTACGGCTAAGTGTAAGTAGTTATTGCACTATTAGCCAATTAACATTTGGTTAAAATTGCGCCAAATCAATTTTGATGAGTGATGCAGATCGTGTTTAAAATAAACTACCTCTAAAGGGGTATAATATTTCCCATTAAGGGCTAAGCACCTGATTTAACAGCTAATTGATAACCCTTATCAATTGAAGGGGAAATAGTGAAACGGGTCACTAAATAGGCATCAAAATATCGCCAACTGGAAATATCGAGTTACACTTTACCCTGTTAGCGTTGTGGTTAATTTTAAAATGTGAGTCGATTTCACTTGAGGCATTAAATGCTTCAAGCACTTGTTATATCCAGGTGTTTTACTTTGAACAGAAAACACTGTCTGGCACAAGGAATGAAATATGGACAATTTTAAATTGACCATGGTGACACTGCTACGTTCCATTCTAGTACTTTGTCTCTTTGGTTTTTCTTTTTCCTCGATAGCAGATGAAGGAGTCGTTGGCACAGAAGCTGACTCTTCTCGACATGTTGTCGAGCTGCAACGAGATCCCGACTATAAGTGTATTCAGTGTCATAAAGACGCTCAGGACACGATTAGACAGTCTCATGGAGAAGGCTTTTTAGAAAAGAAGGGTAAAAACGTTACCTGTACTGATTGCCACGGCAACATTGGCCCTGAACATAGAGTCAACGCAGATCAAGTGACGACTTTTGAGCCGGCTCAATCTCGCCAAGGAACAAAAACCACCACTCTTTCCCATGATGAGATCTTAAAGGCAAACCAACAGTGTACCGACTGTCATACGCCTGAGCGTTTGCAAAAAGCAAACTGGACTCATGATGTACACGCTAAGAATTTGACCTGCACAAACTGCCACGCAGTTCATGGCCATGATCAAGGTGTTCTAAACTACGAACGTAAACAACTTATCGAGATGTGTGTTGCTTGTCATGCTGACTTTAATCGTACCCATGACATCAAGGAGTAGAGTATGAGCTGCTCAAGACGAAACTTCATTGCTGGCGCCGGTGCTGTCATTGTGACTACTGGTGTGGCGGGAACGGCGACGGTAAGTACTAAGTCGCTAGCCTATGAAATGGAAGATGGCAAAAAGCGTTACGGAATGGTTTTTGACGAAACTGCCTGTATCGGCTGTACCGCTTGTACCGACGCCTGTCGAGAAGTGAATAACGTCCCAGAAGGTGTATCTCGACTCGAAATCACTCGCTCCGATCCAAAGGGTGAGTACCCTAATACCGACTACCAATTCAACCGAACTTCATGTCAGCATTGCGACAATGCGCCTTGTGTGTATGTTTGTCCAACAGGCGCCGCTTATACCGATGCCGCCACGGGCATCGTAGACGTTGATAATGATAAATGTGTCGGTTGTGGCTATTGCCTAGCAGCCTGTCCATATCAAGTTCGATTTTTTAACCCTGAAACAAAATCTGCGGATAAGTGTAATTTTTGTCGCGATACCAATCTAGCACAGGGAAAACTACCTGCTTGTGTCGAAAAGTGCCCGACTAAAGCACTCACTTTTGGTGATCTTAACGATCCAGACAGTGACATCAATAAGGTCCTTAACAATAAGACGGTGTACCGTGACAAAGTCGATTTAGGTACTAAGCCGAAGCTGTATAAAGTCCCGCATGACAAGGGGGAAATTTAAGATGACAAGTTTTGAAGCCGCTTTTAACTTCGACTCCTTAGTGTGGGATTGGATAATCGCTATTTACTTATTTTTAGCGGGTATGTCGGCAGGCGCCGTCATGATATCCATATATCTTAAACGTAAAGTGATCGAAGGCGACCCTGCTGACAATGGCATATTGAAAGCAACCGCTTGGCTTGCGCCATTTGGTATTATTTCGGGTCTATTGATATTGGTCTTTCATTTAACGAAACCCTTATCATTTTGGAAAATAATGATCTATTACAACCCAACGTCAGTGATGTCGATGGGGGTGATCTTGTTCCAAGTTTATATGGTAATTCTGTTTATTTGGATAGCCATTATTTTTAAAGATACCATCATGAAGTATATGCCTAAGCCGTTACATTTTGCGGCTGGAATAATCGATTGGTTTAAAAAGTTTGAAAATGGTATCGAACTGTTTTTGGGGCTCTTAGCAATAATGCTCGCCGCGTATACAGGGTTCTTGCTATCCGCATTAAAAACCTATCCAATGCTTAATAATCCAGTATTGCCGATACTGTTCTTGTTCTCATCGCTCTCTTCAGGCGCTGCGGCATGCATGTTATTTGGCACTCAATGGTTTAAAGAGCCTGCGACAGGAAAAAGCGTTGCCTGGGTGCACAGTTTTGAGCGTCCAGTCGTCCTGTTTGAACTTTTCGTCATCGTTACCTTTTTTACCGGCCTTATTTTCAGTGGCGGCTCTGCAGAGTTGGCAGCTTGGAATGCAATTGGAGGTGGTTTTTGGGCGAAATGGTTTTGGTGGGGTGTGGTCGCATTTGGCATGATAGGGCCATTGGCTCTTAACTACTTTGTTGGTGCTCATACTCGTCACAAACCGGTGTTTATTGTTCTCGTCACCAGCATGAGTTTAATCGGTGTACTGATGTTACGTACCTTTGTGCTCTATGCAGGACAAATGACGATTGTTTAATCGCGCAATATAATGAACGTGAGCACAGAGTTCACGTTCATTACTTTCATATATACAATCAATTAGCCGCCATTGTGGTTAACTGTTACCCTAACTTTCTCCTAATTTCTCACTGTAGAATTTAACATGCTGTCTCACCTTGGCTTACTGTTACTGTGTTTTGGTTTCTCGCTATCATTACTTGCCAGCGTGCAGTTGATAGCGGTGTATATTACTTCGCCCAACACCCATTGGTCAGCTCGCACTATCCAGTATTTAGTGTGGTCGTCCTTTTTGGCTGTGACTGCGTCGATGGCAATGTTGGCATGGAGTTTCTACAGTAATGATTTCACTAATTCCTATGTCGCCGCTCACTCTAACTCTCAATTACCTTGGTTTTTTCGCTTAGCAGCGGTTTGGGGCGGGCATGAAGGCTCAATGCTATTTTGGGTATGGGTAGTCCACTTTTGGGCGACGATTATTAGCACCCATTCGACGGACAACACAGATTACTTAAAGCAAACGCTGTTGCTGATGATGAGCATTGGTGGAGTGCTAAGTGTATTCGTATTGGCGTTTTCTAACCCGTTTGAATTGCAGTCAATGTGGGTGTCTGAGGGAAGAGATCTGAATCCCATGTTGCAAGATGTGGCGCTCATTATCCACCCGCCATTGTTGTATGTAGGGTATGTCGGCTTTAGCGCTCCGTTTGCAGCGGCGTGTATTGCTGTGTGGAATGGTCAAATCTCAACATCATGGTTTTCTCTTATCCGCATTTGGTCTTTGGTGTCATGGGCTTTTTTAACGGGCGGTATCGCTTTGGGGGCTTGGTGGGCTTATTACGAACTTGGATGGGGAGGGTGGTGGTTTTGGGACCCGGTCGAAAACGCGTCTTTATTACCCTGGCTTACAGCCACAGCGCTGATTCATTCGCTGTCTGTCGTTAAACGCCACGTAGCCTTTCCGGTTGTTGCGCTAGCATTGTGTTTCGTCACTTTTAGCTTAAGCCTTCTTGGTACCTTTATTGTACGGTCCGGCGTGTTAACGTCAGTTCATGCCTTTGCTGTTGATCCAAGTAAAGGGGTCGTGTTGATTGGTCTAAGCGTATTAGTGCTATTAATGGGAGCTATACCCCTGGTCCTTAATGCCGAACGGCTTACAACCTCACATAGTGTGCGTTGGACACCGTTACGATTATTTCTGCTGACCAGTGTTGGACTTTTGGTATTAGCCACCATGGTCGTGTTGCTTGGCACATTTTACCCGATGATATTTCAGATCCTCGGCTTAGGTTCGATTTCAGTAGGAGCACCGTATTTTAATACAATGTTCTCAATAATCTGCGCTGTGGGTCTTATCGCGTTATGTGTACATTTAGTCTCCGGCATGGCTTATAAGCGCAAGGGTTTAATTTGCGCGTTGTTGTATATTTGTGGTTTAGTGCTTAGTTATTCCGCATTTGGTTTCACGAGTTATGCATCAATACTGTTATTGCCGTTGACCTTCTGCGCAGCTTCATTAATGACCTTAAAATTAACAATAAGAACGCACTGGGTATCGTATATTGCGCATATGGCAATATTGATGTTAGTCGCGGGCTCAATTGTTTACGAGGGTCATTCCTATCAGGTAAGCCGTAAAGTCAGCGTAGGCGAGAGCACAGATCTCATTGATTATACGCTTTCATTTGATGAGAAACGCTGGTTGGTCGGACCTAATTACACGGCTTTGGAAGGGCGATTTTCAATCGTGGACAATGTTAACAGCAACAGTGTATATGAATTAACACCACAAAAAAGGCATTACCAAGTCAGAGTCATGAATATGAGTGAACCAGCTATTGCCTCGCTATGGCACGGCGATCTTTACTTAAGCCTCGGAAACAAACTAGCTGACGGCAGTTACATCATAAAGTTTCAATATAAAGCGGGTATGAGCTTCGTGTGGATTGCCGCAATTATGCTGGTCATTGCCGCCATTTTACGCCTATACCGCGCGATTACCGTGCCTAGTCAAATTAGGGAGCAGACGTGAAAAAACTGACCATTCTATTACTGGCTCTTCTTGGTGTGGTTGTGCTTATGTCAGCCTATATTGCACTGGAAAGTGAGTCCAGCCATCATATCGTCGAACAAGACCCTATGCGTGGACAGTCGATTGCTGAGGTTACCGGGATAGACTTTGACGGAAATACCGTGCGCATACAAGATGAACTAGGGGAATATACGTTGGTCAATATTTGGGCTTCTTGGTGTTCTATTTGTATGCTAGAGCACGCGTATTTACTCGAACTGAGCAATACCCAGGACATAAATATCATAGGTATCAATTACCGGGATACTGCCACTTCTGCTAGGCAAGTGCTGCGCGATAGGGGCAATCCTTTTTCACAAGTGGTGTTTGATCCATTAGGGGACGTTGCCATGGAATTCGGTGTTGTTGGTACTCCAGAAACCTTTTTGATTGATGGCTCAGGTATTATTTTAACTCGTTTTCGTGGCGCTTTAGATGACGCGAAATGGAACCGATACTTCAAACCGTTACTAATGGAGTAGTGAAACATTGAGACTCATACAACGATGGCAGTTGGTCGTTTTCGCCTTCCTCTTACTTATTGGCAGTGTTTACAGTCATGGAAGTGAGCTGTTTGTCTCAGACAATAAAGATCGAATTGCACAAGTAGAATTGTTTGAGTTCGATAATTTAGAGCAACAAAAAAGAGCCGTTAGCTTGGCAAAATCATTGCGTTGTCCGCAATGCCAAAATCAAAACCTTGTTGAGTCTAATTCGCCGATGGCAATGGATTTGAGGTTGCTGGTGTATCAAAAAGTTAAACAGGGGCAATCTGAACAAGACATTATAGAGTATATGACAAATCGATACGGTGAGTTCGTCCGCTATAACCCCGGCCTCAATAATCAAACGTTGGTCTTATGGTTTGCTCCACTGGTATTGCTAGGTTTACTTGCGTTCATCATTTATGGGTTGTTTAAAAAAAGCTCAAATAGTACAAAAAACGACTAGATTAACAGGATTGAGTTCGGTATAGTTTTCTTTAGATCAAGAAGGAATCTTTCAAAAGTTAGGGTATAGCTATGGATGCGCTTATCATACAATGGAAAAAAGAGTTTGAAGCTCATATTGGCAACCTAGTACTGTGCTCTGAATTTGCCAACGAATTGTTTACCCAAGAAGAAAAGCGCGAGCTTGAAAAGCTGTGGCTAGAACTGAACAGTCAAAAAATTAAAGCGACACACTGATCGTCTATGAATTACTATGAGGGCCGCATTAGCGGCCCTTTTGCTTTTGTGGCTATTTATTCTTCACTTATTTCTAAAGAGATTGATTTATCAATACGATAACCCCATAGTTAGCGATAATAAGTGAAGTCATCTATTGGCGTAGGTGCTAATAGCTGTTAGGAGATTCTATGGCTGAAGTTCGAGCTCGTGTTTCATTGAAGGTGGGTCAACGTAGTGACATAGATGCTGAGTTACTGTCTTTCAACGGATTAAGCAGTGATAAAGAGCATGTAGCGCTCATTTTTAAACAAGCCGATAAGCAAAGCGAATTCCCGTTAGTTCGTATGCACTCAGAATGTTTGACTGGTGATGTTTTTCATTCGTCTCGTTGCGACTGTGGTGAGCAACTGGATGAAACGATCGACAAGATGTCACATCAAGGCGGCATTCTTCTGTATTTACGTCAGGAAGGTCGTGGTATTGGCTTGTACAACAAAATTGATGCTTACGAACTGCAAAGCCAAGGGCTCAATACTTACGAAGCTAATAATAAGTTGGGGTTTGGCGATGATTTACGCGAATTCCATGAAGCGGCTGAAATGTTGCACGCTCTCGATGTGTGTACTATTCGATTGATTACTAACAACCCGAAAAAAATTAATGACCTGCGGTCTCACAACATTAATATTGATCAGGTTGTTTCGACACTAGCACACATTAAAGAGGGCAATGAAGCCTATCTACAAGCGAAAGTCAGTCATGGTAAACACCGTCTTAAAATTGATAAATGATTCATAGAGTTAATTAAAGTCTCGCGTTATGCGAGATTTTTTTTATAAATGTTTGCCATACTTAAGGGAAGAAATCAGTTCAAGGATGCTGTCATGAAACTGAATATGGTATTGCTCACTGTTGTAGTGATGTGTTTTAGCGCTGCGGCGTCATCAAGTATGCTACAAAGACTGGGCTGGGTCTCTTCCTCAGAACAACTTAATGCACTGAACTACCCAGCGACCATTGAATCTCTCTATGAAGAAATACATCACCAGTTTGTGTGGTTGGATCCAACATTAGCGGATGAGCTCGAAGCTCGATTAGAGGTTATTCATCTTGCTGGCATTTCAAGAGAGTTTTCATCACTCTACTTATCAATGCAAGAATCAAAGCTAAATCATCAATACTATCGATACGAATTGCTCGCGACAGACGCTTTTCTTCGATACCTGTCTTACACCCATCACGCACGAAATAATGCAGAGCAGTGGTTTCACGGTGGTCAGGTTAGTCGAAAATTACCGTCGATCTCTGATCGGGAATTGGATCAGGTCATAGACGCTATCAGAAACGATCAATTGCTTGCATTTATTGGAAGGACTCACCCAGTAAGCACCATTTATAAGACCAATGTGCCCGTCATTGAACAACTAAAAGTGATTTCGAACAGCCAAGGGCTACAGAAGCGTTTTACTCAGCATCTACGCCGAGGCACACAAATCAACGATCCACAGCTTTTGGCTCAAAAACTGTCCGCAAGCGGTATTGTTGTGCCAGCTAAACTGACAACACACTACGACTATGATTGGCAATGGCAGCAACAGGTTAAGCAGTTTCAAAGTCTTCACGGACTAAAGGCCGACGGCATTGTTGGGGAGCAGACCCTTTACTGGATAAATTATCCAGCGGCGCAAAAAATAAGGGTTCTTGCACTTAACATTGAGCGTTCACGTGGATTCTCAACCCAGAAAAGGGCCTATATCCAAGTTAATTTGCCGCAGTACAAAATGAAATTTTGGGCTAACAATCAACTCGAATTTGAAACACGTGTTATCGTGGGTAAAGAGGATAGGCCAACACCACTAATGTGGACCAGTCTCAGTACCATCGTGGTAAACCCTACCTGGAATATACCCATCAAGATAATGCGAAAAGACTTGCTACCCAAGGTTGCCAGAAATAACCAGTATTTGGTGGAACAAAATATCTCCATAATACCGTATTGGGGAAGTGATCGAGTGATCGAGAGTAACGCTATTAACTGGTCTTCAGTGGATGCCGAAACATTTAATTACCGAATGACTCAAAGCTCAGGCTCGCATAATGCTCTGGGTCAATACAAATTCCTACTCCCTAATGACCGTGCTATTTACCTACACGATACGCCAGCAAAAGGACTATTTAGTCGCTCAGAAAGAGCATTTAGCTCTGGATGTGTTCGGGTTCAAGGCGCTGATAAGTTTGCTCAAACATTGCTTGAGGTGTCAGGTCAGTCCAAGTCACCTTTATTCAGTGACGACAGTAACAAAAAGGTCAGAATGAAACGAGGAATTCCAGTCGAGTTTATCTATCGGTCTGCTTGGGTAGAAAATGGGCAGCTTCACATGCGTAAAGATATCTATGGGTATGATGATGTCTCGCGACTATTTGACCTTGCTATGAATTAGACGCTTGATTTTACTTAGCTGAATTGCGATAGTTCGGCAAAATAATTAATCCTTTTTGGTGAGTCATGGCCCTTCAATATCACGTATTACCTGTTACATCATTTTCTCAAAATTGCTCAATTGTCTGGTGCGATAAAACACAGCAGGCCATTGTTGTCGATCCAGGTGGCGATGTAGCGGCTATCAGGCGTCAAATAGAGCAGTTGTCGGTCGAGGTAGTTTCTGTGGTGTTGACCCATGGTCATCTTGACCATGTGGGCGGCGCAACCGATCTTGCGAAAAAGTTAAACATCGACATTATTGGCCCACACAAAGACGATAATTTCTGGCTGCAGGGATTGCCTGGGCAAAGTCAAATGTTCAACTTTCCACTGACAGAGGCGTTTGAACCTCAGCAATGGCTCAATGAGGGTGACACAGTGACATTTGGCGATGAGACTTTGCAAGTGATCCATACACCTGGCCATACTCCTGGACATGTAGTGCTTTTTTCTGAGAGTGCAAAATTGGCGTTTGTTGGGGATGTGCTGTTTAACGGCAGCATTGGCCGCACCGATTTTCCTAAAGGTGACTTTAATACCTTAATCGATTCAATAAAGTCAAAGCTTTGGCCACTTGGGAACGAAGTGAAATTTGTTCCTGGTCACGGCCCAGAGTCTACGTTTGGTCATGAACGACGTTCTAACCCGTTTGTCGCTGACGAGATGCCGCTGTATTAATTGAGTGTTTTATCGTCGATTGGACGCGATATGTCGACAAGTTCGAGTAAATACCCATCAAGTGCTTAATTTGACGCGCCTTTTGTTATAGACTGTGCGCCACTTTTTGTAAGACACCTCAATGGAGACTAAAATGAGACTTGCTCACAAGCGTAAGGTTCAGAATAAACTTAAAAAATGGGTAAAAACGGGTGCAACGACTGCGCCAAAAGTTGTTGTTAAGACGACTCCTAAGAATGAAAAAGTTGAACCCGAGCAACAGCCAGTGTCTACTCCAGTGGCACCGGCTAGTGAAATCAAGCTTACTGCAAAGCAGCAACAGGTCTTTGATATTGTCCGCGCAAACCCAGAAGGTATTAACCCGAAAGGGATTGGCCTAGAAGCTGGTCAAGAAGACGCTAAAGCCGCTTCTTGGGCGACAGGTGCACTCAAAAAACTTGTCGAGCAAGAGTTGGTTGTTCGCAATCAGCAAGCAGGAAACAAAGTGATTTACACGACTAAATAGTCACGGAACACTGTGTGTAAAGAGCCGAGCATTGCTCGGTTTTTTTTTGTTTAATGATATCAATCTCGACACCAAAACCCTTAATGTTACTCTTTTGTAATGATTTATCACGCCTGGCTTCACATTTATGTAATCTTTTACTAATGTGACTACCTAAGTAGTTATTGAAGAATATTGTTAGCATAACTGCCAATTATATTATTGATAAATATATGTATTTACGTTGAGCTTTAAATTTCCATTACGTAGTACTACGTACTACATAGGTCTTATCATGTTACATCTCGCCGATTACGATCGGTAACACTCGGTATTTTCCTTTTGACCAGTAAGCGCCAATGTTAAGGCGTTTACACAACAACAAGGAAGAGATCATGAGTGGTCTGATTAAAACACTGATAAAAACATCAACCCTCTCTTTGGCGTTAGGAGCAATCGCCTTTAGCGCCACTGCAGCAGACAAGGTATATCGTCTTAAGCTTGCCGAGACTTGGGGACCTAACTTCCCAATATTTGGTGATGCGACTAAGAATATGGCTGAAATGGCCGAAAAAATGTCAAATGGACGCCTACAAATTCGTATCGATTCAGCCAACAAGCATAAAGCGCCACTCGGTGTGTTTGATATGGTTAAATCGGGTCAATACGACATGGGACACTCAGCGTCGTATTACTGGAAAGGGAAAGTACCGAATACACTTTACTTTACCGCCATGCCTTTTGGTATGACACCAGCGGAGCAATACGCTTGGTTCTACCACGGTGGTGGTATGGAGTTGATGGAGAAAGTGTATACACCTCATAATGTTATGTCTTTCCCAGGCGGTAACAGTGATATCCAAATGGGGGGCTGGTTCCAAAAAGAAATCAACAGTGTTGATGACTTGCAGGGACTCAAGATGCGGATTCCAGGATTTGCTGGTGAAATCCTAGCAGACCTCGGCGCTAAACCTACAAACATTGCTTCTGGTGAATTGTACACCTCACTCGAACGTCGCACTATCGACGCTTTAGAGTGGGTAGGTCCATCACTTGACTTGCGCATGGGCTTCCACAAAATTGCCCCTTACTACTACACAGGTTGGCATGAGCCAGGATCTGAGCTTCAGTTCCTAGTAAACAAGCGTAAATTTGATAGCTTGCCAGAAGATCTACAAGAAATTCTACGTATAGCAATGAGAACTGCTGCGTACGACATGTACATCCACGCGACTCACGAAAGTGGCAAAAACTGGGCGAGCATGAAGAGTGAATACCCAGACGTACAAGTTAAAGATTTCCCACCAGAAGTTATGGCAGCATTTAAAGCTTCTAACGATAAACTACTTGCTGAGCATGCTGCAAAAGATGCTTTAGCCAAAGAGATTCAAATGTCTCAAGCGGCTTACCTAGAGCAAGTACGTTCGTGGACAGATATTTCTCATCGCGCTTATCTAAACAGCCAAGCGAAATAATCTACCTCTGTTAATTATTGGGGGCTATGCCCCCAACTTAAAGTGGAATGTATTGTGAGAAGTCTACAAACCCTTGAAAGAGCGATCAATAAACTCAGCGACCTACTTGGCGTGATATCCGCGACACTGTTTTTGTTACTCGTAGCAAACGTAGTCTATGACGTAGTCATGCGTTACGCCTTTAACGATGTTTCAATAGCGTTTCAAGAAATGGAATGGCACTTATTTTCAGCTGTATTTTTACTTGGTGTACCTTACGCACTAAAAGCGGGTGGCCATGTCAGAGTTGACATCCTGTACGAAAAATTAAGCCGAAAAGTACAAGCATGGATAGACCTGCTGGGTGTGCTGTTTTTCCTTCTACCTTTTTGTTTACTCGTCACCTGGTATGGCGTCAGCTTTGCGCAAGAGTCCTATTTGTTAGGTGAAACATCTGGCGATCCAGGTGGCCTATCTCATCGTTGGCTCATAAAGGCGATGATACCTTTATCTTTCTTTTTTATGGCTGTGAGTGGGTTAGGCATGTTGCTTCACTCACTGAATAAAATACTTTCTCCATCTACCTCTATCAAATAACGCAAACGGAGTTCGTTGTGATTGGAATTGTGATGTTTTTTGTCGCGCTGTTTGCTCTCTTATTGGGCTTCCCCGTGGCGTTTACGTTTGGCGGTATCGCACTTATATTTGGTGTGTGGGCTGAAGGCTTTGATATGTTCGCCTTTATGCCTTATCGAATTGAGTCGATCATGCAAAACACGGTATTAATGGCTGTTCCGTTATTTGTGTTCATGGGGTTGGTTCTTCAGAAGACTCGGTTAGCTGAGCAACTGCTTGAATCGATGGGGCGTTTGTTTGGTGGTGTACGTGGCGGCCTAGCAATATCAACAGTATTGGTTGGCGCATTGCTGGCGGCGTCTACGGGCGTGGTTGGCGCCTCTGTGGTGGCAATGGGTCTGATATCGTTGCCGGTTATGCTGAAATACAATTACGATAAAGGTCTTGCCTGCGGAACCATTTGTGCGTCTGGTACATTAGGTCAAATTATTCCGCCATCGATTGTACTCATTTTATTGGGTGATGTATTAGGTGTCCCCGTTGGTGACCTATTTCAAGCGGCAATTTGGCCAGGATTGGTTCTTGTTGGTGCCTATATTGTGTATATCTTAATCTACGCAAAACTGAATCCTGAAGCGGCACAGCCAATTTTGTCAGAAGAAAACGTTGACAGAAAAACCGAAGTGT
Source organism: Vibrio sp. qd031 (assembly GCF_002100145.1). Classification (GTDB taxonomy): domain Bacteria; phylum Pseudomonadota; class Gammaproteobacteria; order Enterobacterales; family Vibrionaceae; genus Vibrio. The sequence continues at coordinate 703,512 of NZ_JXQD01000025.1, forward strand.
ATAACGCGGTAAAAGCCATAGTTCCACCACTCGCACTCATTATTATCGTATTAGGATCTATTTTTGCTGGTGTGGCAACACCAACAGAATCGTCGGCGTTAGGTGGAGCAGGTGCAATCGTCTTAGCACTGCTATACCGACAGTTTAGCTGGAAAATGTTATATGAGGCGTCTAAAGAGACAGTGAAAGTCACTGCGATGGTGTTTGCTATCCTGTTGGGCGCAACGGCTTTCTCTATGGCCTTCACTTACACTGGTGGCGATTATCTTGTTGAAGAGTGGATGTTAGCAATACCAGGTGAGAAATGGGGTTTCTTGATCGTGACCATGCTGGTGATTTTAGTACTTGGTTTCTTTATCGATTTTGTGGAAATTTGCTTTATCATCGTACCGATCGTGGCGCCCGTAGCCGAGCTTATGGGGATAAACATGGCTTGGTTCGCGATTCTAGTCGCGATGAATCTGCAAACGTCGTTCTTAACTCCGCCATTTGGATTTAGTTTGTTTTACCTAAAAGGTGTAGCACCAGACGGTGTGACAACAAGGGACATTTACCGTGGTGTGATGCCATTTATCGCTATACAAATTATTGTTTTATTAACACTATTGGTGTTCCCAGGGTTTTACGGTATGTGATTTAGTTCTTACAAATCACACACACATTCGCAACCCATGATGGACTCTCTTAGTCTATGAATAGAGCCTGCTGTTTTAGGCCATTATATGACTTGGAGAGTCCATGCCGTTAAAAACCAAATTGTTTCTATTGACCATTGTTCCACTGTGCATTGTATTTGTAAGCGTGGTTTGGATCAGTGTGTTTCAAATGAAACAATTGGGTGAAAATGAGATTTCGCTGTTTGAAACTAAAATGTTGGAGTCACGAGAACAGGCTCTACTGGACAGCGCCGATATTGCCCTTGCTGCTATTTCTCACATCATCTCTGACGAAGCCATTCCAGACCATATTGCACAACAAGAGGTTAAAAAAATACTGCGTAACCTTCGTTATAGTGATGACGGTTACTTTTTCGTGTACGACCAACACGGCTTTAACCTCGTTCATCCAATATCCCTCGAGTTAGAGGGGAGAAACCTACTGCACCTCAAAGACCAATTTGGCGACTCCATCATTGGCTCGCTGCTACACGCGGCTCAAAATGGTGGGGGATATCATAATTATGACTGGCAACGGCCATCTACGGGAAAAGTGGCCGCTAAAATGAGCTACGCGGTTTGGTTAGACCGCTGGGATTGGATGATAGGTACTGGGATTTATATCGAAGACATCGTTACCGACGTTGCCAATATGCAACGCTCGGTTCAAAGTAACGTCAATAACACCTTTTTCTCGCTCACCTCCATCTTTGTCATTTCTGTGGTGCTGATTGTTCTAGTGACATTGGTTATTAACGTCAGAGAGCATCGCCTAGCGGATTCGAACTTAAAAGAGCTTGCTCACAAGACGGTAATGTTACAAGAGGATGAGAAAAAACACCTGTCTAGAGAATTACACGACGGCGTGAACCAAATGCTGGTATCGTCTATATGCCATTTAGATCTCGCGATGTCCCGAGTAAAAGACAGCGGTGACTTCGAGCAGGTTAAACACCTTGAAGGCAGCCGCAATGGTATTTTGTCGGCCATTAAAGAAGTAAGAGATATCTCTCATGCGATGCGTCCATCTGCTCTTGATGATATTGGCTTTTTGGCGGCAATCAATTCTTTATTAGACGATTTTAATTCGCATTCAAATATTGATGTGAGCCGTGTTTTGAGTGACGACATTACTCAACCGGCGCCAGAAAAAGCAACTATGCTATACCGAGTGATCCAAGAAGCGCTAACTAACATCGACAAACATGCGAAAGCCTCTCGAGTGGAGTTTCTTTTCCAACAGCTTGGAGAGAGTTACCAAGTGATTGTCCGTGACAATGGTATCGGTTTTGATCGTAATAGCTTAAAAGGGAATGATGGTATAGGACTGCGTAATATGCGTGAGCGCGTTGAGTTTGTGGGTGGCAGTTTTGACATAGACAGTGCAAAAGACGCTGGTACAGAAATCTCAATTTTGCTTGATGTAGGATAGGGAAGAGCAATGCAAAAAATTCGTATCGTTATTGTGGATGATCATCAAGTTGTTCAAGATGGCTTTAAACTTAGATTGGACATGGAAGCGTCATTCGAGGTCGTCGGTGTTGCGTCAAATGGCGTACAGGCCATTGAGGTGATCGAAGATGTGACACCGGATGTGGTGCTTATGGACATCAACATGCCGCTAATGAATGGTGTAGAGGCAACGACAGAGCTTAAATCGCGCCATCCAAACCTAAAAATTCTTATGTTAACCATGCATGAGGACAAAGAGTACATCATGCAAGCCATGCAAGCTGGTGCGATGGGGTACTTGTTAAAAGAAATATCCTCTGACAAATTAGTGCAAGCCATTAAAACGGTTTATAGCGGTGGCACTTATTTCTGCAAGAAGGTGACGGAAACCCTTTTTTCAGAGCCGCCTAGAAAATCCGAATCGACAGAGCCAAACCCGTTAAGTCGACGTGAAGAATCGGTATTAAAACTGATTGCACAAGGGGAAAGTAACAAACGAATTGCGACTAATTTAGATATTAGTGTCCGTACCGTTGAGACGCACCGACAAAACATAAAGCACAAACTTAAAATACAAACCGCAGCTGGCTTGGCAAAGTATGCGCTTGAGAGAGGAATGTTATAACCAACTAAACTCGTTTTTCTGAAGCTGTGTCGAGATATGTGTAGGATGTTCTGATACAATTCGTGCAAACAGCTAGGATGTAAAACAAAGTGAAGTAGGATGGATATAAAAGCAACACGTTTATTTTTAGTATGTCTTTTACCGTTACCCGTTGTAGCAGCGGATGTGATTTCGAGCGGTTATCGAGAATATCAAACCCCTGTCAATTATAACTTCTTTCAAGTCTCACTCGGTGGCGGAGAGATCATTCCAGATGATTTTCCTAACTCAAAAGTCTCAGTGAGTAGCCTCAATGGCCAACTGATGCTTAACGAGTCTTGGTTACTTGGCGTTAATTATAAAGGACGTTTTACTAACAATGACGAGTCAGATGCACGGGCAGATTACTTGACCGGCATGATTGGCTACCGCATGTTGGTTGAAGAGAATACTGATATCGTTGTACAAGGTCGGTTAGGCTATGCTTGGTTAGAATCTAATTACGACAATGTTGACGAAGTTATAAGCGAAGCCAATTTCACCTCAGCGATCAACATTGGTGCTTATCACGGGTTTACGGAATCGTTCGAAGGTCGTTTCGTGGTTGAGTATATGGATTCAAAAATTTCAAACGAAACATCCTTTGAGCTAGCCGGTGACTATTACTTTAATTCTCACTTTAGTTTTGGTGGTTACGGAAAATACATTATCGCTTCCCGCAGTGATATTAACCACTTTGGTATTACGGCGAAGTTTCGTTTCTAAGTACGCCAATCGCATATTACGTGATTTATAACAGCAATAAAAAAGGATCCCTTGGGATCCTTTTTGTGTTTTTAGCCTAATACAGGACTAGAGTACAGCAGCGATGCCTTTGCACAATGGACCCATGTTTGACTTGGTCATACCGGCTACACTAATACGTCCAGAGCCAACAATGTAAATCCCAAATTCTGTTTTGAGGCGTTCAACTTGTTCTTTACTCAGGCCTGAAAAAGAGAACATACCATTTTGTCGTTCGATGAAGCTAAAGTCAGCCTCTACACCTTCTTGTTTCAGTGTTTCAACAAATAGGGTACGCATCTCTTGAATTCGGTCGCGCATTTCAGCGACTTCTTGTTCCCATTGCGCGCGTAGAGCGTCATCGTTTAAGATATGTGTCACAACGGCAGCACCGTGTGCTGGTGGGTTAGAGTAAATAGAGCGAATGATAGCTTTGACTTGTGAAAACGCGGTGGTCGCAACAGCATTGTCTTTCGCTACCAAAGTAAAGGCACCAACACGCTCATTGTACAAACCAAAGTTTTTAGAGAAAGAACTAGCAACCAATAATTCGTCACATTTTTGTGCGAAAATGCGAAGACCTTTAGCATCGTCTTCTACACCCTTTGCAAACCCTTGGTAGGCAAAGTCGAAGAGGGGAATAAGCTGTTTTTCAGCAACTAAGTTTGCAAGTGTTTGCCATTCTGCTTCTGTTGGATCAATACCCGTTGGGTTGTGGCAGCAGCCGTGCAACAAAACAATATCGCCTTTCTCAGCAGATTGAAGATCGCTGACCATAGCATCGAAATTTTTGTCTTTCGTTTCAGCGTTGTAATAGCCGTATTGTTTGGTCTCTAGACCAGCAGCAGTGAACACACCGTTGTGGTTGGCCCAAGTTGGGTTGCTGATCCAGATACGTGGAGCACCCAATTGACGCTTGATGAACTCACCCGCTACACGCAACGCTCCAGTACCGCCAGGGGCTTGAGCTGTTTTAGCACGTGTTTCAGTTACAATGTTTGATTCTGCGCCAAACAGCAATTTTTGAACCGCCAGTCCGTAAGCTGCAGTGCCCTCGATCGTAAGATAAGATTTGGTTTTTTCGCTGTCTAATAAGACAGCTTCCGCTTTTTTAACCGTAGTTAAGACTGGAGTTTCACCTTGCTCATTTTTATAGATACCAACCCCAAGGTTGATTTTTTCAGCACGAGCGTCTTTTTTAAACTCTTCAGTCAGTCCCAGAATTGGATCGGCGGGGGCCGCCGCGACGGTTTCAAACATTGCAATAATTCCCTGTTGTGTGAAATGAACTACTTTCTTTATACCTTTTTGCACAGCATGAAACAATAGCAAACCATTGCCTATTTCTATAAAAGTTATACAAAAAAGCCAACTCGGTATGAGTTGGCTTTTAAAACCTTATTTTGACATGTTTCCTAACTGAAAATGCCAATCATTTGGTTATTTAACTGATTAGAAGTTCGCGCTACGTGGTGCACGTGGGAATGGGATCACATCACGGATATTAGACATACCAGTAACGTAAGAAACCAAACGCTCGAATCCTAGACCGAACCCTCCGTGCGGCACTGTACCGTAGCGACGCAAGTCGCGGTACCAGCTCATGTGTTCAGGGTCGATGCTCATTGAACGCATACGCGCATCCAGTACGTCTAAACGCTCTTCACGTTGTGAACCGCCAATGATCTCACCAATGCCAGGTGCAAGTACATCCATCGCGGCAACGGTTTTACCGTCATCGTTCATACGCATGTAGAATGCTTTGATGTCTTTCGGGTAGTTTTTCACGATGACAGGAGCTTTAAAGTGCTCTTCAGCAAGGTAGCGTTCGTGCTCTGAAGACATGTCTATGCCCCACTCAACAGGGAATTCAAAAGTCTTACCCGAATCGAGAAGGATTTGAATCGCGTCGGTATAATCAACTTGCGCGAAATCCGAAGAGACAAATTGCTCTAAACGAGTGATGGCTTGCTTTTCGATGCGTTGAGCAAAAAACTCAAGATCGTCACGGCATTCATCGAGTGCGGCTTTAAATACGTACTTCAGCATGTCTTCGGCCAGTTTGGCAACGTCATCTAAGTCGGCGAAAGCGAGCTCAGGTTCAACCATCCAGAATTCAGCAAGGTGACGACTGGTGTTTGAGTTCTCTGCGCGGAACGTAGGTCCAAAGGTGTACACTTTGGTTAGTGCACAAGCATAGGCTTCAGCATTTAGCTGACCCGATACCGTTAGGAAGGTTTCTTTTCCGAAAAAGTCTTGGTTGTAATCAACGTCTCCTTTATCGGTCAGCGGTAGGTTAGCCATATCCAGTGTGGATACGCGGAACATCTCTCCTGCACCTTCAGCATCTGATGCCGTGATAAGTGGGGCAGAGACCCAGAAGTAGCCTTGTTCATGGTAAAAGCGATGGATCGCCTGTGACAAACAGTTACGGACGCGAGCAACCGCACCAATGACGTTAGTACGAGGGCGCAAGTGAGCCACTTCACGTAAGTACTCGATAGAGTGACGTGTTTTTGCCATAGGGTAGGTATCGGCGTCTTCAACCCATCCAACCACTTTTACAGCGGTTGCGGCAAGCTCAAAATCCTGACCTTTTGCTGGAGACTCGACAATGGTACCCGTCACTTCAACAGAGCAGCCGGTAGTCAGTTTAAGAACTTCCTGCTCGTAATTGCTTAAATTGTTTGGGACCACGGCCTGAATCGGGTCGAAACATGAGCCGTCGTAAATGGCAAGAAATGAGATTCCAGCTTTGGAATCACGACGCGAGCGGATCCAGCCTTTAACAGTAACTTCACTGTCGATAGCTAGCTTACCACCAAGCACGTCTTTAACAGGCGCGTAAGTCATGTAATGTAATACTCCATTGTGTATAAAAAGAGCCCAAACAGGCAGTGCAGTGCGCACTTTTATTGATCTCTACAGTTTACCTAGCAATTATTTGGCTTCAACCACTAATTGCCGGCAATCCAGTAAAAAATAGCGGTTTTTTAGGACTTGTGCCTTATCTGTTGGTTATGGCATCAAAAACCAGACTTTAAACAAAACACCAAAGCGATTAAATCGAAAGTTGCCTCTGTAAGGCGTGCAATATTTGAGCGGTTACACCCCAAATAAATTGTTGTTCAAATAAAGCGCCATAAATAGTATGCGACACTCCTTTGTGTGTGACGCTGTAACTACTCAAGGCGTCTGGACTGAGTATGAATGATGCTGGAACCTCAAACAGCTCTGCCACTTCGTTCTCGTCGATGATCGGTTGATAGCTTGCATCGATAAAAGCAACGATAGGTACAACGGAAAAACTAGACACTGTATTGAGTGAAGGAAGTGCGCCAATAACATTGATCTTGTGTGGAGGAATACCCAACTCTTCATGGGTCTCTCGCAAAGCCGTTTCCGCTACGTCGAGATCGTGCTTTTCTACTTTACCTCCAGGAAAACTCACTTGTCCTGGGTGATGTTTTAGATGGTCTGCTCGACGAGTTAACACCAGCTGGAGCTGTTGCTCTCGCTCGACCAATCCGATAAGTACCGCGGCATCACGCAGTGGTTTCGGTGAAGAGCGCACCTTAGAAAGTGGCCGATGGTGCTGATACTGAGTGGGTGAAAGGCTTTGAAAGCGCAACAAAAATTCGTCTTTAGTCATAATCATCTATTCAGAAATTAATGATAATTGGCGTTTTAAGGTGATCGCGCCGATTCACTTTATATGCAATACAGAATAATCGACCTATCTGTTCAATACTAGGGCCTGTTTTGCCACGTTAAATGCGCTAGTATGGCTTTGAGTTGATCGTAACTCCATGATTCGCCCAAAGCGTCGAAAAGCGGTTTGAGCTTCCTATCTCTTATAGAATTTAGCTGTTGGGCTTTTGAAGATACCGCAGCAAGTTCTGACTCGTTAATATCCATCAGCTGATGCAGTTCGACTTGACCGACTTCAACGCCGCTCACTAAGTGTCCATAGATGGTTGCACTTGATAGCGAGCGTTGCGAGGCAATTGTGTCTATGCTGTTGCCTTGTTTAAACAGTGTGCAGCTTTGAAGTTCCGTTGCATTTAGCTGTCGTGCTTCATACTCGCGAGCCTGTATGACCGCGATAAAGGCGTCGCCATATTTCGCTACTTTGTTCTCGCCAAAGCCTGACACGCTAGATAAGGATTCTTTGGTTAGTGGGCGAGACCTAGCGGCTTCACGCAAGCTTTTGTCGTGACAAATTACATATGCGGGCACGCCTTGTTCAGTCGCAAGCTGTGCTCTTACGGATTTGAGTTTATCAAATTGCTCGATGTCGGCAGCATCAAGTGCGTCGCTAGCCGCAGGTTGGGTGGCACGAGAGCCACTTTTGCTTTTTCTTAATTGCCTAAGTTGCACATGTTTTTCGCCACGCAGGATTTCACGGCAACTCGATGTGAGTTTTAAGTTATTGAATTCACCTTCAACGGTTAAATAATCCATTGCGATAAGTTGACGAAAAACCCCTTTCCATTGGTTGGCGCTTAGGTCTGTGCCAATGCCAAACGTCGATAAGCTGTCATGCCCAAAGCGCTCAATTCGTTGATCCTTTTTGCCCAATAGAACGTTGATGATATAAGTGACAGAAAAGCGCTGGCCACATCGATAGACTGCAGATAACGCTTTTTGAGCCGCTTCTGTTCCATCCCATGTACTTGGTGGGGACAGGCAGTTATCACAGTTACCGCATGGTTCGCTCTGCTGCCCAAAGTATCGCAACAGTGTTTGTCGACGACAGTCGATCAATTCACAATAACCCAATAGCGCGTTGAGCTTTTGAGATTGAATTTGCTTATACTCGCGCGGGCCATCAGAGTTTTCCAGCATTTGCCTTTGCAACACCATGTCTTGCATGCCGTAGGCCATCCATGCGTTTGCTGGCTCGCCATCTCGGCCCGCGCGCCCGGTTTCTTGGTAATACGACTCGATGCTTTTGGGTAAACTTAAGTGCGCGACAAACCGCACATCCGGTTTATCAATACCCATACCAAACGCGATTGTCGCTACGATGATCACGCCGTCTTCTCGCAAAAATCGTTGCTGATTTGTTTCTCGCACTTGATTAGACAAACCTGCATGGTACGGCAGTGCGGTGCGACCTTTTTCGTTTAACCACTGCGCGGTTTCTTCGACTTTTTTTCGTGACAGACAATAGATAACGCCCGCGTCGTTAGGGTGTGAATCATTGATAAACGACCAAAGATCGGCTTTTGCGTTGTTTGGTTCATTAACATGGTATCGAATATTGGGCCTGTCGAAACTATGCACATAGTGCTTTGCGTCGACAAGTCCAAGCTGCTCGGCGATTTCGTGTTGCGTTTTAGAGTCTGCTGTTGCAGTAAGCGCAATCCTAGGTATAGATGGGAAGCGATGTTGAAGCACTGATAGCTTTTGATACTCAGGACGAAAATCATGACCCCACTGACTCACACAGTGCGCTTCATCAATGGCAAACAAAGAAATTGATGTTTGTTCCAACAACTGTAAAGTTCGCTCCATTAATAACCGCTCAGGTGCAACATAGAGAAGCTGTATTTCATTATTGAGCACCCATTGCTCCACTTGCATCTGCTCGTACTGATCTTGTGTAGAGTTTAGAAACGCAGCTTTAATGCCTAATTGATGCAGAGCATCGACCTGGTCTTTCATTAAAGCAATCAACGGGGAAACGACAATGCCTATTCCCTCTCTGGCGAGAGCGGGTATTTGATAACATAATGACTTCCCACCACCCGTTGGCATGATTGTGAGAACATGATTGCCTTCGATGAGTTGCTCAACAATGTCTTGCTGTTGATGTCTAAAGTCTGAATATCCAAATACCGATTGCAATATGTTTAAGGGGGATTGTGTCACGCCGATTCTCTTGAACTCATTTGGGGTATCGACACGCTGTGGCAATACGCTAGAAATAGATGAAAAGAGATAGTAACGAATTGAATACAAAACGCTAGTCAAGCGGTCAGGATATCGTTTATACCAACCGAATTTAGTACTTTTTCTTATTCTGTAACCCATCTAAACATGAAGACGCTTAGTCAATGGACACGAAATCCGATATAGTGGGACCTTAAGTACTTGTCTGTATTTTCAGGAAAGACAGTGATGCCAACTCGGTACTTATCGAGTAGTCGAATTTAAAGAGATATCAATGAACATAGTCGTCGATACCCATACCCATACCGTTGCTTCAGGACACGCCTACAGTACCTTGACTGAAAATGCCTCTGCAGCCTCACGTCATGGTCTGTCGCTATTATGTACAACAGATCATGCGCCCAAAATGCCAGGTGCTCCTCACTATTGGTACTTCAATAATCAAAAAATATTACCTCGTTTCTTGGAAGGTGTCGGTATTATTCGCGGAGTAGAAGCCAATATTTGTAACCAAGTCGGTGAGATTGACCTCCCGTTGTCATCAGATCCTCTTTTAGACTGGGTGATTGGCAGTTTCCATGAGCCTATTTTTCATCCATGTGATGAGGCAAGCCATACTAAGGCATTGATTTCGGCGATTGAGAGTGGTCGAATCGATGCTTTAGGGCACCTAGGCAACCCTAATTATCCATTTGATGTTGAGCGAGTGTTATCCTGCGCCAAACATAATAATGTGGCGGTAGAAATTAATAATACTTCACTGATTGGTAACAGTCGCAAGGGCAGTGAAGAGCGTTGCGACCGAATTGTCGAAGTGGGTGCCAAACTAGGGGTATTATTTACTACCGGGTCAGACGCTCATTTTTACGATCAAATAGGCCAACTGCAACTCGCGGTTGCTTTGTTAGAGAAATATGGTGTGCGCGAAGAAAGGGTTATTACTTCCTCGACTCAGCAATTTTTGCATTTTTTGACACTGCGGGGCAAACCACGCATTGCCGAGTTCGACGCGCTGTATTAAATTGAGATTACTATTAGAAGTAAGGACGACCTTACCGCTCAAATTTTGATGGGGACGACCCCAATCCATAGAGAATTTTATGCATTGGATAATTTTAGTCGTCGCAGGTTTATTAGAGATTGGGTGGGCAATAGGACTCAAGTACTCACAAGGCTTCACCAAACTAGGGCCGTCCATTGCGACAGTATGCTGTTTACTCTTTAGTATTGTATTGCTCGGCGTTTCAATGAAAACTCTTCCGGTAGGTACTGCCTACGCAATATGGGTAGGGATAGGTGCAATCGGTACCGCGCTGTTTGGCATTGTTCTGTTTGATGAATCTACCGATGTCATTAAATTGGTGAGTCTTGGTTTGATTTTTGGCGGAATTATCGGACTCAAATTGGCTCACAGCTAATAGGCTCACCATTTGATATGAACGCTTAGAGTGCTATTTCTCACTATGACTAACCAAAGCCATTACCTGATCATTCTTGCTCGTTAAAATCACGGATAACGGCGTTAAAGATTTTGTAGGTCGAACCACTTTCTACAAAATCTTTGCCTTGTTCTCAGCAATCTTTTAGATGCAATTTGCTAACCAGTTAATGACTTCGTTTGGCATACGAGTTTTTAATCAAAAAATGCTTGTTTAATCTAATGTAGGTAAGATCTTCGCCAGTTTGTCTAAGGTTTCTTGATATTCGGCATCGGCCTGACTATCCACAACCAAGCCTCCTCCCGCCCACGCATACAGGGTTTGGTTTTGCGCCACTAATGTTCGAATAGCAATATTCGTGTCCATTTTATTGTTGTTGCTGATATAGCCAATACTTCCGCAGTACGCATTTCTAGTATGTGGTTCGAGCTCTTCAATGATTTGCATTGCGCGTACTTTTGGGGCGCCGGTTATTGAGCCACCGGGAAAGCACGCTTTAAGCAGCTCGCTGGCACTCTTATTTGGCGCAAGTTTTGCCTCGACGGTACTGACCAGGTGATGAACCGCTGGAAATGACTCAACATCGAACAGCGAGGGGACATGCACTGAGCCTGGCGTGGCCACGCGCCCAAAGTCGTTTCGCAATAAATCAACGATCATCAAGTTTTCGGCCTGATCTTTCTCGGCGGTTGCGAGTTCGACAGCATTGTCTTTATCTTGGGTGGGAGTCACGCCTCGTGGCCGCGTCCCTTTTATTGGTTTGGTTTGCATTTCATCGCCATCTAAGCGAATAAATCGCTCGGGTGAAACGCTGATAATTGCCGAATCTTCTAGACGCAAAAAGGCAGAAAAGGGACCTTTGTTGCTGTTCTCCAGTTTTTGAAAAGCGCGCCATTCACAACCTTGATAGGCCGCTTGAAATCGCTGCGCCAAATTGATCTGATAGCAATCACCCGCGTAGATGTATTGTTTTACTTTGTTGAAGCGCTCGATATAGCTCGATTTGTCCATATTAGATTGCCAAGAACTGAGTAACGAAAAAGGCTTGGAGTCTGGCTTAGTTGACGCAATGAGTTGAGCGTAACGCGCTTTTGCGTCTAAACCCACTGCTGACGCTGTTTTTGTTTTATGGTCAATGATTATAGCCCATGTGAACACGCCAACAGCCATATCAGGTACGGAGATATCATTTATAGTGCTCGCAGTGACATGCTCTATCGTTTTGCCCAGTTCATAACCCCATAGGCCTAAGATACCGCCGCAAAATGGCAAACTCGACTCAAGGTCTGCCCAGCTTGGTAAGCAGCGTTCTATCTCGCGCAACACGTCAAAGGGTGCAGCCTCAATGGTGATTGAGCTGTCTGAGCTACCGATAACGTTGAGTGTCCCGTGACTGGACACTGATGCTATTGGATCAAAAACCACAATATCGTAGCGGCTATCTGGGTGAACAGCACCCGCCGACGAGAGGAGCATTGACCAGGGCTTGTGCTGGACCTTAGAAAACAGCTCTTGGGCCAATAAGGGGTGATAATCGAGACTAAGTTTTTGAAATTTCGCACTATCGAAACTAAAACGAGCAAATAATTGCGTAATTTGTGACAAAGACATAAATCCCTAAATAGCCAGTTTTGGCTGCCAAGAGTATCATAAATTGAACGTGTTGAAGCTCAACAGGTTCTGAAAGAACAAGTTTTGTTCACTGGAAGCCTAGAACGATAAAAGAGGATCGCTATGACGGTCATAAATAAAGAAGATCTAATCAGCAGCGTTGCTGATGCTCTGCAATACATTTCCTATTACCACCCACTTGATTTTGTACAGGCGCTGGAACAAGCGTATGACAAAGAACAAAGCCAAGCGGCCAAAGACGCCATCGCACAAATTTTAATTAACTCGCGAATGTCCGCAGAAGGTCGCCGACCAATTTGTCAGGATACCGGCATTGTTACCTGCTTTGTGAATATTGGTATGCAAGTGCAATGGAATAGCGATCTCACCGTTCAACAAATGGTGGACGAAGGCGTACGTCGAGCCTACACCGACCCCGATAACCCTTTGCGAGCATCGGTTCTAAAAGATCCGGCGGGTAAACGAATTAATACCAAAGATAATACGCCAGCAGTCGTGCATATTAATATGGTGCCGGGTGACAAAGTTGAAGTTCAGATTGCGGCTAAAGGTGGTGGCTCTGAAAACAAAACCAAAATGGTCATGCTAAATCCATCTGATGACATTGCAGAATGGGTTGAAAAAACGTTGCCTACAATGGGTGCAGGTTGGTGTCCACCAGGTATGCTAGGGATAGGAATTGGTGGCACGGCTGAAAAAGCCGCGGTATTGGCCAAAGAGTCGCTCATGGAACATATTGATATTCAAAAGCTTATCGATAAAGGCCCAGAGAATGCGGAAGAAGAGCTTCGACTTGATATTTTCAATCGAGTAAACAAACTGGGCATAGGTGCACAAGGCTTAGGTGGCTTAACCACTGTTGTTGACGTAAAAATTAAAACCGCTCCGACCCATGCCGCATCCAAACCTGTGTGCATGATCCCTAACTGTGCGGCGACGCGCCATGTGCATTTCACATTAGATGGCAGCGGTGCAGCAGAATTGCCCACGCCAAAATTGGAAGACTGGCCACAGATCACGTGGGAAGCGGGCGAGAATACTCGTCGAGTAAACCTTGATAGCATTACGGCTGATGATGTCCAAACTTGGAAAACGGGTGAGACATTACTGTTATCAGGAAAAATCTTGACCGGAAGAGATGCTGCGCATAAACGAATTCAATCTATGCTGCAAAGTGGAGAAGGGCTACCTGAGGGTGTCGATTTCAAAGGTAAGTTCATCTACTACGTTGGACCTGTTGACGCAGTAGGGGACGAAGTTGTTGGCCCTGCAGGCCCAACAACGTCGACTCGTATGGACAAGTTTACGGATATGATGCTCACACAAACGGGTGTCCTTGGCATGATCGGTAAAGCTGAACGTGGTCCTGAGACGGTTGCGTCGATTAAAGAGCACAAAGCGGCTTACTTAATGGCAGTGGGTGGCGCGGCTTATTTGGTGTCTAAGGCGATCAAAAAAGCGAAAGTTGTGGCGTTTGAGGACCTCGGCATGGAAGCTATCTACGAATTTGAAGTAGAAGATATGCCGGTTACGGTCGCTGTGGATTCAAAGGGTGCGAACGCACACCAGATTGGCCCAGATACTTGGAAAGTAAAAATAGCAGAGATGGACTAAAAATAAGAAAAGCGCAGTTTTCTGCGCTTTTTCCTATCATTTCAACGAGCTATTTCCTAAAGTAAAGAAAAAACCAATCTGGAGAAACCATGCCAAAGTTTGTACAAGCTTTACAAATCCTCATCGCTATTTTGGTTGGCGGTGTGATTGCCTATGACCTGATACTCGGAGGGATCGCTATTTTCCACGAAAAGTATGTGACTATAACGGTTGCCCTGACACTTCTGCTTGAGTTGGCTCTTTTTGTCATCTACAAACTGATCGAAGAAGATTAACATCCAGCAGAATGATATCGCGTTGGGTAAATGGCTAGATCTTTGAATACTATTTGCTTACTCTGAGTAAAACTAGAGGGTTGTATGAAGCGAATATCAAACGAAATTAACCAGTTACTTCAACGCGGTGTCGACGCTCATATTTCATTGGGTGTGACCGGACTATCACGCGCCGGTAAAACCGCTTTCATCACGTCTGTTACTAATCAATTGTTATACAGTTCCACACACAAAGCGATGCCTTTACTCACGGCACAATCTCAAGGTCGCTTGCTTGGAGCTCGGCAGGTAACACAGTCCAACATTCTTACGCCGACTTTTGGCTATAACGCCGCCATCGATTCATTAAGCCTAGAGCCACCCGTTTGGCCCAAACCGACTACCGATGTAGGGGCAATAAAACTCGCCTTGCGTTACACCCCGAAAAAGCGCACCAAGAAATTAATGGGAAGTACAGCTACCTTATATGTGGATATTGTTGACTATCCTGGGGAGTGGTTGTTGGATTTGCCGTTACTTGAACTTAGCTATGAGCAATGGAGCGACAGTCAATACCAACGGCTCGATGACACCAAACAAGCCTTAGCCAATGACTGGATTCACGGGGTAGCCAATTTTGAACCCGAACGGCCTTGTGACGACCAGGTGTTTAACGAATTGGCCAACACCTTTAGGGATTATTTGCATCAATGTAAAGATCATGGCTACCACTATGTCCAACCAGGGCGCTTTGTTTTGCCGGGTGAATATGCAGGGGCGCCAATACTGGACTTTTTTCCGCTTCCCAAAAGCGCATTTTCAAACAAAACCGTTAAAAAGTCGGCTCGATATGTTCTTGAACAGCGGTTTGAAGAATATAAAAAAGAAATCGTTAAACCGTTTTTCAAACACTATTTTGCACAGTTTAACCGCCAAATTGTGCTGGTGGATCTATTAGGTTCGCTTAATCAAGGTAAACACGCTTTTGAAGATATGCAATTTGCCCTCGAGCAGATCATTAAAAGTTTCAAGTTTGGCAAACATTCACTTATAAATCGTTTGTTTTCGCCCAAAACCGACAAATTGTTGTTTGCCACCACCAAAATTGACCATGTCACCCCAGAACAGCAGAAGAATGTCGATAAGTTACTGCAGACATTGATCGCTCCTGTCTGGCAATACGCCTCCTTTGAGCATGTAGAGCTAAAAACCATGTCGGTAAGCTCTATTCAAGCCACAGAGTATGGACTGGTTACAGACTCAAACGGAAAATCTCCAGCGCTGCGAGGGCAAGACATGGCCTACAATGCCGTCACCGTATATCCCGGTGAAGTCCCAGACAATTTGCCTCATGCTGATTATTGGGCAAAAACGGGGTTTGAGTTCTCACCGTTTGCACCTAAGCAGTACTCTAAGCTTGAACCGCTCGGGCATATAAGAATTGACGCAGCGTTAGAATATTTATTGGGAGATAAACTGTGGTAAAACCGACATCGTCTGAATCCAATGACTCGCATAATGCCGATATGAAGACCCGTCACGAGTCGAGTTCGTATAAGCCAAAGAAGGTGTTCGAAGAAGCGCGTACCAATGAGATCAATACAGAATCATTAAATGGAGCAAAACTGTTTGAGCAGCAGCAGACGTTTACGCCGGTTGCATTGCCAGAAGAAGAGGTTGAATCGCCCTTAGAGACTGCACTAACACCCAAAAAAGTGAGTCGTTGGACTAAGCTCGGACTAATTAGCTTCGGCGGTCTGTGTTCGTGGCAACTGCTAAACAGTTGGTATACCGCCGCTGTGTCGCAGGATTGGTTGGGGCTGGGGTGGGCAGCTTTTGGTAGTGCCGTAGCTCTAGCGGGGGCAAGCGCTATTGGTAAGGAGTGGTTTAAGCTACGCAGACTCAAAAAACAGATTTCAATGAATGACAAAGTCGATGCGATTATCGAGGCCGATCAGCGTAAACAAGCTGAAGAGTTTATTCAGAGTTTACACAAGCATAAAAGCGTTGAGCAGCCTCAATTTCAACAATGGGTAGACGCCAAGAACGAAAGCCACAGTGCTGAGCATCTGTTTACGCTGTACGACAATTTGGTTTTGGCAAGTAAAGACATGCAAGCAAAGTCAATTGTTAGCCAATATTCGAGTCAGTGCGCCATCTTAGTCGCGGCAAGCCCATTTGCGCTTGCCGATATTGGCATTGTCGCGTGGCGCGCGATGAAAATGATCAATGAATTATCCAGACTATACAGTGTCGAGCTCGGGTACTGGTCTAGGGTCGCTTTGCTAAGACAGGTATTTGTCACTATGGCCGCCGCGGGCGCAACCGAAGTGGCGGTTGACGCTGGCGTCGATATACTCTCGATGGATATGACAGCGCGAGTCTCGACACGGTTAGCACAAGGTGTAGGGGTAGGGCTGTTAGTGGCTCGATTAGGGATCAGAACCGTTGATTTACTGCGTCCCGTCGCATGGAAAGAATCGCAACGTTTTACATTGATGGATATGCGAGCAAATCTGCTGAAATCTCTTAAAACACTCACCTTTAAATAGGTAATTCTTGACCACGAAAAGCGGATACCTCACACTAGGTGTCAAGTATTGTTGACACCTAGTGTTGTAATCCCATGAAATTGGAAGTGTTGTGCCTTGATCGTTTAGGGCTAACCCAAGAGCTACTCGAACTGTTGGTCGCGCGTCACATCGATCTTCGAGGTATTGAAATTGATGTACGCGGAAAAATTTATCTTAACTGCACCGAAACAGACTTCGAGTTGTTTCGTGAACTCATGGTTCAAATTCGCCTAATTCAAGGTGTGACAGACGTTAGAACCATCCAATTTATGCCAAGTGAGCGTGAAAACCATGAGCTGTTCTCTCTGCTCAATAATATGCCTCAGCCAATCTTATCGCTAAACACTAAAGGTGAAGTCGATAAAGCTAACAAGGCGGCACTGCTGTTGTTTGGAGATAGAGATGGCTGTTTATCCGGGTCAGTGTTATCAAATCTATTGTCTGGATTCAGCTACAGCAAATGGCTTGATGCAGGCGCCACCGAGCAAAGCTTTACTGTCATCATAGATGGTCTAGATTACGATTTAGACGCTATCCCTATATACATTAAAGAGAATGAAACCGACACGATGCATGCCAGTACGTTGGTTTCAATTCGCAGCAAAAGCATGATTGCGGCGCAACCTGTGGTTAACGAACCAAGCAGGCAAGCTCGGGTGTTCGAGCATCTGGTAGGACGCTCAAGTAAACATAAAGTGATGATCTCACAAGCCAAAAAGCTGGCCCCACTAAATCAACCGCTGCTCATTCAAGGCGAAACAGGGACCGGCAAAGAAGTGTTGGCTCGTGCGTGCCACGACTCCACCTCTAGATCGGCGCATCCGTTTTTGATATTAAGTTGTGCATCGATGCCCGATGATGTAGCCGAAACGGAACTGTTTGGACATGCAGCAGGCCAATTTAACCAAAGCGAAGGTCATAAAGGTATTTTTGAACTTGCCGATGGTGGAACCGTCTTTTTGGACGAAATTGGCGAGATGAGCCCTCATCTGCAAATGAAATTGGTACGTTTCCTACAAGATGGCACTTTTCGACGAGTGGGCGAAGAAGAAGAGGTGCACGTCGATGTACGTGTCATAGCGTCGACGGCAAAAAACTTAGCCGGTATGGTTGATAATCACGCCTTTAGAGAAGATCTCTATTTTAGGCTCAATGTGTTAAACCTAACCATTCCTCCGCTTCGAGAACGTCTAAACGATGTTGAACCTCTGCTTGAGCATTTTATTGCGAAACACAGCCGAGCTTTGGGCGTAGAAAAAGCCCAACTCACTGATGATGGAAAAGCAGTGCTAGCGGACTATCAATGGCCAGGTAATATACGCGAATTAGAAAATGCCACATTAAGAGCGCTGTCGCTGAGTGAAGGTCAACTATTGGATGCAAGTGCCTTCGACTTGAAGCCACACGCGTTGTCGCAACAAGGCGCAAAACTGAACCTTGAAGGTTCGTTAGATTCGATTATGAAAGCGTATGAGGCACAAATCATTCAAACCTTGTATCTGTCGTTTCCAAGCAGCCGGAAACTAGCCAAGCGTCTAGGCGTTTCGCACACCTCAATAGCCAACAAATTACGAGACTACGAGATCAATAAGCATGAAGACTAATGGCTGTATTCATCAGGAATCTGACTTTATACTCCGATTAGCGGTCCCAGACGATGCCGGTAGGATCAGTGACTATTTTTTGCAAAATAGAGAACATCTAAAGCCGTGGGACCCTAAGCGGGAAGAGGCGTTCTATACGCTTCAAGGCTGGCGACAAAAACTCATTAAGCTGAATGAACTGCATCAACATGATCTTGCGTTTTACTGTGTCATCGTTGATAGCGAAGGCGTCATGTTAGGGACTATTTCATTTTCGAATCTCACCCAGTTTCCATTTCACGCCGGTAATGTGGGGTATTCGTTAGCTCAGAGTGCACAGGGGCGCGGCATTATGAGGCGAGCGTTGAAAGCAGCCTGTCAATGGATGTTTACTGAAAAAGGGCTGCACCGAATTATGGCCGCATACATTCCTCGCAATGTTCGCAGCGCTAACGTTTTAGAGTCGCTTGGTTTTGAAAAAGAAGGCTTAGCAAAACAATATTTACTTATCGATGGGCAGTGGCAAGACCATGTCTTGACGTCACTTATCAACCAACAATGGAAAGCACAGTAGTGGATAGATTAGATAAACAATTGGCGTTGGTTTTCGAACTCGACAAACTAAAGTCCGTGCTCAGACGTACAAAAGTAAAATCCGCTCAAGGGCGTCTAGAGAATACCGCGGAACACAGTTGGCATGTCGCTACAATGGCTCTGTTATGTGAAGAGCATGCGGACGAACCCGTGAACATCAATACAGTGATCAAAATGCTTCTGCTGCACGATATTGTTGAAATTGACGCTGGCGATACCTTTGTTTATGACGCGGTTGCATCGCAATCCCAGCAGCAAAAAGAGTTAGAGGCGGCCGATCGCCTGTTTGGCTACTTAGAGCCCGATCAACGTGCAGAACTACGCGCAATTTGGGATGAGTTTGAGCAAGCCGAGTCGGCGGAAGCTCGGTTTGCCAAAGCCATGGATCGTTTTATCCCTTTATTGATGAATTTTAACAATAGTGGACAAAGTTGGGTAGAACATGGCATCAGTCGTTCTCAAGTCATCGCAATCAATGGCCGAATCGAGAAGGGCTCTCGCGCATTATGGGCTAAGGCGCTTAATATCATTGAAACGTCCGTCGAAAACGGCTGGCTAAAACCGGAATAAAAACAAAAGCATTTACTATGAAATATCAATCGATTGACGACTATAAAAGAAAGTGGATTTTCACTCACGCTTCTATGCCACTGAGTGAAGACGCGCTCACGTTCATCAAACCGTTTTCGCAAGCGCAGGCTGCGCAGTTTTGGAAAGAGAACATATCTCGAGAAAGCCCAGATATGGAGCGTCTAAATCGCCAAGATTGGCCGTCAAATCTAGAAAACTGGAGCAGTGAAGAAGAGTGGATGAAGTCGTGGGATTCAGACGATGATTCGATGCCTGAAGAGTTGATGGCGCACTTAGATTGGCAGGACGATGTTACTGTCTACTTTTGCTATGAAAAATACAATGTCATTGAGACGAACTGGAAAACGTTTAAACGTCATTGGAAAAACTTTTTATTTTACGATGACGGTCCTATCTTGATTGCTCGTCGCCGTAAGCAAGCAGCATGGTTTCAAGATAATGGCAAAGTGAAGCTGGGAGCGCGCCCTTAACACTGAGTTGTTAAGAGGGTGATAGTGGCTATTGCAGCCAAGTTTAAGCAAAAAAAAAGCGCCTTACGGCGCTTTTCTCATTTGAGCTTAATGCGGTTGCTCTAAACCCGCAAAGGCGCAACTGTCTTCACTCAAACATCGGAAGGTAGCGTTCAAAGCCACGAGAGGCCAGTTGATCTTTGGGGATAAACTCTAAAGAGGCCGAATTAATACAGTAACGTAAACCTGTAGGCGCAGGCCCATCGGTAAACACATGGCCTAGGTGCGAGTCTGCGTATTTGCTTCTTAATTCAACTCGGGTGTAAAACAGTTTGGTGTCTTCGTGCTCGGTCACATAATGCGAGTCAATAGGCTTGGTAAAGCTTGGCCACCCTGTTCCTGATTTGTATTTGTCGGTTGACGAAAATAGCGGTTCACCCGACACAATATCGACATAGATACCTTCAGCTTTATTATCCCAAAATTCATTGTCAAAAGGACGCTCGGTGCCTTCTTCTTGAGTCACAACCCATTGCAGTTTGGACAGCTTCTGCTTAATTTCTTCATCACTAGGACGGGCATACACAATTGCGTCTGTAGCCGCTTGACCTTCTATAAGGCTAAGCAAGGTTACTGGGTTCTCTTCGCGATCTTTACCAAATATTTTGTCTAAGTATTGGTCACGACCAGAAGCGTGGCGATAGTATTTGTATCGAATTGGATTGGTTTTGTAATAATCTTGATGGTAATCCTCAGCGACGTAAAACTCTTCCAAGGGTAATACATCCACTTTAAGCGGCTTTTGATACACGCCTAAGGCGTCAACTTGAGTTATAAACTGTTCTACTTGCGCTTTCTGTTGCTCGTTGTGATAAAAAACAGCTGGGCGATACTGTGGGCCACGATCCACAAACGAGCCTTGATTGTCGGTGGGATCCATGTGTCTAAATAATTGATCGACAATGTCTAGGTAAGAGACTACCGACGGGTCGTAGCTTACTTGTATGACTTCAATGTGGCCGCTTTTTCCTGAAGCAACTTCCTTATACGTTGGGTTCGGTTTCTCACCACCGGCGTAACCAGAAACGACGTCATACACGCCGTCCAATTTCTCTAAGTCTGATTCGGTACACCAAAAGCACCCACCCGCAAGCGTGGCCAATTCTGCATCTTCAGGTACCTCGATAGCTGTCTTGGCGACGGATAATACCGAGCCAAATGCGGCGAATACTAGTAGGGCAATGAGCCACGGTGATTTTAACAACTTCATATCTGTTCCCTGTTTTTTGAGTAGCTTATTAACGTAGACATGATTTTTGCTATTTTTCTTTCAATGTCACCTCTATTTTTACGCTAAACCGCGCGGATTGATCACTGATTACCATGATTTAGTTGCTTTTTAGGAGACCAGTTTTAAACCACTTGGTAGCGTATCACCGAGAGCTTTAGCCTGAGACTCGCTATCTAATTGTTGTACATTAGCGACCATAGAAATCCAACTCGCTGGGGCTTTAACCTGTTGTAAACGCGCGATTACTTCTTGTTGTAATGATTCGCTAACCACCAGTTCGCGATCGGCGACGTTGGCGGCGAGCATGCTTGCACAAAATGCCATGCCATCACTTTTGTCCCAACTTAACTCAAGCAACGAGGTTAACCAGGCTTCAACCGTGGATTTTGGCAAAAGCTTTTGTTGGCTTTGTTGCATTGAAAATCTTGTGCCGATCCTTGCAACAGCCCACCAGTGTGTCGCAACATGTTCTTTTTGATGGGTTGCTCGTTTAAAGAACCAGTTTCCTAGCAGCAGTTTATCCTCGGCTTCAAGTTGTTCCAATGACGCGGCCAACCGCACCATCGATTCGTAGCCATGTTGGTGAGCACGTTCTCGTCCTTGTTTACAGCTGACTGCACCTGGGTGTAAATAGGGTGCAAGTTGTGTCAACAATTGTTCTTGTTGTTCTTGGTTTAATCCACCAGCGACGCGACGCCATAACGTCCACCAATCATTCCACGACTGAGTAGATGGAAACTGCAATGTATGCTGATTCAATGCCCACAGCTGTTCAATTCGCCAAGAGTCATTCACGTCGCCAAACCCTGGTCTAAGTGCATGCCCCGCGAGTCGTAGCCAAACTTGTTCGTGTCTATCGCTACGGCGACGTCTTTTTCTTCCTTGCTGTAAGGTGTCGTAAATACTGCGAAGCGTATCAAACGACCATTCATCTTTGTTGCCGAGCTGTTTTTCTAGCTGGCGAGTAAGTGCTTTGATTTCCTTGCCGTCAGAGTTTTTTCGGTTCCCACTAAAAGCCTGACTGATGAGTTGATTGGCAGTCTTAAGCTGAGGGGAAGGCGCACCAACAGATTCCTCACTAGCATGTTGTCGAGTATCGAACTCTAGCTCCCATCGGTGATCAGAATCCAAAGATTGACACTCGAGTTTAATGGTTCCAATCTCGGTTTGCTGAGTGATCAGTTGGACGTCCACGTTGTTGGCATCAATGGTCTTGTCACTTATTGTAGTAACAAGTGCAGGTAGTGGATGTAAAGGTGCGTTCACGACGTCGATGATCTGACCGTGCGCAACTTCATTCTGTTTGACTAATATCTCTTGATGGGCGCTAAGTACATGAAATCTAGCAGGCTGATTGATCGTGAGATTGAAGGTGCGACCGGTCAGCTTAACCTCGGTTCCTGGCATTTCCCCTTTTTTGAGCAGGCACAAAGCGCGACCGGGGCCACTTTTACTCGGAAGATGCAGGTAGAAACTGCGCGAAGCACCACTCTTGATGGTGGCTAGCTTACCTTGTTTGGCCTGTAGGAAGGCAACGGCTCCATAAGCAACACTATGATCAGGGTGAGGGTTCTTTAATACGGTTACGTCACGACTTGACCATGATGATAGAAGTTCAGTAACGCGTTTTGCGACTAAAGCACTGTTGAATAAACCACCGTTGTAGAGCACCGCAGTAGGCATACCTGCCTGCTGTTTATGTTGGGCTAAAAACTGGGCGATATGTTTCGATATAGCAGGATCTGAGACAAAAGGTAAACCAAACTCTACGATCGCGCCTCGTTTGGTACTAGGCAGCGCGTTGATATCAGTAAGTGGGAAAAAGCCGTCTAACGCTAATTGGTGAAGGTCAGATTTCGTTACGGAGGTACTTCGGCTTGCCCCAATAAGCTTTGAGCCGCCACCGAGTAAGGTGATTTTTGATTCAGTCAGTTCGTTGTCGCCTAGCAGCAGCTCTTTCGTTTTACGCGCTTGCTGAGCCAGCTTACTTAAATTGGCGGTATTCATACGCGCATTGTCATTTAAGCTTCTTTCAGCGAGATGAGCGATGGCAAGGTCAATGTTATCACCGCCAAGCATTAAGTGCTCTCCGACTGCAACCCTGTTTAACTCAAAATTGTTATTGTGGTCATGGGTGGCTATTAAGCTCAAGTCGGTAGTACCACCGCCAACATCCACCACTAAGATTGACGCATGCTCTTTGAGCTGCTGCTCAGCGTCTTGCTGACTTCGAGCAACCCAGTCGTAACACGCGGCTTGAGGCTCTTCTAAAAGAGTAACGTTATGTAATCCCGCGAGTGCCGCGCCCTCTAGGGTAAGTTTTCGCGCCGCTTCATCAAAAGAGGCGGGAATGGTGATTGTTAGTTTCTGTTCGGCAAGCTTGTGGACGGGATGTTGATGATCCCATGCTTGTCGCAAATAATTGAGGTAACTCGCACTGGCAATAACCGGTGATATGCGGTGAGTCTGTTCGCTCGCAATCCAGGGTAAAATGGAATCATGTCTATCGACTTTGTCGTGGGACAGCCAACTTTTTGCACTAGACACTAGTTGTGATGGAGAGTGCGTACCCAATTCGCGAGCCCACTCGCCAATGATTGCAGGTTGCTCATCGCCTAACACAGGCTGCTGTTGCCATGGTAGGGTGAGATCAGCGGCGCTAAATTGTGTTGAATGCGGATGAAACCGAAAAGAGGGCAAACTGAGTCTGTCTGCTACTTGTCCAGGTCCAATAAGTTGTGGAATGGGAAGTAAGTTAATCGGCTCATTGGGGTTAGCATCAATACTGGCGAAAGCCACGACGCAGTGAGTGGTACCAAGATCAATTCCCACTAAGTAAGCTGGACGGCTCATAGGGTCACCTAAGATAAGACAAATTATCAATATGAAACGGCGCTTAAAGCGCCGTTTTGATTAAGGGTTATTCTTGTTCTGCCCGCAGGTCAAAATCAACACGCCACGCTTCTTGATTGTCTGACGCAATAGCTTGCAACTGCAGGGTGCCTAATTCATCAACCGACGATCGCAGTGTCACTGGGACAATGTCACCGGGTTGACGTCCATTATCTGCGGACAACGTTAGATGCACTTCAGGCAGTTCGTCCAATTCACCGTCAGCCCAGTGATCAAGTAAATCCCCAGCTTGGTCATGTTGACGAGCGGTTGAGCCAAAGAATTGGAAATGCACCGGTTCACCCACGACAAGGCCAAATTCTTTTTTTGGCATGACAGCTTCGCTGCCTTCTTCAAGACCAAATGGCGCAATACAATAGGCTTCCATCGGTGGCGCCATTCCAGGAATGGCAGGTAATGCACTTTCAACGCCGATGTAAAAGCTCGACGAGATACCGCCGCGAATGCGAACGCCATCACCTTGTCGTACTTCACTGTAGTATGCCGCGCCGTGAGCAACAGCCAAATCCAAATTAGTACCAGTCAGTACTTTTAAGTGTGGTTTATTTGCTTCAGTGAGCCATTGGTTTATGGTCTCTAGAAGGCGCGTTCTCAGTCGATCAGATTTTAATACGCCACCATTAAATAAAATGGCAGTAGGCGCTCTAAAGCTTGCGCTAGCGTCCGCCTCTATAGGTTGCCCACCCAACATAGGATTACTGATCATTGACGCAAATGGGTCATTGGTTTGCTCAGCGTTTTCACCATGTTTGGAAAGAAAACCTGAAATATGTTTAGTAATCGCAGGATCCTGTGCGTAAGGCAGACCCATTTGGGTTAGAGCACCTCGGCGGGCTTGTTGCGGTTGATTGTCTATAGAAACGTTAGGGAAAAATCCTTCAACTAAGAACTGCGTGACTTCGTGTCGGGTTAACTCGCACTTAAGCGTAGTACCAAGTAACTTTGAACCACGACTCGGGACAACGATAGGCACTGACTCTATGTCGTTGTCTGCAAGCAATGTTTCTTTCGCGTCGCGACAAGCTTGAGTAATAGCCTGAATTTGCCATGGCTGTATTTCTTTGCCAATCGCTGCGAGTTTTGCTTTCACTTGGTAGGCGAGGGCAAGATCCATGTTGTCGCCGCCAAGTAAGATGTGTTCGCCCACCGCAATACGTTCAAGAGAGAGGTTGCCGTCATCATCGTTAACCGCCACCAATGAAAGATCGGTGGTACCGCCGCCAACATCAACGACTAAGATAGTATCGCCTGTTTCTAGCTGCTCACGCCAGTTATCTGCTGCCAAATTTAGCCAGCTGTAAAGAGCTGCTTGAGGTTCCTCGAGTAAAGTGAGATGTTCAAAACCGATACTACGCGCCGCCTCAGCAGTGAGTTCACGCGCTGCTGGATCAAACGATGCGGGCACAGTGATAGTGACATCTTGTTCAGAAATAGGCGCATTTGGAAAGCGATGGTTCCACGCATCATGAAGATGGGTAAGATACAGCTCGGTCGCACGTAAAGGAGAAATTTTCTCAACGTCCTCTGGACTGCCAGCAGGTAAGATAGCATCGCGGCGATTAACTCCGGCATGGCACAACCATGACTTTGCTGAGCTAACTAAACGAGTGGGGCTCTTGGCGCCCATATTACGAGCAATTGTACCGACTAACGCTTCTGGCTCTGTCGTCCAAGGTAGGGTTCGAGATCCTTCGCCCAATTCGTGATGATGAGCTTGGTAAACGAAAGACCCGAGCTGAAGAGGCTCTTCAACTTGCCCTGGAGCGGTAAGTTGTGCAATGGGCAGCAACTGCACGCCATTGTTTTGGTCACTTTTATCCTTGTAAGCTATTACGGAGTGGGTCGTTCCTAAATCTATACCCACATGATACAACGCTTGTGACATATTAGAGTTCTACCTCTGCTGGAGCAATGACAGACAAGTTAATGTCCTTAGATAGTTTTGGAAGCGAAAGCTTATCTACTTTCCAACCTTTATGTAGCAACAATCCACGATACGGTCCGTCACCAATGATTTGCCCTACAAGGCGGATGCTTTGAGGATCAAAATCTTGCTCAATTTGCACCGTTGTCTCTTCGCTTTCGTTGCGCACAGGCGACAATTCGACATAGTTTTTAAGCAGTTTTTGACCACCCGTATGGATAACGCGCGCCGCAGCACCTACATCTTCATCGCTAAAGCCTGTTAAGTCTTCGTTAAGAAAATCAATAAGTCGGGCTTCTTTTTGCATTAGCGACAGCAGCTGCAACGCAGAATCTTGATTTGTGGTGGTAAGGTTTGATTCAACCTCAACCACTTTCTCGATGACTTTCTCTACCTCAACGACTTTCTCTACTTCAACTTCAACGATTTTTTCAACTGGTTTCTCAACCTCTACAATCTTTTCGACTTCAATTTCTTTTTCGATAAGTTGGGGTTTTTTGTTGAATGCCAATAGAAAGCCGGTCAAGGCTAACGCGGCCAATATGCCGTGTAATAGATCAAAAACCTCAGGGATCTGTGAAAGGTTTACAGTCATGGTACTTGCTCTCGCTATAGAATAGATAATTGACTAGATTGTAGCTTTATATGGGGTTGAGTGTAATTAATTCAAGCATCTACACCCGCTGATTCGACCACTTTTACAGCAATCTATCGTTGGTGAGACAAAAAGTAATCAAACTAGTCGCTTTAAATGAGTAGCAGGTTCTTTGTTCTTTGACCTTAGCAGTGGGATGGGTACAATCTGTGGCAAGAAATATTAGGACTCAACGAGCATGAACTATAACCGTGTAGTGTGTTTCGACCTTGAAATGTGTTGTTGGAACGTGGATGGCAAGGGCACAACCGGAGAAATAATTGAAATAGGGCTAGCGGAGATCGATTTGGCATCACAAACCATCGTGAAACGCGCGCAATATTATGTGAAGCCAGAACGAGATCAGGTGTCTCAGTTTTGTGTTGAACTGACTGGAATTACTCCGCGAAAAATTGAAAAACAAGGTAGACCTCTAAAGCAGGTTATACAGTCCATGATCAAAAACTTCGGTGGCACAAATAAAATTTACGCCAGTTGGGGTAGAGATGACCTTATTTTTTCCAAAGAGTGTGAGGCGAAAGGAATTCCGTTTCCGTTCAATGAATTTATTAACTTAGCCACATTGTATCGAATACAGCACCGTCTAAAAGACAAACGAATAGGGCACAAACAGGCTCAAGAATCTCAAGGTATTGCTTGGGAAGGGCGACAGCACTCAGGTTATGTCGATGCCTACAATTTAGCAAAGCTAGCGCTCACCATGTTGTAACAGCTCCACTTGATATCTAGTGCGGCACTACCAGTAACTTGGCTCTAATGTACTCACTATGGTCGACATACAAAAGCTCTGCAACTTGACGAATGATAGCTTCTTCTTGCGGATCAACGGTACCGTCGGCATAGGCGACTTCCCATAGACCTTGGATAAGCTCAAAACGCTGTTCGGGATCCATCGCTCTCAACTGCGTGGTGTATTCAAACAGTGACACTGCATCTTTTAACTGTTGAGACCCTTTTTCAATGAGAGCAATGGATTCACTTTCTGAAATTTCAGTGATTTTTTGCAGCAGACTCACTTTGGCTTGATGTTCGTCTAGATCCGCCACACTATCGGCATGCGATACTTCACAGAGTAACCCTGCAATTGCTTGATGCTGTGACTCGCTGCTGGTTTCAAGTGGCTCTGGATTTAGCTTCTGGAATAATTGACTGATCTTTCTAATCATAGTTGCCTCGATTCAAACAGGTTAAGTTTTAAATGGGTGCATACTACAAAAATACAACCTTTGGAGCCTTAAGAGCAACATGTTTGAATTCAGTTCGATACTCACGTTGGATGTCGCCCTCGCGGTTTTACTGATATTTGCTGGGTCATTTGTACAAACAACCATTGGCTTTGGCATGGCAATTGTCGCGGCGCCACTGCTGTTTCAACTGGATCCCCATTACGTACCAGCGCCAATTTGCCTCGTCGCAATTGGACTGTCGTTAATTAATGCCTCTAAGCATAAAAGTTCGATCTCTATTGGAGGACTTAAAATGGCGATAATAGGTCGCATTCCGGGATCGGTCGTAGGCGGGTTGTTACTGGTTTACGTGTCTGCCTCTTTAATGTCATTAGCACTTGGATTTTTTGTATTGTTATCGGTGTGCATTAGTTTATTGCCTATTCGTATAGAGCCAAATCCGTCTCGCATGATGATAGCGGGATTTTTCTCAGGGTTTATGGGCACGTCGTCGGCCATTGGGGGACCACCTATGGCACTTTTATTGCAGCATCAAGAGGCCAATAGGTTACGTGGTAACCTGTCAGCGTTCTTCCTTTTTAGCTCGATTATGTCTTTGATTGTATTGTTTTTTGTTGGTCATTTCACGCTTACCCATGTGTGGCTGACACTACCATTATTGCCTGCATCTTACTTGGGCTATCGTTTAGCGCTGCTGTGTTTAGGACGTATATCGCAACAAAGTATTCGCTATGGTTCTTTGGTGCTATGTTCCCTAAGCGGAATCACAGCCATCGTGCAAGGGTTTCTTTATTATTAGCCGCCACTTGTTTTGTTACTCGTGTTTCTCATTAATGTGATTGAGTGCACACTACTCTTTTTTTATGATGGGATTGCGATTACACTCATCAGAGCAATCGACG
This sequence comes from Vibrio sp. qd031, assembly GCF_002100145.1. Taxonomy (GTDB): domain Bacteria; phylum Pseudomonadota; class Gammaproteobacteria; order Enterobacterales; family Vibrionaceae; genus Vibrio. The sequence continues at coordinate 732,506 of NZ_JXQD01000025.1, forward strand.
TCATTGTAAACCGTGAATATTTATAACCCAGCGATGGCTATTTCCGAAGAAAGGATTCTTACTTGACTAAACACATGACTCAACTTTCTTTATTGGCGATGTCCGTTGGCACCGCTTTTGTTACTGCAACCAGTTATGCTGCTAATACTGCTTATCCAGAACAAGAATGGGGCATCGCTGCTGTTTTTCGAAATGCCGACGTTCTCTACGATAATGATATTAACGCTGATTCTGTATCGACCTTCATTCCGATGCTTTTTTACAAAGGTGAGTTCGGTTACTTAAATGGGCTTGAGGCCGGTTTATATCTCTTTGACAATGACCAAAGCCCGCTAAGCGTATCTGCCATCACTCGCATGCGCTTTATCGATATTCCAGCCGATTATCAAAACTACATCGGTGGCGACACCGGTGATCTCGGTGTGTTATTTGACTACACAGTCGATGAGAACTGGACACTTAGACTCGATGCCATGATCGATCAACAAACCAATTGGCACTCAAACTTAGAAGCGCGTGGCACTTACGGTTATAACAACTTTATTTTCGAACCCAATTTGAGAATGCGCTACAAGACAGCCAGCTTTAACTCGTTGTACTACGGTTTGGAGCCTCTGGTTGTTGACGATGCCCAAGTAGGTGAAACCATTGGATCGGGCATTGACTACAATATTGGTTTGGATGTGTCCTACCATGTCGCGTCCAATCTTTACTTGCTTGCCGGAATAGATTATCGATTCTTAGATAGTGAGGCGAAAAATGTCTCTTTTATCAATGATTCGACACAGGCTGAGTATTACCTTGGATTTGGGATCTTTAACAATAAAGACGTGCCCCCTAAAAAAGAGTTAGACAGCAAAGCTTATTGGAGAATTGCTCACGCATGGGGAACACCATCGAGCTTAGGCGATATTATGCGCTTTGATGTCGAGAAAGATCCTTACGATAGTCAATTAACCACGTTGTTCTATGGACAACCGTTAACCGATGAGTTGTTTGGCCTTCCATTAGACATTTTTGTAACGCCTGGTTTTGGTTGGCACTGGAGTCACGAAAAACAAAGCAGCACCCAAGAATATGTTGTCGCAATTAAAGCCTATTACACGATTGACTGGCCATTTAAATGGCGTGTTGGTGTCGCGGAAGGTTTGTCTTATGTTAAGGACGTTACTTATTTAGAAGAGTATGACTTCACCGAAAGGAAAGACTATGCTAATACGAGTAACCTATTAAATTACCTAGATTTTTCTTTCGATGTTAATTTGGGTGACCTGTTTAATTCTCCAGACCTAAATGACCTTTGGCTGGGCTACTACGTTCATCACCGCTCAGCGATATTCGAAAAATCATCTCAATACGGCCGACTCAAAGGCGGTAGTAACTACAACGCTGTCTATTTACAGTATCATTTTTAGCCAACTGGCTTAAAAACCTATTGACTAAGGCCGCTTGAAGCGGCCTTTTTGCTGGTGGTTATGCTACAATCGCGCGCAATAGAATCGTAGATGGAAGGTCGCGCGTGTCATCCCCCACATTTGAACAAAACTCCCCTAAAAGCCTAAGAAAAGCCCTATCTCAATGTATGATCCGAGACCGCTTTCGCTTGTCCAAGCGAATCCAAGGAGCGCAAAGAATTAAGGCTGAGGAGTCACGAAATGCTGTTTATGACCAAATAGCGCTCGATATCGCACGTTCAATGAGTGAGGTGCAATCGCGCCTTAATGCTCAGCCTGTAATTGACTATCCTCAGGACTTGCCCGTCAGTCAAAAGCGCGATGACATTGCCAAAGCCATTGAAGAGAATCAAGTTGTGATTGTGGCGGGCGAAACCGGTTCAGGCAAAACCACTCAGCTACCAAAGATTTGTGCACAGCTTGGCCGAGGCAAGTATGGTTTAATTGGCCATACTCAACCAAGACGTTTAGCCGCTCGTTCGGTTGCAAACCGTATTGCAGAAGAAATGCATACACCGCTTGGCGAGTTTGTTGGCTATAAAGTTCGTTTTAACGATCAAGTCTCGGACAACACTCAGGTCAAGCTTATGACTGATGGTATTTTGTTGGCCGAGATTCAACATGATCGATTCTTGAATCAGTATGACACTATCATTATCGATGAAGCGCACGAAAGAAGCTTAAACATCGACTTTATCTTGGGCTATCTTCGCAACCTGCTGCCTAAGAGACCGGACCTCAAAGTCATTATTACTTCGGCAACAATCGACCCGGAGCGCTTTTCAAAACACTTTAATAATGCACCGATCATTGAAGTGTCTGGGCGAACTTACCCAGTAGAAACACGATATCGCCCACTCAATGGTGACGATGACTCAGAGCGAGACGTGCTAGAAGGCATCAATGACGCCGTCGAAGAATTATGTCTGGAAGGTCAAGGCGACATTCTCGTGTTTTTGAATGGCGAACGAGAAATCAGAGATACAGCAGAGTCGCTTAATCGGTTGAAACTAAGAGACACAGAAGTGGTGCCACTGTATGCGCGGTTATCATCGGCAGAACAAAACAGAGTATTCCAATCCCATGCTGGTCGACGAATCATACTCAGTACTAACGTTGCGGAAACCAGTTTAACTGTACCTGGCATTAAGTATGTTGTTGATCCCGGTACCGCCCGTATTAGTCGCTATTCTTACCGCACTAAAGTGCAGCGATTACCTATTGAGGCCGTGTCGCAAGCCAGCGCCAATCAGAGGAAAGGGCGTTGTGGACGCGTGAGCGAAGGTATTTGCATTCGCTTGTACTCGGAAGAGGATTTTCTAAGCCGCCCTGAGTTTACAGACCCAGAAATTTTAAGAACCAACCTCGCATCAGTTATCTTACAAATGACGGCTTTGGGGTTAGGTGATATTCAAGCATTTCCGTTTGTTGAAGCGCCCGATAAGCGCAATATTTCTGACGGTGTTAGACTACTGGACGAGTTAGGCGCATTGCAAAAAAGTGATAATAGCGGTGTCCATCGTCTGACCAAAATTGGTCGACAGCTTGCTCGCTTACCTATCGACCCGAGACTGGCTAGAATGGTATTGGCGGCACCAGCATTAGGCTGTTTGCACGAGATGATGGTGATCACGTCGGCATTGGCGATCCAAGATCCCCGTGAGCGTCCTTCAGATAAACAGCAATCAGCAGACGATAAACATCGACGCTTTGCTGACAAAGAGTCTGACTTTATCGCATTTATTAACTTGTGGAATTATCTCAAAGAGCAGCAAAAGGCGCTTTCAGGTAATCAATTTAGAAAACAGTGTAAACAAGACTATCTCAATTACCTACGTGTACGTGAATGGCAAGACGTTTACTTTCAAGTTTCCCAAGTAATGGGAGAGCTCGATTACAAACCCAACAAATCGCCTGCGGACAATCAAACAATCCACGCTGCGCTCTTAGTAGGCTTGTTGTCGCACATTGGTGTTAAAGACCAAGAAAAGAATGAATATCAGGGTGCTCGCAACGCTCGCTTTAATATTTTCCCTGCATCGGGACTGTTTAAAAAGCAGCCCAAATGGATAATTGCAGCAGAGTTGGTTGAAACATCGCGCTTGTGGGGACGCATTGTTGCCAAGATTCAACCAGAATGGATAGAGCCCGTTGCAGGGCATCTGATTAAACGGAGTCACAGCGAGCCACATTGGTCGAAAAAACGCGCTCAAGTGATGGCCTATGAAAAAGTAACGCTTTATGGCATCCCTATTGTTGCTAAACGTCTAGTGAGCTATGGCAACATAGATCCGGTTGTTTCTCGAGAAATCTTTATTCGCTCTGCACTAGTCGAAGGAGACTGGGACAATAAGCATCCGTTTTTTAAAGCCAATATGAAGCTCATCAAAGAAGTTGAAGAACTTGAGCATAAATCGCGCCGTCGTGACATTTTGATTGACGACGAAGACCTCTATCTGTTTTACGATCAGCGTATCGCGACTGATGTCGTGTCTGGCAAGCACTTTGATAGCTGGTGGAAAAAGACTCAGCAATCATCACCCGAGCTGCTTAACTTTGAAAAGCAGGCACTGTTCAAAGGTGATGCCTCTCATATTACCGACTTAGACTACCCTAATTTTTGGTATCAAGGTGGCTTGAAACTTAAGTTGAGTTATCAGTTTGAACCTGGTCAAGACAGTGATGGTGTAACGGTACATATCCCGCTACCTATTCTTAATCAGGTCACGCAAGACGGTTTTGATTGGCAAATCCCAGGTCTTCGCGAAGAATTGATCATTGCGCTAATAAAGTCTTTGCCAAAAACATTAAGACGAAATTTTGTACCTGCGCCGAACTATGCGCAAGCATTCTTAGCGCGTATCGAACCGATGCAGATGCCGTTATTAGATGCACTGGAAAAAGAACTGCGCCGCATGACGGGGGTAGAAGTGCTTCGTGAGGACTGGAAGTTAGATCAAATTCCTGAACATTTAAGAATTACCTATCGAGCTGTCGATCATCGCAATAGAAAGCTCAAAGAACACACAGATATTTTTGAGTTAAAAGAGAGTTTAAAAGAAAAAGTTCAGCAAACCTTGTCAAAAGTTGCCGACGATGACATTGAGCAAAGCGATTTACACACATGGAGTTTTGGCGAGCTACCAGAAGTGTATCAACAAAAGCGTGGTGGCTTTAAAGTTAAAGCGTTTCCAGCGATTGTCGACGACAAGAACAGTGTTTCTATCAAACTATTTGAAACAAAAGCAGAGCAGCAACAGGTTATGCAGCAGGGACAACGCCGATTGTTGCTACTTAATGTCCCGTCGCCAATCAAATACTTACATACCAATTTACCGAATAAGTCAAAACTGGGGCTGTACTTTAATCCGTATGGAAAGGTCATGGATTTGATTGATGATTGTATTGCCTGTGGTGTGGATAAACTCATTGCACAGCATGGAGGTTTGGTTTGGGAGTCGGAGTCTTTTGACCGTCTTAAAGAAACGGTCAGAGGCGAGTTAGGCGATACGGTAGTTGAAATAGCCCAGCAAGTCGAAACTATTTTAACCATGGCTTTTGGGATCAATAAAAAACTGAAGGGGAGAGTGGATCTTTCAATGGCATTTGCACTTTCTGACATCAAAGCGCAATTAGAAGGGCTAATTTACAAAGGCTTTGCGACAGATTGTGGTTGGGAGAAGTTGCCTGATATTCTACGATATATGAAGGCTCTAGAGAAACGTCTAGAAAAACTCCCTATTGATCCAACAAAAGATAGACTACACATGTTAAAGATAGAGTCGGTCAATACCGCTTATAAAGAATTGCTGAACAAAATTCCAAAGGGGATGGCAGTGCCTGAAGAGGCAAAAACTATCCGTTGGATGATAGAAGAACTGCGCGTGAGCTATTTTGCACAGCAATTGGGTACGCCATTTCCGATTTCTGACAAACGTATTTTTAACGCTATTTCGGAGTTATAGTAAAATATGGCGATTTTTAAGTCACTTAGACTGACAACTATTGATTGCCGATGCTAAGCTCTGGTTAGATGGCCAAATATTTGCATAATACTGTTTAAAGCTCAAAGAGCGGCAATGTAAATTGCCGCATGGAAATATCCAAAAGGAAATATAATGAAAAAGACACTTCTTGCTCTTGCTCTAGTAGGTACTTCAACGTTCGCAATGGCTGACGCATGGCTTTACGGCGGCGCTAACATTGGTCAAGCTGGTTTTGATAGCGACAGTGCAACAACAACTGGCCTTCACATTGGTACTGGCATTCTTCCAATTATTGGTGTTGAAGCAGGTTACCAAAATCACGGTAGCGCAGGCTTCTCTGACTTTGATGTCGATTCTTCATCGTCGTTGTACTTGGCCATTAAACCAAGCATTGACTTTGGTCCACTGCACATTTACGGTCGTCTTGGCGCTCACACCTACGACCTAGCAGGTACTGCCGGCTTTACCGACGAAGATGGCTACGACATCATGTATGGTGTTGGTGCTGAATACTTTGTTTTTTCTATGGTATCAATCGGTGCGGGCTACCAGAATTTCGCCATGGGTGATCGTAACGTAGACAGCTTCACTCTGAACGCGACAGTTCATATTTTCTAATACGATTTCTCGACGTACAAAAAAGCCCCGAAAGGGGCTTTTTTATTGCGTGTATGATTTAGAGTTAGAGTGCTTCGGTAAGGCGCTTAAATCGACCGTTTTGCTTCAGTAGGTACCTAAAGTCACCTTGCTCTACGATCTGTCCAGACTCCATCATTACAATATTGTCCATGGTATGTAGGTTGGATAGTCTATGGGTAATGAACAACGCCGTTTTGTTTTTACAATGATCGGTAATGAGATCGAGCATCTTCTTTTCTGTCGACTTATCAAGTCCTTCAGTTGCTTCATCTAAAATCACCAGTTTACCAGTGTGAAGAAGCATCCTCGCCAGCCCAATACGACGCTTTTCACCGCCAGATAACTGGCGCCCACCGTCGCCAAGCCACTGTTCTAGGCCTGTGTCATCGAGTAAATGCGATAGCTCTACCTTGTGTAATGCGTCTGCGAGTTGCTCATCATTAGCTTTGTTGTTGGCTATAGTGAGATTGTTACGCAAACTATCATTAAGAATGTCAACACGCTGGCTCACTACAGAGGTCGATGCTCTTAACACGTCTTCTGGGATTTGACGCAGCGATACACCATTAAAAACTATCTCTCCGGAATCGCAATCCCAGCTGCGAGTGAGCAGTTGTGCTAGTGTTGACTTGCCACAGCCTGTTTTGCCCAATAACGCAGTTTTGCTGCCGGCAGGCAATGTTAAATTGATCTGCTGGAGTACAGGGCGTTCCGAATATTGAAAACTTAGGTTGCTGATTTGAACATCTAACGAACGAGAAGACAGCGGTTGAGCCTTTGCTTCATCATCCAAAAAGGTCACTTCTGGCGATGCTTCCGTTATTTGATTCAATCTCTTCGCCGAAGTGAGAGTTTGACCTAAAAATTGAAACGCCCCTGCTATAGGGATTAACAGCTCCATGCTAGACAGTGCGGCAAACACGATCAAAGCGGTAATCGGTGTTGCAGGCTCCCCGTGATAGCCATTTAGTCCTAAATAGAGGATACCCAGTAACGTAACACCATTTACTAGCATGAGTAACGAGCTCGCTAATGCACTGATTCGAGCATGATAGAACTGGTGTTCAATAAGCTTGCTTTGCTGCACAATAAATTGCTTATAGCGTTTGTTTTCGCCACCATAAATTAGTAGCTCCGAGTGCGCACTTATGTAATCGATCAGCGTCGTTCGAAGCCTCGCTTTGGTTAGAGTGAGTTGCTCACCGTTGTGCTTTCCCAGTTTATAAAAGAGGGGAGGCCAAATAACCAGTACCGCAACAAGGGTAGCGCCTAGCCAAAGTCCAGAGGCTGTATCAAACCAGGCTACAATGAGTGAGAGCAATACAATACCGATAAGGCTCTGTGCAATGGGGCTGACCAGCCTTAAATAGATATGGTCCATCGCTTCGACATCAGCGGTGATTCTATTTAGTAAGTCAGCGTCGCGAAGAGTGGCATTTTTTCGTGGAAAAAGTGGGATCATGCGTTTGAAAAATCGAACACGAAGATCCGTCAGCAATTTGAAGGTGGCATCATGAGTGATCACACGCTCACCCCAACGTCCCGCAGTTCGACTAATTGCAAGTCCTCTAACCGCAGCACCAGGTAGCATGTAATTAAATGTTTGGCGTGCAATGGTTAAACCTGCAACCGCAGATGCAGATAGAAACCAACCTGATACAGTTAACAATCCAACAGAGGCGAGAAGCGTGAGCAATCCAATCAGTGAACCAATGGTTAGATGGAACCAATGCTTCTTGTACAGCTGGAAGTAAGGTTTAAGATCACCCATCTAAATTCTCCTTATCGTCTAATGACAAGTACTGAGCATCGCTTAACATTTGATGAAATGCGCCTTCCTGTTTAACCAGTTCGGCGTATGAACCTTGTTCGACAATCTGCCCCTTTTCCATTACCAGTACGCGATCTACAGTGGAAAGCGCGGAGAGTTGGTGAGTGATCATCAGTGTTGTCTTATGCTGTGTCACCTGTGAAAGAGAATCAAAAATGAGCGCTTCACTGGTAGAGTCCAAGCTCGCGGTAGGCTCGTCTATGATCCACAGTTGGCCTTGTTGGAGAATGGCGCGTGCTAGAGCAAGTCGTTGAGCTTGGCCTACAGATAAGCCGCCCATCTGGTCTTCTATTTGATAATTTAAACCGAGCGTTTGAACAAATTCATCACTGTGTGATTGATGCAGTGCGTGTTGAATCTGCTGATCCGAGTAGGAATGGTCGCCCAAGTTAAGGTTTTCTAACAAGGTACCGTGAAGCAACATTGGGTTTTGACCAACCCAACTGATGCATTGGTGCCAACTGGCCGCTTGAATGGTTTTTAGTTCAATACCATTCACTTTCAAACTGCCTTTGTAAGGTAAAAAGCCGAGTACTGCATTGACTAAGCTCGTTTTACCGGCACCACTATGCCCGACAAGCGCAATACTTTCTCCTTGCTCTACCGAGACGGTAATGGGTCCGACTAAATGGGTCCCATCTTGAGCGGTAACAATGAGTTCTTTCGCTTCAATCTGCAACGACTCAGTGGATGAAACTTGAGTGGTCGATTGTGACTCATCAACAGCAATATTTAGAAACTCAACCAGTGATTCGGCAGCGCCAATGGCTTGTTGCTTTGCGTGATAATAAGCACCAAGATCGCGCAGTGGTTGGTAAAACTCTGGGGCAAGGATGAGTATGAATAAGCCAGTGAATAACGTCAGTGGCAAGCCATAGTTACCGAAATTGAGCTCACCAATAAATGAAAACCCAAAATACACCGCGGTAATTGCGATGGATACTGAGGTAAAAAACTCGAGAACTGCCGAGGATAAAAAGGCAATTTTTAGCACGCTCATGGTGCGCTTTCGAAACACTTCTGATGCCGCGTTAAGCTGTTCAACTTGTTGATCAGCTTGATTAAACAAGCGTATGGTAGTTAACGCTTGTAGGCGGTCATAAAAGTGACCTGACAAACGTTGCAACGCCTTAAAGTTTTTCCGATTTGCTTCAGCGGCCTTCTTACCGACTAACGCCATAAAAAGCGGAACAAGAGGTGCAGTGAGTAGGAAAATAACGCCAGCTGCCCAGTTTTGCGGGAATACCACAATGAGGATCATTAGTGGCACAGCGCCCGCCAAAGTCATTTGGGGAAGATACTTAGCAAAGTAGTCTTGCATCTCTTCCACTTGCTCTAAAATGAGCGTTGCCCAAGCGCCTGCTTGCTTCTGTTGGATATACGCAGGACCGAGTTGGCGTACTTTATCGAGCACAAGCTGCCTGATATACACTCTAATATGAGCCCCGGCTTTGAACCCAGCGATTTCTTTCACATAGGTTGCCATCGAGCGCACAATGAGAGCAGCGATGAGACCAATAATAGGAGAGGTCAGTTGCTCTAATGGTGTAGCTTCGATAATAGCTGAATGTAAAAGAGTCGCAATAAACGCTGCTTGAGCAATAACGGCGACTGTCGATACAAGCCCCGTTACTATCGATAGCATCATCCATTGCTGAGCATGTTTAGATTGTAACTTTAACCAATTACGAAGAGATTTTTGAGTGTGCTTGTCCATGCAGATTCCATACAATCTATGTGGTATAGATTGCTGAGGTAATAATTAAGTGACAGGTCAATGATTGGAGCGCCAGAATTAACTGACGCCCTCATTATTATTCAATACTGTCTAAGTAGCGCTCTGCATCGAGTGCGGCCATGCAGCCGCTTCCCGCTGACGTAATGGCTTGACGATAGGTATGATCCATCACGTCACCTGCAGCGAACACGCCAGCAATACTGGTTTGAGTCGCATTACCTTCTAGTCCAGATTGAACAACAATGTAGTCATTCTTCATCTCGAGCTGACCATTGAAAATCTCGGTATTTGGATGATGGCCAATGGCAACAAATACACCCATAACGTCATGCTCAACAACCGATCCCGACTGAACATTTTTAAGCTTCATGCCAGTGACACCCATTTCGTCGCCAACAACTTCTTCCAGTGTTTGGTCCAAATGCAGAACAATGTTGCCATTGTTGACTTTGTCCATTAGGCGTTTTATGAGGATCTTTTCTGCACGGAAGGTATCGCGACGATGGACCAGATGAACTTCTGACGCAATGTTTGACAGATACAGTGCTTCTTCTACGGCGGTATTTCCTCCACCGATCACAGCAACCTTTTGGTTACGGTAAAAAAAGCCATCACAAGTCGCACAAGCAGACACGCCGCGACCTTTAAACGCTTCTTCGGACTCCAGTCCAATATACTTTGCTGATGCGCCTGTTGAAATAATCAATGCATCACAGGTATAGGTAGCGTTATCACCCACTAAGGTAAAGGGTCTGTTTTTTAACTCAACAGTGTGGATATGATCAAACTGAATGTTGGTTTCAAATTTCTCAGCGTGCTTTTGCATGCGTTCCATCAGAGCAGGACCCGTTAGTCCTTCTGGATCGCCTGGCCAATTTTCAACTTCAGTTGTCGTGGTTAACTGACCACCTTGTTGCATTCCAGTCACAAGCAGTGGTGATAGGTTAGCGCGCGCAGCGTATACAGCAGCAGTGTAACCCGCTGGGCCTGATCCTAAAATGATCAATGGATTATGGATAACGTCAGCCATGAATTCTCCAATTAACAACGTTTTTGGCAGTGTATTGATTTTGTGCCACAGAAGATAGTAAAAGCAGTCAAAATGTTAAGTTGCGGCGATCACAACAAAAATCAATCCTGTTGGGGCACCTTTTTTTCCGGCTCAGGATTGTTGAGCAACTCGATGATAGGCTCTTTGTCGCCTAAAAAACGAGGTTGAGTATGAATGATATTGATGTCCAAAAATGCTTTTGTGCGGGCAAATATTTCTCGAAACCTCACGTTATACCAATGCGTAGGGGTCGGGGCTTTAACTCCTAGGCAATAAGCATCGATTTTTATGTGGTTAGCAATATAAAGTGCGCGATAGCAATGAAATGTTTGAGTCACGATAATCATTTCGTCTACATCGAATATCGATTGAGCGCGCACAATAGAGTCTAGTGTTCTAAATCCTGCATAATCTAAAAAGATCACTGACTCAGGAATACCCGCTTTCAATAAATCTCGTTTCATTGTCCAGGGTTCATTATACGAGCGGTGAGCGTTGTCGCCACTTAATAAGAAGCCTTTGACTTTACCTTGTTGGTAGAGCTCGATCGCCGACTCAATACGAAAGGTATAGTAAGGGTTGAGTGACTTGCCAATGTACTTACTGGTTCCCAATACGAGAGCGACAGGGGCGAGCGGTGCATCAACGACTTTCGACACAATTTTATTTTTAGCTTTGTGAGCAATCCATTGATCAACTCCGACAACAAAACCAGTCGCTAATGCAGCAAGTACCAATCCACCGATAAGTAGCGATCGGACTGTACGAGCGAGCCAATTGAGCAGTGAACGAGGAGGTGTGCGACCAATCACGTTACACCTGTCTGTTTCGTTGCGCCCAAACACCGATCACTAAAAAGCTTCCGCAGATAACACTGACTAACCAGTTCGAATTAAGCGCCGCGAGTTGTCGAGCGAGAAAAGGGGATAGGTGAACAATAAGCAGGCCGTAGCCAAAAGCGTTAATCAATACAAACGTGAGTGTTCTGACCACAAAATTGTGGCCACGCATTACACCGCGAACAAAACGGTTGATATCGTTGCCCGCTATCACGAGCGTACAGGCAACGAGTGAAATCGCGATTTCCGACAAGTACGGTCTTAACAGCTGTGCAAAACTATTGATTACATCCATGTACTAACAACCTAATAAGCAGTGCGCTTATAGCGGCGGTACACTGGCTGCCAAAAATGGTTGTCAATGGCCGTACGTATTGCGTCATCAGAGATCTTTAGCGCAACACCTTGTTCAATCGCTTTTTTGGCCACAGCAAACGCAATAGCCTTAGAGACAGTGTGAATTTCTTCTAGCGGTGGTAGCAGCGCGCCCTGGCCTTGTCGAGCGAGTGGAGAGCAGTTCGCAAGAGCGCGACTCGACTCCATGAGCATTTCGTCTGTGATCCGTGAGGATTCAACGGCCAAAACGCCCAAGCCAATACCAGGGAATATATAGCTGTTGTTACACTGAGCAATTTCGAAGCGTTGACCTTTATAAACAACAGCTTCAAATGGACTACCAGTTGCGACTAACGCGTTTCCTTCTGTCCACTCAATTAGATCAGCAGGGGTCGCTTCAACGCGACTGGTAGGGTTAGACAGTGGAAAAATAATCGGTTGCGAGCAATGTTGATATAATGCTTTTATAATCTCTTCGCTGAATAGACCTGGTGCACCGGATACACCTATCAGCACGGTTGGCTTGGCATTTGTGACCACTTCTAACAATCCATAACCGGCATCCTCAGACTGTTCCCAGTGTTCAGTATTGCTAAATGGTTGAGCAAGGTTTTTCTGGAAATCGAGAAGGTTGGGCATACCTTGTTGCAATAAGCCCCAACGATCAACCATGTAAACCTGACCGCGCGCTTTCTGTTCGTCTAAACCTTCGGCGACCATTTGTGCAACAATGGCTTCCGCTATACCACAACCTGCAGACCCCGCGCCAACAAATGTGATGCGTTGGTCACGAAGTTGTGAGCCTGCTGCTTTACAGGCTGCAATTAACGACCCAACAGTAACTGCAGCGGTACCTTGAATATCATCGTTAAAGCAGCAAACACGATTCTTATACTTGTTCAGTAGTGGCATGGCATTTTTTTGGGCAAAGTCTTCAAACTGAACCAATGCCTCTGGCCAACGACGTTGCACAGCTTGCATAAAATCGTCGACAAACTCGTCATAGTCGTGCCCGCTGATACGCTTATGGCGCCAGCCCATATACATTGGATCGGCAAGACGTTGCGGGTTGTTGGTACCCACATCTAAGACAATGGGTAGCGTATACGCTGGGCTGATACCACCACACGCGGTATACAGTGCAAGCTTACCTATGGGGATCCCCATACCACCAATGCCTTGGTCTCCCAATCCCAGAATACGCTCGCCATCGGTCACCACAATTACTTTCACATTTTGGTTGGCGGCATTATTAAGTAAGTCGTCAATCCGGTCGCGATTTGGGTAAGAGATAAATAGACCGCGACCACGGCGATAGATATTAGAGAAATTTTCACACGCCGCACCTACAGTCGGAGTGTAAATAATGGGCATCATTTCACTGATATGGTTTTGAACCAAACGATAAAATAGCGTCTCATTGGTGTCTTGTATGTTTCTTAAATAGATGTGTTTATCCATACTATTTTCAAAACTTTTATATTGCTGATATGCCCGCTCTACTTGCTCTTCGATGGTTTCGGTTGCTTCAGGGAGCAAGCCTTCAAGATTGAAGAAACTGCGTTCGTCGGCAGAAAAAGCGCTGCCTTTATTGAGTAAAGGAGTGCTTAACAGAGCGGATCCTGCAAAAGGGATGTATAACGGGCGTTTGTCGTTTTTCATGGTCTAGGCAATCAGCAATTAGGTGTGCATAGTGTATTCATTTTTCACACTAAATTCAGTGATAAAATTCGTTAAACGGTAACTTTCTCTATTGGACAGCGCAAAAAGGCCAATCTAATGAAAGATTGGCCTTTAAGTAGTAGAGCATTATAAGATTAATCGACTAACTGGTAGTGCGTTCTTAATACATCGACAATTTCTTGCTTAGGATTTTGGCTGATATGCACAGGGGAGCCCGTAATTGTTTTAGCGATATCGGTGTACGTTTTAGACAGAGTCGTCATAGCGTCTAATGGCAATAGGTTGTCTGCTGCCAGGGCTTCTCTTTCCGCCATGCGATCTTTATTTAGCAAAATATCTGGATCTGGGAAATGATTAAGAAGAAACTGCCTAAATCCTTCTTTTGAATTTTCTACAATTTTCCCTTGCTGATAAGCGTTACTATCCCAGATGCGAGATGAATCTGGAGTGCCGACTTCATCCATGTAAATTAACTTGTCGTTGCCTGCAGCGTCTTTGACATAGCCAAATTCAAATTTGGTGTCGACAAAAATCTGATCCAGTGGAGCCAATGCCTCAGAAATGACATTAAAACCTTCTTTTAGCAGGGCCTCATACGCATCGATGTCTTGAGCTTGTTTAAAATTAAACGCTGCAAAGTTATCAACGATATTTTGGCGAGTAATATTGACATCGTCGACTGCCGGAACACCAGGAATGCCCTCCAAAATGCCTTTTGTTGACGGGGTTAATAGGTATTCTGGGAGCTGAGAGTCTTTAGTAAGGCCTTCTGGTAGTGCTATGCCACAAAACTCTCTTTCACCATTCTCATAGGCGCGCCACATAGAGCCAGTTATATAACTACGGCATATCGCTTCTATTTTTATAGGCGTGGCTTTTTGAACAATCCAAACGAGTGGGTGAGGGACATCAAGAATATGACTATCGGCAAGACCTTTTTGCTTAAACAAGTCGAACCAATGATTTGAAATTGCGTTTAGTGCAGCACCTTTACCAGGCACCCCTTTGAGCCCTTGCTCACCCTTCCAAATACAATCGAATGCAGATATGCGGTCGCTGATCACCATAATCGCTAACGGAGCGTCTGCTGGTACATCATAGCCTTTTTCTTGAATCAGTCGGCGACTGTCTTGTTCGGTTAACCAATAAACGGAGCGAACCTTACCGCTATGCACTGGTTTATCAGTACGAATAGGCAAGTCATCGTTAACATCTAAAACTTGATCAGCTAAGTTCATTTTTTGGCGTTCCTTTAGGGTAATACGGCTTCAACGAGCGCATAATACCAAAAAACACCTCTTGATCCAGCAATAAAGCAAACGTTTGCTTTAAGTGCTTATTACGAAGCCTATTAATGCAGTTGCTGCGCGCGACTCACATCAACAAAATGCAATGCACAGTGATTGTCTTTAGCGAGCTGCGTTAGCTGTTGTTGAGAAATTGAATCGATAGCGCTTGTTGCCACGATAGCGGACGCATTTCCAGACAAAATACCGTCCATAATCACTTTTATCTGCTCACTATGGGCAGAGTTTTTGAGATACACCACTTTGCTGCAGTCAACATTACGTTGGCTTAGCCATTTGAAGTCAGGCTTTGGGCATTGGCCAGTAAATAGAATCCACTTATTTTTACGTGAGGCTAGGGCAAGTTGGCTAGCGATGGTATCTGCTGAGCGCTGCGACTTGACCGGTGGAGAGGCAATAAAAGAGTTACGCGGATTAACCGAAACGGAAAAAGTGTTTTCTGTGACTGATGATTGTGTGTAACTCATAATACTGTCCCCATGTACATACTGTATGAATCAACAGTAATTCGAGTGTGCTTGTTTTGCAAGCTTTTTTTGCGGCATTTTTAAGCTGTTATGACATGGTGCTTGTTTTTGATGATTCAGAGCGCTAGCTAAGTGAAAAGTTATAGGCACAAAAAAGCCCCCAAAATAGGGGGCTTAGAAAGAAGAGATGTTTATTAGGCTACTTGTAGCTGAAGAGATATTTTCTGTAACCGTTTTTCATCAGAGTTAAACATGCGGATATCAAATTCTGCGTAAGGTAGGCAGCCATCGCATGAGTGATAGCGTTTGCCATCAGAATACTTAAGTGGGTTGACCGGTAGAAACTCTTTACACCAGTCACAATTTTGTCTTTCCTTTTGCATACAGCCTCGACTAACTTGAAAACCAGTGAAGCATAACACAGCTTTTACATTTGTTACAGTGCTGTTAATGGGTGGTGATTACTCGTTACAATTAAGACCCATTACCAAGCCTTTTACGAGCTTGTTCACCTTGTACACCTCGGCTTACCGATACAGTACGTCCTTTTTTGAGTCCCTTTTCATAATCTTCAGTGATGTTTTTCATTGCTTCATATAACTGTTTTTTGAACGTCTCTCTATCGATATTTTTAAACTCTTTATCAATGTAGTTGTTGATCTTGTTTTGAGAGTCGTCATCAGGCGCGATAACAGGGAGTTTTTCTAACGCGCCTTCAATCCAGCCAGATAAAAATGAATTCACTCGTTTAGTGACTTCTGCATTACTGGTACCAGTACCCTGGAAACCATTGCGGAATTGTCCAGTCTGCTGATTCATTTCGCGATAAACGATATCAAAAGCAAACGCGGCAAAAATGGCGCGGTCAGCTTCACCAATAAATTCAACGCGTTTTAGGCCTTTATGGTTGACCAGAACGGCTTCAACGCCAAATCGAGTATTGATTCCACGGATAATGCGCAATATGGACTCGCCGACTGAAGCGGGCAGCAAATGGGACGATTGCGTTTTTCCCATCTTAATAAACTCAATGTCGTCCTTATCGAGACCATATTTGAGCATTAAGCTATGCGCCATCTTAATTGCATTGGCGGCTTCGTTAACGTTGGCCGAATTACCTAACTCTAGGCACTTGGCAATTTTCTTCAACGCGCGTCGCTTGTCCATACTTATCCTCTTAATTTTAAGGGGGCATATGTTACCAAATTTCCTTGTGATCAATCAAAAAAAGCTTTGGATAATTACGGAGAAATGACCACTTCCCGCATAACTGTATGTATATACAGTTATGCGAGTGCTTGTACAAAAGTGTCGGTGAATTGGGCAATAATGGATGTTACGGCAGATAAATGCGTACTGTTTGGAAACAAAAAAGGCCGCTTATGCGGCCTTTAAAACGGGTTTGTAACTATATACCAAGCGAATCAAGAAGGTCGTCAGTGACTGCGTCGCTAACACTTTCGTTTTTGGTGTTTTTGCTTCGATTCTGTTCTTGGTCGAGAATATCATCTGGGTCCGTATCACCCTCAATTTCAAACTCTTCAAGTTGAATAAACTCGGTTTTATCCATAGCAAGTTCGAGGTAGAAGATGTTGTTTTGCTCGGTGGTAAAGGTAACACGTCGAGCTTGTGGGCGGTCTAGATTGGTATCAACCGACAACAACACTTGCTTATTGATCGACAGCATTTTTGGTTGATTCTGCGTGATATTGGTTTGCAACTCTTTACGTATCTTGTTTGTAAAATTACCCACTAACTGGTTCATAAGTTCGCCGAGTACATCGCCAACTTCATCAGAGGTATGCAAAATAGCAAGTTCTTCTTCCGGCATCCCCATATTGCGCATGTAATTGGTATAGATTTCTAGGGCCGCTTGCGAGGTAAAGTTAATCACTACCAGGCCAGAAAACCCACCGTCGAACAAAACAAAACAGCCAAAATCTGGTTTGAGACTCGTCTTGTTAATTTTTTGCACCATCGCCGAATAGTTTACCATCGAACTGGTGGCTGAAGTGAGTACCTGTGATACTGACTGACAGAGTTTGAGTAAAATATCCTCTGTCGTCACAACTTTATTCTTGCGCATTTAAATCGTCCTTATTTAGTACCCCTAGGGTATACCGTACATGGTATTTTATATTTCAGAGATGACAAGTGTTTTTTAACCGCTAATTGTTGAGAATGCGTGTTGAACTAAAAAACAGATAAGGTAAAGTGATTCAATACACCCATTTGAATGTTTATGCGGTTACATTCACTGTTCCCGCACAGAACAAAGGCAAGGAACGCAATGATACCAAGACTCGATACTCAAGCTTCTATCGATTCTAGCACTCTAGATTATTTGTCTCAGTTAGAGCAGCAAGGCTTTACCGGTGATATCGAAAAAAGTTACTCCAGTAGGTTGGCTGTCTCAACTGATAACAGTGTTTATCAGCAGCTGCCGAGCGCGGTGTTGTTACCCCGTACGACAGACGACATCTCTTTAATCACTCGTCTTGCCAACACCACACCATTTAGCAATATCCGCTTTAGCGCACGAGGTGGTGGTACAGGAACCAACGGGCAATCGCTAACACCGGGCATTATTGTTGACTTGTCTCGACATATGAACAAAGTTCTCGAGATCAACACCGAAGAGGGTTGGGTTCGCGTACAAACAGGCGTTATTAAAGACCAGTTGAATGATGCCGTGCGAGACGCCGGATTCTTTTTCTCGCCCGATTTATCGACCAGTAACCGTGCCACCATCGGTGGGATGATCAATACCGATGCATCGGGGCAGGGGTCACTAAAGTATGGCAAGACGTCTGATCATGTTTTATCACTTCAGGCCGTTTTTGCTGATGGCTCCATATTTGAAACAGATGGTTCTCAAGGTCTGCCTAAAGCCGACTCTTTTGCAGAGCAGGCGGTTACCGTTTCTGAGTCGGTCTGCCGTGAGAACCGCGAGTTAATCATCGACAAATTTCCCGATCTAAACCGATTTTTAACCGGATATGATCTAAAGAATTCATTGACGGATACGGGCAAGTTCGATTTTACCCGCATTTTGTGTGGCGCCGAAGGCTCGCTAGCAATATTGACGGAGGCAACACTCAATTTAACGCCTATTCCCAAAAAGCGTGTACTGATTAATATCAAATACGACAGCTTTGATTCTGCGTTGCGTCATGCTCCTTTTATGGTCGAGGCTAAGGCACTGTCGGTTGAGACCATTGATTCAAAAGTCCTTAACCTCGCCAAACAAGATATCGTTTGGAATACAGTAAGTCAGTTAATCACCGATGTTCCCAATGCCGACATGAAGGGCATTAACATGGTCGAATTTGCGGGTGAATCTAGTGATGAGGTTGATGCTGACGTTGCGCGTTTGCTATCGCAACTCGACATCAAATTAAAGCAAGGAACAGATAGTATTATCGGCTACCAAGTATGTGACAGTGTCACAGATATCGGTAAGATCTATGGAATGCGTAAAAAAGCGGTTGGGCTGTTAGGGGCAACTAAAGGCGCAGCAAAACCTGTTGCGTTTGCAGAAGACACCTGTGTACCACCAGAAAATCTAGCCGACTTCATTTCCGAGTTCAGGCAGCTTCTCGATAGCCACAATTTGTATTACGGAATGTTTGGTCATGTGGATGCGGGTGTGCTTCATGTGCGTCCTGCATTAGATATGTGCGACCCTGCTCAAGAAGCGCTGATGCACCGTTTATCGGACGAGGTGGTTAAGCTTGTGTCGAAATACGGTGGCCTAATGTGGGGCGAGCACGGTAAAGGATATCGTTCAGAATACGGTCCGGAGTTTTTTGGTGAACAATTATTTGAACAACTTCGGCGCGTAAAGTCTGCGTTCGACCCACTTAATAAAATGAATCCTGGCAAAATTTGCACGCCACTTGATAGCAGCGATAGTTTAGTCAAAGTGAGCGACAACAAAAGGGGTTACTTTGACCGACAGATTCCAATCAATGTACGAGACAGTTTTCACCAAGCGTTAGAGTGCAATGGTAATGGGTTGTGTTTTAACTATGATACGTCATCGCCCATGTGCCCTTCGATGAAAGTAACCTATGACCGTAGACACTCTCCAAAAGGACGAGCAGGTCTTGTTAGGGAATGGCTCAGACAACTCAATGAACAAGGCATCGATATTCTTGATCTAGAGAAGCAAACCCTTGATCGTACAACGTCGGTTAAAACGCTCATAGATAGAGTTAGGCACAGTTTGAACAAGCGACACCACAACGACTTTTCTCATGAAGTCTACGAGGCAATGAACGGTTGTCTTGCGTGTAAAGCTTGTGCAAGCCAATGCCCAATCAAAGTGGATGTGCCTAGTTTTCGGTCTCGGTTCTTAAATCTTTACCACTCACGCTACCAGCGACCGGCCAAAGACTACCTAGTGGCCAATATTGAACACTTACTGCCGCTTATGGCTACCTTGCCTAAAGTTGTAAACGGTGTGCTGTCTAGTCGTTGGGTGAATCAGTTAATCAAATCCACGGTCGGTTATGTCGATACTCCGCACTTGACCTATCCGACGCTTGCTACCCGGTTGTCCATGCTACCGTTACCTGAGTTTAACTTGGCACAGTTGGCTAAATTAAGTCAGCAGCAAAAAGACAAACACGTGTTGATCGTACAGGATCCATTTACCAGTTATTACGACGGGCAAGTCGTTGAGGCGTTTGTTGAGCTGGCCATTAAACTAGGAATCACTCCCGTAGTGCTGCCATTTAAACCCAATGGTAAAGCACAACACATTAAAGGATTCTTAAAGCAATTTAGTAAAACCGCTCGTTCTACTGGAGAGTTTTTAGCTGAAGTTGCTGAGGTTGGCATTCCTATGGTAGGTGTTGACCCAGCGCTGGTACTTTGTTACCGCGATGAATATTCTGAGATAGAACATTCCAACCATGAAAGCTTTGATGTGCTAACCGCGCACGAGTGGCTATTGCCTCGTTTAGAGTCAGGGCTGATTGATGCCCCTCAAGTTGAAGGATGTAAGCAACCTTGGTATTTGTTAGCACATTGCACAGAGAAGACGATGTTGCCAAACGCAGAGAAAGAGTGGGGCACTATCTTCAAGCACTTCAATGCTTGTTTTAAAGCGATACCCGTTGGGTGTTGTGGCATGGCGGGAACCTTTGGCCATGAGCAAGATAAACTAGGGATGTCGAAAGACATTTTTGCACTCAGTTGGGGGCCGACAATAGAAAAACATGACTCAGACCGGATCATGGCAACAGGCTATTCATGTCGAAGCCAAGCAAAACGATTTTCAGACGTCAAGCCATTACACCCAGTTGAAGTACTTAACTCCCTAAGTTAAGACACAAATAAGCCAACGTTAGCGTTGGCTTTTTTTATCCCGTAGCGTAACGATTCGTTAAGCTACGTCTAGGTAACGGCTTTTAAGTTGATTGAACTTATCCACTAATAATTGGATCCCAGCCTCGTCAAAATCGACCAAGCCACTGGCAACCATGTTTTTGGTGCCGTACCCAACTATTTTACCATTTTCGACAAAATCAAAATTAAGCATAACGTGTCCACGTTTGCCTTTGACTTCCATAGATGCCCCCGTGAAATTTACTTTAGGGTTAACAATATCTAAGTGAACAAACTCAACTTCCATATGCTGATACATCACTAATGGCCGCGCAATGTTGATCATCTTTCCTTGCTCACGCATTAGCGGAACCATAATGTGAGGAAAGTTCATACCAGAAAATGCTACGTACGTTTTAACCACTTTTTCGATCAAAGCTTGGTCATGACTAAGCTCACCGGATTGAGTCATTTCAAGGTAGACTTTCTGATTTTCGTCGGTCAATAACGAGGTGTTGTTGCATTGCTTCGCAAGCTGAATATTCGTTGTCTCGTTAACCATCCCTGCAAAATTAAACGCCATTTTTTGAGATAGGCCATTTTTATGCAGTAGAAAAGCAAACAATAAATCGCCTGGTACGCAAAATCGTTTGTTATCTACATCATGAATAGGGTTGAAGTCACCCGCGATGGTCTTGGCAAAGTCACTGGCTTGCTGGCGAGTAAATCGAACTGCCTGATTTTCGTCCGTGTAATAGTTGTCGAGGTACATATCTACTTAATATCAAAGGTGTATTGTGCTGAGTATACCTCAGCTAACTATTTAATTGGTCGATCCAGTAAAAATAACCATTAATGCTTTTGCTAGAAACTGGACAATTCATTGTTATTTAATACAAACCAAGTACAATACCGCGTTCGCTGTCTGTGCATTGGTATTTGTACGTAAAACAGCGTCGCTATCACGCAGCCATTCACCCAATTAAGCTGCATATTAATAAAACACGTCTTGCTTAGTATGCAAGACCACTGTAATAGGACATAACATGCCTGTAATTACACTTCCTGACGGCTCTGAACGTCAATTTGAAAACCCTGTTTCTACTCTTGATGTTGCAGCCGATATTGGCCCTGGTTTGGCAAAAGCCACCATTGCGGGTCGAGTCAATGGCGAACGTGTTGACGCGTGCGATTTAATCGAACAAGACGCAGCTTTAGAAATCATCACCGCAAAAGACGAAGTAGACGGTTTAGAGATCGTACGTCACTCTTGTGCACACTTGCTCGGTCATGCGATCAAGCAACTGTATCCTCAAGCAAAAATGGCGATTGGTCCAACCATCGACAACGGTTTTTATTACGACATCGATATGGAAGAGTCTTTGACTGATGAAGACCTTGCCAAAATCGAAAAGCGTATGAAAGAGTTGGCTAAAACGAAATATCAAGTCGTTAAGAAAAAAGTCAGCTGGCAGGAAGCGCGCGATACATTTGAGTCTCGTGGCGAACCTTACAAAATGGAAATCTTAGACGAAAACGTTGCCAAAGACGATCGTCCAGGGTTGTACCATCACGAAGAATACATCGATATGTGTCGTGGTCCACACGTACCGCATATGGGTTTTTGTCAGCACTTTAAATTAATGAATGTAGCTGGCGCATATTGGCGCGGTAATAGCGACAACAAAATGCTGCAGCGTATTTACGGAACCGCTTTCCACGACAAGAAGGCGCTAAAAGCACACATTGTGCGTTTAGAAGAAGCGGCAAAACGCGATCACCGTAAAATCGGTAAGCACTTAGACCTATTCCACATGCAACAAGAAGCACCAGGTATGGTTTTCTGGCATCACAATGGATGGTCTATTTTCCGCGATTTAGAAGTTTTCGTGCGTGAAAAACTGACGGAATACGATTATCAGGAAGTAAAAGGCCCACTGATGATGGATCGCGTATTGTGGGAACGTTCGGGGCATTGGGACAAATATGGCGACGCTATGTTTACTACTCAGTCTGAGAACCGCGATTACGCCATCAAACCGATGAACTGTCCGGGTCATGTGCAAATCTTTAATCAAGGTCTTAAGTCATACCGTGATCTGCCGCTTCGTATGGCCGAATTTGGTTCGTGTCACCGTAATGAACCTTCTGGTGCATTACACGGTATTATGCGCGTACGTGGCTTCACACAGGACGATGCTCACATCTTCTGTACTGAAAGCCAGATTCAAGACGAAGTGACCTCTTGCATAAAGATGGTCTACGATACCTACAACACATTCGGTTTTGACAACATCGTTGTTAAGCTGTCAACACGTCCTGAAAAACGTGTAGGCTCGGATGAGATTTGGGACCGTTCTGAAGACGCTCTACAACAATCTCTTAAAGCGATGGACATCCCTTTTGAAATTCAAGAAGGTGAGGGGGCGTTCTACGGACCTAAAATTGAATTTACTTTGTATGATTGTCTCGATCGTGCGTGGCAATGTGGTACAGTGCAGCTCGACTTCAATTTGCCGGGCCGTTTAGGCGCGTCATACGTAGACGAAAACAACGAACGCCAAGTTCCGGTGATGATTCACCGCGCTATTTTGGGTTCATTAGAGCGTTTTATCGGTATTTTGATCGAAGACTACGCAGGCTTCTTCCCAACCTGGTTAGCGCCAGAACAGGCTGTGATTTTAAATATCACGCAAAAACAAGAAGCATATGTAGCTGAAATAGCGAAAAAACTGCAAAAAAGTGGAATTAGAGCCAAAGCGGACTTGAGAAATGAGAAGATTGGCTTTAAAATCCGCGAACACACTTTGAAGCGTGTGCCGTACATGTTGGTTTGTGGTGACCAAGAAATGGAAGCCGGAGAAATCGCAGTACGTACTCGTAAAGGTAAAGATCTCGGCAAGTTTAAAGTGGATGATTTTATCTCATACATCCAAGACGAGATTGCTAGCCGTAAGCTCAATCTGGAGGAATAAGCTATTAAAGGCGGAAGACGTGGCCAAGCGCCAGTTAAGCAAAACCCACACCGTTTAAACGGTGAAATCCGTGGCGTTAAAGAAGTTCGTTTAACGGGTGCAGATGGTGAACCTGTAGGTATCGTTTCTATTCAAGAAGCGGTAGCAACAGCCGAAGAAGCAGGAATGGATCTAGTAGAGATCAGTCCAAATGCGGAGCCACCTGTATGTCGCGTAATGGACTACGGCAAGTTCCTCTTTGAGAAGAGCAAAGCTGCTAAAGAGCAGAAGAAGAAGCAAAAGCAGATTCAGATTAAGGAAGTTAAATTCCGACCTGGAACTGATATTGGAGACTATCAGGTAAAACTACGCAACCTGACGCGTTTCCTAGAAGACGGCAACAAAGTGAAGGTAACAATTCGCTTCCGTGGCCGCGAAATGGCTCACCAAGAGATCGGTGTTGACGTTCTAAACCGTTTGAAAGTCGATACAGCAGAACTCGCTGTTGTAGAATCTTTCCCAACGCGTATAGAAGGTCGTCAGATGATCATGGTGTTGGCCCCCAAAAAGAAGTAACAAACGGCCTGCAAGTAGTATAGCCCTGCAGCTTTAAGTTGTAGGGTTTTATTCGCCCTAGTTACATGTTGTTTAATTAATCACAATGCGGAGTTATTCATCATGCCTAAGATGAAAACCAACAAAGGTGCTGCTAAGCGTTTCAAGAAAACTGCTGGTGGAATCAAATTTAAGCACGCTACAAAACGTCACATCCTGACCAAGCGTACGACTAAGAACAAGCGTCAGCTTCGTCCAAATGCAATCCTTCCTAAATGTGAAGTGGCTGCAGTTGTTCGTATGATGCCATACGCTTAATCTTTTTAGTTATCAATCGTTTAGTTTAGGAGAGACATAATGCCTCGCGTAAAACGTGGTGTACAAGCTCGTGCACGTCATAAGAAAGTTCTAAAACAAGCTAAAGGTTACTACGGAGCACGTTCACGTGTTTATCGTGTAGCTTTCCAGGCGGTAACTAAAGCGGGTCAATACGCTTACCGTGACCGTCGCAACAAGAAACGTCAATTCCGTCAATTGTGGATTGCACGTATCAATGCTGCAGCTCGTCAAAATGGTCTATCTTACAGCCGTTTCATTAACGGTCTTAAGAAAGCGTCTATCGAAATCGATCGTAAGATCCTTGCCGATATCGCTGTATTCGACAAAGCAGCATTTGCTGTTCTAGTTGAGAAGGCTAAAGCAGCTCTGTAATAGAACGCTTTAAGACTTTATAAAGGAGGCCTCGGCCTCCTTTTTTATTGCCAAAAATTGTCGTCAAATCCAACGAAAAGAACGATTTAGATAAACAACACTGGCCTTTTAATACAATTCAAAGACATAATAGAACCACTTATTAAAGAGTGGGGTGTTGTAATGAAAAAATGGATTGGCCTATTGTCGTTAGCTGTTGTTGCTGGATGCAGTAGCGTAGGGGACGGTGAAGTAACGACTGAAAAAGTCACTCTGGACGCCTTTGACACCATGCAAATTACCACACCCATAGATACCTATATTACGGTTAGCCCAGCACATACTAATGGCTTAGATATCGCCATTGACCAAAACTTACAGGGGCAGGTGAGTTACGAGCTTACTGAGGGTATGTTAACCCTTTCGTCAAAAGACAAAATAGAGCCTACCAGCGCCAGTATTTACGCTTCATCCGATACGTTTGATCATCTTGTTTTGGATAAACAAACCCGAGCATGGTTGGCAATACATCAGTTTGACGACTTTACTATTAGTATTAATGGAACATCCGAACTTAACTTAAGCAAAGTTGAACTCGAAGATTTTACCATCGATGTTGCGGGGCAAGCCGATCTCCACGCAAGAGGAATCGTTAAAAACCTTGTGATCACCATTTCAGGTGCCGGTGACCTAGACTTGAGTGGGCTTAATAGTCACAAAGCGTCAGTCACCATAATTGGCAACGCCAACGTTATTTTAGGTACGGTAAACGATTTGGAAGTACAAATCTCTGGTAGTGGTGATGTGAAATACAAAACTGGCGCTCAAGCAATGGTTCAATCCTATATTTCAGGCGCGGGTCAGGTCACTGCATACAAATAATTGCGAAAGGAATTAAGATGCAATATGACGTAAATTCAGTCAATGACTATCTCGACGCGTTGGAAAGCGATTGGCGCAAAGAAAAATTACTGCAAGTTCGCACATTGTTGATGGAGTGTTTTCCTGAGCTGGAAGAGGGTATTAACTATAAAATGCTTTGTTACCGGTTTAATGATGAACCGGTATTTCACCTGAATGCACAGCAAAAATTTATTGGATTTTACGTCGGCGACATTCAAAAAATCGACCCAACAAACCAAATCGGCGAGCACTTTAATGTTGGAAAGGGGTGTGTTCGTATTAGCAAAACCAAACAAGTTGTTGAAGGCCCTTTCAAAACATTCGTAGTGAACGCGACTGCCCATGTGAAGTCAGGCAAAGACCACAGTTGATAAAGGGCGGTTGCTAAAAACAGATTGTTAGATAACAGGTGTCCACTGTGGTCGCGTTAAAAATCGTCGGTGACGGCTAATTGGGTAAAACTCTGTACAGATTGCCTGAGTCTGTCGAGATATAGAGATAGTCATCAGGCGAGAGGCTAATATCTCGGATCCTTTCCCCTAAATTTTCAAACAGTCGTAGCTCCTCCATAAGCCTTCCATCCACTTGTTTTATCACGCTTACATGCATTAGCTTTAGTGCCCCTGCGAGCCATTTACCGTCTAGATTTGGGTAGCGTTCGCCGGAATAGAAGAACAACGAACCGGGTGCGATTGATGGTGTATAAACCAATTCAGGCTCTTGCATGCCAGGGGGGGAGGTGGAGTCTCCTACCGATATTGGTCCCCAATATTCTTTGCCTTGCGATACTTCCGGCCAGCCATAGTTGGAGCCTAAGGTAATTTTATTCACTTCGTCTCCGCCTCTGGGGCCATGCTCAATTGCCCAAATCTGACCATCATTGTCACGAGCGATACCTTGAGGGTTTCGATGGCCGTAACTGTATATTTCTGGAAGTGCCTGCTCGCTAAAAAAGTTTGATGCTGGGGACTTGCCGTTGTGATCTAAGCGAATAATCGTCCCATTGTGATTGGAGAGCTGCTGAGCTGCCTCGCGTTCCCCCCTTTCTCCAATGGTCATATAAATATGTTGCTCATCGACGAGTAGCCGGCTTCCAAAATGTCTTCCGCCACTACCTTCCATTGACGCGGTAAAAAGTGTTGTCCAGCCATTCTGCGGTTGTTGTGGGTTAAAAACGGCCAACGCCGTTGCTGCGCCACTATAATTGCTATTACCGTTTTCAGAACTACTGTACGTTAGGTATAACTTTTGGGGGGCAGTTGGCGATAGAGAAAGATCAAGCAGTCCACCTTGACCCGACGTGTAAATATGCTCCGGTACAGGAAGCGATTGATGTGTTTTTGTTGCCAAATCTATCAACAAAATACCGCCATTGCGTTCAGTGACATACGCTTTGGTATCTGAAACGAACTCAACGCTCCAAGGCACCTTGAGACCATCATAGACTTTTTCTAGTTGATACCCATAACTCGGTAGCGCAACACTCATTGCTAATACGGCCAACGCACAGTTTTTCATTCACTTTCCCTTCCCATCAATTGATGCATAGATACGCCACAACGTTCTCTTAACTGCGTCCAGTACTCGACATGCTGTTGCAGGTTGGTTTTAAACCTCTGATAGTGCTCAGTGAGATCCTCACTACCTTGTCTTAATAGAATAGGGTGCTGATAGATTTCGAGCAAGGGGACCACTGAGTGATAATGATGATTCAACTGAGAAAAATAGGGCTGCAACCGTTTAACGTAAAGCTCTGAAAAAATGTTAAGCATGATGGTTATTTGTTCTGACTGTCTTCCAGTCGAACAAAGCACATTTGAATTGTACTGAATCAGCTGTTGGTTGATTTGCTCTAGCCATTGATTGGTAAAGTGCAGTGAATACAGTAGCTCACCGATATGCCGGTTTTTCTCTAGTTGCTCTTGATAGGCAACGGCCGTGAACTGAAGCGGCAGGTCTTTCTGTTCATACCCAATGATTAACTCATCAAACACCTTAGCAAGATCGCGATAAAACTGATTAGCAGGCGCACTATCAACGGATAACCACTGCTCACTATAGCGCTGTTTGTGACCCGCTTCGGAGTAAAACAAGGCATTGTTAATATGCAGTGGTAGCTGTTTCCATTTTTCGTTAACAATATTCTTAAGTTTATTCGTCAGCTCTGGCGTCAGGTCGCGCCCCTTAATGCACCTCTCTAGACCAATGAGAACGTTGACTTGATAATCAAGATTCCGAAATGGATCTTGTACTTTTCCTAAAGCGTCATTGTGCAGATACACCATTTCGAGTAAATCGCATTTTCGTAACTGAGTTGATTCAATAATACCAATAGTTAACCGCTCTACCGGTTGATAAAACGTCCGTCTGCTCGGGGAGATAAATGGCTTGAATTCCCATTCGATGATTTTAGCGTTTTGAACTCGCGCTATTCTATGTAAGTAGTCTTTAAGGTCATTCTGTGGCGATTTTTGAACCAGATTAATCACGAGAAGGGCTACAGGCATAACAAATGCTGCGAGGATCATAGCAAGTAACAGTTGCTGTTTCTTTTTCACCTATTCCTCCGTTCTAAATCGGACGTTTGTATGAGTATACGCAAGCATCCAATGTACAGTTCAATTATCATCATTTGTGAGCGTTAATTGCGCGTTTGCGTGAGTGATAACTCTCATATTTACCGCTAATTACCATTTCTTATCATTAGCCTTTGAATCCGCATATAAATTTTCGTTAAACCCTGATTTCAGTTTGGATTTCCAGATGTCTTTCGTTACTATGTAGGGCTATATAAAAACCCAGATTCCGTCAGGGATCACTACCCAAAACTTGACCAACGCTTAGATTTGGTTAACTGAGGAAACGATGCAACATCTACAAGAGATTATTGCTAATGCGAACACTGCGATTGAAAGCGCAGACTCGTTAGTCGCACTGGATGAAGTGCGGGTACAGTACCTAGGCAAAAAAGGCGAGCTAACGGCTCAGCTACAAAGCTTGGGTAAATTACCACCAGAAGAGCGCCGTACAGCCGGTCAAGAGATCAACAAAGCGAAAGGTGTCGTACAGCAAGCCATCGCCGCTCGTAAAGACGCTTTGCAGCGCGCCGAATTAGAAGCAAAACTAGCCGCAGAAACCATTGACGTTACCTTGCCTGGTCGTCGCATTGAAAATGGTGGACTTCACCCAGTGACTCGTACCGTCGAACGTATTGAGCAATTTTTCGGTGAGCTTGGCTTTCAAACTGAATCTGGTCCAGAAATTGAAGATGCATTCCACAACTTCGATGCATTAAATATCGCAGAAGATCACCCAGCACGTACCGATCACGATACTTTTTTCTTCAATCCTGATCTCATGCTTCGTACGCATACCTCTGGTGTGCAAATTCGTACGATGGAAAACGGCAAGCCTCCGTTCCGCTTTATTGCGCCAGGCCGCGTATATCGTAACGATTACGACCAAACTCATACACCAATGTTCCATCAGGTAGAAGGTATGTTGGTAGACGAAAACGTCAACTTTGCACAGCTAAAAGGCATCCTAAATGACTTTTTGTGTAATTTCTTTGAAGAAGAAGTTGAGATTCGATTCCGTCCTTCTTACTTCCCATTTACTGAGCCTTCAGCAGAAGTTGACGTAAAAGGGAAAAACGGTAAATGGCTAGAGGTCCTTGGCTGTGGCATGGTTCACCCGAACGTATTGCGCAGTGTAGGCATCGACGCTGAGAAATACTCTGGTTTTGCATTCGGAATGGGTGTAGAGCGTTTAACCATGCTTCGTTATGGTGTCAACGATCTGCGTGCATTCTTCGAAAACGATCTTCGTTTCCTTAAACAATTCAAGTAATCCAGAGGGTTCATCACAATGAAATTCAGCGAATTATGGCTTCGTGAGTGGGTAAACCCTTCAGTATCTACTGACGAACTTACACACCAAATTACTATGGCCGGTCTAGAAGTAGACGATGTATTGCCTGTTGCTGGCACTTTTACTGGTGTTAAAGTAGGTAAAGTTGTCGAATGCGGTCAACATCCAGACGCCGATAAACTTCGAGTAACAAAAATCGATGTGGGTGAGGAAGAACTTCTCGACATCGTCTGTGGCGCTCCAAACTGTCGCCAAGGAATCAAAGTGGCGGTTGCCACAGTCGGGGCAGTCTTGCCTGGCGATTTCAAAATCAAAAAAGCAAAACTTCGCGGCCAACCTTCACATGGTATGCTTTGCTCTTTCAGTGAGCTTGGCATTGACGTTGAATCAGACGGCATCATGGAGCTAAGCGATACTGCAGAGATCGGCAAAGATTTCCGTGACTTCCTTGAGCTTAACGACGTGACGGTCGACGTTGATCTAACCGCAAACCGTGCTGACTGCTTTAGTATTCGCGGACTGGCTCGTGAAGTCGGCGTGTTAAACCGTGCAGACGTGACAGAGCCAGCTTTTGAACACGCGGTTAACACCCTTCAAGACACTATTGACATCGATGTACAAGCGCCTGCTGCTTGCCCACGTTATCTTGGTCGAATCGTTAAAAATGTAAACGTGAAAGCGCAATCTCCACTGTGGATGCAAGAAAAACTGCGTCGTTGTGGCATCCGTTCTATTGACGCAGTCGTTGACATCACCAACTACGTATTGCTTGAGCAAGGCCACCCAATGCACGCATTTGATCTTTCTAAGATTGAAGGTGGCGTTGTTGTGCGTATGGCTGAGCAAGATGAAAAACTGACTCTGCTTGATGGCAACGAAGCCAAACTGTCCAGCGATACTCTCGTCATTGCCGACCACAACAAAGCGCTTGCTATTGCGGGTATTTTTGGTGGTGAGCATTCGGGCGTTACGACGGACACTCAAGACATTCTGTTAGAGGCCGCATTCTTTGCACCGGATCAAATTCGTGGCCGAGCACGCAAATATGGGCTGCACACTGACGCCTCTATGCGTTATGAGCGTGGCGTAGATTACTCTCTACAGTATAAAGCGATGGAGCGAGCTACTCAGCTATTGGTTGATATTTGCGGCGGTGACGTTGCGCCTATCGTAGCGGCTGAATCTGATGCAGAACTACCAAAGCCTAATAAAGTTTCACTGCGCCGTGAAAAGCTTGATAGCCTGCTAGGCCATCACATTGCTGACAGTGACGTAGTTGAAATACTAGAGCGTCTTGGTCTAACGGTTTCAACGACCGATACAGGTTGGAGTGCTATCGCGCCGACTTGGCGTTTTGATATTGCTATCGAACAGGATTTGATTGAAGAAGTCGGCCGTATCTACGGTTATGACAACATTCCTAATCAACATCCCGTTGCAGCCCTAACCATGCACAACCACGTTGAAGCCGACATGCCGCTTAAACGCGTGCGCAACTTATTGGTCGATCGCGGTTATCAAGAAGCGATCACCTACAGTTTTGTCGAGCCTGAGCAGCAAAAATTGGTTGTACCCGGTGTTGAACCATTGGTACTGCCTTTCCCAATCTCGGCAGATATGTCCGCGATGCGTCTTGGTCTTATTCAAGGGCTTCTTAATACCGTTGTTCACAATCAAAAACGCCAGCAACCGCGCGTTCGTTTGTTTGAATACGGATTACGTTTCGTTCCTTCGAAGCAAGCTGAAAATGGCATGCAGCAAGAGCCAATGCTCGCGGGTGTTATCGCAGGAACTCGTGGTGAAGAACATTGGGACATCGAAACCAACACTGTTGATTTCTTTGACTTGAAAGGTGACCTTGAAGCTGTTTTAGAATTGACCGCGAACGAGAAAGCGTACTCATTCGCGCCAACCAGTCACCCAGCTTTACACCCAGGTCAATCTGCCGCAATCATCGTAGATGGCCAAGAAGTCGGTGTCATTGGTACTGTTCATCCAGAGCTTGAGCGTAAGTTTGGTCTTAATGGCCGTACTATCGTATTCGAAATCGAATGGTCTGCGATCAACACTAAGGTGATCCCAGAAGCCGTGCAACTGTCTAAGTTCCCTGCTAACCGCCGTGATATTGCTGTTGTTGTCGATGATTCTGTTGCATCAGGTGACATTGTTAAAGCGTGTCTAGAAAATGGCGGCGAGTTCTTGGTTGAAGCCAAACTCTTTGATGTGTACGTCGGCAAAGGAGTAGAAGAGGGTAACAAGAGCCTTGCCATTGCATTAACACTGCAATCTGTAGAGCGTACCCTAGAAGACTCTGATATTGCTGGTGCGGTAAACTCCATAGTCACGCACATCTCTGAGTCCTTTGGTGCATCGCTGCGCGACTAGTAGGTAAAACTAATAGCCCAAGTGACTGAATATAAAGCAGAAGAGGCCCTATTGGGCCTCTTTTTTTATTGTACTAATGACAATTTAGTGTCAATTATCAAATCGCGGCCACTGAATTAAGATTCTGTTAATATGTATTATATTAGTGATATTACCTGCAACTGTATAATATTTACGTCAGATCGTCTATTGCTGTACAAAAAATAAGTAATTTCAAGGTAAGTCACTAATCTAGTTGACAATTTTATTGTGAAAAATATTGGCGAAATTCATTTGTATGGCATACACTTTCTAAAAAGTCGCAATATGTGATTGATAGCAGTAGTGATTTTGACAGTAGCGCTTCTTAACCAAGAGTGTCTGTTCTCAGTATCCACTGCAGCTACAAGATGGTCGAATGTTAACGTTGAGGAATGTTATATGGCGCTCACTAAGGCTGATTTAGCCGAATACCTGTTTGAGAATGTAGGATTAAGCAAACGGGATGCAAAGGATACTGTAGAAGAATTTTTCGAAGAGATTCGTTGCGCGCTAGAGAATGGCGAACAAGTAAAGTTGTCTGGATTTGGTAATTTTGACTTGCGAGACAAAAATGAACGTCCAGGACGTAATCCAAAGACTGGGGAAGATATTCCAATATCCGCAAGAAGGGTTGTTACTTTCCGTCCAGGTCAAAAGCTAAAATCTAGGGTAGAAAGTTTAAAAAAATAGCTTTAAGCTCTTCAATATAAAGGTCACTACGGTGGCCTTTTTTAATCATCGCAAAAAATAAGAAGGGTGCAATGAAGGAACAACAAGACCACGATTTTTGGCATCAAAAATGGGCGTCCAACAAAATTGGTTTTCATCAACTTGAGGTGAACCCACACTTAGAAAAGCACTGGTTTAAAGTAGCACCCACAAAAGAGCAATCGGTTCTCGTCCCATTGTGTGGCAAAAGCGAAGACCTTATATGGTTATCACGATTTCATCATAACGTTATTGGCTGTGAATTGAGCGACATTGCGGTTAAAAGTTTTTTTGCGGAACATTTATATACACCAACAGTCATCACCTTAGACTCGTCACACTCACTGTATGAGTTTGACGAGCTCTCTATCTACGTGGGCGACATTTTTACAGCACCACTAACACCGGTGGATAGAATATACGATCGCGCGGCACTTATAGCGCTTCCTGAAACGCTTCGCATTGAATACTCAAAACGGATGGACCAGCTTTTGGTAAGTGGTGGAAAAATGTTACTCATTACCTTGAGTTACCCACAACACGAAAAGCAAGGCCCTCCATTTTCGGTAGAGCGCCAAGAAATAGAACGACTGTTTAACCACTATACCATCACGTTGATTGACAGTGATGAGAGTGAATTTGAGCTGCAGAAAGCTAAATCCGGTGTTTCACGTTTTAGTGAACAAGTGTGGTTATTAGAAAAGCCTTAAACAAAAGGCCCGAGAGTGTCACTCTCGGGCCTTTTGTTTTGTTGGGTCAGCAACTAGTACTCTATTTTTACTCTGCTGGCGGCCAGTTTCGCAGCATCAACGGCCTCTTCAATACTCTTAGCACGACTGATAGCAACGCCAAGTCTGCGTCTACCATTAATATTGGGTTTACCAAATAAGCGTAATTGGGTTGATGGAACTGAAAGCGCGTTGTCCAATCCGTTATAGCGCAAGTTTTCTGATGTACCTTGCCCCAATATTACCGCAGAAGCCGAAGGGCCATATTGAACGATGTCGCCAATGGGAAAACCAGAGAATGCGCGTACATGCAATGCAAACTCAGACAGCTCTTGAGAGGTTAATGTCACTAAGCCGGTGTCATGCGGTCGAGGAGAGACCTCATTAAAAATAACCTTGTCACCTTTAATGAACAACTCCACTCCAAACAGTCCATAGCCACCCAGAGCGCTGACAATGGCGCCAGCTACTCTCTCAGACTCTGCTTTAGCTGCTGATGACATTTGCTGCGGCTGCCATGACTCGCGATAGTCTCCGTCTTCTTGACGGTGGCCAATAGGCGCACAAAAGTGAATCCCATCGCTGGCGCTTACCGTGAGAAGTGTGATTTCATAGTCAAAATCGATGAACCCTTCAACAATCACACGACCTGCACCTGCACGGCCTCCGTCTTGAGCGTATTGCCAAGCCGCATCGATGTCGTCGACAGACTTAATAACGCTTTGGCCTTTACCAGACGAACTCATTACTGGCTTTACTACGCAAGGGACACCAACGTCGGCAACGGCGGCGTGAAAACTCTCGACGGTATCAGCAAATTGATAAGGAGAGGTCGGCAATTTAAGCTCCTCTGCAGCAAGTCGGCGAATACCTTCTCGATTCATCGTCAGCTTAGTAGCATTTGCTTTAGGAACAACTGTAAATCCCTCGCTTTCGAGATCAACCAGAGTATCGGTCGCTATCGCTTCAACTTCAGGGACAATATAGGCCGGTTGCTCTTTCTCTACCAGCGCACGTATGGCGTTGCCATCTAACATGTCCAAGACTTCTGCTTGATGGGCCACTTGCATAGCGGGTGCGTGTGCATAACTGTCACAAGCGATGACGTAGTACCCTAAACGCTGACACTCAATGGCCACTTCCTTACCTAATTCTCCCGATCCAAGCAGTAAGACTTTTGTTGCGGATACCGATGTTGCCGAGCCAATCATATACACCTCAAATGGTTGTAGAAATTTTCCCTCGCATGATACGGATTTTTACTCTGGACGCAATCGTTTGCTTGTAAACAAAAAAACAAAGGCTGCTTATCATAAGCAGCCTCAGGTGTTTATGTGGTACCAACTAGATATTGGTATAGATAAGAGGGATGTCTGGATCGATTACGTCTAACGTCGCTTGTGTATCAGCAAGATGCGAAATCGCACCACCACTGGCTTCAACAAGCGCTACCGATTGGATATCACTAAATTGAAACCCATGAATGAGAACTTGTGAAAGCGCAACCTGCAATGGCGGCAGAGAAGGGTTAAAGGCGGCATTTTCAGCATACGATCCAATGAAAACTTTACCGTTAGCCAACTCGATTGCGATGCCGCTATGATCACCCGTATAAGGGGCATGACTCATATTAGCCCCATCAACCGCTCGCTGTAACAGTGGGTGTTGTTGGTCCAGAGAATAACCATGAGACGTTGGGTGCATTAACCCCTCTGTAACATTAAGATCTTTTGGCCCAAATGAATCGGGTAAATAATAATGAAGAGGCTGGGCAGCGTGATCAGGTAATTGAATATTAAACTCACTTGCACAATCAAGCTCATTCATGAACTGGCGACAGTGACCGCATGGACTGTAGTTAATGGTGATATTGGTTATTGCTGTTTCGCCTTTTATCCACGCATGGCTAATAGCGGACTGCTCTGCGTGAACCGTTTGACCTAACTGTGCTCCGGTAAATTCCATATTGGCGCCAAAATACAATTTACCGGACTTACCCGTCACGATGGCACCCACATTAAATTTGGAGATGGGTGTGTAAGAAAAAGAGGCAGCCAATGGCAACAAGGCCAACTTTAATTGCGACTCATCCAATCCGGATGCATCGGAAAGGGCTTTCACACTCTGTTTGGCGATTGTGGCATCAAAACCTGGAGCCGTCATTAGGTCACGGACTGGTTGCTGTAGAGCGTTGGGCAACGCTTGGATTATCATTTCTCTTTGAGAGTGCATAGTAAACCTTAAAGGATCGTCGTTTTCGTCAATCATAAGCCATCACAATGCTTTTAATTGCGATCATTTTTGTGAATCTAGTGTCGCTTCACAATGTAATTGATTACATGATTGAGTGTAGCGCAACGGTAAATACTAACGGAGCCAAAATTGAGGTAAATACGCCGCAAAGCACCAGTGCAAGGGAGCTAAACGCAGCATCTTGTTGCGACTTTTCATAACAGGTAGCGGTCCCCAGCGCATGAGATACCGTGCCCATAGTTAAGCCCTTGGCTATTGGGTGGGTTATGTTTAATGCACTAAAAATAGGGTAGGCAAACAGCGCACCAACGATCCCTGCTAATAGTACTAATATCGCAGCAATCGCTGGGACACCACCAAATTGCTCGGCAATTTCCATCGAGATAGCGGTGGTGACAGATTTTCCTAAGATACTCGCAAGCAACGTCTCTTCAGCACCCATAATGACCGCTAACCCTATTGCGCTGGTCATCGCAGCGAGTGAACCGACAAAGCAGCAGGTAGTGATCACTTTCCAATTCTGGCGTATGGCAGGCAGTTGCTCGTAGAGCGGGTAAGCTAAGGCTACAACAGCCGGCCCCAGTAAATGGTTGAGCAGGTCGTTATTGTGATAATAGGTGTGATAGGGGACATTAAACCACAGCAGCAGTGGAATAATAATGGCCATACTTAAGAGCAGCGGGTTGGCAAAAGGCGAGCTTATTTTACTGCATAACCAGCGAACAAAAAAATACACACCAACAGTGACAAAAAGCCAAACCATTATTTTTTACCCACTAGAATTCGTTCTAAAAGTAGAGCCATAATCACCAATACAATTAATGACCCTCCAACCGTACTGACAATGATCATCCAAAAGTTATCGGCTAACGTATCGAGGTGTACCATTAGCCCAACACTGACAGGAACAAACAGTAGAATCATATATTTGATCAACAATGAGGCAGACTTTTCCACCCACACTGGCTTTACCGCACCTGAAACCAGCAAACCAAACAACAGAAGCAAGCCAATTACACTGCCAGGCACCGCTAAGTGCAATACGTGCTGCAACGTATTGCCAATAAATAAGCACAGTACGATGAGTGCCGCCGAGGTAATATATCGAAGGAGTAAATTCACCTATAGCTCTCTTCAGTTTTCGAGTGATTCAATATAATGGCTAACACTCTCAATAAGACCTCGCTTACTTTCGTCGCCATAGTACTGATTGTATAGGGCCTCTAAATTGAATTTATAGTCCGGTAAACGATCGTAAAAATAGTCATAACAGTGTGCTTGCCATTGACGCTGCTCATCTGGCGTCAATGTGTGCGGATAATGCCTAGCTCGATAATGAAACAGCAGTGGGGCGATCCTAGGATCGTCAAACTCAATATCTAGCACTGCCAACTGCTCGGGGGAGGAATGACGAATAATGTCCATTGCAGAGCGCGCCGCAGGACTAAAAAAGCCATCATACAGCTTGCTTTCAACGTCAGATTTTTCTGGGTACTCTTGCTGCTGACTGAACACCCACAATAGTT
Source organism: Vibrio sp. qd031 (assembly GCF_002100145.1). Taxonomy (GTDB): domain Bacteria; phylum Pseudomonadota; class Gammaproteobacteria; order Enterobacterales; family Vibrionaceae; genus Vibrio. The sequence continues at coordinate 769,764 of NZ_JXQD01000025.1, forward strand.
TCTCTTTTATATCGTGGTTGCTACGAACGATCTCGAGATGTTGCAAACACTGGGCGCGATCGATCCCCAATCGCTCTGCCGCTTGTGGCGTAAGCGTTTTAGGCGGAGCCAAAATAGGGCACTTATTAAGGTGGATCACTTTAACCGGAATAGGGAGATCGTTCCCTAACTCGGAGCGCTTGGTGTATAAGCGAGCCATAATCTCGTCTTCATTTAGAGTCAGCAGTGGCTCAGGATCGTGCGCAAGGTCTACGACAATCAATGCGTTTTTATTGCTAGGGTGCCATGCTATAGGCACAACCCAACTGGTATAGCCTCTTTCACTGCCGAACATACCCGATACGTGGACCAGTGGAGTCTGTTTTACCACATCGACCAATTTGGTCAGTTCATTTTTTGTACGCAGCGACAGCAAGTAATCGAACATTTTTGGTTGAGCGGCTCGAACAATTTTCGCAAGTTCAATCGTTGCAATGACGTCCGCCATTGCGTCGTGCGCATTTTCATGTTCTATGCCATTGGCGGCAGAAAGGTGTTCAAGTTTAAAACTGGGTAACCCATCGTCGTTTTCAGGCCAATTAATTCCTTCTGGGCGTAGGGCGTGCACAGCGCGCATCACATCCAATAAATCCCAACGAGAATTACCGTTTTGCCAGCTCCAACCATAAGGATCAATGAAGTTTCGATAGCAGGTATAACGTGTGACTTCGTCATCAAAGCGGACATTGTTATAGCCTAAGCTAATGGTGTCTGGCTTAGACAGCTCTTGATGGATTTTGTCGATAAATTCCGGTTCTGGTAACCCTTCACGACGCGCTTTTTGTGGCGTGATTTTAGTTAACAATACGGCTTCTGGGCTAGGAAGGTAATCGGTGGGTGGTTGGCAGTAAATGACCAGTGGTTCGCCGATAATATTAAGCTCTGCATCGCAACGGACCCCAGCAAATTGAGAGGGTCTGTCGGTGGCAGGGTTGACACCCCAAGTTTCGTAATCAAAAAAGAAAAACGTTTTTCCGCTGCTCATAACATCAAGCCAGTATTAGATTTTCTTTATTACAGCACCTTCTATTTTTCAAAGCAATTCAAACTCAAAGCATAAGCTGTTTTTGAGCTTCAAAAACAAAAAAAGCCAGCCACAATGGGCTAGCTTGATTAAATAAAAGCCAATTTAAGCGTTAGCGGATTCGAGCTCCGCTGGCGTCTCTTCTTGCTTAAGCAGTTTACTCGTAATCGTTCCTGCGGTCATTGCACCGGACACATTTAACGCGGTACGTGCCATATCGATAAGAGGTTCGATAGAAATAAGTAACGCCGCAATAGTGACGGGTAGCCCCATTGCAGGCAATACAATGAGCGCTGCGAAGGTAGCTCCGCCACCCACACCTGCAATACCAAATGAGCTGATCATTATGATAGCAACCAGAGAAGTGATAAACCCAATGTCCATCGGATTAATACCAACCGTTGGGGCAACCATAACAGCTAGCATAGCTGGATAGATACCAGCACATCCATTTTGACCAATGGTCGCACCAAATGATGCTGAAAGGTTTGCAATCGCTGGCGGAACTTTTAGTTTGGTGATTTGTGCTTCCACGTTAAGAGGAATGGTTGCCGCCGAGCTTCGAGAAGTAAATGCAAAGGTCAGCACTGGCCAAATCTTTTTAAAATATTCTTTTGGGCTGACACCGACAAAAGATACCAACAGACCATGTACCAAAAACATTAGACCAATCGCGACGTAGCTCGCGACAATAAAACCTAACAGGTTAAGAATATCCGTTGCTGACGATGTCGCGACCACTTTAGTCATTAGCCCAGCAATACCATAAGGGGTAAGCGCCATGATCATTTTCACCAAACGCATAACAATAGATTGAATGGCTTCGACAAAAGTACGAATTGGTGTTTCTAGCTCTTTTTTCTCTTGCATTACTTTACGCGCAGCAATACCCACAAGGATGCCAAAAATGACCACAGCAATAATGGATGTTGAGCGTGCGCCGGTTAAGTCATTAAACGGATTGGTTGGAATGAAGCTTAATAGCATTTGTGGAATGCTTAGGTCGCTGACACTATCTGCGCGGCTTTCTAACAGCGCAATTCGAGCTGTTTCGCGACTGCCTTCTACCAAGCCTTCAGCCGTTAGGCCAAAGGCTTGAGTAACCGCGATCCCTATCAATGCAGAGATGGCTGTTGTTACCATAAGCACGCCGATGGTTAAGCCACTGATTTTGCCTAGAGAGCCTGAGTTATCAAGCTTCACGACCGCAGAAATCATAGACACGAGAACTAACGGCATTATTACCATTTTCAGTAGGCTAACATAACCATTGCCGACCACATTAGTCCAGTCGATGGTTTCTTTAATGATGGCCGCGGAATCGCTATAAACAAGCTGAAGCACTAAGCCAAAACCGCTGCCTAACATAAGCCCGGTTAGAACAAGGAAAGAAAGTGTGCGTTCTTGGCGCTGTTGCTTAAATAAGAAAGCGAGTAATACAGCAAATACCGCTAAATTTGCAATGACAGCAACTGACATAATGAGTTCCTATATTATTGGAGTTTTAAAATCAACCGACGAAACGTCTCTATATTGAGAACGGCAGCATACAGTGTCTATTTGAACTCTCTAAATGCCTTTTTCTTCTTAATCATAACCGCAAACTATATCCGTAACATTTGTAATGATATCGAGTTAAAACCAAACATTATCATGGTGCAATCACTCACTTTCGCCCAATAAATGAGCGACTTAAAAATAATATGCAACAGGCTTGAAGTGGCTCTCAAAAAAAAGGGCTCAATTCAACGTAGAGAGCTCTTTCGGTTATGATCTAGATTGAATCGTCGATAGTTGGGCGTAAAAACTTTGAGAGTGTCTTAAGCAATGTAGACATCGTTTGCAAATGACAAATCGAAGTTAACCATCACCAGAAGCAAGGAGTGCGGTAGAATGCCGTTGTTTTCTCAAAGTTTTTTACATGACACCTTAGAACATCACCGACTTACCGGGCGTGACACTGTCACTGAAAAGTCTGTCACATTAGACAATTTAACCAACGTCAGTTTACTGGAAAGCGGCTATCTACTTGTTGAACCGGCATCGATAACGCCAGACACTAAACATATTGTTATTTCTAGCGGTGTACACGGTGACGAAACTGCGCCAATGGAGTCGGTCAATCACCTCGTTACTGATATCTTAAGTGGAAAAGTAGAGTCAAAGCATCGCTTGCTGGTGTTTTTTGGCCACCCAGAAGCTACGCTCAGTCATTCAAGGTTTGTGGTCGAAAACTTAAATAGACTGTTTGGCGAAGCACCCGATTATTCTAATAAAGAAACGGCTATTGCGTTACGAATAAAGCAGCACATTGATGCCTTTTTTGCTGGCACCGATCCAGCAACTCGCTGGCACTTCGATTTGCATTGCGCAATCCGCGGCTCTAAACACTATACCTTTGCAGTCAGTCCAAAAACCTTAAAACCCACCAGAAGTCGGGCGCTTATTGAATTTATGGATGCAGCCAAACTAGAAGCCGTACTCCTGTCTAACTCCCCAAGCCCAACCTGCAGTTGGTACTCGGCGGAAAATCACAGTGCACAAGCAGTGACGGTAGAGCTAGGACAAGTAGCGCCTCTGTGGCAAAACGATTTAGCTCGGATCCAACCATTTTTTGATGCGCTTACCTGCCTCATCACTGATAGGCCGTTACCACCGCAACCTCACACCATCATCACTTATCGGGTCAATAGAACCATCACTCGCCACTTTGAAAACTTCCAGTTTAACTTCGCTAAAGATGTAGAGAACTTTACGTCATTTGAGTTAGGCGATGTCCTTGGGCATGACGGCGAGCAGATATTAACCACCAAGGTGGCCCATGAAGCGGTTGTGTTCCCAAACCCTAATGTCGTTGTGGGTCAAAGAGCTGCATTAATGGTGTGTAAAGTAGCCACAAGATATGAGAATCAGCAGTTAGTCTACGATGCATAACGCTATGGCTATTACATTAAGCGCATTGCATTAAGACCATTGCATCGAGACCGCAGCACTAAGTCGCGGTGCAATAAAAAGGCGCTATCAATAGCGCCTTTATTATTCGCATAGAACACGCCTTAGTTTTCGGCTAAAAACACCAGTAGTGCGTCCATCGTTTCATCAAAATACGGGTTCCAACTGAGCCGTGCCCTTTGTGTTCTCTCGTCACCTAATCCATAAGCACCAAACCACACATTATTAGACAATTCACAAGACGTTACTGACATTTCAGGCTGCTGCTCAAAACAGAACCGGATTTCACCGTCTTTGTTGTAAACCGTATTTTCTGGAGAGAAAAGTGGCGATAAATGACTGCCACTGAATATCTGCTTCTTTGGCAGAACCATGGAATACTGGGTTATACGTGTATCGGCATAAGCTGTCTCACCAAACCAAAGCGCACGGCTATTGGGGTGAGTAAAGTTCATTTGAAACGCGTCGACAGCATATTGAGAATCAATGGTTTCATCTGCCTCGCTTAAAATCATAAAGGTAGGTAGCGAGACCTGTTTATTTTCTATGTGAGTTTTAACCTGCTTAGTACTCTGATAATAGGTCGCAGCACCATGCATTGAAAACGACGAGTAACGGGTATGATTGGATTCTAACTCTTGATCTACCCAATCGCTAAACCACTTCGCATAGGGTGTGTATTTAGCCATTGGATCGCGCGGATGATAAGCGGTAGAGACCAAAATCAACCCTTCAACTTCACCTGGATGAGACGCTGCATAATGGGTGACTAAGTTTGTTCCTGTCGAAAAACCACCAAGCCAAACTTTATCGACTTGATTTTGAAGCAGTTGAGTATGATGTTCGACGATTTCGTTCCAGTCTTCCAACTCAACCAGTTGAAGATCAGCAGGCTTGGAGCCATGACCTGGTAGCAATATAGCTCGCACTAGGTAGCCTTGTTCAGCCAGTACAGGGGCCATATCGACAAAGGAGTAGGGCGAGTCAGACAGACCATGTACAAGCAATATTCCTTCACCGTTAGGATTGCTAGGTACTATTTCGAACGGCATAACTGCATCGAGTTCTTTTTGCTGATTATCGCTGACAAAATGTCGATGCTCGATTAGCCACTGCTCTGTTTCGGCTAGATACTGATCGAATGTCGCTTGTTTGTACGGAGCGATGTTGTCATTGGCTATATACACAGGATCCGTTGTTTGAGAACAGCCAACAAGTAAAGTAGCGAGTGAAGCGGCAACGACTGTTGCTCGAAGGGTAGTCATTTAAAGAGTCCTTTCTAAATGATAACGGCTTAAATAAGTGTAACTCATTCAAGCCGTTGCAGCATCAGAAGAAAGTCGTGTAATTAAACGAATCGAGTTAATTGGTAGTCATCGTCTCTCTTGCTACGATATTCTTTATCTTCTAAGTGAGCAATCGGTGCACCTTGATTGCTGTTTTCCATCAAGCTTACCCAATATCTAACCCCACCAAGATTATCGGCGCTTAGGGTTGTTTGAGTTTCCAATTGCAGGTCGGAAATTGTCACAAGACCATCAGCACCACGTCGTTTTCCAAGCGTTAACTCAAGGTGTGAACCACTGTCATTTTTAAACACCAGCGCCTCTGGGGAATCTTTGTGGCCACCTAACGCGACAAACTGGCTAGGTTTTACCAGTCCACTTAAGCGACCATCCTTAAAACACACCATAAGATTGCAGTAATAAACGTAGTAGCTCGCTACGTCTTGGTGAGAGCCCCCATCCAGTGGAAAGTTTTTATCCAAAAATGATTTCACAACATGTTGTTGGCAAGGTTTCGCTTTTTTAACTTCACGCAATTGCGGTGACATTGGGTTCTCTGACAACGAGTTGGGAGAGTGTTCGTCATGGATTCGATGGGTCATAGTCATAGTGTGCTCCTGATGTTTTACTTTTTTGCTGCTTCATTTGTAGACTACCTGTTTTTTGTATACAATTTCACAACAAAAATTTCACAATGTGAATTTTACAAAAATGAAAAGTAAAAACTCTCTAGCTAGACAGACACATTTCTTGGGAACCAAGGTTAGAAATTTGCGCAAGCGTAATAATTTAACCATGGAGGACCTGTCCACTCGATGCGTACGGATCAATCCAGACTATGCGCCTTCGGTGTCCTATTTATCTATGATTGAGCGGGGCAAACGAATTCCGAGCGCAGACATGTTAGAGGTCATTGCGGATGTGTTTCAAAAACCGTTCGAATGGTTTCTAGATGATGAGCCGGAGGAGTCACACATTACGCCACATAAATCTGGCAAGGGTGGACTTGCAGGTATCGCGCTAGAGCCAAGTTTTCTTTTTACTCCCGATATTCTGCAAAATGCGATTCCAGAGCTGCTGTCGCAAGCAGGAATAGGAGGGAGGCAATTTGCTCAACTATTGATCAGAGCGCATCAGGAAAATAACCAAAATCATTTTCCAGACCTGGAGAAACGTGCGGAAGAAATTGGTGGGAAACGTTTACCGTTAAGTGTTGAAGACCTAATGGACATCGCGAAGCAGCTAGGTGTACGTATCCATTGGATTTCAGAAACACCACGCGCAATCCGTAACGAGTTAGGCATTGATGGGAAAGAGATCATCACCTCACACTTTGAGCCTCCTGGTCACATTTACCTCAATGATATGCTTAAGCAATTTCCTACACGACTTAAATATGATCTTGCGGTCTATATTGGCCACTGTGTTTTGCACAACGAGCAGGGTGTAAAAACCAGTCTAAGAGTAGGGCACCATTCAAACTGGAACGACGCTCAAAACCAGAACCTGGATCTAAACGCTGCTGACATTTTAGACGCATGGCGAGATTTTGAGTCCAGCTTTTTCGCCGGTGCTTTGTTATGCCCAAAAGTTCCATTTCGACAATTACTGGATAGAAACGGTTATGAAATAGCAAGCCACCAACTGGCACAAGTGTCGCCGTCCGTTGCAATGAGAAGGATGACCGTTGTGTCACCTTATCCAAACTGGCATTACTTTGATGCTTATGGTCCAGGCAAACTAAAAGCGGTCTATCGTGGCAATGGTATTCCTTTACCTTGGGGGAATATGCGTCAGGTCGAAGACCCATGTCGGCACTGGGCAGTGTTTCGCATGCTATCGACACCAAGTAACGGTACTTCGGCACAAATCTCGGTGTTAGATGTCGCGGGGCAACCGCGAATTTATTGTTGTGAGTCGGTGTATATGCGAGATCCAGCCGGTAACAATAGGGTGTTATGTGCTGGTCTTGATTTAAATCCAGCGATCGCTGCACAAGGCATTGATAGCATCGAAATGGCGCAACAGTTAAAAGAAGCCTGCGTATCTCACCACGGTGAGGTTGCTATTGCACCTTCCATAAAGACCGCATTAAGTAAAGTATCGAAAATCCTTAATGTAGGGTGGATAGAACGAGGCATTGAGAAACCCGCTCGCATTATCTGTTCAAGGGGAACAGTCTGTCCAAGAGAGCCAAAATGCTACTAAAGCAGTGGATTGATTGGTCATTCGTTGCACAGTTTTCACATGTAAGGGGTGGTTTGTTAGGTAACTGTTTGCGTAAGCGCAATTTTTAAGCAGTTAGATCGACCGACTTCAAGGATTTAGTATTGCTTCAAAAAAAACGTAATCTAAAGGGGGTATAGTCATTAAACCGCACAAAAAGTATGACAATAGTGCGTTAATAAAAATACTAGGAGAGACCCTCACATGCCCCACAATAAATATTCGCACCACCCAAGCAATCGTTTGCTTAAGAACACCATTGCGTTGGTTCTTGCGGGTGGTAAAGGTACTCGCTTAAAAGGCCTTACTAAAGATGACGCTAAGCCCGCTGTTTCTTTTGCTGGAAAGTATAAAATAATTGATTTCGCACTTTCCAACTGCTATCACTCAGGCATACGCTCGGTAGGTGTTCTTACCCAGTTTATGGCCCACAACCTTATTTTACACCTTCAGCGTGGTTGGCAGTTCTCTTCCAACGCTTTGGGTGACGGTGTACAGATTGTCCCTGCACAGCAGCGTACTGGCAACGACTGGTATCGTGGTACGGCAGATGCGGTCTACCAAAACTTAGATTTGATCCGTCAAATGGACGCTGACCGTATACTTATTCTTGGCGGTGACCACATCTACAAGATGGATTATTCGCGCATGCTTAACTTCCACTCTGAAACTAATGCCGATGTCACTGTAGCGTGCATTAATAAACCCATCGAACAGGCAAGCGCATTTGGTGTAATGGCAATCGACGGTGAAGGTAATGTGGTAGAATTCCAAGAGAAACCGGCCAATCCTGCACCAAGTCCGACGGATCCAAGTAAATCTCTAGTTTCTATGGGGATCTACATCTTCAATAAAGAAGTATTGGAGCGTGAACTCGTCGAAGCGCTAAGAGATCCTGAGTATCAACATGACTTTGGCCATAACATCATCCCTGCAATTATTAAGCGTTTGAATGTACGTGGTTATGTGTTCAGTGCTCACGGGCATCCATGTGAAACAGCGTATTGGCGTGATGTAGGTGATCTAGACGAATACTACGCAGCCAACATGGACATCTTGTCACCTAAGCCTGAGTTGGACCTTTACGACCGTCAATGGCCAACATTGACCACACAATCACAGTTACCTGGTGCGAAGTTTGTCTTCAATGAACCAGAGCGTCGTGGAGCAGCGACGGATTCGGTTCTCTCTGCAGGGACCATTGTGTCAGGTTCGACGGTTGATCACTCTTTACTTTCTACGTCGGTGTATGTAGATGAAGGCTCGGTTGTCCGTGATTCAATACTTTTACCTGAAGTTGTAGTGGGCCAAAACTGTAAACTAACCAAAGTGATTGTTGGTGAAGGGACTATACTGCCAGATGGTATTGTGATCGGTGATGACCTTGAACACGATGCGAAATATTTTGAAGTGACTGAGAAAGGTGTTGTGTTAGTGATGCCAAGTGATTTAGAAAACTACCAAGCTAAATAATCATCACTTTCTAACCAAATCATACAATTGGGAGCGAAATCGCTCTCAATTGTTTTTTTGGGCTGTTACACTTTACTCGCCTAAAGTGACATAACAGCGGACAGAGCATGGTCGAAATTGCAATTCTATTTTTAGTACTGGTTGTTTTCTACCTTATTGTAAGGAGTAAAGTCCTAAAACGGTATGTAGCAGAAGAGTACCGCTATTCAGCCCGTAAACGCTTTTTTAGCGATGTAGAACACGCGCTCAATATCGCGTTACTCGAAGCAGTTCAAGACAAAGCTTTGGTTCAATCCAAAGTCGCGCTCTCTAGTATCGTTGTCCCGCAAGAATCCAGCAGTAAAAAGCGCGCGCGAGCCTATGCCAAAGCGTTGAAAGCGACCCTAGACTATGTAATTGTGGATATTCAAAGTGGGCGAGTAGTCTGTACAATCGTTATTGACGATGGCAAAAAAATTAGCCCGCAGAAGGCTGATCGAGAAAAAGCCATTTTAGCGATCTGCCGCAGCGCCAACATTCCCGTTATTTCATTAAACCAACAACATGCGTATCGAGTCTCGGCCATCAGTCGAAAACTATCGCCCTATCTAAACTTAGAAACTGACACCAGCAGCGCTAAATTTTGTCAAAAATGTGGCAGCCCGTTAGTGATTCGAACCGCGACGCAAGGTGAGATGGTTGGACGCCGTTTTTGGGTATGCAGTCGTGCGCCAAACTGTAACTATATTGAGAACATTCTCGAGCACTAAAATCGCGTATCCAAAGTAACAAAAACGCTTTGTCGTTCGCCAAACGAAAATTCACCAATCACGTTAAACGTTTTATTGAATGTGTATTGAAACCCCGCCACCGGCGACCAAGCCGTGGCCAAGCTTTGCTCGACGTTAAATCGGCCTTCTTCATCGCGATTAACCAAATCAATCAAGCTCGCCAACTCACTAGGTAGATCTAAGTCTGAGATATTACCAGATAGACTCTGTTGAATATCCTGATACTGGGCTCCGACCCAAGCCCGAATTGGAGTGCCATGATTGGTAAAATCATAGCCAACACGTGGTGTCGCGACAAACGAATCTATACCACCGTCAATCACGGTTAGGTTAGTCTTGGTGAAGCTTGCATCTACGAGGGTAAACCAGTTTCCATGGCCACCCGCTAGGACAAAGCCACCACCATACATATTTCCATCTAGATCTAAACGAAAAGGAAGATCTTTCGCAACGGGTAGTCCTCCAAGTGTATTTATCTCTACGTCAATTGTTGTTTGAGAGTAGCCTTTGATTTTACCGCCAATGGCATAAAAGTTAAGGAAGGGAAACAGCCAAACATCCGCTCTTAATGTGAGTACATCGCTATTTTGGTAGCTATCTCGAGTCGCAATATTTATTGCATCACTCGGGATTGGTATACGGCCTAACTTCAGCCCTTCAAAACTAATGCTATCGACATTTATCCCTTGCTCAACATGCATATAACCGATACTGATGCCAAACGCCTCAGGGAGCACGTAGCCTAACGCCTCGGCATCCGACTTCCAGATAGGTAGCTCAAAGCCTTCGGCAAACGCCGCATTAGGTAACGCTGCCGTCATCGCCAACAGTAACATAACGCGATTGTGCTTCATGATTAAGCTCGCTTAGCTGCGCGGTGCAAATGGGTAATTGACGCCGCCTTTTTCAAGTATATCATCCATGATGTTGGCCATTGTTAAGGTGAAGTCGTGACTGACACGATCACTCTGTAACTTACCCGCGGCAATGCAGTGCTGCGCTTCTTCAATTTGATATTCAAACCCATTCTTTCGATAGGGGATGTGACTCACTCTCTTTTCGCCATTAGCGGGTGACAAAGTCGCATGCTGGGCTTCCCAAAAATTCGCATCAATGGAAATGCGGCCCTTGGTACCGAAGATGTTAAAAGTATTACTTAATTCGGAGACTAATGTGCAGGTAAACACGCTGGTGGCACTACCGTAGTCAAGCAATCCCGTAGTACGTTGATCCACATGAGTCGCACTTTTCTCTACCGAAGAATGCACTGCTAGAGGCGCTTTTTGCATCACAAAGTCAGACATTGCAAGATTATAAATCCCTGTGTCCAACAAGGCTCCGCCTGCTAATTCGATGTTATAGAGCCTGTTGTTTGGATCATTGGGAAAAACAAAGCCAAAGCTTGACTCCATAGTGACAATGTCACCTATAAGTCCCGCAGCGATCCAATCTCTTACCTGTTGCCATAGCGGTAAACAGCGGGTCCACAACGCTTCCATTAAAAAGGTATTTTGCTCGTGTGAAAGAGCGATGAGTTCCTTTGCTTGCTTCGCGGTGACACAGAGGGGTTTTTCACACAACACCGGCTTTTTTGCTAACAAGCAGCTTTTCACCAACTCAAAGTGAAATCGATGAGGACTGGAAATGTAAACAGCGTCGATGTCACTCGATTGAATCAGCGCATCGTACGAGTTATAAACGGTCGGGATGCCGTGTTGGTTGGCAAATTCTTGAGCTCGTTCAACACTTCGGCTAGCGACACCATATACCAGACCATTATTTACAGCTTCAAAGGCTTGTGCAAAACGGTTAGCTATATTGCCCGGAGCAAGGATACCCCAGCGAAAAGGTCCATTTTTCATCATCACTTCCTATTATCGTACGTTTTCTTGGCTGTCTGCCAAATCTTTTAACGGCAACCAATCAACACGAACACCGGCTTGCATGAACATTTCTTGGCTAATTTTAATTTTGTCGCCCCAGCGGGAGATAAAATCTTCGGTTTGCTCTGGGCAGTGCACGCATGCAATCCCCGTTTGAATTATTTTTGCCGCGCAGTTTGGGCAGGGGAAATGAGTCACCCATATTTCGCAGCCTTCTAAATCGCGTTTTGCGAATAAGATGGCGTTTTCTTCTGCGTGCAATGTCTTGAGGTATTTTAGCTCTCGTTCGTCGGTTTGGGCGCTATCAGAAATACCGTGAGGGTAGCCGTTAAAACCAACCGAGACGATACGGTTGTTCTTAGTGATCACCGCACCAACTTGAGTAGAGGGGTCTTTACTCCATGAGCCAACAAGCTCGGCCATCTGGAAAAAACGTTTAGACCATTTTGAAATCATTGTGCGCGTATCCTTAATCTGAAAGTATAGAAAACACCAGTTTAAGTAAGCCTATGGCGTACCACATAAAAAGTCTAGTGATTCTAGTTTCGGCGAGACTAGGATCTGCATTAGTCACATAGCAATTGTTCTTTTTTACAAGTACGAACGAGATATCCGTTTCTACCCTGATTCTTGATTTGATAGAGTGCTTCGTCCGCCAAGTCAAACAGTAGATTAAAACGAGTGCCACGTTCGGGGCGTTCTGCTATTGCTGCGCCTACTGACAAGGTGATTGGAGTGTTGATGCCATCGATGTGCAGTGCATAGCAGTTATCCAGAAGTGATTGCAAACGATATTCTAACGCGTCTTGCTTCAACCCTTCAGCAAGCAGCAAAAACTCATCACCACCGTATCGAAATAGATGTGCATTGCAGTCGCTAAAACGTTCAGCAAGTAAGTTAGCCACCATCACTAGCGCTTGGTCGCCCATTTGATGTCCGAAGGTATCGTTAAACTGCTTATACTCATCAATATCGATAAGGGCCAGTGAAAAACTGGTTGAGTTAACGACGCTATAGTCTAACGATTCATGGAACAACTCACTCAACTGATGCCGATTACGCAAACCGGTGAGTGGATCAGTTTGCGACAATTTTTCGAGTTGCTGATTGGCGATCAATAATCTCGCTTTCTGCTGCAAGTTAATGAGCGATATACCAATGAAGTTAGCCAATTGCTCAAACAGACGGCGATGATAAGAGTGATATTGATCAACCTCTTTAGCGCGCAATGATAGGACGCCAAGTAACTCATTTTTAAGCACAATAGGGGTCATGAGTAACGAGTGGCACTCTTCGTCATTCACAACTGGGTTGCTCACTTCTTTGTATTCTGTATTAAGGAAGGGAGATAGGGTATCTGACGTCACCGAGTTAATATGCACCGTTTGAAGGTGGTTAACGACAAAAGCACCTAGGTTGTCACCTATATTACAGTCGACACGCTTTCCTTTAACAGAACCATTCACATCGTAAAAATAACAATAATCTAAGATATCGCTAGCGTTATCATAAAGCGCTATCCCAAACTCAAAAGTAGGGAACACAGTGTTCACTTGCTGATATATCTTAGGCAGAGTCTTAGAAAGGTTGTCACTTGTTGCAATCATTTGGCCAATGGTATTGATGGCGTCTAAGTTCTCGAAGACTTTGCTATTAATAAGCTGTTCTTGTCGCTCTGCTGTACTATCAATCTCTTCGACAACACTTTCTTTCCTTGCTGTTTCATGTTCATCCAGCGCGCTGGATACCAATCGTCGAAGTTGATTCTCAACGTTAGCAAGGCGTTCCCACATCTTAAGTTCAGTTAAGGCCTCGCACTGTAGCTCTAAGGCACGTCTGCGAGCGATTGGTCTTAATTCAGAACCAAGCTGGGCAAATATCGCATCACACACTTCAACGCTTTCGATGTATCGCGCATGTTGATTGTAAAACCGTGCAATCCCAATCTCATTCTCGACATGATCGTTAACCGATAGCGCATCGGTAAAATATTGACGCGCAGTAAAAAAGAGTTGTTGGGCTTTATCAAAGTTACAGTTATCGAGACTTGCATAACTGCGTGCAAGGTAGGAGTGTGCAATGGCCAACAGACGTATATTGTTATTTTTAGTACCAATCTCTACCGCATCTTCTAATACGGTGACAGCTTCGCGTCCACGGCCAAGGTGTGTCTGAGCATATCCAATGTTAAGTAAGCAAACACAATAGTTATACGCATTAAATGACGAGGACGATAACTCAGCGCCTTTACTGGCGCACTCTAAAGCGCGTTCGTAATGGCCTAAAAAACAGTAAAACCCACTTATATTGACTAAGATCCAAGAAAGCGTTCCGGTGTCGAGTCGATGTTCGTTAGTAAGGGCGGCTTTAAAATGAACGCTGGCAAGTTCTGTTCTTTCTTGCTCGTAGTGAATGGTTGCTGTTAAAAGGTGAGAAATAGCGGTTAAGACGTAATCTCCATCAGACGCAATACGAATACACGAGGCATACTCCTCAATGGCCAACTCATCCTCGTCTGAGCGGATAGCCCTCATGCCATTTAAAAAGTGACGCAACGTGTTAGAGATAGGAACACCGTGTTTCACACTGACTGCTTCTATTTTCTTTTCAATGAAGTCTAACCCAGCGATGTCAGGGTGAGTACGAAGTTGACTCGCTAACGCGATCATCTCATGTCTGGAATTTTTCATCATTATACGCTCCTAGAAGCTCAATGATACCGTATCGCTACCTGTAAGTGAATTTAAAACGATTAAAAGCAGCGCCTCGTCTAGCCCATAAGTCACTTTTTGTTTTGGTACGTTGTTGCAATAAAAAGAGACTAAAATGGATACTATACTTTTTTGAATATTAGGTAATGAAACTAAACTACTGCAAATGGTACAAGGTGGTACTATCGGCGTCACCAAAGTAAGTGCAGCGCCACTGACTGCATTTGCGTCAGATTACACCATTCTTTCTCTCCCTTACCTATACCGTGACCGCGCACAATATGATGCTGTACTGCAGGGTCCGATTGGTGAGCAAATCCTAATGTCTTCCAAAGATTCTGGCTTTATTGGTCTTGCATTTTTGGATGCAGGTGCGCGCAGTTTCTACACCGACAAACCCATTCGTACTCCAGAAGATTTGAAAGGTCTGAAAATTCGTGTGCAAAACTCAGCACTTTCTATTGATACTATCAAAGCGTTGGGCGGCACTCCGGTTCCACTACCTTACGGTGAACTTTACTCTGCATTGCAACAGGGTGTTGTTGATGGTGCGGAAAACAACATTCCGTCTTACTACTCCTCTCGTCACTACGAAGTAAAGAAAACGTTTTCTTACGACAAGCACACTATGGTTCCAGACGTACTTGTAGTGTCAACAGGCGTATGGGATAGCTTATCTGCTGAAGAGCAAGCGAAAATTCGTGAAATCGCAAAAGAGACAGTTAAGCAACAAGATACTAACTGGGCAAACTATGTAGAAAAAGCGAAAGCGGAACTGGTCAATCAAAACATTACTTTTGTTGAAAGTGATATTCCAAAGTTCCAAGAAGCCGTTAAGCCTGTGTATGATAAATTCCGTAAGGAAAACCCAGATCTAGTCACTCTTCTAGACAAAATTCAAGCAATGTAATTAGAGATGTTTCTATAGCGTGGGGATATTTCCCTGCGCTATTCGTCACACACTCTCTCACAAATCATCTTGCGCAAAGAATTCGTTGCGTCTGTTAATATCATTTGGTTCGAATAATTATGAGATTAAGTCAAGATTACTTATCTGAGGCTAATGCCCTAATTAAACCCAACGAAAATAATAATAATGCAAAAGTTGGAATTGTACATTTGGGCTTTGGCGCTTTTCACCGCGCTCATCAGGCATTGATTACGGATGCTGTGATAAAAGAGCTTGGTGGTAACTGGAAAATTGTTGGTGTTACATGGAGCAATGTAGAATTACAGAGAGAACTAGCGGCTCAAGACAACCTCTATTCGATCGGCGTCGGATACAACGATCAATTAGACATCAACATCGTTGACTCCATTGAAACGGTGTTGATGTCAGCTCAGACAGAGCAAGTTTTAAGTTATATGTGTGACCCAGAGGTGAAAATCGTCTCTCTGACCGTCACAGAAAAGGGCTATTGCCACAACCCGGCGACCGGTGATTTGGACCTTTCACATCCGCTGATTGTGCATGATTTAAAAAATATTGACACACCAAAATCTGCGATCGGACTTTTGGTTTCAGCTATGCGTTGTCGCTATCAAAAAGGAGTGCAACCATTTACACCATTGACCTGTGACAACTTACCTGAAAATGGTCATGTATTAGAAAAAGTAGTGTTGCAGTTTGCCAAGCAACTTGATGTTGATCTCTATCAATGGATTAAAAAGCACATCACTTTCCCATGCACAATGGTCGACCGAATTGTTCCTCGCACGACAGAAAATGATATCGCTCGTATAGAGAACATTTTGGGTCTCGAAGATAAAGCCAGTGTGATTACCGAACCTTTTCTACAATGGGTGATTGAAGACAAATTTGCCAATGAACGTCCTGCATGGGAGAAGACGTCAATCGCCAATGTTCAGGTTACGGATAACGTTGTACCGTATGAAGAAATGAAACTGCGCCTGCTTAACGGGACACATTCTACTATGGCCTATCTTGGTTACTTGTCTGGTTATGTGACAATTTCGGAAACTATTCAAGATCCTAACTTCAAAACGTTTGTTCGCTATCTGATGGACGAGGAAATTACGCCATCGTTAAGCATTGAAGGCATTGACCTCGAAAAGTACAAAGACCAATTAATTGAGCGTTACGAAAACAAAGCGCTGCAACACCGTACATGGCAGATTGCGATGGACGGAACACAGAAGGTTCCGCAGCGCTTTTTGCAAACCATTGACTATTCACTAAACAATGGCATTTCAATTAGAGGTTTATGTCTAGCTTTGGCGGGCTGGATTCGTTATGTCAGCGGTGTGAACGAACAGGGGCAGGCGATTGACGTGCAAGATCCTCTCAAACAGCAGCTTGCACAAATTTGGCTGCAAGCTGGCTCAGATTTAGAAAAAGCCTTAGATGGCTTCTTATCTCTTCATAGTGTCTTTGAAAAAGATCTAGCGAGTAATCAAACATTCAGAGCAGAGCTTCAATCCGCGTTAGAAACACTGTTTTCAAAGGGTGCCAAAGAATCAGTAGCCAGCTTCGTAGCACAGAGGAAATAACAAATGAAAATGACATTTCGTTGGTATGGCGAAGGAAACGACAAAGTTACTCTTGGCAATATTAAACAGATCCCAGGTGTAGAAGGCATCGTCTGGTCACTGCATGACATGGCAGCCGGGGAGTTATGGAGCGAAGAGCGTATTGCGAAAGAAAAAGCGATCATCGAAGCTGCGGGTTTTCATATTGATGTTGTTGAGAGTGTCAACGTTCACGAAGACATCAAGCTTGGTTTGTCAACTCGTGACAAGTATATCGACAACTATAAAGAAACACTCCGCCGTTTGGCAAAAGTGGGTGTAAAAGTGGTGTGTTATAACTTTATGCCCGTATTTGACTGGACTCGAACCGAACTCTACAAAGAGATGGAAGATGGTTCAAACGCGCTTTTTTTTGAAAAGAACAAAATCGAAAATATCGACCCAATAGAGCTGATTGAAAAGTTATCGACCAATGTGGATGTGACCATGCCAGGTTGGGAGCCAGAACGTTTAGCTCGCCTGAAGGAAGTATTTAAACTGTACGAAAACTTCACAGAAGAAGACTTGTGGCACAGCCTACAATACTTCCTTGATCAAGTGATCCCAGTGTGTGAAGAAGTCGGTATTAAAATGGGTATTCACCCTGACGATCCTGCATTTCCAATTTTTGGTTTGCCTCGCTTGATCATCAATAAAGAAAATATCGGTCGTTTTCTTAACCTAGTGGATAGCCCTTACAACGGATTGAGTTTGTGTGCTGGTTCATTAGGTTCTGCGAATAACGATATTCCAGACATTATTGATGCATACCACGACCGCATACATTTCATGCACATTCGAAACGTTAAACGTTATGACAACGGGGATTTTATTGAAGCCTCACACCGTGCTTGTGACGGTTCGGTTGATACCGTTAAAGTCGTGCAGACTTTGCATAAATATGGTTATGATGGCTACGTGCGCCCCGATCATGGTCGTCATATTTGGGGCGAAGAACAGTGGGCACGACCGGGATACGGACTTTACGACCGTGCTTTAGGAGTTATGTATATTCTTGGCGTGTGGGATAGCGCAGAAAAGAACGCGAAAGAACCTTAAGAAAAGCAACAAGGACTGAAAGTAATAATGGCACTGTCAAAACAGTTATAATTAGTGCCGATCGTACTCTACAGACAAGAAAAAACCCGCTAAAAAGCGGGTTTATCTTTAAATTTGGTGGGTCCGGGCGAATTCGAATCGCCGACCCCTACCATGTCAAGGTAGTACTCTAACCAACTGAGCTACGGACCCAAATTTGTGTGTTCAACTGACTGCTTATGCAGTCAAGGATGGTGCGTCCGAGTGAATTCGAATCACCGACCCCTACCATGTCAAGGTAGTGCTCTAACCAACTGAGCTACGGACGCAACGTCTTGAACGCAGACGATATTACCTAGAGACCGTATTAGGTGCAACAAATTATTGTGCCAACGTGATCTGACTGCTTAACAATCGAGCACCGCTCCTTAATGCTGCCTAAAACACCAGCGTTACCGTCTCAAATACGGCTTCATCAATTTGACGTAAATCTGCAATGTGACTGTCACAAAGCCTGCCTAGTATCGCACGAAAGTTTAGATTGCTAGGAGAGCAACTTGAAAAACGTTGATTTAGTAGACATTTCGCGACAGGCTGAGTCCACAACAATCCCGCCAAAGACTCACGGCGGCACCTCAATCATTTATGCCATTGTCGCGGTATTTGGTGTTGTGCTGTTAGTCAGTGTTATTGCAAGTTTTAGAAGTGCTTATCTAGTTGACTCGATTGATGACGAGTTTAGTCAGCTATCACATCATGAACTTCCAGTTGCGTTTAACAACGTTAACCTTACCCAGAACGCACTCATTAAGCTCATGCACTTCAATTTGGCAGGCAATGCGCAAACGAAAGAGGAGCTTGAAGTCCAGTTAGCCACGTTGGACACACTTAATGATGCGTCAGTCAGCGATTTTCAATCTCTTCAGAGCCGATTAGCCACTGTCAAAGACCCACTACTAGAGGAAATCTTACAGCTAAACGTTGACAATGAAACTCTTGCTCAGCAGTTTATTGATGCCAAACGGAGTCAATTAGATGTCCGTAGTCGCTCTCAGCAAAATATCGCACAGTTTCAGTACGGTATAGATTCTATAGGCCCTGAAATGAGCCGTATATCTTCCTATTTGTCGGAAGAACACCCAGTCGCTGTTGACGCGGCAAACCGCTTTAGTGACGCCGCGGTGACAATGTCACGTTCATTCCTGCTGTTTTTGGCCGCAGACAATGCAGCTCAGGCGCAAAAGCACTATCGAGACCTACGAGGACGCTTGGCAGGGCTTGAGCTTGCATACGACGACTACGCTGAAATCAAACCCGATATTAAAGAGTTCCCGAGTTTAACGTCCGCCTACGACATTGTGTTGGAAGGTTTGCAGCGAAATGGCGTAGTTTCACAATTGATGGATAGTTTTCAACTGGATCAAACCGCGCAAGCGACACTAGCTGAACTGACGCAAAACACCGAACAACTCACACACAACAGCTCGTTGATTGCACACGAAATAGAAAAACAACTGCTGTTGCAGGGAAATACCATTTCGTCGTCAATTAACTACACCAAAGCGACGCTATGGATAGCATGTTCAATTATTGCCATCACCATTTTTGTCAGCGCAATAGCCCTTAGCCAGTGGCTACAAAAGGGCGTAAAGGTGATGCATGAGGGACTAACTCGATTGGTGAAGTTGGACTATCAAAAGAAAGCGTGTGAAACAAAGGGCCCTAAAGAACTGCGTCAACTGAGCCAGATGCTCAATCAAGTTACAGACTCAACAAAGACTTCTCTAAGTAAAGTGAACGCGAGCAGTATAGAGCTTAACACTAATGCTCATGGTTCGTTTGAGACGGCAAAGTATACCTATGAAAATATGGATAACGTAGCTGCATACGTAGAGACCGTGGCCTCTGCGGTCAATGAACTTGAAGCGAGCATTAAAGAGATAGCTGCATTCACCACAGAAACCAATCAAGAGACTCAAATCACTTCAGACCAATCCTTGCAAGGCACAAAAACGGTCCAGCATAATTCGGAATTACTCACCAAACTCGAAACATCAATGAGTACTAGCGCTCAAGCAATGGCACTGCTGGATCAAAAAGTAGTGAAGATCGAAGAGATGGTGAGTGTGATCAGCAATATTGCCGAAGGCACAAACTTATTGGCATTAAACGCAGCTATTGAAGCAGCACGGGCAGGGGACATGGGGCGTGGATTTGCGGTTGTCGCAGATGAAGTGCGTAAACTGGCCAGCGAAACAACCCAACAAACCACCAATATACGCACTATGGTCGATGATTTACAATCGACAGCTCAACACTCAAAATCGTTGGTGCTCACGAGCCAAAAAGACATGCAGATTGCGCTCGAAAGTAACCGCCAAATGGAGCAACGCTTTGCCGAAATTGCGCATTCAGTGGAGACCATTCACGAACGCTCAGAACAAATATCGGTGTCTGCAGAGCAGCAACAAAGTGCCACTGAAGAAGTGAATCTGACCATCGCCGCAATGATGGATAAAGCGAATCATGTGAAAACTCAATTAAACCATTTGGTTGACGATGCTGAAAAGGTTGCCAACATTTCTAAAACCCAACAGTCGCAATTAGAGAGCTATGCGCTGTAGCATTGAACACCTGTAGCGTTGCGTTAATGCTGAATACAATAAAGGCGCATAGAGCGCCTTTATTGTTACCGGTTTGCAAATCTAAACTGTATTTGATCCGATTGTTTATGCATCCATCTTATACGCATAAACAGCAGTAATGCGGCTGTAGACAAGCCAGCGATAAATCCGTACCAAAACCCTTCTGCACCAAGCGCTGGAACCAACAAGTCGGTGCGCCCTAACACATAGCCTAACGGCAGCCCGACACACCAATAGGCGAAAAAGGTGATCACAAATATGGAGCGCATGTCTTTGTAACCTCTTAGTGCACCCGCCGCGATGACTTGAATTGAGTCGGTACATTGGTAAATCGCGGCAAGCAGTAATAGATGTCCAGCAAGTACGATCACTTCTGTATTGTCGGTATAAAGTAGCGCGATCTGTTCACGATAAAACACGGTTAATAATGCTGTAACGACCGCTGTTGCTAATCCTGCAATCAGGCCGACTCGGGTCGATACCTTTGCACCATCGGTGCTTTTTTCGCCTAGTTTATGCCCCACACGGATGCTCACTGCTGCGCCTATACTCATAGGAAGCATAAAGATCATCGACGAAAAGTTAATGGCCACTTGGTGCGAAGCGACAACGATGGGACCAAGCGGCGCAACCAATATAGCCACCACGGCAAATAGCGTCACTTCGAAGAACATCGCCAATGCAACGGGTAATCCCAGGGTAAATAGGCGCCATTGCTCTTTCCAATTCGGTGCATACCAGCGTTCAAACAAACCGATTTTTTGCAGCTTTTTAGCTTTAGCGACATACCCCACCATAAGAGCGAACATCACCCAATACACAATCGTTGTTGCAACACCACAACCAACGCCACCTAACGCTGGCAAACCCAGTTTTCCATAAACCAAAATATAGTTTAAAGGAATGTTCAATAGCAGCCCTACAAACCCAATGACCATGGCAGGTTTGGTTAAAGACATACCGTCGGTATAGCTGCGGAAATTTTGAAATAACAAGAATGCAGGAATAGCCCAAATAACGGCATCAATATAGCCGCTGGTTATTTGAGACATCGCTACATCGACATCCATAAACGACAGGATCTTAGGCGTTTGAACCAGCACCAACCCAATTGGCACTGCGAGCAGCAACGACAGATACACGCCTTGCTGAATTTCTGGTGCGATTTTTTCGATGCGTCCAGAGCCGTTAAGCTGCGCTACGACGGGGATCAGCGCCATTAGTACACCAATCCCAAACAATATACTGGGCAGCCAAATACTGGCCGCAATCGACACGGCCGCCATATCGGTTGCACTCACACCGCCCGCCATCACTGTGTCGACAAACCCCATACCGGTTTGTGCAACAGAAGCAATAAGCACTGGCGTTGCTAGGCGTACAAGGTGATTGGTTTCGCGTACATAACGTTGCATAGCATTCCTAAAAAACAATTGAATAGCAGGAAAAGAACGCGAATAATAATCCAGTTAACGCTGTGATGAAACCTAAGTGAGGAAGAATGTTTACAGGAATTGTGCAAGGTATGGGAAAAGTCGTCAAAGTCGTTGACGAGCCACAGTTTAGAAAGCTTACCATTGAGCTACCAGAAGGTCTGTCGAGTAGCATTCAACTAGGTGCATCTATCGCAAATAACGGCTGTTGTCTGACAGTGACAGCGCAAAATGATCAAGAGGTCACCTTTGACCTGATGCAAGAGACTCTGCACAAAACCAATTTGTCACACTTACAAGCCAATGATCAGGTGAACATTGAACGTGCTGCAAAAGTTGGTGATGAAATAGGGGGTCACACCGTTTCAGGCCACATCGTTGGTCAGGCAGTGATTACACACATAGTACCAGGTCACCAGCAACAACAAATATGGTTTAGCATTGACCCAAGTTGGGCCAAATACATACTTCATAAAGGGTTCGTTGCGATTGACGGTTGCTCACTGACGATTGGTGAAGTCGAACAAGACCGTTTTTGTGTCTACTTAATACCCGAAACACTTGAGCGAACCTGTTTTGGTCATCGTAAAGTCGATGACAAAGTGAATATTGAAATTGATCCTCAAACCCAAGCGATCGTTGATACTGTCGAGCGTGTGCTAGAACAAAGGGGTCAATAGTGTTATCAAAGCCACTCTAATTGGGTGGCTTAGTACATTTGCTCGTCGTCAGCGTCGACCATTAAGTCGATATGATCATGTTGCTCGTCCACATGCATACTCAAATGTATAGGGCAGCAACATGCGGGACAATCCTCATAAAAGCTTTGATCGCCATTGGTCGCATCCACTGATACCCGAATATGATGCCCACAATGAGGGCAATCTATGCCTTTTTCGCTGAATGTTTTCATATTGATCTCCTACCAAACCACCACTCTATGAATAGCTTAGCATTAGTTCATCAATCATCTGTTCCGCCTGTTGAATGTAATGTCCACCAAACAGATTACAGTGGTTGAGTACATGGTAAAGATTATAGATAGACTTGCGGCGTTGATAGCCGTCAGCTAACGGATACACGGACTGATAGCCTTTGTAAAAGTCGCTATCAAAACCACCAAACAATTCGGTCATCGCAATATCACACTCTCTATCCCCATAATAACAAGCAGGATCAAAACAGAGTGGGCCAAATGGACCATTAGCCGCATTACCGCTCCACAAATCGCCGTGAAGCAATGATGGCGAAGGGTTATGATTTTTTAGTCCGTAGTAGACACTGTCGAGCAATGCGTCGTTGTCTTGCGCAACCCGTATGCCTTTTTCAGCCAGCAAACTCAGTTGCCACGCGATCCGCTGATCGGCAAAAAACTGAGCCCATTTCTTATGCCACCGGTTAGGCTGAACCGTTGTACCAATGTAGTTATCGTTATCAAACCCGTATTCGAGCTGCGTATGAATAGCATGCAGCTCAGCCAATTGCTCACCAAATTCCAGACTGTTTCGACATTGATAGAGTGATTTCGTTGGCAAGTAATTCAGGATGATGAATGCATTCCCGCGAGTTTTTCCCAGAGTAATAAACTCCGGTACATTCACTGTATTGGTGTTTCTCAACGTAGTGAGATTATCCTGCTCTGCCTCGAACATAGGAAGGAACTCGGAGGCGTTTATTTTTACAAAGTAGCGCTGCTCTCCATCCGATATTTCGTAGTTCTCATTGATGTTGCCTCCTGAAATCCGCATTCGTTCCAAAATCTTGAAATCAAACTGCAAAGTATCACTTAACTGCTTAGCGATTGCATTCCACATACGGACTCCTTGAGACGGTCAATTATGAATTCACCTACTTGCCATATTGTTATTGTAGAAGAGTTATTCCTGCATACCTGTTAACAAAAGCACAAAATAAACCTATAGCTGTGAGTAACATCGTTTTTTACGCAACAAATTGACAAAAACTCTAGAACTGATCGGGATCACAATATACTATAACCGCATTAAAGGACCGCCATACTGTATAATGAAAATTCTAATTTGTGATGATTCCGGCCTAGCGAGAAAATCGCTGGCTCGTACGATAACCCACTACACAGATCATCCGATACTTTTTGCCGAGCACGGAGCTGAAGCTTTAGAAATAATGAAAGCAGAACGCATTGACATTCTGTTTCTCGATCTCACAATGCCAGTAATGGATGGATTTGAAGTATTGGCACATCTGCCTATCACGGATCACCCTCTAAAAACCATCGTAGTGTCTGGAGATGTTCAGCAACAGGCGATCGATCGATGCTACTCGTTAGGCGCCTATGCCTTCATCAAAAAGCCCTTCGAAAAAGTTAAGTTTGAATCTCTTTTAGAGCAGCTTGGCCTTATCAAGAAACCAGATAAAACCAATGCTCATCAAGACGATAACATTTCACCAGCCATCAAGTTCAAAGAAATTTGCAATGTCGCATTGGGCGCAGGGGCGGCGGTTGTGTCCGATTTCATTGGTGAGTTCATCACATTACCCATTCCTAATGTTGGCCCACTAGAAAGCAGTGAATTGGATATGATGATCACTGATGCTTTGGATCGAGAAACCTCAATTGCTGTTGCTCAGCGATTTGTTGGGAGTGGCCTGCATGGTGAAGCCATTGTGTGTATGGAAGGGGCTGACATTGCTCTTATTGGCGAAAAGCTTGGGTTCTCTCGAGAACACTCTACGTTCAACGAGATAGTACTAAACATTGGTAACCTGTTAGTTGCGTCATTTTTAACGTCGTTGTCAAAGCAGCTCAACGTCGACATGGTGCTAAGGCAGCCAACGACTCTGACCCCCGATAGGTACAAAGTCGAAGACTCAAAACAACACGCACAAGTGTTTACTATTGAATTTACCTATCGCACCGAGCATCTTAACTTTGAGTGTGAAGTGTTGTTTTTGCTCGATGATAAATCTCGACAAGCAATTTACGACATTATGGAGACTTTCTAATGAAAAACATTACCATGGATTTGTCTGATTTCCATTGGGCTATGCAGATCATGGACAATATGGACTCCGGACTTGTGGTAATAGATTTGGACTTTAATGTGGTCGCATGGAACACATTTATGCAATCCTACAGCGGGATCCGAGCCGATAAGATCATGCATAAAAACCTATTTGATGCTTGCCCTGATCTGCCCGTCGAGTGGCTAATCGCCAAACTTAACACCTGCGGCAAACTTAGCACCAAAGGATTCTCCTGCTGGGAAGATCGGCCGTATGTGTTTAAGTTTAAAAACTACTCACCGGTAACTCACGGCATGGACACCATGTATCAAAATATGGTGATCACACCGCTTAAGTCCCTCACAGCACAAGTCACCCATTTTAGTATCATCTTACAAGATGTTACCGACATCGCTCAGAACAAGCTGGAGCTTAACGCATCCAATAGAAAGCTGTCGCAGCTTAGTCAAACCGATGGCCTCACGCAGCTTTTGAATCGCTCAAGTTGGGAAGCTCAGCTCAAAAACCATTTTCATTATTGTGGTTTACATAAACGAACTGATACATTGGTGATGATTGATATCGACCACTTTAAGCGCGTCAATGACAACTTCGGTCATCCCGCAGGGGATGAAGTAATACGTCAACTGGCTAAAATGGTGTCAAAGACCGCTCGCGATTCTGACTATGTGGGTCGCTACGGTGGTGAAGAATTTGCAGTATTATTACCAAATACAAGTTCAGACCAAGCAATGTTTTTTGCTGATCGGCTGCGCAAGAGAGTCGAAAAACTGCAGGTTACACATGAGTCTCAGAGTTTAAGCTTTACTATTAGTCTAGGTGTTAGCGAGTTTTCTCAACAGTTTACGACTCATGTAAATTGGATTGAGGCGGCTGATAAAGCCCTGTATTTATCCAAGCGAAACGGTCGAAATCAGGCGACAGTAAGTCAGTAGTTATTAAATAAACGTGTTAAGGAGTCATTATGGTTGTAGAAAGTGAAGGCTATCATTCACTTATTGAGTACTTAGCCACCAGTTTATCTCTATTTGCCAGCTCCCAAGGCGATGTGGGTACAGAAACCGTAGAAGAGATCGTCACCGACATGATTTCTTCAAACATCATGGCATTATTCGAACAAAACCCATCCATGCACACCAGTATTCGCTTTCAATTACTAAAAGAAGTGGACGCGTTGGTCGCGGACCTTGCAGAGATATTAAGCAGTGTTTGGAACAAGCCAGCAACGAACCAACAAGTCGAATTTCTAGAAGACTATGTTGGCCTTATCAAGAATATGTTTGATTCGGCCGTTACCGTATACGATTAGCGATTGTCTGGTCGTCTAAAGCTTTCAAAGTGCTGACGCCAGTAGGGCGTGGTCAACGAAGAGATGATCACTCCTTTGGATGTTGAAGCATGCAAAAAATCATAACTGCCCAAATATACCCCAACGTGACGCTGTTTTACCCCAGTTCTAAAAAAGACCAGATCGCCGACTTGAACCTGACTGTTTGGTACTTCGTTAGACGCTTGCCATTGTTTTCTGGTGGTTCTTGGGAGCATGGTGTAGGACCATGAATTAGGGTAGCGCTGACCAAACTCCTGATAGACTTGTTGCACAAACGCAGAACAGTCAATGCCGCTACGAGTGCTTCCGCCTAAGCGATAGGGAGTGCCTTTCCAAGCCTGATAACTATCCATAAAACTGCCGTGCATTTGCTTGTGTTGATTCGTCAGGTCATTACTGGAAGTATAGAGATCATTAATTGGGTCGTTCGCACACCCTGATAAAAGCATTAAAGAGGCCACCAGCGCTGTTGCACTTAACGCACTTCGGTTTGATTTAACTGTCATGATGGTCCCCGTTTTACCTTATTTATCTCTAAAAGGCTGTGACATCATTCGATGAACGGCCATTTCTTTAGGATCACGAAATTGATTGAGTCCAATGACCATGTCATTGTGACCCTGTTTTGGTTGCGCAACATAGGATCCAAATAGTTTGTCCCATATAGATAGGAAGAACCCATAGTTGGCATTGCACTCTTCACGAAATACCGAGTGATGCACGCGATGCATGTCGGGGGTAACGATCACCCACCTTAGAGTGCGATCGAGTGTGTGCTTTAGGTACAAGTTCGCATGATTGAACATAGCGCTGCTATTAAGTAGCGTTTCAAAAACAATCACTGCGATAGGGTCAATCCCCAGCAAGCAAACCACGGCCATTTTAATGACCATTGAGAGGACTATTTCGATAGGGTGAAAGCGCAGCGCAGTGCTGGTGTCGAATTCGGTATCGGCATGATGTACTTTGTGCAGTGACCACAACCAAGAGTAGGTGTGAAACACTCGATGTTGCCAATAAATCACCAGATCCAGTAGCACTATGCTCAAAACAAACTTAATTGGCACGGGAATGGTGAGTTGATGGAATAGTCCCAGTTGTTGGCTTTTTGCCCAAATTGCCACGTCATACGCTATCCACGGCAATACAATCCACACAATCACAGTATTGAGCACCACCAAAGCAAAATTATTGAGTACTCGTTTGCCTGTCAACGGTGTAAATGGTCGACGAGGATTGATCCTTTCACTGACCAATAACACGACTAACCAAACGATAAAGATTGTACCGCGAAGTGTCCCTGCATCCATACGATTTGCCTTATTGAGCTAAACACACTCTGATTCTCCATCAAATGGACTTCGGTTGGCAACACAATTGAAGAAATGTTGTTCAAACGCACTTTTGTTCGGTCATTTATCTGCACAGCGTCACGGATTGCAGGCGTAGATATAAGGATAATTTAGGGTTTGAGCCGTTCTGTCTGTGCCTGATCAGGGTTTAGCCAAAACGGTTTAATTGTACATACTAAGGAGAAACTGACCATGTACTACGGTTTTGATGTCGGCGGCACTAAAATAGAGTTTGGTGCATTTGATAGTGATTTAAATCGCGTAGCCACAGAGCGCGTACCAACCCCTACAGATGACTATCAGCTGCTGATTGATACCCTTGTCGGTCTTATTGAAAAATACGACCAGCAATTCGGTGAGCAAGGTAAAATTGGTATTGGTCTTCCAGGTATGGAAAGTGCTGAAGATGGCACGGTTCTGACGGTTAATGTTCCTGCTGCAAAAGGCAAACCACTGCGCCGTGATCTTGAAGCAAAACTTACACGTCCTGTAAAGATTGAGAACGATGCAAACTGCTTTGCACTGTCTGAAGCATGGGACGACGAGTTAAAAGACTCTCCATCAGTGCTAGGCCTGATCCTAGGTACGGGCTTTGGTGGTGGATTTATTTTTGACGGTAAAGTCTTCTCTGGCTATTCACACATTGCAGGAGAGTTAGGGCACACACGCTTACCTATCGATGCTTGGTTCCATCTTGGTGATAACGCACCACTGCTGGGTTGCGGCTGTGGTAAAAAAGGGTGCCTAGACAGTTACCTTTCAGGTCGTGGTTTTGAGCTGATCTACGAGCATTACTATGGTGAGAAGAAAAAAGCCATTGATATTATTGGCGAGTATAACAATCAAGAGCCTAAAGCCCTTGAGCACGTGGATCGCTTTATGGAGCTGCTGGCCATTTGTTTTGCTAATATCTTCACAGCCAATGACCCACATGTTGTCGCTCTAGGTGGTG
Source organism: Vibrio sp. qd031 (assembly GCF_002100145.1). Taxonomy (GTDB): domain Bacteria; phylum Pseudomonadota; class Gammaproteobacteria; order Enterobacterales; family Vibrionaceae; genus Vibrio. The sequence continues at coordinate 798,413 of NZ_JXQD01000025.1, forward strand.
GTTTATCTAACTTTGAATTGATCTACGAAGAAATGCCTAAGCGTATTCCTAAGTACCTGATGTCTGTTGGACGCGTGCCTCGCATCATGAAAGCGAAACACGGTGACTCGGGTGGTGTTCGCGGAGCTGCATTCCTAAATATTAAAGATTAACTTTTAGTTATGCCTGCCAAAAAGCCAGAGTGAATCACTCTGGCTTTTTGCTTTTCACTATAATCAATGATTAAGCTTGGTTCTTTTTGCCCAATGGTTGGTTCACTTTTGGCTTTAGGCGAATAGTACCAAAGCCTAACTTTCTAAAATGTGTATCTCGGTAATCTCTGACGGCCTTGGTGTCAGCTACGGCCTCTAGCTGCTTTTCCATCTTTAGATAGTCGGTAATGTCGATGCCTTCTTCTTTAGCCACGGCTTCGTGTATCGAGTGAAACTGTTGATAAGAAAAGAGCAATTCTTTAGATTCTTTTTTGTAAACATATTCAATGATACGAGCCATACCGATTACCTGTTTGAAATTGAGTGAATGCGAGTGCAGGGCGGCGATTATCCCCGAATTAGCGCTAAGTTCAACCCTTTATTGCCCATCAGTTTGGCTGATAGTTTATTTGTGCGGTCGCAATCCTCGGCGCTGCTATACCGTGTTTTTGGAACTCTTCCATAACTCGCAGCGTAATATCGGTTTCAAACAACTTTTCGTAGGCGGTATCGACCACATACGCCTTACAGGTCAGTTGGATGGCTAAGTAATTGTCGGTGATGGTTTGTTTTACTAACACTACAACGGGTTTAGGAAGGTGAATGTATCGGCTCGAGGACGCGGCTTCTTGAATCAAAGTACGCGCAAGATTGATATCTTGATCCAGTCCTACAAAGAAGGGAATGACGACTTGCATATCGAGCGCACCATAGTTGCCACTTACCACGACTTCGTTTAAAAATTTGTTGTTGGGTATGGTGATGATATCGTCATTCAGCGTACGCATTCTCACAGACCGTAAGCCAATGGTCGTAATATCGCCGTAATTCCCTTCAAATGTGACCCTGTCACCCACCTGAAACGGACGATCAATCATAACCGTTAGCCCTGCAATGAACGACGCTGCCAAATCTTTTAAAGCAAAACCAACCGATACCGCTAGTGTGCCGCCAATCAGAGCCAATATGTGATCGTTGATTCGAAAACTAATCATGAACACAACCAAGCCCGACGAAACGTACATAAAGAATTGAAAGAACGACTGGGCTTTTTGAAGCACCATGCGATATTGGACAAACTGGTTACTCACGTTCTCTACCACCGAATCAATAAAGCGCAGCAGCAACCAGGTTGCAAACACAATGACCATAGAAAAGAACACACCACTCCAACGGATAAGGCTGGCAAATTGCTGCAAGCTTTCAACGTCTGGTATGGCTTCGGTTGCAAACACTGTCGACGAAAACAGTACGGTAAGAAGAGCAATGAGATTACGCATATTATTTTACCAACAAGTGCTGACGATGAAGGACATTTGTGATTTGTCGAAACCAGTGATCGGAGACTCTGGCTTTATCGTCAGACCACTCAATGTATCCGCGTGATTGAAAGTAGCGCAAAGTCCCAAGCACTTCGGCCACAGAAAGCTGGGTGCATCGTGACAGCTCTTCTTGGCTGGCGACTTCTAACTGCACTATAGACCTCAACACTGCAAGCATCGGTTTGGGCATTTTCTCAAGCTCATCGGCTTCTGGAGCTTGAAATAGCCTAACGACCACTTGTTGCGTTGATTTATCTCGTCTAAGTGAGTAACGGAAGAATCGTAATGCCACAGTTGGGTTGCCATCGGCGTAGTGCCACAGAATTCGGTAAAATCCCGTTTGAGCGCGCTGCTCGTCATCCATATCTTCATGGTCCCACTGCTTTGGTACGCTTAAACCCTCAAAGGAGAGCGGGTAGGCAGGATCGGATGACACTCTGCTGCGTAATAGTTCTGCCATCTGAGCCTCACTCCATTTAGGCAAGAAAGCGACCCAATCAAAAAGCAAACGCTCGCCCCGTGCTCGGTCGACAAATCGCCAACTCGACTTCTCGATAGCCAGCATGCAGCGATGGTTCTGTTGAGATTGACGCAAAAGATTAGTGACTTTTAGCAGGTCGTTAAGCCCACCAACCATTGGCTTAACCAACCGTTGAGCATTGTCTATAGCAAACAGATACGTGTGTTCACTGCTCCTCAAGTGCGCAAGGATCTCGGTATCAGTAGCGTCGTCACCAAGACCTAGCTGCAACGACATTTGCTTCATTAACTCTTGATAACCAGCATAGGGAGAGTTCAAATAGATAGGCGTTGCACGTTTAACTTTGTGCAAAAGTTGCTTCATGAATGTTGTGACACCAACACCTCGCTCTCCTGATATCACCACAACTGCGGGACTTTCGCTTAGCACATATTTACCAACTTGCTTTAACTCGGGTTGAGCATATTGAATCAGTGTACTGTCTTCATTGCCTGGCAAAACATAGCGAAACACTTCCTCGCCTCGAACACGCTTTAATGTGCCTTGTTTTTGCTCATTGGAGTGCTGTTTGGCCACTTCTATTTTGAATAGATACGCGAGCGCTTGGCTAAAGAATGTGAATCGAGATAACACTGCTACAACGGAGTGTTGAATATTCGAATAGCCAATCCACACAATGCCTATGGTTGTCGCTAACCAGCTTATTAGCGGCGTTTTTTGGCGCTTCTCAGCCCAAAGTACCCATACAGGTTTGTCCTTCACTTCTGATAACATTTCAAAGGTTAGAGGGCGCCATTTCCTTAACACTTTAATCGTTACCAAAGCAAACCAAAACCAAACCAAAGATAGGATCCAATAGTATATGGTGGTTTGACCTAACATCCGCTCGGCAATTTGCAGCGTCACCCCCACCAAGATAAAGCTCCAAATATACCAACGAACAGTGCTCAGCCTTAACGCCGTGATAGCGGGAGATCGGCGTCTACTATTTCGATAGACAAACTCTAAGATAAAGCTTATCGCTATTGAGCCTCCCAAGATCCACCAAGTAAAGATTTCCAATACTGCCAATTGAGATAAGCTAGGAATGCTCGACAATAGACGTAATGTCGCGGTAAGAGCCAATAACCAAGCGATAGAGTTTGCTGCGCGGCTCACATACCAGATTAAACGAACCCATAAGCCCGGTTTTGCGGTTGAGTCGATTAAGTGGGTTTTGAACAACGTGATCAGGCGCTTGCTGTTGGACAACCACCACATTAGAACGCCAATCACAGATAATACTTTTAGCGCAATCCAAATAACGGGAATAGGAGAGATGAAAAGATCGGCGATAAGCTTTTTGAAACTTCGAATTTGAGAGTACACAATATACTGAGCGTTCAACTGCGCAATATCGAGCTCAAGTTTAAACTGAAGCACACCAGAGGGACCAAAACCCGTCACCTGTGTTTGCACATCAGACGACGACCTCGCTAATAACGCCTCTTTAGATGTGCCAATCAAGCGTAAGTTATAACTTAAGTTTTCTAATTCGTGCCAGCCAATAATGTCTTGACGGTACTCTTTAATCCCTTTAGAAAACTTGTCTCTATAGACCGATTGCAGTTCGATGCTATCACCAAGCAAGCGATGAATCTCAGACTGGTGACTGGCCTCCAGAAACGCAGGATCAGGCAGTTCAAGACGTTTCTGCTGTAAGGCTTTAACATCCTTTGAAGCAACTGCGGCCTGATCGGCATTCAGATCAATGGCGAAACTAGGCACGCTAGCCAAAAACAGCAAGCAATACAATAAGGTTTTCAACTGCAAACTTAAATTAGGCATACTTAGCGCTATAAGTGGATGATTATAGGTAAATTTTAGTCAGCCACTGGCAAAAAGCGAACACCGGTCGCAAAAAATGTCTTTTTCACTAAAGGTGCGACCAAGGTCTAAGTGCAATAGGTTTCTTTAAAGCCATGCTCTTGATATGGTTATAGTGAGGTCATAGAGGTGGGAGTTCAGGGATGGCAACCTTCAACAATATCGTAATACTAACGGGTGCAGGTATCTCTGCAGAGTCGGGGATCAAAACATTTCGTACCCATGATGGACTGTGGGAAAATCACCGTATCGAAGATGTGGCGACACCTGAAGGTTTCCACGCAAACCCAGATCTTGTTCAACAATTTTACAATAAACGACGCAAAGGTTTGTTGGATCCCGCTATTGCTCCTAACCCAGCGCACGAAGCGCTGGCACAGCTAGAGCAGAGTATCGACGGCTCTGTGTTGTTGGTCACTCAAAATATCGATAACTTGCACGAACGTGCTGGAAGTTCAAATATCGTGCACATGCATGGGGAACTACTGAAAGCGCAGTGCAGTGTAAGCGGCCAGGTGATTGTGCAGGAGGGTGACCTTACAACGGGTGACCTTTGCCATTGCTGCCAAATACCGGCGCAAATGAGGCCCCATGTAGTATGGTTTGGCGAAATGCCGCTGCAGCTTAACCGCATCTACGACGCGTTAAGTCAAGCTGATCTCTTTATCTCTATTGGCACGTCCGGGGTTGTCTATCCGGCAGCGGGGTTCGTTCACGAAGCGAGAGCGCATGGTGCGCATACCATCGAGTTAAACCTCGAACCTAGTGCACTAGAAAGTGAGTTTGCTGAAAAGCGGTACGGAAAAGCGAGCCAAGTGGTGCCAGAGCTCATTGCAGAAATTATTTAGACTATTTTAATGTCCAATGTCTAATCGGTAACGGAAGATCGACTAGTAGGCCAATCGTTCATGCTCTTCACATAAGGCATCAAAGTACTCTTTATAGAGTTCGCTTTTGCCTGCATATTCTTCAAGATTTCTGAACTCTGTCGACTTGTTTGCAGGTGGGTATAAGTTAGGGTCACCGGTAAAGTGAGCAGGTAAAATGTCATTACTCGCAGTAATTGCGCTGACCCGTCGATACGACAACGCATACTCCGCGGCGTTGCTTCCCGTTACTAACCACTTGAGCGCTTCTATGCTTTGCTTGCGACTCAATGCCCCCTTTGGCACCGAAAAGCCATAGGTGGTACGAATAATCGGGTCTAGGTCCCACAGCATTTTCATTGGCGATCCTTCTTGGGTCACAGAGTACACGCCACTGCTTGTACTCATACCAACAACAATTTCACCGGACAAAAACGCCATTTCGATCTCAGTACTGCTAGAAATCTCATGTATGTTCGGCAACCAGTTTTCGAGCAGTTTATAAGCCGAATGGATCTCTAAGGGATTAGTCGTATCCAATTCATAGCCAAGCATATGTAACGCTACGACAAATAATGACTGATAGTCTTTTGTGATCGCAATTTGATCAGACCATTGCGTATCCCAAGCATCCGTCCAATTGCTTATGAGCGACTCTGGCAACATGTCAACATTGATCGCCAAGCTCGTGAAATCGACACTGTATGGGTAGAAACGATGTGAAGAAACCGTCTCTTTATCAACGTATTGCCAATTATCTGTCTGCCAGTCAACGTCGCTGTCGATAACCTCAACTTTCGATTGAGGCAATTGACGGTAGTGATTTTTGCTTATTAACATTAAATCAACTTGGCGCTCTTTGAGGTAAGTATCGATATCCTCAAAGCTATCGGCCTGAATTTGAGAAACAGGGCGCTCTAGCAAAACACTAAGACGTTCCGATTGAGAGTCGGTAAGAGGGTGCTGTTCATAGACGATGACAAACTCAGAACTCGCTAAAACCGCTTGTGGAAACAAGGGTAGGATCAACAAAGAGAGTCTTAAAGGGCTTATCATGTGGTTACGTTAACGACCTAATGTCAATGAATATAGGTTTGGCATTATATCCATGCCTACATAAGAATCAAACTCATTTCACATTCTGTTAAGATTAAGTCATTGAGGTTCACATGTCGCATTGGCGGTCGTTTTTGTGACCATACAAAGTGCTGTACCTCATATTTTAGGTTTAGCTCAGCTCTAGACAAGGTATACTAGCGAGCATCTAAATCGAACTCTTATTGGCTTCATGGACACACAAAGCACAAACAAAATTAATGTTGGGGGCAGCATAGACCGCGCCCTCAATGGAAAGTATTCACTCAAAGTGGGAGACATTCTTAGTGAGGCATGGAAACTAACGCTGCAACACTTTGCTCGATTTACTCCAGCTATCCTGCTGTTGATGCTGTTGCAATTGTCCATTTTTTACGCCGCACTTAAGCTTCAATTGGGCGATATTTGGGTGTTAATCGATGCCTTCGCCAATATGGACTCACCCGTAGACGAAAGTATTTTTCAAGCCATATTTATGGCGAACTTTAGCTACGAAGTGATTAGCGCTCCTATTTTTGCAAGCCTTTGTATGATGGCGATGAGCCATGCAACTGGGTTTAACACCAAGCTTTCGCACATTACTAAAGGGTTGGCCTTTACTGTCCCGGTTATTCTGGCAACGCTAGCCTCGCTTATTTTACAAGCGTCTTCTAGCAACTTAGTGCCTATGCTCTCTATCTACCTGTCTCTGGTGTTTAGTCACTCGGTATTGTTAATTTGTGAAAAACGCATGTCACCAATGCGGTCACTGTGGTACTCACTGCGTGCCTGTAACCGTAAAATTTTGCCGCTGGCCGCGTTGTATAGCATTGTGGTGACCTTCGTTTTCTTATCGATTGCCTTATATGGAATCGGCTTGGTTATTACGTTACCGTTATACTTCCACGTTAAAGCGATTATTTACCGTGAAATGTTTGGTATCACATTGACCGTTGTGGCAACAAAAGCAGATCCGTCGAGCACCACGCACACCGAATCACAGCCTAGTGAGCCTGACGTACAAAAGCCTTCTGGTGGAAATGATACTTTTGACGCGTAATGTCTCAGCAAAACACTCTCAAGACGGACAAGGAATATTCAATGAATAAGTGGATAGCACCACTGTGCATACTACTGTGCTTTCAGGCGCAAGCCACCGAGTATCGCTTTAGCTATTCAGAGCTCTACTCGAAACTAAAATACAGCTTAAACGAAGAGTATACATCTGTTGGGACTGGGGTGTACTTTATCAACCCAACGACCCAGCTACCTTGCAGCATTGAAAAGTCTTGGATGGAGAAAGAAGCGCATTACGAAACGCTTTCATTCCCAGAAAGTGGGAAGTTACCGCTGCCGTTGGATGGCAATTTAAAAAGCGCTAACCCGTTAGTCTATGTTCATACGGACTCAACAACTCAGTGTGATTACTCAGTTGCTTTGGTCGCCAACGAACCCTATGCACTAGACATTCATTCGGACTACCTTGAAGTTGTCATTCCAGAATTTCAGTTGTTGTTGGAAGACATCAGTGGGATGTTCTCTAGTTGGTTCGCACCAACAATTTCAGGCATTACTCTAGAGTTTATCAAACTTGAAACTGGCGAAGTGACGCTTAGCAACAATCAGACTCTGCCAATAACAGGCCATCGAGCGCACATTACATTAGCGGACTTGGAGGATGGGGTGGTCGCAACGTTGCCAACATCTCCATCGCGTATTATGCCGTACATACAGCAGTAGCTCGCGCAGTTCATAGAATCAGAATGCGTAAACAACCAAAAAGGCCAGTTCATTGATGAACTGGCCTTTTTGTTAATCGATTTGTGTCACATTGAGCATTTCACCGGGTACGAACGCTTGTACACCGACGTCATCTGCTGGCGATACATCGTTAAACTCTTCTTTATCAAAGCCAATATCACCACCATTAATTACCCCTGAATCTCGGTCAATCGATTTAAAATCGAACAACTCAAAGTCAGCTAAATGGCTAGGCACAACATTCTGAATCGACCTAAAGAGCGTTTCAATACGCCCAGGAAACTGCTTGTCCCAACCGTTAAGCATTTGCTTGATGGCTTGACGCTGCAAATTTGGCTGTGAGCCACATAGGTTACATGGAATGATTGGGTACTGTTTTAGATCAGCGTATTTAATGATGTCTTTCTCACGACAGTATGCGAGCGGTCTGATAACCACGTGCTCGCCGTTGTCAGACACGAGTTTTGGTGGCATCGCTTTGATTTTTCCACCGTGAAACATGTTTAGAAAGAGTGTTTCGATGATGTCATCGCGGTGATGGCCAAGAGCGATTTTTGTCGCACCCAACTCTTTGGCATTGCGATATAAAATACCGCGACGAAGTCGAGAACAGAGCGAGCAGGTTGTTTTACCTTCTGGAATTTTGTCTTGAACAATTGAGTATGTATCTTCTTCGATAATCTTGTACTCAACGCCTAGCGACTCTAAATAGCGAGGCAAAACATCTTCAGGGAAGCCAGGTTGTTTCTGATCGAGGTTAACTGCGATCAAGCTAAAGTCGACGGGGGCGCTCTTTTTCAAGCTCAATAAGATGTCCAACATGGTAAAGCTGTCTTTGCCGCCAGACAAACACACCATAATGCGATCGCCGTCTTCAATCATATTGAAATCTGCAATGGCTTGACCAGTATTGCGTCGTATGCGCTTTTGAAGCTTATTGAAGTTGTATTGTTGCGCTTTCGATAGCTCAGTCTGTTGCTCTGACATTATGTTGTTACCTTGACTCTAAAGTTGTGCACCCGCAGCTGCGGCAAAAGTGAGTCGGTATGATACGCAGAATACCTATCGAGTCCAGAAAAATTTAGGCAACAATAAGGGGAGCAAAGCTCCCCTAAAGTAGTGCCTTGCGTCACTTACACACTGTTAGGATCTAATGGACTGATGTATCCCTCGGGTTTGAGCGCCAAGAGATCACAATCTACCTTATCAATGACATTTTCTGCTGTGTTGCCAATAAACACCGCAGACAAGCCAGAACGACCACTTGTTCCCAAAATCACTAAGCCAGCTTTCAAATCGGCGACCGACTTGGAAATCACGTCTTCTGCTAACCCTTGCTCTACACTGGTTTGCTCTTCAGGCAACCCATACTGCTGCCTAAGCTCCTTCATAGCTTTAAGGTGATGGCCTCTAACCGAGTCGGAGTACAGCGTAGGATCAAATTCAGGCAATTCGACCGTAATATTGGGCGGCGTAAGTGGATAAGCGTTTACCAAGTGCGGTGTCGCATTTAAGCGCTCTGACAAATCCAGCGCCTGTTCGACCATAGCTTGATTGAGCTTTTGGTGAGACTCTTGCTCTGAGCCAACATGAACCGAAGCAACGATATGCCCATTTTCCGGCCAGTCATGATTCTTAACCAGCAAAACAGGAGTAGGGCATTTACGCAAGAGGTGCCAATCGGTAGGGGTAAACAGCACAGATTCTAAAGCGGCGTGTTGCCTAGTCGCTTTTATCACAATTTCATGCCCTGCCGCGTAGACTTGCCCTATGATTGCTTCGTAAGGTCGGTTATGCCAAATCACTTTAATATCTAGAGTAATGTTATTATCCAGGTATGGTTCAGCAACTTCTTTCATCCATTGTGTACGTTGGTGCACAACGCCTGCGCGCATTGCATCGCGCTCTTCACTCGACAGCATCGAGGTCATCTCATAAGAGAAATCGTATATCGACAGGAAAAAAGTGACACTACAGGGACTTTTACTCTTGCGCCCTAATTGCATGGCCCTTGCCAATGCAGGTTGCTCATCATTATTGATGTCCGCAACCACTAAGATGTTGTTATAAATACTCATACAGTCACCACTATGTCGTAGGATCTAGTTTAACTGTAGCTGAATAAGCGTTGAATTTTTATATGTTTAAGAAAGAAATTGGGGATTTATTGAAGTGACTCACTAAGTGAGCCACTTTGATAGGGGATTACGACTCTTTTGATACGCCAGCAAGAGTCATTAATGCATCGTGATCGTTGATCGTGATGTACTTGCCTTTTACCAACAGTATGTCGGCTTTTTGGAAACGACCAAGTAATCGGCTAATGGTTTCTACCGTCAAACCAAGATAGTTGCCAATATCACCGCGCGTCATAGTAAGACGGAACTCACGCGGACTGAAACCACGTTGAGAAAAACGCTCTGACAAATTATACAAAAACGCGGCAAGACGCTCTTCAGCGTTTTTCTTAGACAGCAGCAAGATCATATCTTGATCGCCTTTGATTTCATTACTCATCAATCGCATGATTTGCTGACGTAACTTAGGCATTTTGCCTGAAAGATCGTCTAGAATTTCGTATGGGATTTCACACACCATTGAGGTTTCCAGCGCTTGCGCGAAACTTGGGTGTTTGTTTTGATTGATTGCATCAAACCCTACCAAATCGCCTGCAAGATGGAACGCTGTGATTTGCTCATCGCCTTGCTCGGTGATGGTGTAGCTTTTGATGGTTCCTGAACGAATAGCGTACAGGGATTTCAGCTCGTCGCCGGCTTTAAACAGCTCTTGGCTCTTCTGAATTGGTTTTTTGCGCTCAATAATTTGGTCGAGTTGATCCAACTCGCTGTCACTTAACGTGAAAGGGATACAAAGTTGAGAGATGCTGCAATCTTGACAGTGGATGGCACAGCCACCTGATTGTACGCGATTTGTTGCCGGTTTTTCTGAAATCATAGTACTAACTGATAATTGATGTACGTCAATATTTTACCAAACTAAATAAAAAATGGATAGGTTTTTAACTTAAGAGCACCAGAACAGAGCAGGAAATTGCTAAAAACAGCGGTTAAATCACACCGTTGAGTGAGGTATAAAGACCCAACAAGATAAGAAATATGCCACCAGTTTTACGTACCCATGACGACGAAGTGAGCTTATGCACGTATTGCGCAAAAAACGCAAGAGACAACATTGCAGGCAACGTGCCTATCCCAAACGCTAACATTGTTTGAGCGCCACCACTAGCACTGCCCGACATCGCAGCCCAGCTCAACATCGAATAAACCAACCCACAAGGCAGCCATCCCCACAACATACCCAGCGGAAGTGCATAGATAGAATGTTTGAGTGGCAACAAGCGTTGAGCTAGCGGGGATAGCAGGCGCCACAGTCCACGACCGGCTTTTTCGATGACTGAGATGCCTCTGTACCAACCCGCAATATACAAGCCTAATAGAACCATTAAAATGCCCGCAAAGACCCGAAGTATGTTGAGCGCTTGGTTCCAACCACTTAGCTCTACCGAGCTTGCAACAGCGCCACCGATGAGAGCGCCAAATAGCGAATAGCTAAATAACCGACCCACGCTGTATAGAAAGAGCGCGACTGGTTTTTGAGTGGTGGCTGCGAGCGCTGTTGAGATACCACCACACATAGCGACACAGTGTGTAGTACCAAAGAGTCCAACCGCAAACGCGCCTGCTAAATCAAGGTCCATTAAGGTTGTTTTTTCTCGTCATCTTCAAACAAAATGTTATGTCCTTGACGATCAAGGTCTTCGAATTGCTCTGATTTAACTGCCCAAAGGAATACTCCGACAGCAACGGCTACTAATACTATTGCAATAGGAATGAGGATGTAGAGACTTTCCATTACTTCAATAACCTCAATGAATTAGTAACAACAATCAGCGAACTTGCCGACATACCTACGACCGCAATGTATGGCGCGACTAGCCCCATAACGGCAAGCGGCAAAATAATGAGGTTATACCCCAATGCCCACGCCAAGTTTTCACGGATAATACGACGTGTCTTTAACGCAATGGTACGCCCACTGAGTATCTTTTCAAGCTTATCGCCCAGCAATACCATATCGGCTGAGGTTTTTGCGATGTCGGTACCACTGCCCATAGCCACCGACAGGTGAGCACCACTTAATGTTGGCGCATCGTTGATACCATCACCGACCATTAGTGTCACATCATCTGTAGGCAACTGTCGTAGATACTCAAGTTTTTGTTGCGGCTTGGCTTCACTCACAACCGCAGCTATCCCAACTTCGTGAGCAACTTGCTGGGCATTTTGTTCAATATCTCCGGTCAATAACGTTACTTTAATCCCTAGCGATTGGAGTTGAGCGACAAAGTCAGCACTTTGCTCTCTCACAGGATCGCTGTAATGGAAGCGTGCTATGAGGCGACCATTGCACGACAGGTATATTACCGAGGGGTCGCTTTGGTGTTCGCCATTTAGAACAAACGCCATAGAGCCAATGCGATACTCGTGCTCACCTATGATCCCTTTTACCCCGCTACCAACCACATTTTCCACTTCGTCAAATTTGACTTGGCTTCCAAAGGCGGTGAACGCTTTAGAAATAGGGTGATTAGCATGACGTTCTAGCTCACTTGCAAGCGCAATCACTTGTTGCTCTGAGAATTCGCCCACTGACTCGATCTTAGAGATAGTAAATTCCCCATGGGTCAGTGTGCCGGTTTTATCAACAACGACGTGGTTCACTTTACAAAGCGTTTCTATAACGTGCGACTTTCTCATCAACAACCCTTGGCGCCCAAGTTGAGAGGCGCCGCAGGTAAGAGCGGTGGGTGTTGCCAAAGATAATGCACAGGGGCAGGTGGCAACAAGCACCGACAGCATTATCCAAAATGCGTCATCAGAACCATTTATGGTCCAATACGTGTACGTTAATGCAGATATAACTAATATCACGGCGACAAAGTAACGAGCGACGACATCGGCCACTTCAGCAATCTTAGGTTTGGTATATTGAGCTTCGTCTTGAAGGCGAACAATATTGGAAAGTACGCTGTCATTTCGTGACGCTGTCACTTCAAGTTCAATGACGCTTTCACCGTTTACTGAACCTGCAAATACAGGGTCTCCGAAGGCTTTCTTTACAGGAATCGATTCACCGGTCAGCATCGATTCGTTAACATGTGCAACCGGGGATAACGACGCACCGTCAGCGGGAATATGCTCTCCTGGTAATACTCGCAACTTGTCTCCAACTTGCAAACTTTTCACTGGCACTTGTTCACCATCAATGGTGGTTGCCAATGTGGGGACGAGCTTGAGAAGGTTTGCACTGGCTGCAGCCGCTTTTCGTCTTGCACGCATCTCCAAAAACCGACCCAGCAACAAAAAGAAGGTAAACATCGAGATCGATTCAAAAAAGACTTCGCCTTGCTGTGTCACTGTTGCCCACAAACTTGCAACGTACGCAAAGATAAGTGCCAGTGATACGGGCACATCCATCCCCAACGTCCGTCCTTTTAGACTGCGATAAGCGTTAATATAAAAAGGCAGTGCCGAATAGAGTAGGACAGGCGTGGCAAAGATTAAGCTCACAACCCTAAAGTAGTGCTTAAACTCTGGCTCAAGGCTACCAAAGACTTCTAAGTATAATGCCACCGCCAGCATCATAACTTGCATCGTTGCAAGCCCTGCAATACCTAATCGGTATAGGTATTGCTTCATACTGTTATGGTAATCGCGCTCTTGAGCATCAGCTTCAAAGGGAGCGGCTTTATAGCCAATTTGGTGTAGAGCCGTGAGTATTTCACTCAGCTCAATGGCATCGTCTTGCCACTCAACCATGGCACGATGAGTCGACGTATTTACACGAATAGACGCAATGCCTGGCTTTTGATTGAGCTGTTTCTCTATTAACCAGGCACAGGCCGCGCAAGACACACCTTCTAACGATAGCGTTGTTTTTAACACGCCATCTTGGTGCTGCACGAACTCGGCTTGAACGTCTTTATTGTCATAAAGTGACAACTCAACAAGCTCTTTGGGAACTAAGTCGACACGCTCTGCAGACTCTGTGCGGTACTGATAGTAGGACGTTAGACCACTTTCAACGATAGTGGACGCAACGGCTTCGCAGCCCACGCAACACATCTCGCGATCTTCACCCAATATTTCTACATGAAAATCACTGCCTGCGGGGACATCTTCCCCGCAGTGATAACACTCTTTTGTCATTGCCTAGTTTGCCAGTGGCGTAAATTCAGAAGTAGGGAAGCTAACACGCCCCTGAATTAACCATTCATGGTTGTGTGGAGACAGTTCAATGAACCATGGACCGTCAATATCCTGTGTCAGCGCTAAACGATACTCACCATTTGCGCTGGCACTGACCAACTCGTTAAAGTCTCTGTCTGCCAGTGTACGGTGTGTCACAGTAACATTGAGCGCGGGGTAGTGTTCTAGATCGCCTTTATTAAACAAGATGATAATTGCCCCATCACTACTTTTGATTTGTGCAGATAGGTTAAGTTCATTGGCTACGCGAACTTTGGAGATATCGACATTAATGCCTTTACCTTTTTTATAGTAATCCTCAGCAACGAGTGACACTGAATTTTGGGAGAAGATAAACACGGTATATAAAGTCCCAACCACCACCGTCAGCGGCAGTGCAATAAGAAACCAGGGCCAAAACTGCTTATACCAAGGCTGTACCATAAAAAAGTTCTCTTAAGTTTAATTTGTAATGAAGTGTGTAGAGTAGGGAAAAGACAGCCCCTAGAGAAGGGGCTGTTAATATCGTTTTACTATTTTGTTTCTTGGTTGCTAAGATTCCAGACATAAGCAGAGAGAAGCTGAACTTTCTCTTCACCTAAAATGTCTTTCCAAGCGGGCATGACGCCTGAGCGGCCGTAGGCAACGGTTTGTGTTACTTCAGCGCGTGAATCACCAAACAACCAAATGTTGTCTGTAAGATCAGGTGCGCCAACAGATGGGTTACCCTTACCGTCGGTACCATGACACGCGGCACATACCGCAAACTTCGCTTTACCTGCTGCGGCTTCACGCGCATTCACCTTACGCCCAGAAAGGCTTAGGGTGTAGCTCACCACTTCACGAACACCGTCTTCGCCAAGTACGTCATTCCACGCTGGCATTTGACCAATGCGGCCTTCCATGATCGTTGTTTTGATCGCGGCAGGCTCACCACCATATAACCAAGCGGCATCCGCTAGGTTAGGGAAGCCTTTCTGGCCACGTGCATCCGAACCATGACATTGCGAACAGTTTTGTAGGAAAAGGCGTTGGCCAACTTTAATCGCTTCTTCGTTCTCTGCAATCGCAGGGATAGAGCGGAAAGTTGTACCATCTTCTTCATACGCTAAGCGCTTAAATGCTTCACCAAAATAGGCTTCGGCATCATCAAGTTCTTTGGCATACTTATTAAGCGTCTTTTCACTTTGGGAACGTGCAATCGATGCACGGGACTGTTCAATGTTAGATACGGTTTGATCCGAACTTGTCCACCCCAGTAGGCCAGGGAAGTTGCCCATACCTGGGAACAGCAAAAGATAGACAACCGCAAATACACCTGTACTAAAGAACAAGTATGTCCACCATTTAGGCAGTGGGTTGTTAAGCTCACGAATACCATCGTATTCGTGGCCCATATCTTCACCGTCTTTCACTCCCATGTCGTCTTTAAGACACCACACAAGTATGGCAAACACACCGATCAGACAGACCGCGGTGATGATGATGACCCATAAACTCCAAAATGTAGTCATTTGTTATCTTCTCCCTGATTTTCCGATGATTGCTGCTCATCTGCAAACACTAGATTGGCGTCTTCTTCAAATCGCGCTTTGCGCTTTTTGCCGTAAGCCCACCAGACAATGCCGAAGAAGCTAACAAAAAGAAGGACAGTCCAAATACTGTGAATAGTTCCAATATCCATAGTCGCTCCTTATTTCATCGCGTGGCCAAGAGATTGAAGATAAGCAATGATGGCATCCATCTCTGTTTTACCTTCTACGTCTGACTTCGCGTTAGCGATCTGTTCGTCAGTGTAAGGAACACCAAACTGATTCTTGAATACTTCAAGCTTCTGCTGGGTCAACTTACCGTCTAAAACATTTTCTTCCAACCACGGGAAGCCAGGCATGTTTGACTCTGGTACCAGTTCACGTGGGTCGATCAAGTGAACACGGTGCCATTCGTCAGAATAACGTCCACCGACACGAGCCAGATCTGGTCCAGTACGCTTAGAGCCCCAAAGGAATGGGTGTTCCCAAACACTCTCGCCCGCTACAGAGTAGTGGCCGTATCGTTCTGTCTCAGAACGGAAAGGACGGATCATCTGGCTGTGACATACGTTACAACCTTCACGAATGTAAACATCGCGACCTTCCATTTCGAGAGCGGAATAAACACGAAGATTATCCACAGGCTCGGTGGTTTGCTTTTGGAAAATCAATGGTGTGATTTCAACCAAAGCACCAAAGCTGATTGCAATGATGATCAAAATAGCCAGCAAGCCGACGTTTTTCTCGACGATCTCGTGGCGGTTATTTGAATTATTTGCCATGTTGCTCTCTCCTTACGCCGGTTGTGGAATAGCTTTTAGGCTATTTTTCGGAGCTGCGATGGTCTTGTAGGTGTTGTACGCCATTAAGAACATGCCAGCTAGGAAAATAAATCCGCCAATAAAGCGAACCGTGTAATACGGGTAAGAAGCTTGTACTGATTCAACAAAGCTATAAGTCAACGTACCGTCGGCATTTACTGCGCGCCACATCAGACCCTGCATAACGCCAGAGATCCACATCGCCACGATATAAAGCACTGTACCGATAGTGGCTAGCCAGAAGTGCACGTTGATTAGGCTAACGGAGTACATACGTTCTTGACCGAATAGGCGAGGCACTAAGTGGTACACAGAACCGATAGATACCATGGCTACCCAACCCAATGCGCCAGAGTGTACGTGACCTATGGTCCAATCCGTGTAGTGAGAAAGTGCGTTCACCGTCTTGATTGACATCATTGGACCTTCAAAGGTCGACATGCCGTAGAAAGACAGTGACACGATGAGGAATCGAAGAATTGGATCATAACGGAGTTTATGCCATGCGCCAGACAGCGTCATAATACCGTTGATCATGCCACCCCAAGACGGAGCGAACAGAACCAAAGACATCACCATACCTAATGACTGTGTCCAGTCAGGTAGTGCTGTGTAGTGCAGGTGGTGAGGACCCGCCCAGATGTAAAGGGAAACCAATGCCCAGAAGTGAACAATGGATAAACGGTATGAATAAACTGGACGCTCAGCCTGCTTGGGTACGAAATAGTACATCATGCCAAGGAAACCCGCAGTAAGTAGGAAACCCACAGCGTTGTGGCCATACCACCATTGGACCATCGCATCCACAGCACCAGAGTAAATAGAATATGATTTACCTAATGACACAGGTACCGCCATGCTATTTACAATATGCAACACAGCAACAGTAAGGATAAACGCACCGAAGAACCAGTTTGCGACATAAATGTGCGAAGTTTTTCGTTTAATTAGTGTTCCGAAGAACACCACCGCGTATGAAACCCATACCAATGCAATTGCGATATCGATTGGCCACTCAAGTTCCGCATACTCTTTACCAGAAGTGAAACCGAGGGGTAGGGTGATTGCTGCCGCTAGGATGATGGCTTGCCATCCCCAGAACGTAAAGGCAACCAGTGGACCACCAAATAGGCGGGTTTGACAGGTTCTTTGCACCACATAGTAAGAGGTGGCAAAAAGGGCACTAGTACCAAACGCGAAAATCACTGCATTGGTATGCAGTGGACGCAATCGGCTGTAAGTTAACCACGGCGTATCAAAGTTGAGCTGTGGCCATACGAGTTGAGCGGCGATTAAACACCCAACTGCCATTCCGACAATACCCCACAAAATGGTGACAAGGGTAAATTGACGTACGACAGTATAGTTGTAGCTTTGTTCAAGCTGCGCTTCTTGGCTCATTTGCATGCTTCCAATTTCTTATTAACTACACTTTCCAACACGACACTATCATTTGTTTTTATGTCGTAATGCCATCCAAACTGTAAAAATGCTGATTTAAGCAGCAAAAACTGACTAAATAATATAATTTTACAAAATCCGTTTTAGAAAAATGGCATTTTCATGCTAAATGATACTGGAATTAACAAATCAATGACAGTGGCTTAACCTTACAGTTAATGCGGCATTTACGTTTTATTTCTAAAACTTTGAACTTAGTAACAAAGGAACAAAATATATGGCTGCACAGCCTCTAACACGAGCAAGACTCATACAAATACTCTTGACAATGTTGTTGCTCATTGTTGCATTCGTATGGCGTACCGTCATTTTTAGTGATGAACAACTCAATTGTACTGCGCAACAAGTTTGTAACTTAGAGTTTGAACAGCACAAATTGACGTTAAAATGGTCTAAAGTAGGTCTAAAATTACAAAGTTCGCAAAAAATAGACTTTTCGGTGACCGCAATAGACGGCCAACCATTGGACCTCACTACTAACCCATCAGAATTGAACTTTACACCCAATACCAAGGGGTTGGTGTTGGAATCTGGTCATCAACGACTTACTATTAATCAACTCCCTCAATAAGGTGATGGTGTAATGGACAATTTAGCCGCATTAATGCCGCAAGAGTCACACCGTATTTCTGTCAGTGCTCACCCTACAGTAGAACTCGCTGTAGACGAACTTGTAGCCGAGATTGGGCCTATCAGGGCTCAATCCATGTTGATCTACTACACCCAGCACTATGACGCAAAACGTCTGCAACAACTCCTTCGTGAACACTACCCAAACACCCCAATTCATGGCTGCTCCACTTGTCGCGGTGTACTGACTAATAAAGGGTTCATTGAAGGCCCTGTTGTTGGGGTGTCTTATACACTAGACCCCCATTTCTCGACCTGTAACGCCATAACGACGTTTGACACTATCGATCGAAAAGAGGTTTGTAGCAAAACAACTAAAGCGATTGATAAAGCGATAGAAAAATCAAATCGTCAAGGCGAAGTTCCCGGACTCATATTGATGCATGGGACTGTAGGGACAGAAGAAGGTGTCCTTGAATGTATCGACAACTATTTTGGTCTACAGGTTCCTGTATTGGGGGGCACTGCTGCGGACGATTATATTGAAGGAAAATGGAGCATTTTCACGCAAGAAAGCGTGGTAACCCAAGGTGTATCCCTCACGTTTATTTATGGCAACGCTAATCTAAATACCTCTTTTGGGACGGGTTATATCACCACTAGAAAAAATGGTGTCGTTACATCAGCAAACGGGCGATTTGTTCTCACTATAGACGACATGCCCGCAGCGTCAGTGTATCGAGCCTGGACAAAGTCGATACTGCACGATGACCAATATCAGGATTTGATGCAACATACAGGTCATGTTCCGCTCGGCGTTCAATACATCAGCAACGAAAATGAAATATACTATCACCTGTTTCACCCAGTTCGCTTGTGTGACGATGGTTCCATTGAGCTGTTTGCAGAAATGCCGCAAGGCGTGAATATTAAGTTAATGATTGGTAGCCATGAGCATATGGTAGACAGAGTAGCGAGAATTGTCGGCGACGCCAGCGCATCTTTAATGTCGCCACTTGGGCCTTCCGCTTATCTTTCCATGTTTTGCGCAGGTTCAATGTATAGCATTTATGACCATTTACCGCATATTGCTAAACAACTAAACGCCACATACAACAACGTACCTTTTTTGTGTCCATTTACGTTCGGTGAACAGGGAATGACTGTCGAAGGCAAGAATGCACATGGCAACTTAATGATCTCTACGGTGGCATTTTCTTAGAAGGTAACGCAATTTGGATAGTCTAAAAGAAAAGTACAATCAAGTTTTGCACGAACTGCAAAGAAGTAGGGCACGTGAGTCGCAATTAATTAAAGAAAACATGATGATACATTCATCTTTGTCTGCTATCGGCGAAGCGTCAACACCGTCCGAAATCTTTAACCAATTGGTTACTGGCCTTAAAAACTTCATCGAATTCAAAGAAGCGGTCGTCATCTCTCGAACCAACGCCAACGCTTTTACCACGCTACTATCCACCGACAAAACGCTGTTTACCATTGCTAATTGGCCCATGCAGACAAAATTTGAACGCGTATTGAATGGTGAGACGCTTTTTCTGTTTGATAACACGCAAATTCCCGGTCTTTGTCATCACCTGGATACGAAGAAAAGTCTAGTGCTTATGACCGGTGTATCGTCGACATCAAGCCAATCGATCATATTCCTCATCGACTCTCCTGAGCATCGGTTTTCTCCGCGGTTAAGAGACGCATTGCATCGGCTTAAACCACTTTTTGAGCGCGCCATGCTCGATTTCGATTATAAAATGCGCCTGCAGACGATGGTTGAGCACCGAACGCTCGCGCTAAACCGAGCTAAACTGGACGCTGAGCAGGCCAATAAGGCTAAATCAGAGTTTCTCGCCATGATGGGGCACGAACTGCGTACCCCGCTTAATTCTATATTGGGCATGCTTGACATCCTAAAGGTTGAAAATCAAGAAGCCAGGTTGCTGCAACTGGCTAATTCCATGGAAGACTCAAGTGAGCTTTTATTGCAATTAATCAATGACTTACTAGACATAACCAAGCTGGAGCGGGGCACTTTATCGGTTAAATTTAACACTGTAAATCTGCGTGACACCGTCACCAATAGTGCATCGCACTTTCGATCTCAGCTCGAGGCAAAAGGCGTAACGCTAGACATCAAATTTTCAGACAACCTCCCAAGCGAATTCATCACTGACAAAAGTCGTTTACAGCAAATATTGTTCAACTTGATTGGCAATGCAACCAAGTTTACTCACAGAGGAACCATCAAAGTAGTAGCAAAAAAGTCCAATAAACAGATACATTTATCTATTTCTGATACGGGTATTGGCATATCGGAGCAAGACCTACAGACCATTTTTAAGCCTTTTGGCCAAGCCGACAATACCTCTACGCGTCAATATGACGGTACAGGGTTGGGGCTATCGATTTCAAAGCAATTGACCGAATTATTAGGTGGGGCAATTACCGTCACCAGTCAATACGGCGTGGGCAGTACATTTTGCGTCAGTTTACCGTGCGATCATCAATTGAAAGTGAACGAATCAAACGATTTTGTCGAAACCAGCGATAGCGATGAAATTGACTCACCAACGGTGTTGGTCGTTGATGATAGTGACTCAAATCGATTACTCATTAAGTTAATGACTGAAAAACTTGAAGTAAACTGCCATGAAGCCGCGAGCGGTTTTGATGCCGTAGACCTGGTTCAAGAAAAAGGTGTGAACTATTACGATCTGATATTTATGGATCTTTCGATGCCGAAAATGGATGGCATTGAAACGACGCAAATCCTCAACACAATGGGCGTTACCGCACCAATCATTGCGTTGACAGCGCACAACGACGAAGTTCATAGACAAAAGTGTATGCACGCTAAGATGAGTGGCTTTATGTGTAAGCCTGTGCGACTTAATGAAATTAAACAGGCCCTTATAAACCAACATCTTATTTCTGGCAATAATGGTACTACAACCAATTAGGTTTAATTATCAATCGACCAACATTAATTAAAAGTAGGGATTATAGTGAACAGTGGAGCTGAAGGTCTAAAACTACAGTATCCACATAAACCACATTTAACATAATATACATTAAGCGAAATTAAGTTTATTGCAAAATACGCCATTTAACTTGTGTATATGACTGAATTTGACACACGATTAGCCTAGTAGCCTCTAACTTCAGAGCTTCTACTAAGCTCGGCGTTTACCTTTGGTTTTAGCCACTTGGTGTGGATACACATTTCTAAAACGTTGTTGAATTTTGTTCGGTACGGATTTGGAGATCACTAATTTGTCGTTGGACTTGCGCTGATACACTTTAATAGTGCCAGTTACGTCATTGCGTTCAGCGATTTCTTTAAAGTCATGCAGTAACTTAGAACCCACTTGACCTCTTTTCGCAACCAGTTCGCCATTTTTAAACACAAACTTACTGTTTGGGCGATCGATAAACACCATAAGAAATATTACAACAGCTGCAATTGCAATTGTGGTCATCAACATAACTTCATTCCTCTAACAAGGTAAAACTTGGCAATAGTAAGCAGACGAAACTGCTCGTTAAGGCGCCAATAATTTAGTGAGATCTTCTTTCAGTGACGTGACCGTTTGGCTCGCTTTTTCACTTCGTGATGCTTCTGACAAAAGATATTCGATAGCATCAGACAGCGTACAACCAAGCTCATTGGCACGGTGTGACAGCTTTTCCCAAACCTGATAATCCAAATCGATCGACTTTTTCTTGGTGTGAACTTGCTCGGCATTAAAGTGGCGTTTACGCTTTGCACGTATTGCCTGCTTCAATTTAACATCGAGTTCTGGTGACATATGTTCATCGATCCACTCAATGACTTGAGTAGGATCACTTTCGAGCGAACGTAATTCTTCTATGGCCGCTTGCTGAATGCTGGAGTCTATGTGACGAGTAACTGAAACGCCGTCTTTCCATTTTTTAATCAGGTAGTTCCATTTCCAACCGGATTCTAAATTTTCAAGTTGCTGATACTTCATCACTAATCTTCCTTGAGGTCATGGGTGACAGCGTAACCCATGTTGTACGATTTCTCAATATTTTGAACCATAAAGTGCCCTAACGATCTCACAAATTTGACGGTTTTTGTCCTTTTACTAGGTAATGCGTCGCGCTCTGATATACTGTGCGCAAGCTAAAAGGATAAAACACCACAATGCAGTCAATTTCTTGGGAAAAAGTCACTCCTAGTTATCTTCAGTTAACACCGATAATCGAAGACGTTTCGTCAATACCTCACACATCATTTGAGCAGCTACAGCCTAGGTTCGCCGCAGCACTATCCGATTTCATAGAGCTCCAGCGCCACTGCCGTTTAATGTGGGTGTGCGGGCTCGACAACACTCGTTACCGCCAACTAGTAACAGAAGCCGCAAGACGTACGGTGTCATCATCACATCACAACATCGATGTAATCACCACAGAATCGAGTTCACTGGCACACCTATTTGGGCATTACTCTGTTGCCGAAAATGGCGAAATACTGAACCAAAGCATAGGGTTACTAGAGTCGCACCCAGAGAGTATTATTGTATTGCCTATCCGAACTCTCATGACAGAACCTGGCGCGTGGGAAAAGATTAAATCGCTAATATTAGGTGAGCCCGTGACTAAATGTCATTTGCATGGGCCTTCTCTGTCAGCACCAATTACGTATTCTAGCAACGCTAAACTGATCTTTGTTGGCGACCGAACCCAAATCTCCGATGTTGAGTACCATGATTCGGCGGCTCTGTCTTCAATGACACTGTTTAGCGAGATTGAACTAGAGATTAAATTAGACCAAGACAATGTCGCCCCCTACGTAGGGTGGTTAAAACACCTTGCGGAGCCTCTTCATATAAGCTTAGCTAATAGTGACGCGGTAACTAAAGTGCTCACCGCAGGCGCTCGCGCGTGTGAAGAACAGCACTACACCCCACTGTGCCCAATTTGGATCGAGCGTCTATTGTCGGAGTCATTACTGCAAAGCCAAAACAAGTCAATCTCTGCTTCAGACATTGAAGCAGCTCTTGCCAAGCGAGCTTATCGTGAGTCTTACCTGGTCAATCGAGCTCTAGACGATATTCTGGATGGTCAGGTCGTAATTAAGACCAAAGGCTCGCAAATTGGTCAAGTGAATGGTTTGACGGTTGTTGATATCCCAGGCCACCCAGTTAGTTATGGTGAGCCAGCGCGAATTTCGTGTGTGGTCCATTTTGGTGATGGTGACATTGCAGATGTAGAGCGCAAGGCCGATTTAGGCGGTAATTTACACGCTAAAGGTATGATGATCATGCAAGCATACATTAGCAGTGAAATGAAACTTGATGAGCCTTTACCGTTTTCTGCTTCTATCGTATTTGAGCAATCCTATAGCGAAGTGGATGGCGATAGCGCGTCACTCGCTGAGTTTTGTGCGCTGTCTAGCGCCTTATCACAATCACCGATCAAGCAGCACATCGCAATAACCGGAGCTATGGATCAATTTGGACAAGTACAAGCCGTAGGCGGCCTTAACGAAAAAATAGAAGGCTTCTTTTATGTGTGTCATCACCAGGGGCTAACCGGTGAGCAAGGCGTCATTATGCCATCAGCGAATCTGCGTCACTTAGCCTTGCACAAAGACGTTATCGAAGCCATTCGCGCAGGACGCTTCCACATTTGGTGTGTCGACAATGTAGACCAAGCGTTAGACATTTTGATTGGCATGCCGTTTAAAAACGCGGAACAATCTGTGGTCAATAAAATTGAGGATAGGATCCACCAATTAGATAACCCACACCCATCACAAACTGTGTTACAAAAGTTTAAGCAATGGCTTAAGATGGACTGATCGGAGTTGTTTGGCTTACACGTGTTCACTAAGATGCCTAAACCCAATATGGAGAAAAGATTACAATGACTCAAAAACCTTGCGATATTGCAAACTCTTACGACAGAGATGATCTTCTCGCGTCTAGCCGCGGCGAACTATTTGGTCCTCAAGGACCACAATTGCCAGCACCTAATATGCTGATGATGGATCGCGTATTGAAGATGTCTCAAACTGAAGGTGATTTTGGCAAAGGCCTTATTGTGGCTGAGCTAGACATTAAGCCAGACCTTTGGTTTTTTGACTGTCACTTCCCAGGCGACCCAGTCATGCCAGGATGTTTAGGACTTGATGCAATGTGGCAATTAGTGGGTTTTTTCCTTGGTTGGATCGGTGGCGAAGGTAAAGGACGTGCATTGGGTGTAGGCGAAGTTAAATTTACCGGCCAAGTACTGCCTACTGCCAAAAAAGTCACCTACGAAATTCATATGAAGCGTGTTGTAAATCGTAAACTCGTGATGGGTATGGCCGACGGCCGTGTATTGGTCGATGGTAAAGAGATTTACGTCGCCAAAGATCTTAAAGTAGGCCTGTTTAAAGACACATCCGCTTTCTAAGAAACTGATTTTTTGTTTGTAAATAGGCCACCTAAAGAAGGTGGCCTATTTTTTTGATTGAATGACTAAGTTCACGTCGACGGTCCTTAGTTAACAGATAAAATCCCCTAACCCTCTATTTTTAATCACTGCACTTGCTTGTCAATTCAATCCAATAAATCTAGTTATAGTGCGTTATAGGTGTAAGAAAATGGCCCTTTCGGGCCAAAATACGAAGAGCTGGATATCTATTTGATTAGCCCTGAATCCCGGTCGTGTTTTGCATCACGCCATCCTCCTAGCCAATAGGATTTGGCATCCACTTGCTGGTAAGGACACGTTTCTGCTGAACGGCCATTAACACCAGCTTTGTAACCCTGAGATTGGGCGCGCTCTAGACGATCCCTTTTCTGTCTCTTCATAGTCATTCCCTCTGTATGAGCTTTACTAATCTGTGGATGTCTCCACCTATTAAGAATTGTTCATAAAAGCGTAATACTCAAGAAACAAAAAAGCGCAGCAACACTTATTGTGAGCTGCGCTAAAGTTCTGTTAGTAATTAGTGGCGCTTTCTGAAAATGTAGATCCCGAATATGCCGATGAGCCAAGCGCCCAAACCAGCACCTTGACGTTCTACAGGGGCAATGTCTGAACTGCGCTCAACGATACTGGCGGAAGTCGCTCCTGCAATCGGAATCAATGTAACTGCAACAACCTGTTCAGTCTGCGTCCCGCCACCACAATATGAGTTATGCGCTGTTGTATCGTAGCCACCAACACACTTAATCGCGGTAGCACTAATTACACCTGCGTCGTTAATCGCTCCAGCTTCAATAATACGGTAAGCATTGTTTGCATCGCTATATTCACCGCCATTAGTTAAATCGTCCAGCCACCAAGATTTGTTATTGAATATAGCTCGTCTATCTGTGATTTTTATTGCCATATCTCCGGCTCGATTATTAATATCACCGAGTGGATAAATAAAACCTCGCTTTCGACGTTGCTTACCACCATCTTCTCGAGCATTTTCAGCGTCTACTTGGCCAACAACCTCATTATAGTTATTGATGGAATTAGCCTTCCCACCTGCTCCACTAAAAAAGATGTCGTTGGAAAAGTAGTTTGCAGAAGGACTAGATGCGCTTGCGTCGCTCCAGAACAATCTATTTGCTAACGCACCATTTAGCGCGCGTTTATATCGAAGCTTAGATTCACCAATAGCGACCAAGTTATTACTGATACCAGTCGCTCTTGAATTACTATAAATGTAAGCATTTTCACCAGAGTCATAAATAGTAGCGCCGGATATAGATTGGAACTGCCATTGATTGGATGGAACTGATTCACTTAACGTTAAAGAGAAATCTTCGCTAGGATAATAAATGCCTGCTTGCATTCCATAATTATTATCGTTGTGAGGCTTAACTACATTGTAACCAACCAAAACAGGCTTATCTTTATAAACACCAAAAGTAGGGATAGCAGCTCCTCGTGCGCTGGCCATTGCAGTGTAATCATTTCGATCCGCACGCTCGCCCTCTCCATGTGCCCACCCAGATATATGGGCCCCTTCAACGGCGTCTTCTTCAGCTTCAAAGCCAAGAGCCCAAATATAAGGTTTAGTCGCAAACGCTAAATGCTGACATTCGCGCCGTTCACCTGGATACGTTGCGCCACGACAATTGCTTAAATCACCACCATAATCTTTGTTTCCATCATCGACTTCAAAACTTTCGACAGATGCGCTGCCAATTACGTAGGTCACGGTATCTAATTCAAAAGAATCAAACGCCATGGTACGACCCATTTTCTCACTCAAAGAATCGCTTTGATCTGGAAGCAATATCGTATTTCCTACAAATGCGCGTTCACGATATCCAAAACCATAGTTACTTCCCAAATCATAGTAACCACTGCTTGTGGTTCCGATAACATCGCCATCGCTAGTGAAATTAGTAATCACGACATTATTGCTACCCCTAATAAATGGTGCAGAATCATTCACTGCAGACGAGCGTAGAGGGTCGATCATTTGCTCAGTTGTATCAACAAAGCCCTTCGCATTCGCAGTATACCCTTCATAGTAAGCTTGACGTTCACGTCGCAGTCCACCAAAACCATTTGAACCCCACCACTGCGAGATCGCCCAGTTTTCACAACTGTTGTAACCGCGCTCTCGGTCACAGTAGTACTCTAGATCATCTTGATCGAGGATATGAAATCGATTGTCGTAAGCCAGCGGTGCTTCATCTTTAAACGGAAAGCCATCGGTACCATTTCGTATTTCGTTACCGGTCTGAACATCCAAGCTTGTACACGTGGTTTCAAAGCAATTCTCGATGCCATCAATTTCGGTGACTGCAACGCCAAAAGCCTCGTTGCCCTGACCTTCCAAGTTAACTTCAACAATTTTATATAGAGCAGAATGCGCACTGGTCGCGGCGAATAAGGCTATTGCGATGGTACTTAATTTAAAGGTGTTCTTAATCAAAACAAAATAATCCTATTTCATTGCTTCGAGCTGTTCCCAGCGCTCAAAGGCAATATCGAGTTCCTGTTCTTTGGCAGCCAGTTCATCGAGAACCGGTTGCGTCAACGTAACATCTTGGGAGAAAAATTGCGCATCATTCACTTGTATTTGCAGCGCTTCGATGTCTTGTTCGAGTGTTTCTAATTTGTGTGGCAGTTCGTCCAACTCACGTTGTAACTTGTATGACAGCTTTTTCGCTTTCTGTACAGGCTCTACTGGGACATTCTGTGCGTTAGGCTTGTCCTTTTTCTCACTGGAGACCTTTTTCTGTGACGCTGTCACCAAGTATTCACCACGAGCCTTTGCTGCCTGAAGCTGTTGACGACGTGCATCGTGATAGCCACCAACATAATCACCAACACGTCCTTGCCCTTCAAAAATCCAGCTGGACGTCACTGTATTATCAACGAATGCACGATCGTGGCTAACGAGAAGTAAAGTGCCATTATAATTGGCAAGTAAATCTTCCAAAAGTTCCAACGTTTCAATGTCTAAATCGTTAGTTGGTTCATCAAGCACCAATAAATTATTTGGCTTTAGGAATATTCTGGCCAATAGTAAGCGGTTTTTTTCGCCCCCAGACAACGCTTTTACTGGCGTTCTGGCACGTCGTGGCGAAAATAGAAAGTCTTGCAAGTAACTTAACGCATGCCGCTCCCGTCCGTTAACCGTGACTTCTTGTTTGCCGTCTGCAAGATTATCGATCACGCTCTTTTCTGGATCGAGAATTTCACGGTATTGATCAAAGTAAGCAACTTCTAACTTGGTTCCACAGCGAAGTTTCCCATCTGTTGGCTCCAGTTTGTCCAGCAACAGTTTAAGTAGAGTCGATTTACCACAGCCATTGGGTCCGATAAGCGCAATTTTGTCGCCACGCATAATATTAAAGCTGAAATCATCAATGATCGATTTGCCTTCAAAAGCAAACTTGAGGTTCTGTGCTTCAAAGACAATTTTGCCGCTTCGAACACCTTCATCAATGTTGATATTGGCGCGGCCCTGTACTTCAATGCGCTCCTTTCGCTCTTGGCGAAGTTTTTTGAGCGCTCTAACGCGCCCCTCATTGCGAGTACGTCGGGCCTTAATGCCCTGCCTTATCCAGACTTCTTCTTGCGCAAGTTTTTTGTCAAACTCGGCGTTTTGAAGCTCTTCTACACGAAGCAGCTCTTCTTTCTCTAATAGGTACTTTGCATAGTCCCCTGGGAAAGACACTAGCTTACCGCGATCCAAGTCGACAATTCGAGTTGCCATAGACTGGATAAACGCCCTATCGTGCGAAATAAATATAATTGAGCCTTTGAAGTCTTTTAGAAAGTTCTCGAGCCACTCAATAGTATCTACGTCCAAGTGGTTGGTTGGTTCGTCTAGCAGCAACACATCGGGATCGCAAGCCAGGGCTCGAGCAAGCGCCGCTTTACGCTGCCAACCACCAGACAAATCGCCAAGCAATGTTTCGCCTTCAAGCTTAAGCGCCGCCATCACATTTTTGATCCGATCTTCAAAACGCCACGCACCAAGATGATCCAGTTGCTCTTGTACATTGGACAGTTTTTTAAAGTTACTTTCACTTGGGTCCACAGCAACGACATCAAGGAGGTCATGATAGCGCTTTAAAATAGCACCAACTTCTGCGAGCCCTTCAGAGACATAATCGAACACCGTCCCACTGACGTTGCGAGGCGGATCCTGTTCGAGGCGAGACACGACTACATCTTGCATAATTTGCAGTTTGCCGTCGTCCATTTGGGTTAATCCCGCGATAACCTTCATCAGCGTGGACTTACCCGCGCCGTTTCGGCCCACTAGACATACTCGTTCATTGTCTTCAAGTGTAAAGTCTGCTCTATCAAGCAGTGGAGTATCGCCGTAAGCCAATTGACCATTATGAATGGTGAGTAATGCCATGTATTGTTAACCATTGAGATAATTGTTGAGCGTCAAACGGCCAATTTAGCTCGTTAGACGCAACCTTTACGACTGGGATAACCCAGCCATACTGTTTAAAGAGAGTCTCATCAAACGCGATATCAACCACTTCTGGCGATAGTCCAAGCTCAGTGCAAATCTGAAGTGCTTGTTCGCATAGGTGACAGCCTTGAGTACTGTATAACGTGACCATTAGCTTGCGTGAGTAATGATCCAGCAGTTGTGTATATGCTTGTTACGTGCAAAATCCAGTGGCAAGGTTTGCGACGAAATATTCTTTGCCGACAGTCCAAGCTCATTAAGTGCATCCAGATCCATTTTAAAGTGGCGCTTGTTGTTAGAGAACACTATGGTCCCTTCTGCACTAAGAATACGCTTAAGATCGGTCATCAACGCAATATGATCACGTTGGACATCAAATGTCTGTTCCATGCGTTTTGAGTTAGAAAACGTTGGCGGATCGATAAAGATGAGATCGTATTGATTCTGTTCTGCAGTAAGCCACTTAAGGCAATCAGCTTGTACAAATTGATGCTCCTTACCTTTAAGGCCGTTCTCAGCCATATTCTCTTGCGCCCAATTAAGGTAGGTGTTGGACATATCCACTGTGGTGGTCGATGTCGCGCCACCAGCGGCAGCGTGTACGGTGGCAGAGCCTGTGTAAGCAAACAAGTTAAGGAAAGAGCGTCCCTTTGCCATTTCCCCTAAGCGCTTGCGGGTCAGTTTATGGTCCAGGAATAGCCCAGTATCGAGATAGTCGTGTAAATTAACGCGAAGTTTTACGCCATACTCCTCAACGACCATGAAGTGATTATTGGTCGATAGTTTTTGATACTGACTGCGCCCTTTCTGCTTCTCTCGTACTTTAAGCACAACATTGGTAGCGGGTACCCCAGTAACAGCGATGGTCGCTCGTACGATTTCAGTCAATCGCCGTTTTGCGGTTTCTTCTGGTACCGTTTTTGGCGCCGCGTACTCTTGGATCACTAAGTGATCGTCATATTGGTCAATCGCCACATTATAGTTGGGCAGATCCGCGTCATATAAGCGATAGCATTGAAGCTGCTCTTTTTTGGCCCACTTAGACAGTTTGCCGATGTTTTTCTTCAATCGATTGGCAAACTCTGCTGCCACCAACGGCGCCTCTGCGGATTGACCTTGTTTGTCTTGGACTTGCTGCGCAGCGGTTTCGGAAATGGAATAGTTTTTCAGGTGACAACGTAACGCGCCGTTACTCATCTTAAATTGCTTATCTGCACGCATGCCCACGCAGCTCAACAGCTCTTCAGAGCTCGAAAACAGCGATACTTTATGGCCAGAGAACTGCTGCTTTAGGCGAACACCTAATTCGGTATACAGCGCAATCAAGCCTGGTTCACTGCTGAGTCGCTCACCATAAGGCGGGTTGCATACAATAACACCGTGTTCAAACTCTTCCGGCTTATCAATCTGAGTCGCGTCAGCGACTTGAAAATCGATCAGGCTGTCCAATCCTGCCCGTCGTGCGTTATCACGAGCGGTTTTGATGACATAGCTATCCATATCATAGCCATAAAATGTTGACTCACACGCTTTGATGCCTTTGCGCGCTTTTACCTTAGCTTCACTCTTAATCTCAGCCCATAATTCGTAGTCAAAATCTTTATAGGATTCAAAGCACCACTGCTCTCGGTTTACAGACGGTGCCATATCACACGCTATCATCGCCGCTTCAAGCAACAAAGTGCCTGAACCACACATAGGATCCAACAAAGGCAGGCCTTTTTGCCATGCACTGCGACTAATAATTGCGGCGGCTAGCGTCTCACGTAATGGCGCTCGGCCTGATTGCAAACGATAGCCACGATGGTGTAACCCGCCACCGACTAGATCAAGACCAATAAGAGCTTTTTCTTTGTGCAAACGACAGTGAATACGCAGATCCGGCTGATCTTTATTGATCGACGGACGTCGATCGCCCACTTTTTCAAAATGGTCAACAACCGCATCTTTTACCTTCATTGCACCGTATTGGCTGTTACGAATTTCTCGGTTGGTTCCGTTGAAATCAACAACAAATGTTTTAGCAGCACTAAAATGCTTGCTCCACGAAACTGAAGAAGCAGACAGGTATAGATCCATATCGTCACGACAGTCAAACTCACTGAGCACTTCAACAAATCGGGACGCGATTCGGCTCCACAAGCAACAACGGTATAACGTAGCCAAATCCGCCTTAAAAAATACCCCCGCCTGAGTAAGTTTATAGTCTGTAATACCCAAGTCGGTCAGTTCATCGGCCAGCAGTTGCTCTAAGCCGTTGGCGGTAATCGCTAATATCTTTTTCATTGTGCTCTTAATTGGTGCGCGTTTAATCGGACAATTATATCCCGAAACCGATCTATTAGGCACAGTTTTCACAGCAGAAATTCGATAAATCCTCGTATCTGGCTAAGTGTTCATCAATGCCCCGACAAATTCTCCCGTTCAAGTTCAATAATTCATAAGTGACCACTTACTATACGTTATAACCTTTACTCATGGTGCTCTCACCTGTGAATGCATAATTATTTACCGTGAAACTGGTATAGACCAGGCGGTTTTATGCGCACATAAAAAGCAACACAAACGCTCAAAACAGGGAAATAATGCTAGCAAACCAAGATGAATTGGAATCAGATGAGTAAAAATTTAATTAGAAATAGTAGCGACTTAGCTCACGATTTAGACAATCACAGCTAAAGAAGACGGGCAAGTTGCCATTGTGAACACAGCCAAGTGGCCAAAGAAGGGACTAACCTATGAGGATAAGCGCTCGGTTTGGAGAATAATGGGTTAAACGTAAGGGCGGAATTACGACACCATAGAAATGGGCTGTGCCACTTCAACATATTCGATGTGCGTCATTCTATCGTGCATCACTTTGACCATGTCACCAAACTTTAGCGTTTTATAGCCGTTAAGTTGAAAGTCTTCTAGATCAACCAACGCACAGATACTCGCATTGTCGCCTGCTTCTACAACAATAAAAATGCCCTGGTTTAAGCTATTTTGCATCTGCACCAACATACCTTCACAAGGAATATCTACCCCATTACCGGCATCAAAGAACCAGCTTTTGGGTTGAACAGGCTTGTGGAAGCGCTTTGCCGCGACGCAGTTTAAATTGAGCTCTGCTTGGCGAGGCTCATTGAGGGGAAGTGTCGCAATCGAATCACGAAACGTATGGAACGCCTGTGCATCTTCGACATTGAATTGATTGGTTTGAAATGCGCAAGGAATAAGATCCTTGGTCTTAAGGTTGGCTTTGAATAACATGCCGTCATCAAGGTCCAGCATCAGTGCGGATTTTGAATGGTCGTAATACCAATTCCATGTATCGCTAAGTTTCAGCATAGGTCCTTCTCTACTTCGCTCATTATCAAACAACGAGAGTGACGCTCAAAAAATCTGTACAACATGTCACTGCATCGATAATTCTACAAAGGGACTGGCAAAAAAAAAGAGGAAGCAAGCTTCCTCTTTATGACGTTCGTTTAGGCTAATACTTAAATATTTTTTACAATATCAGCGACCAATTTTGGTCCGTGATAAATGAAGCCGGAATAAACCTGTACTAAACTGGCCCCTGCTTGCATTTTCTCTTTTGCCGAAACGTAAGAGTCGATCCCACCTACTCCAATAATTGGAATTTCACCTTTCAATAGCTCGCTTAGACGTTTAACCACTTCCGTGCTTCGCAGTTGAACAGGTCGGCCACTCAATCCGCCCGACTCTTGTCCATGCTTCAAATTAGAAACCATTGAGCGGTCAAGTGTCGTGTTAGTTGCAATCACACCGTCGATATCATGCTTAAGCAAAGACTCACAAATTTGCTCAATTTCATGATCATCAAGATCTGGTGCGATCTTCAATGCAACCGGTACGTATTTACCGTGTTTGGCCGCTAGTTCTTGTTGCTTTTCTTTCAGCTCTGACAACAGGGAATCTAACGCTTCACCATATTGCATGCTGCGAAGCCCTGGAGTATTCGGTGAAGAAATATTAACCGCGATGTAACCTGCATGTGCGTACACTTTTTCCATGCAGATAATGTAATCTTGATTACCCTCTTCAATAGGTGTGTCTTTGTTCTTACCAATGTTGATCCCAAGAACACCATCAAAATTGGCGCGTTTAACATTTTCAACAAGGTTATCAACGCCAAGGTTATTAAAACCCATGCGATTAATGATGCCTTCAGCTTCGATTAATCGAAACATGCGAGGTTGGTCATTACCCGGTTGAGGACGCGGTGTCACCGTTCCAACTTCTACGAAGCCGAAACCCATAGCGCCAAATGCCTCGATACATTCACCGTTTTTATCCAGCCCTGCCGCGAGGCCAACTGGATTTTTAAACGTTAACCCCATACATTCAACTTCGCGTTGCGGCAAGCGCTGACGAAAGGCGAAATCTAACGGTGTTCCGGTGATTTTAGGAAGATATTGAATTGCAAGATCATGCGCCTTTTCGGCGTCAAATTGAAACAAGCCAAGTCTGGCTAGACGGTAGAGCATTGTGCCTCCGATAAAAAAAAGCCCCGTATAAACGGGGCGTTATTATTTACTCTTTTGACTCGCAATTCAAATTTAATAGCACTAACTCGCGCATTGCGACCGAGAATTTTGCAAATTCATGTGTAGAACCGACTTTAAACTCATCCAAAGTGCTCATCCAACGTGCTACTGGCTCTGAATTCGACGCAATCCAACATTCGATGACTTGCGCTACATCGTCAAAATTATCGATGCATTGACTGCGCA
This sequence comes from Vibrio sp. qd031, assembly GCF_002100145.1. Taxonomy (GTDB): domain Bacteria; phylum Pseudomonadota; class Gammaproteobacteria; order Enterobacterales; family Vibrionaceae; genus Vibrio. Next base: position 832,287 of record NZ_JXQD01000025.1, read on the forward strand.
ATACCTGGCTCGATAATTGTCTCTGTTGCCAATCTAAGTCTTCTCTAAACGCTGCCCTTGCGAGCGCTTGCCAATTATTGTCGACCACCTTACTGTTGATCTGATTTAAGAACCAGTGAAGTGACAATCGATCACCCAATGTAAAGTAGAGTTTGGCTGCCACTTCTATTGAGTGACCACATTCCTTAGCGACGATTGAAATATCAAAGCTACTGTATAACGATGACAAGCGAGAAACGAAATGAGCAATATCGGCAGTGACACCTTGCTGTTGCCAATTCTCGGCAACTTGCTCGTGCTCATTCACCTCAGTCTCAACTAAGAACCGATCTAGATTGATAACAATTTTATCGACATCGGCTTGGTATTGCTCAATAATTTCGACGACGGACAATTTGTGCGAACGATTTCGCAATAACCACTTAGATAATCGGCGCAACACACTGCGAATGGTAAACAGCAGCTCATATTGAACCTCTGTAGAAATCACATTATCTAATCGGCGAATCTTCTCAATCCAATGTCCCATGCCAAAAACATGCCTAGCCGCAGCATAAGCGTTGGCAATGTCGACAACTTTAGCACCTGTCTCTTCTTGCAGGCGCGCAACAAAATTACATCCCATCTCATTGACAATTTGATTCGCCAGTGCGGTTGCGACAATCTCTGCTCGTAACGGGTGCGCCAACATGTTACGCTGTAACTCCTGGGTGCGTAACTTAGTGGGGAAATAGTTGGTCAATAGCGCCGCATGGTACTCATCAGCTGCAACTTCATCACACGCCAACTGTTCTTTTAGCCCCATCTTGCCATACGCGACCAATACTGACAGCTCTGGTCGAGACAAACCGATATCAGACTTTTCTCTCTCTGCGAATTCTTCGTCGTCAGGTAAATATTCCAATTGGCGATCCAATTGCCCTGACTTTTCTAGTTGATGCACGAATCTAAGTTGTTCTTTCACACCCGATGCGCCCAAGGTATCACTAATAGAGATCGACTCAGATTGGCAATAAGCATGCTCGAGCACAATTTGGCCGACTTCTTCTTCCATTTCTTCAAGTAAATGGTTGCGCTGTTTCATTGTCATGTCACCAGCCGCAACTACACTGTTTAGCAGCACCTTTATATTCACTTCGTTATCTGAGCTGTCTACACCACCAACATTATCGACAAAATCAGTGTTTACGCGCCCCCCAGTTAATGCGTACTCTATTCGCCCAAGTTGCGTAAGTCCTAAATTACCGCCCTCACCGACAACTTTAGCTCTGAGCTCTCTACCATTTATCCGCAGTGCATCATTGGCCCGATCCCCAACTTCCGAATCAGTCTCTGTGGACGCTTTCACGTAAGTACCGATCCCACCATTCCAAAGGAGATCAACCTCCATTTTTAGAATCATTTGGATCAATTCGTTTGGAGACGCTTTGGTTTTGTCTGTGCCTAACATTTGCTGGATCTCTACAGAGAGCGGGATCGATTTTGCTCTTCGAGAGAAGATCCCACCACCCGTCGAGATCAACGCTTGATCGTAATCTTCCCACGACGATCGTGGCAATTTGAATAAACGATCACGCTCGATCCAACTGCTGGCAGAGTCCGGATTTGGATCGATAAAAATATGCATGTGGTTAAACGCCGCCTGCAGACGAATGTGTTTCGATAGCAACATGCCATTGCCAAATACATCCCCCGCCATATCACCAATACCCATAACGGTAAAGTCGGTGGTTTGGCAGTTAATGCCAAGTTCTCTAAAGTGACGTTTTACCGACTCCCACGCGCCTTTGGCTGTGATCCCCATGGCTTTGTGGTCATAACCATTTGATCCTCCAGAGGCAAACGCATCACCTAACCAAAAATTGTATTCTTCAGATACTGAGTTCGCGAGATCCGAAAATGTTGCTGTACCTTTATCGGCGGCAACCACGAAATAAGCATCATCTTCATCATGACGAACCACATTGGTTGGAGGTGTTAATTCTCCTTGGACAAAATTATCACTAAGATCCAGTAGGCCTCGGATGAATTGCTTATAGCAGCGCTGCCCTTCAGCAAATACCTCATCACGAGTTTTAAATTTGTGCTGATGTTTACACACAAATCCGCCTTTAGCTCCTACTGGCACTATCACTGTATTTTTTACTTGCTGCGCTTTTACTAAGCCCAACACTTCTGTTCTAAAGTCTTCTTGTCTGTCCGACCAACGCAAACCACCCCGCGCTACTTTACCGCCTCGTAGATGCACACCTTCAATGTCTGGCGAATACACAAAAATTTCAAATGCGGGAACAGGTTTCGGTATCTCTGGGATCTCATTAGGTAATAACTTGAGAGATAGAGAGGCTTTTGGTTGCCCATTGAGAGTCTGGTAATAATTAGTTCGAACTGTTGCAAGCATCATTTCACAATAGCGGCGTATGATTCTGTCATCATCCAAACTTTCGACTTCATTAAGCGCCGTATCGATCTGCTCTATGATCTGCTGCTGCTTGTTTTCTCGTTGACCGACATTTGGATCAAAGCGGGCATGGAACAACTCGACCAGCATATGCGCTATATCAGTATGACTTACTAATGTTTCTTCTATATAGCTTTGGCTAAAAGGGAAACCCACTTGTCTCATGTAACGAGCGTACGCGCGTAAAATGGTAACTTCTCTCGCATTAAGATCCGCACCGAGTACGAGTTGATTGAACCCATCATTTTCCAGTTGCCCGTTCCAAATGGCCGCGAAAGCTTGTTGAAAACGATCTCTTGATTGCTCAAGATCAATGGCAGTATCAAACTTATGCAGCATCGAAAAATCCAAGATCCAGCTTGTTTCTCCATTGCCTCGCTCGATCTCGTAAGGAGACTCACCGATCACACGCAATCCTAAGTTTTCCAACATCGGCATCACGTCAGAAAGGTGCAATGGTTCATTCAAATTGTACAGTTTCAAACGAACGGCGTTCGAGCTACTGCGCTCTTCTTGTAATCGATAGAAAAGCATGCCCAAACGTTGATCATTGCTGAGTGCTTCAAGTTTTTGAATATCAGCGATTGCCGAACCGGGTAGCATCGCTTCTTTGTACGAACGTGGGAAGGCATGCATGTATTCTTTAGACAATGCCAATCCGTCATTTTCGCCGTAGGTTGCAACAATACTTTCTTTGAGACGATCGTCCCAACTCGAAGAGGCTTCCATCAAGTTCTGTTCAATCAATTTTACGTCCACATCCATGCTGTTATCGTCAACACGCACAATGTAGTGCGTGCGCGCAAGAGGGCTTTCCGAGAAGTAAGTCGTAAACTCTACCGTTTTTTGTGTGCCAAAATAACGACTTAACACTTTTTGAGTTTGCTTGCGCAACTCTGTGTTGTAGCGATCTTTGGTCACATACACCATACAACTGAGGAATCGTCCAAACGGGTCTTTACGTACAAACACTCGAATTAAATCGCGATCTTGCATTTGCACCACGCCCATTCCAGTGTCTAACAACTCTTTTTCTTTGGCTTGAAGTAGCTCATCACGCGGGTAGTTTTCTAGAATATTATTTAACGCTTTGTAAGAATACGATCCCACTAAATACCCGCTAGACTCAAGGATCCTAGAGACTTTTTCTTTAACCAGAGGAATATTTGCCACGCTTTGGTTGTACACCGCAGACGTATACAGCCCAGTAAATCGATGCTCTCCGATCACCTTACCCTTATCATCAAAGATCTTAATTCCGATATAATCGGTGTAAGCCGGTCGATGGATCCGCGAGGGTTTATTACCTTTGGTTAAGATCAGCAAGTAAGGTTTGCGAGCTTCGCTTCGTGCGGCTGCCGAAAACTCAGACAGCTTGACCGCTCTTACTCGTTTAGGCTCACTAAATAACCCTAATCCATTTTCCTCTGTTGGCGTCAACGCCGTTTCATCTGACTCTTTTAAAAGTCGAAACTCTTTGTACCCCATAAAGGTAAAATTATGATCGCTTAACCAGCGCAGAAAGCTCACCGTCTCGGCGACATGTTGATTGTCTATATTGACGTTTTCGGTATAAGTCTCAACTTCGGTGATCACCTCTTGCAAACGATCGGCCATCGGCTGCCAATCTCGAACAACGAGATCAGTATCAGCGATAATTTCATTCAACTCTTGCTCTAACGCTTGCATTGACTGTTTGTCATTCATTTTGTCGACTTCTATATGAAAAATCGAATGCTTAAATCCTTGCGAGGTTTTGTCGATGTCAGTTATTGCACCCTCTTCGTATTGAATAACCGTTGGGCCATGAAGCATAAGGTGCGAGGTAATGTCTAAACGTGCCAAACACATTTTGATAGAGTCGACCAAAAACGGTTGGTCAGGCATAACAATTTCAACAATGGTGTGGGTAGACTTCCAACCGTGGTGTGCCACCGTTGGATTAAATACTTTTACAGAAGGCTGTGCATTGGGTGTATCTGACAGATGTTTCCATATACTGACTATGGCACCGTACAGATCGGATTCGTTACGCTGTAACAAATCGTCGTGTGAAATATTACTAAATAGATGCTTTGCGAGCTTTAAGACGAGCGGACTCTGGTCATCATCGATTTTTGTTTCGATTAGATGATAAACTTTTTCAAGTAGGACAGGAACTAGGGTTTCACGTGCAGGCATATTACGCTCCACTAAATCTTTATCTTTTATTGTAGGCAAATCAACACAATGTCGATAGCAATATTGTAATGGGTTTATTGCCTAAAGGTTAGATTTTTGTGGGGTGTTAATAGGTGAATATTTGGGAATGTGACCGAGGTGCTAAATATCTATCTTTGTACTGAAGGTTCTATAGCCTTTCTAACCGAACAAACTTATTGTTGTGGTCAATAATAAGGCGAAAGCGTCCAAACACGCCGTTAGGAAGTAAAAAAGGTTGTAATCGCATCACTGGAATTTGCACGCGACTTCCCTCGTCCGTTAGAACGATCACATGTTTTACACTGCCGGAGTACGCCAGTTTAAATTCTTGCGGAGTGAGGCTGATTGAAAAGTGAAACTGTTTCATTATTAACGCGTGTTTAACCATTTAAAAAAGTAAGAGGAGCAGTCACTCCCCTTACCCACTCTTATACCAACGCAATGACCTGATCATTCTTGCTGGTTGAAATCACTGATAACAGTGTTAAAGATCTTGTTGGTAGAGCAACTATCTACGGCAATCTTTGCCCTGTTCTCAGCGATTTTTCCGTCGCAAATTTCTGACCAGTAAACTTCTTCGATTGGTATGAGTCCAGCCCAGAATTATGCCAGTGCACTGGTGACTTTTTCAAACAAGTCTGCCGCTAAACCATCCATGCTACGAAGTTTTTCAAGTTCACGTTTCATCAATTGTTGGCGCGTAGCATCAAAGCGTTTGAATTTAAGCAACGGATCGATCAGTCGAGACGCAACTTGCGGGTTGATAGTATTCATTTGCGCGATGATCTCACCTGCAAATTGATAACCGGAACCATCGATTGCATGAAAGTTAACAGGGTTTGCATTGAAAAAACTGCTCATCAAACTTCGAGTGCGGTTAGGGTTTTTTAAGCTAAACGCACTGTGCGTCATAGCGTGCTTGATTCCTTCTAACGCCGTCGAACTTGGATTAGAACCTTGCAGCATAAACCACTTATCCATGACCAAACCATCGTGGGACCATTCAGAACTAAACTGTTCCATTAAGCCTTGTCGCACTGGCAATGACGCACTGTTAGCGCAATATAGTGCAGCGGTTTTGTCAGTCATGTTGTTCGCATTTTCATAATGTGCCTTCACAGTCTCTCCATACTTTGGCAAATACGCTAGGTAACTTAGACTTAGATTTCGCAGCGCACGTTTACCAATACTCGGATGAGAAATATCGTAATTGTGCTGCACCAAACTGTGGTACGTGGCGCTGAATTCATCTTCTAGCTCAGTGGCCAACTGCACTTTTATGCTTTTTAGCACAGAGGCAATAGCATCAACATTGACCGTCTCAAACCATCCAGACACTTCATTGTGTGATGGAATTGTGAGTACCTCGCTAATAAATGCAGGATCTAGATCTGGGTTGAGCAAGATGCCTCGAAATGCATCAAGCACGTCCTGACTTAAGGCAAATTCTGCTTGCTTAGCATAAGCCTCTACACCTAACTTAATGTATTTTGCCAGCAACATCTGCCCTGCATCCCACTTTGCAAACGCGTTTGTCGCGTGATTCAGCAAGGTAACGAGTTGCGCATCGGAATAATCATAGTCCAGTTTAACCGGCGCAGAAAATTCACGAAGCAGTGAAGGGATCGGCGCTTCATCGATATTTTCAAAGACGAAGGATTGAGACTCTTCAGTAACATTGAGAACATTGTCCACCTCCTGGCCATTTATCACCATTGGTATGATCTCACCAGTCGATGAGTAAAGCTCAACATCAAATGGGATGTGTAATGGACGTTTGGTTTGCTGATCTTGAGTCGACGGCGTCGTTTGACTCACCGTAAGCGTAAAGCTTTTTGATTGCTCATCAAAGCGACTGGTAACCGAAAGTTGCGGTGTCCCACTCTGACTATACCAAAGACTAAACTGAGACAAATCTACGCCAGATGCATCTTGCATCGCTGCAACAAAATCGTCGCACGTCGCCGCAGTACCATCATGACGTTCGAAGTAAAGTTTGATCCCTTTTTGGAAACGAGCCTCACCCAACAACGTATGCATCATACGGATCACTTCACTGCCTTTCTCATACACCGTTAGGGTGTAAAAGTTATTCATCTCAATCACTTTTTCAGGGCGAATTGGATGTGACATTGGGCTAGCATCTTCAGCAAATTGCGGTCCACGCATGGTGCGAACATTCGAAATACGATTAACTGCGCGAGAGCCAAGATCAGATGAGAACTCTTGATCACGAAATACTGTTAAACCTTCTTTTAAACTTAGTTGGAACCAGTCGCGACACGTCACGCGGTTACCCGTCCAGTTGTGGAAATATTCGTGACCAATAACGCGTTCGATGTCGAGGTAATCGGCGTCGGTGGCGGTATGGTTATTCGCGAGCACAAATTTGGAGTTAAAGACGTTTAGCCCTTTGTTTTCCATCGCCCCCATATTAAAGAAGTCGACGGCAACAATCATGTAAATGTCGAGGTCATATTCCAAATCAAATCGTTCTTCATCCCATTTCATTGAGTTTTTCAAAGACAGCATGGCATGAGGTGTACGATCCAAATTGCCTTTATCCACAAATATTTCTAGGTCAACTTTACGACCAGAGCGGGTAACAAAAACGTCTCGATCCACATCAAAATCTCCGGCGACAAGCGCAAACAGATAACTTGGTTTTGGATGCGGGTCGTTCCACTTAACCCAGTGGCGACCATTGTCTAAATCACCAGCGTCAATTTTGTTACCATTGCTGAGTAAGTAGGGGTACGCTTTTTTGTCAGCTTCAATGGTTGTAGTGTAAATGGCCAATACGTCCGGTCGGTCAAGGAAATAGGTAATTCGGCGAAAACCTTCGGCTTCACATTGAGTGCAGTAAGCACCCTCAGATTTATACAACCCTTCCAACGCGGTATTACTCACAGGGTCTATTTCTGTTTCAATGGTAAGCGTGAACTCTTTAGGGAGGGAAAAAATGTCTAGACCGCCTTCCTTGTTCTCAAAATCAGAATGCTCAACATCGTTCACGAGCAATTTGACTAAATTAAGCTGCTCACCAACCAATGACAAAGTATTACTTTCACCATTTTGGGTAACCGTTGAGGTAGCAATAACGCGAGTCTGCGCTTCATTTAAATTAAAGTAGAGATCGGTTTTTTGAATTAGATGTGATGGCGCTTGGTAATCTTTGCGGTACTTCGCTTGCGGTTTGTTTTCGTTTGACTGAGTGGTCATTCTGTTTCCTAAACACTTGTTTCCATACAATACCCTTATTGATAAGGGCAATCTGTTATAAATTCAACCTTTAACAACAAAAAAGCGAGGCATAGCCACCGCCATACCTCGCATTCTGTCTGTAAATCAATCAGTTGTTAAAATATCATGTCATTTCACTCTATTTAGTACCGCAAACATGTCACTCTCTTCACCCTCTAAAGTCAGCTGGTCATCTTCAAGGGTAAAGGTTGATTCATGCTCACCATTTTCGTAGAGCAAAATCAGTTGATCGTTTTCAATGTAGTAAACACCATGGTGTACAGATTGAGCACCATTATCATTACTCGAACGGAACAAGAAAACAAAATCGGGTTGTAGAACCAAATCCATTTTTGACACATTGCTCGCCAAAATATCGTCTCCGGACAAGCTTTCGCTGGTCCAAATGCCCGCCATTTCTTTGTTCAGCAATTTGTAGAAGGTAATTCCATTCAGCAACAGTCTGTTGTGACTGATCTTATACTCGTAATATTGAGGAATATCAGTGTTTAGCCCAAGAACAATGGCTTCATCCCCGACACTATAGCTGCCCGACCACTGGTCTACACTATAATCGCGCTTTTGAATCTGAATTAAGAAATCGAAATTGGAAGTAAATGAAAGTCGAATGGTTCTAAAATCGTCATTTCCGTTTTCTACGTTAGGGTTTAGCAAATACCAATCCCCCAGCAAAAAGGGGTAATCGAACGTATTACGGTTTTTTTCTGCAGCGCTAGTAAAAGATACCAGTGTCAGAACGATGGTTATAAAAAACGCATTAAAGGCCCTATGCATAGATCCCCCTCACCCGATTTACTGTAATTAGTTTGGTTGATATATACGTGTTTCGCAATTTTTTGGATCAATATCACACTTTGGGGTTATCAAAAACATGTGATTTACGTAGCAGCACTTTTTTAATTTTTAGCCTTATCTGCATTGGCAAGCACTCATAGATACCTAGTGAATAAACAATAAAAAACCCTTAACCTAAGTTAAGGGTTTAATTCAATCCGTCATTTTACAATGATAGTTACAGTTTAATCATGTCTAACATTATGTTTACGGTTTCATCTAAATATGGATCTGGCGCTTCATAGTCATCGGGTACGTCGTCGAGCGAGTCAAAAGGCTCTTGCTTTTCTAATACACGGCGTTGATTGATGCGTTTCAATCTGAGATTTTCTTCACCATCATCTTCGGCATTTCGTGCCTCCAGATTTAAAGAAAGAACATTGTTCTCTTTCTTGGTCTTGTAATCTTCTATATCTTCAGCGATAAACTGAAATTCCAAATCATCCGCTATACGCGCTTGGTGTTGCGAGGTCAACGATATGATTTGCTGAGAACGATCTGCAAGCACTTGATATTTTGCAGCATCAATCTGATCCCAAGGCAATGCATTGTCTTCTACGCTTTCACCTGTTTCAGCAGGATCGATCGCTGTCGGATAAGCAATATCAGGAACAACACCTCTATTTTGAGTACTTCCACCGTCAATCCGATAGAATTTTTGAATAGTGTATTGCACGTACCCTAATTCTTTGTCAAATAAATCATAGATGTGATTCAAAGAACGATGCTGCTGAACCGTACCCTTACCAAAACTATTTTCACCTACAACAATTGCTCGTCCGTAATCTTGAAGCGCAGCCGCAAAAATTTCAGAGGCTGAAGCACTGTATCGATTAACAAGAATCGTTAATGGCCCGTCATAACTAATGGTATTGCCATTGTCGGCATTCACCGTTACTCGTCCATAACTATCTCGAACTTGAACAATAGGTCCTTGGGTAATAAATAGACCTGACAGCGCAGTGGCTTCTGACAATGCCCCGCCACCATTGTTACGTAGATCAACAATAATACCGTCTACATTATCATTCTTCAGTTCGCTGATTAGCGCATCGGTATCTTTAGCTAAGCCGACATAAAAACTTGGTACTTCTAAAACACCAAACTTTTTACCCTCTTTTTCAATGACTTCCGATTTTACAGCTCGATCTTCTAAACGGATCTTGTCACGGACAATAGTGACAGTGTGACTTTTTGCATCATTACCTTCAGGTAAAATTTGCAGGTTAACTTTGGTGCCCTTAGGCCCTTTAATTAACGCTACCACATCGTCAAGTCGCCAACCAATGACATCCACAACGTTTTTGCCATCTTGGCCAACGCCGATGATTCTATCACCTTCGTTAAGCGCTTTACTGTTAGACGCTGGACCACCAGCAACCAATGAACGAATGACGGTGTAATCGTCAGTCATTTGTAAAACTGCACCAATACCTTCCAGCGACAAATTCATCTCGGCCTGGAAAGTTTCAGCATTACGTGGCGATAAGTAACTCGTATGTGGATCCACTTCACGGGCAAAGGCATTCATGTACAACTGAAAAGCATCTTCGCTTTGAGACTGAGTCAAACGTTTCATAGCGTTGTTATAGCGCTTGGTTAGAACATCCTTAATCTCTTCCCACTCTTTACCCGCCAGAGCCAAATTCAACGCGTCATACTTGACTCGTTTTTGCCATAACTCATCCAGTTCGGCTTGACTGGATGGCCATGACGCTTCAGAGCGATCCAATTCAATCGTCTCATCGCCATCAAAAGTGATCTCGTCATCTAACAACGCTAATGCGTACTGGAAGCGTTCAAAGCGTTTCTGCATCGACAAGTTGTAGATATCGAAAGCGACTTTGTTAGTGCCACTTTTTAACTCGTCATCAAGCGTCGTCGATTGTTCTGCAAACGACTCAATGTCAACCTCAGTAAAGATACTGCGATTGTAGTCGAGCATATCGATGTAACGATTGAAAATTCGAATAGAAAATTCGTCATCGAGACTAAAATGCTTGTAATGAGAACGAGTAAACCTTGAGGTGACACGTTTGGCCGCAGTCTGATGTTGTACTTCTGGTGAAAGGATCGGAAGGTCTGACTTTGACAGCTCAGACTCAACCGCATAACTACTCGCAGCCAAACACAAACTGGCTGCGATCATAGTACGCTTAAAACGAATTTTCATCAGTGAGAATTACTCCGCTAGGCGCGTAAATGCTCCGTTTTTACAACCATTTGAAGGCCGTTGTTTAACTGAACACGTACGTCATCCTTGTTGACTTCTACGATTGTCGCTGGCATATCACCTTTGCCCATGTTCACATGAACGGTTTTACCAGCAACAACATCCTTTTGTTCCATTGGTGCACGAGTCACTTCTGGCTTTTTCTCTTGCTTAGGCTTGTTCTTACGTGGTTTGTTCTTTTTTGGTTCAGCGTTCGCAGTACGATTTTCTTGTTTCGCCTTAACCGCTTTCTCTTTGCGGCGTTCAACAACTCGAGCCTTGCTTTCTGCTAGAGCTTTTTTCGCATGTTCTACGTGCTCTTCTTCAAGTACACCACTGTCGTTGCCATCTAGGTCAACACGAATGGCTCCTGCTTTAACGCCGTGTAGGTAGCGCCAAGAAGACGTGTATTTGCGAAGCGCCTGACGAAGTTGGGTCTTGCTTACTTTTGGATCATTATCCAATCGCTCAGCAAGGTCTTGAAAAATACCAATTTTTAAAGGTTTCGCTTCACCCTCTAAAGAAAAGCATTTAGGGAAGCATTCAGCAACATAAGCGATAACTTCGTTGGTAGTTTTCAATTTATCTGTGTTTTCCATTTTGGATCCTGGTAACTCTCGTTGCGCATTTTTATTTAAAATCTGGGCTGTATTATAGAGAGAAAGGAATCAAAAACCACCGTCATCAGTGTGTTTAAGTAGAATTAATTACACTTCTCTTGAAAAACACCTTAGATGTTGGACAAAGTTTCACCAACTCGAGTAATAAAGTGATGTAGACCTTGTTCGTCATCTGCAGTAAAGCGATTGTAATTTGGCGAGTCTATATCGAGTACACCGATACACACTCCATTGACCCATAGCGGCAGTACTATTTCTGAATTACTTGCAGCATCACAGGCGATGTGCCCTTCAAATTGATGGACATCCTCAATACGTTGAATACTTTGCGTGGCAAATGCCGTACCGCAAACCCCCTTACCGGGCTCAATTCTTACGCACGCTGGTTTGCCTTGGAATGGTCCCAGCACTAATTGTTTACTGCTCTCTTCAAACAGGTAGAAACCCACCCAATTGATGTCGGCAAGAGCCATATCCAAAATAGCTGACAGGTTGGATAGGTTAGCGATTAAATTGGTTTCGCCTTCTGTAAGTGCGACCGCTTGTGCCGTAATACTGTTATAATCAGGTCTTTCCATGATGACTTTAATTCTCTTACATCTGCTTGATTTAATAATTGTTTTGTTGCAATTTTTGACAAATAGGTTCGCACCAATGTCAAAGCACTATACACTGAGAGTGTAATAATCACTATCTGGGTACTAATGAGTGAGTTTTCAAGCCTCTACATCATTGAAATCGCAAACTCGAGTTTGCCAGCACTGCGATCTCCCAGTGGAATGGTTGTCACTGCCTGAACAAGAGAGTGCTTATTGCCCGCGCTGCAATACTCAGCTTTATCGAGGAAAGTCAATTAATGTTGCAGGAAACCTTCCTCTTGCGATTGCCTGCGCAGTGCTATTCTACCCTGCTCTTTTCGAACCTTTTTTATCCATTCGATTAATAGGTGAATGGATCACGGCTAGTTTATGGGGAGGCGTCGCTGCGCTTTATCACGATGGTTTTACAAGCCTGGCGTTATTTGTAGGGCTAACCACCATAATGACTCCAGCTGTTGTTCTTATTGCCACCTTTGTGGCTGAGTGGGCTATTCGCTATAGAAGCAGGCGTTGGTTGAAACGTAGCTTAACCGCCATTCAATGGTTTAAGCATTGGATGATGTTGGATGTATTTTTAATCTCAATAGCCATTTCGGCCTTCAAACTTCAAGATTACTCTGATCTCTATTTTCGCCATGGACTCTTATTTCTCGCCCTTTTGCAGATTCTTATACTACTGCTCATTACACGCTTAAGCAGCCGGCGATATTGGGAAGTGTTTGAAACGCGACATGCCGACTTTTCACACGAGCACAGTAGCGTCACTGTAAGCGAGCACAGTAACGAAGAAATCCTAGTTGATTGTCCACATTGCCACTTAACCCAAACAGCGCACGGGCATTGTGAGCGATGTGAAAGTCTCATTAAGCCCAGTAACGACTATAAAATGGTCCGCAACACCTGGGGATTCTTGCTTATCGCTACTGTCGCAATTGTGCCAGCGAATCTCATCCCCATTTCGATTCTCTTTACTAACGGGCAGCGTCTTGAAGATACGATCTTGTCAGGAATAGCCTCACTCATTGAGAATGATATGTCAGGTATTGCAGCTATTATTTTTATCGCCAGTATTATTGTGCCGATTTTTAAGATCATCGGCATTGCTTATATATTGTTAGCCATTCAGTTTGATCGACAACGATTTCATCGACAACGAATGACTATTTACTTTGCCGTTAAATGGATTGGCAAGTGGTCTATGATGGACATTCTAGTGATCGCCATCATGCTAACATTGGTCGACCGTGGACAAATTCTTAACTTCATACCTGGTTTAGGCGCTATTGCTTTTGCCGTTGTGGTGTTTTTTACTATGCTGGCAACCGAATCTCTCAAGCCCAATCTCATTTGGCGTAATATCAATGAAAAGGTGAATCAATGACCACTCCTGCCAACCACTCTCCCGCGAAACCTACGCTTCGTAAAGACCGTGGTATGTCACCGGTATGGATAATTCCAGCACTGACACTCATCCTTGCAGGTTGGTTTGTGACTAAAGCCATACAAGAGGCTGGCCAACAGGTACAAATCTATTTTGCAGATGCCCAAGGTCTGATTGCGGGCCGCACCGCGATTCGTTATCAAGGCCTAGAGATAGGGATGGTCCGCGACATTAATCTTGCAGACGATCTGAGCCAGATCTATGTCGATGCTGATATTTACCCCGAAGCAACTAAATTGCTCGGTGAGGATACTCAATTTTGGTTAGTGAAGCCTTCGGCGTCGATTTCGGGTGTGACTGGCTTAGATGCCCTTGTCTCGGGTAATTACATATCCATTTTGCCCAGTAGTGAGCCCGAAAAACGAAAAGAGTATGTCTATACCGCACTGAGTGAACGTCCTAGCGACGCATTATTAAAGCAAGGTTTGCCTATTGAACTGGTGTCAAGGGATTTAGGCTCGATCAATATTGGATCTAAAATACTGTACAAAAAAATCCCTATTGGCGAAGTATACAACTATGAGCTGGATAGACAGTCCAAAGACATTCATATAGATGCGGTCATTTACCCACGCTATCAAAACCTCATTAATCAAAATAGTCGATTCTGGAATGTCAGTGGTATTCGAACATCATTTGGCCTAAATGGTGTCGATATTAAAATGGAGTCTCTATCTGCACTGATCAGTGGTGCCATTGCCGTCGATCTACCAGAAGAAGGGGACGCCATAGATGCAAAGCACAGCTTCCAGTTATATCCTGATGTAGAAACAGCCGGTCGAGGAATATCGATTACCATCGCCCTACCTGAGTCTCACGGAATCGCCAACAATGGCGCATCTCTGCTGTTCAAAGGTTTAGAGATTGGCGTGATTAATAACGTCTATTTGTCCGAAGACCGTGAGCAAATATTTGCTAAGGCCACCGTCGAACCTATGTTTGCTGATTTACTCAATACAGGCTCAAGTTGGGTAATTGAAGAAGCAAAATTGTCGGTGACCAAACTAGAAAATTTGTCCAACTTAATCAAAGGCAATCACTTGAGTTTGATTGCTGGAGAAGGTGAAAAAGCACGACGTTTTGTTGCTATAGGTCAAAATGAACTTAGCGTCCAAACCAACAACGCGCAACTCATCACTCTTATTGCGGATCAAAGCTTTGGTTTATCCAGCGGCTCCCCACTCGTCTATAAAGGCATTCAAGTTGGCGAAGTGAGCAACGTCTCATTAACCGGCAACGAAGTCGCCATCGAAGTACTGGTAGAAAAAGAGTTCTCGTCTTTAATTAAAAACGGCAATCGCTTTTACCTTAACTCGCAAATATCAGCACAATTTACCGATGGTGCTCTAAATGTAGACATACCACCCGTTCCACAATTGCTAGCGGGATCGATCGGTTTTACCAGCCAAGGCACCGCTTCGGGTAAAAATCAATTTACGCTGTATCAGAACCAGCAATTGGCAGAGCTTGCAAATTACGGCGCTATTGGCCAACAAAAAGTGCAGCTACTAAGCAGCACATTGCCTTCTGTTAGTGTCGGAAGCCCCCTTTTGTATCGCAATTTACCTGTTGGGCAGGTGAAATCGTATCAACTCACAGACCAAGGCATGGTGGTTGATCTGTTAGTCGACAAAAATTATCAACATCTCATTAAAGACACCACTGTTTTTTGGAATCATTCTGGCGTAGCCATTGATGCCTCGCTCGCGGGAGTATCAATTGAAGCCCAACCGCTTAGCAAGCTGTTGCAAGGTGCCATCGCCTTTGACAACGGACCACAAATCAGCAATAAAACCGGGCGCTATTACACGCTTTTCGACAGCTACAAGTCTGCGGTAAGTTTTGGTACAACGATCGAGTTAACCTCGGGTGTGGCGAACAATATAAACGTGGGAACGGCTATTCATTACCAAAGTGTTCAGGTCGGCGAAGTTACGCAGATGCATCCTAACTTTAATACTGGCTTAATTAGCTATACAGCACGTCTTTATCCAGAATACGCTCGCGCACTCGCTACCGCTGGCACGCGCTATACGGTAAGACAGCCACAAATAAGTTTTGAAGGGGTTAAAAACTTATCTGCGGCCATTGTGCCTGTCATTGATGTTAGTCCTGTATCGGGTGGTGCCAAGCAGTTGACGTTTGACCTTGATTACACGAGCAAGGAGCAACAATCCACGCAGTATGTTTTGCAAACGCCGCACAGAAGCTCAGTAAATATTGGCACCCCGGTCCACTTTAGAAACCTCTCTGTCGGCCAAGTCGTCGATGTTGAGCTTGGTTCGTTGTCTGACCGCATACTCATTACTGTTGAAATCTCTAATGAATTCACCTATCTGATCCGCAGTAACACCTATTTTTGGAATGAATCTGGATTGGACGTCTCTATTGGTCTCAGTGGTGCAAACATCAAAGCGGGTACAATCGACAGCATTATTAACGGTGGTATCGCATTTGCGACACCAGATGAAGCGTTGAGACCGGTTGCCAAAGAAAACAGCAGTTTTATTTTGCATCCTCAAGCCGATCCAAAATGGCTAGCGTGGCGCACCGCGATACCTAAGCCATAGCACAACGGACAATCAGCACCCACCACTTGGCCGCGCAACGTGACTAAGTGGTGGTTTGGCATCGATAAACTCAGTACACTACTGCCAATACTGCTAGATTCCTGAGATTAATTGTGCACGCTAACGTTTTTATTCCTGATGACTACATCGACCTAATTGAATCCCAACTCTCTTCTAAAGATGAACTCGATACATTTATTCAAGCTTGTCGACAACCTTTAAGAAAAAGTATTCGCGTTAACACGCTTAAAACTAGCGTTGAAGAGTTTACTCGTATTGCTAAGCAACACGACTGGACCTTAACGTCAATTCCTTGGTGTAAAGAAGGGTTCTGGATTGAGGCCGACGAGAGTGAGCGTGCGCTGGGCAATAGTATCGAGCACATGACGGGCCTGTTTTATATCCAAGAAGCCAGCTCTATGATGCCGCCGGTGGCTCTATTTAACAACCTAGTAAAGCCTACGCGAGTGCTCGACATGGCAGCCGCCCCTGGTTCTAAGTCGACTCAGCTCGCGGTATATATGAATAATCAAGGCTCTTTAGTATCTAACGAGCTGTCTGCTTCTCGAATCAAAATTTTGCACCACAATCTTGAGCGTTGCGGTGTTCTTAATCATGCAATCACTCATTTTGATGCCACGGTATTTGGCGAATATTGTTTCGAGCAGTTTGACGCTATTTTGTTGGATGCTCCGTGCTCCGGCGAAGGTGCTATTCGTAAAGATGAGCACGCAATGGCAAACTGGAGTCTCTCTTCAACCAACGATATTGCTGAGCTACAGAAACGTTTAATCGAGAGTGCCTTTTACGCGTTAAAGCCCGGTGGTAGTTTGGTGTATTCAACCTGCACACTCAATCACCTTGAAAACCAAGACGTTGTCGAACACGCACTACAAACGTTTGAATCGAGCATCCGTATAGACGATCTCACGACACTATTTGACGGTGCTAGCCGCTCTGCCACGGTAAATGGTGCGTTACACGTTTACCCGCATCATTACGACAGCGAAGGCTTCTTTGTTGCGAAGCTAACCAAAACGGACAGCGTTACGGCGCCAAAATCGAGTAAGAAACGCGGCAAGTTCCCCTTTGAACGATGCAGTAAGAAAACCGTTCTAGACACGCGCGAGCGCCTGACAACTGAGCTAAAAATAGACATAGATTTGAATCAACTGGATCTTTGGCAGCGAGACAAAGAGCTGTGGCTATTTCCCACAGAGATCGCGCCACTACTAGACTGTGTTCGCTTTCAACGAATTGGCAGTAAACTAGGAGAGCTGCACAAAAAAGGCATCAAATGGTCTGCGCAAACGGTAGTGAGCCTTGCTCAAAATAGTCACTTAACGGGCATAGAGTTAACGCCCGAAGAATTATCACAGTGGTATCAAGGACAAGATATAAGACCCAGCGAGTCCACTGTAGGGAAAGGCTCTGTATTTGTTTTGCACAATGGAAAACCCATCGGGCTTGGCAAGTGGGTTGGCAATCGTATTAAAAATGGATTGCCACGAGAACTGGTTCGAGACGGTATATCATTCTAACCAAGCCTTATAAATGGCATTCTTATCAGCCTGTACTAAAATAAAAGCAACGATTAGCGCAGGCTCTGAAAAAGAGCCATTCCCCTAAGCCCAGAACAGGATAAGTTCTGGGCTCTTTTTTGGGTAAAAAAAACACCCTGCTGAGTGCAGGGTGTTTTAATTCTTTACTAAGGTGTTACCTAAATAACATAGGTAAGATCAGCGCTTATCACTCGCTATCGGCAAGACGAATTCCATCACGTTCAATCGTGATCTTACGTGCTTTATATAATGTGCCGATGCTCTTTTTAAAGGTGCCTTTGCTAGTTCTAAATAGATCGAAAATTGCCTCTGGTGACGATTTATCACTTATAGGCAAATACCCGTCTTTTTTGTTGAGTAAATCGAGTATACGCTCACTTAACTCATCAAATTTCGCCACACCCATTTTTTGTAGCGATAGGGTTATTTTTCCATCGTCGCGTACGTCTTTAATGTATGCCGATAACGTTTTACCAATAAACAGCTTTCCAAATACATCCGATGTAAAAATCATCCCCCAGTGAGTGCCCTCTACGATGGCTTTATAGCCCAGGTCACTTTTTTCAGCGATCACTATCGACACTTTCTGATTGTTCTCGTAAGTCGCAGGCGTTTTGTCCAACAGCTTATTGAACTTGGTAGTGCCGACAATTCTGCCACTGGCTTTATCGGTGTACACATAAACGAGCACAGTTTGGCCTTCAGCAAAACGACGGCGCTGTTCACTAAACGGTATCAACAAATCTTTTGCTTTTATTCCCCAGTCGACAAACGCTCCTGTTGCGTTAACACCCACAACCTTCATCAACCCCCATTGACCGACTTGAGCAATAGGCTCTTCACAGGTTGCACAAAGTTGGTTGTCTGAATCGAAATACAACATCGCATCGACGGACTCCCCTACTTTGAGCGGAGTTTTTACCAAGTTTTTTGGTAATAACACGCTGCCGTAGTCAGCTGCATCTAAGAAATATCCAAAATCGGTTTGTCTATCAATCTTGAGGTGATTGATTTGTCCTACATTAATCATACTTGGCCACACTTACTTATTTGCGCTAAGTATACTCTGTGAGAAGGGTTTTTCGAACATAAGTTTGCAGCATTTGTTTAATGATGCTTAGTTCCCGCTCTGTGTTGCCCTTTTTTGTTGAAAAGCATTGCTTAAAAGACCAGAGATAATTGTATCTGCTGGAGCAATTGCGTAACATGGAAAGAGAGCAAAAAAGGAGATAGTCATTTGATTTCAGTCGATAAATTAGACGCATTAACACTCAAAGTTTCTCACGTCATGGAATCGGCTAAACGCTTAGACTTAGACTTTTACTTTTTCTTCCCCAGTGAAATAGGAATCAATAGCCAAGTTTTATCCGAGAATGAGCTGTACTACAGCGCCATGACCGAAAAACGAGCTTATTTCAGTGATAAGACTCACCTTCCACTGGTGCATAGCCGATTGGCTAAGCGTGGTAAGCTATCGGACAATCAATACCGTGTCAGTTTAAGCTTGTATGCTTATCAGTACGTGATTGCGCTTGACTCAGCGGTCAACGGGTTGCGCGCCTCGATTAAGTCAACTGACACCGTCACAGAAGATGAAGTGGACGAAGTTATTCACTTGTCTCTTGATATTCTCAAAAAATTACGTCGCTCCGTGCCGTATGAAGAAGCCCAAGTACGCTACTACATCAACATCGACAATTACCTCTCTTGGTACACCGAACAAAAGTTTTTAGCCTTAGTTGCGCACCTTCCCAGAGGTAAGGAATACACTCTATTGCGTGACAGACTCATTACCATTTGCGAGCGCGAACAAGCGCATCGCGTTCTAAATAAATACAATAGTAAAAAAGTCAATGAAGACGTCACTCGCTTGTCCAACAAAATGCGATTGCTTCGACGCTTGATAGAGCATCCTATTGTACTTAAAAGTAAAACCTCAACGGTTGGTAAAAACCAAAGCCGCGCTATTAAAGGCATTGCAACCGGTCTGGTCATGGTGTTTGTATCGCTGTCATTGATCGCTGCACGGGACTATTTGGGTGAAATAACCGCTTCTTTTGTGTTTGCTATGAGTGTTATTTACGCGCTGCGAGAAATCTTCAAAGACGATCTGCGTGATGTGATGTGGCGTTGGATACGTAAAGGTAAGCCTAAATGGCGTAAAGATTATATTGACCCTAGTACAAAAAAACGTGTTGGCGGAAAGCTAGAATGGCTTGACTATACTCGGTTTGAATCACTACCAGATCGAATCAAAACCATTCGTAAAACCCGAGTTTCACAGCGTGAGGAACAAGTACTGCACTACCATTCGAAAGCTGCCCTTTCGACAACACTGTTTCTCAGTGGTTATGAACAGACCCGCGAGAGCATGATGTTTAATTTACGTCCTATTACTCGTTTCATGGATAGAAACTCTAATCGAATTTATAGCCTTAATGACGGGCAGGTGAGCCGTGAGAACGTCGAAAAGCGCCACTTAATTAATCTGATCGTAAAAGAAGATCGACACGATGGCGCGCCTATCTACTCTAGATTTAAATTGATCGTGAGCCGTTCTAAAATTGTCGATATAGAAAAAATACCGTTAGATAATAAGACGTCCTAACGCGACTCACATAGACGATACAGTTATGACTTAACCTTTACCGACAACGTCAACGCGAAACGGGCCATGACTTCGTCTTTAGACAGCGTTGGGCAATAAACTAAAATCTCTACCGGTTCATTAATACGCTCTCCCGTGTCGATACTTCGGTTAAGCATGTCGTCGATTAACGCGCCATCTTTACACACGAACACAGCGTCAGCTTCAGGGCGCTTTAAAAACTCACCTTGCACCGACTTAAACGCCAGCGAGACTTTTTTGCCTAGCAGCTGCGCTTTATGCATCGCTAAAAAGCCACCGGCTACATCAGCACCAACGGCCAACGCGCCAAAATACATACTGTTAAGATGGTTTTTATTGCGACGATTAAGTGGGAGCTTCACTTGCACTTGTTCACCGT
Organism: Vibrio sp. qd031; assembly: GCF_002100145.1. GTDB lineage: Bacteria > Pseudomonadota > Gammaproteobacteria > Enterobacterales > Vibrionaceae > Vibrio. Next base: position 853,060 of record NZ_JXQD01000025.1, read on the forward strand.
CAATGGCGAGCAAACGTGGACGTGTCATCCAAATAAGGGGGACTTTACGAAAAGCAAATAGCAATAAACCAAGATTGGCTTTAGTGAGTGGAGAAAGCATTCAGGGTTCCCTAAAAATTTTACAACTGATTAGACCAGTTATCCTACTCCACCCACAACAAGACAACAACTTTTTAACAAAGGTTTATTATTTCAATGTGTTGATCACGCCTGATATGTGTAGTTTCTTATCCGCAACTCGCTCTTTTAGTGACGGTGTCACTAAAGCGTTAGGCCCGATAAAGCAAGGTTTCCCAGCCTCTGACGCCGACAATATACAGTCATACACCAACTGTTCTAACACAGCGCTCGATTGCATTGGACTATCAAGCTGTGATGTTGCGAACGTGCTCATCCCCAACTCTTCTACGTCTACAACCACGCCGTCAACATACGAAATCAGCTTGATTAACGCCAACGCAGACGCCGCACTACTGACACTCATCAGCACCTTCAACCCAGGGATCCCGCGAGGAAGCCCATGCGCCGCCAGCGCATCAATAGCCGATGCTGCTTCGCTCATTAAGCGAACATACGGGACAACCACATTAAGTACGTACCCCTTTGCTTTAAGCGAAGTGGCGATGTTGCAACATGCGTCCCACAATGGCTCAGCATGAGGCACTGCTTTGGGGAAGACCAAGTACAACGGCTCGTCTTGACTCAGAGACGTCATTTGAGTGGTGACTTGCTCAATTTGGGTGGCTAAATCACTGGTATGCTCACTAAGCAATGTAGGAATATCGATCCAATTGCCTACACTTTCGTTTGATTCTGGTTGTACGATCGGTTTACACCAAGACTGTTGGTTGCTCAATGTCAGCTCCTTACTACATTTTCAATCTGTTACGACGAGATTACCGTATTCAGACTCGAAACCCTAGCGACAATCAACAAACATTTGTACCTATGCCTCTTGCAACAGTTAAAGTGTTTATTCCACCGGCTTTTTCCGCTATCTTATGCGCTCACAAATGAAAAAGCTTAGAACAATGCCTTTAAAAACTGATGAACTTCGCACACAGCCACTAGGTCCGATGCCAACGCCTAGTGAGCTTGTCGCTACTCACCCACTGACAAATGAAGTGGCCGAGCACATAGCGCACTCTCGCCAAACTATTGAGCAGATCCTAACGGGTCAAGACCCACGTTTGCTTGCTATTGTCGGTCCTTGTTCTATCCATGACACTGAAGCCGCAATGGAGTACGCAGCAAGCCTTAACGCGCTGCAGGAAAAGTATCGCGATCAAATCTTCATTGTGATGCGTACCTACTTCGAGAAGCCTCGGACTGTTGTGGGTTGGAAAGGTCTAATTACTGACCCAAATCTTGATGGTTCCTACGCGCTAGAAACCGGTTTAAGCAAAGCTCGAAAACTGCTGCTTGATATTAACAAGCTGGGCCTTGCAACAGCCACAGAATTTCTCGATATGATCACTGGTCAGTACATTACCGACCTAATTTCATGGGGTGCAATCGGTGCGCGTACCACAGAGTCACAAATTCACCGCGAAATGGCCTCAGCCTTGTCTTGCCCGGTTGGATTTAAAAATGGCACCAATGGTAATGTAAAAATCGCCATCGATGCTGTGCGCGCCTCTAAAGCGTCTCATTACTTTTATTCTCCAGATAAGTCTGGTCGCATGACGGTCTATCGCACCAGCGGTAACCCTTTTGGCCACGTGATTCTACGCGGTGGTGATACTGGGACGAACTTTGATAGTGAGTCGGTTTCAAACGCTTGCCAAGCGTTGGCAGAGTTTGACCTTCCTCCACGTGTCGTGGTCGACTTTAGTCACGCTAACTGCCAAAAACAGCACAATAAGCAGCTCGATGTCGCCAAAGATATTGCGCAGCAAATTCGCTCTGGTAGCACACAAATTGGTGGCATCATGGCTGAAAGCTTCATTAAAGAAGGGAATCAGCCGATGACGGACATTAACAATCTTGAATATGGAAAATCAATTACCGATCCATGTTTAAGCTGGGATAACACCGTTGCGATGCTAGATATCTTGGCGGATGCAGTAAAAAGCACTCAAAAATAGCAGGAGTTAACATGCCTTCATTTGATATTGTTTCTGAAATTGATACCGTTGAACTGAGTAACGCAGTCGATAACGCCAACCGTGAACTCTCAACTCGTTTTGACTTTCGTGGCGTTGAAGCGAGCTTTGAAAAAGTCGACGACAACGTAAAGCTTAGTGCTGAAGGCGATTTTCAGTTAAAGCAGATGCGCGACATCCTGCGCGGAAACCTCACTAAGCGCGGCGTTGACGTAAATGCGATGGAGTCTAAGGAACCATCAGCGTCTGGGAAAAGATGGAGCCAGGTTGTTGAATTTAAACAAGGTATAGACACACCAACGGCGAAAAAAGTGGTTAAAACCATCAAAGACGCAAAGATTAAAGTTCAAGCGGCTATACAAGGCGAGAAAGTACGTGTAACCGGTAAAAAGCGTGATGACCTACAGGCTACAATGGCGTTGATACGTGGTGCCGAATTAGGCCAGCCATTTCAGTTCGATAACTTTCGAGACTGATCTCTTTAATCGCTATCAATATTAAGTAAAGCCGGTCTAACGACCGGCTTTACTGTTAGTAGGTTGCGTAATAGACGTACTCGACTAGAGTCGCCTTTGGCTGGTAACTGTCTCGATTTCGCTTATCGACAAAGACCACATGTGTCAGCCCCTCACTATCATCGCTTGTTTCAAGCTTATTAAGCAAAAATTGATACTCTTGAAGCGTAGAAAAACTCTTTTTGTCGGCATCTCGACGAGACATCTCTATGTATTCACGAGGAATGTCAGGTTGACTATAAACAACATCAGCTAATTGCATAAGCCTTGCAGCCTTCAATGACAATAACTCGATATCTTCTCCCCACTCGACGACAATCACTTTTGAACGACGAGGCTGCATATTTGAATGACATGTTTGAAGTGCTGCATCTAACTGCTTGACACTACATGCATTATTTACCTCTGTCATATCAAAAAAGGCTTCCCAAAAATGTCGCCTGCTTTCGACTGTCGCGTAATTTGACTTAACCCACTCTCTATTATCTTGAGCAAATTGAGCCAGTAGCGCAAGATTCTGCGGAAGCACCGCTTCTAAGTTTCTACGAACATTTCGAATCAATACAGGTGAAGCGCCACCGGAGCTGATCGCGAGTTGAATTGGACCACGTTCAATCATCGACGGAGTTATAAAGTCGCAATAGGGCTTATCGTCAACAACGTTCACCATAATTCCTAACGATTTTGCATCATTATAGACTTGTCGATTGACGCTAGGTTGATTAGTGGTTGCCCAGATTTGTACCGCATTATCAATCAACGATTTCTCGTAGGTAGATGGTATCCAAATAATCTGTTTTTGTTTCGCCAATTGCCGCAAATCTGGGTGTGCTTCAGGAGCAATCAGAGTCACACTCGCACCACTTTTGAGTAAAGGCTCTATTTTTCTACACGCGACATCACCTCCCCCAATTACAGTCACTGGCTTGTGATTAAGATCAAAAAATAGAGGAAAGTACTGCATACGGTCTCCTTAACCTAAGAATTGGCCTGACTCACCAAAGTAGTGCAACAAAGGGCTGCCAGCGTTCCATAATTCTAAAAATACTAGTTTATTACTGTGAAATTATCATACTAATTAACATTTAAAGCTACATTTACACCAAAAAACCAACTAAAACGACTACTAATTAGGCCAAACATGACATTAATGTCGTTCTGCACTATTAACATGCACGTTGCACTATTTACACGGGCGCAACATTTCTGCATTCTAAGAGTGCATAGCTTAGGTAGATACATAAAATCATTTTAAATTAACAATTTGTGTAATCAACAATCCTAATCTAGTTTTTTAAATGATTGGTTTTTATCTTGCATAGAAATGGATCACTAACAAACAATTGCATACACAACATGTAGAACGTTATTTCAGTAATTTACTGAATCATCATGGAAAATAACAGGAAGGATACAATGGCCAATAAACTCACCATTCTAGCTTCAGTTGTTGCTGCATCAGCTGCTGTTATGTCTAACAGCGCTTTTGCTGCCGATAGCACTCTAGACAAAGTTAAAGAATCTGGCGCACTTACATGTGGCGTAAGTACCGGTCTTCCAGGCTTTTCTAACCCAAACTCTAAAGGTGAATGGGAAGGCATTGACGTTGAGTATTGTCAGGCATTAGCCGCAGCAGTACTAGGCGACAAGACTAAAGTTAAATATGTTCCACTAACAGCAAAAGAACGTTTCACTGCGCTTCAGTCAGGTGAAATCGACGTATTGTCACGTAACACCACGTGGACACTACATCGCGATACTGCTCTAGGTCTCAACTTCGTAGGCGTAAACTACTACGATGGTCAGGGCTTCATGGTTAAGAAAGAGCTCGGCCTTTCATCTGCTACTGAGCTAGATGGTGCAGCAGTTTGTGTTCAGTCTGGTACAACAACTGAACTTAACCTAGCTGACTACTTCCGTACAAAAGGCATGAAATACAATCCAGTAGTGTTTGATACTGCAGCTCAAACGTCTGCAGGATTCGACAGCGGTCGTTGTGACGTGCTAACGACCGACCAATCCGGTCTGTACGCACTTCGCTTAAACCTAAAAGATCCAAGTTCAGCAGTGGTACTTCCAGAGATTATCTCTAAAGAGCCTCTAGGCCCTGTAGTTCGTCAAGGTGATGACAAGTGGTTTAACGTTGCAAAATGGACGCTAAACGCGATGATCAATGCTGAAGAATACGGTATCACCTCTAAGAACGCTGACGAAATGCTTAAGTCAAACGATCCAAATATTAAGCGTATCTTGGGTGTTGACGGTCCTAAAGGAACAGCCCTAGATATCTCTGATGATTGGGGTTACCAAGTCATCAAACAAGTTGGTAACTACGGCGAAAGCTTTGAACGTACGGTTGGTACAGGTTCACCACTTCAAATTTCGCGCGGTGTAAACGCTCTGTGGAATGCTGGTGGCTTCATGTACGCTCCTCCATTGCGTTAATGGGAATCTAAAAATAATAACACTAGGGCGGGAAACCGCCCTTTTTCCCTTACATGGATTTGAGGTTAAAGTTGTATGAATCCTAACTCTTCAGATGCGGCGGATCGCAGCGCACCGCCTAAAAACACAAACCTGCTTTATAATCCAACCTTCCGCTCGGTCGCCTTTCAGGTCATTGCCATCTTCTTGCTCGGCCTATTTTTTTACACCATTGTAAACAATGCTCTGAGTAATCTAGATTCTCGCGGGATCGCTACCGGTTTTGGTTTTTTAAATCAAGAGGCAGGCTTTGGTATTGGTCTAACGCTTGTCGAATACGACGAAACCTTCAGCTACGGCCGAACCTTTATCGTAGGACTACTCAATACGGCTTTAGTGTCAGTATTGGGTATCTTTTTGGCGACAGTACTCGGTTTTACGGTCGGTATTGCACGTTTGTCGTCAAACTGGTTAGTCAGTCGATTAGCTGCTGTGTACATCGAAATTTTCCGTAATATTCCACTGCTTCTACAAATTTTCTTCTGGTACTTTGCTGTATTACAAGCGTTGCCATCACCAAGAGAAAGTATGAGTCTGGGTGAAGCCGTGTTCCTAAATGTCCGCGGCCTTTATTTCCCTGCTCCAGTGTTTGAGCCAGGAAGTGGCGTTGTCATCGCCGCTTTTGTAGCCGCAGTCATTGCGTCAATCGTGTTGTATATTTGGGCTCGCAATAAGCAGAGCTTAACAGGGCAACAAACACCGGTAGTCAGTATAAGTCTTGGACTAATTATCGGTCTCCCACTGATCGCCTATTTCGCAACAGGCATGCCAATTAGCGCTGAAATGCCAGTGTTAAAAGGGTTTAACTTCAGAGGGGGGATTAGCATTATTCCTGAGCTTGCTGCCCTAACATTGGCGTTAAGTATCTACACAGCGTCATTTATTGCTGAGATCGTACGTTCAGGTATCAATGCGGTTAGCCATGGGCAAACTGAAGCAGCAATGTCACTTGGGTTACCAAGAACTCGCACGCTAAAATTGGTCATTATTCCGCAAGCTATGCGAATAATTATCCCGCCACTCACCAGTCAATACCTTAACTTAACCAAAAACTCGTCGCTTGCTATGGCGATTGGGTACCCAGATTTGGTGTCAGTATTCGCTGGAACAACCCTTAACCAGACAGGTCAAGCCATTGAAATTATTGCAATGACAATGGGTGTTTACCTAACACTAAGCTTGGTAACGTCGGCGTTAATGAACTACTACAACAAGAAAGTCGCCTTGGTTGAGAGATAAGAGGGATAACAGATGAGCATACATCAATTTCAACCAGACCTACCACCACCGTCAAATTCTGTAGGTGTAGTAGGATGGTTACGTAAAAATTTATTTAACGGGCCAGTCAACTCTATTGTGAGTTTGATTTTAGGCTATCTAGTCCTGTCGATGGTGTTATCCGTTGTCGACTGGGCATTTATTAATGCTGATTGGATTGGCACAACACGCGATGACTGTACAAGTGCAGGTGCATGTTGGGTATTTATTAGTGTGCGATGGGAACAATTTATGTACGGCTTCTATCCAGAAGCTGAACTTTGGCGCCCTCGCCTGTTCTATGCGACGCTTGCGATTTTTGTCGCAGCGCTTATGTGGGAAAAAACCCCTAAGCGAACTTGGTTGTGGTTATTTTTTGTAAACGTGTATCCATTTTTGATTGCCACTCTGCTGTATGGTGGCGTATTTGGGCTAGAAGTGGTTGAAACTCATAAATGGGGTGGCTTGCTAGTAACACTCATCATCGCATTAATCGGTATTGTTGTTTCACTACCAATCGGTGTATTCCTGGCACTTGGACGTCGTTCCGAAATGCCTATTATACGAAGTATGTGTACTGTTTATATCGAAGTTTGGCGTGGCGTACCACTGATCACTGTTTTGTTTATGGCATCGGTAATGCTTCCGCTCTTCCTATCGGAAGGTATGGAAACAGACAAGCTAATCCGTGCTCTTGTAGGTGTAGTACTCTTTAGTGCTGCCTATATGGCTGAGGTTATTCGTGGTGGTTTACAAGCTATTCCTAGCGGCCAGTATGAAGCGGCTGACGCTCTAGGGTTAAGTTACTGGCAAAAAATGCGTCTCATTATTTTGCCACAGGCACTAAAAATTACCATTCCATCGATTGTAAATACCTTCATCGGTTTATTTAAAGATACCAGCTTGGTGTTAATCATTGGTATGTTTGATGTACTAGGCATAGGTCAATCAGCCAACACCGACCCTGAGTGGTTAGGTTTTGCCATCGAAAGTTATGTATTTGTCGCGCTAGTGTTTTGGGTATTTTGTTTTGGTATGTCAAGATACTCTATCTGGCTCGAAAACAAGCTTCATACTGGTCACAAGCGATAAGAATTTAGTCAAGGACGTATTATGACAACTGAACAAGAGTACATGATCCAGTTACAGGATATGAACAAATGGTACGGCGAGTTTCACGTACTAAAAAACATTAATCTTAATGTGAAAAAAGGCGAAAAAATCGTTATATGTGGCCCTTCAGGCTCAGGTAAATCAACCATGATCCGCTGTATTAACCGCTTAGAAGAGCATCAGAAAGGCCACATTATGGTTTCGGGCACTGAGCTTACTGAAGATCTTAAAAATATCGAAGCGGTTCGTAGAGAAGTAGGTATGTGTTTTCAGCACTTTAACCTTTTCCCGCATTTAACTGTTTTGGAAAACTGCACGCTAGCGCCGATTTGGGTGAAAAAAATGCCTAAGGAAGAAGCTGAAGCTGTAGCGATGAAATACCTTGAACGCGTTAAAATCCCCGATCAAGCAGACAAATACCCTGGTCAGTTATCAGGTGGTCAGCAGCAACGTGTTGCCATTGCGCGCTCACTTTGTATGAGTCCACAAGTCATGCTGTTTGATGAGCCGACTTCTGCGCTCGATCCTGAAATGGTTCGCGAAGTATTGGACGTTATGGTGGAACTTGCAGAAGAAGGCATGACCATGCTGTGTGTAACGCACGAAATGGGGTTTGCTAAAGAAGTCGCGGACCGAGTGATCTTTATGGATGCTGGCGAAATTATTGAAGAAAATAACCCCATTGATTTCTTCGAAAACCCTCAGTCTGATCGGACCCAAAACTTCCTCAGTCAAATATTGCACCACTAAGTAGTAATTAAAGGGTGACACAAGTCACCCTTTTTTTATTCGCAGTGCTTGTGCGTTATACTTTGTTACATGTTAGGGTTAACGGATTGAAACTTATCGCTTATGATTTCGTACTTATATAATGCGTGGCCCTTGAAATTCTAATCATTTGCCACTACTTAACTAGTAACAACTAAGATTTGTGAGGAATCTAATGAACAGTCCAATGGTAGAACGCACTGCGCAGCAGCAAAGTGTATTGCAAACCAACAAGGTTCTGCGTAACACATACTTTTTACTTTCGATGACGCTGATATGGTCGGCTCTTGTTGCTGGTATTTCAATGGCCTTCAACCTGCCGCGTCCAGGTCTAATCATCATGCTAGTTGGCTTTTACGGCTTACTATTTTTAACTGAGAAGAACCGCGACAACAGTATGGGGTTGGTATTTACCTTCCTATTCACAGGTTTCCTTGGCTACACAATCGGGCCAATTCTCAATGCTTACGTTGGCGCTGGTATGGGTGACGTCGTCGTCACTGCACTAGGTGGTACTGCCCTAGCCTTCTTAGGTGCATCTGCTTACGCTCTAACAACCAAGCGTGATCTATCGTTCTTAAACGGCATGCTAATGGCTGGTCTTGTGGTACTGCTTGTTGGTATGGTTGCTAATATCTTCCTACAAATGCCAATGTTGTACCTAGCAATGAGCGGAATGTTTATTCTGTTCTCAACGGGCGTTATTTTGCTGACAACGCAAAACATCATTCGAGGTGGAGAAACAAATTACATTTCGGCGACGGTATCGCTGTACGTATCCATCTACAACATTTTCATTAGCCTGCTGAGCATTCTTGGCGTAATGAACAACGACTAATTTGTCGAACTGCATAGAAAGCCTAGACTTAGTCTAGGCTTTTTTTTTGCTCTCGTTTACACTATCGGCCATCAAAAATGACATGAGCAGACTATGTTTGATTACAATGGCACGTCAATAGCCACCGATGCCGAAGGCTACCTAAAAGACTACACACAATGGGAAGAAGCGATGATACCTGTGCTTGCCGAGCAAGAAGGCATTGTTCTGACCGATGACCATTTAGAAATCATTTTGTTTGTGCGTGAGTTTTACCTGGAATTTAAGACTTCTCCGGCCGTAAGAATGCTTGTTAAAGCCGTAGCCAAAGCCCATGGTCCTGAGAAAGGCAGCAGTAAATATTTGTTTACATTGTTTAGAGAAGGCCCTGCGAAACAAGCTACGAAACTTGCCGGACTGCCCAAGCCTGCCAAGTGTTTATAGGATATTCAACTCATGACCTTTTCAGTTTAACCACCCCGCATATGACCTCAATACATGCTAAAACGAGTCATTGGTGCGTATTCAACGTACTCAACAGCAATCTCGGTGACTGTTGAGGTTGGCGGGCCGGTCTTTAACCAGTCCAGCAGTAACTCTACAGAGTGCTCATCCCCGCTTGCGAGAACCTCAACGCGTCCATCGTTAAGGTTCTTTGCATAGCCTGTAAGACCCCACGTCTGCGCCTGATGCGCAGTAAAATATCGAAATCCGACTCCTTGGACACGGCCCGACACCCATGCTTTTGCTGTTTTCTGTGTCATATTCCCTCCCAAAGTTGCTTTTGTTGGCCCTTTCATTAAAAATGGCGACACTTTAATTTAGGCATCCAAACATGACTTTAGCAATAAAACTAGCCAAGGGACGTGAAAAATCACTGCTCCGTCGACATCCGTGGATTTTCTCTCGTGCTATTGAAAAATTAATTGGCGAACCTCAATTAGGCGACACCGTAGACGTATTAGATTTTAAAGGACGCTGGCTCGCAAAGGCCGCTTACTCTCCTAATTCTCAAATTCGTGCGCGTGTTTGGAGCTTTGATAATTGTGATATTGATATCGATTTCTTTGAATATCGCATCCAACAAGCACTCGAGATAAGACAAGACATTATTGAGCGCGAAAAGGCAACGGGCTTTCGATTGATCGCAGCAGAATCGGATGGCCTTCCTGGCGTCACCATTGATAAATATAAAGACTATCTTGTCTGTCAGCTTCTCAGCGCCGGTGCCGAACAACATAGAGACTCACTAGTCAAAGCACTTACCCGTATTTTCCCCTCGTGCCATATATACGAGCGATCGGACGTTAAGGTAAGAGAAAAGGAAGGACTCGAGCAACGTGTTGGCGTGCTTCATGGTGAATTACCGCCAGAAAGTGTAACCATTGAAGAAAATGGCGTTAAAATTGGCGTCGATATTGTTAATGGTCATAAAACAGGTTTTTATTTGGACCAGCGAGACAGTCGTCAACGCTCAATGAAATATACGCAGGGCAAAAGCGTGCTCAATTGCTTCTCGTATACCGGTGGATTTGGCCTCTACGCGCTCAAGAGCGGTGCGACGCGAGTAATCAATGCAGATGTGTCACAACCCGCATTGGACGCTGCTAAGCGCAATGCAGAGCTTAATGGCTTCGACATCAGCAAGAAACGGGCTGTCTTTTTAAACGCAGACGTTTTTAAGCTACTGAGAGAATATCGCGATCAGGGAACAAAGTTTGATGTAGTTATCATGGATCCGCCAAAAATGGTGAGCTCCAAATCAACCCTAACTTCAGGAAGTCGCGGTTACAAAGATCTTAATCGCTTAGCTATTGAGATTCTCAATCCTGGTGGAACGCTACTCACCTATTCCTGCTCAGGTCTTATGGATCAAAGCCTGTTCCAGAAAATAGTCGCTGATGCTGCTCTAGACGCGGGTCGATCGGTAAAGTTCATAGAACGATTCGAACAAGCCGCCGATCACTTATGTGATACTGCCTATCCAGAGGGCTTTTACCTCAAAGGGTTCGCTTGCCGCGTGCTTTAATTACCCACAAGCAATTCATAAAAAACGCCAAGCCACAAAGTGACTTGGCGTTTTTCTTTGTAGGACTATATATCGTCTTTAATGATCAACATATTCGCTAGATTATTGGTTAAGTCTGTAGAAGATACACCATCAAACTCAATCGTTACTGTATCGCCCAATCTATCTACAGTGATAGACGAACCGTTGTCCGTAGTCGATACCGTTTGTGCAATGGTATCGAGCAATGCACCTACGTCATCACTTTCAACGTCATGGAATAGATCGCTTAAGTCAACTTTCTCACCTTGGTAATCACCCTGCACATCAAAGGCAAGGTCAAAGTCAGTGATTGTATCTGTGCTACCATCGAGGTCACCTTCATGCCAAGCAAACAGATCGCTACCCTCACCGCCAGTGAGGATGTCATCGCCCTTGCCACCTATCAGTAGATCGTCTCCTTCGCCGCCAATAAGTAGGTCGTTTCCGTCACCACCGACAAGGACATCATCACCGGCAGCGCCGTCCAAAATGCTGTCGTATCCCTGAGTGATAACAGCGGTTGCCCCATTGGCACCATCAGAAATAAACTTACCGTCCATAACTGAACCGTCACTCAACGTGACGCTAAACGACGCACCTACGAAACTACTGCCTTGGTCATCACCAAAGCCATCGGTATCGAATGAGAACCAGAACTCATCCCCACTGGTAAAGTCACCGGCAACAAACTTCGCGGTAAGTTTTGAGGTATCAGAACTCATGTCATCCCAGATATTGTTGGTCTGGTCAATTCCAACCGAATCACTATCGTCGAATTGGAAACCGTCACTAACATCCCAGGAAGCACTGCTGTCAATACTGCTCAAATCAATGCTCAATTCAGCAACAGATAAGCCGGCAGCTATCGTCGCAACGGTAAAGCCAAACTGATTCGCTGTCCCATATGTCGAGCCAGCTCTTACTGTCGCATTAACAGTGACAGGAACCGCGCCACTTGCCGTAGATTGCGCAATAATCACGTCATTCGCGTTAGTGCCTACTAATTGAGACGAGTCCTGATAATCCAACTCAACTCGTGCACTATCGGAGGTACCGTTACCTTCAATCAAGTACTCAAGTAAATCGCCACTGCTACCGTTTTCGATAGTGATTTTACCATCGGTATTGCTCACCAAAGCATCATCACTGGTGATATTGGTAAGTGCAGTATCGGAACTGGTTGCGTCACCATGCAGTAAGTAGTCTGAGTCTACATTTAACGTACTGCCTTCTGCTGCGTTAGTGATGATGTTATTCACGTTAGCATCTATTGCAGCGTAATAGTCGATGTTTAGGGTCAGATCCAAGGAATCTTGGTCTCCGTCGCCATCTTCGATTTGAATCTCAATCACTTCTTTCTCGTTTAGAACATTACGATCAACGTCAATACCATAGTAGTATTCACCACTTTCGAAGTTAATTCTAAACTCACCACCCATAACGGTTTGCACCGTGATCTCTGGTGTTAACGCATCATACTGGTACGTCACGCCATCAATAACTACAGCTGTGATTGATACGCCATCAGCGCCCTCCAAAATGCCGCCTTCTGTATCGAGAAGTTTTATTTCACCCGTAATAGTGCCGTTGTCGAAATACTCTAGTACTGTATCTGTAAGATCATCAGCGTCATCAACAATAACAGCGTACTCGCTATCATCGTCATTAGGATCTACTGAGTGAGCAATAGGTGTAAGCTCATCTAGAGGTGCATTTCCAATACCAATGGCAAAGGCGATGTCGTAATTGGCCGTGTCTAAATAGTCTTCCCAATCAGTTTGACGAGTATCGGTTATTTCTGATCCTGAGTTTGGAACACCATCGGAAATGAAGTAGACAAAGCTCTGATCCGCTGCAGGTAATGCTCCACTTGTCATCACTTCTTCTAGAGCATCGTGGTATAAGGTTCCACCACTGGCTTCAAGTGATTCCAAGTAATTGATGGTTTCGTCAATATCGTCGATCAGCCAACCAGAATTCTCAATGTTACTGCCCGAGAACGTAACCACTTGAACGTTAACATTACCTGTATCATCGACTTCATTAACCAACGCTCTCAACGATTCTATGGCTGTCTCAAGATAAGTTTTTCCATTGCCAGCGGCGTAATCCATACTGCCTGACAAGTCCAACACAAAGGTTAAGTTAGTCGTAACCGGGTCTGCGTTGGTCATGAGGTTGCGCTCAATGTCGGACACCATCGGCACATCATCAACGATTGCAATATCTAGCTGCGCTGAATCGGTAACACCAACACCATTTTCGATGACGTATTCAACACTGTCTACCACATCATCACCCGATGAGGTTTCGGTTAGTTCGTAATCGAAATCACCTGCACGACGACCATTTGAGTCATCCACATATACAGTCAATATACCGTAAACCGTATCGACGGTGATCACGCCATTAACTGGAGTTTGGTTACCCACTTCTGTAATTACTGTGGAATCACTGATACCACCATCGTTATCAAGAAGGTTGCCCGACACAATATTGCTGCCCGTCCCAGATTCAGTGCCACTGTCTAGACCCGCTTCGTACACATCAGCGACATTATCTTTTGCGTCAGGAAGAGAATCTTGAGTTACCGTAAGCTCGGCCGAAGACGTGCTTCCATCTGCATCGGTAAGTTCATATTGAAAAGTATCTTCAATTGCACTGCCGACGCCATACTGGACATCAACACTATTAACAGTGAAGCTATTGTTACTGCCTGTATAGAGCACAACACTAGTAAAGCCTGTATTAGTCGCAATGGTTAAATCGTTACTGCTAACGCTGCCGCTATCAACAAGATTTCCCTGATCATCATAGGCTTCCCAATACACTGTTTCATTACCATTCACGCCACTGAGTGTAAAATTAGCGACATGTGCTGCTTCACTAAACTCTGTGACAAGTGCTTCATCGGAACGAATCGAGCTACCATTTGTGGAATTGTTGCTATTGACACCAACATTACCACCAGTGCTCACTACCGACGCATCACTATTTAAGTTATTAACATCCACCTGTGTATAGTCACTATAGGCATAGAGCGAAATGCCTTGGTTGCTTAACATATCGTTAGCTGAAAACGACTCTACTTGACCTTCAGACTGTGTAGACTCATAGCGGTAACTACCATCTTGATTAAACGTGACCACAGCGTTGTCGGTTGTAATGGTTAGCTCACCATTTTCATCCCAACTATTGTATGTGACATTTTCGTAAGTAATACTAGTCACTTCAGTAGCGTCGTTGCCAAGTTCATCTTTGCCGCTACCGTTATTTTCACCTTCTATTAAGTTGCCGTAGCCGACACCACCAAATCCAACACTGTCAGAATCATCAATTGCGACAGGGACACTATCGCTAATATCTATTTCAACTTCTGTCCAAGTTGAGTTGCCATTTCCATCAGTAACTTGATAGTAAATGCTGTCAACTAATGTCGCAGAATCACTATGGTCAAGCCCTGACGGCGCTTGGTATGAGAACGTACCGTCTTCGTTAACCACAACCGTTCCACCGAGTGCAGTGGTAAATGTTGCGCCCGTAGAAGAAATATCGACTTGTCCTGAACCTGACGCATCGGTAGCTAAAGTCACAAGTTGTAGACTATCACCATCAACATCCGAGTCGTTTGCAACTAACTGTTCTGTATTGAAGACTAGCACTGCGCCTTCTTCCATCGCTGCTGAGTCTTCTGACCCCAAAGGAACGTCATTGTTGCCAATGACATTGACCGTCGCGGTTGCTGTATCCGTCGCACCGTGTTCATCGGTAATGGTATAAGTGAATGAATCTTTAACTAATTCGCCAGCAGACAAGTATTCAAATGCACCGTTTGAGTCGTAATCATAGGTACCGTCAGAGTAAATCGTTAACAGTGCACCACTAGCTAGCGCAATAACTTGACCATCAGTGACCGGCTGACCATTCACATGAGTAATACCAAATCTGTCGCCTTGACTGTCACTATCGTTTGCTAGCAAGCCTTGTGCAGGGTCGGCTATTGTGACACCGCTGTCTTCTCTCGCAACAATAGCTCCATCACCCAAGTCGACACCAGAAGCGTTGATGGACGAGAGAACATAGTCAGACGAGTCACCAGTAAGGACATTGTTTTCACTGGCTGCAAAAACCAATGTATCAAACACAATATCGCCAGTATCTATTGTAAACTTGCCTGACGTTGAGCCCGCTGGGTTCTCGAACGTACCAGATGCGACGAGTTCTCCGTTGTAGTAGGCCGACCAAGCGCCTTGCTCACCGCCATTTTCATCGCCAAATAATCGCTCGGCACCAAATTCAACTTGGTTAACCAGTTCGCTAAACTCAATTTTCAGCTGCTCAGAACGCCCTGTATCCGGGTCAAATTCTATTTGATCCGGGACTTGTCCCGTGTCGCGAATAGAGTTAGCAACACCGATTCCATAACCATCTAATACTGAAATATCACCGGTAACGGCATTCCCATTGCTGTCGTATGTTATGGCTTCAATAGTAAACAGCGGCTGGTCATTATCGTCTACGGGGATTTCGACTCCACGGGTGAAATCCGCACTTACTTGGTAAATCGCGTCATTATCGCCATCGTTTTCCGCATCGACCGTATTAACTTCAATGGTGGCATTACCGGTGCTTTGAAGATCGCCATCTGAAACTACATACTCAAAGGTAGCGTTACCTTCGTACCCATCGGCAGGAACAAATTCAATGTCGCCATTATTGTCGATGTTAACCACACCACTGCCATCACCCAAGGTAATAACTTGCGAGCCGCCAGTAAGCACGACGCCGTCGATAGAGACTAGGACGACATTGTCACCGTCAATATCGGTGTCATTAGCGGTTAAGTCTAGGCTCACACTACTACCTGAGTTCACTAAGTAGTTATCGTCATTAGCGTCAGGCGCGTCATTAACTGGTAACACCTCAATACTCAATGCCTCGCTTTGCCCCGTATTGGTGGTGTAAATAATATCTGGAGTATTACCGTTCCAATCTGCCAATGGTGTAAAGGTGTAATCACCCGTGCTGTTAAGGATGAAATCACCCATGCCTGGAATCGTCACTTCCTGGCCTGCGTTGTAGGTTTGACCGTTAATTTGGAAAGTAGCAACCAGCAGCGAACTATCAACGTCACTGTCATTAGCTAAAACATTTCCATTCGCAACGGTGTCTTCATCTATCGTAATAGAATCTTTAACAAGCTTGCTTGGGTCGTCGACTGGGGTGACGGCAATACTAAGGTCGGCAGTGTCGCCAGTATTAGTACTGTATGTGACTGTAGGTACTTGACCGTGCCAGTTTTCGTTTGGCTCAAACACATAACTGCCATCTTGATTTAACGTAAACTCACCGCCAGACAGCACCACTGTATCCCCAGCGTTAAAGGAGCCTGTTACACCATCAATGGTAAATTCAACCACGGTTAGCGGACTATCATCTTCAACGTCATTAGAAAGCACGCTTCCTACTGCATTAGAATCTTCGGTAACGCTGATACTATCGTCGTTCAAGACGGTATCTGCATTGTCTGGAGTCACAGTGACGATCACATCAGCATTTGATGTGCCACCATTACCGTCAGAAATGACATAATTGATCGTCGCTTCACCGTTAAAGTCTTTGTTTGGTGTGAAGGTTAATGTCCCATCACCATTAATGACAACACTGCCATTCGGGCTTGTAGCGCTAACTACAGACAATTCATCACCATCTATGTCAGTATCATTGCCCAATACGTTAATGATGACTGCAGTGTCTTCTTCTGTTGTTGCTATATCGTCTATTGCGATTGGGCCGTCGTTTGTACCAGTAATGGTTATAGTGACAGTTGTCGCATTCCCATCGCTCAGATCTACAACAAATACTCGTTCAATCGCCTCTCCTTCAGCTAGCTCATTGACAATCTGGTTATCAGCCAATACAAATTTCCATTGACCAGTAGAATCCACAGCAAACTCACCGTATGGGTCGCTAATTGTATTTACTTCAAACGCTAAATTAGGATTGTCTGCATCTGTCGCCGTTAGGGTGCCGCTGACAGGCGTCACATCACCTTCTGTGACTTCATCAGTATCCGCCGAAATCACCGGATCGTCATCGGTACCCGTGATGGTAATCGTCACTGTAGTGTCACTGCCATCGGACAAGGTCACGGTAAACTCGCGCACTTCTTTCTGGCCGGCGGTTAATGCATCGACTGTGTCGTTATCGGCCAGTGTGAACGTCCAATTGCCATTCGCGTCAACGGTGAACTCACCGTAAGCATCGGTAATAGTATTTGGTGTAAATTCTAGGTCTGGATTGTCTGCATCCGTCGCCGTCAACGTGCCGCTGACAGGCGTCACATCACCTTCAGTGACTTCATCAGTATCCGCCGAAATCACCGGATCATCATCAGTACCCGTGATGGTAATCGTCACTGTAGTGTCACTGCCATCGGACAGTGTCACAGTAAACTCACGCACTTCTTTCTGACCGGCTGTCAGCGCGTCCACAGTCGCGTTATCGGCCAGTGTGAACGTCCAATTGCCCTCCGCGTCAACGGTGAACTCACCGTACGCATCGCTAATGGTGTTTTCTTCAAACGCTAAATTAGGATTGTCTGCATCCGTCGCCGTTAACGTGCCGCTGACAGGCGTCACATCACCTT
>NZ_JXQD01000025.1:870827-871384 GCF_002100145.1 Vibrio sp. qd031
TGTGACTTCATCAATATCCGCCGAAATCACCGGTTCGTCATCAGTACCCGTGATGGTAATCGTCACTGTAGTGTCACTGCCATCGGACAGCGTCACGGTAAACTCACGGACTTCTTTCTGGCCGGCCGTTAATGCATCGACTGTGGCGTTATCCGCCAGTGTGAACGTCCAATTGCCCTCAGCGTCAACGGTGAACTCACCGTACGCATCGCTAATGGTGTTTTCTTCAAACGCTAAATTAGGATTGTCTGCATCCGTCGCCGTCAACGTGCCGCTGACAGGCGTCACATCACCTTCCGTGACTTCATCAGTATCCGCCGAAATCACCGGTTCGTCATCGGTACCGGTAATGGTAATGGTGACGGTGGTGTCACTGCCATCGGACAGCGTCACGGTAAACTCACGGACTTCTTTCTGGCCGGTCGTTAATGCATCGACTGTGGCGTTATCCGCCAGTGTGAACGTCCAATTGCCATTGGCGTCAACGGTGAACTCACCGTACGCATCGCTAATGGTGTTTTCTTCAAACGCTAAATTAGGATTGTCTGCATCCGTCG
>NZ_JXQD01000009.1 GCF_002100145.1 Vibrio sp. qd031
ATTGGTCACTCAGTTCATTGAAATCAAGTTGATTCCGAGGAATCTATTTTGATTATCATCAACGAGTGCCCACACAGATTGATAGGTTTATATTGTTAAAGAGCGTTGTTCTTTCGAACGCCACTGAGGTCTCCCTCGAAGTGGACGGCCATTCTAGCGATTTGAGTCTCAGTGTCAAACACTTTTTTGCTTTTTATTTCGAAGCGTATTTTCGAATCGAAATTGTGCAAATGACTCAGCCACTTGGCCTACTGATGCGGCTGAAGCGTTGTGCGCTCTACCGTGTCAGTGAGGCGGCATTATAGAGATCCGAATCACATTGGCAAGTGTTTTTTGAAAGAAAAACGCAACTTTCTACTGTTTGAATAAAAGTTGGCCAAAACTCATCAAAAGTGACGCTTTACTCACCTAATTGTTTAACATTTTGGGCAAATAGCCTCACTTTTTCCCAGTTGGTGTATTCCACTTCTTTTGTCGTATCCGTTTCACCGCCTGTCATTGACATGATGAATCGAATCATAAATCGGTCAAACAGGTTATAACGAGGATAATAGAGCGCGCCGGCAAATACACCAATCAATGTAGGTGTCCAAGGTGACTTCTTAAGGAAGGTCTTTATATAGGCGCTGCCTTCTGGCGTATCCTTTCCCTGGTCTTCTTTGCGTGCGGTAAGATTGACACAGAAAAAAGCGGTATTCGCGTTTTCTAGCTGTGACTGATGTTGCTCTATAAATTGATAGAGCTTTTTATTGAGGTGCCCATATCGAATTGAGGCGCCTATGACGACTTTGTCATACTGAGAGAGATCAACAGTGCCAGCCTGGTGGATATCCATGGTCTCACATTCATGCCCATCCAACTTACTCTCTATATAAGAGAGAATCTTCTTGGTTTGCCCTTCTCGGGTAGAATGCAATAAAAGGGTTTTACTCACGGGATATCCTTATTAGGTGTCGGTGCGCTACTGTAAGCAATTACACACAAAAACAAAGCGAGGCTAGTTTCGCCAAAATGTTGGGGTAAAGAGTATCAACAAAGTGAAGATCTCTAGTCGACCGAAAAGCATACTGATCACCAGTATCCATTTAGCCGCATTGTCGATATCCCCATAATGCAAAGCCACGTCACCAAGACCTGGCCCTAAATTATTCAGCGTCGATGCGACCGCTGAGAACGCCGTTAGCTCATCCATACCTGTCGCAATGAGCGCGAGCATACACAATACAAACACCAACGCGTACGCGGAGAAAAACCCCCATACAGCATCTATAACTTTAGAAGATAGCGCTTTGCCTCCCACTTTGATGGTGTATACCGCTCTAGGGTGAATCAATCGCTTGACCTCACGCGCCCCTTGTAAGGTCAGCAACAAAATACGAATCACCTTCATGCCACCTCCAGTCGAGCCAGCACAGCCTCCAATAAAGGCTGAAAACAGCAATAACACGGGCAAAAATAGTGGCCAGTCAGCAAATCCTGTAGTGGTAAAGCCTGCGGTGGTTGATATCGAGACACTTTGAAAAAGTGCTTGGTCAAATGCATCGTAATATGAATCGTAAGTATGGTGGTTAAGCAAAATTAGGAAGCAAACACTAAACAGGGCTACTTGAATTACAATGAAAGCTCTAAACTCTGGATCTTTCACGTAGTACTTAGGATGAACACCCCCCGATGCAAACACAGCAAAGTGCAATGAGTAGTTCACTGCAGAAATGAGTAAGAACACCACTGTAATCATGTTAATAGCGTAACTGTCAAAATAGGCCATGCTGGCATCGTGTGTAGAAAAGCCGCCAATCGCAATGGTCGAAAAACTATGACAAATCGCGTCAAATGCAGACATCCCCGCCGTCCAAAAGGCCGCTGCACAGGCAATAGTTAAGGTTAGATAGATATACCAAAGTGCCTTAGCGGTTTCTGCTATTCGAGGCGTCATCTTAGAATCTTTAACCGGGCCAGGAATTTCGGCTCGGTACAGCTGCATGCCACCGATTCCTAATACGGGTAATATAGCAACGGCCAGTACAATGATCCCCATACCACCGAACCATTGCAGTAACTGACGATAGAATAGAATGGCTTTAGGGAGGTCATCTAAGCCAACAATGACTGTAGCCCCTGTTGTCGTTAATGCCGAGAACGATTCAAAAAAAGCATTGGCGACAGAAAAATTGGTTTTATCTAATAACAAAAACGGCAATGCACCCGCGCTGCCCAGTACCGTCCAAAATAGTACGACTATCAAAAATCCATCGCGTGCTTTAAGCTCGTGTCTATAACGACGGTTTGGAAACCAGCAAAAAAAACCTGCGACCAGCAAGGTAAAGAAAGTGCCCACAAAAGGAACACCAGCACCATCACGATAGATCAGCGCCACGAGCGCAGGTGCGAGCATGGTAAAGCTGAACAGTGCTAAAAGAAGACCGACAATGCGGATAATAGAACGAAACTGCATTAGATAATTATACGGCAGAAGCTGATTAACTCGCTTCTGCGTCACTTTCCTTAGTAATCAGGGCTTTCGCTCCCGTTTTATTGATCACAGCTTGCACAAAGTTGGCTTCGTTCAAACACTCAATCTCTACCGTTAACCTCACACTTGTCACATATTCACTGGCAAACTCTGTCGCCCCGAACTGTTGCATCAGGTTTTGGATAAGGCTCAATAAGCTGTAGTCTACCTCTATGGTCAATAAGGTGGTGATTTTTTTCTCAATTGTTTGAACAAGCTTTAACGCTTGCTGCACTCCACCCCCATAGGCTTTAACCAACCCGCCTGTTCCAAGCTTAATTCCACCGGAATAGCGCGTAACCACGGCACTGATCTCACCAATATGACTTCCAGAAAGCTGTGCCAATATTGGTTTCCCTGCGGTCCCTGATGGCTCTCCATCATCCGAGAACCCCCACAACATAGAATCGGTGGGCCTGCCCGCGACAAACCCCCAGCAATTATGCCGCGCACTCGAATGCTGCTGTTTCACACTCTGAATAAACGCCTTAGCTGCATTTATAGATGGCGTGTGCGCCAACTGAGTAATGAAGACACTTTTTTTAATTTCTTCTTCAAACACCGTGGAGTCGTTTGGGATCAGGTATGGCTGATGGGATGGCATGACCGAGTTTTAGGTTATTTATATCAAACAAAACCGAAGTGTATCACGACCTACTTTTAAGTCTAAGACTACCATTAGGGTGTGTTTTCCCACACAATGTTAAACAGTTGTTTAAAAAATGTATTGAAGTTTATTTTTGAAACGGTCAAACTGGCACTGGTCTAACCAGAATAGATATTAAATTGTTTTTGGGTTTACTAACCTGAGTGCAGCATAACGTTAGGCCCTCTGTACAACACTACATCGACGCTAATCAGCGTGTTATGGAGAACAACAATGATTTACCAAGCGGAAACGATAAAGGTAGAAGCCAAACAAGATGGGATTGTGGAACTCTCATTTTGTGCCCCTGGTCCGATTAACAAGTTGGATCTGGCGACACTTGAATCTTTAGATAAAGCCCTCGATGCGATTAACCAACACGCCGACTTGAAAGGCGTATTGCTCACCAGTGATAAAGATGCCTTTATTGTTGGTGCTGACATCACCGAATTTTTAGGCCTTTTTGCAAAACCTGACGCTGAGCTTGACCAATGGTTACAGTTTGCCAATGGTGTATTCAATAAATTAGAAGACCTCCCTGTTCCAACACTTTCTGTCCTTAAAGGCCACACTCTAGGTGGTGGATGTGAGTGTGTACTTGCTACCGACCTACGTATTGGTGATAAAACCACCAGTATTGGTCTGCCAGAGACTAAACTCGGCATAATGCCTGGGTTTGGTGGCTGCGTAAGATTACCAAGAGTCATCGGTGCGGACAGTGCCATGGAGATTATTACCCAAGGTAAGGCGTGCCGTCCTCAAGAAGCGCTTAGCATTGGGTTGCTAGATGCGGTTGTCGATACCGATGCGCTTGAAGCTTCAGGATTAAGCACACTAAAACAAGCCATAAGTGGAAAAATCGATTGGCAATCACGCCGCAAACAGAAAACCTCAGCACTTACACTGAGCAAGCTAGAGTCAATGATGAGCTTCACCATGGCCAAAGGCTTGGTGGCTCAAAAAGCAGGACCTCACTACCCTGCTCCAATGACTGCGGTTAAAACCATTGAAGAAAGTGCTCGTTGCGATCGCGACGAAGCGCTGGCTGTCGAACGCAAACATTTTGTGAAACTGGCAAAATCGGAAGAGGCTAAATCACTGGTCGGGTTGTTCCTTAATGACCAGTACCTAAAAGGGCTCGCTAAGAAAGCGGCAAAATCTGCAACAGTGCAAACCGAGCGTGCTGCAGTCCTTGGGGCTGGCATCATGGGGGGCGGGATCGCCTATCAGTCAGCACTCAAAGGCGTTCCTGTGATCATGAAAGACATCGCGCAAGCGTCTCTTGATTTGGGCATGAATGAAGCGAGTAAATTACTGAATAAGCGACTTTCTCAAGGTCGAATCGACGGCTTTAAGATGGCGGGTATCCTTTCTTCAATCACTCCTAGCCTTCATTATGCTGGTATCGACAGCTCAGACATTATTGTTGAAGCGGTTGTCGAAAACCCGAAAGTAAAAGCTGCTGTATTAAGCGAAGTTGAGCAGCACGTAGGTGAGAATGCCGTGCTAACCTCGAACACCTCAACCATTCCAATCAATCTTCTCGCTCAGTCACTCAAGCGTCCTGAAAACTTCTGTGGGATGCACTTCTTTAACCCTGTGCATCGCATGCCGCTGGTTGAGATCATCCGCGGAGAGCACACCTCTGATGAAACCATCAACCGTGTTGTGGCCTATGCAGCGAAAATGGGTAAATCACCCATCGTTGTGAATGACTGCCCTGGGTTTTTTGTTAACCGTGTCCTTTTCCCATACTTTGGCGGGTTTAGCCTACTGCTGCGAGACGGCGGTGATTTTACTCAAATAGACAAAGTGATGGAGCGCCAGTTTGGCTGGCCAATGGGACCTGCGTATCTTCTTGATGTTGTCGGTATCGACACTGCTCATCATGCTCAAGAAGTGATGGCACAAGGCTTCCCTGAGCGCATGAGTAAAGACGATCGTGACGCTATTGACGTGTTGTATGAAGCAGAGAAGTTTGGCCAGAAGAATGGGTCTGGGTTCTACAGCTACACCAAAGACAAAAAAGGTCGTCCGAAGAAGGTCTTTGATGAGTCCGTGACCGAGCTACTCGCGACAACCGTGCAAAATTACAATGAATTTGACGCGCAAACCATCATTGAACGAGTGATGATTCCGATGATCAACGAAGTGGCTCGTTGTTTAGAAGAGAACATTATCGCCTCGCCACAAGAAGCCGACATGGCTCTGGTTTATGGATTAGGTTTCCCTCCGTTTAGAGGCGGCGTGTTCCGCTACCTAGACAGCCTAGGGTTAAACCAATACCTCGCGATGGCTGAGAAGTATCACCACCTAGGCGCGATGTACCAAGCACCGCAACTACTGATTGATATGGCGTCTAAAGGGGAAAGTTTTTACGGTTCCCAACAACAAGGTTCTATTTAAGGAGTGTGTGTCAGATGAGTTCTCAAATGAAAAACGTCGTAGTAGTTGATTGCTTGCGCACACCGATGGGTCGCTCGAAAAATGGTGCTTTTCGCCATACTCGTGCCGAAGACCTTTCTGCGCACCTGATGAAAGGGATCCTAGAGCGCAATCCGCAAGTGAATCCGAGTGAGATTGAAGATATCTATTGGGGCTGTGTACAGCAAACATTAGAGCAAGGGTTCAATGTTGCACGCAACGCAGCCTTGTTAGCAGGCTTACCTATTGAAATTGGAGCAGTTACCGTGAACCGACTGTGTGGTTCGTCGATGCAAGCACTGCACGATGGCACTCGCGCTATCATGACCGGTGATGCCGATATTTGTCTCATTGGTGGTGTTGAGCATATGGGGCACGTTCCGATGAACCATGGTGTCGACTTTCACCCTGGTATGTCTAAAAATGTCGCAAAAGCCGCTGGCATGATGGGACTTACAGCAGAGATGCTGGGCAAACTGCACGGCATTAGTCGTGAACAGCAAGATGAATTCGCCGCTCGCTCTCACGCCCGTGCTCATGCGGCTACCGTTGAAGGTCGATTCAGTAACGAGATTTTACCTATAGAAGCGCACGCCGCAGATGGCACTCTGTTTACCTTAGATTACGATGAAGTCATACGCCCAGAAACGTCCGTTGAGGGCCTTTCTTCACTGCGTCCGGTGTTTGACCCAGCCAATGGTACGGTCACTGCGGGTACCTCTTCTGCCCTGTCAGATGGTGCCTCGGCAATGCTTATCATGAGCGAAGATAAAGCCAATGAACTGGGTCTAACCATTCGCGCCCGCATTAAGGGCATGGCGGTTGCAGGTTGCGATCCTTCCATTATGGGATACGGTCCCGTACCAGCCACTAAAAAAGCACTACAACGCGCGGGTCTTACCATTGACGATATGGATGTGGTAGAGCTGAATGAAGCCTTTGCTGCTCAAGCCTTGCCGGTTGCCAAAGATCTTGGGTTGCTGGATGTGATGGACCAAAAGGTCAATCTTAACGGCGGTGCAATAGCGCTTGGTCACCCACTAGGTTGCTCGGGATCGCGCATTTCGACGACGCTCATTAACCTCATGGAAGCACAAGATGCCAAGTACGGTCTCGCCACTATGTGTATTGGTCTTGGGCAAGGAATAGCCACGGTGTTTGAACGCCCTTAGCACTGCACTCACTGCTTAGTCATTTCCCAATAGCGGCTTTATGCCGCTATTTTTTTCATTCCGTTTGGTCTAGTGTCTTAAAATGCAAAAAACGCATGAATTTAATGACAAAGTTTCATTATTTTCATTTAAGTTTTAGGTCTACACTATCTACATACGCTTACGAACCCTCTTCTGGAGACTTTTATGTTTAATGCACTCGTTCTAAATCAACAAGATAAACGCACTATCGCCAGCATCGAGCAACTTGATGACTCACAACTGCCTGACGGTGAGGTTGTGGTACAGGTGGATTATTCATCATTGAATTATAAAGACGGCCTGGCGATCACCGGTAAAGGTAAAATCATTCGCAACTTTCCTATGGTACCTGGGATAGATCTTGCTGGCAGCGTGATCAGCAGCAGTGACTCACGCTACACCCAGGGGGACAAAGTTGTCTTAACCGGTTGGGGCGTCGGTGAAAATCATTGGGGCGGTATGGCTGAGCGCGCTTCGCTTAAAGCCGACTGGTTGGTTCCACAACCACAAGGGTTAGATGCCAAGCAAGCGATGATGATAGGCACTGCAGGCTTTACCGCGATGTTATGCGTGCAAGCATTGATTGATGGCGGTGTTAAGCCTGAAGACGGTGAAATCCTAGTAACGGGCGCCAGTGGTGGTGTGGGTTCAGTGTCAGTCACCCTATTGGCCGAACTGGGTTACAAAGTCGCGGCAGTAACAGGTCGATTGGAACAAAATGGGCCATTGTTAGAAAAACTAGGCGCAAGTCGAGTCATTGAGCGCAGCGAATTTGAAGAGCCAGCGCGTCCACTTGAAAAACAAGTATGGGCAGGCGCAATTGATACTGTCGGCAGCAAAATACTGGCGAAGGTTCTAGCGCAAATGGACTACAACAGTACGGTCGCTGCGTGTGGCTTAGCGGGAGGGTTTGATCTCCCGACAACGGTAATGCCGTTTATTTTGCGCAACGTGCGCCTGCAAGGCGTCGACTCGGTAAACTGCCCACAGCAGAGACGCGTTCAAGCTTGGGAGAGCCTTGCTAAGCTGCTGCCGCAAAGTTACTACCAACAAGCCTGTACTGAGATTGAACTTGAGCATGCACCACAGTTTGCTGAGTCCATCACTAATGGCGAAGTCACCGGTCGAGTCGTCATTAAGCTATAGCCACTAAGCTATAGTCGCTATGCTGTTGAGTACTCCCGTAACTAAGTACACAGACAGTTAAATACTCAAGCCGCACCAGTACACTAGCTGTATACCAATCTAACCAGAGCGCTTAATCCAGTGCTCTGGTTGGTATTATTCCAACCCCATATCATCGATACGCTTGGCAATTAGCCGGCCGCATTCTTCTTTCACAATTGATCGTAGCCACTCTTGAGCGGGTGCATTATCACATCGCGTATGCCAAATCATTGAGTAGTCAAACGCCGTAAACCTAAAAGGTAATGGCTTAACCACCAAGTCATAGCGCTGCGCCACCAAGTACGCAAGGTCGGCAGGCACCGTCATAATAAGGGGCAACTGTTCAATCACCGACAGCGCCGACTCTAAATGGTAGGCTCGCAGCACTAATTTTGGTTTCTCTTTCCCAGAAAGAGCCTCATCAATCAACGCTTTAACTCCATCACTAATGGCAATCATCGCTTGCGGATAGCTCAGGTAGTCCTCTATTGTCATATCGCGCTGTGCGATTGGATGACGTTTCGACACCATGCACAGTACACCCACTCGGCCTAGTACCTCACGACGTAAAGGCTCGACGGGCCCAATAGGCCGACAAATGGCCAAATCGGCGCCTTCGGTCGTCAACTGCTCTAAAATACGATCGTGTTGCAAGGGCAAAAAGTTAAAAGAGACTTTTGGCGCCTCTTGATACAACCTCGGCAGCGCAAACGGCAAAATGGTTTGCATTGCGTAATCGGTGGTCGCTATAGTGAACGTTTGCTGGCATTGACTGGGGTCAAACTCTTCTGGAGACAAGAGACTGCGTAATGATTCAAGCGGTGTGCCTAACGCATCGTTCACTTGAAGCGCTTTTTGCGTTGGGATCAGCTTTTGACCTTGTCGAGTAAACAAAGGGTCATTAAGCAACACGCGCATGCGCCCAAGAACGCGACTCATTGCTGACTGACTCAAATTTAGCCGCGCGGCGGCCTTACTGACACTGCACTCTTCAATCAGTACCCGTAAAGCCACCAGCAAATTTAGGTCTCTGCGATATATCTCTTCTAGCTCCATTGGATGCTCTTGCTGATAAAATCTAGAGCTATTGTAATCGGAAATAACGCTCGTCTTGCACCTAAGCACGAATTTTAGGCAAAAAAAATCCCGCATATACAGCGGGGAAGCCCAAGAAAACTGGGAGATAGTGTCGGAATGACAGTATAAGTAACACGCCAACGAACAGTCATATTGGGATAGACGCTCGTTGATTTTACTTCTTATACAATATTTATCGTTTTGATAAATAAGAAGTAAATACCAAGTTGTTACCCATTTGTTAACCTTAAGTTAAAATTAAATTTAACCCCTTTTTTAGGATTTGCCAAGTAACTATTGAATATTTTTTACACGAATGTATTATCTGCGCGTTCGCTCACAGTCCGAGTTTTTACTCGATTTTAACCGTAAAGAGCGACCCTTCAGGCTAATCACAGCCTCGTGACCGTGACCAGTAAGTGAGAAATTATCATGTCTTTTGATGCACAACACATCGATCGAATTTTGGAAGCCGAAGGATTGCGCTGCCCTGAGCCAGTAATGATGGTTCGTAAAACCATTAGGAAGATGGAAGTGGGTGAAACATTGCTAGTAAAAGCCGATGACCCTTCAACCGTCAGAGACATCCCGAGCTTCTGTCGATTTATGGATCATCAGTTAGTGGCAGAGCAAACCGCATCCAGCCCTTTTGAGTTTGTGATCAAAAAAGGCATCAGTTAGCCCTCATGCAGCGTCATTGGGGGAAGCCATACCCTCCCCCAAAAGCCATCGTTAAACGATACGGCAACACTTACTCCGCACACCTTCGTGTGTCATTTCCGTTAGTCGCCACCAAAGCTTCCATTGCAATCTACTTAACGACGCGATTGTCGAGCTGTTTGCGGATTTTTAGGAGCTCTTTACGCATTGGGATAATGTATTGAACACGGATCCAGGATTCGGCACACAATCCCGTCATCACAATGGCACCGACAACCATCGGCAACCACATATCCGTGATCACCATACCGATCAGATTCAGCGCTAATGCGAAGGTAAACAAGTACGCCTGACTTTGCGGCGTAATGCCCATATAACGTGTGAACATAGTCTTGCCCTCTTTCTACCACTCCATTCCAATGTGAACCTGAAATATGACAGTTTGATGTCAACAACTGTCTATTTAACCTCCTATTGATCGCGAATAATTTTACTTTTCGAACAAATTTACGCTGTGAGATCCTCGATTGAGCCATAACAAGCTCCATTTTATGACTGCTCGAGTCTTTTTTTTCGCCTGGACCGAATTTCTCGCAAGTTAACGCTACATTGATCCCAGCAAACTGAGTATACTTGAACGTTATTTTGTTCACTTTGACTAAAGAATCGCGCGAACCTGACTATGCAAAAATACGATATCAAAACCTTCCAGGGAATGATCCTCGCGCTGCAGGATTACTGGGCACAAAACGGCTGTACCATTGTACAACCGCTAGATATGGAAGTAGGTGCTGGCACCTCTCACCCAATGACATGTCTACGTGCACTTGGCCCAGAGCCAATGTCTACGGCATACGTTCAACCTTCACGCCGTCCGACCGATGGTCGTTACGGTGAAAACCCGAACCGTCTGCAGCATTACTATCAATTCCAAGTGGCATTAAAGCCCTCTCCAGATAATATTCAGGAGTTGTACCTTGGCTCACTAGAAGTTCTTGGTGTCGATCCACTGGTTCACGATATTCGTTTTGTTGAAGACAACTGGGAAAACCCAACGCTAGGTGCATGGGGTCTTGGCTGGGAAGTTTGGCTAAACGGTATGGAAGTGACTCAATTTACCTATTTCCAGCAAGTTGGCGGACTTGAATGTAAGCCAGTTACCGGCGAGATCACTTACGGTATAGAACGTCTTGCAATGTATATCCAAGAAGTGGATTCAGTGTACGACCTAGTATGGAACGTGGCACCCGATGGCTCAAACGTGACCTACGGTGATATTTTCCACCAAAATGAAGTTGAGCAGTCTACTTACAACTTCGAGCACGCAGATGTTGATTTCCTTTTCACTTTCTTCGACCAGTGCGAAAAAGAGTGTACCGAGCTACTTGAGCTTGAGAAGCCACTTCCGCTTCCTGCATACGAGCGCATCCTTAAAGCTGGCCACGCATTCAACATCCTTGATGCGCGCAAAGCTATCTCTGTGACAGAGCGCCAACGTTACATCCTTCGCATCCGCAACCTGACTAAGTCTGTTGCCGAGGCGTACTACGCATCACGTGAAGCATTAGGCTTCCCAATGTGCCGTACCCAAGATGCAAAAAGCGAGGAGAAGTAATCATGGCAAAAGAATTTCTAATTGAACTGGGTACTGAAGAGCTACCACCAACGCAGCTTCGCACACTAGCAGAAGCATTCGCATCAAACTTCGAAGCGGAACTTAAAGGCGCAGATCTCGCGCACGAAGGCGTGAAATGGTACGCAGCACCTCGTCGTCTAGCGCTTAAAGTAGCCGGTCTTGCAGAAGGCCAAGCGGACAAAGTGGTCGAAAAGCGTGGTCCTGCAATTTCTGTCGCATTTGACGCTGACGGTAACGCGACCAAAGCAGCCCAAGGCTGGGCGCGTGGTAACGGCATCACTGTTGAACAAGCTGAACGTCTGGTTACAGACAAAGGCGAATGGCTACTGTTCAAACAAGAAGTCAAAGGCAAAGCAACTACCGAGATCGTGGTCGATCTTGCGGCAAAAGCACTGGCTAACCTACCAATCGCTAAACCAATGCGCTGGGGCAATAAAACAACTCAGTTCATTCGCCCCGTTAAAACGCTAACTATGCTGATGGGTTCTGACCTTATCGAAGGTGAGATCTTAGGTGTTGCATCAGACCGCACAATACGTGGTCACCGCTTCATGGGTGAGCAAGAGTTCACTATTGACTCTGCTGAGCAATACCCTGCACTCTTAGAAGAGCGCGGTAAAGTAATGGCAGATTACGAAGCGCGCAAAGCTATCATCCTTGCTGACTCGCAAAAAGCAGCAGCAGCGGTTGGTGGTATTGCTGATCTAGAAGATGACCTCGTAGAAGAAGTCACGTCTCTGGTTGAATGGCCAGTCGTTCTAACTGCGAAATTTGAAGAAGAGTTCTTAAAGGTTCCTTCTGAAGCTTTGGTTTACACCATGAAAGGTGACCAGAAGTACTTCCCGGTATATGACGAAAACAAGAAGCTTCTGCCTAACTTCATCTTTGTTTCTAATATCGAGTCAAAAGAGCCTCGCCACGTAATCGAAGGTAACGAGAAGGTTGTACGTCCACGTCTTGCGGATGCCGAGTTCTTCTTTAACACTGACCGTAAGCGCCCTCTTATTGATCGACTACCTGAGCTAGAGCAAGCTATCTTCCAAAAGCAGCTAGGTACTATCAAAGACAAAACAGACCGCATCACCGAACTTGCTGGCTACATTGCTGAGCAGATCGATGCTGACGTTGAGAAATCTAAGCGCGCTGGCTTACTAGCTAAGTGTGACCTAATGACTTCTATGGTATTCGAATTTACGGATACTCAGGGTGTAATGGGCATGCACTACGCAACGCACGATGGCGAAGACGAGCAAGTTGCACTAGCACTTTACGAGCAATACATGCCTCGCTTTGCAGGCGACGATCTACCAAGCACTGGTATTTCATCTGCTGTAGCAATGGCAGACAAGCTAGACACTATCGTAGGTATCTTCGGTATTTGCCAAGCACCAAAAGGTTCTGACCCATTCGCTCTACGTCGAGCATCATTGGGTGTGCTGCGTATCATCGTTGAAAACGGCTACAACCTAGACCTAATTGATCTTATCTGTAAAGCGAAAGAGCTACTAGGCGACAAGCTAACCAACGACAACGTTGAAGCTGACGTTATCGACTTCATGCTAGGTCGTTTCCGCGCATGGTACCAAGATGCAGGTTTCAGCGTTGATATCATCCAAGCGGTACTTGCACGTCGCCCAACCAAGCCTGCTGACTTTGACCAACGTGTTAAGGCCGTATCTCACTTCCGTGGACTGGAAGCTGCAGAAGCTCTTGCAGCAGCGAACAAGCGTGTAGGTAACATCCTTGCGAAGTTCGACGGTGAGCTAGCTGAAGGTATTGACCTTGCTCTTCTTCAAGAAGATGCAGAGAAAGCACTAGCTGAGAATGTTGAAGTAATGACAGAAGCACTAGAGCCAGCATTCGCGACAGGTAACTACCAAGAAGCCCTAAGCAAGCTAGCTGACCTACGTGAGCCTGTAGATGCGTTCTTTGATAACGTTATGGTTATGGCCGATGACGAAGCACTTAAGAAGAATCGTCTCACACTGCTGAACAACCTGCGTAATCTGTTCCTACAGATCGCCGATATCTCTGTATTGCAGAAATAAACGGTTAAAGCGATTGCCTAAATCAAGAAGCCTCGGACCATGTTCGAGGTTTTTTTTTGTCCTCAAATTGAGTACTTGGGGTCATACCCCTGTACATCTTTCAATGACCGTCCCATTTTACGTTTATTTAACGTTTTGCGCTGACAAATGCTAATCGCTGGAGTATGTTATCGCATCAATGCCAATGAGCAGTACGTATTAATAGAATCAGAGGTTGTAGCATGTCATTTTCGCAGTTTGGAGAGAAGTTTAATCGCCACTCCGGTATTACCCAACTTATGGACGACCTTAATGACGGGTTACGTACACCTGGCGCACTGATGCTAGGTGGGGGAAACCCTGCGCAAATCCCAGCGATGAATGACTATTTTGAAAATGCGATTAAACAACTGATCGAGCAAGGTGACTTCGTTGACGCGCTGACCAATTACGATGGACCACAAGGCTCTGACCGATTTGTTAAAAACCTCGCAAATTTGCTTCAACAAGAGTTCAATTGGCCAATCACCGAAAAAAACATCACTTTGACCAATGGCAGCCAGAGCGCATTCTTCTATCTGTTTAATCTCTTTGCAGGTACACAGCCTGATGGCTCACACAAAAAAATTCTGCTTCCACTGGCACCTGAATACTGCGGTTATGCAGATTCGGGGTTAGATGAAGATATATTTATCTCTTATCACCCTGATATCGAGTACTTGGACAATCGCCAGTTCAAATACCATGTCGATTTCAGTCAACTGGTAGTGGATGACAGCGTCGGCGCCATTTGTGTGTCTCGTCCCACCAACCCAACGGGTAACGTGTTAACAGACGACGAGATCGCTCACTTAGATGAATTAGCGCGCGCTCACGATGTCCCACTCATCATCGATAATGCTTATGGGACCCCTTTCCCTAATATTTTGTTTGAGACCATCACTCCCTTTTGGAATGACAACACCATCTTATGCATGAGTTTGTCGAAACTTGGTTTACCTGGAGTACGGTGTGGCATTGTCATCGGCAATGAGGGCGTCATCTCTGCGCTGACCAACCTCAATGGCATCATCAGTTTGGCGCCAGCAAGTGTGGGCCCAAAAATCGCCTCGCACATGATTGAACAAGGGGATCTGTTGCCGCTAAGTCGCGATGTGATCACGCCGTTTTATCAGCAAAAATCACAGCAAGCGATTGAGATGCTTCAACAGGCCATTCCAGACAATCGCTTTCGAATACATAAATCGGAAGGTGCCATCTTTTTGTGGTTGTGGTTTGACGAGCTGCCTATCAGTACCAATGAACTCTACCAACGATTAAAGGCTCGCGGCGTACTGGTGGTACCTGGAGAGTACTTCTTTTTCGGAACCAACGACTGGCCGCACGCTCATCAGTGTTTGCGAATGAACTATGTTCAACCACAGGACGTTATGGAGAAAGGCATTGCAGTTATTGCCGAAGAAGTGTCCAGCGCATACTCAGACGCCCTATAGAGAAGGTTCTGCTTCATCTATATGCTCGACGTAATGACCTCGCTTGTCGCGATACATATTTGCGTCAGCCCGCGCGTATAAGGCATCTAATGGCGCCTCTAAGCTGCTGGCAACACCAATTGAATATGACACATAATACGCTCGGCCATCGGGCAGTTTTAGCTGCGACATGCCTTTGGATTGTTCAATTTGTGTCGTTAGCTCAGATAAAAGGTTGGCGGTATAATCACGTATTAACAAAACAAACTCATCCCCACCAACTCGGTAAAGTACCACTTTTTTATTGCACACAGGATTCAGAGTATTAACCATGGTTTGAATCAGTCGATCACCGGTGTCATGTCCATAGGTATCATTAATGATCTTTAATCCATTAATATCGATCATCATCAGCGATAAATTGCGACTGTGTCGCTGCTGAGTGCGAAGTTTGTAATACTCTAAGTCCTCTTCAAACGCCTTTCGATTGAGTGTAGAACTAAGAGGATCCCAACGAGCAAGGACTTCTAACTCCAACCAAGCGGAAAGTTGTTTGGCAAAAATGACCAACAGCATCTGTTGCTGCTCGCTTAATTTACTGCGTTCGAGTTGCATGTAGCCCAAAATTTGCCCTTCTATAGAGTAAATGGGCTCACATGGATGAACCGCGTGCTTTTCAAATGCAAAAACGACTTGTTGATGACTAAACAGCTTGGAGAGAAATAGATTACAAACGGTTGGAATACTTCGATAGGCGATGCCGGCGCGATTGGAAAAGAAATCTATAATGGTGACCAATTGCTGTTGATAATGCTCTTCTCTGTTTAATAGCTCTCTGAGTTCAATGGTTTTCTCGTCGACACTGCGCTCGAGTGTCTGATTAAAGTTCTCGAGTCGTAAGTTGGACTGTTGCACCTCACTGTGCGCTTTTTGTAGCTCAATATTCTGTATTTCTAGTTCTCTCATTTGCTTATGAATGCGAGACCACAATTTGTCGATAACATCGAGGAGTTGTTTAAATTCGCTAAACTGAAAGCGCTTTTTGGACTTGTAACGCTGATTGCCGTGCTGATATTTACGAACAGTCTGTTCGATATCTCTCACCGGATACAGCACCCCTTGACTGATGACCAACCCCAACACTAAGGTAATGACTAAAATAACCATCATCGACTGATACAGCTTTTGCTGTGAACGACGTAACTCGGTTTCTCTGGCTCGATCTGAGAGATGCTGTTCGACCTGAAAATAGAGCGGTGCAAACAGGTTATCAGAAGTAAGTTCAAGCACCTTTGTACCATCAACCGACTCCGAGTACGCTGGCAAGTAACGTATCGCTATGCTTTCTTCGGCAAATAGGTAGGGAGTGGACAAAGCGACCAAGGCATCATAAGCAATCAAAACCACTAGGTAACCTTTAGGCTCATACTCTGAGCCAGGTAACAAGGTATATGAAAGCAGTGGGGTTATCAGAGCAATACCTTGCTGCCCGCCATCAATAACCAACTCTTCGTTGGTAAATTCAGTATGGTACGATTTTCCCTGTTGATAAATAGCAGACTGTTGCTTTAATGATGTCAGTAATTGGCTCTTCTCAAAATGGAACAAGCTGCCATTACTCTCGTACATTGGTTGCCATTGGCTATCGAGTAGAAACGTTGAGGTAATAGGATCGGCTAACTGCTTAAAGCTACTTAGCTTCTGAGTAATGACCGCGCCGTACAAGATATTGTTGGTACTGGTAATTAACTGACGATCACGAGAATACCAGCTGGTTAGATTCGCAATATTAGACAACTCATGTTTGACCGTCGTTTCGATCCCTAAGCTCGACGCCTCAAGCTTAAGTTGCTTTTGATCCATTTGATACTCAGCGTGCCTATCTATAAGCAACGTACCGACGATATACGTTGGAACCAGCGATCCCAGCAGGACAAAAAACGTGATGATTTTGCGCAGACTCATCGCCCGTCCTCCTCAGGTATACCATTAATTTTCGCAAGATTTTCTCGCACAAACTCGAGAATAAAAGTGGCACTTTCTTCCGCTGGCATCCCCAATTGATGGCGCTTAATCCCTTGACTCACGGCTTCCCAGAATATAGCCATAGTGACACTGCTAGGCATGATTAGTGCAGGTGCAAGCTGCGTATACAATTGGGTATAAAAGGTAGAATAGGAGTAAAAAGACAACTCATTGAGTTTGGCATTTGCTGAGATCAAGTTCTGCCCAATGATCACGCTGTCAATAAACTCTGACTGCTGGACCATGTTTGCCAAAGCCTGGAGCGCTTCTCGCTTTATAGGATCTTGCATGGCTTGTTTGGTAAAAATGAGCACCTTACCGCCGCTCAAAGAACGCATTGGTTTTCCTTGATAGGAGGGTAATGCACTGATCACAAGATCATCAACCATTGACTGCTTTAACTCTCCAAGGGCCCAATCACCATCAATCAGATAGTTGACTTCACCACGAAGAAACTGCGCTCTCGCGCATTCTTGGTCACACCCATCAGCCATTAACCCCGAATCAATCAAACGTTGGTAAAATCTCAATGTACTGGCCAGCGGACTGACCTCAACATCTGTCGCGACCTGCATATCATCACGGCTAAACAGTGATGTAAACGACATAAAGAAGTACATATTCGGGTACTGCATTGCAATCGGTGACGGTCCGCTTTCAACTTGCTGAAAGAGCCCTTCCCATGTGGGTGTCAGTTGCTTGGTTTGGCCTTTATTGACATATAAAACCAAATGATTACCGATGGCCAACGGTACCCCAAAATAATGACCGTCGACATGAATTAAGTTTTTGGCCTTTGGCTCAAAACGCTCCAGCATTAGCCAATCTTCGGGGATTGGTGAGAGATTTAAAAACTGGTGTAAGCCTAGAAAATCTGAAGGTAGGTATAGAACGTCAGGAACTTGTCCGTTACTTTGACTTGCGACGAGCATTTCAGAGCGAATATTGTCGATATAAAACTCTCGTATCGACATAGTATGATCGGTTTGCTGCTCAAAGCGTGTCTCTATTTCTTTAATGGTGGTGTTGTCTAGACCACTCCACACTTCTATATCGGTTGCAATCACCGAGTGTGCGATAGAAAGTAACAAAACAACGAGCCAGCGCTTCATGATTACAACACCTTGCATTTTGAGTTAGGTTGTTCAATACGTCATCAATGAATTAAGCATGATATACAAAACACCATACCAATAATGTGGTATTGGCATCACTTTATAAGGCCAAACTATGAAAATAGGTTCATTTAGGTCACAAAATGTATCGCTACATTTCAACTAAAAAACAAGATGTTAAAAAATATTAATGGATCTGTATTGTTGCATAAAAAAGGAGCGCATTGCGCTCCTTAGTATCTGGTGATGAAAATATTAATCGTTTTCTAATAATGGACGAGATTGACCAATTTCAATCTTACGAGGCTTCATCGCTTCTGGAATTTCTCTTTCTAGACTAATGTGCAGCAGGCCATTTTCCATACTTGCACCAATCACTTTAACGTAATCGGCTAACTGGAATTTACGCTCGAAGTCGCGCTGCGCTATTCCTTGGTACACATAGTTTTTGTTTTCTTCTGGTTTACGAGTTCCGGTTACAATCAACACATTTTCTTTTTGAGTGAGATCCAATTGATCCTCAGCAAAACCAGCAACTGCCATGGTGATGCGATAACTATGCTCATCTTGTTGTTCAATATTGTATGGAGGGTAGCCGCCAGAAGCATTTTTGTTGCCATTCGCTTCCATCAAGTTTAATAGACGGTCAAAGCCGATAGCGTTGCGGTATAGGGGGGTGAAATCTACAGTTCTCATAATACTATCCTTTATTAAGCAATAGTCTTAGCCCTCATTCATAGAGAGACTAAGTTCCCTCAGCATTCATTATGTATTACGCCGTATGGCCGCAATGAACGACATGCAGGGATGGATTTAAGTTGTATGCAGCCATCGCATCCTCAATTGAGCGATGTTCGGTCTGCGGTTTCAGAGGCCCTTAGTAGGCATCCTCTTCACCAATAGATATAGGGGCCGGAAAATGGGGTTTCAAGGGATATATTAAAAAAACTTAGGTGCATAAAAAAGCACCACCCTAAGGCAGTGCTTTTTAGTCAATTTGTCGATTATTGCGATCTACACGTCCAAGTTTGCTACTTTTAGAGCATTCTCTTCGATGAAGTTACGACGTGGCTCTACTTGGTCACCCATTAACGTGGTAAACAACTGGTCCGCACCTACTGCATCTTCAATAGTCACTTGCATCATACGGCGAGTATCTGGGTCCATAGTGGTCTCCCAAAGTTGGTCAGGGTTCATCTCACCCAGTCCTTTGTATCGCTGTAGACTCAAGCCACGACGAGATTCTTTTTGTAGCCACTCAAGAGCACTAACAAAATCTGCGATAACTTGTACACGTTCACCACGCTTGATGAAGGCACCTTCTTCCAGCAGTCCATCCAATGTTTCAGAAAGGTCCGCAAGCTTCAGGTACTCTTTAGTACCAAACAGTTCAACAGAAAGAACGTGCTCATGTGTCACACCGTGTGTTCTAACGATCACTTTAGGCAAGCTGATATTAAGCTCTTCATGTTTTTCAACTTCTAAGGTGTATTGACTTGCTCCAATCTCTTTCGCATTAAGCTGCTTAATTAGCTGCTCACCCCAAGCTTGAACTTTATCATCACTTTGGCAATCTTCCGCAGTCAAGCGTGGAACATAAACCAGCTCATGCATAATCGCTTCTGGGAAGCGACGCTTTAGCTTGTTTGCAGCAGCAATTGCATTCTTATATTGTGTAACTAGCTGCTCTAAGCCTTCACCAGAAATGCCTGGTGCGTCAGCATTAACGTGTAATGAAGCATTGTCCAAGGCCAGACTGGTTTGGTATTGCTCCATCGCGTCTTCATCTTTAATGTACTGCTCTTGTTTGCCTTTTTTCACTTTATAAAGTGGTGGCTGAGCAATATAGATGTAACCGCGTTCAATAAGCTCTGGCATTTGACGGTAGAAGAATGTCAGCAGCAAGGTACGGATGTGAGAACCATCGACATCGGCATCGGTCATGATAATGATGTTGTGGTAACGCAGCTTATCTGGGTTGTACTCATCGCGGCCGATACCACAGCCTAATGCAGTGATAAGCGTTGCTACTTCTTGCGACGACAGCATTTTGTCAAAGCGTGCTTTTTCAACGTTTAGAATTTTACCTTTCAGAGGCAATATCGCTTGGTTCTTACGGTTACGACCCTGTTTTGCTGACCCGCCAGCAGAGTCACCCTCCACAATGTAGAGTTCAGATAATGCTGGATCTTTTTCCTGACAATCCGCCAGTTTACCGGGTAAACCAGCAAGGTCTAATGCGCCTTTACGGCGAGTCATTTCACGAGCTTTACGCGCGGCTTCACGAGCACGGGCTGCATCAATGATTTTAGAACAAACAATTTTAGCTTCGCCTGGGTTTTCAACAAGGAACTCAGACAGCTTTTCGCCCATTGCTGACTCTACCGCCGATTTCACTTCTGACGAAACAAGCTTGTCTTTGGTCTGGCTTGAGAACTTAGGATCAGGCACTTTCACCGAAATAACGGCGGTTAAGCCTTCACGAGCATCGTCGCCAGACGTTGCTGCTTTGGCTTTCTTAGAAAAGCCTTCTTTATCCATAAACGTGTTCAGGGTACGAGTTAACGCAGAGCGGAAGCCCGCTAAGTGAGTACCACCATCACGTTGAGGGATGTTATTGGTAAAACAGTAAATGTTCTCTTGGAAACCGTCATTCCACTGCATTGCGACTTCAACGGTGATACCGTCTTCGCGCTCTGTATCAAAATGGAAGATCTTTTGAATAATAGGCGTTTTATTGGTGTTCAGGTGATCAACAAATGCTCGAATACCGCCTTCAAACATAAAGTGATCAGACTTATCTTCCTCACGCTCATCCACAAGCTTGATCGATACGCCAGAGTTTAGGAACGACAGTTCACGTAAACGCTTAGCTAAAATATCGTAATGAAATTCGATGTTAGTGAACGTTTCTTCACTTGGCCAAAAACGGATTTCAGTACCCGTTTGGTCTGTCTGACCGGTCACCGCTAATGGGGCTTGAGGCTCACCATGACGATACGTTTGGCTATGAATTTCACCACCACGCTGAATGGTCAACGTGACTTGTTTTGACAATGCATTCACTACCGAAACACCCACACCGTGCAGGCCACCCGACACTTTGTACGAGTTGTCATCAAACTTACCACCGGCGTGCAACACCGTCATGATAACTTCTGCCGCGGAAACATTTTCTTCCTCGTGCAGTTCGGTAGGGATACCACGGCCATCATCTTTCACAGAAACCGAGTTATCTTCGTGGATTGTCACTATGATGTCATTACAGTGTCCAGCCAACGCTTCGTCAATGGAGTTATCCACGACCTCGAATACCATGTGGTGAAGACCAGTGCCATCGTCGGTGTCACCAATGTACATGCCAGGACGCTTGCGCACCGCATCCAGACCTTTAAGTACCTTAATACTCGAAGAATCGTAATTTTCTGCCATGAGTTTCTCTCTACTAATTATCCTTGTTCTATTTTGCCATGTTCCACATGAAACATCTTGCTATTTTCAGTGGACATGGAGGCAATCTGTGCCTCTGTAATAGAACTTACAAATACTTGTGCCTTGGTCTTAATAAGACACTCGGCTAAACGTTGACGACGTGTTGCGTCTAACTCAGACGCAAAATCATCAACCAGATAAATACACTCTTTGTTGGTGGACTCAGAAAGATGCTGCCCTTGAGCCAATCTTAATGCGCACACCAACAATTTTAACTGTCCTCTAGACAGGACATCTTCAACGGGTGTCCCTGCTATTTTTACTTTTAGATCCGCCTTATTCGGGCCGCTAAAGGTATACCCTAAGCCTTGATCTCGCTCGAAGTTCTTTTCTAAAATTTCATGGTAGGCAGTCTGCCTATCCCAACCTCGATAGTAATTAAAATCAATCTCAAATTCGGGCAAAAACTGAGCGCACAGCTCCTTCAAATACGGAAGCAGCTGCTCAACATAATCATTGCGCCACTGGCTGATTTTTTCGGCCAAGGGCGCTAATTCTTTATCCCAATAAACCAACTGAGCATACGACGAGGCGTTTTTTAACAATGCGTTTCTCTGTCGATGTAGGCGTTTTACTCGCCCCCATGCATCAAAAAACTCAGCTTCACTATAAAACACACCCCAATCGATAAACGACCGGCGAAATTTTGGTCCATCGGTCAGCAATTCGTAACCATCTGGGTGGATCATTTGCACGGGCATAACTTGAGCAAGCTGCGCCAACTTTTGTCCAGATTGACCGCTTATTTTAACCTCTGACGAGCCATCACGCTTCTTATTAATGCCAATTGGTAGCTCAAATTGATCAGCGGTCAAAAAACGGCCATGAACAAACAGCTCTTGGTGCTCATTTTGGATGATTCTACCTGTCAGGTTTGAACGAAATGAACGTCCATGACTCAACAAATATATCGCTTCAAGCAGCGATGTTTTACCGCTGCCATTCGCTCCGACAACAAAGTTAAAGCCAGGTGACAGATCCAAGCTGCACCCAGCAATATTTCTAAATTGCGTCAAACTGAGTCGAGTAAGTGGCATTAAAGTATGTAAAACGCCTACAAACGAATTGGCATAACAACGTACATTGCGCTGTCATCATCAACATTTTCAACTAATGCACTGGCGTTGGCATCACTCATTGAAAAGCGCACCGATTCACAGCGTAATGTGTTAAGCACATCAAGCACATAACTGACGTTAAAACCGATCTCCAGTGCGTCACCTTGGTAGTTAACGTCCAGTACTTCTTCGGCTTCTTCTTGTTCTGGGTTGTTTGCGGTCACACGCATTTCTTCGCCACCAAAATTGGCTCTCACGCCACGAAATTTTTCATTCGATAAGATGGCAACACGCATAAACAATTGGCGGAGTAATTCACAGTCCGCTTCCAACGTTTTATCGGTATTGCTTGGCAGTACTCGGCGATAGTCTGGGAAGCGACCATCCACTAATTTTGAGGTAAAGGTAAACGCATTCACTTTAGCGCGTATATTGGCGCTGCCGATTTGTAGTGTGACCGACTGATCGGGCTGATCCAATAACTTCGCCAACTCAAGCACGCCTTTACGCGGCACAATCACTTGCTGTTGGGTTAAGTTAGCGCTTACTTCTGTTTTTGCAACCGCCATGCGGTGACCATCGGTGGCGACACTGCGAACAGTATTACCATCAAATTCAAACAGCATTCCGTTCAAAAAATAACGAACGTCTTGATTCGCCATAGAGAATTGAGTCTTATCAATTAGCCCTTTAAGGTCCGCTTGAGTTAGAGTCAACTCAATATCACTTTGCCAGTCTTCGATGTTTGGGAAATCCATGGCGGGTAATGTGGCCAATGTAAATCGGCTACGGCCTGAACGAACTAAGGCGCGTTCTGCGTCTAAACTAAACGTGATCTCAGCGCTATCTGGCAATGCTCGACAAATATCAAGAAACTTACGCGCTGGAACCGTGACACTGCCTGGTTCGAAGTCGCCTTCTAAAGCCACATTGGCTATCAACTCCACTTCCAAGTCCGTTGCTGTCATCGATAAAGTGCCTTGATCGACTTTTAACAGCAAATTCCCAAGAATGGGCAAAGTAGGTCGGCCACCTAATGAGCCTGACACTTGCTGAAGTGGCTTAAGTAATGTTTGACGAGGTATAGTAAATCGCATGATAAATGTCTTCCGAGACAATGAGCCGAATAAATTAAACGGTGTGCGTTCGCACACTATGAGAATAATTGCCTATGATGACAAGGTACGCATCAAATTCGAGTAATCTTCTTTAATGTCGTGACTTTCTTCACGCAGCTGCTCGATTTTTCGGCATGCATGCAACACAGTGGTATGGTCACGGCCACCAAACGCATCACCAATCTCTGGTAAGCTGTGGTTTGTGAGTTCTTTTGCTAATGCCATCGCTAACTGACGAGGTCGAGCCACTGAACGAGAGCGACGTTTTGATAACAGATCCGCCACTTTAATTTTGTAGTACTCAGCAACGGTCTTTTGAATATTGTCGATGGTAACAAGTTTCTCTTGCAGTGCGAGTAAGTCCCGCAGAGCTTCACGAACAAAATCAATGGTAATTGGTCGTCCGGTAAAGTTGGCATTGGCAATAACACGGTTAAGCGCCCCTTCCAACTCACGAACATTAGAACGAAGACGTTTTGCAATAAAGAAGGCAACTTCATCAGCAAGATGAATTTGGTGATCTTCGGCCTTTTTCATCAAAATCGCGACGCGAGTTTCAAGCTCTGGCGGCTCGATCGCTACGGTTAAGCCCCATCCAAATCGAGATTTGAGTCGATCCTCTACCCCATTAATCTCTTTGGGGTATCGGTCAGAGGTCAAGATGATCTGCTGATTGCCTTCCAATAGCGCATTAAACGTATGGAAAAATTCTTCTTGAGAACGTTCCTTGTTAGCAAAAAATTGAATATCATCAATGAGCAGTGCATCGACACTTCGGTAGTAGCGTTTAAACTCTTCAATTGCATTGTTTTGAAGCGCTTTCACCATATCTTGGACAAATCGCTCAGAATGCATGTAAATGACTTTAGCATTCGGGTTGTTGTCGACGATGGCATTGCCCACGGCATGCAACAAGTGCGTCTTACCTAGGCCTGTTCCGCCGTATAGAAACAGTGGGTTGTAGGCCGCACCAGGGTTATCAGCAACTTGACGCGCTGCAGCCAATCCAAGTTGGTTGGATTTACCTTCAACAAAGTTGTTGAACTTGTGCTTCATATTGACGTTAGAACGGTGAGAAATGTCCGTTACATCAAGGTCACTATTGTTCCAAGTTTGATTAGGTGCTTGATTTGCTTGTAATTGAGCTGGCGCAGACGAAGCAGCAACGACTTCTGCCGCTGTGCGCTGGGCAACCGGCTTTGCTGCGCTACTTGCAGGCTTATTGCCTACTTCAAAGCGCAGTCCAGGGATATCGTTACCACAAAATTCGTTAAGTAGACGGTTGATGCGATTTAAATAACGTTCGCGAACCCAGTCCAACACAAAACGGTTTGGAGCAAACAAGGTTAATGTATTTCCATCTAACTCCGCTTGTAGCGGCTTAACCCACATGTTGAATTCGGTTGCAGGCAGTTCTTCCTGTAACTGCTGCAAACATTGCATCCATAATGACGACGACACCGGAACCCTACCCGCTAAGATCAACAAAAATATAAGAGAAAGGATTTTACCCCCACTCTATCAAGATCGCCACTAATAGATCGTCAGATCAGTGAATAAGATCTAAGTTATTAACAGTTTCTGCCTGAGTTTTACAACGATCGTCATGGATATACACAAAATTACCCACATTAAACGTTTTCACTCCCCAGCTTACGCTCAGGTTATTCCCGCTGTTATTAAGTTGTCCCCAAAATAAAAATAGTCGAAATAAGGTGTGTATAGGTCACGTTTTAGCTGTGTTTAAAATGCGATCGCGAAAGATCCTTGAGATTTATATCACAAAGCGTATAATCCGCCGACCGGAATTTCCCAAATCCAGTTGTTGACTCAAGACGGGTCAGTGATTACAATTCCGCCTCTTTTGTTGAGAGACGTCGGACACGTACTTCTTTATAGAAGAACATAAGTTCCCACGTCGGGTTTGGGCAAAACCTGAAAACTACTGATCAGTAAAGGTAATAACCATGAAACGCACTTTTCAACCTTCAGTTCTAAAGCGTAAGCGCAGCCACGGTTTCCGTGCTCGCATGGCGACTAAGAACGGTCGTAAAGTAATCAATGCACGTCGTGCAAAAGGCCGTGCGCGTCTTTCAAAATAATCGCGATTTATTTTGAATTCGTACGACTTTAATCGGGAGTTAAGACTCTTAACTCCCGAGCATTACCAAAGAGTTTTTGAGAAAGCGCACCGCGCTGGTTCCCCGCATCTGACCATAATTGCTCGCAACAACACCCTTTCACACCCTCGTCTCGGTTTAGCTGTTCCTAAGAAACAAATCAAAACTGCTCCTGGTCGCAATCGCTTCAAGCGCCTTGCAAGAGAGAGTTTTCGCTTAAATCAACACCAATTACCTCAAAAAGACTTTGTAGTTATCGCCAAAAAGAGCGCTGCAAGCCTTTCTAATGACGAGTTATTTAAATTATTTGAAAAACTATGGCAAAGACTGTCTCGCCCCTCGCGTGGTTAGCCATTGGCTTAGTTTATCTATACCGACTGGGGATTAGCCCCCTTATTGGACCTCGTTGTCGATTCCACCCAACCTGCTCTCGATACGCCATAGAAGCATTAAAAGTGCATGGATTTGTAAAAGGTTGTTGGTTATCTGGCAAACGTCTATTAAAATGCCACCCTTTAAACGATGGCGGCTACGATCCCGTACCTCCCAAAAACCATACTGATAGAGATAAATAACGATGGGTACACAACGTAATATCCTGTTTATCGCTCTAGCGTTCGTTTCATTTTTGCTATTTCAACAATGGCAGCAATATAAGAACCCGCCAGTAGCGACAAACCCGGCCACGACCGATACGGCCTTGCCAGCCCCAACGTATTCCAACGATAGT
Source organism: Vibrio sp. qd031 (assembly GCF_002100145.1). Classification (GTDB taxonomy): domain Bacteria; phylum Pseudomonadota; class Gammaproteobacteria; order Enterobacterales; family Vibrionaceae; genus Vibrio. The sequence goes on from NZ_JXQD01000009.1 coordinate 26,473, forward strand.
TTGGATCCAGCACCAGAAAATGCAGTATCAAGTAAGTTGATTACTGTAAATACCGATGTGTTGACTCTACACATCGATAGTAATGGTGGTGATGTCGTTTACGCAGAATTAAATCAATACGCCAATGAACTTGAATCAGAAGAACGTTTTGTCCTTCTTGAAAATATCCAAGGTCACCAATTCATTGCTCAAAGTGGCTTAGTGGGTCCTCAAGGTATCGACCTTAGCAATACGTCTCGCCCTGTTTACGCCGTTCAAGCCGACGAATTTAACCTCGCTGACGGTCAAGACGAACTTCGTGTTCCAATGACGTACAGTGCAAATGGTATCGACTACACTAAAACATTTGTGCTTAAACGTGATAATTACGCAGTTGACGTTGAATATAGCGTTGCCAACAACTCCGGCAACAACGCGACCTTTGGTATGTACGCACACTTGCGCCAAAGTTTGAAAGACGCAGGTGGCAGCATCACCATGCCAACCTATCGCGGCGGTGCCTACTCGTCAGAAGATAAGCGTTACGTAAAATACAGCTTTGACGACATGCAAGATCGTAACTTGTCCATTCAGTTGCCAAACGGTCAAGGTTGGGCTGCGATGATCCAGCACTACTTCGCAACAGCTTGGATCCCTCGCGAGCAACCTGGTACATCGCTATATACTCGTGTAATCGGCAATGTCGGCGACATCGGTGTTCGTATGCCTAACGCCACAATCGCAACGGGCGATACGTCTACTATCAAAGCAACCCTTTGGATTGGTCCTAAACTGCAAGACCAAATGGCAGCAACAGCTTCGCACCTTGATCTTGTTGTCGACTACGGTTGGCTATGGTTCATCGCGAAACCGCTGCATTGGCTTCTGTCGATGATTCAAAGTGTGGTGATTAACTGGGGTCTAGCTATTGTGGCATTGACCTTCATTGTACGTGGTGCAATGTACCCACTGACTAAAGCTCAGTACACCTCGATGGCAAAAATGCGTATGCTGCAGCCTAAGCTGACAGAAATGCGTGAGCGTATTGGTGATGACCGCCAGCGCATGAGCCAAGAGATGATGGAGCTGTATAAGAAAGAGAAAGTGAACCCACTTGGTGGTTGTTTACCTCTGATTCTACAGATGCCTATTTTTATCGCGCTCTACTGGGCACTGATGGAATCGGTTGAACTGCGTCACTCTCCATTCTTTGGTTGGATTCACGACTTGTCAGCGCAAGACCCATACTACATCTTGCCACTGCTAATGGGTGCAAGTATGTTCTTGATCCAGAAGATGAGCCCGACCACAGTAACAGACCCGATGCAGCAGAAGATCATGACCTTTATGCCGGTGATGTTTACGTTCTTCTTCCTATGGTTCCCATCAGGTCTCGTTCTATACTGGTTGGTATCAAACATCGTAACCCTTATTCAGCAAACGCTCATTTACCGTTCGCTAGAGAAGAAAGGCTTACACAGCAAGGCTAAATAAGCGTTAGCTGACAGTGCAAAAACAAAGGCGGCCAATGGTCGCCTTTTTTAATGGAACTGTTTACAATTTCAACTGGGAAGCGCTCCCAATGTCACCAACGAAATAAGAGAGATACTATGACAACCGAAACGATCATCGCACAAGCGACTGCACCAGGCCGAGGTGGTGTTGGGATCATTCGTGTATCTGGTCCAAAAGCCGATCAAGTGGCTAAGTATGTACTGGGAAAATCTATCACACCAAGGCGTGCGGAATATCTGCCATTCTTAGCATCCGATGGTAGCCAGATCGATCAAGGTATCGCTCTCTATTTTCCAAATCCTCACTCGTTTACTGGAGAGGATGTGCTCGAACTGCAAGGCCATGGTGGGCCTGTTGTTATGGATATGATCATCAAACGAATTTTAGAAATTGATGATATTCGTATAGCCAATCCAGGCGAGTTTACAGAGCGTGCTTTTCTCAATGATAAAATGGATCTCACACAGGCAGAAGCCATCGCCGACCTGATTGATGCAAGCTCTGAACACGCTGCCAAGTCGGCACTCAACTCCCTCCAAGGAGAGTTTTCTCATAAAATTCATCAACTCGTAGAGTCGCTTATTCACTTACGAATCTATGTTGAAGCCGCCATCGACTTTCCTGAAGAAGAGATAGACTTTCTAGCCGATGGTAAAGTCAGTGCCGATCTTGACGCCATAGTGTCGCAACTGGCGGCAGTACGAAATGAAGCGAAGCAAGGTGCGATAATTCGTGAAGGCATGAAGGTTGTGATCGCAGGGAGACCAAATGCGGGTAAATCCAGTTTGCTCAACGCTCTATCTGGTAAAGACAGCGCCATCGTCACCGATATTGCTGGCACGACCCGAGACGTGCTCAGAGAGCACATACACATAGACGGAATGCCTTTGCACATCATCGATACAGCAGGATTACGTGAAGCCACTGACGAAGTCGAACGCATTGGTATTGAACGAGCTTGGGAAGAAATAGAGCAAGCGGATCGCGTCTTATTCATGGTAGACGGTACGACCACCACGGCAACGACTCCACAAGATATTTGGCCAGAATTTTCAGATAGACTGCCAAGCAACCTAGGCATAACGGTGATCCGCAATAAATGCGATCAAACCGACGAGCAAATAGGTATTTGCCACGTTAACGATCCTACACTAATCAGACTATCAGCTAAGTCTGGGCAAGGGGTTGCTGACCTTAAAGAACATTTAAAGCAGTGTATGGGATACAGTGGAAGCAACGAAGGGGGTTTCTTGGCGAGACGTCGCCACCTTGATGCTCTCGATAACGCTTCGCAGCATCTCCACATTGGTCAAACTCAATTAGAGTCCTACATGGCGGGCGAAATTCTTGCCGAAGAGCTTAGGATCACTCAACAATATCTCAATGAAATCACCGGCGAATTCAGCTCTGATGACCTGCTTGGCCGAATATTCTCATCTTTTTGTATAGGGAAATAAGCACAATGGCTGAAATAATCATTGGCAGTACGCTAGGCGGCACCGAGTATGTTGCTGAACACCTCGCCGATTTACTGACTGATAAAGGGATCACCAGCACACTGCATACAGCGCCTGATCTCAGCGCTATTCCAGCAAGTGGCACTTGGGTTATCGTCACATCTACTCATGGCGCTGGAGACTACCCAGATAACATTCAACCCTTTATTCAAGCCCTACAAAACACACCACCAAAAATGAGTGACGTACGCTACATTACAATTGCCGTTGGTGATTCAAGCTATGATACTTTCTGCGCGGCAGGCAAGCATGCACATCATCTATTGGAAGATATAGGTGGGACAGCTCTAAGCGAACTGTTTTGCATCGACGTTCAACAATATCCAGTCCCAGAAGATGCTGTTAGTGAGTGGTTTGAGTCTCACGCAGACCTTTTTTAAGTCTTCACCACTTCATTATGAAAATAATCGGTCACATTTAGGCCGATTTTTTTTCGATCTATTGTGTATAAAAGTAGAGTTATCCGGTGAGGATCCTGAGTTTATCCACTGTACTAGTTTTTTTAACCTCTTGCGTTGTGAATAACTACATAAGTTGATCCCAGCTTATCGGGATCTAGATCAAGGGATCAGCACAGCTTTGATCTGTTTTTGATCCATGATCTTATTGATCATTTTTGAGTTATCCACAGAAAGAGGCTCCCTTAATAATAGATCTAATAAAAGATCTATATAGAGATCTTAAATAATATAGTTAAGATCCTAAGTGAAAATAAGGATTCTCTGTTTCGACCAAAACAGGTAGAATACGCTCCCCCATTTATTCAATATGAGCTTGCTCGACTGCCTGAGGTGATTCATGCAATACCATGAAAAATTTGATGTGATCGTTGTTGGTGGTGGCCATGCTGGAACGGAAGCCGCACTAGCGTCAGCCCGCACAGGTCAAAAAACACTGCTTCTTACGCATAACATTGATACTTTAGGACAAATGTCATGTAACCCCGCCATTGGTGGGATCGGTAAGGGCCATTTAGTAAAAGAAGTGGACGCCATGGGCGGATTAATGGCACAAGCCATCGATCATGCAGGTATCCAGTTTAGAACGTTAAACGCTTCAAAAGGTCCAGCTGTACGCGCAACGCGAGCTCAAGCAGATAGATCACTTTATAAAGCCTTCGTTCGTCATGCACTTGAGAACGCACCAAACCTTACTTTGTTTCAACAATCTGTTGATGACCTGATCGTTGACAACGATCGAGTGATTGGCGCTGTAACTCAAATGGGACTCAAATTTTACGCCAAAGCGGTGGTGCTTACCGTTGGTACATTTCTTGGTGGAAAGATCCATATTGGCATGGAAAGCGCGTCAGGCGGCCGGGCCGGAGATCCACCGTCTATCGCATTAGCGAATCGTTTACGAGAACTTCCTTTTAGAGTGGATCGACTAAAAACCGGCACCCCACCTCGTATCGATGCACGCAGTGTTGATTTTTCAGTCTTAGAAGTGCAACACGGTGATGATCCTACACCAGTGTTTTCTTTCATGGGAAATCGGACGCAACACCCAAGACAGATCCCTTGCTTCATCACTCACACTAACGAATCAACCCATGAAGTGATCCGTAACAATTTGGATCGTTCTCCATTGTATTCAGGAGCGATTGAAGGGATTGGTCCACGTTACTGTCCATCGATTGAAGATAAAGTGATGCGTTTCGCCGACAAAAATAGCCATCAAATTTTTGTGGAGCCTGAAGGCCTCGATACTCATGAACTTTACCCTAACGGAGTTTCAACTAGCTTACCGTTTGATGTTCAGATAAAAATTGTTCGTTCGATGAAAGGGTTTGAAAATGCGCACATCGTTCGACCTGGGTACGCGATAGAGTATGATTTTTTTGATCCAAGAGACCTCAAGAAAACTTACGAAACTAAGCACATGCATGGATTGTTCTTTGCGGGGCAAATCAATGGTACGACTGGATACGAAGAAGCGGCAGCGCAAGGGTTAATGGCTGGTCTTAACGCCAGTTTATACAGCCAGGACAAAGAAGGTTGGTCTCCACGACGTGATCAAGCTTATGCAGGTGTGTTGATTGATGATCTTTCTACCATGGGAACGAAAGAACCTTATCGAATGTTTACCTCTCGTGCAGAATATCGATTGTTATTACGTGAAGACAACGCCGATATTCGTTTGACTGAGCAGGCTCGTGAATTAGGTTTGATTGATGATCTTCGATGGGAACGATTTAATCAAAAAATGGATAACATCGACAAAGAACGTCAGCGACTTAAAGAAACATGGATCAACCCTAAATCTGAAGGTGTAGAAGCACTCAATGAGTTGCTGAAAACACCAATGATTCGAGAAGCTAGCGGTGAAGATCTATTACGTCGACCAGAGTTGACGTATCACAAATTGACCAGCCTCGATGCGTTCGCACCGGCATTGTCCGACACTGACGCCGCCGATCAGGTTGAGATTCAAGTGAAATATGAAGGCTACATTAAGCGTCAGCAAGACGAGATAGAAAAATCACTTCGTCATGAAAATACGCCGATTCCAATGACATTCGATTATACACAAGTCAAAGGTCTATCGAATGAAGTCATGGCAAAACTGACGGACGCTAAACCTGAAACTGTAGGTATTGCCTCACGTATTCCTGGAGTTACTCCAGCAGCAATATCTATCGTATTGGTTTACCTAAAGAAACAAGGCATGCTAAAAAAGGGTGAGGTTGCTTAATGAGTCAATTAGCCAGTCAGCTTGAACAATTGATTAGTGAGTCCAGTATAGAGGTTTCGGCCGAGCAACAAGCCAAGCTTGTCGGTTATGTCGAGATGCTCAACAAGTGGAATAAGGCCTACAACTTAACCTCGGTACGTGATCCGCAAGAGATGCTAGTTAAACACATTATGGACAGTATTGTGGTGAGTCCAGATCTTGCTGGCAGCCGATTTATCGATGTGGGTACAGGTCCTGGACTCCCTGGAGTTCCTTTGGCGATAATGAATCCAGACAAATCGTTTGTTCTGCTCGACAGCTTAGGAAAAAGGATCCGGTTCATTAAGCAAGTTCTTCACGAACTCGGGATCTCCAATGTCGATGCTGTACAAAGTCGAGTGGAAGAGTATCATTCTGAACAAGGATTTGACGGCGTTCTGAGTCGAGCATTTGCCTCAATGCGTGATATGGTTGAGTGGTGTCACCATTTGCCATCCGAAAATGGGGTATTTTATGCCCTCAAGGGACAGGTGAGTGATCAGGAGCAATCTGAGCTTCCTGAATGGTGCAGTGTGATCTCAATCAAAGCTTTAGCAGTTCCTAAGTTGGAAGGTGAGCGACATCTTGTAATCTTAAGTCGCAAATAAAAAGGACGAGGTTTAAACCGTGGGCAGAATTATTTCGATTGCCAATCAGAAAGGGGGCGTGGGTAAAACCACGACCTGTGTCAATTTGGCCGCGTCAATGGCCGCCACAAAACGCAAAGTGTTGGTAATAGACCTCGACCCACAAGGCAACGCAACAATGGCCAGCGGTGTCGACAAGTATTCTATTGAGTTTACTGCCTACGACCTATTGGTCGAAGAAACGCCATTTGCCAGTGTTGTATGCCCTTCACCTACTGGAGGGTACGATCTTATCGGTGCCAACGGTGATGTGACCGCCGCTGAAATCAAACTTATGGAAGTGTTTGCTCGAGAAGTCCGCCTTAAAAATGCCCTTTCAACGGTAAAAGATCATTACGACTATATCTTTATCGATTGTCCGCCTTCATTGAATTTATTAACCATCAATGCAATGGCTGCGTCTGACTCTGTTTTGGTACCAATGCAATGTGAATATTTTGCGTTGGAAGGCTTAACGGCATTAATGGACACCATCAGTAAACTGGCTGCAGTCGTTAACGACAAACTCAAAATTGAAGGTATATTGCGCACCATGTATGACCCGCGCAATCGTCTTTCAAATGAAGTGTCTGAGCAACTTAAGCAGCATTTTGGCAGCAAAGTATATCGAACCGTTATTCCTAGGAATGTTCGTTTAGCCGAGGCGCCAAGCCACGGCAAACCTGCTATGTATTACGACAAATATTCAGCTGGAGCTAAGGCCTATCTAGCGCTTGCTGGAGAAATGCTTAGACGTGAAGAAGAAGTGGTCGCATAAAAATCTAAAAATAAAGGAAATCCCATGTCGAAAAGGGGCTTAGGTAAGGGGTTAGACGCCTTACTTGCAACCAGCGCACTCGCGCGTGAATCAAAAGCCAGTCAACAGCCAGAAGCAAAGACGCAAGACGGCGAATTGCAAGAGTTGGTGATATCCCAATTACAGCCAGGGGTATATCAACCGCGAAAAGACATGCAAAGCGATGCTCTTGAAGAGTTGGCATCCTCCATTCAATCTCAAGGTATTATCCAACCTATCGTTGTTCGCCGAGTGGGTGAACAGCGCTACGAAATTATTGCCGGTGAACGTCGTTGGCGTGCTGCTCGCAAAGCCGGTCTGAGTCACGTCCCTTGCTTGGTGAAAAACGTTCAAGACAGAGCGGCTATTGCCATGGCACTCATTGAAAATATTCAACGTGAAGATCTCAATGCCATCGAAGAAGCGCAGGCATTAGAGCGCTTGCAAACTGAATTCGAACTATCTCATCATCAAGTGGCAGAAGTCATAGGCAAGTCTAGAGCAACGGTCAGCAACCTATTGCGTCTTAATCAACTTGAATTAGAAGTGAAGCAACTGGTTGAGCGAAAAATGCTCGATATGGGGCATGCACGAGCATTACTTGCACTAGAAGGTGAACAACAAGTTAATGTTGCCGAGCAGGTGTCTAACAAAAAATTGACCGTTAGACAGACAGAGCAACTGGTCAAAAAGCATCTTAATCCGCCAGAGCCTGCGGTCATTGTTCCACCACACCCACAATCTGACACATGGTGTCACACACTTTCCCAGCAATTTGACGCTAAGGTGACAATCAACTCAGGTGCGGACGGCAGTGCAAAACTTCTCATCACAGTGGACGACAAAGAATCGCTTGAAAGCTTAATTAAAAAGTTGCAAAGTACGCACGATAATTGATTTAAATCAAAAATATTGCGCTGTGTCACACGCATAGTGTTTAGTGTTGTGAAACATACAGATTGTGGCGAGTTGATATTGCGACTCGGCGTAACAGTTCGTATAATTTTTTCTAACGTAATTTAACGGTATGATGTTCTTTATTGAATTACGTTTAAGAGGTAAGAATACATGGTAGCGGCTCTAGCGAAACCGGGACGAACGCTTGCAAAGCGATTGATAACGATTGAGATAGCAGCGGTTATTTTTGTGGCTGCAGGCATGGCATTGTCGGTCAGTGTAGAGTGGGCGATTGCATCTTTTATTGGTGGCGCAATTATTGTGACTGCAAATATGGTGTTCTCGTTGTGTGCCTTCCTATTTGTTGGTGCACGAGCGGCTAAATTAGTCGCAGCACTTTTCTACACCGGTGAGGTTCTTAAAATTCTCATCACCGTCGCTCTGTTTTCTGTTGTCCTCGTGTATACCGATGTGGAACTCGTTCCACTCACACTAACCTATTTGCTGGTATTAGGGATTCATATCTTTGCGCCAGTATTTTTCATTAACAATAACAAATAGGACATGTTATGGCTGCGCCAGGTGAAGCGCTAACACAGTCCGGTTACATCACTCACCACTTAACCAATTTGTCATTGACCAAATTAGGACTGGTGGAAGAGGGAAGTTTCTGGAACGTACACATAGATAGCTTGTTCTTTTCTTTTTTGATGGGCGTGATTTTCCTTTGGATATTCCGCTCTGTCGCTAAGAAAGCAACAGCGGGTGTGCCAGGCAAGTTGCAGTGTTTTGTTGAAATGGTAGTTGAATTTGTCGACCAAAACGTCAAAGACACCTTTCATGGACGTAACCCACTGATAGCACCACTGGCCCTAACGGTATTTTGTTGGATTCTATTGATGAACGTATTGGACCTTGTGCCAATCGATTTCATTCCATACCCAGCAGAACACTGGCTAGGTATCCCGTATTTGAAGATAGTGCCAACTACCGATGTGAACATCACCATGGCTATGGCTCTAGGCGTTTTTGCATTGATGGTGTATTACAGCATCAAAGTAAAAGGTCTAGGTGGTTTTGCACGCGAATTAGCACTGCATCCATTTAACCATTGGACAATGATTCCGTTTAACCTACTTATTGAAGTTGTGTCGCTACTGGCGAAACCACTGTCACTAGGTATGCGTCTATTCGGTAACTTGTTCGCGGGTGAGGTAGTGTTTATTCTATGTGCAGCAATGCTGCCATGGTATTTACAGTGGATGGGTTCGCTCCCATGGGCAATCTTCCACATACTAATTATCGTCATTCAAGCCTTCGTATTTATGATGTTGACCATTGTTTATTTATCAATGGCACACGAAGATAGTGATCATTAAGTTTTAAAATTTTTACACGACAATACGTCAATTTTTATTTTTGGAGATAGTAATGGAAACTGTATTAAGCTTTTCAGCAATCGCAGTAGCAATCATCGTTGGTATGTGTGCTCTAGGCACAGCAATTGGTTTTGCTCTTTTAGGTGGTAAATTCCTAGATGGTGCGGCTCGTCAACCTGAAATGGCTCCAATGCTTCAAGTTAAGATGTTCATCATTGCAGGTCTATTGGATGCGGTTCCAATGATTGGTATCGTAATCGCACTACTATTCACATTCGCGAACCCATTTGTTGGTCAACTTGCTGGTTAATCAATAGCTCAAAACAAACTGGATTTTGTCGTTGATTAATAAGAAGGGGTAGCTGTTGTGGAAATGAACGCAACTCTGCTAGGTCAAGCTATATCGTTTACGCTGTTTGTTTGGTTCTGCATGAAGTATGTATGGCCACCAATCATGGAAGCGATCGAAGAGCGTCAGAAAAAAATTGCTGACGGTCTGTCTGCTGCCGAACGCGCAGCAAAGAACTTGGATCTAGCGCAAGCCAACGCTTCTGAGCAGTTGAAAGAAGCGAAGCGCACTGCAAGTGAAGTGATCGAACAAGCTAATAAGCGTAAAGCTCAGATTGTCGATGAAGCGCGTGAAGAAGCTCAGGCGGAACGCCAGAAGATTCTTGCGCAAGCGGAAGCGGAAATTGAAGCTGAACGTAACCGAGCTCGCGACGACCTGCGTAAACAGGTTGCCACTCTGGCGTTAGCTGGTGCCGAGAAAATCTTGGAGCGCTCTATTGATGAAGCCGCTCACAAAGATATTCTCGACAACATTACTGCAAAACTTTAAGTCTGGGGGCGCAAATGTCTGATTTGACTACTATCGCACGCCCCTATGCTAAAGCAGCATTTGACTTTGCTGTAGAGAAGGGAGCGTTGGACCAATGGGGCCAAATGCTGACTTTTGCTGCAGAAGTTGCCAACAATGAACAGGTTCATGAACTTCTTACAAGTTCGACTTCAGCCAATAGGCTAAGTGAAATCTTTGTAGCAGTGTGTGGCGACCAAGTTGATGAGCACGGTCAAAACTTTATTAAAGTGATGGCTGAGAATGGCCGATTAGAGGCCCTTCCTGATGTATGTGCACAATTTATTGTGCTTAAGCAAGAGCTTGAAAAAGAGATCGACGTAGATATTACTTCTGCCGCTGTTCTCTCAGACGAGCAAAAAGCAAACATCAGCAGCAAACTTGAGCAGCGTCTAGAACGCAAAGTTAAGCTGAATTGCAGTGTAGATGAGACCCTACTTGGTGGGGTTATTATTCGAGCCGGAGACTTAGTCATTGATAGCTCAGCCCGAGGTCAACTCGGTCGTCTGAGTGACGCTTTGAAGTCTTAATGGGGATTGAAAATGCAACTTAATTCCACGGAAATTAGCGATCTAATCAAACAACGTATCGAGTCATTCGAAGTTGTTAGTGAAGCTCGCAATGAAGGCACTATCGTTTCGGTAAGCGATGGTATCATTCGTATCCATGGCCTTGCAGATGTAATGCAAGGTGAAATGATTGAATTACCGGGTGGCCGTTACGCGCTAGCACTTAACCTCGAGCGTGACTCGGTAGGTGCTGTTGTAATGGGACCATATGCCGACCTTAAGGAAGGCACAAAAGTAACTGGTACAGGTCGTATCCTTGAAGTGCCTGTGGGTCCAGAGATGCTTGGTCGTGTGGTAAACACGCTAGGTGAGCCAATTGATGGTAAAGGTCCAATCGATGCGAAATTATCTTCGCCAATCGAAGTGATTGCACCAGGGGTTATCGATCGTAAATCGGTTGATCAGCCTGTCCAAACTGGCTACAAATCTGTTGACTCAATGATCCCAATCGGCCGTGGCCAGCGTGAGCTGATCATCGGTGACCGTCAAACTGGTAAAACAGCAATGGCGATCGATGCGATCATTAACCAGAAAAACTCTGGTATCTTCTCTATCTACGTAGCAATCGGCCAAAAAGCGTCGACTATTGCTAACGTAGTACGCAAACTGGAAGAGCACGATGCACTGAAGAACACTATTGTAGTGGTTGCTTCTGCGTCTGAATCTGCTGCACTACAATACCTAGCGCCTTACGCTGGTTGTGCAATGGGTGAGTACTTCCGTGATCGCGGTGAAGATGCTCTTATCGTATACGATGACTTGTCTAAACAAGCTGTTGCTTACCGTCAAATTTCACTATTGCTTAAGCGTCCACCAGGTCGTGAAGCATTCCCTGGTGATGTTTTCTACCTCCACTCTCGTCTTCTAGAGCGTGCTGCACGTGTAAGTGAGCACTACGTTGAGACGTTCACCAATGGTGAAGTGAAAGGTAAAACCGGTTCTCTAACGGCACTGCCAATTATCGAAACCCAAGCGGGTGACGTATCGGCATTCGTACCGACCAACGTTATCTCTATCACCGATGGCCAGATCTTCTTGCAAACTGAACTATTCAACTCAGGCATCCGTCCTGCGGTAGACCCGGGTATCTCGGTATCTCGTGTTGGTGGTGCAGCGCAAACTAAGATCATTAAGAAACTGTCTGGTGGTATCCGTACAGCACTTGCTGCGTACCGTGAACTTGCTGCGTTTGCTCAGTTCTCATCTGACCTAGATGAAGCGACTAAGAAGCAGTTAGACCACGGTCAGAAAGTAACTGAGCTAATGAAGCAGAAGCAGTACGCTCCAATGTCTGTTTTTGACCAAGCTCTGGTTATCTTCGCAGTAGAGCGTGGTTACCTAGAAAGTGTAGAACTGAACAAGCTTCTAGACTTTGAAGCGGCGTTGCTATCGTTTGCTCGTGCACAGTACGCTGATCTTGCGACTGAAATCGACCAAACTGGTGCTTATAACGATGACATCGAAGCTGGTCTTAAAAAGCTGGTCGATGAGTTTGTAGCAACCCAAACTTGGTAAAGGTGAGTGACAGAAATTGTCACTCCTAATGGAGAGTAACAATGGCCGGCGCAAAAGAGATACGTAATAAAATCGGTAGTGTGAAAAGCACTCAGAAAATTACGAAAGCGATGGAAATGGTAGCCGCTTCAAAAATGCGTCGTAGTAACGATGCAATGGAAGCGTCTCGTCCATACGCGACAACTATGCGTAAAGTGATCGGTCACATAGCTAATGCAAGTCTAGAGTACAAACATCCGTACCTAGAGGAGCGTGAAGCTAAGCGAGTGGGTTACATCATTGTGTCTACGGACCGTGGATTGTGTGGTGGTTTGAACATCAACCTTTTTAAAAAGGCGATGATCGACATGCAAGAATGGAAAGAGAACGGTGCTGAAATCGAACTGGCTGTTATTGGTTCTAAAGCAACCGCCTTCTTCAACAACAGTGGCGCGAAAGTGGCAGCACAGGTATCGGGACTTGGTGATGAACCAAGCCTTGAAGACTTGATTGGTTCTGTCGGCGTGATGCTAGAGAAATACAACGAAGAAGAGCTGGATCGTCTATATGTGGTGTATAACAGCTTTGTTAACACAATGACGCAAGAACCAACGATCGATCAATTACTGCCTTTGCCTAAATCAGATAGCGAAGAAATGCAACGCGATCATGCATGGGATTACATCTATGAGCCTGAGCCTAAGGTTCTACTCGACGCACTGTTGTTGCGTTACGTAGAGTCACAGGTGTACCAAGGTGTTGTAGAAAACCTAGCGTGTGAGCAAGCAGCTCGAATGATTGCCATGAAAGCTGCAACAGACAATGCATCCAACCTCATCGATGAGTTAGAGCTTGTGTATAACAAGGCGCGTCAAGCGGCGATTACACAAGAACTGTCAGAGATTGTGAGTGGCGCAGCAGCGGTTTAAGCTTAGGAAACTAAATTAGAGGATTTAACGATGGCTACAGGTAAGATCGTACAGATCATCGGTGCGGTAGTCGACGTAGAGTTCCCACAGAGTGATGTACCAGGTGTATATGACGCTCTGAACGTAACGGACTGGAAAGAACGTCTTGTTCTTGAAGTTCAGCAACAGCTAGGCGGTGGCGTAGTTCGTTGTATCGTAATGGGAAGCTCAGATGGTTTACGTCGTGGAGTGGAAGTAGTAAATACAGGCGCTCCAATCTCAGTACCAGTGGGTACTAAGACCCTAGGTCGTATCATGAACGTACTTGGCGATCCAATCGACGAGTGCGGTGAAGTCGGTGCAGAGGAACTTTACTCTATTCACCGTCCAGCACCAAGCTACGAAGAGCAGTCTAACGTGACTGAACTTCTAGAAACGGGTGTAAAGGTTATTGACTTGATTTGTCCATTCGCTAAGGGTGGTAAAATCGGTCTGTTTGGTGGTGCAGGTGTTGGTAAGACCGTTAACATGATGGAACTTATCAACAACATCGCCCTTCAACACTCTGGTCTTTCAGTATTTGCCGGTGTAGGTGAGCGTACTCGTGAGGGTAACGACTTCTACTTCGAAATGCAGGAAGCGGGCGTTGTAAACGTCGAGAATCCAGAAGAGTCGAAAGTGGCCATGGTATATGGTCAGATGAACGAGCCACCAGGAAACCGTCTACGTGTTGCCCTGACTGGTCTAACAATGGCTGAGCGCTTCCGTGATGAAGGTCGTGACGTATTGTTGTTCATCGATAACATTTACCGTTATACCCTTGCGGGTACAGAGGTATCGGCACTTCTAGGTCGTATGCCATCTGCGGTAGGTTATCAGCCAACTCTTGCAGAAGAAATGGGTGTGCTTCAGGAGCGTATCACGTCGACTAAAGCCGGTTCTATCACGTCTATTCAGGCGGTATATGTACCAGCGGATGACTTGACTGACCCGTCTCCAGCAACCACCTTTGCTCACTTGGATGCAACCGTTACTCTTAACCGTAACATCGCAGCCATGGGTCTTTACCCAGCAATCGATCCATTGGATTCGTCTTCACGACAGCTTGATCCATTGGTCGTTGGTCAAGAGCACTACGATATCGCAACAGGCGTACAAATCACGCTTCAGCGTTATAAAGAGCTTAAAGACATCATTGCTATCCTAGGTATGGACGAGCTATCTGAAGAAGATAAGCAAGTGGTATCACGTGCACGTAAGATTGAGCGTTTCCTTACTCAGCCTTACCACGTAGCGGAAGTATTTACTGGTGACCCTGGCGTATACGTACCTCTTAAAGAGACACTACGTGGCTTTAAAGGTCTACTAGCTGGTGAATACGATGACATTCCAGAGCAAGCGTTCATGTACTGCGGTAACATTGACCAAGCTCTTGAGAATGCGAAGAAGCTATAAGGCTAATTAGGAGGCGATATGGCAGCAATAACCTTTCACCTAGATGTGGTTAGCGCAGAAGAGAAACTGTTCTCAGGTCGCGTTGAAACCTTTCAGGTGACCGGTAGCGAAGGTGAACTTGGTATTTTCCATGGTCATACTCCGCTGCTGACCGCTATTGAGCCTGGTATGGTGCGCATTGTTAAGCAGCACGGCCACGAAGAGTTCATTTATGTCTCTGGTGGTATGGTAGAAGTTCAGCCTGGTACATCAACTGTACTGGCTGATACCGCTATCCGTGGTGAAGAACTAGACGCAGCGAAAGCAGAAGAAGCCAAACGCAAAGCTGTGGAGAATATCCAAAATCAGCATGGCGATATGGACTTTGCTCAAGCGGCCAGTGAACTGGCTAAAGCCATTGCTCAGCTTCGAGTAATCGAGTTGACCAAGCGCGGTCGTTAATCGTTTTTGATTAATGATTGAGAAAAAGGCAGCCGGAAGGCTGCCTTTTTGTTTATTTGCATTGCGAATTTTTTCCCGATACTTAATTGCGTGAGTAATTTTGTGTACACTTCTGAAAGAGTAAATTATTAGGGAAACATCATGAAATTCAGTGCTGTGATATTGGCTGCAGGGAAGGGTACGCGCATGTACTCAAACAAACCGAAGGTTTTGCATACCTTGGCAGGAAAACCGATGGCCAAGCATGTGATCGACACATGCGTTAGCTTAGGTGCCAACAATATCCACTTGGTTTATGGTCACGGCGGTGAGCAGATGAAGTCTGAACTCGGAAGTGAGCCAGTCAATTGGGTGCTGCAGCAAGATCAACTGGGTACAGGTCACGCGGTGGATCAAGCATCATCACGTTTTGAAGATGACGAAAAAATCCTAGTTCTTTATGGTGATGTACCGCTGATTTCTGAAGAGACCATCGAAAACCTTTTGGAAGCCCAGCCAACGGGCGGCATTGCGCTGCTAACGGTTGAGTTGGATAATCCGATGGGTTATGGCCGCATAGTACGTCGAAATGGCCCTGTGGTAGCGATTGTCGAGCAAAAAGACGCAACCGATGAGCAGAAGCTTATTAAGGAAATTAATACGGGAGTGCTTGCGGCTACAGGCAAAGATCTAAAGCGTTGGCTCTCTGGGTTAAACAATAACAATGCTCAAGGTGAATATTACCTCACCGATGTGATTGCGGCGGCACACGCGGAAGGACATGCGGTTGAAGCGGTTCATCCAATGAGTAAAATCGAAGTCGAAGGCGTGAATGACCGCGCACAACTGGCTCGATTAGAACGTGCATACCAGTCATTTAAAGCTCAAACCCTGTTGGAGCAGGGGGTTATGCTTCGCGATCCATCTCGATTTGATATCCGTGGCACACTGCAGTGCGGTATGGATTGTGAAATTGATACCAATGTGATTATCGAAGGCAATGTTACCCTTGGGGATAACGTGTTTATTGGCACAGGGTCTGTGCTCATTGATTGCGAAATCGATGACAATACAATCATAAAGCCATACAGCATTATTGAACAAGCAACCGTAGCGGAAGATTGCACAGTTGGTCCTTTTGCTCGACTTCGACCAGGCGCGGAAATGCGTGACAATTCTCATGTAGGGAATTTTGTCGAAATGAAAAACGCTCGATTGGGTGAAGGCTCTAAAGCAAACCATTTGACCTATTTGGGTGATTCCGAAATAGGCCAAAGAACCAATATTGGTGCTGGTACCATTACTTGTAACTATGATGGTGCGAACAAGCATAAAACCATTATTGGTAATGATGTGTTTGTCGGCTCAGACAGCCAAATTGTCGCACCGGTTACCATTGCCGACGGCGCTACAATTGGCGCGGGTACAACATTGACCAAAGACGTTGATCAAGGTGAGCTTGTGATCACCCGAGCGAAAGAACGCAAAATATCCGGCTGGGAAAGACCCGTTAAGATAAAATAGTCCTTTGTAGCCAAATCATAAAGCCACCAAGTTGTTAAGGTGGCTTTTTTGTACTATTTTTGCTATACAGAACGAAATATTGTTTCTTGGTCAAGGATGATGCATGACGAGTATTATTGATAAAAAGTGGCAGCTATTCCCCATAATCACTTTGATTGTCACAATGTTGTTAGGACTAAATTATTTTAAAGTCACATTAGAGAAGTGGGTAGAAGCTAGTATGACGGGCTACTCGCAATCGCTTCTGTCGGACATTATCTATGAGATAGAAGAGGATAATCCAGACTTCCTAACGATATCCATCGATGAATATATTGGGCAGCTAACTCAAGCGTCGGCCGATCAACGTATCACAGTCATTGATCCTAACGGTAGAGTCGTTGGTGACTCCTCACTGTCATCACGTGCAATATCGGATTTAGATAATCATGGTAACAGACCCGAATTTAATCAAGCGTGGGAAGAGGGGTATGGTAAATCTATTCGATACAGCGAGACCCAGCAAGTTGACTTACTTTACGTAGCGAAAAAATTGTATGTATCAGGCAATGAATATGTGATCCGTCTATCCCTACCTATGCATCTTCTAGGCAAAATGGCGCAACACTTAATGGCGATTTTGGTGGTGCTTGCAATAGTCAGCATTGCATTATTGGCGACATCGTCGTTTATCAGCAACCGTCAAATTAACGCACGAGTGCAAAAAGAGCAGGGATTGCAAGAGGAACGCATTGCGCAACGAACTTACGAAATCGAATTGTTACACCGATTGGCGAATATGCTCGCGGCGTGTAAATCAATAAGCGAAGCGCAAGATGTGGTTGCTGATCTGATCCCTAGAATACTTGGAGACATCAATGGTAGTGTTGCCATCATGCGCTCATCACGCAACCTATTGGAAGTTAAACTAGATTGGGGTCAGCCTTGGCCAGCCGCTCATGCTTATGCACCAGAAGAGTGTTGGTCACTACGCAAGGGCAAATTTCATCTGACTAACGATGATTTCCATTGTATCTCATGCGCGCACATGAGCGCTGTTGGGGATGATCAAACGATGTGTATCCCATTGACTGCGCACGGAAGTACGATAGGTATGTTGCACTTGTACTTTGGTGAACCCAATGTATCGGTAGATAAACATACGAGACAGTTGGCGTTTACGGTTGCTGAGCATTTAGGTTTGGCGTTAGCGAACCTTAACATGCAAGATAAACTGCGTTTCCAAGCGGTAAGTGATCCACTGACAGGACTATACAATCGCAGACACTTTGAAGAGCAACTGGACATGGCTTTATTGAACGCAGAGCGCGAAGGTGAAGAGATGTCACTGTTGATGTTAGACCTTGACCACTTTAAGCGATTCAATGACAACTTTGGTCATGATGCTGGAGATTATGTTCTCAAAACCATTAGTAATTTATTGGTAGAACATGCTTCAAGCGATGATATTGTATGCCGACTAGGCGGGGAAGAGCTGGCGATAATAGTGCCTAATACCGACGCTGAGCAAGCGCTAACTTATGCTAAAAATATTTGTGTGAAAGTGCGCGAATTACACTTAGAGATGAAAGGGTTATCTTTAGGGCGTTTAGGCGTATCGATAGGTGTTGCTCAAGCCCCCACTGATTCCAATGACGCTGAACAACTGATCAAGTGCGCGGATATAGCTTTGTATGATGCGAAGGAGCAAGGGCGTGATAGAGCAATAAATTACGCAGATAGCCTTGAGCAAAAGAAGAAAGCCCAGCTCACAAGTGTTTAGTTGTCTGTCTATGAAGAACCAAATAGTGCACTTTAAGGCGCGCTATTTGGTTATTATTGATTGGTGTTTATTAGTGACTGGGTATCGCGATACGCTTTTCCATCCAGCGCACGGCTTGCGAAACGACCAATATCAAGACTAAATACTCCAACACCAAAAACGTGTAAATCTCTAACGGTAAGTACTCGTTTACTACGAGTTCATTTGCTCGCCTGGTAAGGTCGCTCAATCCAATAACGCTAACCAGTGACGACATTTTTAGAATGTAAACAAACTGGTTTCCTAGAGGAGGCAGTATCTGTCTAAATGCTTGCGGGAAAATAACCAAACGCATCTTCTTCCAGTAACTTAATCCTAGAGACTCAGCGGCTTCGTGTTGACCTCGTGAAATTGCTTGGATACCGCCGCGAAACACCTCTGCCATAAATGCACTCTCAGCGATGGACAGTGCAATCACGCCTGCCCAGAAGTGGTTGAGTGATACATCGAGCAGTGTCGGCAACCCATAGTAAACCCATAGCAGTAGTACCAGGACAGGAATTGAACGAATGGATTCAACATACACACGGTTCACCCAGCGTAAAGGCGCGTAGGTGGAGAGCGCGGGCAGCGCTATAGCAAAGCCTAGCAACATCGCAAAGACCATGCTTAACAGTGATACAGCAATGGTATCGCCGAAACCGTTCATTAAAAACGTAAGGTTGGTTCGACCCTGCTGCGTTGATGGATCAAGTACATACCAGCCCCATTGGTAATCACTGCACCCAGTGAGAAGTAGCGGGGCAAATAAGCTAAGACGCGCTTTATTTGTCAAAACAGACTCTTGTGACTAACAAATGAAAAAATAGACTGCTATGGTAACAATAACTTAACTAAAGTGCGTCAATAAAAGGAAATCGAGATGAAAAAGTGGATTTTTGCATTGGGTTTAGCGGTATTGAGTGCATCTGCCGTGGCGGAGACTAGCCGTTTACAAGAGATATTAAACAGCGGAAAACTGAGAGTTGGAACCACGGGCGATTGGAATCCTATGACTATGAAGGATCCTGCCACCAACAGTTATCGAGGGTTCGATATTGACGTCACCACAGAGTTAGCTAAGGATCTAGGCGTTGAAGTGGAGTACGTTGCGACAGATTGGAAAACCTTGGTCAACGGTATCACCGCCAATAAGTATGACATAACCGGCAGCGCGTCTTTGAATATGTCTAGAGCGAAAGTGGCAGGCTACAGTCAACCATACTTCTACCTTGCTTTTGTCCCTGTGGTGCAAAAAAAGGATCTAGAGAAATTCAGTCAATGGTCTGATTTTGATAAAGCCGACATTAAAGTGGCGGCAACTCTCGGTACGGTCCAAGAAAAAATGGTCAAAGAGTTTTTCCCAAATGCTGAGCATATTGTGATTGAAGCGCCCGCTCGTGACTTTCAGGAGCTGCTTGCTCGCCGCGCCGATGTCAGCGTAACCTCGAATGTTGAAGCCGCAACCTTGGTCACCAAATTTAGCCAATTGGCGATTGTCCCAGTGGATAAGCCGCGCAAGCCAACACCGATCTCTATGTTGCTGCCACAAAATGATCAAGTGTGGATTAATTATGTGAACCATTGGGTTGAGCTGAAGAAAACACAGGGCTTCTTTGAAGAGACGGCTCAAAAGTGGGGTCTAAAGAGTATGTAACGCTCACTGCGCGTGTGCATCGACAAAAAAACGGTCACCTAATGAGGTGACCGTTTTACTCTTATTTTAAGAAGAACTTATACGACGGGTTATCGGTTTCATCTTTAAACTGATACCCCAAGAACTCGAGGTGTTCGCTGAAGCGAATTAAATCCGTTTCACTTAACTCAAAACCACACAATACTCGGCCATAGTCAGCACCATGATTACGATAATTGAATAGGCTGATGTTCCAGTGGGTGCCCAGTGTGCTTAAAAACTTCAATAACGCGCCAGGATACTCTGGAAATTCAAAGCTAAATAACTTCTCGTGTAAGCTGTTTTTAGGTTTGCCTCCCACCATATAGCGAACGTGCAGCTTGGCCATTTCGTCATCGGATAAATCGACAACGTCATAGCCACCCTGTTTTAGATCGCCAATGATATGATCCAGCTCGGCCTGGCCTTCTTGCAATCGAATACCGACAAAAATATTGGCACTGTCTGGATCGTTATAGCGATAGTTAAACTCGGTGACCGCTCGACCGCCAATCAGTTGGCAAAATTCAAAAAAGGCCCCTTGACGCTCAGGAATGGTGACGGCTAACAGGCCTTCACGTTTTTCACCTAGCTCACAGCGTTCTGAAACGTAACGTAAGCCGTGGAAGTTGGTATTGGCGCCTGATAGTACTGTGGCGAGTTTTTTGTCGCACCAGTGATGGCTCTCGGCGTATTTTTTAAGCCCAGCCAGTGCAAGAGCGCCAGAAGGCTCAGCGATGGCACGGGTATCTTCAAAAATATCTTTTACCGCTGCGCATATTTCATCGCTAGAGACCGTCACATGATCGTCAATGTACTTTTGGCAAAGCCTAAACGTCTCTTCGCCAATGCGCTTAACGGCTACGCCGTCAGCAAACATACTGACTTGATCAAGCACAACAGGCTCGCCTGCGTCCAGTGCGGCTTTAAGACACGCTGAATCTTCGGGCTCTACCGCGATGACTTTCACTTCTGGCATTAACTGCTTCACCAACACAGCAACACCGGCGGCTAAGCCCCCCCCCCAACAGGGACAAAAATCGCATCTAAATGTCCGTTTTGACGGAGCATTTCCATGCCAATTGTTCCTTGACCTGCGATCACCAGTGGATGATCAAAAGGTGGGACAAACGTATAACCATGAAGCGTAGAGAGTCTTTCTGCTTCGGCTTTCGCTTCATCAAAGTTACTGCCATGAAGCACCACTTCGCCGCCAAAACTACGAACGGCTTCTACTTTTATGTCTGGGGTCGTTTTAGGCATCACAATGATGGTTTTTATGCCTAACTTAGTACCCGATAACGCCATACCTTGTGCGTGGTTACCCGCTGATGCGGCAATCACACCGGCTTGTTTTTGCTGTTGGTTGAGGCTCGACACCATATTGTAGGCGCCGCGCAGCTTAAACGAATGAACCGGCTGGCGGTCTTCACGCTTAATTTGTATCTGATTGCCTGTACGCTCAGATAAACGAGGCATATCCTGCAACGGTGTATCACTGGCGACTTCATATACCGGTGCACGTAGGATGTGGCGCAGATAATCTGCGCCACTGTGTGGAATATCCATCATGCGTTCATCGGTCGCGACCTCTGAATCTTCGTTCCCATTGGACATGATTACTCCTCAAGCATCGATTTATCGCGCACTGCACCCTTATCGGCGCTGGTGGCCATACTTGCATAAGCTTTCAGAGCAAAGGAAACTTGGCGCTCTCGCGAAACAGGTTTCCAGCCCAACTGATCTTGTTTCGCACGACGCGCAGCGAGCTCTGACTCGCTCACTTCCAATGAGATGGTACGATTTGGAATATCGATAGCAATGGTATCACCGCTGTTCACCAGACCGATCACACCGCCATTGGCCGCTTCCGGAGACGCGTGACCGATAGATAGACCAGAGGTACCACCAGAGAAACGACCGTCGGTTAACAGCGCACATTCTTTGCCAAGACCCATGGATTTAAGATAGGTGGTTGGGTAAAGCATCTCTTGCATACCAGGGCCGCCCTTAGGACCTTCATAGCGAATTACAACCACATCTCCAGCTTTCACTTTGCCACCTAAGATGCCATCAACCGCGTCTTCTTGGCTTTCAAATACTACCGCTGGGCCAGTAAATTTAAGGATGCTTTCATCGACGCCTGCAGTCTTAACGATGCAGCCATCCAGAGCAATGTTTCCACTTAGCACGGCCAAACCACCATCTTGGCTGTAGGCGTTGTCTTTGGTGCGGATACAGCCATTTTCACGGTCGTCATCCAGCGTGTCCCAGCGACAGTCTTGCGAAAAGGCCTTTGTGGTACGAATGCCTGCAGGACCGGCTCTAAAGAAGTCTTTCACCTCTTGTGACTCAGTCAGCATGATATCGTACTCTTTTAGTTGCTCTTCAAAGCTTAGGCCAAGAACCGTTCTGGCTTGGTTATTCAATAATCCGGCTCGGTCGAGCTCGCCCAGAATACCCATCACACCCCCTGCGCGGTGCACATCTTCCATATGGTACTTCTGAGTCGAAGGTGCAACTTTACATAGGTTTGGAACGCGACGCGACATGGCATCGATATCGGCCATATCAAAATCGACGTCACCTTCCTGAGCCGCCGCTAGTAGGTGTAATACTGTGTTGGTAGAGCCACCCATAGCAATATCTAATGCCATTGCGTTTTCAAACGCTTCTTTGGTGGCAATATTGCGCGGTAGAGCGGTTTCGTCGTCTTGTTCGTAGTAACGCTTGGTGAGCTCAACCACACGCTTACCAGCATTAACAAATAGCTGTTCGCGGTCCGCGTGAGTGGCCAGCATGGAACCATTTCCTGGCTGAGATAGACCCAAAGCTTCAGTGAGACAGTTCATTGAGTTGGCGGTAAACATACCAGAGCATGATCCACAGGTAGGACAGGCTGAACGTTCGATCTGCTCGCTCTGTTCATCCGATACCGAAGGATCCGCGCCTTGCATCATTGCATCAACCAGGTCGAGCTTGATGATTTGATCAGAGAGCTTGGTTTTACCCGCTTCCATCGGACCGCCGGAGACGAAAATAACCGGAATATTGAGGCGCATTGACGCCATCAGCATCCCTGGAGTGATTTTGTCACAGTTAGAGATACACACCATCGCATCGGCGCAGTGTGCATTGACCATGTATTCCACTGAGTCGGCGATAAGTTCGCGTGAAGGCAACGAATACAACATACCACCATGACCCATGGCGATACCGTCATCGACCGCAATGGTGTTAAATTCTTTGGCGATGCCGCCAGCTTTCTCTATCTCTCTTGCAACCAGTTGTCCCAAGTCTTTAAGATGGACATGACCTGGAACAAATTGGGTGAATGAGTTTACTACCGCAATAATGGGCTTACCGAAATCTTCATCTTTGACACCGGTAGCGCGCCACAATGCGCGTGCACCCGCCATATTACGACCGTGGGTGGTTGTTGCTGAACGATACTTAGGCATTACAATTTTCCTTAATCTTGTGGGTAGACCCTAATCTTGTGGATAGACGTAGTCCAACCAGCCCCACTTGTCTTCCGTGGTGCCGTTGAACAGGCCGAAATAGGTGGATTGCAACTCGTGCGTTATTGGGCCACGTTTGCCTTCACCCACAGTTATTTGGTCGACAGAGCGTACCGGTACGATCTCTGCCGCGGTGCCAGTCATAAAGATTTCGTCAGCAAGATAGAGCGCTTCACGTGCAATGTTGGCTTCGCGCACTTCATAGCCTTTGTCTTTGGCAATAGTCATGATCGAATCACGAGTAATGCCCGGCAAAATTGCGCTGGTTGCTGGTGGCGTAATCAAAACACCGTCTTTAATGACAAAAATATTTTCACCAGCACCTTCAGATAAATAGCCATCAACACTTAATGCGATACCTTCATCGTAGCCGTGACGACGTGCTTCACCACCAACAAGAAGTGAAGACAAGTAGTTACCACCTGCTTTAGCTGCGGTAGGAATCGTATTTGGCGCTGCGCGGTTCCAACTTGAAATCATTGCATCAACGCCGTTCTCTAGTGCTTCCTCTCCAAGGTATGAGCCCCACGGGAATGCAGCGATGATAAGGTCCATTTCAGTATCGACCGGTGGACAAACACCCAAACCGACATTTCCTACAAAACCTAGTGGGCGAATGTACGCAGACTCTAATTTATTTTGACGAAGCGTCTCACGTGTTGCTTCCATGATTTCGTCAATCGTGTACGGGATCGGAAAGCGATAAATCTTTGCTGAGTCTTTAAGGCGTTGTGCGTGCTCTTTGTGACGGAAAACAATGGGCCCTTTTGGCGTGTTATAGCAACGAACCCCTTCAAATACAGACGTGCCGTAGTGCATTGCATGGGTAAGCACATGGACATTGGCTTCTGCCCATGGAACCATTTCGCCATTAAACCAAATAAAATCAGCCGTTCTCTTAGACATGTTGCCTTCCTTATGCGTTTACTTTTTGCTGTAAGTTGTTGTTTGGGAGTTCATTGTTATCGATTTTTATCACTTCTACACTGATGACATCCCACAACTTTTCAATTTGGTTGGTCAAAAATGAGATTGGGCGTTCACTATCTACAATGATTTCCACGCTGGCAATTTTGCTCTGGTGGTTTTGAGTGCCCGCTACTTGTCGAACGGTAAACCCGCGATGCCGTACTACACGTAATACACGCTCAAGAAGTACAGGTTTGTCGTCCGCTTTGATATCAAGTAAGTATCTTTCCATGGTGATTCCTAGATCTTGGGTATTAAGTGTTTTCTAGCATTTCTTCGTTGGAAGCGCCCGGTGGAACCAGTGGCCACACGTTTTCTTCTTCATCGATCAAAACATGCAATAGGTACGACGTCTCACACGCCAGCATCTCTTTCAGTGCGGGTTCAACTTCGTCTTTGCGAGTGATGGTCTTTCCTGGAATATCAAACGCTTTTGCAAGCATGACAAAGTCTGGGTTGTCGTCCAGAATCGTCTCGCTGTGTCGACCATCGAAAAACAGCGATTGCCACTGCCTAACCATACCTAATCGTTGGTTGTTGATCAGTACCATCTTGACTGGAATTTGGCGACGCTTAAGCGTGCCTAGCTCTTGAATGTTCATCATGAACGAGCCATCTCCAGAAACCAAAATGGATTGATCGTTTGGACGTGCGACAGCAGCCCCCATTGCCGCAGGTAAACCAAATCCCATCGTGCCAAGTCCGGCGGAAGAGATGAAGTTTTGCGGATCGCGAGGTTGAATATGTTGCGCAGCCCACATTTGGTGTTGACCAACGTCTGTCGACACCATCGAGCTGTCGGGCATCATATCGGACAGCTGTTTAAGCAGCAGCGGTGCGTAAATGAGATCACCTGGGTGGTCATAGCGCCACTTAAATGCCGTGCGTAAGCTTTCACAGTGATGAACCCAAGGTGAGATATCATGATCCATCCCCATTTGAGGCAAAATGGTGTTGATATCGCCTCGAAGGGTCGCGTGTGCATGACGAAGCTTATTAAACTCAGCTTTATCGATATCGATATGAATCACTTTTGCATGAGGGGCAAAGGTGTCGAGCTTGCCAGTGACTCGGTCATCAAAACGAGCGCCGACAACAATCAATAAGTCAGACTCTTGTACCACTAAGTTGGCTGCCTTAGTTCCATGCATGCCGAGCATGCCTAGGTAATGTGGGTCGTGTCGCTCAACAGAACCAAGGCCTTTTAATGTACTGACGGAAGGCATTGGGTTTGCTTTTAGAAAGCGTCTTACCGATTTTGTTGCTCGCGCAATTTGCACGCCGCCACCGACATACAGTACAGGGCGTTTACTTTCGCGAAGTATGGCTTGCGCTAAACGAAAGTGCTCTGGTTGAGGGGTTGGCATCATAGGTGGTGCAAAGTGAGGTAGTTTCGCAACGGGCGCTTCACCTAACTGGACATCTTTCGCGATGTCGACAATCACAGGGCCAGGGCGTCCACTTTTCGCGACTTCGAATGCCTCAGCAAGAGTTGGAGCAAGATCATTGATGTCGGTAACCAAATAGCTGTGTTTGGTACAGGACAAAGACATACCAATAACATCCATTTCCTGGAAGGCATCCGTACCAATATGCGAGCTGGCGACCTGTCCGGTTATCGCAACAATGGGCACCGAGTCCAAAAACGCGTCTGCAAGGCCAGTGACCAGGTTGGTGGCGCCGGGACCTGACGTTGCCATACATACCGCGACATCTTGTGTTGACCGTGCCATGCCAATGGCTGCCATCGCGGCGCCTTGTTCATGACGACACAGAATGTGCTCAACCCCACCATCGTACAACGCATCATAGATGGGCATGATCGCGCCACCAGGATAACCAAAAATGGTTTTAATGCCTTCTTGCAGTAGAGCTTTCACCACCAATTGTGCGCCGGTTAACGGTGCTGGTGTTGCTGCGCCTGCCTCTTCGGGCTGTTGCGTCTCTTGTGCTCCCATAATCCCTTTTCCCTGTTTTTATAAATTATAAAAAAGCCCCCGGACTCTTCAGT
Source organism: Vibrio sp. qd031 (assembly GCF_002100145.1). Taxonomy (GTDB): domain Bacteria; phylum Pseudomonadota; class Gammaproteobacteria; order Enterobacterales; family Vibrionaceae; genus Vibrio. Next base: position 53,076 of record NZ_JXQD01000009.1, read on the forward strand.
GCGGGGGCTTTTTAAATCTGGCTGTCTATCTTTCGCCTACTCGCCCGCCCGCGGTGTTAATAATCACCACGACAAGCAGGATAATCAGTGTGTTAATACGAGTAGCGACAGTCATCATTAATGTTGTGTTTGTGTTCGTTTATTTTGCTGTAGTAAGTGGTATCACAGTTTTCGGTTTTGTGACAAGTAAAAATTCATACTTTTTTCATAATGATATTTTCTCTCTGTCTGAGTTAGCATGACTCAAACGCTATTTTTAAGGTGAAAAGTAATGGGCTTGGCCACTATTTTCAGCCGGGCATGTGTGGGTGTTGATGCCCCTTTGGTTAGAGTCGAAGTGCATATTAGTGGAGGGATGCCTGCATTCAATATGGTGGGTTTGCCAGAGACCACGGTCAAAGAAGCCAAAGATCGCGTGCGCTGTGCACTGATCAACTCTCGATTTGAATTTCCTCATAACCGGATCACTGTCAGCTTAGCACCGGCGGATCTACCTAAAGAGGGTGGGCGCTTCGATCTTCCTATTGCGTTGGGGATTTTAGCGGCCTCCGCTCAACTGCCAGACAACCACCTTTCTCAACATGAATTTGTGGGGGAGCTGGCGTTAAATGGCGCTTTACGCGCAGTAAAAGGCGTGTTACCGGCTGCCATTGCCGCAAACAAACACCAGCGTGTATTAGTGGTGCCTCAGTCCAACGCACATCATGCCGCGTTAGTGGGGGGAGAACACCATCGCTGCGCCGCTAGCCTACTTGATGTGTGCCAGAGCTTATTTGGGCAGCAAGCGCTTCCTGTTGCATCATCTGTGGTAGCGCCTCAGACTGCTATAAAAGGTCCAACCCGAGATCTGCAAGATATTATCGGGCAGGCTCATGGTAAAAGAGCGCTGGAGATAGCCGCGGCGGGTGAGCATAACCTTCTCTTTTTGGGCCCTCCTGGTACCGGAAAAACGATGCTCGCCTCTCGATTGAGTGACTTACTGCCGCCTCTCACTCAAGAACAAGCCATAGAAACCGCGGCAGTCACTTCTTTGGTGTCACATCAGGTGAGTTCCAGTAATTGGCGAAACCGGCCCTTTCGTTCACCGCATCACTCAGCTTCAATGGCGGCACTAGTGGGGGGTGGGACTAACCCAAGGCCGGGAGAAATCTCTTTGGCTCATAATGGATTGCTCTTTTTAGATGAGCTGCCTGAATTTGATCGGCGCGCTTTGGATTCTTTGCGAGAGCCTTTAGAGTCCGGTGAAATCATTATTTCTCGCGCCAATGGAAAAACCCGTTTTCCTGCTCGTTTTCAGTTGGTGGGAGCTCTTAACCCAAGCCCCAGTGGCTATTACTCAGACCAAAGCCGCCAGCATACCAACGTTATATTGCGCTATTTAAGTCGCTTATCGGGTCCACTTTTGGATAGGTTTGATATGTCAGTCGAAATTCCTTTGCTGCCAAAAGGTGTACTTGCGGAAGGGGGGGATCGTGGAGAATCTACCGAGATAGTGAAACAACGTGTTAATAAAGCTCGAGCGGTGATGGTTGATCGAGCAGGCGTGATCAATGCGCAGTTGGCTGGTCGACAATTGGAAAAAGTCTGTCAATTGTCGACCAGTGATGCCCGTTTTCTTGAAGATGCGTTACACCAGTTAGGGTTGTCGATTAGGGCGTACCATCGGATCTTAAAGGTGGCACGAACAATCGCTGATTTGGACGAGCAGAGTGCCATATCTCGCCACCATATATCCGAAGCGCTAGGGTACCGAGCCATGGACAGGCTTCTTAACCGACTCAATAGTGCTTACGAGAGTTAACAACTCCGACCAAGTCGCATATTCCATTCGTCGGCTAGGTTAGTATAATGTCGAGGTCATTGTTTAACCTGATAATAATACAGAACTAACCCTATGCACGGCTATTTGATCTTAGTTGCTACTTCATTCTTGGTGATCGTTAATACAGCGATCATTTCGCTGTTGATCTGTATCATAGCCCTTATTAAGGTAATGACGCCCACCTTGGTACTCAAACGCTATCCAACCGCTTTGGCGAATCAACTCATGTGGGTATGGGCGACCTTAAACGCTGGCATATTAAGACTGTTTAATCGAGTTGAGTGGGACATTTCGGGCGTTGACAATCTTAGTAAGCATGGCTGGTATTTGATGATCAGCAATCATCGCAGTTGGACCGATATTGTGGTGCTCTGTTGTGTGTTTAAAGATCGTATTCCGATGCCAAAGTTCTTTATGAAGCAGCAACTGCTGTATATCCCGCTTATGGGGATGGCGTGTTGGGCTTTAGGTATGCCTTTTATGAAACGCTACTCCCGAGAATATCTGCTTAGGCATCCGGAAAAGCGAGGGGAAGATTTACGCACCACGCGTCGCTCCTGCGAGCAATTTAAGCATACCCCTACAACTGTCGTAAATTATGTTGAAGGAACTCGCTGTACCAAACAGAAGCTCGCCACCAGTAAGGCGGGTTACCAACATCTTCTGCAACCTAAGTCAGGAGGCATTGCCTATACTTTAGCGGCAATGGGAGAGCAGTTTGATAGTATCCTCGATGTAACCTTGGCTTACCCGCAAAATGTTGAAAACCCATTTAGAGATATGCTCATGGGGCGAATGAATCGTATAGTGGTGCATGTCACGGTGAGGCCAATCGACGAACACGTATTGGGTGATTACTTTAATGACAAACCGTACAAACGACGATTTCAGCACTGGCTTAGCGATGTTTGGGAAGAAAAGGATAGATTACTCGAAAAGCATTACTAATGATCGGTTTATCTGCAGTAAAAAATAACAGAACTTTATTGTAAATGAACAAACCCCGCGGATATTCGCGGGGTTTGTTGTATTTAAGGTATTACAGTTTTAGTAGATAGTTAACCAAGTCATTAAACTCTGCACCAGAGCTGATTGAACCGATATTAACCTGATATTTATTGTTCACAATAAACGCTGGAACACCGCGTAAACCTGCTTTTTGGAATTCTTTGTCGAATCGACGCACCATAGAATCCACCGCAAAACCGTTAAATGCTGCGTCAAACTTTTTGCCGTCATACCCTTCATCAACGAACATTTGGCGCAGCTCTTCATTGCTTTGAGGTGGCTTGTTTTGGTTGTGGATGCGATTAAACATCACAGGGACCATGGTTTCTTCCGCTTTAAGGGAAATCATCGTTGCGTAGCCTTTACTCATCGATGCGCCCATGTTGCCTCCCATAAAAGAGACGTGCGATTTTTGAAATTTAGTGCCTTCTGGCAACGATTCTTTTAGCCCTTTAACCAGTGGCTCGAAGCTGAAACAGTGTGGACAGTAAAATGAGAAAAACTCGTTTACCACGGGTTTGCTGGATTTTTCTTGGTCTAAAACGGTGTAGTGAGTGCCTTCGTTAAATTGAGCGGCAAATGCACTTAGTGACAACATCATTGTTGAGAGTAAAACGATGAGTTTCTTCATGGATTAAGGTTCTCCTTTGACCTTTTATCTGCTTATTGGCGCAGGTTTAGTGTTCTATTTAATTACCATTGAGGGGCTAACGTCAATGGTGGCTCGTTAAGAAGCGCAATTTGTTCTTTAAAAGCCAGTACTTGACCTTCCCAATACTTGTCCTCTCCAAACCAAGGAAACGCAAGTGGGAACGCGGGATCTTGCCAGCGTCGATTCAGCCAAGCCATGTAGTAGACTAATCTAAGACCACGTAATGGCTCGATAAGTTTCAATTGATTGTTATCAAAATCGCAATATTGTTGATATTCCTCTAACAAAATATCCAACTGCATTAATTTATCGACACGCTCGCCATTAAGCAGCATCCAAATATCTTGGATGGCGGGACCATTGCGCGCGTCATCAAGATCGACGATGACGGGGGCATCGTTGCGCCATAGAATATTACCTGGGTGGCAATCGCCATGTAAGCGGCCAATCGCCACATCATTGGGCCATTGAGTTTCAATAGCACGAATAAGAACGTCTAGATCGCCAAAGAATGCATTTTCTAGATGCCTCGGTATCGCAGAGTTGTTTTGCAGTTGCTCTCTGGATTGATACAAGTACTCATTGAGATCCATGGTGGGGCGATGAATAAAAGAGTCGCTCAACGACACTTGATGAAGCCTACCTAAATAGCGACCTAAAGACTCCAGTTGCCCTAAGTTATCGACTTCAAACTGACGCCCACCAACACTTGGAAAGAGCGTAAAGTAGCTTCCTTGATATTGATGCAAAGTAGTGCCATTAATCACTAACGGTGCGACAACGGGAACCTCTGCCTCGACCAATTCTAGTGCTAAGTCGTGTTCTTCGAGCAGTTGAGCGTCACTCCAGCGCTGAGGTCGATAAAACTTAACCACAAATCGTTGCTGGTTTTCATCACTAAATTGATAAACCCGATTTTCATAACTGTTTAAGGCGAGTAACCCTGACTCGGCGCGTACACCGATAGACAATAAGGCCTGCCACATAAAATCGGGGGTAAGATGATCAAAATTAAATTTCTGCATGATACTCATAAAAAAGTTGGCCGCTCACTGAGCGGCCTTAGGATAGGGGAGATGCATTAAAGGTTTTTAATAAATCGGCTTTCTTTATTCAACGTAAACCCTTGTTCATCAGTCACGACAAACTCAATGGTCGTGACTGAGTCATCTAATGCGTTTTCATCCACGCCTAAGCTGAAGGGATGATTTATGACCTCTCCAGGTGCCACGCGCACCGTTTGCGGTCCATACCAAGTTACTGGTGATATGCCTTCGACATCCAACTGATACGCTTGAATGGTCGGAGACTTGTTAATAATCTTTAAATTGTAGGTGTTGGTTACCAGCCCATCGTTGTTGACCTGATAAAGCTGAGAGCGATCACGAATAACACTTAATCCAAACGGCTCAACACTAGCAACTTGATTGACCAAGAAAACAATCATTAACAGCAGTACCACGCCATAGCCAATAAGCTTGGGACGCATCACTTTGGTTGCGTTACCGGCCAACTTATGCTCGGTGGTGTAGCTAATAAGTCCTTTGTCGTAACCCATTCTATCCATGGTAACGTCACAGGCGTCAATACACGCTCCGCAGTTTATACACTCGTACTGCAATCCGTCTCGGATATCGATTCCCGATGGGCAGACCTGAACACACAAGTCGCAGTCGATGCAATCGCCTAGCCCCTTGGTTTTCGGGTCAACTTTACGCGAGCGTGGCCCACGCTGTTCACCACGTTTTTCGTCGTAGCCGACGATAAAGGTGTCTTTATCAAACATAGCAGATTGAAAACGTGCATAAGGACACATATGAATACACACAATAGAGCGCATCCAACCGGCATTGGCGTAAGTACAAATCGCAAAGAAAAACACCCAAAAATAGGCATTAAAGCTGGCGTTTAAGGTCACAAAATCAATCACAAGTTGGCGAACCGGAACGAAGTAGCCGACAAAGGTAAGTCCGGTTGCAGTTGCAATAAATAACCAAGCTAAATGCTTGAGTCCTTTGCGAACGAAGAGCTTTTGCGTAATGGGTTGAGAGTCTTGTTTTCGGCGTTTGTTTGCTGCACCCTCTAGCTTTTCTTCAAACCAGATGTACATAAAGGTCCACACCGTTTGTGGACACAGGTATCCGCACCAGACCCGGCCAAGAAAGGTAGTAATAAAGAACAGTCCAAAAGCGGCAATAATAAACAGTGTTGCTAAAATAGGGAGATCTTGAGGGTAAAAGGTGGTGCCAAAAATATGGAACTGTCGCTGAGCGATATCCAGCAACACCAGCTGCTGACCGCTTAAATTGATCCACGGGATTAAAGCAAAAAGGCCCAAGAAGAACCAAGCACCATAGCGTCGAAGCAGCTGGAAAGTTCCTTTACTTTGACGAACATAAATCCGGTTGCTAGGGTTAAATCGATCGCCACCCCCTTTATGGGTTTTCGGATTAAACGATTTTGCAGTAACGTCTTTAACCTCGATGCGTTGCGAGTCTTTCATTGGGCTTCCTTGCTTTATTGACAGCGACCTCTTCGGGCCTAAGTTTTCATCTGGCGCTTATTTGTACACCTTGCAGTCAGTATAGCGATTTAGATTTCGTAAACCGTAACCGCGCTCTAGGTTTAGTGTGCTTAAATCACGCCACGCGCTTTTAGTAGAGCCGTTTTAAAGTCGTCTTCTTGGTCTTTAGCAAGACCCGGGATCATTTCGTCTTTCTCGGTGTTGCGCATTTTTAGGTGATAAATCAACACGTCGTCGGTCAAATCTTCGAGCTTTCCGTCGTAGCCAGCCTCTTGGGTTAACTGAACAAGGAAGGCTAACAAATTTGTATCGGGTGTTTTTTGCCAATGTGAGTCGAGTAGTTCAAGCAGTTCGTCGATGCGATGACAGCTCATGATGTGCATCCTTATAGGTGTATGTGAAAGGCATGGCAAGGTTATCAAATGGTGAGAAAAAAGCTAAGAAAAAAGCGCAGTAGATACTGCGCTTTTTGTTTAAGCGGCTTTCACTGCGGCTGTAGACGCTTTGCGAGCGACATTTTGAGCAACCAAGGTAACGGGTGCTGGTGATGCGCTTGCCGTTGTCGCTTTAGCAAAACTTGCGCGGCGACGAGACGCCCCGCCGTGTGAACGAGAAAACCTGACAGGAGTGGATCGCATATTGATTCCTAAGTCGTCAGGCACATCCATGGCCATTTTAGTTATTCGAGTTCAAGCTGCTACTTCATAAAAAAATAGCCTGGTTAACACCGTTCCTAATCTTGAGTCGAAGTTTTAAGTATGAATGTCATACCATTAATAAGGCTAGCATTGTATGATTAAAATATCGACAGTTTGTTACATTCGATTCAGTTTTAGTTACCCAAATGAACAGGTCGCACATCTCGCATTCTAATAAGAACTCGTAGGACATCATTCGCAGGAGGCACGGTATGTCATTTCTCAAGAAAACGCTCGCAAGCTTTGGTATAGGATCAGCGAAAGTTGATGCTGTGTTGCATCAAGAAGTCCTTATTCCTGGAGAAACCGTCGCTGTGACCATTCATGTCTATGGAGGGGCGACGGAACAAGCCATTGACCATATCAACGTTAAACTCTGTTGTCAGTATGTCGAAGAAGTGGTCAAAAAAGATCGCCATACCGACGCAAAACGACGTGAAAAAGTGAAACGTCAATTTGTGTTGGATGACTGGAGGTTGCCATACTCATTTACCATTAACCCCAGTGAAGAGCGTGAATTCGACGTTAATCTAAATGTGCCTTGGAATACGCCAGTCACTATTGGAGACTCAAAAGTGTGGCTAGAAACGAGCTTAGATATAGACAACGCCATCGACCCATCTGATGAAGATCGTTTAACGGTGCGCCCAGACCCTATTATGGACGGTATTTTTTCTGAGCTTGAAGAACAAGGTTTAAGGATTCGTCAGGTAGAGTGTGAGGCAGCCAAGGGGTTTGAACTGCCGTTTGTACAACAGTTTGAGTTTGTTCCAACTACAGGCCCTTATCATGGGTTAGTACGCGAGGTCGAACTGCTGCTGTATCGTGATCAAGATGCATTGCAAATATGGGTTGAGATTGACCGTCAGAAGAAAGGGTTAGGCGGAATGATTTCAAGGTTTATTGGTAACGATGAAATCACCCACAAGTTGACCATCACCTTACCCGTGGATCCGGTTGACGCTGGGCAACAAGTCTTAGGTCTGATTGATCAGCTTAGAGGTTAGCGTTTCCAAAAGGCGGGCACAAATAACACCAAAATGGTGAGAATTTCGAGCCGGCCCAATAACATCCCAAAGCTTAGTAGCCACTTTGCCGCATCCGGTAAGGTGGCGAAATTCCCTGTAGGTCCAATTACGGCCCCCATGCCTGGTCCAACATTCGCAACCGCTGTTATGGCTCCGGATAAGCTGGTTATTGGGTCGAGCCCCATAGATGCAAGCAGCGCGGCAAGTACAATGATGGTGATGAAAAACAGTAAGCTAAACGCAACCACTGAACGCACGATATCTTCACTGACTTTTTTACGGTTGTAGCGCTGCACAAACACACCTCTTGGGTGTATCAGTTTCATAAGTTGAATCTTTAGTAACGACCGAGCCACTTGAAAGCGAAACAGCTTTATCCCACCACTGGTAGAGCCTGAGCACGCCCCCGTCATCAATAGAAATACAAACAGTACGGAGGGTAGCGCGCCCCAAGACGTGAAGTCGTCCAACCCAAACCCTGTGGTTGTCATCACCGACACAACGTTAAACATTGATACTCTGATTGCATCACTAGTGGGGTAGTCATCAACTAGGGTAAGCCATAGCCCCACCAAAACACTCGCCAATAAAAAGAGTCGAGCGAAACCTTTAACCTGTTCATCGGACAGTATTTTTCTCGGGCTTTTTTGCGTCACTAACGAAACAAACAGCAAGAATGGTAAGCCACCCAAAAACATGAATAGTATGGCAACCCAATGAGCGCGGTAAGAAAAGTGATTCATTGAACCATCGGATGTTGAGTAACCGCCGGTAGACAATGTGGTTAAGGCGTGATTGATCGCTTCAAACAAGTTCATGCCACTAAGCAGGTAACCTGCAAAGCACAGCACGGTCAGGGTGATGTACACGGTGACAATGTTTTTGGCGACGTTTTTAATTCGCGGTGAGCTTTTATCTGACCAGTCTGACGATTCGGTTTGAAATAGTCGCATACCACCGATGTTGAGCATCGGAAGTATTGCCACTCCCATAACGATAAAACCAATGCCACCTAGCCATTGTAAGGTAGAGCGCCACAGCAAAATGCTGTGCGACATGCTGTCTAGGCCACTAAGCACCGTAGAGCCGGTGGTAGTGATCCCCGACATGGTCTCAAAATAGGCATCGGTGAAACTGATATGGTTAATGAAAACGAACGGCAGCGCCGCAAACACACTGCTCACCGTCCAGACCAGCGCTGTGATTAAAAACATATCACGAACGCCAAGTTTAAAATCGACAGTTTTGCCAATGGCGAGAAAGCCCAATGCGGAAAAGTGAGTAATGGCCACGGCTAGCGCGAATTCTATAAACCCGCTTCCTGGGTTAAACAGCGCCAACACCGTGGGCGGGTACATAAACAACGCCACTTTGGACAGCACCAGTCCAAGCACGAATAGAATGGGGCGTACGTTAACCATTATCGCTGCGCTTAGTTACAAGAAGAAAGGACTAGGTTGGAACAAGGCTTCGACGTCAGGGACAAATTTCTTGTCGACCAAAAACATCACCACGTGGTCATCTTGTTCAATCACAGTACGATCGTGTGCAATAAGCACCTCATCCCCACGCACAATGGCGCCAATGGTGGTACCGGGTGGAAGTTTTATCTCACCTATCGCTTTGCCCACCACTTTCGAGGTGTTTTCATCGCCGTGAGCAATGGCTTCAATGGCTTCCGCTGCGCCACGTCTAAGTGAACTTACGTTAACAATATCCGCGCGTCTTACGTGGGTTAGCAGCGCAGAAATAGTGGCTTGTTGGGGGGAGATGGCAACATCAATACTACCGCCTTGAACCAAGTCGACATAGGCGCCGCGTTGGATAAGTACCATCACTTTTTTAGCGCCAAGCTTTTTGGCCAACATCGCAGACATAATGTTGGTTTCGTCTTCGTTGGTCAGTGCAATGTAGACGTCTACTTGGTCGATGCTCTCTTCGCTGAGTAGCTCTTGATCCGCTGCATCACCACAAAATACGGTGGTGTGCTCTAACTCTTCCGATAACGACTCTGCCCGTTTATAGCTGCGTTCAATGAGCTTCACGTTGTAGCTTCTTTCTAGGCGTTTAGCCAAGCTAGCACCAATGTTACCCCCACCCACTATCATGATGCGTCGGTACGGTTTTTCAAGACGTTGCAACTCACTCATAACAGAGCGAATGTTGTTGCTGGCAGCGACAAAAAAGACTTCGTCGTCGGCTTCAATAATGGTGGTACCTTGCGGTCGAATAGGTCGACCTTGACGAAATATTGCGGCCACTCGCGTATCGATGTGCGGCATGTGCTCGCGTAATGCAGAAATCGCGTTCCCCACAAGCGGTCCACCGTAATAGGCTTTTACGGCAACCAAGCTCACTTTTTGCTCAGCAAAGCTAACCACTTGCAGTGCACCAGGGTATTGAATGAGCCTCTCAATATAGCTGGTGACGAGGGCTTCAGGCGCGATCAGATGATCAACAGGGACGGCGCCAGAGTGGAATAGCGTGTCTTTTTCTTGCAGATATTCGGATGAACGGATCCGAGCAATTCGATTTGGGGTGTTAAATACAGTAAACGCAATCTGACAAGCCGCCATATTGGTTTCGTCGGTATTAGTTACTGCCACCAGCATGTCAGCATCTTGAGCACCAGCTTCACGCAGCACGCTAGGGTGACTTGCGTAACCATGGATAACACGAAGATCGTACTTATCTTGTAGCTCGGCTAACCGATCACTGTCGGTGTCCACAACCGTAATGTCGTTGTTTTCCCCTACTAAGTTTTCGGCTAGCGTACCGCCGACTTGACCTGCGCCCAAGATGATAATTTTCATACTGGTATTTTTCCTGTTACGCCTGCTTAGTGAGCACGGCGTAATAAAATCCGTCCATGTTGTCTTGTCCTGGCAATATTTGCAGCCCAGGCGCTTCAATGTCACTGAGCTCCAATTGAGCATCACTGGTGCGGGACAAGAATGCTTTAACTTGTTCGACATTCTCTTGAGGAGTGATCGAGCAAGTTGCGTAAACCATTGTGCCACCAACTTTTAATTGCTGCCACATAGCATCCATAATTTCGCGCTGTAAGTCCGCCAGTGCCTCAATATCGTTGGCGCGGCGCAACCACTTAATGTCTGGATGACGACGGATCACACCCGTTGCAGAGCACGGTGCATCCAACAAAATCTTGTCAAACTGCTCGCCTTGCCACCAATCTTGTGGATAGCGCGCATCCCCACAAATGATTTGTGCTGAAATGTTCAAGCGTTCAAAGTTATCGTGTACTCGTTCTAGACGTTGTTCATCACTGTCCACCGCGACCACTTGCGCGTTTGGTGCAAGCTCTATGATGTGCGCGGTTTTACCCCCCGGAGCGGCGCAGCAATCGAGGATCAGTTCGTCGTCTTGAGGCTTTAAAAAACCAGCCGAGAGTTGAGCCGCGGCATCTTGAACCGATGCCCAGCCTTGCTCAAAACCGGGGAGGTTGCGAACGTCTTGTGGTTTTTCTAGCAGCAGTGCATGCGGAGCAAGAACATTTTTGGTGGCCGCAATGCCTTCTTGTTCAAGCAGGGCAAGGTACGCATCGACGCTGTTGTGCTGAGTGTTGACTCTGATCCACATAGGGGCTTTGGTATTGTTTGCTTCAACAATACTTTGCCATTGCTCAGGGTACGCCTCTTTAAGCAGTTTAAGCAGCCAGCTAGGGTGGACATATTTTCCAGCATCAAAGCTGATGGCTTTGGCATCAAGTGCCTCTTTGTTGCGCTGGTAGTTACGCAGCACAGCATTAATGAGGCCTCGGAGTCTTGGACCTTTAAGGTCTTTGGTTGCTTCTACCGTTTCGGCAACGGCTGCGTGCTCGGCAACGCGCATCGCACTTAACTGATAAAGCCCGACTAAAATGAGATGGTGAAAGACTCGTTGTTTTCCTTTTAGTGGTTTATCCATCAACTCCGAAGCTATGGCTTCTAAACGAGGTAATACACGCAACGAGCCATAGCAAATCTCTTGCAGTAGGGCGTGATCACGGGGTCTAATTTTACCTAACGCTTGAGGAAGTAAGGTGGACATGGATTGGCCTTTATCGACCACACGGAAAAGGACATCGGCAGCAACAGCGCGAACATTCATAACAGTACCTGTAACAGAAAGAGGGCATCTCTGCCCTCGAAAAGTTCTAATAAATTAAAAGGGGTGGCTAGCTTAGTGTAGACCCAACGGTAAACCAGTCAGCGCGTGAGTTCAAAATATCTTGAACAGACATCGCTTTTTTACCTGGTACTTGCAAGCTCTCTAGGACCAGTACGCCTTCACCAGTTGCAACATATAATCCGCTTTTATCCGCTTGGATTATTGTACCTGGTGCTTGATCGACCGTGCGTGTGTCAACACGGCTCTGCCAAAGCTTAATGGCGTGCTCATTGGCGACAAAGTGACTGATTGGCCAAGGGTTGAAGGCTCTTACACAGCGCTCGATATGTTCAGCGCTTTGCGTCCAGTCGATTTTTGCTTCGTCTTTGCTCAGCTTTTTGGCGTAGTTCGCAAGCTCGTCGTCTTGTTTAACTGGCTTTGCAGTGCCATTCGCAATCTCTTTTACACAATCAATGAGTGCGGTAGGACCAAGCTGAGCCAATTTGTTGTACATACTGGTGCTGGTATCGTCACGGTCGATCTCAAGAGTGGCAATTTTTAGCATGTCACCTGTGTCTAACCCAATATCCATCTGCATGATGGTGACGCCGGTTTCGCTATCTCCAGCCCATATAGAGCGCTGAATAGGCGCCGCGCCGCGCCAGCGGGGAAGGATTGACCCATGAACATTGATACACCCCAATTTCGGGGTATCGAGAACCACTTGCGGTAGCAGTAACCCGTAGGCCACGACAACCATTAGGTCTGCGTCCAGTGCCGCCAATTCAGTTTTAGCTTCGTCAGATTTAAAGTTCTCTGGCTGAAAAACTGGAATGTCATGGCTCTTAGCCAAGGTTTTTACCGCAGACTCAGCCAGTTTTTTACCTCGTCCGGCAGGACGATCTGGCTGTGTGTACGCCGCGATCACATGGTGTTCGCTGTCAATCAATGCTTGTAAATGTTTTGCGGCAAAGTCTGGCGTGCCTGCAAAGACAATGTTTAGAGGCTTACTCAATGGGGTGACCTATTGTTGGCGTTCGTTGAAGCGTTTGATTTTTTCTAGCTTGTCTTTAATTCGCTTGCGCTTTAAAGGAGACAAATAATCGACAAACAATTTGCCTTTTAAATGGTCCATTTCGTGTTGCACACAAATAGCGAGTAAATCGTCGGCTTCAAAGCTGAACTCTTTACCGTCGCGATCGAGCGCTTTTACAGTGACTTCTGCAGCACGTGGCACTAAGGCCTTAGCGCCAGGAACCGATAGACAGCCTTCTTCAATGCCGTCTTCACCGCTTTTTTCGATGATTTCTGGATTGATCAATACCATTGGTTGATCGCGAGTGTCAGACACATCAATGACGATCAATTGCTTGTGGTAATCCACCTGCGTTGCGGCAAGACCAATCCCCTCTTCGGCGTACATGGTTTCAATCATGTCGTCGATCATGGTTTGGAGTTCAGGTGTGAATTCTGTAAGTGGCGTTGCGACAGTGCGCAAGCGCTCATCAGGAAAAGTAAGTACTGGTAATAATGACATAATGACTTAGTAATGTTGAACCGCGCCGTAAAGCGCACAAGATAATTGGGTCAATTCTAGACATTTTGTCACCCAATTGACAGCCTTGGTGCAATTTTGCACAACAAATCTAGGGAGAAAGTGTGGATGAGACGCTTCGAAGTTGGCTGATACTGTGGATGACCCCTGGCATTGGTCCGGTAAAATTTTCTGCGATCATCGATGCAGTCACGCCTCAAGAGCTTTTATCGTATTCACATAGGGAGCTGACACTTGCGGGGTTTAATCCTACTCAAACTCAATTTTTGCGCTCAACCCACCATCCATGGCTATCCAAAATAGACGCTTGGTTAGACGGTGGTGAGCAGCGCCACTGTTTGGCGCGCTATCATGAGCAGTATCCCGGTCAGCTATTGGAGACATCGGCATCCCCGCCGGTATTATTTGTTGAAGGAGCGCTCAAGTGGCTAACGCGCCCGCAAGTGGCTATTGTCGGCAGTCGCAACGCAAGCTTTGATGGCAAACAGATAGCGTCTCAATTTTCGGCAAGACTAGCTAAAGATGGCATTACCACCACCAGTGGATTAGCCCTTGGCATTGATGGCTGTGCCCATCAAGGGGCGCTCTCTACATGCTCTGAGTCGGCGAGCACTGTCGCAGTGTTAGGCTCGGGTTTACAGCACATCTATCCCAAGCGCCACACCCTGCTCGCTACCCGTATTAAAGAGCAGGGGGCATTGGTCTCTGAATTCGCACCATGGGTCAGACCAAAAGCTGGGCACTTCCCCAGGCGAAATCGTATTATCAGTGGGCTAGCCAGTGCTGTATTGGTGGTTGAAGCGGCACACAAAAGTGGTTCGCTCATCACCGCTCGCTACGCGGCCGAGCAAAATAGAGATGTCTTTGTGGTGCCCGGAGCCTTTCATTCACCGATGTCCACTGGCAGCAATGCACTGGTTAATGAGGGGGCGGTACTTATTCAAAGCTACCAGCAGCTCCTTAACCGGTGTCGCTCGGTGCCGAATATGGCATACAATGATCGTCGGAACTCAATAAGTCACTCACAGTCGTTAACGTCACTATCGCCTCAAAACGAAGAAACTCGATTAAACGGGGGTAATGACCCCGATACCGGCTTGCCTTTCCCGTTGCTGTTAGCTAATTTAGGGGTAGAACCCACGCCGGTTGATATTCTTGCCCAGCGTACCCATATAAAGGTTCAAGAGCTCATGACCCAACTTGTTGAATTAGAACTCGCAGGTCATGTTGCATCGGTAGCTGGTGGCTACATTCGTATTAGGGGGAACGCGCCATGATGGATATCTTGATGTATCTGTTCGAAACTTATATCCATAGTGAGTCTGAACTGGTCATTAATCAGGAAGAGCTTGAAGAAGAACTGCTTAAGGCAGGATTTCGTAAACAAGAGATCTATAAAGCGCTCAACTGGTTAGAAGAGCTTGCTGCGCTGCAGCAAGAAGACGCTGCGCAAGGCATTGCAACCAGTGCTGCATCGTCTACGCGTATCTACACCGAACAGGAAGCCCTCCGCCTAAATGCTGAATGCAGAGGTTTTTTGCTGCTGTTAGAGCAAGCCGGGGTATTGATGCCCGAAACTCGCGAGTTGGTGATTGACCGGGTAATGGGGATCGATATAGAAGAATTTAGCCTAGAAGAGTTAAAGTGGGTGGTACTGATGGTACTGTTTAACTCTCCTGGCAACGAAAATGCCTACATGCAAATGGAAGAGTTGCTGTATTCGAGAGAGCAAGGGTTGCTTCATTAATTCCCGGCTAATGCGTTAAGAGCTGGCCGATACCCCGTGTGAGTTGTGATGAGTTCTAAAATTGATCCCGCTTTATTTGGTGCTCATGAGCACGCTTTAGATAATCAAACCTGCCCTCAATGCCTCGAGGGAACGCTGACATTAAAACACGGTAAACGTGGTCCTTTTCTTGGCTGCAATCGCTATCCAGATTGTGACTATATCCATTCGTTAAATCATAATGACGGCCACATCGTGAAGCCTTTGGGCGTTGCCTGTCCAAAGTGCGAGAACGAATTGGTATTGCGCCAAGGTCGCTATGGCATGTTTATTGGCTGCAGTGCTTATCCACAGTGTCAGCATATCGAGTCGTTAGATGCCCCCAAAGAGCAGGTTGAAGCGACAGTGTCGTGCCCAGAATGCGCTGAAGGAACGTTAACTGCGAGGCGCAGTCGTAATGGAAAGACGTTTTACGCCTGTAACGCCTACCCAAAGTGCAAGTTTGCCGTAAACTTCCCGCCGGTTGTGGGTCAGTGTCAAGAATGTGGTTACCCGTTGTTGGTGGAAAAAAAGCACGCTTTGGTGTGTGCTAGTCGTGGTTGCCAAACTAAGCAAGAGAACTAAGCAAGAGAACTAAGCAAGGCAGTTAAACTGTACAAAGAATGTAAAAAACGGGTTCATCAACTGATGAACCCGTTTTTATTTTCAGACCATTTTCATTGCTTACAATGGATGATGTTTATTTAATACCAATCGAAGTAATTAACTGGTCAGAAAATTGCGCCAGAAAAATCGCTAAGAGCAAGGCAAAGATTGCTGTAGATAGTTGTCCTACCTACAAAATCTTTAACGCCGCTATTAGCGATTTTAACAAGCAAGAATGATCAGTTAATTGCTTTGGTTGGTATAAGATGCTTTAACACCGGAAAAGCATCGCTGTCCAAGATAGCGGCGACGTGTTTAAGTCGGTTATCAAGCTCGGCTTTGGTTTGGCCACATAGATTAATGTGGCCCATCTTGCGACCAGCTCTCTTATCTTTTCCATACCAATGAATGTGACAATCAGCCAGTGCTAACAAAGCGGTAGGTACACTGTCTTCACCCAAAATGTTAATCATTGCGGTAGGTCGTATGCATTCAGTCGATCCTAAGGGAAGTCCACAGACCGCACGAATATGGTTTTCAAACTGACAGGTGATGGCACCTTGCTGAGTCCAGTGTCCTGAGTTGTGAACTCTAGGTGCGATCTCATTGACCAACAGCTGTCCATCAACATCAAAGAACTCGAGCGCTAATACGCCAACGTAATCTAATGAGTCCGCGACAGCCTCGAACATCTGCTTGGCTTGCTGCTGAAGCTGCGGCTCGTCAATGGCGGTGGACAGTGTTAACACGCCATCGGTGTGAACATTTTCGGCTAATGGGTACACTTTGACTTCACCGGTGGTGCTTCTCGCGCCGACTAAAGACACTTCTCGTTGAAACGGAATAAAGGCTTCAGCCACGATCGCTTGGGCGGGTGACTCAGAGATACACTGCTGCATCTCTTGCCAAATAGCGTCCATTTGTGCGCGCTCTTTTAAACGCCATTGGCCTTTACCATCGTAACCGCCTAGAGCACTTTTAAGCACCATAGGGAGCCCAACGGTGGCAACTGCCGCATCAAAGTCTTCACGGGTATTGATGATCGCATAAGGGGCGTTTTTGACCTTAGCGTCATCAAGCAGTGATTTTTCTATTCTTCTATCGCCACCGGCTTTAATCGCCTTGGTGGTTGGATAGAACTTTCCACTTTGTTCGCATAAATCGAGTACATCGTGAGGGATGTGTTCAAATTCTGCTGTGATCACATCCGCAGAGGCAATAGCATCAACCAATCCATGTCCTAACACTGCCTGCGTAAGCGGGTGAACGATGTTTTCACTGCCAACATCAAAGGCTTTGATGTCGATGTTAAGTGGTGCAACGGCCAGTGACATCATTCGTGCTAACTGACCGGAACCCAACACTAAAACTTGAGTTATGGTTGAAGCCATAATGCTTAGTCCTCTGCAGGGTTTGGATTAGCGAGAACAGTTTCCGTCTGTTTTGCTCGGAACTCTTCTACCTTGCTCATTACTTGCTCATCAAAAGTACCGATGATTTGAGCCGCCAGTAGACCAGAGTTAGCCGCGCCCGCTTCACCTATCGCTAGTGTCCCAACCGCAATGCCTTTAGGCATCTGCACAATAGAGTATAAAGAGTCCATACCACTCATGGTGCGTGATTGAACAGGAACACCGAGTACTGGCAGGCTAGTAAAAGCGGCTGTCATACCTGGAAGATGTGCTGCACCTCCTGCCCCTGCAATGATCACTTTTAGGCCGCGCTCTTTTGCAGAACTGGCGTAGTCGGCAAGGAGTTGTGGAGTGCGGTGCGCTGAAACCACTTTGGTTTCGTACTCTACACCGAAAGTATCCAGCATCTCAGCGGCCAGTTTCATGGTTGGCCAATCAGATTTCGAGCCCATAATAATACCGACTTTCATTTACCTACCTCTTTAATCTTTTATCTGCGAAGGGGAATTTGCGCGCATTATACGACTGTTTTTGCTTTAGGAAAACGTTTGCGTCAACTTGTTTAAGATTTTTAGTTTGAGCAATGAAAACGATTCGCAGTACACTAAGGGACGTTTTATCGCTCAAATAGGGAATGCAGTGATCGATTTACAAGCCGCCATTGAGGCGCTTAATAATGGGGGCGTGATTGCTTACCCAACGGAAGGTGTGTTTGGTGTTGGATGCGATCCCGACAATCAACAGGCATTAGAAAGCCTGTTAAATATTAAGCAGCGAGATCCTAGTAAAGGGTTAATCCTTATCGCGTCGTCATTTGAGCAGTTAATGCCATACGTTGACCTTAGCCAAGTGACCTCCGAACAATTAGAGCGCGCAACTCGCACCTGGCCCGGGCCGTTTACTTGGGTTATCCCAGCCTCTGAGCGCTTGCTCTCCCTTGTGAGCGGGCAGTTTGATTCTGTGGCTGTCAGAGTGACGGATCATCCGTTGGTTATTGAGCTGTGTGAACAGTTTGGAAAACCGATTACATCTACCAGTGCTAATTTGAGCGGGCAACCCGCATGTATCACTTACCAGGAAGTGGAGCAGCAACTTGGTGATACCGCTGTCGTCATTGTTAAAGGGCAGACAGGCGGTCGTCAGGGACCAAGCGAGATTCGAGATATCCTAACATCGACCACTTTGAGGCAGGGATAGTATGCAGTCATCACAACAAGCAATAGACATCCAGGCGGTAAAGCAGTTTTTACTTGGGTTGCAAGACACCATCTGTGACGCGTTAGAGAAGGTCGATGGTGTTGCAACCTTTGAGCAGGAAATCTGGTCGAGAGAGCCAGGAGAAAGACTTGGTGGCGGCGGTCGTACCCGAGTGATGACCAATGGGCATGTGTTTGAGCAAGGAGGAGTTAACTTCTCTCATGTTGAAGGCAAGAGCATGCCAAAATCTGCGACAGCGCACCGGCCAGAGCTGGAGGGACGTCGATATCAAGCGATGGGCGTTTCGTTAGTGATGCATCCGCATAACCCTTATGTCCCAACATCGCACGCCAATGTTCGATTCTTTGTCGCCGAAAAAGAAGGGTGTGACCCTATTTGGTGGTTTGGCGGCGGTTTCGACCTTACACCTTTTTATCCGTTTGAGCAGGACGCACAGCATTGGCATGATGTAGCGAAGACTGTGTGCGAGCCTTTTGGTGACTCAGTCTATGACGAGCACAAGAAGTGGTGCGACGAGTATTTTTATCTACCTCACCGAGATGAGACCCGTGGTGTTGGGGGCCTGTTTTTTGACGACCTGAATCAGTGGCCGTTTGAACAGTGTTTTGCTTACATGCAAGCGGTGGGTTTGGGTTATATCGACGCTTATGTCCCCATTGTTGAACGACGTCATCAAACCTCCTTTTCCGATCGCCAACGTCAGTTTCAGCTTTATCGACGCGGGCGCTATGTCGAGTTTAATTTGGTGTATGACAGAGGCACCTTGTTTGGATTGCAAAGTGGGGGAAGGACTGAGTCAATATTAATGTCGATGCCCCCATTGGCACGTTGGGAATACAACTATCATCCCGAAGATGGCAGCGAAGAAGCCCAACTGTACGACTACTTAACACCAAGAGCATGGTAAACAATTAAACAAAGCGCCCAAACAGGGTGCTTTTTTTCGTTGAACACTAATGATAGGGTCATACATGACTCGACAATAACGACAAGGATTAGATAGGTCATGTCTGACAACAGCCAACACTCCACTCAATCAGCAATGTCACAAACCAGTGTGGATCAATACAAGGTCTATGGAAGCCCTATCAGTCAGAGTAAATCACCTTTTATTCATACGTTATTTGCGCGTCAGACAAATCAATCCCTCTCTTATACCGCTTGTGAACCGAAGAATGACGACTTCGTTGGCGAAGTAACGCAGTTTTTTGCTGAAGGTGGCAGGGGGTGCAACATCACCATGCCGTATAAAGAAGAGGCTTTCGAGTTTGCCAACCAACTTACGGATCGAGCAAAACGAGCGGGCGCGGTTAATACACTGAAAAAGCTCGATGATGGCAAGATTCTTGGAGACACCACAGACGGTGAGGGGCTAGTACAAGACCTGCTGCAATACAATACTGTGCTGCAAGGGGCGAACATTTTGCTTATTGGCGCTGGAGGTGCGGCGCGAGGTGTGATCCAACCTCTGCTCGAACAGTCTCCATTGAGTTTAACGATAACCAATCGAACTTATGAAAAAGCGCAACAGCTTCAACAGGTGTTTGCCGATATAGGGCCAGTAATCAGCCAACCATTAGATGAAATTAACCAAACCTTTGATGTGGTGATTAATTCAACTTCGACAAGTTTGTCCAACAGTCTGCCTCCGGTGTCTTCAGCGATCTTCGGCCGTCAGACCGTTGCATACGATATGGTTTATGGCAAAGGCGTCACCACATTTAACCAATGGGCACTCGATAATGGGGCCGCTCACGCTTTTGATGGTCTAGGGATGCTGGTGGGCCAGGCAGCAGAAAGCTTTATGCTTTGGCGTGGTATTCGACCAGGAGCGAAACAGGTCTTGCGAGAGCTACGTAAGAATCTACAGTCCTGATCTACAAGACTCACTCAATCACCTTGGAACTAAAGACATGAATCAATCAATACTATTTGGTGATGAGCTGCGCTGGGACGAACAGCAACGCTGTGTCATCTTCACCGCCCAATCTATGGGGGCGTTATTGGAATGCATTGTTCCAGCTGTGTTACTTGAGGAACTTGCTGGCAAGCCGGTGATTGAGCAAAATGAAGGGTTTTCGGTATTTAACCAGTTTCGATTCGATCTAGAAGAGACAGCGGAACAGTTAATAGAAGATGAAGAATACGACTCGCAAGGGCGAGTCGTAGTAAATACGCTGAATTAGTTTAAATCGTGTACTTCTTCAATATAGTCATTTTTGTTTTGCACATAGTTGTCGGCCGATTTCTGTAAAAAGGCACGCTCTTGCTCTTTTAGAGGCCTAGCTTGTTTTACTGGGCTACCCACATACAAAAAACCGCTTTCAAGAACTTTGCCTGGTGGTACTAGACTGCCTGCTCCAATCATGACGTCATCCTCGATGATTGCAGCATCCAGAATAATAGCCCCCATACCAACTAATACTCGGTTACCAATGGTGCAGCCATGAAGCATGACTTTATGGCCAACGGTGACATCGTCTCCAATAATGAGAGGGTAACCATTGGGGTTGTCGGCATTTTTGTGAGTGACGTGCAGTACACTGCCGTCCTGAATATTTGAGCGAGCACCAATCTCAATATGATTCACATCACCGCGTGCCGCCACCAATGGCCAAATGCTGGCATCGTCTCCTAGCGTAATGTCTCCAACTAATACGGAACTGCTATCTATATAGACGTTGCGGCCAACTTTAGGGCTTATCCCTTTGTAGCTTCGTAGTGAACTCATCATTTTACCCATCCAAATGCACGTGTTTGTAGGTTCTAGTGTACATAAACATAGCAAAAAAGCCCGTCAATGGCGCTTTTATGTGCAAGTGCACTTTTTTCTGGAAAAAGTGCAATAAAACACTTGCCAATGTGATTCGGATCTCTATAATGCCGCCTCACTGACACGGTAGAGCGCACAACGCTTCAGCCGCATCAGTAGGCCAAGTGGCTGAGTCATTTGCACAATTTCGATTCGAAAATACGCTTCGAAATAAAAAGCAAAAAAGTGTTTGACACTGAGACTCAAATCGCTAGAATGGCCGTCCGCTTCAAGGGAGACCTTAAAGCAGCCTGAACAAGGCAACGCTCTTTAACAATATAAACCTATCAATCTGTGTGGGCACTCGTTGATGATAATCGCTACTTGTTTTTACTTTTTTTATAAAAAGTAAAACAAAAAACGATGTCAAT
>NZ_JXQD01000026.1 GCF_002100145.1 Vibrio sp. qd031
ACGCACTTCTTTCTGACCGGCTGTCAGCGCGTCCACTGTGGCGTTATCGGCCAGTGTGAACGTCCAATTGCCATTCGCGTCAACGGTGAACTCACCGTACGCATCGGTAATAGTATTTGGTGTAAATTCTAGGTCTGGATTGTCTGCATCCGTCGCCGTTAGGGTGCCGCTGACAGGCGTCACATCGCCTTCCGTCACTGCGTCGGTATCCGCCGAAATCACCGGAGCATCATCGGTACCAGTAATGGTAATGGTGACAGTGGTGTCACTGCCATCGGACAAGGTCACGATAAACTCGCGCACTTCTTTCTGGCCGGCGGTTAATGCATCGACTGTGGCGTTATCCGCCAGTGTGAACGTCCAATTACCCTCGGCGTCAACGGTGAACTCACCGTAAGCATCGCTAATAGTATTTGAGTTAAAGGCCAAATCTGGGTTGTCTGCATCCATAGCCGTTAGCGTACCGCTGACAGGCGTCAGATCGCCTTCGGTTACCGCGTCGGTATCCGC